>NZ_JAROCB010000010.1 GCF_030433675.1 Leifsonia virtsii
TGTAGTGCCCAGGCAGGTTGTTTGAGATTCGGCTGATGGGCGGGAGTTTGCCGATCGCGGTGTGGGGCCTGTGGTGATTGTAGAAGTGCAGCCAGGCGGGGAGTGCGGCTCGGCGGGCTGATTCGGTGTTGTAGTGCTTTGCGTAGGCCCAGCCGTCGGCCATTGTGCGGTGGAAGCGCTCGATCTTCCCGTTCGTTTGCGGCCGGCGCGGTCGGGTGAACTTGGGTCGGATGTCGAGGGCGTTGCAGGCGCGCTTCCAGGCGTGCGAGCGGTAGGCGGAGCCGTTGTCGGAGAGCACGCGTTCGACGCGGACCCCGCGATCGGCGAACCAGGAGACAGCGCGTTGCAGCACACCGATCGCGGTCTCGGCGCGCTCGTCGTCATGGATCTCGGCGTAGGCGACGCGGGAGTGGTCGTCGATGACGGTGTGAACGAATGCGTAGCCGAGGATCTCATGGCGATGTTTGTTCCGCGCCAAGCCGGGGGTTGTCTGCCGGTTCCAGTCGCCCTGCTGGCGGCCGACGAAACGCCAACCGCCGCCGAGCGGGATGTTCCCGAGCTTCTTCACATCGACATGGATCAAGGCGCCCGGCGTCTCGTGCTCGTAACGCCGCGCCGGTTCTCCCGTCTTGACGTCAACGTGAGTGAGCCGGTTCAGCCGGCATCGGGTGAGGACCGCGTGAACGGTCGAGGCGGGCATGTCTAGCCGCCCGGCGATCTGGACGGGGCCCAGACGCTTTCGGATCCGCAGGTGAGCGATCTTCTTCACCACCATCTGCGGGGTCTTGTTCGGATGCGTATGCGGGCGCGAGGACCGATCGGTCATCCCTGCCTGGCCGAGCTCGGCGTAACGGCGCGCCCACTTGGCCGCGGTCGGCCAGGAGACACGGAAATAGTCCGCCGCCGCGGCGATGCTCCATCCCTCGTTGATGATCAATTGCGCGATGCGCAGGCGTTGGCGCGGCGTCAACGCCGCATTACCGTGAGACACGAGAACCTCCGAGTCATGAGCGGGTGTCTAAGCAGCTCCACTCTGACCGGAGGTTCTCGCCATGTCACGACAACCAGATCAAACAACGTCCCTGGGCACTACA
>NZ_JAROCB010000001.1:0-369322 GCF_030433675.1 Leifsonia virtsii
GGCAGAGTAAGCGCGAGGTCACAGTGTTTTTAGCTTCGAGCTTTGCGTAGGTTGGACGCTTGCTGCGGCGCGCGATGCAAGACGCCGATTCCCGGGCGCATCGAGTGAAGAGAGCAATCCTTACCGACGAGACCATTCACGAATCGGTCCTTCTCGCACGCCGACTGAGACGACGGTCCCGTTCCGCTCGACGACGACGCCGCCGGCGGCTGCGCCGGGCACGCGCTCTCTCCACCCTGGTGCTCGTCGCCGGACTCGCCGGGCTCGTCGCCGGCGCCGTGGTCGCCGCCGAGACCGGCGCGTGGCTGCTGGCCGGGCTGTCCGGCGCGGCCGTGCTGCTGTCCGGCTGGATGCTCGCGCGCCTCGCGCGCCCGCAGCGTGCGGCGGTCGCGGCGCAGCCGATCGTGCGCACCTCGCAGGTCTCGCCCGAGCTGTACGACGACGCTCAGCACGACGTGCCCGTGCAGGAGCGGCTCCGCCAGAGCTGGACGCCGCGACCGCTCCCGAAGCCCCTTCACCTCTCGCCGGGAACGGTCGCCGCGGCCGCCATGGCATCGGTGGATGCCGCCGCAGAGCTCCGCCGCGCCGCCGCGCGCGCCGAGTTCGAGCGCAAGGCGGCCGAGGTCGTCGCTCCCGCTCCTGCGCCCGTGCCGCTGCGGCCCGTGGCGCCGGTCGCTCCTGCAGCAGCGGTGGCGCCTGTCGCGTCCGTCGCGGCTGCTGCTCCTGTGGCCGAAACGGCCGCTCCCAGCCGCTACGCGAGCATGGGCGTGCTGGACGAGGTGGGCGCCTCCGGCATGGACCTGGACGCGGTCCTGCGCCGCCGCCGGGCCGCCAGCTGAGCCGCCCTCGATTTCGACTCGACCGCGGTCAGGTGCTATTGTTTCTAAGCAGTTCCCCGGGGCTATGGCGCAGTTGGTAGCGCGCTTCGTTCGCATCGAAGAGGTCAGGAGTTCGAATCTCCTTAGCTCCACCGGTACCGGAAAGGCCGCCCGCTCGGGCGGCCTTTCTGCTTGTCCGGCGCGACTCTCCCGCAGCGACTGCGCCCTCGCGGAACGTCCGCGGGTGCGCGATCGGCCGCATTCGTTCCGAACCGCCGCAGTCGCGGGCATCCACCGGTGTCAGAGCACCAGTAGGACGGCCAGCACCAGCATGAGCACGGCGATGCCGCCGTCGAGGATGCGCCACGCGACCGGCCTGGCGAACACCGGTGCGGCGAACCGTGCCCCGAAGCCCAGCAGCGAGAACCACAGCAGGCTCGCCGTGGCAGCACCGGCGCCGAACACCCAGCGGCCGGGATCGCCGTGAGAGGCGGACAGCGAGCCGAGCAGCAGGACCGTGTCCAGGTACACGTGCGGGTTCAGCCAGGTGATGGCAAGACATGTGCCGACCGCAGCAGCGAGCGAGCCTGCGACCGCGCCGGCCGCATTCAGCGCCTGCGGCCGGAACGCCCGCCGTGCGGCGAACACGGCGTAGCCGAGCAGGAACGCGAAGCCCGCCCAGCGGACGATCGTCAGAGCGACTGGAGCCTGCTTCACCAGCACGCCGATCCCTGCCACGCCCGCGGCGATGAGCACCGCGTCGCTCAGCACGCAGATCAGCACGACCGGGAGGACGTGCTCGCGGCGGAGCCCCTGGCGCAGCACGAACGCGTTCTGCGCGCCGATGGCGATGATGAGGGAGGCGGCCGAGCCGAGGCCCGTGACGAAAGTGGCGAACACCCTTCGACGCTAGGGACGCGTTCCCGCTAAGTACAGCTCATCTTTCTTACCGAGCATTAGGGTTGCTTAGGTGTCCGCCAACGCCGATCAGCTGCGCGCCCTCGCCGCCGTGGTGGACGCCGGGACCTTCGAGGCTGCGGCCGCAGCCCTGCACGTCACACCGTCCGCGGTGAGCCAGCGCATCAAGGCGCTGGAGGAGCAGAGCGGGCGCGTGCTGGTGCGGCGGAGCAAGCCGGTCGAGCCGACGGAGGCGGGCAGTGTGCTGCTGCGCCTCGCGCGTCAGCTGGCGCTGCTCGAGAGCGAGGCGGAGGCCGCGCTGGCGGGACAGCACGAAGCGGTCGGCGCGGTCGTGCCGCTCGTCGTCAACGCCGACTCGCTCGCGACCTGGGTGCTCCCGGCCCTGGCGCGTGTGGACGGCATCCGGTTCGAGCTCGTGCTCGACGATCAGGAGCACACGCTCGACCGGCTCCGCGACGGCACCGCCATGGCGGCGATCGGCTCCGACCCGGAGCCGGTGCAGGGCTGCATCGCCCGCCCGCTGGGCGAGATGGTCTACCGGGCGACGGCCGCCCCGGCGTTCGTCGAGCGGTTGTGCCCCGACGGCTGGACACCGGAGGCTGCGGCCGAGGCACCCGTGCTGGTGTTCGACCGCAAGGATGCGCTGCAGGACCGCTACCTGGACGGGTTCGCGCCCGGCGCGCGTCCGCCGCGGCACTACATCCCGGCGTCCACGCAGTTCGTCGACGCCGCCGTCCTCGGACTCGGCTGGGGGATGCTGCCCGACCTGCAGGCGGACCGGCTGGTGGCCGAGGGGCGGCTCGTCGTGCTCGACCCCGTCCGGGTGGAGCGGGTACCGCTGTACTGGCACCAGTGGTCGCTGCGGTCGGCGGCGCTCGACGCCGTCGCCGAGGCGATCGCGGCCGAGGCGGCGCGGGCGCTCGTGGCCCCGCCCGGCCCGGCGGCTACAGCGTCGCCAGCACCAGATCGAGGGCGTCCACGAAGCGGTCGGCGCTCTCGTGCGTGATGCACAGCGGCGGCTTGATCTTCAGCACGTTCTTGTAGTCGCCCGTCGGCTGCACGATGCAGCCCTCGGCGAGCATCCGGTCGCACACCAGCGCCGCCTCGGCCGTCGCCGGCTTCAGCGTCTCACGATCGAGCACCAGCTCCATGCCGAGGTAGAGGCCCATGCCGTGCACCGCGCCGACGAGGGGATGCCGGTCGCCCAGCTCCCGCAGCCGGGCGGCGAGGTGATCGCCGACGGTCGCCGCGTTCTCCTGCAGGTGCTCATCGCGCATCACGTCGAGCACCGTCAGGCCGACGACCGACGACACCGGGCTTCCGCCGGCGGAGGAGAAGAAGCTGCCCTCGGCCGCGAACGACTCCGCGATCTCCCGCCGGGTGATGACCGCGCCCAGCGGCTGCCCGTTGCCCATCGCCTTCGCGATCGTGATGACGTCGGGCACGGCGCCCTGCTGCTCGGTGCCCCAGAAGTAGTGGCCGAGACGGCCGTAGCCGACCTGCACCTCGTCGGCGATGCAGACGCCGCCACGGGCACGGATGCGCTCGTACACGCCGGCGAGGTAGCCGTCGGGCAGCATCAGTCCGCCCGCGTTGCCGAAGACCGGCTCGGCGATGTAGCCGGCCACCTCGGCGCCGGCGGCGTCGAGGGCGGCGAGGTCCGCATCCAGATCGGCCAGGTAGGCGGGCGCCGAATCGGGGCCGAGGTGCTTTCCGCGGAGGGAGTTGGGGGCGGCGACGAGCTTCACCCAGTCGGGACGCGTCTCCAGCGCCCGCGGGTTGTCGCCGAGGGAGGACGACACCGCATCGGAGGCCATCGTCCAGCCGTGGTAGGCCTCCGTCACCGCGAGGATCGTGCGCCGGCCGGTGTGGATCTGCGCCAGCCGCAGGGCGAGGTCGACCGCCTCGCTGCCGCTGTTGACCAGGAACACGGTGTCGAGTCCCTCCGGCGCCAGCTCCGCCAGGCGCTCGGTGAAGCGGGACAGCTCGTCGTAGTGGAACCGCGAGTTGGTGTTGAGCCGCGCCCACTGGTCGCGCACGGCCTCTACCAGGCGCGGGTGCCCGTGGCCGATCTGCGTGACGTTGTTGACCATGTCGATGTAGGTCTGCGCCCGGGTGTCGACGAGGTGGTGGCGCCAGCCGCGCTCGATGAGCGGTGGATGGGCGAAGTAGTGCTCCTGCACCTGAGCGAAGGTGGCGTCCCGCCGGGCGAGGGACGCCTCGGGGTCGGGCGCGGCCACGGCGAGGTCAGCTCCGAAGAGGGCCGACGGGTCGGGGGAGACGGCCGACCACGCGGAGAGCGGGAGGGCCGGGGTGACGAAGGCCGGCGGGCGGTGACCGGAGAGCGTGCTCAGCTGGGCGGTGAGCCGGACCGCGGTGCCGATGACCTCGCCGGCCGCGACGGTGGCGGTGGTGAGGGGACGGACGAGGCCGTCCAGCCAGAGCTCGGTGCGGGTGCTGCTGCCGGTTCCTCGCAGGAGCCATGAGCCCTCGACGAGGGCGAGTTCGCCCGCGAGCGGAGCCGTGACGTCGAGACCCGCGGGAACGTCGACCGTGACGGCCAGGGCGACCGTGGCGTCCGGGAGCGAGCGGTCGGTGGTGCTACGGGTCAGCCGGGCCTCGCCGTAGCGCGTGACGGCGTGACCGTGCTCGCGGCAGACGCGGGCGAGCACCACGTCTTCGGCATCCTCGCGCAGCCAGGCGCCGGCGTCGAGGTCGCGCGACTCCACGGAGAGGTCGGCGAGGTGGGCCGCAGTCGTGGTCAGCGGGACCAGGCGGCCGAGCGGTGTGGATGCGGGCGCCGGCGCGCTCGCCAGACGGGCGCGGATGAGCGTCTCGAACTCACCGGCGTCGAGCCGCCGGGCGACGTCGAAGGCGACCCACTCGTGGGCACGGTTCTCGTCGGCGTAGACGTTGTCCGCCTCGAGGGCGACCTGCTGCTCGCCGCTGACGACGAGTACCGCGCCCCGCAGCACGACCAGCGGCCAGAGCGCGGCCAGGTCGGCGTCGTCGAGCGGCGCCTCGGCGTGGAAGGCCTCGATCACGTCCAGCACGGCCAGCGGCTCGTCCGGAACGTGGTGCAGGGCGCTTGTGACCGTTGCGGCCAGCTCGGCGACGAGCCAGCCGTCGGACACGTCGCCGAAGTCGATCACGCCCGGTCCGTCATCGCCGAGCACGATGTTGTCGTCGGTGACGTCGCCGTGGACGGCCTGAACGCGGAGGCGCTGGCGCAGGGGCTCCAGCCGCGCGAGGGCCGCATCCGTCGCCTCGCGCACGATCCGGCGCTTCGCCGGCTGCTCGACGTGCTCCAGGAGCAGGTCGACGACCTCGCCGCCGATGCGGGCGTCCCACTGGGTGGTGCGGTCGAGGCCGGGATGCGTCAGCGCGGCCAGCCCTCCGGCGACGCGGCCTGCGAGGGCGCCGAGGGTGCGCAGCTGGTCGCGGGTCGGCCGGCCGACGCCTGTGAGCGGCTCGCCGTCGAGGTAGCGGAGCACGCGCGCGAGGAGCGTGCGGCCGGCGACCTCGACCTCCACCAGTTCGGCGCCGTCGACCGAGGCGACGACCTCGGGGATGCGGATGCCGGAGCCGGCGAGGGCCGCGAGGGCGGCGTTCTGCGCCAGGAGCTCGTCGGCGGAGAACACCGGGTTGGCGAGCTTCAGCACGAAGCGCTCTCCGCCGGTGTCGATGCGGAAGTTGCGATCCTGGTTGCTGCCCAGCTCGACGATGTCGCCCTCGAGCCCGAACCGGGCGGCCGCGATCGCCGCCGCGTGCTCCACCGTGACCTCGGGTCGGGGGAGCGCGGGCTGGGTGAGGAAGTCGAAGTTCGGCAACGGGGCTCCAGGGCTCGGCGGCGATTTCGAGGTCAGTCTAGTGAGCGGGCGCCGACGCCGTGTCGAACGGGGAGCGCATCTGTGGACAACCTGCCGATTGTGCATCACAGTCGGTATCAGCACGGCTTCCGCCCAGCGAACGTACGGGAGCCTCCGCGTAGCCTGGGGCGTGTGAAGCCTTGGAGGACCGCGCTCGTCGCCTTCGTCATCGACGCGGCCTTCGTGACCCTTTTCGTGCTGATCGGGCGTCGCAGTCACGGCGAGACCACGTCCGCCGCCGGAGTGCTCGACACGCTGTGGCCGTTCCTGGTCGCTCTCGTGGTCGGCTGGCTCGTGACCTGGGCGTGGCGGCGTCCGCTGGCCATCGTGTGGCCGGGCGTCCCGGTGTGGCTGATGACCGTTGCGCTGGGGATGCTGATCCGCACCTCCGCCGGTCAGGGCGTCGAGCCGTCGTTCATCGCCGTCGCGGCGGTGGTGCTCGGCGCGTTTCTGGTGGGATGGCGTCTGGTCGCCCTCCCGTTCGCCCGGCGGCGCCGGATCGCCCGGACGGCCGCGGCGGCGGCCGTCGCGGTCGACCGCAGCGTGCGGTAGCCGCTGCGTAGCCGCACCTCGGGCGGTCTCAGCCGACCAGGTGCAGCTCCCGGCTGGAGTTGTTGAGCCGGTGCGCGCCGTCCTCCGCCGCGACGACGATGTCCTCGATCCGGACGCCGAAACGGCCCGGCAGGTAGATGCCCGGCTCGATGGAGAAGCACATCCCCGCCTCGATCGGCTGCTCCTCTCCCTCGACCAGGTACGGCGGCTCGTGGGTGGTGACGCCGATACCATGGCCGACCCGGTGGATGAAGAACTCGCCGTAGCCGGCCTCGCGGATCACCCGGCGAGCCGCCCGGTCGATCTCCTGGCAGGGGACGCCGACCGCGACGGCCTCGAAGGCGGTCTGCTGCGCCTGCTTGACCACCTCGTACACCTCGTGCTCCTCGTCGGTGGGCTCGCCGACGTGGACGGTCCGGGTGGTGTCGGAGCCGTAGCCCGCCAGCAGGCCGCCGAAGTCGAGGACGACCGTGTCGCCCTCGGCGACGATCCGCTCGCCCGGCTCGTGGTGCGGGTCGGCGCCGTTCGGACCGGACGCGACGATCGTGAAGTCGACCTGTTCGTGACCGTGCTCGCGGAGGAGCCGGTCGAGCTCCGCCGCCAGCTGACGCTCGCTGCGACCGGCGAACGGCAGGCGGAGCACGTCTTCGAAGGTCGCATCGGCCGCGGCTCCCGCGGCCGCGAGACGATCGACCTCGTCGCCCGTCTTCACCGCCCGCAGCATCGGGAGCGCGTGCGAGAGGGCGGCGAATCGGGCGCTCGGTAGCTTCTGCTGGAGTCCGAGCAGATGCATCGCCCACGTCGCATCGGAGATCGCGTAGCGTCCCTCCGCACGGAGCAGCCGTGCGGCCGGGACGTATTCGTCCTGACCGTCGGCCCAGTCGACGAGCCGGATGGCCCCGGACGCCCGCGTCCCGGCCGCGCCGCCGTGCTCGAGCGCAGGCACCAGCATCGTCGGCTCGCCGTCCGCCGGGATCACCAGCATCGTGATCCGCTCGGTCGTGACGGGGAGGTAGTCGGCGAAGTAGGCGAGGTCGGGTCCCGGCGCGATGATGAGCCCGTCGAAGCCGGCCGCGCCGGCCTGCCGTGCGCCGCGCTCCAGCCGCTCGGCGAAATGCCGTGCCGTGATGTCCTGCATGTCCGCTGCCCTTCTCGTCGTGCCGTCTGCCTGCTGGGGGTCGCATCCCGGGTGCGGCCGCGATCACTCCTCGACGGGTCCCAGCCACGCGGTGGCGACGGTGTTGTGCGCCGACTCGGCGTCGGACGGGTGGAAGATTCCGGCGAGCACATCGCGGTATAGACGACCGAGCTCGCTGCCCGCGAAGAACGTCGAGCCGCCCGAGACCCGGACCGCCTGGTCGACCACGCGTCGCGCGGTCTCGGTCGCGCGGATCTTCAGCCCGACGAGCTTCGGGAACCACAGGCCGCCGTGCGACGCGAGGGTGTCGACGTCGCGGGCGAGCGCATCCAGCTGGGGGAGCAGGGCATCCTGCTCGATCGCGGCCTCGGCCACGCGCCACCGGATGTCGGGGTCGTTCGCGTAGCTCCGGCCGTCGTTCTTGAGGCTGGTGCGCCGGTGCGCGGCCTCGACGGCGAGCTCGAGCGCCCGCGCGCCGATACCGGTGTAGACGGCGGCGAGCAGGATCTCGAAGTTCGCGAAGATCGCGAACACCAGCGGGTCGGGGTTGGGCCCGGGGTCGAGCCGCCGGACCACCCGGTCGGCCGCCGCCCGTGCTCCGTCCAGCACGGTGGTGTTGCTCTGGGTCGCGCGCATCCCGAGCGTGTCCCAGTCCTCTCGGATCTCGAAGCCGCCGCCCGTGCGCTCGATGAAGCCGTACACGATCTTCGGCGCGTCGGGGCTGGTGCTGTCGAGGCCCATCGTGCCGAGCCGCGTCCACGCGGGAGAGAGGGAGGTGAAGATTTTGCGGCCGTGGAACCGGTACGAACCGTCGGGCTCCGGCCGCGCCTCGGTCGTCGAGCCGAACAGCACCAGGTCGTTGCCGGCCTCGCTGAGCCCGAACGCGAAGACCTCGCCGGCGCCGGCCTCGCGGAGCACGAACTCCAGCGAGTCGTCGCCGCGGTCGCGCAGCGTCTTGGCGATGCCGGTCCAGACCAGGTGCATGTTGACGGCGAGCGCGGTGGCCGGAGCAGCGCCCGCCAGCCGGACCTGAAGGCGCGCCGTCTGCTCCAGACTGAGGCCGAGACCCCCGAACTCCGTCGGCACCAGAGCCTTGAGGTACCCGCCGTCGGCGAGCTCGGCGAAGTCCTCCGTGAAGAAGCGGTTCTCGCGGTCGTACTCGGCGGCGCGCGAGCGGATGCGGGACAGCAGCTCGTCGTTCAGCGGGTCGGCGGGGGTGAGGTCGGCGGAGTGCGGGTCAGAGGCGGGGTCGTGCTCGGTCACGCTCCTCACACTAGGGGAGCGTGACCGGGCACGGGAGCCCTCACGGAAAGGTGTGGAAAGTCCCGCTTCTGTGGACGATCACTGGGCGGTGTAGCCGCCGTCGACCAAGTGGTAGCTGCCCGTGATGAAGCTGGCGGCGTCGGAGGCGAGGAACGCGACGAGCGCGGCTACCTCCTCGGGCTCGCCCAGGCGGCCGAGCGCGTGCTTGCCCTCCAGGAAGCTCAGCGTGTCGGCGTCGAGGTTCGAGGCGACCAGGGGCGTGCGGATGAAGCCGGGGCCGACCGCCGTGACGCGCACGTTCTTGCCGGCGTACTCCAGTGCGGCGTTCTGCGTCAGGCCGAGGAGCGCGTGCTTCGCCGTCACGTACGCGGACGAGTTCGCGAAGCCGACGCTGCCGAGGATGGAGGCCATGTTCACGATGGCACCCCCGCCGTTCGCGGCGATCGCGGCGAGCTGGGGCTGCATCCCGTAGAACACGGCGTTCAGGTTGACCTCGATGACCTTGCGCCACGAGTCGAGCGGGTACTCGCCGACCGGGGCGGACGCCCCACCGATGCCGGCGTTGTTGACGGCGATGCGCAGAGGTGCGAGCTGCGTCGCCGCAGCGACGCTGGCCTCGGCGAAGGACGGGTCGGTCACGTCGCCGGCGAGCGCCGCGGCCGTGCCGCCGGCCGCCTCGATCTCGGCGACGACCGCCTTGCCGTGCTCCTCGTTCAGGTCGGTGACGAGGACGGAGGCGCCGCTCGCCGCCAGGGTGAGGGCGATGGCGCGGCCGATGCCCGAGCCGCCTCCCGTCACGATCGCGGAACGGTCGGCGACGTCGTACTGAGCCATGAAGATCTCCTTTCGTTATCCGACAGCTGTCGGATAAGTCATTGTACGATCGTTCGGTGGATGCGAGGCAGCAGAAGACCTATGCCCGGCTGAGTGCGACGGTGCTCGACCTCGCGACCCGGGGGCCGGTGACCGAGATCACCGTGTCGGCGCTGGCCGCGGCCGCGGGCGTCCATCGATCGACCGTGTACGAGTACGCGACGTCGCCCGCCCACCTGCTGGAGCAGGTGCTTCGGGGCGAGCTCGACGACCTGCGCGCGCAGTACCTCGTCGACGTCGACCCGGCGGACGCGGCCGCCGCGGTGGTCGGCGTCACCCGCGCCGTCCTCCGGCACGTCGACGAGTACGACGCCGTGTACCGCAGGGGCCTCGGAGCAGAGAGCGGCGCCGCCAGCCTCCACGCGATGCTCAGCGAGCACTTCCAAGCGTCCATCGACCTGCTCCTCGACCAGCACAGCCTCGTCGTGCCCGCCGACGACGAGGTCGAGCGCCGGGCCGTCGCGCGCTACCTCGCCGACGGCACCATCGGAGCGATCGACGTCTGGCTCACCCGACCGCGCCCGCGCGACGTGGACGCCTTCCTCGCCCTGGTCGGCCGGCTCACCCCGGCGTGGTGGCCATGAGGCGACGCGGAGGGGCCCGCCACCGAGGCGTCGGCCGACCCGGCATAAGGTGGGCAGCATGGAACAGCGCATCCTCGGAGGGACCGGCCGCGAGGTCTCGGTCGTCGGACTCGGCACCTGGCAGCTCGGCGCGGACTGGGGCGACGTAACGGAGGGCGACGCCCTCGCCGTGCTCGAGGCCGCGGCGGAGTCGGGCGTCACCTTCTTCGACACGGCGGACGTGTACGGAGATGGCCGGAGCGAGCAGATCATCGGGCGGTTCGTGACCGAGCATCCCGAGCTGCCGCTGACCGTCGCCACGAAGATGGGGCGGCGCGAGGCTCAGGATCCGGCAAACTTCACGCTCGCGAAGTTCCGCGAGTGGACGGACCGCTCCCGCCGCAACCTCGGGGTCGACCGTCTGGACCTCGTGCAGCTGCACTGCCCTCCCACGCCCGTGTTCTCGAGCGACGCCGTCTACGACGCGCTGGACACGCTGGTCGAGGAGGGGGCGATCGAGAACTACGGCGTGAGCGTCGAGACGGTCGACGAGGCGCTTGCCGCGATCGCCCGGCCCGGCACGGCGACGGTGCAGATCATCCTGAACGCCTTCCGCCTCAAGCCTCTCGACCGGGTGCTTCCGGCCGCGCGGGAGGCCGGCGTCGGGATCATCGCGCGGGTGCCCCTCGCCTCCGGGCTGCTGAGTGGGCGCTACACCACCGACACGACCTTTGCGGCGGACGACCACCGCACCTACAACCGTCACGGCGAGGCCTTCGACGTCGGAGAGACCTTCTCGGGTGTCGACTTCGAGGAGGGCGTCGCCGCCGCGCGCGAGTTCGCGGAACTCGTGCCGGACGGCGTGACGCCGGCGCAGGCGGCCATCGCCTGGATCGTCGCACAGGACGGCGTCAGCACGGTCATCCCGGGCGCCCGCTCGCCGGAGCAGGCGCGCGCGAACGCCGCCGCAGGCGCCGTTCGCCTGCCCGCGGGCTTCGACGAGGCCGTCCACCGCATCTACGACACCCACTTCCGCGCCGCCGTCCACCCCCGCTGGTAGCCGCCCCGCCGAGTTGCACGTGTGGCGGCTATTCGGCGCGAGTAGCCGCCACCACGTGCAACCCGGCCAGTCATGAAAGACACAGGAGGCGGCGGAGACGACGCACGAGGGTTTCGGGATTCCGGAGGTCGGAGGCCGTGACCCGGACCATCCGCCATCCCAGATCCTCGACCTGCTCGCGGCGGCGGATGTCCTTCATCCAGGTGTACCGGTCCACGCGGTGGACGTCTCCCTCATACTCGAGCGCGACGCCGGCGGCCGGGTACGCCATGTCGACGCGCGCCACGAAATGGCCGGTTGCATCGCGCACGTCGAGGTTCAGCACAGGCTCGGGAAGTCCCGCGCTCACCAGAAGTAGGCGGAGCTGCGTCTCGCCCGGAGACTCCGATCCCACCCGCACCCGTTGGAGCGCCTCGCGCACGCGGGCGATCCCACGCCGTCCCTGCGATTGTGCGATCGCATCGCGAAGCTCGGCGGGCGTCGTGCGCCCGACCTTCGCCCCGACCAAATAGTCGGCGGCGACGATGAGCTCCGCCACCGACAGTAGGGGAGCAAGGTCGAGCCAGGTCTGCACCGGGGTCGTGACCGGCAGTCCGTCCACGTCGATCGTCTCCCAGCGCCGGAGCTGATGCCCGACGAATCCCCGGACAGCCGGCGCTCGCCCGGGCGCACGCACGCTGACGTGGATATCGGTCGGTGTGTTCAGGGGCAGCGGGATCCCGTGCAGTCGCGCCGCGGTGAAGTGGCTGAACGCGAAGTCCAACCGCCGGTGCATGGCGTAGGCGCGCAACCGTGCCATTAGGTCATCGTCGTCGCGGTGAACACGAAATCCGCGGAGAGGGCTGACGACGTCCGCCGCGCGCATCCGGCTCCGCGTCGCTCCATGGGCGCCGCCGGTTCGCGTTGAGAATGGCGCTCCTCGGAGCGCCGGATCGAGTGCCTCCAACTTTCGTCCCATGCCGACACCGTGCCGCACGTCTCGCCCGGCCGGCCCCTTATCCACAGGCTCATCTTCAGCGAGTTGCACGTTGAGGCGGCTATTCGGCCCGAATAGCCGCCACAACGTGCAACTCGGTCAGGAGGGCTGGACGGGGACGGGCTCGGTGTCGGGGATGGGGGAGGCGTCGCGGCCTCGCAGGTCGGGGTGGATGCGGTGCGCAAGGGCCGGGACGACGAAGCCCACCAGGGCGAACGCGCCGGCGACCCAGAACGCGCCGACCGGCCCGACGCCGTCGATGAGGAAGCCCGCGAGCGCGGAGCCGAGGGCGGCGCCGATGAGCTGGCCGGTTCCGACCCAGCCGTACGCCTCGGCGGTGTCGGAGAACTTCACGCTGGCGGAGACGATGGCGAACAGCACGGCGAGGGCCGGTGCGATGCCGACGCCGGCGATCAGCAGGGTGATGGAGAGGCCCCACCACGACCACAGCATGAACGTCGAGAGCACGACGCCGACGAAGACGATGAGCATGCGCCGCGCCGTCGCCCAGGGCCCGATCGGGATGTGGCCGAGCGCGAGGCCGCCGACCAGCGATCCGAGCGACCAGATGGCGAGCACGATCCCGGCGAGCGGCGACCCCTCGCCGAAGGTGGCGACGACACCGGCCTCGACAGCCGAGCACGAGCCGATCAGCAGGAAGCCGACGACCGTCGCGAGCAGCACGGGAGGCCGCGTCAGCACCGTCCCGAACCGCCGCTTGCTGCGGGGGATGCGCACCCGGCCGACCTCGGGGGAGGAGATGAACCAGCAGCCGCCCGCCAGCATGATGGCGACCGACATGAGGATGCCCTCGACCGTGCCGATCTGGGTGGAGACGAACGTGATGGCGACGGGGCCGGCGATCCAGATGATCTCCTGCGCGGAAGCGTCGAGCGAGAACAGCGGGGTCAGCTGCCGCGAGTTGACCATCTTGGGGTAGATGGTGCGCACGGCGGGCTGGATGGGCGGCATGCTGAGGCCGGCGAAGAACGCGATGGCCATGGTGACCGGCACCGGCATGACGAACAGGCCGATGGCCGCGACGGCCGCGGAGCAGAGGGCGAGCGTCGTCCAGAGCACCGTGCGCATGCCGAGCACACCCATCAGCCGGCTCGTCATCGGGCCGGCGATCGCCTGGCCGATGCTCATCGCGCCGAGCACGAGACCGGCCGCGCCGTAGGAGTGGTGGACGCGCTCGATGTGGAGCAGGAAGGCGAGCGAGAGCATGCCGAAGGGGAAGCGCGCGGTGAGCTGAGCGGCGATGATGCGGGCGACGCCCGGCGTCTTCAGAAGGCTCGAATACGTGCTCACAACAGTCAACACTAGTGGTCCTGAGGGGCTCGTCCAGAGGTCTCCACAGCGGCTCGTGACGTGTTCGGGGGGGTGTGGAAACTGTGCATAACTTCTCCCCATCTGTGGACGACACGCCCACTAGATGTGGGGGGATGGAAATGTCGGACCCCCGCTATATAGTGGTCGAGCACGAAGGGCCGGACGAGCGTCTCAGACGCCCGACGTCGCGGTTCCGTGGGGTTTTCCGCCGTCTGATCGGCACATCGAAGAGGGAGAGACAGTGGGTATCACAGTCGTCAAGCGCAACGGCGAGCGGGAGCCGTACGACGCCAACAAGATCAACCTGGCCATCGAGAACGCGGCCCAGGGTCTTGACGAGAACATCACGTGGGTGACGCAGATCGCGAGCGAGCTCGAGCTCACGCTGTTCGACGGCATCACGACGCAGCAGCTCGACGAGGCGGTCATCCAGGTCGCGCTCCAGAACGTCAAGGACGACCCGGCGTTCGACACTGTCGCCGCGCGCCTGCTGCTCAAGACGATCTACAAGCGCGTCCTCGGCGACTACCAGTCCCACGACGAGCTGGTGAGCCTGCACGCGGAGCGCTTCCGCCCCTACATCGAGCGCGGCGTCGCCGAGACCCTGCTCGACGGCCGCTTCACCACCGCCTTCGACCTCGACCGCCTCGCGGGCTACCTCGACCCCTCGCGCGACGAACTTCTGAAGTACATCGGCGTCGTCACCCTCAACAACCGCTACGGCATCAAGGCGCGCAACGGCGACTCGCTCGAGGTGCCCCAGTTCTTCTGGATGCGCATCGCGATGGGCCTCTCCCTCAACGAGGCCGACCCCACCAGCCACGCCATCGCGTTCTACGACAAGATGTCGAAGCTCGAGTACCTCGCCGCCGGCTCCACGCTGGTCAACGCGGGCACCGCATACCCGCAGCTCTCCAACTGCTTCGTCATGGAGATGCAGGACGACATCGAGCACATCGCGAAGAGCGTGCGCGATGTCATGTGGCTCACCAAGGGCACCGGCGGCATCGGCCTGTCGGTCACGAAGCTCCGTGCACAGGGCTCGCCCATCCGCTCGAACAACACGACCTCGACCGGCCCGATCCCGTTCATGCACACGATCGACTCGGTGCTCCGCGCGGTCAGCCGCGGCGGCAAGAAGTTCGGCGCCCTCTGCTTCTACATGGAGAACTGGCACATGGACTTCCCGGAGTTCCTGGACCTGCGCCAGAACTCGGGCGACCCGTACCGCCGCACCCGCACCGCCAACACCGCGGTGTGGATCAGCGACGAGTTCATGAAGCGCGTCCAGAACGACGAGGACTGGTACCTCTTCGACCCGCTGGAGGTCGCCGACCTCAACGAGCTGTACGGCAAGGCGTTCTCGGAGCGCTACGCGCACTACGTCGCCGAGGCCGAGGCCGGCAACCTCAAGATGTTCAAGAAGATCAGCGCCCGCGCGCAGTTCAAGGACATCCTGATGAGCCTGCAGACCACCAGCCACCCGTGGCTGACCTGGAAGGACACGATCAACAACCGTGCCCTCAACAACAACACCGGCACGATCCACCTCTCCAACCTCTGCACGGAGATCACGCTGCCGCAGGACCGCGACAACGTCTCGGTCTGCAACCTGGCCTCGATCAACCTGAGCCGTCACCTGATCGACGGCAAGATGGACTGGGAGCGCATCGAGGCGAGCGCCCGCCAGGCGGTCCGCCAGCTCGACAACCTCATCGACATCACCGTGTCGAGCGTGCCGGAGGCCGACTACTCCAACCAGCAGAACCGCGCCATCGGCCTGGGCGTCATGGGCTTCACCGACATCGTCGAGAAGCTCGGCCTGAGCTACGAGAGCGAGGAGGCGTACGCCCTGATCGACGAGATCATGGAGCACGTCTCGTACGCCGCGATCGACGAGAGCGCCGACCTGGCCCAGGAGCGCGGCGCATACCCGAACTTCGAGGGCTCGCGCTGGTCGAAGGGCCTCGTGCCCTACGACTCGATCGCGCTGACCGAGGCCGACCGCGGCACCCCGATCACGGTGGACCGCACCATCCGCCTCGACTGGGACCGCCTGCGCGAGAAGGTCAAGGGCGGCATGCGCAACGCGACGCTCATGGCCATCGCGCCGACCGCGTCCATCGGCCTCGTCGCCGGCACCACGCCCGGCTTCGACCCGCAGTTCTCGCAGATCTTCAGCCGGTCGACCTCGTCGGGCAAGTTCCTCGAGGTCAACCGCAACCTGGTCGAGACGCTGCAGGAGCGCGGCATCTGGCAGGACGTCCGCGAGGCGATCCTGCGCTCGCAGGGCGACATCCAGAACATCGCGGAGATCCCGGACGAGGTGAAGGCCACGTTCAAGACGAGCTTCCAGCTCTCGCCGTACGCCTTCATCGAGGTCGCGGCCCGCGCCCAGAAGTGGATCGACCAGGCGATCAGCCGCAACATGTACCTCGAGACCCGCGACCTCGGCGACATGATGGACATCTACTACGCGGCCTGGGAGAAGGGCGTCAAGACGACGTACTACCTCCACATGAAGCCGCGTCACCAGGCCGAGCAGTCGACCGTCAAGGTCAACAAGGCCGAGGAGATCTCGGGCGGCCGCAAGGGCTTCGCGTCCGTCGGCGCCGGCGCTCCGGCCGCCGCACCCGCGGTCACCGAGACGGCACCGGCCGCCGCCCCCGCCCGCCGTGGCTTCGGCTTCGGCGGCCTCACCTCGAACAACGCCGCGGGTGGTGAGAACAAGTGAACAGCACCAAGATCGAGGACTACTACGTGCCGGTCGACCCGATGGACGACCTGCAGTGCGAGTCCTGCCAGTAACCCGGCCCTAGAAGCAACGAGGAGAACGACACCATGGGGATTCTGGGCACCGGAATCGAAGAAGGGCTTCTGCTCAAGCCCGTGAAGTACCAGTGGGCGATGGACCTGTACGACCAGGCCGTGGCCAACACGTGGTTCCCGAACGAGATCCAGCTCGGCGAGGACATCGCCGACTTCAAGAAGATGACGGACGAGGAGCGCCACGCCGTCACCTTCCTGATGAGCTACTTCAACCCGAACGAGCTGCTGGTCAACAAGGCGCTGGCCTTCGGCGTCTACCCCTACATCAACGCGGCCGAGGCGCACCTCTACCTCGCGAAGCAGATGTGGGAGGAGGCGAACCACTGCATGTCGTTCGAGTACGTCCTCGAGACGTTCCCGATCGACCGCGAGCAGGCGTACAACTCCCACGTCGACGTGCCGTCGATGGCGAAGAAGGAGGAGTTCGAGGTCCGCTTCATCAAGCGGATGACCGAGCAGGCGCTCGACATCACGACGACCGAGGGCAAGCAGGACTTCATCCGCAACCTGGTGGCGTACAACGTCATCCTCGAGGGGATCTGGTTCTACTCGGGCTTCATGGTGGCGCTGTCCTTCCGCCAGCGGAACCTGCTGCGCAACTTCGGCTCGCTGATCGACTGGGTGGTGCGCGACGAGTCGCTGCACCTGAAGTTCGGCATCAACCTCATCCTGACGGTGCTCGAAGAGAACCCCGACCTGCAGACGCCGGAGTTCGCGAACGAGATCCGCCAGATGATCCTGGACGCCGTCGAGATGGAGGAGCAGTACAACCGCGACCTGCTCCCCGGCGGCATCCTGGGGCTCAACGCCAACTACATCAACCAGTACGTGAAGTACCTGGCCGACCGCCGTCTGGAGGAGCTGGGCTTCGAGGCCGAGTACAAGGTCGCGAACCCGGCCAAGTGGATGGCGACGGCCAACGACACGCTGGAGCTGGTGAACTTCTTCGAGTCCACCAACACCTCCTACGAGTCGAACGCCAAGGCGTCCACCGGACGCTGAGATGACCTCGGAGGCTTCTCCGCTGATCACCGCCGCCGCGCTGGATGTCGCTCTCGGGGCCGAGTCCCTGTGGAGCGGCGCCGGCCGGCGGCGTTCGGCGTGGCGCGTGCTCGATGTCCGCTGGAAGCTGGGCGGCCCGCCCGGCCGTGAGGAGTTCGAGCGCGGCCACATCCCGGGCGCCGTCTACGTGGACCTCGACACCGAGCTCGCCGGCCACGGCGAGCCCACCGACGGACGGCACCCGCTGCCGAGCGAGCAGGACTTCCAGGAGGCCGCGCGCCGCTGGGGCCTCGACGACGGCGACGCCGTGGTCGTCTACGACGACGCGTCCGGCACGTCCGCCGCGCGGGCCTGGTGGCTGCTGCGCCACGCAGGCGTGCGCGACGTCCGTGTGCTCGACGGCGGTATCGCGGCCTGGCGCGACGCCCGGCTGCCCCTCGCGACCGGCCCGGCGCCGGCCCCCATCCCCGGCGGCCTGCACGTACGCTTCGGCGAGCTGCCGACGCTCGACGCCGATGCGGCGGCCTCCCTGGCCGCCGACCCGGGCGCCGTCCTGCTCGACGCGCGCGCGGGGGAGCGCTTCCGCGGCGAGGTCGAGCCGGTGGATCCGCGACCGGGACACATCCCGGGCGCCGTCAGTGCTCCGACCACCGGCAACCTCGACGACACCGGCCGGATGCTCCCGCCCGCCGACCTGCGAGACCGGTTCGACGCGCTCGGTGTCGGCTCCGACACGCCCGTCGGCGTCTACTGCGGATCCGGCGTGACCGCGGCCCACGAGGCGCTCGCGATGGTCGCCGCCGGCCTCCCGATGCCGTCCCTGTACGCCGGCTCCTACTCGGCCTGGTCCAACGACCCAGCGCGGGCCGTGGCGACCGGGAACCGATAGCCAAACGAGACCCGCGCGCTCCGGCCTCCCCACGGCCTCCCGTTCCGCCGCCAGAACGGCGTCGAACGGTGGATTTCGCCGTCCAGGCGGCCGAAATCTTCCGGAAACCTCCGCGAAAAACGCTGTTCCCTGCGCGAATTAGTGTTGAGGGGCGGCCACGCCGCTGGGGTATCCTCCCCTTACCCTTGCTATACGCAGACACCATTCCTGCACCAGGAAGAAGGACAACGACAACATGCGCATCCGAACCGTGGCCCCCGTCGCCGCAGTCGCCGCCGTCGCAGCGCTCGCGCTCGCCGGTTGTGTCGACAACTCCACCCCCTCGTCCAGCTCAACGTCGAGCGCTTCGGACGTGAAGAAGGACGACGCCCTCGCCAAGCAGCTCCCGCAGAGCATCAAGGACTCCGGCAAGATCGTCGTCGGCATGGACAACACCTACCCGCCGAACGAGTTCAAGGACGACAACCAGCAGCCCGTCGGCTGGGAGGTCGACCTCGCCAACGCCATCGCCGCCAAGCTCGGCGTGAAGACGAGCTTCGCCATCGCGAAGTTCGACAACATCATCCCGAGCATCACCGGCGGCAAGGACGACTACGGCATGTCGTCGTTCACCGACACCACCGAGCGCGAGCAGCAGGTCGACTTCGTCAACTACTACTCCGCCGGCATCCTGTGGGCCGCCCAGAAGGGCAAGAACATCGACCCGGACAACGCCTGCGGCCTGAAGGTCGCCGTCCAGTCGACCACCTACGAGGACACCGACGAGGTCCCGGCCAAGTCGAAGAAGTGCACGGACGCGGGCAAGCCCGCCATCCAGGCGCTCCGCTACGACACGCAGGACGACGCGACCAACGCGGTCGTCCTCGGCAAGGCCGACGCGCTCAGCGCCGACTCGCCCGTCACCCTGTACGCGATCTCGAAGGCGGACGGCAAGCTCGAGGCGGCCGGCAAGACCTTCGACGAGGCGCCGTACGGCCTCCCGGTCAAGAAGGGCTCCGAGCTCGGCCCGCTGCTGCAGAAGACGGTCCAGGCCCTGATCGACGACGGCACGTACAAGAAGATCCTCGACAAGTGGGGCGTCGCCGACGGCGCGGTCGACAAGGCCGAGATCAACGCGGCCTCGAAGGGCTGACCTTCATGTCCCAGAGCAACACCGCTCGGCCGGCGACGGGATCCGTCCCGTCGCCGGCGGGCTCCCGCTCCGAGCCGATCAAGGCGATCAAGCTCAAGCACCCGTGGCGGATCGTCTTCGCCGTCATCCTGATCCTGCTGCTGGTGTGGTTCATCGTCGACGCCGCCCAGCGCTCCGCGTACGGCTGGCAGTACGTCGGCAAGTACGTCTTCGACAAGCGCATCAGCGCCGCTGCGCTCGTGACCCTCGAACTCACCGTCTTCTCGATGATCATCGGCGTCATCCTGGGCCTCATCCTCGCGGTGATGCGCCAGTCGCCGAACCCGGTCGTGAAGTCGGTCGCGTGGGTGTACCTGTGGATTTTCCGCGGGACCCCGGTCTACGTGCAGCTGGTCTTCTGGGGCCTGTTCTCGCTGATCTACCCGCAGATCTTCCTCGGCGTGCCGTGGACGAACATCGGGGTGGACCTCAACCTCGGGTTCATGCAGAACGCGTTCGTCATCGCGATCGTCGGCCTCGCGCTCAACGAGGCGGCGTACATGGCGGAGATCGTGCGCGCCGGCCTGCTCTCGGTCGACAAGGGCCAGGAGGAGGCGGCGACCGCGCTCGGCATGTCGTGGGGCCAGACGATGCGCCGCATTGTCATCCCGCAGGCCATGCGGGTGATCATCCCGCCGACGGGCAACGAGGTCATCTCGATGCTGAAGACCACGTCGCTGGTGGCGGCCATCCCGCTCACCACCGACCTTTACGGTGTCGCGCGCGACATCTCGGCGGTCACGTACACGCCCATCCCGCTGCTCATCGTGGCGTCGCTCTGGTACCTGCTGTTCACGTCCATCCTGATGGTCGGGCAGTACTTCCTGGAGAAGCGCTTCTCGCGCGGCGTCAACGCGCGGCGGCCCGACCGCACCGAAGCGGCGCTCGCGACCGGGGCACTGCCCGCCGCGGGCGCGCCCGACGGAAACGACCTCGGAGGCAAGGGATGACCGACACCACGACCACCCCCATGGTGCTGGCGGAGGGCGTCTCGAAGAGCTTCGGCTCGAACGAGGTGCTCAAGAGCATCGACCTCAAGGTGAACCAGGGCGAGGTGCTGTGCATCATCGGCCCGTCCGGCTCCGGCAAGTCGACGTTCCTGCGCTGCATCAACCACCTGGAGCGCGTCGACGCCGGCCGGCTCTCCGTCGACGGCGAGGTCGTCGGCTACCGCCAGCACGGCGACAAGCTGTACGAGCTGAAGCCGAAGGAGGCCGCCCGTCAGCGCCGTGAGATCGGGATGGTGTTCCAGCGGTTCAACCTGTTCCCGCACATGACGGCGCTGGAGAACATCATCGAGGCGCCCATCCGCGTGAAGGGCCTCTCGAAGGCCAAGGCAGTGGAACGCGCGAACGAGCTGCTCGCCCGCGTCGGCCTGTCCGACAAGGGCGACCACTACCCGTCGCAGCTGTCCGGCGGGCAGCAGCAGCGCGTGGCGATCGCCCGGGCGCTCGCGATGGACCCGAAGCTGATGCTGTTCGACGAGCCCACCTCGGCGCTCGACCCCGAGCTCGTCGGCGAGGTGCTCGACGTGATGAAGGGCCTGGCGGCGAGCGGCATGACCATGGTGGTCGTGACGCACGAGATGGGCTTCGCCCGCGAGGTCGCCGACGAGCTGGTCTTCATGGACGGCGGCGTCGTCGTCGAGTCCGGCGACCCGCGCGAGGTGCTGAGCAACCCGCAGCACCAGCGGACGCAGGCGTTCCTGTCGAAGGTGCTCTAGCCGCCGCAGGCTCTGCCAGGATGAGGGGATGACCGAACAGCGTCGTCCCCTCGTCCTGGTGACCGGCGTCGGCCGGCCGAACGCGATCGGGACGGGCATCGTCCGGCGGCTCGGCGCGGACGGGTTCGACGTCGCGTTCGCCGACCTGGAACCCGATCCCGGCTTCCATGAGGCTCTGGCTGCGGAGGTCGAGGCGGCGGGTGGACGGGCGCTCGGTTTCACCGCCGACCTCTCGGACGCGGAGGGACCCGCCGACCTCGTCGGCCGTGTCGCCGAGCTGCTCGGACCCATCCAGGCGCTTGTCGCCAGCCACGCCTACTCGGTCGACAGCGGACTGCTCGACACCGGCCTGGAGGCGTTCGACCGGCACTTCGCCGTGAACACGCGCGGTTCCTGGCTGCTGATCCGCGCGTTCGCCGAGCAGTTCCCGGCCGAGGCCGCGGGGCGGGGACGCATCGTCGCGCTGACCAGCGACCACACCGCCCACAACCTGCCGTACGGGGCGAGCAAGGGCGCCCTCGACCGCATCGTCATCGCGGCGGCGGTCGAACTCGCGCACCTCGGCATCACGGCGAACCTGATCAACCCCGGCCCGATCGACACGGGGTGGATGACGCCCGACCTGGCCGAGGCTCTCGCCGCCGAGACGGCCCTCGGCCGCCTGGGCACGCCGCGCGACACCGCCGACCTCGTGTCGTTCCTCCTGTCCGCCTCCGGCGGCTGGATCAACGGCCAGCTCCTCCACTCCAACGGCGGCTTCCACCTCCCCGTCTGACCCGCCCCAAGCCATCAGCTCCTGACTTCTTCGAGCGAATCGCCGCAGGAAAGTCGAAAAACTCAGGAGCTGACGGCTGGGGCGTCAGGGGGTGGCGAGGACCTTGCGCAGGCGCTGGAGCGAGACGGACTCGGCGGTGCCGAGGGACTGCGCGAAGAGGGAGACACGGAACTCCTCGAGCATCCAGCGGGCGTGCACCAGGGCGGGCGACGACCCGGGAGCGAGCGGGATGCGGCCCCCGGCGTCCGTGTAGAGCGCGACGGCCGTCTCCACCTGTGTCTGCCAGGCACGGTCGCGGCCCGGGTTCGTCGGCAGCGCCTGCATCCGCTGCGAGATCCCGGCGAGGTAGCGGGGGAGGTGCCGCAGCTGGTCGAGCCCGGTCGCCGACACGAAGCCCGGATAGACCAGGCCGGCCAGCTGACCCTTTGCGTCGTTGAGCGCGGGCAGGTACGTGAGCGCCGTCACCCCCGAGATCGCCTTCTCCGCCGCTCGCGCGGCCGTGAGGATGCGCGTGACCAGTGCGACCGTCTCGAACATGGAGTCCATCACGATTCCGGAGACCCGATCGCGCACGGCCTCGAACTCGGCGCGCATGAAGACCTGGCCGTCCGGCTTCATCCGGTAGAGCACGGAGTCGACGACGGCGAGCAGACAGTCGTCGAAGAGCGCCTTCGTGTTCGGGTAGGGGCTCGCCGCGAGGGTCAGCTTCTCGTTCGACGTCAGGTGCTGCTGCACGTAGGCGACCGGCGACGGAACGCTGGCGAGCAGCAGCCGCCGCACCCCGCCCGGCATCGCGCGCGCCTGCTCGGCAGGAGTGCCCATCAGGCGGATGCTCACCGACGACCCGTCGTCGATGAGCGCCGGGTAGGCGCGGACGACGTTCTTGGTGCCGCCCGGGCCTGTGTGCTCCGAGTCGACGAACCGGGGGAGCTCATCGAGATCCCAGGCGGTGATGCCCGACCGCTCGATGGCGTTCGGCG
Source organism: Leifsonia virtsii (assembly GCF_030433675.1). Taxonomy (GTDB): domain Bacteria; phylum Actinomycetota; class Actinomycetes; order Actinomycetales; family Microbacteriaceae; genus Leifsonia; species Leifsonia virtsii. The sequence goes on from NZ_JAROCB010000001.1 coordinate 22,732, forward strand.
TCCGGGCCTCGGCCACTTTGGCGACCGAGTCGCGGGCGCGCGACCGCAGCCGGTCCTGCAGCGCCCCCAGGTCTTTGCCGGCCGCGAGCGGCCGCCCGCGTTCGCCGACCACCTGGAAGGTGGGACGCAGGTGCGGCGGGAGCCGGTCGAGGTCGAAGTCGGTGCCGCTGACTCGCGACCCGGTGAGCCGCGAGATCGTCGCCGCGAGGGTGTCGGCGAGCGTTCCGGCCGGGCGCTCGCCCTCGTGCGCGCGCATCCCGGCGGTGCCGGAGAGCTCGCCGAGCAGGCGCTGCGCCCAGTCGGCGGCCGGGACGACCTGGCGGCGGATCGCCTTCGGCAGCGACTTGATCATCGCGGTGACCAGCTCGTGACGGAGCCCCGGCACCTGCCAGTCGAAGCCGTCGGGCAGGAGCCCGGCGAGGAGTGGCAGAGGCACCTGCACGGTCACGCCGTCGTCCTCCGCCCCCGGCTCGAACCGGTAGCGCAGGGTGAGCCGCTGGTCGCCCTGCCGCCAGACCGGAGGGAAGGCCTCCTCATCGACCTCGGCCGCATCCTCGTCGAGGAGCGCCTCCGGCGTCATCGTCAGGAGGTCCGGTGTCTCCTGCCACGCCCTCTTCCACCAGCCCTCGAACGAGCGCGTCGACACCACGTCGGCCGGGATGCGCTTGTCGTAGAACTCGAAGACGGCCTCGTCGTCGTTCAGGATGTCGCGCCGCCGCGTCCGCTCCTCCAGCTCGCGCAGCTCGGCCCGCAGCTTCCGGTTGGCGCGGTCGAACGCCTGGTGCGAGTCCCACTCGCCGTCGACGAGCGCGTGCCGGATGAACAGCTCGCGCGACAGCTCCGCGTCGATGCGCGCGTACTGCACCCGGCGGCGCGGGATGATCGGGACGCCGAACAGCGTGACGCGCTCGTAGGCGACGACCGCGCCCTGGTTCTTCTCCCAGTGCGGTTCGCTGTACTGCCGCTTGCACAGCTCGCCCGCGATCGGCTCGGCCCACGCCGGGTCGATGGCCGCGTTCATCCGCGCGAACAGGCGGGAGGTCTCCACCAGTTCGGCGCTCATCACCGCGTTCGGCTGCTTCTTGGCCAGGGTCGAGCCGGGGAAGATCACGAACCGGGTCTGGCGCGCGCCGAGGTACTCCGACTGGCGCGATCGCGGCCCGCCGCCCTTGGCGCCGGCGCCGCCGCGCGGGTTCGACCCCGTGTCGCGCGCATCCTTGAGTCCGATGTGCGAGAGCAGTCCGGCGAGCAGCGAACGGTGGATGCCGTCCGGGTTCACCGACGGCTCTCCGATCGTGAGCCCCAGGGGCTTCGCGAGCTGCCGGAGCTGACGGTAGACGTCCTGCCACTCGCGCACCCGCAGGAAGTTGAGGTACTCGGCCTTGCACAGCCGGCGAAAGGCGCTCGACGAGAGCTCCCGCTGCTGCTCCTCCAGGTAGTTCCAGAGGTTCAGCAAGGTAAGGAAGTCGCTGGTCGGGTCGGCGAAGCGCGCGTGCTTCTCGTCGGCGCTGCCCCGCTTTTCGACGGGACGCTCGCGCGGGTCCTGGATGGTGAGTCCCGCGACGATCGCCATGACCTCGCGTGAGGTGCCGTGACGCTTCGACTCGACCACCATCCGGGCGAACCGCGGGTCGATCGGCAGCTGCGCCAGCTGGCGGCCGACGCTGGTGAGTTTCGTCTCCCCTTTCGCGGACGTGATCGCGCCGAGTTCCGTCAGTAGGTCGAGGCCGTCCTTGATGCCGCGCGAGTCCGGCGGGGTGAGGAACGGGAACGCCGCGATGTCGCCCAGCCCGAGCGAGATCATCTGCAGGATGACGGCCGCGAGGTTGGTGCGCAGGATCTCCGGCTCGGTGAACTCCGGGCGCTTGGCGAAGTCCTCCTCCGAGTAAAGGCGGATGGCGATGCCGTCGCTGGTGCGGCCGGAACGGCCCGAGCGCTGGTTGGCGCTCGCCTGCGAGATGGCCTCGATCGGCAGCCGCTGCACCTTGGCGCGCGTGCTGTAGCGGCTGATGCGGGCCGTTCCGGCATCCACCACGTACTTGATGCCGGGGACGGTGAGGCTCGTCTCGGCGACGTTGGTCGCCAGCACCACGCGGCGGCGGATGCCGGGGGTCGTGGAGCGCTGGAACACCCGGTGCTGTTCGGCCGCCGACAGCCGGCCGTAGAGCGGGAGCACCTCGGTTCCGGGCAGATTGCGGCCGCGGATCGCATCGGCGGCATCCCGGATCTCGTTCTCACCGGAGAGGAACACGAGCACGTCTCCCGGCGCCTCGCGGGCGAGCTCGTCGAGGGCGTCGTTGATGCCCTGCAGGTAGTCGCGGTCGGCGGTGGGCACCGGGTCCGGATCGTCGTCGTCCTCCTCCAGCGCCTCGGCGACGAGCGGACGGTAGCGCAGCTCGACCGGGTAGGTGCGGCCCGACACCTCGACGATCGGCGCCGGGGTGCCGTCGGCCGAGGCGAAGTGGGCGGCGAAGCTCTCCGGGTCGATGGTGGCCGAGGTGATGATGAGCTTGAGGTCGGGACGCTGGGGCAGCAGCTGCTTGAGGTACCCCAGCAGGAAGTCGATGTTGAGGCTGCGCTCGTGCGCCTCGTCGACGATGATCGTGTCGTAGGCGCGCAGCATCCGGTCGCGCCGCAGCTCGTTGAGCAGGATGCCGTCGGTCATCAGCTTGATGCGCGTCTGCCTCGAGACGCGGTCGGTGAAGCGCACCTGGTAGCCGACGAGCTCGCCGACCTGCTGGTCCAGCTCCTCGGCGATGCGCTCGGCGATCGTCCGCGCCGCGAGGCGCCGCGGCTGGGTGTGGCCGATGCTCTCGCGGCCGAGCTCGAGTGCGATCTTCGGCAGCTGCGTCGTCTTGCCGGAGCCGGTCGCGCCCGCGACGATGACCACCTGGTTGTCGCGGATGGCGCGCGCGATGTCGTCCCGCTTGCGGCTGACGGGCAGCTCGGGCGGGAACGTGATGCGGGGGAGGATGCCGGCGGAGGACATGAGCCCTCCAGTCTACCCGCGGCGCGCCCCGCACGAGGGCGTTGCCCCGACGCGCAAGAGGACGTAGGTTCGCCTCAACCCGGATCGGTTCCGGCGTCGACGAGGACGAGGAGAACCCATGAGTCACGGCTATGCCACCATGTCGGTCGCGAGCATCCTGGCGGAGACGGCGCACAGGATGCCCGACAACGTCGCACTGATCTTCGCCGGCCGCGAGATCCGGTACGGCGAGCTGTGGGACCAGACCCGTTCGTATGCCGGCGCCCTGCGCGACCTCGGCGTGGGCCCGGGGGACCGGGTGGCGCTGATGCTCCCGAACGTCCCCGACTTCCCGCGCGCCTACTACGCGGTGCTCGCCCTCGGCGCCATCGTCGTGCCCATCCACGCGCTGCTGAAGGCCGAGGAGATCGCGTACGTGCTGCGCGACTCGGGCTCCGAGCTGCTGATCTGCGCGGCGCCGCTGCTCGCCGAGGGGGCGCGCGGTGCGGGGCTCGCGGGCGTCCCGACCGTGTCGGTGCTGGTGCCGGACGAGCTGGTCGAGCAGCTGCCGTTCCCGCGGCTGGAGGAGCTCTCCGCCGCCGCGGAGCCGATCACCACCTACGAGCCGCGCGAGCCGCTCGACACGGCGACCATCCTGTACACCAGCGGCACCACCGGAAAGCCGAAGGGCGCCGAGGGCTGTCACTTCTCGCTGGTCGAGCAGGTGAACGTGCTGCTCGCCGGCACCCTCGACATCGAGCCGACCGACCGGATCCTCGGCTGCCTCCCGCTGTTCCACACCTTCGGGCAGACCTGCGTGATGAACATGGGCTTCCGCGCGGGCGCCGCCGTGGTGCTGGTGCCGAAGTTCGACGGCGCGACCGCGCTGCAGCTGCTCAACGAGCACGCCTGCACGATCATGACCGGCGTGCCGACCATGTACGTCGCGCTGCTGGAGGCCGCGAAGAGCAACCCGGAGCGGCCGCCTCTGCGCTACGGGATGAGCGGCGGCGCGGCCATCCCCGTCGCGGTCATCGAGCGGATGAAGGAGGTGTACGGCATCGACGTGCACGAGGGCTACGGGCTGACCGAGACCTCGCCCGTCGCCTCGTTCAATCACCGCGGCCGGCCCACGCGGGTCGGCACGGTCGGCCAGCCGATCTGGGGCGTGGACGTGGAGATCGCCGACGCCGAGGTCGACGACCGCATCGTGCTGCTGCCGCGCGGCGAGCTCGGCGAGATCGTGGTGCGCGGTCACAACCTGATGAAGGGCTACCTCAACCTGCCGGAGGCGAACGCGGAGGCGGTGGTCGACGGCTGGTTCCGCACCGGCGACCTGGGCACGAAGAGCGACGACGACTACATCACGATCGTGGACCGCAAGAAGGACATGATCGTCCGCAACGGCTACAACGTGTACCCGCGCGAGGTCGAGGAGGTGCTGTCGGCGCATCCCGCGGTCGCGATGGTCGCGGTCTTCGGCGTCGCGCACGAGACCCACGGCCAGGAGGTCATGGCCGCGGTCACGCTCATGCCGGGGGCGGAGGCCGAGGGGGAGGAGCTGGTCGGCTACGCACGCGAGCGCGTGGCGGCCTACAAGTTCCCTCGCCGGGTGGTGATCGTGGAGGCGCTGCCGCTCGGGCCGAGCGGCAAGGTGCTGAAGCGGGAGCTGGTGGCCGTGTTCGAGGCGGAGGCGACGACCGCATCCTGACGCTGGTACCGTGAAGGATATGGTTGCAAACGCAAATACTCCGCTTCTGACCCTGAACAACGGGACCACCATCCCCCAGCTCGGCTTCGGCGTCTTCAAGGTCGACCCGGCCGAGACGACCCGCATCGTCACTGACGCCCTGGAGGTCGGCTACCGCCACATCGACACGGCCGCCATCTACGGCAACGAGGAGGGCGTGGGCCGCGCGATCGCGGATGCGGGCATCCCGCGCGAGGAGCTGTTCGTCACCACCAAGCTGTGGAACGACCGCCAGACCGACGCGGAGGCCGCGTTCGAGGAGTCCCTCGGCAAGCTCGGCCTCGATTACGTCGACCTGTACCTGATCCACTGGCCGACCCCGCAGAAGGACACCTTCGTGCAGGCCTGGAAGTCGCTGGAGAAGATCTACGCGTCCGGCCGCGCCAAGGCGATCGGCGTCTCCAACTTCCTCGTGCCGCACCTCGAGAAGCTGCTCGCGAACACCGACGTGGTGCCCGCGGTCAACCAGATCGAGCTGCACCCGGCGCACCAGCAGCCGGAGGTGACCGCGTTCTCGCGCGAGCACGGCATCCAGATCGAGGCGTGGGGCCCGCTCGGCCAGGGCAAGTACCCGCTGTTCGAGCTGCCGGAGGTCGCCGGCGCCGCCGAGGCGCACGGCAAGACGCCGGCGCAGGTCGTCATCCGCTGGCACCTGCAGACCGGGAACATCGTCTTCCCGAAGTCGAACCGCCGCGAGCGCATGGCCGAGAACTTCGACGTGTTCGACTTCGAGCTGACCGCCGACGAGGTCGCCGCCATCAGCTCGCTGGAGCGCGAGGGCCGCGTCAGCGCGCACCCGGACGAGGTCAACTGATCCCCGGCGCCGACTGATCGGGCCGGGAGGTGCGGCGCGCGCTGCCGCACCTCCCGGCTAGGCTCGTCGCGTGCGCATCACGACGATCACCGGCAAGATCAGCTACATCGTGGGTGTCTTCGCGCTCATCCTGGTGCTCAACGTCTTCCTGTTCGCCCGCTTCCTGAACCCGACGTTCGACGTGCTCGTGGTCGCCGTCCTCAACGTGGCGTACGTCATCGTCGGCGTGCGCATCTTCCGTGGGGCGGGCGAGAACCGCGCCGACCCGCGACCCTGGTGGCGGGCGACGGCCCGGCCCGCTGCGGGGTTCTGGATCGGCGGACTGCTCGCCGCACTCGCCTTCGTCTCCGGGGTGGGCGCGTTCGGCAGCGACCCCGAGAACGCGTTCGTGCCCGCGGTCGCCTGCCTCATCTACGCGACGCTCGCGGTGTTCTACCTGCACTCGTCCGTGCGGCTACAGGGGATGGACACGGCGGGCTGACACCGGCCGGCCGTGCGGGGGTTCCCCTCGCGCACCGGGGTCGTAGGGTGAGCGCATGGCGAATCGGCTGGGCGACGCGATCAGCCCCTACCTGCGCGCGCACGCGGACAACCCGGTCGACTGGTTCCCCTGGGGGCCCGCGGCGTTCGCCGAGGCCCGGCGGCGCGACGTCCCGATCCTGGTCTCGATCGGCTACGCCACCTGCCACTGGTGCCACGTCATGGCGCGGGAGAGCTTCAGCGACCCGGTCACCGCCGAGGAGCTGAACCGGCGGTTCGTGGCCGTCAAGGTCGACCGGGAGGAGCATCCCGACGTGGATGCCGCCTACCTCTCGGCGGCGAGCGCTTTCACCGGCAACCTGGGCTGGCCGCTGACCGTCTTCGCGACCCCGGAGGGCCGCGCGTTCTTCGCCGGTACCTACTTCCCGCCGCAGCCCGTCGCCGGCCGCGCGTCGTTCCGGCAGGTGCTCGACGCGGTGTGGGACGCCTGGACCTCCCGCCGCGACCAGGTCGAGTCGGATGCGGGCAAGGTGCGCGAGGCGCTCGCCGCAGCGGCCGAGGCGGCGACGGCCGTCTCCGAGCTGCCGACCGGGCCGCAACTGGACGGCGCGGTCGCGCTGCTGGCGCAGGCGGAGGACGCGGAGTTCGGCGGGTTCGGCGGCGCGCCCAAGTTCCCGGTCGCACCGACCCTCGACTTCCTGCTCACCCGGCCGGCCGGTCAGGAACTCGCCGTCCGGACGCTGGAGCGCATGGCGGCCTCCCCGTTGCGCGACGCGGTCGACGGCGGCTTCTTCCGCTACGCGACCCGGCGCGACTGGAGCGAGCCGCACTACGAGCGGATGCTGTACGACAACGCGCTGCTGCTCGACACGTACGCCCGGGCGTGGCGGCTGACGGGCGAGGAGTGGGCCGAGCGCACCGCCGACGGCGTCGCGTCGTTCCTGCTCGGGGTGCTGCGGCAGCCCTCCGGCGGGTTCGCGTCGGCGCAGGACTCGGAGAGCACGATCGACGGCGCCCGGGTGGAGGGGACGTACTACACGCTCCCGCCGGCGGAGCGGGCCCGGCTGGAGCCGCCGCCGCTCGACGCGAAGGTGCTGACCGGGTGGAACGGGTTCGCGATCGGTGCGCTCGCGCGGGCGGGCCGCATCCTCGACCGTCCGGCCTGGATCGCCGCGGCGGGAGAGGCGGCCGACGCGGTGCTGACGCGCCACCGGCGCGACGACGGGACGCTGCTGCGCGCCTCCCTCGGCGACCGGCGCTCGGAGGCAGGCGCGACGCTGGAGGACTACGGCGGGCTCGCGGCCGGGCTGCTGGAGCTGGCCCTGGCCGACGGCGACCCGCGCACCGCGGCCGCGGCCCGCGACCTGGTCGACCTGTGCCTGGATGCAGCGGGCGAGGGGACCTGCCCGTTCGAGACGCCCGGCGGCGGCGACCCGGTGCTGCAGTCGACGGGACTGGCGGTGCGGGTGAACCCGTCGGAGGGTGCCTACCCGTCGGGCCTGTCGTCGATGAGCCGCGCGGCGCACACCCTCTACCTGATGACGGGCGAGCGCCGCTACGAGCGGGCGGCCCGGGAGGGGATGCGGCTGGTCGCGGCCCAGGCGCTGCAGGTGCCGAGCGCATTCGGGACGGCGCTGGCGCTCATGTCGGAGCTCGCGGGCGAGGTGGAGCAGCTGGTGGTCGTGCTGCCGGCGGCCGGGGCGACGGGCGAGTTGACGGCGGCCGCGCGGCGGCATCCGGCGCCGCTGGTCGCGTTCGCGACCGAGACGCAGGCGGCCGGGTTCGCGAGCGACGGGTTCGAGCTGTTCGAGGGCCGCACCACGCGAGACGGCCGTGCGACCGCTTACCTCTGCCGCGACTTCGTCTGCCGGCTGCCCGTCACGGAGGCCGCCGCGCTCTAACGCAGCACGCGATAGCTGAGGTGGGCGACCTCGGGGGTGACGCGCTGGCGGATCAGCTCCAGGTCGAGCGGCGGCACGCGGTCGAAGACGCGCTCGCCCCCGCCGAGGGTGAGCGGCACGATGTGCAGGCGCAGCTCGTCCACGATGCCGGCCCACAGCGCCTGATTGAGCGTCTCCGCGCCGCCCGCGATCGCCACGTCGGCGTCGCCCGCGTGCTCGCGCGCCTGATCCACCGCCGAGTGGATGCCGTCGGTCACGAAGTGGAACGTCGTCCCGACGGTCTCCAGCGGCTCCCGGGCGTAGTGCGTCAGCACGAACACCGGCGCGTGGTACGGCGGCTCGTCGCCCCACCAGCCGTGCCAGTCATCGAACGGCTCGCCCGGCGCGGGCCACTCGTCGCGCACCGGGCCGAACATGTTCCGGCCCATGACGTAGGCACCGGCGGAGGTGATCGCCGCGATCTCGTCGGTGTGCTCGTCCGCGAAGGCGAACATCCACGTGTGCAGGCGCTCGGTGTCGCCCTCGCCGAGCGGATGCTCCAGCGACTGGTTAGGCCCGGCGGCGAAGCCGTCGAGCGAGATCCCGATGTCGGCGGTGACGATTCCCATGCCCGCAGGGTAGTCCCGCGGGCCGGTCAGGCGCGCTCGACCTTGTCGAGCATCCCCCAGACCGCCTCGCTGAGCTCCGGATGCTCGAGCGCGATCCGCCGCAGCACGCCGTACTCGAAGCGCGCGAAGACGTCGCGGCCTGCCGCGGGGTGGTGCGCCCTGGACTGCTCCTCGGCGAGGTCGAACGCCTCGATCGCGCCCGCACGCAGTGAGATGACGACCTGCTCGTCGACGCTCGGGAGGTCGGGGATGAACTGCCACGGATCCTCGCCCGCGCGGCAGCGGTGCTCGATGATCGCGGAGAGCTCGTCGCGTGCCTGCTGGCGCAGCAGCTCGATGCTGCGGGGCACTGGTTCGGTCATCTCGCACCCTCCTTCCCCGGGGTCGTGGACACGCTTCGCACCGTGCTCCGGGCTCCCTCGCCCGCGCGGTGGGTTCAGCCTAGGCGCTGGGGCCGACAGCCGCGAATCCGGGTGTAACGGTCGGTCTGCGGCTCACTCGGTGCGCGCGAGCAGGTACGCGTTGAGGTCCGCGGTGAGGGCCGCATCCACCGGGTACTCGCGGCCGTCGAGGTGCGTGACGGGCGCGGCCTGCCGGACGCTGGAGACCAGCCAGAGCGCGTCGGAGGCGACCACCTCGTCGAGGGTGAGCGGCGCGAACTCGGTGCGCAGGCCGCGGGCGGTGAAGAAGTCGAACACGGCCGCCTGGGTCGTGCCGGCGAGGATGCCCTGGTCGGTGTTCGGGGTGCGGACCACGCCGTCGGTGAGGGTGACGACGTTGGAGGTCGGCCCCTCCAGCGCGTAGCCGTCGCTGCTGACGAACAGCACGTCGTCGGCGCCGCGACGCACCGCCTCGCGCTGCGCCGCCCGGTTGACCGCGTACGACAGCGTCTTCGCGCCGGCGAGCAGCCACGGGGAGGTCTCGGCGACGTCGTGGCGCAGGCCGCGGTCGAGCGTGACCACGCGGATGCCGAGCCGTGCCTGCGAGAAGTCCTCGCCCGCGTCCACGAACAGCCAGCCGCTCGGGCGCCCCTCACCCTCCACTCCGCGGGTGTAGATCAGCTTCGCGAACAGCTCGGCGTCGGCGCCGCCGTTGCGGGTCAGGTAGTCGGCGACGCCCGCGCGCACCGCCTCCCGCCACACGTCGACGGCCGGGGCGGGCAGGTCGAGCAGAGCGGCGGAGTGCGCCAGCCGGGCGAGGTGCGGCTCCAGCGCCTGCGGGTGCCCGGCGATCACGGCGATCGTCTCGAACACGCCGTCGCCGCGGGTGACCGACAGGTCGGTGATGCGCACCTGCGGCGCGGCGAAGTCGGCGACGACGTAGCCGGGGTCGCCCGGCTCGGGGGTTCCGGTGGGCGAGGTGATGGTCAGCAGGGTCGCACGCGTCATGCGACCATTCTCCACGCCGCCGGGTTATCCAGCCGCCGGGTCAGGCCGTCTCGTGGATGCGGAACGCGTCGTCGTCGCCGCGCGTCTCCTCCTCCGAGATGGTCACGCTCTCGACGCTCGCACCCGGGGGACCCGCCCGCAGCCAGTCGAGCATGCGCTCAACCTGCTCCGGCTCGCCCTCGACCTCGGCCTCCACGGTGCCGTCCCTGCGGTTGCGCGCCCAGCCGGTCACGCCGAGGCGCTGCGCGGCCTCCCGCGCACCCCAGCGGAACCCGACACCCTGCACGTCGCCGGCGACGATCGCTCTCCTGCGGATCACGGTCCCATTCTGCTCCTGCTTCAATGAAAGGCATGAGCGAACCCGCCGACCGCATCCCCGACCTCCGCGCCGACCTGATCGCCGCGGGCCTAGCCGTCGACCGCCTGACCGGGCTGTGGGGGCAGGAGGCGGCGGAGGCGCTGCACCGCGGGCAGCGGGTCCCGGCCGAGCGGGCGCTCGCGCGGCGGGAGCCGTCGGCGCTCGCGACGCTGGCCCGGCTGTTCGTGCTCGGGCGCCCGGTCGCACGCGCCGAGGCCGAGTCGGCGCTCCCGCGGCTCGGGGTCGCCGGGGCGCAGACGCTCGGCCTGGTCGCGGCCGGCGACGGGGACACCGTCACCGCCGCGGTCGACCTCCGCCCGTACAGCTTCGTGGACGCGGCGGGCCCGGCCGACTGGTGGATCGTCTCCGACCTGGGCGAGCTCGCCCTCGGCCACGCGCTGCCGGAGGACCACGTGCTCGGCGTCGGCGGCGCCTCCCTGACCCTGAGCGGACTGATGCTGCAGCGCACGGTCGACAGTGCGCTCGACCTCGGCACGGGATGCGGCATCCAGGCCATGCACGCGGCGCGCCACGCCCGGCGCGTGGTGGCGACCGACATCTCCGAGCGCGCCCTGCGGCTCGCCGCCCTCAACCTGGCGCTCAACGAGATCGACGGGGTCGAGCTGCGCCTCGGGAGCATGTTCGAGCCGGTCGCGGGGGAGAGGTTCGACCACATCGTCTCCAACCCGCCGTTCGTGATCACCCCGCGTGCCGAGGGCGTGCCGGCGTACGAGTACCGGGACGGCGGGATGGTCGGCGACGGGCTGGTCGCGTCGTTCGTCCGCGGCTGCGCGGAGCACCTCACCGAGGGCGGGGTCGCGCAGCTGCTCGGCAACTGGGAGTACCGCGGTGCCGGCGACGGCCTGGAGCGCGTGCGGGAGTGGGTGGACGCGTCCCCCGAGCCGCTGGACGCGTGGGTGATCGAGCGCGACGTCGAGGACGACATCCGCTACGCCGAGACGTGGATCCGGGACGGCGGCACGGGGCCCGGCACGGCCGACTTCGAGCGGCTGCTCGGTGCGTGGCTCGACGACTTCGCCGAGCGGGACGTGCGCGCCGTCGGCTTCGGCTACCTGCTGCTGCGCCGCACGGCCGGCGTGCCGACCCTGCGGCGGTTCGAGCGGCTGCACGGCTCGCTCGGCGCCAACGAGGCGGGCCTCGGCGTGCACCTCGGGGAGGCGCTCGCCGCCCACGACCTGCAGGCCGCCCTCGACGACGACGAGCTGGCGCGGCTGCGGCCCGTGGTGGCAGGCGACGTGACCGAGGAGCGGCACCTGTGGCCGGGGGCGGACGCGCCGACCGCGATCCTGCTGCGGCAGGGCGGCGGCTTCGGCCGGGTCGTCTCCGCCGACACCGGGCTCGCGGCCCTCGTCGGAGCGTGCGACGGCGAGCTGGCGGTGGGCGCGATCGTCGCCGCGCTCGCGCAGCTGCTCGAGGTCGACGAGCCCGCCCTCCGCGCGGACCTCCTCCCCGCCACCCGCACCCTCCTCACCGACGGCTTCCTGCGCGCCTGACCCCCCGCCCGGATCCCCCCACCGTCGAGTACACGAAGACTGCACGCTCCCACGGCGTGTCGCGTGCAGTATTCGTGGACTCGACGGTGGGGGTCAGCGGGTGGGGGTCAGCGGGTGGGGGAGACGTGGCGGGCGGGGCGACGGAGGAGCGCGGGTGCGCGGCGGGTGTAGTGCTGGTGCCGCGCTGCGGCCTCGCGGCGCAGGGTGACGGCGCCGGCGGCGGCACCGATCACGCAGCAGAGTCCGGCGAGCGCCAGCGCGCCGCCCAGCACCGGGTCGGCGCCGGCCGGGGTCGCCGCGAGACGCGTGACCCGCAGCGCCAGCCAGATCCCGGTCAGGCCGATCCCGAGCGCGAGGAGGGTGACCGTCCCCGCCCACGCGGACGCCGTCCCGCCGCCGCCGATCCGCCTGCGCCGCATCCCCATGTCGCCACCCCGCCCGTGTCGTCGCAGGGCAAGGGTGCTCCCGGCGGCGCCGGAGGCGAAAGACAGTTCAGGTGGACCTATCCACCGGGACCAGCGCGACCGCGCCGAGCCGGCCGTCCACGATCTCGGCGGTCAGGTAGGTGCACACGGGCTGGCGGCGGCGGTCGGTCGGCGACCCCGGGTTCAGCAGGCGCAGCCCGCCGGGCGCGACGGTGTCCCACGGGATGTGCGAGTGGCCGAAGACGAGCACGTCCGTCTCCGGGAAGGCCTGCTCGCAGCGCGCCTCCCGCCCCGCCGCCGGACCCGTCTCGTGGACCACGGCGACGCGCACCCCGTCGAGCTCCACCCGGGCGACCTCCGGCAGGCGGCGACGCAGCTCGGTCCCGTCGTTGTTGCCCCACACGCCGACCAGGCGGCGCGAGCGGGACTCCAGCAGGTCGAGCGTCGCGGCGTCCACCCAGTCGCCCGCGTGGATGACGACATCCGCCGCCTCCACCGCCGCGAGCAGCTGCGCGGGCAGGGCGCGTGCCCGCTTCGGGACGTGCGTGTCGGACATCAGCAGCAGCTTCACGAGCCACCACAGTACGCAAAGGGCCGGGAGGGGGCTACGGTCGCACTCATGCAGCTACGGAACCTCGGAAACAGCGGGACGATCGTGTCGGAGTTCGCCCTCGGCACCATGACCTTCGGCGCGGAGGCGGACGAGGCGACCTCGCACGCCATCCTGGAGCGCTACCTCGACGCGGGCGGCAACCTCGTCGACACCGCCGACGTGTACTCGTCCGGAGCGTCGGAGTCGATCATCGGGCGCTGGCTCTCGCGCCACCCCGGCCGCCGCGACGGCATCGTCGTCGCCACGAAGGGCCGCTTCCCGATGGGCGCGGGCCCGAACGACCTGGGCCTGTCCCGCACCCATCTGCGGACGGCTCTCGACGCGTCCCTCCGCCGGCTCGGAGTGGACCACATCGACCTGTACCAGCTCCACGCGTGGGATGCGCTGACGCCGCTCGAGGAGACCCTGCGGTTCCTCGACGACGCGGTCCGGGCGGGCAAGATCTCGTACTACGGCTTCTCCAACTACCTCGGCTGGCAGCTGACGAAGGCCGTGCAGCTGGCGCGCGCGAACGGCTGGGCGGCGCCGGTGACGCTGCAGCCGCAGTACAGCCTCATCGTGCGCGGCATCGAGCACGAGATCGTGCCGGCGGCGCTGGACGCCGGTGTCGGCCTGCTGCCCTGGTCGCCGCTCGCGGGCGGCTGGCTGAGCGGCAAGTACCATCGCGACGAGCCGCCGACCGGCGCGACGCGCCTCGGCGAGAACCCGACCCGCGGCATGGAGGCGTGGGAGGCGCGCAACGCCGACCCGCGCACGTGGGAGATCATCGACGCGGTGGATGCGGTGGCGCGCGAGTCCGGAGCGTCGCCCTCGCAGGTCTCGCTCGCGTGGCTGTCGGGCCGGCCGGCGGTCACCTCCGTCATCCTGGGCGCGCGGACGGTCGAGCAGCTGGGGGACAACCTCGGCGCCGCGGACCTGTCCCTCTCCGACGACCAGCGCTCCCGCCTCGATCGGGCGAGCACGCCCCGCGCCGACATCTACCCGTACGGCGAGCAGGCCATCCAGCAGCGGCACCGCAAGCGCGAGGGCGGTCGCTGACCGGGCCCGCGATTCGTCACGAATGCGCGCGATTCTTCACGAATCGCGCGCATTCGTGACGAACGGCGGGGTCAGGGGAGGGCGTCGAGCTCGGCGAGGAGGTCGCGCGCGGCGGCGACGAGGTGATCCTGCGGGGCACGGAGGCCGACCACGACGTCGGTCGTGCCCGGACCGTCCGCGTGCATGCGCAGCAGGGCGATGCGCAGCTCGACCGTCCCGCCCGGGATGCGGTGACCGCTCAACGAGAGGGCGTTCGCCTCGAAGGTGAGCGACGTCCACTCGTCGGCCGCGGCGGTCGTGTCCTCCGCGATCCCGGCCAGCCACGCCGCCAGATCGCGCGCCTCCGCATGGGTGAGGCACGCCTCGGTCAGCGACCAGTGCCGTTCGCCGTCGTCCACGAGCGCCTCGACGACGACCCGCTCGCCGTCGTCCTCGTCCGCGGCCGGCCGCAGCTCGACGCTGCGGTCGCCGCCCTCGTCCTGCAGTCTCACGGCGCGCTCGGAACCACCGTGAGGACGCGCTCGATGTACTCGAAGAAGGAGTTCATGTAGCCGCGGAGGAACTCCTCGGTGCCGGGGTCGGTGACCGTGCCGTCCTCCTCGATCAGGCCCGGCCGCATCCAGATGTAGGCCTCCGGCGCGTTCATCTGCGGCGCCTGCAGGAAGCTCAGGATGCTGCGCAGGTGCTGCTGCCCGACGGCCGTGCCGATCTGGCCGGGGGAGCCTCCGATGACCGCCGTGGCCTTGCGCGCGATCACGTTCTCGCCGTACGGCCGACTCGCCCAGTCGATCGCGTTCTTGAGCGCGCCGGGAATCGACCGGTTGTACTCGGGCGTGATGAACAGCAGGGCGTCCTGGGCCGCGATCGTCGCCTTGAACTCGCGCGCGGATGCCGGGTAGTCGCCGTCGAGGTCGCGGTTGTAGAGGGGGAGGTCGCCGATGCGGATCTCGGTGAACACCAGGTCGGAGGGCGCGAGCCGGAGCAGCGCCTTCGAGAGGGTGCGGTTGACGGACTGGGTGGAGAGGCTCCCCACGAAGTAGCCGACTTTGTACGGGGGCTGGAGCTCGTTGATCGTCGCCATGAGGCCATGCTGCCCCCGGCGCGCGGCCGAGTGAACCCCTTACCGGACGGACGCGGCGCAGGAATAGGGCATTCGCCCGATGCTGCCGGGGTGCCTTAGCGAGAAGGGTGGAGTGCAGGAAGAAACGGACGAGGGGAACGAGAAGATGCTGATCGACGAGTTCGTGGACCTGCGGGTGCGGGCGGGGGAGACGGATCGGCTGGAGCGCGAGCGGGAGCACGCGCGCCGGGCCGGGGAGCGGGAGAACTGGCTGCGGTCGCTGACCGGGCGCAGCCGGGCGCACGAGCGTCGCGGAGCGGCGGGTGCGACGCATGTCTCGGTCGCTCCGGCGGCGAGTCTCGCCGAGACGGCGGAGGGCGACGCGATCGCCGCCGCTCGGCCGGAGCGCGAGCTCGCGCACGCCGCTCGGTGAGCGGCGCCCGGCCGGCGCTGTCTGCTCTCCGCGAAGCCGCCACGGACGAGGCCCCGGATGTCGGTGGTCGGTGGCACGATGAAGCCATGCGAGCACCGGCGTCGAGCACAACGCTGGTCGGGCGGGAGTCCGACCTGGCGGCGCTGCGCGACGAGTTCGCGACGGCGTCGCGGGGCGAGCTGCGGGCCGTCGTGATCGGCGGCGAGGCGGGCATCGGCAAGTCCCGCCTGCTCGACGAGTTCCTGGGCGAGCAGGAGCAGTCGGCGACCGTTCTGCTCGGCCGCTGCGTCGATCTCGGCGACGACGGGGCGCCGTACGCGCCGTTCGCGGCGGTGCTACGCCGGCTCATCCAGACCGTCGGTCTGGAGCGGGTGCTGGAGGCCGCGGGCCCGGGTGCGGGCGTGCTGTCGGCCCTCCTGCCCGAGCTGGCGGACGATTCCGCCGTGCCGCCGCGCACGGGCGCCGAGCGGCTCTACGAGCTGGTCACGGTGCTGCTGGAGCGCGTCTCGGCGGAGCGTCCCGTCATACTGGCGATCGAAGACCTGCACTGGGCCGACCGCTCCACGCTAGAGTTGCTGCGCTTCATCGTGCGCATGGCCGAGAGCGGCCGGCTGCTCGTGCTGCTCACGTACCGCAGCGACGAGGTGCCGCGCGGTCACGTGCTGCGCTCGTGGCTGCCGGAGTTGGAGCGCACACGGCGCGTGACCCGCTGGGAGCTGGCGAGGCTCGGCGACGAGCAGGTCGCCGAGCTGGTCGAGGAGCTGCTCGGCCGCGTGCCCGACGACGGCTCGCTGGAGCGGGTCACCGAGTTGAGCGAGGGCGTCCCGTTCTTCGTGGAGGAGCTGGTCGGCATCGACGGCTTGCGGTCGGGCGACGACCTGCCGGAGACGCTGCGCGAGCTCGTCCTCGCCCGATACGAACGGCTGAGCGAGCCGGCGCAGCGGCTGCTGCGGGTGCTCGCGGCCGGGGGCGTGTGCGTCACCCACGAGCTGCTCGCCGCGGTGTTCGACGGGACGCCGGACGAGCTCGACGCCGCCGCCCGCGAGGCCGTGACCGCCAACCTGCTGGCGGCCGACTCCACGGAGTATCTGTTCCGGCACGCGCTCGTGCGCGAGGCCATCCACGCCGACCTGCTGCCGGGGGAGCGCACCCGCTACCACGCGCGCTATGCCGAGGCACTCGAGGTCAGCCCGCAGCGCTCGGCCGTGCAGCTGTCGGCGCACTGGCTGGCGGCGCACGACGTGCGGCGCGCGTTCCTGGCGTCGCTGGAGGCGATGGAGGAGGCCAAGCGCTCCTACGCCTATGCGACGGTCGCTGCCATGGGCGACCGCGTGCTCGAACTGTGGGACGGCGTGCCCGACGCCGAGGTGCTGAGCGGCAGCGACCGCGTGGCGGTGCTCGCCCAGACGGCGTCCGCGCTGCGCAACGCGGGCAACAACGAGCGCGCCCTCGCACTGGTCGAGGCCGCCCTCGCCGAGGCCGACGAGCTGCCGCCGTCGCGCCGGGCGCGGCTGCTGCGCGACAAAGGCCAGTACCTCGGCAACCTCAACCGGCCGGGCAGCGCACAGCTCCTGGAGCAGGCGCTCGCCACCGTCCCGCCCGGCGCACTGCCGTCCGGCGACCCGCTGCGTCCGCACCTGATGACCGAGCTCGCCGCCCAGCGGATGCTCGCCGGTCACTTCGACGCCGCCATCGAGACCGCACGCGGCGCGATCGCCGAGGCGCAGGAGTCGCCCGCCCGGATGCGCTCGATCGCGCACAACATCCTCGCCGCATCGCTCGTCGAGTCGGGCCGGATCGACGAGGGCTTCGCCGAGTTCGAGATCGCGGGCACCCTCGCCGCCGGAGACGCCGGTGCGACCCTCCGCTACCTGGTGAACGCGTCCGACGCCCTGAACTCGGTGGGCCGCTACGCCGAGGCCGTCCGCATGGCCGAAGAGGGCGTCGCGCGGGCACGCGAGCGCGGCGTGGAGCGCACGTCCGGCATCTGGCTCGCGGCCAACACCGCCGAGCCGCTCATCGCGCTCGGCCGGTACGAGCAGGCCGCGGCCATGCTCCGCGTCGCCCTCGGCTTCGACGACCGCACGGGCGTGACCGCGCAGCTGCAGCGCGTGCGCCTGTGGGTCTGGCACGGCGAGCCGAAACGCGCCGACGACCTTCTGCGGCGCCTCCGGTCCCCGCTCCGTGCTCTCGCCGAGCTGGAGCAGCAGACCCGGCTCGCCCTCGCACGCGCCTCCGGAGAGGTCGCGATCGCGCTCGGCGACTACGACCGGGCGTGGCTCGAGACCCGCGGCATCGGCGCGCCGCCCTTCTGCTCGCTGCCCGGGTACGACCTCCCGGTGCTGGCGGTCGCCTCGCGTGCGCTGGCGGAACTCGCCGGCGCGGCGGATCCGGTCCGCTCGGTCGGCGTACTGGCCGGCGGCGGTGCCGGGAGCGGACCGGAGAGCGGACCGGAGAGCGGCAGGCCGGCCGCGGCCGAGGCCGCCCTCACCGCGGCCGTCCTGGCCGAGGCGCGTCGGCTGGAGTCCGTGCTCGAGCCGCTACGCACATGGCCGACCGCGGCCGCGTGGGCACCACTGATCGAGGCCGAACTCACCACGTCACGCGCGGCCGTCTCACCGACCGCCGACCGCACCGAGCGGTACGCCGGCGCGGCGGCGGCCTGGGAGCAGGCGGCCTCCGCAGCCGAGCATCCGCTCGCCCCCGCACAACTGCTCCCGTACGCCCTGCTGCGCGCCGCGCGGGTCGCCCAGCTGTCGGGCGACCGCTCCCGCGCCGACCGGCTCGTGACGCAGGGCCGGGAGCTCGCGGAGGCCGGCGGCGTGGCGATGCTCGTCAGGGCGGCCGACGCGATCGGCGCCCAGCCGCCGGCCCGCGCTGCCGCGGCCGCGAGCGCCCAGGGGCAGCCGCTGACCGAGCGCGAGGAGCAGGTGCTCGCCCTCATCGAGCAGGGCCTGAGCAACAAGCAGATCGGCGAGCGGCTCTACATCAGCGCCAAGACGGCGAGCGTCCACGTGTCGAGCATCCTGCGGAAGACCGGCGCGTCGAGCCGCACGGAGGCCGTGTACCTGGCATCGCGCCCTGTGACCTAGCGGGCGGGCGCTCAGCTCTCGACGGCCACCGCGCACCGGATGCACAGCTCGGCGGTCGGACGCGCGCGGAGCCGGTCGACCCCGATCGGCTCGCCGCAGCGGACGCACACGCCGTAGGTGCCGATCCGCAGCCGGTCGAGCGCCGCATCCACCGCGACGATGTCGTGCGCGGCGTCCGAGCGCAACGCCTGCAGCCGGCTCCACTCCGACGACAGGGTCGGGCCCTCCGGGTCGTGCTCGTCGTCCGCGGTCGACTCCGACCGTGACGAGAGCAGCACCCCCAGCGACTCGGCCATCCGCTGCGCCTCGGCGATGTCCGTCTCGCGGCGCTCCCGCAGCAACGCGGCGAGCTCCTCCCGCTCCGCGTCGTCGAGGACGTCCTCGTCCGCCGACCGCACCCGGTCATTCATTCGCACCTCCTGCACCAGAGCACCCCTTCCGTTCCCCCGAACGTCTCTCTGACCGGGTCAGCGTACGCCTGCCGCGCCGCATCCGCCCATTCGACGCGCGTAGGCTCGGCGGGTGCCCTCCTTCCGCGTGATCGTCGCCGTCGGCCGCCTTCGACCCGCCGTGGACCCGCGCGATGTCGAACCGGGGGCGGCCGCGGCGGCGCGCGAACTGGCCGTCGTCGAGGCGACGAGCGTGGATGTGGTGTCCGGCGAGGCGCGCATCACGGTCCGGTTCACCGAGGACAACGCCCGCACGGCGCTCCGCGTCGCCGAGCACACCGTGGCCCGGCTCCGGACGCTCGCCGAGGTCGGTCCGTGGCGGCTCACCGAGCGCGTCGGCGGCCGCTGGTACCGG
Organism: Leifsonia virtsii; assembly: GCF_030433675.1. GTDB lineage: Bacteria > Actinomycetota > Actinomycetes > Actinomycetales > Microbacteriaceae > Leifsonia > Leifsonia virtsii. The sequence continues at coordinate 41,978 of NZ_JAROCB010000001.1, forward strand.
CGAGCCTGAACGCGCTGAGAGCCTGACCGGCGTCAGGCTGCGGCGGGCAGCGACTGCTCGATCAGCGCGACGATCGCCGGGTCGTCCGGCTCGGTCTGCGGGCGGAAGCGGTGCACCGCGCCGTCCGGCGTCACGACGAACTTCTCGAAGTTCCACTTGACGCGGCCGGCCTTGCCCTCCGCGTCCTGCGCCTTCGTGAGCTCCTGGTAGAGCGGGTGGGCGTTGCGCCCGTTCACCCGTACCTTCTCGGCCATCGGGAACGTCACGCCCCACGTGGTCGAGCAGTACTCCTTGATGGCGTCGGTCGAGCTCAGCTCCTGCAGGAACTGGTTGCTCGGGAACCCGACGACGGTGAAGCCACGGTCGCCGTAGGTCTCCTGCAGCTTCTCGAGCTTCTCGTACTGGGGCGCGAGCCCGCAGCGCGACGCGACGTTGACGACGAGGATGACCTTGCCCGCGAACGCGTTCAGCGAGGTCTCGTCGCCGTCGATGGTGTGGAAGGGGATGTCCATCACGGTCATGTCTGCACCCTAGTGCCGCCGCCTTCGAACCGGCTCGGAGAATGCGTGGGCCGCTCGATCCGCCCCGCTCAGGCGGCGGACGCGAGCGGCGCGGCCGGGTCGGCCGTCCACTCGCCGAGGGAGCCGTCGTAGAGCAGCACGTCGTCGCGGCCGAGCAGGGCGAGCGCGAGGGCGTCGGCGGCCGCCGCGATCCCGGCGCCGCAGTACACGACCACCGGGCCGGGCGCCGCCAGCACGTCGGCGAGCACCTCGCGCAGCTCCGGGACGGGGAGGAACGCGTTCGTCTCCCGGTCGAGCAGCCGCGCCACCGGGGCGCTCGTGCTGCCCGGGATGTGGCGTGCGGCGAAGTCGCGCGCCGACGTCCCGCACACGAGAGCGCCGGGCCGCGTGCCGTCGACGATCGCCGCGACCTCCTCGGTGCCGACCCAGAACCCGGGCCGCTCGGTCGCGGGCAGGGGAGTCGTGGCGCTCGCGAGCTGGGCCGCGGGCACGTCTCCGGCCTCCACCGGACGGCCCTCCGCCGTCCACTTCGGCAGGCCGCCGTCGAGCAGCGCGACACGGTCGTGCCCGAAAGCGCGGAAGAGGTACCACAGCCGCGAGGCCCACTGGCCGAGCGCGGTGTCGTACACGACGACGGTCGTCTCGGGGCCGACGCCGACCGCCGCCGCGGCGCGCGCGAAGGCGTCGGAGCCCGGTCGCGTGAACGCGAACGGCGCCTCCGCGTCGCTGAACGCGTCGACCAGATCGGCGAACGCGGAGCCCGGGATGCGGCTCTCGGCGAACGCCGGCCGCCCGCTGACGTACACGGCGCGCCCGTCGGCATCCCGCGACGCGACGGCGGTGGCGTCGAGCACGACGAGCCCCTCGGCGCCGAGGTGGTCGGCGAGCCACTGGGTCGAGACCAGAGGGCCGTCGAGCGCGGAGGCCAGCGCGGTCGTGGCGGCGGGCTGGACGGGGAGCGAGGTAGTTTCTGTCACCCGATCACGCTAGCCAGGACCACCGACGCCCGAAATGCACTGCGCAACGTGCCGTAATGCACGCGTTAGCGCGTCAGCACTCGATGACGTTGACGGCCAGCCCGCCCTCGCTCGTCTCCTTGTACTTGGTGGACATGTCCAGCCCGGTCTGGCGCATCGTCTCGATCACCGTGTCCAGCGACACCAGGTGCGAGCCGTCGCCGTGCAGGGCCAGCCGGGCCGCCGAGACCGCCGTCGACGAGGCGATGGCGTTCCGTTCGATGCAGGGGATCTGCACCAGCCCGCCGACCGGGTCGCAGGTGAGGCCGAGGTGGTGCTCCATCGCGATCTCTGCCGCGTTCTCGACCTGCTTCGGCGTGCCGCCGAGCACCGCGCACAGCGCGCCCGCGGCCATGGCGCAGGCGGAGCCGACCTCGGCCTGGCAGCCGCCCTCCGCGCCCGAGATGGAGGCGTTCGCCTTGAACAGCGAGCCGATGGCGGTCGCGGTGAGCAGGTACTGCCGGATGCCCTCCAGTGAGGCGCCCGGCACGAACCGCAGGTAGTAGTGGGCGACGGCGGGGACGATCCCGGCCGCGCCGTTGGTCGGCGCCGTGACGACGCGGCCTCCCGAGGCGTTCTCCTCGTTGACCGCGAGCGCGAACGCGTGCAGCCACTCCAGGGCCGTTGCACGGCCCGGGTCGTCCTGCACCGCCTCCAGGTGCTCCCGCATCCTGGCCGCGCGGCGCCAGACGCCCAAGCCGCCGGGCAGCGTCCCCTCGCCGGAGAGCCCGCGGGCGACGCACTCGGCCATCGCCTCCCAGATCAGGTCGAGCCGTTCGCGCGTGGCCTCCTCGCCGTGCAGCGCCACCTCGTTGCGGCGCGCGACCTCGCAGATCGGGATGCCGTCCCGCTCGCAGATCGCCAGCAGCTCGGCGGCGCTGGCGAAGGGGAGCGGGTGCGCGTGCCGGGCGGCGAGCGCCGCCTCCTCGCCGTCGCGGCGGATGAAGCCGCCGCCGATCGAGTAGTACGTCTCCTCCAGCAGCGGCAACGGCGACCGGCCGCCCGCGGCGTCGCGTCCCCAGGCCCGCAGGGTCAGCGCGTTCGGGTGGCCGGGCAGGCGGGTGCGCGGCTCGAACGCGATGTCGTCCCGGTCGATCGGGATGCGGCGCCGGCCCGCGAGCAGCAGCGTCGCGCCGGGCTCGAGCGCCGACCAGGCGCCGCGCACGTCCTCCGGGCGGCAGGTCTCCGGCTGGAGGCCGCGGAGCCCGGCGATCACCGCGTCGGGCGTCCCGTGGCCGATGCCGGTGGAGCCGAGGGATCCGTACAGCGTGCAGGTGACCTCGTCGACGCGGTCGAGGATCCCGTCGTCGTCGAGCCGGGAGGCGAAGGCGGCCGCCGCCCGGAGGGGGCCGACGGTGTGCGAGCTCGAGGGGCCGATGCCGATCGAGAACAGGTCGAAGGCCGAGACGTACGCTGTCACTTCTCCAGTGTATGTCGGCCTGAGCGCGTGAATCCCGCGTCCGGGCGCGCATCCGCGCAGCGATCGTGCGCAGAGCCGGGATGAAGCGGGGCACGACGAAGCGGCCGCCGCGTCCCTCCGCAGGACGCGACGGCCGCCGTCTGTGCGACCGGATCCGCCGGTCAGGCCTTGCGCATGTACGCCCGGACCGTGAGCGGGGCGAACACCGCGACGATCACCGCGGCGCCGGCCAGTGCGATCCACCCGTCGGCACCGAAGGAACCGTTGTTGGCGAGGTCGCGGACGGCCGTGACCAGATGCGAGACCGGGTTGATGTTCACGAACCACTCCAGCCAGCTCGGCAGCGTGCTCGGCGACACGAAGGCGTTCGAGAAGAACGTCAGCGGGAACAGGATCAGGAACGAGATGCCCTGCACCGACCCGGCCGTGCGGGCGATCACGCCGAAGAAGGCGAAGATCCAGCTGATCGCCCAGGCGCAGACGACGACGAGGAGGCCGCCCAGGGCCGCGAAGCCGAACCCGGCGCCCGGGCGGTAGCCCATGGCGAAACCGACGATGAAGGTGATCGTCGTGGCGATCGCGTACCGCAGGGTGTCTGCGAGCAGCGCGCCCGAGAGCGGGGCGATGCGCGCGATCGGAAGCGACTTGAAGCGGTCGAACACGCCCTTGTCCATGTCCTCGCGCAGCTGGACGCCGGTCACCACCGAGGCGGTGATGACGGTCTGCACCAGGATGCCGGGGATGAGCTGGGGCAGGTACGCGTCGACGCTTCCGGCGATCGCGCCGCCGAACAGCCAGGCGAACATGACGGTGAAGATGATCGGCTGCAGCGTCACGTCGAACAGCTGCTCGGGGGTGCGCCGCACCTTCAGGATGCCGCGTCGGGCCATCGTCAGGGTGTTCGCCAGCGTCTGGCGCAGGCTGACGTGGTTCTTCAACTGCCGCTCCGAGGGCGGCGTGATGGTGGCGATGGCGCTCATGCGTTCACCTTCTCTTCCTCTGCGGACGCCTCGTCCGCCTTCTCGTCCTCGACGCCGTGGCCGGTGAGGGTCAGGAACACCTCGTCCAGCGTCGGCTTCTGCACGGACATCTCCGACAGGTGGATGCCCGCCTCGCGGAACGTCACGAACAGGTCGGTGACCGTGTCGGCGTTGCGCATGGGGGCCGTGATGCGGGAGCCCTCGGGCGACACCACCGCATCCACACCGAGCACGGTCTGGATGGCGCGGCGGGCGTCCTCGATGTCGGCCGGGTCGGTGAGGCGCAGCTGCAGCGACGACTCGCCGACCGACGCCTTCAGCTCGTCCGCCGTGCCCTCGGCGACCACCCGGCCGCGGTCGATGACGGCGATGCGGTCGGCGAGCTGGTCCGCTTCGTCCAGGTACTGCGTGGTCAGCAGCACGGTGGAGCCGGTGGAGACCAGGCGGCGGATGGTGTCCCACATCTGCGAGCGGGTGCGCGGGTCGAGGCCGGTGGTCGGCTCGTCGAGGAAGATCAGCGGCGGCTGCGCGATCAGGCTGGCGGCGAGGTCGAGGCGACGGCGCATGCCGCCGGAGAACTTCTTCAGCGGACGCTTCGCGGCCTCGCTCAGCCCGAACTCCTCGAGCAGCTCGGTGGTCTTGGCGCGCGCCTCGCGGCCGGAGAGGCCGAGCAGGCGGGAGAAGATCATCAGGTTCTCGCTGGCCGACAGGGTCTCGTCGACGGAGGCGAACTGGGCGGTGACGCCGATGAGCTGGCGGACGACCTGCTGCTCGCGGCGGATGTCGTGGCCGAAGATGAAGGCCTCGCCGGCGTCCGGCTTCAGCAGGGTGGCGAGCATGGAGATGGTGGTGGTCTTGCCGGCGCCGTTGGGGCCGAGGACGCCGTAGACGGCGCCGGCGCGCACGGTCAGGTCGACTCCGTCGACCGCCCGGTTGTCGCCGAAGACCTTGACCAGCCCGTGGGCCTCGACGGCCCACTCCGAGCTGCGAGTCATGGTGTGTCCTTTCCTTGTGGATCGGTGATGTCCCGATCCTGCGCGCCCCCGCTTACGCGGCGCTTACGCACCGCTTACACACGCCTCGCGGCCGTGTAAGCGGAGCGTCAGGACGCGCGGCGGGCGGAGGCGAGGAGGGCCCGGGGGTCGACGCCGGCGAGGGCGACGGCCCGCGGGACGGTGCCCAGCTCCAGACCGAGCAGGGCGGCGAGCAGCTGGAACTGGTCCATCCGCTGCCGGTGGTGGGCTCCGGCGATGCGGTGCGCCCGGGTGAGCGCCTCTCTCGCCGACGCGCCCCAGCGCGGGCGGGTGAGGCTGGGTGCGGCGAGCAGGCGCTCGGCGGGCAGCGGGCTGACCCCTGCGACGCGCAGGCTGGCCGCGCGTTCGGCATCCAGGGCCGCCGCAAGCCCGTCGTGGTCGAACCCCACGGAGGCGAGCGCCTCCCGGACGGGTACGCTGCCGTCGCGCGAGAGGGCGAGCAGCAGGTGCTCGGCCTCGACGGCCGGGGAGTGGCGCTCCTGCGCCTCGACGATGGAGCGGATGACGATCGGTCGCAGCGTGCGCGACAGCGGCTGCCCCGGCAGGTTGCTGACGGATCCGGGCGGGATGTCAGACATTGCGCCTCCTCAGTTCGATGCCTGCGGCGGCGACCCGGCGCAGGTGCTTCTTGTGGACCGCCTGGCGGGTCACGCCGAGTGCGTCGGCGATCTGCGTCCAGCTCCACCCGTCGCGGAGCGCGCGTTCGACCTCGGCGTCTTCGAGCCGGTCGGCGAGTTCGCGCAGGGCGACCACGGCGGCCAGGCCGTCGGCGACGCCGCCGACGGGATCGGGATAGGGTGCGGCGTTCATGTAAGCAACCATAGTTGCTTATCCGGATTTGTCAACTAAAGTTGCTAAACGATGGGACGCGACATGCCGTTATGCGCGCGCCGAAACGGCGTGTTGCGCCCCATGGATGCGGCGGCGGTCAGGCGCGGACGGAGGAGAGGAGCGCGAGGCCGCGCGTGATGGCCTCCTCCGGGCCGAGGCCGGCGACCGGCGCGAGCGCGGCGTCCAGCCGGTCGCGGCCCCACGCTGCGACCAGGCGCTCGGCGACGGCGTCGCGGTGCAGGCTCGCGACGTCCTGGCGGGAGTTCGCCCGGCCGGCCAGGGCGAACAGGGACAGGCCCGTCTTCAGCCACGCGTCGTCGCCGTGCACCTCCACGGTGTGCGGGTCGAGCATCCACACCGCGTAGCCGAGCAGACCGGAGCCGATCACGGGGCGGTCCAGGTACGGCGGGCTGAGCCGCGCGCTCACCAGGATGCGCGTGCGCAGCGATGCGGCGGCGACGTCGGTCTCCGCCCGGTCGAGCAGGCCGTCCACCGTGGCGTGCGCGCGCAGCCGCGCCGTGAGCGCGGCCGCGCTGAGCATGATGAGCCACGGGTTCAGGGAGCCGGCGCGCCCGCTCGGCGGGTCGCCGAACGCGTCGAGGGCCTGGCCGTAGAGCCGCACCGCCTCGGGCACATCGCCCTCCGCCAGCGCGATCTCCGCCATCCCGGCGAAGCCGATCGCGTAGTAGTCGGCGTAGTCGAAGCCGCTCCTGTCCACCTCCACGGCCAGGTACCGCTCCAGCAGCTGCCTGCCGCGGGCGGTGTCGCCGCTGGAGATGGCGTTGATGGCGATCAGCCAGTCCAGCTGGTGCATGTCGCCGTCCGCCTGCAGCTGGGCCATGTGGTCGTACGCGCGCTGCGCCCACGCCAGGGCCTCGGCGGGATGCGCGAGCTGGCTGTGCGACTGCGCGAGCGACTGCGCCGCCGAGGCCAACGACCACGTGTCTCCCGCCCGCTCCGCGTTCTCCCAAGCCCGCATGCCGGCGGCGAGGGCCCGGTCGAGCTCGGCCCCGTTCTCGTACAGCTGCGCCCGAAGGAGATTGCCCAGCGCCGCGCGCTCCGGGTCGTTCGACGAGGCGTACTGCTCGAGCAGTTCGAGCCCCTCCTCCGTGCGCCCGGCATGCAGCACCAGGTCGGCCAGGCCGTCCAGCCGCGGATCGGAGAGCGGGCCGCTGCCGCGCAGCCGCCGCAACCGCGAGATCGCGCGGGCGGAGGTGCGCAGGTCGATGAAGAGGAAGGTGCCGCCGATGACCGTGAAGCAGGCGGCGACGGCGTCGCGGGCCGTCGGCGGCGGATCCCAGCGGAGGAGCGCCGCGAGCACCGCGGACCCGAAGCTGATCACCTCGGAGTGCGCGCTGCGCAGCGACCAGTAGTACGACAGCGCGGCGAAGACGACGGCGGTCGTCTCGTGGCGCTCGCCGTCGAGGGCCGCCCGCAGCACGGTGACGAGGTTGTCCTGCTCGGCGGTGATGCGCTGGAAGGTGGGGAGCTGCTCCGGGCCGTGCATGCCGGCCAGCGCGGTCCGGCAGAAGGCGACGGCCCAGGCGTCCATGCCGGCGGAGACCTCGTCCTCCTCGCCGGCCGCGATCAGCTCCCTGTCGCCGAACTCGCGGACGGTCTCCAGCATCCGGTAGCGCAGCAGGCCGGTCGTCCGGTCCTCGGTCACCGTCACGAGCGACTGCGCGACCAGCGCGTCCAGGTCGTCGATCACGGTCGAGGCGCCCGGGCCCGCGACGGCCTCCGCCGCCTCGGTGCTGAAGCCGTCCGGGAAGCGCGACAGCCGACGCAGCAGCGTCTGCTCCGACGAGTGGAGCAGGTTCCAGCTCCACTCGATCACGGCGAGCAGCGTGCGGTGCCGCTCCGGGGCGGTGCGCTCGCCGCCGGTCAGCAGCGCGAATCGGTTGCCCAGCCGCCGCTCGATCTCGTCGACCGACAGCGACCGGGTGCGCGCCGCCGCCAGCTCGATGGCGAGCGGGAGTCCGTCGAGCCGGTCGCAGAGGCGCGCGACGACCCCGAGCGGGAGCACGACGCCGGGACGTGCGGCACGGGCGCGCTCCAGGAAGAGGGCGACGGCGGGCCCGTACTCGCCCGGGACGTCCGCTCCGCCGTGGCCGTCGGTGCTCTTCAGCGAGTCGAGCGGGTAGACCCGTTCGGCGCCGATCGCGAGCGGTGCCCGGCTGGTCGCCAGCACCCGGACGCTCGTCGTGGCGTCCAGGATGTCCTGCACGTAGGCGGCCACCGCATCCACGATGTGCTCGCAGTTGTCGACGACGAGAAGGGTCTCGCGCTCGGCCAGGACGCCGAGGATGCGCGAACGCAGGTCGAGCTGGGCTCCAGGATCGGTGGGCCGCGCGGCCCGCGCCTCCCGGATGCCGAGGGTGGAGGCGAAGGCGAGCTCCACATCCTCCCCGGTGCGGACGCTGGCCAGCTCGACCACGATGACGGCGGGTGTGTGGACGGCGCGATTGCCGACCTCCTGCGCCAGGCGCGTCTTGCCGAGGCCGCCAGGGCCGAGGATCGTCGTCAGCCGCGAGGTCGCGATGAGGTCTTCGACGGCCTGCAGGTCGTACTCACGGCCGACCAGGGCGTTCGGCGCGGCGCGGAGGCCGATCCGGATGCGGTGGGGCGCGGTCGGCCGCCGCTGATCGTCGTCGGAGAGCAGCTCGGCGTTGAGGGCGACCAGTTCGGGGCCGGGACGCGTGCCCAGCCGGTCGAGCAACGCCTCCTTCAGCTCCGCGAAGGCCAGCAGCGCGTCGCTGCGGCGGCCGGCGCCGGCGAGGGCGCGCAGTTGCACCAGCCGCAGGGCCTCATCGAGCGGGCGGCGCGCGAGCAGAGGCTGCAGGTCGTCGAGGGCGCCGGTGTGGTCTCCGGTGGCGAGGCGCGCGCGGGCGCGCAGCAGCAGGAGGTCGTCGTGCAGGGCGTCCGCCGTCTGCCGCAGTTCGTCGGCGAGCGGGCTGCCGCCGAGTTCGGCGCCCGGCTCGCCGCGCCAGAGCGCCAGCGCCGCGGTCGCCTGCGCGACGGCGTCCTCCGGATCGCCGTGCTGGAGCGCGGCCTCCGACCGGTCGAGCGCGCGGCGGGCGAGGCCGAGGTCGGTCTCCTCGGGGGAGACGGCGAGCGTGTAGCCGCTCGGGGTGGACTCCAGCAGGCCGTCGGCGCTCACCGTCCGTACGCGCGAGACGAGGGTCTGCAGGGCGGCGCGCTCCTGGCGCGGGGGTGCGTCGTCCCACAGGTCGTCGACGAGGGAGGGGACGCTCGCGGCACCGCGCGCGAGCACCAGCGCGACGATCAGGCTCTTGCCGAGCAGCCCCGACGGCTCGCTCAGCTCGCCGGCCCGGTCCTCCACCAGAACCGGCCCGAGCACGGCGACGCGGGGCGAAGAGGGCACGGGCCCGATCCTACCCATCGTGCCCGCGCGCGTCCCGCCGTCGAGTCCGCAAAGACTGCACGCGACACGCCGTCGGCGCGTGCAGTCTTTGCGGACTCGACGGTGGGGTGGCGGGCACGCGTAGGCTCGCGGCATGGCGTTCGATTGGTCGCAGTTCTACGAGGAGCAGGGCGGACGCGGGGTGCGCCCGACGTTCCAGAGCGCGATGGCCGCGTGGGAGGGGGCGCCCGGCGAGGCGATCGACCTCGGCTGCGGCGACGGGGTCGAGACGCGGCACCTGGCCGAGCACGGCTGGCGGGTGCTCGCGGTGGATGCGGACCCCGGCGTCCAGGAGCGCGTCGCGGCCGGCCTGTCGCCGGAGGCGGCGGAGCGGGTGACGGTGCGGCAGGCGACCTTCGAGACACTGGGGCAGCTGCCGGCGGCGGACCTCGTCTATGCCGGCTTCGCGCTGCCGTTCTGCGACGAGACGCACTTCGCCTATCTCTGGGCCGACATCCGCGAGTCGCTCCGCCCCGGCGGCCTGTTCGCGGGGGAGCTGTTCGGCCCGCACGACGAGTGGGTCGGGCGCCAGGGCATGAGCTTCCACGACCGCGCCCAGGTGGAGGGGATGCTGACCGGCATGGAGGTGCTCCAACTGGTCGAGGACGACCGCCGCGGGATGTCGTTCGAGGGCCCGAAGCACTGGCACGTCTTCCACATCGTCGCCCGCGCCTGACCCGCCCGCGCCTGACCCGCCTCGCGCGGAGTGGGGCCGGCTAGCGCAGGGTCTTGCGGGCGGTGATCTGGCCCGTGTCGAAGCCGAGCAGGTGCAGGCCGCCGTGGAAGCGGGCGTGCTCGATCTTGATGCAGCGGTCCATGACGACCGTGAGGCCCTTCGACTCGCCGTACTCGGCGGCCTCCTGGTTCCAGATGCCGAGCTGCACCCACACCGTGGGGGCGCCGACGGCGAGCACCTCGTCGATGACGGCGGGGATGTCGGAGGGCTTGCGGAACACGTCCACGATGTCCGGCACCTCCGGCAGCGACGCCAGGTCGGGGTACGCCTTCTCGCCGAGAATCGTGTCGGCGTTCGGGTTGACGAAGTACACCCGGTAGTCGCTCGACTGCTGCAGGTACGTGCCGACGAAGTACGACGACCGCGCCGGATTCGGCGAGGCGCCGACGATCGCGACCGACTTCGCGCCGCGGAGGATCTGGAGCCGTTCCTTGGCGTCCGGCCCGACCCAGGTGCGCTGCGACTTCAGCAGCTTCGCCAGCGGCGAGTCGGCCGGGACCGCGCAGCTCAGCCCGTTGGCGAGCTGGACCTCGGTGGTGTCCTCCGTTGTCGCGGTGGTCATGCGGCCTTCGCCTCCTCGACGGCGATCGTGAGCGCCTGATCCAGATCGTAGATGATGTCCTCCACGTCTTCGATGCCGACGCTGATGCGCACGACGCCGGGAAGCACGCCCGCGTCGAGCAGCTGCTGCTCCGTGAGCTGGGCGTGGGTGGTGGACGCGGGATGGATCACCAGCGTCTTTGCGTCGCCGATGTTCGCGAGGTGGCTGGCCAGGTTCACCGACTCGATGAACTTCTGCCCGACCTCCCGGCCGCCCTTCACGACGAAGCTGAACACGCTGCCCGGGCCCTTCGGCAGGTACTTCAGCGCACGTTCGTGGTGCGGGTGCTCGGGCAGGCCGGCCCAGAACACCTTCTCGATGCGCGGGTCGGCGTCGAGCCACTCGGCGACGGCCCGGGCGTTGTCCACGTGCGCCTGGACGCGGTACGGCAGCGTCTCGACGCCCTGAGCGAGCAGGAACGCCGAGTGCGGCGCGAGCACCGGGCCGATGTCGCGCAGCTGCTCCGCGCGCAGCCGGGTGAGGAACGCGTACTCGCCGAAGTTGCCCGACCACTGCAGCCCGCCGTACGACGGCACCGGCTCGCCGAACAGCGGGAACTTCGACGAGTGCCAGTCGAACCGGCCGCTCTCGACCACCACCCCGCCGAGGGTGGTGCCGTGCCCGCCGAGGAACTTGGTGGCCGAGTGGATGACGATGTCGGCGCCCCACTCGATGGGTCGGTTGAGGTACGGGGTGGCGATCGTCGAGTCGATCGCGAGCGGGATTCCGGCGGCGTGCGCGACGTCGGCGAGGCCGGCGATGTCGGCGATCTCGCCGGATGGGTTCGCGATGGTCTCCGCGAACAGGATCTTGGTCTTGTCGGTGATCGCCGCGGCGTAGTCGGCCGGGTCGGAGCTCTGCACGAACGTGGTGTCGACGCCGAACCGGCGGAGGGTCACATCCAGCTGGGTGATGGAGCCGCCGTACAGGTTGGCGGAGGCGACGATGTGGTCGCCCGCGCCCACGAGCGAGGCGAAGGTGATGTACTGCGCGCTCAGGCCGGACGCCGTGGCGACCGCGCCGAGGCCGCCCTCGAGGCTGGCGACGCGCTCCTCGAACGAGGCGACCGTCGGGTTGGCCAGACGCGAGTAGATGTTGCCGTACTTCTGCAGAGCGAACCGGGCCGCGGCGTCTGCGGTGTCGTCGAAGACGAAGGCGCTGGTCTGGTAGATCGGGAGGGCGCGCGCCCCCGTCACCGGATCGGGGATGTTGCCCGCGTGGATCGCACGCGTGCGGAAGCCGTACTCACGATCTGCCATGGGCTCACGCTACCCGAACCGGCCGACACCGCCTCCCGAGGGCCGTAACAGACCGCAACCGGCGCTTGCTACCCTGGAGGCAGGCCCCGATCGGGGCCCCGGACGACGGTTCAGTACCCGGTGAGCGACAAGACTGGCCAAGGAGTCGGACCGTGTCCTGGATCGTCCTCGTTCTCTCCGGTGTGCTCGAAGCCGTCTGGGCGACGGCCCTCGGCAAGTCGGAGGGGTTCACCCGCCTCTGGCCGACGGTGGTCTTCGTCGCAGCCCTGCTCGCGTCGATGGGCGGCCTCGCCTTCGCCATGCGCGGGATCTCGACGGGCACCGCATACGCCGTGTGGGTCGGCATCGGCGCCGCGCTGACGGTGCTGTACGCGATGGTGTTCGGCGGCGACGGCTTCTCGCCGGTGAAGGCGCTGCTGATCGTCGGCCTGGTCGGCTGCGTCGTGGGGCTGAAGCTGGTCGAATGAACCCGGGTCAGGCCGCGCTGACCCAGACCGCGCCGAGCGCGAGCGCCGCGATGAGCACCCAGGAGGCGAGTCCCGTCACCAGCGCCCGCCAGCCGGTGCCCACGAGCGTGCGGAGGCGGACCGCCGTGCCCAGGCCGAACAGCGCCATCGCCAGCAGGACCGTCTGCAGGGTGTCCGCGCCGTCGGTGACCGCGGGCGGCAGCGGGACGAAGGTGCGCACCAGCACGGCGACGAGGAAGCCGGCGACGAACAGCGGCACGATCGCCGGGCGCTTCGCCGCCGGGTCCCCCTCCACGTGCCTGCGCCGCTCCACGACCGCGGCGACGGCGACGATCGGGGCGAGCATGAGCACACGGGTCAGCTTCACGACGACCGCCACCGCGAGGGCCGCGGCCCCGGCGATCTGCGCCGTCGCGACCACCTGGCCGACGTCGTGCACGCCCGCTCCGACCCAGTGCCCGAACTGCTGCGCGTCGAGGCCGAGTTGATGCCACAGCAGCGGCAGCACGAAGATCGCGAGCGTCCCGCACAGCGTGACCAGCGCGACGGGAGTGGCGGCCTCCTCGTCCTTGGGCTTGACCACGCCGCTCATGGCGCCGATCGCGGAGGCGCCGCAGATCGAGAACCCGGTGGCGATGAGCAGCGGCTGGTGGCCGGGCAGGCCGAGCAGCCGCCCGATCCAGAACGTGCCGGCGAACGAGACGAGCACGACGGCGACGGTCGTCAGGATGGCGACCCAGCCGAGCCCGGCGATGTCGCCCAGGCTGAGCTTCAGGCCGAGGAGCACGACGCCGATGCGCATCAGCCGCTTCGCGCTGAGCGAGAGGCCGGGCGCGAGCACGCCCGTGACGGCGGGGCGCGCAGCCGGGAGCTGGCCGACCACGATGCCGAGCACGACCGCCGCGGTGAGCAGCGGCACCGCCGGCGCCAGCCAGTGCACACCCCACGCCGCCGCGGCCGCCAGGGCGCAGACGATGAGCCCCGGGAGCCAGGGGAGCGGTCTGCGGACGGCGGCCGGGGAGGAGGTCACCGATCCATTCTGCTGCCCTCGCGGTCAGAGGGCCGACAGCAGCGTGGTGCCGTTCGGCACGCCGAGGCCGGTGCAGGCGTCCCACCCGGCCGTCGCGGCGAAGGCCCCGTTGTCGCCGACCGTGATGTCGCGGAAGCCCGCCGCGACCTGGCCGGAGCGGACGGAGTCGTACAGGGCCGGCTGCGCGAGCCCGAGCGGTTTGCCGGTCGACTGCACGAGCCGGGCGACCAGGGCGGCCCAGAGGGGAGCCACGGCGCTGGTGCCGCCGATCACGGTGTCCTGACCGTCGACCCGGATGCGGTAGCCCGTCTGCGGGTCGGCCACCGCGGACACGTCGGGCACGCCGCGCCCGCCCGGGCCGTTCGTGGAGCCGCCCGCATCGGTGCCGTCGGCGCCGCTCGGCACCCCGACGCCCCTCTGCCAGGAGGGAAGCGGGAAGACCGCGCTCACCCCTCCGCCGGTCGCGCCGCCGCCGGTTCCGTTGTTCCACACCGTCTCGGACCGTACGGCCCCGGTGGAGGCGTCCGCCTCCAGCCGCGTGCCGCCGCAGGCCAGCGCATGCGGAGACGACGCCGGGAAATCGACATGCGGACGGCCGTCGCCGACGCGGTCGCTGCTGCCGTCGTCCCCGGCCGCGACCGTGGTGGTCACGCCGAGTGCGGCGGCGTCCTGCAGCGCCTGGTCGAACGCGGTACGCGCCTGCGGCGTCCACTGGTCCTCCGACTGGCCCCAGCTGATGCTGATGGCCGCCGGCGTCGGGTCGGCGTGCGCGGCCGTCGAGACCGCGTCCAGGAACCCGGCGTCCGTGTTCGGGGCGAAGTACACGACGATGGATGCCTTGGGCGCGAGCGCGCCCGCGACCTCGATGTCGAGCATGACCTCGCCGTCGGCGCCGTTGGGGTTGCCGTCCGGGGCGTTTGAGCCGCCGTCCACCCCGACCGCGGTGACCGAGGGGGTCGGGATGCCGAGGCCCGCGAAGTACGTGTCGAGGTCGGACTGCACGTACCCACCGCCGAGCTCGATGATCGCGATGGTCTGCCCGCTGCCGTCGGTGCCCTCGGGGAAGGAGTACACCGTCCCGAGCTGGGGCGGCGTGTAGCTCGTGTTCACGGCCGCCGCGGGCACGTAGCGGAACTGCGTCCGCGCCTGCGGCCGGTCGTCGAGGCCGAGGACGGCGGTGACGACGCCGTCGAGGGCGGCGGGGATGCTCAGGCCCCCGGTGCGCTGACGGTACGTCGGCGCGTTCTGCCCGTCGTCCTCCGGGGTGGACTGGGCGAGGTCGGTGCCGAAGACCCGGGCGACCGTCTGCACGGGACCGGAGACGCGGATGCGGCGCGCGCCCGCGTCCACCTCGTCGACGGTCAGGCCGAGGCCTTCGAGCGTGCTCCGCACCAGCTGCACGTCGTCCGGCGCGGCGCCGTAGCGGTCGGCCAGCTCCTGGCGCGAGAGGGGATGCGCGAACGCGCTCTCCGGCAGCTCGGCGCGCCTGCGCAGCACCAGCGTCGCGTCGACCCGCACGTCGGGAGCCAGCCCGCCGTGGGCGCGGAAGCCCGGGCGGGCGGGGCGCTCGCTTCCGGGAAGGGGGACGAGGTCGAGGGGCTCTTCTGCGTCGGTCATACCCCTCGGTCTACCACCGGCCCCCGACAGCCGGGAGAGGGGCGGCTCAGACCCAGCTGGGCAGCCACATGTGGATCTGCCAGAACCAGAACGGCACCTGCTGACCCGTCCAGATGGGCCAGAAGAACGCGCTCACCACGGCGCACGCGGCGAGGAAGACGCCGGTCCAGAGGATGCCGCGCCGCCTGCGGTGCTCCGGATCGGTGCGTCTGCCGAGCGCGATCCCGATGACCGCCGTGAGCGCGAGGATCAGGTACGGCTCGAACGCGATCGAGTAGAACGTGAAGATCGTGCGCTGCATGTACAGCCACCAGGGCAGGTAGCCCGCCGCGAGGCCGGTCAGGATGAGGCCGTAGCGCCAGTCGCGGTAGCGGATGAGCACGTAGACGAGGAAGAGGATGGCGGCCGTCCCGGCCCACCAGATCAGCGGGTTGCCGAGCGAGGTGATCGCGGCCGAGCAGGCGTTGGCCGTGCAGCCGTCCTGCCCGTGCGTCGTGCCGACGTAGTACATGCTCGTCGGCCGCAGCATCAGCGTCCAGCCGAGCGGGTTCGACTGGTACGGGTGCGGCGTGTGCAGGTTGATGCTGTAGTTGTACATCTCCGTCTGGTAGTGCCAGAGGTTCTGCACCCACAGCGGCACCCAGCCCAGCGCCCCCGTCCACTGCATGTGGACGCTCTGCGCCCAGTCGCGGTAGTAGCCGCCGGAGGTGAAGATCCAGCCGGCCCAGGTGGACACGTACACCACGAAGGCGAGCGGGACCATGAGCACGAAGGTAGCCGGGGCCTGTTTGAGCAGTGCGCCGCTGACGTAGAAGGGCAGCCCCTCGCGGCGCCGGGCCACGGCGTCGACGACCACCGTGTAGACGGCGAAGAACGCGAGGAAGTAGAAGCCCGTCCACTTGACTCCCGCACACAGACCGCACAGGATGCCGGCGGCGATCAGCCAGGGGCGCCACCACAGCACAGGACCCCACGCGGGGTCGCGTCCGGAGGCGCGGGCTGCGGCGACCTTGGCCGCCAGCCGCCCGGCCGCCCAGCGGCGGTCGAGCAGGATGCAGAAGAACGCCAGCAGGCCGAAGAACATGACGAAGCCGTCGAGCAGCGCGACCCGGCTCATCACGATGGCGTGGCCGTCGATCGCGAACAGGAACCCCGCGATCGTGGCGAGCATCGTCGAGCGGAACAGCATGCGTGCGATGAGGAACACCAGCAGCACTGCGATCGTCCCGGCGATGGCGGTGGAGACCCGCCAGCCGAACGAGTTCGCCGGTCCGGTCGCCGCCATGCCGAGCGCGATCAGCCACTTCCCGAGCGGGGGATGGGCGACGAACGACGGATCATGCGAGAAGATGCCCGTCTCGCCGGCGGCGAAGCGCGGGTCGGCCTTGTCGGGCCAGCTGCCCTCGTAGCCGAGGTTCCAGATCGTCCACGAATCCTTGACGTAGAAGGTCTCGTCGAAGACGAGCGTGTGCGGGGCGCCCAGGTTCCAGAGCCGCAGCACGGCCGCCAGGAGCGTCACGGCGACGGGTGCGCCCCAGTACCAGAGGCGCAGGCGCGTCGGTGTGCGCAGCATCCGTGCCCACCAGTCATCCAGCCGGGTGCCGGCGCGTTCGGGGGCGACGTGCGCGGCCGGGGCGTCGGTCAGCGGGGCGGAGGTCACCAGGCAATGGTAGGGGCGCGCGGCTGTGGTTCGCCTTTCGGCTGCCAGACTAGAGGCCATGATCATCCTGGCCGCCACCCCGATCGGCAATCTCGGGGACGCCTCCCGCCGGCTGGTCGAGGTGCTGGAGGAGGCCACGGTGGTCGCGGCGGAGGACACCCGCGTCGCCCAGCGGCTGCTGGCCGGACTCGGCGTCTCCAACCGGCCACGGCTGATCGCCGTGCACGACCACAACGAGCGCGACCGCGCAGCAGACCTCGTCGAGCTCGCCCGTGACCAGGACGTCGTGCTGCTCTCCGACGCCGGCATGCCTACGGTCTCCGACCCGGGTTTCCACCTGGTGGAGGCCGCGGCCGCCGCAGGCGTCGGGGTCACCGCGCTGCCGGGCCCGTCGGCCGTGCTGACGGCGCTCGCCGTCTCCGGCCTGCCGACCGACCGCTTCACCTTCGAGGGCTTCCTGCCGCGCAAGCAGGGCGAGCGTCACACCGCCCTGCGCGCCCTCGCCGCCGAGGCGCGCACGATGGTGTTCTTCGAGTCGCCCAACCGGCTCGCCGCCTCTCTGGCCGACATCGCCACGGTGCTCGGCGACGACCGCCGGGTCGTCGTCTGCCGTGAGCTGACGAAGCTGTACGAGGAGGTGCGTCGCGGCACGGCGGCGGAGCTGGCCGCCTGGGCGGCCGAGGGCGTCCGCGGCGAGATCGTCGTCGTGGTGGCCGGCGCGCCGGCCCGCGCGGCGGACCCGGAGGCGGCCGTCGAGCAGGTGCTCGCCCTCGTGGCCGCGGGGACGCGGCTGAAGGACGCCGCCGCCGAGGTGGCCGAGGCGACCGGGCTGGGAAAGCGCGACCTGTACCAGGCCGCGCTCGCCCGCCGGAGCTGAGGGGACGATCACGGCACGACGGTGATCGCGATGTCGGGCGTGTGGGTGAACGACTCCGTCAGGACTCCGCCGCTGTAGGTGCCGGGCTCGAGCCCCTCGATCGTCACGTCGACGTACTGCGGACCGCCGGTCGAGGTCGCGACACCGGACGTGAGCAGCGCGGGCAGCTTCCAGGAGCCGTCGGCGGTCGCCGGCGCGATGCGGAACCCGTACTGCTGCCCGGCGGGGATCGACCCGGCCGTGAGGCGAAGCGTCTGACCGTTGCGGACCGTAATGCCCTGCGGGCCGGAGGTGCCGATCGAACTGCTCTGCGTCCGCGGCTCGGACGGCGCGGCCGTCTGCGCAGCGGAGGACGGGGTCGCCGTGACCGGCGGCAGCAGCGCTGCGGAGCTGTCGGCGTTCACCACCGTCGTCTCGGCCGTCATCCACTCCGCGATGTCGATGTCGTCCGTGTAGTTGCGCTCCGGCTCCGGGGCCAGTTGGCCGGCGGCCGACTTCGGCCGCTCCGCCGCGGCGAGCAGGTCGGCCACCGTACGGCTGATCGTCTGCCCCTCCTGGGCCGTTTCCGTCGCCTGAAGGACGTAGTTGTAGTGCTCATCGTCCTGGTGCAGCACGAGCGCGAGCACGCCGACGAGGAGCCAGTTGTAGTCGCAGATCGGGTCGCCCGTGTGGCAGACGGCCGACTTCGACGGCCCGGAGACCGAGTAGTAGCCGTTGTCGGTGCGCTTCTCGTCGTCGGTGGAGACGTAGCGCAGGAAGCCGTTGCCGCCCGCGCCGTTCCCGTGGTTGCCGGTCTGGCTCTGGAACTGCAGCGGGTCGCCGAAGATCTCCGACAGGGCGATGTTCTTCGGCCGCAGCTGGGTCAGCCAGCGCGCCGCGATCGCGCCCTGCGAGTAGCCGAGCACGACGAACTTCGGGCTCCGGCACCCGGCGGCGGTCTGCGCGGCCACGGTCTTGTCGATGTACTCCGCCGTGCTCACCGCCCCGGCCCGCGCCGAGTCGCCCAAGGTCTTCTTGACGGCCCCGACATCGGCCGTCTTCGGCACGGCGACGGCCGGGTAGCCCTTGCCCGTGCCGAACTGGTTCGGGCCGACCGCGACGATCGGCACCTCGTCGATCCGCGGGTTCGGAGCTGTCTTGCCGCGGCTCTGCGTCGCGTACGACTGCAGGGCGCGGGAGAGCGTCTTGCCCTCCCAGCCGCTGGTCTTCACCGTCGTGCCCGTGTAGCCGGTCGACAGCGCGGTCTCGCCGCTGCCGCGGAAGGCCAGGATCTGCACCGGCGTGCAGGTCGTGGCCGCCGCCGCGGGAGTCGCGGCGAGCAGGAGCGAGGCGGCGAGGGCGGAGAGGGCGGAGAGTGCGGCGATCGGCCGTCGGTATCTGTGCGTCATGCACCCAGAATATGGATTTAAATATCGCGTGGGAGTTATCCCCAGGATTTCCTCCGGAAGCGCTCTCCACAGGCTCGGTAACACACCTCCTCGGGTCGCCGCGCGCCCGTAGGATAGTCACCATGTCCGACGGCTCCTCGTTCTACATCACCACGCCGATCTTCTACGTGAACGACGTCCCGCACATCGGGCACGCCTACACAGAGGTGGCGGCCGACGTGCTCGCCCGCTGGCACCGCCAGGCGGGCGACGACACCTGGCTGCTGACCGGCACCGACGAGCACGGCCAGAAGATCCTGCGCACCGCCACCGCAAACGGGACGACGCCGAAGGCCTGGGCCGACAAGCTCGTCGGCGAGGAGTGGCTGCCGCTGCTGAAGACGATCGACATCTCCAACGACGACTTCATCCGCACCACCGACGAGCGCCACGAGGTCAACGTCCAGAAGTTCCTGCAGAAGCTGTACGACGACGGCTACATCTACGCCGGCGAGTACGAGGCGCTCTACTGCGTCGGCTGCGAGGAGTTCAAGCCGCAGAGCGAGATCGTCGACGGCACGGGTGAGTACGAGGGCCAGAAGGTCTGCGCCATCCACTCGAAGCCGCTGGAGCTGCTGCAGGAGAAGAACTACTTCTTCCGCATGAGCCAGTTCGCCGACCGGCTGCTCTCGCTCTACGAGGAGCGGCCCGACTTCGTGCAGCCGGAATCGGCGCGCAACGAGGTCGTCAGCTTCGTGCGGCAGGGCCTGAGCGACCTCTCCATCTCGCGTTCCAGCTTCGACTGGGGCATCAAGGTGCCGTGGGACGAGTCGCACGTGGTCTACGTGTGGTTCGACGCGCTGCTCAACTACATCACCGCCGTCGGCTATGGGCAGGACGACGAGGAGTTCGCACGGCGCTGGCCGGCGAATCACCTGGTCGGCAAAGACATCCTCCGCTTCCACGCCGTCATCTGGCCGGCGATGCTCATGGCCGCGGGGCTCGAGGTGCCCAAGCGCGTGTTCGGCCACGGCTGGCTGCTCGTGGGCGGCGAGAAGATGTCGAAGTCGAAGCTCACGGGCATCGCGCCGACGCAGATCACCGACACCTTCGGGTCGGATGCGTTCCGCTACTACTTCATGCGCGCCATCAACTTCGGGCAGGACGGCTCGTTCAGCTGGGAGGACCTCGCCGCGCGCTACCAGGCGGAGCTGGCCAACGGCTTCGGCAACCTGGCGTCGCGCGTCATCGCGATGGTGACCCGCTACTTCGAGGGGATCGTGCCGCCCGCGGGCGAGTACCAGGAGGTCGATCTCCACGTGCAGGAGGTCGTGCGCACCGCGGCGGCCGACGCCGACGCGGCCATCGGGCGCCTCGCCATCCACGACGCCCTCGCGGCCATCTGGCGCATCGTCGACGAGCTCAACGGCTACATCACCGAGCAGGAGCCGTGGACGCTGGCGAAGGACGAGGCGCAGCGCGAGCGCCTGGGCACCGTGCTCTACACGGCCGCCGAGGGCCTGCGCGCGCTCGCCGTGCTGCTGTCGCCGGTGATCCCGGGCGCCACCGCCAAGCTCTGGGAGGCGCTGGGTGTCGAGGGCGAGCTGGGCGCGCTCACCGCGCAGCCGCTGCGCACGGCGGGCGACTGGGGCCGGCTGCCGGCCGGCACCGAGGTCAACGGACTGGCGGCGCTGTTCCCGCGGATCGACGCGGAGGCGGTCGCCGCCGTATGACGGACCCGTCGTTCGTCCGCCAGCGGCACGTCACCGACGGCCGCGACCTGGCGTACCCTCCGCTGCCCGAGGCGCTCACCGTGCCGGTGTACGACAACCACACGCACCTCGAGATGGCCGACGGCGTGGAGCCGCTCGACTACCGCGAGCAGCTCGACCGCGCCTCCAGCGTCGGCGTGCGCGGCGTGGTCCAGGTCGGCAACGACGTGGAGACCTCGCGCTGGTCGGCCGAGACGGCGGCGATCGAGCCGCGGATGCTCGCCGCGGTCGCCCTGCACCCCAACGACGCCCCCGACTACGCCGAGCGCGGCGAGTTGGATGACGCCCTCGCGGTGATCGACGAGCTGGCCGGCCGGCCGCGGGTGCGGGCCGTGGGGGAGACCGGGCTCGACTTCTTCCGCACCGAGGAGGGGCCGCGCCGCGACGCGCAGTTCCGCTCCTTCGAGGCGCATATCGAGATCGCTAAGCGGCACGGCATCGCGCTGCAGATCCACGACCGCGACGCGCATGCCGCGGTCGTCGCGACCTTGAAGCGCGTCGGCGCGCCGGAGCGTACGGTCTTCCACTGCTTCTCCGGCGACGTGGAGCTCGCCCGCATCTGTGCCGAGAACGGCTGGTACATGTCGTTCGCCGGCACCGTGACCTTCAAGAATGCGCCGAACCTGCGGGAGGCGCTCAAGGTCGCTCCCCGGCACCTGATCATGGTCGAGACGGATGCGCCCTTCCTCACGCCGACCCCGTTCCGAGGCCGCCCGAACGCGCCCTACCTCATCCCGTACACGCTGCGCGCGATGGCGGAGGTGATCGGCACGGACGCGTCGACGCTCGCCGCGCAGATCAACTCCAACACCGAGCTGGTCTACGGCCGCTGGGACAGCGAGCCGGTCGGGCCGCCGCCGACGCAGCCCATCGGGATCATCGCGTGACCGAGCTGCGGCTGCTGGGCCCGGCGGAGATCCGCGACCTCGCCGAGCTGCTCGACGTCACCCCGACGAAGAAGCTCGGCCAGAACTTCGTCATCGACGCGAACACGGTCCGCCGCATCGTCCGGGTCGCCGAGGTGCAGCCGGGCGACAGCGTCGTCGAGATCGGCCCCGGCCTCGGCTCGCTCACCCTCGGCCTGCTCGAGGCCGGCGCACAGGTGACGGCGGTGGAGATCGACGGCCGCCTGGCCGCTCAGCTCCCGCTGACCGTGGGGCAGCTGGCTCCGGAGGCGGCCGAGCGGCTGACCGTCGTGCACCGCGACGCGCTCGCGGTCGACGAGCTGCCGGCCGATCCCGTCCGGCTGGTGGCGAACCTCCCGTACAACATCTCCGTGCCCGTCCTGCTGCACTTCCTGGAGCACTTCCCGAGCCTGCGCTCCGGCGTCGTCATGGTGCAGGCCGAGGTGGGTCACCGGATCGCGGCGCAGCCCGGGTCGAAGGTGTACGGCGCGCCGAGCGTGAAGGCGGCCTGGTACGGCGTCTGGCGCACGGCCGGGCAGGTGAGCCGGCAGATCTTCTGGCCGGTGCCCAACGTCGACTCGGTGCTGGTCGGCTTCGAGCGCCACGAGACCCCGCCCGGGGACGAGCAGCTGCGCAAGCGCACGTTCGCCCTGGTGGATGCGGCGTTCCAGCAGCGCAGGAAGACCCTCCGCCAGGCCCTGGCCCCGGTGTTCGGCGACCCGACCGCGGCCGCCGACGCGCTCGAGCGGGCGGGCCTGTCGCCGACCCTGCGCGGCGAGCAGCTGGCCCTCGCCGACTTCGCCCGGCTGGCCGCCGTCTCCCCGGGCTGACCGCAACCGCCCGGACGTTCTGCGCCCGGCCGGGCACCGCACAGCGCTGAGCGCTTCGGGTGTGTAGGTTGGAAGCATGGTGGACGGCTGGGACGTTGACAGCGTGCACGTTCGCGCGCCGGGCAAGATCAACGTGTTCATGCGCGTCGGTGCGGTCATGGAGGACGGCTACCACGACGTCGCGACCGCCTACCAGGCCGTGTCCCTCTACGAGGACGTGCGCGCCTACCCCGACGACGAGTTCTCGGTGGGCTTCAGCGGCAGCATCGACACCGCCTCCGTGCCCCTCGACGAGTCCAACCTGGCGATCAAGGCCGCCCGGCTGCTGGCGAAGCGCACCGGCTACACCGGCGGCGTCCGCCTGGAGATCGAGAAGCACGTGCCCGTCGCGGGAGGCATGGGCGGGGGGTCGGCCGACGCGGCCGCGACACTCGTCGCCTGCGATGCGCTGTGGGGGACCGACGTCGGCCGCGACGAGCTGCAGACACTGGCAGCCCGGCTGGGCGCCGATGTGCCGTTCGCGCTGCTCGGCGGGACCGCGATCGGCACGGGACGCGGCGACCGGCTGAGCCCTGCGCTGGCGACCGGCCAGTTCCACTGGGTGCTCGCCCTCCCCGGGGGCGAGCTGAGCACGCCCCAGGTGTACCGGGAGCTCGACCGGCACCGCGAGCGGCACGCCGGCGACATCGCGCCGGCGCAGCTGACTCCGACGGTGGACTCCGGCGTGCTGCAGGCCCTGCGCGCCGGCGACCCGGCCATGCTGGCGGAGGCGCTGACGAACGACCTGCAGGCCCCGGCCATCCACCTCGTCCCGGAGCTGGCGGACGTCATCGAGCTGGGCGAGACGAACGGCGCGCTCGCGGGCATCGTCTCCGGCTCCGGACCGACCGTGGCGTTCCTGACCTCCGACCTGGATTCGGCGATCGACCTCCAGATCGCGCTGAGCGCCGCGCGCGTGCATGCCGTGCGCGCGACCGGCCCCGTCCACGGCGCCCGCGTCGTCGGAGACTGACGAAGACGAAGAGACCGGCCGGAGCCGTCGGGTCTGCCCGAGGATGCCCGGCCGCAGGCCGCGTCGGGTTGAGACGATTCGTCGAGAAGGTGAGAAGCGTTTCCACGTCCGGGACCGGGCATCCCAGGTGTCTTCACACTATCCACCGCTCGCCCGCCGATCCCAGCCGAGACGGCGAAACCGTCAAGACTTGACGGGCCGCCTCCGCGAGAGGGCGCGAAGCTCGCGGCGGGAGCGCAGACCGAGCTTGGCGAGGATGTTGCGCACGTGGAAGTTCACCGTCGTGACCGACACGTACAGGTGCTCGGCGATCTCCTTGTTCGTCATCCCGGTCGCGAGCGCGTGGGCGACCTGGCGCTCCCGCGTCGTCAGGGTCGCCAGCGGGTCGGTGGAGGTGGTGACCGCGGTGGTCTCGTCGAGCAGCCGGACCGTCCGGGCGAGGTAGCCGGAGGCGCCGAGTCGTCGGAATGTGGCTGCGGCGGACTCCAGCAGTGCACGGGCGCGAGCCGCCTGCGTGCCGCGGGCGGCGGCGGCGAGGCGGCCGGCGTCGAAGGCCGCGATCGCCTGGGGTAGCGGGAACAGGGCTCCGGCCGGGTCGGCGGCGGCCTCCTCGTAGGCCGTGCGCGCGTCGGCGGTGCGGCCCTCCGCCTCCAGCACCCGGCCCTCGAGCCAGCGTAGCGAACCGTAGTAGGGACGCCAGAGCCCGGGCGCAGCGGCCGCCTGGTACGCCGTGCGGGCGTCGGCCGCGCGGCCCAGCGCCGCCAGCGCGTCCACCCGGTAGGTCAGCCAGCCGAGCGTCGACCCGCGGTTGCCCGCGGCCTCGGCCTGCTCAGTCGCGGCCAGCTGGTCCTCGGGTCGGCCGAGGGCGCGCGCGAGCTCCGCGCGGGCCAGGTACGGCAGGTCGCCGTCGTACGAGCCCGTGATGCGCGGGTCGGCCTGCGCCGCCGCGCGCAGCCGCTCCTCGACCGCCTCGGCCTCGCCGCGGCCGGCGCGCACGAGCGCGGACGTCCACAGGGCGATCGGCCAGCAGGAGAGGTCGGTCTCGTCGAGCGCCAGGGCGACGGCGGTGTCGGCCAGCGTCACCGACTCCTCCCACTCGCCGGTGAGGTACAGGATGTGCGCGTAGATCGTGCGGGCGAAACCGGCCGTCCAGCTGCCCGGGTAGCGGCGCACGAGGTCGTTGGCCTGCGCCAGGTCGGCCCGTGCCCGCGCCAGGTCGCCGCTCATGATGAACACGCGGCAGCGAGCCACCAGGGCGTCGATGGCGGCGGGCGACTCGTGGCCCACGATCAGCGCGTCGAGCTCGGCGACGAGCGGGACGAACAGCTCCGGCCGGCGCGCGTGCGCCGCCGAGATGACCGCCCAACCGAGCAGCCGCGTCAGGTCGTCCTGCGGAGCGGCCAGCCAGCGCAGAGCGGGATCGGAGACCTCCGCCGGGTCCGGGCTCTCGGCGATGTGCCGCCGGGCCGCCTCCAGGTGGTCGAGCACCGCGGGGAAGTCGCCCATCGCCATCAGCACCTTCGGCAGAGCCTCGGCGACATGCGAGCGGAGGGCACGCTCGTCGGGCGTGGTGGCGGGGCGCTCCTCGAAGGCGAGCGCGAGCGTGAGCGCACCCGGGAGGTCGCGCGAGAGGGTGCGGATCTCCAGCAGCACGGCGTCGCGGGTCGGGGACGGCGTCGCGGCCTCGTACGCCGGCCGAAGCTCCAGGATGCGCTCGTGCATCCGGAACCGCATCGCGATCAGGCCCAGTTCGAGCAACGCCCGCTCCGCCTCGCCGTCCGACGCCAGGTCGACGGCGGAGCGCGCGTAGCTGAGCGCCTGCTCCGCCTGCCCGAGGTCGGAGGCGGACAGCGCCGCGGCGAGCAGCTCGTCGATCAGGGTGGGGTCGGCGCGGTCCGCCGCCTCCACCCGGTGACGCAGGGCTCGGTGCCCGGAGAGCACGTCGGCCGCCACCCGGTGGATGGCGACCCGGCGCTCCAGGGTCAGCTCGGCCGCGAGGGCGTCGGCGAGGATGGCGTGCGCCGGCTCGACCCGCACCACGCCGTCCCGCGTCTCGGCGAGCACCAGTCCGCGCGCCACGGCGCCCGGCACGTCGACCTCGACGCCGAGGCGTGCGGCGATCGTCCCGACCACGGGCAGCGGCAGCGGGTCGCGCAGCACGGCGACCAGCTCGGCGGCGGTGCGGACGGACGGGTCGGCGCCCTCGAGGGACGCGGCGATCGCGGTCGACAGCGGGGTGATCGCCGTCGCCGGGAGGTCCCAGCCCGCCGGGTGCAGCGCCTGCGAGAACGTGTCGCGCAGATGCCCGAGCAGCACGCTGAGCAGCAGGGGCGAGCCCTGCGTCGCCTCGGTGAGCCGGGTGGCGGTGCGCCGCGACACCGGGTGGCCCAGCAGGTGCTGAGCGAGCTCCTGGGTGTCGCCGACCGTCAGCGGCGTGAGGTCGACGCGCGCGTGGTTGGCGGTCACGTCGGCGACGTCGTCGAACAGGGTCACCAGGCTGCTCTGCTGCGGCCGGGAGGCGGCGGTGAACAGGAAGCCCTGGTGCGAGAGGCGCCGGACGACGAAGCGGAGGGCGCGCGCCGACGGCTCGTCCACCCACTGGGCGTCGTCGACGACGAGGCAGACGGGGCCGTCGATCGCGTCGATGGCGTCCAGGAGGAGACGGCCGACCGTCAGCGGGTCGTCTCCGGGAGCCGGGGGCCGGATGGCGGCGCCGCGGCCGCCGGTGGCGCTCGCACCTCCCGTGCGCAGGGCGTTCAGCCCGCGGACCAGCGTCTCGACGGTCGCGTAGGCCAGGTCGGACTCGAAGGAGTCGGCGTGCACCCGCAGCACGGTCCAGCCGTCGAGCCGCTCCGCCACATCCGCGAGCAGCGCCGTCTTGCCGAGGCCCGCCTCGCCGGTGACGAGCACCGCGCCGCCCTCGTCGCGGGCCCGATGGGCCACCAGGAGGATGGTCTCGCGCGCGCGGTCCCGTCCGAAGAGGGGCCGCGGGCCGGCCCGGTTCTCGTCGGTCACGCGTGGCTCCTGTCCCTGTCGGCCGCGTCGGGTCGGGTGCGGTCGAGTCCCTGGATCATCGCACAGCGGGAGGAAAGCTTCGTTCCCCAGTCCGGGGGTGCGGCGTGTCGCTAGCCCTCCAGCTGCTCGGACAGCTCCAGCCAGCGCGTCTCCAGGTCGGCGATCTCGCCCTCCAGGGCGCGCAGCTCGTCGGTGAGCCGGCCCAGGCCGACGTAGTCGCTCTGGTCGTGGCGCGCGAGCTCCTCGTGCTTGGCCGCGACCTGGTCGGTGACCTTGGCGAGCCGCCGGTCGAGCGCCGACAGCTCCTTCTCGGCGGCGCGCAGCGCGGAGCCGGTGAGCGCCGGGGTCGCCGTCGTCGCCGCCGCCTCGGCGACCGGCGCAGCGCCCGACTCCGCCGCGCTCTGCGCCCGCCGCAGCCGCAGGTACTCGTCGACGCCTCCGGGGAGGTGGCGCAGCCTCCCGTCGAGGATGGCGTACTGCTGGTCGGTCACGCGCTCCAGCAGGTACCGGTCGTGGGAGACGACGAGCAGCGTCCCGGGCCAGGAGTCGAGCAGATCCTCCATCGCGGCCAGCATGTCGGTGTCGAGGTCGTTCGTCGGCTCGTCGAGGATCAGCACGTTCGGCTCGTCGAGCAGGATGAGCAGCAGCTGGAGGCGGCGCTTCTGGCCGCCCGAGAGGTCCTTCACCGGGGTGGAGAGCTGCGCGTTCGAGAAGCCCAGCCGCTCCAGCAGCTGCCCCGGCGTGACCTCCTTGCCGCCCGCGAGGTACGTGGTGCGCTTGGTGGCGACGACCGCGCTGACCCGCTCCTCCTGGACGTCGTCGAGCTCGGCGAGTTGCTGGGTCAGCGTGGCGATCTTCACCGTCTTCCCACGCTTCACCGTCCCCGAGTCGGCCCGCACGGTGCCGGCGACGAGCCCGAGCAGCGTCGACTTGCCCGCGCCGTTGACGCCGAGGATGCCGGTGCGCTCGCCCGGCGCGATCCGCCACTCGACGTCGCGCAGCACCGTCTTCGGCGGGTACGACACGGACACGTCGATGAGGTCGACGACGTCCTTGCCAAGCCGGGCCGTCGCCATCGTGGTCAGCTCGACCGTGTCGCGCGGCGGCGGCTCGTCGGCGATGAGCGTGGCGGCCGCGTCCATCCGGAACTTCGGCTTGGACGTGCGCGCGGGGGCTCCTCGGCGCAGCCAGGCGAGCTCCTTGCGCATGAGGTTCTGGCGCTTCGTCTCGGCGACGGCCGCCATCCGGTCGCGCTCCACCCGCTGCAGCACGTACGCGGCGTAGCCGCCCTCGAAGGGCTCCACGATCCCGTCGTGCACCTCCCACGTGGTCGTCGACACCTCGTCGAGGAACCAGCGGTCGTGCGTGACGACGACGACCGCGCCGGAGCCCGCGGCCCAGCGGGTCTTGAGGTGCTGGGCGAGCCAGGCGACGCCCTCCACGTCCAGGTGGTTGGTCGGCTCGTCGAGGAAGAGGATGTCGTGGTCGTGCACCAGCAGCGCCGCCAGCGCCACCCGGCGCCGCTGCCCGCCGGAGAGCTCGCCGATGGTCGCATCCCAGCGGATGTCGGAGACGAGCCCGGCTAGGACGTCGCGCACCCGCGGGTCGCCCGCCCACACGTGCTCCTCGCGGTCGCCGACGATCGCGTGCCCGACGGTCAGCTGGGGCGGGAGCTCGTCGCGCTGGTCGAGCATCCCGACGGTCACGCCGCGCCGCCTGGTCACCCGGCCGGAGTCCGGCTCCAGGCGGCCCGCGAGCAGCTGCAGCAGGGTCGACTTGCCGTCGCCGTTGCGGCCGACGACGCCGATCCGATCGCCTTCCGAGATGCCGAGTGTGACGGAGTCGAAGACGGTGCGCGTCGGGAACTCCAGGTGCAGCGCTTCCGCGCCGAGAAGGTGTGCCATGAGGCTGTCAAGCCTACCCGGGGGTGTCAGGGCGCCTCGAACAGCTCCAGGGCGGCGTTGTAATAGGCGCCGGTCGTACCGAGGCGCCGCATCCCGATCCGCTCCGCCAACCGCTGCGACGGGAGGTTGCCGGGATAGGTCACGGCCACCACGCGCGGGAGGCCGGAGGCGAGGGCCGCGGCGAGCAGCGCGGACGCCGCCTCGGCCGCTCAGCCGAGGCCCCAGTGGTCGGGGTGGAAGTGCCAGCCGATCTCGGCGTCGGCCGACGGAAGTAGCGGCTCCGGGCCGGAGGCGGGGATCGGCTTCGCCATGACGGTGCCGACGGCGACGCCCGTGCCGAGCACCTCGACGACGCGGTAGGCGGACCGCGCGTCCTCGCGTGCCTGCAGCCGCTCGACGAGGTCGCGTCCCTCCTCCGGACGCTCCATCGCGCGCGGTGCCCGCCCGAGGAAGCGCGCCACCTCCCAGCGCGAGTACAGATCGAACGCGAACGCGGCGTCCTCCGCCCGCCAGGGGCGCAGCAGCAGGCGAGCGGTGCGGATGTCCGGCTCGAGCATCCGGCCAGCCTAGTGCGGCGGTTAGACTCCCGCCATGGTCACCCACACCGTCGTGAACCAGGCACCGCCACGCGTCGACATCGACGAGTTCGCGGCCAATGCGCCGCTGCGGGAGGGCGTCGAACGGCTCGACGCCGGGTGGGCGGCGAGCGCGCTCGACGAGGTCGGCCGGCTGGTCGGCTCCGCCGGGTTCCAGCGGGATGCCGAGCTCGCCACCGTGCACGAGCCGCAGCTGCGCGCGTTCGACCGCTGGGGCGAGCGCATCGACGAGGTCGAATACGACGACGGCTACCACCGCGTCATCGCGGCGGCCGTGGCCGCAGGCGCCCACACCTCCGCGTGGGCCGAGCCCCGGCCGGGTGCGAACGTGGCCCGCGCGGCCGCCTTCATGCTGTTCGCCCAGGTCGAGCCGGGGCACGCCTGCCCGGTCTCGATGACGCACGCGGCGGTGCCCGCGCTGGCCGCATCCGGCGCGCTCGCCGCCGAGTGGATGCCGCGCCTCCTCAGCCGCGAGTACGACGGGCGGCTCCGCGCGGGCAAGAGCTCCGCCCTGTTCGGGATGGCCATGACCGAGAAGCAGGGCGGCTCGGACGTGCGGGCCAACACCACGCGCGCGCTCGCCGACGGCGACGGCCGCTGGCTGCTCACCGGGCACAAGTGGTTCTGCTCGGCGCCGATGTCCGACGCGTTCCTGGTGCTCGCGCAGACGGCCTCCGGGCTGTCCTGCTTCCTCGTCCCGCGGGTGCTGGAGGACGGCGACCGCAACGTCTTCCTGCTGCAGCGGCTGAAGGACAAGCTC
The DNA here is from genome assembly GCF_030433675.1 of Leifsonia virtsii. Classification (GTDB taxonomy): domain Bacteria; phylum Actinomycetota; class Actinomycetes; order Actinomycetales; family Microbacteriaceae; genus Leifsonia; species Leifsonia virtsii. Next base: position 71,612 of record NZ_JAROCB010000001.1, read on the forward strand.
GGCAACCGCTCCAACGCGTCGAGCGAGGTCGAGTTCGACGGGACGGTCGGGTACCTGCTGGGGGAGGAGGGACGCGGCGTGCGCACCATCCTGGAGATGGTGAACCGCACGCGGCTCGACTGCGTGTACGGCACGGCGGCAGGGATGCGGCAGGCGGTCGCGGAGGCCGCCTGGCACGTGCGGCACCGCTCCGCCTTCGGCGCGAAGCTGGTCGACCAACCGGCGATGGCCGCCGTGCTCGCGGACCTGGCGCTGGAGTCGGAGGCGGCCACGACGGTCGCGCTGCGGCTGGCGCGCGCCCACGATGCGGACGCGCCGGACAGCGACGCCGCCTTCCGCCGGCTGGCGACGGCGGTGACCAAGTACTGGGTCTGCAAGCGCGGACCCGGGCACGCGTACGAGGCGCTGGAGTGCCTCGGCGGCAACGGCTACACCGAGGCGTTCCCGCTGGCCCGGCGGTACCGGGAACAGCCGGTGATGGCGATCTGGGAGGGCTCGGGCAACGTCATCGCGCTCGACGTGCTCCGGGCGCTGCGGCGGGAGCCGGCGGCCTGGGAGGCGTTCGACGCGGAACTGGCGGGCGCCCGCGGGGTGTACCGCACGTTCCACGCGCACCACGATCGGCTGCGCGCCCGGGTGGCGTCGTGCGTCGCGGGCGCCGATGCCGACCCGGCGGGTGCCGAGGCCGCCGTCCGTCCCCTGGTCGCCGCTCTCGCGCTCGCCCTCCAGGCCTCGCTGCTCATCCGCGACGCCCCGGATCCGGTCGCCGACGCGTTCGTCGCGGCCCGCCTCGGCCCCGAGCGCGGCTCCCTCTACGGCGAGCTCCCCTCCGGCCTCTCCCTCGCCCCTCTCATCGCCCGCGCCTGACCCCAGCCGTCAGCTCCTGAGTTGTTCGAGCGACACGCCGCGGCGAAGTCGAACAACTCAGGAGCTGACGGCTGGGGTCAGGAGTCGGCGGGGGTGGGAGCGGGGGCGGGGACGGCGCCGATCGCGCGGTAGAACTCGGAGACGGCCTTGCGGTTGTAGGCGGCGTAGTCGAAGCGGCTGTCCGGGACCGCACCGGCGAGGAACGCGCGCATGCCGTCGGCGACGCCCTCGACCGTCTGCGGGACCACCATGCCACTTCCGACCGGGAGCGCGTTCTTCGCGGAGGCGAACTCCACGGTGACGATCGGCAGCTGCAGCACCAGCGCCTCCAGGAGCACCATCGGCTGGCCCTCGTAGTCGCTGGACAGCACGAAGCAGTCCGCCTTCGCCATGATGGCGTGCGGGTTGCGCTGCATCCCGGTGAGGAACACGGAGCCCTCGAGCCCGAGAGCGGCGGCCTGGGCCTCCAGGTCGCCCGCGAGCGGGCCGGAGCCGACGATCACGAGGCGCGTCTTCGGGTTCTCGGCGTGCACTGCGGCGAACGCGTCGATGAGCCGCGCCTGGTTCTTCTCGGGCGACAGGCGCCCGACGTTGACGAAGGTGGTGACGTCGTCGTCCGCCAGCAGCAGCTCCGCCCAGTCCGGGATGCTCCCGGTCTCCTCGTCGAAGGTCAGCTCGTGCAGGTCGGCGCCGGCGTTCTCCAGGATGTGCTCGGCGTCGACCGTGTTGAGCGCCGAGACGAACTTCTCCGGCGCCGCGTAATCGGCGAGCGACGCGCGGTTGATCTCCGCCAGGGTGGGGGAGACGGACACCAGGTGGTCGTACTGGCCGTAGAGCGTGAAGATCTGGGTGAGGCTGTGCAGCATCCGCTTCTCGCCGTTCACCTCGCGGTGCGCGTCCGACGCCAGGTCGTTGTGCAGCCAGATCGCGCGCTGCGCCTCGGGGGAGTGCAGCAGCAGGGTCGCCCAGAACGGCCCGTACCCGGAGAAGTCGACCACGTAGTCGAACCGGCTGTCGCCGAAGCAGCGGTACCACTCGTCGTCCCACAGCCGGTTCTGCGCGGGGATGTCGGCGTGCTGCGCGATGCGCCCGCGCCGGAAGTCGAGGTGCCGCGCGAGGTGCACGAGCTTCGCGCCGTTCATCCCGCCGACCCGGGGGAACTGGCGGACGTCGGGATGGATCTGCCGCTGCTTCGCGATCACCACACCGGACCGGCTCTGCGCGAAGAACGCGGAGACGTCGTACCGCTCGTGGTCGATGTTGTTGAGCAGGTTGAGCGCGGAGGTGGTGATGCCGTTGGGGCGCATCCCGCCCAGGTACAGCAGCACCTTCTCGCGGCCGTCGTCGGCCAGGTCGGTGCGCAGCCGGTAGCCGTCGCGGACGCCGCGGAACACGATGTCGACGACGCGGCGGGAGGCGCCGCCGTCCTCGTAGGGGGTGAACCGGCGCTGCATGGAGAGGTAGCGCTCGCGCGACTCCTCGGGCAGCCGGCCCCCGGCGTCGGCGATGGCGTGCAGCGCGTCGCCGACCTCCCGCGCGGACATGAGCACGGGACCGGGCCACTCCTCCGGCTCGAAGTAGAGCCCGCGGGTGCCCGCGTAGTCGGCGAGGTCGGGCGTGAAGAACACGATCGGCCGGCCGGTCTGCAGGAAGTCGAAGAAGATGCTCGAGTAGTCGGAGATGAGCATGTCGGTCGCGCCGAGGACGAGGTTCGTCGGGATCTCGTTGGGGACCAGCATCCGCGCCAGCTCCGGGCGGTGTGCCGCCATCGAGTGAACGGTCTGGTGCGTCTTCAGCAGCACCGCGTAGCGGCTGGTGTCGAGGCGCTCCTCGATCTGCGCGATGTGCGCGAGGAGGAGGTCGAGGTCGTCCTCCGGCCGCCCGAAGGTCTGGCCCTTCCAGGTCGGCGCGTACAGGATGATCTGGCGGTCGCCGAGCGGGATGCCGGCGTCCACGAGCCGCTGCCGCACGCGCTCCCTGCCGGCGTCGTCGAGGAACTGGCGGTCGATGCGCGGGTAGCCCTCCTCGACCAGCGTCCCCCGGTAGACGCCGGTGAGCTTGTACCCGGTCTCGTACATCTGCTCCGACATGAACGGGTTCGCCGACAGCAGGTAGTCGGCCTGCACGAAGTTGCGGATGATGTTGGCGGTGCCGAGCGCGCCGTCCTCGATGTCGTAACCCATGCGCTTCAGCGGCGTGCCGTGCCACGTGTTGAGGTACACCTGGCCGGGACGCTTGGAGAAGTCCGGCGGGAAGGTCGCGTTGTTGACGAGGTACTGGCTGGTGGCGAGTGCGCGGTAGTACGCGGCGGAGCCGTAGCGGACGAAGCTGACCCGGGGGTCGCCGGCGAACTCCTCGACGGCCGCGCGGTACAGCCGCAGGTCGGAGAGCGCCCAGATGTGGGTGAGGTGCTTCAGATCGGGGGCGGCCAGCAGCTCGCGGAAGACCGCCTCCGGGTTGTCCAGCATCCCGTTGCCGGAGAACGACTCGTAGAACACCGACCCCTGGACGATCGGCTGACGGCGCCAGTGCGCGTGGATCTCGTAGCGCGCGGCGCGCTTGGCCCGGGAGGGGAGTCGCTTCAGTCGGGAGAGTCTCATCAGCGCCGATTTTATGAGAGCGGCATAACGGTCACCTGGGAGCGGTATGTGCCGCTGCTCTGAGGCCGCGACTGCGGCGCCTCGGAACGACTGCGGCGGGTCGCGCGGGCGCGAACGTTCCGCAGGTGCGCAGTCGCCGCGTCACGCCCCGGCGTCGAACCCCAGGCTCAGCTTCCGCAGCAGCGCGGCGAGCCGCTCGGCGTCGGCGGCGGAGAGGCCGCCGAGCAGCTCGGCCTCCGCGTCCACCAGCCGGGTGATGGCCGCATCCACGCGGGTGAGACCCTGCGCCGTCATCTGCACCAGGATGCCGCGGCCGTCGTTCGGGTCGGTGCGGCGCTCGACGAGGCCGCGGGCGACGAGTCGGTCGATGCGGTTGGTCATGGTGCCGGAGGAGACGAGCGTCTGCTGCAGCAGCGACTTCGGGCTCAGCTGGTACGGCGCGCCGGCGCGGCGGAGGGCCGCGAGCACGTCGAACTCCCACGAGTCGAGGTCGGAGCGCTCGAAGGCGCCGCGGCGCGCGCGGTCGAGGTGCCGGGAGAGGCGGTCCACCCGGGAGAGCACCTGCAGCGGGGCGAAGTCGAGGTCCGGGCGTTCGCGCAGCCAGGCGTCCACGATGCGGTCCACCTCGTCACGTGCGTCGGCCATGACCCCATGCTATTGGGGGTCGGCCCTGGGCGCGTCTGGCAGACTGTCACGTGCGCGAAGCGCGCGTTCCGCCTTGGTGTAATGGCAGCACGACAGCCTTTGGAGCTGTGAGGTCCAGGTTCGAGTCCTGGAGGCGGAGCGTCCCGAGACGCCCCGACCCCTGGAGGGACATGACCGACCAGAACCTCGCCATCGTCGTGCTCGCGGCGGGCCAGGGCACGCGGATGAAGTCCGCGACCCCCAAGCTGCTGCATCCGCTCGGCGGCCTGCCGATCGTGTCGCACGTGCTCGCCACCGCGCGAGAGCTGGACGCCGCGCACGTGGTCGCCGTTGTGCGGCACGAGCGCGACCGGCTCGCCGAGGTGATCGAGGCGGACCTCCCGGAGGCCGTGATCGTCGACCAGGACGAGGTGCCCGGCACCGGCCGCGCCGTCGAGCAGGCCGTCGCGGCGCTGCCGGCCGACTTCGCCGGCGACGTGCTGGTGGTCAATGGCGACGTGCCGCTGCTCGACGCTGCCACGCTGCGCGAGCTGATCGAGAAGCACCGGTCGGGCGAGGCCGCCGCGACCATCCTGTCCTCGTTCCCGGCAGACGCCACCGGCTACGGCCGCATCGTGCGCACGCCGGAGGGCCACCTCGACCGGATCGTGGAGCACAAGGACGCCACGGACGACGAGCGCGCGATCGGCGAGATCAACGCGGGCATCTACCTCTTCGGTCTGGCCGCGCTGCGCGACAAGCTGGCGCTCGTCTCCACCGACAACGCTCAGGGCGAGAAGTACCTGACCGACGTCATCGGCCTGCTGCGGGAGGCCGGCTTCGACGTGGACGCGCTGCCGGTCGCCGAGTCGTGGCTGGTCGAGGGCATCAACGACCGCGCGCAGCTGAGCGACGCGGCGGCGAAGCTGAACGCGCTCATCGTGCGCACCTGGCAGCTCGCCGGGGTCACCGTCCAGGACCCGGCGACGACCTGGATCGACGTGAAGACGAAGCTGGCGCCCGACGTCACCATCCGCCCCGGCACGCAGCTGCGCGGCGCGACGGTCGTCGAGACCGGCGCCACGATCGGCCCGGACACCACCCTGCTCGACACCGAGGTCGGCGAGGGCGCGACCGTCACCCGCACCGACGCGACCCTCGCCGTGATCGGGGCGGGCGCGACGGTCGGGCCGTTCGCCTACCTGCGACCGGGCACCGTGCTCGGCGCGAAGGGCAAGATCGGCACCTTCACCGAGACCAAGAACGCGGTCATCGGCGAGGGCACGAAGCTCGCCCACTTCAACTACGTCGGAGACGCCGAGGTGGGCGAGAAGGGCAACCTCGGCGCGGGCGTCATCACGGCCAACTACGACGGGGTGAACAAGCACCGCACCGTGATCGGCTCGCACGTGCGCATCGCCACGAACACCGTGCTCGTCGCGCCGGTTAGGATAGGGGACGGAGCGTACACCGGTGCCGGAACGGTCGTCCGCAAGGACGTCCCGGCGGGCTCACTCGCCATCACCGTCGCCCCGCAACGCAACATCGAAGGCTGGGTCGCGCAGAAGCGGCCGGGCACGGACGCCGACAGGGCTGCCAGAGAGAGCAGTGCTGCGGAAGAGAGCGGAGAGTAAGTGTCAGGGATCACCGCGACCGGCCAGAAACGTCTCGTCCTGATCTCCGGTCGCGCGCATCCCCAGCTCGCCCAGGAGATCGCCGAGTCCCTCGGCAGCGAGCTCGTCCCGACGGACGCCCGCACCTTCGCCAACGGCGAGATCTACGCGCGGTTCGACGAGAGCGTGCGCGGGTCGGATGCGTTCGTCATCCAGTCGCACACGTCGCCGATCAACGAGTGGCTCATGGAGCAGCTCATCATGGTGGATGCGCTCAAGCGCGCCTCGGCGAAGCGGATCACCGTGGTGGCCCCGTTCTACCCGTACGCCCGTCAGGACAAGAAGGGCCGCGGCCGCGAGCCGATCTCGGCCCGCCTTGTCGCCGACCTGTTCAAGGCCGCCGGAGCCGACCGGATCATGTCGGTCGACCTGCACGCCGCGCAGATCCAGGGCTTCTTCGACGGACCCGTCGACCACCTGTTCGCTATGCCGGTGCTGCTGGAGCACATGCGCCGTGAGCTCGACCCCGCGACTCTCACCGTCGTCTCGCCCGACATGGGCCGCGTCCGCGTCGCCGACATCTGGAGCGACAAGCTGGGCGCGCCGCTCGCGATCATCCACAAGCGACGCGACCCGCTCGTCCCGAACCAGGTCTCGGTGCACGAGATCGTCGGCGAGGTCTCCGGCCGCGTCTGCCTGCTGGTCGACGACCTGATCGACACCGGCCGCACCATCGTGAAGGCGGCGGAGGCACTGAAGGCCGCGGGCGCGACCGGCGTCGTCGTCGCGGCGACCCACGCGGTCTTCAGCGATCCGGCGGTGGAGCTCCTGCAGAGCGAGTTCATCGACTCGGTCGTCGTGACCGACACGCTGCCGCTGCCGGAGCACAAGCGCTGGGACAAGCTCACCGTGCTGCCGATCGCGCCGCTGCTGGCGAACGCGATCCGCGAGGTCTTCACCGACGGCTCGGTGACGTCGATGTTCGACGGGGCCGCGTAGCCGCCTCCGCACCGACCGTTTCCCGCACGGCACGCTCGACCCCGTCGAGGCCGGACGAGGAGCGGATGGCTCGGCCGATCCGTGCGCTGCGCTCCGCGTAGGCGGGGTCGTCGAGCACGGTCCGCACGGCCGCGCCGACGGCGGCCGCGTCCGGGCGGTTGGTCGCGAGCTTCACGCCGACGCCCGACCACGCGACGCGGGCGGACACCTCGGTCTTGTCCTCGGTCGTGCCGGCGACGACGACCGGCACCCCGTGCTCCATGGCGTAGTGGATGCCGCCGTAGCCGCCGTTCGTGACGTACACCGTCGTGAGGGGGAGCAGCCGGTCGTACGGCAGGTAGGGGGCGACGCGTGCGTTGGCCGGGAGGTCGCTGCCGAGCTCGGCGACCGGGCGCCCGCCGGTGCTCGCGACCACCCAGACCTCGGCATCGGCCAGGGCTCGGATGGTCGGCAGCACGAGGTCTCCGAAGTCGCGGTTCGCGACGGTCCCCTGCGTGACGTGCACGACAGGCCGGCCGTCGTCGAGGTCGGACCACCAGGCGGGCAGCGCGGTGTCCGACGCCTGCGTGCGCGAGACCGGGCCGACGAAGTGCACCGGCACGCGCAGGTCCGTGCGCGGGTACTCGAACTCCGGGACGGTGAACTGGATGACGCCGTCGGCGTGCGACGGCCAGTCGAGCACGAAGCCGGGCAGGCCGGTGCCGGCCTCCGATCCGGCGCGGACGGCGGCGCGCTGCACGGGCGCGAAGACGACCTTCTCCGCGACCGCGGTGAGGGCGGCGTTGCGGAGCCGGCCGAGCCGGCCGGGCCGGGGCGGCACGCCGAGGCCGAACGGCGCGGCGTCGCGGCTCTTCAGCCCGAGCGGCACGATCCCGAGGTTGAGGAGCGCCGGGCGTTCGGAGCGTGGACGTCCGGCGAGCAGTGCGGCGCCGAGGAACAGGCTCTCCGCGAGCACGGCGTCGATGCCGAGCTGCTGCACCACCGCGTCCACCGCGACGAGCTGGGCGCGCGCCGGCCGCAGGAAGATCTCGGTCATGTCGTAGCGGATGCCCGCGGGACCCGTGAGGCCGACGCGGCCGGGGAAGGCCGCATCCATGTCGGTGTCGTCGTAGTCGGCCTCGGCGGGCAGTCGCAGCGTGTGGGCGCCGGTGGCGGCCGCGCGGTCGAGGTAGCGCTCGCCGGTGAGGAAGTGGACGCGGTGGCCGCGGTCCACGAGCGCCCGGCTGACGGCGAGCAGGGGGGTCACGTGCCCGTGCACCGGGGTGCTGCACAGGAGGATGTCGAGGGAGCGGGCGGTCATGCGGTGGACCTCTTTCGGGTAGAGTCGAATAAACGTCAACAGTATTCACTACACCCGGAAGGTAGTCAATAGTGGCCGGCACCCGTCCCTACCGTTCGACGCTGCGACAGGAGCACGCGCAGCAGACGCGCCGCCGCATCCTGGAGGCCGCGGCGTCGGTGTTCTCCGCCCGCGGCTACGCGAGCGCCTCGCTGGCCGACATCGCCGCGTCCGCCGGGGTGTCGGTCGAGAGCGTCAAGGTGCACGGCCCGAAACGAGCGCTGCTGCTCGCCGCCTTCGAGCTGACCTTCGGCGGGGAGGCGGGCGAGTCGTCGCTCACCGAGCGTCCCGAGATCGCGGCGATCGCATCCCTCGACGACCCCGACCGCATGCTCGCCGAGCTGGTGCCGTTCATCGCGGCCGCCAACGCCCGCACGTCCGGGCTCTGGGCGACCTTCACGGCGGCCGCGCGCGACGACACGGAGGTCGGTGCGGTGCTCGCCGCCCTGCTCGGCCGCCGCCACGCCGACTACGCGGCGATGGTCGCGCTGCTGGGGGAGCGCGGCCTCCCGTCGATCGCCCGGCTCGACGAGGGCGGCCGGCGCGAACTCGCCGACGCGCTCTCGTTCGTCATGTCGCCGGAGGGTCACCAACAGCTCGTGGGCGAGAGCGGCTGGAGCGACGAGCGCTACACGAGCTGGCTCCTGGAGGCCGTGCGCACGCTCATCGCGGCGGCGTGAGTCTCCTCACGGCAGCCGGTGCGGCGCCGACGGGATGAGGCCGAGCGGGGCGACCCACGTCGCGTCGCCCTCGGTGTTGAGCGCGTAGCACTGCCATCCGGGGCCGAGCGGGCCGAACAGCTCGAAGCGCGCGGAGGCTCCCGTCGACTCCGGCTCGTAGTGGCGGCTGTAGACGCCGCAGGTGTAGTCCGCCGTCTGCGTCTGGATGCTGACGGTGAGCAGGACGCCGGGCAACACGAGCGCGGTGAGGGCGACGAACACGAAGACGCGGCTGGCGACCGTCATCGTGCGCCCGCGCAGGGGCCGCTCATCCTGCGGCTCGTACCCTGCCAGCTCCGGGTGGTCCTCGTAGCTCACCCCACCATCCTCTCTCTCCCCGGCCGTCGAGTACACAAGAAGTGCACGCCGATCGGGTGATCGGCGTGCACTCTTCGTGTACTCGGCGGTGGGCGGAGGGTCAGTGCGAGGAGCCCTCGGTCTCGATCTCGGTGCGGTCGCCCGACCACAGGGTGTGGAAGACGCCGTCCTTGTCGACGCGCTTGTAGGTGTGCGCGCCGAAGAAGTCGCGCTGGCCCTGCACGAGCGCGGCGGGGAGGCGCTTCACGGCGAGCGAGTCGTAGTACGACAGCGCGGCGCCGAAGCCGGGGACCGGGACGCCGGAGAGCGCCGCGGTCGCCACGATGCGGCGCCAGGCGGCCTCGCCCTCGCGCACGGCGTCAGCGAAGTACGGCGCCTCGAGCAGCGTCGCGATGTCGGGGTTCTCGTCGTACGCGTCGGCGATGCGGTTGAGGAACTGCGCGCGGATGATGCAGCCGCCGCGCCAGATCTTGGCGATGCGGTCCTTGTGGATGTCCCAGCCGTACTTCTCCGCGCCCGCGATGATCGCGTCGAAGCCCTGCGCGTACGCGACGACCTTCGAGGCGTACAGCGCCTTCGACACGTCGTCGGCGAACGCCTGCACGTCCGCCGCCTTCTGCACCTCCGGGCGCGACTGGACGGTCGCCTGCACGGCCGCGCGCTGGTTCGGCTTCGACGACACGGCGCGGGCGAAGACCGCCTCCGCGATACCGCCGACCGGCACGCCGAGGTCGAGCGCGTTCTGCACGGTCCAGACGCCGGTGCCCTTCGAGCCCGCCTGGTCGAGCACGATGTCGATGAACGGCTTGCCGGTCTCCGCATCCACCTGGCGGAGCACCTCGGCGGTGATCTCGATCAGGTACGACTCCAGGTAGCCGTTGTTCCACTCGGCGAACACATCGGCGATCTGCGCGGGCTCGAGGCCGCCGACCGTGCGCAGCAGGTCGTACGCCTCGGCGATGAGCTGCATGTCGGCGTACTCGATGCCGTTGTGGATCATCTTCACGAAGTGGCCGGCGCCGTCGGTGCCGACGTGGGTCACGCACGGCTCGCCCTCGGCGACTGCGGCGATCGACTCCAGGATCGGGCCCAGCGTCTCGTACGACTCGGCCGAGCCGCCCGGCATGATCGACGGGCCGTTCAGCGCGCCCTCCTCGCCGCCGGAGATGCCGGCGCCGACGAAGTGGATGCCGGTCGGCGCGATGCGCTTCTCCCGCGCGATCGTGTCGTGGAAGTTCGCGTTCCCGCCGTCGACGATGATGTCTCCCGGCTCGAACCGCTCGACCAGCTGGTCGATCACGGCGTCCGTGCCCGCACCGGCCTGGACCATGATGATCGCCGTGCGCGGCTTCGACAGCGACGCGACGAAGTCGTCGATCTCCTCGGAGCCGACGAAGCCGGCCTCCGGGTGGGCCTTCATCAGGTCTTCCGTGCGCGCGAAGGTGCGGTTGTACACCGCCACCGTGTTGCCCTCGCGCGAGGCGAGGTTGCGGGCGAGGTTCGACCCCATCACCGCGAGTCCGACGACTCCGATGTTGGCGGTTGCTTCCTGTGACACGTGATGCTCCTTCGTGGTGCCGCGGCAGCCGGGAGGCCGTCCGCCGCGACGGGTGTGGTCCGGGGTCAGCTCTCTTAGCTGGTGGCAAGAATCGAGCAGTGCCTCCCAGCGTAGCGCGGCCGGGCGGGCGTCGAGTCGCGCGGCCGCGATCGGGGGATACTGTCCTGACGGCCCGAGTGGAGGAGACGGTGTGCGGCGACCGCAGGTGGTGGTGATGGGCGTGTCCGGCTCCGGCAAGAGCACGGTCGGCGAGCAGGTCGCTGAGCTCCTCGGTGTTCCGTTCGTCGACGGGGATGCGCTGCATCCGGCCGCGAATGTGGCCAAGATGGCGTCCGGCGTCCCGCTGACGGACGACGACCGCATCCCGTGGCTGCGTGCCGTCGGCCGTGCGCTCGCCGAGACCTCGCCGGAGGGCGCGGTGGTCGCGTGCTCGGCGCTGAAGCGCTCCTACCGCGACCTGATCCGCTCCGAGGCGCCGGATGCGCTGTTCGCCGAGCTCGACGGCGACCGGGCGCTGCTCGCTGCCCGGATGGCTGCGCGGCCGGGGCACTTCATGCCGGTGTCGCTGCTCGACTCGCAGCTGGCGACGCTGGAGCCGCTGCAGCCCGAGGAGCACGGCCTGCGCCTCGACGTCTCGCGGTCGCCTGCCGAGCTTGCGGACGCGATCGCGGGGGCGGTCCGGGCGGCCGCCTAGTCCGCGTCGCGCCCGGCGGCGAGCGTCGCCAGCTGTGCGGCGAAGGCGGCGGCGTCCACCCCGTCGAAGAACGCCGCGTCGGCCGCCTCGACGTCCGCGGTGGCGCGCCGGGCGGCGGCCGCGCCGTCCGGGGTGGCGCGCAGCACCCTGGCCCGCCCGTCGGTGGGATGCGGCAGTCGCTCGACCAGCCCGGCCCGTTCCAGCGTCCGCAGCACCTGCGAGGTCATCATCGGATCGGTCGCGGCGAAGGCGGCGAGGTCGACCTGCGTGACGAGGCGCTCCGGCTCCCGGTCGCCCAGCCAGGTGAGGGAGGCGAGCAGCACGTACTGCACGTGCGTGAGCTCGTGCGGCGCGAGAGCGGCGCGCATCGCCGCCTGCCAGCGGTTGGTCACCCGCCAGAGCAGCAGGCCGGGGCTCTGCGATGCGGCCGGGAACCGGCTGCCGAGGCCGGCCTCAGGCATGCGCCGCCGCCCGCTCCTCTGCTGACCGCAGCAGCTCGGCCATGGCGACGGGGAAGTCGCCGGCGATCTGCGGGCCGAGTTCCGGGCCGACCGCATCGGCACCCTCTCCGTCGATCTCGAGCGTGTGCGTGACGCTCGTGCCACCGTCGGGCGTCGCCGTGAGGGTGTGGCGGAACGTCAGGGCCAGCTCGCCGAAGACCGTGCGGTCGGCGTACACGCGATCTGGCTCCAGCTCGACGATGGTGGACGTCATGGCCTCCTGACCCTGCGGCGTCACGGTGACCTCGGTGCCGACCGCGAACGGACCGTGCAGCTCGAACGCGTCGCTCGCGGGACCGAGTGGGATGCCGCTGTGCAGATCGCGGAGCGCCGACCAGACGGCGGCGGGGGGAGCGGTGGTGGTGGCGGTGTGGTCGGTGGTCCACATGGGGTGATCCTCTCGATAGATTTACTAAGCGCGCTTAGCTTATTCCGATCGGGTAGACTCGTCAAGAACTTCGGCGAGGGATGCTCCCACAGCATCCGTGATCGACGCGGTGGAGCAGGCTACGCAGTCTTTCCTCGCGCACTTCGATGCGTTCGAGTCGAACAACACCAACACTGCGGGCCTCGCGGCTCGCCCGACAGCCGGCCCCGCGCCGGCGAGGAGACACCATGGCTACGGAAGAGTCCAACAAGGTCAGCGCTGAGAAGCGCGACAGCTTCGGCAAGGGTGCGGCGCGCAAGATCCGCGCCGTCGGCAAGATCCCGGCGGTCATCTACGGCCACGGCACCGACCCCGTCCACGTGACCCTGCCGGGCCACCAGGTCTCGCTGCTGCTGCGCAAGGCGAACGCGGTGCTCGACCTCGACATCGAGGGCGCCTCGCAGCTCACGCTGGTCAAGGACGTGCAGAAGGACCCGGTGTCGCAGATCATCGAGCACCTCGACCTCGTCGTCATCAAGCGCGGCGAGAAGGTCACCGTCGAGGTCCCGGTCCACGTCGAGGGCGAGCCGTTCTCCGGCACCATCGCCGTGCTCGACATCCCGACGCTGAAGCTCGACGTCGAGGCCACCCACATCCCGGAGCGCATCGTCATCGACGTGACGGACGCCGAGGAGGGCACCCAGTACCACGCGAAGGACTTCGCCCTTCCGGCCGGCGCCACCCTCGCCGAGGACGAGGACCTCCTCATCCTCAACATCGTCGTCCCGGCCGCCGCGCGCGCCGAGGACGAGGAGACCGAGGCTGCGGAGGAGGCCGCTGAGGCCGAGGCCGCCGAGAGCGCCGCGGAGTAACTCTCCCGATGGAGACGCCCTGGCTCGTGGTCGGGCTCGGAAACCCCGGGCCCGGCTACGCGGCCACCCGTCACAACGTGGGTCAGATGGTGCTCGATGAGCTCGCCTCGCGCGGCGGTCTCACCTTCAAGACCCACAAGACGAACGCGACGGTCGCCGAGGGTCGGCTGACCCCCGGCGGCCCGCGGCTCGTCCTGGCCAAGCCCAACACGTACATGAACGTGTCCGGCGGGCCCGTGTCGCAGCTGCTGCGCTTCTACTCGCTCGATCCCTCGCGCCTGATCGTGGTGCACGACGAGCTCGACATCCCCTTCGACACCATCCGCCTGAAGCACGGCGGAGGGCACGGAGGGCACAACGGCGTCCGCGACGTGATCGCGGCGACCGGCAGCGGAGACTTCACCCGCGTCCGGGTCGGCGTCGGCCGCCCGCCCGGGTCGTCGGCCGCGGCCGACCACGTGCTCAAGGCGTTCTCCGCCGCCGAGCGCAAGAACCTCCCGATCCTCGTCTCCGACGCCGCCGACGCCGTCGAGGAGATCACCTCGGCCGGCCTCACCGCCGCCCAGAACCGCTTCCACGCCCGCTGACCCGCCGCGATTCGTGCCGAATCGCTGCCGTTCGTCACGAGCGACCGCTATTCGTGACGAGCGAGCGCGATTCGTGACGGACGAGCGGGTCAGGCGGGCGGCAGCGTGGCGACCACGCACCCCACGTAGACGGCGAACGAGACGATCGGCGCCGCGACGGAGACGATGATCCCGACGATGCCGAGCGGCCGGCCGCGCTTGGTGGCGACCGCGACGATCCCGAGCACGAGCGCGAGGATGCCGAGCGCGGTGCCGATGAGGATCTGCGCTCCCATCAGGATGCCGATCGGCGCGATCGCCGCCGCCTGGTCCGCGGGCAGGTCGCTGGAGTTGTAGGAGAACCCGGACGCGCTGCGCGTCGCGAACGGACCGATCGAGACGCCGACGACGGCTGACGCGATCACCGAGAGCACGAACAGCGGGATGGCGATGAGCATCGACGTGAGCCCGAGCGCGCGCGAGCGCGGAGCCGGCTCGGGCGCGCCCCATCCGGTCGGCGCGGGCCCGTACTGCGGTGCCCCGTACTGGGGCGCTCCGTACTGCGGCGCCCCGTACTGCGGCGGGGCGTACTCCCCGTACTGGGGCGGCGCCGCCGGGGTGCCGGGTGCGTACGTCGGCGCCGGCTGGTAGCCCGGCGCAGGGGGCGGGAACGCCCCGTTCGGTGTCGTGCTGTTCGGGTCGGTCACGATTCCCCCTTCTCGGATCGGGCCGTCCGGCGCGCTTCTCACGCCGGTCGCACACCGGATGCTCAGCCAGAGCGTAGCGGAACCCCTGCTTCCGGTCAGCCGGGGCGCGTACCGTGAGCGGCAAATGAAGCTGTACACGCGTGAGTGGGGCACCGGCGACCGATACGCCGTGCTGGTCCACGGAGTGATGTCCGACTCGCGCAACTGGCGCCGGGTCGGTCCGGTGCTGGCCGCCCGCGGCTACCACGTGATCGCCGTCGATCTGCGGGGCCACGGGCACAGCCCGCGGGCCGACGAGTACACGGCCGAGCTGATGGCGCAGGACATCGTCGAGTCCGTGCCCGCGAATCCCGAACTGGTCATGGGCCACTCGCTGGGCGGTCTGACGGTCAGCCTGGCGATCGAGCGGCTGGGTGCGCAGCGGGTCGTCTACGTGGACCCCGCCTTCTCGTGCCCCGCGGCCAATTGGTTCCAGCGCATGCTCGCGCCGGCGTTCCTCCGCACCCTCGCCCGGCAGTCGGCCACGGCGATCGCGCGCCGCAATCCACGCTGGGATCCGGCGGACGTGGCCATCGAGGTCGAGACCTTCCGTGTCTTCGACCGCGCCGTGCTGCCCGTCGTGCTCGCCCCGGCGGCGATGCGGGCCCCCGACACGATGACCGTCCCGTCGCTCGTCGTGCTCGCCGACAACTCCCAGCTCGTCAAGCCGCAGCTGGCGGAGCGCCTCCGTGAGGACGGCTACGAGGTGCGAGTCGTGCCCGGCTCCGGCCACGTCATCAACCGGGACGACCACGACGGCTTCATGCAGGCGCTCGAGGGCTGGATCTGAGCCGGCGGGATCCGGACGCGTCACCCCCTCGACCTGTCGGTGGTGCCACGTAGAATCGACCGAGTGATACTGCAGGGTCTGGTCGGCGCGCTCGCGCGCGATTCCTCGTTCGGCGATGCGCTCGCCTCGGCTGCGCGCGACGCCGACTTCTCGCTGACCGACGGGCTGCGGGCGCCGCTCCTGGCGGCCCTCCTCCGGCGGCGCGCCGAGCAGGGCGCCTCGCAGGCGGTACTGCTGATCACCGCGACCGGGCGCGAGTCCGAGTCGATCCGCGGGGCCCTGCCGTGCCTGATCCCGGATGCCGAGATCGTCGAGTTCCCGGCGTGGGAGACGCTGCCGCACGAGCGGCTCAGCCCGAGCCCCGAGATCGTCGGCAAGCGACTGAGCGCACTGCGCCGCCTGGCCGACTGGTCGGCGGGGGAGCGGCGCACGCCGTTCATCCTCGTCGCCTCCGTCCGTGCGGCCCTGCAGCCGCTCGCGGACAACCTCACCGACTACGCCACGGCCGAGCTCGCGATCGGCGGCCGCGGCTTCGACCTGGGCGGCCTGGCCGCCCAGCTGGTCGACCTGGCCTACGCGCGCGTCGACATGGTGACGCGGCGCGGCGAGTTCGCCGTGCGCGGCGGCATCCTCGACGTCTTCCCGCCGACGGCCGACCACCCGTACCGGGTCGACTTCTTCGGTGACGAGGTGGATCAGATCCGCGCGTTCTCGGTGGCCGACCAGCGCTCCCTGCCCGAGCCGATCCCGTCGATCAGCCTGCCGCCGAGCCGCGAGCTGCTGCTGAGCGAGTCGGTCCGGCAGCGGGCGCGCGAGATGGAGCACGAGTTCCCGAGCCTGTCGTCGATGCTCGCCAAGATCGGCGAGGGCATCCCGGTCGAGGGGATGGAGTCGCTGGCTCCCGCGCTCGTCGACCGCCTCGTGCCGCTCACCCACTACCTTCCCGACGGCGCCGCCGTGGCGGTCATGTCGCCGGAGCGCGTCGCCTCCCGCGCCGTCAGCCTCGCCGAGACGAACCGCGAGTTCCTTTCGGCCGCCTGGAGCGCCGCGACCGTCGGCGCGCAGGCGCCGATCGACCTGGCCGCCGGCGACTTCCTGACCCTGCAGCAGCTGAAGGACTCGGTGAAGTTCAGCCGCCCCGGCGCGCCGGCGCCCGACCACCCGTGGTGGACGATGAGCGGCTTTCAGGCCGATGACGTCCTGCCAGAGGAGCGCGAGCTCGAGGAGCACCTGCAGGTCCGCATCCAGGCCGAGGCCGTGCCGAGTTTCCAGGGCAACGTCTCAGGCGCCGTCGACCACGTGCGCTCGCGGCTGCGCGACGGCTGGCAGGTCGCCATCGTCGCCGCCGGCACCGGCCTGGTGGAGCGGGCCGCCGACGTCCTGGGCGAGGCGGAGCTCCCTGCGCGGCCGGTCGAGGAGTTCCCGGCCGAGCCGGAGCCCGGCATCGCGTACCTGATCAAGGCGACGGCCGAGCACGGCTTCGAGCTGCCCGGCATCAAGCTGGCGCTGATCAGCGAGGCCGAGTTCTACGGCCGCACCATCGGCTACGACTCCCGCCAGGTCAAGAAGCTCGCCGCCCGACGCAAGAACGTCGTCGACCCGATGCAGCTCAAGTCCGGCGACTACGTCGTCCACGAGACGCACGGCATCGGCAGGTTCGTGGAGCTCACCCAGCGCGAGGTCTCCAGCGGCGGCCGCAATGCGGTCAAGTCGAAGCGCGAGTACCTCGTGCTGGAGTACGCGCCGTCGAAGCGCGGCTACCCCGGCGACAAGCTGTACGTCCCGACCGACCAGCTCGACCTCCTCACCCGGTACGTGGGCGGGGAGGCTCCGCAGCTGTCCAAGATGGGCGGAAGCGACTGGGCCGCGGCCAAGGGCCGTGCACGCCGTGCCGTGCGCGACATCGCGGTGGAGCTGGTCAAGCTGTACTCCGCACGCATGGCGAGCAAGGGCCACGCCTTCGCGCCGGACACCCCGTGGCAGCGCGAGCTGGAGGAGGCCTTCCCGTTCGCGGAGACCCCCGACCAGCTGCAGACCATCGACGAGGTGAAGGCCGACATGGAGCGGCCCATCCCGATGGACCGCCTGATCTCGGGCGACGTCGGCTTCGGCAAGACCGAGATCGCGGTGCGCGCCGCGTTCAAGGCGGTGCAGGACGGCAAGCAGGTGGCCGTGCTCGTGCCGACGACCCTGCTGGTGAAGCAGCACGCCGAGACGTTCCAGGAGCGTTTCGCCGGGTTCCCCATCCACCTGCGCCAGCTGAGCCGCTTCCAGAGCGACAAGGAGGCGCGCGAGACGCTGCGCGGCATGGCCGACGGCACCGTGGATGTCGTGATCGGCACGCACCGCATCCTCGCGGAGGGGGTGACCTTCAAAGACCTCGGTCTCGTCATCATCGACGAGGAGCAGCGCTTCGGCGTCGAACACAAGGACTCGCTGAAGAAGCTCAAGACCAACGTCGACATCCTCGCGATGAGCGCGACGCCCATCCCGCGCACGCTGGAGATGGCGGTCACCGGCATCCGCGAGATGTCGACGCTCGCCACGCCGCCGGAGGACCGGCACCCGATCCTCACCTTCGTCGGCCCCTACTCGGACAAGCAGGTCGCCGCCGCGATCCGCCGCGAGCTGCTGCGCGAGGGCCAGGTGTTCTTCGTGCACAACCGCGTCGGCTCGATCACGAGCATGGCCGCGAAGCTCGCCGAGCTGGTGCCGGAGGCGCGCATCGGCGTCGCGCACGGCAAGATGAACGAGCACGCGCTCGAGCAGGTCGTCGTCGACTTCTGGGAGCGGCGGTTCGACGTGCTCGTGTCGACCACGATCATCGAGACCGGCCTCGACATCGCGAACGCGAACACGATCATCATCGACCGCGCCGACAAGTACGGCCTGAGCCAGCTCCACCAGCTGCGCGGCCGCGTCGGCCGTGGCCGCGAGCGGGCGTACGCGTACTTCCTGTGGGACGAGAACAAGCCGCTCAGCGAGACCGCGCACGACCGCCTCTCCACGATCGCCGCCAACAACGACCTGGGCAGTGGGATGCAGGTGGCGCTGAAAGACCTGGAGATCCGCGGCGCGGGCAACCTGCTCGGCGGCGAGCAGTCCGGCCACATCGCCGGGGTCGGCTTCGACCTGTACCTGCGTATGATCGGCGAGGCCGTGTCGACCTTCCGCGGCGAAGTCGCGGAGGGCCAGACCGAGCTGCGGCTGGAACTGCCGGTCGATGCGCACATCCCGGAGGAGTACGTCGACAGCGAGCGGCTGCGGCTGGAGGCCTACCAGAAGCTGTCGACGGCCAGCTCGCCGACCGCGAAGGACGGCCAGATCGACCTGGTGCTGGAGGAGCTGACCGACCGGTACGGCACACCGCCCGAGGCGGTCACGAATCTGGTGGCCGTGTCTCGCCTGCGTCGCTCCGCGCAGAAAGCGGGCCTCGGCGAGGTCGTCGCCATGGGCTCCAATCTGCGGCTCGCGCCCGCGATCCTGCCCGACTCGCTGCAGGTGCGCCTGCAGCGCATGTACCCCGGGGCGAAGTATCACGCCGCGCCGAAGGTCGCGACCGTGCCGCTGCCGCGCATCAACGGCGAGGCGCTCGACGACGCTGCGCTGATCGGCTGGGTGGCCGACCTGCTGGGCGCGCTGTTCCCCGAGAAGGAGCCGGCCGCCGCCGAACGCGCCAGCTGACATCCATGGGTCGCAACACGCCGTCATGCCGCGCGCATAACGGCGTGTCGCGACCCACGGATGCGGTGCGCGCCGCCGCGGTCAGGCGGCCGGAGCCCCGTCGCGCGCCGCGGCGACCGGGTGCAGCCGGCGGTTGCGGCGGGCCAGCAGGGACACCAGGATGCCGGACACGACGATCGCGACCGCCGACCCGAGCAGCACCGCCAGCGTCCCCTCGGCCCGCACCTCCTCCGAGCCGGCGAACGCCAGCTCGTTCATCAGCAGCGACACGGTGAACCCGATCCCGCCGAGCGCGGCGATCGTGATGAGACCGGGCACCGAGATGCGTCCGCGTTCCGGCCCGCGTTTGGTGAACGACCCCAGCCAGCCGCCCAGGGTGATGCCGATGAGCTTGCCGACCGGGAGCGCGACGAGGATCGCCCAGAACGCGGGCGACAGCTCCGACGGAGCGACCTGGGGGATGGGCACGAGCGCGGCGGAGAACGCGAACAGCGGCAGGATGAGCCCGTTCGACCACGGCTCCAGCACGTGCGTGACGCGGCCGGCGGGCCTCCTGGCCATGACGAGCCCGAGCGCGACGCCCGCGATGGTGGCGTGCACGCCGGAGTCGTAGACCAGCCACCAGGTCAGCACCGCGAGCAGCACCATCACCACGCCGAGCGGCCAGCGCAGGCGGCCCCGCAGCATCCGGCTCAGCACGCCGAACAGGGTGACCGTGACCGCGGCGAGCAGCAGCTCCAGGAGGTTCGGGTCCTGCGTGAAGAACACCGCGATGATCACGATGGCGATCAGGTCGTCGAGCACCGCCAGCGCGAGGAGGAACACGCGGAGCCGGTTCGGCAGCCCGCGGCCGAACACGGCGAGCACGCCGAGCGCGAAGGCGATGTCGGTGGCGGTCGGGATGGGCCAGCCCTGCTGCAGCCCGCTCCCCGCGCTGATCGCGAGGTAGAGCCCGGCGGGCACGATCACCCCGGCGACGGCCGCGATGGCCGGGTGGATGGCCTTCTGGACGCTGTTCAGCTCGCCCGCGACGAGCTCGTGCTTCAGCTCCACCGCGACGATGAAGAAGAAGATCGCGAGCAGGCCGTCGCTGATCCAGTGCCCGACGCTCAGGTCGATGACCCCTCCGCCGAGGTGCGCGTGCTGGAGGTCGAGCAGCGCGGGCCCGAGGGCCGTGTTGGCGAGGAGGAGGCCGAGCGCGGCGGCGCCCAGCAGAAGGCCGGCGGCGGTGCGCTCGGAACGGATGATGCTCATGCGGTCACCTAACGTGCGGGGTCGGGAGAACGACGCCGACCAGACTTCCCGGCACACCGCGTCCAACTCTACCGGGTGGCAGGATGGGTGCATCGTAGAGCGAGGAGGTCGGCATGGGAGAGACGGTCGGTCAGGCGGTGGTCCCGGAGGCCGCGACGAAGCTCGACGAGCTGGTCGCCGTGATGGCGCTGCTGCGGGCGCCGGGAGGGTGCCCGTGGGACGCCGATCAGACGCACGAGTCGCTCGTGCAGTACCTGATCGAGGAGACCTACGAGCTGATCGATGCGATCGAGACCGGCGACCGCGACGAGCTGCTGGAGGAGCTCGGCGACGTGCTCTACCAGGTGCTGTTCCACGCCGACATCGCCGCGCACACGCCGGGCGAGGGCTTCGACATCCAGGATGTCGCGGCCCACATGACCGCGAAGATGGTGGGCCGGCATCCGCACGTCTTCGGCGACCGCGCCGCCGCCGACGCCCGCCGCGCCGAGACGGCGGACGACGTGGTCGGCTTCTGGGACGAGCTGAAGAAGCAGGAGAAGCCGGGCCGCACGAGCGTGCTGGACGGCATCCCGCAGGGCATGCCCTCGCTCGCCCTCGCGGACAAGCTGCTCGGGCGGGCCGAGAAGGTGGGACTGCTCGATCTGCAGGAGCAGGGCGGCGTTCAAGTGGGCAGCGAGGACGAGCTCGGGCCGCTGCTGCTCGCCATCGTCGCCTCGGCGAAGGCCCAGGGTCTGGATGCGGAGCGGGCGCTGCGGTCGACGCTTCGCGACCTGCAGGACGAGATCCGGGACCAGGAGGCGGGGGAGCGCGACCGGGCGGAGTGACTCCGCTGGTCCAGCGGGGGAGATTAGGTTAGGCTTGCCTAAGACAGAGCGCGCGGCTCGATCCGCGCTCCGGAAACCCTGATCCCCCTTCCCGAGGAGAACCATGCTCCCTGCCCGACGCCCCGCCCGACGCCGGTCGCGCATCGCCCTGATCGCCTCCGCGGTCGTCGCCACCGCCGCCCTCGCCCTCACCGGCTGCTCCGCCGGTGCTGAAGGTTCCGCCGGCACCGCGAGCGACGGCAGCGGCGCGTTCCCCGTGACGGTGAAGAGCGCGCTCGGCTCGACGACGATCGACGAGAAGCCGAAGCGCATCGCGACGTGGGGCTGGGGTGCGCAGGACATCGTGCTGGCGCTCGGCATCGTCCCGGTCGCCATGCCGAAGTTCACCTACGGCGGCGACTCGAAGGGGCTGCTGCCCTGGGACAAGGACCGCATCCAGGAGCTCAAGGGCACCACGCCGGAGCTGCTGGACGCCAGCGGCGACGTGCCGTTCGAGCAGTTCGTGGCGGCCAAGCCCGACGTCATCCTGGCGCCCTACTCGGGTCTGACGAAGGACGAGTTCGCGAAG
Organism: Leifsonia virtsii; assembly: GCF_030433675.1. Lineage (GTDB taxonomy): Bacteria > Actinomycetota > Actinomycetes > Actinomycetales > Microbacteriaceae > Leifsonia > Leifsonia virtsii. The sequence continues at coordinate 93,117 of NZ_JAROCB010000001.1, forward strand.
CTCAGCAAGATCGCCCCGGTCGTCGCGTACCCCGAGAAGCCGTGGTCGACGAGCTGGCGCGACCAGACCGCCATCGTCGGCAAGGCGCTCGGGATGACGAAGGAGGCCGACGCGCTCGTCACCAAGACCGAGGACGAGATCACCTCGCTCGCCGGGAAGTACCCGGTGCTGAAGGACAAGACGTTCTTCTACGCCGCGGCCAACGAGCCCGGCAAGCTCAACGTCTACCGCGCCGACGACCCGCGCGTGCAGTTGCTGAACGACCTGGGGCTGAAGAACTCCCCGAGCATCGACGGCCTCGACGGGTCGAAGGGCGACGGCAGCTTCTTCTACCAGCTCAGCTACGAGAACCTGTCGAAGATCGACACCGACCTGCTGGTCATGTACTTCGAGAACCAGGCGGCGGTGGACGCGTTCACCTCCGACCCGCTCGTCGCCGCGATGCCGACGATCAAAGAGGGCCGGTTCGCCCCGCTCGTCGGCCAGTCGTTCGTCGCGGCGACCAGCGCGCCGAGCGTGCTGAGCATCCCCTGGATGCTCGACCGCTACGTGCCGCAGCTGGCCAAGGCCGCAGACAAGGTGCAGTAGCGCGAGGATGCCCGCGAGCACCGTCACGCCGCACGCCGGACGGGCGGGGAGCGTCACAGCGCCCCCGCTCGCCCGGCGCCGTCGGCGTCTGTTCCTCGGGTTCCTGGCGGCGGTCGTCGTCCTCGTCGCCGTCTCCGTACTGAGCCTGATGGTCGGGGCGCGTACGATCGCCCCGGCCGAGGTGCTGCACTCCCTGCTGCACTACTCGCGGTCGGATGCGGACGCCCTCGTCGTCGTCGACAGCCGGCTCCCGCGCACCCTCCTCGGCATCGTCGTCGGCCTCGGGCTCGGGCTGGCGGGAACGGTCATGCAGGGGCTGTCGCGCAACCCGCTGGCCGACCCCGGCATCCTCGGCGTCAACTTCGGTGCGTCGCTCGCGGTCGTCGTCGCGATCGCGTTCCTCGGCGTGACGGCCCCGTCCGGCTATCTCTGGTTCGCGTTCGCGGGCGCCGCGCTCGCCTCGGCGCTGGTCTACGCGGTCTCGTCGCTCGGCCGGGAGGGCGCCACCCCGGTCAAGCTGGCGATCGCCGGAGCCGCGGTGTCGGCCGCGCTCGGCTCGCTGATCACCGCCGTGCAGCTCACCAGCCAGGTGTCGCTCGACGCGATGCGGTTCTGGCAGGTCGGCTCCCTCGCCGGGCGCGGGTTCGGCATCCTCGTGCAGGTGCTGCCGACGCTGGCCCTCGGCGCCGTGCTCGCCCTCGCGCTCGGCCGCCTCCTCAACGGACTCGCCCTCGGCGACGACGTCGCGCGCGGCCTCGGCCAGCGCGTCGGGCTGACGCGGGTGCTCTGCGGCGTCGCCATCGTGCTGCTCTGCGGTTCGGCGACCGCCGCGGTCGGGCCGATCGCGTTCCTCGGCCTGATCGTGCCGCACATCGCCCGCCGGGTCGTCGGCGCCGACTACCGCTGGATCCTGGCGTACTCGGCCATCGTCGCGCCCGCGCTTCTGCTGGCGTGCGACATCGTCGGCCGCGTCGTCGCGCCGCCGGGGGAGCTGCAGGTCGGCGTCGTGCTGGCGTTCGTCGGCGCGCCCGTGTTCATCGCCCTCGTGCGACGGCGGAGGCTGGTGAGCCTGTGACCGCGACCTCCCCGCAGCAGGCGGCGGTCGCCGCCGTGCTGCGCGACCGTCGTCGCGGCCGTCGCCGCGCACTCCGCGTGTCGCTCGTGCTCGCCGCGCTCCTGGTCGTGGTCGGCGCCGTGTCCCTGACGCTCGGTGCGGCCGGGGTCGCCCCGGCCGAGGTGCTCGCCGCGCTCGTCGGGCGGGCCGACCGGCTGACGTCGTTCGTCATCCTGGAGCTGCGGCTCCCGCGTCTCGTAGCCGGAGCGCTGGTGGGGGCGTGCCTCGGGATGTCGGGGGCGCTCATCCAGTCGATGGCCCGCAACCCGCTGGCGAGCCCCGACATCATCGGCATCACGGCGGCCGCGAGCGCGACCGGCTCGATCGCGCTGGTGTGGTTCGGCCTGACCGGGCTCGCGCTCTCCGGGATCGTGCTGACCGGCACCCTGGCGGCGGCGGCGCTGATCTACCTCCTCGCCTGGCGCCGGGGCGTCAGCGGCTACCGGTTCGTGCTGATCGGGATCGGAATCGCCGCGTTCTGCGGCGGCATCGTCTCGTACGTGCTGACGCGCGCCGACCTCACCGACGTGCAGCAGGCGCTGGTCTGGCTCACCGGCAGCCTGAACAGCGTCGACCCCGCGGCCCTCGCGGTGCTCGCCATCGGGACGGTCGTGCTGCTGCCGTGCGCGCTCGCGGTCGGGCGGCCGCTCGGCACGCTGTCCCTCGGCGACGACCTCGCCGCAGGTCTCGGCGTGCGGCCGGAGCGCACGCGCCTGCTCGTCGTCGCGGTCGCCGTGGCGCTGGCCGCCATCGCCGTGGCGGTCGCCGGTCCCGTCTCGTTCGTCGCGTTCCTGGCGGCGCCGATCGCCCGCCGCCTGCTCGGCCGGGGGTCGCTCGCGCTGGTGCCGTCGGCTCTGCTCGGCGCGCTCATCCTGGTCGTCTCGGACATCGCGGCCCAGTTCGCGATCCCGGGCGTCTCGCTGCCCGTCGGCGTCGTCACCGGCATCGTCGGGGCGCCCTACCTGCTCTGGCTCCTCGCCAGGACGAATCGCATCGGTCGTGGAGGCTGACATGACACCCGAACCCGTGCCCGCGGAGCTCAGCGCCCGCGGCCTCTCGCTCGCCTACGAGGGCAGGACGGTCGTCGACGGCCTGGACCTCGAGATCCCGGCCGGAGCGGTCACGGCCATCGTCGGGCCGAACGCGTGCGGCAAGTCGACCCTGCTGCGGGGGCTCTCCCGGCTGATGGCGCCCGCCGCCGGGTCCGTCCTGCTCGACGGGGCCGACATCCAGTCGCTGCCCACCAAGCAGGTCGCGCAGCGGCTGGGACTGCTGCCGCAGACGCCGACGGCGCCCGACGGCATCACGGTCGCCGACCTGGTCTCGCGCGGCCGCTACCCGCACCAGGGCTGGTTCCGGCGCTGGACGGCGGACGACGACGAGGCGGTCGCCGAGGCCATGACGGCGACCGGGATCGGCGACCTCGCCGAGCGCCCGGTGGACGAGCTCTCCGGAGGCCAGCGGCAGCGGGTGTGGATCGCGATGGCGCTCGCCCAGCGCACCGAGATACTGCTGCTCGACGAGCCGACCACCTTCCTCGACCTCAGCCACCAGCTGGACGTGCTCGACCTGCTGCTCGACCTGAACGCCGCCCGTGGCACGACCGTGGTGATGGTGCTGCACGACCTGAACCTCGCCGCGCGGTACGCCGGCCACCTGGTCGCGATGCGCGCCGGGGCGGTGGCCGCGGCGGGGGAGCCCTCCGCCGTCGTGACGGCGGAGCTGGTGCGCGAGGTCTTCGGGGTGGAGTCGATGGTCGCGGCGGATCCGGTGACGGGCACGCCGCTGGTGGTGCCGATGGGGAGGCACCACACCGCGTAGGTGGCCGGCAGCGCGTCCGTCCGGTTCGGTTCGCCATTCGGGTGAGTCGCCGTCTGGCGGCGCTCTCCTGGTTCCCGGCGGACGCGTTGTCGGCCCGTGTCTGGCAGCGAGCAAGCGCCGTGGTCGGACGGATGCGACTCATGCCAGGTCCACTTCTGGGACACCACCGAGCCGCGCTGGCCGGCGCGACCGTGAGGGTGGCAACGCGGCAAGGATACGCGCGGGCGGTCGCCGGGCACCATACCCCCGGGACGTGCCCACAGGGCGGGCGTCGAACCACTTCTCCACAGCTTCCGAGGCCGCGAGGCGGCGGCGACGCGCCTCATGGAAGAATCGACGCATGGCCTCACCGATCACCCCGCCCCGCGGCATGCGCGACTTCCTCCCCGCCGAGAAGGCCCGTCGCGAGCATGCCCTCGGGGTGATCCGGCGCAGCTTCGCGGCGCACGGCTTCGACGAGATCGAGACGCCCGTGGTCGAAGACGTGGAGCGGCTGCACTCCGGGCTCGGCGGCGACAACGAGAAGCTCTCGTTCAGCATCCTGAAGCGCGGTCTCGACGCCGACGACCTGACCGGCGCGATCGAGTCCGGCGACCTGCTGGCCCTGTCCGACCTCGGTCTGCGCTTCGACCTCACCGTGCCGCTCGCGCGGTTCTACGCCTCGCACCGGGGGGAGCTGCCGCCGGTGTTCCGCAGCATCCAGATCGCGCCGGTGTGGCGGGCGGAGCGTCCGCAGAAGGGGCGGTACCGCCAGTTCGTGCAGTGCGACATCGACATCATCGGCGAGCCGTCGCAGCTCGCCGAGGTCGAACTCATCACGGCGACGGCGGCGGCGCTGGAGGCGCTCGGGCTGACCGACTGCACCATCCGCATCAACGACCGCCGCATCCTCAACGGACTGCTCGAGTACTGCGGCTTCGCCGAGGCGCGCTGGCCGCAGGTGCTCATCTCGATCGACAAGCTCGACAAGATCGGCGCCGAGGGCGTCGTCGCCGAGCTGGCCGAGGGCGGCGCGGATTCCGCGGCGGTGCTCGGCGGCATCCTCGCCGAGCTCGAGCCCCACCTGGCGGAGGGCGGTGTCGAGCTCACGGTCGAGGCGATCACGGGCATCCTGCCCGAGGGCATGGACACTGACGCGGTCGCCGACCTGGAGGCGCTGGCCCACGCGCTCGACACCCTCCCGCCGGGCGTCAGCCTGCGTTTCGACCCGACCCTCGTGCGCGGCATGGGCTACTACACCGGCACCATCTTCGAGATCTCGCACCCGGGCTCCGGAAGCTCGGTCGGCGGGGGCGGCCGCTACGACGGCATGATCGGGCGGTTCCTCGGCACCGACGTGCCCGCGGCCGGTTTCTCGATCGGCTTCGAGCGCGTGGTCGACCTCATCGAGCTGCCGGACGACGCGGGGGAGGAGTCGGTGGTGCTGGTGTACGACCCCTCCGTCCCGCTCGACCGCCTCGTCGCCATCAAGTCGGAGCTCATCGCCTCGGGTTCCCGCGTGCGGCTCGACCGCCGCGCCAAGAACCTGAAGGCGGTGCTCGACCGGGCGGCCGCCGCGGGGTTCCGCTCCTTCGCGTTCGTGAACGCCGACACGGCCGATGCGTCGGCCCTCGACCTGAAGCCGCTGGCATGAGCTCGGGCGGCTGGGCGGCCCACAGCCCGCTCGCTGCGCGCGCGCTCGCCTGGAGCGAAGGACGTTGGACCACCCCGCCGGCCGCCGTGGCGTCCGACGGCGACGCGCTCCTCGTGACCGCCGTCGAGTCGAGCGACGCCTGGCGCACGACCGCGTACGGGTTCGTCCACGACACCGAGCACGCCCTCGTCGCCCCTTTGCCGGTCGGCGCCGCGATGGAGGTCTCGTTCACCGGCGACTTCGTGTCGGAGTTCGACCAGGCCGGCGCCTTCGTCCGCGTCTCCGACGAAGAGTGGATCAAGGCGGGCGTCGAGTTCGCCGACGGCGCCCTCCAGCTCGGCGCCGTCGTCACCCACCGGTTCTCGGACTGGTCGGTCGCCCCGGTCCCGCAGTGGGCCGGCACCCGTATCACCGTGCGGGTGAGCCGGGCGGGGGACGCCGTCACGGTCCGCGCCCGGTCCGGCGAGGAGCCGTTCCGCCTCGTCCGCGTCGCCCATCTCGACCCCGAGGCGGAGGCGGAGGTCGGTCCGCTCGTCTGCGCTCCGACCCGGGCGGGCCTCACGGTCCGCTTCGCCTCCTGGACGATCGGCCCCGCCGACGCGGCCCTCCACTGACCGTGGGCCCGCGCCATTCGCCGCAAGCATCCGGCCACGGCCGTCCGGGCGAGCGCGTCCTCACTAGACTGGCCTCGGAATCCCACGAAAACCACGCAAGGAGACAGTTGTGGCTGCAATCGAAGCTGTAGGCGCTCGCGAGATCTTGGACTCGCGCGGTAACCCGACCGTCGAGGTCGAGGTCCTGCTGGAGGACGGCACGGTCAGCCGCGCCGCGGTCCCGTCCGGAGCGTCCACCGGCGCATTCGAGGCCTACGAGCTGCGCGACGGCGACAAGGAGCGCTACCTCGGCAAGGGCGTGCTGAAGGCGGTCGACGCGGTGCTCGACGAGCTCGGCCCGGCCATCGAGGGCTTCGAGGCCTCCGACCAGCGGCTCGTCGACGAGGCGCTGATCGAGCTCGACGGCACCGACAACAAGAAGCGCGTCGGCGCGAACGCGATCCTCGGCGTCAGCCTCGCCGTCGCCAAGGCGGCGGCCGACTCGGCCGACCTGCCGCTGTTCCGCTACGTCGGCGGCCCCAACGCGCACATCCTGCCCGTCCCGATGATGAACATCATCAACGGCGGCGCGCACGCCGACACCGGCGTCGACATCCAGGAGTTCATGGTCCTGCCGCTCGGCGCCGAGACCTACTCCGAGGGCCTGCGCTGGGGCGTCGAGACGTACCACTCGCTCAAGGCGCTGCTGAAGTCCAAGGGTCTCAACACCGGCCTCGGCGACGAGGGCGGCTTCGCGCCCGAGCTGGAGCACAACCGCGCGGCCCTCGACCTGATCTCCGAGGCCATCGAGAAGGCCGGCTTCACCGTCGGCCGCGACATCGCGCTCGGCCTCGACGTCGCCTCCACCGAGTTCTTCGGAAACGGCGTCTACCGCTTCGAGGGCCAGGAGCGCACCGCCGCCGAGATGAGCGCCTACTACCAGGAGCTCGCCGCGAACTACCCGCTGGTCTCCATCGAGGACCCGCTGGCCGAGGACGACTGGGAGGGCTGGGCGCACCTGACCGCCGAGCTCGGCGGCAAGCTGCAGCTCGTCGGCGACGACCTGTTCGTGACCAACCCGAAGCGCCTCGCCGACGGCATCGCCAAGCACGCCGCGAACAGCATCCTCGTCAAGGTCAACCAGATCGGCACCCTGACCGAGACGCTCGACGCCGTGTCGCTCGCGCAGCGCAGCGGCATGACCGCGGTGCTCTCGCACCGTTCCGGCGAGACCGAGGACACCACCATCGCCGACCTCGCCGTCGCCACCAACGCCGGCCAGATCAAGACCGGCGCCCCGGCCCGCTCGGAGCGCGTCGCCAAGTACAACCAGCTGCTCCGCATCGAGGAGGAGCTGGGCGACGCCGCCGTCTACGCCGGCCGCAGCGCCTTCCCGCGCTTCACCGCGTAACCCGCGCCCGCGCGAACGGCCCCCGGGACCTCGTCCCGGGGGCCGTTCGCATGCTCGCGCCGGCCGAGTGGCGACGACATGTCACCACTCGGCCGGGATAACCGCGAAGAGTCACCGTTCGGCTGTCGGCCGGCCGGTAGGGTGCTGGGATGCGGACGGAGTCGGAGGTCGTGCCGCTGGTGCTGTTCCTGGTGCTGGCGGCGCTGTTCGGCCTGCTCGGACTGTTCCTGCTCATCCGTCCCGGGAGCGCCGCCGCCTTCTTCGCCGACGCGGAGGCGCGACGGCGTTTCCGGCCGCGCGACGCCCGCGCGCTCGGGGCGGTGTTCGCCGTCGGCGGGGCGGCCCTCGCCGCGCTCGGTGTCGTGCGGCTGGTGACCCTCCTGACCGCGGGCTGAGCGCATCCCGACACCCCGCCGTGCCTCCGGCCCGCACACCGTCATCGCCTACGATGAGAGGGGGCCGACCGGCCCAGAACCACCGACCGGGGAGGGCCATGCCGAAGCCGAGCACGCGCCGCGTCCCGGTGCGCATGCCCCGCCCCACGGGGTCGGGCCGCTGGCTGCGCCAGCTGCACTTCTCGGCGTTCTCGCTCGTGATGATGGGCGTGCTGGTGCTCGCCGTCGTCATCCTCGCCCCGACCATCCAGGCGTTCCTCGTCCAGAGGCAGCAGATCTCCGACCAGCAGCACGCGGTCGACCGGCTCGCCGCCCAGGTCGACACCCTCAAGGACCAGCGCGCCCGCTGGAACGACCCCAGCTACCTGCGCGCCCAGGCCCGCGACCGGCTCTACTACGTGATGCCCGGCGAGGTCAGCTACCTGGTAATCGACGACCGCCCGCCGGCCGCGACCAAGGACCAGGGCCCGGTCACCTCCAAGCTGCAGAAGACCCAGACCGACTGGGTCGGCTCGCTGTTCGGCTCCTTCATGGGCGCCGGGCTGACCGAGGCCACCCCGCAGCAGCTGAGCGGGACGCCCGCGCCGACCCCGACCCCGACCTCCACCCCGAAGAAGTAGCCCGCATGACCAGACCCCCGTTCGACCCCGTGACCGACGAGGACATCGCGGTCGTCTCCGAGCAGCTCGGACGCCCCGCCCGCGACGTCGTCGGCATCGCCGCCCGCTGCGTGTGCGGCCGGCCGACCGTCGTCTCCACCGCCCCGCGGCTGAGCGACGGGACGCCGTTCCCGACCTTCTACTACCTCACGCATCCGGCCGCCACCGCCGCCATGTCCGCCCTCGAGGCGACCCAGGTAATGGCCGAGTACAACGAGCTCCTCGGCGAGGACGACGAGATCGCCGCGCAGTATCGCGCGGCGCACGAGCAGTACCTCGCCGACCGCGAGTCGATCGCCGTCGTCGACGAGCTCCACGGCATCTCCGCGGGCGGCATGCCGTCGCGCGTGAAGTGCCTGCACGCCCTGGCCGCCCACGCACTCGCCGCCGGTCCCGGCGTCAACCCGATCGGCGACCTCGCGCTCGCCCGCGGCGACTGGTCGCCCGCGGTCTGCGAGTGCCGCATCGACGTCGCCGGCTAGGAGCACGGCGGTGGGGGAGCGGATGCGGCGGCTCGTCGCGGCGGCCGGCGCCGTCGCGCTCGGTCTCGGCGTCGCCCTCGTCCCCGCCACGGTTGCGCGCGCCGATCAGGTGCGCGACATGGAGTACTGGCTGAAGGACTACGGCTTCACCCGCGCCTGGGACACCACCCGTGGTGCCGGCGTCAAGGTCGCCGTGATCGACACGGGCGTCGACGGCTCCGTGCCCGACCTGGCGGGGGCCGTGGTCGGGGGCACGGACGTCAGCGGCGTCGGGGCGGCCTCCGGGCAGAAGCCGCTCGGGGACGCAGAGAGCGCGAACCACGGCACCTGGGTGGCGTCCCTGCTCGCCGGGCGCGGCACGACCGCGGGCAACGGCGTCCTGGGCGCGGCGCCGGAGGCGAGCATCCTGACCGTCTCGGTGGCGCTCGGCAAGGCGATCGGCCGGGTCTCCAGCGACGACCAGATCGCCGAGGCGGTGCGCTGGGCGGTCGACAACGGGGCCTCCGTGATCAACATGTCGCTCACCCGCAACACGCTGGACTGGCCGACCAGCTGGGACGAGGCCTTCCAGTACGCGTTCGACCACGACGTCGTGGTGGTCGCGGCGGCAGGCAACCGCGGCAGCGGGACGAGCGAGGTCGGCGCGCCCGCCACGATCCCCGGTGTCCTCACCGTGGCCGGAGTGGACAGGCAGGGCACCGCGAGCTTCGACGCCTCCGCGCAGGGCATCACGATCGGCGTCTCCGCCCCCAGCGAGCAGCTGGTGGGCGCGAACCCCGGCGGCGGGTATGTGCAGTGGGCAGGCACCAGCGGGGCTGCCCCGCTGGTCTCGGGAGCCGTCGCGCTGGTGCGCGCCGCGCATCCCGAGCTGAAGGCTCCGGATGTGATCGAGCGCATCGTCCGCACCGCCCGGCCCGCGGGAGGCGCCGTCCCGAGCCCGATCTACGGGTTCGGACTGCTCGACGCCGCCGCCGCAGTCACCGCCGACGTGCCGCACGTGACCGCGAACCCGATGGGCGACCTGGCGGAGTGGATCCGCGTGCACCGCCGCGCGGAGGCCCCCACCGCGCCGCCGGGCGGGCAGAACGCACAGGCTGAACCCGTCCCGGCGAAACTCGCCCCCGAACGCGCGGTACCATGGAAGTGGATTTTCTGGCCGCAATGGAGCGTCCTCACCGCTTTCTGGCTTCCGTTCGCCCTGATCGCCGGCTTCCTCGCCCTCGCCGTCCTCGGCGGCGTCGGCGCGTGGTCGCATTTCAGGCGAACGCGGAGCAAGGAGTAATGTAGGCCCAAACTTATCGGTTAGAGGAGACGCATCACTGTGCCCAAAATCCTGATCGTCGGCGGCGGATACGCCGGCTTCTACACCGCGTGGAAGCTCGAGAAGCAGCTCCGCCCGGGCGAGGCCGAGGTCACCATGGTCGACCCGCTGCCGTACATGACGTACCAGCCGTTCCTCCCGGAGGTCGCGGCCGGCTCCATCGAGCCGCGTCACGCGGTGGTCGCACACCGCCGTCACCTCAAGACCACCAACATCATCACCGCGAAGGTCACCTACATCGACCACGCCCGCAAGGTGGCCACCATCCAGCCGCCGGTCGGCGAGGCGTACGAGTTCGAGTACGACATCGTCGTGGTCACCGCCGGCGCGGTGTCGCGCACGTTCCCGATCCCGGGCGTCGCCGACCAGGCCGTGGGCCTCAAGAACATCGAGGAGGCCGTGTACATCCGCGACACGCTCCTCACCAACTTCGACAAGGCCGCGGGGCTCCCCCCGGGGCCGGAGCGCGACCGCCTCCTCACCGTCGTGGTCGTCGGCGGCGGCTTCGCCGGCATCGAGATCTTCGCCGAGCTGCGGTCGTTCGCGAGCGCGCTGCTGAAGCGCTACCCGGAGATCGCCTTCGAGGACACCCACTTCCACCTGATCGAGGCCATGGGCCGGATCATGCCGGAGGTGTCGCTCCCGACCAGCCACTGGGTGATCAAGAACCTGGCGGAGCGCGGCGCGCAGATCCACCTCGAGACGCAGCTGCAGAGCGCGGTCGACGGTGTCATCCAGCTCTCCACGGGCGAGTCGTTCGAGTCCGACCTCATCGTCTGGACCGCCGGCGTCATGGCCAATCCGACCGTCGTGCGTCACACCGATCTCCCGATCGAGGAGCGCGGCCGCCTCCGCGTGCGCGCCGACCTGCGGGTGGGCACCGAGGACGAGATCATCGAGGACGCCTGGGGCGCCGGTGACGTCTCCGCTGTCCCGGACCTCACGGGTGCCGGCGTCGGCGGCTACTGCGTGCCGAACGCGCAGCACGCCGTGCGTCAGGGCAAGCTGATGGCGAAGAACATCGTCGCCTCGCTCCGCGGCGAGCTGCCGCGCCAGTACTACCACAAGAGCCTCGGCGCGGTCGCCGGCCTCGGCGTCGGCATCGGCGTGCTGCAGTCCGGCAAGCTGGCCGTGAAGGGCTTCTTCGGCTGGGCGGCGCACCGCGGCTACCACGGTCTGGCCATGCCGACCTGGGAGCGCAAGTGGCGCGTGCTGTGGGGCTGGTGGAACAACGTGTGGCTCGGCCGCGACATCGTGTCGCTCGAGGCACTCCAGCACCCGCGCGCCGGGTTCGAGGAGTTCGCCGCCCGTCCGAAGCCGGCCGTCGAGGCCGCTCCGGAGGAGCCCGCGAAGAAGCCGTCGACCCGCAAGAAGGCCGACCCGGCGAAGGAGCCGGCGGAGGTCTCCGCGAAGTAACGTCTGAGTGCGAAAGCCCGGTCCTGGGGACCGGGCTTTCGTGCGTTCTGGCTCCTAGGACAGCTCTCGAACGTCCGAATCTCCGTCTGGTCCGCCTCCTGTCGGAGATGCGAGCGAGAGACGGCCGAATCTCCGACGGAAGGCTACGCGGGCCCGTTGCGGTCGCTGTCCCGCGGGCGCCCGGGCGACCGTACTACGATGACCGGACCCGACAGGAAGGACCATCGTGACGGACGAACCGGTCGAGCAGACCTACTCCATCGACCTCCCGCCGGAGGTGGCGCCGGGCAGGTACGCGGACTTCGCGAGCATCTGGCACACGCCGAACATCTTCGTGATCGACTTCGTCGCGATGTCGCAGCCGCCGAGCGTGAACGTCGGCGACGCCGGCCAGCCGCAGATGCTCCTCAACGGCCAGGTGGTGAGCAGGATCCGCATCCCACCGCAGCAGGTGTTCGAGCTGGCGAAGGCGCTCACCCAGCAGCTGGAGCAGTGGGAGCAGGAGACCGGCCAGCGCCCGCCCTCCGCCCCCTTCTTCGACGGCCCGGCCGGCCCGACCGGCTGACGCGCCTAGCGCCCGCCGCCTGCACGCCGCAGTCCGCACGCGACTGGGGTCCCGCGGAACGTGTACGCCCGCTCGAGCGCCCGCAGACGTTCCGTAGCACCGCAGTCGGCGCGCGGCGCGGACTCGCGGCCGCCCTGCGGGTAGGCTCGACGCATGTTCTCGGGTCTCGCCGGATGGCACGTCCTCGTCCTGATGGTCTGGCTGGTGCCGCTGGTGCTCTGGATCGTCGCGCTCGTGCAGATCGCCCAGAGCCGGGCCGAGGCCGGCCCGACGATCGGCTGGATCGCCGTCGTGACGCTCGTGCCCTTGGTCGGCTCGATCCTGTGGTTCGCCCTCGGCCGCCGCAGCGTCAGGGAGACGGGTCCCGACAGCCTCGGCGGCGGCGCGTGACCGACGACCCCGAAGTACCCCCAGTGGGACTCGAACCCACACTCGGGCGAGTTTAAGTCGCCTGCCTCTACCGATTGGGCTATGGGGGCGAGCCGCGACGCCTCAGCGGTTGCGGTACGGCGCCTTGATCAGCTGGACGATGGCCGCGGTGGCGATGCCGCCGCCGACGATGACCACGAGCCAGACGAATCCGATGAGCAGACCTTCCATGCGCTCAACACTACAGCCTCCCTTGCCCCGGAGCGCTGCGGGGCGGAGGGTGGGGCGATGATCAGGATCGGATCGATCGTCTGGGGTGTGCGCGACATCCCGCGCGCCGTGGCGTTCTGGACGGAGGCGCTCGGCTACCGGGCGCTGCGGGAACCCGACGTGGACTGGGCGCTCCTCGGGCCCTCGGCCGGGCGCGGGCCGCAGCTCGCGCTCAAACTGGTCGGGAGCGAGGCGAACCCCAGCCCCCGTCACCACCTCGACCTGTACGCGTCCGACCGGGAGGCCGAGGCGGCACGGCTCGTCGCCCTCGGAGCTGCGCCCGTCGACTGGGAGTACGAGGACGACGCAGACTACGTGGTCCTCGCCGACCCGGACGGCAACCGGTTCTGCGTGGTGGACGCGGGGGAGAAGGCGGCGCCGGTCTGACACGCGACTCTGCGAGGACACTCATGTCATCCGAAGTTCTTCCCCATCCTGACCTTCCACACTGGTCACGGCACCCTTTCTGGTGAGGTGTCCCTCGATCCGGCCGGTGCCCGGGATCCCCCGACGCGGGCGCCGGCCGGATCTTCACGTAGGCTCGGCGGGTGACCTCCCGGTGCCCCTGCCTCAGCGGCGAGACGTACGACGCGTGCTGCGGTCCACTGCACCGCGGCGAGCCGGCCCCGACCGCGGAACGCCTGATGCGCTCCCGCTTCTCGGCGTTCGCGCTCGGCGACGCGGGTTACCTGCTGCGCAGCTGGCATCCGTCCACCCGGCCGTCCGCGCTGGAACTCGACCCGGGCCTCGTCTGGTACCGGCTCGACATCGAGCGCACCGAGCGCGGCGGCCCCTTCGACCAGGACGGCGTCGTCGGCTTCACGGCGTACTACAAGGGGGCGGAGCGGGGCAGCCTGCGCGAGGTGTCCCGGTTCGTGCGCGAGAGGCGCGACTGGTTCTACGTCGACGCACTGGCGGCGCCGTGACCGGGCCGGTTCGCTAGCGCAGGGTGCGGTCGATCGCGGGGGCGACGTAGCGCTCCCACAGCCAGAACGCCACACTGGCGGCGGCGAACCCGGCGGCCACGCCGACGATGACGACGACGCCGACCCCGCGCTCGACGAGGGATGCCACGGGCAGCAGCAGCGCGAACAGCACCGTGTAGACGACGAGGCTGAGCCCGCCCCACAGCCACCGCGACCACTGGGCGACGGCCCGCCCGGCCAGGCCGCCGACCGGCAGCAGCAGGACCGCGGCGGAGCCGATGCCGACGAGGGCGAGCGCGTTGACGAGCTCCACCAGCAGGGCGCTGAACCATCCGGTCGGGGTGGGCAGGAGGCCGACGGCGAGCCAGGCGAGCACACCGAGCGCCGCCACCGCCGAGATCTGCACGGCCGCGACCCGCCCGCGCCGGACCCGGCCGGCGTGCGGGCCGACCGTCACGGCGAGGACGACGGCGAAGAGCAGGGCAGGGGTGAGGCCGAGCAGGCGCGAGCCGACCGCGGCGACCGCCACGACCGCCAGCAGTCCGGGCCGGACGGTCAGGTGCGGGGCGGGAAGCCGCAGGTGGGTGGCGAGGCCGCGGCCGGCGAGCACCCACACGGCGTTGACGGCGGCGACGGCGATGGCGACCGCGAGCAGCACCCGCAGGTACGCGCCGGGGTCCGGCAGCGGGGTGGAGAAGGTGACCAGCACGGCAGTGGCGGCCAGGGTGACCGGCGCGAGCCATCGGGCCTGGCCGGCGGCGGTGCGCCCGCGGGTGGATTCGGCCCCGGCCGCCCCCGCGGCCGTCGCGGCCGGCCCGGTGCGGGCGCCGCCGCGGTCACGCCCGAACAGTGCGGAGGCGTCGGAGACGTCCGTGCGCGGCCGGTTACGGCCGAACAGGGACGAGCGCGGCCGCGACTCGCGCTGCGCGCGACCCCGAGCGAGGGCCGCCGTCAGCAGCCGCGCGGGCAGCACCAGCAGCAGGAGCGCGGCGACGGCGAGGCCGGCGGAGCGCATCCATCCGGGCAGCGACGCCGCGGTGACGACCGGCGCGGAGGCCGTGGTGAACGGGGTCGCGACCCAGCCCCGGGTGTCGGGATGCAGCGGACCGCTGGGCGGTGCCGCTCCGGGCGCTGCGGGGGCCGGTACGGTCGGCGTGGGCGTCGGGCTCGGGGTCTGGCTGGGGGCGGGGGTCGCGGCCGCGATGACGCTCACGGGGACGGTGTTGCTTCCGGCGCTGACGTTGCCCGCGGCGTCGCGCTGCAGCGCGGAGAGCTGGTAGTCGCCCTGCGGGAGCGTTCCCGCGCAGTTCCAGGCGGTGCCCGCCACGTCGGCGGTGCAGACGACGGTGGTGCCCTGGTCGTTGGTGGCGTACAGCGTGACGTGGGCGCCGTTCTCGCCGCCGCCGCCGAAGGCCGCGGGCCGGCCGGCCGTGACCCGGGTCGCCGCCTTGGGGGTGGTGATGCTGGGCGCTCCGGGGGCGGTGCGGTCGACGTCGATCGTGATGCGCGCGCTCGTGCCGGAGCGCTGCGAGGAGAACGGGGCCACCTGCGTTGCGGTGACCGTGTGACGGCCGTCCGGGAGGTCGCCGGTGAGCACGCAGCCCCAGCTTCCGTTGCCGTCGGCGGGGAAGGTGCAGCTGGCGCCGTTGTCCGCGGTCGCGGTGACGGTCGCATTCGGGTAGCCGGTGCCGCGCACGCCTCCGCCGGTCGCGACGACGCCGTCGCCGGCGATGACGGGAGGGTGGAGCACTTTCACGCGGCCGCTGTCGGAGCTGTCGGTGGAAGCGGACTCGGCACGGACGGCCACGCCGTCGCCGTCGGGCAGCGACGCGAGTGCGCATGACCAGCGCTCCGAGTCGTCCACGGTGGCCTGGCAGGTCTCGGCCGCGCCGGGCGACGACCCGGCGGTGGCCGTGATCCGGTCTCCGGGCGTGCCGGAGCCCGAGACGGTGAGGGGGAAGGAGGTGACCAGCCCGCCCGGGAGGGTGTCCAGCGTGACGGGGGTGGGCGTCGGAGTGGCGGTCGGCGTGTCCGACGGGGTCGAGCTGTCGTTCGGTGCAGAGGGTGCTGCGGATACTGCGGCTGCTTCGGCGGTGCGGCCGGCGTGCGGGCCGGGCGGTGCGCTCGCGGAGGCGGGCGGGGCGTCCCCGATGAGGCCGATGGCGCTGAGCAGCAGGGAGGCGACGGTGGCGGCGATCGCGAACGACACCAGCCCGATCGACCCCCGTGGCCGGGCTGGTGGTGAAACGTCGCTCAGATATCCCCGCATTCCACCCCATTCCAGGGGTCAGCGGTACCGCGTGTCAAACGAAACGCCGGTATTTACGGCATACTGTGATCTGGGTCAACTGTCCCACTTTCGCTGCGCGACGAGGCGCGGCCGGAGAACCAGGAGTCCGGATGACGCGCATCCCGGTCGCAGACCGCCGCACCGCGCTGGTGCAGGCGGCCCTCCGCGTGGTCGCCCGGGACGGCGTGGCCGCCGCCACGACCCGCCGCATCGTGTCCGAGGCGGGGATGCCGCTGGCGAGCTTCCACTACGTCTTCGACTCGCGGGACGAGCTGATGGCAGAGCTGGTCGAGGCCGCCGTGGCGGGGGAGCAGCGGGATCTGGCGCCTGCCCTGGCCGGCGACGCGCGAGACATCGGGATGCGGGACGCCATCCGCGCCGGTCTTCAGCACTACTTCGACGGCGTCCGCGCCGACCCCGGGCGCGAGAAGGCGATGATGGAGCTCACCCAGTGGGCGCTGCGCGAGCCCGGCTTCGAGCCGCTCGCCCGCCGCCAGTACGCGCGCTACCACGAGGTGGCCGCGCAGGCGGCCCGCGACGCCGCCCGTCTCACCGGCTGCGAATGGCTGCGGCCGGTCGACGAGGTCGCGCGCATCCTCGTCTCCTTCACCGACGGCCTCACCCTCGGCTGGCTCGTCACCCGCGACGACGCCGCTGCGGCCGCCAGCATGGACGTCGCGGCCGACGCGCTCGCCGCCCTCGCCACGCCCACCCCGACCGCCCACCCCCGCCCCATCTCCCGCTCCTCCGCCCACACCCCCGAGGCAGGTGCCCGATGACGTCCACGTCCACGCCGGCGGTCTTCGCCGAACCCGTCCGCCGCGTCCCCGGACGGTGGATCGCCGCGTTCGCCGTCGCCTGGCTGGGGGTGTGGATGGCGCAGCTCGCGCCCATCCAGAAGCTCCTGCCCGACCAGGTGCAGGCCGAGCTGCACACCACGTACTGGGTCGACAACGTGATCGCGTTCGGCGTCATCTCCGGCATCTCGGGGGTCTGCGCGATCATCGCCTACCCGCTGACCGGCGCCCTCTCCGATCGCACGACCAGCCGCTTCGGCCGGCGTCGCCCGTGGATCGCCGCGGGCACCGTCGTCTTCGCCATCTCCCTCGTGCTGCTCGGCCTGCAGACCAGCGTGGTCGGGATGGGCGTGTTCTGGTCGCTCGCGCTCACCGGCTTCTGCATCCTCACCGCCGCCCTCACCGCAACGATCAGCGACCAGGTGCCGGTGGACCAGCGCGGCTACGTCAGCGGGTGGATCAGCGCCCCGCAGGCGATCGGCATCATCCTCGGCGTCGCCCTCGTCACCTACGTCTTCGCGGGCGCGCTGCTCGGCTACACCGCGATGGCCGTGCTCCTGGTGCTGCTGGTGCTGCCGTTCCTGTTCCTGCCCGACGCCGTGCTGCCGCGCGAGCTGCGGGAGCGGATGTCGTGGCGCGGCGTCGTCGAGGGGCTCTGGATCAGCCCCCGCCGCCACCCGGACTTCGGCTGGACGCTGCTCAGCCGCGTGCTCGTCAACTTCGGGAACGCGTTCGGCACGTCGCTGCTGCTGTACTTCCTGGAGTTCGGGCTGCGCGACCCGAACGCCGACGACGACCTGCTCATCCTGATCCTCGTCTACATGGTGTTCGTCATCGTGGCGTCTCTGGTGCTCGGGAGGCTGTCCGACCGGCTCGGCCGCCGCAAGGCGTTCGTCTTCGCCTCCTCCGCGGTGCAGGGCGTCGCCGCGCTGCTGCTGGCGTTCGTGCCGCAGCTGTCCGTCGCGGTCGTCGCGGCGGCGCTGCTCGGCCTCGGCTACGGCTGCTTCCTCTCAGTGGATCAGGCGCTCGCCACCCAGGTGCTGCCCGACCCGGAGAACCGCGGGAAGGACCTCGGCATCATGAACATCGCCCTGGCGGTCCCGCAGGCGGTCGCTCCGCTGTTCGGCGCGATGATCGTCGCCGCGCTCGGCGGGTTCGCCGGGCTGTTCGTCCTCTCCGCCCTGTTCGCGTTCGCGGGTGCTCTCGCGGTCGCCCGAGTGAAAGCGGTGCGCTAGTGACCGATCTCGACCTGTCCACGCCTCCCGTCGCCGCCGAGCGCACCTGGCGGGCGCCCGACGTGTTCTGGCCGTCGCTGTCCGCCGCGACCGCCCGGCTCGACCCGCCGCTCGGCGTGCTGCACCTGCCGGCGCTGCGGCACAACGCGCACGACATGCTGCGTCGGGCGGGAGGCAAGCCGATCCGGGTGGCGTCGAAGTCGGTGCGCGTCCGGTCGGTGCTGGATGCGGTGCTTGCGCTGCCGGGGTACGCCGGGGTGCTCGCCTACACGCTGCCCGAGGCGCTGTGGCTCGCCGAGGGCGACGCCGAGCACCCTCCGATCGGGGACGTCGTGGTCGGCTACCCGACGGCGGACCGTGCCGCCATCGCGCGGCTCGCGCGCTCGCCGGAGCTCGCCGCCCGCGTGACCCTGATGGTGGACTCGCTCGCGCACCTCGATCTGATCGACGCGGTCGTGCCGCCGGGGCAGCGGGAGACGGTCCGGCTGTGCCTGGAACTCGACTCGTCGTGGCTCGCGCCTGTGCTCGGCCACGTCGGCGTGTACCGGTCGCCCATCCACTCGGTCGCCTCGGCGCGCGAGCTCGCGGAGGCGATCGCGAAGCGTCCCGGTTTCGCCCTGGTGGGCATGATGGGCTACGAGGCGCAGATCGCCGGGCAGGGCGACAACCCGCCCGGCAAGCCCGCGTGGGGCGCGACGCTGCGCTGGATGCAGAAGAACTCCCGCGACGAGCTGCTCTCCCGGCGCGGCGAGGCGGTCGCGGCGGTCCGTCGCGTCGCCGACCTGGAGTTCGTCAACGGCGGCGGCACCGGCTCGCTCGAGTTCACCTCGTCCGACCCGTCGGTGACCGAGATCGCCGCGGGCAGCGGGCTCTTCGGCGGGCACCTGTTCGACACCTACCGGGCGTTCCATCCCGCTCCCGCCGCCTCGTTCGCCCTGTCGGTGGTGCGGCGGCCCAACCCCGAGACCGCGACGCTGCTCGGCGGCGGCTGGATCGCATCCGGCCCGCCCGGACCGGACCGCATGCCGTCCCTCGAATGGCCGACCGGCCTCTCGATGGTCGGGCGCGAGATGGCCGGCGAGGTGCAGACGCCGGTCACCGGGGCCGCGGCGAGCGTCCTCCGGATCGGCGATCGCGTCTGGCTGCGGCACACCAAGTCGGGGGAGCTGAGCGAGCACCTCGATGGCTTCCACCTGGTCGACACGGTGGACGGGCGCGCCCGTGTCGTCGGGGAGGTCGCCACCTACCGCGGCGACGGGAGGGTGTTCCTGTGACGGCGGCCGGGGGGCTGTGGCGCAACTGGGGCCGGACCGAGGCCGTGCGGCCGCAGCGGGTCGAGCGTCCCGCGTCCGCGGAGGCGGTGCAGCGTGCGGTGCAGGCGGCGGCGTCGAAGGGGATGCGGATCAAGGCGGTCGGCGCCGGGCACAGCTTCACCGGCATCGCGGTCGCCCCCGGCGTCCAGCTCGACCTGGAGGACCTGTCGGGCCTCCTCGACGTCGACCTGGAGCGCGGACGCGTCACCCTCGCCGCCGGCACCCACCTCCACCAGCTGCCGCGGCTGCTCCGCCCGCACGGGCTGGCGCTGGAGAACATGGGCGACATCGACCGGCAGACGATCGCCGGGGCGACCTCCAGCGGCACCCACGGCACCGGCGGCTCGTTCGGCGGCCTCGCCACGCAGATCGTCGGCCTCACCCTGGTCACCGGGACCGGGGAGCTGCTGCACATCGACGAGACCGAGAACGCCGAGCTGCTGCCCGCGGCCCGGCTCGGGCTCGGCGCGCTCGGTGTGATCGTGGATGTCACCCTCCAGTGCGTCCCGGCCTACCTGCTGCAGGCGGTCGAGCGTCCGGAGCCGCTCCAGGACGCGCTCGACGGGTATCTCGAGCGCTCGACGCGCGAGGACCACTTCGAGTTCTACTGGTTCCCGCACACCGAGACCGCGCTGACGAAGACCAACACCCGCCTGCCGCTGACCGCCGACCGCAAGCCGCTGTCGCGGGCCGGGCGCTGGGTCGACGACGAACTGCTCGCCAACGGCGTCTACCGCGGGGTCTGCGCCCTCGGCACGGTCGCGCCCGCCGTCATCCCGCCGTTCAGCCGGCTCGCGCAGCGGATGACCGGCAACCGGGACTTCACCGACGTCTCCCCGGCGGTGTTCGTCACCAACCGGACGGTGCGCTTCACGGAGCAGGAGTACGCGCTGCCGCGCGAGGCGGTGCCGGGCGCGCTCGCCGAGGTGAAGGCGCTGATCGAGCGCCGCGGCTGGCGCATCTCGTTCCCGATCGAGGTGCGGAGCGCGGCGGCCGACGACATCTGGCTGTCGACGGCGTACGGCCGGGAGAGCGGCTACATCGCGGTGCACCGGTACTACCGGGAGGACCAGCGCGAGTACTTCTCGGCCGTCGAGGAGATCATGGTCGCGCACGAGGGGCGCCCGCACTGGGGCAAGCTGCACACCCGCGACGCGGATGTGCTGCGTGCCCTGTACCCCCGCTTCGACGACTTCCTCGCCGTCCGAGACCGCCTGGACCCGGACCGCCGCTTCGAGAACGCCTACCTCCGCCGCGTCCTCGGCCCCTGACCCCGTCGAGTTGCACGTCGTGGTCGCTATTCGCCTCGAATAGCCGGCACGACGTGCAACTCGGTGGGGTTAGAAGGAGCCGCCCATCTCGTGGAGGCGCTCGACGCGCTGCGGGATCGGAGGGTGGGTGGAGAAGAGGCGCGCCATGAGGCCGGGCTTCAGCGGGTCGTTGATCCACAGGTGCGCCATGGAGGAGTTCTGCTTCTGCATCGGGCGGCCGTACGCCTCCAGCTTCTCCAGCGCGCCGGCGAGCGCGTCCGGGTGGCGGGTGGTCATCGCGCCGGTCGCGTCGGCGAGGTACTCCCGCTGGCGGGACACGGCCAGCTGCACCAGCGTCGCCACCAGCGGGGCGACGATCGCGGCGATCAGGCCGAACACCAGCACCACCGGGTTGCCGCCGTTGTTGTTGTTATTGCGGTTGCCGCCGAAGAACGCCATCCGCAGGAAGATGTCGGCGATGAAGCCGATGGCGACCGTGAGACCGAAGACGATCATCCCGAGCCGGATGTCGTAGTTGCGCACGTGCCCGAGCTCGTGCGCCATGACACCCTCGAGCTCGGCGTCCGTCATGATGTCGAGCAGGCCGGTCGTAGCCGCGACCGACGCGTGCTGCGGGTCGCGGCCTGTGGCGAAGGCGTTCGGCGCGGGGTCGTTGACGATGTAGACCGCGGGCATGGGCGTCCCGGTCGTGATCGAGAGGTTCTCCACGATGTTCCAGAGCCGGGGGTTGTCGGCCCGCTGGATGGGGATGGCCCCCGACATGCTCAGCGCCTGGCTGCTGGCCAGGTAGTACTGGAACAGGGCGTAGAGCACCGCCCCGATCAGCACCACGACGAGGATCGTGTAGCTGTTGTAGATGTACGCCGCCAGCCATCCGAGCGCACCGATGAGCACGAGGAACAGCAGGATGATGAAGACGGTGTTGCGCTTGTTCCTGGCGATCGCCCGATACATCGAGACCCTAGAACTGGACGCGCGGGGGCTCGGCGATCGCGGCGAGGTTGTCGACCTCGAAGAACTCGCGCTCGGTGAAGCCCAGCCGGCGGGCGAACAGGTTGTTCGGGAACACCTTGATCTTGGTGTTGAACTCCCGGACGCCGCCGTTGTAGAAACGGCGGCTGGCCTGGATCTTGTCCTCCGTGTCGACCAGGTCGGCCTGCAACCGGAGGAAGTTCTGGCTCGCCTGCAGCTGCGGGTACGCCTCCGCCACCGCGAAGATGCTCTTCAGCGCGGTCTGCATGTGCCCCTCGGCCACGGACGCCTCACCCGGTGTCTGCGCCGACAGCGTCTCCGCCCGCGCCTTGGTCACGGACTCGAAGACGCCCTTCTCGTGAGCCGCGTAGCCCTTCACCGTCTCGATGAGGTTCGGGATGAGGTCGGCACGGCGCTTCAGCTGGACCGTGATGTCGCTCCACGCCTCGTCGACGCGCACCTTCAGCGTGACGAGGGAGTTGTAGGTGGCCCACAGGTAGATCCCGATGATCGCCACGATCACGACGACGATGATGACCGGAATGAGCCATTCCATGGTGGTAGAACTCCTTGAGTGACGGGCGACGGGCGGCTGTGCTGCGCTTCCCACATCCTAGCTTTCGCGGACCGGGCGCTCACCGCGTTCCCATCACACTCGAAGCAACCGCCTCGGTGCCGGACAGCCGGGGAGAGGGCACGGCTGCGCGTCCTGACGGGGGTCCGTCGCCTCTTGACGCGGTCGCTCCCGCGGGCGAATGATTCAGCGCATGATGAGTTCGCCGGACGCGGCGGAGCCCGCGGTCGTCATCGAAGGCCTGCGGGTGCGCCGCGGCCGGACCGACGTGCTGCACGGGCTCGACCTGCACATCCCGCGCGGCCAGGTCGTCGGCCTGCTCGGCCCGAGTGGATGCGGCAAGACAACGCTCATGCGCTCGATCGTCGGCGTGCAGCGCGTGAAGGCGGGAACCGTCTCGGTGCTCGGCCAGCCCGCCGGCTCCGCACCGCTGCGACACCGCGTCGGCTACGTCACGCAGGCGGCGAGCGTGTACGACGACCTGACCGTCCGGCAGAACCTGGACTACTTCCGCCGTGTGCTCGGGGCCGGTCGCGCCGACGTCGACCGGGCGATCGAGGCGACCGACCTCGGCGACCACGCCGGGCGGCTGGTCTCAGCGCTGTCCGGCGGCCAAGTGAGCCGCGTCTCCCTGGCCGCGGCGCTGCTCGGCTCGCCCGACCTGCTGGTGCTCGACGAGCCGACCGTCGGCCTCGACCCGCTGCTGCGCGTCGAGCTGTGGGCCCTGTTCCACCGGCTCGCCGGCTCGGGGACCAGCCTCCTGATCTCCAGCCATGTGATGGATGAGGCCACGCGCTGCGACCGCCTCATCCTGATGCGGGAGGGGGCGGTGCTCGCGGACACGACCCCGGCCGACCTGCTCGCCGAGACCGGCGCGGCCGACGCGGAGGGTGCCTTCGTGGCTCTGCTGCGCCGCCACCACGCGCGTCACGCCCTTCCGGATCCGGACGTGGACGGCGACTCGGACACATCCGGCTCCTCCGGCGCCGGGGAGGACGCGCGATGAACCCGACCCGCACCCTCGCGACCGCCGGCCGCGTGCTCACCCAGATCCGCCACGACCCCCGCACCATCGTGCTGCTCCTCGTGGTCCCGAGCCTGCTGATCGGCCTGGTCGCCTGGATCTTCACCGACACGCCGGTCTTCCAGACGATCGGGCCGGCCATCCTCGCGCTGTTCCCGTTCATCGTGATGTTCCTGGTCACCTCGATCACGACTCTGCGGGAACGGCGCACAGGGACGCTGGAGCGTCTGCTCTCGATGCCGCTCGGCCGCAGCGACTTCATCCTCGGCTACACGCTCGCGTTCGGGCTCCTCGCCGTGGTGCAGGCGCTGCTCGCCTGCGCCTACGCGCTGTGGGTGTGCGGACTCGAAGTGAAGGGCGACCCCTGGCTGCTGGTGGCGGTCGCCGTGACCGACGCCGTGCTGGGCTCCACGCTCGGCCTGTTCGCGAGCGCGTTCGCCCGCACCGAGTTCCAGGTGGTGCAGTTCATGCCGCTGCTCGTCTTCCCGCAGATCCTGCTGGGCGGTATCTTCCTGCCGCGCGATCAGCTGCCGGCCGGCCTCCAGGAGTTCAGCGACTGGCTTCCGCTGTCGCACGCGGTGGACGCGCTCAACGCCGTCGCGACGAACTCGCACGACGCCGCCTACGTCGGCGGCCAGCTGCTCATCATCGGAGCCTTCGCGGTCGCCGCGGTCGTCCTCGGCGCCCTCACCCTGCAGCGCCGCACCGCGTAGCCGCGCGCCGCGCGCGCGCTGCGACTGCGGCCTCCCGGAACGCCCGCGGGTGCGCGCGCGGCCGCACACGTACCGCGGGCCCGCAGTCGCGGGCGCGGCTCAGACGGCGGCGGTCTCGTCCTCGTCGGGCTCGGGCAGCTCTGCGGTGCCCGTGTAGCGGTAGCGGACGCGCGTGCCCGTGGCGGGCTCGTCCAGCAGGCGCCACTCGGTGCCGACGTTGTCGCCGTCGCCGACGGTCGAGACGTCGCGGATGACCTCCTTCGGCTGCCCGTCGACGAACGACTGGATGACCTCGGCGTACACCTCCGAGTCCGGGTTCAGCAGCACGGCGATGTAGTGGTCCGATCGCCGCACCTCGCGGGCGGGCACCCACATCCGGCCGTCGAACTGCACGAGGGTGCCGCCGTCGGCGGCGCCGTGCGGTCTGACCCCGGTGACGATGCCGTCCAGCCAGGTGTCGCCGTCGCGGTACGCGTACAGCTCGCGCATCGGCGACTCGTAGTCGGCCTCGTCGGCCCCGTCCTCGTCCAAATAGTCCAGCGGTGACGTCATGCCCCGAACCCTACCCCCGCGCGGAGCGCGTCCGCGAGGAGGGGAGCGAGGTCGCCGCGGGCGCCGTCGGCGACCTCCACCCGCTCCAGGCCCTGCCAGGCGGCGGTCTCGTGGAGCAGCGGGACGAGCCGGTCGAGCGTCGCGGCCGGCGCGCCCGGCTCGGTCCACGCCGACTGGACGCGCAGCACGCCGGCCTGGCGGTCGCTCTTCAGGTCGATGCGGCCGACCAGCGCGTCGTCGAGGAGGATGGGCAGCGAGTAGTAGCCGTAGACCCGCTGCGGCGCCGGCGTGTAGATCTCGATCCGGTAGTGGAACCCGAACATCCGCAGCGCCCGGTCGCGGAACCACACCACGGGGTCGAACGGCGAGAGCAGCGCGGCGGCCTCGATGCTGCGCGGCTTGCGGGCGTCGCGGTGCAGCCACGCCTTGACCGGACGACCCGCGCTCTCCCAGCCGGGGACGGTCACCGGGATGAGCTCGCCCGTGTCCTCCAGCTCCTGCAGTGCGACCGAGACCCGCGGACCCTTGATGCGGTAGTAGTCGGCGAAGTCGCGCGCGGTGCCGATGCCGTAGGCGACCGCGGCGCGGCGCAGCAGCTCGCGGATGGCGTCGGCGTCGTCGACTGTGCGCGACAGGACGCTCGCGGGCAGCACGTCCTCCGCCAGCGCGTAGCGGCGCTGGAACCGCGTGCGCCCGGCGATCGCGACCTCGCCGAACAGGAACATCCGCTCGAGCGCCCGCTTCACCTCCGACCAGCCCCACCACGGACCCGTGCGGTGGTTCGCGTCGTGCTCGATCTCGCCCGCGACCAGCGGGCCACGCGTCGCGAGCTCCGAGCGAAGCCACTCGACGGTGCTGTCGTTGACCTCGAACCAGCTGCCCGGACCGCCGTAGCGCTCGCGGTAGGCGCGCATCCGCCAGGCGAACAGAGGCCAGTCCTCCTTGCGCATGAAGGCGGCCTCGTGCGGCCAGTACTCGGTGTGCGGGCCGCGGCCGTCGAAGGTCAGCCGGTCGAGCAGCGTGCGGTCGTACGAGCCGAGCCGGGCGAAGGCGGGCAGGTAGTGGCTGCGCTCGAACACGTTCACCGAGTCGATCTGCAGCAGCCCGAGCCGGTCGATCAGCCCGTTGAGCTGGCGCGTGCCGACGACTGCGGGCCGCGGCCTCCCGAACCCCTGGGCGGCGAGCGCGATGCGTCGGGCGAGAGCGGGGGAGACCTGTTCGACCACGGCTCGACCCTACCGACAACCCCGGACATCGGACGTTCACCGAGCCGTCACCCGCGCGCGACCGGCCGGACGCCTGGCCTTTCTAGCGTGACGCGAGTCCGGGCGCTCCGCCCGGGCGACACCTGCACTGGAGGAAACCCGTGATCAACAAGCGCGCACGTGTCGCCGGCCTCGCCGCCGCGGCCACCGTCGTCGCACTCTCGCTCGCCGCCTGCTCGGGCGGGGCGAACGCCAGCACCGAGGACCCCTCGAAGATCAAGACCGCCACCGACGTCGCGTCCGCCGGGGGCATGGACGCGCTGGTCGCGGCCGCGAAGAAGGAGGGCAGCCTCAACATCATCGCGACGCCGGGCGACTGGGCGAACTACCAGGAGATCTTCGACGGCTTCACCAAGAAGTACGGGATCACCATCAACCCGAGCCAGGACAGTGCCTCCAGCCAGGAGGAGATCGACGCCGCCAAGAAGCTCAAGGGCCAGGACACCGCTCCGGACACGTTCGACATCGGCTCCTCGGTCGCGCTCGCGAACACCGAGTACTTCGCGCCGTACAAGCCGACCGGGTGGGACGACATCCCCGAGAACCAGAAGGAGAAGGACGGCCTCTGGAAGGTCGGCTACTACGGCGTCATGGCGGTCGGCTACGACGCCAACAAGATCAAGACGGCGCCGAAGAGCTTCGACGACCTGCTGAAGCCCGAATTCAAGGGCGCCGTCGCGCTCAACGGCAACCCGACCCAGGCGGCCGCCGCGGCCGGCGCGGTCGCGTACGCGACCCTGCAGAACGGCGGGACGCTGGACGACCTGAGCAAGGGCGTCGAGTGGTTCGGCAAGCTCAAGAAGGCGGGCAACTGGAACGCCGCCGACGGCAAGCCGAACACCATCGCCTCCGGTGAGACCCCGGTGCTGCTCGACTGGTCGTTCAACCAGAAGGGCTACGCCACCTCCGACACCATCAAGGGCGGCGGCGTGAACTGGAAGTACGTCGTGCTCCCGGGCACCGCGTACGTCGGCTACTACAACCAGGCCATCAACAAGGACGCCCCGCACCCCGCGGCCGCCCGCCTGTGGGAGGAGTACCTCTACAGCGACGCCGCCCAGAACGCGTGGCTGAAGGGCGGCGCCTACCCTGCCCGCGTCGACGCGATGGAGAAGGCCGGCACGCTGGACAAGGCCGACTTCCCGGGCAAGCTGGACAAGGTGGCCGTCATGACGGACAAGCAGGCCACCGACGCGGGCACCCTGCTCAACTCCACCTGGGCGAACGCGGTCGGCTGATGACCGACACCGTCGCAGGCGCTGCGGCGCCCGCGGCCGGACGCACTGCCGCCGGGAGCTCCGTGACGGAGCCCCGGCGGCAGCCGTCGTCGGCCCGGCCCGCCGGAGCGCGGGCCGGGCGCCGGCGCCGGGGCGGCGTCGCGGCCGTGCTGGGGCTGACCCCCTTCGCCTTCTACGTGGTGGTGTTCCTCGCCATCCCGACCGTCGTCGCCGTCGGCAGCGGGTTCGTGGACGGCGAGGGCCGCTTCACCTGGTCGAACCTCTCCGGGCTCGCCGAGCCGGCCATCGCGGGTTCGTTCTTCGGCGCGTTCTGGCTCTCCGCGGTCACCGCGATCGTGGGGGCGATCGCCGGCGCCGCGCTCTGCTTCGCCATGCTCCGCTCCCGTCCGGGAGGCGTGACGCGCTCGCTCGTGGACTCGGCCAGCAGCGTCCTCGCCCAGTTCGGCGGCGTGATGCTCGCGTTCGCGTTCATCGCCACCATCGGTGCGCAGGGCCTGGTCACCGTTCTGCTGCGGAACCTCGCGCACATCAACATCTACGAGAACGGCGTCTGGCTCTACACCGTGCCCGGCCTCATCCTGCCGTACCTCTACTTCCAGATCCCGCTCATGGTCATCACCTTCCTGCCCGCGCTGGAGGGCCTGCGTCCCCAGTGGCTGGAGGCGACAGCGACCCTCGGCGGCAGTCGCTGGACGTACTGGACGCGCGTGGGCGGCCCCATCCTGCTTCCGTCGTTCCTCGGCAGCCTGCTGCTCCTGTTCGCGAACGCGTTCTCGTCGTACGCGACCGCCGCGGCCCTGGTCGGCCAGGCGAACAACATCGTGTCGCTGCAGATCCGCCAGGCGCTGATCAGCGAGACCGTGCTCGGCCGGGCGAACCTCGCGGGGGCGATGGCGCTCGGGATGCTCGTGGTCATGGTCGTCGTCATGCTCGCCTACTCGGCGCTGGTGCGCCGGACCGCGCGGTGGCAGCGGTGACCCGGGCGGTGGATGTGCAGCCGGCGCAGGCGGGGCCGGCGCGCCGCCGTCGCGCCCCCGAGCTGCGCCTCGGTCCTGGCCGCACCGTCCGGACCGTGATCTGGGTGGTGCTCGGGCTGTTCTTCCTCATCCCGCTGCTCTCGATGGTGGAGTTCACCCTGCGCGGGCCGAAGCCCGGCGTCTACACTCTCGACCGCTGGGTCGCGGTGTTCTCCGGCGAGACGACGCGCTACGACCGCGTCTACCAGGGGCTCGGCAACTCGCTCGTGCTGGCGGCGGTGACCGTCGCGATCGTGCTGCTCGTGCTGCTGCCGACGATCGTGCTGGTGGAGCTCCGCTTCCCGAAGCTGCGCCGCCTGCTCGAAGGCGTCTGCCTGCTGCCGATCATGATCCCCGCGATCGTGATGGTCGTCGGGCTCGCGCCGACCTACGCCGTCGTCACCGAGGTGTTCGGCTCCGGAGCCTGGACGCTCGCCTTCGCCTACGGCATCACCGTGCTGCCGTACGCGTACCGCGCGATCCAGAGCAATGTCGCCGGCGTCGACATGGTCACCCTCAGCGAGGCCGCGCGCTCCCTCGGCGCCGGCTGGTGGACCGTGTTCTGGCGCGTGCTCGTCCCGAACCTGCGCCGCGGCATCCTGGCCGCCTCCGCGCTCTCGGTCGCCGTCGTCCTGGGCGAATTCACCATCGCCTCGCTGCTCTCCCGCGTCAACCTGCAGACCTCCCTGCTGCTGGTGTCGCAGTCCGACCCCTTCGTCGCGGTCATCTTCGCGCTCCTCGCGCTGGTGTTCGCGTTCGTCCTCCTCGTCGCCGTCGACCGCCTCGTGAGCGTGCGGCGCCGGCGCACCGCGAAAGGCTGACATGACCGCCCTCGAAACGCCCCTCCTCGGCGCGCGCACCGGATCCACGGTGAAGTTGCGCGACCTCGTCCGCGACTTCGGCGGCGGGGCCGGCCTCTCCGGCTTCGACCTGGCGGCCGCGCCCGGCGAGCTGATCGCCCTGCTCGGCCCGAGCGGATGCGGCAAGACGACCGCGCTGCGCTCGCTGGCCGGCCTCGAGCGGGTCGACAGCGGCAGCATCCTCATCGACGGTCGCGACGTCACCGACGAGCCGACCAACCGCCGCGACCTCGGGATGGTGTTCCAGTCGTACTCGCTGTTCCCGCACCTGACGTCGGGCCAGAACGTGGAGTTCGGTCTCCGGATGCGCCGTGTCGCCCCGGCCGAGCGCCGCCGCCGGGCCGAAGCGGCACTGGAGCTGGTCGGCCTCGACCACCACGCGGGCCGCTACGCCCACCAGCTCTCCGGCGGCCAGCAGCAGCGCGTCGCGCTCGCCCGCGCGCTCGTCACCGAGCCGCGGGTGCTGCTGCTCGACGAACCGCTGTCGGCGCTCGACGCGAAGGTCAGGGTCCAGCTCCGGGACGAGATCCGCCGCATCCAGACCGAGCTCGGCATCACCACCTTCTTCGTCACCCACGACCAGGAGGAGGCGCTCGCCGTCGCCGACCGGGTCGCCGTCATGCGGTCGGGCCGGATCGAGCAGATCGGCAGCCCCGAGGAGCTCTACCACCGCCCGGCGACGGCGTTCGTGGCGGAGTTCGTGGGTCTGACGAATCGCGTCGACGGCACGGTCGCGGGCGGGCGCCTGCAGGTGCTCGGCCAGGAGGTGCCGCTGGCGTCGGAGGTCGCCGACGGGCCGGTCACCGCCTACCTGCGGCCGGAGGACGTGCTGCTCGCGGCGGACGGCCTCCCCGCCGTCGTGCTCACCACGAGCTTCCTCGGCGCGCTCCGCCGCACCCGCGTGCGCCTGGCGGACGGCACCGAGCTCGCGCTCCAGCACGGCGCGCGCGAGCGTCCGGAGCCGGGCGACAGGGTGTCCGTCGCGCTGACGGGCTCGCCGGTGACGGTCGCTCCGCGCGCCGACGCCTGACGTCGGGATCCGGACGCCGCGCTGTCCGGAAACCGGGCAGTCCCGTGGCGCGACCTCCGGAGTAGAGTCCGCGCATGTCCAGCGAGTCTCCACTCTCGGGGGAGCGCGCGGGGGAGGACCAGGAAGCCGCTGTGCCGATCGATCCCGCGACGTTCGAGCGAACCCAGTCCCTCACGGACATCGCGCACCGCATCACCGTGCGCGATGTCATCACCTTCCCGTGGTTCCGCCCCATCGACACCATCAGCCCCACCCACACGGTGGGGAAGGGACGGACCAACCTCACCCTGATCGCCCCCGACATCATGCAGACGGACACGACCGGCACGCCGTACGCGTCGTTCAGCTTCCGTCCGACGCCGTCGGGCGGACCGGGGGTCTCGGTGCACTTCACCCCGGGCGACTACGGCGCCACGACGGTGAGCGACTACCTCGTGACCTTCGTCGTCACGGCGAACGGCGCCGTGAACCTCAACGTGGGCGGCTACGCCGGCGGCACGACGCCGACGGGACTCGGCCCGCGCACGGTCAACGGCAACGTCGCGATCGTGGTCGGCCTGAAGAGCGTGCCGCCGACGCAGGTGACCTACGCGTCCATCCAGCAGACGGGAGGCGCGGGCTGGCAGTGGTTCCGCACCGCCATCGAGTACCCGCCGCTCATCATCCAACTGTGAGGCCCCCGGCAACCGCGTGGCCCGTTCATTGATCGGTCGGCGGCCCGGCATACACTGACGGGCATGTCAGACATCGACCGCCCCGCCCAGCCGCACGTTCCGACGCCCGGCGAGGCGGCCGAGACCAACCGCGCGCCCGCGCGCTCCTGGTTCCAGCGCCGCCGCCGCGAGCTCGGCGAGCCGGTCGAGCCGGCCGACGAGGCGGTGCCGCGCGGGATGCGGATCGCGGGCGCCTGGTCCTGGCGCCTGCTGGTGGTCGGCGCCGTCATCGCGGTGCTCATCTTCCTCATCATCCAGCTCAAGCTGATCGTCATCCCGGTGCTGATCGCCGTGCTGCTCTCCGGTCTGCTGGTGCCGTTCAAGGACTTCCTCATCCGGCACCGCTGGCCGAAGTGGCTCGCGATCGTCACGGTCCTGATCGTGCTGGTCGTCGTCGTGGCCGGCCTGTTCTACCTCGCGATCTGGCAGGTGACGCGGCAGAGCGCCCAGCTGCGGGATCAGACGGTCACCGCGTTCAACGGCCTGCAGCAGTGGCTGACCACCGGCCCGCTCGGGCTCACCCACGACCAGATCAGCGGCGCGTTCTCCTCGCTCGGGAAGTCGATCCAGCAGGACGGCCAGGTCTTCCTCTCCGGCGCCCTGTCGGTCGGCTCGACGCTGGGTCACGTGCTCGCCGGCGCGCTGCTCACCCTGTTCAGCACCATCTTCATCCTGATCGACGGCAAGGGCATCTGGGCGTGGATCGTCCGGATCTTCCCGAAGCGGGCGCGCCCCGCAGTCGACGGCGCGGGCAAGGCGGGCTGGGTCACCCTCCGCAACTTCGCCAAGGTGCAGGTGCTCGTCGCGTCCATCGACGCGCTCGGCATCGGCCTCGGCGCCTTCTTCCTCGGGCTGCCGCTCGTCCTCCCGATCGCGGTGCTGGTCTTCCTCGGGTCGTTCATCCCCGTCGTCGGCGCGGTCGTCACCGGCGCGCTCGCCGTGTTCATCGCGCTCGTGTTCAAGGGATGGGTGTTCGCGCTCATCATGCTCGGCGTCGTGCTGCTGGTGCAGCAGATCGAGGGACACATCCTGCAGCCGCTCATCATGGGCTCGGCCGTCAAGGTGCACCCGCTCGCCGTGGTGCTCGCCGTCGCCGCCGGATCCCTGCTCGCCGGCATTCCGGGCGCGCTGTTCGCCGTGCCGTTCGTCGCGGTGCTCAACGTGATGGTGCACTACGTCTCCAGCGGCGTCTGGCGGACCGATCCCAGCGCGGTGTGGAAGGACGTGCCCGACCGCGCCATCTGGGAGACCGTGCCTCGGCCGGTGCGGAAGCCTCCGGCGCGGTCATGACCGCGGCAAACCCCATGCGGCCGGGAGAATACGTCCGCCGGTAGGCTGACCACGTGGCAACCGCGACCGATCACACGCGCACCCCGTTCGCCGGCCCCGGCCTCGGTGAGTTCGAGGCCGCCAGGGCCATCGTCGCCCGCGTCGCCCAGCCGACGCCGATGGAGAGCTCGCGCTACCTGTCCGACCTGCTCGGCGCGCCCGTGCTGCTCCAGTGCGAGAATCTGCAGCGCACCGGGTCGTACAAGATCCGCGGCGCGTACAACCGGCTGTCGAAGCTGAGCGCCGAGGAGCGCGAGCGCGGAGTCGTCGCCGCGTCCGCCGGCAACCACGCGCAGGGCGTCGCCTTCGCGGCGCGCGAGCTCGGCATCCACGCCACGATCTTCATGCCGGTGGGCGTCGCGATCCCCAAGTTCCAGGCGACGCGGGCGTACGGCGCCGACGTGGTGCTGAGCGGCAGCATCGTCGACGAGACGCTGCAGGCGGCGGCGGACTTCGCGGCCGAGACGGGCGCGGTGCTCATCCCGCCGTTCGACCATCCGGATGTGATCGCAGGCCAGGGCACGCTGGGCCTGGAGATCCTGGACGCGGTGCCCGACGTCGCGACCGTCGTGGTGCCGATCGGCGGCGGGGGACTGATCTCCGGCGTCGCCAGCGCCATCAAGCAGCGGGCGGCAGTGGAGGGGCGCACGGTCCGCGTGATCGGCGTGCAGGCCGCCAACGCCGCCGCGTACCCGCCCTCGCTCGCGGCGGGCGAGCCGACCGACATCGCGCTCCTCGCGACGATCGCCGACGGCATCGCGGTGCGCCGTCCGGGCGCGCTCAACTTCGAGATCATCCGCGAGGCGGTGGACGCCGTGGTCGCGGTGTCGGAGGACGACATCGCGCGCGCCATGGTGGTGCTCCTGGAGCGGGCCAAGCTCGTCGTGGAGCCGGCCGGCGCCGCGGGGGTCGCCGCCATCCTGACCGGCCAAGTGCCGGCCGACGGGACGACGGTGGCGATCCTCTCGGGCGGAAACATCGACCCGCTGCTCATGCAGCGCGTGATCAGCCAGGGCCTCGCGGCCTCCGACCGCTACCTCAAGCTGCGGATCATGCTGCCCGACCGGCCAGGGCAGCTCGCCCGCATCGCCGAGATCCTGGCGGGCGTCAACGCGAACGTCGTGGAGGTGCTGCACACGCGCCACGGCCGCGGCATGCAGCTCAGCCAGGTCGAGCTCGACGTCAGCGTGGAGACGCGCGGCACCGAGCACCGCAGCCACGTCATCGACGCTCTCCGCGCCGCGGGCTACGACCCCGTCGTCGACGACGAGTAGCCCCACCCCCGCCCTGAGCGCGCCCGCACGCCTCCCACGCCAAGAGCTCCGGACTTTTTCGAGCGAATCGCGTGGATTCGGTCGAAGAAGTCCGGAGCTCTTGGCTGCGGCGGCTCCCGCGGAGGGTTACTGGCCGGAGTAGGTCTCGACCTTGGTGACCTCGACCGGGATCTGGCGGCCGTTGGGGGCCGTGTACTCGGTCTTGTCGCCGACCTTGAGGCCGAGGATCGCGGCGCCGAGCGGGCTCTGCTCGCTGTAGACCGGGAGGTCGGTGCCGGTCGCGATCTCGCGGTTGCCGATCAGGAAGACGCTCTCGTCGCCCGCGATCGTCGCGGTGATGACGGTGCCCGGCTCGACGACGCCGTGGCTCTCCGGAGCGGCGCCGACGGTCGCGCTGCGCAGCAGGTTCGTGAGCTGCACGATGCGGGCCTCGATCTTGCCCTGCTCCTCCTTGGCGGCGTGGTAGCCGCCGTTCTCCTTGAGGTCGCCCTCCTCGCGGGCCGCCTCGATGCGCTTCGCGATCTCGTTACGGCCGTTGACGCTGAGCTCCTCGAGTTCGGCCGAGAGACGGTCGTACGCGTCCTGGGTCAGAAACGTGACCTGAGACTCCTGGGACATGATGAACTCCTTCGCGCCTGTGCGGATGTCACCGCGTCGGCTGATGGGCCGGTCTGACTACCGGGTGTAAAGTCGACGCCCCGGCGATGCCGGGGCGTATCCGCACAATACTAGGTCAGCCAGCAGGTGTTGATCAAACCCGTGTTGGGCTTCATGATCGTGCGGATGCTCTCGTTGTGCGTGGTCACGCGGGTGTCGGATCCGGGGTACTCGACGACGCGCCAGCCGACGATGGCGAAGTCCTCGTTGAGCGCCTGCAGGGCGCATGTCACCGGCGTCCCGGGCGGCGCGTTGATGGTGAAAGAGATGTCGACGTGGTGGTCGTCGGGGATCGTGTACGCGGTGTCGGTGGTCTCGAGGTCGGCGCCGTTGTTGTCCCAGCCCGCCCAGAACACCCAGGCGGTGACGACCGCGACCATCCCGATGAAGCCGCCGATCAGCAGCCAGCGGTCGCGCCGCTTGCGCTGCGGGGTGCGGCCGTACCGGGTGTCGAGGGTCGGGGTCGCCGTCATGCGTGCACCGCCATGCCGTCCAGCACAACCCTCCCGGTCTCAGGGGCCTCCCGCCGGGCGACGGTAGGCTGAGACAAGCCTAGGAGACGAAGCTGTGAATGCCTTCGCCCGCCTCCTGCTCGTCGATGTGAAAGTGGAGACCGTGATGCCCGAGACCGACCGCTTCGCTCTGCCGGAGGTGGGTGCGTGATCCACGACGCCCTGCTGCGCGCGTCCGTCCGGCTCGCGGCGACGCCGACCCCCACGCCCTCCGGCAGCCCGAGCGACGACTCGGTCACTCCGGGCCTGCTGGGATTCCTCGTCACGTTCCTGATCGCGGTCGCCGTCGTCCTGCTCGTGCTGGACATGGTGCGCCGCATCCGCCGGGTCCGCTACCGCGCCGAGATCGCCGAGAAGCTGGACGCCGAGGAGGCCGAGGCCGCTGCCGCCGACGCGCGCGGCGACGACGACGCGGGTACGACGCGGCGCTGACGACTCAGAGCAGCTGCACGGCCCGCTCGATCAGCAGCGAGAGGCCGATGAGCGTCATCGCGACGGCCGACACGCGCGCCATCACGATCGTGCCGCGCGGGCGCGCCGAGAGCAGTCGCCGGGCGAGCACCGCGACGCCGAGGTAGACCACGGCGCAGGTGCCGACGAACAGCCCGCCGAGCACCAGCATCTGCGCGGCCGGCGCCCACGCGCCGTGCGCGGTCGTGAACTGGGGGACCAGCGCGACCAGCACCAGCAGCCCCTTCGGGTTGAAGCCGCTCACCCCCGCGCCGCGCAGGAAAGAGCCCACCGGCGACGCCACGACGGCCGCGGTCTGCGCCTCCGCCTGCGCGGCGAGCGGACGGGCAGAGCGCACCAGCCCGCCGATCCCGAGCCACAGCAGGTACAGCGCGCCGCCGACCGTGAGCGCGTCGAGCAGCACCGGGTTGGCGGCGACCAGCGCGCCCAGCCCGACGGCGACCGCGGCGACCACGACCGCGTAGCCGAACAGGATGCCGCCGATCGAGGGCACGAGCGTGCGGCCCCCGAGCCCCGCGGTGATCGCGTACGCCCAGTCGGCGCCGGGCGTGCACACGAGCAGCGCGGCGACGCTCCAGAAGCCGAGGATCATCGAGAGCTCCATACCGTGCCTCCTTCTCGGCCGTTCGTGGTTCTACCGGAAAGGTATGGCGAA
Organism: Leifsonia virtsii; assembly: GCF_030433675.1. Lineage (GTDB taxonomy): Bacteria > Actinomycetota > Actinomycetes > Actinomycetales > Microbacteriaceae > Leifsonia > Leifsonia virtsii. The sequence goes on from NZ_JAROCB010000001.1 coordinate 128,441, forward strand.
GAGGCCCGAAGGTGCTTGCGACTTTCGGGCATAACGGCGCTCTGTGTGGAAGAATCCACCGCATGGATGCGATCGATCGCCAGATCCTTGCCGCGCTTCAGGAGGACGGCCGGCTCAGCCTCACCGATCTCGCCGCGCGCGTCGGGCTGACGCTGTCGCCGTGCCACCGCCGGGTGCGGGAACTGGAGCGCGACGGCGTCATCGAGCAGTACCGGGCCGTGGTGTCGCCCGCAGCGGTCGGCCTCGACTTCGAGGCGATCGTGTTCGTCACCATCGCCCGCACCGACCCGAAGACCGTCGGCGCGTTCGAGGAGGGCGTGCTCGCCATCCCGAACATCGTGCAGGCGGAGCGGCTCTTCGGCGACCCGGACTACATGCTCCGCGTGCTCACGGCCGATCTGACCGCCTACCAGGAGCTGTTCGACGGCCCGCTCGGCGCACTGCCCGGGGTCCGCAAACTCTCGTCCACCCTCGTCATGAAGCAGGTGACCGGCCGCAGAGCCCTTCCCACGTGACCGGCGTCAGCCGGCGTTGTAGGCGGGGTGGAGGGCGATGAGCAGCGTCGCGGTCCAGTGGCAGAGGAAGGCGAGCACCGTCAGGGTGTGGAAGATCTCGTGGAAGCCGAAGACCCCGGGGATCGGGTTCGGCCGCTTCATCCCGTAGATGACCGCGCCGATCGTGTACAGGATGCCGCCCACCAGCACCAGGACCATCATGGCGACGTTCGCGTCTACCAGGTCGACGATGTACATGAGGGCCGCCCAGCCCAGCGCGACGTAGATCGGGACGTACAGCCACCGCGGCGCCGTGATCCAGAACACCCGGAAGCCGATGCCGAGCAGCGCGCCCGCCCACACCAGCGACAGCAGCAGGATGCCCTTCGACGGGGGAAGCGCCAGCACCGCGAGAGGCGTGTAGGTGCCCGCGATGAGCAGGAAGATGTTGGCGTGGTCGATGCGCTTCAGGATCACCTTGGTGCGCGGCCGCCAGTTGAACCGGTGGTAGAGCGCCGAGTTGCCGAACAGCAGCATCGACGTGAGCATGAACACCGCGGACGCCCACTTCGCCGGGGCGCCGTGCGCCAGGCAGATCAGGACGATGCCGGCCGCGATCGTGACCGGAAAGGTCCCGGCGTGGATCCAGCCGCGCCAGGTCGGCTTGATGTCGGCCGGGTTGGCGGGCGAGGCGTCGAGCAGGGGGATGTTGGGCAGATCGCGGCCGCCGTCGCGCGTCGCGCGCTCGTCGGCCTGCACTGCGGCGTCCGCAGCGTCGAGGTCGGCGGCCGGCTCCTCGAGGAGCTCGGCGACGTCCTCACCGGAGCGGCGCGCGCCGGCGGTGCCGGTGTTCGGGCTCTTCCTGGGCGTCATAGACCAAGAGTAGGGGAGCGGCGGTGTCCGGATGCTGTGAGTCGGGCGAGGTTGGCGCGCTAACGTAGCAGCGTGAGGGGACGCGGATCGCCGGGGAGCCGGCTGCAGGCCAGTGGGCTGCTCTACGGGCTCTACCAGAAGCGGCTCCGGCGCGACCTGAACCGCGACGCGCTGCCGAAGCACGTCGCGATGATCATCGACGGCAACCGGCGCTGGGCGCGCCAGGCGGGCCTCACGACCGTGGCGCACGGGCACCGCGCGGGGGCCGCCAAGATGCGCGAGTTCCTGGAGTGGTGCGACGAGCTCGGCATCCAGGTGGTCACCCTGTACCTGCTCTCGTCGGACAACCTCACCAACCGCGACAGCGGCGAGCTCGGCGACCTGATCGAGATCATCGCGCAGCTGGCCGACGACGTCTCGCAGTACGGCGACTGGCGGGTGAAGCACGTGGGCACGTCCACGGGCCTGCCGCCGCGGCTCGTGGAGGCGCTCGCCGCGGCGGAGGAGCGCACCGCGGGCAAGACCGGCATGCACATCAACCTCGCGGTCGGCTACGGCGGCCGCAAGGAGATCACCGACGCCATGCGCAGCATCGTCGCCGCCCACCATGCGGAGGGCGGCAGCCTGGAGACGCTCGCCGACCTGCTCACCCCCGACCTGATCGGCGAGCACCTGTACACCGGCGGCCAGCCCGATCCCGACCTCGTCATCCGCACCTCCGGCGAGCAGCGGCTGAGCGACTTCATGCTGTGGCAGAGCGCGCACAGCGAGTTCTACTTCGTGGAGGCGCTCGGTCCCGACCTGCGCGAGGTCGACTTCCTCCGCGCCGTGCGCGACTACTCCCGCCGCCAGCGCCGCTACGGCGGCTGACCCGTCTCCGATCCCTCCCGCCGCCATCGAGTCCGCGAAGACTGCACGCTCCTGCGGCGTGTCGCGTGCAGTTTTTGTGGACTCGGGGGTGGGCGGCCAGGATGGGGAGGTGACGACGATCGAGGAGTTCGCCGCTGGGTTCGGCGAAGAGCCGGGGTACCTGGACTACGGACGGGTCGGGCCGCTGTCGGCCGCGGCCCGCGCAGAGGCGCTGGGGCAGTACGAGATCCTGTCGAAGGCCCGCTTCGGCACCATCGAGCGGATGCGGGCGGAGGACGAGCGCGTGCGCGAGGCCGTCGGTGCCCTGACCGGGTTCCCCGCCGACCAGGTGGTGTTCCAGCCGAACGCGTCCAGCGGCCTCCTGCACGCCGCCTTCGGGCTGACCGGCGGCGAGGTGCTGCTCTCGCTCGCGGAGTTCCCCTCGCTGACGTACGCCGCCGAGCGCGCCGCCCACGCCCTCCGCGTGATCACGCCGACCTGGCTCGAGACCGACCACGGCCGCGTGACGCCCGCGCGCATCCGGGAGCAGCTGACCGAGAACACCGCCGCCGTCATGGTGAGCCTGGTGGACTCGCGCACCGGCTACCTCGCCGACATCGACGGCATCCGGCAGGTCATCGGCGACCGGCTGCTGATCGTGGACGCCATCCAGGGGTTCGGCGTGGTCGACGCGCCCTGGGAGGTCGCCGACGTGGTCGTCTCCGGCGGTCAGAAGTGGCTGCGTGCGGGCTGGGGCACCGGCTTCCTCGCGCTGAGCGAGCGCGCGATCGACCACCTGACGCCCGTGTTCAGCGGCTGGACCGGCTCCGGCCCCGAGCAGCCGTGGGACGAGGTGCGGGAGCCCGTCCACGGCGCCGCCGCCTTCTCCATCTCGAACCCGGACCTGGTCGCCGAGGCGCGCTTCGCGGCCGCGCTGGAAGAGGTCGCCGCCGTGGGTGTGGAGACCGTGGCCGCCGCCGTCGCGGACAACGCCGAGCGCGTGATCCAGCTCGCCGACGAGTTCGCCGTGCCGGTGAGCTCCTCCCGCAGCCCGAACGAACGCGCCGGCATCGTCGTCCTGGAGCCGCTGCCCGAACAGCTGACCGCGCTCGGCGCGTCCCTGTTCAACCACGGCGTGAGCGCGAGCGTGCGGGCGACGTCGGTGCGGATCAGCGTCCACGCCGGCACGACGGAGGAGACCTTCGACATGCTGCGGGCCGCGTTCACGTCGTACGCGTCCGTCGCCTGACGGGCTCTCTCGCTGCTCCCCGAAGTGGGGGCGGATTGTTCACCTGACCGAAACACGACACACCGGCATCCGGTGCGTCCGTGTCGGCGGCCGGGCGTAGGTTCGACGCATCGGGCACCGCGCCCGATCGAGACGGCCACGAAAGTTCGTCTCGGAATGCAAGCGGCCGTCTCGCCAGTGAGATCCGCCGGCCCCCGAGGGGGCGGCGGGGTGGGAGTGGTCGTGGCGGAATCAACAACCCGACAGGCAGCAACCCGGTCGACCGGCTCGGTGGAAGACAGGGCGAAGACGAGCGAGCGCACCTACGTGCTCGACACGTCCGTCCTCCTCTCCGACCCGAAGGCCATCTTCCGCTTCGCGGAGCACGCTGTCGTCATCCCGGTCGTGGTCGTGAGCGAGCTCGAGGGCAAGCGCAACGATCCCGAGATCGGCTACTTCGCGCGCCAGGCGCTGCGCAACCTCGACGACCTGCGGGTCCAGCACGAACGGCTCGACTTCCCGATCCCCGTCGGCGACGGCGGGTCGCTGCGCGTCGAGCTCAACCACTCCAACATGTCGGTCCTGCCGAGCGGCATGCAGCTGGGCGACAACGACTCGCGCATCCTCGCCGTGGCGCTGAACCTGTCCAACGACGGGCTCGACGTCACCGTCGTCTCCAAAGACCTGCCGCTGCGCGTGAAGGCGGCCTCGATCGGCCTCGCCGCGGAGGAGTACCGGCACGAGCAGGTCGTCGACTCCGGCTGGACCGGCCTCGACTCCATCGACCTCGGCAGCGACGAGATGGCGGCGCTGTACGAAGACGAGTGGATGCGGACCGAGCTGGCCGCCGGGATCCCGGTGAACACGGGGCTCGTCATCCACTCCGACCGCGGCTCGGCGCTGGGCCGCGTCGTGGCGGACGGCGAGGTGAAGCTCGTGCGCGGAGACCGCGACGTGTTCGGCCTGCACGGCCGCTCGGCGGAGCAGCGGCTCGCGATCGACCTGCTGCTCGACCCGGAGATCGGCATCCTCTCGCTCGGCGGCCGCGCCGGCACCGGCAAGTCGGCGCTCGCGCTGTGCGCAGGGCTCGAGGCGGTGCTCGAGCGCAGGCAGCACAAGAAGATCATGGTGTTCCGCCCGCTGTACGCGGTCGGCGGCCAGGAGCTCGGCTACCTGCCGGGCGACCAGGGCGAGAAGATGAACCCGTGGGGGCAGGCCGTGTTCGACACCCTCGGCGCGCTGGTGTCGCAGAACGTGCTCGACGAGGTGCTGGACCGCGGCATCCTGGAGGTGCTGCCGCTCACGCACATCCGTGGCCGCTCGCTGCACGACGCGTTCGTGATCGTCGACGAGGCGCAGTCGCTGGAGCGCAACGTGCTGCTCACCGTGCTCAGCCGCATCGGCCAGAACTCGCGCGTGGTGCTGACGCACGATGTGGCCCAGCGCGACAACCTGCGGGTCGGCCGCCACGACGGGGTCGCCAGCGTGATCGAGACGCTGAAGGGCCACCCGCTCTTCGCCCACGTGACGCTGACCCGCTCCGAGCGCTCGGCCATCGCCGCCCTCGTCACCGAGATGCTGGAGGCCAACGAACTCGCCTGACCCCCCCGCCCATCATCGCTTCCTCGAGTAATCCGCCGACACGCCGCATCTGGCCGGACTTTTCGAGGAAGCGATGGTGGGGTCAGGCGGTCGACGCGCGAAGGGGGCCGGTGAGCCAGGCGTCGGCCTCGCGCGTCGAGCGGAGGCGCACGACGGTGAGGTGCGGATGCGCACGCTCGGCGGCCGGGACGCGCTCGGCGGGGGTCCGGCGGGTCGAGACCGACCAGCGGACGATGTGCTCGGGGTCGCGGAGGATGGTGTGCAGCGGTGGCTCCCGGTTGCCGTTCCACAGCTCCGTGCGGCGGAAGCGTCGGCCCAGCGTCCGGCGCACGACGCGCGGGAAGGTGACGCGCCAGTAGGGCGGGTCGAGCCACACCAGCAGGTCAGCGCGTTCCGCGAGCAGCTCCCGCACGGACGAGTACTGCCACTCAGTCGTCCACGTCTCCTCGGCCGTGAACGCGAGGACGTCGTCGCGGAACCCCGGCCGAGGCTCCCAGTCGGGGCCGTGGAACAGCCCGTCGATCTCGGTGTGGGGTCCGCCGGTCACCGCGGCGATGCGCGCCGCCAGCGTCGTCTTGCCGCTGCCGGACACACCCGCGACGAGCACCCGCCGCGGCTGGCGCGGCAACGGGTCGTCGAAGCGGAGCATCCCCCGAGCCTCCGCCATCGTGTCCGCGAAGAATCCGCCGACACGCGGGGTGACGACGGATTCTCCGAGGAGCCGACGGCTGGGAGGGGCCGGGTCAGCCGGGGTGCGTCATCGAGAGGACGTCGAGGGCGCTGTCCAGCTGCTCCAGGGTGACCTCGCCGCGCTCGACGAAACCGAGGTCGATGACGGCCTCGCGCACGGTCATGCCCTTCGCGACGGCGTGCTTGGCGACCTTCGCGGCGGCCTCGTAGCCGATGACGCGGTTCAACGGGGTGACGATGGACGGGCTCGACTCGGCGAACGCGCGGGCCCGGTCGAGGTTCGCCTCGAGGCCGCGGATCGTCTTGTCGGCGAGCACACGACCCGCCTGGGTGAGCAGGCGGATCGACTCCAGCAGCGCGGTGCCCATGACCGGGATCGCGACGTTCAGCTCGAACAGGCCCGATGCACCGCTCCAGGCGATCGTGGCGTCGTTGCCGACGACGCGCGACGCGACCATGAGCACGGCCTCCGGGATGACCGGGTTGACCTTGCCCGGCATGATCGACGAGCCCGGCTGCAGGTCCGGGATGTGCAGCTCGCCGAGACCCGTGTTCGGGCCCGAGCCCATCCAGCGCAGGTCGTTGGAGATCTTCGTCAGCGACACGGCGATGGTGCGCAGCGCGCCGGAGGCCTCGACGAGCGCGTCGCGGTTCGCCTGCGCCTCGAAGTGGTTGCGCGCCTCGGTGATCGGCAGCTCGGTCTCCTGCGTCAGCAGCTCGATGACCAGCTGCGGGAAGCCGAGCGGCGTGTTGATGCCGGTGCCGACGGCCGTGCCGCCCAGCGGGACCTCGGCGACGCGGGGGAGGGCCGCGCGGATGCGCTCGATGCCGTAGCGGATCTGGGCCGCGTAGCCGCCGAACTCCTGGCCGAGGGTGACCGGGGTCGCGTCCATCAGGTGCGTCCGGCCGCTCTTGACGGCCTCCGCCCACAGCTCCGCCTTCTCCTCCAGCGCGACCGCGAGATGGTCGAGCGCCGGGATGAGGTCGTCGGTGAGCGCGCCGGTGACCGCGATGTGCACCGAGGTCGGGAAGACGTCGTTCGACGACTGCGACGCGTTCACGTGGTCGTTCGGGTGCACCGGACGGCCGAGGCGCTGCGACGCGAGGGTCGCGAGCACCTCGTTCATGTTCATGTTCGACGACGTGCCGGAGCCGGTCTGGTAGACGTCGATCGGGAACTCGGCGTCGTGCGCGCCGGCCGCGACCTCGTCGGCCGCCGAGGCGATCGCGTCGGCGACCTCCTGGTCGAGCACGCCGAGGCGCGCGTTCGCCAGAGCGGCCGACTTCTTGATGCGCGCGAGTGCGGCGATCTGGGCCGGCTCGAGCACGGAGCCGGAGATGGGGAAGTTCTCCACCGCACGCTGGGTCTGCGCGCTGTACAGGGCGTCCTTCGGGACGCGCACCTCGCCCATCGTGTCGTGCTCGATGCGGTACTCGGTGCCCGCCTGGGTGTCCACCACGGTGTGTGTTCCTTTCTGTGAGCGGAGTATCGGTGTCAGTCGCGCATGCCGACGACGACGTCAGGGACGACCCGGCCCTCCGCGAGCCGGTAGTTGGCGCCGACGATCGCGAGAGTGTTCTCGGCGACCGCGGAGGCGATGATCTCGGACTGCGCGAGCAGCTCGGAGACCGTGTCGCGCAGGTGCTCGCGGCCCACCTCGGAGGCGTCGACGCTCTCCGGGTCGACCGCTCCGTCGCCCGCGACTCGGTGCACGGCCGGGACGATCGGGGCGATGAGCTGGGCGATGTGCGGGGGCAGTGGATCGGCGTCCTCCGCCTGCGAGGCGATGGCCGACGCGACCGCGCCGCAGCTGTCGTGACCGAGCACGAGGATGAGCGGGACGTGCAGCACGGCGACCGCGTACTCCAGCGACCCGATCACAGAGTCGGAGACGACCTGGCCCGCGTTGCGGACGACGAACGCGTCGCCCAGCCCCATGTCGAAGATGATCTCGGCGGCGAGGCGCGAGTCGGCGCAGCCGAAGACGGCGGCGACGGGCTCCTGGCCGTTCGCGACGCTCTCGCGTCGCTCCACATCCTGGTGGGGGTGCTGCGGCTCGCCGGCGATGAAGCGGGCGTTGCCATCGAGCATGGCGTTCCAGACCTTGCCGGGGCGCGTGGTTGGCACTGCTACTGACCTCCTGGGAGTGAGTGGATCTGGCCGGCCAGCGACGACGCGACCGTTCGGAACTCGGCGTCTTCTGCGGTGCCGAAGACGATGACCGTGCTGTCGCCGGACGAGGTGACCAGCGCGTACTCGACGTTGCCGTCGTCGGAGCTGGAGGTGCGGTTGTCGTAGACGTCCCAGGTCACGCCGTCGATGACGCGTGTGCCCTTGATCCGCGACTTGTTCACCTGATCGGACACCCAGCTGTCGTTCGCGCCGAAGCCCTGGGTGATGCCGATGAACTGCTGCTTCGGGGTGATGAGGCCGAGGTACCAGGAGTCGACCTTGTCGGAGGTCTTGGTGCGCAGCTCGGCGTTGTTCGACTTCCAGTCGGACGGGAGCTTCGGCACCAGCAGCGCGTCGGGCTCGCTGCCCTGCGCCTGCTGGGCGATCGAGGCGTAGTCGACCGCGGGCTTCGTGGCCGACGGGTTGCCGCGCGGCACGATGAGCACGATGACGGCGACGATCGCGAGGGTCGCCAGCAGCGAGTAGACCAGGTTGTTGATCGTCTGCCGGTTGCGGTGGTTCGCGGAGTTCTGCGCCTTGCGGGCGGCGGTCTCCTCCGGCGTCTCGGGGCGGCCGAGCTCCGCGACGACCGCGGGCGGCTTGTTGCGGGGGCTCATTCGCCGTCGATCGCCCCCGGGGCGCCGGCGCCGGCGCGGGCCGCGTCGAGGCGCGCCTTGGCGCCGATCAGCCACTCCTCGCAGTGCCGGGCGAGGGCCTCGCCGCGCTCCCAGAGAGCGATCGACTCCTCCAGCGTGGCCGAGCCCTGCTCGAGCTCCTGCACCACGCGGATCAGCTCGTCGCGCGCCTCCTCGTAGGTGAGCGTGCTGAGCGGATCCCCGGCCGGGGTCGTCTCGGAAGTGGGCATGGCGTCCATTCTATTTGGCCCGCTGGGCGTCCGCTGGGGCCTGTGGATGACCGGCCGGCGACGGCAGTGCGGCGCCCGCCGTCGCCGCGAGGGACCCGCCGGAGACCGTCAGCCGCAGCTCCGCGCCCTCCGGCGCCTCGGCCGGGTCGGTCACCACGTGCCCGGCGGCCGTCTGCACGATCGCGTAGCCGCGGTCGAGCGTGCCCTGCGGCGAGAGCGCGCGCAGCTGGCCGCGCAGCTCCGCCACCCGGGTGGTCTCGCGCTCGACGCAGCGGCCGACGAGCTCGGTGCCGCGGGCGACGTAGCGCGTCAGCTCCTCGGCGCGCGCATCCACGATCCACGAGGGGGAGGCGAGCACCGGGCGGGTGCGCAGGTGGCCGATCCGGTCGATCTCGTGCGCGATGAGGTGCGTGACCCGGGTGCCGAGCCTGGCGCGCGCCTGGTGCACGCGGGCCAGCTCCTCCGCGACGTCCGGGACGACGCGCTTGGCGGCGTCCGTCGGCGTCGACGCGCGCAGATCGGCCACCTCGTCGAGCAGCGGGCGGTCGGCCTCGTGGCCGATCGCGCTCACGATCGGGGTGAGGGCCGCTGCGGCCGCTCGCACGAGCCGCTCGTCGCTGAACCCGAGAAGGTTCTGGAAGTCACCGCCGCCGCGCGCCACGATGATGACCTCGACCTCGGGGTCGGCATCCAGCGTCCGGATCGCGGAGACGACCTCCGTCACCGTCCGCTCGCCCTGGACGGCGGCGTGCACCACCCGGAAGCGCACCTGCGGCCAGCGCAGCTGCGCGTTGCGGAGCACGTCCTTCTCGGCGTCGGAGTCCTTGCCGGTCACCAGCCCGATCGTGTGCGGCAGGAACGGCAGCCGCTTCTTGCGCTCCGCCGCGAACAGGCCCTCGGACGAGAGCTGCTGCCGCAGCCGTTCCAGCCGCTCCAGCAGGTCGCCGAGACCGACGTGCTTCATGTCGTAGACCTGCATCGTCAGGGTGCCGCCCTTGACCCAGAAGTTGGGCTTGATGGCGGCGACGACGCGGTCGCCCTGCTTCAGGTCGGCCGGGATGCGCGCCTTCACCGAGGACCAGATCGTGAAGCTGATCGTGGCGTCCTCGTTCAGGTCTTTCAGCTTGCCGTAGACGTTTCCGCCGGAGACGCCCCACTGCGTGATCTCGCCCTCGACCCACGCGGTGCCGAGGCGGTCGATCCAGCCCTTGATCTTGCTGCTCAGCAGCGCGACCGGCCAGGGGGCGTCCGCCGTCGGGGGAGCGGCCTGCATGACGACCGGTGCGGTCTGGCTCACTGGCCCCTCCCATTCCGTGCTCAGCGTGCTCACGTAGGATCGAAGGGTGAGCGACGCAACCATCAGCCTCCCGATGCCGCGCATTCCCGGCGCCAGGCGACGGCTTCAGGATAACCCGGTCGTCGGACACAAGCGGGTGCTTCTGGCCGCTCCGCGCGGTTACTGCGCCGGTGTGGACCGCGCCGTGGTCGCCGTGGAGAAGGCGCTCGACCTGTACGGCGCGCCCGTCTACGTGCGCAAGCAGATCGTCCACAACGTGCACGTCGTATCCGAGCTGGAGCAGCAGGGCGCGGTCTTCGTCGACGAGGTCGACGAGGTTCCGCCGGGCGCACACGTCGTGTTCTCCGCGCACGGCGTCTCGCCGGCCGTCGTCAACGCGGCGTCCGAGCGGGGGCTGCTCGCCATCGACGCCACGTGCCCGCTGGTCACCAAGGTGCACCGCGAGGCCGTGCGGTTCGCGCGCGACGACCGCGAGATCCTCCTCATCGGCCACGCCGGCCACGAAGAGGTCGAGGGCACCGCGGGCGAGGCGCCCGACCACGTGACCCTGGTCAACGGCCCGGACGACGTCGACTCGATCGTCGTGAAGGACCCGGACCGGGTGGTGTGGCTCTCGCAGACCACCCTCTCGGTCGACGAGACGATGGAGACGGTCCGCCGCCTGCGCGAGCGCTTCCCCAACCTCCAGGACCCACCGAGCGACGACATCTGCTACGCCACGCAGAACCGCCAGGTCGCGATCAAGAAGGTCGCCGAGCAGGCGGAACTCGTGATCGTGGTGGGCTCGGCCAACTCCTCCAACTCCGTGCGCCTGGTGGAGGTCGCGCTCGAGTACGGCGCCAAGGCCGCCTACCGCGTCGACTACGCCAGCGAGATCAAGCAGGAGTGGCTCGACGGCGTCTCCTCGGTCGGCGTCACCAGCGGCGCCTCGGTGCCGGAGGTGCTCGTGCAGGAGGTGCTCGACGACCTCGCGGGCGCGGGCTACCGCGACGTGCAGGAGGTCAAGACGGCCGAGGAGGACCTCATGTTCTCGCTGCCGAAGGAGCTCCGCAGGGACATCACCGGCAAGCAGGACGCGCGGGCGCTCGGCGGTCGCGGGCGCTGACCGGCTACGCGCCGGTGAGGATGTCGTCGGCGTTGTCCGAGATCCACGACATCAGCGGCAGCAGGTGCTCGGTCACGGCGCGGCCGCGGTCGGTCAGGCTGTAGTCGACGCGCGGCGGCACGGTCGGCTGCGCGGTGCGCAGGACGAACCCGTCCTTCTCGAGCGTGCGCAGCGTCTGGGCGAGCATCTTCTCGCTGATGCCCTGCACGGTGCGGCGAAGCTCGCCCCAGCGCAGGTCGCTCTGCGAGAGCGCGACCAGCACGAGCACGCCCCAGGTGCTCGTCACGTGGTTGAGCACGATCCGGCTCGGGCATTCGGAGGGCAGCACGCCATCCGTGAAGCCGAAACCGTTGAGGGAGGCAAAACCGGTGTCCACGTTAGTAACTTACCGAAAAGTGGGTACCTTCGTCCGGGAAGTTTTGAGTCCGACGGCCGGTTGCCGCTGAAGTAACCGATCGAAAGGATCCCCCATGACCATCGTCGTCACCGGAGCAACCGGCCACCTCGGCCGTCTCGTCGTCGAGTCCCTGCTCGAGCGCGGCGTCCCCGCTGCCGACATCCGCGCCCTCGGCCGTCGCGCCGAGCGTCTCGCGCCTCTCGCCGAGCGCGGCGTCGAGACCGCGGTCATCGACTTCGAGCGCCCCGAGACGCTCGACGAGGCCTTCCGCGGCGCCGACGCGCTGCTCCTGGTGTCCGGCTCGGAGGTGGGCAACCGCATCCCGCAGCACCGCAACGCCATCGACGCGGCCGTGCGCGCCGGAGTCGGCCGCATCGTCTACACGAGCGCGCCGAAGGCCAGCGACACCGCGCTCATCCTCGCGCCGGAGCACGCGGAGACCGAGCGTCTGCTCGCGGCCTCCGGCCTGCCGACGACCATCCTGCGCAACAACTGGTACACCGAGAACTACGTCGGCACCCTCGACCAGGCGGCGGCGACCGGCGAGATCGTGGGCAGCGCAGGCGAGGGGCGGGTTGCGAGCGCGCCGCGCGCCGACTACGCGGAGGCCACCGCGGTCGTGCTGACGACTCCGGGCCACGAGGGCGCCGTCTACGAGCTGAGCGGCGACGTCGCCTGGACGTTCGACGAGCTCGCCGCCGTCGCCTCCGAACTGCTCGGGCGCGACGTCGTCTACCGCCCGGTCTCGCCGGAGGAGCACGCGGCCGCGCTCACCGCAGCCGGGCTCGACGAGGGCACGGTCGGCTTCGTCGTCGCGCTCGACGGCAACATCCGCGACGGGCTGCTCGGGGAGGCGTCGCCGACGCTCGCCGAGCTGATCGGCCGCCCGACCACCTCGCTCAGCGAGGGGCTCGCGAAGGCGCGCGAGGCGTCCGCCGCCTGACGCGCGACCGCGTCGGCGCCGGTGGGGTCGGCCCCGCCGGCGCCGACGCGATGCGGCTCGGTGCTCCTGCGGGGCGCGACTGCGGCCTCCCGTAACGTCTGCGGGCGCGCGCGGCGCCGCAGTCGTTCCGCAGCGCAGTAGTCACTCGCGGGTCAGGGGGTCGGGCTGGGGGAGGTCGGGGGCGTGGTCCCGCTGTAGAAACCGAGCAGCACCGGGTCGGTCGCGAGCACGGCCCCGGCGAAGATGAGCAGCGCCACCATCGCCACGATGCCCGCGACCAGCGGCACCCAGAACGCCAGGCGGCGCTTCACCAGCAGCCACGCGGCGATGCCCGCCGAGACGGCCCAGACAGCGGCCATCGTGATCGAGCCGGCGAACACCAGCGAGCCGACGACCGGCGCAGGCGTGTACTGGCCGAGGTTGTTGGTGCTGTGCAGCAGCTGCATCGACGCGGGGATCGCCTGCAAGGTGGCGATCGAGTACGACATCCCGAAGAAGCCGAACACGGTCAGCAGGATGGTGAGGGTCAGATTCCAGGTCGGCGCAGGCCGCTCGGGCCGGGCGTTCTGGCTGTAGTACGGGCCATCGGACGGACCAGGACCGCCGTACGGCGCGGCCGGCGACGGCTGCTGCGGCGCGTCCGTGTCGTCCTCGGCGACGCGCCGTGAGGTGTCGAGCCGGTCAGCGTCCTCCGGCGGATGCCACACCCACCCGGGCGGCGCGAGCTCGCCGTACCGGGGCCGCGGCCGGTCGTCCGGCTGCTGTTCCTGCTCGGCCATGCCGGCGGCTCCTTGCTGATCTGGATGGTGGTGCGGGCGGCGGGGATGCCCCGCCGCCCGTGCGGCCTACTTGCCGGAGTGTCCGGCCGAGCCGAGCTGCTGCGTGGCCTCGACGACGCGCTGGGCCATGGCGGACTCCGCCACCTTCCCCCACGCGCGCGGGTCGTACAGCTTCTTGTTGCCGACGTCGCCGTCCACCTTGAGGACGCCGTCGTAGTTCTGGAACATGTAGCCGGCGATGGAGCGGGTGAAGGCGTACTGGGTGTCGGTGTCGATGTTCATCTTCACGACGCCGTTGCGCACCGCCTCGGCGATCTCCTCGTCGGTCGAGCCGGAACCGCCGTGGAAGACCAGGTCGAGCGGCTTCGGGCCGGTGCCGTACTTGGCGGCCAGGCCGTCCTGGATCTCCTTCAGCAGCTCCGGACGCAGCTTGACGTTTCCGGGCTTGTAGACGCCGTGCACGTTGCCGAAGGTGAGGGCGGCCATGTAGCGGCCGTTCTCGCCCAGGCCGAGCGCGTCGACGGCCTTCTCGGCGTCGGCGAGGGTCGTGTAGAGGGCCTCGTTGGAGCCCTCGTGACGGACGCCGTCCTCCTCGCCGCCGACGACGCCGATCTCGACCTCGAGGATGGCGTTGATGGCCTTGGTGCGCTTGAGCATCTGCTGCGCGATCTCGAGGTTCTCGTCGAGGGGCACCGCCGAGCCGTCCCACATGTGGGACTGGAAGATCGGGTTGCGCCCGGCCTTCACCTCCTCCTCGGAGGCGGCGATGAGCGGCAGTACGAAGTCGTCGAGGGCGTTCTTCGGGCAGTGGTCCGTGTGCAGCGCGACGGTGATGGGGTAGTTCTTGGCGACCTCGGTGGCGAACTTGGCGAAGGCAAGCGCACCGGTGGCGCGCGCCTTCACGCTCTGACCGGCGAAGTAGTCGGCGCCGCCGGTCGTGACCTGGATGATGCCGTCGCTGCCCGCTTCGGTGAGCCCCTGCAGGACCGCGTTGATCGTCTGCGACGACGACACGTTGAACGCGGGGTAGGCGAAGCCGCCGGCCTTCGCTCTGTCGAGCATCTCTGCGTACTGGTCCGGCGTGGCGATGGGCATTGCAGCTCCTTGGGGATCGGTGTGTCGAACGCCCTCATCATACCGGCGCGCCCGGAGCGGGTCCGGGGCGGGTCCGGGGCGGGCCGCGTGCTCACGCCGCGTGAACGTCCGTGCATAACTCCTCACGCCGCGCGGGGCCGCGGATACACTGGCAGCGTCCGGCCGCAGACGCCGCCCGGCCGGTGCGCCGGCGGGACGGGCACGCCGAGCCGGGATCGACGACGACGTTCCGAATCCGTCCGGGAGGACCCATCATGACCAGCACCGACACCGCATCCCACTTCACGCACCCGGACCGGAACCTCGCGATGGAGTTGGTGCGGGCGACCGAGGCGGCGGCCATCCGCGCGACTCCGTGGATCGGGCGCGGCGACAAGAACGCGGCCGACGGTGCTGCGGTGGATGCGATGCGCAAGTTCCTCGGGACGGTCAACTTCGACGGCGTGATCGTGATCGGCGAGGGCGAGAAGGACCACGCGCCCATGCTGTTCAACGGCGAGCACGTCGGCAACGGGCGGGGACCGGCGGTGGACATCGCGGTCGACCCGATCGACGGCACCTCGCTGACCGCGGCGGGCCGTCAGAACGCGCTGTCGGTGATCGCGGTCTCCGACCGGGGGTCGATGCTGGACGCGTCGAGCGTGTTCCGCATGAACAAGATCGTGACCGGCCCGGCGGGACACGGTGTCGTGGACCTGTCGCAGTCGATCGGGGAGAACATCCGTGCACTGGCGAAGGCGCTGGGCAAGCCGGTCTCGGAGATCCGGGTGGCGGTGCTCGACCGGCCGCGGCACGAGGAGCTGATCGAGGAGATCCGCGCGGCGGGAGCGGGGACGCGGCTGCTGCTCGACGGCGACGTCGCGGGCGGCATCAACGCGGCCCGGTACGAGTCGCGGATCGACATGTGCGTCGGTATCGGCGGCAGCCCGGAGGGTGTGATCACGGCGGCGGCGATCAAGGCCCTCGGCGGCTTCATGCAGGGCATGCTGGCGCCGAGCGACGACGAGGAGCGGGCCAAGGGGATCGCCGCGGGGCTGAAGATGGACACCATCCTGAGCGCCGACGACCTGGTGCAGGGGGACAACACGTTCTTCGTCGCCACCGGCGTGACCGACGGCGGTCTGGTCGAGGGCGTGCGCCGGAAGGGCCCGATCATCCGCACCGAGTCGATCGTGCTGCGCTCGAAGTCGGGCACCGCCCGCCGGGTGATCGCCGACCACCTCGCCGAGAAGTGGCTGGAGCCCGACCAGCTCTGACCCGCCGCCTTTCGTGACGGATGGTCGCGATTCGTGGCGAATCGCCGCGATTCGTGACGAACGGTCGCGATTCGTCACGAATCCGCGCTGCTACGCGACCCCGGGCTCCTCGGCGTCGGTGGCGGCACGGCCGCGCTCCTTCTCTTCGAGCGCGAACGTGTCGATGCCGTGCAGGTCGCGCGGCTCCAGCTCGCTCACGAGCTCGAAGGCGGTGAGCTCGCGCGGAGCCTCCTCGATGCCCTCCATCACACCGATCACCTTCGACTCGTCGAGGGCGTTCAGCTTGCGCGCGGCCGGGAAGACCTGGCGCTCGAAGGATCCGACGAAGCCGTTGTAGTCCTTGACCGTGCGCTCCAGCGACCGGCCCAGCTTCTCGATGTGGCCCGCGGTCGTCGACAGTCGGCTGTAGAGCGTGCGGCTCAGGTCGAACAGCTGCTTCGCCTCCTGCGTCAGCACATCCTGCTGCCAGCTGAACGCGACCGTCTTGAGCACCGACCACAGCGTCACGGGGGAGGCCAGCGCGACGCGCTTGCCGAACGCGAACTCCATGATCGACGGGTCGGCCTCGAGCGCGGACGACACCAGCGACTCGCTGGGGATGAACGCGATGACCAACTCGGGCGAAGACTCCAGCCCGGTCCAGTACGCCTTGTTGCCCAGCGTCGTGATGTGGTCGCGCACGGCCTTGACGTGCTGCTTGAGCAGCGCCTCGCGCTGAGCGCCTTCCGGACCGGTGGCGGTCGCCGGGATCTGACTGGCCTCCAGGTAGGCGTTGAACGGCACCTTCGCGTCGAGCGCGATGCTCTTGCCGCCGGGAAGCCGGATGATCATGTCGGGCCGGCCCGCGCCGGACTCCGAGTGGATGCTCGACTGCACATCGAAGTCCACGCGCTCGAGCAGTCCCGCGGCCTCCACGACGCTGCGCAGCTGGGTCTCGCCCCACACACCGCGGGTGCTGTTCGACCGGAGCGCGGATGCCAGGGCCTCCGCGGTGCTGCGCAGTCGCTCCTCCGACTCCGCCGCCGACCGCAGCTGCTGGGCGAGCTGCCCGTGCTGCTGGTTGCGCTGCGTCTCCAGCTCGACGACCTTGCGCTGCATGTCTGTCAGGCTCTCGCGCACGGGGGCGAGCGCCTGCAGCACCTTGCTCTCCGCACGCTCCCGTTCGGCCTGAGCCTCGGTCTCGGCGCGGTGTCGCTCCACCGTCTCGCGGTACTGCTGCTGGGCGGCCACGAGCTGCTCCTGCAGCGCGTCGACGCGGCTCTGCGCCCCGGCGAGGTCGGCGCGGATCTCCGCCTGCACCGCGGCCTCGGCCGCCCGCACCTCGGCGAGTTCCGCCTGGTGCTGCGCCGCCAGGACGGCCGGGTCGACCGTCGGCGCGGCGGGCTCGGCGGCGGTGCGCGAGCGCAGGAGCTTCGCCACCGCGAAGCCGCCGCCGACGGCGCCGGCGACGAGGCCGATCAGAAGGCCGAGGAGAAGGGCGAGGATGTCCATGCCCTCAGTGTGTCAGCCCCCTCCGACACTGCGTCCTTCCGCGCCCCGCGCGTCCCGTCGAGGGGTGAGAAGATGCACGAATCCGTGCCGAGTTGCGACAAGATGTCGCCACTCGATCGACCGATCAGGCGGCGACGGGGATGCCGATGCGGCCGAGTCGCGCGCCGGTCAGGCCGGCGAGGTCTTCGACCGTCGCCGCCTCGTGGTGGCGCGCGGCGTGGATGACGATGGCCGCGCACGCCTCCGCGTCGGCCAGGGCGTCGTGGTGCTGGAAGCCGTCGAACCCGGCCGCCATCGCAGCGACCGGAAGCCGGTACGAGTCGAGAGTGTAGGTGCGCCGGGCGACCTGAAGGCTGCACAGGTAGCTGTACTCCGGGCAGGCCACGAACGTCGCAGCGCAGGCCGCGCGGATCACGCCCATGTCGAATCCCGCGTTGTGCGCCACGAGGTGGTCGTCCTCCGCGAACTCCACCAGGTCGGCGAGCTGGTCCACCCAGCCGGCCGCGTCCGCCACCTGCTCCGGGCGAATGCCGTGGATGCGCACGTTCCACTCCTGGAACTGGTCGTGCCCGAGCGGCGGCCGGATGAACCACCCCGCCCGATCGACCACCTTGCCGTCTCTGACCTTCACCAGGCCGACCGAGCAGGCCGACGCGGGGGAGGAGTTGGCGGTCTCGAAGTCGATGGCGGTGAAGTTCAGGCTCACGTCGCCACTCTCACACGGCCCACCGACGCCGCCGCGCATCCCGCCCGCGCGCCGCGCGCTTCCGTGGTCGTCGCGCCGGGATCGAGTTGCACGTCGTGGTCGGAATCCGCCTTGAATATCGACCACTACGTGCAGCTCGCCGAGGATTCCGGGCGGGTCGCGGTGCCGCCGCGTAGCATCGGCGACATGCGACCCCGACAGCAGCGCGACCTCCACGCAGCCTCCTTCGACCGGGCGGCCGACGTCTACGACGCGTCCCGTCCGTCCTATCCGGCGGACGCGGTCAGCTGGCTCCTCGACGGCGTCGAGGGTCCGGTGCTCGACCTGGGAGCAGGCACCGGCAAACTGACCGCGGCTCTCGTCGAGCGGGGCAGGGACGTGACCGCGGTCGATCCGTCGCCCGAGATGCTGCGGGTGCTGCGCGACCGGCTGCCCGGGGTGGAGGCGATGGAGGGCACGGCGGAACGCATCCCGACGCCCGACGGGGCCTTCGGGCTGGTCGTCGTCGCCCAGGCCTGGCACTGGGTGGATGCCGACCTGGCGGTCCCCGAGGTTGCGCGTGTGCTCCGTCCGGGCGGCCGGCTCGGGCTGATCTGGAACGAGCGCGACGAGAGCGTCGGCTGGGTGCGGGAACTCGGCCAGCTCATGGACGCCGGCACCGCCGCCTTCGACGACGAGAGCGAGCCCGTCGTCCCCGCGCCGTTCGGTCCGCTCGAGAAGCACCAGACCAGCTGGGTGCAGCCGCTGACGCACGACGGGCTGCTCGACCTCGCCCGGTCGCGCAGTTACTTCATCACGAAGGATGCGGATGCGCAGGCCGCCGTCATCCAATCGCTCCGCCGGCTGCTGCGCGAGCACCCCGACCTGGCCGGGCACGACGTGATCGAGCTGCCGTACGTCACGCGCTCGTACCGCACGGCTCTCGGAGCGTGATCCGACCGGCCCCCAAGTAGGATGGACGACCGTGGCTCTCACTATCGGAATCGTCGGGCTGCCCAATGTGGGCAAGTCCACCCTGTTCAACGCGCTGACCAAGAACGACGCTCTGGCGGCGAACTACCCGTTCGCGACCATCGAGCCGAACGTCGGCGTGGTGAACCTGCCCGACCCGCGCCTCGACCGCCTGGCCGAGCTGTTCCACAGTGAGCGGATCGTCCCCGCCCCGGTATCGTTCGTCGACATCGCCGGGATCGTCAAGGGCGCGAGCGAGGGCGAGGGCCTCGGCAACAAGTTCCTCGCCAACATCCGCGAGGCCGACGCGATCGCCCAGGTGGTGCGCGGCTTCAGCGACGCGGACGTCGTGCACGTCGCGGGCAAGACCGACCCCGCCGGCGACATGGAGACCATCAACACCGAGCTCATCCTCGCCGACCTGCAGACGCTCGAGAAGGCGGAGCAGCGTTACGAGAAGGAGGTGAAGGGCCGGAAGCTTGAGCCGGTGGTCCTGGAGACCGCGCGCGCCGCGATCGCCTACCTCAACGACGGCAAGCCGCTGTCGACCTCCACGATCGACCTCGAGCCGGTCAAGGAGCTGGGCCTGCTCACGGCGAAGCCCTTCATCTACGTCTTCAACGTCGACGAGGACGTGCTCACCGACGAGTCCCGCCGCGCCGAGCTGGCGGCCCTCGTCGCCCCGGCCCAGGCGGTCTTCCTCGACGCCAAGCTCGAGTCGGAGCTGATCGACCTCGACCCGGCCGACGCCGCGGAGCTCCTCGCCTCCACGGGCCAGGAGGAGTCCGGCCTCGACCAGCTCGCCCGCATCGGGTTCGACACCCTGGGCCTTCAGACCTACCTGACCGCCGGCCCGAAGGAGGCGCGCGCCTGGACCATCCCGAAGGGCGCGAAGGCCCCGCAGGCGGCGGGTGTCATCCACACCGACTTCGAGAAGGGCTTCATCAAGGCCGAGGTCATCTCCTTCGACGACCTCATGGACGCCGGAAGCATCGCCGAGGCCCGCTCCCGCGGCAAGGCCCGCATGGAGGGCAAGGACTACGTCATGCAGGACGGCGACGTGGTCGAGTTCCGCTTCAACGTATAGCTGACCTGGACTCTTGGTTGGATTGACCGCATGACCGCGGCGCCTGCAAGTATGCCGATGAGGACCCGGGAGGGATGGACGCTCGCCACCGACAGCGACGTGGTCCAAGTCAGGTTCGACCACGCTTTGACGTTGGTGCTCGACGGATCACTGGCCATCCGGATCGAGTGTCCGCTGGTCTATTTCGACGGACGCACGGAACGTACGGCGATACCGGGCAACGCAGAGTCCGTCGCCCCTCTGGCTGGTCTCTATGGAACACAGGTGCGCGAAGCGTCGATCACCGCCGATGTGCTTCGGGTCGAGTTCCGCGGCGACCAGTGGCTTCGAGTCGCCCCCGACGACGACTTCGAGGCGTATTCGGTGACCTGGGACGGCCCGGAGGAGAAGCTGCTCATCGTGTGTATGCCAGGCGGAGGCCTCGCCGATTGGTCCTGACCCGCGCGGTCGATTTCTTTGCGGGCACCCGGACCGCCATAGCCGGGATAATCAAGGCTATGAGTCGAACCGTCGGATTCGGACGTCGACCTCGAGCAGCGATGTCGCCGGGCTAGGTTGGGTCGATGACGTTCAGTATCCGAACCGTCGCAAGAGAACTGGTCGAGTACCGAGAGGGCCACTCTTCGCACGTGTTCATCGGGGCTTGGGGTGTGTCACCACCCGTTCTCTAGCTGCCGCGGGCCGAGGACTGGGATCGCGTCGTTCCCGAGGCGTTTCGCGGGAGGCACGATGAGATCATCGACCGGCTTCGGGCCGACCCCTTCAGCCGGGGGATCCGGTTCGTGGACGCATACGCGTGATCTAGTCGACTTAGGATCAGCCGGCGTTCCGGCTGTATGTCTGGTCCTGGAGATCGCGCGCTTCAGCCTCGACTTAGCCCCGTCGCTCACCACCCGAACGACCCCGGCACCCCTTTGAAGGGCCCCACGACGGCTCTCGTGATCCAGCCGCCGTAGTAGCCGCCGGGCTGGGGCGTGACGACCTCGCCGCCGACCGTGCACTCGTCCATCTGCTGCGCGTAGACGGCGACGCGGTCTCGAAGCGACTCGTACCCGGGCGACGGGTGCGGGTAGTTCCATGCGGACGCGGGGCGCACCTCGCCTCCGCCGCGCACGTCGAGATACCGTGCCGTGCCCTTGAACTCGCAGAATGACGTGCCGTCGGCGTCGGCCAGCGCGCCGGGCGCGAAGTCCGCGATCGGGAGGTAGTAGACCGGCGGATGGCTGGTCTCGAGCACCCGGACGGCGTCCCAGGTCTCGGCGATGAGCTGGCCGCCCAGACGGATCGTCACCGGTGCGGCGACGCTCTCGACGCGGGGCGGCCGCGGGTAGTCCCAGACAGACTCCTGCCCCGGTCCGGGGATCTCGGGGCGCGGTCGGGGCACCTGTTCACTCTACGTCCGCGGTGCTTCACTGGAGTATGGCCGCCTCAGCGATGTTCCCGCTCGGATCCGTGCTCTTTCCCGGTGTGGCCATCCCGCTGCGCGTGTTCGAGCCGCGGTATCTGACGCTGGTCGGGCGATTGCTCGACGAGGTCGAACCGGAGTTCGAGTTCGGCGTCGTCCTCATCGAGCGCGGAAGCGAGGCCGGGGGAGGCGACCAGCGCGCCTCGGTCGGAACGATGGCGCGTCTTGTCAGCGCCGCCGCGGGCGCCGACGACCTGCTCATCGTCGGGGTGGGCACCCGCCGGTTCACGGTCGAGCGCTGGCTCGACGACGACCCGTACCCCCGGGCCGAGATCTCGACGCTGCCGGAACTGGAGTGGTCCGAGGCGCTCGCACCCCTGCGAGCGGAGGCCGAGGCGATCGTCCGCCGGGTGATCGCCCGCGTCGCGGAGCCGGATGCGGATGCCGTCGAGCTTTCCGAGGATCCCGTCGCCGCTGTGTGGCAACTGGCGGCGATCGCTCCTCTGGGCGAGTACGACAAGTACACCCTGTTGAAGTCGACATCGATGGGCGGTCTCCTGCGTCAGCTGATCGACCTGACCCTCGAGGCCGAGGAACTCTGGTCCGCCGGCTGAGGCAGCCCTCGACCGCAGCGGCGTGTTGCAGCGGGATGCCGTCCGCTCCCGGTTAGCGTCGATCAACGAGGTCGCCCACGGCGCCTCCGCCCCCCACACCCTCGACCACGATTCGGATGCCGAATGTCTTCAGGCCGCGCGGCAACGTCGCACTCCGTCGTGCGTGGCTGGAGGCTGGCCGCGATCGGCGTCGTCATCGCGGTCGTCGCCGTCGGAGGAGGGCTGGCCGCTCCGAGGGCGTACGCCGACAACTACCCGTCGTGGGCGGACGTGCAGGCCGCACGCTCCAGCGAAGCGGCCAAGCAGGCCGAGGTCACCACGATCACGAACCTGGTCCAGACCCTCAAAGTCCAGACCAAGGCGGCCCAGGATCTCGCCGTCCAGCGCGAGAAGGAGAACGAGGCCGCGCAGGTCGCGCTCGCCGCGGGCAAGGAGGAGGCCGACCGCCTCGCCGCTCGCTCGGCCACTCTCAAGACCGCGGCCGAGACCTCGCATCACGAGGCCGCGGTGGTCGCGGAGAGGCTGGCCCGCACCGGCAGCACGAACCTCACCGGGACGCTGTTCACGAGCAGCTCCAAGGATGCGAGCGTGCTCCTCTCCCGCCTCAGCAGCATGGGCAAGCTGACGGCCACCATCGACGGCATCTACGCCAAGGCCGCCCAGGACGACAACCTGGCGAAAGCCGCGAGCGACCAGGCCGACGCCGCCAAGAAGGAGCTCACCACGCTCGCGGCGCAGGCCCAGGCGGAGGCCGAGAAAGCCGCAGAGGCCCAGAAGCAGATGATCGCGGCACTGCAGGCGGAGACCGCCCACGAGGGCGAGCTCCAGGCGCAGCTCGCCTCGCTCACGAGCGCCACCGCGATCACCGAGCAGCAGTATCAGGCCGGGGTCGCCGCCCGAGCCGCCGCGGCTGCGGCAGCGGCGGCTGCGGCTCGCGCCCGCGCCCAGTCCGGCGACGCCGGGCCGATCTCGTCCGACGCCCAGGCACTCGCCCAGGAGCTCATGGGCTACGTCGACTCAGGGCAGCTCGTGGGCTCCTATCCCGATCACATCTTCGAGATCCGATGGATCGCCGAGGGACGCTCCGTGCCGAACTGCGGTATCGACACCTCGGTGCTCCAGGCGATGGTGATCGCCGAGCACATGTTCTCGAGCGTCGGCGTCAGCGACATCAACCGGCGCTGCACCGGCCAGATCGAGGGGGCCGGGATCTACTCCCAGCACTACATGAACGGCGGCGGCCACGCGGTCGACTTCTACAGCCTCGGCGGCCGGGCCACCAACGGTGCCGACAGCAACGCGCTCGCCCTCATCCGGACGCTCGACAACTTCATGCCGTACGGCTCGGGCCTGGGCCAGCGGCAGTGCCGGATGAGCGCAGGCGACGAACCGGGGCTGCACCACTTCCAGGACTTCTCCGACACCTGCAACCACCTGCACGTCAACGACCCGATGTGACGGGCAGTTGCCGGCCGACGCCACGAATCGCGAGGAGCTCCGCTTCGACGTCTAGCTCCCGACCGATGTGAAACGGATCTCGGCCTCGCGAGCTGCGGCGGGAACCATCTTCTGCAGGAGCGGCAACCAGCTCTGAAGGTCGCGGGCGTCGGCGTACCGCAGCCAGACGTCTTCCTTGTCGCCATACGGTTCCGTGCGCAGATCGCCCTGCGCCAGGTAGGACGAGCGTAATGGAGCGGGAAGTTGCGCGAGCACTCCAGCCGGGGCCGGAGGGAGCCGGCTGATGAACGCGTTCTGATTGCGCCGGATCTCTTCCCGCTCCTCGTGGGACAGAAGGCGAGTCAGCCGCTCCCGCGGGCGACCGCTTCCGATCACGGTGGAATCGCTCAGCGCGAACTCAACGGTGAGCGAGGTTCCGTGCCAGCCGAACGGGTCGCCCGACCGTGACACCTGCACCCACACAAGGAGAAACCGCTCACCGACGGTCTTGCACCACGCGGCTGTGGATCCAGGACGGATCCGACGGAAACCCTCTTCCCCGAGGACGGGCCCGAGTTGCGTTATCAGCTCACGGTGAACCTGCTTTGCGAGGATCGGCGACATACCGCAACGATGGAGAACGCGCGAGCGTCATCGGACATCGCCGCACCCGTGTGCGGATCCCGCCGACGGAGATCATCGGACCGCTAGCATGACGTGCGGGATCGACCGTGACCGCGACCCGTCCCGGCAAGCGACATCAGCCTTACCGTGGAGTCGATGGATGAGTGCGAACGAGTTGGATGACGCGATCGTCGTCTATACGGGAAAGGGTGCGTTCAATTTCCCGAGCCGGAGCTCTGAGCGTGTGGAAGAGCGATTCCCGGGACAGGCCG
The DNA here is from genome assembly GCF_030433675.1 of Leifsonia virtsii. Taxonomy (GTDB): domain Bacteria; phylum Actinomycetota; class Actinomycetes; order Actinomycetales; family Microbacteriaceae; genus Leifsonia; species Leifsonia virtsii. The sequence goes on from NZ_JAROCB010000001.1 coordinate 152,674, forward strand.
GTGTCGACCTTGCGCGCCGGGTCCGGGCGTTGGAGACCTCGTTCTACGAGGTCGAGCCGCGGGCGGACGAGACCCTCGTCGAGGCCGGCCGGTCGATTCCGTCCGTCGCGCGGAGCGTTCGCGGGTGCAGAAGCCGGCCTTCAGCCCTCCGCGGTCACCAGCGGATCCGGCACGTTCCGCGTGACCACCCCGTCCACCTCGACCGCGAAGCCGTTGCGCACCCAGTACTCGTAGCCGCCGAGCAGCTCCCGGACGTCGAGCCCTGCCGCGAGGAGGGTGCGGGCGGTGCCGGTGGCGCCGTTGCATCCCGGTCCCCAGCCGTAGACGATCAGGGTGCGGTCGCGGGGGAGTTCGCCGAGCCGGTCGTCGATCGTGGTCGTCGGCAGGTGCAGCGCACCCGCGATGTGCCCGTGCTCCCAGGATGCGAGCTTGCGCGTGTCGACCAGGATCGCGCGTCCGGAGTCGACCGCCGCGGCGGCCGCGACCACGTCGATCTCATACGCGAGGCGCGCCTCGACGTGGGCCAGCCGTGCGGCGATGTCGGTCACGACGCCGTCGCCGGGTCGAGGAGGGCGGCGAGCCGGGGGAGCTGGGCGGGGTCTTCGAGAGCGGAGCCGACCGCGACGACCCGGGCGCCGGCCTGCAGGTACTCGGCCGCGTTGGCAGCGCTCATGCCGCCGGTCGTCACGAACTGAGCCCGCGGGAACGGGCCGCGCATCGCGCCCAGCCACGCAGTGCCGAGCACGGAGGCGGGGAAGGCCTTCAGCCAGGTGAGTCCCGCCTTCATCGCCAGCTGCACCTCGCTCGCGGTCGCGACGCCGGGCATGCTCAACAGGCCGGCGTCGTGCGACGCGCGGACCACGTCGAGGTCGAGTCCGGGGCTGACGGTGAACGCCGCACCGGCCTCCAGCGCCTGAGCGACATGCTCCGGAGAGACGACCGTTCCTGCGCCGACGACCTTCCCGCGCTCCTTCGCGGCGGACGCGACCACGCGCAGCGCCTCGACGTCCTCGGGGGACTGGATCGGCAGCTCGACGACGTCGATGCCGAGGTCCCACGCGGTGGTCGAGACGGCGAGGCTGCGCTCCACGCCCATCCCGCGCAGGATGGCCATCAGCGGCGAGCCGTCGAACAGCTCCTCGAAACCCGAATTGTCCACGGTCGTCCCTTCGTCGGTTGCGGTCGTCGGTGTCACGGTCACGCCAGAGCCTCGGTCGGTGCGATGCCCACGACGTCCTCGGTGGACTGCAGCACCAGATGCGCCCTCCGGTGGCCGCCCCGCAGCCGCTCCTCGGCGGGGGCTCCGGCGAGCCGGGCGGCGAGCCAGCCCGCGGCGAAGGCGTCGCCCGCGCCGACGGCTTCGACGACCTCGGTGGGGATCGCCGGCACGAAGACCGTGTCGCCCCCGGAGAACTCCGTCGCGCCCACGTCGCCGTCCTTGACGATCAGATGGGCGGGGTCCGGGATGAGGCTGCGCACGTCCTCGGCGGTGTCGGACCCCCACAGGGTGTGCGCCTCGTCGAGGCCGACGAACACGATGTCGGACCGGTTCGCCAACCGGAGCAGCACCGGCGCCGCGTCCGCGGCCGCCCACAGCGGGGCGCGGTGGTTCACGTCGAAGCTCAGCTCCCCGCGGCCGGCTCCCCGGACGCGGTCGATGACCGCGTCCACCAGGTCGGCGCAGCCTTCCGAGAGGGCGGGGGTGATGCCGGAGAGGTGGACGATCGCGGCGCTCTCCAGGGGAAGGTGCGCGACGTCGTCCGCGGTCATGCGCGAGGCCGCCGAGCCCGTCCGGTAGTAGAGGACGCCGTGGCCCGGGTCCTTGAAGTACACGCCGGTGGGGGCGTCGGGGTCGAAGACGACCCAGCGCGTGTCCACGCCGAGCTCCGTCAGCGTGCGATGGACGCGACGGCCGAGGACGTCGTCGCCCAACGCGCCGATCCACGCGGCGTGATGCCCGAGCGCGGCCACATGGGCGGCGACATTGGACTCGGCCCCGCCGATGGTCAGACGCACCTGATCGGCGTCGTGCAGCCGGGTCGCATCCGGTGGGGCGAGGAGGACCATCGTCTCGCCGAGCGCGATCAGCGCGGGCACGGTGCCGTCGGTGTCGGAGCTCATCGTCGTGCTCTCGCCTCTTCCAGGTAGTTGTAGGCGGTCACCCGCGAGATCCCGAGCCGCTTCGCGATCGCCTCGATCGACTTGCGCATCTGCGTCGCGCCCCGCTGGTCCAGCCGCTCCAGGACGCCGATCTTGTCGTCCCGCGACATGGTCTCCACCGGCCGGCCGGCCTCGTGGATCGCCTCGCTGATCATCGAGTCCATGACGGAGACCAGGTCGGCCCCGATGTGCTCCCGGGGGGCGTCGGGCGCCGCCGGCTCCGCGGGCAGCAGCGCGGCGAGCATGTTGCGCGCCTGCTGCAGCGGGCTCAGGTCGACGTTGACGCACAGCGAGGCGATGATGTCGCCCTCGGCGTTGTGGAAGTAGACCGACGAGCAGCGCAGCTCTCGCCCGTCGCTCGTGTAGCCGGTGTAGCCGTAGGCGTCGTGGTCGGCGCGGCGGTCTTTCAGGACGTCCAGCCCGAGCGAGGTCGACGGGCCGCCGACCGAGCGGCCGGTGACGTGACCGTTCTCGATCGCCATGATCGTGTGGCCGAGGTCGACATCGGCGCCGTCGAGGTTGTGCAGCACGACCTCGGTGGTGGGGCCGGCGGCGGCGGCGAGCGCCCGCATCACCGGGCGGTACAGCGCCAGCACTTCGTCGGCGGTCTCGTACGTCTGACGCGCAGCCTCACCGGCGAGCGCAGCGGTCACTGCGGTCGCCGCGGTCTCCGACTCCGACGTCTCCGTTGCCATCCTGCTCTCCATCATCCACCTCTGAACAAATAATACAATTGTTGGACAGATTGTCTATCCGCCTGCTAGCTTGACGTCACCCCACGGCGAGTGCCGAGGGCCGGACACCGACGTACCGGCCCCCTCGCCCCCCACTACGCACCAGCAAGGAGGGTCGGATGACGACCGCGACCGCAACGCCAGTGACACCGGGTCTTACCGCCAAGCAGCGCAAGACTATCGCCGGCGGTGCCATCGGCACGCTGATCGAGTACTACGACTACTACCTGTACGGCCTCGCCTCGGCGGCGGTGTTCCCCGCGGTCTTCTTCTCGGCGAACGACCCCGTCGTCGCCCAGCTGGCGTCGTTCGCGACCTTCGCCGTCGGGTTCTTCCTGCGGCCGGTCGGCGGCATCGTCTGGGGGATGGTCGGCGACCGCGTCGGCCGGAAGACCGTGCTGATGAGCACGGTCGTCGGCATGGGGCTCGCCACCACGGCCATCGGCCTGATCCCCTCCGACCAGGCCATCGGGATCGCGGCTCCGCTCCTCCTGCTGCTGTTCCGCCTGCTGCAGGGCTTCTTCGTCGGCGGCGAGATGGGCGGAGCGGCGACCATGGTGGTCGAAGCCGCACCCACGGGCAAGCGCGGGCTCTACGGCGCGTTCCTGATCTCCGGCGCGGGCATCGCCAACGTCGTCACCGGTGGGCTCATGGCGGGGCTCGGCCTCACTCCCGAGTCCTGGTTCCTGCAGTGGGGCTGGCGCCTGCCGTTCCTGTTCTCGCTCGTGCTCGCCATCGCCGCCGTCGTGCTCCGCCGGCACCTGGAGGAGTCGGAGGAGTTCCTCGACACGCAGGCGCTGCAGATCGCGGCGGCGGGCAAGAAGGCGAACCCGCTCGTCGAGGCGTTCCGCCACCCGAAGAACGCGATCATGGGCATCCTCATCGGCCTGCCGCAGTCGATCGCCGGCTACGTCGTGCTCACCTACGGCCTCGCCTTCATGGTGTCGGACAAGAACCTCCCGGCGTGGATGGGCTTCGCCGGCACGATGATCGTCGGCCTGCTGCAGATCGTGGTCGCCCCGCTGTGGGGAGCGATCTCGGACCGCATCGGGCGCCGCACCGTCTACATCATCGGCTGCATCGGCTTCGCGGCGATGGTCTATCCCGCGTTCATGCTGTTCAGCACCGGCAACCTGTGGCTGATCTGGCTCGGCCAGATCCTCGGCTTCGTGCTGTTCGGCGTCGCCATGCAGGCGACCCTGTCGACCCTGCTCGTGGAGATGTTCGACCCGGAGGCGCGGACCACCGGTGTCAACATCGGCTACCAGGTGTCGAACACCCTCGGCGGCGGCCTCGCTCCGCTCATCTGCACCGCGCTGGTCGCGGCCGCGGGCGGCTCGTTCTGGCCCGTCGTGGTCTACGCCGCCGTGATCTCCATCGTGGGTGTGATCGCTACGCTGGTGGCGTCGGTCCGGCCCGACGTCGAGGGCGCGGGCCGGCTGCACGAACTCGCGGCCACCAAGAAGAGCCGCTAGGAGGGGGAGTCCGGGATGATCCGCGACGACGACGCGCCGCCGACGGCACAGGACACGCTGACGGCGCGGGACAAGGGCCTGCCCGACCGCGCCGTAGGCCTCTCGACGCGCGAGTTCCTGGCGACCGGCCCGCGCCTGGACGAGTTCTGGACGCCGCTGATCGCCCTGGACGACGCCGCGATGACCGCGAACGTCGCGACCATGGCGTCCTGGTGCGCGGAACGCGGCTTCGACCTCATGCCGCACGGCAAGACGACGATGGCCCCCGCGCTCTGGAAGCGGCAGACGGACGCCGGAGCCCTCGGCATCACGCTCGCGACGATGGGACAGGTGCGCACGGGACGCGACCTCGGCCTGTCGTCGATCATGCTCGCCAACGCGGCCGTCGACCCGCGGTCGCTCGCGTGGCTGGCGGGCCAGCTGGCCGACCCGGGCTTCCGGTTCGTCAGCTGGGCCGACTCCGTCGCCACGGTCGAGGCGATGGAGCACGGCCTCCGCGAGGCCGGTGCGCCGCGTCCCGTCGACGTCTGCGTCGAGCTCGGAGCCGCCGGCGGCCGCACCGGCGCCCGGTCGCAGGCGGAGGCGGTGGCCGTCGCCGAACGCGTCGCCGCCTCTCCGGTGCTCCGGCTGGCGGGGGTGTCGGGATACGAGGGCAGCCTCGGGCACGACCGCTCGCCGGCCGCGCTCGCCGCGGTGACCGCCTACCTGCGCGCCCAGCTCGAGCTGCACACCGCGCTCGCGCCGCTCTACGACGACGGCGAGCTCTACGTGACCGCGGGTGGCAGCGCCTACTTCGACCTCGTCGCGGACGTGTGGGAGGACGCGGCCCGCGATGAGCGCACGCACTTCACCCTGCGCTCCGGCGCGTACATCGTGCACGACGACGGGTTCTACCGCGGGATCTCGCCGTTCGACGAGGGCGCCGCCGGACCGGGTTCACCGCGGTTCGTCAACGCCATGCACGGCTACGCTCGCGTGGTGTCGACCCCGGAGCCCGGCCTCGCGCTGGTCGACGGCGGCAAGCGCGACTTCCCGTACGACGAGGGGCTGCCCATCCCTCGCGCCTGGCGGGTCGACGCCGCGGAGCCCTGGCGACCGCTCGACGGACACCTCTCGGCGACGAACGACCAGCACTCGTACCTGCGCACCGAGCAGCCGCTGCCGATCGGAGCAGTCGTGCGGCTGGGCCTCTCGCACCCGTGCACCGCGTTCGACAAGTGGCGCATCCTGCCCGTGGTCGAGTCCGCCGAGTCCGACCTGGTGGTGGACCTCGTCCGCACCTGGTTCTGAGGGGGGAGGATGAGTCGCATCGTCTTGCGCGGCGGATCGGTGGTCTCCGCGGACGGTCCCGTGCGCGCCGACGTCGCCGTCGACGGTGACGAGATCGTCCAGGTCGGGCAGGTCGATCCGGACGTCGCCGACACGGTGGTGGATGCCTCCGGACGGTTCGTGCTCCCCGGCTTCATCGACGTCCACTCGCACGCCGACGGTCTGCTCGGCGACACCGAGGTCGCGCTCGCGTTGCTGCGGCAGGGGGTCACGTCGGTGATCGCCGGTCAGGACGGCGTCTCCTACGCGCCGGGCGACGGCGCCTACGCGACCGAGTACTTCGCGGCGATCAACGGCCCGCACCCGTCGTACCGCGGCGGAGGGGTCGGCGCGTACCTCGCCGCCGCCGACGGCACGTCGCCGCTGAACGCCGGCTACCTCGTCCCGGCGGGGACCGTGCGCTTCGAGGTGTGCGGCCGGCACGACCGCCCCGCCGACGACGACGAGCGGCGCCGGATGGCCGCCCTGGTCGCCGAGGGGATGGACGCCGGTGCGCTGGGCCTGTCGAGCGGCCTCGACTACGTGCCCGGCCTGTTCCAGGATGCCGCAGAGCTCGCCGCCCTGTGCGCGCCGGTCGCCCGCGCCGGCGGCGTCTACGTCACCCACATGCGCGGCGGCTACGAGGCGAACACCGCCGCCGGGATCGACGAGGTGGCGGAGATCGCGCGGCTGGCATCGCGGGAGGCGGGAGCTGGGCTGAGGGTGCACGTCTCGCACTTCCACGCCGACGCCGACATCGTGCTCGGCCAGCTCGACGCCCTCGCGCAGCGCGGGGTCGACGCGACCTTCGACGCCTATCCGTATATCCGCGGCTGCACACTGCTCGGGATGCCGCTGCTGCCTCCCGAGGTCTCCACGCTTCCGCGGGAAGAGGCGGTCGCGGTCATCGCCGACCCGGCTCGACGACCCGTGCTCCGGGAGGCGGGCGAGCGGCGGGCGACCACGAGCGCCAGCCTCGGCCCCGACTGGCCCGACATGATCACCCTCGCGCACATCGCCGCCCCCGAACTGGCGTGGGCACACGGCCTCACCCTGCGCGAAGCCGCTCACCGCGCGGGCACCTCTCCGATCGACTTCGCGCTCGACGCCCTGGCGGCCTCCCGGCTCGAGTGCAGCGCCGTCATGGCGGTGCGGAACGCGCGTCCCGCCACCGAGCTGGCCCGCATCTTCGCCCACCCCGCGCACACCGGCGGCTCCGACGGCATCTTCATCGGCGCCCACCCGCACCCGCGCGCGGCCGGGTCGTTCGCCCGTTACCTGCGCGAGTACGTGCGCGAGCTCGGAACCTGGAGCTGGACCGACGCCGTCCACCACCTCTCGGCCCTGCCGGCACGCCGGTTCGGCCTCGGGCGGCGCGGTGCGGTCGCGGCCGGCGCGGTCGCCGACCTGGTGGTCGTCGACCCGGGGACCGTGGCCGACCGCGCCACGTATGAGAGCCCTCGGCGCCTGGCCACCGGAATCGACGACGTCTTCGTCGCCGGTGTCCCGGTCCTCTCCGGAGGCGAGCTGACCGGCGCCCTCCCGGGCCGCGGACTGCGCCGCACCGCAGAGCGGCCCGCCTGAGACTTCCCCGCAGGGGGATCACCCTGTTGTCAACAGAAAGGAACAGCACCATGCCGAAGACCGGTTTCTACGCGGAGGGGGCACCCGCGCCCGCCGGCCCCTACAGCCACGGGGTCGTCGCGAACGGCTTCCTCTACACGGCCGGGTTCGGGCCGCAGGACGCCGAGAACGGGAACGCGATCGCCGACAACGTGGGGGACCAGACCCGCCAGGTCCTGCGCAACATCCAGAAGGTGCTCGCGGTCCACGGCCTGACGACGGACGACGTCGTGAAGTCGACCGTGCACCTCCAGGACCTCGGCGACTTCGCCGAGTTCAACGCGGCCTACGAGGAGTTCTTCACCGCGCCCTACCCGGTGCGCACCACGGTCGGCTCGCAGCTGGCGAACATCCTCGTCGAGATCGACGTCGTCGCGGCCCTCCCGCAGGGCTGACGCCTCCGGCGCCTGAACGGGCCCGTGCTCGAGACCTGGAGGGTCGCGGGCGCGGGCCCGTCCGCTTCTCCCCGTCACCGATCTCCGAAATCCTGCCTCTGCCCGGACGTGGTCGGCGTTCTACCCTGGACGCGGGGCGCTGACGCTCCGGGGAGGGGACGCTCGTGTCCGAACTCGAGGAGAACCAGGCGCCCGCGCCCGCGCCGCCCGAGGGCGCGGGGGTCGTGCTCACGCCGCCCGAGGCCGTCCCGGAGATCCGGGAGGAGCAGGCGGTCGGGATGGTCGCGGTGCCGCCGGAGAAGCGTACCGAGCTGCAGGAGAGGGCGCAGGCGTTCGTGGACGAGCTGGCCGCGATCGAGCCTGGCAGCCCGGAGTTCACCCGCAAGGTGGCCGACATCACGCGCCTGGGGGAGCGGGAGATTCGATCCTCGGCCGAGACCGCGAACCGCATGCTGGAGCGACCGTCGTCCTCCCTGGCCGCCGCGCGCGGCCGCGGGGCCGCGTCGGAGCCGCAGGCGCAGGTGGCGCGTGCGCTGCAGGACCTCCGCACGACGGTCACCGACCTCGACCCGGCGCGCGCGGACCTGACGCCGCCGAAGCGCGCGCTGATCCGCATCCCGGGAGGCCGCCGGCTGACGCGCTACTTCGAGCGGTACCAGTCGGCGCAGAAGCAGCTCGACGCCATCATCGCGGCGCTGATCTCGGGTCAGGATGCGCTGATGAAGGACAACGCCTCCATCGAGCACGAGCGGGAGGCGATCTGGACGACGATGGGCACGCTCGCCGAGTACAACGCGCTCGCCTCCGCGCTCGACGGCGCCACCGCCGCCCGGATCGCGGAGCTGCAAGAGAGCGACCCGGCGCGCGCCGACGCGATGACCGCGGATGCGCTGTTCCCGATCCGCCAGCGCCGGCAGGATCTGACCACCCAGATCGCCGTGTCGGTGCAGGGCTACCTGGCGCTGGATGTGGTGCGGAAGAACAACGCGGAGCTCATCAAGGCCGTGGAGCGGGCACGCACGACGACGATCTCCGCTCTTCGCACCGCCATCGTCGTCGCCGACGGGCTGGAGAACCAGAAGCTGGTCCTCGACCAGATCGGCGCCCTCAACGACACCACCGACACGGTGATCGGTCACACGAGCGAGCTCCTGAAGCAGCAGACCGGCATGGTCCACGAGCAGGCCTCGTCGTCGGGTGTGAGCGTGGAGACGCTGCAGCGCGCCTTCGACGACGTCTTCTCGACGATGGACGCCATCGACGGCTACCGCGCCACCGCGGTGAAGAGGATGGCCGCCACCGTGGATGCGCTGGAGCAGCAGGTGGCCCGGTCGCGCAGCTACCTCGACCGGTCGCGGTCCGGCACGAGCTGACCGGCGGCGCAGGTCACGGCAAGTCGAGCTCGAGCCGCGACCCGGCGAAGCGGTCGGCCAGGAAGCGCCCGTTGATCAGCAGAGCCGACGCATCCTGCTCGATCGCCGCATCCCGCATCGTGCGCGCCGCGGACTCGAGCGCCTCCAGCTGCGCGATCAGCGCCTGGGCCGGCGTCAGGCCGCCCGCGAGCACGTGCTCTGCTGCCCACTCGGCGGGCAGCGCCAGGTAGGCCCGCAGGGTGTCGGGGAGGTAGACGGTCGCGGCGACGCGCACGATCACCTCCGGCTCACCCGTTCCCGCCACCCGCGGAAGCGTCTCGGCCAGCAGTGCGCCGATCCGTCCGACGGCCGCAACCGCCTCGTCCGGCACGCGACGGCCGACGCGCGCGGCGAGGGTCAGCAGGTCCTGCGCGAGGTGCGCGTCGTCGACGTGGATCTCGGAGCCGGGCGGCAGGATCCCCAGCGTCTGCAGCGCCCGCGCCGAATCCGCGGAGTCTTCGGCCGCATGCACGGCCAGGGCGGCGACCAGTTGCGCGAACGCCGTCAGCCACTGGCCCAAGGGGAGGGTGCGGGTCGACAGCGGCACGGTCCCGTAGCGCTGCTCGACCTCCGGCGCCCAGCGCGGGCCGGGCTCCCAGCTCAGGGACAGTGCCTCGGCCGGCCCGGTGAGCCGCAGCCGGGTGAGGGCGCCGGGGCGATGAGCCAGCCGGTCGGCCAGCGACCGGGTGCGCTCGATGGTGAGCGACCCGGAGGCGACGTCGGCCGGGAGGGAACGGGTGACGCTGTCGACGAGCTCGCGCAGGAGCGACTCCGGGTCGCGAGTCCATTCCGCCCCCGTCAGCCTGTCGAGCTCCATGCTCATGCTCCTGCACCGCGCCGGTTCCGGCAGGGCATCGACCGGATGCCCACGCGCTCATCCAAGCACTCGCGGCGGCGCAGCAGAACACCGGGAGCGCGGTTCTCGGCCGGTGCTCAGATAGAGGACTCGAAGGATGGTCAGCTCTCACCGTGCGCCGCGCCCGCCGGCACGTGCTCCACGCCCACTCCGGGCTGGCCGTACTCGCTGAGCACCTGGCCGATGACGACGCGGTACGGGCCGATCCAGCGGTCGTGGAGGCGCTTCGCCTCGCGGTGGGTGTCCATGCCGATCAGCTGGTGCAGGGCGTCGAGGCTGCTCCAGTAGTAGACCTCCGAGTGGAGGCCCGTCTCCGGGTTCCCCCACGACTCCTCGCCGAGGAAGCCCGGGATGGCGCGGGCGCGCTCGGCGATCTCGTCGTTGAGGCGGTGGAACTCGTCGTCGTAGGGCATCGCGGTGAAGATGAAGGTGGACGTGTAGACGGTCGGCCGGGCCATGGCCGTGATCCTAGTCCGACCAGGTGCGGCGCACAGCGGCCTTCGTGCCCGTGACGAGACTGCGCGCGGGGACGTCGTCGGCCACGACGGCGCCGGCCGCGATGACCGCATCCCGGCCGATGGTGACGCCCGGCAGGATGGTCGCGCCCGCGCCGATCCACACGTTCTCCTCGACGACGATGGGGCCGCCGGTGAGCCACACTTTGCGGTCGGCGGTGTCGACCGGGTGGCCGACCGTGATGAAGGTCGCCTTCGGGGCCACCATCACGCGCTCGGCCAGGTGGATGCCGGCGTAATCGAGGAAGGTGCAGTTCTGGTTGATGAACACGCGCTCCGAGAGGTGCAGGTTGCGGCCGTGATCGGTGAAGAACGGAGGATAGATCGTGGTCCGCGCCGGCAGCGGACGACCGAGGATCTCCGCGAACAGCCGCGCCTTGCCCGCCTCGTCGTCGAACGGCAGCACGTTCAACCGCGAGGTGAGCGCCGTCACCTCCAGCACCCGCTCCGACATGGCCTGGAATTCGGGACTGTGGATGCGCATGAGGAAGTCCGACACGCACCGATCCTCGCACGACCCACCGTCGCGCTACGGTGGTCCGAGCAGCCGACCCAGGGAGGACCCATGCCGTACGCCGTCGACTTCGAGAACGTCTCCACGGTGGGACTGGAATCGTCGCCCGTCGCCGAGGCGCTCGCCGGACTCCGCGCCAACGAGGCCCGCTACTTCCGCAACAAGTACGACCACGTCTTCACCGTCGGCACGGCGGAAGAGGAGGCCGACGCGGTCGAGCGTGTCACGCGCATCCTGGAAGACGAGCGCGGGATCCGCATCGCGTCGCCGGCCCTGGAGGCGACGCGCTTCGAGGTCGACGGCATCGACTGGACCTACGTCTTCTACCAGTCCGGCCTCTCCATCAACGTGCTCTACTCGGTCGCGGACGGCGGCAAGCGCGCGGTCGGCTTCAAGCTCTCCGACGGGATGGAGGTGCCGGAGGAGCTCTCGGCCTTCAAGTTCGCGCGGCAGAAGTCGCGGCTAGCCGGCACCATCCGCGGCTCCTTCTTCGTGATCAAGGGCACGTACTGAGACGAATCCCGCCACCGTCGCGGTGAGGAGGTCGCGCACGCCGGCGGCGGAGACCTCCGCGGTCTTCGCGACCCGCATGCCGTGATCGGCCCCCGGCACCGGCACCACCCGGATGCCGTGGTGCGAGGACACCTCTTCGGCCAGCGTCTCCGCGCTGCCGAACGGGTCGCGCGTGCCCTGCAGCACGAGGACGGGCACCTCGGGTTCGAGCAGCTCCTGCAGCCGGGACTTCTCCGGGCTGCCGGGCGGATGCAGCGGGAAGGCGAGGCACACGACGCCGACCGCACCGACCTCGGACGCCGTGCGGCAGGCGACCCGCGCGCCCGCGCTGCGGCCCCCCACGACCAGCGGCAATCCGGTCGCCGCCGACTCGAGAACGTGCGGAGCCGTCTCACGCCAGGCGATGTCGAGCGTGGCCGGCCGCGCGGCCACCTTCTTGCCGGCGACGCGCCATGGCTGCTCGTACCGCACCACGGTGATGCCGAGGGGAGGGAGTCGCGCGGCGAGGACCGCGAGGTCGAGCGCGTCGATGCCGCCCCCGGCGCCGTGGCCGAGCCAGAGCACCGCCGTCGGATGCTCGGCCGCGTCGATGGTGAGCCGGCCGGGACCGACGGAGGTGGGGACGTCGAGGTTCATGGCAACGACGCTACCCGGCGGTCGACGGCGATGGGCCGGAGCATCAGGAACGGTGGAGAAGTCGTCCGCCGACGGGGTTGTGGACGGAAATGCGAACGTCCCGCCGCCGCCGGATCTTGTTTCCCACCGGAAGCGGGCGGACCATGGAGGAAGGCGGATGGGGCGCCGCGGGTCGATGGGGAGATCACGATGGTCGCGGAATCACGGGTGTGCAGGGCGTGCGGAGCGCCGATCTCGACGGAGCGACGGCTGGTGCCGACGTCGTCCGGCGCATGGGCCGTGGCGGTGGTGTCCGTCGGCTGCCGGAATCCGCTCTGCCCGTCGGCGGCGTCGCGCCGGGAGGCCCCGCGCGGCCCCGGCGCGCTCGTCGCCTGACCGAGCGCTCACCACGCGCCGGGGTCGGAGGCGTCCAGCGCGCGGACGCTCGCCACTCCGGGAACGGCCGCCAGGTCGTCCACGAGCCTGCCGGTCTGCAACGCAGGGCCGTGCACCCGGACGTGCAGCTCGACGTTGTCGGCCGCGCCTGCGGCGCCCAGCTCCTCCACGCGCGCCTTGACGCCGGCCTGCGTGCACAGCTCCAGCACCCGGGCGACCGCGTCGCCGCTCCGGGACGCCTGCACCACGAGCGTGGTGCCCGCGGTGCGGCGGAGGAGGCGCTCGGCGGTCGGCAGCGTCCCGACGGCCACCAGGTGCAGCACCGTCCCTGCGACGGCGAGCACCGGCATGCCGGCGCCGCACGCCATCCCGACCGCCGCGGTCACCCAGATGGATGCGGCCGTGGTCAGCCCGACGACGCTGCCGCGGTGGACGAAGATCACGCCGGCGCCGACGAAGCCGATGCCCGTCACCACCTGCGCGGCGATGCGCGACGGGTCCGCCGGCGCATGCCCGAAGGCGGTGAAGCCGAACGCCGAGATGAGGGTGAACAGGGCCGAGCCGAGGCCGACGAGGATGTGCGTGCGGAGTCCCGCGCTCTTCAGCCGCCGCTCGCGTTCGATGCCGATGACGGCCGACAGCACGAAGGCGAGCAGGAGCAGCAGCAGCTGGGTGACCAGCTGCGTCCCGCCGAGCCACAACGTCATGGCCGGATTCTAGGTTCGCGGCGCGCTCCCGCACACCGCAGTTCTGCACAGCGTCGTTAGGCGGCGGCGCCCTCCGCCGCTCCCCGGCTGCGCGGCCGGACGAACACCAGCAGCGCGAGGTGCACCACGGCGAGCGCGGTCGCGACGCCGACCGCCGCCAGCCAGTTCCCGGAGGTCGTGCCGCCGCTGAACAGAAGCCCGAGCACGGTCGTCGCCACGATGGCGCCGACGTAGCGGGAGGTCTGGAAGATGCCGGCCGCGACGCCCGCGTCCTCGGGGCGGGCCGACGAGTACAGCGCCTGATTCATCCCGATGCTGACGACGCAGTACGGGATGCCGAGCGCCGCCGTCAGGAGCAGCACAGCCCACGGCGCCGTCGTGAACGCGGCGACCGCCAGGAGGCCCGCGCCGACGACCAGGGCGATCGCCCCGGTCACGAGCGTCGGCCGCAGCCCGATCGACTCGATGGCCCGCGCCGCCAGCGGCGTGATGACGATCGTCACCGCCGCGAGCGGGAACATCAGCAGGCCGGCCACGCCGGCGGAGTACCCGCCGTGCGTCTGCAGGAACTGGGGCAGGCCGAAGAAGGCCGAGTAGTAGACGACGTTGAAGATCGCGAACGACAGGTACACCAGCATCAGCCGGCGGTTGGCGGCGAGCAGGCGCAGGTCGAGGAACGGGTGCGGGGTGCGAAGCTCGCGCCAGACGAACAGCGCGCCGGCGGCCACGAACACCGGGAGCAGCCACCACAGCGGCTGCGGTTCCAGGTCGAGCAGGAAGATCAGCAGCGACGTCAGCGTGGCGACGAACAGCAGGATGCCCGGGATGTCGGACTCGGCGAGCGTCTGCCGCAGCGGCGTGCGCGCACGCTCGGCATCCTTCGGGGCGAACAGCCACGCCCCGACGAACGCGAGCGCCGCGAGCGGCACGTTCACCCAGAAGATCGACTGCCAGCCCAGGAAGGTGATGAGCGCCCCGCCGAGGACCGGCCCGATCGCGGCGCCCGAGGTGTTGGCGATCTGGATGCGGCCGAGGAGCCGCGGCGTCCCGACCTTCGAGCTCGCGGCCAGGGGACGCAGCATGGCGATCGCCGACGGGAACGCGGTCGCCGTGCCGATGGCGAGCGCGACCCGGCCGGCGCACACCGCCGCGAAGGAGCCCGCGAAGGGCGTGAGCGCGCAGGCGAGGGCGACGACCACCATCCCGAACAGGAACAGGCGGCGCGGGCCGAAGCGGTCGCCGAGCCGGCCCATGAGCGGCTGGCCGGCCGCGGACGCCAAGTAGAAGGAGGTGATCACCCAGGTCACCGCGGTCACGCCCACACCGAAGTCGTGCTGCAGCGGCACGAGTGCGACCGCGATCATCGACGAGTTCAGCGGGTTGAGCAGCGTCCCGAGGCTGAGCGCCGCGACGGCGGCCCCCGTGCGTGGGCGGGCGGGGTCGGCGGAGGCGGTCACTCCGTCCAGGCTACTCGGCTCGCGGGCTCAGTCGTCGAGGTCCTCCGTGGTGACCGGGATGGTGGAGCGGTACGGGTAGGCCGGCATCGACGAGTACTCCTCCTCGTCGGCCAGCTCGTACACGTCGTAGGCGAGGGCGCCGGCGAACGTGGTGGCGACGCGGATCTCCCCGGGCGGGCATCCGCCGATGAGGGGCACGACCACGACGCTGTCGAGGGTCCGGCCGTCCTCGTAGAGGAGGGCCGCTTTGATGGTTCGCGTGAGAGCGTCCATGACCGGACTGTACGCGGTTGTCCCGCGCGTCCCTTGACGGCGCACCGCCTGTCGGAGAAAGTGATGACGAGAGGAGGCTCGGGTGGGAACGCTGATCTACGACGGAGCCGATGGCTTCGCATTCGACGACCGCGTGCTGGCGCACCTTCAGGCGGTGATCCAGCAGAAGCTGCGCCGCCGTGAGGGATTCCTGCTGGTCTGGACCGACCGCACGGCGGAGCCGATCGGCGTCCTCCGCTCGATCTGGCTCGACCCGGCCATCTCCGTCCAGTTCGTGTTCACCGGCTCGACGCTGCCCGAGCTGAACCGCGACTGGCTGACCCTGCTGAGCGAGCGGGCCAACAGCAACTCGGGACTGATCCTGGAGGATGACCTGCGGGCGGAGATCCGCGAGGAAATGCCCGAGGGCAGCTACCGGGCGAGCAAGACCAAGCCGGCTGCGCGGCACGGGGGCTCCTGACGTGGGGAAGCTCGTCTACGGCTACGGGGCGCAGGAGTACGAGTTCGACGACCGGACGCTGTCTCACGTCAAGATCGCGATCGTCACCAAGCTGCGCCGGCACGAGAGTTTCCTGCTGAACTGGCAGGTGCCCGGCGAGCACGGCGGCGGCCGGGTGAGCCTCTGGATCAGCCGCGAGATCCCGATGGCGTTCATCTTCTCGGGCAGCCGGCCGCCGAAGCTCAACGAGCGGTGGATGGAGGCACTGCTGCAGTCCAGCCAGCGGACCGGCGGCATGGTCATCGTGCCGGAGGTCGAAGCGGAGACGCGGTAGGCTCATCCCGCCCGGCAGGTGGCCGGCGGAACACGCACAGGGGGAGTGGATGTCGTTCCAGGCATACCTCGACACGATCGAGGACAAGACAGGACGAACGCCGCGGCAGCTGGTGGACGAGGCGACCGCCAAGGGTTTCGGCCCCGGTAGCAAGGCGGGGGAGATCCTGGCCTGGCTGGCCGATGACTACGGGCTGGGCCGCGGTCACGGGATGGCCCTGGTGCACGTCATCACCAAGGGGCCGACGATCTCCAGCAAGCACGTGGGGACGGACGGCGTGCACCGCGACGAGTCGGAGACGCTCTGGCTGGACGGCCAGGCGACGAAGCCGTCCCCCTGAGCGACTCTCCGGTTGGCGAGGCTAGGGCAGCAGGGCGAGTTTGCCGCCGGGGTGGCCCTGCCTGAGGAAGGCGAGCGCTTCGGGGGCGTCGGCCAGTGGGTAGGTGCGGGCGACGGGGACCTGAAGGCGGCCCTCGGCGGCGAGGTCAAGCAGCCGGCCGCGCACGGAGTCGCGGTACGCCTGGCTTTCGGGCTGGGCGCCGAACACCGCGTGGAAGCCCTCCTGCTGGGCGCGCGCGGCGGCCACGATGGTGACGATGCGCTGCCGGTCGGGCACGAGCTGGAGCGAGACGTCGACCGCCTCGTCGGTGCCGACGGTGTCGAGCGCTGCGGCCACGGAGCCCTGGGCGGCCTCGGCGACGCGGTCGGCGAGACCCGGACCGTAGGCGACCGGCAGCCCGCCGAACCGCCGTACCCGGGCGAAGCTCGACTCGCTCGCGGTGCCGACGACCCGGGCGCCGAGTTCGGCCGCCTGCTGCAGGATGCTGACGCCGACCGCACCGGACGCCCCGTGCACAAGGATGGTCTCGCCCGGACGGACGTCGGTCACATGAAGCATCTGCGCCGCGGTCGTGCCGACCAGCAGGAGATTCGCGGCCTCCTCGTCGGAGAGCCGGGCGGGTTTGGCGAAGACGTCCTTCGCCGGGACGGTGACCTCGGTCGCGTAGCCGCCGCTGATGCGGAACGCCACCACGGCGTCGCCCACCGCACCCCCGCCCGAGGCGATCTCGGTGCCGGGACCGATCGCGGAGATGACCCCGGACACCTCGTAACCGATCGGGACCGGCAGCTCGAGGCCCTCACGCGGGGCCGAGACGTGCTTGTAGTCGGCAGGGTTCACGCCGGCCGCGCGCACCGCGATGGTGACCTCGCCCGCACGCGGCTCCCGCGTTTCCACCTCCGCGAACTCCCACGTCTCCGGCGAGCCCCAGGTCGTCGCCCTCCACTGTCGTGCCATGCCCGCAGCCAACTCCTTGCCGACCGGAGGCTCAAGACGCCGAGACCGCGTCGCTCGCCCGGCCGCTGTGCCGGACGCGGCGAGAACGGGTGGGAGCCAGCCGCAGCATCTGCGCGGTGGAGCTGTCGTCGAGCTCGACCAGATCGCTGCGCGACTTGATGAAATCGCTGAACGAGCGGTAGCCGAGGGCCTTCTCGCTGAACGACGGGTCCATCCGTTTCATCTGGCCCTTCACCGTCGAGCTGTGCAGCCACTCCGAGTCGTCCTTCTCGTGGCCGAGCTGCATCGCACGGGCCAGCAGCCGGGTCGCGACGAGCTGGCGGTCCTCCGACGGCTCCTCGGCCGTGTCCTCCGGCTCCGCCGGCGCTGCGGCGCGCCTCCGGCCGCCCCTGCGTGCAGGCTGCTCCGCCTCCTCGGCGACCGCCGGTGTCGCGTCGCCGCCACCCTCGGTCGATGCCTCGGCGGCCGGCTCCGCCGTGGTGGACGTCTCGGCAGCGGCCTTGGCCCCCCGGCGGCGGCCGCGTGCCGGCGCGGCGGCAGCTTCCTCCGCCGCGGCGCCGACCCCGGACACCTCGACCTCGTCGGCCTCCGCCGCCTCGTCGCGGGCGACACCGGGCAGGTCGTCGTAGCTCACGAACTCGTCGCACGCCGCGGCGAGCGACTTGGCGGTCGATCCGGCCACGCCGATGCCGATGACGTACCGGCCGAGCCGCTTGACCCGCTGCGCGAGCGGGACGTAGTCGGAGTCGCCGGCCACGATCACCACGTGCGTGAGCTCGGGCAGCCGGAACAGGTCTTCGACCGCGTCGACGGCGAGCCGGATGTCGGCGCCGTTCTTGGCATAGGCGGCGGCGGGGAACAGCTGCACCAGGTCGACCGCGCGGCCCACCAGCTGGCCGCGGTACTCGGCGTTCACGGCGGAGGACCAGTCGGCGTAGGCCCGGGTCAGCACCAGCGTGCCGAACGACGAGGAGAAGTCGATGACGGCGCCCAGATCGACCCGCGCCTCCTCCAGCTTCTCCGCGAACCCGGCCTTGGGCTGGGTGGAGCTCGACTTCGGGCGGTCGCGCATGTACGAGCCGCGGCCGTGCACCTGGTCGTAGCGCGAGATCACGATGTTGTCGAAGTCGATGTAGACGGCGACGCGGCCATCTCCGGGTTCAGTCATGCTGCAACGATATCCCGCGCCCGCCGCGGGAGATCCGGGCGGGCGCGGGGTGGGGAGAAGCCGCTCCCTGGGGAGAGGCGCACCACGGTCGTCAGGCGCGGGCGTAGCGGTCGGCCACGTCGAGCGCCGCATCGATCGCGGCGAGTCCGCTCCGCAGCTCGTCCTCCTCGATGATCAGCGGAGGCGCGACGTGCACCCGGTTGAAGTGCGTGAACGGCCACACCCCGGCCGCCTTGCAGGCCGCGGCGACCTCCGCCATCGGCGCGGCGTCCGCCCCTGCCGCGTTGAACGGCACCAGCGGCTCGCGGGTCTCGCGGTCGCGCACCAGCTCCAGCGCCCAGAACAGGCCGCGGCCGCGCACCTCCCCGAGCGACGGATGCCGGTCGAGCCACGACCGCAGCTCCGGCTCGACCACGCGCGAGCCGAGGTCGCGCACGCGGTCGAGGATGCCGTCCCGCTCGAACACCTCGAACGTGGCGACGCCCGCCGCGCACGCCAGCGGGTGCCCGGAGTAGGTCAGGCCGCCCTGGAACGGCACCTCGTCGAAGAACGACGCGATGGCGTCCGAGATCACGACGCCGCCCAGCGGCACGTAGCCCGAGTTGACGCCCTTCGCGAAGGTGATCAGGTCGGGCACGACGTCGAACGCGTCGACGGCGAACCACTCGCCGACCCGCCCGAAGCCGACCATGACCTCGTCGGCGATGTACACGATCCCGTACCGGTCGCACAGCTCGCGCACCCCGGCCAGGTACCCGGGCGGCGGCACGAGCACGCCGTTGGTGCCCACGACCGTCTCCGCGATGATCGCGGCGATCGTGCCCGCGCCCTCGAGCACGATGACGTTCTCCAGGTGCTCCAGCGCCCGCGCGGTCTCCTCCTCCGGAGAGGCGGAGTGGAAGGCGCTGCGGTACGGGTAGGGCCCGAAGAAGTGCGCGACGGAGGGATCGGTCGGCTCGTTCGCCCAGCGCCGCGGGTCGCCGGTCAGCGCGATCGCGGTGGCCGTGCCGCCGTGGTACGAGCGGTACATCGACAGCACCTTGCGGCGGCCGGTGACGCGGCGCGCCAGGCGCACGGCGTACTCGTTCGCGTCCGCTCCGCCGTTGGTGAAGAACACCTTGTTCAGGCTCCCCGGCGCCACCTCGGCGATGCGGCGGGCGAGCTCCCCGCGTACGTCGTTGGCCATCGACGGCTGGACTGTGGCGAGCCGTCCCGCCTGCTGCTGGATGGCCGCGACGAGATCAGGATGCTGGTGCCCCAGGTTGAGGTTGACCAGCTGCGAGCTGAAGTCGAGGTACGCGTTGCCGTCGTAGTCCCAGAAGGTGGAGCCATCGCCCGCCGCGATCGGCAGCGGGTCGATCTTCGCCTGCGCGCTCCAGGAGTGGAAGACGTGGCCGCGGTCATCGGCGCGCACCTGCGCCTCGGCCGCCGCGTCGCCGAACGCGTGCTCGGCGCCGTGCCGGTCGACGTATCCCGTGCGGGTCCGCGCCGCGGAGTGGATGGTGTCGGTCATGTCGTGGTCCTCTTCGGTCTCAGGAGTTGCCGGGGAAGGCGAGCTCGATGCGGGAGTGCACGGGGTCGGGCCAGCGCGTGGTGACCACCTTGCTGCGCGTGTAGAAGTGGAACGACTCCGGCCCGTAGATGTGCGAATCGCCGAACAGGGAGTTCTTCCAGCCGCCGAACGAGTACGCCCCGACCGGGACGGGGATGGGCACGTTGATGCCGACCATCCCGACCTCCACCTCGAACTCGAAGCGGCGGGCCGCCCCGCCGTCGCGCGTGAACAGGGCGACGCCGTTGCCGTACGGGTTCGCGTTGATGAGCTCGATCGCGTCCTCGAAGGTGTCGACGCGCACGACGGAGAGCACCGGGCCGAAGATCTCGTCGTCGTACGCCTTCATGCCGGGTCTCACGTGGTCCAGCAGGCTGACGCCGACGAAGAAGCCGTCGCCCTCGAAGTCGCGCTGGGTGCCGTCGGCGACGACGGTCGCGCCCTCGGCGGCGGCCCCCGTGACGTAGGAGGCGACCTTGTCGCGGTGCTCCCGCGTGATCAGCGGACCCATCTCGCTGGCCGCGTCCGTGCCCGGTCCGATCCGCAGCGCGTCGAGGCGCGAGTGGATGGCGGGGACCAGCCGGTCGGCCACGTCGCCGACCGCGACGACCACGCTCACGGCCATGCAGCGCTCGCCGGCGGAGCCGTACGCGGCCGAGACCGCGGCGTCGGCGGCGGCGTCGATGTCGGCGTCCTCCAGCACCACCATGTGGTTCTTCGCACCGCCCAGGGCCTGCACGCGCTTGCCGTTGGCGGACGCGCGCTGGTAGATCGAGCGCGCGATCGGGGTCGAGCCGACGAAGCTGACCGCGGAGACGTCCGGCGAGTCGAGGATGGCGTCCACCGCCTCCTTGTCGCCGTGCACCACGTTCAGCACGCCGTCGGGGAGCCCGGCCTCGCGGAACAGCTTGGCCAGGTAGACGGACGCGCTCGGGTCCTTCTCGCTCGGCTTCAGGACGACGGTGTTGCCGCACGCGATCGCGCTCGCGACCATCCACAGCGGCACCATGACGGGGAAGTTGAACGGGGTGATGCAGCCGACGACGCCGACCGGCTGCTTGACGCTGTGCACGTCGACGCCGGTGGAGACCTGCTCGCTGTACTCGCCCTTGAGCTTGTCGATCAGGCCGCTCGCGAACTCCACGTTCTCCAGGCCCCGGCCGATCTCGCCAGCGGCGTCGGAGAGCACCTTGCCGTGCTCGCTCGTCACGATCGCGGCCAGCTCCTCCTTGCGCTCGGTGAGGAGGTGGCGGAGGCGGAACAGCACGTCCGCGCGCTTGGTCAGGCTGGTGGCGCGCCAGGCGGGGAAGGCGGCGCGCGCGGCCGCGATGGCTCGCTGGGTCTCGGCGGTGTCGGCGAGCGCGACCTCGTGCTGCCGCTCACCCGTCGCGGGATTGAAGACGGGGCCGGTGCGCACGGCGCCGGTCGGCTCGGCGGGCGACTCCTCGCCGGCGATGAAGTGTCGGATCAGGGCCACGGAGGTCCTCCTCGAGGGTTCGGCCGGACGTTCTGCTCGGCCGGGGCGGTAGGCTTTCCTCCCAATGATCACAGAGCGGGGGCCGGAGGAGCGATGCCAGATCGTCGGGACCACAGAACGGGTCGGACAGTTCGTCCGGATGCGGGCGAGGCGTCGTCGTCCGTGCTGCCCACCGTGCGCGAAGTGCTGCGGATGGAGCCGGTCGCGCGCGCGCTTCCGGAGGTGCTGACCGGTCGGGAGCGGCTCGACGCGCCGGTGCGCTGGGTACACGTCGCCGAGACCGCGGAGGCGGCGCGGCTGGGCTCCGGCGGGGAGCTGCTGCTCGCCACGGGCGTCGGCTGGCCGTCCGACGACGCGTCGCTGCGGCGGCTGGGGCGCGTGCTGATCGAGGCGGACGTCGCCGGGCTCGTGCTCGAGCTCGGGCCGCCGATGCCGGTGCCTCCGCCCGCGCTCGTGGACGAGTTCCGCACCGCGGGGCGGCCGTTCGCGGTGCTGCACAGGGAGGCCCGGTTCGTGGCGATCACGGAGGCCGTGCACTCCCGGATCATCGCGGAGCAGATGGGGGCGCTTCGGGCGAGGGACGACATCCACGCGCTCTTCACCGACCTCAGCCTGCGCGGGAGCCCGGCCGACTTCATCGTCGACCAGGCCGCGCGGGTGCTCGGCTGCCCGGTCGTGCTGGAGGACACCAACCACCGCGTGATCGCGGCGGGCGGGGTGGACACGGGCTCGCGCACCGGGCAAGGCGCGGAGCTCGCGGACTGGGAGCAGCGGTCGCGCGCCGAGCACCGCTCCCGAACGGGCGGCTGGACGATCGTGCCGGTGGAGGCGCGCGGGATGCGGTGGGGGCACCTCATCGCGCTGCCGGGGGAGCCGCACCCGGCCGGGCGCTCGAACGTGCTCGAGCAGGCGGCGGTCGCGCTCGCGCTCAGCCGGCTGACCGACCGCGACGACGACGAGTGGACACGGCGCAGCCACGACGCGCTGCTCGCGGCGCTGCTCGGCCGCCGGTTCGCCGGGGAGGGCGGCGTGACTGCGCGGTTCGAAGCGGCGGGGTTCCCCCTCAGCGGGCGGACGGTGGCGGGCGCGGCGGTGCGAATGCGGTCGGGCACGCTCCCGGTGTCCGCAGCGCCGCGGGCGGTGGAGGCGGCCCGGGCGGCGGGCGTGGACGCGGTCGCCGGGCGGCATCCCGAGCATGCCGGAACGCTCGTCGTCGCGGTGTCGCCGCGGCCGGGTCGGACGCTCGGCGACGCGGTGTTCGCCGCGATCGCGGAGGCCGCCGCGTCGGCGCGCACGGACGACCCTGCGGCGGTCGTGGCAGTCGGGTCGGACGCGAGGGGCATCGCGGGGCTGCTCTCGTCGCTGGAGGAGGCGGTCGCGCTGGCGACCGGCTCCTCGGCGGGGCGGCCGGAGGGGCGGCTCGGCCGCACGGTCGCGGTGCAGCGCGTGTCGCACCGGCCGCTGCTGCGGCTGGTGAACGCGCTCGGCGGCGACCCGCGGATGCTGGAGCACACGGAGCAGATGCTGCGGCCGCTGATCGAGCACGACCTCGCCACCGGCGGCGACCTGGTCGAGGTGCTGCGGGCGTACCTCAGCCACCCGGGCAACCGCACCCGCGCCGCCGCGGCGAGCCACCTGTCCCGATCGGTGTTCTACCAGCGGATCGCCCTCATCGAGGAGCTGCTCGGGATGGACCTGGACGACGGCGAGACCGTCGCCGCCCTCCACGCGGCCGTGCTGGCGCGGGGGCCTGCGCGCTGACGCGCCCGCCGCGTCCATGGGACGCAACACGCCGTTATGCGCGACGCATAACGGCGTGTCGCGACCCATGGATGCGTCTGGTTGACGCGACACGCCGTCGCCGGGCGCCGCCGCGCGGCGTGTTGCGTCAACCAGGCGGGGAGCGCGGCGCGTTAGGAGTCGAAGCCGAGGCCGACGGCGTCGAGGGTGCGGAGGAAGGCGTTGCGCCGGCCGCCGCGGTGGTCCGCCTGGTCGAGCGACCAGCGGGTGAGGTTGATGCCGACCGCGGCGGCCGGCTCGGGCGGGAAGGGGAGCGGGCGCGTCCGCACCATCTCCAGCTCGGTGCGCTCGGTGGTGCGGCCGGCCAGCAGGTCCAGCATCACCTGCGCACCGAAGTGCGTCGCCGCGACGCCGAGCCCGGTATAGCCGGCGGCATACGCGACCTTCCCCTCGCGGGCGGAGCCGAAGAACGCGCAGAACCGGCTGCAGGTGTCGATCGCTCCGGCCCAGCGGTGCGTGAAGGTGAGCCCCTCCAGCTGCGGGAACGTCGTGAAGAAGTGGCTCGCGAGCTTCCGGAACGTCTCCGGCCGCTCCTCGTACGACTCCCGGATGCGGCCGCCGTAGTGGTAGATGGCGTCGTAGCCGCCGAACAGGATGCGGTCGTCGGCGGTGAGCCGGTAGTAGTGGAACTGGTTGGCCGAGTCGCCGATGCCCTGCCGGCCCTCCCAGCCGATCGACGCCCGCTGCGCCGCGGAGAGCGGTTCGCTCATCAGCACGTAGTCGTACACGGGGACGGTCGCGAGCCGGTTGCGGCGCAGCAGGCTGGGGAAGACGTTCGTGGCGAGGGCCGTCCGCCGGGAGCGGAGGGTGCCGGTCGGCGTCTCCAGCACGGTGCCGTCGCCGATGCTCTCCACCGGGCTGTGCTCGAAGATCTCGACGCCGGCGTCCACGCAGGCGCGGGCGAGCGCCCTCGCGAGCTTGGCGGGGTGGACGAGGGCCGAATCCCGCGTGCGCAGCAGCCCCGCCTCGTAGGTGGGCGAGTGGACGAGGGAGCGGACCGCGTCGCGGTCGAGCAGCGTCGCCTCGGGACCCGCCGCCTCCCGCAGCCACTCCACCTGGTGCGGCTCGGTGGCGACGTCGAGCGCGCCGTTGCGTTCGAACTCGGCGTCCAGGCCGAGCTCGGCGACGGTGCGCTCGATCTCGTCGAGGTTGCGCATCCCGAGCCGCTGCAGCTCGTCGAACTCGCCGGGCCAGCGGCTTCGCCCGTTCTCGTCGCCGTGCGTCAGGCTCGCCTCGCAGAAGCCGCCGTTGCGGCCGGATGCGGCCCAGCCGACCCGACGGCCCTCCAGCACCACGACGCGCGCGGACGGGTCCTCGCGCTTGGCGAGCAGGGCCGTCCAGAGACCGGTGTAGCCGGCGCCGACGACGGCGAGGTCGCAGCCCAGGTCGCCGCGCAGCTGCGGGTAGCGGTCGCCCGGGGCGTCCTCGGTCCAGAACACCGCCTGACGGCTGGGCGCGAGGGCGTGGCGCACCACCGCGTCGGCCGGGCGTGCGCGTTCGAAGACGGTGCTGGTCCGGGAGGGGCTCACGCCGCCATTCTGCCCGACCGGGTGGTGGACGATCGTCGGGAATGGGGTGCGCGTCCAGGCAATCCGTCCGGTCCGATGAGCACGTTCGCAGCGAAATGCTGGGATGCGCAGCGGAGTCGAGCCAGTAGTGTAAGCCGCGCACCAGGAAGGGAGGCGGCCGTGAGCAACGCAGGGCGCGTGACGATCGCGGGGCTCGCCGAGCAGCTCGGCCTGTCCAAGGCGTCCGTGTCGTACGCGCTCAACGGCCTCCCCGGGGTCAGCGACGAGACCCGGGAGCGGGTGCTCGCGCTCGCCGAGCAACTCGGCTGGCACCCCAGCTCGTCCGCGCGGGCCCTGTCGCGGGCGCGCTCCGACACGATCGGGATCGTGCTGCGCCGCGACCCCAGCCTCCTCGGCACCGAGCCGTACTACATGAGCCTGCTCGCCGGCGTCGAGAGCGAGCTGTCGGAGACCGGCCGGTCGCTGCTGCTGCGCATGGTCGGGACGGACTCGGGCCAGGAGGTCGCGGCCTACCGGCGGTGGAGCGCCGAGGCCCGCGTGGACGGCGTCATGCTCTTCGACCTCACCTTCGACGACCCGAGGCCCGCGCTGCTCGAGCAGCTCGGCCTCGCCTACGTGCTGCACGGCAACCGCGAGACGCTCGCGCCGGGCAAGGTGCTGCTGTACGACGCCCGGGCGGACGCCGAGGTGCTGGTGACGCACCTCGCCGCCCTCGGACACCGGAGGGCGCTGCACATCGCCGGTCCCGCCGAGTTCGAGCACGAGGCGGACCGGCGCGACGCGGTCGGCGCCACCGGGCGCGAGCTCGGGCTGGAGTTCGCGTTCGCGGCCTCCGACTACTCGATGGGTTCGGGGGAGCGGATCGCCGCGGAGGCGATCGCGGCGGACCCGGGGATCACTGCGGTGCTCACCTCGAACGATCTGCTCGCGCTCGGCGCGCAGACCGCCCTCAACCGTGCCGGCAGGGAGGACGTGGCGATCGCCAGCTGGGACGACTCCCTGCTCTGCCGTCTCGGGACGCGGCCGATCACCGCGCTCGACCGCTCGCCGGAGGAGCAGGGCCGCCGGTCGACCCGGATGCTGCTCGACCAGCTCGCGGGCGCGCCGACGCCGGACCACCGCGCCCGCGCCAGCCACCTCATCCCGCGCGCGACCAGCGTCCCGGCCCCGGCCCCCGCCGCCCGCTGACGCGGCCTGCCGGCTCGCGCTGGGCCGCGACTGGTGACGAATCGCGCCCATTCGTCACGAATCGCGCCCATTCGTCACGAGTCGCCCGCGGAGGTGGTGCGTTCCCACCGTGACCGTAGCGTCGCCGAAGCGTGACCGGAGCGTGACCGCAGCCGCCCGGGGAGCGAGACCGGCCGGTATACCCTCGGACGAGGCGAAGTCAAGGATTGACACCTGAACCGGTTAAGTTAGGCTCAGCGTGCGTCCCGTCCGCCGTAGCACCCGCGGCGGGATCGCCCCCATCAAGAGACGAAGGAGTCACAATGAGGAAACGCGCCATCGCCGTCGCGGCACTGGCCGCTGCGGTCTCGCTCGTGGTCGCGGGCTGCAGCAGCTCGGGGTCAGGAGGGTCGTCCAGCGGGTCGACGCTCACCTACTGGGCCAGCAACCAGGGGACGAGCCTCGACAACGACAAGCAGGTGCTCACCCCGGTGCTCGACGACTTCACGAAGCAGACCGGCGTCAAGGTCAAGCTCGAGGTCATCGGGTGGAACGACCTGCAGACCCGCATCCAGACCGCCGTCACTTCCGGCCAGGGCCCCGACGTGCTCAACATCGGCAACACGTGGGCCGCGTCGCTGCAGGCGACCGGCGCCTTCCTGCCGTTCGGCGACAGCGAGATGAAGGCCATCGGCGGCAGCGACAAGTTCGTGAAGACCGCCCTCGAGACCGGCGGCGCCGCAGGCAAGACCCCGACCAGCGTCCCGCTGTACGGGCTCGCCTACGGCCTCTACTACAACAAGAAGATGTTCACCGACGCCGGCGTGCAGCCGCCCACCTCGTGGGAGGAGCTGGTGGCCGCGGCCAAGAAGCTCACCAACGGCACCACCTACGGCTTCTCGCTCGCCGCGGGCAGCTACACGGAGAACGCGCACTTCGCCTTCATCAACTCGGCCCAGAACGGCGGCGCCTGGTTCGACAGCAAGGGCGAGCCGACCTTCACGACCGACGCGAACGTCACCGGCATCAAGCGCTACCTCGACCTGATGCAGACCGACAAGGTCGTCAACACCTCCAACGCCCAGTACGACAACGGCGTCCAGGCGGTCAACGACTTCGCCACCGGCAAGGTCGCGATGATCCTCAGCCAGAACAACGCCGACTCGTCGATCGTGGCCAACGGGATGACGTCCGACCAGTACGGTGTCGTCCCGTTCCCGGCTCCCGACGGCGGCAAGCCGGTCGCCAGCCACGTCGCCGGCATCAACCTGTCGATCTTCAAGAACACGAAGAACAAGGACGCGGCGCTGAAGTTCGTGAAGTACATGACGAGCAAGGACGTCCAGACCACCCTCGGCAAGCCGTACGCGAGCCTGCCGGTGCTGAACGACGCCAAGCCCGTCTTCACGGACAACGCCGACGAGGCCGCCACGTTCCAGAAGATCTACAACGAGATGTCCAAGCCGCTGCCGCTGGTGCCGGCCGAGGACCAGTTCGAGAACACCGTCGGCAAGGCGATGAACGACATGTTCGCCAAGATCGCCACCGGCGGCACGGTCTCCGACGCCGACATCAAGTCGGCGCTGAAGAACGCGCAGGACCAGGTCAAGCAGTCCCTGGGCGGCTGATCCGCCGAAGCATCGCACGCCGGGCGGGGCGCAGCCGCGTCCCGCCCGGCGGTCAGCCACACCTGTAAGGAGACCCATGTCGACGACGACAGACGTCCGCGGCCCCGCCGTCACCGTGCCGGCCGCCGCTGCCCCTCCGAAGCCGAAACGGCGCCGCCCCAAGGGGTGGTGGCTGCCGTTCGTGCTGCTCGCACCGGCCATCGTGTTCGAGCTGCTGATCCACGTGGTCCCGATGCTCACCGGCATCTGGATCAGCTTCACCCAGCTGACCAAGTTCTACATCGCCAATTGGGGCGAGGCGCCCTTCGTCGGCTTCAAGAACTACGCGGTCGCGCTCGACTTCTCCGGCTCGGTCGGCCAGGGACTGCTCAAGTCGTTCTTCGTGACCGTCGGGTTCACCATCCTGGTCGTCGGCCTCTCCTGGGTGCTCGGGATGGCCGCGGCCGTCGCGCTGCAGGGGCGGTTCCGGGGCCGAGCGTTCTTCCGGACGCTGTTCCTGGTGCCCTATGCGCTGCCGCTGTACGCCGGCATCATCACCTGGAAGTTCATGTTCCAGAAGGACACCGGCGCGATCAACCACTTCCTGTTCGACAACCTCGGGCTGCCGGGCGACAAGCCGTTCTGGCTGATCGGCGGCAACGCGTTCTGGTCGATCGTCATCGTCGCGATCTGGCGACTGTGGCCGTTCGCCTTCCTGATGCTGATGGCCGGCCTCCAGTCGATCCCGTCGGACGTCTACGAGGCCTCGGCGGTGGACGGCGCGAAGCCGTTCCGGCAGTGGCGCTCGATCACGCTGCCCATGCTGCGGCCGGTGAACCTCGTGCTGCTGCTTGTCATGTTCCTGTGGACCTTCAACGACTTCAACACGCCCTACGTGCTGTTCGGGAGCACAGCCCAACCCGCGGCGGGCGACCTGATCTCCTTCCACATCTACAACGCGTCGTTCCTGACCTGGAACTTCGGCTCGGGGGCCGCGATGAGCGTGCTGCTGCTGCTGTTCCTGCTGGTCGTGACCGGCATCTACCTGCTCGTCGTCAACCGGAGGAGCCGCAATGCGTGAGACCCGCTCATCCCACGTCTTCCGCTGGGTCACGATCGTCGTGCTGACCGTGTTCACGGTGGTCCCGCTGTACGTGATGATCACGTCGTCGGTGAAGCCGCTGTCGGAGGTGCAGTCCGCCTTCACCTGGTGGCCGCAGACGATCACCTTCCAGCCGTTCATCGACATGTGGTCGACGGTGCCGCTGGCGTCGTACTTCGTGAACAGCCTCATCGTGTCGAGCGCGGCGACGCTGATCTCGCTGGTCATCGCCGTGTTCGCCGCGTACGCGGTGTCGCGCTACCGGTTCAAGGGCCGCAGCGTCTTCACGACGACGGTGCTGTCGACCCAGATGTTCCCCGGCGTGCTGTTCCTGCTGCCGCTGTTCCTGATCTTCGTCAATATCAACCAGGCGACGGGCATCCAGCTCGTCGGCACGCGCTGGGGCCTCATCATCACGTACTTCACGTTCGTGCTGCCCTTCTCGATCTGGATGCTCGCCGGCTACTTCGACAACATCCCGCGCGAGCTCGACGAGGCAGCGAAGGTGGACGGCTCCGGCGCGATGGGCGCGCTCTGGCACGTGGTCATCCCGGCCGCCCGTCCCGGGCTCATCGCGGTCGCGATCTACTCGTTCATGACCAGTTGGGGCGAGGTGCTGTTCGCGTCGGTGATGACGACGGACGAGAACAGGACGCTCGCGGTCGGGCTGCAGCTGTACTCCACCCAGACCAACGTCTACTGGAACCAGATCATGGCGGCGTCGCTGGTGGTGTCCATCCCGATCGTGGTGGCGTTCCTGCTGCTGCAGCGCAACTTCGTCGCGGGCCTCACCGCCGGCGCGGTCAAGTGAGCCGCGGCTCCTCCCCGAAGAAAGGCATCATGGATCGTCCCTCCCCGGTCTTGCAAGTCGGCGACGCCCCGGTGGTGTGGCTCGGCGCCAACTTCTGGTCGCGCACTGGCGGCCCGCTGATGTGGACCCGCTACGACCCCGCGGTCGTGCGCGAGGAGCTGCGCGTGCTCGCCGACCACGGCCTCAACATGACGCGCTCCTTCTTCTACTGGCCCGACTTCCATCCGACGCCCGACTCGCTCGACGAGCAGTGCGTGGCGAACTTCGCCGACTTCCTCGACGCGCACACCGAGGCGGGCATGACGACGGTGCCGACGTTCCTGGTCGGGCACATGTCGGGCGAGAACTGGGACCCGGTGTGGCGGGAGGGGCGCGACCTGTACCGCGACGTCTGGTTCGTCGGGCGGCAGGCCTGGTACGTGCGGGAGCTGACGGCGCGGTTCGCCTCGCACGCCGCGGTCGCCGGGTGGCTGCTGACCAACGAGGTGCCGATCTACGGCGGGGAGGCGCCGCGTCCCATCGTCGACGCCTGGGCGTCGCTGCTGGTGGATGCGGTGCGCGCGGGCGGCGGGACGCAGCCGGTCGCGGTCGGCGACGGCGCGTGGGGGATCGAGACGACGGGACACGACAACGGCTTCTCGGTGCGCGACCTGGCGGAGTTCAACGACTTCATCGGGCCCCACGTGTACCGGATGGAGACCGACCAGATCCGGCAGCACCTGAAGGCGGCGTTCATCGCGGAGCTGTCGGCGACCCACGGTCTCCCGGTGATCATGGAGGAGTTCGGGCTGACCAGCGACTTCGTGTCGGACGCGGGCGCTGCCTCCTACTACCGGCAGCTGCTGTACTCGACGCTGCTGGCGGGCGCGACCGGCTGGATCGCCTGGAACAACACCGACTACGACGACCTCGCCGACCAGCGGCCGTACTCGCACCATCCGTTCGAGATGCACTTCGGCATCACCGACCGGCACGGCAACCCGAAGCCGCCGCTGCGCGAGCTGGCGCGGTTCGCCGCGGACCTCGCCGCGATCGACCTGCCGCAGGTGCGCCGGTCGCCGGTGGATGCCGCGCTCGTCGTGCCGTCGCACCTCGCCGAGGACTACCCGTTCACCAACGAGGCCGAGCGCGCGCACATCGTGGCGACCGGCGAGCAGGCCTACGTGGCGGCGCACGAGGCGCACATCCCGGTCGCCGTGGTGCGCGAGAAGGCCGACGGCGGGCTGCCGGCCGGGTACGGGCTGTACCTGCTGCCCTCGGTGAAGCAGCTGTGCGCGACCTCGTGGGAGCAGCTGGTGTCGCTCGCGCGCGACGGCGCGACCGTGTACGCGTCGTACTCTCACGGGACGAGCGGCGTGCAGCGCGGGCCGTGGTGGGCGCACACCGAGGAGCTGTTCGGGGTGCGGATGGACTCGGCGTACGGCCTCGCGGAGCCGGTCGCGGACGACACCGTGGTGCTGCGGTTCACCTCCGACTTCGGTCCGCTCACGGCCGGCACGGAGCTGCGCTTCGCGGCCGCCGGCAACGAGAACGGGCGCACGTACCTGCCGGTGCGGGCGACCTCGGGAGAGGTGGTGGCGGTCGACGCGCACGGCCGCCCGGCGATCGTGGTGCAGGAGCACGGTGCGGGACGCGCGGTGCTGTCGACGTATCCGCTCGAGTTCTTCGCGTCGGCGCAGGCGCGGGTGAACCCCGAGCAGACCTGGCGGCTGTACGACGCGCTTGCGGCGGTGGCGGACGTCGAGCGGGACGTGCTCCTCGACGATCCGCGAGTCTTCACCGACACGCTGGTGCACGCCGACGGCCGCCGGTTCGTCGTGTTCCTCTCGCAGCACGAGACCCCCGTCACCGTGACCCCGTCCGTCCCCGGCGGCACCCTCACGGCCCTCGACGGCACTCCGTCTCCCGCGCTCGAGCTCGCCCCCTACGGCGCCGCCCTCCGCCTCCTCACCCTCGACTGACCCACTCCCTCCGTCGAGTCCGCAAAGACTACACGCGACACGCCGTCGGAGCGTGCAGTCTTTGCGGACTCGATGGTGGGGTCAGGCGGGGGCGTGGCGGTCGAGGAAGGCGTAGACCTCGGTGGGGTCGACGCCGGGGAAGGTGCCGGTCGGGAGGGCCGCGAGCAGGGAGGTGGGCGTGCGGGCGGCGGGCCACGCCATCCCGGTCCAGCGGTCCGCGAGCGCGGCGGGCGGCCGCCGGCAGCACGACTCGTCGGGGCAGCGCGACACGGCGCGGTGCGGCGTCTCCCGGCCGCGGAACCACTTCACGTGCGCGAACGGGACGCCGACGCTGACCGAGTAGTCGCCCTCCTTCGCCTTCTCCACGCGTGACGTGCACCAGAACGTGCCGCTCGTGGTGTCCGTGTACTGGTAGTACGGGCTGAACCGGTCGGCCACATCGAACACCGTGCGCGCGGTCCAGCTGCGGCACACCGGCGTGCCCTCCACCGCTCCGAGCGCATCCGAAGGGAACACCACCGCGTCGTTCTCGTACGCCTTGATGATGGTGCCCGACTCGTGCACCTTCATGAAGTGCACCGGGATGCCGAGCCGCGCGGTGGCGAGGTTGGTGAACCGGTGCGCGGCGGTCTCGTACGACACCGCGAACGCGTCGCGGAGGTCCTCCATCGAGATGCGGCGGAAGTTCTTCGCCTCGGTGAGGAACGCCACTGCGTCCTTCTCGGGAAGGAGCAGCGCCGCGGTCAGGTAGTTGGTCTCCACCCGCTGTCGCAGAAAATCGGCGTAGTTTCTCGGCTCGTCGTGGCCGAGCACGTGCGAGGCGAAGGCCTGCAGGATGGGCGAGCGCGAGTCCCGTGAGGCCGACTGCTCGGTGGGCAGGTAGATGCGCCCGTTCCGCCGGTCGGTCACCGAGCGGGTGGAGTGCGGGAGGTCGCCGACGTAGTGCAGCGAGTACCCGAGGTGGTCGGCCATGTCGGTCACCGTCTGGTGCGACACCGGCCCTCCGGTGTGCCCGACGGCGGAGAGCAGGTCGGCCGCGATCGTCTCGAGCTCGGCGAAGTGATTGTCGCGCGCCCGCATGGTCGCGCGCAGCTCCGCGTTGGCGCGGCGGGCCTCCTCCGGGGTGGCGGCGCGCTCGCGGTGCAGCCGCTCGACCTCCTGGTGCAGCGCCAGGATCGCCTGCAATGTCGCGTCGGGAACGGTCCGCCCCACCCGCACGGGGTCGATCCCGAGGGAGGCGAACACCGGTCCGCGCTGCGCCCGCTCGACCGCGATCTCGAGGGCCGCGCGCTCGTCCGGCGGCTCCGGCGCGAGCAGGTCGTCGACCGTGACCTCCAGTGCGGCCGCGATCTGCCGCAGCTGCGCGAGCCGCGGCTCGCGGTTGCCGTTCTCGATCGTGGACACCTGCGACGGCGCGCGGTCGAGCGCCGCGGCCAGCGCCTCCAGGGTCATCCCGCGCCGCTGCCGGAACGCGCGGATGCGGCGGCCGAGGGTGAGCGCGTCGGCCGCGGGGGCCTCGTCGTGCACGTCGTCGATGACGGTCATGCCAGCCATGGTGACACCGCCGCGAAGTTCTGGCAAACAGAAGAACGGCCGGATTTCTGTCCGCCGATCCGGTCACGGGGCGGTGCGCAGGGCGAAGGATCGTGTCATCCGATCAGACCGATGATCCGACCGATGGAGGTCACCATGAGCACCGACAACCGTCCAGGCGACACCACGCAGACCCCCGCCGAGCTCCAGCTGGAGTGGGACGCGGACCCGCGCTGGACCGGCATCCGCCGCGACTACACGGCCGACGACGTCGTGGCCCTGCGCGGACCGGTCCGCGAGGAGCAGACCCTCGCCCGCCGCGGCGCCGAGCGGCTCTGGCAGCTGCTGCAGCGCGAGAGCACGCCGGAGGATCCGCGCTGGGTCGCCGCCCTCGGCGCACTGACCGGCAACCAGGCCGTGCAGCAGGTGCGCGCAGGGCTCGAGGCGATCTACCTCTCCGGCTGGCAGGTCGCCGCCGACGCCAACCTGGCCGGGCAGACCTACCCCGACCAGAGCCTGTACCCGGCGAACTCGGTCCCCGCCGTCGTCCGCCGCATCAACAACGCGCTGCTGCGCGCCGGTCAGATCGAGGGCACCGACGGGCCGGTCGCCGAGTGGATGGCGCCGATCGTCGCCGACGCCGAGGCCGGCTTCGGCGGCCCGCTGAACGCCTACGAGCTCATGCACGGCATGATCCAGGCGGGGGCCGCGGGCGTCCACTGGGAGGACCAGCTGGCCAGCGAGAAGAAGTGCGGGCACATGGGCGGCAAGGTGCTCATCCCGACCGGGCAGCACATCCGCACCCTGAACGCCGCCCGGCTCGCGGCCGACGTGGCGGGCGTGCCCACCATCGTCATCGCGCGCACCGACGCGCTCGCCGCCACCCTGCTCACGAGCGACCACGACGAGCGCGACCGGCCGTTCCTCACCGGCACCCGCACGGCGGAGGGCTTCTACGAGGTGCGCAACGGGATCGACCCGGTCATCGCCCGCGGCCTCGCCTACGCGCCGTACGCGGACCTGCTCTGGGTGGAGTCCGCCGAGCCCGACCTGGAGCTCGCCCGCCGCTTCGCGGAGGCCGTGCACGCCGAGTTCCCCGGCAAGAAGCTCGCCTACAACTGCTCGCCGTCGTTCAACTGGCGCCGCCACCTCGACGACGAGACGATCGCCCGGTTCCAGCGGGAGCTGGCGGCGATGGGCTATGCCTTCCAGTTCATTACGCTGGCCGGCTTCCACGCCCTCAATCACTCCATGTTCAGGCTCGCCCGGGACTACTCCACCCGGCACATGAGCGCCTACGTCGACCTGCAGGAGGCGGAATTCGCCTCCGAGGCCGACGGGTACACGGCGACCCGCCACCAGCGGGAGGTCGGCACCGGCTATTTCGACCGCGTCGCGAGCGCGCTCAACCCCGACAGCGCAACGCTCGCCCTGGCCGGATCCACCGAAGCACACCAGTTCTGAGGAGAACGACCATGATCCAGATCACCGGGCCGCGGATCGACCGCGGCGACGACATCCTGACCCCGGAGGCCATCGCCTTCGTCGACCACCTGCACCACGCGTTCGCCGCCCGGCGGCAGGAGCTGCTGGCCGAGCGCCGCCGCCACCGCGAGGAGGCCGGCAACGGCCGCGACCCCCGCTTCCTGAGCAGCACGGCCGCCATCCGCGAGGACGGCAGCTGGCGTGTGGCGGGCGCCGGCCCCGGCCTCGAGGACCGCCGGGTCGAGATCACCGGCCCGACCGACCCGAAGATGGCGATCAACGCGCTCAACTCGGGCGCCCGGGTCTGGCTCGCCGACCTGGAGGACGCGACCAGCCCCACCTGGGCGAACATCGTCGGCGGCCAGCGCACCCTGTACGACGCCGTGCGAGGTCGGCTCGCCTTCACCAGCCCGGAGGGCAAGGACTACCGGGTCACCACGCCGTTCGAGCACACGCCGACCATCGTGATGCGCCCGCGCGGCTGGCACCTGGTGGAGAAGCACCTCGCCTTCACCGACCGGGCCGGCCGCTCCACCCCGGCCAGCGCCTCGCTCACCGACTTCGGGCTGTACTTCTGGCACAACGCCCAGGCGCTGGTGGATGCGGGACGCGGGCCGTACTTCTACCTCCCGAAGCTGGAGTCGCACCTGGAGGCGCGGCTGTGGAACGACATCTTCGTCTTCGCGCAGCAGCGCATCGGGATGCCGGTCGGCACCATCCGGGCGACCGTGCTCATCGAGACGATCCCCGCGGCCTTCGAGATGGACGAGATCCTGTACGAGTTGCGCGACCATTGCGCGGGCCTGAACGCCGGCCGCTGGGACTACATCTTCTCGATGATCAAGACGTTCCAGGGCCGCGGGCGCCGGTTCGCGTTCGGCGACCGCGACCGCATCACGATGACCGTGCCGTTCATGCGGGCGTACACGGAACTGCTGGTCGCCACCTGCCACCGCCGCGGCGCGCACGCGATCGGCGGGATGAGCGCCTTCATCCCGAACCGGAGGGATGCGGAGGCGACCGAGCGGGCGCTGCGGAAGGTCGCCGACGACAAGCGGCGGGAGGCCGGCGACGGCTTCGACGGCACGTGGGTGGCGCATCCCGACCTCATCCCGACGGCCCTGGCCGAGTTCGACGCGGTGCTGGGGGAGCGCCCGAACCAGGTGGAGCGGCAGCGGGACGACCTCCACGTCACGGCGGACGACCTGCTGGATGTGGCCGGCGCCGACGCGACCGTCACCGACGGTGGGGTGCGCTCGAACGTCTCGGTGGCGCTCCGCTACCTGGAGGCGTGGCTGCGCGGCACGGGCGCCGTCGCGATCGACGGGCTGATGGAGGACGCGGCGACCGCCGAGATCTCCCGTTCGCTGTTGCGGCAGTGGATCGACAACCGCATCGTCACCGCGGAGGGCACCCCGGTCGACGCGGCGCTGGTCGCGAGCATCCTCGACGAGGAGCGGGCGCGGCTGGAGACGGACGGCTCGCGCTTCGCGGACGCCGCCGACCTCCTGCGCGAGGTGGTGCTGGGGGAGGACGTCCCGACGTTCCTCACGATCCCGGCCTACGCGCGGTACCTGGTCGACACCGCGCCGGCGGAGGAGGACCTGGCGCTCGCCGGCTGACCCCGACCGGTCCGGATCAGGAAAGGTGCTCGAGGTACTCCTCGAGCACCTTTCCGTGGTTCAGCTCCGGGTCGCGGGCGCCGACGAGGAGCGTGACCACCGGATGCGCCCGCACCAGCTCGCGCAGCGTCCCGACGGCCGGATTCGTGGCCAGCTCGTCCTCGTAGCGGGCGCGGAACGCGTCGAACAGCTCCTCCTCGGCCGCCGCATCCTGGTGGAACCACCGCCGCAGCTCGGTCGACGGCGCCACCTCCTTCAGCCAGAGGTCGATGTCGGCGCGCGCCGTGCTGACGCCGCGCGGCCAGAGCCGATCGACCAGCACGCGGTAGCCGTCGTCGGCCGCAGGCGCCTCGTAGATGCGCTTGACCCGGATCACGGGATGCTCCTCTCGGTCAGCCCGCCGCCAGAGCCGCGTCGGTCTCGGCCGCCGTCGGCGCGGTCGCCGGACCTTCCCTGGTCACCGCGATCGCCGCGGCGGCGGTCGCCCGGCGCGCGGCGGAGAGCGGGTCGGCACCGCGGGTGAGGGCGGCCGCGAGCACGCCGCCGAACGCGTCCCCGGCTCCCGTCGTGTCGACGGCGGTCACCGGCAGCGCGGGCACGTGCGTCGGTGCCGGGTCGCCGGTGGCCACCCAGCACCCGGAGGCGCCGTCGCGGACCACGGCGACGCCGCCCTCGCGCAGCATCCCGCGCAGGGCGCCGGCGGCGGGCGCGGGGTGGGCGTGCGAGCGCAGGATGCGCGCCTCCCGCGAGTTGGCGCTGAGCACGTCGGTGCGCCGCAGCACGGTCTCGAGCAGGTCGCGGTCGAGCGTCCCGACCAGCGGAGACGGGTCGAAGACCACGCGCGTGTCCGGGCCGAGCGCCTCCACCCAGCCCGCCACCGCCGGGCCCGCGGCGGCGTGCGCGAGGCTGTACCCGGAGACGTAGACGACGTCGCCCGGCCGGGGGTGGACGGCGTCCAGGTCGGCGCGGCTCAGCATCCCCTCGGCCCCGGCCGCCGTGACGAAGGTGCGCTCGGCGCCCGCGTCGACGAGGACGACCGAGTACCCGTTGTCGGCGGACTCCAGCGGAGGGTTGGCGACCGAGATGCCCTCGCGCCATAGCGCCTCGGCGACGACCTCGCCGAACGGCCCGGTGCCGGAGCGGCCGGCGAAGACCACCTCGACGCCGTCGCGCGCGGCGGCGGCCATGACGTTGAAGCCGCCGCCCGCCGCCATCCCGGCCGACGAGGCGAGCACGTCGCCGCCGCGCTCGGGCAGCGCGTCGACGCGCAGCAGCAGGTCGACCACCACGGTCCCGGTGAAGATCAGCCGTCCCTCAGCCACGTCGCCTCCTCAGCTCCAGCAGTCCGTCGACCAGGGGCTCCAGGTCGATGGCGTTCACGCGGCGCACCGTCTCGAGCGCGGTGCGCGGCCAGTCGGCGGCACCCGTCGCCCCGAGGACTGCGCCCGCCATCGCGGCGATCGTGTCCGTGTCGCCGCCGAGGGAGGCCGCGCGGCAGAGCGTCTCCCAGGCCGCGTCGCGGTCCGGATGCGCCGGGTCGCCTGCCGCGACCGCCACGCCGACCAGGGCGAGCGCGGCCACCACCGACTCCTGCGCGGCGACCGAGGTGCCGATCACGTCCGCGAGCGCGTCGTCCTGCGCGTCCTCGTCGAGTTCCAGCAGATACGGGACGGCCCACTCCAGCCGGGCCGCGATGTCGCCTCCCGCCACCCAGTGACCGCGGCGGGCGCCCTCGCGCGCGGCGGCGACCGCGACATCCAGAGCCTCCGGCGTCTCCGCTCCGTCGATCCCGGCGCTGACGGCGGCGCCGACCGCCGCGGCTCCGGCGATGCCGATCCCGGTGTTGTGCGTGAGCGCGCTCACGGACGCGACAGCGTCGACGAAGAGGCCGAGCGGCTCGACCGGCACGGCGATCCCCACGGGCGCGATGCGCATCGCGGCGCCGTTGGTCGCGCCGAACCGGCCCGCCTCCTCCGGCGGCATGCCGTCCTGCAGCCGCTGCAGGGCGGCGCGCGTGCTCGGGCCGAGCAGGTCGAGCGAGCCCTTCGCCTCCATCGCGCGCTCCCAGGCGAGCAGCTCGCCGGCGAGCACGCCGGGACGCACCGTCCCTCCGCCGTC
This sequence comes from Leifsonia virtsii, assembly GCF_030433675.1. Taxonomy (GTDB): domain Bacteria; phylum Actinomycetota; class Actinomycetes; order Actinomycetales; family Microbacteriaceae; genus Leifsonia; species Leifsonia virtsii. Next base: position 190,629 of record NZ_JAROCB010000001.1, read on the forward strand.
GATCAGCAGTCGCGCCAGCAGCACGGCCTGCTCGGTGTCGTCCGTCACCGAGCCCGCCGGCATCCCCGCGGCGATCTGCTGCCGCGGACCGGCGGCGACGAGCCCCGTGATGCGCCCGTGGTCGGCGAGGATGCGCTCGCGCGAGAGCGACTGGGTCGGCATCCCGAGGGCGTCGCCGAGCGCCAGGCCCTGCAGTGCGGCCAGGGCTCTGGCGCGGGTGGAGTCCCTCACAGCGGCGCCAGCAGCGCCCCGCGCAGCCGATCGCTCAGGCCGGGCGGCACCTGCACGGCCGCGCCCAGGGCCTGGATGGCGCGGCTGTAGTAGTTGCGCGCCGCGGCCGCGAGGGTGATGTCGACGATCTCGCGGTCGGTGAAGCCCAGATCGCGCAGCAGCTCGGTGTCCGCGTCCGTCATGTCGTGGGAGGCGCGGCTGACCTTCTGGGCGTAGTCCATCATGGCGACCTCCGCCTCGCTCAGGTCGGCGTTCCGGTAGTCGCGCGCGATGCGCTCCAGCTCGTCCTCATCGATCAGGGAGAGGGTCTTGAGCCCGTGGGCGAGGCGGCAGTGCTCCGAGTGCAGCGCCTGCGCCGCCGCGAGCGTGACGAGCTCGTAGCGGCGCTTGCCGAGCTGCGCGACGATCGAGCGGACCAGCGCCTCGAAGGCCCGGACCGCCTCGGGGTTCACGCTCATCACCCGCGTGTAGTCGGCGACGTAGCCCAGCTCGTCCAGGTCTTCCCGGTAGAGCACGGCGACCTCTCCGGTCGCCTCGGACGGTTCCGGCGTGCGGATGATGCTCACGGCTGCCTCCTCGCGTAGGTCTCCCATTCTCACGCGCGGTCGCGGGTGGATGCTAGGGCGGCCGAACGATTGACAGGGGCCTGTCGGTTAAGCGAGGGTGGTGGCATGACCAGCGCCCCCGTCCTGCACCGCCCCGTCCTGCACCGTCTCGTCCTGTCCGCGAAGTCGCTCCCCGCGGCTCTCGACCTCTACGCCGGCGCGCTCGGGCTCGCCGTGGAGCGGACGGCCGACGGGTTCGCCTGGCTGCGCACGGCCGACGGGGTGGAGCTGATGGTGCACGAGCGCCCGGCCGTCGCCTCCGACGCCGCCGTGGCGGTGACCTTCGCCCTCCCGGAGCTCGACGCCGCGGTCGACCGCTGGGTGGCCGCAGGGGGCACGGTGGTGGATGCGCCCGCCGCTCAGCCCTGGGGTGAGCGCATGGCGGTGGTGCGGGACGCCGACGGGCACATCGTCTGCCTGGTGGAGCAGCCGTGAACGAGGGCGGCCGGCGGCTGACCGAGCTCGTCGACGAGGTGTTCCGGCTCGCGGACGCGTTCGCCCGGGCGGGCGACGAACTCGTGGCTGCCGAGGGACTGACCTCGGCGCGCTGGCTGACGCTGGGGGCGGTCGCGCACGGTCCGCTGAGCGTCGCGGCGATCGCGCGCCGCCGCGGGCTGCGCCGTCAGTCGGCGGCCGAGGGTGTCGCGGCGCTGGAGCGTGCGGGACTCGTGGAGCGCATCCCGGACCCGGCGGACGCCCGCGCTCCGCTGGTGCGGCTCACCGGAGCCGGCCGTGCCGCGCTGGAGCGCATCCGCCCGCTGCGCACGGAGTGGGCCGAGCGCACCGCCGAGGTCGCGGCTCCGTCCGAGCTCGCGGCCGCCGCGACCCTCGCGCGCCGCCTCCGCGACGCGATCGACCCCCGCTGAGGTGCTCGATGCGGTACGCGAGTTGCACGTTGTGGCGGCTATCCGGGCCGAATAGCCGCCACAACGTGCAACTCGGCGCGGTTCAGTGCGCGAACGCGGGCTCGGAGGGGGAGTCGGCGGGCTTGCGGATGAAGAAGGAGCCGGCGACCCCGAACAGCGAGATGATCGCACCGGCCAGGAACGCCGTCCGGATGCCGCCCGCCTGCGCCGCGTCGGCGCCCGCGCCACCCGCGGCCAGCGCGGTCGACTGCAGCGTGAGCACGGCGATGAGCAGCGCCGTTCCCGCGGCGCCGCCGACCTGCTGGATCGTGCCCAGGATGGCGCTGCCGTGCGAGTACAGGTGCGGCGGCAGAGCCCCGAGCCCGGCCGTGAACAGCGGCGTGAACATCATCGCGAGCCCGAGGCTCAGCACGACGTGGGCCGCGACGACCATGGCGATCGGCGTGTGCTCGGTGACCATCGTCAAGCCCCACAGCACCAGGCTGACCAGGATCGACCCCGGCACCACGAGCACCCGCGGGTCGAAACGGTCGTAGATGCGCCCGACGAAGGGCGCGGCGAGGCCCATGATCAGACCGCCCGGCAGCAGGATGAGCCCGGTCGCCAGCGTGTCGAGGTGCAGCACGTGCTGCAGGTAGAGCGGGAGCACGATGATCACGCCGAACATGGACGCCGTCGTGATCGCCATGAGCACGATCGCCACGGTGAAGATCGGGAAGCGGAACGTCCGCAGGTCGAGCAGTGCCCGGTCTTTGCGCTGCAGCAGGAGCTGACGCGCCACGAACGCCGCGAGCCCGATCACGCCGACCGCGAGCGAACCCCAGAGCATGAACGGGCTGGCGGACGCGCCTCCGGACTCGCCCGACAGCGTGAGCCCGTAGACCAGCCCGCCGAAGCCGAGCGCCGACAGGATGACCGAGAGCACGTCGATCCGAACCTTCTCGGTCTCGGTGACGTTCTCGACGAAGCGCATGCCGATGAACAGCATGATCAGCGCGATCGGCAGCACGATCAGGAAGATCCACCGCCAGGCCAGGAAGTTGAGGATCAGGCCGGAGATGGTCGGGCCGATCGCCGGCGCGACCGAGATCACGATGGAGACGTTGCCCATCGTGCGCCCGCGCAGGGCCGGCGGCACCAGCGTCATCAGTGTGGTCATCAGCAGCGGCAGCATGATCGCCGTGCCGGAGGCCTGGACCACGCGCGCGGCGACCAGCACGAGGAAGCCGGGCGCGAGGGCTGCCGAGAGGGTGCCGAGCGAGAACAGCGACATCGCGGCGATGAACATCTGCCGTGTCGTGAACCGCTGCAGCAGGATGCCCGTGATCGGGATGACGACCGCCATCGTCAGCATGAACGCCGTGGAGAGCCACTGCGCCGCGAGGGCGTCGATGTGGAGGTCGTCCATCAGCTTCGGGATGGCGACCGTCATGATCGTCTCGTTGAGGATCACGACGAACGTGGCCGCGAGCAGCAGCCAGATCACGCGCTGGTCGCGCGGCGCGATACGCGGCGCGGCCGCAGCCGGCCCGGGGAGGGCGCCGGCGTCGACCGAAGGCACTGGTGAGGTCTTCTCAGTCACTGGTCAACCGTAGCGAGGACGACCGACATCGGGGTGTCCGTGGCCGGAACGATTCCGCGGTTTCGCTCTCCGCAGAACGCGGGAATAAACGGGCGCCGGTCAGCGCCCGAGCGACGCCACCGTCCGCACCGCCTCGCCGACCGCCGGGGCGACCGCGAGCAGGGCCTGCGCATCCACGTCGCCGCCCCAGGAGAACCGCACGGCGGTACGCGCGAGGTCCTCGGGGTAGCCGAGCGCGAGGAGTACATGCGAGGCGTCCTCGCTTCCGGCCGCGCAGGCCGAGCCGCTGGAGGACACGATGCCGCGGCGCTCCAGCTCCAGCAGCACCGCCTCCCCGTTGGTGCCCGGGAAGACGAAGGACGCCGTGCCCGGCAGGCGCGAGGCCGGGTGCCCGGTGAGCTGCGCGCCGGGCGCCTCCGCCAGGACCGCCGCCACGAACGCGTCACGCGCCGCGGTCGCCGCCTCCGCGCGCTCCGCGAGCCCCTCCGCGGCGAGCCGCACGGCTGTGGCGAGGGCCACCGCGCCGGCGACGTTCTCGGTGCCCGAGCGCCGGCCGCGCTCCTGGCCGCCGCCGTGGATGACCGGCTCGACCGGGATGCGCCCGCGCACGTACAGCGCCCCCACGCCCTTGGGTGCACCGATCTTGTGGCCGCACACGCTCAGCGCGTCCACGCCGAGGGCGCCGACGTCGAGCGGCAGCCAGCCGGCCGCTTGCACCGCATCCGTATGAAGAGGGACGCCGCGCTCGTGGGCGAGCGCCGCCAGCGCAGCGATCGGCTGCACCGTCCCGACCTCGTTGTTGGCGAGCATCACCGACGCGAGCGTGGTGTCCGGCCGCAGAGCGGCGGCGAAGTCCGACGGTGCGACGAGCCCGTCGCGCCCGACCGGCACGAAGGTGACCTCGAAGCCGTGCAGCCGCACCAGGTGGTCGACCGACTCCAGCACCGCCTCGTGCTCGATCCGGGTCGTGACCAGATGGCGGCCGCGCGGATTCGCCAGGGCGATGCCCTTGATCGCGAGGTTGTCGGCCTCCGTCCCGCCCGAGGTGAAGGTGACCTCCGACGCCCGGCAGCCGAGCCAGGCGGCGACCCCGGCGCGTGCGTCCGCCAGCCCGCGGGCGGCCGATTCGCCGACGGCGTGGTGACTCGACGGGTTGCCGAAGTCGCCCGTCAGGTAGGGCCACATCGCCTCCAGCACCTCCCGGCGGACCGGGGAGGTGGCGGCGGCGTCGAGGTAGATCACTCGACCACCACGTCCAGTCCGAGGTCGAGCGAGCGGACGCTGTGCGTGAGGCTGCCGGACGAGATCACATCCACGCCGGTCTCGGCGATGGCGCGCACGGTCCCGAGGCCCACGTTGCCGCTCGCCTCGACCAGCGCGCGACCGCCGACGAGTGCGACACCCTCACGCAGCTGCTCGACGGTGAAGTTGTCGAGCATGATCGTGTCGACCCCGGCCGCCAGCACCGGCTCGATCTGGTCGATCCTGTCCACCTCGACCTCCAGGTGCGTGGTGTGGCCCAGCTGCTCGCGCACGCGGAGCAGCGCGTCGGTGACCGACAGCCCGCTCTGGGCGGTCAGGACCGCGAGGTGGTTGTCCTTCGCCATCACGGCGTCGGAGAGCGAGTAGCGGTGGTTGTGGCCGCCGCCCGCCCGGACCGCGTGGCGCTCGAACGCCCGCAGCCCCGGGGTGGTCTTGCGGGTGTCCACGATGCGGGCCGAGGTGTGCGCCACCTCGGCGACGAACGCGGCGGTCTGGGTCGCGATCCCGGACATCCGCTGGGTGAAGTTGAGCGCGACGCGCTCGGCCTGCAGCACCGAGCGGGCCGGTCCCGTGACGGTCGCCAGCGCTTCGCCCGCCTCGATGGCGGTGCCGTCGGGCACGTGCAGCGCGACCTCGATCGCCGGGTCGGTCAGGGTCATCGCCGCGGCGAACACCTCGCCGCCCGCGAACGTTCCCGGCTCGCGCGCGACCAGGCGGGCGGTCGCGGTCGCGGTCGCGGGGATCAGCAGCTCGCTGGTCACGTCGCCCCACGGCGCGTCCTCGACCAGGGCGGCCTGGACGACGGTCTGGATGATGTGGCGGGTCAGCATGCTGCGGGCACCTCGATGCGGGTCGACGACGGAAGCGGAACGGGACGGGGGAGCAGCACGGTGTGCGCCGGAGCGCCCTCGGCGGGGAGCGGCGCGTCGGAGCGGAAATGCGCCCCGCGGGATTCCTCCCGCGCGAGCGCCGCGCGCACCACGAGACGCGCCAGGGTGAGCAGGTCGGCGTCCTCTCCGGGTTCCGGATCGCGCACGGCGGCGAGCTCCTCGGCCGCGGCGGCGAGGCGGGCGCCGTCGCGGTGCAGCCCGGCGGCCTCCCACATCAGCGCGCCGAGCCGGGCGCGATCGAACGGGAGGGACGGCGTGGCCGCAGGCGAGGGGTCCGCGTCCACCACGACCGCCGCCTCCGTCACCCACCCCGGCGGCGCAGGCCACGGCTCGTCCACGACCCCGGCGGCCCGGTGGGCGAACACCAGCCCCTCCAGCAGCGAGTTGGAGGCGAGGCGGTTCGCCCCGTGCGCTCCGGTGCAGGCGACCTCGCCGACGGCGAACAGCCCGGGGACGGTCGTGCGCCCCTCGGTGTCGGTGGCGACGCCGCCCATGGCGTAGTGCGCGGCGGGCGTGACGGGCACGGGATGACGGCCCCAGTCGTACCCGGCCGCGCGGCAGGCCGCGTCGATCGTCGGGAAGCGCCGGGCCAGCAGGTCGGAGCCGAGCGCCGTCGCGTCCAGCAGCACGGGCTCTCCGCCCTGCGCCGCCATCTCGATCGCGATGCCGCGGGCGACGACGTCCCGCGGCGCGAGCTCGGCGTCCGGGTGGAGGTCGAGCATGAACCGCTCACCCGCGCGGTTGCGCAGCACGGCGCCCTCGCCGCGGACCGCCTCCGAGATGAGGAACGCCGTCCCGCCGTGATCGCCGGCGAGGGCGGTCGGGTGGAACTGGGTGAACTCCAGGTCGGCCAGCGCCGCGCCCGCGCGCCAGGCCGCGGCGACGCCGTCGCCGGTCGCCACAGCGGGGTTCGTCGTGTGGGCGTACAGGCGGCCCCAGCCGCCCGTGGCGAGCACGACGGCGTCGGCCTCGACCGTCGCCGTCCCGCCGCCCGTGCGCAGCACCACCCCGGCTGCGCGGCCGTCGCGGACGACGACGTCGCGCAGGAAGGCGCCCTCGAGCACGGGGATGCGGGCCTCCCGCAGCGCCGCGACCAGCGTGCGCTCGAGCTCCGCGCCGGTGGCGTCGCCCCCGGCGTGCAGCACGCGCGAAGTCGAGTGCGCCGCCTCCCGTCCGCGGGCGAGCGCATCGCCGTCGCGGTCGAACGCGGCGCCGCGGGCGATGAGCTCGCGGACGCGCTCCGGGCCGTCCGTGCAGAGCACCTCGACGGCCTCGCGCACGTTCAGCCCGGCGCCGGCGCGGAGCGTGTCGGCGACGTGCGCCTCGACGCTGTCGTCGGGGAACACCGCCGCCGCGACGCCTCCCTGCGCGTAGCGGGTGCTGCCGTCGGCCAGCGCGGCCTTGGTCACGACCGTGACGTCGTGACCGAGGTCGTGCGCGCGCAGCGCCGCGGTGAGCCCCGCGATCCCGCTGCCGACCACGACCACGCGGCTCATGTCAGGCCGCCATCGTCGTGTCGGGCCGTGCGGCGAGCATCCGCTCGAGCGCCACCCGGGCGGGCTCGGCCACCTCGGCCGGGACGGTCACCTGGTTGAGCACCTCGCCGCGCACCAGCCCCTCCAGCACCCAGGCCAGGTAGCCCGGGTGGATGCGGTACATCGTCGAGCACGGGCAGACGACCGCGTCGAGGCAGAAGATGGTGTGCTGCGGGAACTGGGCGGCGAGCCGCTGCACCAGGTTGATCTCGGTGCCGATCGCGAATGTCGAGCCGGCGGGCGCCGCCTGGATCGCCTTCACGATGTAGTCGGTCGAGCCGTACTCGTCGGCCGCGTCCACGACGTCCATCGGGCACTCGGGGTGAACGATCACCCGGACGCCGGGGAACTCGGCCCGCGCGTGCTCGATCTGGCCGACCGTGAAGCGCTTGTGCACCGAGCAGAAGCCGTGCCAGAGGATGACCTGCGCGTCCTGCAGCGTCGCGGCGTCGGTCCCGCCCCAGGCCTTGCGCGGGTTCCACAGCGGCATCCGCTCGAGCGGGACCCCCATCGCCTTCGCGGTGTTGCGGCCGAGGTGCTGGTCGGGGAAGAACAGGACGCGCTGCCCGCGCTCGAAGGCCCACTCCAGCACGGTCGCGGCGTTGGAGGAGGTGCAGACGATCCCGCCGTGCTCGCCGCAGAACGCCTTCAGCGCAGCCGAGGAGTTCATGTAGGTCACCGGGATGACGGGCACGCGGCCGTCGGCGTCCGGCTCGGTGCCGTACAGTTCCTCCAGCTGCTCCCAGCACTCCTGCACCGAGTCGAGGTCGGCCATGTCTGCCATCGAGCAGCCGGCGGCGAGGTTCGGGAGGATGACCCGCTGCTCCGGGCGGGACACGATGTCCGCGGTCTCAGCCATGAAGTGGACGCCGCAGAAGACGATCGCCTCCGCCTCGGGCCGCGCCTTGGCGGCGTTGGCGAGCTGGAAGGAGTCGCCGACGAAGTCCGCGTACTGCACGACCTCGTCGCGCTGGTAGAAGTGGCCCATCACGGCGACACGGTCGCCGAGCTGCGCCTTGGCCGCGCGGATGCGGTCGCCCAGCTCCTGCGCGGAGGCGGTGCGGTACTCCTCGGGCAGCTCGCCCTGCCGCGGCGCGTTCGCCGGGATCGGGTCGCCGAGCGAGGCGCCGGGGCCGTAGGAGGGCGCGAGCGCGTCGAACTCCCACGGCGCCTCCGCGAGGTCGGGCGTGCAGGTCTCGCCGTCCAGCTGTCCCGACGCGATGAGCCGGATGGTGGTGTCGACAGATGCGATGGTCATGCGCTTCTTCCTTCGAACGGATGCTGCTGGCGGGGGAGCGGCCCCGCGTCGGCGAGGTCGATCGAGTCGTTGTAGCGGTACAGCCGCGGCGGGCGGTGCGGGGTCCCGGTGAGGTACTCGTCGGTCGCGACGACGGTGCCGGAGGCCTCGATGGTGCGGCGGAAGTTGGCCGGGTCGAGCGCCTTGCCGAGCACGGCCTCGTGCACGGCGCGCAGCTGGGCCAGGGTGAAGCGCTCGCCGAGGAAGGCGTGGGCGATGCGGGAGTACTCCATCTTGGTGCGCAGCCGCCAGAGCGCGTACTGCACGATGACGTTGTGGTCGAAGGCCAGCTCGGGCAGGTCGTCGGCCGGGAACCAGGCGACGTTCTCTCCGACGCTCGCGCGCTCCGCCTCCTCGCTGCGCACCAGAGCCCAGTAGACGACGGAGACGACCCGTTCGGCGCCGGGGGACCGGTCGGCGTCGCCGAACGCGTACAGCTGCTCGAGGTAGCTCGGCGTGAGACCGGTGGTGTCGTTGAGCGTGCGGGCGGCGGCGTAGGCCAGGTCCTCCCCGACGCGCAGCGGTCCACCCGGCAGCGCCCAGCGTCCCTCGAAGGGCTCCCGGATGCGGCGCACCAGCGGCAGCCACACCTGCGGGACGCCCGCGGTCTCCTCGTCGGTGCGCAGCGCGAAAATGACCGTGGACACGGCGAGGATCGCGCTCGCGCGTTCGTGCCGTGCCGTCATGCTGCTCCGACCCCCTAAAGGTCACCGTGACTCTAACGTGCCCACCATCTTAGTGTCACCTCGACCAAAACCACAAACGTCCGAGACCCGTGACGATTTGCCACAAAACTCGGTTCTCGCGCGGTCTTGACCGAGATTTGCGGCAAATCTCATGGGGCGGAGCGGATATGCTGGCCCGACAAGCGAATATCGGGCCGACATGGTCGATGCGGGAGAGTCGCGCGAAACGAGCGCGGCACCGAAGGAGCAATCCTCCCCGACAATCTCTCAGGTACGCGTACCGCATCGAACGGGCCACTCTGAAAAGCAGGACGGCATCCCGCCGCCCTCGCCGACGGTGAAAGCCACGACCTCGTCCGAGGCGCGGTGAAACTCTCAGGCCGGATGACAGAGGGGGAGTTCTTCCCGGGAGCGGCGACGCTTCCGCCGCCCCCGGCCGCTCGGCCGGCGAAACGGAGAACTCATGTCCTCGCCCCACAGCGACACGAACAGCAGCGATACACCCGGCACCGACGGCACACCGCAGGAGCGCCTCTCGCCGCTGCACGACGTCCACACCGCCGCCGGCGCGTCGTTCACCGACTTCGCCGGCTGGCAGATGCCGGTCCGCTACTCGTCCGACCTCGCCGAGCACCACGCCGTGCGCACCGCCGCGGGGCTGTTCGACCTCTCCCACATGGGCGAGATCGTCCTCATCGGCCCGGAGGCCGGCGCCGCCCTCGACTACGCGCTCGCCGGCAAGCTGTCGGCGCTCGCCGTCGACCAGGCCAAGTACAGCCTCCTGCTGTCCCGCGCCGGCGGCATCGTCGACGACCTGGTGGTCTATCGCACCGGCGAGGACCGGTACATGGTGGTCGCGAACGCCTCCAACCGCGAGGTCGTGGCCGAGGAGCTGCGCGATCGCACCGCGCCGTTCGACGTCGAGGTGTTCGACGAGTCCGACGACATCGCGCTCATCGCGGTGCAGGGCCCCGCAGCCCTGTCGATCCTGCTCGCCACCGACGGTCTCGCCGCCGACGAGGGCGCGCTCGACGGCGAGGACTTCGGCGAGCGGCTCTCGGCCCTCAAGTACTACTGGTCGCTTCCCGCGCTCTTCCAGACCCATCCCGTGCTCATCGCCCGCACCGGCTACACCGGCGAGGACGGCTTCGAGCTGTACATCGCCCCCGACAACGCCAAGGCGCTGTGGGAGGCCCTCACCGAGGCAGGCACCGAGCAGGGGCTCGGCCTTGTCCCGGCGGGCCTCGCCAGCCGCGACACCCTGCGCCTGGAGGCCGGGATGCCGCTGTACGGCCACGAGCTCGGCCGCGACACCAAGCCGGCGCAGGCCGGGCTCGGCCGGGTCGTCAACCTCGCCAAGGACACCGACTTCATCGGGCGCGCCGCGAGCGAGGAGGGCCCGCATCCCGAGGCCCGCGTGCTCGTCGGCCTGACCGGCGAGGGCAAGCGCGCCGCCCGCGCCGGCTACCCGGTCTTCGCGCACGACGACGTCACCGGCGACGACGCCGAGGTCGGCGTCGTCACCTCCGGCGCCCTGTCGCCGACGCTCGGCATGCCGATCGCGATGGCCTACGTCGCGCCCCGGTTCGCGCGCGAGAACACCGTGCTCCAGGTGGACGTCCGGGGCACCCGCCTCCCGTTCACCGTCACCGCCCTCCCCTTCTACAGCAGAAAGAAGCGTTAGCCATGGCCGCAGAACGAGACCTGAAGTACACCGCGGAGCACGAGTGGCTCCTCGTCGAGGGCGACGTCGCGACCGTCGGCATCACGGCCTACGCGGCCGAGAAGCTCGGCGACGTCGTGTTCGTCGAGCTGCCGGAGGAGGGCAGCGACGTCGCCGCGGGCCGCGTCGTCGGCGAGATCGAGTCGACGAAGTCGGTCGGCGAGCTGTTCGCGCCGGTCGACGGCACGGTGACGGAGGCCAACTCCGCCGTCGTGGACGCCCCGGAGCTCGTCAACTCCGACCCCTTCGGCGACGGATGGCTGGTGAAGGTCCGCTTCACCGAGCTGCCCGACGGCCTCCTCAGCTACGACGAGTACGCCGCCCTGACCGGCGAGTAAGGTTCCGAACCCGCACATGACCGACCTCTTCCCCGCGCGTCACATCGGCACCGACGGCGACGCGCAGAGCACCATGCTGTCCGCGATCGGCGCCGCCGCCACCCGCGACTGGTCCTCCGTCGAGGACCTCGTCTCGGCCGCCGTGCCCGACTCCATCCGCGTCGACTCCGACCGCACCTCGGTGCTGCCGGCGCCGCTGGGGGAGCGCGCCGCCCTGCGCGAGCTGCGCGCGATCGCCGCGCGCAACACCGTGAACCGCAGCCTGATCGGACTCGGCTACTACGGCACCATCACCCCGGCGGTGATCAAGCGCAACGTGCTCGAGAACCCGGGCTGGTACACCGCGTACACGCCGTACCAGCCGGAGATCTCCCAGGGCCGGCTCGAGGCGCTGATCAACTTCCAGACGATGGTCTCCGACCTCACCGGGCTCGACACCGCCAACGCGTCGATGCTCGACGAGGGCACGGCCGTGGTCGAGGGGATGCTGCTCGCCCGCCGCGCGTCGAAGGCGAAGTCGTCCCGGTTCGTGGTGGACGCGGACACCTTCCCGCAGACCATCGCCCTGCTCCGCAACCGCGCGGACGCCGTCGGCATCGAGTTGGTCGTGCTCGACCTCGCGAGCCTGGCGGCGGACGCTCCGGAGCTGAGCGACGCCTTCGGCCTGTTCGTGCAGTACCCGGGCGCCTCCGGCCGGGTCTGGGACCCGAGCGCCGTCGTCGCCACGGCGAAGGAGGCCGGCGCGGTCATCGTCGCCGCCGCCGACCTGCTCGCCCTGACCCAGCTGCGGGCTCCGGGGGAGTTCGGCGCCGACGTCGCGGTCGGCACCAGCCAGCGCTTCGGCGTCCCGATGGGCTTCGGCGGACCGCACGCCGGCTACATGGCTGTGCGGAAGGGCCTGGAGCGCCAGCTCCCCGGCCGCCTGGTCGGCGTCTCTCAGGACGCGGTCGGCAAGCCCGCCTACCGGCTGACGCTGCAGACGCGCGAGCAGCACATCCGGCGCGAGAAGGCCACCTCGAACATCTGCACCGCCCAGGTGCTGCTGGCCGTCATGGCGGCGATGTACGCGGTCTACCACGGCCCCGCCGGGCTGCGCGCCATCGGCCGCCAGGTGCACCTGTCGGCGGCGGGCGTCGCCGAGGCACTGCGCGCGTCCGGCGTCGAGGTCGTCTCCCGGTCGTTCTTCGACACGCTCCAGGTGGAGGTGGACGACGCCGCCACGGTCGTCGCCCGCGCGCACGACCGCGGCCTGCTGCTGCACGCCACCGACGCGGGCCTGGTCTCGCTCAGCCTGGACGAGGAGTCGGCCGCCGACCTCCGCGACGGCACGTTCCCGCTCGCCGACCTGATCGAGGTGCTCGGCGGGACCGTCGAGGGGGAGCCGGCCGTGGAGCTCCCCGGGGAGACGTCATTCGACCCGGCGCTCGCCCGCGAGTCGGACTACCTGACGCATCCGGTGTTCAACACGCACCACTCGGAGACCTCGATGATGCGGTACCTGCGCCTGCTGCAGGACCGCGACTACGCGCTCGACCGCGGCATGATCCCGCTCGGCTCCTGCACGATGAAGCTCAACGCGGCGACCGAGATGGAGGCGGTGACCTGGCCCGAGTTCGCGGCGCTGCACCCCTTCGCGCCCGCGGCCGACGTGGCGGGCTCGCTCGAGCTGATCGACCAGCTGGAGGGCTGGCTCGCGGAGGTCACCGGCTACGACACCGTCTCCCTGCAGCCCAACGCGGGCAGCCAGGGTGAGCTCGCCGGGCTGCTCGCGATCCGCGGCTATCACCGCTCGCGCGGCGACCTGCAGCGCACGGTGTGCCTCATCCCGCAGTCCGCGCACGGCACGAACGCCGCGTCCGCGGTGCTCGCCGGCATGAGCGTCGTCGTGGTGGCGACGGACGAGCTCGGCAACGTCGACCTCGACGATCTGCGCGCGAAGATCGCCGAGCACGCGGACACCCTCGCGGCCCTCATGATCACCTACCCGTCGACGCACGGCGTCTACGAGCACGAGGTCGTCGCGATCACCCAGGCCGTGCACGACGCCGGCGGCCAGGTCTACGTCGACGGCGCCAACCTGAACGCCCTGCTCGGCTACGCCCGGTTCGGCGACTTCGGCGGCGACGTCAGCCACCTGAACCTGCACAAGACCTTCTGCATCCCGCACGGCGGCGGCGGTCCAGGCGTCGGCCCGGTGGCGGCGAAGGCGCACCTCGCGCCGTTCCTGCCCGGGCACCCGCTCGCGCAGGACGCGACGCACCCGCTCGCGGGCGGCGGCCGCGTGGAGCACGGCGGCGCGCCGGTGTCGGCGGCCCCGTACGGCAGCCCGAGCATCCTCCCGATCAGCTGGGCGTACGTCCGGATGATGGGCGCGGAGGGCCTGAAGGACGCGACCGGTGCGGCCGTGCTCGCCGCCAACTACGTCGCCGCACGGCTGCGCGAGCACTTCCCGGTGCTCTACGCGGGCGAGGACGGCCTGGTGGCGCACGAGTGCATCCTCGACCTCCGGCCGCTCACCGAGCGCACCGGGGTGACCGTGGACGACGTCGCGAAGCGGCTGATCGACTACGGCTTCCACGCACCGACCATGTCGTTCCCGGTCGCGGGCACGCTCATGGTGGAGCCGACCGAGAGCGAGGACCTCGCGGAGCTCGATCGTTTCGTGGCCGCGATGATCGCGATCCGCGAGGAGGCCGACGCTGTGGCGGCGGGAGATTGGCCCTCCGACGACAACCCGCTGCGGAACGCGCCGCACACCGCGGAGTCGGTCGTCTCGTCCGCCTGGGACCACCCGTACTCGCGCGAGCAGGCCGTCTACCCGACGCCGTCGCTCGTGCGGAACAAGTACTGGCCCCCGGTGCGGCGCATCGACCAGGCCTACGGCGACCGCAACCTCTTCTGCGCCTGCCCGCCGCCCGAGGCCTTCGCCTGACCCCAGCTCCCCGCCATCGAGTCCGCGAAGACTGCACGTTTTCGGCCGGATTCCGCGCAGTATTCGCGGACTCGACGGTGGGGAGTCAGGCGAAGATCGAAGGGAACCAGGCGACGGCGAGGGGGTAGCCGACGAAGGAGACGATGTCGATCACGGTGTGCGCGACCACGAGCGGAGCGACGCGTCCCCAGCGCGTGTAGCACCAGCCGAAGACCACGCCCATCACGGCGTTCCCGACGAACGGGCCGAAGCCCTGGTACAGGTGATAGCTGCCGCGCAGCACGGCGGCGGCCAGGATGATCGTCCACGTGCCCCAGTTCAGCTGGCGCAGCCGCGTGAACAGGTAGCCGACGACGATCACCTCCTCCTGCAGCGCCGCCCGCAGCGCCGCCAGGACGAGCACGGGAACGGTCCACCAGTGCGCGTTCAGGGTGGACGCCTCCACGGTCACGGTGATCCCGAGCAGCCGCGTCAGCGCGTAGAACAGGATGCCCGGCACCCCGATCGCGAGGAACAGCAGCATCCCGCCGCCCAGGTCGCGCGCAGGCCGCGTCAGGTCGAGCCCGATCCGGCGGAACCCGCTCCGCTGCGGCTGCCAGAGCAGGTAGATCACGAGCGCGACGGCGAACAGCGGGAACAGGTTGCCGAGCACCTGGTAGAGGAAGTCGAACACCTCGCGGGTCGACTGGACCGGGTTCACCTGGGTCTTCTGGTCGGCGAGCGGCGTACTCTGCGTGGAGCGGTCCACGATGGTGACGATCGAGTAGACGGCGGACTGGCCGAGCGAGAGGCCGAGCACGATCGCGATCTCCCACCACAGGCGGGGGCGCTGCGCGCGCTCGACGGGGGTCTCCGCGGCGAAGGTCGACGTGTTCGGCATAGCTGCATCCTGCCAGGCCGGGCACGGAACCGTCGGATCGTTGCATGATGCGAACGAATCCATCGTTTTTGTGCGCTTCGCGCAGGAATCCGCCGGCTGAGTTACCAGTCTGTAACGTTTTCTCGCCCTGTTTTGCAATCGCTGGCGGCGATACCTAGGGTCATTCTTATCCCGCGCGGACCAGGCTTCTCGCATGCCTGTGCCGTCGCACACTTCGCACAGGAGGAACATTGCACATCAACGGAAGAAGGGGCAGGTTCGCTGTCGGTGCGGTCGCCGTCGCCGGCGTCGCCGCGCTCGCCCTGTCTGCCTGCACCACGTCCGGGAGCACCAGCACCTCGTCGGCTGCCAAGGGCGGCACCGTCACGGTCGCGGTCGTCAACGACCTGACCTCGCTGAACTCGCAGACCCCGCAGGGCAACCTGGACACCAACGGCCAGGTCGGTTACCTCGACGGCTCGTACGGCTCGGGGTTCCAGTACATCGACAACAACTACAAGATCGTCCACGACAAGAGCTTCGGGACCTTCGAGAAGACGTCGGACGACCCGCTGACGGTCAAGTACACCCTCCCCTCCAACGCCAAGTGGTCCGACGGTGAGCCCGTCACGGCCGACGACATGGTCCTCGGTTGGGCCATGCAGTCCGGCTACTACGACTCGGCGACGCTCGACCCGAACTCGGGCGACGTCACCTCCGGCACGCAGTACTTCACCCCGGCCGCGGGCACCGCGGGCATCGACCAGACGTCGTACCCCACGGTCAGCAACGACAACCGCACCATCACGCTGAAGTACGCCAAGCCCTTCGTGGACTGGGAGCTCTTCAACCCGCTCGCGCAGCCGGCTCACATCGTGGCCAAGAAGGCGGGCCTCTCGTCGGCCGCCGACCTGACCAAGCTGCTGAAGAGCCTGCCCAAGGGCGACCCGAAGAACCCGGCGCCGGCCGACCCGACCCTCAAGAAGGCGGCCGACTTCGTCAACACGGGCTACGACATCACGGCGTTCCCGACCGACAAGGACCTCCTCGTCGCGTCCGGCCCGTTCGTGGTCTCCTCCTGGACCCCCGGCCAGTCGATCACCATGGTGAAGAACAAGTACTACTGGGGCGACAACAAGGGCAACGTCGACAAGATCGTCTTCCGCATCATCCCGGACGCGAACGCCCAGGTCACCGCTCTCCAGAACGGTGAGGTCGACATCATCAACCCGCAGGCCTCGGCCGACACCCTGACCGCTCTGAAGAACACGAGCGCCAAGGTGCTGACGGGCGACCAGGCGTCGTACGACCACCTCGACCTGAACTTCGGTTCGCAGGTCTTCTCCGACCCGAAGGTGCGCGAGGCGTTCCTGAAGACGATCCCGCGCCAGCAGATCCTGGACTCGATCGTCACCCCGGTGAACCCCAAGGCCAAGGTGCTCGACTCGCAGATCTGGCTGCCGAACCAGGACGAGTACGCGAACGCGATCAAGAGCAACGGCTCGGACGCCTACGGCAAGGTCGACATCGACGGCGCCAAGAAGCTCCTCAACGGTGCCACCCCGACCGTGCGCATCCTCTACAACACCAACAACCCGAACCGTGTCGACGAGTTCCAGGCCATCTCCGCCTCGGCGGCCAAGGCCGGCTTCAAGATCGTCAACGCCGGTTCGCCCGACTGGAGCAAGCTCCTCCCGGGTGGTGACTACGACGCGTCGCTCTTCGGCTGGATCAGCCCGGGCGCCGGCACGTCGCAGATCCCGCAGCTGTTCACCACCGGTGGCGGCGGCAACTACAACCGCTACAACGCGATGAACGATGTCGCGGTTCAGACCCAGACGACGCTGGACAAGGACGAGCTGACCAAGCTCGAGCTGCAGATCGACACGGCCACCTTCAAGGACGGCTACGGTCTGCCCCTCTTCCAGCTGCCCGGTGTCTTCGGTGTCAATGCTCGCGTCGACGGCGTGAAGTACATGGGCAACCAGACCGGTCCGTTCTGGAACTTCTGGGAGTGGTCGGTCAAGTCCTCCAAGAAGTAACAGCTCCGTAAGCGAGAGTGCCCGGGTGAACCCCGGGCACTCTCGTGCGGGGGCGTCGGTTCTCAGCCGGCGCCCCGTATCATGTATCGGTGGACGTGATCCGTCCTCCCCTTGAGATACGCGCCTGGCGGCAACCCCCCTTCCGCCGCACCCCGATACGGCGCGTCCTGTCAGTGAAGGTTTTGAACCTATGGCGAGTTTCATCCTGAGACGACTTCTGGTCTCAGTGCTCATCATCATCGCCGCTTCGTTCCTGATGTACATGCTGGTGGCTTACAGCGCCGACCCGCTCCAGGACCTGCGAAGCAGCAATTCCCCCAACAAGACGCAGCTGATCAGCGCGCGCGTCCAGCTGCTGCAGCTGGATGTGGTGCCGCCGCTGCGCTGGCTGCTCTGGCTCGGCGGTGCGGCGAAGTGCCTCATCCCGTTCGCCAACGCCTGCGACCTCGGGTCCACGGTGTCGAACGCGAAGGTCGTCGACATCCTGCCGCAGGCGCTCGGCTCGACGGTGCAGCTGGTCACGCTCGCCCTGATCCTCGCGATCCTCCTCGGTGTCACCATCGGCATCGTCACCGCCCTCCGGCAGTACAGCGGACTCGACAACGTCGTCACGTTCCTCAGCTTCTTCCTGTACTCGCTGCCGGCGTTCCTCGTCGCGGTTCTCCTCAAGGAGTTCGTCGCGATCGGGTTCAACAACTTCCTCGCGCACCCGACCATCCCGTGGTGGGCGGCGGTCATCATCGGCGTGATCGCCGGCCTGATCTGGCAGTCGCTGATCGGCGGCGACCGCAGGCGGCGGCTGATCACCTTCGGGATCGCGACCGTCGCCACCGCGGGCGTGCTGCTGCTGATGTCGGTGACCAACTGGTTCCTGACGCCCGGTCTCGGCCCGGTGGTCATGATCATCCTGATCGCGGCGACCGTGATCGGCGCGACCGCGCTGATCGCCGGCCTGCAGAACCGCCGGGCGCTGCTCTCCGCCGCCATCGCGGGCGCGGTCAGCCTGGTCTGCTACTTCGCGCTGCAGCCGCTGTTCAACGTCTCGACCGTCGGCACCATCGTGATCCTCGCCATCGTCGCGATCATCGTGAGCCTCGCCATCGGCTGGTTCGTCGGCGGCTACGACCGCGGCCAGAACATGCGGATCGCGGTCATCGTGACGATCGTCTCGGGCTTCCTGATCATCGTCGACCGCTTCATGCAGGCCTGGCCGCAGTACTTCCAGGACACCAACGGCCGCCCGATCGCGACGGTCGGCTCCTCGACACCGGGCCTCGAGGGCGACATGTGGGTCACCGGGCTCGACACGTTCACCCACCTGGTGCTGCCGACCATCGCGCTGCTCCTGATCTCGTTCGCGTCGTACACCCGCTACTCGCGGGCCGGCATGCTCGAGGTGCTCAACCAGGACTTCATCCGCACCGCGCGGGCGAAGGGCCTGCCGGAGCGCACGGTCATCGTGCGCCACGCCTTCCGCAACATGCTCATCCCGATCACGACGCTCGTCGCATTCGACGTGGGCGCCCTCCTCGGTGGAGCGATCATCACGGAGCGCGTGTTCGCGATCCCGGGCATGGGCTTCCTGTTCGCCAGCGGTCTCGACCGCGGTGACCTGAACCCCGTGATGGGCTACTTCCTGGTGATCGCGGTCATGGCGATCCTGTTCAACTTCCTCGCGGACCTCTCCTACGCCGCGCTCGACCCGAGAGTGAGGGTCCGCTGATGGCCGACAGCACTCGCATCGCCGATGAGCTCGAAGCACCGAGCTCGCCGCCCGTCAGCCAGGGAAAGCTGGTCTGGAAGCGGTTCCTCTCCAACCGCCTGGCCGTCGCCAGCGCGATCCTGTTCATCCTGATCCTGATCTTCTCGATCTCGGCGATCGGGCTCGGTCCGATCCCCGGATGGTGGCGCTACAACTACAAGGAGCTGAACGACCAGTTCCAGCAGGGCGCCCCCACCTGGCTGCACCCGTTCGGCCAGGACCGCATCGGCAAGGACTACTTCGCTCTGACGATGCGCGGCATCCAGAACTCGATCCTCGTCATGGTGGTGCTCGGCCTGATCGCCAGCGTCGTCGGCGTGGTGGTCGGCGCGGTCGCGGGCTACTTCCGCGGCGTGGTCGACGCGATCCTGATGCGCATCACCGACGTGTTCATCGTCATCCCGGCGCTGGTCATCGGCTCGGTCGTCGGTCACATCTTCGGCGGCCTCGGTGCGTTCTTCCTGGCGCTCATGCTCGGGTTCTTCTCGTGGATGGGCATCGCCCGACTGGTGCGCGGCGAGTTCCTCTCGCTGCGTGAGCGGGAGTTCGTGGAGGCGGCGCGCGTCGCCGGCGCCTCGGACACGCGCATCATCTTCAAGCACATCCTGCCGAACGCCATCGGCGTCGTGATCGTCTCCTCGACGCTCATCATGGCCTCGGCCATCCTGCTGGAGACCGCGCTGTCGTACCTCGGCTACGGCATCCAGCCGCCGGACGTCTCCCTCGGCCTCCTGATCAGCTCGAACCAGTCGGCGTTCCAGACCCGGCCGTGGCTGTTCTGGTGGCCGGGTGCGTTCATCGTGACGCTCGCGCTGCTCGTCAACTTCGTCGGCGACGGCCTGCGCGACGCGTTCGACCCGCGCCACCGCCGGTTCAACCTGCGCAAGATGCGCGAGCAGGAGCCGGAGGAGGGCGAAGGCGACGGCCGTACGCCGAAGACCGGAGCGGCCCTCGCGGAGGACGTGCTGTGATCAGCGCACCCGCCGCGCTGCTCCCGGCCTCAGGCCAGGAGCAGCGCGGCGACGGTGCCGCCGAGGAGCAGCACCAGCACCGCGAGCGACGCGACGTGCCAGCGCACGGCGACCGGCGTCTCGTCGGCGCGGCCGGCCTCGATCGCGCCGGAGTCCTGCAGCTCCGCCCAGCGGCGGCGCACCACCTCGGCGGCGGCGCCCGACTCGGTGGAGAGCAGGTCGCCCGGACGGCGCAGGCTGTCCTCGACGCTCGGCCGGCCGACGCGTCCGCGCGTCTCGTTGCGGGTGGCGCGGAGCGTGCGGGTCGTCCCGGGCGCCGGAGCCGCCCAGACCGGGAACTTGCGGCCGGGCGTGTACAGCGTCAGCGCGTACTTGGTGTCGACCGCGATGAGCGCCTCCCACGGGATGCGCACGGTCTGCGTCACGTTGACGACGAGCAGTCCGTCGTCGCCCACCGTGAGGTTCGGTCGCCACAGCATCGCCCAGGCGACGAAGGCGAACAGTGCGACCGGCACGATGTACAGCAGCCGGGCGTCGTGGACGCTCAGCAGCAGGCCGACGGTCAGCGCGGCGGCGGCCGCCCAGATCAGCACGGCAAGGACCCGGTTGAACCGGGACACGAAAACCTCGCGTTCGGCGGGGGAGACGTAGGGCATGGACCCATGCTCTCATTCCCCGAGAACGCCCCCGAAAGGAACCTCTGAACATGACCGAGACCAACGCGACAGGAACGGCGACCGTGACCGGCGGCCCCGTCCTCGAGGTGACCGGCCTCTCCGTCGACTTCGGTGTGGACAACACGTGGGTGCCCGCGGCGAAGAACCTGAACTACCAGATCCGTCCGGGCGAGGTGCTCGCCATCGTGGGCGAGTCCGGCTCGGGCAAGAGTGCGAGCTCGATGGCGATCCTCGACCTCCTGCCGAAGAACTCCCGCGTGCGGGGCTCGATCAAGCTCGACGGGCGTGAGCTCACCGGGCTGACCCAGCCGCAGATGCGCCGTGTGCGCGGACGCCAGGTGGCCGTCATCTTCCAGGAGCCGATGACGGCGCTGAACCCCGTCTACACGGTCGGCTTCCAGATCGTCGAGACGCTGCGCATCCACTTCGGGATGTCGCCGCACGAGGCGAAGGAGCGCGCGCTCGAGCTGCTCGCCATGGTGGAGCTGCCCGACCCGCAGAAGGCGTTCAACTCCTACCCGCACCAGCTCTCCGGCGGTCAGCGCCAGCGCGCCATGATCGCCCAGTCGATCTCGTGCGACCCGAAGCTGCTCATCGCCGACGAGCCCACGACGGCGCTCGACGTGACGGTGCAGGCCGAGATCCTGGAGCTGCTGCGCAGCCTCCGCGACCGGCTCGACAGCGCCATCCTGCTGATCACCCACGACATGGGCGTCGTCGCCGACCTGGCCGACAACATCGTGGTGATGCGCAAGGGCGACATCGTCGAGGCCGGGACGGTGAAGGAGGTCTTCGCGAACCCGAAGCACCCCTACACGATCGCCCTGCTCGACGCCGTGCCCCACCTCGGCCAGCGCGAGGACGAGGAGATCGACACCACGGCGGCCCTCGCCGCGGGCACCGAGAACCCCGACGCCGCCTTCGCCGAGCGCATCCGCGCCAACGAGCGGGCGGCGCAGGCGGAGCACGAGAAGGCCGAGATGGACAAGCGTCCGGTCGTCGTCGACTTCGAGAAGGTGGCGATCGAGTACCCGAAGCACGGCCGCGTCCCGGCGTTCCGCGCCGCGACCGACATCGACCTGAAGATCCACGAGGGCGAGGTCGTCGGCCTCGTGGGCGAGTCGGGCTCCGGCAAGACGACGCTCGGCCGCGCCGCGATCGGTCTGCTGCCGATCCACTCCGGCAAGCTCGTCGTCGCGGGCCAGGACATCAGCAACGCCGGGCGCGACGAGATCCGCAAGCTGCACCGCAACGTCGGCATCGTGTTCCAGGACCCGTCGTCGTCGCTCAACCCGCGCCTCCAGATCGCGGACTCCATCGGCGAGCCGCTGCGGCTGGCGAAGGGCCTGAAGGGCGCGGAGCTCTCCAAGGAGGTCGACCGCCTGCTCGACAGCGTCGAGCTGCCGCGGGCGTACCGCAGCCGGTTCCCGCACGAGCTCTCCGGTGGCCAGAAGCAGCGCGTCGGCATCGCCCGCGCGCTGTCGCTGAAGCCGCAGGTGCTCATCGCCGACGAGCCGACCAGCGCTCTCGACGTCTCGGTGCAGGCGCGCGTCCTGGAGCTGATGCAGCAGCTACAGCGCGAGATGAACTTCGCCTGCCTCTTCATCACGCACGACCTCGCGGTCATCGACGTGCTCGCCGACCGCATCGCGGTGATGCACCACGGCCGCCTGGTCGAGGTCGGGACGCGCGACGAGATCCTGCGGTACCCGAAGGAGGCGTACACGCAGCGCCTGCTCGCCGCGGTGCCGCTTCCCGACCCGGACCAGCAGCGCGCGCGCCGCGCCCTGCGGCTCGAACTGCTCGCCGCGGGCGCCGACGAGACCGGCGCGGTTCCGGCCGTCACGCCCGAGCCGCAGCAGCCGGAGCCCCCGGTCGCGCAGGGGCTGTAGTCGCCGTCCGGCGCTCGCTCACAGCGGACACGGCGGAAGGGGAGCGGATCCACGATAGAATGGACCGTTCCCCTTCTTCCTTCTGACGAGAGTCGAGTCTGCACGCATGTCCGAGAACGCCGTCGCCCGCCGCGACGATCTGCGAAACGTCGCGATCGTCGCCCACGTCGACCACGGCAAGACCACGCTGGTCGACGCCATGCTCAAGCAGACCAACTCCTTCGACGCGCACGCGCACGTCGAGGAGCGCGCGATGGACTCCAACGAGCTGGAGCGTGAGAAGGGCATCACGATCCTCGCCAAGAACACGGCGATCTCGTACAACGGAAAGTACGCCACCGACGGGCCGATCACCATCAACGTGATCGACACCCCGGGCCACGCCGACTTCGGCGGCGAGGTCGAGCGCGGCCTCTCCATGGTCGACGGCGTCGTGCTGCTGGTGGACGCGTCCGAGGGCCCGCTGCCGCAGACCCGGTTCGTGCTGCGCAAGGCGCTCGAGGCGAAGCTGCCCGTCATCCTCGCGGTCAACAAGACCGACCGAGGCGACGCCCGCATCGAGGAGGTCGTCGGCGAGAGCCAGGACCTGCTCCTCGGCCTCGCGAGCGACCTCTCCGACGACGTGCCCGACCTCGACCTCGACGCCATCCTCGACGTGCCCGTCGTGTACGCGTCCGGCCGTGCCGGCGCCGCCAGCCGCAACCGGCCCGCGAACGGCGAGCTGCCGGACAACGACGACCTCGAGCCGCTGTTCGAGGCGATCCTGGAGCACATCCCGGCTCCCAGCTACGACCCGGAGGCGCCGCTGCAGGCGCACGTCACCAACCTCGACGCGTCGCCGTTCCTCGGCCGCCTCGCACTGCTCCGCATCTTCAACGGCACCCTGAAGAAGGGCCAGACCGTGGCCTGGGTGCGCCACGACGGCGATGTGCACAACGTCCGCGTCACCGAGCTGCTGATGACGAAGGCGCTCGACCGCTACCCGGCGGAGTCCGCCGGCCCGGGCGACATCGTCGCCGTCGCCGGGTTCGCCGACATCATGATCGGCGACACCCTGGCCGACCCGGAGGACGTGCGTCCGCTTCCCGCCATCCACGTCGACGAGCCGGCGATCTCGATGACGATCGGCACCAACACCTCGCCGCTGGTCGGCAAGGTCAAGGGCCACAAGCTGACGGCGCGCATGGTGAAGGACCGGCTCGACCGCGAGCTCATCGGCAACGTGTCGCTGCGCGTCCTCGACATCGGCCGCCCCGACGCGTGGGAGGTGCAGGGCCGCGGTGAGCTGGCGCTGGCCATCCTGGTCGAGCAGATGCGCCGCGAGGGGTACGAGCTGACCGTCGGCAAGCCGCAGGTGGTCACCAAGAAGATCGACGGCAAGACCCACGAGCCGTACGAGCACCTCACGATCGACGCTCCCGAGGAGTACCTGGGCGCGATCACGCAGCTCCTCGCCGCCCGCAAGGGCCGCATGGAGAACATGGCGAACCACGGCACCGGCTGGGTCCGCATGGAGTTCATCGTGCCCTCGCGCGGTCTGATCGGCTTCCGCACCGAGTTCCTCACCACGACCCGCGGCACCGGCATCGCGAACGCGATCTCGCACGGCTACGACGAGTGGGCCGGCCAGATCATCACCCGCAGCAACGGCTCCATCGTGGCCGACCGCGCGGGCGTCGTCACGCCGTTCGCGATCATCGCGCTGCAGGAGCGCATGACCTTCTTCGTGAACCCCACCGAGGAGGTCTACGAGGGCATGGTGATCGGCGAGAACTCGCGCGCCGACGACATGGACGTGAACATCACCAAGGAGAAGAAGCTCACCAACATGCGCTCCTCCACGGCCGACACGTTCGAGTCGATGACGCCCTCGCGCCAGCTCACGCTGGAGGAGTCGCTCGAGTTCGCCCGCGACGACGAGTGCGTCGAGGTCACCCCGGAGGCCGTGCGCATCCGCAAGGTGGAGCTCGACGCCACCGCGCGCGGCCGCGCCGCCGCACGCCTCAAGCGCCAGGACGCCTCCGTCTGACCCTGCCCATCCGTGGGTCGCAACACGCCGCTATGGTCTCGCCATAGCGGCGTGTCGCGTCCCACGGATGCGGGTGCGGGATGCTGTGGTGCGGGGCGCGCGCCCGTCGGCGAGAATGGGGGCATGAACCGCCGCACCCGCCTCCTGGCCCTCCCGCTCGCCGCCGCCCTGCTCCTGGGTACCGCGCCCGCGCTGGCCGGCTGCAGCTTCCAGAGCGTGGTGAAGGACGTCTCCGGCGGCAACGTCGACATCGGCGGCACATCGGTGCCGAGCGACTTCCCGAGCGAGGTGCCGCTCGCGAGCGGCGACGTCGTGTTCGGCGCCGCGCTCGGCTCCGGCGAGAGCAAGGTGTGGAACGTCACGGTGAAGGTCTCCGGCAGCGACGCGTACACCGGCATCCAGAAGCAGCTCACCGACGCCGGCTTCAGCGGCGAGTTCGGCGCGCAAGGGCCCAACGGCGGCGGCACCGGAACGTTCTCGAACGGCACGTACGGGGTCCTCGTCGTGGTGACCGACGCCGGCGACAACGGCTGGGTCGCCAACTACTCCGTCTCGAAGGGAGCGGTGCCGAGCCCGACGCCGAGCGCCGGATCCTGAACGCACCCGCATCGCCTGCATTGCCGCCATTGCCGCCATTGCCGTTATAGGAGCGGCCACCGCGTCGTCGCCCGCCCGCCGCCACCGTCTTAACAGGCGAGGGGGTGAGGCATCCCCGGCTGAGGAGTGGGGATGACGTCGTTTCATGGCGGCCGGCGCAGACGTCGCCGCGCCAGGACCGCGCTGGCTTTGACCGTGTGGGCCGTGCTCGGGGTGCTGCTGGCGATCGGCGCGGCGCCGCAGCACGTGTCCCTCGCGGCGGCGATCCCGACCATCGGGTGCGACGCCGACCCGAACATCTTCAACACCGGCTACTCGCAGAGCAAGCGAGGCATCGCGGCCGACGGCGCGGTGGAGGAGCGCTGGAGCGTCGCCGCGGGCACGGGCGACCTCGGGCTGAACTGGGGCTACGCCCCCACGCCGCAGGGTCCGCTGAACCCCTCGCTGCCCGGGACGGTGTCTTACAGCAACGCGTACGTGGGGAAGGTCAACAACGCCTGGCTGACCAGCCCCTTCAACAACGCGCAGTGGATCTCGGGGCGCTACGTGCCACCGGCGACCGGCCGCAACCAGAACAGCGACTGGGGGAACTTCTACTACCAGTACACCTTCCAACTCGACCCGAAGGTCGACGCCGCCACGTTCCGGCTCGCCATGGACTGGTATGCCGACAACACCGTGCGCGGTGTCTGGGTCAACGGACGGCTGGCGGCCTCGACGACGCAGAGCCCGTACGACGGCTGGGGTTTCAAGGCGGGGAACCAGGTGAGCACGGTCCTCGGCGGATTCGTCTCCGGCGCGACGAACACCATCCTGGTCCAGGTGGGCAGCACGTCGAGCGCGGAGGGGTTCATGGCGCAGGTGACGTCGACGGCGCTCTGCCCGACGCTCACGGTCGCCAAGACGGTGAGCGGAGCGCGCGTCTACGCGGCCGACCAGTTCACCGTCGCGGCGAAGGACGGCGCCGGAGCGACGCTCGCCGCGGCGACGACCAGCGGCACGGGCGTCAGCGCGAGCGCCGCGACGCGTGTGGCTCCCGGCACGTACACGATCGCCGAGACGCTCGCTCCCGGTTCTCAGGCGGCACCGGAGCACTACAACGGCGTCCTCACGTGCGCGGACCGGACGAACCCCGGCACCACGGTCGCGACGAGCGGGGCCTACCCGAGCTGGACGGTCACGATCCCGGTGGGCGCCCCGCACGACTACCTCTGCACCGTCATGAACGCGGCGAAGTCGTTCTCGGTGAGCAAGACGGTCGAGCCCCCGCCGCCCGCCGTCGTGCATCCGGGCGAGAAGGTGTCTTACACGGTGGTGGTGAAGAACACCGGCGGCACGGCGTTCAGCGGGGTCGGCGCCGACGTCGCCTCGTTCGTCGACGACCTCTCGCGGGTGCGCGACGACGCGACGTACAACGGGGACGCGACGGGCGGCGCGGTCCTGAACGGCTCGGTCCTCTCGTGGAAAGGGGCCCTCGCCGTCGGAGCCAGCGCGACCATCACCTACTCCGTGACGGTGAATCAGCCGGGCGCGGGCGACGGCGCCCTGGTCAACACCGTGGCCGGCGGTCCGTCGTGCGCCGTCCAGTGCAGCGCATCCACCTCGACGTCCGTGCAGTCCTACCTCGTGGAGAAGACGGCTTCGACCGACGCTGCGCTCCCGGGTGACACGGTCCGCTACACGGTGCGAGTGACGAACACGAGCCGGCTCGATTTCACCGCGGCAGCTCCGGCGACCTTCACCGACGACCTCTCGGACGTGCTGCGGGAGGCGACCTACAACGGCGATGCCACCGGTGGGGCCGTCTACACGGCTCCCGTGCTGTCGTGGTCGGGTGCGCTGGCCGCGGGCGGAACGGTGACGATCGGCTACTCCGTCACGGTCACGAGTCCCGTGAAAGGCGACCGGTCGATGGTGAACACCGTCGTGTCGGCGCCCTCCGGAAGCAACTGCTTCCCCGGATCCACCGACCCGCGGTGCACTGCGACCGTCGCG
The DNA here is from genome assembly GCF_030433675.1 of Leifsonia virtsii. Taxonomy (GTDB): domain Bacteria; phylum Actinomycetota; class Actinomycetes; order Actinomycetales; family Microbacteriaceae; genus Leifsonia; species Leifsonia virtsii. Next base: position 217,401 of record NZ_JAROCB010000001.1, read on the forward strand.
ATCCGCGTCGGCGACCTCTCCTGGTGGAAGGTGGACGCGACGCCGGGCCGCAATCTGCTTGCCGGATCGGCGTGGCGGCTCGAGCCGACCGGCGGCGGAGCGGCGGTCGAGCTCGAGGACTGCGCCGCCGCACCGTGCGCCGGCGCCGACGAGGACCCGCTGGCCGGCGAGTTCCGGCTGACCGGGCTGCGGCCGGGGGAGTATCGGCTCGTCGAGACCCGGGCGCCGGCGGGGTTCCTGCTCCTGACCACTCCCGTCGTCGTCACCGTCACGGCGGACGGTGCCACCGAGCTCGACCCGATCGTGAACCACCAGGTGCCGGTGCCCGTCCTGCCGTTCACCGGCGGGGTCGGAGCGGACACGCTGACCCTGGTCGGCGGTGGGTTGCTCATCGCGACCGCGGCGCTCGCGGCGGTGCGGCCGCTCCGGGCGCTGGTCCGGAGGAGGCGCCGGATGGGCTAGGCGAACAGGCCCGCGCCGACGTACGACCCTTCGGTGGCGCCGGGTGGCACGGCGAACACGCCGGAGCCGACGTGGCGGACGTACTCGTTCATCAGGTCGTTGGTCGCGAGGCGCCGCTGGATCGGGATGAACTGCGTGCGCGGGTCGCGCTGGAACGCGATGAAGAACAGGCCGGCGTTCAGCCGCCCCAGCTCGTCGTTGCCGTCGACGAAGTTGTAGCCGCGGCGCAGCAGCTGGGCGCCGCCGTTCACGCTGGGATGCGCCAGGCGCACGTGCGAGTCGGGGTCGATCTTCGTGCCGCCGTCCTTCGCGACCGCGAGGAAGTTCGGCTCGGTGAACTCGGTCCCTCCGGAGAGCGGCGCGCCCTCGCCCTTGTCCCGCCCGATGATGCGCTCCTGCTCGCCGAGCTGCTGCCGGTCCCAGGTCTCGATGACCATGCGGATCTTGCGGGCGACGAGGTACGAGCCACCCGCCATCCACCCCGCGCCGTCGCCGGCGGACGCCCACACCTGGTCCTCGACGACCGACTGGTCCTCGGACTTGATGTTGGCCGTGCCGTCCTTGAAGCCGAACAGGTTGCGCGGCGTGGTCTGGCTGCGGGAGGTGGAGGAGGTGCGGCCGAAGCCGAGCTGCGACCAGCGGATCGAAGCCCGGCCGAAAGCGATGCGGGAGAGGTTCCGGATGGCGTGCACGGCGACCTGCGGGTCGTCGCTGCAGGCCTGCACGCACAGGTCGCCGCCGCTGATCGCCGGGACTAGCGCATCGCCGGCGAACCGCGGAAGGTCGACGAGCGCCTCCGGCCGACGGGACGCGATGCCGAAGCGGTCGGTCCCGTCCGCGGCGCGGAACAGCGTGGGCCCGAACCCGAAGGTCAGCGTCAGACCGCCCGGCGGCAGGTCGAGCGCCTCCCCGGTGTCGTCCGGCGGAGCGTCGCTCGGCCCGGAGGCCGGGCCGTACTTCCCGGCGGGCCGGCCCTGCGTCATGCGGGCCGCCGCGACCGTCCAGTCGTGCAGCAGCTCGATCAGGCCGTCGCGGTCGAGGCCGGGCGCCGCGTCGAAGGCGGCGAAGTGGAGGCGGTCCTGCGCCGGCGTGGTGATGCCGGCCTGGTGCGTGCCGTAGAACGGGTAGGTGGCCGAGTCGGGCGAGCCTCCGGCGACCGCGCGGTCCACCGCCATGCCTGCGCCGAAGCCCACGAGTCCGGCGCCGACCGTCGCCCCGGCGAGGCCGAGGACGCCGCGGCGGGAGAGCCCGCGGCCGCGCTCGGCCGGCGCGCCGGAGCGCCCGGCGGCCTCTTCGGCCTCCGGGCGCTCGGCGTCGGGCTGGTGCTGGGTCACGCGAGCCCTACTTGACGACGATCGAGGTCAGCTGGCTGAGCGGCTCGCTGAGTGCGTTGACCTGGTCGGACAGCTCCTTGACCTGCTCGGTCGTGAGCTCGGTGTACGGGACGAACCCGGTGCCGCTCTTGTAGATCGCGAGCGTCGCCGCGATGGTCTTGAACTCGGAGTCGAGCTTCGTGACGACGCTCTTGCCGGCGCTGCCCTTGTTCTCCGCGATGTCGCGAACGACCCCGTACGCCACCTGCGCGCCCTCCAGGTTCGCCTGGAAGTCGTCGAGGTCGGTGTGCGAGAACGCCTCCTCCTCACCGGTGATCTTGGAGCCGGCGACCTCCTCCATCAGGCCGATCGCACCGTTGGAGATCTGGTCGATCGTCAGGCTGAAGTCCTTCGCCCGGACCAGGTCGTAGAGCTTCTGGGTGTCGGCGACGAGCTTGTCCGCGATCGGGCCGCGCGCCGCGACTCCGGTGGCGGTGTAGCCCGCCGGCGGCCAGAGGTCCTTCTCGATGCGGTGCCAGCCGGTCCACTCCTGGCCCTGCTCCAGGTCGGCCTCGCGCAGGTCGAGGGCGGGGTCGAGGTCGCCGAACTGCTCGGCGGTCGGCTCGATGCGCTCGTAGAAGGAGCGGGCCGAGGCGTACTGCGAGCGCGCGGCGGCGTCGTCGCCCGAGGAGTAGGCGGCGGCGAAGGTCTTCGTCGCGGTCAGCAGCGCGCCGGCCTGGTCGCGGACGTAGCCGGTGTAGTTGGCGACGGCCTGGGCGACCTGCTTGCTCTCGCTCTCCGGCACCTCCTTGGTGTCGCCCGGGGTCACGGTGAACTTCGCGACGTTGGTCGGCTGCCCGACCATGCCCTTGCGGCAGGCGGAGAAGTAGTCTCCCTCCGCGAGCTGCACGACGTAGTTGACCGTCGTCCCCGGCCCGATGTTCTCCTTCTCGCCGACGATGCGGAGCTTGTCGGTCGCGAGCAGCTCGAACTCGTTCACGTCCTGGCCCTTGTTGGTCACCTGGAACGTGATCGGGCCGGCCTTCGCCGTGTCGGTGGAGACGCTGCACTTCGCGTCGTCGAGCGTGACGGCGATGGCCTCGTCGGTGGCGGACGCCTGGTTGGGGACGCAGCCGCTCAGCGCTGCGGCGAGCGCGGCGGTGCCGGCGATCGAGCCGGCGACGGCGACCAGGCGGCGGCGGACCGGGCGGTTCTGGAGGACCGGACGGGCTCGGGGCATGGGTGTGCTGTGCTTTCTGTCTCGGGTGGGTGAGGTGGTGCGGTCAGGACGCGATCGGCGCGTGCGGCGCCGAGGTCGTGGTCGCCGCCGGCTTCGTGGGCCGGGCGGAGGCACGGTGCTGACGCACGTAGAAGAAGCCGACGACGGCCAGGTAGCCGACCCACCCTGCGACCTGCAGCAGGGTCGGGCTGGGGTTGAAGTTGAGGATGCCCGCGGCGACGGTGCCGTACCAGCTGGAGGAGGGGATCGCGCGGCTGATGTCGTAGGCGTGGGCCGCGCCACCCGGGAGCAGCCCGGCCTCCTGCAGGTCGCCGAGCCCGTAGGCGAACACGCCCGCGGCGACGAGGACGAGGAAAGCGCCCGTCCAGGTGAAGAAGGTGCCGAGGTTGATCTTGACCATGCCGCGGTAGAGCAGGAAGCCGAGGACGGCCGCGCTGGCGAGGCCGAGGAGCGCGCCGACCGCGGGCTCCCAGCTGCCGCCGGTGCTCGCGACGGTCGCCCAGACGAACAGCGACGTCTCGATGCCCTCGCGGCCGACGCTCAGCATGGCGAGGAGCACGACGCCCCAGCCGGCGCCGACCAGGGCCGAGTCGAGGCGGTTGTGGAGGGTGGACTTCATCGTGCGGGCGGTCTTGCCCATCCAGAACACCATCCAGGTGACGAACCCGACCGCGACGAGCGACAGGGTGCCGCCGAGGATCTCCTGCGCCTGGAAGCTCATGCCGTACGGGCCCCAGGTGAGCACCGCGCCGATGCCGAGCGGCACGACGAGGGCGATGCCGATGCCGATCCAGAGCTTGGAGAGCACGTCCGTGCGGCCGACCTTCACCACGTAGGCGATGAGGATGGTGACGATCAGGGCCATCTCGAGGCCTTCGCGGAGGCCGATCAGGTAGTTCGCGAGCACGGGGGACCTTCGACGGATCGGTGGGTGGGGGTTGGTAAGGCTAACCTTACTCGATCGAGCGTAAAGCACGACACCGAGAGTGTCTAGATAGGATGCGAGGATGCTCAGCCGGATCGTCAGCGCCGTCCTGCTCGTCCTCGCCGGTGCGGTGTTCGGGGCCATCGGAACGGTCGCGCACCAGCTGACCGTGACCTGGGGCGTGCCCGTGACGCTCGGGCTGATCGGCTCGCTGCTGGCGTTCACGGCGCTCCTCGTCGGGCTGCGCCTCCTCGGGCAGAGCCGTCTGCCCGCCCTGCTGGCGGCGCTCGGCGCGATCGCGGTCGTCCTGCTGTTCACCCAGCAGAGCGCGGGCGGCTCGGTGCTGATCCCGAACAACCTGCTCGGCCAGATCTGGCTCGTCGCGCCGATCCTCATCGCGGCCGTGGTGGTCGCCTGGCCGGATGTGCGCGGCCGGCGGACGGCCGGGCCCGCGAGCGGCGTCTAAGCTAGGAGGACAGCTCCTTCGTGAAGGGATCGGATCCACTGTGACCTACGTCATCGCTCTCCCGTGTGTCGATGTGAAGGACAGGGCGTGTATCGACGAATGCCCTGTCGACTGCATCTACGAGGGCGAACGGTCGCTGTACATCCACCCGGACGAGTGCGTGGACTGCGGCGCCTGCGAGCCGGTCTGCCCGGTCGAGGCGATCTACTACGAGGACGACCTGCCCGAGGAGTGGAAGGACTACTACCGCGCCAACGTGGAGTTCTTCGACGACATCGGCTCGCCCGGCGGCGCCTCGAAGGTCGGCGTGATCCAGAAGGACCACCCCGTCATCGCCGCGCTCCCGCCCCAGGCGCACTGACGTGGCTCTGCAGGAGCTGCCCGACTACCCGTGGGACCTGATGGCCCCGTACGCGGAGCGGGCGCGATCCGTCGTGCCGTTCGGCGACGCCTCCGGGATCGTCGACCTGTCGATCGGTTCGCCGGTCGACCCGACCCCCGAGCTGATCCGCGACGCGCTCGCGGCCGCGACGGACGCGCACGCCTACCCGCTCACGGTCGGCACGCCGGCCCTGCGCGAGGCCATCGCCGGCTGGTTCGAGCGCAGGCGGGGCGTGCCGGGTCTGACGGTGGAGAACGTGCTCCCCACGATCGGCTCGAAGGAGCTCGTCGCGCTGCTGCCGTTCCTTCTCGGTCTGGGGGAGGGCGACGTGGTCGTGCACCCGCGCGCCGCCTACCCGACGTACGCCATCGGCGCCGCCATCGCGGGCGCGACCAGCCTGGCGAGCGACGACCCGGCCGAGTGGCCGGAGCGCACCCGCCTGATCTGGCTGAACTCGCCGGGCAACCCCGACGGGCGCATCCTGTCGGTCGACGAGCTCCGGGCCGCCGTCGCCCGCGCCCGTGAGCTGGGGGCCTACCTGGCGAGCGACGAGTGCTACGCCGAGCTGGGCTGGGACGAGCCGTGGGATGCGGAGCGCGTCCCGAGCGTCCTCGACCCGCGCGTGATCGGCGACGACCGCCGCAATATCCTCGCCGTCTACTCCCTGAGCAAGCAGTCGAACCTCGCCGGGTACCGCGCGGCGTTCGTCGCCGGCTGCCGCACGGTGATCGCCCGGCTGGTGAACGTCCGCAAGCACGCGGGCCTCATGCTCCCCGCTCCATTGCAGGCCGCGATGGTGGCGGCGCTCGCCGACGACCACCACGTCGCCGAGCAGAAGGAGCGCTACCGCGCCAGGCGGGAGCTGCTGAAGCCGGCGCTCGAGTCGGCGGGGTTCCGGATCGACCGCAGCGAGGGCGGACTCTACCTGTGGGCGACGGAGGGCCGGGACGCCTGGGAGAGCATCGGGCGGCTGGCCGATCTCGGCATCCTCGCCGGTCCGGGTCACTTCTACGGCGTCCACTACCCCGAGCACGTGCGGTTGTCGCTGACCGCGACCGACGAGCGCATCGCCGCCGCCGCGTCCCGGCTGCGAGCGTTTGGAGACTCCCTCTAACGGGATGTCGCAGCCTTTGCGCGATGCGACAGTTGTCGCCGTCGTTCGTTAGGCTGTACCGGCACGGATTCTTCCGCAGCGTCGCCACGAGCGCCGCTGCATCCTGATCACCAGCAGGACTATCCCACCAGGAGGCGTTGTGAGCGGACTCGGCACCGAGAGCACTGGGACCGAGAAGGCCCAGGCGGAGACGGAGCTCGCGACCGCCGAGCTCAGGTACCCCGGCGGCGTCGCCGAGTTCCCGATCCGGCCCAGTGTCGACGGGGCGTCGAGCATCGACTTCTCGACGCTGACCAAGCAGACGGGGCTCACCAGCCTCGACTACGGCTTCGTCAACACCGCCGCGACGCGCTCGTCCATCACGTACATCGACGGCGAGCAGGGCATCCTGCGCTACCGCGGGTACCCGATCGAGCAGCTGGCCGAGAACTCCACCTTCCTCGAGGTGGCCTGGCTGCTCATCCACGGCGAGCTCCCCACTCCGTCGGAGCTGTCCGACTTCGACGAGCGCATCCGCCGGCACACCCTGCTGCACGAGGACCTGCGCCGCTTCTTCGACGCGCTGCCGCACGACGCGCACCCGATGTCGGTGCTCTCGAGCGCGGTCTCCGCGCTGTCGACCTTCTACCAGGACTCGCTGAGCGTCTCCGATCCGGAGCAGGTGGAGCTCTCCACCATCCGCCTTCTCGCGAAGCTCCCGGTGATCGCGGCGTACGCCCACAAGAAGAGCCTCGGCCAGGCGTTCCTGTACCCGGACAACTCGCTGAGCTTCGTGGACAACTTCCTGCGCCTGAACTTCGGCACCCTGGCCGAGCCGTACGAGGTGAACCCGGTGCTGTCGCGGGCGCTGGAGCGGCTGCTCATCCTGCACGAGGACCACGAGCAGAACGCCTCCACCTCGACCGTCCGCCTCGTCGGCTCGACGCAGGCGAACCTCTTCGCGTCCGTCTCCGCCGGCATCAACGCCCTGTACGGGCCCCTCCACGGCGGCGCGAACGAGGCCGTGCTCCAGATGCTCGCGGGCATCCGCGACTCGGGCGAGAGCGTCGCCACCTTCGTCGAGCGGGTGAAGAACAAGGAGGCCGGGGTGAAGCTCATGGGCTTCGGCCACCGCGTCTACAAGAACTTCGACCCGCGCGCCAAGCTCGTGAAGCAGTCCGCCGACGAGGTGCTCGAGGCCCTCGGCGTGCACGACCCGCTGCTCGACATCGCGAAGGAGCTGGAGGAGGTCGCGCTCGCCGACCAGTACTTCATCGACCGCAAGCTGTACCCGAACGTCGACTTCTACACGGGCGTCATCTACAAGGCGATGGGCTTCCCGACCCGGATGTTCACCGTGCTGTTCGCGATCGGCCGCCTCCCCGGCTGGATCGCCCACTGGCGCGAGATGAACCTCGACCCGCAGACCAAGATCGGTCGTCCGCAGCAGCTCTACGTCGGTTCGCCGGAGCGCGACCTCGGGCGCTGACTGTCCGGTGGTGCTCAGCGTCATCGGGTACAGTCCCACTGACGGTGACCCCCGGCCGGACGGAGAAGCGACGTGGGCGACGACACCCCGCGGCTGAGGCGGCACCACCGGGTGCTGCGCGCGATCGGCGGAGTGCTCGCCGTGCTGCTGGTGGTCGTCATCGTCGCCGGAGGTGTGGGCGTCTGGACCGTCACACGGTCGTTCCCGCAGACCTCCGGCACCGTGAAGGTGCCCGGCTTGACGAAGCCCGTCACGGTGTACCGGGACGACGCGGGCATCCCGCAGCTGTCGGCCTCCACCGCGGACGACCTCTTCCGCGCCCAGGGGTACGTGCACGCCCAGGACCGGTTCTGGGAGATGGACTTCCGCCGGCACGTCACCGCCGGCCGCCTGTCGGAGATGTTCGGCGCGAGCCAGGTGCCCACGGACACCTTCATCCGCACCCTCGGCTGGCGGCGCGTCGCCGAGCAGGAGGTGAAGCTGCTCGATCCGACCTCGCTGCGGTACTACCAGGACTACGCCGACGGCGTGAACGCCTACCTGAGGCAGCGCTCCGGCGCGGAGCTTTCGCTCGAGTACGCCGTGCTCGGGTTGCAGAACCCCTCGTACCGCCCGGAGCCCTGGACGCCCGCCGACTCCGTCGCGTGGCTGAAGGCCATGGCCTGGGACCTGCGCTCGAACCTCGAGGACGAGATCGACCGCGCGCTGCTCTCCACCAAGCTGAAGCCCGAGCAGGTCGCGCAGCTGCATCCCGGCTACCCGTACACGCAGCACCCGACGATCACCGACCAGGGCGGTGGCGACCCGCGCACGGCGACCGCCGACGCCGCGCCGCAGGGGAAGGCGGCGTCGGCCGGTGCGAACGCGGACGCCGGCGGCGGCGCGGAAGCGCTGGCCGCTGCCGATCCCACGACCTACGCCGACCGCCTGCAGCAGGTCGCCGCGAGCGTCGACCGCCTGCCGCAACTTATGGGGCCTGCGGGCGACGACATCGGCTCGAACTCGTGGGTGGTCGCCGGAGCGCACACCGCGAGCGGGAAGCCGCTGCTCGCCAACGACCCGCACCTCGGCGCCGCGCTGCCGTCGGTCTGGTACCAGATGGGGCTGCACTGCACGACGGTGGGACCTGCGTGCCCGTTCGACGTCTCCGGCTTCAGCTTCTCGGGCTTCCCCGGCATCATCATCGGCCACAACGACCGGATCTCGTGGGGCTTCACCAACCTCGGCCCGGACGTCGCCGACCTCTTCGTCGAGAAGGTGACGGGCGACTCCTACGAGTACGACGGAGCGCAGGTGCCGCTGCAGAAGCGCACCGAGCGGATCCGTGTCGCCGGCGGCAAGGACGTCACGATCACGGTCCGGTCCACCGTGCACGGCCCGATCGTCACGGACATCGGTGACGCCTACGCCGTCATCGCGAAGGATCAGGCCGGGAAGCTGGGAGTGCCCGCCCAGCAGTTCCAGCTGTCGCTCGCGTGGACCGCGCTCACGCCGGGGCGCACGGCGAACGCCATCTTCGCCTTCGACACCGCCCGGGACTGGGCGAGCTTCCGTGCCGCGGCCGAGGACTTCCAGGTGCCCTCGCAGAACCTCGTCTACGCCGACGTCGACGGTCACATCGGCTATCAGGCCCCTGGTCTGGTCCCGATCCGTGCCGCAGGCGACGGCACCGTGCCCGTGCCCGGATGGACCAGCCAGTACGCGTGGACGGGGACGATCCCGTTCGATCGGCTGCCGTCGGTCTTCGATCCGCCCTCCGGCTACATCGTCACGGCCAACAATGCGGCGGTGGGACCGGGCTTCCCCGACCTGATCACCGCGGACTGGGACCAGGGCTACCGGGCCAACCAGATCGAGGTGCGGCTCGCCGCCCTTCTCGGCGCGGGCACCAAGGTCACCGCGAAGGACATGTCGTCGATCCAGGCCGACACCTACGACGCCAACGCCGCAGCACTCGTGCCGGTGCTGCGCTCGGTCGCTGCGAAGCCCGGCGCCGACGGCGATCTGACGCGGGCCGCGCGCCTGCTCTCGGGCTGGGATTACCGTGACGACGGCGACAGCGCCCCGGCGGCCTACTTCGCCGTGTTCTGGAAGACGTTGCTGCACGACATGTTCGCGCGCAAGCTGCCCGCGGCGACGGCTCCGACCGGCGGCGACCGCTGGTTCGCCGTCGTCGGCACGCTGCTGACGCAGCCGAACTCGTCGTGGTGGGCGGATTCCGACCTCGGTGTCGCCGACCGCGACGAGATGATCGCGCACGCGGCCGCCGCGGCGTGGGCGGAGACCCGCCGGCTGCTCGGCGGAGACCCGGCGTCGTGGCGGTGGGACAGCCTCCACACGCTCACGCTGAAGAACGCGAGTCTGGGCGAGTCGGGGGTCGCGCCCGTCGAGTGGCTGCTGAACCGCGGCCCGTGGCATGTGGGCGGCGGCTCCAGCATCGTGGACGCGACGGGATGGGACGCCTCCGAGGACTTCACGGTCGACCGGGTGCCGTCGATGCGCATGGTGGTCGACCTGTCGGACTTCGATCGCAGCACGTGGATCAACCTGACCGGCGCCTCCGGCCACGCCTTCGACGCGCACTACACCGACCAGACCGACCTCTGGGCCGCGGGGAAGACCAGGGCGTGGCCGTTCAGCGCCGCCGCGGTCAAGAAGGCCGCGACGCAGACGCTGACGCTCCGGCCGCCGAGCTGAGCGGCTGAGCGCGCCGGTCTCAGTCCGCCGCGGTGAGCGCCGCCCAGGCCATCCGCTCCAGCACGGGCCGCACTGCGGCCGCCGCGACAGGGGCTCCGCCGACCCGCGCCGTGTGCGGCGTCGAGTTCAGCAGTCCGAACGTGCCCTGCACCCGCACGCGCAGCTCGTCGTCGGCGAGCGCGGGCTGGAGCCCGGCGAGGACTCGCATCCACACCTCGATGTAGCGTCGCTGCAGCCGGCGCACCTGGCGGCGTGCGGCCTCCGTCAACGCGTCGAGGTCGCGGTCCTGCACGCGGATGGTGTCGGGCTCGCCGAGGGCGAAGTCGATGTGGAAGCCGATCAGCGAGCGGAGGCCGGACCCTGCGTCGGCGGCGGCCGCCTCGACGGCCTCGCCGCCGGCGAGCAGGCGCTCGCTCACCCCGACCAGCAGCGCCTCGAGCACGGCCTGCTTGGAGGGGAAGTGCCGGTACACCGCGGGGCCGCTCACCCCGACGGCCGCGCCGAGCTCCTCCAGCGAGACACCGTTGAAGCCGCGCTCGGCGAAGAGGCCGGCGGCGGCCTCCAGGAGCGCGGCGCGGCGGTCGGCCTTCGCCTGGCTGCGCTGCGTCGGGCGCTCCAGGGGTGCGGTGGGGCCGGGCTGGGTCATCGTCCTCGGTGGGGTCGGGCCGGTCGTCGGCGGTGCTGGACTTTTCGGTTAATGAACACTAACCTAAAACCGAGTTAGTGACCACTAACCGAATGTCGACGACGACACACGGAGCAGCATGCCGACCCTGACCAGCGAGGCGTCCGCCACGGACGCCCGGTTCGAGCAGAACGACGCCGCCCAGCGGGAGCTCGTCGCCGACCTGCGCCGACGGCTCGCCACCGCCGCCGAGGGCGGCCCGGAACGCGCCCGCGAGCGGCACGTCGCCCGCGGCAAGCTCCTCCCGCGCGACCGCATCGACGCCCTGCTCGACGAAGGGAGCCCGTTCCTCGAGCTCGCGCCGCTCGCAGCGACCGGGATGTACGGCGACGAGAGCCCCGCGGCGGGCGTGATCGCCGGCATCGGCCTGGTCGCCGGGCGGCACGTCATGATCGTCTGCAACGACGCCACCGTCAAAGGCGGCACCTACTACCCGATGACGGTGAAGAAGCACCTGCGCGCCCAGGAGGTCGCGCTGGAGAACCGCCTGCCCTGCATCTACCTGGTCGACTCCGGCGGCGCCTTCCTGCCCATGCAGGACGAGGTGTTCCCCGACCGCGACCACTTCGGCCGCATCTTCTACAACCAGGCCCGGCTCTCGGCGGCGAAGATCCCGCAGATCGCGGCCGTGCTCGGCTCGTGCACCGCAGGTGGAGCCTACGTACCGGCGATGAGCGACGAGACGGTCATCGTGCGCAACCAGGGCACGATCTTCCTCGGCGGCCCTCCGCTGGTGAAGGCGGCGATCGGCGAGGTCGTGACCGCCGAGGAGCTCGGCGGCGGCGACCTGCACGCCCGCACCTCCGGCGTGGTGGACCACTTGGCCGAGGACGACGAGCACGCGCTCGCCATCGTCCGCGACATCGTCGCAACCCTCCCGCCGCCGGCGTCGCCCGCGTGGCCGGTCCTCGACGCGATCGCCCCGGCGGCCGACCCGCAGGAGCTGTACGGCGTGGTCCCGGTCGACGTGCAGGCGCCGTACGACGTGCACGAGGTGATCGCGCGGATCGTCGACGGCAGCGGCTTCGAGGAGTTCAAGCCCGAGTACGGCACGACGCTCGTCACCGGGTTCGCGCGCATCCACGGGCACCCGGTCGGCATCGTCGCCAACAACGGCGTGCTGTTCAGCGAGTCGGCGCTGAAGGGCGCCCACTTCATCGAACTGTGCGACCAGCGCGGGATCCCGCTGCTCTTCCTGCAGAACATCTCCGGCTTCATGGTCGGCCGCGACTACGAGGCGGGCGGCATCGCCAAGAACGGCGCCAAGATGGTCACCGCGGTCGCGACCGCGCGCGTCCCGAAGCTCACCGTGGTCATCGGCGGGTCGTTCGGCGCGGGCAACTACTCGATGTGCGGCCGCGCCTACTCGCCGCGCTTCCTGTGGATGTGGCCGGCGGCCCGCATCTCGGTGATGGGCGGCCAGCAGGCGTCGAGCGTGCTCGCCACGGTCAAGCGCGACCAGCTCGAAGCCCGGGGCGAGGACTGGCCGGCGGAGGAGGAGGCGGCCTTCCGCGCGCCCATCGCCGCCCAGTACGAGGAGCAGGGCAACCCGTACTACTCGACCGCCCGGCTGTGGGACGACGGAGTGATCGACCCGGCCGACACCCGCACCGTGCTCGGGCTCGCGCTCGACGTGATCTCGCGCTCCCCGCTCCCCGACACCGCCTTCGGGCTCTTCCGGATGTGATCGACGTGACCTCGCGCCTCTTCGAAACCGTGCTCGTCGCCAACCGCGGCGAGATCGCCTGCCGCGTCATCCGCACCCTCCGCCGTCTCGGCATCCGGTCGGTGGCCGTCTACAGCGACGCCGACGCCCAGGCGCCGCACGTCGCGCTCGCCGACGTCGCCGTCCGCCTGGGGCCTGCGGCGGCCCGGGAGAGCTACCTGGATGTGGACGCGATCCTCGACGCCGCCCGCCGCACGGGCGCCCAGGCGGTGCATCCCGGGTACGGCTTCCTCTCCGAGAATCCGGCGCTCGCCGAGGCCTGCGCTGCCGCCGGGATCGCGTTCGTCGGGCCCGGTATCCACGCGCTGCAGGTGATGGGCGACAAGATCACGGCGAAGCATGCGGTCGCGGAGTACGACGTCCCGACCATCCCGGGCATCGCGGAGCAGGGCCTCGACGACGACGCGCTGATTGCGGCGGCGGAGCGGGTCGGCTTCCCGGTGCTGGTCAAGCCGTCCGCGGGCGGCGGAGGCAAGGGCATGCAGGCCGTGCACACGCCCGCCGAGCTGCCGGAGGCGCTGCGCGCGGCCCGCAGGGTCGCGGCGGCCGCGTTCGGCGACGACACCCTCTTCCTCGAGCGTCTCGTCGCCTCCCCGCGGCACATCGAGGTGCAGGTGCTCGCCGACCGTCACGGCGGGATCGTGCACCTGGGGGAGCGCGAGTGCTCGCTGCAGCGCCGCCACCAGAAGGTGGTGGAGGAGGCGCCGTCGCCGCTCCTGGACGCGCCGACGCGCGAGCGCATCGGCGCGGCCGCGTGCCGGGTCGCCGCGAGCGTCGGCTACGAGGGCGCCGGGACCGTCGAGTTCCTGGTGTCGGCGGACGCGCCGGAGGAGTTCTTCTTCATGGAGATGAACACCCGCCTGCAGGTGGAGCATCCCGTCACCGAGCTGGTGACCGGGTTGGACCTCGTCGAGCAGCAGCTGCGCATCGCCGCCGGCGAGCCCCTCGCGTTCGGGCAGGCCGACGTGACCCTCACCGGCCACGCGGTGGAGGCGCGGGTGTACGCCGAGGACCCGGAGCGCGGCTTCCTCCCGGCCGGCGGGCGGGTGCTCGCGCTGCGGGAGCCGGAGGGCGAGGGCGTCCGGGTGGACGGCGGAATCGCCGCGGGCATCCCCATCGTCACCGACTACGACCCGATGCTGGCCAAGGTGATCGCCTGGGGCGCCGACCGCGGCGAGGCGCTCGCACGGCTGCGCGGCGCGCTGGCGGGCACGAGCATCCTCGGCTCGGTGACGAACGTCGCGTGGCTGCGCGAGCTGGTCGCCGACCCGGACGTGGTGGCCGGCCGGATGGACACGACCCTGATCGACCGCCGGTTCGCCGATGCGCAGCCCGTGCCGGCCTCCGACGAGGAGCTGATCGCGGCCGCGCTGATCGCCCACGCCGACTGCCGACGGACACCGCCGCAGGCCGTCGGAGCGCTGTGGGGCGCCGCGTCCGGCTGGCGGCTCGGCCGTCCGCATCCCGTCCGCTACGACATCGACGGAACCGTCGTCGCCGTGAGCGGGGAACCGGAGGACGCTGCGGTGACCGTCGGAGCCGCCGCGCCCCGCCGGGCCTCCCTGCGGCTCCGGGACGCCGCCGCCGCGGGTGAGCCAGGCGTCGCGCTTCTCTCCCTCGACGGGATCACGGAGCGCTTCGACCTCGCCCGCGACGCCGGCACGATCTGGCTGGCGCGCGACGGGCGCGCCCGGGCGCTGCGACTCCGCGACCGCGCCACCCGCCTGGCCGAGCGACTGGCCGCCGTCGAGCGCGGGGAGTCGGCCGCGCATCCCGAGCTGCGGTCGCCGATGCCCGGCACCGTGGTCGCGGTCCCCGTCGCGGACGGCGCCCGCGTGGAACCCGGCGACACGGTCGTCGTCGTGGAGGCGATGAAGATGGAGCACCGTCTCGTCGCCCCCGCCGCCGGCACGGTCTCGGTACGGGTCGCACCCGGCGATCTGGTCCGGCTCGACCAGGTGGTCGCGCGCGTCGACGCCGAGGACGCTCCCACCGCATCCACCGTCACCGCATCCACCCCCACCGATGTGCCGCCCGAGGAGGCGGACGCGGCGCCGGCACCACCGGCCGCCGCCCAGCGATAGGCCCCACGAGAGCCGAGCAACGAGAGACAGGAAACGCATGACCATGCAGATGGATCGCCCGGCCGACACCGATGTCGCCGGCTTCGAGCTCACCGAGGAGCAGCGCCGCCTCCGCGACCAGGTGCGCGACTTCGCCGACACCGTCGTCGCGCCCGCCGCCTACGAGTACGACACCAAGCGCAGCCTCCCGTACGACATCATCGCCGAGATGGGGCGGATGGGACTGTTCGGGCTGCCGTTCCCGGTCGAGTACGGCGGCCAGGGCAAGGACTACCTGTCCCTGTGCCTCGCGGTGGAGCAGCTGGGCCGTGTCGACCAGTCGATCGGCGTCACCCTGGAGGCGGGCGTCGGCCTCGGCGCCATGCCGATCTACCGCAGCGGGACCGAGGAGCAGAAGCAGGAGTGGCTCCCGATGCTCGCCCGCGGCGAGGCGCTCGCCGGGTTCGGGCTGACCGAGGCGGAGGCCGGATCCGACGCGTCCGGCACCAAGACCACGGCCGAGCTGCGCGACGGGGAGTGGGTGATCAACGGCACCAAGCAGTTCATCACCAACTCCGGGTCGGACATCACCCGGCTCGTCACCATCACCGCCGTGACCGGCGAATCCCGCCGCGACGACGGCACGGTGAAGAAGGAGCTGTCCGCGATCCTCGTGCCGACCGGCACACCGGGCTTCGTCGCCGAGCCGGTGTACGACAAGGTCGGCTGGCACACCTCCGACACGCACCCGCTCACCCTGACCGACGTCCACGTTCCCGAGGCGAACCTGCTGGGGGAGCGCGGCCGCGGCTACTCCAACTTCCTCGCGACCCTCGACGAGGGCCGGGTGGCGTTCGCCGCACTCTGCACGGGGGCCGCGCAGGGCTGCCTGGAGGAGGCGCTCCGCTACGCGAAGAGCCGCAACGTGTTCGGCCGGCCGATCGGCTCCAACCAGCACATCGCCTTCAAGCTCGCCCGGATGCAGGCCCGCGTGCACGCTGCGCGCCTCGCCTACTACGACGCCTGCTTCAAGCTGATGGCAGGGATGCCGTTCAAGCTGGAGGCCTCGATCGCGAAGCTCGTCGGCAGCGAGGCGGCGATGGACAACGCCCGCGACGCGACCCAGATCTTCGGCGGCTACGGCTTCCTCAACGAGAACCCGGTCGCCCGGCACTACCGCGACTCGAAGATCCTGGAGATCGGCGAGGGCACCAGCGAGGTGCAGCTCATGATCATCTCCCGCGCCCTGGGCTTCGACGCCTAACCTGATCCACAAGCCCTCTGCTCCTGAGTTCTTCGAGTTCCCGGCGGCGTGTCGGTCGAAGAACTCAGGAGCGGATGGCGCGGGGACCCTCGAGGAGGAGGACGGATGATCGACAAGACGGTGGCGACGGCGGCGGAGGCGGTCGCCGACATCCCCGACGGCAGCACACTCGCGGTCGGCGGGTTCGGGCTGTGCGGCATCCCGAGCGCGCTCATCCGGGCGCTGCTGGACGCCGGCACGACCGACCTCGAGGTGGTGAGCAACAACTGCGGCGTCGACGACTGGGGGCTCGGCCTGCTGCTGGCCGAGCACCGCATCCGCAAGATGGTCAGCTCGTACGTCGGCGAGAACAAGGAGTTCGCCCGCCAGTTCCTCTCCGGCGAGCTGGAGGTCGAGCTCACGCCGCAGGGCACCCTCGCCGAGAAGCTGCGCGCGGGCGGCGCGGGCATCCCCGCCTTCTTCACCCCGGCGGGCGTCGGCACGCAGATCGCGACCGGCGGCCTCCCACGGCGCTACGCTCCGGACGGTTCGGTCGCCGTGGCGAGCGAGCCGAAGGAGGTGCGCACCTTCGACGGCGCCGAGTACGTGCTGGAGGAGTCGCTGCGCCCGGAGTTCGCGCTCGTGCACGCCGCGAAGGGCGACCGCCACGGCAACCTGGTGTTCCACGCGGCGGCGATGAACTTCAACCCGCTCGCCGCGATGGCCGGCCGGATCACCATCGCGGAGGTGGAGGAGCTGGTCGAGCCGGGCGAGCTCGACCCCGGCCAGGTGCACTGTCCCGGCATCTTCGTGCAGCGGGTGGTGGCCGCGCCGGGCGTCGAGAAGCGGATCGAGCGGCGCACGGTCGCGGAAGGGAGCGCGCGATGAGCCTCACGCGCACGGAGCTCGCCGCCCGGGTGGCGCGCGAGCTGGAGAACGGCCAGTACGTGAACCTCGGGATCGGGATGCCGACCCTCATCCCGAACTACATCCCGGAGGGCGTCGAGGTCATCCTGCACTCCGAGAACGGCGTGCTCGGCGTCGGCCCGTACCCGACGGAGGCGGCGGTCGACCCCGACCTCATCAACGCGGGCAAGGAGACGGTGACGGTGAACCGCGGCGCCGCCTTCTTCGACTCCTCGCTGTCGTTCGGGATGGTGCGCGGCGGCCATGTCGACCTCGCCGTCCTCGGCGCGATGGAGGTCTCCGAGACCGGCGACCTGGCCAACTGGATGATCCCCGGCAAGATGGTCAAGGGCATGGGCGGCGCGATGGACCTCGTCTTCGGCGCGAAGCGGCTGATCGTGATGATGGAGCACGTGGACAAGGAGGGCCGCCCGAAGATCCTGCGCGAGTGCACCCTCCCGCTGACGGGCACGGGATGCGTCGACCGCATCATCACCGACCTCGCCGTCATCGACGTGACGGAGGACGGGCTGGTGCTGCGCGAGGTCGCGCCCGGTGTCACCGTGGACGAGGTGGTCGCGGCCACGGGCGCGCCGCTGCGCGTCGAAGTGGAGGAGGCGGCATGAGGGAGATCGAGCAGCGGGGCCTCTACTACGAGGAGTTCGAGCCGGAGACGCGCTACCTGCACCGGCCCGGGCGGACGGTGACGGAGGCCGACAACGTCCTCTTCACCACGCTCACGATGAACACGCAGGCCCTGCACCTGGATGCGGCGTGGTCGGCCCGGCAGCCGTTCGGCGAGCGGCTGGTGAACTCCATGTTCACGCTCGCGACGATCGTCGGCGCCTCGGTCGCCCAGCTCACGCAGGGGACCATCGTCGCCAACCTCGGCTTCAGCGAGGTGTCGTTCCCGCATCCACTGCACCACGGCGACACCCTCTACTCGGAGACGGTCGTGGCGGGAAAGCGACTGTCCGCGTCCCGCCCCGGGCAGGGCATCGTGACGCTGGAGCACACCGGCCGCAACCAGGACGGCGTCGTCGTCGCGACGGCGACCCGCCAGGTCATGGTGTGGTGCCGGGATGCCGTGCCGACCGGCTCGGTGGCGGGCGACGATCCCGAGGCGCTGGATCCCCAGGCGCTGGACCCGGCGGCGGACGAGCCGGACGGGATGCTGTGACCTCGGGCGACGGACGCCGTCCGTTCCCGTGGGGCCCGGCGCTGCTGTTCTGCCCCGCCGACCGGCCGGAGCGCTACGCGAAAGCGCTCGACCGCGCCGATGCGGTCATCCTCGATCTGGAGGACGCCGTCGACCCGCAGGCCCGCCCGGCCGCGCGCGAGGCGCTCGTGGCGGCCGACCTCGACCCCGCGCGCGTGATCGTGCGCGTCAACCCGGCCGGCTCCGACGATCACGACGCGGACCTCTCGGCGCTCGCCGCGACCCCCTTTCGTGCGGTCATGCTGCCGAAGGCCGAGCGGGCGACGGATCTGGCCGCGCTCGCCGGGTACGACGTGATCGCCCTGTGCGAGACCGCGGCCGGCGTGCTCGCCGTGCCGGAGCTCGCTCGGGCGCCCGAGGTGATCGCTCTGATGTGGGGCGCGGAGGACCTGGTGGCGTCGCTCGGCGGGACCTCGAGCCGGTTCCCGGACGGCCGCTACCGCGAGGTCGCCCGGCACGCCCGGTCGTCGGTGCTGCTCGCCGCGGGCGCCGCCGGGGTGGATGCGGTCGACACGGTGCATCTGGACATCGCCGACCTCGACGGACTGGCCGCGGAGGCCGAGGACGCCGTGGCGGTCGGCTTCGCGGCGACGGCGTGCATCCATCCCGGTCAGGTGGAGACGATCCGGGCCGCCTACCGGCCCGATCCTGCCGAGGTCGAGGCGGCCCGGGAGCTGCTGGAGGCGGCGGAACGGGCGGGCGGCGGCGTCTTCCGTCACGCCGGCAGGATGGTCGACGGACCGGTGCTCGCGCACGCCCGAGCGGTGCTCCGCCGGTCGTGATGAAACTGTGACCTAGCTTTCCACAGCGGTTCACCCGTTTCGTCCTTCGGACGTCGGCGGCATGTCGTAACCTGCAAGTGTTCGATCGGAGATCGAAGGTTCTCGAATCGATTCGAGGGCCGGGATTCCGGGGGAGGGGGAGAGATGCCGCAGCTGCTTCCCCTGCGCCTGCTCGAGACCGTCGGCCTCCGCACGTCCGACCGGCCGGTGAACCCGCGCGAGCTCGCGCGCGCCGGCTCTGCCGAGCCGCCCACCGGCATCGTCGACATCGACCCGGCGATCGAGAGCACCGGTCCGCTGTCGATCATCGCGCCGCGCCGCATCGGCGAGAGCGACCTCGCGGTGTACCCGCTGTCGCTCGGCGCCAGCGTCTTCGGCTGGACCGCCGACGGCGACACCTCCCTCGCCATCCTCGACCGCTTCGCCCACCTCGGCGGCGACTTCATCGACACGGCCGACAGCTACGTCGGCGGCCGCAGCGAGGTGCTCATCGGCACGTGGATGCGGCAGCGCCGCAACCGCGACCGCATGGTCGTGGCCACCAAGGTCGGGCGGCACCAGGAGAACCCGGGTCTCGGGTCCGTCAGCATCGTGCGCGCCGTCGAGGCGTCGCTGGAGCGGCTGCAGACCGACCACATCGACCTGCTGTACTTCCACGACGACGACCCCGAGACCCCGCTGGAGGACAGCCTCGCGACCGCGGAGTGGCTGATCGAGAGCGGAAAGGTGCGCTACCTCGCCGCGTCCAACTTCAGCGCGGACCGCCTGATCGAGGCGCGCATCCTGTCGTCGTCGGGGCTGCCGAAGTTCGTCGCCATCCAGAACCAGTACAACCTGATGCACCGCACCGAGTTCGAGAGCGCGCCGCGCATCGTCGCGGCCGCGCAGGGGCTCGGCGTGATGCCGTACTACGCGCTGGCGAACGGCTTCCTTACCGGCAAGTACCGCACGAAGTCCGACCTCACGGCCGGTGCGCGCAGTGTGCGGGCGTCGGCGTACGTGAACCGCCGCGGCCAGCGCGTGCTCGCGGTGCTCGACCGCATCGCCGCCGAGCACGGCGTCGCGCCGGCGAGTGTCGCTCTCGCCTGGCTGCTCGCCAAGCGGACGATCGTCGCTCCCGTCGCGAGCGCCAGCCGGCCCGACCAGGTCGACGCGCTCATGGCCGCCGCGGGCATCCGCCTGACGCGGTCGCAGATGCTCGACCTCGACCGCGTCTCCGAGTAGCCGCCCGGTCGTCGCTCGCGCGGGTCAGACCTCGGCGAGGATGCGGTCGAGCGCGCGGTGGAGCGCCGCTCCGGCCGCGATCGGGTCGCCGACATAGCCGCCGGCGAGGGCGCCGTCGCGGGCCAGAATGAGGTCGTCGGCCGCGTCGCCCGGCCGCGGGTGGCCGATCTGGCGGAACAGCTCCTCGATCCGGTCGGCGTACCAGTCGCGGTGCGCCGTGACGGCCACACGCACGGGGTCCGTCTCGTCGGAGAACTGCGCGGCGGCGTTGATGAACGGGTCGCCGTGGAAGCCCGGGCGCACCGCCTCATCGTTGATCGAGTCGACCAGGGCGCGCGCGATGTCGCGCGGGTCGCTGCGCTTCGCCTCCTGCTCGGCGAACCACTCGCGCACCTGCCGGTCGCGCCCTTCGACGTAGGCGATGATCAGCAGGTCCTTCGAGCGGTAGTGCTTGTAGAACGTCGCCTTGGTGACGCGCGCTCCCGCGATGATCCGGTCGACGCCGACGGTGTGGATGCCCTCCTGGTAGAAGAGCTGGTCCGCCGTGGCGAGGATCTTGACCTTCGACGGCGCGGGCGGCCGGATGGTCGCTCGGGCACTTACGGCCATCCGGCACGACTCCTTAGTTCGGGGGAGGCGGGGGCGCCTCCGGGGTGACCTCCACAGTATATGCGTAGACAGACGAGTTTGTCTGTCCTCGTTTTCACAGACACGGTGCCCGCGACCCACTGGCGTAGGGTGGAGGGGATGAACAGCGCAGTCGACCTTCCCCTCGGTGTGGCCGACCTCACCTTCGCGGCCTCCGGTGACGCGCTGGTCCGCCGGACCGTCCTGCCGAGCGGTGTGCGCATCCTGAGCGAGCAGGTGCCGGGAGCGCGGAGCGCCACCCTCGGCTACTGGGTCGCGGTCGGCTCGCGCGACGAGAGCGAGGGTGGAGCGGGCCACCCCGGCACGCTCGGCTCGACGCACTTCCTCGAGCACCTGCTGTTCAAGGGCACGCGCACGCGGACCGCCCTCGACATCGCGGTGTCCTTCGACTCGGTCGGCGGCGAGCACAACGCCATGACGGCCAAGGAGTACACCTGCTACTACGCCAAGGTGCAGGACCGCGACCTGGCGATGGCCGTCGAGGTCATCGGCGACATGCTCACGTCGTCGGTGATCGACCCGGCCGAGTTCGAGAACGAGCGCGGCGTCATCCTCGAAGAGCTGTCAATGGCCGAGGACGACCCGGGTGATGTGGCCAACGAGCGGATGTTCCAGGCTGTCCTCGGCTCGCATCCCCTCGGTCGCCCGATCGGCGGGCGTCCCGACACCATCCGCGCGGCGACCCGCGACGGCGTCTGGGAGCACTACCGGGCCAACTACCGGCCGCAGGACCTCGTGGTGACCGCCGCGGGCGCCGTCGACCACGACCTCCTCGTCGCGGGCGTCGAGCGCGCGCTCGTCGCCGCCGGCTGGGATCTCGACCGCGCCGCAGACCCCGTCGACCGCCGCGCGACCGACCCGGCCGTGATCGAGCGTGGCAGCGCGATCGTCACCGTGGCGCGGCCCACGGAGCAGGCCAACGTCTTCGTCGGGATGCCCGGCATCGTCGCCACCGACCCGCGTCGCACCAGCATGAGCGTGCTCAACTCGGTGCTCGGCGGCGGGATGTCGAGCCGCCTGTTCCAGGAGGTTCGCGAGCGCCGCGGCCTGGCGTACTCCGTGTACTCCTTCTCCGGGTCGTACTCGGATGCCGGCGTCTTCGGCCTGTATGCGGGATGCTCGCCGGCGAAGGCGCGGCAGGTGACCGAGCTCATGCTCGAGGAGCTCCGCCGCCTCGCCTCCGACGGCGTCACCCCCGACGAGCTCCGGCGCGCGGTCGGCCAGCTCTCCGGCGGCGCCGCGCTCGCCCTGGAGGACTCCGACACCCGCATGTCCCGGCTCGGCCGGGCCGAGATCTCCCTCGGCGAGTTCGCCGACCTCGACGAGAGCCTCCGTCGACTGCACCTCGTCACCGCCGACGACGTGCGCGACCTCGCCGCCGAACTGGCGGGACGGCCGGTCTCCGTCGCTGCGGTGGGGAGCGTGACCGACGACCTGTTCGCCGGCCTCGCTCCCTGAGCCGCCTCCCTCCCGTTCTCCTCCGAAAGGTCCACCTCGTGCCCCACTACCTCTACCTCGTGCGCCACGGCGAGCAGCAGGATGCCGAGCACGGTCTCCCCGACGGCCCGCTCTCGCCGCGCGGCAAGCGTCAGGCGCAGCTCATCGCCGAGCGGCTCAGCGGTATCCCGTTCACCTCGATGTACCACTCGCCGCTGAACCGCGCGGCCGAGACGGCGGCGATCATGGCGGAGCGGATGCCCGCCCTCGACCCGCAGCCGTCGAGCCTGCTGTTCGACTGCATCCCCTCGGGGCCGACGCCCGACATGCCGAAGGCGTTCGAGTCGTTCTTCGGCCCGGTGACGGAGGCGGAGATCGAGGCGGGACGCGCGCAGATGGAGGATGCGGTCCACGAGTTCCTGACCCCGGCGATGGGCGACCGGCACGACCTGCTGGTGACGCACAACTTCGTGATCGGATGGTTCGTCCGTCATGTCTTCGACGCCCCCGACTGGCGCTGGCTGGGGCTCAACCAGGCCAACTGCGGCCTCACGATCATCCGGGTGCGCTCGGCGAAGCCGCCGGTGCTCGTCGTGCACAACGACCTGGGCCACCTGCCGGTCGAGCTGCGCACCGGCCTCCCCGAACTGCAGCCCGTCTAGCCTCCCGCGCGCTAGGGGAGGGGCGTGAGCGGCTTGCGGAACCAATCGGTCGCGTTCGGGTTGTCGTTGTAGGGCTGGATGGGCTCGTAGCCGTGCGAGCGGTACAGGCCGCCGGCCGCCTCCAGGCTCGCGTTGGTGTCGAGCACCAGCTCGGTGGCCCCGAAGCCGCGGGCGCGGTGCTCCAGCTCGGCGAGGATCGCCCGGCCGAAGCCGTTGCCGCGCCGCGCAGGCGGCACCCACAGGTGCTTGATCTCGTAGCGGACCACCGGCGTCCCGTCCTCCGTCTCCGACAGCGGGACCGGCAGCTCACGGATGCCGCCGCAGCCGGCCTCCAGCCCCTCGTCGTACGCCAGCAGGAACACGCCCTTCGGCGGCACGAACTGGCCCGGGTCCGGGAACGCCGTGCGGTACGCGCCCTGGATCGTCGGGAACGTCTCCGCGCGCTCGGCGAAGTAGTCGGACAGCATCCGGTGGGCGGTCGCGTCGGTGACGGCGACGTCTGCGAAAGACACCATCGACCCAGGGTAGTCCGGCGGGGCTCTCCGGAGGCGCAGGTAGGCTGTCGGGGTGAGCATTCGCGTGGCCGTCGCCGGGGCGACCGGAAAACTGGGAAGCGTGGCCGTGCGCCTGATCGAGCAGGCCGACGACCTGGAGCTGGTGGCCGCGCTGGACTCGCGCTCGCCGCTGGAGGACATGCTCGCTGCGGACGTGCTCGTCGACATGACGCTCCCGCAGGTGAGCCCCGGCATCGTCGCGTTCGCCGTCGACCACGGCCTCAACGTGCTGGTCGGCACCTCCGGCTGGTCGGCCGACCGCATCCTCGACCTGGAGCGCCGGGTGGCGCAGCACGAGGGTCGCGGCGCGGTCGTCATCCCCAACTTCTCGCTCGGTTCGGCCCTCGGCACGGCCTTCGCGACGGTCGCGGCGCGCTTCTTCGACTCGATCGAGATCCTGGAGGCGCACGGCGCAGGCAAGATCGACTCGCCGTCGGGGACGGCGGTGCGCACCGCAGAGCTCATCGGGGCCGCGCGGGCGGCCAAGGGACCGGTCGAGGCGCCGCACTCCGATCAGCGCGCCCGCGGTCAGCAGGTCGCGAGCGTGCCCATCCACAGCCTCCGGATGCGCGGGGTCGTCGCGCAGCAGCAGGTGATCTTCGGCGGGGCGGGGGAGCAGCTCACGATCCGCCACGACACGGTCGGCGCGGAGGCGTACGAGGCCGGCATCCTGCTGGCCGTGCGCGCCGCCGCCACCGCGACGGGGGTGACCGTCGGCCTCGACAAGCTGATCGACCTCGGGATCGCGGAGCCGAACGGGGAGCCTCCGCGCCCGACCGTGCGCGACGCCGGCGACGACGGCACCGACCCGACGCGATGAGGAACCGGCTCGCCGCCATCCTGATGGCGGTCCTCCTGCTCGTCTACCTGGTGCTCGTGACCCAGCGCGCGATCATGCTGATCGCGACCGGTGAGGGCATCGCCATCGCCATGGGCATCGCCCTGCTGGTGCTGCCGTTCATCGCCGCCTGGGCCATCGGGCGGGAGCTGCTGTTCGGCGCGCGCACCGAGCGTCTCGTCCGGCAGCTGGAGGCCGAAGGCAACCTGCCGGTCGAGGACCTCCCGACGCGAGCCAGCGGCCGGCCGTTCCGGGAGGCAGCGGACGAGCAGTTCCCGCAGTACCGGGCCGAGGTCGAGGCCTCCCCGGAGAGCTGGCGAGCCTGGTTCCGGCTGGGGCTCGCCTACGACGCCTCGGGCGACCGGCGCCGGGCGCGCGAGGCGCTCCGCGAGGCCATCCGGCTGGAGCGTGCGGAGACGAAAGGCGCCCGCCCGGCGGACTGACGCCGTCGGCACCGCTGCTCCCGCCTCAGGCCGCGCGCACCTCGACGAGCCGGTCCATCGCGTCCTGCACCGTCGGGTCGCGGAACACGAACCCGTCGTCGAGCAGCTTCTGCGGCACCACGCGCTGGTCGGCGAGCAGCAGCTCTTGCGCGGCGTCCTGCAGGGCCAGCCGGAGCGCGAAGGCCGGGACGGGGAACCCGTACGGCCGGCGGACCGCCCGCGCCAGCGCCTTCACGACCTCGCCCGCGGTCGCCGGGGTGGGCCCCGCGATGTTGACCGGACCCTCGAGCCCGGAGCCGAGCAGGTGGACGAGCGCCGCCGCCTCGTCGTGCAGGCTCACCCACGGCCAGTGCTGCCGCCCGGACCCGAGCGGTCCGCCCAGCCCGGCCTTCGCGATCGGGAGCAGCGGCTTCAGCGCGCCGCCGCGGCCGATCACCACGCCGGTGCGCGCGAGGGCGACCCGCGTCGCCTCCGGGGCGAGCCGCGCCGCGGCTTCCCACGCGTCGACGACGTCGGCGAGGAAGCCGTCGCCCTTGGCCGCCGCCTCTGTCAGCTCCTCGCCGGGCCGGTCGCCGTAGTACCCCACGGCCGACCCGCTCACGAAGACGGCCGGCGGCTGGCCGGCCCGGCGCATCCCGTCGGTCAGGGTGCCGGTGGCCTGCAGCCGCGACGACAGGATGCGCCGCTTGGTCGCACGCGTCCACGGCAGCCGCTGCAACGACGACCCGGAGAGGTTCACGACCCCGTCGGCCCAGTCGAACAGGGCGACGTCGACGGTCCGCTCCGCCGGCTCCCAGACGAACTCATCCGGCGCGGACGGCTCGCGCCGCACCAGCCGCCGCACCTCGTGGCCGGCGGCGGCGAGCTGGGCGCGCAGCTCGCCCCCGATCATGCCGGACGAGCCGGCGAGCAGCACCCGCATCAGTTCTCAGCGCCTCTCAGGCGAGGGTGGCCTCGAGCGTGATCGGGATGCCGACCAGCGCTCGCGACACCGGGCAGGTGCGCTTGGCCTCGTCGGCAAGGCGCTGGAAGTCCTCCTCGGACAGGCCGGGCACGGTCGCGGTCACGCGGAGGTGGCTGCCGGTGATGCCCTGCGCCGGGTCGAAGGTGACCGCGGCGGTCGTGCGGATCGTCTCCGGAGCGGTGCCGAACTGCGCGAGCGTGTTCGAGAAGGCCATCGAGAAGCAGGCCGCGTGCGCGGCGCCGAGCAGTTCCTCCGGCGTGGTGACCTCGGCGCCGCCCTCGGAGCGCGCCTTCCAGTTCACCGACAGCTCCGCCGCCTTCGACGAGTCGAGCGTGACGGTGCCCGCTCCGCTCTTCAGATCGCCGTTCCAGACGGTGGTGGATTCGCTGGTGACTGCCATGGGACCTCCTCGCCGAGCGCCCGTCGCCGTGCGCGGCGGGCCCGTCCAACACTACTGACGGCCACCGACGCCCGTCATCCGTCCTCGGCGGATTCCCGGCTCGGCCGTTCCGACGTGTGGGCCGCTTCAGCCGCCCGGGCTCAGACCGCGGGCCGGCGGATCAGGCGGGCACGGACGAGCAGCAGGTAGAGCTGGCAGCCGAGGCAGTATCCGAACACCGAGTTCAGGAACGCCGCGATGAACGCCAGCGCCGCGGCGACCGGCAGTGCGAGCGGCACGCCCAGCGCGAAGAGCACGAGTCCGACACCGGTCACGAACAGCCCCACCCCCTGTGCGAACGTCGGGGGCGCCGGGTCCTCCAGCTCGGCCGGGGGAGCGAGGCGCGGCCGGATGAGGGCGCGGTACAGCGCGCCGTACGGGTGCCGGCGGATACCGGCGAACGCTCCCCAGGCGAACAGCACGGCGATCACGAGCAGCAGCACCGCGGCCGCGGTCGTGGCGCCGACCAGCGAGAGGAAGAGGTCGACGAGGAGGAGGACCGCCGTGATGCCGGCGCCGAAGCGCGGCGACCGCGGGTCGATTCCCGCGGCGGCGGGACGGGCGGAGGTAGTGGGCTCAGGCTGAGACATGATCGCTCCCGAGGATGCGGTGGAGGGTTTCGCGGACGTCGGCGGACCGCGCCGCGCCGCCGATGCGGGCGCGGACGGCGCCGGAGCCGTCGAGCACGAGGGTCGTCGGCGTCTGGAGGATGTGGAAGCGGTCGGCGAGCTCCGGGCGGTTCGTGAGGTCGACCTCCACGTGCCGCACCCCGTCGTGGTCGTCGGCGACCCCGTCGAGCACCCGGGCCGTCGAGCGGCAGGGCGCGCAGAACGCGGTCGAGAACTGCAGCAGCGTCGCGCGGCCGCCGAACGGCTCCACCCCGACCTCGGCCGCCTGGACGACCTCCGTGCCCCGCACGGTGCGTGCCCGGCCGGTCGTGGCGCGCCAGATCAGACCGGCCGCCGTGGCGACGGCGACGAGTCCCGCGAGAACCCCGATTGCCGCTAATCCGTTCACAGGATGGGACGTTAGCCCCGACTTATCCACAGTGCACCGAATGTGTCGTCGCGTGACGGTGACCCGATAGCCTTGTGCCATGGCTGCTTCCACGAACCCGTTCGGCCAGGTGCTCGTCGCCCTGGTCACCCCGTTCACCGCCGATGGCGAAGTGGACTGGGCGGGCGTCGAGAAGCACATCGACGACGTCATCCAGGCGGGAGCCGACGGCATCGTCGTCACGGGCACCACCGGCGAGACGTCGACGCTGACCGACGCCGAGAAGCTGCGGCTGGTCGAGGTCGGCAAGTCGGTCGCGGCCGGCCGGGCCAAGATCATCACCGGCGGCGGGTCGAACGAGACGGCGCACGCCATCCAGCTCTACCAGCAGAGCGAGAAGGCCGGCGCCGACGGCGTCATGGTCGTCACGCCGTACTACAACAAGCCGACCCAGGCCGGCATCCTGACGCACTTCCGCATGATCGCCGACTCCACCGACCTGCCGGTGATCCTGTACGACATCCCGGGCCGCACCGGTGTGCCGATCAAGTACGAGACCATCCTGCGCATCGCCAAGCACCCCAACGTCCTCGCCATCAAAGACGCGAAAGGCGACTTCAGCGAGGTGAGCCGGGTGCTCAACCAGACCGACCTGCTCTACTTCTCCGGCGACGACGCCAACGTGCTCCCGCACCTCTCGATCGGGGCGAGCGGGCTGATCGGCGTCACGGCGAACATCGCGCCGACGCCGTACCGGCAGATCGTCGACGCGGTCAACGCGGGCGACCTCGCCACCGCGACGGCGGCGCACATGAAGCTGGAGCCGCTGGTGCGCGCGGTGATGACCCACGTGCCCGGCACGGTCGCCGCCAAGTACATCCTCCACGGCCTCGGCCGCATCGGAAGCCCGCGCGTGCGCCTGCCGCTCGTCGGCCCGGAGGAGTGGGAGGCCGCACAGATCGAGGACGAGCTCGACCTGGTCAAGAACATCCCCGGCGTCGACTTCTCGAACTTCCGCCCCGACCGCAACGCGGCCGCGGGCGGTGCGCTCCCGAAGATCGCCGGGACCACACGCTGACGGCCGCACCGGCCGACGACATCGCGGGCGCGTGACGCCCCGCACACCGAAAGACAGAACGAGGAGGGCACATGCCCAACGACGTCGCCGAGCCGCCCGCGCTCGAGCCAGGAACACTCCGCATCATCCCCACCGGCGGTCTCGGGGAGATCGGCCGCAACATGACCGTCTTCGAGTACGAGGGCAAGATCCTCATCGTCGACTGCGGCGTGCTCTTCCCCGAGCAGGACCAGCCGGGAGTCGACCTGATCCTGCCCGACTTCGCCCCGGTCCGCGACCGGCTCGACGACGTGGTCGGCGTCGTGCTCACGCACGGCCACGAGGACCACATCGGCGCCGTGCCGTACCTGCTCAAGCTGCGCAAGGACATCCCGCTCATCGGCTCGGGGCTGACCCTCGCGCTGGTCGAGGCGAAGCTCAAGGAGCACCGCATCCAGCCGTACTCGCTGACGGTCAAGGAGGGGCAGGTCGAGCAGCTCGGGCCGTTCTCGCTCGAGTTCGTCGCGGTCAACCACTCCATCCCGGATGCGCTGGCCGTCGCGATCACCACCCCGGCGGGCGTCGTCCTGCACACGGGCGACTTCAAGATGGACCAGCTGCCGCTGGACGACCGCATCACCGACCTGCGCGCGTTCGCGCGGCTCGGCGAGAAGGGCGTCGACCTGTTCCTCGCCGACTCGACCAACGCCGACGTCCCCGGCTTCACCCCGCTCGAGCGATCGATCGGTCCGGTGCTCGACGCGGTCATCGCCCGCGCGCCCCGGCGTGTCATCGTCGCGAGCTTCTCCAGCCATGTCCACCGCGTCCAGCAGGTGCTCGACGCGGCGGCCGCCAACGGCCGCCGGGTCGCGCTGCTCGGTCGCTCGATGGTGCGCAACATGACGATCGCCGCCGAGCTCGGCTACCTCAAGGTTCCCGAGGGCGTGCTCATCGACTACAAGAAGGCCGCCGACCTCCCCGACGACGAGATCGTCTACATGTCGACCGGCTCGCAGGGCGAGCCGATGGCGGTCCTGGCGCGCATGGCCAACCTCGACCACCAGATCGAGGTCGGGCACGGCGACACCGTGATCCTCGCGTCCAGTCTCATCCCGGGCAACGAGAACGCGGTCTACCGCGTCATCGACGGGCTGACCAAGCTCGGCGCCAACGTCGTGCACAAGGGCAACGCGAAGGTGCACGTCTCGGGCCACGCGGCCGCCGGCGAGCTGCTCTACTGCTACAACATCCTGAAGCCGAAGAACGTGATGCCGGTGCACGGCGAGTACCGTCACCTCGTCGCCAACGCGCGGCTGGCGATGGACACCGGCGTGCCGGAGCGGAACACGATCCTCGCGGAAGACGGCTCGGTCGTCGACCTGCGCGACGGCGTCGCCCGCATCGTGGGCCAGCTCGACCTCGGTTTCGTCTACGTGGACGGCTCCAGCGTCGGCGAGATCACCGACGCCGACCTGAAGGACCGCCGGATCCTCGGCGAGGAGGGCTTCATCTCCATCATCGTGGTGGTCGAGGCCGCGACCGGCCGCATCGTCACGGGTCCGGAGGTGCACGCCCGCGGCTTCGCGGAGGACGACGCGGTGTTCGACGACGTCAAGCCGAAGATCGCGGCGGCGCTCGCGGAGGCGGCGCACAACGGCGTCCGCGACTCGCACGCGCTCTCGCAGGTGGTCCGCCGCACTGTCGGCCGCTGGGTCAACACCAGCTACCGGCGCCGGCCGATGATCGTGCCACTGGTGATCGAGGCCTGACCGGGTCTCCGGGGGGGGAACCGTAACCTGCCCGAAACATCGCGGCGGGTAGCGTTCCCCCATGAACGCGTTCCGCATCCGGCCCGCCACGGGTGAGGATGCGCGCGTGCTCGCCGACATGCTCGTCGAGGCGGCCAACTGGGATCCGGCGCGTGCCCGTTCCCGCGTCACAGTGCTGGAGGATCCGGCCGTGAGGCACTACGTCGCCGGCTGGCAGCGCCCCGGCGACTTCGGCTGCGTGGCCGAGGACGCGCGCGGGGTGGCCGTCGGCGCCTGCTGGGCCCGGCTGTTCCCGGCGAACGCTCCCGGGTACGGGTTCGTCGCCGCGGGCGTGCCGGAGCTGACCCTCGGCGTGTACCCGCAGTGGCGGGCGCAGGGGGCGGGCCGGGCGCTCCTCCGGGAGCTCGCGCGGGAGGCCGCGGCACGCGGGCACGCGCGGCTGAGCCTCAGCGTCCAGCGCGCGAACTTCGCGCAGCGCCTCTACATCAGCGAGGGCTATGTGACCGTCGCATCGTCGGAGACGGCGGACACGATGGTGCGTACCGTCCGCTGACCGCGGTTTTCGTCCACAGCGCGCCCGGGTTCCGGATTTTCCACAATCCAGGCGCGGTGACCGCCGGATGACGGGGGCACGACGTACCGTTTACCTCATGGCCACGAGCACCAAGTCGAATTCCCGCGCCCGGAACTCCGGTCGCGGCGGGTCGACCGCGCGCAAGCCGGCATCGAAGACCGCCCAGCAGAAGACGGTCGCCTATCCGGCCGCCGACGCGGGGCCCAGTCCGCTGGTCCGCGCCTGGATGGGGCTCGCCCATCTCACGGGCGCCGCCTTCCGCGCTCTCGGTCCCGAGAAGCTCAGCAAAGAGGAGCGGCGCGACGGCTTCCCGTTCTTCCTGGTGCTGCTCGCGGTCGCCGGCGCCGTGGTCGAGTGGTTCCTGATCAACGACCAGGTCGCGCGCATGCTCGACTCGTGGACCTTCGGGCTGCTCGTCGGCCGGGTGGCCTTCGCGCTCCCCATCGTCATGGTGCTGTTCGCCGCCTGGCTGTTCCGCCATCCGAGTTCCGTGCACGACAACACCCGCATCGGCATCGGGCTCGGCCTGCTCCTGCTGATGGTCGCCGGGCTCTGCCACCTGTTCAGCGCGCACCCGTCGCCGAGCGACGGCACGGCGGCTCTCGCTCAGGCGGGCGGTGTGCTCGGCTGGCTCATCGCGGCTCCGCTGTCGTTCGTCATCACACCGTACGGCGCCGGCGCCGTCATCGTGCTGCTGCTCGTGCTCAGCCTGTTCATCATCACCAAGACGCCGCCCAACAAGCTACCCGCCCGCATCCGCGAGCTCTACGCCTACCTGTTCGGCGCGCAGCTGCCGACGGACGAAGAGCGTCAGGAGGCGAAGGAGGCCCGCACCAAGCAGGTCGAGCTCGACGGCGTCGACGACGAGCCCGAGCCCGAGGCGAACCTGCCCTGGTGGCGCCGCAACAAGTCCCAGCGCGAGGAGGACCCGGAGTACGACGAGGCCGCGGACGGCCTGACCGAGGTCTTCGGCGGCGCTCAGCGCGGCAAGGGGGAGTTCGCGAGCCCGCTCGAGCCCGACCCGGCCAGCGACCACTACGGCACCGAGGTGCTGAGCGAGCTCGCGCACGCCGAGGACGCGCTCCAGCGGTTCACCGGCGAGCAGCCGCCGACCGCCGCCGCGCCCATGCCGACGCCCGGGGCTCCGGCCGTGCTGCCGGGCTTCCAGGCGGGCGCCGACGACTTCGACGAGGACGCCGCGGGCAGCCCCGCGCTGCCCGAGCCTGCCATGCCGTACCACCTGCCGTCCGCCACGATGCTGTCGGCCGGAACGCCGGCAAAGGTGCGTTCCGGCGCCAACGACGAGATCGTCGCCGCGATCACCGAGGTGCTCACTCAGTTCGGCGTCGACGCGAAGGTGACCGGCTACTCGCGCGGACCGACGGTCACGCAGTACGAGATCGAGCTCGGCCCCGGAGTCAAAGTGGAGCGCGTCACCGCGCTCAGCAAGAACCTTTCGTACGCGGTCGCGAGCAACGAGGTCCGCATCCTGTCGCCGATCCCGGGGAAGAGCGCGATCGGCGTCGAGATCCCCAACACCGACCGCGAGATCGTGTCGCTCGGCGACGTGCTGCGGTCGCCCGCTGCCGCCAAGAGCACGCACCCGATGACGATCGGCGTCGGCAAGGACGTCGGCGGCGGTTACGTGGTCGCCAACCTCGCCAAGATGCCTCACCTACTCGTGGCAGGCTCCACCGGTTCGGGCAAGTCGAGCTTCGTGAACTCGATGATCACCAGCCTGCTGATGCGCGCGAAGCCGTCCGAGGTGCGCATGGTGCTCATCGACCCGAAGCGCGTCGAGCTCACCATCTACGGCGGGGTGCCGCACCTCATCACGCCCATCATCACGAGTCCCAAGAAGGCCGCGGAGGCCTTGCAGTGGGTCGTGAAAGAGATGGACATGCGCTACGACGACCTGGCGAGCTTCGGGTTCCGGCACATCGACGACTTCAACCGCGCCGTGATCAACGACGAGATCGTCCTGCCTGCGGGGAGCGAGCGGAAGCTCAAGCCGTACCCGTACCTGCTCGTCGTCGTCGACGAGCTGGCCGACCTGATGATGGTCGCGCCGCGCGACGTGGAGGACTCCATCGTCCGCATCACCCAGCTCGCCCGCGCCTCGGGCATCCACCTGGTGCTCGCGACGCAGCGTCCGTCCGTCGACGTCGTCACGGGCCTCATCAAGGCGAACGTGCCGTCGCGGCTCGCCTTCGCGGTCACGAGCGTCACCGACTCCCGCGTCATCCTCGACCAGCCCGGCGCCGACAAGCTGATCGGCCAGGGCGACGGCCTGTTCCTGCCCATGGGCGCCTCGAAGGCCCTCCGGGTGCAGGGCGCCTGGGTCAACGAGGACGAGATCCAGAAGGTCGTCGATCACGTCACCCGGCAGGCCCGTCCCGAATACCGGCAGGACGTCACGGCCGGCGCGGAGAAGAAGCAGATCGACTCCGACATCGGAGACGACCTCGAGCTCCTGCTCGCCGCCGCCGAGCTGGTGGTGTCGTCGCAGTTCGGCTCGACCTCGATGCTGCAGCGCAAGCTGCGCGTCGGCTTCGCCAAAGCGGGCCGCCTCATGGACCTGCTGGAGTCGCGCGAGATCGTCGGGCCTTCGGAGGGGTCGAAGGCGCGCGACGTGCTCGTCACGGCCGAACAGCTGCCGCAGGTGATCGCGCGCCTCCGCGGCGAGGAGCCGCCCGCGGGCGCTCCGGCCGCTCCGGCAGCTGCGCCCGCTCCGCAGGCCATGCCCGGCGGTGCTCCCGCCGTGCCGCAGGCAGGCGCCGCGCCCGCTGCCGACGGCTACGGCGAGAGCGACCGGTACGGAGACGACCCTGTCGCCGAGATGACGGCGGGCTATCCTGAGGTCGAGGGCGACTCGGACGAGGACGCCTGGCAGCTGACCGGCAGGGAGTAGAGACCGCGATGTCGGTGTCCGACACGCCTCCGTCCGCCGCGTCGGGCGGAGGCCCAGCACGCGTGAGCAACTGGAACCTGCCCAACGCCATCACGGTGGTGCGCATCCTGCTCGCTCCGCTGTTCGTCTGGATGCTGCTCGCGGACGGCGGAGACGACGGTTGGCTGCGCTGGGCGGCCGCCGCGCTGTTCGTCCTCGCCATCGCCACCGACGGCGTGGACGGAGCCCTGGCCAGACGCAAAGGTCTGGTCACCGACCTCGGCAAGCTGCTCGATCCCATCGCCGACAAGGTGCTCACCGGCGGGGCGCTGATCGCGCTCTCGATCCTGAACGAGCTGCCCTGGTGGGTCACCATCGTGATCCTGGTGCGCGAGATCGGGATCACCGTCTACCGCTTCGTCGTCATCCGGCAGGGCGTCATCGCCGCCTCGCGCGGGGGCAAGATCAAGACGATCGTGCAGTCCGTCGCGATCTCGTTCGCGCTCGTGCCGCTCTGGACGATCTTCGGCAGCTGGATCGACTGGGTGAACACCATCCTGATGACCGCCGCCGTCATCCTCACCGTCTGGACGGGCATCGACTACCTCTGGCAGGCGTGGAAGGGGCGGAGGGCGAAGCGTGCCGCCGGCTGAGGCCGGCGAGACGGCCGCCGTGGTCGGCGCTCTGATCGAGCGTGGGCTCACCGTCGCCGCCGCCGAGTCGCTCACGGGCGGCCTGCTGACCGCCGAGCTCACCAGCGTCCCCGGGGCGTCCGCGACCGTGCTCGGGGGAGCGGTGGTCTATGCGACCGAGTTGAAGCACACCCTCGTCGGGGTGGATGCCGCGCTGCTCGCGGCGGAGGGCCCGGTCCATCCCGAGGTCGCGAGACAGCTGGCGAGCGGCATCCGGGAGCGGCTGGCGGTCGGCGGACGCCCGGCCGACCTCGGCGTCGCCACCACCGGGGTGGCCGGGCCCGACCCGCAGGGCGGCCGTCCGGTCGGCACTGTCTTCGTCGGCATCTCGTCCGCCGCGGGCACCCGATCGGTCGCGCTGGAGCTCTCCGGAGACCGCGACGCCATCCGGCGGGCGACGGTCGCGGAGGCGGTGCACGCCCTCGCCGTCGAGCTCGGAATAACAGCCGTGTGAGATTGCCGGATGTCCGCGGGAATACGGGATGTTTCGGTCTCGTTACACCTGCTGCATTCACAAGAAAAGCCCAGTGCTCGTCGATATCGTGGAGCCAATGGATGCGGTACATTCGTATCCCATCGATACGTCGGCAGGGTAAGAGAGGGAGGCTCCGAATGATTCTTGTACGTCAGGAAATCGGCGACGTGCTCAGGGACTTCCGCCTGCAAAAGGGTCGTACGCTCCGCCAGGTGGCGAGCAAGGCCAGTGTCGCGCTCGGGTACCTCAGCGAGGTCGAGCGCGGGCAGAAGGAGGCGTCGAGCGAGATCCTCGCCTCCGTCGCCGACGCGCTGGAGACGCCGGTCTCGGTCATCATGCGCGAGGTCGGGGACCGCATCGCGGTGCTCGAGGGACTCGAGCCGGTCATTCCGGACACGATTCCGGACGAGTTCGTCCAGGCGATGGACTCCGATCTGGTCGCCCGCTGATCCACACGCTGTCGAGGACGCCCCGCCACGCGCGGGGCGTCCTTCGTTTTCCCCGCACTGCCCCCACGAGAAGGGACCCATGAAGCTCAGCGAGTTCCAGCGCGCCGTATCGGACGAGTTCGGCGCCGGCTACGGCCAGGCTCTGATGACCGACCTCGTCCTGGCCGACCTCGGCAACCGCACGCCGAAGGAGGCGATCGCGGTAGGCCTGCCGCCGCGCGATGTCTGGATCGCGCTGTGCAAGGAGACCGGCGTGCCGCCGTCGCAGTGGTACGGCGCGGGGAAGCCCGCTCCCAAGCGCTGAGAAGTGCGACACGCCGGTATCGCGTTCTCGAAGATATGTTCGGAACTGGCTAGAATTTTTTCACAGCGGCAGTCGAAAACCGGTTGTCCACAGATTGGTCGTCCTTCGCTTCGAGTGTCGGACGTCACTCCTAGAGTCGAACCGTAGCGAAGCCACGAAGGAGAACCGCACATGCCATCACCCGCAGACCGCGAGAAGGCCCTTGAGACCGCCCTTGCGCAGATCGACCGCCAGTTCGGCAAGGGCTCCGTCATGCGACTGGGCAGCGACGAGCGCGCCCCTGTCGAGGTCGTCCCGACCGGTTCCATCGCGCTCGACGTCGCGCTCGGCATCGGCGGCCTTCCGCGCGGCCGCATCGTCGAGATCTACGGTCCGGAGTCGTCGGGTAAGACCACTCTGACCCTGCACGCCATCGCCAACGCCCAGCGCGCCGGCGGCATCGCGGCCTTCGTCGACGCGGAGCACGCACTCGACCCCGAGTACGCCCGCAAGCTCGGCGTCGACATCGACGCGCTGCTCGTGTCGCAGCCCGACACGGGTGAGCAGGCGCTCGAGATCGCCGACATGCTGGTGCGCTCCGGCTCCATCGACCTCATCGTCATCGACTCCGTGGCGGCGCTCGTCCCGCGCGCCGAGATCGAGGGCGAGATGGGTGACGCGCACGTCGGTCTCCAGGCCCGCCTCATGTCGCAGGCGCTCCGCAAGCTGACCGGTGCGCTGAGCCAGACCAACACCACGATGATCTTCATCAACCAGCTGCGCGAGAAGGTCGGCGTCTTCTTCGGAAGCCCGGAGACCACCGCCGGTGGTAAGGCGCTCAAGTTCTACGCGTCGGTCCGTCTCGACATCCGTCGCATCGAGACTTTGAAGGACGGCACCGACGCGGTCGGCAACCGTACCCGCGTCAAGGTCGTCAAGAATAAGATGGCGCCGCCCTTCAAGCAGGCCGAGTTCGACATCCTCTACGGTGTCGGCATCTCGCGCGAAGGCAGCTTGCTCGACTTCGGCGTGGAGCACGCGATCGTCAAGAAGTCGGGTGCCTGGTACACGTACGAGGGCGACCAGCTCGGTCAGGGCAAGGAGAACTCGCGCAACTTCCTGATCGCCAACCCCGACATCGCGGCGGAGATCGAGCAGAAGATCAAGGTGAAGCTCGGAATCGTCGCCGACCCGAACGCGGTGGCCGAGGCGCCGTCCAACGTCGGATCGATCGAAGACAAGCTGCAGGCCCGTAAGGGCGCGTGATCGTGCCCGTCGCCTCGCGGAGGAGTTCCTCGTGGTGGTGAGATTTCCGTCGTCGAACGACGGCGACCGCAACAATGACCGCAGGGATGACGCGTCGTCCGGAGCGGTGGAGGGGGAGCGGCTCGCTCCCGTGACACCGCTCCGGCGCCCGGCCCCCGAGCCGGGGGCGGGTCGCGACGCGCATCCCTCGCGGCGGTCGGGCACCCGCCCGGTGGTCGGACTGGGCGACGAGGGCTGGAACAACACGTGGGGTTCCGAGCCGGCGGCGTCGAGGTCCGGCCGTGGGTCCTCCGTGGGCGGAAGCGGCGCTGGCGGAAGCGGCGCTGGCGGAAGCGACACGGACGGTCGTGTCGGTGGCGGCGCACGGTCGTCGTCCGTCACCGACGAGGCGGATGACGAGACGGCGCGGCAGACGCGCAAGACGTCCGGGCTCGCCATCCGGCAGCTCGCGCGCCGCGGCATGTCGCGGTGGGAGCTCGAGCAGCTTCTGACCAAGCGCGAGATCGCACCCGAGGTGTTCGGGCCCGAGCTCGACCGGCTCGAGGCACTCGGGGTGGTCGACGATGCGTCGCTGGCCGCGAGCCTCGCCTTCACCCAGCACAGCCGCAAGGGTCTCGGGCGCACGGCGATCGAGCAGGAGCTGAAGCGTCGTCACATCGACCCTGAGCTCATCGAGATCGCCCTGGCCGACATCGGGGCGGACGACGAACTCGAGCGTGCGACCGAACTCGCCGTGAAGCGCATCGGACAACTGTCCGCCTACGACGACGAGACCGTGCGGCGACGTCTGCACGGCTTCCTCGCGCGCAAGGGATACGGCTCCGACATCGTCCGGCAGGCGATGGACGCGGCTTTCGCCGGGCGCCGCTCCCGGGGCGGGTCCGGGGTCCGGTTCCAGTAGCGCCGAGTCGGAGTATCGCCGAGTCGGCCAGTGGTGAGTCGTCGCCGTGCAGGAGAGAAACGTAGACTTGTCGCCATCATGAGCATCGTCGAGCAGCGCAGTGGCATCGAGCAGCGCAGTGTGATCGAGCCGTCCGACGCGGCGGTCCGTCCGGACGGTCGGGCGCGCACGTACGAGGTGCGCACGTTCGGCTGCCAGATGAACGTCCACGACTCCGAGCGGTTGAGCGGTTCGCTCGAGGCGGCCGGCTACGTTCCTGCCGACGGCGAAGAGGCCGACATCGTCGTGATCAACACCTGCGCGGTGCGGGAGAACGCGGACAACAAGCTCTACGGCAACCTCGGCCACCTCGCCGGGGTGAAACGACGCCACGAGGGCATGCAGATCGCCGTCG
The DNA here is from genome assembly GCF_030433675.1 of Leifsonia virtsii. GTDB lineage: Bacteria > Actinomycetota > Actinomycetes > Actinomycetales > Microbacteriaceae > Leifsonia > Leifsonia virtsii. The sequence continues at coordinate 255,047 of NZ_JAROCB010000001.1, forward strand.
GGGGCTGCCTCGCCCAGAAGGACAAGAACGTCATCCTCGAGAAGGCACCGTGGGTGGACGTCGTGTTCGGCACCCACAACATGGGCTCGCTCCCGAGCCTGCTGGAGCGCGCCCGCCACAACGACGCCGCCGAGATCGAGATCCTCGAGGCCCTCGAGACGTTCCCGTCCACGCTCCCCACCAAGCGCGACTCGTCCTACTCCGGCTGGGTGTCCATCTCGGTCGGCTGCAACAACACGTGCACGTTCTGCATCGTCCCGTCGCTGCGCGGCAAGGAGAAGGACCGCCGTCCGGGCGACATCCTCGCCGAGATCCAGGCGCTCGTCGACGACGGCGCGATCGAGGTCACGCTGCTCGGCCAGAACGTCAACTCCTACGGCGTCGAGTTCGGCGACCGCCAGGCGTTCAGCAAGCTGCTCCGCGCGGCCGGCCAGATCCAGGGACTCGAGCGCATCCGCTTCACGAGCCCGCACCCGGCGGCCTTCACCGACGACGTCATCGACGCCATGGCGGAGACCCCGGCGGTCATGCCGCAGCTGCACATGCCGCTGCAGTCCGGTTCCGACCGCATCCTCCGTTCCATGAGGCGGTCGTACCGGTCCGAGAAGTTCCTCGGCATCCTCGACCGCGTGCGCGCCAAGCTGCCCGACGCGGCCATCAGCACCGACATCATCGTCGGCTTCCCCGGCGAGACCGAGGAGGACTTCCAGGAGACCCTGCGCGTGGTCGAGGCGGCGCGCTTCGCGTCGGCGTTCACGTTCCAGTACTCGATCCGCCCGGGAACACCCGCCGCGACGATGGAGGACCAGGTCCCGAAGGAGGTCGTGCAGGACCGCTACGACCGTCTCATCGCGCTGCAGGAGCGGATCTCCCTCGAGGAGAACGAGAAGCTGATCGGCCGCGAGGTCGAGCTCCTCGTGGCCAACGGCGAAGGCCGGAAGGATGCGGACACGCGCCGCCTCAGCGGACGCGCCCGCGACAGCCGCCTCGTCCACTTCGAGCTGCCGGCCGGCTCCGAGACTCCGCGACCCGGCGACGTCGTCACGGTCACCGTCACCCAGGCCGCCCCGCACCACCTCATCGCCGACGCCGTCGACGGAACGCCGCTCCGCGTCCGCCGCACCACCGCGGGCGACGCCTGGGACCGCGCGGAGGCCGAGTCCTGCGCGGTCCCCGCCCACGGCACCGGCGCCTCCGCCGACGCGGGCGGCCGGGTCTCGCTCGGGCTTCCCACCCTGCGCACGCGCGAGCCGCTCACGTCGCCCGGCGTCGGGACCATGCCGATCTACGACCCGACGGACGGGCAGCGCTGAGCACCCCGACTGCCCGCACCGCACGCGCGGCCCCACCGCTCGTCGCGATCGTCGGCCCGACGGGGACGGGGAAGACCGACCTCTCGCTCGCCCTCGCCGACGCTCTACGCGCCCGCGGCACCGCGGCCGAGGTCGTCAACGCCGACGCGATGCAGCTCTACCGCGGCATGGACATCGGCACGGCCAAGATCTCACCCGACGAGTGGCGCGGCATCCCGCACCACCTCTTCGACGTGCTCGAGGTCGCCGACGAGGCCACGGTCGCGCGCTACCAGCCGGAGGCCCGGGCACGCATCGAGGACATCCTGGCCCGCGGGGCCGTCCCGATCCTGGTCGGCGGGTCGGGCCTGTACGTCTCCAGCGTGCTCTTCGACCTGCGGTTCCCGGGCACCGACCCGGAGCTGCGGGCGCGCCTCGAAGCGGAGCTTGCCGAGCACGGACCGGGGATGCTCTTCAACCGCCTCGCGGAGCGCGACCCGGAGGCCGCCCGGCGGATCGGATCCCGCAACGGCCGGCGCATCGTGCGCGCGCTCGAAGTTGCCGAACTCACGGGCACCTCGGTCAGCGGAGCCCTCCCCGACGAGCCGCAGCCGTGGCACCTGCCGACCGCGATCATCGGGCTCTCCGCCCCGCGCGAGGAGCTCGTGCGGCGGCTCGACGCGCGAGTCGACCGCATGTGGGCCGCCGGCCTGCTCGCCGAGGTGTCGGCGCTCATCCCGCAGGGGATCGACCGCGGGGTGACCGCGCGCCGGGCGATCGGCTACGCGCAGGCGCTAGCCGAGCTGCGCCACGAGCTGACCCAGGAGGAGGCGATCGCGCAGACGCAGCAGCTCACCCGCCGCTACGCCCGCCGCCAGGTCAGCTGGTTCAAGCGCTATCCCGGCATCCACTGGCTCGAGTACGACGCTCCCGACCTCGTCGACCAGGCGCTGGCCGTCGTCGACGCCGCCTGAGCCCGGCCCTGCCCACCCACCCGGCGCAACCCACCCACCGCGGGTCGCTAGGCTGGGACGCATGGCGACCATCCACTTCACCAAGGGTCAGGGCACCGGCAACGACTTCGTGCTCTACTCCGACCCCGAGGGTCGCCTGCCGCTGACCGCCGCTCAGATCGCCGGGATCTGCGACCGCCACTTCGGCGTCGGAGCCGACGGCGTCATCCGCGCCGTCCGCTCCGCCCACCTGCCGGAGGGCGAGGCCGCGCTCGCGGAGGACGACGGCGCCACCTGGTTCATGGACTACTACAACGCCGACGGCTCGCCCGCCGAGATGTGCGGCAACGGCATCCGCGTGTACGTCCGCTACCTGCTGGAGACCGGGCTCGCCGAACTGCCCGAAGGCGGGACGATCGCCATCGGCACCCGCTCCGGCGTGCGCGACGTGCAGCGCAGCACCACCGGCTTCCAGGTCGACCTCGGCCGCTGGGACCTCGACGGCGGCGAGCCGCTGGTGCGAGCGAAGGAGCTGCCGATCGCGCGCCCGGGGCTCGGCATCGACATGGGCAACCCGCACGTGGTCGTGGCGGTGGCCGACGAGTCGGAGCTCGACGCGGCCGACCTGTCGTACATCCCGCACATCGAGCCGGCGCCCGAGCACGGGGCCAACGTCGAGTTCGTCGTGCCGCACGAGCCGCTCGTGAAGGACGGCGTCGGCCGCATCCGGATGCGCGTGCACGAGCGGGGGAGCGGCGAGACGCTGTCCTGCGGGACGGGTGCCGCCGCCGCGGCGCTCGCGGTCCGCTACTGGGCGGGTGCGGCCGCGCCGAACCAGTGGCGCGTGGACGTGCCGGGCGGCACGGTCGGCGTGCGCATGTTCCCGACGGAGGACGGCGAGCACGTCGCCCTCTCCGGTCCCGCCGAGCTCGTCTTCACCGGCACCCTCGACCTCGCCTAGCCACCCCCATCGCTTCCTCGCTAATTCCGACCATTGGCCGCGATTCGGCGGATTAAGTGAGGAAGCGACGAGGGGGCGGTGGGGCTAGGCGTGGGCGCGGGCGCGGAGGACGCGGTAGCCCTTGGCGGTGGCGGCGCGGGTGGTGGTGAGGTCGGGGAAGGTGGCCTGCATCCAGCGGTGCAGCGAGTCGCTGCCGAGATTGCGCTGCACGACCAGCCACGCGTCCGATCCGGGCTCGAGGCGTGGCAGCCACTGCTCCAGGATGTTGTGCAGCTCGTTCTTGCCGACCCGGATCGGCGGGTTGGACCAGATCGTGGTGAACCGCACGTCGTCGGGAACATTCTCCGGCGTCACGGGGTTTACATTGGTGAGACCGAGCTTCTGCGCGTTCCTGCGCACGATGTCCAGCGCTCGGGTGTTGACGTCGACGGCCCAGACCGTCGCATGAGGGGATTCAAGAGCAAGTGTGAGAGCCACCGGCCCCCAGCCGCAGCCCAGGTCGAGGAGCTGACCTCCGGGCGGCGCTGCGGGGACATGGTCCAGCAGCACCCGCGTACCCGCATCGACGCGCTCGGGGCTGAAGATCCCGTTGGCTGTCACCAGCTCGTAGGTCGTCCCGGCCAGGCGTACGGTGAACGGCCTCAGGTTCAGCTCGCTCTCGGGCGCCGGGGAAAAGTAGTGATCTCCGCTGGCCATAAGCAGACGGTACAGGACAGACAAGAACAAGACGAACTAGGGTTGACCCGGATCAGGGGAACTGAATGACCGATAAGACAGATATCCGCGAGCACGACGCAGACGACGTGGTCGCGCGCGTGCTCGCGACCGAGCAGAACCGCGCCAGCGTGACGCTGTTCGGAGACTCCGCTCGCGCGCAGGCGCTGCAGAGCGACGCCCTCGACGGCGGCGCGCACGACGGCGAGCAGTTCGACCAGGAGGAGCGCGCGGCGCTGCGCCGCGTGTCCGGCCTCTCGACCGAGCTGCAGGACGTCACCGAGGTGGAGTACCGGCAGCTGCGGCTGGAGAACGTGGTGCTGATCGGCGTGTACTCGCAGGGTTCCCTGCAGGACGCCGAGAACTCCATGCGCGAGCTCGCGGCGCTGGCCGAGACCGCGGGCGCCGCCGTCCTCGACGGGCTGCTGCAGCGGCGGCCGCATCCGGACCCGAGCACGTACCTCGGGCGCGGGAAGGCAGAGGAGCTGGCCGGAATCGTGGCCGCTCTCGGCGCCGACACCGTGATCGCCGACACCGAGCTGGCGCCGAGCCAGCGCCGTGCGCTGGAGGACGTGGTGAAGGTCAAGGTGATCGACCGCACGGCCGTGATCCTCGACATCTTCAGTCAGCACGCCAAGAGCCGCGAGGGCAAGGCGCAGGTGGAGCTGGCACAGCTCGAGTACCTGCTCCCGCGCCTCCGCGGCTGGGGCGAGTCGATGTCCCGCCAGGCCGGTGGCCAGGTGGGCGGCGCGGGCGCCGGCATGGGCTCGCGCGGTCCCGGTGAGACGAAAATCGAGCTGGATCGCCGCCGCATCCACACCCGCATGGCCCGGCTGCGCAAGCAGATCGCCGGCTTCAAGCCGGCCCGGGAAGCGAAGCGGGCGAACCGCAACCGCAACTCGGTGCCGTCCGTGGCGATCGCGGGCTACACCAACGCGGGCAAGTCCAGCCTGCTGAACCGGATCACGAAGGCCGGCGTGCTCGTCGAGAACGCGCTGTTCGCGACGCTGGATGCGACGGTGCGCCGCAGTGTGACCGCCGACGGCCGGCTGTACACGCTGGCCGACACGGTCGGGTTCGTCCGCAACCTGCCGCACCAGCTGGTGGAGGCGTTCCGCTCGACCCTGGAGGAGGTCGCCGACTCCGACGTCATCCTGCACGTGGTCGACGGCTCGCACCCGGACCCGGCGTCGCAGCTCGCGACGGTGCGCGACGTGATCGGCGAGGTCGGCGCGCGCGACATCCCGGAGATCGTGGTCTTCAACAAGGCCGACCGGATCTCGGCGGACGACCGCCTGGTGCTGCGTGGCCTGGAGCCCGGCGCCATCTTCGCCTCCGCCCGCACGGGCGAGGGCGTGGATGAGGTGCTGGCCGCCATCGCACGGCTGCTGCCGGACCCCTCCCTCGAGGTGGAGCTGGTGGTGCCGTACGACCGAGGCGACCTCATCTCGGCGCTGCACGAGCGCGGCCGGGTGCTCTCGACCGAGTACGTGGAGGAGGGCACGCGTGTCACGGCGCGCATCATGCCCGAATACCACGCGGCGTTCGAGCCGTTCGAGGTGACCGCCACCGCGTAACGACCGGACCGGACCGGACGAAGGGCCGGACGGGACCGACTGTGTCGAAGCATGACACGGCCTGTTCCGTCCGGCCCTTCGCGTTGCTAGATTGCTCGTCAAGCGCAGCGGGCGACCGCTGTCGTGGTGCGACAGCCGAGCCCGGCACCCGCCCGTGAGACCCGCCCTCGCCAGCCGAGCGGCGGGATGTCCCGTGCCGCTGTCCGACCATCCGAGGTTCCACCATGAGCTGTACCGACGCCCGGTACTCCTTCGAGCTGTACCCGCCGCGCACCGAGCGGGCCGCCGCCACGCTCCCGGCGACGATCGACCGGCTCGCGGCCGTGCACCCGGACTTCATCTCGGTGACCTACGGCGCCGGCGGCTCCTCGCGCACGGCCTCCCTCGACGTGCTGCGGTACATCATCGAGCACACCGACGTGAGCGCGATGGCGCATCTCACCTGCGTCGGCTCGTCGCACGAGGAGGCGCACCGCCTGATCCGCGAGTTCCTGGACGCCGGGATCCGCCGCTTCCTCGCCGTGCGCGGCGACCCTCCCGCGGACCTGCCCGCGGGGGAGGACGGCATCGGCGACATCCGCACGACCGCGGAGCTGGTGCAGCTCATCCACCGGGTGCAGGCCGAGCGCGCGCCGTACGGCGAGCTGTCCGTCCCGGGCCTCCCAGCGCAGGCCGTGCTGGAGCACCGCGAGCACGTGCAGATCGCCGTCGCCGCCTTCCCGAACGGCCACCCGTCGTCCCACTCGATCTCGCAGGACATCGACGCCCTGCTCGCCAAGCAGGCGGCCGGCGCCAACCTGGGCATCACCCAGCTGTTCTTCCACGCAGAGGACTACCTGCACTTCGCCCAGCGCGCGGCGGAGGCCGGTGTGACCTTCCCGATCCTCCCCGGCATCATGCCGGTGACCAGCCCCGCCCGCCTGAAGCGGATGCTGGAGCTGAGCGGCGAGGACCTGCCGAGCGACCTCGCGATCGAGCTGGAGGTCGAACCGACCGACGAGGGCCGGAGGGAGATCGGCATCGACTGGGCGGCGCGCCTCGGGCGGCGCCTGCTGGACGGCGGCGCCCCCGGCCTCCACCTCTACACGTTCAACCAGCATGAGGCCGTGCTCTCCATGCTGGACCGCATCGGCGTCCTCCCGGAGGGCGGCGCCGAGCACACCCACACCCCGAAGAAATCGGCCACCGAAAAGGAACCAGCATGACCGACACCACCGCACGTCCCGCCTTCCCGGCCGGCACGATCATCGGCTACCCGCGCATCGGCCGCCGCCGGGAGCTCAAGAAGGCCGTCGAGGCGTTCTGGGCCGGCAGCATCACCGCCGGCGAGCTGGAGTCCACCGCGGCCGGGCTCCGCGCTGCCACCCGCGAGCGGCTCGCCGCGCTCGGGCTGGGACGCACCGACGCCGCCATCCCGGAGAGCTTCAGCTTCTACGACCAGGTGCTGGATGCGGCGGTCACGGTCGGCGCCATCCCGTCGCGCTTCGCCGGGCTGAGCGCCGCGGACGGCTCGATCGACCTGGCCGGATACTTCACGATCGCCCGCGGCGAGGGGGAGAACCCGCCGCTGGAGATGACCAAGTGGTTCGACTCCAACTACCACTACCTCGTGCCCGAGATCGGCCCGGAGACCGCGTTCCGGCTGGCGTCGGACCGCATCGTCCGCGAGTTCGAGGAGGCGCGTGCCGCCGGCTTCGTGACCCGCCCGGTCGTCGTCGGCCCGGTGACGTTCCTGCTGCTCAGCAAGCCGAGCGACGAGGCGCCGGAGGGCTTCCGCCCGCTGTCGCGCCTCGGTGACCTGCTGCCGGTGTATCGCGAGCTGCTCGCCCGCCTGGCCGCCGCGGGCGCGCCGTGGGTCCAGCTCGACGAGCCGGCCCTGGTGAGCGAGAGCGTCGACGAGCCGCGGGATGCGGTGCTCGCCGCGACGCGGACGGCGTACGCCGAGCTCGGCGGCGCCGCCGAGCGTCCCGCCCTCTTCGTGGCCGCTCCGTACGGCAGCCTCGACGACGCGCTTCCTGCGCTCGCCTCCACCCCCGTCGAGGCGATCTCGCTCGACCTGGTGCGCGGCTCCCTCCCGACCGGGCTGGACGCGGCGACCTCGTCCGCGCTCGCCGGGAAGACCCTCGTGGGCGGCGTGATCGACGGCCACAACATCTGGCGCGGCGACCTCGAGGCGGCGTTCGGGACGCTGACCGAGCTCCTGTCCCTGAGCCCCGACGTGGCGGTGTCCACCTCCACCTCGCTGCTTCACGTGCCGCACGACGTCGACGACGAGCCGGAGCTCGACGCGCGTCTGAAGACCTGGCTGGCCTTCGCCGACCAGAAGGTGGCGCAGGTGGCCGTGCTCGCGCGCGGCCTGGTCGAGGGCCACGAGGCGATCCAGCAGGAGCTGACCGCGGCGACCGCGGCGCTCGCCGACCGCGCGTCGGCGCCCGGGGTCCGCGTGCCCGCGGTGCGGGAGCGCGAGGCCGCCCTGACCGAGGCGGACTTCCGCCGCGGCGACTACGCCACCCGGCTCGCCGCCCAGGACGAGGCCCTCGGGCTGCCGTTCCTGCCGACGACGACGATCGGATCGTTCCCGCAGACCGCCGACATCCGCCGGTCGCGCGCCCAGCTCGCGAAGGGGCTCATCACCGAGGCCGAGTACCTGGGCCGGATGCGCGACGAGATCAAGCGCGTCGTCGACCTGCAGGAGGAGATCGGCATCGACGTGATCGTCCACGGCGAGCCCGAGCGCAACGACATGGTGCAGTACTTCGCGGAGAACCTCGACGGCTTCGCGGTCACCGTCAACGGCTGGGTGCAGTCGTACGGCTCCCGCTGTACGCGCCCGTCCATCCTCTGGGGCGATGTGTCGCGTCCGGCCCCGATCACGGTCGACTGGTCGGCGTACACGCAGAGCCTCACCGACAAGCCGGTGAAGGGGATGCTCACCGGCCCGGTCACGATCCTTGCCTGGTCGTTCGTGCGCGACGACCAGCCGCTCGGCGAGACCGCGCGCCAGGTGGCCCTCGCCCTGCGCGACGAGATCGCCGACCTGGAGGAGGCCGGCATCCGCGTCGTGCAGGTCGACGAGCCCGCGCTGCGCGAGCTGCTGCCGCTGAAGAAGGCCGCGCAGGACGACTACCTGGAGTGGTCGGTCGGGTCGTTCCGGCTCGCGACCTCCGGTGCGGGCGACCGCACGCAGATCCACACCCACCTCTGCTACTCGGAGTTCGGCGTGGTCATCGACGCGATCCGGAACCTGGACGCGGACGTCACCAGCATCGAGGCCGCGCGCAGCCGGATGGAGGTCGTGCACGACATCCAGCGCTCCGGGTTCGAGCACGGCATCGGACCGGGCGTGTACGACATCCACTCGCCGCGCGTCCCGTCGGTCGCCGAGGTGACCGAACTGCTGGAGACGGCACTCGACGCCATTCCCGGCCGTCAGCTCTGGGTCAACCCGGACTGCGGGCTGAAGACCCGCGGCTACGACGAGACCGTGGCGTCGCTGCGGAACATCATCGAGGCCACGCGCGCGGTGCGCGAGCGCGCGTCGGTCTCCGCCTGACACCCGCGACGCCCCGGGGGCCGCTCGTCCGCTCTCCGCGGACAGGCTCCCGGGGCGCCGTCGCGTGCGTCAGGATGAGCGCATGGTGCGGATGGCGGACGACGAGTTCGAGCGGATGGTCGGCGACATCTTCGACGCCCTCCCGGACGACATGGTGGGCCCGCTGGAGAACGTCGCCATCCTGATCGAGGATCAGCCGCCGGGCGCGCGGCCGCGGCTCTTCGGCCTCTACAGCGGGCGGCCGCTCACCCGGCGGTCGGTGTATGGGTTCGGGGAGCTGCCCGACCGGATCACGCTGTTCCGCAACAACCTGGAGGCGTCGGCCGCGACGGAGGACGAGCTGCGGGCCCGGGTGCGGGTGACCCTGGTGCACGAGATCGGCCACTACTTCGGGCTCTCCGACGCCCGCCTGCAGGAGCTCGGCTGGGCCTGAGCCCGAGCGACACCCGCGGGATCAGACGGCGCGGAGGACCGCCACGACCTTGCCGAGCACCTGGGCGAAGTCGCCGAGGATCGGCTCGAAGTTCGAGTTGCGCGGCAGCAGCCAGGTGTGGCCGTCGCGCTGCCGGAAGACCTTGACCGTCGCCTCCTCGTCGAGCATCGCCGCGACGATATCGCCGTTCTCGGCCGTGTTCTGCGCGCGGACGACCACCCAGTCGCCGTCGCAGATGGCGGCGTCGATCATGGACTCGCCGACCACCCTCAGCATGAAGAGCTCGCCGTTGCCGACCAGCTGCCGGGGGAGCGGGAAGACCTCGTCGACCTGCTGCTCCGCCGTGATCGGGATGCCGGCCGCGATCCGGCCCACCAGCGGCACCATGGCGGCGTCGCCGACGGGCGTCTGGTTCTCGTAGTCGGGGGCCTCGCCGGAGCTCGCGGGCAGATCGATCAGGATCTCGAGCGCGCGCGGCCGGTTCGGGTCGCGGCGGAGGTAGCCGCTCAGCTCCAGCTGGTTGAGCTGGTGGGTGACGGAGGAGAGGGAGGAGAGGCCCACCGCGTCGCCGATCTCGCGCATGCTCGGCGGATAGCCGCGCTGGTTCACCGATCGCTGGATGACGTCGAGGATCGCCAGCTGCTTGTCGCTCAGGTTCTTGCGGCGGCGGGTGCCTCCGCGGGCCTGGTTCTCGTTCGACACGGGCGTCCTCTCCTGGCGTCGGCGTCCTTCGGGGATGCTCCCCGGCAGGAATGTCGGTGGTACCTGATCTGATGTCCTCAGACAGTCGAAACTGTATCCGCGTCCGGAAGGGAAGACAAACATGTGTTCGAGTGTGTCGCGAACTTCGCCCCAGAATTCCGTGCACGACGACGCCTTGCGGTTTGCGACATTCGAAGATACATTCGGAACACAGTTTCGCACCCGCGAGTCTGAGGAGGTCACGGCCATGAGTGCAGCACTGATGAGCGAGTCGGTTCCCACCACGCTTCGCGCGGTCCCGCCGCTGCCCGAGGGCGCGCGCGTCCGTCTGCGCCTCACGCGGCGCGGTCGCGCGGTGCTCTCCGCACTCGTGGCCCTGCCGCTCGTGATCGGCGCGCTGGTCTTCGCGCTGAACGGCGGGGGCGCCCTGGCGTCGGGCGAGCAGACGCACGTGAGCTTCCAGTATGTGACGGTCGAGTCGGGCGATTCGCTGTGGTCGGTGGCCGAGCGCGTCGCGCCCAACGCCGATCCGCGCGACGTGATCGCCGACATCGTGTCGCTGAACGGGCTCGAGTCGGCAGTGGTGTCCCCGGGCCAGCAGCTCGCGGTGCCCTCGAAGTACGCGCACTGACTCAGGCAAGTCGCGGCGGCCGAGAGGGCCTATGCGGGGCATGTCACGCGGGGAAACCCCGTGCCGGCGGCTGACTACGATTGAAGGGTGACCTCTCTTTCCGAACTGCCGATCCGTGACGACCTCCGCGGTCGCTCCCCGTACGGTGCGCCGCAGCGTCCCGTGCCCGTCGCGCTGAACGTGAACGAGAACACGCATCCCGTGCCGGAGGACGTGGCGGCCGACATCGTCGCCCGCGTCGCGGCGGCGGTCGGCGGGGTCAACCGGTACCCGGACCGCGAGTTCACCGAACTGCGCGAGGCGTTCGCCCGCTACCTGGGGCACGGGCTCACGGCCGACGAGATCTGGGCGGCCAACGGCTCCAACGAGGTGCTGCAGCACATCCTGCAGGCCTTCGGCGGTCCGGGGCGCACGCTCCTCGGGTTCGCTCCCACGTACTCCATGTACCCGCTGCTGGCGTCCGGCACCGGCACCGCCTACATCGCCGGGACGCGCGACGCCGACTACGAGCTGACGCCCGAGACCGCGGCGCAGCAGATCCGGCGGCACGACCCCGACATCGTCATCCTCTGCTCGCCCAACAACCCCACCGGCACCCCGCTCCCGCTCGCGACGGTCGAAGCGGCCTACGAGGCCGCGCGCGGGATCGTCGTCGTCGACGAGGCGTACGCGGAGTTCATGCCGGACGGCGAGCCGTCCGCCCTCACCCTGCTGTCCGGCCGCCCCCGGCTGCTCATCTCCCGCACGATGAGCAAGGCGTTCGCCTTCGCCGGTGCGCGCGTCGGCTACCTGGCCGCCGACCCGGCCGTCAACGACGCGCTGCGGCTCGTCCGCCTGCCGTACCACCTGTCAGCGCTCACCCAGGCGGCGGCGCTCGGCGCGCTCGCGCACTCCGACGAGATGCTCGCCACCGTCGGGCAGATCCGCGAGCAGCGCGACCGGCTCGTCTCCGAGCTCGCCCGGCTCGGCTACACGCCGCACCGGAGCGGGAGCAACTTCGTGCTCTTCGGCGGGGTGGACGACCCGCACGCGACGTTCGAGGCGCTCGCCGAGCGCGGCATCCTGATCCGGGATGTCGGCATCCCGCACCACCTGCGCGTCACTGCCGGGACCGAGGCCGAGACGACGGCGTTCCTCGAGGCCCTGGCGGCCCTCGGCCGGCCCGGCCGGGAGGCGGACGACGAGCAGGCGCCCGAGCGGGACCAGGACGCCCCGGTAGACTCGGACGCATGACGAATCGCGCCGCCACGGTCACGCGGGAGACGAGCGAGTCGAGCATCGAGCTGAGCCTCGACCTCGACGGCACCGGCACGTCCGACATCCGGACGAGCGTCCCCTTCTACGACCACCTCCTCACCGCGTTCGCCAAGCACTCGCTCACCGATCTCCGCATCCGCGCGACCGGTGACACCGACATCGACGTGCACCACACGGTGGAGGACGTCGGCATCGTCCTCGGGCAGGCCATCCGGAAGGCGCTCGGCGACAAGGCCGGCATCTCGCGGTACGGCGACGCCCTCGTGCCGCTCGACGAGGCGCTCGTGCAGGCGGTCGTCGATATCTCCGGCCGTCCGTACCTGGTGCACACCGGCGAGCCCGCCGGCTTCGAGCTGCACCTCATCGGCGGCCACTTCACCGGGTCGATGGTCCGTCACGTCTTCGAGGCGATCACGTTCAACGCGCGCATCACCACGCACATCACCGTCGTCGGAGGCCGCGACCCGCACCACATCGCCGAGGCCGAGTTCAAGGCGTTCGCCCGCGCGTTCCGCCAGGCCAAGGCGCTCGACCCGCTGATCACCGGCATCCCCTCCACCAAGGGAGCGCTGTGACCGGCGAGCGCACGCCCGACGTCGTCGTCTTCGACTACGGCACTGGCAACGTCCACTCGGCCGTCAAGGCGCTGGAGGCCGCGGGCGCGAACGTCGAGCTGACCGGCAACCGGGCGCGCGCGCTCGAGGCCGACGGCCTGCTCGTTCCGGGCGTCGGTGCGTTCACCGCGGTGGTGGACGCTCTCCGCGCCTCGCACGGCGACGAGGTCGTCGACCGGCGACTGGCGGGCGGACGCCCGGTGCTCGGCATCTGCGTCGGCATGCAGGTCATGTTCGAGCGCGGCGTCGAGCACGGCGTGGAGACCGAGGGCCTCGGCGAATGGCCGGGCACGGTCGACCTGATCCGGGCCGACGTCGTGCCGCACATGGGCTGGAACACGGTTCGCGCCCCCGAGGACTCCACGCTCTTCGCCGGGCTGCAGGACGAGCGGTTCTACTTCGTCCACTCGTACGCGGCGCAGCAGTGGACGCTGGAGCCCGAGGGCCCCTTCCCGAAGCCGAAGGTCACCTGGGCCGACCACGGCGGTCCGTTCGTGGCCGCCGTCGAGAACGGTCCGCTCAGCGCCACGCAGTTCCACCCGGAGAAGTCCGGCCGCGCCGGCATTGAGCTGCTCCGCAACTGGGTCCGCTCGCTCTAGCGGACCCCGCGCCACCCGTCCGCCCGAGCGGACCGACACGAGGAAACACATGACCGACTTCATCAGCACGCCCCGGCTCGTCCTCCTCCCCGCGGTGGACGTGGCCGACGGCAAGGCGGTGCGCCTCACCCAGGGCGAGGCCGGCAGCGAGACCAGCTACGGCGACCCGGTGGACGCTGCGGCCGAGTGGGCGGAGTCGGGCGCCGAGTGGATCCACCTGGTCGACCTCGACGCCGCGTTCGGCCGGGGGGAGAACCGGTCGCTGCTGAAGCGCGTCATCCGCGAGGTGCACGGCGTGAGCATCGAGCTGTCCGGCGGCATCCGCGACGACGAGTCGCTGAAGCAGGCGCTCGACGCGGGCGCGACCCGCGTCAACCTCGGCACGGCGGCGCTGGAGAACCCGGAGTGGGCGGCAAGCGCTATCAGCGCCTACGGCGAGGCGGTCGCGGTCGGTCTGGACGTGCGCGGCACCACGCTCGCGGCCCGCGGCTGGACCCGCGAGGGCGGCGACCTGTGGGAGGTGCTCGACCGGCTGGAGGACGCGGGCTGCGCGCGCTACGTCGTCACCGACGTCACCAAGGACGGCACCTTGAAAGGCCCGAACCTCGACCTCCTGCGCCAGGTGCTGGAGCGCACCGAGCGTCCCGTCGTCGCCTCCGGCGGCATCTCGAATCTCGATGACATCGCCGCCCTCCGCGAGCTGGTGCCGCTGGGGCTCGAGGGCGCTATCGTCGGCAAGGCGCTCTACGCCGGAGCGTTCACCCTGCCCGAGGCGCTGGATGTCGCGGGACGCTGACGCCGGCGATCCTGCCGAGGGAACGGCGGACGCCGAGGTACGGCCCACCGAGGAGGGTGCGGCCCGGCTGGCGGGCTTCGCCGCCTCCCTCGCCGCGGGCAGTCCCGCCGACTCCGCCGGCCAGCCGTGGGAGGGACGGCACTTCGACGACAACCCGTTCGGCGACGACGACGGCTCAGCGCCGCCCGCGCTGCTCGGCGCCCTGGTCGCCTTCCGCGCGGGAGACGCCGGACCGGAGGCCGTGGTGGACGCGCTGCGCGACGCGCGCCTGCTCGTCCCGCTCGTCGCCGAGCTCGGGGAGGAGGGCGAGAACGTGGCCGGGATGCTCGTCGACAAGACGCAGGAGCTGTCGATCGTGACGGTCGCCGGTCCCGACGGCCGCAGTGTGCAGCCGGTGTTCTCCTCCGTCACGGCGCTGCAGGCCTGGAACCCGCAGGCGAGGCCGGTGCCCGTCGACGGACGGCGGGCGGCGCTCGCGGCCGCCTCCGAGGGCACGGAGCTGATCGTGCTCGACCCCACCTCGGAGACGGAGTTCGTGGTCCGCCGGCCCGCCGTGTGGGCGATCGCCCAGGGCACGCGCTGGCTCCCCGGCGATCGCGACCCCGACGTCCTCTCGGCCTTCCGCGCGTCCATCGCTCCGGAGCTCGGCGTGCACGACGTGACGCTCGTGGCGGGCGATCCGGCGAGCCGGCTGGCGGGGGAGGAACTGGTGGTCCGGCTGGCGCTGGCGGCCGGGCTCACCCGCGAGGAGCTCGACGCGATCCTGTCGCGCCTGGCCCAGCGCTGGGCGGCGGACGACGTGATCGCCACACGGGTCGACTCGCTCCGCGTGCAGCTCGTCGCCTCGGGCGACTGACGTCCGCCTAGGCTGGAGGCACCATGACCGTCTTCGCCGCCATCGTGCTGTTCCTGAACGCCCTCTTCAACGTCTTCGCCTGGCCGCGGTTCTTCACCCGGGTCCGTAAGGACGCTCGGGCGCGGGACGCCGCCGGCCGTGCGACGCCGTTCCTCGTCGTGCACGCGGTGCTGCTCGGGGTGGCGCTGCTGCTCGCCGTGGTGTCGGCGGTGGCGGGCGTGCTCCTCCTGGTGGCAGGCTGAACGCATGGCCATCACCATCACCGGCGACGCCGAGGCGGACGCCCTGCTCGACCAGTCGCCGTTCGCCCTCCTGACCGGGATGCTGCTCGACCAGCAGGTGCCGATGGAGACCGCGTTCGCGGGCCCGGCCAAGCTGCGCGACCGGCTCGGGGTCCTCGACCCGGCGAGCATCGCGGCGGTCGACCCGGAGAAGCTGGTCGAGGCGATGAAGCAGACGCCGGCCGTCCACCGCTATCCGGGCTCCATGGCGACGCGCCTGCAGGCGCTCGCCGCGGCGATCGTGTCCGACTGGGGCGGCGACACGGCGGCGATCTGGACCGAGGGCGACCCGGACGGCGCCGAGGTGTTGCGCCGCCTGAAGGCGCTGCCGGGGTTCGGCGAGCAGAAGGCGAAGATCTTCCTGGCCCTGCTCGGCAAGCGCAAAGGGCTGCAGGCGACCGGATGGCAGCAGGCGGCGGGGGACTACGGCACCGACGGGTACCGGTCGGTCGCCGACATCGTGGACGCCGACTCGCTGGCCAAGGTGCGGGAGCACAAGCGCGCGATGAAGGCGGCCGCGAAGGCGAAATGACTCCACAGGCACGGCGATTCGTGGCCCGCCGACGGGTTTCTGTGGACAACGGAGCGGTGTCAGGGGTCGCCGATAGTCTGCTGGAGCGGGTGGTCGCCGGGGCCGCCTGACGGAACGGGCATCCGCGCCGGAAGGGAGGTCGCCGTGTTCCTGCTCGACGGTGTCATCGCCACGAGCGCGAGCGACCTCACCGAGGCGTCGAAGTGCGAGTTCGCCTTCCTGCGAACGCTCGATGTGAAGCTGGGCCGCCTCGAGAAGACGGAGGAGATCGAAGACCCGATGTACGTGCGGTCGTCGCGTATGGGCGACGAGCACGAGCATCGCATCCTGGAGCGCTATCGCGAGCGCTTCGGCGCGGGCGTCGCCGAGATCGAGCGGCCGCCGCAGCTCACCGCCGAGAGCCTCGCCGAGGCCGTGCGGAGCACATCGGAGGCGTTCGAGCGCGGGGCCGAGGTCGTCTTCCAGGCGACGTTCTTCGACGGGTCCTTCGTCGGCTTCGCCGACTTCGTCGTCCGTCTGCCCGACGGGCGCTACCGGGTGCAAGACTCCAAGCTGGCCCGTAGCGCGCGGGTGACCGCGCTGCTGCAGCTGGCGGCCTACGCGGAGCAGCTGCGGCGGATGGGCGTCGACGTCGACGACACGGTCGAGCTCCTCCTGGGCGACGGGTCGGTGAGCGAGCACCATCTCTCCGATATCGAGCCGGTGTACCGCAAGCGCCGGGCACGCCTGCTCTCCATCATCCACGAGCACGTGGCCGACGACGGGCCGGTCGCCTGGGGCGACCTGCGCTTCACGGTCGACGGCCGGTGCGACACCTGCGACGCCGAGGTGCAGGCGTCGCGCGACGTGCTGCTCGTCGCCGGCATGCGGGTGACGCAGCGGGAGCACTTGATCGCGGCAGGGCTCGGCACGATCGACGCGCTCGCCGCCTCGACCGGGCCGGTCGACGGCATCCCCGAGGGCACGTTGGAGAGCCTGCGCGAGCAGGCGCGGCTGCAGCTGGAGGCCGTCCCGGGCAGCCCACCGCCCGTGCGCGTGTTCAACGCGCCGGTGCTCGCCGTGCTGCCGCAGCCCGATCCCGGCGACATCTTCTTCGACTTCGAGGGCGACCCGCTCTACACCGAGGGCGCGGGGGAGCGCTGGAACCTCGACTACCTGTTCGGCCTGGTCGACCAGGACGAGAACTTCACGGCGTTCTGGGCGCACGACTTCGCGGCGGAGCGGGTGGCGCTGGAGGCGTTCCTCGCCTTCGTGCGAGACCGTCGGGCCGCGTATCCCGGCATGCACATCTACCACTACGCGGCCTACGAGCAGACGCACCTGCTCTCGCTCGCCGCCCGCCACGGCGTGGGCGAGGAAGAGGTCGACGGGCTGCTGCGCGACAGCGTCATGGTCGACCTCTACCCGCTGGTGCGCAAGGCCGTGCGGGTCGGCTCCCGGTCGTACTCGATCAAGAAGCTCGAGCCGCTGTACATGGGTCACCAGCTGCGCGAGAGCGATGTCACGAACGGCGCCGACTCGATCACCGAGTACGCCAACGCGCGCGATTTGATCGCGCTCGGCCGCGAGGACGAGGCGCAGCCGCTGCTCGACGACATCGGCGACTACAACCGCTACGACTGCGTCTCGACGCTCCGGCTGCGCGACTGGCTGGTGGCGCGGGCGGCCGAGAACGGCATCCCGATCGGCGCGAGCCCGGTGGAGGAGAGCGAGGTCGCGCCCGACGAGTCGCCGCTGCGGGCGGGGCTCCTGGCGTTCGCCGGTGACCCGCTCGATCCGCACCGCAGCAGCGATCGGGAGGCCATGGCTCTGGCGGCCGCGGCCATCGACTTCCACCGGAGGGAGCAGAAGAGCTTCTGGCAGTCGCACTTCGCGCGGCTCATCCAGCCGATCGAGGAGTGGGGGGAGACCCGCGACGTCCTGGTGGTGGAACAGGCCGCCGTCCTCCGCGACTGGTACCTCGACGAAGGCCAGCGGGTGGAGCGGCGGGAGCTGCTGCTGACCGGCCAGTGGGGCGCGGGGAGTGCGGTGCGGGTGAGTGAGCGCAGCGGTCCCTACCTGCTGTACGAGTACCCGGGGCCGTTCCGGCAGCCACGCGCGCAGCCGGGTGCCCGGGCCGCCCGCACCGTCTCGGTCATCGAGGCGCTCGACGACGGGTCCATCGTCGTGCGCGAGACGCTCCCGCCCGAGGTGCCGCCGTACCGTGACCTGCCGAGCGCCCTCACACCGGCCGCACCGCCCGACTCGCGGCGCCTGGGCGAGGCGATCCGGGAGTGGGGCACGGCGCTGCTCATCGCGCGGCACCACGACACGTGGCCCACGGATGCATCGGTCGATCTGCTCCGCCGGACGCCGCCGCGTACACACTCGGGTGCGCTGGTGCCTGTGGCCGGCGACGACAGGATCGCGGCCGTCGTGAGCAGCCTCCTCGACCTCGACCGGTCCTATCTCGCCGCGCAGGGCCCTCCCGGCACGGGCAAGTCGTATCTGGGCGCCCACGTCATCGAACGGCTGGTCGCCGAGCACGGCTGGAAGGTCGGCGTCGTCGCGCAGTCGCACGCCGTCGTCGAGAACCTGCTCGATCGCGTCGTCTCGGCGGGCCTCGCGCCCGAGCAGGTCGGCAAGGTGCCGAGCGGCGGAGCACGCGCGGTCGACCCGGAGGCGTCGGACGCCGTCGCGCACCGGTTCACCCCGCTGCCCACCAACGGGCACCTGGAGTTCGCGGGCGTCAACGAGGGCCGGGGATTCGTGCTCGGCGGCACGGCCTGGGACTTCGCCAACCCGGCGCGCGTCCCGCGCGGCAGCCTCGATCTGCTCGTCGTCGACGAGGCGGGCCAGTTCTCCCTCGCGTCGACCATCGCGGTCGGCGTCGCGGCGAAGAACCTGCTGCTTCTCGGCGACCCGCAGCAGCTCCCGCAGGTGAGCCAGGGGCGCCATCCCGAACCCGTCGACGGTTCGGCGCTGGGCTGGATCAGCGACGGGCACGACGTGCTTCCGCCCGAGTTCGGGTACTTCCTGGCGGAGACGCGGCGCATGCACCCGGCGCTCGCCTCCGCGGTGTCGCAGCTGTCGTACGAGGGCAAGCTGCGCGCTCACGCCGGCGCCTCGGAGCGGCAGCTCGGCGGCGTCGAGCCGGGCGTGCATCCCGTGCCCGTCCTGCACGTCGGCAACGCGACCGCGTCGCCCGAAGAGGCGGAGGCGGTCGTGGCCCTCGTGCGCGAACTGCTCGGCCGCTCGTGGACCGATGCGGCCTCGCAGCGCGACGACGACCCGCTCGGCGAGGACGACGTGATCGTCGTGACGCCGTACAACGCCCAGCTCGCCGAAGTGCGCGCGCTGCTCGACGCCGAGGGGTACCGCGGCGTCCGGGTCGGCACCGTGGACAAGTTCCAAGGGCAGGAGGCCGTGATCGCCATCGTCAGCCTCGCTGCATCGTCGGCCGCGGACGTGCCCCGCGGCATGTCCTTCCTGCTGATGAAGAACCGCCTCAACGTCGCGATCTCCCGGGCGAAGTGGGCCGCCTACCTGGTCCACTCGCCGGAGCTGACCGAGTTCCTCCCGACCACACCGGCCGGGGTCGGCGAGCTGAGCGGGTTCATCCGGCTGGTCGAGCCCGCGGGCCGGCCCGCCGGGGTCCCGGTCGGGTGAGCGTCGGCCCTGACGCTCGGCCCTGACTCTTTCGGCCCTGACGCTCGGGGCGACCGCGATGTTACGCTCGTGCCGTGTCACCGGAGGAGCTGCAGACGCTCGCGCACCTGCGCCGGGCCCGGGACCTGATCGACCGCGACTACGCGAAGCCGCTCGACGTCCCGACCATGGCTTCGCGCGCCTTCATGTCGCCCGCACACTTCTCCCGGCAGTTCCGTGCCGCGTACGGGGAGACGCCCTACAGCTACCTGATGACGCGACGCATCGAGCGCGCGATGGCGCTCCTCCGCGGCGGGATGAGCGTGACGGACGCCTGCATGGCCGTCGGCTGTACCTCGCTCGGCTCGTTCAGCTCCAAGTTCAGCGAGATCGTCGGGATGACGCCGACCGAGTACCGCGCACGAGAACACGAAGCGGTGCGCGCCATGCCGGACTGCATCGCCAAACAGCGCACCCGTCCCGTCCGGAGCAGAGCGTCCTAGCGGCCGTCCGTCCACAGCCAGTGCCTCCGACCGGCTCTCCACAGAGAGCAGTTTTGGAGAAGCGTCGGCGGTCCCGGCTTCCTAGAGTCGACTCATGACCGTTTCACTCCAGTACTCGCAGATCACCGTCCTCGACCCGGAGGAGTCGCTCGCGTTCTACCGCGACGCTCTCGGCCTCGACGTCCTCCAGGACGTCACCTCCGGCGACCACCGCTGGGTCACCCTCGGCGTCGCCGGGGGCGATGACGCGGCCGTCGTCCTCAGCGACGCGTACGCGGGCCGGTCGCAGGCCGACGGCGACGCGCTGCAGCAACTCGTCGTGAAGGGCGCGATGAGCCCGATCGTCTTCCGCAGCGACGACATCGACGCCGCCTTCGAACGCGTGCGCGCCGCCGGCGCCGAGGTGCTCCAGGAGCCGATCGACCAGCCATGGGGGCCACGCGACTGCGCCTTCCGCGACCCCTCCGGCAACATGGTCCGCATCCTGCAGTCCACCCGCGCGGAGCAGGACGCCTGAAGCCGGGTCAGCGCCGGGCGCGGGCGACCGAGACCGGGACGAACTCGCGCACCGGGTGCGCGATGGTGGCCGAGCACGTGCTCAGCAGCGACTCGGAGAGACGTTCTCCGACCTCCACCGTCAGCCGTTCGTCGCCGTGCTCGAGCTCGACGGTCCAGCCGTGCGGATGCGGACGCTCCGACAGCACCCGGAACGCATCGATCGCGTCGTCGCCGGTGGCGGTCCGTGCGGAGGCCTCGGCCGCCTGGGCGGCCGTGCTGAGCGAGGTCCGACCGCGCAGGAGATCGGGCACGACCCGGCCCTCCGCGTGGCGGGCGACGACGGTCTCGGCCCTCGCGGCGTCCACGCGGCCGTAGAGCAGTCCATGGGGGAAGAGGATCATCGTCGCGGCGAACCGGTCGCCGCCCAGGTGGGAGCACTCCCAGGTGAG
Organism: Leifsonia virtsii; assembly: GCF_030433675.1. GTDB lineage: Bacteria > Actinomycetota > Actinomycetes > Actinomycetales > Microbacteriaceae > Leifsonia > Leifsonia virtsii. The sequence continues at coordinate 275,875 of NZ_JAROCB010000001.1, forward strand.
TTCCGGATGCCGGGCGGCCAGCGCCTCGACCACGGGGCGCCCACGGACGGCGCAGCACTGATCGTGCCGCGCATGCGCACAGACGGCGACGATCGGGGCGTCGCTCGGCTCGCCCGCCGACCCGTCCAGGGGCAGCGTCAGCAGCTCGGCCGGGTCCGGGACCGTGCCCCAGCGGATCTGCTCGTGGCCGGGGCGCGAGTCGACGATCGCCCAGCGCCACGACGACTGGTCGCGGCGCTCCGGGGCGCGCAGCCGCGTGCGCCGGATGGCGAGGGGGCGGATGCCGGCCGCCTCCGCGCGCGCGACGATCCGGGCGCCGAGCGCGGGATCGAGGTCCGAGTCGAAGAACGCGTGGCGGCCCCACCCCGACTCCAACTCCACGAGGAGCCAGCGCTCGCCGAAGCCGGCGGTCCCGGCCAGCGGGTCCCCGCGCTCGAGAGCCCGGTCGCTGCACGGCAGCCACCCGGGCGCCCGGCCCGCGGCGGCCGCCGGGCCGGGCGGTGCACCCGACGGCGGGAGGGCCCGTGCGCCGGTCACGTCGCCGACGCGGTCCCGAAGTCCGCGGTGGCGCTGCGCTCGCCGTCCGACGACACCCCGGCCTCGTCCGTGGGATCGAACTCGCCCGCACCCGCGCCGGTTCCGCCGTCCACCGGCACGACGATCCCCTCGCGGAGCAGCCGCCGCGCGACCACCACCGCGGACCGTTCGTCCAGCGGCAAGGCGCCGACCGCGACCGGTCGTCCGGAGAGCAGCGCCTCGACGGCCTCGCGTGCGGCGATCGGCAGCGCGACCTTCTTCGTCGGGAGCCGCACGGTCACCGTCTCCACCTCCACCGTCACGTCGGCGCCGAGGCCCGGCCGCACGACCACCACCGAGTCCGGACCCATCCTGTCGGCGGCGGCGATCGTCGCGAGCGGGCGCACGGGCGCAGCCGGCGAGTCCGAACGCCGGCGACGACGCAGCCGGTCGGACACCGCGGCCGCGACCGCGTCTCTCGCCGACGGGTCGGCGAGAGCCGAGATGAGCGCCTCCACCGTCTGCTCCACGACCGGCGCGACCGCGGCCGGGTCCGCCGGGTCGAAACCCAGGGGAAGCGACGCACGGAGCTCGGCCGTGTCCGCGGCCCTGGCCACGGCCTCCTGCACCACGTCGTGCCGTGTGTAGGCGGCGACGCCGATGGTGAGGTGCACGGACACCCCGCCCAGCGCCTCCGCCGAGTGGATCCAGCCCCGCGGAAGGTACAGTGCGTCGCCGGGGCGGAAGGTCTCGTCGATCGTCGGCCGCTCCTGCGCCCGCGCGGCGACCTCGGCACGGTGATCGCTCCACGGCTGGTCGCGCAGCGGGTCCACGTGCACCGGCTCGTGGATGCGCCAGTGCTTCTCGCCCGCGATCTGCAGCACGAACACGTCGTGCACGTCGTAGTGCGGGTCGAAGCCGCGGGACGACGCCGGGGTGATGTACGCGTTCACCTGCGCCGGATGTCCCAGCTCTTCCGCCAGCCGGCGCGAGAACTCCGCGATCGGCGGCCACGTGCGGTGCAGGCCCTGCAGCACGAGCGTCGCGCCGTCGGCGAACTCGGCCAGCACCTTCGCGGCGTCGAGCTGGTCCGCCACCTCGGCGCCGAAGCCGCCCGGCCCGGTGAAACGTGCGGGCGGCAGCACCGTTCCCTCTTTCGCCATGCGGACGAACGGGGTGCGCAGCGCGCGCGAGGACACCAGCTCATCCACCGCGTCCAGGCTGAACAGGTCGGAGAAGTCCTCCCCGAGGTCCGCGGCGCGGGTGAACAGCGGGAGGCGCCCCCAGTGGTCTGCGGCGAACTCCGCTCGGCCGACCGGGACACAACGCGAAAGCGCGGGCCGGTCGCCCGGCCCGCGCCCGTCCGTCGCCATCAAGCGGACCCGTCGGCTCCGCCGTCGTGGCCGCCGGGGTTGGCGCCGCCGTCGGCCGGGCCTTCGCCCGCGGCCGATCCGTCGGCTCCGCCGTCGTGGCCGCCGGGGTTGGCGCCGCCGTCCGCGGGTCCCTCGCCGCCGCCGGTCGCTTCGGTGCTGATGTCGTCGTCGTTGATGTCGCTCATTCCGTCTCCCGTCCTGACCGCGCTGGTCGCGCTGTGACGCTCACACTACGCGCGGCCCAGCGCGGTCGTAAGAGCCGCCGGGTGAACGTCGGCCGTCACATTTCGCAAGACGTTTTGGCCGCTCCCGGCAGCCCGGGGGAGGCTGTTCGTGCCGCCACACCGTCCGCCGGCACCATCCCCCTTCACAAGAGAGAGGCACCGCCATGTCCGACGCCACCCCGCCCGCCCCCGCACTCCCGGAGAAGCCGAAGCGCTCGCGCACCGGCCTGTTCGTCGGCATCGGGATCGCCGTTGTCGCCGTCATCGTGGCGATCGTCCTCGTCGTGGTGAACCTCACCGGCGCCGGCTCCGCCACCGCCAAGGCCGTCACCGTGAAGATCGGCACCACTGAGGCCTCCTCGCCGTACTGGGCCGTGCTGAAGAAGGAGGCCGCGAAGGAGGGCATCGACATCCAGACGGTCAACTTCCGCGACTACACGCAGGCCAACCCGGCGCTCGCCGACGGCCAGCTCGACCTCAACCAGTTCCAGCACCTGCAGTTCCTGGCGAACTACAACGTGCAGGCCAAGCAGCACCTGGTGCCGATCGGCGCGACGCTCGTCGTGCCGCTGCCGCTCTACTCGACCAAGCACAAGACCCTCGCCGACATCCCGGAGGGCGCCAAGATCGCCATCCCGAACGACCCGACCAACCAGGCCCGCGCTCTGCTCGTGCTGCAGGAGGCCAAGCTCCTGAAGCTGAAGAACGGCGGAAGCAGCCTGGCGACCCCGGCCGACATCGACACCGCCGCCTCGAAGGTCACGGTGATCCCGGTGGACGCCGCCCAGACCGCTCCCGCCCTGAGCTCCGCCGACGGCGCGATCATCAACAACAACTACGCGCTCACCGCGGGCATCGACCCGAAGTCGGCCCTCTTCCAGGACGATCCGAAATCCTCCGCGGCCGAGCCGTACATCAACGCGTTCGTCGCCCGCGAGAAGGACAAGGACAACAAGACGTACCTCAAGATCGCCGAGCTGTACCACACCAAGGCCGTGACGGACGCGGTGCTCGCGGAGTCGAAGAACACCGCCGTCATCGTCGACCGCCCGCAGTCGGAGCTGGTCGGGATCCTCGACGGGCTCGAGAAGACCATCCGGGCGGCGAAGTAGTGCCCGAACGGCTCGAACGCCCGGAGGGGGCAGCCGCCTCGCCGATCATCGAGTTCCGCGGCGTCACCAAGAGCTTCGGCTCCGGTGCCGCCGCGGCTCCGGCCGTCGACCGGCTGGACCTGACGATCGGCCGGGGCGAGATCTTCGGCATCATCGGCTACTCCGGCGCGGGCAAGAGCACGCTCGTGCGGCTCATCAACGCGCTCGAGCATCCGACGGCGGGCTCCGTGATCGTCGACGGACGCGACCTCACGACCCTGAAGGAGCGCGACCTGCGCACCGTGCGCGCGGGCATCGGGATGATCTTCCAGCAGTTCAACCTGTTCCGTTCGCGCACCGTGTTCGGCAACGTCGCCTACCCGCTCAAGGTCGCGGGCTGGCCGGCCGACAAGCGCAAGCAGCGGGTCGCCGAGCTGCTCGCCTTCGTCGGCCTGACCGACAAGGCGTGGAGCTATCCCGACCAGCTCTCCGGCGGCCAGAAGCAGCGCGTCGGGATCGCGCGGGCGCTGGCGACGAACCCGGACATCCTGCTCGCCGACGAGGCGACGAGCGCGCTCGACCCGGAGACCACCTCCGACGTCCTCGCGCTGCTCAAGCGCGTCAACGAGGAGCTCGGCGTCACCATCGTCGTCATCACGCACGAGATGGAGGTGGTCCGCTCGATCGCCGACCGCGTCGCCGTGCTCGACGCGGGGCGCGTGATCGAGTCCGGGAGCGTGTTCGAGGTGTTCTCGGCCCCGCAGACCCCGACAGCGCAGCGCTTCGTCGGCACGGTACTCCGCAACCAGCCGGGGGAGGCCGACATCGAGCGCCTCCGCGGCAAGCACGCAGGCCGCATCGTCTCGGCGCGCATCCACGACGACGGCCGGCTCGGGTCGGTGCTCTCGGACGCGGTCGGCCGGCACAACGTGCGGTTCGAGATCGTCTACGGCGGCATCTCGGCGCTGCAGGGCCGCTCGTTCGGCAGCCTCACGCTCGAGCTCCTCGGCGAGCCGGCGGATGTGGACGCGCTGATCGCCGAGCTCCGTACGGTCACCGAGGTCGAGGAGGTGGCCGCATGACCGACTGGTCGACGCTCTGGCCGGTGTACCTGGAATCCATCGGCCAGACCCTGTGGATGGTCGTGGCGACCCTCGTGCTCGGCGGCATCCTCGGCCTTGCGCTCGGCGTGCTGCTCTACACGACGCGCCGCGGCGGGCTGCTGGAGAACCGGGCGCTGTTCACCGTGCTCAACGTGATCGTCAACTTCATCCGGCCGATCCCGTTCATCATCTTCATGACCGCCATCGCGCCGCTCACCCAGCTGGTGCTCGGGACGTTCCTCGGGACGCCCGCGGCGATCTTCCCGATGACGATCGCCGCGACCTTCGGGATCTCGCGCATCGTGGAGCAGAACCTGGTCACCATCGAGCCGGGCGTCATCGAGGCGGCCAGGGCGATGGGGTCGAGCCCGTGGCGCATCATCACGACGCTGCTTATCCCCGAGGCGCTCGGTCCGCTGATCCTCGGCTACACGTTCATCTTCGTCGCGATCGTCGACCTCTCCGCCATCGCCGGCAGCATCGGCGGCGGCGGACTCGGCGACTTCGCGATCTCGTACGGCTACCAGCGCTACAACTGGGCCGTGACGTGGATCGCCGTCATCACGATCGTGGTGCTGGTGCAGGCGGCGCAGTTCCTGGGCAACTGGCTGGCGCGGAAGGCGCTGCGGCGCTGACCAGCGCATCCATGGGACGCAACACGCCGCTCTGCGCGCCCGCATACGGCGTGTTGCGTCCCATAGATGGTCAGGGGCCGACATAACGGCCGACCGGGCGCAGCCGCAGAGGGCGCTCGCGGTACTCGTCGAGGGCGTGCACCATCCAGCCGATCGTGCGCGCGGTGGCGAACAGCACCTCGCCGGCGTCGTCGCGCATCCCGGTCGCGAGCGTCAGGGCGCCGAGTGCGAGGTCGACGTTGGGGAGCGCCCCGGTGCGGTCGGCGAGCACGGCCGACACGGCGGCCACGGCCGCGGAGACGCGGTTGTGACGCGGATCGGCGGTGAGCATCCCGAGCAGGATTCGGGCGCGCGGATCGCCCTCCGGGTACAGCGGCTGCCCGAAGCCCGGGACCGGGCCCTGGGTCGTGAGGACCGCGTCGGCGACCGTGCGGGCGGGGTCGTCGCCCTCGACCACGCGGGCCAGGAGCCGGTGGGCGGCGCGGCTGGCGTTGCCGTGCAGGGGCGAGTCGAGCGCGCCGAGCCCGGCCACGACGACCCCGTAGGGGGTGGCGCGCGCGGAGGCGGCGGCCCGGGCGGCGAGGGTGGAGACGGCGATGTCGTGGTCGAGCAGGAGCACGAGCGCCGCGTTCACCGACACGCGATCGGCGGTGGACAGCGGTGCCGGGGAGAGCCGGGAGGCGAGCCGTGCCGCCAGCGGAGGGATCGGGGTCGAGGCGTCGGGCTCGACGGGGTCGGGCTGAGCGCCGGGCTCGGCGGCGTCGGCCTCGGGCGTCCGTCGCGGCAGCACCTCCACCATCCCTGCCACGATCCGTTCGGCCGCTGTCGCGACGACGGCCGGGTCGAGGGAGGTGCGGAGCGGATCGGAGGCGGCGAGGGCGGTGACCGCGACGAGCTGGCGGTCGCGGTCGCCGGCCGAGGCGGGGAGGGCGGAGGAGGCGGCGCGCGCCGCCTCCAGACCGGCGCCCGGGGCGAACCGGACAGGATCCGTCCACTCGCCGGTGAGCGCCCAGCGCGCGACCGTCTCGAACGGCTCCCGCGACAGCTCCGCGACGGGCCGGCCGCGGTAGGAGAGCTCGCCGTCCTCGATCAGGGCGAACCGCGTCTCGATGACCATGAGCGGGCGGCCCTCGGAGTGCGCCGGACCGACCGTCGCCCGGCGCCTGCGCGCGGCGGCGAAGCGCTCCACCTCCAGCGGGTCGAACGTGGAGCCGTCGGCGGTCCGCTGCCGGGCGAGGCGCCCGCGCGCCACATAGGCGTAGAGGGTCTCCAGCTTCACGCCGAGGCGCTCGGCGGTCTGCTCGGCGGTCAGGCGTGGGAGGTCGTCCATATTGATCCGATCAACGTTGACGCTCGTTTTGATCCAGTTCAGACTAGCGGCATGGACAGGATGGACGACACCCTCATCGACGTTCCGCGCGGCCTCACGAACGTCGTCGCGGCGCGGACGGCGCTCGGCGACGTGCGCGGTCACGAGGGCTTCTACCACTACCGCCAGTACTCGGCAGTCGACCTGGCGCGCGAGCGCACGTTCGAGGAGGCCTGGTACCTGCTGCTGTTCGGCTCGCTGCCGGAGGCCGGGGAGCTGGAAGCGTTCCGCGCTCGCATCAGGGCGGCCCGCGCTGTCCCCGACGAGGTGCGGGCGCTGCTGCCCGCGATCGCCCGGCTGACCGCCGACGGCGACGCCCTCGCCGGGTTGCGCATGGCGCTGGCCGCAGTGGCGGCGGCGGACGGCGTCCGGTCGCTGTACGACGAGGAGCCGGCGCAGCGGCTGGAGGATGCGATCCGTGTGGCCGCCGTCACCCCCGTGCTGCTCGCCGCGCTGCACGCGCTCGCCGCGGGCCGGGAGCCGCTGGAGCCGCGCGACGACCTGGGTCAGGTCGCCGGCTACCTGTACCTGGTGACCGGTCGGGTCCCGACCGAGCAGGAGGAGCGTGCGCTGAGCGCCTACATGACGGCGGCGATCGACCACGGGTTCAACGCGTCCACCTTCACCGCGCGGGTGATCGCCTCGACCGGCGCCGACCTGTCGGCGGCGGTGGGCGGGGCCCTCGGGGCGCTGTCGGGTCCGCTGCACGGCGGTGCGCCCGCCCGGGCGCTCGACACCCTCGACGAGATCGGGACGCCCGACCGTACGGACGAGTGGGTGCGCCGCACGCTCTCCGCCGGCGGCCGGGTGATGGGGTTCGGGCACGCGGTGTACCGGACCGAGGACCCGCGCTCGCGGATGCTGCGCGAGTTCGCCGAGGGTTTCGGCGGCCCGCGCGTGGAGTTCGCCGTGCAGGTGGAGCGCCGGGTGCAGGAGCTGCTGGCCGAGCTCAAGCCCGGCCGGGAGCTGCACACCAACGTGGAGTTCTACGCGGGCATCGTCATGGAGCTGTGCGGCATCCCGCGCCCGATGTTCACGCCGACCTTCGCGGCGGCGCGGGTCGTGGGCTGGACGGCGCACATCCTGGAGCAGGCCGCGGACGGGAAGATCCTGCGCCCGTCGTCGCGGTACGTCGGGCCGGCCGCTCCGGAGCCTCTTCCCGCGCGGGTGCCCGCCGCCTCCTGAAGCCCGCTCGACGCCGCGGTCGGCCCCGCTCGCGCCTCACTCGCGCGGCGAGTAGACCCGCAGCGCGGAGGGACGCAGCCGGATGCGCAGCCGCTTCGGGTCGCCGGGCGTTGTGGTGGACGCCTCGCCGTCATGCGCGTACCCGGGGTCGTCGCCGTCGGCCGCGATGGTGATCTCCGTCGCCGTGCGGGCGTCGAGCGCGGGCGGACCCTGCAGGAAGGGCAGCCGCGCGACGAAGGCGTCGGTGCGGCCGCCGAAGGCCAGCGCCACCGCTCCGCGGGTGCGGGGGCGGCCGTCGGCGAACAGGATGCGCACGTCGAGCAGGTGGTCGTCGAGCCTTCGCCGCTCGATCGGCGCGACGGTGACGGGGTAGTAGCGGTCGACGCCGACGAAGACCGACCAGACCTGGCGCGGCTTCCCGTCGATCTCGACCTGAAGCGGACTCCCGCGTCGCACGACCCGCACCGCCGCCAGCAGGGCCGCGATGGGCTTGCCCAGCCGCTTCTCGTGCTTCTCGCGCTCCTCGACGAACGACGGGTAGATGCCCACCGACGCCGTGTTCAGCACGGTGACCGTGCCGCCGTCCGCGAACTCCAGCTCGGCGACGTCGACCTCCCGGCCAGTGCCGCTCGCCAGCGCCGCGAGCGTGCTGTCGACCGTGTCGAGCATGGCCGCCTTCGCGAAGTGGTTGAAGGTCCCGCCGGGGAAGACGAGCAGCGGGAGCCCCGCAGCCCGGGCGTGGTGCGCGACCGCCGCGACCGTGCCGTCGCCGCCCCAGGCGCCGAGGACGGTGGGCGGCTCCTCCGACCGCAACGCCCGGGCGATCACCTCGCCGATGTCGTCGCCGTCGCCCAGCTCGTGCACGTGCGCCTTCGGCAGACGCTCGGCCAGCAGCGGCCCGGGAGCCGGATTGCCGACCCCACGCCCGGAGCCGGGGTTGGCCACGATGAAGACGCCCTCGCCCGTCTCGGGCGAGGGCAGCCCGATCGTCTGCGCCGTCGGCGCCTCGCGCGGGATCGACCGCCGCAGGGCCGGGGCGACGGCCTTGAGTGCGATCGCGGCGCCGGCGCCGATGGCCGCTCCGCCCGCGACGTCGGAGAGCCAGTGTGCGCCGGTGTGCAGCCGGGAGTAGCCGACACCTGCGGCGAGGGGAGCGAGTGCGGCCCCGGCGGCGGGCCATTCCAGGCCGGCCCCGGTCGCGAAGGCCACGGCGCTGGAGGTGTGCCCCGACGGGAACGAGGGCGACGTGGGCGATCGCTCGAGCCGGCGCGCGATCGGGATGGACGTCAGCGCCGGGCGCTCGCCGCCCACCAGCCGCTTGCCCACCAGGTTGGCCACCAGGCTGGCGAGGCCGAGCGAGGCGAGACCGCGCACCGCGGCCCGCGGGCGTCCGAGTGCGACGAGGACGGCCGCGGCGGCGAACCACAGCTTCCCGTGGTCGGCCGCGCGGGTCAGGGTGCGCCAGAACCCGTCCGAGAAGGCGCCCGTCGTGCGCCGGTTGATGCGGGCGGCGACCCGGGCGTCGGCCCGCTTGATGCGCGAGGGGAGCGGGATGCGGGATCGCCGGGTGCGGCGGCGGGGTGCGGTCATGCCGTCAATCTACGCCGGGGCGACGGCTCGGCCCGGGTGACGCACGATCTGTGGAGAACGCGCGCGGACCGCCGGCTGTGGACGACGTCCGCCGAGCACGACATCCGCCTGTGGAGAGCTCCTGCAGACGCTCCCGCCGGGCGGTAGGATCGACGACGTGAGCACGCACGTCATCTCCCAGCCCAACGAGCAGCAGCACGACGCGACCGCCGACGACGAGCACGGCTCGCTCGTCCGCAGCCTCTCGACCACGCTGCCGACCGCCCTCGGCAACCTCCTCGCCACGCTGGTGGTGCTGGTGTCGCTCGTGGTGGGCATCTGGAGCCTCGTCGCGACGTGGAGCGGCAACGCCGGCTCCTTCCTCCCGTTCTTCCAGGTCTCCGTGACGGCCACCGTCGTGTCGCTCAACGCGCTCTACGCCCGCCGCACGTTCAGCTACGTCATCACCCTGATCGGCGCCATCCTCTGGCTCTGGGTCTCGGTGACGCCGTTCGCGCCCTTCTTCCAGGTGCTGCTCCAGGCGGTCACCGTGCTGATCATGGTGGCCGGCGTCGTCTTCTCGACCGCGGCGGTCCGACTCAGCAAGCAGCCGCGCTTCTGAGCGCGGACGGGGCACGCCGGCCGGGCGCCGCGTCCGACGCGGCCGCGCCGGCCGAACCGACGGCGCAGCAGGACCCGACCGCACCCGTCGACCCGGGCGTCCCGGCGGGCGAGACCCTCGCCTCCCGGCGCCACTTCGTCGACCTCTCGCCGCTGCGCGAGTCGCCGGCTTTCGCCCGGCTGTGGCTGGGCGGCGCGATCTCCGGCATCGGCTCGCAGATGACCGTCGTCGCCGTCGGCCTGCACATCTTCGACCTGACGCGCTCCACCCTCGCGGTGTCGCTCGTCGCGCTGTTCGCCCTGGTGCCGATGATCGTCTTCGGGCTGTACGGCGGGGTGCTCGCCGACGCGTTCGACCGGAGGAAGGTCGCGCTGGTCACCGCGATCGTCGCGTGGCTCTCGATCGCGGGCCTCGCGTTCCTCGCCTGGACGCACGTCCCGGTGGTCTGGCCGCTCTACGTTCTCACGACGGTCAACGCCGTGGCGGGCGTGATGATCGGCTCTACCCGCCAGGCGATCACGCCACGGCTGCTGCCGGTCCGCCTGCTGCCGGCCGCGAGCGCGCTCGGCGGCATCAGCATGGGCGTCATGGTGACCGTCGGGCCGGCACTCGCGGGTCTGCTGGTCGCGACCGTCGGCATCCCGTGGACCTACACGGTGGACGCGGTGCTGTTCACCGCCGCGTTCCTCGGCATCTTCACCCTCCCGTCCATCGTGCCGGAGGGCGAGCGCACGGGAGCCGGCCTCGGCTCGGTGCTGGAGGGCCTGCGCTTCCTGCGCACCGCGCCGAACCTCAGCATGACCTTCGTGCTCGACGTCATCGCGATGACGTTCGGTCAGCCGCGCGCGCTCTTCCCGGCCGTGGGCGCACTGCTCATCGGCGGCGGCCCGCTGACCGTCGGCATCCTCACCGCGGCCGGGGCCGTCGGAACACTCGCCTCGAGCGTGTTCTCCGGCCGGCTCGGCGGCGTGCGCTGGCAGGGCCGCGCGGTCGAGCGCGCGATCGTCGTCTACGGCGCCGCGATCCTGGGCTTCGGGATCGTGCTGGCGGTCGTCGCCCTCACCGGCACCACCGGAGGCGGCTCGTCCCTGGCGGAGGCCAACCTGCCCGCTCTGCTGCTCGCGACCCTGCTGCTCGCCGCCTCCGGTGCGGCCGACAACGTCAGCTCCATCTTCCGGATGACGATCCTGCAGGCGTCGGCGCCCGATGTCATGCGCGGGCGGCTGCAGGGCGTCTTCACCGTCGTGGTGACCGGCGGCCCGCGCCTCGGCGACCTGTACGTCGGCATCCTGGCGCTCACCGGCGCCTTGTGGTTCCCTCCGCTGCTCGGCGGCCTGCTCATCGTGGTGCTCGTCGCGACTGTCGTGCGCGTGCAGCGCACCTTCCGCCGCTACGACGCCCTCGCGCCCACCCCCTGACGCCGCTTGAGCGCCGTCGAGTTGCACGTCGTGGTCGCTATCCGGGCCGAATACCGACCACGACGTGCAACTCGACGCGGTCATGACTCGCGCACGACCTGGTCGGGCCGCTTGTCGGGGCGCAGACCCCGCCACGAGGGCTGCCGCAGGCGCCCGGGCCCTGTCCACTCGGCGAACTCCACCTCGCCCACGAACTCCGGCCGCACCCAGTGGGCCCCGCGCGCGTCGGCGGACGGCACGCCCTCGATCGGGCTCGTCTTCCGCTCGTGCGCGCCCAGCTTCTTCGCGAGGTCGTCGAGCACGCGGTCGGTGAACCCGGTGCCCACCTTGCCGACGTAGCGCAGGGTGTCGCCGTCCGGGATGCCGAGCAACAGGGCCCCGATCGTGTTCGCGCGGCGGCCGTTGCCGGGCGTCCAGCCGCCGATCACGACCTCCTGGGTCAGGTGGTGCTTGATCTTGATCCAGGAGCGGGAGCGGCGCCCGGTGGCGTAGGTGCTGTCGCGCCGCTTCGCCATAACGCCCTCGAGGCCCAGCTCTTTGCTGGAGGCGACGGCGTGGGCCAGATCGCCGTCGAAGGCCGGCGGCACCTGCACCGGGTCGTTCTTCGCCGGATGCAGCAGGTCGAACAGCAGCTCCCGTCGCCGCTCGTACGGGTCGCGGGTGTGCTTCGTGCCGTCCACCTCGAGCAGGTCGAAGACCATGTAGTGGGCCGGTGCGCGCTTGAGGGCGGCCTGCACATCGCCCGGGCGCGTCAGGCCCATCCGGGTCTGCAGCAGGCCGAAGTCGGGTCGTCCCTGGGGGTTGAGCGTGACGATCTCGCCGTCGAGCACGAGGTCGTGGTCGCCGGCGAGGTCGACCAGGCCGGCGAGGTCGGGATAGGTGACGGTCACGTCGTTGCCGTTGCGCGTGGTCAGCCGCAGCCGGCCGCCGCGCACCTCGGCGATCGCCCGGATGCCGTCCCACTTCATCTCGAAGGCCCACTCGTCCTCGTCGTGCAGGTCGGCGGCGGAGCCGAGCGTGGCGAGCATCGGGGAGACCGGCGTGCCCGTGATCGGCGCGCCGGGGGAGCGGCGACGGGAGGCCGCCGCCTTCCCGGGCGCCGCCTTCCCGGGCGCGGTCTTCGCGGGCTCCGACGCATCCCCGTGCTCCGTGTCCGGCTTCATCAGGTGGATCAGCCAGTTCTTCTCGTCGCCCCCCTGCGCCGTGCGGATGAGCGCGAACCTCCGCGGCACGCCGCCGAGCCCGCCGTCCGGCTGCCCGTGCAGGGTGGCGATCACCTCGTCGTCGCGCCACTTCTCCAGCTCGTAGTCGCCGTGGTCCCAGATGTCGACGTGGCCCGCGCCGTACTCGCCGTGCGGGATGTCGCCGGCGAAGCCGCCGTACTCCAGCGGGTGGTCCTCGGTGTGCACTGCGAGATGGTTCTGCTTGGTGTCCGTCGGGGTGCCCTTCGGCAGCGCCCAGCTGACCAGCACGCCGTCGTTCTCCAGCCGGAAGTCCCAGTGCAGGCGCCGGGCGTGATGCTCCTGGATGACGAACGATCGTCCCTCGCCCGCCTCCGGCCGCTCGGCGGGCACCGGCTCGGGCGTCTTCGCCGCATCGCGCATCGAGCGGTAGGTGGACAGCCGGTCCGGCTCCGACGCGTGCCCGGCCGAGAGTCCGGTGAGCGGATCGCCGTCGCGGCTCAGGCGCTCCATCACCTCGCGGTAGTCGAGGTGCTGCAGGTCCTTCGCCTCCAGTTCGCGCCAAGTGCGCGGGGCCGCGACGGTCGGCTCGAAGCGGCCGCGCAGCGAGTACGGGGCGATCGTCGTCTTCGAGCCGTTGTTCTGGCTCCAGTCGACCAGCACCTTGCCCGAGCGCAGCGACTTCTTCATGTCGCTGACGACGAGGTCGGGGTGGTCGGACTCCAGCACCCGCGCCAGCTCGTGCGCGACCGCGGACACCTGGTCGCTGGTCTGCGAGCCGTCGAGCGCCGCGTACAGGTGGATGCCCTTGGAGCCGGAGGTGACCGGCATCGGGTCGAGGCCCATGTCGGTCAGGATGGCGCGGGCGAGCCGTGCGACCTCCGCGCAGTCCTGAAGGGTGACGCCCTCGCCCGGGTCGAGGTCGAGCACGAGCCGGTCCGGGTTCTCGCGCTCGCCGTCGCGGTCGACCCGCCACTGCGGCACGTGGATCTCGAGCGACGCGATCTGCGCCAGCCAGATGAGCGTCGCCCGGTCGTTCACCAGCGGGTACGACTTCGCCCCGGAGGAGTGCTGGATGGTGACCTGCCGCACCCAGTCGGGCGTCGAGGCCTGGTCGAGGTCCTTCTGGAAGAACACCTGGCCGGGGTCGTCCGGCGTCCCGACTCCGTGCACCCAGCGCTTCCGGGTGGCGATCCGGTCGCGCACGTGCGGGATCATCGCGTCGGCGACCGCGGAGTAGTACCCGAAGATGTCGGCCTTCGTCGTCCCTGTCTCCGGGTACATGACCTTGTCGAGGTTGGTCAGCTTGAGGCGGTGGCCGTCGATGTCGACGACCTCGGTGTCCTGCGCGGCCATAGCCACACCGTACGCCCCGTGCGGCTTCCTCCCTTGAACTTGCGCCGTTCCCCGGACACGATGGGCACATGAGGGCCATTTGGACGGGCGCCATCACCTTCGGGCTCGTGAACGTGCCGGTGAAGGTGTACAGCGCGACCGAGGATCACGACGTACCGCTGCACCAGGTGCACGACGAGGACGGCGGGCGCATCCGCTACCAGCGCCGCTGCGAGATCGACGGCAAGGTGATCCCGTACGAGCACATCGCCAAGGCGTACGACGACGGCGAGCGGACCGTCATCCTGACGCCCGAGGATTTGTCGTCGCTGCCCTCCGAGCGCAGCCGCGAGATCGACGTGGTCGAGTTCGTGCCGAACGACCAGCTCGACCCGCTCATGTTCGACCGCAGCTACTACCTGGAGCCGGACTCCAAGTCCCTGAAGGCGTACGCGCTGCTGCGCAAGACGTTGGAGGACGAGGAGCGCACCGCGATCGTGGAGTTCGCCCTCCGGCAGAAGACGCGGCTCGCCGCCCTCCGCGTCCGCGGCAACGTGCTGGTGCTGCAGACCCTGCTGTGGCACGACGAGATCCGCGAGGCCGACTTCCCGTCGCTCGACCAGACTCCGCGCATCTCCGACCGCGAGCTGCAGCTCTCCAGCGCTCTGATGGAGAGCTTCGCGGGCGACTTCGAGCCGGAGAAGTTCACCGACGAGTATCAGGCGGAGCTGCGCAAGCTGATCGACGCCAAGCTGGAGCAGGGCGAGAGCGTCGACACCGCCGCGACCTTCGGCGAGGAGGAGGAGGGCAAGAAGGGCGGAGGCGAGGTCATCGACCTGATGGAGGCGCTGCAGCGGAGCGTGGAGCGCAGCCGGTCGTCGAAGTCGTCGTCCTCGTCCAAGTCGTCGTCCTCCTCGGCCAAGAAGTCGCCGGAGAAGAAGCCGGCCGCGAAGTCCGCCTCAGCCCGGAAGGCCCCGGCCAAGAAGTCTGCGAAGAAGCCCGCGTGACGCGGCTGAAGCGCAGCAACCCTTCGGGGCCGGGCTACCACCGGCGCATGACCGACAAGGGACCGGTCTACGAGGACGAGGCGGGCAACCGGATCGTCGACGAGCGGGAGCTGGAGCGCATCCGCTCGCTCGTGCTCCCGCCCGCCTGGCAGGACGTCTGGATCTCGCCCGACGCGCGCGGTCACATCCAGGCGGTCGGCACCGACCAGGCCGGACGCCGGCAGTACCGGTACCACGACTCCTGGCGGCTGCACCAGGATCGCCTGAAGTTCGAGCGCGCCGCCCAGCTCGCAGACACCCTGCCGGCTGCCCGCCGCAAGGTGACCATGGATCTGCGCGAGGAGGGCTTCGGCCGCGACCGCATCCTGGCCGCCGCCTTCCGCATCATCGACCTGGGCAGCGTCCGGATCGGCAGCGAGGAGTACCTGCACGCGAACGGCAGCCGGGGGCTCACCACGCTGCTGTGCCGTCACGCAAGGGTCGAGGGCGACGACATCACCCTGACCTTCCCGGCGAAGTCGGCGCAGAAGTGGACCAGCACGATCACCGACGAGGACCTCGCCGAGCTGCTCCGGCAGATCCAGGCGCTGCGCGGTCAGCGGTCGCGGCTGCTGTCGTGGAAGGACGGCACCTGGCACACCATCCGCCCGGCCTCGCTGAACGAGTACATCCGTCGGCAGACCCGCGGCGAGTTCACCGCGAAGGACTTCCGAACGCTGAAGGGCACGATCGTCGCCGCCGAGGCGCTCGCCGGGCTGGGCGTCGCGGGCTCCGACTCGCAGCGCAAGAAGCGGGTCAGCGCGGCGGTCAACGAGGCCGCCGCCGCGCTGGGCAACACGCCGGCCATCGCCCGCAACAGCTACATCGACCCACGGATCTTCGACCGGTACCGCAACGGCGAGGTCATCGACACCTCCCGCGTCCCGGAGGCCGCCCTCCTCGACCTGCTGGACCCCGACACCGAGCGCGCCGCCGCCAAGAGCTCCTGAGTTCTTACGGCGACACGCCGACGCCCACTCGAAGAACTCAGGAGTTCTTGGATTGGGCGGGGGCTTGGGCGGGGGTGGAGGCGGAGAGGGGTGCCGCGATCTCCTCGAGCGACTTGCCCTCGGCGTCGACGCCGAGGAACAGCTCCACGAGACCCGCCGCGATCATCAGTCCCGCGCCGATGTAGTAGCCGATGACCACCGAGTGGATGCCGCCCTCGATCAGGTTCCCGAACAGGATCGGCCCGATGATGCCGCCGATGCCGGTCCCGATCGCGTAGAAGAATGCGATCGCCATGGCGCGGGTCTCCATCGGGAAGATCTCGCTCACCGTCAGGTAGGCCGCGCTCGCGCCCGCCGAGGCGAAGAAGAAGACGACCATCCAGCACACCGTCAGCCAGAACGCGTCCAGCGCGCCGGTGTCGAAGAGGATGGCGGTGCCGACCAGCAGCACGCCGCTGCCGATGTACGACAGCGTGATCATGAACCGCCGCCCGACCGTGTCGAACAGATGGCCGAGCAGGAACGGCCCGAGGAAGTTGCCGATCGCGATCGGCACCAGCGCCCACGGCGCGACGTCGTCCGGCACGTGCAGCAGCTTGGTGAGGACGAGCGAGTAGGTGAAGAACACCGCGTTGTACAGGAACGCCTGGCCGATGAACAGCGAGAGCCCCAGCACGAAGCGCTTCGGGTACTGCGTCACGGCGACGCGGACGATCTCGCCGAAGCCCGTGGAGCGGCGCTGGTGGATCTCGATGCCCTTGTCGTCCGGGACGGCGTCGAGCGTCCGGTGGGTGTCCTCCTCGACGCCGTGCTCGATCTCGCCGACCAGCTTCTCGGCCTCCTCGTCGCGGCCGTGGATGAACATCCAGCGCGGCGACTCCGGCACGTTGCGGCGCACCAGCAGGATGACGAGACCGAGGACTGCGC
The DNA here is from genome assembly GCF_030433675.1 of Leifsonia virtsii. GTDB lineage: Bacteria > Actinomycetota > Actinomycetes > Actinomycetales > Microbacteriaceae > Leifsonia > Leifsonia virtsii. The sequence goes on from NZ_JAROCB010000001.1 coordinate 292,419, forward strand.
CGAGGCCGAACGCGATGCGCCAGCCGATCTCCGGCGGGAAGATCGCGGTGTTGAGCAGGAACACCGTGAGGATGGCGCCGAACGCTGTCCCCAGCCAGTACGACCCGTTGATGGCGAGGTCGACCAGCCCGCGACGGCGCGCCGGGATCAGCTCGTCGATCGCGGAGTTGATCGCCGCATACTCGCCGCCGATGCCGGCGCCGGTGAAGAACCGGAACACGAAGAACATCCACGGCGTGAAGGCGAACGCCGTGAGCACGGTCGCCACCAGGTAGAGCCCGAGGGTGAGGATGAACAGCTTCTTCCGGCCGAACCGGTCGGTCAGATACCCGAACACCAGGGAGCCGGTGCAGGCGCCGGCGACGTAGATCGCCGCGGCGAGGCCGACCTGAGCGGTGGTGAGGCCGAGGCCGCTGTCCGGCTCGGTCAGCCTGCTGCCGATGGCACCGACGATGGTGACCTCGAGTCCGTCGAGGATCCACACCGTTCCGAGGCCCACGACGACCAGCCAGTGGAACTTCGACCAGGGGAGGCGGTCCATCCGCGCGGGGATGGTCGTGCGGATCGTCTTCAGCGACGCCGGGCTCTGCTTCGAGGAGATGTGCGAACTCACCCGACGGACTGTAGGAGTCCTGTGCGTCCCCCGGCAGAGCCTTGACAAAACCGGTCCGAGGGTTCTGAGGGCGCAGGTAGCGTACGCAAAGCGCAACTGTCAACCCCTTGTTGGGGCATAGGGGTCATTGCTTATCGTGGCTAACGACCGAAGGACTCCAGAAGAGGCCGACGGACACCCGAAAGCTGAGAGCAACCGACGATGGCCGCCCGTGAGTACACGGGCTGAATGGGATGACATGATGACGACGCTCGAAGTGACCAACGACCCGGTACGCGATTACCTCAACTCGATCGGCCGCACGCGGCTGCTGACCGCCGACGAGGAGGTCGCGCTGGCCAAGCGGATCGAGGTCGGTGTGCTGGCCGGTGAGCGGCTGGCGATCCGCCCCAACCTGACGCCGCGCGAGAAGCGCGAACTGCAGTACCTCGCCGACGACGGCAAGCGTGCGTTCGAGCGCTTCATCGAGGCGAACCTCCGCCTGGTGGTGAGCATCGCCAAGCGTTACGCCGGCCGCGGCCTCCCCGTCATGGACCTCATCCAGGAGGGCAACCTGGGCCTCGTGCGCGCGGTCGAGAAGTTCGACTACCGCACCGGCAACAAGTTCTCCACCTACGCCACCTGGTGGATCCGCCAGTCCATCCTGCGTGGCATCGCCGACACCGCCCGCCTCATCCGCATCCCGGTGCACACCGTGGAGAAGATCGACAAGCTGGACCGCATCCGCCGCGACCTCGGCGGCGAGCTCGGCCGCACCCCCACCCTGGAGGAGATGGCCGAGGCGTCGAACCTCGCCCCGGCCGAGGTGCACAAGCTCCAGATGAGCGACTCGGAGACGGTCTCGCTTGCCGTGCCGGTCGGCGAGAACGAGGGCGCCGAGCTCGGCGACCTGATCGAGGACGGCGACTTCGCCGGGCCCTCCGAGACCGTGGAGGTCGAGTTCCGCCACCGCGACCTGGAGGAGCGCCTGCGCGAGCTCCCGCCGCGCGACGCCAAGGTCGTGCGCATGCGCTTCGGCCTCGACGGGCAGAAGCCGATGACGCTGGACGAGGTCGGCGAGGTCTATGGCATCACCCGCGAGCGGGTCCGTCAGCTGGAGACCCGCAGCCTGAAGCGCCTGCGCTGCCCGGAGCTGCTCGAGTACCTGCGCTGAGATCCCAGGCCCCAAGCCGACAGCTCCTGAGTTCTTCGACCGGATCGCCGCGATCGGGTCGAAGAACTCAGGAGCTGTTCGCGTTGGCGGGAGGAAGCGGGGCTACTTGCCGGGAGGGGCGTCGGCGTCGACCTCGTCGGCACCGAGGGCGCCGATCTCCTCGGTGAGCTGCAGGCCCTGCGAGCTGTTCGACGAGAGCGTCAGCTGCTCCAGCCAGGCCTTGTTGATGCGCGGCTGACGTCCGCCGCTGTAGCGGAAGAGCAGCGGGACGGCCGGGTCGATCCAGATCGCGCTGCGACCGTCGCCGACGCTCTGCTCGTCGCGCCAGGAGAAGAAGAACCCCTCCTTGCGCCGCAGCTTCAGCCCGATCACGATCTGCAGGTGCGCCAGGACCCGGTCCTCGAAACCGATCTCAGTTGTCCCGCCGTAGATGAGCTTGCCCATGCCTAAAAAGTACAGGACGCGCGCCCGAACTCCGCATCGGCGTACGGACCGGGCCCCTCGGGATGTTCGCGCACGGGCGTACGCTCGGCCCATGAGCCCCTCCCGCGTCCTGGTCACCGGCGCCACCGGCTACATCGGCGGCCGGCTGGTGCCGCGGCTGCTCGCCCGTGGGTACGCCGTGCGCGTGCTGGCGCGCTCGCCGCAGAAGCTGACCGACGTCCCGTGGGCGGGCGAGGTGGAGGTGGTCGAGGGCGACCTGCACGACCGGGATGCGGTCGAGCGCGCCACGGCGGACGTGGATGTCGTCTACTACCTCGTGCACTCGATGCGGGCGCGCGGCGACTTCGAGGACGAGGAGTCCGCGGCGGCCAGGACCGTGGCCGCCGCTGCGAAAGCCGCCGGCGTACGCCGCATCGTCTACCTCGGCGCACTGCACCCGGACGGCCCGCTCTCCCGTCACCTTCGCTCGCGGGTCGCGGTCGGCCGCATCCTGCTGGAGTCCGGCGTGCCGACGGTCGTGCTGCAGGCCGGCGTCGTGATCGGGTCGGGGTCGGCGTCGTTCGAGATGATCCGCCACCTCACCGAGGTGCTGCCGTACATGCCGGCGCCGCGCTGGGTGCGCAACCGCATCCAGCCGATCGCCATCCGCGACGTGCTGCACTACCTGCTCGCCGCGGCCGAGCTGCCGCCCGAGGTCTCGCGCGCCTTCGACATCGGCGGTCCCGACATCCTGCGCTACGGCCAGATGATGAACGCGTACGCGGTGGAGGCGGGGCTGCGGCAGCGTCCGATCGCCTCCCTCCCGGTGTTCACGCCGTGGCTCGCGTCGCAGTGGGTGAACCTGGTGACGCCCATCCCGCGCAGCCTGGCGGTGCCGATCATCGAGTCGTTGCAGTACGACTGCGTGATGCGCGAGCACGACATCGACGCCGTCATCCCGCCGCCTGCGGAGGGACTGACCGGCTACCGTCGCGCCGTGCGGCTGGCGCTCGCGAAGGAGCGCGCCGGCGAGGTGGAGACCAGCTGGCAGGACGCCTCTGTGGCCGGGGCGCCCAGCGACCCGCTGCCGAGCGACCCGGAGTGGTCCGGCCACACGGTGTACACGGATCTGCGGGAGCGGGACTCGTCGGCCGACCCCGAGCTGCTCTGGCGCGTGGTGGAGGGCATCGGCGGCGAGCGGGGCTGGTACTCGTTCCCGCTCGCCTGGGCCCTGCGCGGCTGGGCCGACAAGCTGGTCGGCGGTGTCGGGCTCCGCCGGGGGCGGCGCGACGCGGACCATCTGAACACCGGAGACGCGCTCGACTGGTGGCGGGTGGAGCGGATCGAGCGGGGGAGGAGCCTGCGGCTGCGGGCCGAGATGCTCGTCCCGGGCCGGGCATGGCTGGAGCTCGCGGTGCGGCCGCGGGAGGGCGGCGGATCGCAGTACCGGCAGCGCGCGGTGTTCTTCCCGCGCGGGCTCGCCGGGCGGCTGTACTGGTTCGCGATCCTGCCGTTCCACGGCGTGATCTTCAACGGGATGGCGAACCGGATCGTCTACGAGGCCGAGCACCCGGGCGCGGCGAGCCGGGTGGCCGCGCCTCCGGACGGCCCGCTTCGCGGCGACGCGGACGCGGACGCGGACGCTGGACGCTAGTGCGCCGGGGCGGCCGGCGCCGGGTCGTCGTCCGCTGCAGCCGCGGCCGTGGTCAGCGTCGTCGCGCTGAGGTCCTCCAGGAACCGGGTGACGGTCTCGCGGTCGGCGGGGCTGAGCGAGCGGACGAGCTCGAACCGCCTGGCGTGCTGCAGCCCCATCGTGCGGCGCACCTCCCGGTGGGTCTCCGGCGTGATCTCGACGGTCACGGCGCGGCGGTCGGTCGGGTGGGGGCGGCGGACGACGTGCCCGGCCCGCTCCAGACGGTCGAGCAGCTTGGTGGTGGAGGCGGTGGAGATGTGCAGATGGTCGGAGAGGGCCCCGGCGGTCACCGGGACGTCGGCGTTCATGGAGGCGATGATGTACCGCAGCGCCTTCATGTCGGTCTCGTTGAGCTTCAGGTGCGCGCGGGAGGCGAAGCTGAGCCGCTGGTCGGCGTCGCGCCAGGCCCGCATCGCCGCCATGAGCCGCACGACCTGGGCCAGCTCCTCCTCGCTGAGGTCGTCGTGGCGCACCAGCTCCTGCCGCGGATCGATCACCCTCGGATCGATCATGGACGCCGAGATGCGACGTGCGTCGCGGCGCGCGTCGTCCCGGGCCGGTGTCATGGGATCCATCCTATTCCCATCTGTAAGAAGCGTGCTAGGTTATTTGCTATCCAGGCTAGACAAGGGAGCGCCGGTCATGACACAGCTGCACCCCCAGACACGGATCCCTGAGCGGGAGACGGCCGGAGACGGCACCGCCGTCGACACGGCCGCCATCGACGCCGACCTCCGCAAGGTCGAGGACCGCCTCGGCCGTTACTTCGCCGACCGCCTCCACGCCGCCGCCGGTTTCGACCCCGCGTACCGCCGCCTCTGGGCGAGCGCGAGGGAGGCCGCCGACGGCGGCAAGCGCATCCGTCCCCGCTTCCTGCTCACCGCCCACCGCGGACTCGGCGGCGGCGCGGACGACGCCGCGATCACCGCCGGGGTCGCGTACGAACTCCTGCACACCGCTTTCCTGCTGCACGACGACGTGATCGACGGCGACACGATCCGCCGCGGCCGGCCGAACGTCGCGGGCGCCTTCGCCGCGGACGCCACCGCTCGCGGCGCCGACGCGGCCCGCGGTCGACGCTGGGGCGAGGCCGGAGCCATCCTGGCCGGCGATCTGCTCCTGCACGCTGCGCCGTCCGTGCTGGCGCGTGCCGACGTGGACGAGTGGACGCGCGAGCGCCTCCTCGACATCCTCGACCACGGCGTCTTCGTGACCGCCGCGGGCGAGCTCTCCGACGTGGCCCTGGCCGAGCGCCTGGGACCTGCGCATCCGGCGCTGGAGGACGTGCTCGCCATGACCGAGCACAAGACCGCCGCGTACTCGGTGTCGGGTCCGCTGATGACCGGGGCCGTGCTCGCCGGGGCGGGGGAGGACGTGCTCACCCCGCTCGCCGAGTTCGGCCGGCTCGTCGGCATCGCCTTCCAGCTCGGCGACGACCTGCTCGGGGTGTTCGGCGCCGAGGACGTGACGGGCAAGAGCATCGTCAGTGACCTCCGGCAGGGCAAGGAGACCTCCCTCATCGCGTACGCCCGGGGCACCGCCCGCTGGCAGGAGGTCGCGCACTCGCTCGGCCGAGGCGACCTGGCGCCGGGGGAGGCCGGCCGCCTCGCCACCGTGCTGGAGGAGTGCGGCGCGCGACGGTTCGTCGAGCGGCTGCTGGAGCAGCACGTCGAGAGCGCCGTCGCGGTGCTGGCCACCCCTTCCATCCCGTCGGGTCTCGCCGAGACCCTCACCGGCGTGGCACGATCGTGCATCGGGAGGATCGCATGACCCGCGCGCCGGAGGCTCCCGCGAGCACCGCTCCCACGGACCTCGCCACCTACACGGACGCCGCTCACGCCGGTGCGGCGACCATCATCCACGCGTACTCGACGTCGTTCGGGATGGCGACCCGCCTTCTGGCGCCGCAGGTGCGGCCACGGGTGGAGGACGTGTACGCCCTGGTGCGCATCGCCGACGAAATCGTCGACGGCGCGGCCGCGGAGGCCGGACTCGACCTGGACGACCAGCGCGCCCTGCTCGACGCCCTGGAGCAGGACACCGAGCGTGCGATGCGCACCGGCTACAGCGCGAACCTCGTCGTGCACTCCTTCGCCGTGACCGCCCGGGCGACCGGGATCGGTGTCGACCTGACGCGTCCGTTCTTCTCCTCGATGCGCCGCGACCTGAGCCCCGTCGACTTCACGGCGGAGGAGTTGCGCGAGTACATCTACGGCTCGGCCGAGGTGGTCGGACTGATGTGCCTGAAGGTGTTCCTGGCCGACCGCCCGGTTCCGGAGGCGTCGCGCCTGCGGCTCGAGGCGGGCGCGCGGAGGCTGGGCGCCGCGTTCCAGAAGATCAACTTCCTCCGCGACCTCGCCGTCGACTGGTCCGAGCTCGGCCGGAGCTACTTCCCCGGCATCGACCCGGCGCGGCTGACCGAGCGGCAGAAGCTGGCCCTGGTCGTCGACATCGACTGCGACCTCGGTGCTGCGGCGGACGCCATCCCGGAGCTGCCGGACAACTGCCGGCGGGCGATCGCCGCGGCGCACGGCCTGTTCGGCGAGCTGAGCGACCGCATCCGGGCCACGCCCGCCTCGGAGCTGCTCACCCGTCGGATCAGCGTGCCGACGCGGGTGAAGCTCGCCATCCTGGCCAAGGCGACCGTCTCGTCCGCACGCGCTGGGGCGTCGTCGTGAGCGGGCAGCGCGTCGCGATCGTCGGCGGCGGCATCGCGGGACTCGCGACCGCGGCGCTGCTCGCCCGCGAGGGGCACACGGTGACGCTGCTGGAGCAGAACGCGACCGTCGGCGGACGCGCGGGCTCGTGGGAGCACGACGGCTTCCGGTTCGACACCGGCCCGTCGTGGTACCTGATGCCCGAGGTGTTCGACCACTTCTTCCGGCTATGCGGCACCTCCACCCAGGAGCAGCTGGACCTCGTGACGCTCGACCCGGGCTACCGCGTGTTCTCGGAGGACGGCCGGCCACCGCTCGACATCCGCGCCGACGGCGCCGCCAACCGCGAGCTGTTCGAACGCGAGGAGCCCGGCGCGGGCGATGCTCTCGACCGGTACCTGAAGGGCGCCGCCGAGACCTACCGGCTCGCCGTCGACCGCTTCCTCTACAGCACCTTCGCCGACCTGCGCCCGCTGCTCGCGCCGGAGCTGCTCCGTCGCCTCCCGAGGCTCCTCCGGCTGCTGGTGGAGCCCCTCGACCGCTACGCCGCCGGTTTCGTGAAGGACGTGCGGCTGCGCCAGGTTCTCGGCTATCCGGCGGTCTTCCTCGGCACGTCGCCCGACCGCGCCCCGAGCATGTACCACCTGATGAGCCACCTCGACCTCGACGACGGCGTGCGCTACCCGCTCGGCGGGTTCACGGAGCTCATCGAGCGCATCGCCGCTCTCGCCTCCTACGCGGGCGCACGCATCGTCACCGGGGCCCGCGTCACCGCCATCCGCACGACCGAGGCCACGCCCCGGCCCCGCGCGGCGGGCGTCGACTACCGGGATGCCGCAGGCGACCTCCACACCGTCGAGGCCGACGTCGTCGTCTCGGCCGCCGACCTGCACCACACCGAGACGGAGCTGCTGCCCGAGCGCCTGCGCACGCACCCCGAGAAGAGCTGGGACCGCCGCGACCCCGGACCGGGCGTGGTGCTCGCCATGCTGGGCGTGCGCGGCCGGCTTCCGCAGCTGACGCACCACAACCTGTTCTTCACCACCGACTGGGAGGCGAACTTCCAGACGATCTACGGCCCCGATCCCGGCATCCCCGACCCGGCCTCGCTGTACGTGTGCATGCCGAGCGAGACCGACCCGGACGTGGCGCCCGAGGGGTACGAGAACCTGTTCGTGCTCATCCCGGTGCCGGCCGACGTGTCGCTCGGCGCCGGCGGGGTCGACGGCGCGGGCGACCGGGCGATCGAGCGCGCGGCCGACGCCGCCATCGCCCAGATCGCCGCCTGGGCGGGCATCCCCGACCTGGCCGACCGCATCGTCCTGCGCCGCACGGTCGGCCCGGACGACTTCGCCACCGACTTCAACGCCTGGCGCGGCGGAGCCCTCGGCCCCGCGCACACGCTCCGCCAGAGCGCGTTCTTCCGGCCCGGCGACGCCTCCAAGAAGGTGGACGGCCTCTTCTACGCCGGATGCTCCACCATCCCCGGCATCGGCCTGCCGATGTGCCTGATCAGCGCCGAACTCGTCGTGAAGCGCCTGCGCGGCGACGGCGGCGCGGGCCCGCTCCCGGAGCCGCTCCCGGCCCCGCAGGCGGAGCGCGTGCAGTGAGCCTGCTGTACCTCGCCTGCCTGCTGCTCTCCCTCGGTGCGATGGTCCTGCTCGACGCGCGCTTCCGCCTGGTGTTCTGGCGGGATGCGCGACGCGCGACGATCGTGCTGGCCGTCGGTCTCGTGTTCTTCCTGGCCTGGGATGCGGCCGGGATCGCCCTCGGGGTCTTCGCGCGAGGCGGCTCGCCCTACATGACCGGCGTGGAGGTGGCGCCCGAGCTCCCGCTGGAGGAGATCTTCTTCCTGCTGTTCCTCTGCTACCTGACACTGGTGCTGATCTTCGGCGGCAGGGCCGTCCTCGACCGGTGGGGGAGCCGCCGGTGACCTACGCGCTGCTCAGCCTCGTCTTCCTCCTGCTCGCCGCCGCGGTGCTGGGGGTGGCGCTCGCCCTCGCACCCGACCGGCGTGCTCTGGTCCGCCGCTGGTGGCGGCCGGTCCTCCTTGCGGCCGTCGTGGTGTTCGTGCTCACGGCGGTGTTCGACAACGCGATGATCGCCGTCGGCCTGATGACCTACTCCGCCGCCCACACCAGCGGTGCCACACTGGGGCTCGTGCCGATCGAGGACTTCTCCTACCCGCTCGCCGCGCTGCTGCTGCTGCCCGCGCTCTGGCTGCTGACGCGCCGTCGCCCGGGGGAGAGGCCGTGACCGCCGTGGCGCCCGCGCCCTTCCGGCAGCTGCTGCTGGCGTCGCGGCCGCTCAGCTGGATCAACACCGCCTTCCCGTTCGCCGCGGCATACCTGCTCACCACCGGGCGCGTGGATGCGACGTTCGTGGTCGGCACGGTCTTCTTCCTCATCCCGTACAACCTGGCGATGTACGGCATCAACGACGTGTTCGACTACGAGTCCGACCTGCGCAACCCGCGCAAGGGCGGCGCCGAGGGAGCCCTGCTCGACCGGTCGGCGCACCGCAGGACGCTCATCGCCGCGGTGGTGTCGACCGTGCCGTTCGTCGTCTACCTCGTCGTCGTCGGGTCGCCGCTGTCGTGGCTGGTGCTCGCGTTCTCGCTGTTCGCCGTGGTCGCCTACTCGGTGAAGGGGCTGCGATTCAAGGAAGTGCCGTTCCTGGATTCGGCGACCTCCAGCGTCCACTTCGTCAGCCCGGCGCTGTACGGCCTGGTGCTCGCCGGGGCCGTGTTCACCCCCGCGCTGTGGCTGGTGCTGCTCGCCTTCTTCCTCTGGGGCGTCGGCAGCCACGCCTTCGGGGCGGTGCAGGATGTCGTGCCCGACCGCGAGGCCGGCATCGCCTCCATCGCGACCGCCATCGGCGCCGCCGCCACCGTGCGCCTGGCGATGGCCGCGTGGGCGCTGGCGGGCGTCGCCATGCTGTTCACGCCGTGGCCGGGACCGCTCGCCGCGCTGCTCGCGCTGCCGTACCTCGCGGCCGCCGCGCCCTACCGGTCGATCGCCGACGGGGACGCGGCCGCCGCGAACCGCGGCTGGCGCCGCTTCCTCTGGATCAACTACGCCTGCGGGTTCCTGGTGACGATGCTGCTCATCTGGTGGGCCGCCATCCGCTGAGCGCGGCCGGCTCAGTCGCGCTTCGGCAGCTGCTGCAGCGTCCAGGCGTTGCCGTCGGGGTCGGTGAAGTCGACGAAGCGGCCCCAGGCGAGGTCGGCGACGCCCCGGGCGTCGACGCCGTGCTCCGTGAGGTGTGCGAGGGCGGCGTCCGCATCCGGCACCACGATCTGCAGGCCCTTCATCGTTCCGGGCGCCATGTCGGTCAGGCCCTCGCCGAAGGCGATGGAGCACGCCGAGCCGGGAGGGGTGATCTGCACGAACCGCAGGTCGTCGGAGACCCGGTGGTCGTGGTCGGCGTTCCAGCCGAGCGCATCCACATAGAACGCCTTCGCCCGGTCGACGTCGGTGACGGGGAGGATGATGAGCTCGATGCGCCAGTCGCTGATGGTCATGGTCGGTTCCCTTCCGTTTCGGTGATTCCACGCTAGAACCGCTTGCGGTCAGCTTCTGGCCGCAATCGGAATTCGGCGATTTCGCGGACGCGCACGCTATCGTCGTAATCCCCGCCCCGGCCAGAACCGAAAGCGAACGAGACCCCCACCGATGAGCGACTCCCCGGCATCGCCCACCCCGTACGAGGTGCTCGGCGTCCGGCCGGACGCGCCGCTGGACGAACTGCGCCGCGCGTACCGCAGGCTGCTGCGCGAGACGCACCCCGACACCGGGGGGACCGCGGCCGCGTTCCAGGCAGTGCAGGAGGCGTGGGAGCTCATCGGCGACCCGGAGGACCGCGCCCGCTACGACCGCGGCGAGAGCGTCTCGGTCGACGCGGTCGCAGGCGACTCGGCCGGCGGCGGTTTCAGCGCGACCTTCCACGCCGCCGGGCGGTCCGCCTCGCGCGGGTCCAGCGTCCGCGCCCGCAGCTACGGCCACCCGGGCGGGCGCGCCCGCGAGCGCTTCCTCGGCCTGATGCGCGAGTGGATGGGCCGGGGCACCGACGACCGCGACCCCTACGACCCGGCGCTGGTGCGCTCTGCGCCGCGCGAGATCCGCAGGCTGCTGGCGGAGGCGCTCGCCGAGGAGGCGACGGCGCGCGCGGTCTCCGGCCTCGGCATCGGCTTCACGATCTGGAACGACGTCGCCGTCCATCCGTCGACCGACGCCAAGCTCGACCACATCGTCCTCGGCCCGGCCGGCCTGTTCGCCGTGCGCTCGGCCGACTGGGGCGGGCGGGTGAAACTGGCGAAGGGCGAGCTCGCCGGGGCGGACATCGCGCCGGGCGAGGAGCCCTTCCACGACCTCTACCGCGCGGCGAAGAGCTTCGGGCGACAGGCGGGCGTGCGGTTCACGGGCTACATCGTGGTGGTGCCGGATGCCGACCTCAACGTGCCGTACGACGTCATCCGCCGCGGCCGCCTGGCCGGGGCGATGGTGGTGCGCCGCTCGCTGCTGCCGCGCGTGCTGCGCGACGGGGCGAACGCGGCGGGGCGCGAGAGCGTGGACCGCGCGTTCGAGCTGCGGACGCGGCTGCAGGAGGCCGTCCGCTTCGTGTAGTGCGGTCTGGACATCCCGCCGCGCGGGGGAGCAGAGTGGGCGGCATGGTCACCCCACTCGACATCTTCAGCGGCTTCAGCGTGGACGACATCTCCGCGGCGAAGGCCTTCTACGCCGACACGCTCGGCCTCGACGTCTCCGACGGGCCGATGGGCAACCTCGACCTCCGGCTCCCCGCGGGCGGTCACGTGTTCATCTACCCGAAGCCGGACCACACTCCGGCGTCGTTCACGATCCTGAATCTCGTGGTCGACGACATCGACGTCGCCGTCGACGACCTCAACGCGCGGGGTGTCCCGACCAAGATCTACGACGACCCTGCACTGCCGACCGACGAGAAGGGGGTCCTGCGCGGCCGGGTCGCCGGGCGCGGGCCGGACATCGCCTGGTTCCGCGACCCCGCGGGGAACGTGCTGTCCGTGCTGCAGGACTGACGGCGCGCGTCAGTATCGCGGCTCGGGGTCGGAGAGGTCGTCTCCGGTGCCGCCGAGGCTGTCGCGCTCGTGCTCCGGCAGGTCGTCGGTGGAGCGCGGAACCGTTGACGTGAGCCGATAGGTCGCCTGGCCCGGCCAGTCGCGGTCGTCGATCAGCTCGAACACGTCGAAGGCCGAAGCGCCGGCGAACTCGGACGGGATGCGGATCCTGCTGGGGGGCACATCCACATCGCTCGGCAATGCCAGCTCGCGCGGGGTCGCCTCGTCGTCGCGGTACAGAACGGCGCGGAAGAGGGGCAGGTCGGAAGCGGACACGTCAACACGTTAGGCGCGTACGCCTCAAGGATCGAGCCCCCACAGCGGATGTCCAGGCCGGTCACAAGACGATCACTGCCTCTACACAACGTTCTAGGATGTCACCGTGGAGCCGATCATCGTCTGTCTCTGGATCCTCGCCGCGGTGTGCGCAGCGACCTGGGCGCTGTCCCTCATCACGAACGAGCACTCCTGGGTCGACCGCATCTGGTCGATCGTCCCGGTGGTCTACGTCTGGGTGTTCGCCGGGGCCGCGGGGCTGACCGACGTCCGGCTCGACCTCCTCGCCGTGCTCGTCACCCTCTGGGGCGCGCGCCTCACCTTCAACTTCGCTCGCAAGGGCGGCTACGCCCCGGGCGGGGAGGACTACCGCTGGCAGGTGCTGCGCGGCCGGATGAGCCCCTCCGCGTTCCAGCTGTTCAACCTGTTCTTCATCGTGATCTACCAGAACGTGCTGCTGCTGCTCATCGCGTTGCCCGCCTGGACCGCGTACCAGCACCGGACGCCGCTGACCCCGCTCGACGTCATCCTCGCCGCCGTGTTCCTCGCCTTCCTGACCGGCGAGACGATCGCCGACCAGCAGCAGTGGCGCTTCCACCAGCGCAAGAACCTCGAGATCGCGGCCGGGCGGCAGCCGTCCCCGCGCTTCCTGCAGACCGGGTTGTTCAAGTACTCGCGCCACCCCAACTTCTTCTTCGAGCAGGCGCAGTGGTGGGTGGTGTTCCTGTTCGGCTGCGTCGCCGCCGGCTCGCTGCTGCAGTGGACCGTGATCGGGCCGCTGCTGCTCACCGGCCTGTTCATCGGGTCCACGGTGTTCACCGAGAGCATCTCGCGCTCGCGGTACCCGGAGTACGCCGAGTATCAGGCGCGCACGTCGCCCGTCGTGCCCTGGTTCCCGGGGCGTGGGAACGACGCGCGCATGTGGTCGGAGTCCAAGTAGTCGGCGACGCCGATCAGGATCAGACTGAACACGATCTGCTCCGTCACCATCCACAGCGGGTACAGGCCGGGGATGGCGGCGATCACGAGTGTGACCACGGGGAAGATCTTCGCGAACAGCCGCAGCCGCGAGTACGCCCAGTAGTAGCCCGCTCGCGCCCGCCAGGCGAAGTAGAACAGCGTCACGGTCATGCCGAGCACGATGACCGAGCGCATCCACACCGCGAAGCCGACCTGGACGCCGCCCGCTGTCAGCACGACGGCGACCACGACGGCGCTCAGGCCGATGACGAGTTCGAGGGCAAGAAGCCACGCGATCACCGTGAAGGCGCGGCGCGTCCGCGGGTGATCCCTGGCCTCGTCGGGCACGCGGTAGCCGGCGTGCCGTCCGCCTGCGATGCGATCGAGCCGCGCGAGGAGCGTTTCCATGCATTCACGGTAACGCGGGCTACGGTGGAAGCATGTCGTGCATCCGGTTCAACACCCCCGCCCAGCGCCAGGCCATGCGGAACAGCCGGCCGGCGATGCTTACCCCGGAGGAGGCCGCGGCGCTGCATCCCGCGCCCGAGGTGACGGAGAGCAAGCTGCGCCGCCTGCGCCTGCTCGCCACCGATCCGAACCCGAAGATCCGGGAGGCGGTCGCGAGCAGCTACAACACCCCGGCCGACCTGTTCGAGACCCTCGCGGCCGACCCCGACGAGGGCGTGCGCGGCTGCGTCGCGAAGAACGAGGCGACGCCGTGCGACATCCTGCGGGCCCTCGCCGACGACCGCTCCGAGACGGTCCGCGGCTGGGTCGCGGTGAACTACTTCGTGCCGGCGGACGTGATGGAGAAACTGGCGTCCGACCGCAGCCGCACCGTGCGCAGCCTGGTGAAGTGGAAGGCGTCGCTGGCCGAGGACCAGCCGGCGGCGGTCTGATGCCCGACCCGGGGAGCGTCCGCGTCGACTCCTGGGCCTGGGCGGTGCGGCTGTTCAAGACCCGCTCGGCCGCGTCCGACGCGTGCAAGGCCGGCCACCTCAAGGTGAACGGCGACCGCGCGAAGCCGGCCCAGCCCGTCCGGGTCGGCGACGAGGTGCGCGCCTTCGTGGGAGGCACGGAGCGCATCTACATCGCCCGCCGTCTGATCGTGAAGCGCGTCTCGGCGGCCGTCGCCGCGGACTGCTTCGAGGACAGGACGCCCCCGCCTCCGCCGCGCACCGAGACCCCGGCGACGGTCACCCGCGACCGCGGGGCCGGACGGCCGACCAAGCGCGAGCGGCGCGTCCTGGACCAGCTCCGGGGCCGCTGATGGCGTTCGCCCGGATCGGCATCTCCGGCTGGACCTACGCGCCGTGGCGCGGCGTCTTCTACCCGCCGAAGCTGCCGCACCGCCTGGAACTGGAGTACGCCGCCGACCACCTCGACTCGATCGAGATCAACGGCAGCTTCTACTCGCTGCAGCGGCCGACGAGCTACCGGATGTGGGCCGAGCGCACGCCGGAGGAGTTCGTCTTCTCCGTGAAGGGCGGCCGGTACATCACGCACATCCTGCGCCTCAGGAACGCCCGCGGGGCGGTCGCCAACTTCCTCGCCTCCGGGGTGCTCGCCCTCGGGCCGAAGCTCGGCCCGCTGCTCTGGCAGCTGCCGCCGACGCTGCAGTTCGACGCGGAGACGGTGGACGCGTTCCTCGGGATGCTGCCGCGCACCACGGCAGAGGCGGCCGCCTTCGCGCGCGAGACGACCCTCGACGAGGACAGGACGCACCTGGCGGCGGGGGACCAGCGGCCGCTGCGGCACGCGGTCGAGGTGCGGCATCCGTCGTTCGACGTGCCCGAGTTCGCCGCGATCGCGCGGGCGCACGGGGCGGCGATCGTGCTGGCCGACACCGCGGGGCGCTATCCGGTCATCCGGGAGCTCACCGCCGACTTCGCCTACGTGCGCCTGCACGGTGACGAGGAGCTGTACACCAGCGGCTACACCGACGAGTCGCTCGACCGGTGGGCGGCGGAACTCGGCGGCTGGCTCGCCGACGGACGAGACGTCTACGCCTACTTCGACAACGACGTGAAGGTGCGCGCGCCGTACGATGCGATGGGCCTGCGCGACCGCCTCGCCGAGTGGACGCCGCGCCCTCACTAGACTCGTGGACGTGGAGGGTGCGAACGCCGGGGTGAGCTCGCGGGTCTGGACGGTCCCGAACGTGCTCAGCTTCCTCCGGCTCGCGCTCGTGCCGGTGTTCCTCTGGCTGATCATCGTCGGGCAGGACGCGCTCGCGCTGCTCGTGCTCGTCTTCTCGAGCGTGACCGACTTCCTCGACGGCTACCTCGCCCGCCGGCTGCGGCAGGTGTCGCGGCTCGGCCAGCTGCTCGACCCGGCCGCCGACCGGCTGTACATCTTCGCGGCGCTCATCGGGCTGTGCTGGCGCGAGGTCATCCCGTGGTGGCTGTTCGTCGTCATCGTGGCGCGGGATGTGATGCTCGCCGTGCTGGGCGTCATCCTCGCGAACCACGGCTTCGGGCCGCTGCCCGTGCACCATCTCGGCAAAGTGGCCACGTTCTGCCTGTTCTGGGCGCTCCCGCTGCTGATGCTGGGGGAGGCGTTCGAGCCGCTGGCGCCCTACTCGCTGCCGCTCGGCTGGGCGTTCGCGCTGTGGGGGGCGTTCCTGTACTGGTGGGCCGGGATCGTGTACGTCAGGGAGACGGCCAGGGTAATCCGACTTCCGGCCGATGACAGCGGCCCCGCATCGGATACGCTGGACGGCAAGGAGGTTGACGGTGCCTGAAGACATTGACCCGAACGGTTCGGCCGGCGAAGCCGAGAACGACGCCGCCCGGGGCCCCCTGCGGGACGCCGGGGGCAACGAGGACACGACCGCGCGCTTCGGCGAGGAGTTCATCTCGAAGATGTACCCCTCCGGCGAGGTCTCGCCCGAGGAGCAGGAGGCGATCGCGGCGCTGCCGTCCGGATCGGCGCTGCTGATCGTGCGTCGCGGGCCCAACTCGGGCGCCCGGTTCCTCCTCGATGCCGACGTGACCACGGCGGGCCGCCACCCGAACGCCGACATCTTCCTGGACGACGTGACGGTGTCGCGACGCCACGCGGAGTTCACCCGGCGCGGCACCGCGTTCGAGGTCCGCGACCTCGGGTCGCTGAACGGCACCTACTACGACGGCGTCCGGATCGAGAGCGCGCTCCTGTCCGACGCCTCCGAGGTGCAGATCGGCAAGTTCCGCCTGACGTTCTACGCCTCGCGCCACGACCTCGCCGCAGCGGCGAACGGCTAGTGGCCCGGCCGGCCACCCGGGCCGCCGGTGACTCTCCGGCCCTGCTCAGTATCGGCCAGGTCCTCGCGCGACTGAGCCCGGAGTTCCCCGACCTGTCGTCGTCGAAGCTGCGCTTCCTCGAGGAGCGGGGGCTGGTGTCGCCCGCGCGCACCGCGTCCGGCTACCGCAAGTTCTCGCCCGCCGACGTGGACCGGCTCCGCGCGATCCTCGGGATGCAGCGCGACCACTACCTCCCGCTGAAGGTCATCAAGAAGTACTTCGCCGACCTCGACGCCGGTCTCGATCCCGCATTCCCCGGCACTGCTCCCGCGGGCTCGATCCTCGCCGGGGCGCGGCGGCTGCGCCGCGACGAGCTGCTGCGCGAGTCCGGCGCCGACCTGGAACTGCTCCAGGATGCGGTCAGCGCCTCCCTCGTGCCGGCGACCGACGTCTACGGCGAGGAGGCGCTCACGGTCTTGCGCGCCCTGGCCGAACTGCGCAGGAGCGGCATCGAGCCGCGCCACCTGCGCGGCTTCCGCGCCGCCGCCGAACGCGAGATCGGACTCATCGAGACGGCTCTCGTGCCGATCGCGCGGCGCAACGACGTGAGCAGCAAGGCCCGCACCGCCGAACTCGCCCGCGAGATCGCGGCGCAGCTCGACGTGGTGCGCGGCAGCATCATCCGCTCGTCCATCGCCCGGCTGCGGCCGTGACCGGCCGCCGGCGTCTCGACACGCCGATGCCGAAACAGCGGATGTCGTTGCCCGGCGAGGTCGGCATGGGTACCGTGGATGATGCGCCGCGGTTGCGGTGCGCGATCCACTACCCGGGCGAGAGGCGATCTTCATGAGCGAACTGAGTCGTGACGACGGCGCCTCCCGCTACGACCTCGGGCTGCTGTTCACCGACGGCCTGCCCGAGATGGACGACGTCAACGGCTACCGCGGCGCCGTCGCCGCCCGGGCCGCCGGCATCTCGTACCGGCAGCTCGACTACTGGGCCCGGACCGGGCTGGTCGAGCCGACCGTCCGCGGCGCCGCAGGCTCGGGTTCGCAGCGTCTCTACGGCTTCCGCGACATCCTCGTGCTCAAGCTGGTGAAGCGCCTGCTCGACACCGGCATCTCGCTCCAGCAGATCCGCACCGCCGTCAACCAGCTCCGCGAGTCGGGCGTGAACGACCTCGCCCAGACGACGCTGATGAGCGACGGCGCGAGCGTCTACCTGTGCACCTCCAACGACGAGGTGATCGACCTCGTCAGCCGCGGCCAGGGCGTCTTCGGCATCGCGGTGGGCAAGGTCCTGCGCGAGGTCGAGACCAGCCTCGTCGAGCTCGACACGCAGGCCGACTCGATGGACGAGCTGGCCGCCCGTCGCGCCGCCCGCACCCGGGCCTCCTGACGCCCGCGATTCGTCACGAACCGGGCCCGTTCGTCACGAATCGCCTCCGTTCGTCACGAATCGCGCTGATTCGTGACGAAGCGTGAGCGCTAGACGGTCGGCGCGGTCGCGTACTCGCCGATGCGCGCGGTGCGCAGCACCCGCTCCAGGAGCAGGTCGAAGTTGTGCGCCATCTCCTGCGCGCTCTCGCCGGGCCAGACGTGCAGCGGCTTCGCCGCGCCCTGGGCCTGCTGCAGCGACGTGCGCTCGGGCAGCTGCGGGGAGAGCACGAGCGGGCCGAACATGTCGCGCAGCTCCTTGATGCGGAACTGGTGTTCCAGCGACTGGACGCGCGCGCGGTTCACGATGATGCCGAGCGGCTGGAGGCGCGGCGACAGGCCGCGGCGGATCTCCTCGATCGCCCGCAGCGCGCGGTCGGCGGCGGCGACGGAGAACAGGCCGGGCTCGGTGACGACGGCGACGCGGTCGCTCGCCGCCCACGCGGTGCGCGTGAGCGCGTTGAGCGAGGGGGCGCAGTCGATCAGCACGAGCTCGTAGTCGTGCTCGACGTTGGCGAGCGCCTCCTCCAGCTTCCAGATGTCGCGGATGCTCGGGTGCGGCCCGTCGAAGTTGATCGCGGACGGGCTGCCGATCATCACGTCGATCGTGCCGGAGCGGCCCTTGGTCCAGCCGGACGGCGCGATGGCCGCGCGCACGATCTTCTCCTTGGGGGAGGCCAGCACGTCGGCGACGTTGAGGTGACCGGCGACCTGGATGTCCATCCCGGTCGAGACATCCGACTGCGGATCGAGGTCGACGACCAGTGTGCGCAGCCCTTTGGCGAACGCCGCGGACGCGAGACCGAGCGTCACCGTGGTCTTTCCGACACCGCCCTTGAGGGAGCTAACGCTGAGTACGTGCACGAGAGCCACGTTACCTTCACTAGTCTTAGAGAACCTAACCGTTTGCTGTGTGGTGTCGACCCCTGCTCGAAAGGTCCCCATGTTCCGAAAGATCCTCGTTGCCAACCGCGGTGAAATCGCCATCCGGGCATTCCGTGCCGCGTACGAGCTCGGCGCCGAGACGGTCGCCGTGTTCCCGTACGAAGACCGGAACTCGATGCACCGGCTGAAGGCGGACGAGGCGTACCAGATCGGCGAGCCCGGTCACCCGGTGCGCGCGTACCTCGACGTGCAGGAGATCATCCGCGTCGCCCAGGAGTCCGGCGCCGACGCCATCTACCCCGGCTACGGCTTCCTCTCCGAGAACCCCGAGCTGGCCGAGGCCGCCCGCGCGGCCGGCATCGCCTTCATCGGCCCGCGCGCCGAGGTGCTCGAGATGGCCGGAAACAAGGTCACGGCCAAGGAGCACGCGATCGCCGCGGGCGTCCCCGTGCTGAAGTCCACCCCGCCGTCGCGCGACATCGAGGAGCTCCTCTCCGGCGCCGACGAGATCGGCTTCCCGATCTTCGCCAAGGCGGTCGCGGGTGGCGGCGGCCGCGGAATGCGGCGCGTCAACAGCAAGGCCGATCTGCGCTCGGCGCTCGAGGAGGCCATGCGGGAGGCCGACAGCGCGTTCGGCGACCCGACGATGTTCCTCGAGCAGGCCGTGCTGCGGCCGCGCCACATCGAGGTGCAGATCCTCGCCGACGCGACCGGGGACACCATCCACCTGTTCGAGCGCGACTGCTCGGTGCAGCGCCGCCACCAGAAGGTGGTCGAGATCGCGCCGGCTCCGAACCTCTCCGACGACATCCGCCAGGCCCTGTACCGCGACGCGATCGCCTTCGCGAAGTCGATCGGCTACGAGAACGCCGGCACGGTGGAGTTCCTGCTCGACACCGCGGGCGAGCGTGCGGGCCAGCACGTGTTCATCGAGATGAACCCGCGCATCCAGGTCGAGCACACGGTCACGGAGGAGATCACCGACGTCGACCTCGTCCAGTCGCAGATCCGCATCGCGGCGGGGGAGACCCTCGCCGACCTCGGGCTGCGTCAGGAGTCGGTGCAGATGCGCGGCGCCGCCCTGCAGTGCCGCATCACGACCGAGGACCCGACGGCGAACTTCCGCCCGGACACCGGCAAGATCACGACGTACCGCTCTCCGGGCGGCGCGGGCATCCGCCTCGACGGCGGCACGATCAACCCGGGCGCGCAGATCAGCCCGCACTTCGACTCCATGCTGGCGAAGCTCATCACCCGCGGCCGCGACTTCCCGGCCGCCGTGCTGCGCGCCCGCCGCGCCCTCGCGGAGTTCCGCGTGCGCGGCGTCTCCACGAACATCCCGTTCCTGCAGGCCGTGATGGAGGACCCGGACTTCATCGCCGGCAACGTCTCCACCTCCTTCATCGAGGAGCGCCCGGAGCTGTTCAAGGGCCGCGAGTCGAAGGACCGCGGCACGAAGGTGCTCAACTGGCTGGCCGACGTCACGGTCAACCAGCCGAACGGACCGCGCCCGGAGACCGCCGACCCGGCGGAGAAGCTGCCGCAGATCGACCTCAGCGCCCCGGCACCGGCCGGCTCGCGCCAGCGGCTGCTCGAGCTGGGGCCGCAGGGCTTCGCCGAGGCCCTCCGCGCGCAGACGGCCCTCGCGGTCACCGAGACGACCTTCCGCGACGCGCACCAGTCGCTGCTCGCGACCCGCGTGCGCACCCGCGACCTGCTCGCCGTCGCCCCCTACGTCGCCCGCATGACCCCGGAGCTGCTCTCGGTGGAGGCCTGGGGCGGCGCGACCTACGACGTCGCCCTGCGCTTCCTCGGCGAGGACCCGTGGGAGCGGCTGGCGGCCCTCCGCGAGGCCCTGCCGAACATCAACATCCAGATGCTGCTGCGCGGCCGCAACACGGTCGGCTACACGCCGTACCCGACCCAGGTGACCGACGCGTTCGTGCGTGAGGCCGCCGCCACGGGCGTCGACATCTTCCGCATCTTCGACGCGCTCAACGACGTGTCGCAGATGCGCCCGGCCATCGAGTCCGTGCTCGCGACCGGGTCCTCGATCGCCGAGGTGGCCGTCTGCTACACCGGCGACCTGCTCGACCCGGCCGAGAACCTCTACACCCTCGACTACTACCTGCGCCTCGCCGAGCAGATCGTCGAGTCCGGTGCGCACATCCTCGCCATCAAGGACATGGCGGGCCTCCTGCGGCCGAGTGCGGCCGAGAAGCTCGTCGCGGCTTTCCGCGAGCGGTTCGACCTGCCGGTGCACGTGCACACGCACGACACCCCCGGCGGCCAGCTCGCGACGCTGCTCGCGGCCTCGCGCGCCGGAGCGGACGCGGTGGATGTGGCGAGCGCGCCGATGGCCGGCACCACCAGCCAGCCGAGCGCCTCGGCCCTCGTCGCCGCCCTCGCCCACACCGAGCGCGACACCGGCATCCGGCTCTCCGCGGTCGAGGACCTGGAGCCGTACTGGGAGGCCGTCCGCCAGGTCTACCGTCCGTTCGAGTCGGGCCTGCCCGGGCCCACGGGACGCGTCTACAAGCACGAGATCCCCGGCGGCCAGCTCTCCAACCTGCGCCAGCAGGCCAAGGCGCTCGGCCTCGCGGACGACTTCGAGCTGGTGGAGGACATGTACGCCGCCGCCAACAACATCCTGGGCCGCATCCCGAAGGTCACGCCGTCCTCCAAGGTCGTCGGCGACCTCGCGCTGCACCTCGCGGCGGTGAAGGCCGACCCGGCCGACTTCGCCGAGAACCCGCAGAACTACGACATCCCGGACTCGGTGGTCGGCTTCATGGCGGGCGAGCTGGGCGAGCTGCCCGGCGGCTGGCCGGAGCCGTTCCGCAGCAAGGTGCTGGCGGGCAAGAACGTCAAGGTCGGCGTCGAGGAGCTGTCGGCAGAGGACGCGTCCGCGCTCGAGGGCGACAGCGACGAGCGCCGCGCCACCCTCAACCGGCTGCTGTTCCCGGCGCCCACGCGCATCCAGGAGCAGATGCGGGAGCTGTTCGGCGACCTCTCCGTCGTCGACTCGCTCGACTACCTGTACGGCCTGAAGCCCGGGCAGGAGCACGTCGTCGAGTTCAGCCGCGGCGTCCGCCTCTACGTGGGCCTCGAGGCCATCGGCGAGGCCGACGAGAAGGGCATGCGCACGGTCATGACCACGCTCAACGGCCAGCTGCGCCCGGTGTTCGTGCGCGACCGCAGCATCGTCGTCGAGGCGAAGGCGGCCGAGAAGGCCGACACCGCGAAGCCCGGCCAGGTCGCGGCGCCGTTCTCCGGCGTCGTGACGCTGCAGGTCGCCGTCGGCGACACGGTGGCGGCGGGCCAGGCGGTCGCGTCCATCGAGGCCATGAAGATGGAGGCCGCGATCACGGCCCCCATCGCCGGAACGGTCGAGCGGCTCGCCATCCCGAAGACCCAGCAGGTCGACGCGGGCGACCTGCTCGTGGTCATCCAGCCGGCCTGACGACCGGCGGGAGCGCCATCCGCGAGGGTGGCGTCTACAATGACGAGTCGCGGGAGACACCCGCGGCAGAAGGAGAACGCACGACGTGTCAGACAAGCCCGACGCCGAGACGCAGGGGGAGCGCGAGCCGCGCGACCTGGTGCCGGCCGACGACGAGCTGACGCCCGCGCGCCCGTTCGAGCCGGCGCCGTCGCTGGACGTGGAGTCGACGCTGAGCATCGCGGTCGACCTGCCGCCCGCGCCGCCGCGCGAGATCCCGGAGGACGAGGCGGCGGTCGCGATCGACGACGTCCCGGTCGACCCTGGCTTCGTGGCCTCCCCGACCGAGCCGAACACCATGTCGGTCGCCATCGTCGCGTCGCGGCTCGCCGGGCTGCCGGCGGACGCTGCGGCGACGGCTGCCGGAGCCCCGGCCGGCGTCACCCCCGAGGTCACCCCGCTGCCGCCGTCGGAGCCGTTCGCCGGCTCGCGCCGCGACCGCCTGCGCGGCGAGCACCCGACGCAGCCCGAGCCGGCCGCGATGCTGACGGCCGACCGCCTGCTCGAGGTCAACCGGAAGACCCGGCCCGGCCCCGAAGGCACGTGGCAGCGGTTCGTCTACAACGCCACTTTCCGTCTGGTGAACCTCGGCGACTCCGCCAAGGTGCGGGCACGCAAGGAGCTCGACCACCGCATCCAGAAGCAGCTGGAGGGCGGCGCGCGCTTCGTCCCGGTGCTCACCCGCAAGGGCGGCGTCGGCAAGACCACGGTCACCACGCTGCTCGGGATGGCGCTCGCCTCGGCCCGGGAAGACCGGATCATCGCCATCGACGCCAACCCGGACCGCGGGACGCTGTCCGAGCGGGTGACGCGGCAGACCCGGTCGACGGTGCGCGACGTCGTGCACAAGGCGGCCAGCATCGGCGGCTTCACCGACTTCTCCACCCTGGTGTCGCGGGACGAGACCCGGCTCGACATCCTCGCGTCCGACACCGACCCGCTGCTGTCGGAGGCGTTCGACGAGAACGACTACAACGTCGTCGCCGACCTCTCGGCCCGGTTCTACTCGATCGTGCTCACCGACTGCGGCACCGGCATCGTCCACTCGGTCATGCGCGCGACGCTGCAGCGCGCCGACTCGCTCGTCATCGTGTCGGGCGGGAGCGTGGACGAGGCGCGCCTCGCCTCCGAGACCCTGACCTGGCTGGAGGCCAACGGCTACGGCGAGCTGGTCCGCAACGCCGTGGTCGCGCTCAACACCGCAACCCACGCCACCAACCTCGTCAAGCTCGACGAGATCGAGGCGCACTTCCGGTCGCGCGTGCGCGAGATCGTCCGCATCCCGTACGACCCGCAGCTGGCCGCAGGCTCCGTGGTGTCGTGGAAGGACCTCAAGCCGCTGACCCGCCTCTCCGCCCGCACGCTGGCCGCGCTCGTCGTCGAAGGCCTGCCGGCCGAGCGCGACTGAGCCCGCCCGACCGTCCCTCCGCCACCCAAGGAGCACCCATGACCGAGCGTCAGATCCGCCTGTTCGGCGACCCCGTCCTGAAGACCCCGTCCGAGCCCATCGGCGAGATCGACGACGGCGTGCGCGGACTGGTGGAGGACCTCGTCGACAGCGTGCTCCCGCCTGGGCGGGCCGGCGTCGCCGCACCGCAGATCGGTGTGAACGAGCGGGCCTTCAGCTACAACGTGGACGGGCAGGTCGGCTACGTGATCAACCCCGTGCTCGTGGAGGTGTCGGGGGAGCCGGAGCTGATGGACGAGGGCTGCCTGTCCGTGCCCGGGCTGTGGTTCAAGACGCTGCGCTACCCGTTCGCCCGGGTGACCGGCGTGGACCTCGACGGCAACGAGATCGAGGTCTCCGGCACAGGCGTGCTCGCTCAGGCACTGCAGCACGAGACCGACCACCTCGACGGCAAGCTCTACCTCGACCGCCTCGACAAGGATTCCCGTCGCGAGGCGATGAAGCAGGTGCGCGAGTCCGACTGGTTCTGACCGGCGCGGCCTAGGATGGCCGTATGCGCATTGCGGTCACCGGAGGATCGGGCAAGCTCGGACGCACGGTCGTGCGCGAGCTGCGGAAGGCGGGAGACGTCGTCGTGTCCCTCGACGCGACGGGGGAGCGCGGGCCCGGCTTCGTCCGGGTCGACCTGACCGATTACGGGCAGACGGTGGACGCCATCCTCGGCGTCAACGACCAGCACGACGGCTTCGACGCGATCGTGCACCTGGCGGCCATCCCGGCGCCCGGCATCCTGAGCGACGTCGCGACGTTCCACAACAACATCCGGGTCACCTACAACGTGTTCCAGGCGGCGCGGCGGGCGGGCATCCGCAACGTCGTGTACGCGTCGAGCGAGACCGTGCTCGGCCTGCCGTTCGACGTGCCTCCGCCCTACATCCCCGTCGACGAGGACTACCCGGCGCGGCCGGAGAGCACCTACTCGCTGGTGAAGCACCTCGAGGAGCAGATGGCCATCGAGCTCGTGCGCTGGGATCCGGCGCTCAAGATCGTGGCGCTGCGCTTCAGCAACGTGATGGACCCGGAGGACTACGCGGCCTTCCCCGCCTTCGACGACGACCCGTACGCCCGAAAGTGGAACCTGTGGGGCTACATCGACGCGCGCGACGGCGCCCAGGCGATCCGGCGCGCGCTGGAGTGGGACACCACCGGCTTCGACCGCTTCATCATCGCCGCCGCCGACACCGTGATGAGCCGCCCGAACGACGAACTCGTCGCCGAGGTGTTCCCCGGCGTGCCGCTGAAGCGCGACCTCGGCGTGAACGACACCCTCCTCTCGATCGACAAGGCCCGCCGCGTGCTGGGCTACGCGCCCACCCACTCCTGGCGCGACGAGGTCTGATTGCCCCGATTTGCCCTAAATCGCGGTTGTGGCGACGACATAGCCGCGATTTGGGGCAAATCTTCGAACGGCGCGGGTGTGGATAGTCGCGGGTTGTCCACAGATCGGGCGGAGGAACTTTCCGGGCTGGTGTTTCGGGGCACGATGCTGGAATGCGAAGCCCAAGCCCACTTCCACGGCAGCTCGTCGGTGTCCCCTTCACCGCTCGCCAGGCTCGTCAGCACGGCGTTGACGAGCTCCGTCTTCGCGCGAGAGACATCTACCACCCATTCCATGGGGTCAACGTGTCCGAGCCTGCAGAATCCATCCGTGAGCTCTGCGTGGCCTACCTCGCAGTGATGCCGTCCGCTGCGTTCTTCAGCCACTCGACCGCGGCGGCGCTTCTCGGTATTCCTCTACCGTCGACCGTCTCGACGTTCCCGTTGCACGTCACGGTGCGCGCCCCTCGCTCGGCGCCGCAGGGGCGTGGCATCATCGGGCACAGCCTGGGGAGCGTCGCGGGCCAGATAGTCGACGGTCTCCCGGTCTGTACCCCCGCCCACGTGTGGTGTCAGCTGGCCGCGGAAGTAGGAGGAGCGGACCTTGTCGCGGCGGCGGACCACCTCGTCGGGGCACGCGCGCGGCCCGCGCTTGCGACAGTCGACGAGTTGGCGCAGCTCTCCGCGCAACTCACCAGGGTGAGAGGCGGTCGGGCACGGGCGTGGGCCCTTCCACGGATACGCTTCGGTGCCGAGTCTCGTCCGGAGACTCTTCTTCGGCTCTTCCTCGAAGAGCTGGGATTCGTCGACCTGGAGGTCAACCTGCCCGTGATGGTGGATGCGGGCCGGGTGACGCTGCATCCCGACCTCTCGCTACCCGCCGCCCGAATCGCCTTCGAGTACGAGGGTGACCGTCACCGGATGGACCGACGCCAATGGTCGCAGGACATTCGGCGCCGCGAATTGCTTGAGTTCGCCGGATGGCGTGTGGTGCGGGTAACCGCTGCCGACCTCTTTCACGATCGCCGGACCTTCGTCGACCGTCTTCGACGATTTGTGCCGAATCTCGGTTCTGAGGCAGCCAATCCCGAGATCTGGCGCAAATCGTGAGGGGAGGCGGTCAGTGGGCGAGCGAGAAGCCCTCGGTGCGGGGGTTGTCGCTGTAGATGCCGTCGATGACGTCGGCGAAGTCGGCCAGGATGACGTTGCGCTTGATGCTGAGCTTCGGCGTCAGGTGGCCGCTCGCCTCCGTCAGCTCCGTGGCGAGCACGACGAACTTGCGGATGCTCTCGGCGCGCGAGACGCCCGCGTTCGCGTGGTCGACCGCGCGCTGGATCTCGGCGTGGACGGCCGGGTTGACCGACGCCTCGGCGAGGGTCATGTCCTTGTCCTCGCCGTTGTTGGCGAGCCAGGTGGGCAGCATCTCCGTGTCGAGCGTGACCAGGGCCGAGATGAACGGCTTCTGATCGCCGACGACGACGACCTGACCGACCAGCGGGTTCGCCCGGATCGGGTCCTCGAGAGCCGCGGGCGAGACGTTCTTGCCGCCGGCGGTGACGATGATCTCCTTCTTGCGGCCGGTGATCGTCAGGTAGCCGTCGGCGTCGAACGAGCCCAGGTCGCCGGTGCGGAACCAGCCGTCGTCGAACGCGGCGGCGGTCGCCTCCGGGTTCTTCCAGTACTCCTTGAAGACGTTGATGCCGCGTACCTGGATCTCGCCGTCCTCCGCGAGGCGCAGGTCGACGCCGGGAAGGGCCGGGCCGACCGTGCCGATCTTGAACATGTCCGGCCGGTTCACGGTGGCGGGCGCGGTGGTCTCGGTCAGGCCGTAGCCCTCGAGCACCTTGATGCCGAGGCTGTGGAAGAAGTGGCCGAGGTGCGCGCCGAGCGGGGCGGATCCGGAGACGGCGTACTTCACGCGGCCGCCCATCGCGGCGCGCAGCTTGGAGAACACCAGCCGGTCGTACAGGGCGAACTTCAGCTTCAGGCCGAACGGCACCGACCCCGCCTCGACCGCCTTCGAGTGCTCCACCGCGACCTCCGCCGCCGCGCGGAAGATCTTGCCGCGGCCGCCGGATTCCGCCTTCTGCTCCGCCGAGTTGTAGACCTTCTCGAACACGCGCGGCACCGCGAGCAGGAACGTCGGCTTGAAGCTCGCCAGCGCCGGCAGCAGCTGCTTCGTGTCGGCCTGGTGCCCGACCTTCACGCCGCCGGTCACACAGAGCACCGCGATGAACCGCGCGAACACGTGCGCGGTCGTGATGAACAGCAGCGTGGATGCGCCGCCCGGCTGCTGCACGACCTCCTTCAGCGCCTCGGCCGAGTTGCGGGCGAGCTCGACGAAGTTGGAGTGCGTCAGCACGCATCCCTTCGGCCGCCCGGTGGAGCCCGAGGTGTAGATCAGCGTCCCGATGTCGGAGCCGACCGCGAGGCGGCGGCGCCGCTCGATCTCCTCGTCGGGCACGTCCTTGCCGGCCGCGGCGAGCTTGTCTAGGTCGCCCAGGTGCAGCTGCCACACGGTGTCGATGAGCGGGAGCTCGGGGTGCACCTCGTCGAAGCGCGAGAACATCTCGGCCGTCTCCAGGAAGACGGCGATGGCCCCGGAGTCGGACATGTTCCACTGCACCTGCGCGGGGGAGGAGGTCTCGTAGATGGGGACGAGCACGGCTCCCGCGAACCACGTCGCGAAGTCGATGAGGGTCCACTCGTACCGCGTCTTCGACATCAGCCCGATCTTGTCGCCGGGCTGGATGCCCGCCGCGACGAGCCCCTTCGCCAGCGCGATCACCTGGCGGTGGAACTCCGCCGCGGTGACGTCCTTCCAGCCGTCGCCGTCGGGCAGGCTGAACAGCGGCTGGTCCGGGGTCTCGGCGACCCGCTGAACCAGCAGGTCGGTGGCGTTGGCCTCGGGGTCGAGCGGGACGACGACGGGGGTTTCGAACAGGTTCACGGTAGCTCCCTCGATACCGGCGGACGGGCGGACGACCGAATGGCTTCGGCCCTATCGGTTGATTACACTCTAGATGGTCCGGCTGAGGGTCCTCTCGACCCGCGGCCGCTCGCACCCCCACGCCCCCACCCCCGCAGGAAGGCCATACGTGCACGCCATCGGCATCGACATCGGAGGGACCAAGATCGCGGGGGCCGTCGTCGACGAGCTCGGCACGATCGTGCGGGAGGACAGGGTTCCGACCGACGCGAGCCGGCCGGAGGAGATCGAGAACGCGGTCGTCGCCATGATCCAGCGGCTCTCGGACGGTCCCGAGGAGATCGCGGGAGCCGGGGTGGCAGCGGCCGGCTTCATCGATGCCGCGCAGTCGACCGTGTACTACGCGCCGAACATCAACTGGCGCCACGAGCCGTTCCGGGACAAGCTCGAGGCCCGCCTCGACCTCCCGGTCATCATCGAGAACGACGCCAACGCGGCCGGCTGGGCCGAGTTCCGCTACGGCGCGGGCCGGCTGGTCTCCGACATGGTCGTGCTGACCATCGGGACGGGCGTGGGCGGCGCGATCGTGAGCAACGACCGGCTGTTCCGCGGCGGCTTCGGCGCCGGGGCCGAGATCGGCCACATGCGGGTCGTCCCGGGCGGGCTCCCGTGCGGCTGCGGCGCGCACGGCTGCATCGAGCAGTACGGTTCCGGCCGCGCGCTGCAGCGGATGGCGAACGAGCTCGCCGACGCCGGCGGCATCGGCCAGGGTCTCGCCGACGTGCGGGCGCGCACCGGCGCGCTCACGGGAACGGACATCAGCGCGCTGATCGGCGCGGGCGACCCGGGCGCGCTGGCCGCGCTCCGGCAGCTGGGCGACTGGCTCGGCCAGGCCTGCGCGAGCCTGGGCGCCATCCTCGACCCCCAGCTGTTCGTCTTCGGCGGCGGCGTCGCTCAGGCGGGGGAGCTGCTCCTGGAGCCGATCCGCCTCGCCTACCTGGAGAACCTGCCCGCACGCGGCTTCCACCCCGAGCCCGAATTCGCGATCGCCGAGCTGGTGAACGACGCCGGGGTCGTCGGGGCGGCCGACCTGGCGCGGCTGCACGCCTCCTCGCTCTAGGCGCCGCACGGGGTTAGGCTTCGGTTCGATGTTCTACTGGCTGATGAAGTACGTGATCGCGGGGCCGATCCTGCGCGGCATCTTCCGGCCGTGGGTGGTGGGGCTCGAGAACATCCCGGCCGAAGGCGCCGTCATCCTGGCGAGCAACCACCTGTCGTTCATCGACTCGATCTTCCTGCCGCTCGAGGTGGACAGGCACGTGTCGTTCCTCGCCAAGAGCGACTACTTCACCCGCCGCGGCCTGAAGGGCTGGGCGACCAAGGCGTTCATGAACGCGACGGGCCAGCTCCCGATCGACCGCTCCGGCGGCAAGGCGTCGGAGGCGTCGCTCAACACCGGGCTCGCGGTGCTCGCGCGCGGCGAGATCCTCGGCATCTACCCGGAGGGCACCCGCAGCCCCGACGGCAAGCTGTACCGAGGCCGCACCGGCGTCGCCCGCATGATCCTCGAGGCCGGCGTGCCGGTCGTCCCGGTGGCCATGGTGGACACCGCGGAGATCATGCCCATCGGCAAGCGGCTGCCCAAGATCGGCCGCATCGGCATCATCGTCGGCGAGCCCCTCGACTTCTCCCGCTTCGAGGGGATGGAGGGCGACCGCTTCATCCTGCGCTCGGTCACCGACGAGATCATGTACGAGCTGCAGCGCCTGGGTGCTCAGGAGTACATGGACGTCTACGCCAGCACGGTCAAGGAGAAGCGGGCGTCGCTGTCACAGTAGGACGGGCACCCCGGCATTCGCGATAGGCTCGGATATCCCATCCAACACCGAGTGAGCGGAAGACCAGTGCTACAGACCACAGAGCCCGTCGTGCGACCAGACGAGTCCGTGATCGAGGGCCTGGAGTATTGGCGCACGCTCCCGATCAAGCAGCAGCCGCAGTGGCCCGACCCGGAGGCCGCGGCCGCCGCCTCCGCCGAGATCGCGACCCTGCCGCCGCTCGTCTTCGCCGGCGAGGTCGACCAGCTCCGCACCCGCCTCGCGCGGGCGGCCGCGGGCGAGGCGTTCCTGCTGCAGGGCGGCGACTGCGCCGAGACATTCGCGGGCGCGACCGCCGACCAGATCCGCAACCGTGTCAAGACCGTGCTGCAGATGGCCGTCGTGCTGACCTACGGCGCGTCCGTGCCCGTCATCAAGATGGGCCGCATGGCCGGGCAGTTCGCCAAGCCGCGCTCCAGCGACACGGAGACGCGCAACGGCGTCACGCTTCCCGCCTACCGCGGCGACATCGTCAACGGCTACGACTTCACCCCCGAGTCGCGCCAGGCCGACCCGCGCCGGCTGGTGCAGGGCTACCACACCGCCGCCTCCACGCTGAACCTGATCCGCGCCTTCACGCAGGGCGGTTTCGCCGACCTGCGCCAGGTGCACAGCTGGAACAAGGGCTTCGCAGCCAACCCGGCCAACCAGCGCTACGAGGGTCTCGCGCGCGAGATCGACCGCGCCATCAAGTTCATGGAGGCGGCCGGCGCCGACTTCGACGAGCTCAAGCGGGTGGAGTTCTACTCCAGCCACGAGGCGCTGCTGATGGACTACGAGCGCCCGATGACGCGCATCGACTCGCGCACCGGGACGCCGTACAACACGTCTGCGCACTTCGTCTGGATCGGGGAGCGCACGCGCGACCTCGACGGCGCGCACGTCGACTTCCTGTCCCGGGTGCGCAACCCGATCGGCGTGAAGCTCGGCCCGACCACCTCGCGCGACGACATGCTGCGACTGATCGACAAGCTGGACCCGGAGCGCGAGCCCGGCCGGCTGACGTTCATCACGCGCATGGGCGCCGGCACGATCCGGGATGCGCTCCCGCCGCTGCTCGAGGCCATCAAGCGGACGGACGCGCTCCCGCTGTGGGTGACCGACCCGATGCACGGCAACGGCCTGACGACCCCGAACGGCTACAAGACGCGCCGCTTCGACGACGTCGTGGACGAGGTGAAGGGCTTCTTCGAGGCGCACAGGGCCGCGGGCACCAACCCCGGCGGCATCCACGTCGAGCTCACCGGCGACGACGTCACCGAGTGCCTGGGCGGGTCGGAGCACATCGACGAGGCCACCCTCGCGACGCGCTACGAGTCGCTGTGCGACCCGCGCCTGAACCACATGCAGTCGCTGGAGCTGGCGTTCCTGGTGGCCGAGGAGCTCTCCGCCACGAACTAGCCCGGCCGAAGCGGCAGAACCGTCAGGACACGCCGCCGTCCCCACCGGGACGGCGGCGTGTTCCGTCAGACGCCGGTGCGCAGCGCGTCCGCCGGCTCGATCCTCGCGGCCCGCAGCGCCGGGTACACGCCCGCCACGAGCCCGATCGCGGTGCCGAGCGCCGGGGCGGCGAACGCCGTCCACGGCTCGATGGCGGGCGACCAGCCCTGCGTCAGCGCGATGACGACGACCGCGCCGACGCCGATCGCCGTCCCGGCCAGCCCGCCCACGACGCCCACCGCACCCGTCTCGACCATGAACTGCGCCGCGATGGCGCGCGAGGTGGCGCCGAGCGCTCGGCGCAGGCCGATCTCGCCGCTGCGCTCCTTGACGGACAGCGCCGTCACGTTGACGATGCCGAGCGCCCCGGCGAGCAGCGAGACGAGACCGAGCAGCAGGAACGCCAGGGTCGTGTCCGCCTGCGCCTTCGCGGCGCGCTGCGACCCGCCGAGCACCTCCGGCCGGAAGTCTCCCGGGCTGTTCGGCGAGAGCGCGATCGGCACCTGGTGCTCCACCAGCGGGCCGAGGCCGCGGGCGACGCGCAGGTGCAGCTCGTCCCCGGACGGAGCCGCGAAGTCCCTCCGAGCGGTCGTCTCCGGGACGATGACCCCGCCGAGCAGGTCGCTGCGCTGCTCGACGCGGTCCAGGATGCCGACGACCGTGTAGGGGAGCGTCCCGATGAAGACGGTCGGCTGCCGGTCGACGCGTGCGAGGCCCAGCTGCGCGGCGGCGTCCATGCCGAGCACCGCGACCCGGTCCTTCCGCGCGCTGTGGCCGGCGTCGAAGGTGCGGCCGGTGGTCACGTGGGCGCCGACCGCGTCGAACAGCCCGGGCGTCGCCGAGAACACGACGGGCGGGAGGGTCTCGGCGGCGGAGGGGTCGTTCACCGGCACGGTCGTGATCCGGGCGTCGCCGGTGGGCACCTCGGTGAGGAGGCCTGCCGCGGTCACCCCCGTGAGACGACTCGCCCGCTGCTCGGCGTCGTCGGGGAAGGCCGCGGTCGGCCGCGATTCCCCCGAGCTGTCGCGGGCGGTCTGCGGCGCGACGACGAAGTGGGTGGCCTGGCTCGGGTCGAGCTGCCGACGGAGCTCGCCGGCCGTGGTCTGCGCCAGACCGTAGGTGAGCACGAGCGACCCGATCCCGAGCACGGTCCCCACGGTCATGAGGAGGAGCCGGGCGGGGCGTCCGGAGAGGCTGCGCACCGCCTCTGCGAGGAGGTCCTGGAGGCCGAAGGCGTCCGGATCGCGGCGGCGCCTCATCCCTCGACCACCGTGCCGTCGACGATGCGGATGACGCGCCGGGCCCGGGCGGCGACGGCCGCGTCGTGCGTGATGACCATGACGGCCATCCCGTCCGCGTTCAGCTCCTCGAAGAGCTCCATCACCTGGGCGGACGTGGCCTGGTCGAGGTTGCCCGTGGGCTCGTCGGCGAGCAGCAGGCGGGGAGAGGTCATGGTCGCGCGCGCCACGGCGACGCGCTGGCGCTCACCGCCGGAGAGGGTCGTGGGCGTGAAGCCCGCCCGATGGCCGAGGCCGACGCGGTGGATCGCGCGCAGGGCCGCCTCCACCCGCTCCTCCCGCGGGACGCCGCTGTAGAGGGTCGAGAGCAGGACGTTCTCCAGCACCGTGCGCTCCGGGATGAGGTGGAATGACTGGAAGACGAAGCCGATGCTGCGGGCGCGGAGGGCGGTGCGCTCGCCGTCAGCGAGCCCCGTGGTCTCGACCCCGTCGAACCGGTACGCACCGCTGCTGGGCCGGTCGAGCAGCCCGAGCAGGTTCAGGAGGGTGGACTTGCCGGAGCCGCTCGGGCCGACGATCGAGGTGTAGCCGCCGGGCTCGACGCGCAGCGACGTGGGGTGCAGCACCTCGATCGGCGGAGGGCCGGGGAACGACTTGGTGAGCCCGTCCAGGTCGATCAGCGCGCGTGCCGGCACCGTCGTGCCGCTCATCGCCCCACCACGACCTGGTCGCCGCGGGCGAGCTCACCCGCGACCTCGACGAGCCCGTCGGCGGCGAGGCCGGTCGTGACGGGCACCACGCGGGTCCGGCCGTGTTCGGCGACCTCGACCCGGCTGCCGCCGCCCGGGCCTGCGGTGAGCGCGGCCGCGGGCACCACGAGCACCTTTCCCTTCGTCGCCTTCACCGGGATGCTCACCCGGACGTTCTGACCGCGCAGCTGCTCGACCTGCTGCGGGGTGAGGGAGGGGAAGCCGAGCACGACCTCCCACGCCCGCCCGGACTTCTTGCCGTCGTCGTTCCCGGTCTGCTGTCGGACGGCGGTGACGGCCGCCGCGGCCGATGTGCCGCCCGGCACCGCGACCGACGCCGTCTGGCCTGTGCGCAGCAGCTCTGCCTCCGCCGCGCTCGCCGTGGCGGTGACCGACAAGGTGGCGCCCGACACGGTCATCGCCGTGCCCTCGAGCGCCGTCCCGCGCTGCGCCTTGACCTCGTCGACACGCCGCGGCAGCGTCGGCAGGAACAGGACCTCGTTGACCGGGAGCGGGGTGACCGCCGCCGCGGTCGCCTTCTCGAGCTCCGCCCGCGCGGAGTCCCGTTCGGCACGCGCGGACGAGACGGCCTGCGCCTCCGCGCTCGTGTCGGGTGCCCCGAGGCCGACCTCGCGCTGTGTCTGGGCGAGCCGGAGGCCGTCCTCGGCCTTCGCGACCGCCGCCGCGTCTCCGGCCGCGCGCGCCGCCGCGAGCTCCCGCTCGGCCTCGCGGACCGCGTTGTCGAGCTCGACCCGCTTCGCCGCGTCGGCGCCCTTGCCTGCGGCGGTCAGCGCGCGCTGGGCCTCCTGCAGGGCCTTCTCGGCGGACTGGACCGCCTGGCGGCCGCTGTCGACAGCGCTCTTCGCGTCCGCGTCGACCGCCGGCGGGGCGTATCCGACCTTCTGGTAGAGGGCGACGGCGGCGGCGGCGGTCGCGCTGTCGTAGCTGTCGGAACCGCCGGGGTCGAAGCCCGCTGTGCGCAGCGCCTCCTTCAGCTGGGTGACATCGGGACCGGTCTGGCCGGCGCGCAGCGTGCGGTATGCCGGGAGCGCGCCTGGCAGCACGATCACCGGGCGGCCCGCGACCTCCAGGGCGACGCCGAGGGTGTCGAGCGTCGTCCCGACCGCCGGGACCGCACCTGTGACCACGGCGGGGCCGGGCAGCTCGCCCGCCGCGATCTTGACCTCGACCGCGTCGTCGAACGCCACATCGCCGCGCAGGGTGACCGTGTTGCTCAGCACCTTCGACTCCACCGGGACCGTGATCGGGCCGCCGGAGCCGGGGGACTGCGCCGCGTCCGCTGACGACAGCAGCGCTCCGCCGGCGTAGCCCGCCACGAGGCAGACGACGGAGGCGCCGGCCACGGTCCAGAGGAGCCGGTTGCCGCGCAGGACGCGCGCCCAGCCGGAGACCGTCGCGCGCGCTGTCATTTGGAGCTTCCGTAGGCGTCGACCAGCGCGTCGAGCTTCGCCCGGTTCTGCTGGATGAACGTGTCCTCCAGCGCGAACTGGGCCTTCAGCTGCGTCTCGGTGTAGTGGACGCGCTGGTCGCAGCGGAAGTCGGCAAGGGCCAGCGCGATCTCCGCGTCGCGGACCTTCTTCTTCTCGGCGGCGGAGGGCTGCTTGTCCTCCGAGGAGACCTCGCCGTCGTCCAGCCCGTAGAGCTCGGCGTTCTGCTTCGACGCGCGCTCGAGCGCGTCCGACTTCTTGGTCAGGCCCGAGTACCCGGCGTCCGCCATGCAGTCCGACCACTTCCGTGCCGCGGCGACGACCTCGGGCTTCTTCTCCATCGTCTCGTAGATCTTCGACATCTTCTCG
The DNA here is from genome assembly GCF_030433675.1 of Leifsonia virtsii. Classification (GTDB taxonomy): domain Bacteria; phylum Actinomycetota; class Actinomycetes; order Actinomycetales; family Microbacteriaceae; genus Leifsonia; species Leifsonia virtsii. The sequence continues at coordinate 327,174 of NZ_JAROCB010000001.1, forward strand.
AGCAGGCCCGCGTACTTCTCGTCCTCCCAGAACTCGCCCTTACCGCCGTTCGCCGTGCGCTGCGCGTTGGCGTAGCATCCGGCCGTCGCGGGGTCGAAGGCGCCGTCACCCGAGGCGGCCGTGCCACCGTCGCCGGTGTCGATGCCCGCGCCGTGCAGAGCCGTGTTGTATGCCTCCTGCTCGCTGGGCGACAGCGAGTCGACGTACTCCTGGTTCGGGTCGGTCTTCGTGTCCGGGGCGTCGGCCGCGGTCAGGCCGTACCCGTTCTTGGCGACCCAATCCTCGGTCTGCTGGGCGGCGAGGTCGTCGGCGGCGTCGGCCGCGGAGCGGTCCGAGGGCGTGTACTCGAAGCCCTCCTTCGTCATGCAGGCCGCGGTCAGCTCCTCGATCTTCCGCTCCTTGGCCCTCAGCGCCTTGTCGTCGCCGAAGCCGGCGAGCGGGCCGAGGACGGCGAAGAGCGGGCTGTCCGTGGCGCTGATGCTCTTCGGCTCGTTCGCGGCGGTGCAGCCGGTCAGAGCGGCGGCGGTGGAGGCGGCCACGGCGATCGAGGCGGCGAGAGCGAGGGCGCGCAGAGGGCGTCGTCGAATGTGCATGGTGGTATCCCTTTGTTCGGCTGGAGGCGTCCAGCAGCCGTCGATCCGACCGTCGGAGGTCGTCCGCTCGAACCGGGGGCCACCGGCGGAAGGCCGGCGGGGATGGTCGCCCCACGGATCGCGATCGGATCTCGCTGTCACCGTCCATGCAACCACAGCCGCCTGGGCGGCACGTCCATCGCGCGACGGATTCGTGGTCCGCCGCTGGGCGGACCGCCGGCGTCAGAAGCCGGCGAAGTTGATGGTGATCGTCGAGCCCTTCGGCTGCTCGGTGCCCGCACCGGGGGATATCTTCGACACGACGAACGCGGAGGGCGCGACATCGGCGATCGCGGAGTATTTGAGCTGGAAGCCGGCGTCCGTCAGGGCCTTCTTCGCGTCCGCCCAGTTCTTGCCGACGACGTCCGGCACCGCGACCGGCTCCGGGCCTTTCGAGGTCTCCAGCAGCAGCGTGTCGTTCGGGCGCACCGGCTCGTGCTGCGGCTGCGCCGAGATGACCTTGCCCTCCGGGACCGTGTCGCTGTAGCTCTGCGGACCGGCGGAGGTCAGCAGGCCGACCTTCGCGAGCGCGGCCGTGGCGTCCTCCACCGACTTGCCCGCGACATCCGGGATCGCTCCGGCGGAGACGACGAGGTTGACCGCGGCCGCCTCGAAGTACGGCCCGCCACCCGAGATGTCGGCGCCGGTGTCGGCGCGGGTCGCCGAGATCACGGTGTTCGCCGGCACCTTGGCGTCGAACTGCTGCACGGTATCGCCTACCTTCGCGCCGACGCCGGTGATCAGGCCCTTCGCCTCATCGAGGCTCTTGCCGGCGAGGGCGGGGATGGTGACGGGCTTCGGCCCCTGCGACACCCGCAGGGTCACGGTGCTGCCGTGGGCGGCGTGCACGCCCGCCGCGGGGTCGGTGCTCGACACCATCCCCTTGGCGATCGTCGTGCTGTACTCCGGCGCCTGCGTGGTCTTGAAGCCGAGCTTGACGAGCCGGCTCGCCGCCGCATCCGGAGCCGTGTTCACCACGTTCGGGACGGCGACCAGCGAGCCGGGGCCCGCACCGAAGTACCAGCCGGTGCCGGCGGCGACACCGGCGAGCAGGATGACCAACGCGAACAGCCACCAGCCCTTCGAGCGCCGCTTCTGCGCCGCCTTGGTGAGTGTGTCCGTGGCGGCCGGGGTGCTCGCCGCGACCTGCTGCCGGATGGCCGGGTTGATGATCTGGGTCTCGCCCGCGTCCACCTCGAAGGCAGGGGGGAGCACCATGGTCGGCTGGAGCACGGCTTCGCCGCGCAGAGACTTCTCCGCCTCCAGCAGCCGGTCGAGCATCTCGCGCGCGTCGCGCGGGCGGCGGTCCGGGTCCTTCTCGGTCGCCCACAGCACCAGCTCGTCGAGCTCGGCGGGCACGGCCGGGTTCTTGGCGCTCGGCGCGGGGACCGCGTCGTTGGCGTGCTGATAGGCGATCTGCATCGGCTGCTCGCCCTGGAACGGCTGCTCGCCGGTGAGCATCTCGTACATCATGATGCCGAGCGCGTAGATGTCGCTGCGCGCGTCGGCGACGCCGCGGGTGACGAGCTCGGGGGAGAGATAGGCGATCGTGCCGAGCAGCGCCTGCCCGGTCGCGGTGTTGGCGCTGGCGGCGCGCGCCAGGCCGAAGTCGCCGATCTTGATGCGGCCGTCGTCGGCCAGCAGCACGTTCTCGGGCTTCAGGTCGCGGTGGACGATGCCCGCCTTGTGCGCGGCGGCGAGGCCCGAGAGCACGGCCTCCATGATGTCGATGGTCTGCTCGGGGGTGAGCTTGCCGTAATCCTTGAGCAGGTCGCGGAGGGTGATGCCGGGCAGGTACTCCATGACCAGGTACGCCATGTCGGAGTCCTGGCCCTGGTCGAAGACGTTGACGACGTTCGGATGCGCCAGCCGTGCGGCCGAGCGGGCCTCCTGCACGAAGCGGTTCTTGAAGGTGGAGTCGTCGGCGAGGTGGCCGTGCATGATCTTGATGGCGACGCGGCGCTCCAGGCGCAGATCGGTCGCCAGGTACACCGTCGCCATGCCGCCACGGGCGATCCGCGAGCGCACCTGATAGCGGCCGTCGATGAGACGGCCGATCATGGGGTCGGTCTGGCTCGTGGTCACGGATCGAGTCTAGGGAAGGTCGTATGCCGGAACCCTGCAAAACACCGGTGGACCTCGTGGCTGTGATCCGGCTGTGACATTCCGGCTCAGCCGAGCTGGGCGAGCCAGGCGCGGGCGGAGGCCTCCCACTTGGCGTAGGCGTCCGGGAACGCGGAGCGCTGGACGGCCTGGGCGGCCTGCGTGACGGTCATCGAGCGCCAGCCGGGGATGTCGAGCAGACCGCGCGTGCGGCCCGGGTTGGGGTTTCCCGCGCCGCCGTAGAAGGCGAGCGCCGCACGGGTGGGGTCGAGCACCTGGTCCGGAGTGCCCCATCCGGTGCTCGGGCGCTGCTGGAAGAGACCGAGCGAGTCCCGGTCGCCGTAGCGGACGTTGCGCAGCCCCGACTCCTGCGCGGCGGCCGCGAGGGCGATCACGATGCCCTGGTCCGGCACGCCCTGCTGGCGGCCGATGCGGACGATGAGCTGGGCGTTCGCGCGCATCTCGTCGGAGAGCGCGACGACCTGGCCGGCAGCGACCGTGGGGAGGGGAGCGGGCGCGGCGACGACGGGCGCGGCCGGTGCCGGGGCCGCGGTCGGGCGGTCGAGGGACGCGGTGGTCATGCCCGGGATGCGGAGGTGCTGGCCGGGGAAGATCAGGGCGGATGCGGTCAGTCCGTTGGCAGCGAGCACCGCCTTGGTGCTGACGCCGAACCGCCCGGCGATGCCGCTGACGGTGTCGCCGCGGACGACCGTGTACGTCGTCCCGGCCGGGGCGGCGGGTGCCGGCGCAGGGGCGGCGGGCGCCGCGGGGGCCGGCGTGGCGGCCGGGCCGGCCAGGGCGAGGACCTGACCCGGGAAGATGAGGCTCTTCCAGCTGAGGCCGTTCATGGCGAGCACGGCGGCGGTCGAGAGGCCGAACCGCCCGGCGATGCCCGAGACGGTGTCGCCGGACTGCACGCGGTAGGTGGCGGGAGCCGCCGCGACGGCGGTGCGCGCCGGGGACGTGCTTGCGGGCGCGCCGATCGTGCTGGTGACGGTCGCGCCGTCCAGAGGGGTGATCCGGCCGGTGTCGCCCGGGCGGTCGGCCCGCGTGTCCTCCGGGGCGGCGGCCTGCGCCGGCGTCACGAGGTTGAGTGTCATCGCCAGGGAGCTCGCGACGGCGATCGGGACGGTGCCCAGCGCGGCGCGGATCCTGCCGGTGTCTGCCAGAGCCATAGGAACCCCCTGTTTGAGTGACACGACGACATCCCACGCTGGCACAGAACCGTTAAGGAGTCAACGGAAGTGACAGATGTGAAAGGAGTTTACGTGATCGTAACAATTGCCCCCGCTTCTCCAACCGTCGCCACTCGTGGCACGCTTGTGGGGTGACCGAGCCCGTCCAGACCAGTGAATGGTTGACCGTCCCCGACCTCGTCGAGCAGTTGGGCCTGAGCGTGAGCCGGGTGCGCCGGCTCATCGAGGACCGCCATCTCGCCGCGAAGCGCATCGACGGGGTCCTCAAGGTCCCCGCCTCCTTCCTCCGCGACGGGCAGCCGCTCGGCGAGCTCCGCGGAACCCTGATCGTCCTCGCCGACGACGGCTTCAGCGACGATGAGGCGGTGGACTGGCTGCTCGCCCAGGAGGAGAGCCTCGGCACCTCGCCCATCGAGGCGCTGCGGGCCGGCCGCAAGGCGGAGGTCCGCCGGGTGGCGCAGGCCCTGGCCTGAGCGCCCGCTCTCACGCCCGCCGCGACTGCGGTGGTGCGGAACGATCGCGGCCGCGCGCGCAGACGCAGACGTTCCGGGAGGCCGCGCTCGCGGCGCGGGTCAGGCGCTGCGACGCGTGACCGTCACGGCGAGGTCGCGCAGCTGCGCCTTCGCGGCGGCGCCGAGCGGGGCTGCCTCGAGGGCGGCGATCGCGCGCGCGACGTTGTCGGCGATCATCCGCTCCACCAGCTCCACCGCCCCGGACTCCCGGATGGTGAGCTGCATCGTGCGGATCTGCTCCGGCGTGAGCTCGGGATCGCCGAGCAGTTCGTCGAGCGCCGCGCGGGCGCCGGACGGGATGGCCTGGCGGGTGAGGGCGATGAGCACCGTCCGCTTGCCCTCCCGCAGGTCGTCGCCGCTCGGCTTGCCGGTGACCTCGGCGTCGCCGAAGACGCCGAGCAGGTCGTCGCGCAGCTGGTAGGCGATCCCGAGGGGGAGGCCGAAGGAGCGCAGCGCATCCAGCTGACCGAGGGTGGCGCCGGCGAGGCTCGCGCCGATCAGCAGCGGCGACTCGATGGAGTACTTGGCCGACTTGTAGACGATCACGCGTTCCGCGCGCGCCAGCTGGTCGCCGTCCGGCCTCCCGGCCCAGCCGATCTCCTCGAAGATGTCGAGGTACTGGCCGGCGGTCACGTCGATCCGCATCCGGTTGAACTCGGCGCGGGCCGCCCGGCGGGCGGGGGCGCTGACTAGCTGGGTCAGGCCCTCGTCGAACAGCTCGTCGCTCAGGATCAGGAGCAGGTCGCCGAGCAGTGTCGCAGCCCCCGTGCCGAACGCGGCGCCGGAGCCGCCCCAGCCCTCCTCGTCGTGGAGCCGCTCGAACCGCTTGTGCGCGGCCGGAGCACCACGGCGGGTGTCGGAGTTGTCGATCAGGTCGTCGTGCACCAGGGCGGCCGCGTGGAACAGCTCGAGCGAGCTCGCGACCGAGACCACCGCGTCGAGCGCCCCTCCGGCCGTCACCGCCCCGGCGTCCTGGCCGTCGTCGCCCTCGTCGCCCGCGGTGCGGACCGCCTGCCAGCCCCAGAAGCAGAACAGCGCCCGGAACCGCTTGCCGCCGCTGAGAAAATCCCTTGAGAAGGCCGCGACCGGAGAGAGCTCGTCGGCGATGGAGACGAGAATGGAGGCACGTGCATCGAGGAATCCATCGATTCTGGACTGGATGAGGTCGACGAACCGGATGCTTTCTGACACACGCCTAGCCTAGCCAGACCGGCGAGGTTAGAATCAGGCTCACCTAGCCTCGAACCCACGGAAAGAGGGGGATACGGATGCCGCTTTCGGAACACGAGCAGCGCCTCCTCGAAGAGATGGAACGCAGTCTCTACCAGAACGACGCAGACTTCGTCGCAAAGGTGGGAGGGAAGCGAGCGAGGCCGGCCTACCGGTCGATCGTGCTCGGCATCCTGCTCGCCGTCGTCGGCGTCATCGTCCTCGTCGTCGGCGTCTGGTTCCAGCAGCCCCTCGTGGGCATCCTCGGTTTCGTCGTCATGTTCGCCGGCGTGCTCGTCGCCATCGCCCCCGGCAAGCGCGTCGCCGCGGAGCCGGGCGCCCCGGAGCCGAAGCGGGCGAAGGCGCGCGGAGGCCAGAACGGCTTCATGGACCGCATGAACGACCGCTGGGACAAGCGCAACGAGGGCGGAGAGGGCTGACCCCTCCACTTCCCTCCCCACACTTCCTGTAAGGGCCGATCGATTCCGATCGGCCCTTTTTCGCGCGCTCCGGCGCTCCCGGGCCCTCCACTTCCCTCCACCCCCGAGTTCCGCGTGATTCCGCGGCTTGACGCCCCCATTTCGGGGCAATATGGCCGCATTGCTTCAATTTGTGGATGGAAGTGGAGTAAAGTGGAGGCACACCGCAACCTGGGCCGGGAGAGTGGGGGTGGCAGCCGATGTTCCTCGGTACGCATGCCCCCAAGCTCGACGAGAAAGGGCGCATCATCCTGCCGGCCAAGTTCCGGGATGAGCTCGAGTCCGGTCTCGTCCTCACCCGGGGTCAGGAGCACTGCGTCTACGTCTTCTCGAAGGCGGAGTTCGAGTCGCTCCACGAGAAGATCCGCCAGGCGCCGGTGACCAGCAAGCAGGCCCGCGATTACCTGCGCGTCTTCCTCTCGGGGGCGAGCGCGGAGGTGCCGGACAAGCAGAACCGGGTGACCATCCCGGCCTCGCTCCGGACGTACGCGGGACTCGATCGCGACCTCGTCGTGATCGGCGCGGGCAGCCGCGCGGAGATCTGGGACGCCCAGGCGTGGGAGACCTACCTGGCGGAGCAGGAAGCAGCGTTCGCGAACACGGAGGAGGAGGTGATCCCGGGACTCTTCTGACGCGCGTCCCTGGCGCCGGACTCCCAGCCATACGCCCTGACACCACTTCCCCGGTGTCAGGTCGGGATGGATGGGGATCCGGGATCAGGGCCCGCGGATCGTCCCGAACGGCCATGAGCGACAACGACCACATCCACACCCCCGTCCTGCTCGAGCGCTGCATCGAACTGCTGGGCCCGGCGCTCGCGAAGCCCGGCGCCGTCTTCGTCGACGCCACCCTCGGGATGGGCGGCCACTCCGCCGGCATCCTGGAGCGGTTCCCGGAGGCGATCCTCGTCGGGCTCGACCGCGACCCGGAGGCGCTCGCCATCGCCGGGCAGCGCCTGGAGCGCTTCGGCGACCGCGTTCACCTCGTGCACACCGTCTACGACGGCATCCGGGAGGCGGTGGAAGGTGAGGGCTTCGACCACATCGACGGCGTGCTGTTCGACCTCGGCGTCTCCTCGCTCCAGCTCGACCGGGTGGAGCGCGGCTTCTCCTACTCGAAGGACGCTCCGCTCGACATGCGCATGGACTCGACGAGCGAGCTGACCGCCGAGACCGTGCTCGCCGAGTACTCCGAGGCCGACCTCCGCCGCATCTTCCGCGACTACGGCGAGGAGAAGCTCGCCGGCCGGTACGCCGCCCGCATCGTGGAGGCGCGCGAGACGCAGCCGCTGGTGCGCTCCGGCCAGCTGGTCGACCTGATCACCAAGGCCACCCCGGTCGCGGTGCAGCGGCAGGGGCACCCGGCGAAGCGCGTGTTCCAGGCCCTGCGCATCGAGGTCAACCAGGAGCTCGCGGTGCTGGAGCGCGCCATCCCGGCCGCCATCGACCTGCTCGCCGTCGGCGGGCGCATCGTCGTGGAGGCCTACCAGTCGCTCGAGGACCGCATCGTGAAGCGCGAGCTGCAGAAGCGGTCGACCTCCAGCGCCCCGGCGGGACTGCCGGTCGAGCTGCCCGAGCACCGGCCGGAGCTCACGCTCCTGATCCGCGGCGCCGAGCTCGCGGACGACGACGAGAAGGCCGCCAACCCCCGCGCCACCCCGGTGCGGCTGCGGGCGGCCGAGCGGGTGCGGCCCGCATCCACCACATCCGACACGAGGAGGCGCTGATGAGCAGCACCCTGGCCGACGCCGTCACGGTCACCGCCCGCCGGCGCCCCGCCGCCCTGTGGACCGGCGCCGCCACCGCGGCGGCGCTGCCCGTCGAGGAGCCGCGCGAGCAGCACGAGCTCCGCGACCGGGAGTCGCGGCGCAGCCACCTCGAGGTCGTGCCGTCGCGCTCGCAGCGCCGGGCGCGACCGCGCGCCCTCTACGCCGGCATCGCGGTCGGCACGCTGCTCGCGATCGTCGTCGCCCAGCTGCTGCTGAGCATCGGGATCTCGCAGGGCGCGTACCAGCTGAACTCGCTTCAGGCGAAGCAGACGCAGCTGCAGCGGTCGTACCAGGCCGTGTCCGAAGACCTCGGCCGCGTGTCCTCGCCGCAGAACCTCGCGGCCAACGCGAACGCCCTCGGCATGGTGAGCAACAGCAGCCCGGCGTACCTGCGGCTGTCCGACGGCGCCGTGCTCGGCGCCCCGGTGGCGGCGAGCGGCGCGGCGGGGACCGTGACCGGCGGCCAGGGCAACCTGGTGCCGAACTCGCTGCTGGCCGGCGTCCCGCTGGTCACGCAGCCTGGGCAGACCGCCACGCCGCAAACTGGGAATTCCGCCTCCACGGGTGCGGCGAACGCGCCGCAGCAGAAGCCGACCGTACCGTTGCAGGGAGCGTTGCCGACCCCGGTGACGCACTGACGACGGGACGGACGCGGGCATGGTCGGCAAGAAGATGCTGCGGCGGCGGACCGCGGTCACGGTCCTGGCCGTCGCCGCGACCGTCGGCATCCTCGGCGCCAAGCTGGTCGACATCCAGGTGGTGCGCGCCGATGAGCTGCAGAAGGAGTCGGTGAACGCCAAGGAGGTGTCGACGCCGCTGCTCGGCAACCGCGGCGACATCGTCGACGCCGACGGCAAGGTCCTGGCGACCACCATCTACACCTACACGGCGGCCGCGTCGCCGAAGGACGCCATCGCGGGCGGCCGGGAGAAGATGGTCGAGGCCGCGGCGAAGATCGGCGCCATCACCGGCCAGGGCGGCGACGCCGTCGTGGCGCTCATCGACGGCGCCCTCAAGGACAACCCCAAGTCGCAGTACGTGCTGATCAAGTCCGGGATGGACGTCGGCACCTTCGACAAGCTCGACAAGCTCCCGTACCCGTGGCTGACCTTCACCAAGAAGCAGGCCCGCAGCTACCCGAACGGCGCGGTCGCGGGCAACCTGCTCGGCTTCCTCTCCCAGGGCGGCGACGAGGGTCTGGAAGCCAGCGAGAACGGCTGCCTGGCGGGAGAGAACGGCGAGGAGACCTACCAGCGTGGCGCGGACGGGGTCGCGATCCCGGGCAGCACCGTCGTGCGGAAGCAGGCGAAGGACGGCGGGACCCTCAAGCTGACGATCGACAGCGACCTGCAGTGGTTCGCCGAGCAGACGCTGGCCCAGCAGGTGAGCGCGACCGGGTCCAAGTTCGGCTTCGTCACGGTCGCCGAGGCGAAGACGGGCAAGGTCAAGGCGATCGCCCAGTGGCCGTCCCTCGACCCCAACAACATCGACGCCACCGACCCGTCGTACTGGCGGCTCCAGTCGCTCACCGACCCGCGCGAGCCGGGGTCGACGTTCAAGGCGCTGACCGCGGCGATGCTGATCGACCAGGGCAAGGCGTCGCCGACGAGCCAGGTGCTCGCGCCGTACCAGTGGAAGTCGGGCAACGGCGCCGACCTGCACGACTCCGGGTACCACGCGCCGCTGCGGCTGACGCTCACGGGCGTCCTGATGATGTCCTCCAACACGGGCATGTCGCAGCTGGGCCGCGCGCTCAGCGACCAGACCCGGTACGACTACATGAAGAAGTTCGGGATCGGCAGCCCGACCGGCCTTCCGTACCCCGGCGACTCGGCCGGCGAGCTGCACCCCGTGAAGGACTGGGACGACCAGACCAAGTACGCCACGATGTTCGGCCAGGGCGTCTCCGCGACCCAGCTGCAGATGGTCGGGGCGTACCAGGCGCTGGCGAACGGCGGCAACCGCATCCCGTTGTCGCTGGTCGAGGGCTGCCAGCACCCCGACGGCTCGGTCACCGACGTCCCGAGCGCCAAGCAGACCCCCGTCGTCTCGGCGCAGGCCGCCTCCACGACCCTCGGGATGATGGAGTCGGTGGTGACGCAGGGCGAGCTCAAGAAGCAGCTGCAGATCCCCGGCTACCGCGTCGCCGCGAAGACCGGAACGGCCCAGCAGCCCGACGGCAAGGGCGGCTACCTGCCCTCGTACTACGTGTCGGTCATGGGCGTCGCGCCGGTGGACGATCCGCAGTACGTCGTTTCGGTCAACCTCGGGTTCCCGACTACCATTACTTCGTCGGCAGCCGCCGCTCCGCTGTTCCACACGATCATGAGTCAGGTGCTGAAGACCTACCGGGTGAAGCCCTCGACGTCGAGCCCGGCCGACTACCCTCCGTACTACTGAAAGTGAGCCCCGTGACAGGACCGGCGCCCTCTTCCCTGCGCCCCGAGCATCCCGTCGCCCGCCCGCTCGCCCAGCTGGTAGCGGAGTTCGGGCTTGACTCGCGCGGCGACCTCGACGGAGTCGAGGTGACCGGAGCCGCCCTGGCGAGCTCCGCCGTCGAGCCCGGCGACCTCTACGTCGGCGTCCCCGGACGCAACGTCCACGGCGCGAGCTACTCGACGGCCGCCGCCGAGGCGGGCGCGGTCGCCGTGCTCACCGACGAGGAGGGTGCGGCGCTGGCGGAGGAGTCCGGCCTGCCGGTCATCGTCACGCCCGACCCGCGGGCCGCGCTCGGCGCGGTGTCCGCCTGGATCTACCGCACCGACGAGAACTCGGCGACGCTGTTCGGCGTCACCGGCACCAACGGCAAGACCTCGGTCGTGTACCTCCTGAACGCGATCCTCGGCCAGCTCGGGGTCGTCTCCGGCCTCAGCTCCACGGCCGAGCGGCGCATCGGCGACACCGTCATCACGAGCAAGCTGACCACCCCGGAGGCGAGCGAGCTGCACGCGCTTCTCGCCCGCATGCGCGAGGAGGGGGTCCGTGCCGCCGCGATCGAGGTGTCGGCCCAGGCGCTCACTCGCCACCGCGTCGACGGGATCGTGTTCGACGTCGTCGGCTTCACGAACCTGAGCCACGACCACCTGGACGACTATGCGGCGATGGACGACTACTTCGCCGCCAAACTGGAGCTGTTCCAGCCCGACCGCGCGCGCCGCGGCGTCGTGACGGTCGACTCCGAGTGGGGTCATGCGCTCGTCGAGCAGTCGCGCATCCCCGTCGCCACCCTGTCCGGTTCGGCCGGTTCCGACGCCGAGTGGACGCTGACCGTGCTGGAGGAGACCCTCGCCAGCACCCGGTTCAGCCTGGAAGGCCCGGACGGCCGTGGCCTGGAGACCAGCATCCCGCTGCTCGGCGCCTACAACGCGGCGAACGCCGCCCTCGCCATCGTCATGCTGGTGGAGTCGGGGTACGACCTCGACGCGATCGGCGCTGCGCTGGAGCGCGACGGCGGCATCGACGCCTACATCCCGGGCCGCGCGGAGCGGCTCTCCGGCGACCGCGGGCCGGTCGTCTTCATCGACTACGGCCACAGCCCGGACGCGTTCCTCTCCACCCTGAGCGCCCTGCGCAAGGTGACGGACGGCCGCATCGTGATGGTGTTCGGCGCCGACGGCGACCGCGACACCACCAAGCGCACCGACATGGGCGCGATCGCCGCCCGCGGCGCGGACGCCGTGGTCATCACCGACTTCCACCCGCGCTGGGAGGACCCGGCCGCCATCCGCGCCGCCCTGCTGGAGGGCGCCCGCGCGGCCGTGCCGGACGGCGAGCTGTACGAGGTGCCGGACCCGCGCGCCGCGTTCCGCAAGGCCCTCTCGCTCGCGGGCGAGGGCGATGTGGTGCTGTACGCCGGCCCGGGCCACGAGGACTACCAGGAGGTGGCCGGCCAGCGCCTGCCGTACTCCGCCCGCGAGGACGTGCGCCTCGCCCTGCGAGAGGCCGGGTGGCTGTAAATGATCGCCATGACCCTCGCCGAGATCGCCGCGGCGACCCGCGGCACGCTGCTGCTCGACGGCACGCACGTCTCGCCCGACGCCGTCGTGTCCGGGCTCTCGACCACCGACTCCCGTGAGGTCGAGCCCGGCTCGATCTTCTTCGCCAAACCCGGCGAGGTGACCGACGGCCACCTGTTCGCGCCGAAGGCGGTCGAGGCCGGCGCCGCGCTGGTCGTGGTTGACCACCCGCTCGAGCTGCCCGTGCCGCAGCTGCTGGTCGAGGACACCGTCGCAGCTCTCGGCGACCTCGCGACCGAGGTCGTCGCCCGCGTGCGTGCCCTCGGCCTGCTCAAGGTCGTCGGCATCACCGGCTCCAACGGCAAGACCACGACCAAGAACCTGCTGCGCGCCGTCCTGGAGCAGGTCGGCCCGACGATCGCGCCGCGCGCGTCCTTCAACAACGAGGTCGGCGCTCCGGTGACGATGCTCCAGGTGACGGAGGAGACGCAGTTCCTGGTCGCCGAGATGGGTGCGAGCGGCATCGGCGAGATCGCCCGCCTCGTGCGCATGGCGCGACCGGACGTCGGCGTCGTGCTCAAGGTCGGCCTCGCCCACGCCGGCGAGTTCGGCGGCATCGAGAAGACCCTGCAGGCGAAGACCGAGATGGTCACCGACCTGCTCGAGTCGGATGTCGCCGTGCTGAACATCGACGACCCGCGCGTCGCCACCATGGCCGGCAAGACCGTGGCCCGCGTGCTCTGGTTCGGCCTCGACGAGCGCGCCGACGTGCGCGCGACCGACGTCGCCTCCGACCGCCGCGGCACCTCGTTCACCCTGCACCTGCCGCCGCGCGACGGGGGAGAGGGCGAGTCCCGTCCGGTGCGGTTCCAGGTGCTCGGCGAGCACCACGTGATGAACGCGCTGGCGGCCGCCGCATCCGCGCACGTCCTCGATGTCGACATCGACACCATCGTCGCCGCGCTGCAGACCGTCAGGACGGCGGAGCGCTGGCGGATGGAGGTGCTCGGCAGCGGCGAGGTGACCGTCATCAACGACGCCTACAACGCGAGCCCCGATTCGATGTCGGCCGCGCTGAAGACGCTCGCGCAGATCGCGGAGCCGGAGGGCCGCACGGTCGCCGTGCTCGGCGAGATGAGCGAGCTGGGCGAGTTCTCCGGTGAGGAGCACGACCGCATCGGTCTGCTCGCCGTCCGCCTCGGCATCGACCAGCTCGTCGTCGTCGGCCCCTCCGCGCGCCGCATGCACATCACGGCGATCAACGAGGGCTCGTGGGACGGGGAGTCCCTCTACTTCGACACCCAGGACGCGGCGTTCGACCACCTCGCGGGCGCGCTGCGCCCGGGCGACACCGTGCTCGTGAAGTCCTCCAACTCGGCCGGGCTGCGCTTCCTCGGCGACCGACTCGGGGAGATCTTCTCGTGAGAGCCCTGCTGACCTCCGGTGCGCTCTCGATGGCGTTCACGCTGTTCCTGACGCCGCTGTTCATCCGGCTCTTCCGCCGCCTCCAGTGGGGGCAGTTCATCCGCGACGACGGGCCGCAGAGCCACCACGCGAAGCGCGGCACCGCGACCATGGGCGGCATCGTCGTCATCCTGGGCACGCTGTTCGGCTACTTCACCGCGCTGCTGCTGACCGGCGACGAGACCAGTGTGTCCGCGCTGCTCGTGCTGTTCCTCATGGTCGGGCTCGGCGTGGTCGGCTTCATCGACGACTTCCTGAAGACCCGGCGCGAGCGCAGCCTCGGGCTCACGGGATGGGCGAAGGTCGCCGGCCAGGTCGTCGTCGCGACGATCTGGGCGTTCCTGGCGATCCGGTTCCCCAACGGCAACGACTACACCCCGGCGACGATGAGCGTGTCGTTCATCCGCGACCTGCCGGCCATCGACTTCGGTGCGATCACCAAGTTCGGCGTGATCGGCGTGCTCGTCGGCTACGGCCTGTACCTGCTCTGGATAAACTTCCTGGTCGCCGCCACCTCCAACGGCGTCAACGTCACCGACGGCCTGGATGGGCTCGCCTCCGGCGCGTCCATCCTCGCCATCGGCGCGTACATCATCATCGGGTTCTGGCAGTCGATCCAGTCGTGCGCGAACGTCAAGCTGAGCGTGGAGAACGTGGCCAAGTGCTACGACGTGCGCGACCCGTTCGACCTCGCCATCGTCGCGACGGCGATCGTCGGGGCGGTCGTCGGCTTCCTCTGGTGGAACACGTCGCCCGCGCAGATCTTCCTCGGCGACACCGGCTCGCTGGCGCTCGGCGGCGCGGTCGCCGCCCTCGCCATCCTGAGCCGCACCGAGCTGCTGCTGGTGCTCATCGGCGGCATCTTCGTCATCGAGGCCGGGTCGGTCATCGTGCAGCGGGCCTACTTCAAGCTGACCCGCGGCAGGCGCATCTTCCTGATGAGCCCCATCCACCACCACTTCGAGCTGAAGGGGTGGGCCGAGGTGACCGTCGTGGTCCGGTTCTGGATCATCGGCGGCCTGCTCGTGGCCGCCGGCGTCGGCTCGTTCTACCTGGAGTGGCTCGCCACATGAGCGCCCTGGACGACCGCCTCGCCGGGCTGACCAGCTGGCACGCCGACTGGAGCGGCCTGCGGGTCGCCGTGTACGGCCTGGGCGTGACCGGCTTCTCGGTGGCGGACACCCTGGCCGAGCTCGGCGCGCAGGTGCTCGTCGTCGCCGCGAAGGCCGACGAGGAGCGGCGGATGCTGCTGGAGGTCATCGGCGCGGAGCTCGTCGAGCAGGCCGACCTGAGCACTCCGCCCGAGAGCCTCGCCGAGTTCGACCCCGAGCTCGTCATCGCGTCGCCCGGCTTCCACTGGGACCACCCGCTGCTGGTCTGGGCCGAGCAGCGCGGCACCGCCGTCTGGGGCGACATCGAGCTGGCCTGGCGCCTGCGCGACAAGGTCGCCCGGCCGGACGGCGCCGAGGGTCCGGCCGACTGGATCTGCGTCACCGGCACCAACGGCAAGACGACCACGGTGCAGCTGACGGCGACGATGATCCTCGCCGGCGGCAACCGGGTCGCGCCGTGCGGCAACATCGGCGTCCCCGTGCTCGACGCCATCCGCGACCCCGAGGGTTTCGACGTGCTCGTCGTCGAGCTCTCCAGCTACCAGCTGCACTGGGTGAACCGGAACGCCGGCGGCGAGCTGTCGCCGTTCTCGGCCGCCTGCCTCAACATCGCCGACGACCACCTCGACTGGCACGGTTCGATGGAGGCGTACATCGCCGCCAAGGCGAAGGTCTACGACAACACGCAGGTCGCCTGCGTCTACAACAAGGCCGATGAGAACACGCTCCGGATGGTGGAGCAGGCCGACGTGGTCGAGGGCGCCCGCGCCATCGGCTTCGGCCTCGGCGTTCCCGGGCCGAGCGACTTCGGGATCGTGGACGGCATCCTGTGCGATCGCGCGTTCCTGGAGGACCGCGCGAACTCGGCCATCGAGCTGACCACGCTGGAGGAGCTGGAGGAGGCGGGGCTCTCGGCGCCGCACGTGGTCGCCAACATCCTGGCCGCCTCCGCCCTCGCCCGCTCCTGGGGCGTCGAGCCGCAGGTGATCCGGGATGTGCTCACCGCGTTCCGGCTCGATGCGCACCGCATCGAGCTGGTCAGGGTCGAGGCGGGCGTCAACTGGGTGGACGACTCCAAGGCCACCAACCCGCACGCCGCCGACGCATCGCTGCGCGCCTACCCGTCGGTCGTCTGGCTGGTCGGGGGCCTGCTCAAGGGCGTGGATGTGGACGACCTGGTCGGCAAGCACGTCGGCCGCCTGCGGGGGGCCGTCGTGATCGGCGTGGACCGCACCGAACTGCTGGCCGCCTTCCGCAAGCACGCCCCGGAGCTGCCCGTGCTCGAGGTGGAGGCCGGCGACGCGGACGAGGTCATGCCGACCGCCGTCCGCTTGGCCGCCGGGCTGGCCCGCGAGGGCGACACGGTGCTCCTCGCGCCGGCCGCGGCCTCGATGGATCAGTTCGCCGACTACGCCGAGCGCGGCCGCCGCTTCCAGTCGGCCGTGAACGACTATCTGGACGACTCCGCCTCCTAGCCGACTGCGGTCTCGCGGAACCTCCGCGGGCCGGCGCGCAGGCGCAGATGTTCCGGGGCACCGCAGTCGCCGCATTCGGGCGACACGCGTTCCCGGTGCGAGGCGAGGGGCGGCACCGCGACGAGACTGGGACAGCCGACGGAACGACTGGGAGGTGAGGCGCGTGACGAGTGTGCCTCGCACCCCCGACCGCAGTGCGGACCGGTCCCGTCTCGGCGCGCTGACGACGCGTATCCAGCTGGGCCGCTCGATGACCTCCGAGTCGGCGAACTACTTCCTGCTGCTCGGCGTCACCCTGTTCATGGTCGTGTTCGGCCTGGTCATGGTGCTGTCGTCGTCCGCGGTCGAGTCGCACAACGACAGCGACAACTTCTTCTCCCGGTTCTGGTCGCAGGGCGCGTACGCGCTGGTCGGCCTCCCGCTCATGTTCGTCGTGTCGCGCATCCCCCGGGCGTTCTGGAAGAAGACCATCTGGTTCTTCCTCGGCACGGCCTGCTTCCTGCAGCTGCTGGTGGTGTTCACACCGCTCGGCATGGAGATCGGTGGCAACCGCAACTGGCTCAAGGTCGGGTCCCTCACCCTGCAGCCGTCGGAGGCGATCAAGCTCGCCCTCGTCGTCTGGCTCGGGGTTGTGCTCGCCCGCAAGCGCGACATGCTCACCCAGTGGAAGCATGTCGCCATCCCGGTCGTGCCCGTAGCCGGCGGCGCGACCGCACTCGTGACGCTCGGCGGCGACCTCGGCACGACCATGATCCTGGCGGCGCTGATCCTCGGCGCGCTGTTCTTCGCCGGCGTCCGGATGCGGTACCTGCTCACCGGCGTCGTCGTCGTCGGCGTGCTCGCCATCGCGGTGGCGCTCTCGAGCGCCAGCCGGGTGGGCCGCATCGCCGCGTACTTCGGCGGCACCAGCGTGGCGAACCCGGACGTCGACTGGCAGATCAAGAACGGCTTCTACGCGCTCGCCTCCGGCGGCGTCTTCGGCGTCGGGCTCGGCAACTCGCACTCGAAGTGGTCGTGGCTGCCCGCCGCCGACACCGACTTCATCTTCGCGATCATCGGCGAGGAGCTCGGGCTCATCGGAGCGATCGTCGTGCTGCTGCTGTTCGTGGTGCTGACCATCGCGTTCCTGCGGATCATCCACGCCTCCACCGACCCCTTCGCGCGCGTCACCACCGCGGCGATCATGGTCTGGCTGATCGGCCAGGCGTTCGTCAACATCGCCGTGGTGCTGGGGGTGATCCCGGTGCTCGGGGTGCCCCTCCCACTGATCTCTGCGGGAGGGACTGCGATGATCAGTTCCATGATCGCCATCGGAATCGTGCTGTCCTTCGCCCGGCAGTCCCAGCGGGACGCCCGGTCCGCCGAGGACGTCCGCCCGACCGTCGGGGCGGGTGCGCAGCGGTGACGCGCTACCTTCTGGCCGGCGGGGGAACCGCCGGTCATGTCAACCCGCTGCTCGCCGTCGCCGACCGGCTCCGCCGCGACGACCCGGCCGCCGAGGTGCTCGTGCTCGGCACGGAGGAGGGGCTGGAGGCCCGGCTCGTGCCCCAGCGCGGCTACGAGCTGGCGACCATCCCGAAGCTGCCGTTCCCGCGGCGCCCGAACGCGGCCGCCCTGCGCTTCCCCGGCGAGTACCGCCGGTCGATCCGCACCGTCCGCGAGCTGATCCGCGACCGCGGGATCGACGCGGTCGTCGGCTTCGGCGGCTACGCGGCGGCGCCCGCGTACTCGGCCGCCCGGTCGGAGGGCGTGCCGCTCGTGCTGCACGAGGCGAACGCGCGGCCCGGCCTGGCCAACCGGCTCGGCGCGCGCTACACGCCGTGGGTCGGCGTGGCCTTCGAGGGCACGCCGCTGCCGCATCCCACCTTCGTCGGCATGCCGCTGCGGGTGGAGATCGAGCAGCTCGACCGCGCCGCCGCCCGGCCCGAGGCCGCGGCCGAGTTCGGGCTGGACCCCGACCGGCCGACACTGCTCGTCACCGGCGGTTCGCTCGGCGCCCGCCGCATCAACCAGACGGTCGCCGCCCGCGCGGAGGCGCTCACCGCCGCCGGCTGGCAGGTGCTGCACATCCAGGGCGGCCGCGGCGAGCTCGCCGATCCGGGCGTCGAGGGCTACCGGCTGCTCGAGTACTGCGACCGGATGGACCTGGCCCTGGCGATCGCGGACGCCGCGGTCGCGCGCGCGGGAGCGGCGACGGTCTGCGAGTTCGCCGCGCTCGGCATCCCCGCCGTGTACGTCCCGTTCCCGATCGGCAACGGCGAGCAGCGCTACAACGCCGCGGGCGTGCTCCGCGCCGGCGGCGGCATGCTCGTCGACGACGCCGCGTTCGAGCCGGCGTGGGTGGATGCCCACCTGCTGCCGCTCCTCGCCGACCGCGCCAGCGTGGCCGAGATGGGGGAGCGCGCCGCCTCGGCCGGGGTCCGCGACGGCTCCGACCGCATGGTCGCGCTCATCCTGCGCGCCCTCGGCTGATCCGAACCTTTCGTCGCGTAGCCTGGTACGCGATGGAGTCCCCCTCACGTAACCGAAAGCTGCACCCGTGACGATCAAGCCCGACCTGACCCTCGCCCTCCCGGAGGAGCTCGGAAAGCTCCACTTCGTCGGCATCGGCGGGTCCGGGATGAGCGGCATCGCACGGCTGTTCCTGGAGGCCGGCTACACGGTCACCGGCTCCGACGTGCGTCACTCGGCGAACATCGACACGCTGCGCGCCCTCGGCGCGACGATCGCGATCGGCCACGACGCCGCGAACGTCGGCGACGCCGACACGCTCGTGGTCACGGGAGCCCTCTGGCAGGACAACCCGGAGTACCAGCTCGCGCTGTCGAAGGGCCTCCCGGTGCTGCACCGGTCGCAGGCGCTCGCCTGGCTGATCAACCGCTCCCGCCTCGTCGCGGTGGCCGGCGCCCACGGCAAGACCACCTCCACCGGCATGATCATCACCGGCCTGCTGGGCCTCGGCGAGGACCCGAGCTTCGTCAACGGCGGCGTCATCGCCTCCCTCGGCAAGAGCTCGCAGACCGGCACGGGCGACCTGTTCGTCGTCGAGGCGGACGAGTCGGACGGCTCGTTCCTGCTCTACGACACCGCAGTCGCGCTCATCACCAACGTCGACCCCGACCACCTCGACCACTACGGGTCGCTCGAGGCCTTCGAGGACGCGTTCGTCACCTTCGCCCGCGAGGCGGACGAATTCGTCGTCGTGTCCTCCGACGACCCCGGCGCGGTGCACGTCACCGGCCGGCTGCGCGAGCAGGCGCCGGAGAAGCGCGTCGTCACCTTCGGCGAGGCGGAGGACGCGGAGGTGCGCGTTCACTCCATCGTCACCGACGGACCCGTCTCGTTCTCGCTGCGCTACCGCGGGGAGGACTACGCGGCCCGGCTGCGCGTCCCCGGCCGCCACAACGCCATCAACGCAGGCGGCGCCTTCGCCGTGCTGACCGGCCTCGGCTTCGAGCCGGCGGCGGCCCTCGCCGCGATCGCCGAGTTCGGCGGCACGGAGCGCCGCTTCGAGCTGCACGGCACGGTCGCCGGCGTCAGCGTCTACGACGACTACGCGCACCACCCGACCGAGGTCGCCGCCGCCCTGTCGGCCGCACGCACGGTCGTCGGCGACGGACGCATCATCGCCGTGCACCAGCCGCACCTGTACAGCCGCACGCGGCTGTTCGCGAAGGAGTTCGCCGAGACGCTGGAGACCTACGCGGACGAGACCGTGGTGCTCGACGTGTACGGAGCCCGCGAGGACCCGGAGCCGGGCGTCACCGGCGCGCTGGTCGCGGACCGCTTCCAGCATCCCGAGCACGTCGCGTTCATCGCCGACTGGCAGCAGGCCGCCGACCACACGGCGCAGATCGCGCGCGAGGGCGACTTCGTCATCACGCTCGGCTGCGGCGACGTGTACCGCATCGTGCCCCAGCTGCTCGACTCGCTGCGCCGGGAGCACCCGGACGCCGCCGTCGCGGAGTAACGGGTCCCTCCGGTGAAGCGTCCCCAGGGGTTCGACCGGTCGGAGGCTCCCGCCGCCGCGGCCGCCCCGCCGAGCGCTCCCGCTCCGCCGAGTGCGACGACGGGGACGCCGGGTGCCGGCGCCGCCCGCGCCGCCGGTCCGCGTTCCGCGGAGGAGCACGGGCGCGGGGTGCAGACCGTCACCGAGCCCATCCCGGTGCAGCGGCCCGGCCAGGCGACGAGCGCGCCTCCCGTCCGCGACCCGCGCGCCGACGAGCCGCCGTACTCGCGCCTGCCCACCAACCGCGAGATCGACAAGGCGCTGCGCGCAGCGCGGCGGGAGCGCAAGCGCGTCGAGCGCGGCGAGGTGCGCCGCTTCACGAAGCGCTCGCGCCGCCGCAGGATCGCCTGGCTGTCGGCCGCGGGCGTCGTCGTCGCCCTGGTCGTGGCCGTCGGGCTCGTCGCGTACTCGCCGCTGCTCGCGCTGCGGCACATCCAGGTGACCGGCACGTCGCGGCTGGATGCGGCCGCCGTCGAGAAGAAGCTGTCCGACCAGCTCGGCACGCCGCTGCCGCTGCTGAGCTCCGGCGGGATCTCCAGCGACCTCGCCGCGTTCCCGCTCATCCGCAGCTACACCGTGGAGAGCCACCCGCCGGACACGATCGTCGTCCGGGTGGTGGAGCGGCAGCCGGTCGGCGTCATCCAGCGCGGCAACGCCTTCACGCTGGTGGATGCCGCGAAGGTGCCGATCTCGAGCAGCCAGCAGCGGCCGGAGGGCTACCCGCTGATCACTGCGAACGGCGGCGCGGCCGACGTCGACGCCGACTCCGGGTTCGCGGCGGCAGCCGGCGTGCTGAGCGCCCTCCCGGCCGACGTGCTCGCCCAGGTGGACACCATCACGGCGAAGACGAAGGACGACGTGAGCTTCACTCTGCGCGGCCGCAGTGCGACCGTGGTGTGGGGGAGTGCGGAGGACTCCGACCTGAAGGCCGCCGACCTCGCCGCGCTCCTCAAGAGCGCCCCGGACGCGTCCCGCTACGACGTCTCCTCGCCGCACAGCGTGACGACGGGATAGCCGGGATGGACGGCAGATTTCCGACACGCCTCGCAGGTTCCGCGGGCGCGGGCCTGGCGCACCTAACGTCGGATCGAGAATT
This sequence comes from Leifsonia virtsii, assembly GCF_030433675.1. Classification (GTDB taxonomy): domain Bacteria; phylum Actinomycetota; class Actinomycetes; order Actinomycetales; family Microbacteriaceae; genus Leifsonia; species Leifsonia virtsii. The sequence goes on from NZ_JAROCB010000001.1 coordinate 348,185, forward strand.
GCATACTCAGCAAGACTTTAAGCCTCAGCTAGAGGTTGAAGGTTCCCGTGGAGGCCGGACGTGACAGCACAACAGAACTACCTCGCCGTGATCAAGGTCGTCGGCATCGGCGGAGGCGGCGTCAACGCCGTCAACCGCATGATCGAGCTCGGCCTCCGCGGCGTCGAGTTCATCGCCATCAACACGGACGCGCAGGCGCTCCTGATGAGCGACGCCGACGTGAAGCTCGACGTCGGCCGTGAGATCACCCGCGGCCTCGGCGCCGGCGCGGACCCCGAGGTCGGCCGCCGCGCCGCCGAGGACCACGCGGAGGAGATCGAGGAGGCGCTCGCGGGAGCCGACATGGTCTTCGTCACCGCCGGAGAGGGCGGCGGCACCGGCACCGGCGGCGCCCCCGTCGTCGCGCGCATCGCCAAGTCGATCGGCGCCCTGACCATCGGTGTCGTCACCAAGCCGTTCTCCTTCGAGGGCAAGCGCCGCCAGCAGCAGGCCGAGGCCGGCGTCCAGCGCCTGAAGGAAGAGGTCGACACCCTCATCGTCGTGCCCAACGACCGGCTGCTGGAGATCAGCGACCGCGGCATCAGCATGCTCGAGGCGTTCTCCACCGCCGACCAGGTGCTCCTCGCCGGTGTCCAGGGCATCACCGACCTGATCACCACCCCGGGTCTCATCAACCTCGACTTCGCCGACGTCAAGTCGGTCATGCAGGGGGCGGGCTCCGCGCTCATGGGCATCGGCTCGTCGCGTGGCGCCGACCGGGCGATCAAGGCGGCCGAGCTGGCCGTCGCGTCCCCGCTGCTCGAGGCCTCGATCGACGGGGCGCACGGAGTGCTGCTGTCCATCCAGGGTGGCTCGAATCTCGGCATCTTCGAGATCAACGACGCCGCACGCCTGGTCCAGGAGGCGGTGCACCCGGAGGCGAACATCATCTTCGGCGCGGTCATCGACGACACCCTCGGCGACGAGGTGCGCGTGACCGTGATCGCGGCGGGTTTCGACGGCGGCGAGCCCAACGCTCGCCCGGTGACGGCCGACGCGCGCCGCGCCAGCTTCGTGGAGGCGGGATCCGAGCAGTCGCAGATCGCCTCCTCCGCCGAGGTGGAGGCGGGCGAGATCCCCGCTCCGGAGACCTCGGCCTGGCAGACCGGCGAGCAGCCGGTGGCCGAGGCCGCACCCCAGAAGGACCCGGCGTTCGACGACGAGAATGACGACCTCGACATCCCCGACTTCCTCAAGTAACGGGGTCGCCGAGCGGCTCGCCGCGGTCCGGGAGGGCGTCTCCGACGCCGCCCGGGCCGCAGGCCGCTCGCCGGAGGATCTCACCACCATCGTGGTGACCAAGTTCCACCCCGCCTCGCTCGTGCGCGAGTTGGCGGGGCTCGGCGTGCACGACGTGGGGGAGAACCGCCACCAGGAGGCGCAGGAGAAGGCGGCCGAGCTGGCCGACCTCCCGCTCACCTGGCACTTCGTCGGGCAGCTGCAGAGCAAGAAGGCGCGCCAGGCGCGCCGGTACGCCTCCGTCATCCACTCGGTCGACCGCGTGTCGCTGGTGGATGCGCTCGCCTCCGACGAGTCCACGGTCGACGCGTTCGTGCAGCTCAACCTGACCGACGACCCGGCCCGCGGCGGTGTCGCCGACCGCGACCTGGAGCCGCTGGTCGAGCACGTCCTCGCCACGCCGGGACTCCGGCTGCTGGGCGTCATGGCCGTCGCGCCGCTCGGCGAGGAGCCCGCGCGCGCGTTCGAGCGCGTCAGGGCGGCGTCCGATCGGGTCCGGTCGCTCGCTCCCGAGGCCGTCTTCATCTCCGCGGGGATGTCGCAGGACTACCGCGAGGCGATCGCGGCCGGCGCGACACACCTTCGGATCGGGACCGCCATTACCGGGAATCGGCCCGAGCTTCGTTAATCTCGAAACGAAGAGTTCGAAGGGCGTACGGAGGAAGCCATGGCCAACCCGCTGAAGAAGACGATGGTCTACCTGGGCCTCGCCGACGAGGAGCTGGAGTTCGAGGACCAGCCGCAGGAGCAGGCGTCGCACCAGCCGCGACGCGAGGCGCCGGTGCACACCCCCGCCCCGTCGCCGGTCCAGGCCGTCCCCCACCCCGCTCCGGTCGCTCCCGCGGCCGGCCGCGCTCCGGTCACGCCGCTGCGCAAGACCAACACCGCACGGAATGCATCGGTACAGGAAATGAACGAGATCCTCACGGTCCACCCCCGCCAGTACCGCGACGCCCAGGCGATCGCCGAGTCGTTCCGGGAGGGCATCCCGGTCATCATCAACCTCTCGCAGATGAGCGAGAGCGACGCGCGCCGGCTCATCGACTTCGCCAGCGGGCTGTCGCAGGGCCTCTACGGGAAGATCGAGCGGGTCACCCCGAAGGTGTTCCTGCTCTCGCCGAGCCACGTGGTCGTCTCCGGCGAGCACGGCGGCCAGGACGCGGAGGTCGACGCCTCCTTCTTCGCCCAGGCCTGACGCCTCCAGCGACGCACGAAAGCGCACCGGCCCCTCCCAGGGGAGCCGGTGCGCTTTCGTCCATACTGGAGGGGTGATCATCGTCTCGATCCTCGCGACCGTCCTCTATTACGCCCTGCTGATCTACTTCTTCGTGCTGTGGGCACGGTTCGTGCTGGATCTGGTGCGCGTCTTCGCGCGCCAGTGGCGGCCGCGCGGCTTCGGGCTCGTGCTGGCCGAGTCGACCTACGTGGTGACCGACCCGCCCATCCGCTTCTTCCGCCGCATCATCCCGCGGGTCTCCATGGGGCCGGTCGCCTTCGACTTCGGCTGGAGTCTCACGATGCTCGTGGTGATCATCGGCTTGTACGTCACCCTGGGATTCCGCTGAGCGTCGCTCCGGCTCCCGCGGGACGGGCCGTTGTATCGTTGATCGACCGACGCGCTGACCGTGCGCCGGATCGCGCGACAGACGCCCGCTTTGCTAGCGTTGACTGAACGCGTTCCAGTTCCAATTTCACGATCTAAGGTGGCTTGCCATGGCGCTGACTCCGGAAGATGTAGTCAACAAGCGGTTCCAGCCGACGAAGTTCCGCGAGGGCTACGACCAGGACGAGGTCGACGACTTCCTCGATGAGGTCGTCGTCGAGCTGCGTCGCCTGAACCAGGAGAACGAGGAGCTCAAGCAGCGCCTCGTGGCCAGCGACTCGCGCATCGCAGAGCTGCAGCGCAGCGGTGGCCAGAGCGCCCCCGCGGCCGCGGCTCCCGCCGCGCAGGCCGACAACGGCCAGGCCGAGCGCCTGCAGCGCGAGAACGAGGAGCTCAAGCAGCGCCTCGCCCAGGCGCAGCAGGAGGCCGCCGCGGCCAAGCAGCAGGCCGAGCAGGCGCAGCAGGCCGCTCCGGCGTACCAGGCTCCCGCCGACGACGCCAACGACCCCAACGCCACCAACAACCTCCTGCAGCTCGCGCGCCGTCTCCACGAGGAGCACGTGCGCGAGGGCGTCGAGAAGCGCGACCAGCTCATCGCCGAGGGTCACGCCACCGCCGCCCGCATCGTGGCGGAGGCCGAGTCGAAGCAGCGCGCCCAGATCAGCGCCCTCGACCAGGAGCGCACCACCCTCGAGCGCCGCATCGACGAGCTCCGTACGTTCGAGCGCGACTACCGCAAGGGCCTCAAGTCGTACATCGAGGGTCAGCTCCGCGACCTCGACGCGCCCGTGCAGGGCGGCGGTTCCGCTCCCCGTTCCGGCGCGCCGGTGAACGCGGGCGGCGTGCCCGCACCGGTCCCGGCCGGCGGCTCCGACGACTCCAGCAGCCAGGGCCAGCCCCCGGTCTTCCCCGGCTTTGGAGGCTAGTCCCTCCCGGCCCAAGGTCAGCGTCAAGGCCTTGGCGATCCTGGCGGTGGTGGCGCTCTGCGTCTACCTCATCGACCAGATCGCCAAGGTCCTCGTCGTCTCGAACCTCTACGAGGGCCAGCAGATCGAGGTCCTCGGGCAGCTGCTCCAGTTCCACTTCGTGAAGAATGCCGGCGCCGCCTTCTCCATCGGCAGCGGCTCGACCTGGATCTTCTCCATCGTCGGCGTCGGCGTCCTCGGCTTCGTCATCTGGTACGCCCCGCGCATCCGATCCACCGCCTGGGCCGTGCTGTTCGGCCTGCTGCTCGGCGGGCTGCTCGGCAACCTGACCGACCGGCTGTTCCGGGAGCCGGGCTTCGGCGTCGGCCACGTGGTCGACTTCCTGCAGATCCCGCTCCTGCCGGCCATCTTCAACCTCGCCGATGTGGCGATCGTGTCGAGCATGGCGCTGTTCCTCATCCTGACCCTCCGCGGAGTGGGGCTGGACGGGCGGCACAGCCAGGACGACGAGGACGAGGACGGCGCGGAGCAGGCGGATGTCGAGGCCGACGCCGCCGAGCCGGACGCCGCCGAGCCCGGCGCCGCCGAGCCGGACACCGCCGAGCCCGCTCAGGACCGGCACGACGAGCCGAAGAGCTAGATGGAGTCGCGCAGCTTCCCCATCCCGGACGGGCTCGAAGGCTCGCGCGTCGACGCAGGACTCGCTAAGCTCCTCGGCTTCTCGCGCAGCTTCGCCGCCGAGATCGCCGAGGCCGGCGGGGTGAACGTCGACGGCCGCGAGGCCGGCAAGTCCGACCGCCTCAGCGCCGGCTCCTGGCTCGAGGTGACCTGGCAGCCGAAGTCGGACGTCGAGATCGTCCCCATCGCCGTCCCCGACCTCACCATCGTCTACGACGACGACGACATCGTGGTGGTCGACAAGCCCGTCGGCGTCGCCGCCCATCCCTCGGTCGGCTGGGAGGGCCCCACGGTGCTCGGCGCCCTCGCCGCGGCCGGCTTCCGCATCTCCACCTCCGGAGCAGCAGAACGCGCGGGCATCGTGCACCGCCTCGACGCCGGAACGAGCGGCCTGATGGTCGTGGCGAAGTCCGAGCGCGCGTATACGGCGCTGAAGCGCGCCTTCCATGACCGCACGGTCGAGAAGATCTACCACGCCGTCGTGCAAGGCCACCCCGACCCGCTCTCCGGCACGATCGACGCCCCGATCGGCCGTCACCCCCGGTCGGACTGGAAGTTCGCCGTCGTCGCCGGCGGGAAGCCGTCGGTGACGCACTACGAGACGATCGAGGCGTTCCCCGCGGCCAGCCTGCTGGAGATCCACCTGGAGACCGGCCGCACACACCAGATCCGCGTCCACATGGCCGCGCAGCGGCACCCCTGCGTCGGCGACGCGATGTACGGCGCCGACCCGGTGCTGAGCGCGAAGCTCGGCCTCACGCGGCAGTGGCTGCATGCGGTCCAGCTCGCCTTCGAGCACCCGGCGACGGGAGAGTGGGTCACCTTCCGGACCACCTACCCGGAGGACCTGCAACACGCCCTGGACGTGCTCCGGGCGTCGTAGGCGTCGAAGCCGTTCGGCAATAGCGGACAAGATCATCTAGCCCCGCTTGATGGACGCATCTAGGGGGACTAGAGTATCCTGATGCCGAAGCCGCAGAAGCACCGAGACGTCATCAAGGTGGTCCGAGCGAACGGCTGGGTCTATCTTCGCCATGCAAAGGGGAGCCACGAGCTGTGGGGCCTGCCCGATGAGTCGGTCAAGGAGTCCATTCCCGTTCACGGCGAAGTCAGCGCGGGGATCGTCGGACAGCTGATCAAGAAGCTGCCGAGCACCCCGCAGAGCTGGCGATGAAAGGCAGAGTGATGGAGGGACACGGCAATGGGTGAGCGGAAGACCTACCACGCGACGGCCCGACGCGACGGCAGGTGGTGGCTGGTGACGGTGAAGGATCCCGATACGGTCGGTCAGGCGCGCACTCTCTCGGAGGTCGAGGACGTCGCTCGCGAGGTGATCGGACTGTGGTTCGACATCGACCAGGACACATTCGACGTGGATGTAGCCGTCGAGATTCCCGAGTCGGCGCGAGCGGCGTGGGATGAGGCCGTGACGCTCGAAGATCGGGCACGGAGGGACGAGGCGACCGCAGCCGCTCTCAGGCGATCGGCGGTCCAGGCCCTCCGCGCTGAGGGACTCACCATGAAGGACACGGGCCGGATCCTCGGTCTTTCTCCGCAGCGCGTCCATCAGTTGGCACAGCGCCGAGACGAGGGACCCGAGGCGATGCCGGAGCGGGCCAGCGCCTGACGGCGAAGTCGTGCCTGCGGGTCTGTGCGTCGGCCTGACAAGGTCGGTCGTCGGCCTTAGGCTGAAGGGGTCATGAGCGACTCCTTCGTCCACCTCCACGTCCACAGCGAGTACTCGATGCTCGACGGAGCGGCGCGCGTCAAGCCGCTCATCGAGTCGGCGGCCGCGCAGGGCATGCCCGGCGTCGCGATCACCGACCACGGCAACATGTTCGGCGCGTTCGACTTCTGGCGCACGGCGACCGACGCCGGGATCAAGCCGATCATCGGCACGGAGGCGTACCTCACGCCGGGCACGCACCGCACGGACAAGACCCGTATCCGCTGGGGCGACGGCGGAGGCGACGACGTCTCCGGCTCGGGCGCCTACACGCACATGACGATGCTCGCGGCGACGACCGAGGGCATGCACAACCTGTTCCGGCTGTCGTCGTACGCGTCGATGGAGGGCTACTACTTCAAGCCGCGCATGGACCGCGAGCTGCTCAGCCGCTACTCGAAGGGCATCATCGCCACCACCGGCTGCCCCTCCGGCGAGGTGCAGACCCGCCTGCGGCTCGGCCAGTACGAGGCCGCGCGGGCCGCGGCGGCCGACTTCCGCGACATCTTCGGCAAGGAGAACTTCTTCGCCGAGATCATGGACCACGGCCTCGGCATCGAGCGCCGCATCATGTCCGACCTCATCCGGCTCGCGAAAGACCTCGGCCTGCCGCTGGTCGCGACCAACGACCTCCACTACACCCACGCGGAGGACGCGAAGAGCCACGCGGCGCTGCTGTGCGTGCAGTCCGGCTCGACCCTCGACGACCCCAACCGGTTCAAGTTCGACGCCGACGAGTTCTACCTCAAGACCCCGGAGCAGATGCGCCAGCTGTTCCGCGACTACCCCGATGCGTGCGACAACACCCTCGCGATCGCCGAGCGCTGCGACGTTCGGTTCGACACCGCAGCGAACTACATGCCTCGCTTCCCGGTCCCGGAGGGCGAGACCGAGCAGACCTGGTTCGTCAAGGAGGTCGAGAAGGGCCTCGAGCAGCGCTACCCCGACGGCATCACGCCCGAGGTGCGCAAGCAGGCCGACTACGAGATCGGCGTCATCTCGCAGATGGGCTTCCCGGGCTACTTCCTCGTCGTCGCCGACTTCATCAACTGGTCGAAGCGCAACGGCATCCGGGTCGGCCCCGGCCGCGGCTCCGGCGCGGGCTCGATGGCCGCGTACGCGATGCGGATCACCGACCTCGACCCGCTGCAGCACGGCCTCATCTTCGAGCGCTTCCTCAACCCCGACCGCGTCTCCATGCCCGACTTCGACGTCGACTTCGACGACCGCCGCCGCGGCGAGGTCATCAAGTACGTGACCGAGAAGTACGGCTCGGAGCGCGTCGCCCAGATCGTCACGTACGGCACCATCAAGGCCAAGCAGGCGCTGAAGGACTCGGGCCGCGTGCTCGGCTTCCCGTTCTCCATGGGCGAGAAGCTCACCAAGGCGATGCCGCCGCCCGTCATGGGCAAGGACATCCCGCTCACCGGGATCTTCGACAAGGACCACCCCCGCTACAAGGAGGCGGTCGACATCCGCGCGGTGGTCGAGTCCGACCCCGAGGCCAAGACGGTGTTCGACACGGCCCTGGGCCTGGAGAACCTGAAGCGCCAGTGGGGCGTGCACGCGGCCGGTGTGATCATGTCGTCCGACCCGCTGATCGACGTCATCCCGATCATGAAGCGGGAGCAGGACGGCCAGATCGTCACGCAGTTCGACTACCCGGCGTGCGAGTCCCTCGGCCTGATCAAGATGGACTTCCTGGGGCTGCGCAACCTCACCATCATCAACGACGCCCTCGACAACATCCGCGACAACCGCGGAGAGGAGCTCGTGCTCGAGGACCTCGCGCTCGACGACCGCGGCGCGTACGACCTGCTGTCGCGCGGCGACACGCTCGGCGTCTTCCAGCTCGACGGCGGCCCGATGCGGTCGCTGCTGCGGCTGATGAAGCCGGACAACTTCGAGGACATCTCGGCGCTCATCGCGCTCTACCGCCCGGGCCCCATGGGTGCGAACTCGCACACGAACTACGCGCTGCGCAAGAACGGCCAGCAGGCGATCACGCCCATCCACCCGGAGCTCGCGGAGCCGCTGGCCGACATCCTCTCGACCAGCTACGGCCTCATCATCTACCAGGAGCAGGTGATGGCGATCGCGCAGAAGGTCGCCGGCTTCTCGCTCGGCCAAGCAGACATCCTGCGCCGCGCGATGGGCAAGAAGAAGAAGTCCGAGCTGGACAAGCAGTTCGAGGGCTTCTCGAAGGGCATGACCGACAACGGCTACTCGATGGACGCGGTCAACAAGCTGTGGGAGATCCTGCTCCCGTTCTCCGACTACGCGTTCAACAAAGCCCACTCGGCCGCCTACGGCGTGATCTCGTACTGGACCGCCTACCTCAAGGCGCACTACCCGGCCGAGTACATGGCCGCCCTGCTGACGAGCGTCGGCGACTCCAAGGACAAGATGGCGCTCTACCTCAACGAGTGCCGCCGGATGGGCATCAAGGTGCTCCCGCCGGACGTCAACGAGTCGAACCTCTACTTCGCCGCCGTCGGCGAGGACATCCGCTTCGGCATGGGCGCGGTGCGCAACGTCGGCGCGAACGTCGTCGAGGGCGTGCGCGAGGCACGCGAGAGCAAGGGCCGGTTCGAGTCGTTCCACGACTTCCTGAACAAGGTGCCCATCCACGCCGCCAACAAGCGCACCGTCGAGTCGCTCATCAAGGCGGGCGCGTTCGACTCCCTCGGCCACACCCGGCGGTCCCTCGTCGAGGTGCACGAGGATGCGGTGGAGTCGGCCGTCAAGATCAAGCGCAACGAGGCCAACGGCGACGTGGGCTTCGACTTCGACAGCCTGTGGGGCGAGGACGAGGTGGCGCAGACGCAGCACCACATCCCGGAGCGGCCGGAGTGGGCCAAGCGCGACAAGCTCGCGTTCGAGCGCGAGATGCTCGGCCTGTACGTCTCCGACCACCCGCTCGCCGGGCTGGAGCTGCAGCTGGCGAAGCTGGCGAGCACGGGCATCGCCGAGCTGGTGTCGTCGGAGAACACGCAGGACGGCGACACCGTCACGATCGCGGGCCTCGTCACGAGCGTGCAGCATCGCGTGGCGAAGGCGTCCGGCAACCAGTACGGCATGATCCAGGTCGAGGACTTCGGCGGCGAGCTCACCGTCATGTTCATGGGCAAGGCGTACCAGGAGTACTCGCACGCGCTGAAGGGCGACACCATCGTCGTCGTGCGCGGCCGGGTGAGCATGCGCGACGACGGGATGAACCTGCACGCGTACTCGCTCATGACGCCCGACCTCGGCCAGGCGGACGACGTCGGCGGGACGCTGATGATCACGATGCCCGACCAGCGCGCGACGACGGACACCGTCTCATCCCTCGCCGAGGTGCTCGCACGGCACCCGGGAGAGGCCGAGGTGCGCCTGCGCCTGGTCAAGGGCCAGGTCGCCCGCGTCTTCGAGGTCCCGAAGCCCGTGAAGGTCTCTCCGGACCTCTACGGCGAGCTGAAAGCCCTCCTCGGCCCCAACTGCCTCGTCTAGCCCAAGCTCCCGCCGAGTGGTGAGTAGACGCGGTAATCCGCGCCGAATGGCGACATGATGTCACCACTCGGCGGGCGGGAGGCGTCAGACCGGGGTGCCCGGGCGCCAGTAGGTGCGCTCGTGGTAGACGAGCGGGGCGTCGTCCTCACCGAGGGCGCCCTCCTCGATCTGCACGATCACCACGGCGCTGTTGTGCACCTGTGTGCGCTCCAGGATGCGGCCGACCATCCACGCCGTCGTGTCGCGGATCACGGGCAGCCCGTGCGGTCCCCGGTACCAGTGGTCGCCCAGGAAGCGCTGCTGGTTGTCGCCCGACAGGATCTGCGCGACCTCCCGGTTGCGCACGCCGAGCGTGTGGATGACGACACGGTCGGTCTCCGCGATCGCCGGCCAGCTCGACGCTGACAGGGCCATGTTGAACGTCGCGAGCGGCGGCACCGCCGCGAGCGAGGCCAGGGAGGTCGCCGTGAAGCCGACCGGCGTGCCGTCCTCCCGCTGCGCCGTGACGATCGCCACCCCGGCCGCGTGCCGGCGGAACGCCTGGCGGAACGCCACGAGGTCGGGGGTCGCGTCGCTGACGGCGCCGTCGGTGGGGTCGGGGGATGCGCTGTTCATATGTGCTCTGTCAACGTTCTGGGCCGGGCCGGGATTCCATGTCGGTAGGCTGGACATGCCATGATCCAGACCATCGACCTCCGCGGTGTCCAGCCTACTCGTGCCGCCTTCCAGCGCCTCGTGCCCCGTCCCGTCGTGGATGTGCAGGTCGCGATGTCCGTCGCCGCCGACCTGATCGCCGACGTGCGGGAGCGCGGCGCCGCGGCCCTGCGGGAGCAGGCCGAGCGCTTCGACGGCGGCGCGCCCGCCTCCGTCCGGGTGCCGCAGGCCGAGATCGACGCCGCCGTCGCCGGGCTCCCGGCCGACGTGCGGGAGGCGCTGGAGGAGGCCATCGCCCGCGTCCGCCAGGCGACGGCCGCGCAGGTGCCCCCGCCGGCCGAGACCGTCATCCGTCCCGGCGCGAGCATCGTGCAGCGCTGGGAGCCGGTCGAGCGCGCAGGCCTGTACGTCCCGGGCGGTAAAGCCGTCTACCCGTCGAGCGTCGTGATGAACGCCGTCCCCGCGCAGGTCGCCGGCGTCGCGTCCGTCGCGCTGGTGAGCCCGCCGCAGCGCGAGTTCGGGGGAGCGGTCCACCCCGTCATCCTCGGCGCTGCCGGCCTGCTCGGCATCGACGAGGTGTACGCCATGGGAGGCGCCGGCGCGATCGGCGCACTCGCCTATGGTGTCGAGGAGCTCGGCCTCGCGCCGGTGCAGGTCATCACCGGCCCCGGCAACATCTACGTCGCGGCGGCGAAACGCGTCGTCCGCGGCCAGACCGGGATCGACTCGGAGGCGGGCACGACGGAGATCCTCGTCATCGCCGACGACACCGCGGACGCCGGCTACGTCGCCGCCGACCTGGTCAGCCAGGCGGAGCACGACGAGGCCGCGGCGTCGCTGCTCGTGACCGACAGTCCCGCCTTCGCCGACCGCGTCGCCGAGGAGCTCGGCCGCCTCGCCGACGCCACCAAGCACGCCGAGCGCGTGCGCACCGCCCTGGGCGGCCCGCAGTCCGCCGTGGTCCTCGTGGACGACCTGGACGCGGCAGCGGCCTTCAGCAACGCCTACGGACCCGAGCACCTCGAGCTGCAGACGGCCGACCCGGAGGCCCTGCTCGCGTCCATCCACAACGCCGGCGCCATCTTCGTCGGCCCGACCTCGCCGGTCAGCCTGGGCGATTACCTCGCCGGCTCCAACCACGTGCTGCCGACCGGCGGCCAGGCGCGCTTCTCACCGGGACTCGGGGCCTACTCGTTCCTCCGGCCGCAGCAGGTGGTGCGCTACGACCGCGAGGCGCTGAGCGAGGTCGCCGACCGGATCGTCGCGCTCTCCACCGCCGAAGACCTCCCCGCCCACGGCGAAGCGGTCACCCAGCGGTTCCGCACCCGCTGAGCGATAGAATCCCTCCATGTTCTGCCCCTTCTGCCGCCACCCGGACTCCCGCGTCATCGACTCCCGCACGAGCGACGACGGCCTGTCCATCCGCCGGCGCCGGCAGTGCCCGGAGTGCGGACGCCGCTTCTCGACCACCGAGACGGCGAGCCTCAGCGTGATCAAGCGCAGCGGGGTCGCGGAGCCGTTCAGCCGCGAGAAGATCGTGCTCGGTGTGCGCAAAGCGTGCCAGGGCCGGCCGGTCACCGACTCCGACCTCGCAGTGCTCGCTCAGAAGGTGGAGGAGACCATCCGCTCCACCGGAGCATCCCAGATCGAGGCGAACGACATCGGGCTGGCGATCCTGCCCGAGTTGCGCGAGCTCGACGAGGTGGCGTACCTGCGCTTCGCGAGCGTGTACCAGGGCTTCGACTCGCTCGACGACTTCGAGGAGGCCATCCGCTCGCTGCGGCTGGCGCACGCGGAGCCTGCCGGCGCCAACTAGCGGATATTCTGCTGTTGGCATGTATCGCGCACTCTTCGACCTCGTCCTGTCCCGGCTCGACCCCGAGCGGGCCCATCACCTCGCCTTCGTCGTGATCCGCGCCCTCCCGGCCGTCGGGCTCGGCGGTGTCGCCCGCCGGTTCAACGGCGCCGACACGTCGCTCGCGGTGGAGGCGCTCGGTCACCGGTTCGACTCGCCGTTCGGCGTCGCCGCCGGCTTCGACAAAGACGGCGAGGGCGTCCTCGGTCTCGGCGCGCTCGGGTTCGGGCACGTGGAGGTGGGCACGATCACCGCGCGCCCGCAGCCCGGCAACGACAAGCCGCGGCTGTTCCGCCTCATCCCCGACCGGGCCGTCATCAACCGGATGGGGTTCAACAACCACGGCGCTGGGGCGGCGGCCGACCGACTGCTGAAGGTCCGGCGCGCGCGTCGGCGTCCCGTGCTGGGCGTCAACATCGGCAAGTCGCGCGTCGTCGCGGTCGAGGACGCCACGGACGACTACCTGACCAGCGCCCGCGCTCTCGCGCCCGTCGCCGACTACCTCGTGGTCAACGTCAGCTCGCCGAACACCCCCGGCCTGCGCGGTCTGCAGGAGCTCGAGCTGCTGAGCCCGCTGCTGTCCGCCGTGAAGGAGGTCGCGGGCCAGACGCCGCTGCTGGTGAAGATCGCCCCCGACCTCACCGACGAGCAGGTGGAGCGCATCGCACGGCTCGCGGTGGAGCTCGGGCTCGCCGGCATCATCGCCACCAACACCACGATCTCCCGCGACGGTCTCGTCACCGACCCGGCCGTCGTGGAGGCCGCGGGCGCCGGCGGACTCAGCGGCGCCCCGCTCGCCGCCCGGTCGTTGGAGGTGCTGCGCCTCATCCGTGCGGTCGTCCCGCCGGAGCTGTGCGTCATCTCGGTCGGCGGCGTCGAGACCGCCGAGGACGTGCAGGAGCGGCTCGACGCCGGTGCGACCCTGGTGCAGGGCTACACGGCGTTCCTCTATCGCGGCCCGCTGTGGGCGCGGCAGATCAACCGCGGGCTGCTACGCCTCCGGCGTGCCCTGGTGGAAGCGTAGGCGCCAGCGCCCGGAGCTTCGCACCCACAGCGAGCTGCGGAGAGTCGCGCCGCGGTCGTCGGTCGTACGCGCGGTGAGGAGCAGCGCCTCCGGGGCTACTCGGTCCACCCCGAGCACCTCGAGGCCGGCCGTGAACGTCCCCTCGTCGGCGAGCTCGGAGACCAGCGCGTCGCGGCCCCAGAGCCGGCCGGAGCGGCCGATCTCCTCGAACGACGGGTGCAGCAGCTCGGCCAGCCGGGACGCGTCGGAGCGCACCGCAGGCTCCAGCAACTCCCGCTCCAGGCGGGCGACGACCTCTTCGTCCGACTCCTCGGTCGGGAGGGCGTCGAACAGGTCGAACGCCACCGCCGTGTCCTGCTCGGCCGGAGGCTCGGCGGGCGTCGCGGGCTCCGCGGGCGCCGGTGCGGCAGCCGCCTCCACGGTCTCGGCGCGCGCGGCCGCGGCCGGATCCGGCCAGCCGGGACCGATCGGGATCGGGTCGCCCTTCTGGTACGCCAGCGCCACGGCGCGGGCGCGCTCGTCGGCGGCCTCGTTCAGCTCGTGGCCGGCGTGGCCCTTGACCCACTCGAACCGGTAGGTGCGTCCGGCGAGGCCGCGGTCGAGCCGCTCCAGCAGCTCCCGGTTCAGCACGGGGGAGCCGTCGGCCTTCCGCCAGCCCTTGCGCTTCCAGCCGGGCATCCACTTGGTCACCGCATTGATGACGTACTGGCTGTCGCAGAAGATGTGCAGGTCTTCGCCCAGGTGGGCGGTGGACTCCAGCAGGTCGATGACCGCCATGAGCTCGCCCTGGTTGTTCGTGCCGTGCGGCCAGCCGCCCGCCGACCAGTGGGCGTCGTCCACATACCAGGCCCAGCCGGCCGGGCCGGGGTTGCCGAGGGCGGAGCCGTCCGCCGCCGCGACGATCGCCACGTCAGCTGGGGTACTGGCCGCGCTTGACCTGCGGCTTCGGGAGGCGCATGACCCGCAGCTGCAGCGCGCGCATGGCGGCGTACCAGCGCAGGCCGCGCTCCACCTTGGTCGTGCCGAACTTCTCGCCGACGCGCCGCCGGACCAGGAAGCCGAGCACGAAGCAGTCGATGACTGCGATGAGGAAGAAGCCCCAGAGCGCGAACAGGCCGTACACCTGCATGGCGGGCCAGGGGAGGAACGTGAGCACGATGACGATGAGCATCACCGGGATGAGGAACTCGCCGATCGAGAACCGCGCGTCGACGTAGTCGCGCACGTACCGGCGCTGGGGTCCGCGGTCGCGGGCGGTGAGGTAGCGGTCGTCGCCGGCGGCCATGCCGATGCGCGCCTTCTCGCGGGCCTCGGCCTGCTTCGCACGGGCGGCTCGGGCCGCCTCCTTGCGGTCGGTCGGCACCAGCGGGCGCTTGCGGGCGGCCTCCTGCTCGCGGCGGCTCGGCGTCGGGACGCCCTTGCCCTGCTTCAGCCGCGCTGCCGTCTCTTCGGGGGTCTCGGCCACGGGCGTCTCCGCCTCGGCCGGGTTCTGTCGCTTTGCCAACTTCGAGCCTTCGGTTGTGTGGGCTTTAAGATTACCCGCATGACAGCCAGCCAGCAGACTCCCGTTCCGCGCGCCGACGGCGACACCACGACGACCGCCCAGGATGCGGCAGAGCGGGAGGTGCGGGCCGCGGTCGAGGCCGGGCTGCCTTCGGCGATCGCCGACCTCTCGCAGCTGGTGCGCATCCCCTCCGTCTCGTGGTCCGCGTTCGACCCGGCCAACGTGCGGCGCAGCGCGGAGGCCGTCGCGGGTCTCCTCGCCGACACCGGTATGTTCGAGAGCATCGAGGTGAAGCAGGCGCCGATCGGCGAGGGCGACACCCTCGGCCAGCCGGCCGTGCTCGCCACGCGCGCCGCGCGCAACGGACGGCCGACCGTCCTCCTCTACGCGCACCACGACGTGCAGCCGGAGGGCGACGAGGCGAACTGGGAGACCCCGCCGTTCGAGCCGACGGTCCGCGGCGACCGGCTCTACGGCCGCGGCGCCGCCGACGACAAGGCAGGCGTGATGAGCCACGTCGCCACCGTCCGCGCCCTCAAGGACGTCTTCGGCGACGACCTCGACCTCGGGCTCGCCGTGTTCATCGAGGGGGAGGAGGAGTTCGGCTCGCGCTCGTTCGCCAACTTCCTGGAGCAGAACAAGGAGGCGCTGGCGGCGGACGTCATCATCGTCGCCGACTCCGACAACGTCGACGTGAACACGCCCGCCCTCACGGTCTCGCTGCGCGGCAACGTCACCTTCAAGCTGACGGTGTCGACGCTCGAGCACGCCTCCCACTCCGGCATGTACGGCGGCGCGGCCCCGGACGCGATGCTCGCCACGGTGAAGCTGCTCGCGACGCTGCACGACGACGACGGCTCCGTCACCGTCGACGGCCTGACCTCGTACGACGCGGCCGCCGAGCCGCCCGCGTTCGACGAGGAGGAGCTCGCTCACGACGCGGCCTTCCTGCCGGGGGTCACGAGCATCGGGAAGGGCCCCATCCTGTCCAGGATGTGGTCGCAGCCGACCATCACGGTGACCGGGATCGACGCCCCGAGCGTGGCCAACGCGTCCAACACGCTGCTTCCGAGCGTGTCCGTGCGGATCAGCTCGCGGGTCGCGCCGGGGCAGCCGGCGCGCGAGGCCTACGAGGCGCTCGAGCGGCACCTGCGGGCGCACGCCCCCTTCGGCGCCCACCTCGCGATCGAGGACGTCGACCTCGGCGACCCGTTCCTCGTCGACACCGCCGGCTGGGCGGCCACCGAGGCGAAGCGCGCGATGACCGACGCCTGGGGTAAGGAGGCCGTGGAGACCGGGATCGGCGGCTCGATCCCGTTCATCGCCGACCTCGTGCGCGACTTCCCGCAGGCGCAGATCCTCGTCACCGGCGTGGAGGACCCCGACACGCGGGCGCACAGCCCGAACGAGTCGCTGCACCTCGGCGTGTTCAAGCGTGCCGTGCTCGCGGAGGCGCTGCTTCTGGCCCGTCTCAACGCGCGCACAGGTTCCTGAACACATTTCCACTTCTGCGACGTACAATCGACGCAGATTTCGTTCCACCGTCCGAAACACCTTTGGTGAGGAGTCCCATGACCGACACAACGCTGACCGCGACGAAGGCCCACGGAGTCGGCCTGACCGACGCCGCGGCATCCAAGGTCAGGAGCCTGCTCGAGCAGGAGGGCCGCGACGACCTGCGTCTGCGGGTCGCCGTCCAGCCCGGCGGCTGTTCCGGCCTGATCTACCAGCTGTACTTCGACGAGCGCATGCTCGACGGGGATGCGACCGTCGACTTCGACGGGGTCGAGGTCATCGTCGACAAGATGAGCGTTCCGTACCTCGACGGCGCCTCGATCGACTTCGAGGACACGATCCAGAAGCAGGGCTTCACGATCGACAACCCCAACGCGACCGGTTCGTGCGCCTGCGGGGACTCGTTCCACTAGGAGCTCCATAGCACACGCAGCACCTCAGGGCCGCCCTCCACAGGGCGGCCCTTTTGTTCGGATCAGGGTGTCGGTCGGAGTAGGGTAGAGACAGCCACATACAGTTTCATGTGAACTGTCCCCGTAGTCACTCGAAAGGTCACCGGTGCGTCACAATCGCCGTCTCCGATGGGCTGCCATCCCGATCGCCGCGGCCCTCGTCGCGGTCCTGGCGGGCTGCACGCAGGCCCAGCTGCACGGATTCCTCCCGGGCTTCGTGGAGGGCGAGCCGCCCGTCACGAACCACACCGAGCGCATCAGCGGCCTCTGGGTGACGAGCTGGATCGTCCTGCTCATCGTCGGCATCGTCGTCTGGGGCCTCACCCTCTGGGCGGTCATCGTCTACCGCCGCCGCAAGGGCCAGACCGGCCTCCCGGTGCAGCTGCGCTACAACATGCCGATCGAGATCTTCTACACGATCGTGCCGCTCATCCTGGTGCTCGGCTTCTTCGCCTTCACGGCCCGCGACCAGTCGGCGATCGAGAAGCCGTACGCGAACCCCGACCTCAAGATCCAGGTCTACGCCAAGCAGTGGGCGTGGGACTTCAACTACGTGAGCGACAACGTCTACGACCCGGGCATCCAGGTGCAGCCGGACGACAACAGCGCCACCCCCGGCTCGGTGCAGGAGGGCGAGATCCCGACCCTCTACCTGCCCGAGAACAAGAAGATTACGATCCAGCTCGACTCGCGCGACGTGATCCACTCCTTCTGGGTCCCGGCGATGCTCTACAAGAAAGACGTGATCCCGGGCAAGACCAACTACATGTACTTCGAGACCACCGACCGCACCGGCACCTTCGTGGGCAAGTGCGCGGAGCTCTGCGGCGAGTACCACTCGGCGATGCTCTTCAACGTGAAGATCGTGCCGCAGTCGGAGTACGACGCCCACATCCAGAAGCTGCGCGACCAGGGCTACGAGGGTCAGCTCGGCTCCGAGTACGACCGCAACCAGAACCTGCCAGGAACGGGCGCCCCCAAGGGCACCCAGGGCAACGAGTAGGACGCCACAGATGACGACGACAGCACCGGCACCGGGGGCCACGACCGCCCCGAAGCCAGGGCCCACGATCCTCACCAGGAACGGTGCGGAGCGCAAGGGCAACATCCTGGTGAACTACATCACGTCGACGGACCACAAGACCATCGGGTACATGTACCTGATCTCGTCGTTCGTGTACTTCCTCATCGGCGGCGTGATGGCCCTCATCATCCGCGCCCAGCTGTTCGAGCCGGGCCTCCAGGTCGTGCAGACCAAGGAGCAGTACAACCAGCTGTTCACGATGCACGGCACGATCATGCTGCTGATGTTCGCGACGCCGCTGTTCGCCGGCTTCGCCAACGTCCTGATGCCGCTGCAGATCGGCGCGCCCGACGTCGCGTTCCCGCGACTGAACGCGCTGGCCTACTGGTTCTACTCCTTCGGCTCGCTGATCGCGGTCGCCGGCTTCCTCACCCCGCAGGGTGCGGCGTCGTTCGGCTGGTTCGCATACGCGCCACTGTCGAGTACGACGTTCTCGCCAGGAATCGGCGGCAATCTCTGGGTGGTGGGCCTCGGCCTCTCCGGTTTCGGCACCATCCTCGGCGCGGTGAACTTCATCACCACGATCATCACGATGCGCGCCCCGGGCATGACCATGTTCCGCATGCCGATCTTCACCTGGAACACCCTGGTGACCTCGATCCTCGTGCTGATGGCCTTCCCGGTGCTCGCCGCCGCCCTGTTCGCCCTCGCGGCCGATCGCGTCTTCGACGCGCACATCTACGACGCGGCCAACGGCGGAGCCCTGCTCTGGCAGCACCTGTTCTGGTTCTTCGGCCATCCCGAGGTGTACATCATCGCGCTGCCGTTCTTCGGCATCGTGTCGGAGATCTTCCCGGTGTTCAGCCGGAAGCCGATCTTCGGGTACAAGACGCTGGTGTACGCGACGATCGCGATCGCCGCGCTGTCCGTCACGGTGTGGGCGCACCACATGTACGTGACCGGCTCGGTGCTGCTGCCGTGGTTCTCCCTGATGACGATGCTCATCGCGGTGCCCACCGGCGTGAAGATCTTCAACTGGATCGGCACCATGTGGCGAGGCTCGCTCACGTTCGAGTCGCCGATGCTGTGGTCGATCGGCTTCCTGATCACCTTCACCTTCGGTGGTCTGACCGGTGTCATCCTGGCGTCGCCGCCGCTCGACTTCCACGTGTCCGACACGTACTTCGTCGTCGCGCACTTCCACTACGTCGTGTTCGGCACGGTCGTGTTCGCCATGTTCGCCGGCTTCTACTTCTGGTGGCCGAAGTGGACGGGCAAGATGCTCAACGACCGTCTGGGCAAGTGGCACTTCTGGCTGCTGTTCATCGGCTTCCACACGACGTTCCTCATCCAGCACTGGCTGGGCGTCGTCGGCATGCCGCGACGGTACGCGACCTACCTGCCGTCCGACGGCTTCACCTGGATGAACCAGGTCTCGTCGATCGGCGCCGGCATCCTCGCGATCTCGATGATCCCGTTCTTCGTCAACGTGTACCTGACCGCGCGCAACGCGCCGAAGGTCACGGTCAACGACCCGTGGGGCTACGGCCGTTCGCTCGAGTGGGCGACCAGCTGCCCGCCGCCGCGGCACAACTTCACGTCGATCCCGCGCATCCGTTCGGAGTCGCCGGCCTTCGACCTGAACCACCCCGAGGCCGGCATCCCGATCGGCGTGGGTCCCGCGAAGGACGCTCCGGACGCTCCCGTGCACGACGTCGCGAAGGACGAGGTGAAGTAACACATGCGCACCAATGCCATCCTGTTCTGGATCCTGTCGGTCTTCTTCCTGCTGTCGGCGATCACCTACACGCTGTGGAACCTGCTCGACGAGATGCACCGCAACGTCGAGTGGGTCGGAACCGTCGCTCTGCTGCTGTCGGCGATCCTGGCCGCGTTCATCGCGTTCTATGTCGGTCGTTCGCACGCCTCCCAGGGCGGTGAGCTGCCGGAGGACCGTCTCGACGCCAACATCGACGACGGCGACCCGGAGCTCGGCCACTTCAGCCCGTGGAGTTGGTGGCCGGTCGCTCTCGCCTTCGCGGCGGGCCTGGTCATGCTCGGCCTCGCGGTCGGCTTCTGGATCTGCTACATCGGCGTCGCCTTCGCGCTCGTCTGCATCGTCGGCTGGGTCTACGAGTACTACCGCGGCTACTTCGCCCGGTAACCCGCACCACCACGAAACGGGCCGCCTCCTCCGGGAGGCGGCCCTTTCGTCGTCCCGGCCCGCCGCTCCCGCGATCCATGCGACGCAACACGCCGTAAAGGCGCGGCCAAAACGGCGTGTTACGTCCCATGGAGAGCGCTCACCCGCGGCGTTCCGCCGCGTAAGGGGCAGGGCGTCCCCGGAGGCGGGCGCCGTCTTTGCCCACGCGACGGTGGCTATCGGGTTGACGCAACACGCCGCGCGCCGCTCCCGCGGCGCGGCGTGTTGCGTCAACCAGGCGCGTCGCTGCGGTCAGCGGCGGGTGAGCCGGAGAACGTCGACGGCGACGCGCGTCGCGTCGACGTGTGCGGGCGCGGCCGCGGCCGCGTGCCGCGCCGACGGGCCCATGCCCGCCAGAGCGGCCCGGAGGGCGTCCGTGAGCGGGAGGTCGTACTCGACCGTTTCGCGCGTGTGAAGGGCGTACAGCGGCGCTGCGGCGGTCGTCACGTCCTCCGCCTTGTCCGACGGGATGTCGAGCATGGTCCCGGCGGCGCGCAGCGAGCCGAGGTGGTCCGGACGCGGCACCACGACCACGAGCGAGCCGCCAGGGCGCAGCACGCGGTGGAACTCGGGCAGGTTGCGGGGCGCGAACACGTCCAGCACGGTGTCCGCGATCTCCGAACGCACGGGAAGAGGCCGCCACGTGTCGGCCACCAGACCGTCGACACTTTCCGACGCCCGCACGGCCCGGGCGACCGCCTGCGGCGAGAGGTCCATGGCGAGCCCCACAGCATCCGGGGATGCGGCGAGGGCGGCGCGGAGGTAGTAGCCGGTGCCGGCGCCGGCGTCGAGCACTCGGGCGCCGGGCCCGGCGGTGGCGGCGGCGACCGCGTCGGCGATGGGGGAGTAGGCGCCTCCCTCAAGCACCAGCTCGCGCGCCTCCAGCATCTCGGCGGTGTCGCCCAGGTGCTTGGTCCCGCCGCCCAGCAGGGAGACGAAGCCCCGCTTGTTCACGTCGTGGCGGTGGCCGTTCGCGCAGCCGAGCGTCAGCCGGTCCACCGGCTCCAGGTCTGCCGCGCAGACGGGGCAGCGCAGCCAGGAGGCGAGGCGGGGCAGGTCAACGGTCATGGCGACGGCTCCGGTGAGCGCGGGCGGACGGGGGAGACACGGAAGCGGGGGGGGGGGGGGGGGCGCCGGCGCGGGCGGGGGGGGGGGGGGGCGGGGGGGGGGGGGGGGGGCCGGCCCGCGGGCGCCGCCGGGGGGC
>NZ_JAROCB010000001.1:369332-955622 GCF_030433675.1 Leifsonia virtsii
GGGGCGGCGCTCCCTGGGGGGGGGGGGGGGGTGGTCCAGGTTCTGGGCGCGGCCGCGGGGGAGGGGGGGCGGCGGGGGGACACCCGGACGCGCGGGCGCTAATGCCCGCGCCGCCGCTTCCGTGAGGACGGATGACCGTCAGTGGTGGTCGTGGCCCGACTCGAGCTCGCCGCGGGTGGGCGGCAGGATCCGGTCCTCGAAGAACCAGCGGGACAGGCCTGCGCGCACCCGGTTCGCCGCCGTGATCCGGCCGCGGCGGTTCGGGCGCAGCATCAGCGGCTCGTAGGCCTCCTGCGAGACCAGGCGCCAGCGCTCGTAGTCGCTCAGCTGCTCGTGCACCTCGATGAACTCGCCGCCGGGCAGCTTGACGATGCGACCGGACTCGTAGCCGTGGAGGGCGATCGAGCGATCCTTCTTCTGCAGGGCCAGGCAGACGCGCTTGGTCACGACGAACGCGATCAGCGGGCCGACGAACAGCAGTGCCTGGAGGGTGTGGATGACGCCCTCCATGGTCAGCTTGAAGTGCGTCGCCATGATGTCCGAGCTCGCCGCCGCCCAGAACACGGCGTAGAACGTGACGCCGGCCGCGCCGATGGCGGTGCGGGTCGCCGCATTGCGCGGACGGTCCAGGATGTGGTGCTCGCGCTTGTCGCCCGTGATCCACGCCTCGAGGAACGGGTAGAACATCACGGTCACGATGAACAGTCCGAGGATCGCCACCGGGATGATGATGTTGAACGACCAGGTGCGGTCGAGCCAGACGAACTCCCAGCCCGGCGGGACGAGACGCAGCGCGCCGTCCGCGAAGCCGATGTACCAGTCAGGCTGCGTACCGGCGGACACGGGGGAGGGGTCGTACGGGCCGTAGTTCCAGATCGGGTTGATGGTGAAGAACGACGCCATGAGCGCGACGACACCGAACACGATGAAGAAGAAGCCGCCGGCCTTGGCCGCGTACACCGGGAGGACCGGGTAGCCGACCACGTTGCCCTGGGTGCGTCCGGGCGCCGCGTACTGCGTGTGCTTGTGGATGACCACGAACATGAGGTGCAGCGCGATGAACGCGACGACCAGTGCCGGCAGCAGCAGGATGTGCAGCGTGTAGAGGCGGCCGACGATGGCGGTGCCGGGGAACTCGCCGCCGAACAGCAGGAACGAGATCCACGTGCCGACCACCGGCAGGCCCTTGATCAGGCCGTCGATGATGCGGAGGCCGTTGCCCGAGAGCAGGTCGTCCGGGAGGGAGTAGCCGGTGAAGCCCTCGGCCATCGCCAGGATGAACAGCACGAAGCCGATGACCCAGTTCAGCTCACGCGGCTTGCGGAACGCGCCGGTGAAGAAGATGCGGAGCATGTGGAGGCCGATCGCCGCCACGAACAGCAGCGCCGCCCAGTGGTGGATCTGCCGGACCAGGAGGCCGCCGCGCACCTCGAACGAGATGTTCAGCGTGCTCTGCATGGCCGAGGACATCTCGATGCCCTTCAGCGGCACGTACGAGCCGTTGTAGGTCACCTCCGCCATCGACGCCTGGAAGAAGAACGTCAGGAAGGTGCCCGACAGCAGGATGACGATGAAGCTGTAGAGCGCGACCTCGCCGAGCAGGAACGACCAGTGGTCGGGGAAGATCTTGCGGCCGAACTCCTTGACGGCGCCCGAGATGCTGGTGCGGTCTTCGAGGTAGTTCGCGGCTGCTGCCGTGAACCCGCCCTTCGAAGCCGTCGTCTGTGCCGCAGGGCGTGCGGCGGTCGTGGTGCTCAATGGCGCTCCCAGAAGCTCGGGCCGACGGGCTCGTGGAAGTCGCTGCGGGCGACCAGGTAGCCATCGGCGTCGACGGTGATCGGCAGCTGCGGCAGCGGCCGCTTCGCCGGTCCGAAGATGACCTGCGCCTCGTGCGTGATGTCGAACTGCGACTGGTGGCACGGGCAGAGCAGGTGGTGGGTCTGCTGCTCGTAGAGCGCCACCGGGCACCCGACGTGCGTGCAGATCTTGGAGTAGGCGACGATGCCGTCGTAGTTCCAGTTCTCCTTGCCCTTGGAGACGTGGAGGTCCTCGGGCTTGAGGCGCATGAGCAGCACGGCGGCCTTGGCCTTCTGCTCGAGCATGTCCGGAGCCTCGTTGAGGCCTTCGGGGATGACGTGGAAGGCGCTGCCCAGCGTGACGTCGGACGCCTTGATCGGCGTTCCGGTTGGGTCGCGGGTCAGGCGCACGCCCTTGGCCCACATCGTCTGGGAGAGCAGCTCCACCGGGTCCTCGTTCTCGGGCGCGAGGCCCCGGAACAGGACGACGGCGGGGAGCGGGAAGGCGATCAGCGCACCGATGAGGCTGTTGCGGACGAGGATGCGGCGGCTGAAGCCGGACTCCTCGTCGGCCTGGCGGAAGATCTCCGCCGCGCGTTCGGTGGTCGCCTCGCTGCCGCGCACAGGGTGGCGGAGGTCGACGCCCTCCTTCTCGTGCATGAGCGCCTTGCCCCAGTGGACCGCGCCGATGCCGATGGCGAGGAGCGCCAGGGCGCTGCCGATGCCGATGAACAGGTTGTTCAGGCGCACGGAGCCCGGGTCGCCGTCGACGATCGGGAAGGCGAGGTAGGCGGCGACCGCCCACACCGATCCCGCGATCGAGAGGTAGAACAGCGTGTAGACGGTGCGCTCGGCGCGCCGCTCTTTCCGCGGGTCGAGGTCGGTGACCCGCGGACGGTGCGGCGGGAACCCGGGGTTCTCGACGGCGTCGCGGATGACCACCGCGGTGCCGGCGTCGCCGGTGCGGTGCTCCTCAGACGAACGGGCGGGCGTCAGCTCGTGGCCGCCGTTGTCGTCCTGTGCCATTGCTCTCCTTCTTACGCTGTGTTCGTATCCGAAGTGGGATCCGGATTAATTCGACTTCGCCGTGATCCACACGGTGAGGGCGACGATGGCGCCCAGACCGAAGATCCAGAGGAAGAGGCCCTCGGCCACCGGGCCGAGCGAGCCGAGCTCGAAGCCACCCGGCGACGGGTTGTTCTGGATGTACTTCAGGTACGTGATGATGTCGGCCTTGCCCTGCGGCGTGATGTTCAGATCGTTGAAGACCGGCATGTTCTGCGGTCCGGTGATCATGGCCTCGTAGATGTGCTGGGCGCTGACGCCGGTCAGCGGCGGGGCGAACTTGCCCTCGGTGAGCGCACCGCCCGCGCCGGCGACGTTGTGGCACATGGCGCAGTTGATGCGGAAGAGCTCGGCGCCGTGGGCGGCGTTGCCCTTGCCGTCGAGGTACTTCTGCTCCGGGATGGAGGGGCCGGGGGCGAGCGACGCGACGTAGTCGGCCAGCGCCTTGACCTGCTCGTCGGTGAACTGCACCGGCTTCTGCTCGGCCTGCGGGCCCTGCATCTGCATCGGCATGCGACCGGTGCCGACCTGGAAGTCGACCGCGGCGGCGCCGACGCCGATCAGGCTCGGGGCGACCGAGCTGCCCTGGGCGTCGAGGCCGTGGCAGGTGGCGCAGTTCGACTGGAAGAGCTTCTTGCCCTCGTCGACCGAGGTCTGGCTCGCTGCCGCGACCTGCGGCTCCTCGGCGGACGCCGTGGTGGTGGTGAACGCGGCGTAGGCTCCGCCGGTCAGGCCGAGGCCGATCGCGAGGAGCGCGACGGTGGCCAGCGGGTGACGGCGGCCGGCCTTGCGCGCAGGCTTCGCCTTGCGGACGGGCGAGGCCGGTGCTTTTCCGGGTGTACGGGGACGCATGGGGTGAAGAACGCTCCTGTTTCCTTATCGGATGATGTAGATGACCGCGAACAGCCCGATCCACACGACGTCGACGAAGTGCCAGTAGTAGGAGACCACGATGGCGCTCGTCGCCTCCTTGTGGCCGAAGGTCTTGACCGCGAAAGCGCGGCCGATCACGAGCAGGAAGGCGATGAGGCCGCCCGTCACGTGGAGCGCGTGGAACCCGGTGGTCAGGTAGAACGCCGACCCGTAGGCGTTGGCGCTGAGCGAGACGCCCTCGGAGACGAGCGTGGCGTATTCGAGCACCTGGCCCGACACGAAGATCGCTCCGAGGATGTAGGAGAGGGTGAACCACTCGACCATTCCCCACTTGGCCGGGCTCCACCCCGTGCGGCGCGGCTGCAGGCGCTCCGCCGCGAACACGCCGAACTGGCAGGTGAACGAGCTCGCCACCAGGATGATCGTGTTCGTCAGCGCGTACGGGACGTTGAGGTGCTGCGTCTCGGCGGCCCACAGATCGGGCGAGGTCGACTTGAGCGTGAAGTAGATCGCGAACAGACCCGCGAAGAACATCACCTCGGAGCCGAGCCAGACGATCGTGCCGACGGCCACGACATTGGGCCGGTTGATCGCCGGCGCACTCGTTGCAGGAGAAATGGAGGTGCTCGTCACGTAACCCATTATGGCTGAAAAGAACCCATGGTTTTCCCACCTAGGGGGCTTGAATCGGCCGGATTCGAGGTTAGGAGCGCCTCAGGATGCCCCACGGGCCGCTATCGCCGTGGCGTGTCGCCCGCCGATAGGATCGCTTCATGTCCCACACGCAGTCCTGGTCGTCCGTGCTGACGTCGCTCCTCGCCGGGGAGCACCTGAGCGTGGCGGACGCGGCGTGGGCCATGGACCAGGTCATGACGGGCGAGGCGACGGACGCCCAGCTGGCGGCCTTCCTCATCGCGTTGCGCGCGAAGGGCGAGACCGTCGACGAGATCGTCGGCTTCCGGGATGCGATCCTTGATCACGCCGTGCCGCTCGAGGTCGACCCGATGGCGCTCGACATCGTCGGCACCGGCGGCGACCGCTTCGGCACGGTGAACGTGTCGACCACGGCGTCCATCGTCGCGGCGGCGGCCGGCGTGCCCGTCATCAAGCACGGCAACCGGGCGGCCAGCTCCTCGTCGGGCTCGTCCGACGTGCTCGCCGCCCTCGGCATCGACCTCACGCTCCCGGCGGAGCGGGTCGCCGAGGTGCTGGAGACCGCAGGCATCACCTTCGCGTACGCCAGCGCGTTCCACCCCGGCTTCGCGCACGCCGGCCCCGTGCGGGCGCAGCTCGGCGTCCCCACCGTCTTCAACTACCTCGGCCCGCTCTGCAACCCGGCGCGCCCCGAGGCGTCCGCGGTCGGCGTCGCGACGCTCGACCGCATCCCGCTCATCGTCGGCGTGTTCCAGACCCGCGGCGCCACCGCGCTGGTCTTCCGCGGCGACGACGGGCTCGACGAGCTGTCGACCACCGGTCACAGCCACGTCTGGGAGGTCTCGAGGGGCCTCGTCACCGAGCACGACATCGATCCGCGCGATCTGGGCATCCCGCGCGCCAGGATCGACGACCTGCTCGGGAAGGATGCCGCGTATAACGCGGCTGTCGTGCGTGCCGTGCTGGCGGGAGAAGAAGGCCCCGTGCGCGACATCGTGCTGCTCAACGCGGCGGCCGGGCTCGTCTCCTACGAGCTCGCGTCCGACCCGTCGAGGGTCCAGGAGTCCATCCTGGATCGGTTCCGTTCGCAAATGGCGGTCGCCGCCGACGCGATCGACTCCGGGGCTGCGGCCGCGAAGCTCGAAGAATGGGTGGCGGCGACGCACTGACGGCAGTGGAGGCTCCACTGCAGTGGAAGGAATGGTTTCGATGAAGAAGCTCATTAACGACGTACCCGACGTCGTGACCGAGTCCCTCGCGGGGTTCGGCCGGGCTCACGCGGACATCGTCCGGGTGTCGCAGGATCCGAAGTTCGTCTCACGCGCCGACGGCCCCGTCCAGGGCAAGGTCGGACTGGTCAGCGGCGGCGGCAGCGGCCACGAGCCCCTCCACGCCGGCTTCGTCGGCAAGGGCATGCTGGACGCCGCGGTGCCGGGCGAGGTGTTCACCTCCCCGACCCCCATGCCGATCGTCGAGGCCACCAAGGCCGCGGACGGCGGCGCCGGCGTGCTCCACATCGTCAAGAACTACACCGGCGACGTGCTCAACTTCGAGACGGCGGCCGACCTGGTCGGCGCCGAGGGCATCACCGTGCGCTCCGTCATCGTCAACGACGACGTGGCCGTGCAGGACTCCCTCTACACCGCCGGCCGTCGCGGCGTCGCCGGGACCGTGCTGGTCGAGAAGATCGCGGGCGCGGCCGCCGACCGCGGGGACGACCTCGACGCCGTCACCGCGATCGCGGAGCGCGTCAACGCCAACGTGCGCTCGATCGGCCTCGCGCTGACCGACGGCACGGTGCCCCACGCGGGCGAGCCGGGGTTCGTGCTGCCGGAGGACGAGATCGAGTTCGGCGTGGGCATCCACGGCGAGCCGGGCCGTGAGCGCATCAAGCTGGAGCCGGCCGACCGCCTGGTGGACCGGATGATGGACGCGATCCTCACCGACCTGTCCTTCGAGGGCTCGCCGGTGCTGCTATTCGTCAACGGCATGGGCGGCACCCCGCTGTCGGAGCTCTACATCCTGTTCCGCCGCGCCGCCGAGATCCTCGACGAGCGGGGCATCGAGCTCAGCCGGTCGCTCGTGGGCAACTACGTCACCTCGCTGGAGATGCAGGGCGCCTCGATCACCCTGCTCAAGCTGGACGACGAGTTCACCCAGCTGTGGGACGCGCCCGTCCACACGGCCGCGCTGCGCTGGGGCCTGTAGGAAGCCGGAACGACAAGACAAGGGAGGCGTCGATGACGCTGGACACGAACTGGGTCAAGGAGTGGATCGTCGCTGCCGCCGCATCCATCGGCGAGCACAAGCAGGAGCTGAACACGCTCGATCGCGAGATCGGCGACGGCGACCACGGCGAGAACATGGACCGGGGCCTCAAGGCGTCGGTCGCGGCGCTGGAGAAGCTCCCGGACGACGCGACGCCGAACGCGGCGTTGCGCTCGGTCGCCATGACCCTGATCTCGACGGTGGGGGGTGCGTCCGGGCCGCTGTACGGCACGGCGTTCCTGAAGGCGGCGGAGCCGGTCGGCGACGCCGAGGCGATCGACGAGACGACGCTCGTCGCGGCCCTGAGGGCCGGGCGAGACGGCATCGTGTCCCGCGGGAAGGCCGAGCCGGGCGACAAGACCATGGTCGACGCCTGGACGCCTGCGGTGGACGCCGCCGCCGCGGCGCAGGAGTCGGGGGCCTCGGCCGCCGGCATCCTGGCCGCGGCGGCGGAGGCCGCCGAGAAGGGCTCGGACGCGACCATCCCGCTCGTCGCCCGCAAGGGCCGGGCGAGCTACCTCGGTGAGCGGTCGGCGGGCCACCGCGACCCGGGGGCGCAGTCGACGGCTCTGCTGCTGCGCGCGGCCGCCGGGGTGGCCGGATGAGCGCGAAGGTCGGTGTCGTCTTCGTCTCGCACAGTCCGCAGATCGCCGCAGGAATGGTGGCGCTGGCCGGTCAGATGGCCGGGTCGGTGGCGCTCGTCGCCGCGGGCGGCACCGACGACGACGGGATCGGCACCAGCTTCACCAAGGTGATGTCCGGCGTCGGGGAGGCAGACGGCGGTGCGGGGGTCGTCGTGATCAGCGACCTCGGCTCGGCGCTGCTGACCGCCGAGACCGTGCTCGACATGCTGGACGAGGAGCAGCGCGCCCGCGTTCGCGTGGTCGACGTGCCGTTCGTGGAGGGCGGCGTCGCCGCGGCGGTGGCCGCCGAGTCCGGCGGGAGCCTGGACGACGTGGTCGCGGCCGCGGAGGGCGCGATCGACGCGTGGGCGGGGAAGGACGCAGCCGCGGCGGCGGCCGAGCCGGCCCCCGCGCAGGCACCCGCCGACGGCCCGTACGAGCGCGAGGTGCTCGTGCGCAACCCCGAGGGCCTGCACGCGCGCCCGGCGGCCGAGTTCGTGAAGCTCGCGAACACGTTCCCCGCGAAGGTGACCGTCAACGGCAAGGACGCGAAGAGCCTCCTCGGCATCATGTCCCTCGGCCTCACCGCCGGCTCCACCGCGCGCATCGCGACGGACGCGCCCGACGGCCGTCCTGCCGTCGACGCCCTCGCCGACCTCGTCGACACCGGCTTCGGCGAGGTCTGACCCGCTCGCCCCTCCGCCAAGCCATCAGCTCCTGAGTTCTTCGACCTCCGCCCGGCGTGTCGGGTCGAACAACTCAGGAGCTCTTGGCCTCAGGGGAGGGGGAGGAACATCTCCCGTTCGAGGGCGGAGCGGTCGAGGGGGTAGGGCTGGGTGCGGCCGGTGAAGGCGAAGCCGCGGCGGAGGTAGGAACGGATGGCGGGCCGGTTGTCCTCGTGCACGTCGAGCAGCAGCCGGTCGCCGCGGCCACGCGCCCAGTCGATGACGGCGTCGAGGAGCGCATCCGTCATTCCGTGCTCGCGTCCGCGCCATGCGGGAGTGACGTAGACGCCGACGAGGTAGGGCTCGGCGGCGGGCGACGACTGGAAGCCGCCCATGCTGCCGAGCCAGCGGCCGTCGTCCGCGACCGCGGCGAACAGCCGGCTCGTCGAGCCCGTGTTCGCCGCGCGGCGCCGCCAGTGCTCGTCGGGATGGGTCCTCGCGTGCTCGAGCGTCTCCAGGAAGGCGATCGGAGCGTCCTGCAGCATCTCGAACCGCAGCGCGCGGTACTCCCGCCAGTCGTCCTCGGTGCTGGCGCGGACGACCCAGCCGGTCACGGTCAGTCCCGGCCGGCCAGCAGGGTCTCCGCCTCCGCGAGGAGGATCGCCGTGCACAACCCGTCGAGCGCCGTCCGGAGCTCCTCGACCGGAGGGAACGTCGGCGCGATGCGGATGTTGGCGTCGCGCGGGTCGTCGCCGTACGGGAACGTCGCACCGGCGGGCGTGACCGCGATCCCGGCCTCCTTCGCCAGCTGCACCGCGCGCTTCGCGCTGCCGTCGAGCACGTCGAGGCTGACGAAGTAGCCGCCCTTCGGCGCGTTCCAGGTGCCGGCGCCCCACGGCGCGAGCCGCTCGCGGAATGCCGTGTCGACCGCCGCGAACTTCGGCTCCAGGATGGTGCGGTGCTTCTCCATGTGCGCCGAGAGCCCGTCGGCGTCCTTCAGCAGCTGGACGTGCCGCAGCTGGTTCAGCTTGTCCGGCCCGATGCTCTGCGCGGCCGCGTTGTGCTGGAACCAGGCCACGTTGGCCTCCGAGGCGCCGAAGAAGGCCACGCCGGCGCCGGGGAAGGTCACCTTGGAGGTGGAGGCGAAGATCAGCGGGCGGTCCGGGTTGCCGGCCTCCGCGGCCAGCGCCAGCACGTCGATCGGCGCGGGTCGGTCGTCGCTCAGGTGGTGCACGGCGTACGCGTTGTCCCAGAACAGCCGGAAGTCGGGGGCGGCAGGCATGGAGACGAGCGCGCGCACGACCTCCTCGCTGTACACGGCGCCGGTCGGGTTGGAGTAGACCGGCACGCACCACATGCCCTTGATGCTGTCGTCGGCGGCCAGCAGGGAGGCGACGGCCTCGACGTCCGGGCCGTCCTCGTTCATCGGCACCGGGATCATCCGGATGCCGAAGCGCTCCAGGATGGTGAAGTGCCGGTCGTACCCGGGCACGGGCGCCAGGAAGCTGATCGACTGCCGGCCCCACGGCAGTTCCCCGCCCGGCACGCCGTGGATGAGCGCCTGAGCGATCGTGTCGTGCATGATCGTCAGGCTGGAGTTGCCGAGAGCCAGCAGCTGAGCCACCGGCACCCGCAGCGCGTCGGCGAAGATCGCACGCAGCTCGGGAAGGCCGTTCGGACCGCCGTAGTTGCGCAGGTCGGTGCCCGCCGCGTCGCGGTAGGCGCCGTCGGGCAGGTGGAGCAGGTCGTTCGAGAGGTCGAGCTGGTCGGCGGACGGCTTGCCTCGCGTGATGTCGAGCGCGAGGCCCGCGGCCTTCAGCTCGTCGTACGCCTGCGCGAACGCGGCGTGCGCCTCGCGGAGGGCGGCGGTGTCGAGGTCGGCGAGCGGTGCGGGGGAGAGCAGTGCGGAGGTCACGTGAACGATCGTACCGGCGCTGCTTCCCGCAATGCCCAGGCGACGTGTGCGAACATCCGGGATGTGAGCAACGAACTGGAGCACGGCCGGGGACGGACCCGTGCGAAGATGGCGACCGCTGTCGGCAGCGGGGTGGTCGTCGCTGTGGTGGTCGGCCTGCTGAACGCCTGGCACTATGCGGCCATCGCAGGCTGGGCTGCGGCGTGCGCCGTCTACATCGCGTGGGTGTGGATCTCGGTCTGGCGCCTCGACGGAAAGGCGACGAAGGATCACGCGACGCTGGAGGACCCGGGCAGGCGCGTCACCGATCTGGTGCTCATCCTGGCGTCGATCGCCAGCGTGTTCGCGGTGGTCTACATCCTCGTCGACGCGAAGTCGCTGAAGGGCGGCGCACAGCTGGGGGTCGCCCTCCTCGCCGTGGTGAGCATCGCGCTCTCCTGGACGCTGGTGCACACCGTCTACATGCTCCGGTACGCCCGCATCTACTACCGCACGGGCGGCGGCGTCGACTTCAACCAGCGCGAGGACCCGAGGTACAGCGACTTCGCCTACCTGTCCTTCACCCTCGGGATGACGTTCCAGGTCTCCGACACCAACATCCGGAGCTCGTACATCCGGCAGACGATCCTCCGCCACACGCTGCTCTCGTACCTGTTCGGCACCGTCATCGTGGCCGCGACGGTGAACCTCGTCGCGGGTCTCACCTGAGTCAGCGGGTGTAGGTGACGAAGCGGTACCGCATCCCGTTGGACGCGGTCTGCCACTCGCCGGCCTCGACGTTCGTCCAGCCGTCGCCCGGCTCGGGCGCCTGCGTGTCGCCGTCGACGTCGAGGTCGATCTCGGTGATCTCCAGCCGGTCGGCGCGAGGGAGCGCCTCCCGGTACAGCTCGCCGCCGCCGGTGATCCACACGGTGTCCGCGTCGCCCGCGGCGGTGAGGGCGTCGTCCAGCGAGTGCGCGACGACCGCGCCGGGCGCCGCCCAGTCGGCCCGGCGCGTGATGACGATGTTGGTGCGGCCCGGGAGCGGCCGGTAGCGCTCGGGGAGCGACTCCCAGGTCCGGCGGCCCATCACGACGGGGTCGCTGCCGGTGAGCGCGCGGAAATGGCGCAGATCCTCGGTGAGGTGCCAGGGCATCACGCCACCGGCCCCGATCACGCGGTCGTTCGCCTGCGCCCAGATCAGCGCGAGCGTCATACGGCGACCGCGGCCCGGATCGCCGGGTGGTGCTGGTAGTCCTCCACGACGAAATCCTCGAACCGGTAGTCGAAGATGCTCTCGGGCGTGCGGGCGAAGCGCAGGCGCGGGGCGGGGAACGGGTCGCGCGTGAGCTGCTCGGTCACCTGCTCCACGTGGTTGTCGTAGATGTGGACGTCGCCGCCGGTCCAGACGAACTCGCCCGGCTCGAGCCCCACCTGCTGGGCGACCATCATGGTCAGCAGCGCGTAGCTGGCAATGTTGAACGGGACGCCGAGGAACATGTCCGCGCTGCGCTGGTACAGCTGGCAGGAGAGCTTGCCGTCGGCGACGTAGAACTGGAAGAACGCGTGGCAGGGGGCGAGGGCCATCTGCGGGATGTCGGCGACGTTCCAGGCGGAGACGATGATGCGGCGCGAGTCCGGGTCGCTGCGCAGGGTGTCGACGACCTGCTGGATCTGGTCGATGTGCCGGCCGTCCGGAGCGGGCCAGGAGCGCCACTGGACGCCGTAGACCGGCCCCAGCTCGCCGTCGGCGTCCGCCCACTCGTCCCAGATCGTGACGCCGTTCTCACGCAGCCAGCCCACGTTGCTGTCGCCGCGCAGGAACCAGAGCAGCTCGTACGCGATCGACTTGAAGTGGACGCGCTTGGTGGTGATGAGCGGGAAGCCCTCCGCCAGGTCGAAGCGCAGCTGCCGGCCGAAGACGCTGCGGGTGCCCGTGCCGGTCCGGTCCGATTTGTGCGTGCCGGTGGCCAGCACGTCGCGCAGCAGGTCCTCGTAGGGGGTTGCGATCTCGCTCACACCCCCGATGGTACTTGCCTGCCCTCTCCTCAGGGGCGCACGGCGCGTCGTAGTGTGGCCTCATGGACCGGGCACCGGAGGGCGAGCGCCACAGCGACGACGAGCTCGCCAGTGCGCTGGAGGAGGAGGTCGCCCGGATCACCACGGCCATCCCGATCGTGGTGCCGCGGGCCGAGGCGCGGAGTGCCGCCGTGCCGGTCCCTCCGTCTGACCAGGAGCACGGCGACGAGGTCGCCGAGAGTGCTGAGGACGACGAGGGGGAGTGGAGCGGCCCGCCGACCGAGCTCATCAGCTTCGACGACCTCCCTGTGCGTCGGGAGCCGACCGGGCCGGAGCCGACGTTCAGCCCCTGGGTGGCGACCGCCGCCATCCCGATCCAGCGCGCGGAGCCCGAGACGGAGCAGCCGCCGGAGGTGAAGGAGGAGACGGTCGCTCCGCCCGCTTTCCGTCCGGTCGCCCGCGCGGAGCCGCTCGACCTCGTGCCCGAGGAGCTGGCGCCACGCGACTCCGAGCCGGTCCCGGTCGTGGCCGTGGCTCCCTCGGCCGTCGCCGCTCCTCCGGTGGCGGAGAGCGCTACCGCGGTCGACGCCGCGCCGGTCCCCGCGCTCCCGGCCGCCGACGCACCGGTCTCGGCGCCCGTGCCCGCTCCGCACGTCGCCCGCCATCTGGACGCCGACGTGCCGGACGACGCCGACGACGCCCCCGCCGGCCCCGGGAACGGCGCGCACCGCGCCACCGCAACCGTCGCGACGCCGCGCACGGGCGACGCCGACGCCCTGCTCGGCGGCCGCCGCGCCGCCCCGGGCCAGCTCACCACCGAGACCGCCGACCTCGAGCCGACGGCGGTCGAGCGCCGGGTGGGTCGTGCATCCCGGATGTTCTGGCTGTGGTTCGCCGGCACGTCGTCGCTCATCAGCGTCGGCGTCGGCGCGACCCTGTTCGTGCTCGGACTCAACCTGCGCCAGCTGCTCATCGCGACGCTCGTCGGCGTCGCGATGTCCTTCCTCCCGCTCGGCGTCGGCACGCTCGCCGGCAAGTGGAGCGGCCAACCGACGCTGGTCGTCTCCCGGGCGTCGTTCGGGATGGTCGGCAACATCGTCCCGACCGTGCTCGCGCTCGTGGTCAAGCTGTTCTGGGGCGCCGTGCTGCTCTGGCTGGCGGGCTCGGCCGCCGGGTCGCTCACGGCGGCGGAGCAGTGGCCGGGCAGCCCGGTCGCCGCGACCGCGGCGGCGCTCGCCGTGACCATCGCCGTCGCCGTCGCTGTCGCCTACGTGGGCTACGGGCTGGTCGCCCGGGTGCAGCTGGTGCTGACCGTCGCCTCCGCCGTCCTCATCGTGCTCATGGTGACCGCCACCTGGCGGCACGTGGACCTCGGCAGGGCCCTCGCCGTGCCCGACGCCTTCTGGACGCACGTGGTGACGGGGGCCGTGCTGGTGTTCAGCTACGTCGGGCTGGCCTGGGCGATGAGCAGCGCGGAGGTGGCCCGCTATCAGCGTCCGCGCTCCTCGGGCGGCGCCGCCATGCTCTGGGCGACGTTCGGCGCGGCCGTCCCGCCGTTCGTGCTGGTGTCCTACGGCGGTCTCCTCGCCGCCTCCAACCCCGGGCTCGCCGGGGAGCTGGCGCGCGATCCGGTGGCGGGGCTGGTCGCGCTCGGGCTCCCGGCCTGGTACCCGGTGCCGCTGCTGCTCGCGGTCGGACTGTCCCTCGTCTCCGCGCTCGTGCTGACCATCTACTCGGCGGGCTTCACGCTCGACGCGGCCGGCGTCCGCCTCGGCCGGCGCTGGAGCACGCTCATCGCGGGCGCCGCGATCGCCGTCGTCGGCGGCGTGCTCGCCGCGACCGTGACCGACCTGTCGACGGTCGTGCGCGGCATCCCGACGGCGCTGTCGGTGCCCGTCGCCGCGTGGGTCGGCGTGTTCTCGGGGGAGATGATGCTGCGCACCCGCCGCTTCCACCAGCCGTCTCTGGTGCGCCGCGGCGGCGTCTACCCGGACTGGCGCTGGGTGAACCTGGCGCTGCTCATCGCAGGGACGGTGGTCGGGCTCGGCCTGATCAGCTCCGAGCTGCCGTGGCTCGGCTGGGAGGGCTACCTCTTCCGCCTCGGCGGGATCGACCCGCGCGCGGGGATCGGGGCGAGCAACATCGGCGTGGTGGCGGCGCTCGCCGTCGGCCTGGTCGGTGCGCTCGTCTCGGCGCCGGGCGCGGTGCGGCGGCAGGAGGCGGCGCGAGCGTGAGCCCGTTCTGCACATCCGGCGGAGTTGTCCACATGACCGCTTCCGCCCGGCAGGCGGCTGGGCGCATCCCGTAGGCTGATCGACGTGCCCCACTCGCTGAACTCCGTCCGTGACACCGTCGAACGGCTGTGGCCGCTGTCGGGCGCTGAGGGGTGGGATGCTCCGGGGCTCGTCGCGGGCGATCCGGCCGCGCCGGTCGAGCGCATCCTGCTCGCGGTCGACGCGGTCTCCGCCACGGTCGACGAGGCGGTCGAGCTCGGCGCCGACCTGCTGATCGCCCACCATCCGCTGCTGCTGCGCGGCGTCACGAGCATCGCCGAGGACCGCTACAAGGGTGCACTGCTCGCCCGTCTCATCCGCGGCGGCGTCGCCCTGTACGGCGCCCACACCACGGCCGACGTCGTGGCGGGCGGCACGAGCGACGTCCTCGCCTCACGGCTCGGGCTGCACGACACGACCCCGATCTCGCCGGCAACCGACGGCGTCACCGGCATCGGCCGCGTCGGCGACCTGGCGGAGCCGACGACGCTCGGCCAGCTCGCCCGCACACTGGCAGACCTCCTCCCGCCGACCGCGGGCGGGGTTCGCGCGGCGGGCGACTACCGGCAGCCGGTCACGCGCGTGGCCGTCTGCGGCGGCGCGGGCGACTCCCTGCTCTCCGCCGACGCCGTGCGCACAGCCGACGTGTACATCACGGCCGACCTGCGGCACCATCCCGCGTCGGAGGCCCGGGAGCAGGCCGTGCTCGGCGGCGGCCCCGCGCTCCTCGACGTGTCCCACTGGGCGAGCGAATGGCTCTGGCTCGACACCGCGGCCGAGCAGCTGCGCGAGGCGCTGCCCGGGGTCGAGGTCGTCGTGAGCGAACTGCGCACCGACCCGTGGGACTTCGCCATCCTGCAATGACCACCCAGCACGAAGGAAGCACCGCATCGTGAAAGCACGTCCCGCCGACCAGAACGAGCTGCTGCGCCTGCAGGCGGCCGACACCCGCCTCGCTCAGCTGCAGCACGCCACGAAGAACCTGCCGCAGGCCGCGGAGCTCGCGAAGCTGCAGCCGGAGGTCGAGGCACTCCGCGCCCGCTGGATCGCCGCCACCGGCGAGCTGGAGGACGCCCGCGCGGAGCTGAAGCGGGTGGAGTCCGACGTCGAGGTCGTCGAGGCGCGCGTCAAGCGCGACACCGACCGCGTGCAGCAGACCTCGTCCGTGAAAGACGTCCAGGCCCTGGAGGCCGAGCTCGCCTCGCTGGCCAAGCGCAAGGACGACCTGGAGGAGATCGAGCTCACGGTCATGGAGCGCGTCGAGGGCCTCGAAGAGGCGCTGGCGACCGTCGACGCCGAGCGCGCCGAGCTGAGCGGCCGCGTCCAGACGCTGGAAGCGCAGCGCGACGAGGAGGCCGGCAAGCTCGAGGGCCAGAGGAAGGCTCTCGCCGCCGACCGGGAGACCATCGCCGCCGCCCTCCCGGCCGACCTGATCGAGCTGTACGAGCGCCAGCGCGCCCGCTACGGCATCGGAGCCGCCGCCCTCGTCCGCGGCGTCTCGATGGGCTCGAACGTGAAGCTCACCGAGTCCGACCTCTCCGAGATCCGCCGCGCGGCGGCCGACGACGTCGTGCTCTGCCCGGACAGCGGCGCCATCCTGGTCCGCGGGGAGGACTCCGGCCTCTGACGGCCGCGGCGCCGTCCGTCCAGCCGCCTGCGCTATCGTGGAGGCCGGAATGGGTCGGCAAGACGGTCGCGTCGGTCCGCGTCAGCGGGCCGCCGAGGAACGTCCGGGCTCCGCAGAGCAGGGCGGTGGGTAACACCCACCCGGGGCAACCCGCGAGAAAGTGCAACAGAAAGCAGACCGCCGGGGGCTCACGCCCCCGGTAAGGGTGAAACGGTGGTGTAAGAGACCACCAGCGGCCGGGGTGACCCGGCCGGCTGGGTAAACCTCGCCCGGAGCAAGGTCGTACAGGGGACCATGAGGCTGCTCGTCTCGTCCCCGGGTAGACCGCTGGAGGGCGGCGGCAACGCCGTCCCGAGATAGATGGCCGTCCGCGGCGCTCACGCGCCGTGACAGAACCCGGCGTATCAGCCGGCCCATTCCCCCTCCGGATCGAACCGGTACCCCATCCCCGGCTCGGTGAGCAGGTAGCGCGGGCGCGACGGCTCCGGCTCCAGCTTCTTCCGCAACTGGGCGAGGTACAGGCGCAGGTAGCCGGTGTCGGTCGTGTACTGCGGTCCCCAGACCTGCGTCAGCAGCGATTGGCGTGTCACCAGCCGACGCGGGTTGCGCAGCAGCAGCTCCAGGATCTGCCACTCCGTCGGGGTGAGCCGGACGCCGCGGACCGTGCCGTCGGCGTCGCGACGGGTGACCTGGCGCGCGGCGAGGTCCACGGTCACATCGCCGAAGGCGACCACGGGCTCGTCCGTCGCAGTGGGCTGGCGACGGGTGAGGGCGCGGATGCGCGCGAGCAGCTCGTCGGCGGCGAACGGCTTCGTCACATAGTCGTCGGCGCCCGCGTCGAGCGCGTCCACCTTGTCGGCCGAGCCGGTGCGGCCGGACACGACGAGGATCGGCACCGACGTCCAGCCCCGCAGCCCCTCGATCACCTCGATGCCGTCGAGCTGCGGCATCCCGAGATCGAGCATCACCAGGTCCGGGTGGTGGTCGACCGCGACACTCAGCGCCTCGGCGCCCGTGCGGGCCGTGAGCACCTCGTAGCCGCGGGCGGTGAGCAGGATGCGCAGCGCGCGCAGGATCTGCGGGTCGTCGTCGGCGATCAGGATCTTCTTCACGGGGCCGTCCCTTCCGCCGCCGGCAGCGTGACCACCATGGTGAGCCCGCCGCCGGGGGTGTCCTCCGCCTCGAGCGTGCCGCCCATGCCCTCCACGAAGCCCTTCGACAGGGCGAGCCCCAGCCCGATCCCGGCGTCGTTGTCCGTGTCGGAGAGTCGCTGGAAGGGCGCGAACACCGCCTCGCGCCGCTCCGGCGGGATGCCGGGCCCCCGGTCGACGACGCGCAGCTGCACCGTCCCGGCGAAGGCGCTCGCCGCGAGGACCGGCGGGGTGTCGGCCGGGCTGTAGCGCAGGGCGTTGCCGAGCAGGTTCACCAGGACGCGCTGCAGCAGCACGGCGTCGGCGCGCAGCGGCGGCAGGTCGGGGGAGAGGTCGAGCTCGACGTCGCCCGGTCCGACGCCGAGCTCGTCGAGCGCGGGCAGCACGACGTCGTCGAGCTCGGTCGCGGCGAGCGAGACGCCGAGCACCCCGGCCTGCACGCGGCTGGCGTCGAGCAGGTCGGTGACCAGGGAGGCGAGGCCGCGGAGGCTGTCCTCTGCCGTCTCCAGCAGCTCCTCCCGGTCGTCCTCGTCGAGGGCGAGGTCCGCCTGGCGCAGCGTGGTCACCGCCGCCGTCGCGGCGGCGAGCGGGCGGCGCAGGTCGTGGCCGACCGCCGCGAGGAGGGCGCTGCGCACCCGGTCGGCCTCGGCGAGCGGCGCGAGTTCGGCCGCGGTCGCGGTGAGGGCCCGGTGCTCGATGGCCGCCTCCAGCTGGGCGACGATCGCCGACAGGAGGCGCCGGTCGCCGGCCTCCAGGTCGCGTCCCCGCAGTTCCAGCACGGTGCGGGATCCCGCCGCTGGGTTGGCCTCGGCGCCGCGGACGGTGAGCGGGACGGTGAGCACGGGCTCGGTGGCGGCGGTTCCGGAAGGCGCCGCCGCAGACCCGGCATCCGACCCCTCGGCGCCCGTCCCCTCCGCCGCGCCGACATCCGACGCGATGACCTCGCGGCCGCCGTCCGGACCGGTCGTGACCAGCTCGACGGCGGTCAGCCCGAACGCCTCCCGAGTGCGCTCGACGAGCGCCTGAACCGCGTCCTCGCCCCGGATGACGCCTCCGGCGACCGTGGCGAGCAGCTCCGCCTCCGCGGCGGCGCGCTGGGCGGAACGGGAGCGGCGGGCCGCCTGGTCGACCACCAGGCTGACGAGCGCCGCGATGATGACGTAGAGGATCAGGGCGAGCAGGTGCAGCGGCTCGCCGACCGTGATCGTGTACAGCGGATCCACGAAGAAGAAGTCGAGCGTCAGGCCGGACAGCAGCGCGGCGAACAGCGCAGGCCAGATCCCGCCGACGAGCGCCACGACGACGACGAGCAGCTGGTAGCTGAGCACGTCGGCCGTCATCGACTCGTGCGAGCGGGAGCTGGTCAGCAGCAGGGTCAGCAGCGGTCCGCCGACCAGTGCAAGCAGGAAGCCGTAGACGCGGCGCCGCACAGTCAGGCCGCCCTTGGGCCGGGGGAGCGAGAAGCGGCCGCCGGCGCGCGCGTGCGACACGATGTGCACGTCGATGTCGCCGGACTCCCGGATGACGGTCGCGCCGATCCCGGGGCCGGTCAGCAGCGCCGACAGCCGGCTGCGTCGCGAGACCCCGATCACCAGCTGCGTGGCGCTCTCGCCGCGGGCGAACTCGACGAGCGCGCGCGGGATGTCGTCCCCGACGACCTGGTGGTACGTGCCACCCAGCTGCTCCGCCAGGGCGCGCTGCCGGGCGAGGATGCCGGGTGCCGCGTCCCGCAGGCCGTCCTGGCTGGTGACGTGCACGGCGAGCAGGTCGCCGCCGGCGCTCCGGGCGGCGATGCGCGCGCCACGGCGCAGCAGCGTCTCGCCCTCCGGGCCGCCGGTCAGCGCCACGACGACGCGCTCCCGCGCCTCCCAGGTGCCGGCGATGCCGTGCTCGGCGCGGTACTGCTGCAGCGCGTTGTCGACCTCGTCGGCGAGCCACAGCAGTGCCAGCTCGCGCAGCGCGGTCAGGTTGCCGAGCCGGAAGTAGTTCGAGAGGGCGGCATCCACCCGTCCGGCGGGGTAGACGACGCCCTCGGCGAGCCGGTCGCGCAGTGCCTGCGGGGCGAGGTCGACCAGCTCGATGCGGTCGGCACGGCGCAGCACGGCGTCGGGGATGGTCTCCCGCTGCGGCACGCCGGTGATCTGCTCCACGACGTCGTTCAGCGATTCGATGTGCTGGATGTTGACGGTCGAGATCACGTCGATGCCCGCGTCCAGCAGCGCGTCGACGTCCTGCCAGCGCTTCTCGTGCTCGGAGCCGGGGGCGTTGGTGTGCGCCAGCTCGTCGACCAGCGCGAGCGCCGGGGCTCGGCGCAGCACGGCGTCCAGGTCGAGCTCGGTCAGCGTGACCCCGCGGTGCTCGACCGTGCGCCGGGGGATGAGCTCGAACCCGTCCAGCAGCGCCGCCGTCGCGGTGCGGCCGTGCGTCTCGACCAGGGCGACGACGACGTCGGTGCCCTGACGGCGCAGCCGCTCGCCCTCCTCGAGCATGGCGAACGTCTTGCCAACGCCCGGTGCCGCGCCGAGCATCACCCGCAGGCGACCCCGAGCCATGCCCGTTACGCCGGCGTCGGCGCGGGGGCGTCGTCCGGCGTCGCCACCTCGCCGCTGCGGCCGCGCTCACCGCGATCGCGTCGCTCGCCACGCACGGCGAGGGCGGCCGCGCCGAGGATCCCGGCGTTGTTGCGGTGCACCGCGGGCACGATCGGGGTCTTCAGCTTCAGCAGCGGCAGGAACTCCTGGTAGTTCTTCGACACCCCGCCGCCGACGATGAAGAGGTCGGGAGTGAACAGGAACTCGACCGTCGAGTAGTACTTCTGCAGGCGCTTCGCCCACTTCTCCCAGCTGAGGTCGTCGCGCTCCTTCGCCGAGTAGGCGGCGCGCGACTCGGCGTCGTGCCCGTCGATTTCCAGGTGGCCGAGCTCGGCGTTCGGGATGAGGATGCCGTCGTAGATGAGCGCCGACCCGATCCCGGTGCCGAGCGTGGTCATGATGACCAGGCCGTCCTTGCCCTTGGCGGCTCCGAAGCGCGTCTCCGCGTAGCCGGCGGCGTCGGCGTCGTTCACGAAGTGGATGTCGCGCTCGAGCGCCCGCTCGAACAGGTCCTCCGCGTGGAGGCCGATCCAGTCCTTCGCGACGTTCGCCGCCGAGAGGGTCACGCCGTGGCTGACGATGGCGGGGAAGCACACGCCGACGGGCGCCTCCGGCTCCTCCTTGGCCAGCTGGTCGACGATCTCCTTCGTCGTCTCCACGATGTCGTCGGGCTTGCCGCCTGTGGGTGTCGGCAGCTTGACCCGGTCGCTGACGAGCTCGCCGGTCGTCAGATCGACCAGAGCCCCCTTGATCCCCGTGCCGCCGATGTCGATGCCGATCGCGTGCTTCTGCGAAGTCATGTCTCGAATCTACCGCGCCGCGGCGGCGTGGGGTCGGCGCGGACCGTTAGGGGAGCGTGAGGATCCGCTCACGGCCGCGCGGTCGCCAGAGCCAGCGGGAGGAACACGTCGTCGACGAACGACTCGAGCAGCGCGTCGTCCGCGGGCTGCAGTCGCATCATCATCTCGTGGCGCACCAGCGTCAGCGGCAGGTCGGCGACCACGGGGGAGAGCCGGGCGGGGTCGATCTCGCCTCGGGCGGCGGCTCGGTCGAGGATCTCCTGCAGCTGGTGCGGCTGCCCGTCGATGAGGCGTTCGCGGAGGCCGGCGATGCCTCCGTCGGACTCGGTGATGATGCCGGAGAACCGCAGCAGGAGCTCGGTGACGAGGCCCCGGCGC
The DNA here is from genome assembly GCF_030433675.1 of Leifsonia virtsii. Classification (GTDB taxonomy): domain Bacteria; phylum Actinomycetota; class Actinomycetes; order Actinomycetales; family Microbacteriaceae; genus Leifsonia; species Leifsonia virtsii. The sequence continues at coordinate 390,010 of NZ_JAROCB010000001.1, forward strand.
CTGGTGTTCATCTGCCGGAGCAGGTCGAGGGTGTCCTCGCGCAGACTGCCGTGGTCGGGGACCGCGATCGGGTCGGCGGCGAAGTGGTGGCGGATGGCGGCGAGGGCCAGGTCGCTGCGGCTGGCCCAGCGCCGGGCGAGGACGGGCCGGCTGGTCCCCGCCCGGGCCGCGACCGCCTCCATGGTGAGGCCGGCGTAGCCGTTCTCGTCGATCTCCTCCCAGGCCGCCTGCAGGAGGGCGTCTTCGAGCGCCGCGCCGCGCCGCCGCCGACCGGAGGTCTCTTTAGAGTCCATTTGCGCATCTTATCGGATGGACGTATCGTCTCGTTAGATACATCTACGCATCTTAAGGAGATCCCATGACCGACAAGCTCGACCGGGCGGTGGTCCGCACGGCGACCGCGCTCGTGGTCGGCGCGCTCGCGGTGGTGTTCGACACCACCATCCTGAGCGTCGCGCTGCACACCCTGGCGACCGACCTGCACACGACGGTCGCGCAGATCCAGTGGGTGACCACCGGGTACCTGCTCGCGCTCGCGGCGACCGTCCCGCTCTCCGCGTGGTGCCTCGCGCGCTTCGGGGGCAAGCGCGTGTGGATGGCGGCGCTGGCGATCTTCCTTGCCGGTTCCGTGCTCTCGGGTCTGGCCTGGAGCGCCGACGCCCTCATCGCCTTCCGCGTATTGCAGGGCGTCGGCGGCGGTCTCATGCTCCCGGTGATGACCACGATGATCATGGAGGTCGCGGGCGGGAGGCAGCTCGGCCGGGTGTCCGCGATCGTCGGCCTCCCGGCGATGGCCGGGCCCGTGCTCGGGCCGGTGCTCGGCGGGGCGATCCTGGCGCTCGGCGACTGGCGCTGGGTGTTCTGGGTGAACATCCCGTTCGCGGTCGTAGGGCTCCTCCTGGCCTGGCGCATGCTGCCCTCCGACCGCGGCCGCGACCCGAAGCGCCGGCTCGACATCGTCGGGGTGCTGCTGCTCATCCCCGGCCTCACCGGTCTGCTGCTCGGCCTGTCCGACTCGGTCCTCGACGGCGGCTTCGCCCGGCTGGACGCCTGGCTCCCGCTCGCCGCCGGGGCCGTGCTGATCGCGGCCTTCGTGCTCTGGGCGCTGCGCCGCCGCGACGCCGCCCTGGTGGATGTGCGCCTGCTGTCGGTCCGCTCGGTCTGGTCGGCCTCGGCGCTGCTGTTCCTGTCGAGCGTCGCGCTCTACGGCGCGATGCTGCTGCTGCCGCTGTTCTGGCAGCAGCAGCGGGGGACGGACGCGCTCGGCGCCGGACTGCTCCTCGTGCCCCAGGGCCTCGGCATGCTGGCCTGCCGTCCGCTGGTCGGGCGACTCATCGACCGTATCGGCGCGCGGTGGATCGCGGTGGTCGGCTTCGCGGTCGTCGCGGTCGCGACCATCCCGTTCGCCCTCGGCCCGACCTCGGCGGCCGACCCGTGGCTGCTGGTGACGCTGTTCGTGCGCGGGGTGGGGCTTGGCGCCGTGACGATGCCGCTGATGGTCGCGTCGTATCAGGGACTGACGGGGGAGCGGATCGCGCACTCCAGCATCCTGACCCGCACCGCGCAACAGCTCGGCGGCTCCTTCGGCACGGCGCTCTTCGCGGTGCTGCTGCAAGCCGCGGTGCAGGGCGGTGCGAGCCTGTCGTCGGCGTTCGACACCGCGTTCTGGGTGGCGACCGGCGCGACCGTGGTGGGGGTCGTGCTGTCGTTCGCGCTCCCGTCCCCGCGCCGCGAGACCGCTGCCGAGGCTGTGCCCGCACCGGTCGGGGCCGAGGTCAGGGAAGCGTGAGGATCTCCGCGCCGCGCTCGGTCACGACCAGAGTGTGCTCGAACTGGGCCGTGAGGCTGCGGTCGCGGGTGACCACCGTCCAGTCGTCGGCCCACATCTCCCACTCGTGCGTGCCGAGGGTGAGCATCGGCTCGATGGTGAACACCATCCCGGGCTCCATCACGTCGTCGTAGGCGGGCGCGGCGTCGTAGTGCGGGATGATCAGCCCGGAGTGGAAGGCCGCGCCGACGCCGTGGCCGGTGAAGTCGCGCACCACGCCGTAGCCGAACCGCTTCGCGTACGACTCGATCGCCCGGCCGATCACGTTCACTTGGCGGCCGGGCGCGACCGCCTTGATGCCGCGGGCGAGCGCTTCGCGGGTTCGGTCCACCAGCTGGGTCACCTCGTCGGAGGCGGTGCCGGCGATGAAGGTCTGGTTGCTGTCGCCGTGGAAGCCGTTCTTGTACGCGGTGATGTCGATGTTGACGATGTCGCCCTCCTCGATCACCGTGTCGTCGGGGATGCCGTGGCAGATGACCTCGTTGACCGAACTGCAGATCGACTTCGGGTAGCCGCGGTAGCCCAGGGTGGACGGATAGGCGTCGTTGGCGAGCAGGAACTCGTGCCCGATCACGTCCAGCTCCTCGGTCGTGACGCCGGGCCGGACCGCCTCGCCCACGAGCGCGATGGCCTGCGCGGCGATGCGGCCGGACTCGCGGATCAGCTCCACCTCGTCGGGCGTGTAGACGTCGCCGCGGGTGTACGGCGCGGGACCCGGACGCCCCACGTACTCGGGGCGGGGGATGCGGCTCGGCACCGGGCGCATCGGGCTGACGCGGCCCGGGACGAGGTGACCGGCGGAATCCTTGGGCATACCATCAACCTTATGACGAGCGACGAGTACGGCATCAAGCAGGACGCCGAGCACAAGTACTGGTACAACATGAAGACCGGCGAGGTCGAGCAGGGATTCCTGTCGCCCGCGCCGAACCGCGTCGGCCCGTTCGACACCCGCGACGAGGCCGAGCACGCCCTCGAGAAGCTCCGCGAGAACTCCGCCAAGTGGGCGGAGGAGGACGCCGAGGAGAACCGCTGACCTCTCCTGGTTGACGCGACACGCCGCCCGGCGCTCACGCAGGGCGGCGTGTCGCGTCAACCAGGCGTCAGAAGCTGTGCTCGTCGGTGGGGAAGGCGCCGGCCTGCACGTCGGCCTTGTAGGCGCGGGCGGCGTCGCCGAGGATCGTCTTCAGGTCGGCGTACTGCTTCACGAAGCGCGGGACGCGGCCCGTCGTCAGGCCGGCCCAGTCCGTCCAGACCAGCAGCTGGCCGTCGGTGTGGGGGCCCGCGCCGACACTGATCGTCGGGATGCGCAGCTCGGCGGTGACCCGCTTCGCCACCTCCGCGGGCACCATCTCCAGCACGACTGCGAACGCCCCGGCCTCCTCGACCGCGTGCGCGTCGGCGAGGAGCTCGTCGGCGGCCTCGCCGCGTCCCTGCACCAGGTGACCGCCGAGGCCGTGCTCGCTCTGCGGGGTGAAGCCGATGTGCGCCATGACCGGGATGCCCGCGTCGACGATGCGCCGGATCTGCTCGGCGCTGCGGCGCCCGCCCTCCAGCTTGACCGCGTGCGCCCCGGTCTCCTTCATGAAGCGGACCGCGGTGTGCAGAGCCTCCAGCGGACCGGTCTCGTACGAGCCGAACGGCATGTCGGCGACGACGAACGCGCGCTTCACGGCCTTCGCGACCGCGCGGGTCAGCGGGATGAGGTCGTCGATCGTGACCGGGAGCGTCGTGTCGTAGCCGAGGACGTTGTTGCCGGCCGAGTCGCCGACGAGCAGGAAGTCGATCCCGGCCTCGTCGAATATCTGCGCGGTCAGCATGTCGTAGCTGGTCAGCCCGGTGAACGGAGCCCCCTCCTCCTTCGCCGCCTGGAAGTGGCGGGTCCGCACCCGCTTCAGCGCCTGCATCGACGACGTCGTGGGATGGACGGAGGGCACCGGTGACTGCTCACTCATGCGGCTCAGTCTAGTGACGGGTGGGACGGCGCGGCTCAGGCGGGGACCGGCTCGTACAGGCCGCGCTTCTTCGCCTCGGCGGCGAGACGCTTGTCGAAGGTGATGAGGGGGATGTCGTTGCCGACCGCGATGGCGAGGGCGCAGGCGTCGGGCATGCGAAGTGAATGTTCCGCCCGCACACGCGCCAGAATCAGCGCTTCGTTGCTGCTGAGCGTCTCCGGGACAACGCCGAAGCGGCGGAGGTCTTCGAATGCTTCCAGGCTGCGACCTCGCCGTTCGGGGCCGATGAGCGCCTCGGCCAGGTTCACGGGATGGACGAGGAAGCGGATGCCGAGCGAGAACACCTCCGTCGCGGCGGCATGGCGGGCGTCTTCCGGATCGAGCAGGCCGATGAGCACGCCTGCGTCGACGGCGAATGTCATTCGGGGCAGCCTTCGCGGATGGACTCGAGGCTCTCGGTGAACATCCCCCGGTAGCGGGCGCTCATCCGCTCGAGCTCGACGCGCCGATCATCGATCTCCCGGCTCCGCTGCTCCCGAAGGCGCCGCTCACCCTCTTCGATGAGATGCAGCAGGAGCTTGCCATCCGTCTCGTCCGACCATCTCTCTCGCGCCGTCTCCAGCGCGCGCACCACCGGCGGCGTGTGGGTGACCTGGGTTCGGAGCAACTGCGTGGGCATGGACCGAGTGTATCACCCGACAGCGCGGTGTTGCACCGCCGTTTCGGGCCGTGCAACCACCCGCCAGCCACTAGTCTGGGAACGGCCGAGGAAAGGGGCAGGATGGACAAGCAGCGCGACTTCGTTCTTCGCACGATCGAGGAGCGTGGCGTCAAGTTCGTGAGGCTCTGGTTCACGGATGTCGTCGGCACCCTGAAGTCCGTCGCGATCGCCCCGGCCGAGGTGGAGGGCGCCTTCAGCGAGGGGCTCGGCTTCGACGGCTCCGCCATCGAGGGTCTGACCCGCGCCTACGAGTCCGACCTGCTGGCGCTGCCCGACGCGACCACGTTCCAGATCCTGCCGTGGCGCGGCGAGATCGACCCGACCGCCCGCATGTTCTGCGACATCACGACCCCCGACGGCCAGCCCTCGGTGTCCGACCCGCGCAATGTGCTCAAGCGCACGCTCGAGAAGGCGGCCGACCGCGGGTTCACGTTCTACACGCATCCCGAGATCGAGTTCTACCTGCTCAAGTCGTCGTCGTTCGGCGAGGAGGGGCCGGAGCCCGTCGACTCGGCCGGCTACTTCGACAACGTCCCGGGCGGCACGGCGCACGACTTCCGCCGCCGTTCGGTGCGCATGCTGGAAGACCTCGGCATCTCCGTCGAGTTCAGCCACCACGAGGCGGGCCCCGGCCAGAACGAGATCGACCTCCGCTACGCCGACGCCCTCACCACGGCCGACAACATCATGACCTTCCGCACGGTCATCAAGGAGGTCGCGATCGAGCAGGGCGTGTACGCCACGTTCATGCCGAAGCCGCTCTCCGGGCACCCGGGCTCCGGGATGCACACCCACATGTCCCTGTTCGAGGGCGACACCAACGCCTTCTTCGAGCCGGGGGCGCAGTACCAGCTGTCCAAGGTCGGCCGTCACTTCATCGCGGGCCTGCTCCGGCACGCTCCCGAGATCACCGCCGTGACCAACCAGTTCGTCAACTCCTACAAGCGACTGTGGGGCGGCGACGAGGCCCCGAGCTTCGTCAGCTGGGGGCACAACAACCGCTCGGCGCTCGTTCGCGTTCCGCTGTACAAGCCGAGCAAGGGCCAGAGCTCGCGCGTCGAGTACCGCGCGATCGACTCGGCTGCGAACCCGTACCTCGCCTTCTCGCTCCTGCTCGCGGCGGGCCTGAAGGGCATCGAGGGGCAGTACGAGCTGCCGCCGGAGGCGGAGGACAACGTCTGGGCGCTGTCCGACGCCGAGCGCCGCGCCCTCGGCTACAGCCAGCTGCCGGCGAGCCTCGACCACGCCATCTCGCTGATGGAGGACTCGGAGCTCGTCGCCGAGACGCTGGGGGAGCAGGTCTTCAACTACGTCCTGCTCAACAAGCGCAAGGAGTGGGCGGAGTACCGCGCCCAGGTCACGCCGTACGAGCTGCGCACGAACCTCGAGATCCTCTGACCTCTCCGCTGTGACCAGGCCGCCGCTCTCCCTCACCGCGCTGGCGCGTGCCGGGTTCGTGGGCCTGAGCTCGGTGCGGGCCGAGCTGGACGAGCTGGCGGAGCTGAGCGGGCTCGACCCGGAGGTGCTGCTCGGCGCGCTGTCGGCCGCCGCCGACCCGGACAGCGCGCTCTCCTCGGTCCTGCGGCTGCTCCGTCAGGCGCCGGACCAGGCGCGCACCGCCCTCCGCACGGAGGAGGCCGCCCGGCGGCTGTTCCGGGTCGTCGGCGCATCCGAGGGGGTGGCGGAGTTGTTCCTCCGGCACCCCGATCAGCTGGATGCGCTCGCCCGGCCGGTGCTCGCCCTGCCCGGCGCCGCGGAGCTGCGTGACGACCTGCTCGACTCGGTCGGAGCCGTCGACGGCGTCGCCACGGAGGCCGACGAGGCCCTGTGGACCGCGCTCCGCATCCGCTACCGCCGCCGGCTGGTGCAGCTGGCGAGCTTCGACCTGGAGCAGGTCGACCCCGTCTCGGGCTTCGATGCGGTCGCGGCCGCGCTCTCCGACCTCGCCTCCGCCGCGCTCGAGGCCTCCCTCGCCGTAGCCCGGCGCATGACGATGGGCAGCGGTCCCGGCCGCTTCCCGGAGGAGCAGGTGCGTGCCGCGCCCCTCGCCGTGATCGGGATGGGCAAGGCGGGCGCCCGCGAGCTCAACTACCTCAGCGACGTCGACGTGATCTTCGTGACCGATGGGGTCGAGTCCGCGGACCTCGCGCCCGGTCGCGCGGTCGACATCGCGACGCGCCTGGCGATGCTGACGATGCGCGGCATCCACGAGCCGGCCATCGAGCCGGGCCTGTGGGAGGTCGACCCGAACCTGCGGCCGGAGGGCAAGGACGGCGCGCTGGTGCGCACGCTCGACTCCCACGTCGCCTACTACGACCGCTGGGCGAAGGGGTGGGAGTTCCAGGCCCTGCTGAAGGCGCGCCCGCTCGCCGGCGACCACGCGCTCGGCGAGCGGTACGTCGCCGCGCTCGCCCCGAAGGTGTGGAGCAGCGCATCCCGCGAGAACTTCGTCGAGCAGGTGCAGCGGATGCGCGAGCGCGTGACCGACCACATCCCGGACGACGAGGTGCACTACCAGCTGAAGCTCGGCCCGGGCGGGCTGCGCGACGTCGAGTTCACCGTCCAGCTGCTGCAGCTCGTCCACGGGCAGACCGACGACCAGGTGCGGCAGCGGGACACCCTCTCCGCCCTTGCCGCGCTGGCGGCCCAGGGCTACGTCGGCCGGGAGGAGGCGGCGACCTTCTCGCACGACTACCGGTCGCTGCGGCTCATGGAGCACCGGCTGCAGCTGCGGCGGCTCACCCGCACGCACCTGATGCCGCGCGACGAGGCCGATGTCCGCATCCTCGCCCGCGCCACCGGTCTCGCGCCGAGCGCAGACCAGCTGCTCACCACCTGGAACGAGATCAAGCACCGCGTGCGCGGCCTCCACGAGCGCCTGTTCTACCGTCCCCTGCTCAGCGCGGTCGCCGCCGCCCCCGCGGAGGACGCGCGCCTGGCTGGCGGCGCCGGGCTCACCACCGAGCAGGCGGAGGCGCGGCTCGCGGCGATCGGGTTCCGCGATCCACGCGGCGCCCTCGCGCACATCGCGGCGCTGACCTCCGGCGTCTCCCGCCGGGCGACCATCCAGCGCCACCTGCTGCCGGTGATGCTGCAGTGGTTCGCCGACGGCCCCGACCCCGACTACGGGCTGCTGACCTTCCGCCGGCTCAGCGAGGAGCTCGGCAGCACGCACTGGTACCTCCGGATGCTGCGCGACTCGACCGGCGCCGCCCAGCGCCTGACCCGCGTGCTGTCCGGGTCGCGGTTCGCGGGCGAGCTGCTCGGCCGCATCCCGGAGTCGGTCGCGTGGCTGGAGGCGGACGACGAGTTGCGCCCGCGCACGGCGGCCCTGCTCGCGGAGGAGACGGCGGCGATCCTGGCGCGGCACGACTCCGTCGACTCGGCCGCCGCCGCGCTGCGGGCGATCCGGCGGCGGGAGATCCTGCGGCTCGCCGTCGCGGGCATCCTGGGCTTCGTCACCATCGAGGAGCTCGCCCAGGGCCTCACCGTCGTCACCGAGAACGCCATCGCGGGCGTCCTGCAGGCGATCCGCACGGCGCGCGGCGACGAGGGCGACCTCGAGTTCGCGGTGATCGGGATGGGACGCTTCGGCGGCCGGGAGCTGGGTTTCGGCTCCGACGCCGACGTCATGTACGTGTTCCGCCCGCTCGCCGCCGACCAGGAGGCTGCCAACCGCAGCGCGCTGGCGATCGTCTCCGAGCTGAACCGGCTCACGGAGGACAACCGCCTCCCGCTCGACCTCGACATCGGCCTCCGCCCGGAGGGCAAGAACGGGCCGCCGGTGCGGTCGCTGGAGTCGTACCGCGCCTACTACCGCCGCTGGTCGCTGACCTGGGAGGCGCAGGCGCTGCTCCGCGCGCGCGGCGTGGCGGGCTCCCCGCAGCTGCTCGCCGACTTCGAGGAGCTGGCGGACGAGGTGCGCTACCCCGCCGAGATCGGCGAGCAGGCGGTGCGCGAGGTCAAGCGCATCAAGGCGCGGGTGGAGAACGAGCGTCTGCCGCAGGGCGCCGACCCGTCGCGCCACCTGAAGCTGGGCCGCGGCTCGCTGAGCGACGTGGAATGGTTCGTGCAGCTCATCCAGCTGGAGCATGCGGCCGCCGTTCCGGACCTGCGGACCACCTCGACGCTGGATGCCCTGGCCGCTGCGGCGGAGCACGGTTTCGTCTCCGAGGAGGACGCCGCGCGCCTGCGCGACGCCTGGGTCTTCGCCTCCCGGACCCGCTCGGCGATGACCCTGTGGACCAACAAGACCGCCGACGTCCTCCCGTCCGACCGGGTCGCCCTGGACGGCGTCGCCCGCCTCCTGGAGTACCCGCCCGGTTCGGCGAGCCGGCTGGAGGAAGACTACCTGGCGGTCACCCGCCGCGCCCGTCAGGTGTTCGAGCGCTCGTTCTACGGCCTGCCCCAGCGCCCGGCGCCGACCGGCTGACGCGCTCGATCCTGGGCCGTCGCTATTAACGCTTGCCGTTAATAACGCATCGCGTTACTATCGAACATGCTCCAATCCTTCGCCGACCGCGACACGGAGGCGGTCTGGTTCGGCATACCGCTCAAGCGGTTCGGGCCCGACGTCCTCCGGGTCGCGCGGCGAAAGCTGACCATGCTGAACGCGGCCGCCACACTCGACGACTGCCGGGTGCCTCCGGGCAACCGGTTGGAGAAGCTGCGCGGCGATCGCGCCGGCCAGTACAGCATCCGCGTCAACGATCAGTTCCGCATCTGCTTCCGCTGGACCGCCGGCGGCCCGCACGACGTTGAGCTTGTCGACTACCACTGAGTCCAGGGCATTCCAGCAAGGAGAACATCATGACGGAGGCGATCACGCCGGGCGAGGTCCTCTATGAGGAGTTCATGGCCCCGCTCGGTCTGACCAAGTACGCGTTGGCCAAGGCAATCCACGTGCCGGCACAACGCGTGGGCGACATCGTCGCGGCCAAGCGAGCGATCACGCCCGACACGGCGCTCCGTCTCGCGCGATTCTTCGGGACGTCGGCGGAGTTCTGGCTGAACCTGCAGACGCATTTCGACCTTGAGCGGGCACTGGACGAGCATGGTGCCGAGTTCGACGAGATCCGCCCGCTCGCGGGCTGACGCGCTTCGCCCGTCAGCCCTCCCGCAGCCGCGCCGCCTTCGCGAGCAGCACGCCGCGCTCCCGCTCGTTGCCGGCGAGCTGCGCTGCGGCCGTGAGCTCGGACACCGCCTCCTCGGTCCGTCCCAGCTGGGCGAGGAGTTCGCCGCGCACGCTGGGGAGCAGGTGCGACCCGCGCAGCACGCCGCGCTCGGCCAGCTCGTCGGCGATGCGGAGCGCGTTCGCCGGTCCCGTCGCCATCGAGACCGCCGCGGCGCGGTTGAGCTCCACGACCGGGCTGGGCGCGACGCGGCCGAGCGCCTCGTAGAGGAGGACGATGCGGTCCCAGTCGGTCTCCTCCGTACTCTGCGCCACCGCATGGCACTCCGCGATCGCCGCCTGCAGTCCGAACGGGCCGCGGCCGCGGCCGAGCGCGTCCGCCCGCGCGAGCGCGTCGCGGCCCCGCCGGATCTGCGCGCGGTCCCAGCGCGACCGGTCCTGGTCGGCGAGCAGGATCGGCGAGCCGTCGGGACGGGTCCGCGCGGCGAACCGGGACGCCTGCAGCTCCATCAGTGCGACCAGACCGTGCGCCTCCGGCTCGCGGGGGAGCAGTGCGGCGACCATCCGGCCCAGCCGCAGCGCCTCCGCGGCGAGGTCGGCGCGCATCCACTCGGGACCGCTGGTGGCCGCATAGCCCTCGGTGAAGACGAGGTAGACGACGCTGAGCACGCCCTCGAGCCGCTCCTTCCATTCGGCGGGCTCCGGTGTGTCGAACGGGACTCGCGCGGCGGCGATCGTCTTCTTCGCCCGCACGATGCGCTGCTGGACGGTGGCGACCGGGACGAAGTACATCCGCGCGATCTCCTCCGTGCTCAGCCCCGCGACCACCCGCAGGGTGAGCGCGACCTGCGCCTCGCGCGAGAGCACGGGATGGCAGGCCGTGAACACGAGGCGCAGGACGTCGTCGTCGATCGGCTCCCAGCGGTCCTCCGCGGTGGCTTCGATCGTCGCCGCGATCGCGCGGTAGCGGTCGTCCAGCCCGTCGCGCCGGCGCCACTGGTCGATCGCGCGCCGCTTCGCGACCGCGGTGAGCCAGCCGCCCGGGTTGTCCGGCACGCCGTCCCGCGGCCACACCCGCAGTGCCTCGACGAGGGCCTCCTGGGCGAGGTCCTCGGCGAGGCCGACGTCGCCGGTGATCTTCGCGAGCGTCGCGACCACGCGCGCCCCGTCGATGCGCCAGACGGCGTCGACCGTCGCCGAGCTGTCGTTCATCAGGCGTTCTCGGCGGCGGCCCGCCACTCCTTCTCCTTCTGCAGGTACTCGTTGTCCTCGAAGCCGACGAAGTCGCTCTCGTCGGTCACACGCCGCACCTCCAGCTTCGAGCCGGGGCCGAGCGGGCAGCGCTTGGCCCACTCCACCGCCTCCTCCTTCGAGGACACCTCCAGCATCCAGAAGCCGTTGAACAGCTCGTGGATCTCGCCGTACGGGCCGTCGGTGACCGCCGGCGGCGTGGCCGAGAAGTCGACGACGAACCCGGTCGTCTCGATGTCGTCTGAGAGTCCCTCGCCGGCCAGCAGGACGCCGGCCGAGATGAGCTGCTCGTTGTACTGGCCCATCCGCGTGATGACCTCGTTGAAGTCCATTCCGTCGTAGGCCTCCTTGGCCTCCTGGGTCGCGCGCATGATCAGCATGTACTTCATGGGGTTCTCCCTCGAGCTCCGGGTGCGCTTCTCGCACCCTCCTATCATCGTGTCGAACGGGGAGACGGAAGGTCGACACAGAGCGGGAAGATTTTTCTGCGGGCAGGGAGAAGGGGCCGCCCCTTTCCCGGAGCGGCCCCCTCGTCCGGCTCAGGCCGGCTGCGACACCGTGTCCCGCGACGCCGTCTCCTGCGGCTCCCCGCCGTCGACCGTCGCGTCCGTGTCGGCGCGCTCGGCGGCGGCCTCGTCCGCCTCGCTGAACGGCTCACCGCTGCGGGGCGCGTTGTAGAGATCGAGGTCGAGGATGCCCTCGCGCTTGGCGACGATCGTCGGCACGAGCGCCTGGCCGGCGACGTTCACCGCGGTGCGGCCCATGTCCAGGATGGCGTCGACGGCGAGCAGCAGTCCGACGCCGTCGAGCGGCAGCCCGAGGGTGGAGAGCGTCAGCGTCAGCATGACGATCGCGCCGGTCGTGCCCGCGGTCGCGGCCGACCCGACCACCGAGACGACGATGATGAGCAGATACTGCAGCAGGTTCAGCTGGAGCCCGTAGAACTGCGCGACGAAGATCGCGGCGATCGCGGGGTAGATCGCGGCGCAGCCGTCCATCTTGGTGGTCGCGCCGAGCGGTGCCGCGAAGGACGCGTACCCGCTCGGTACGCCGAGGTTGCGCTCCACGACCCGCTGGGTGAGGGGGAGCGTTCCGATCGAGGACCGGCTGACGAAGCCCAGCTGCACGGCCGGCCAGACCCCGGAGTAGTACTGGCGGATCGACAGCCCGTTGCCGCGCACGATGATCGGGTAGACGACGAACAGCACGATCGCGAGGCCGAGGTAGACGGCGAACACGAACCAGGCCAGCGAGCCGATCGTGGTCCAGCCGTAGCTGGCGATGGCGTTGGCGATCAGCGCGAACGTGCCGAGCGGCGCCAGGCGGATGATCCACCACAGCACCCGCTGCACGATCTTGAGCGCCGAGTCGGTGAACGCGAGGAACGGCTCCGCCTTCCGGCCGACCTTCAGTGCGGCGATGCCGATGGCGGCGGCCACCACGATGACCTGGAGGACGTTGAAGGCGACGGACGAGGTGGCCGTGGCGGCGCCGTCCACCACCTCGACGTGCGTGTTGACCTGCGCGCCGGCGAAGTTCGACGGCACCAGACCGATCAGGAAGTTCCACCACGTCGCGGTGACTCCGGGGTCGGAGGCGGCCAGCTCGCCGTGCGAGGCGCGGCTGCCCGGCTGGAGGACGACACCGAGCGCGATGCCGATGCTCACCGCGATGAATGCGGTGATCGCGAACCACAGCAGCGTGCGGCCGGCGAGACGCGCTGCATTGGAGACGCGGCGCAGGTTGCCGATGCTGGAGACGATGGCGAGGAAGACCAGCGGGATCACCGCGGCCTTGAGCAGCGACACGTACGACTGCCCGATGGTGCTGAGCGTCGCCGTGAGCCCGTTCGGCTGTCCGCCGGGCTCGCCGAGCTGCCGGGCGATCAGTCCGGCGACGACGCCGAGCACGAGGGCTGCCGTGACCTGGACGCCGAACGAACGCAGCCAGCGCGGACCCCGGCGGGTGGGCCGGGCTGGGGAGGGGGTGGAGAGTGAAGTCATGCCCTCACGGTAGGACGACGGTTCTACGCCCACCTACCCCGGGGGAAACAGAACGAAATACGTGCCTTCCCGGCGCAACGCGAAAGGGCCGCACCCCGGAACGGGATGCGGCCCTCACGTGCGTCAGACGATCACACGCCGTAGTACAGCTCGTACTTCAGCGATGTGATTGTGTGTGGTTGTGCGTGATTGTTTGACCTGATCAAGCGGCAATTCAGTGGTTGGCTGAGTTCGCGGTTCTCGGTTCTGGATCGACATTGCTGCGGACTTTTTGCGGACTAGCGCTCGGTGGGCAGGCTCTCGATCCACTCGTTGAGGTCGTCGGCTAGGACGACCATCTTCGTGTTGGCGTAATGGACGATGAGCTCGTGGCGGTTCACGAATCCCCGAAGGAACTGCGCCGAGACACCGCACTCTTCAGCTGCAGCCTCGAGCGAGTACGCGACTCTGCGAATCGAGGGCTGCATCGAAGGGATTCGGACGACGGTTGGTGCGGCCTCGCGAGGTTTCTCTAGCCAAGGTGTGCGATCGGGTTCTCCATCGATCATCGGCCACGGGTCTACAGGTTCTCCGCGCTGGAGAGCGCGCAAGCGGTCGCCGACCCAGCGAAGTTCCCTGGTCTTATCGTCCATGGCGACAAAGACTAGTGAGCGGGTGCGAGTTTTGCATACCCCTCCATCGACGCGGGAGAGGGCGGGCCGTCTCGCTGCAGCGGCCCGCCCCAAAGCCGAAATTAGCTGACGGCGACGGGAGCGGCATAGACACCATTTTCGCGGGGTCACGAAGATGCTCTCCGGCCCCAATGGTTCTTTAGGTACAGCCGTACCGTTTGGATTTCTGGCTTGCGGGCGAATTGCGGGCGAATTGCGGGCGGTCGTCGCGTACCAACTGCACTGAGCCAAACGCGTCGGGCCGAAGCTATAGGTCGCCGATAGGTTTCACGTCTGTGAACAGTTGATGGAGCTGACGGCCGTTTGCTTTGGGGCGATACGCAGTCGGGACTACAGGCTCGTTGTCTGAGATGAATGAGACGGTCTCCAGGAGCATGGCTCCGGTACGAGCGATCAGCGAGACACCGCGACCGGAGGGAGCTGCGAAACCGACCCAGTGGCAACCTCCAGCACGAATTGCGGCTAGCTCCGCCGGGTTGCCAAGCTGCGAACGGTCGACCGTCAGGAAGACGTCCACGCCGCGGAATCGCATCTGATCGAAAAGCGGTATGTCCTTCATTCCGGTGAGCCCGGTGCTGCGGTAGTCGAGAAACTCGTGATCGGTGAACACCCGTTTGAGTGGCTCCAGAACTTTGTAGCTCACGCACTCGTCCAGATAGAACTTCACGCTGCCGCCGGCTCCCGAAGGCTGTCGGCGAATTCGAGCGCCGAGACGGCGGCCTCCGGAGTCACTTCCGGATAGTAGTAGGCGACCTGTGCTGGCGACATTGACCCGCCGCTCATCAGGTCCGCGATGGTGTCGAACGGGATGCGAGTCCCTTCGATGGTGGGCCACCCGCCGAGGCGGTCCGGCTCGACCTGCAAGTGTCGACCGGGACGTCGAAGGTCAACGACCCGCTCTCCAGCGACGTTCTCGAACTCACCGAGAATGTCTTCGAAGTTTGCTATGAGCAGCTGGCCAGGGTGCCGGACTAGGTCAACCGGTTCCCCATCACCACGTTGCAAGACAATGGAGTCGCCTTCCCGAGCGAGCTTGTAAGCCGAGGGGTGCTCAAACATGTCCATGGCGTGAAGGGAATTCAGCGCCTTGCGGATCTGCTGCAACGAGGCCTCGTGACGGAGCTTGGCGAAGGCTCGCAGGGCGGCGATATCGCGAAACGAGTAAAGGAGGGGTCTACCCGTCGATCGAACCTCTGGCACGAGGATGTCCGTACGTCGCCAATGCTGCAGTTGGGCACGCGTGGCGCCGCTCAGCTTGCTGGTTAGTGGCACGGGGAACGCCATCGTCACACCCCCTCTGTCATACCGTCGAAGCTGATGATAGCCGTACTCCGTGCGTTGACATTAGAGGTCACGTCAGTGGTTCGCGGAACCGTCCGCCAGAAGGCAAAACTAGGGCGCGGCTCTTCTCGCCTGGGAGAATCGCCCAGCACAAGTCTCAGGTTCTGAAAGGATTCTGGTGGCGCGCCGGGGCCGCTGCGTTGGCCTCGATCTTGTCAGCCAACTCGACATTGGCCCGAGTGCGGGAAAGGCCCGCCGCGGCTGACCTTGCAAGGGGCAGCAGCCGATCATATTTCGCCCGTAGTTCGTGAAGCTGCTCGCGCTGGCTGGCGCGTTGCACGCCGGCCCACTCCTTGACCTTGTCGAATCCTGGTTTGAACCACTCGACGTAACTTGTGACGAGCTCCTCGTACTCGTCCTCGTCGATCCCCGAGTAGGGATACGTTGTGTTGTCGCGCGCGCGGTGAACCCAGAAGTCCTCCTCATGGCGCACGTAATCGAGGACCGTTTCATATCGGGTGTACGCAAGCCGCTTGGCGAGTACCAGCGTTGTTTCCCAGGGGAACGCGATGTGGTCGCCGTCCACCACCGTGCCGGGGGCCTTGGAGAGGGTGTTCAGGCCGATGCGGCAGGCCCGGAGGACCGTTGGTGCATCGTAGGTTTCAGCGCAGCCGTATCCGTGGAAGTCGATGTGGTTGTTCAGGCCGGTTGCGACGAATACGATCTCTGCCGCGTTCCACTCGTCTTCCTCGGGGCCCGGATGATCGGAGAGGTCCATGAAGGGCTTCACCCTCGCCAAGTACTCATCGCGTTGGTCCCAAGGCACGTGCAGTTGTTCACGCTTGACCTTGAGTTTGCCCTTCAGCCAGCTCTCGTGGATCTTGACCGTGACCGTCTTGCCGATCTTCAACACTTCGGCGCAATGGACGGCATCGAATTTCGTAGGGTGATAGACCCAGCGCTCTCCGACTTCCATGCCGACAGGGTACCCATTGGCGGAGTGGCCGGCGCCGATGTCGGGTAACGCCGTAGCTAACTACCTTCGAACGTATGTTCTAATCAGTTCATGACGCGCCCGCGGCCGATCCGATACGACAGGGACACCTGGCTGGTAATGCGCGACAACCCGGTGCTGCCGAAAGCGGTTATCCGCAGGTACACAGATAAGGGCGGCAACGACCAGTATCTGGTGATCCGATGGGACATCGACCCGGCTGAGCGGCGCCTAATGGCCGTGTGCGACTCGCTCGAGCGTGCCGATGACCTGGTGCGATACGACAACACCCCCACGCACGGGTACTGGAAAGGTCCGCCCAACACCCACCCGGCTGGCTGACCGCTCGTCCGTGAACTCCTTTGCCCGAACTCTAGGTAAACAGCCACGACTCCGCGAACCGTGGATCGCTGCGAGCAGGTCCCTGCCTCCGCAGAATCGCAATATCCGCGCCCGGCGATATCAAGACCTTGGCCTGTGTACCGGCTTCATCGGGATGGTTGAGCGTCAACCAGCCGAACCCTTCGCGCATCGCGTCAGCAATCTTCTCTTCGAGAAACTGAATGTCCATGCGGTCGTCAAAAATGACTTCCAGCGTTGTTCCAATGACGAGTCGTTGCATGTGTCGATTATTGTCACCCGTGCCGCTCTGTACGACTTTTCGGTGACCGTCCCGGACTAGCTCGCTGCTCTAGTCCGGGACGGGTGGCGGGGAACGGGACGAGGTGTTCACCGACATTCGGATGCTAGGGGGCGTCGGCGTCACTTTGAAAGACACCTCTTTGAAGCAATCTTGATTCGCTATCGTGCGCGCATGAAGCAGGCCAACGCCGCGGCGATCTACGCCCGAATCTCATCCGACCAATCCGGCGAAGGGCTGGGAGTCCAGCGTCAGTTAGAAGACTGCCGAAGGCTCGCGGCGGAACGACACTGGGTCGTGGCGGCGGAGTACGTGGACAACGACATCTCCGCGTACTCTGGCAAAACGAGACCCAGCTACGAGCGCATGCTGATTGACATCGAAGCCGGCCGGGTCGACGCCGTCCTGGTCTATCACCTGGACCGGCTCACCCGTCGACCGGCCGAGCTGGAGCACTTCATCGACGTGTGCACCGACGCCCGCGTTGACGTGACAACGGTTACGGGAGACATCGGCCTAGGGAACGACAACGGGCTGATGATCGCCCGCATCACCAGCGCGATGGCGGCAGCGGAATCAGGCCGGAAGTCCGCACGCATCAAACGCAAGATGCTCCAGAACGCACAGATGGGGAAACCCAACTCGGGCGGCGCCCGACCTTACGGGTACGAGAATGACAAGGTCACGCTTCGCGAGGAGGAGGCGCGAGTCATTCGAGATTTGGCGCTGCGATACATCGCAGGCGAGTCGATGAACACGTTGGCGCGGTGGCTGAACCGTGAAGGGATTCCCGTCCCCGGCAAGGCGCCTTCGTGGCATGTTCAGACAGTGCGACCGATCCTGATCAGTGCACGAATCGCTGGCATCCGCGAATATGAGGGACGCGAACTCGGGCCCGCGATCTGGCCGGCGATCATCAGCCTGGACGAGCGCCGCCAGCTGCTCGCGGTTCACCAGTCGAAAAGCAGAGGAGGTGGCACCAAGAAGAACCGCTACCTGCTCAGCGGGCTTCTCCGATGTGGCAGGTGCGGTGGTGTGCTCTTCCATTCCGGACCGCCGAATATTCGCCGGTACCAGTGCCAGTTGGCAACAGACGACAGCACCTGCGGGCGTTTGTATATCAACGCCTTGAAGATCGAGGGGTGGGCTGCGGCAGCCGCGATCATGCGTCTGGATGCTCCCGGCATGACATCGCTGCTCGCGGCCCGCGTGACGGACGATGACCGGCACACCGCCCAAATTGCCGACGTGATGAAGGCCGAACGGGCACTGACTGAGCTCGCCGAAATGCTCGGCGCTGGGGAACTGTCCCGCGCGGAATACGCTGCCGCCCGCAAAGTCGCTGCGGAGCGCCATGTCGAAGCCCTTCGCGAGCTTGACCGAGCTACCGGAACTCACGTGCTCGACGGAATCGACCCCGATCGCGCCGCGCTCACGAGGTCGTGGGAGCGGCTGGATCTGCCTCGCCAGCGGGCAATCATGCGCACATTGCTCGAGTACGCGATCATCCATCCGCGCCCAAGAGGAACCCGCAAGCTTGACCCGACTCGGATCGAGGCACGCTGGACTGTCTAAGGTTGCGGGGTCATTCGGTTTGCACGGGCTGGGAGTAGTCGACCCGTTCGACATACAAGGCCGCGCCCATCGGCAGATCCTTGTGTTGCTCGCGGTACAACTCCACAGCGGCTTCGGCGTGATTCACCCGATGCCCGACCACATACCCGATGCGGTCCAGGGCCTCGTAGTTGGTCGGGTCGGCACGGTCTGACGTTGCCTCGCTCAGTCGTTCGCCGTAACGTCCCGTGTCGCGAACCTCAGCCATGTGCGCCAGCAGCAACGCCACATCATCATCGGTGAACTCGGGCTCACGAGTCGTGATCGACCGGGCAAGCCTGCCCGCATCGTCGTACTCGTACACGGTGATCGTCGCAGGCTCCCACCCATCCAGGCGCCGAGGCGAGATCGGGTGAGCGAGGGCTAGTTCGAGCCGGTCCCACTGCCGGCGCGCGCTTTTTTTGCTTCAACGAGCTTCTGCGACGGCCCCCACTCGTTGACCTCCCACACCGCATCCCGCACAGCCTGCGCGTCATGCCCGTACAGTTCAGCGAAGACCGCGTCCCACTGCGCATCCGTGAGAACAACCGTCTTCTCACCGTCGACCTGCCACGCGAAGTGATGCCCGCCACGCTCAGCCTTCACCGCAGCCTGCGCGACCGCGTCCAGGTTGTACCCGTAGTTCATGTCCACGAGCGCACCAGGACGCATCGGGTTCCGCGACGTCAGGTCAATCCACATGTCACCGGGCAACTTCTCGAACGCGAACGTCACAAGAGCCTGAGCCGTGGACGCCTTCAACTCGTCGATGCGCTCCTGAATTGCCTCCGCACCGTCCTCGGCACCGAGACGCTTGTCCTCGTCAGCAGCGATCGCTTCGAGTTGTGCTTCGAGTTCTTCGAGTTCTTTCGACGTGTCAGCGTCCAGGAGGACGGTCACTTCGATGGGCTTCGGTTT
The DNA here is from genome assembly GCF_030433675.1 of Leifsonia virtsii. Classification (GTDB taxonomy): domain Bacteria; phylum Actinomycetota; class Actinomycetes; order Actinomycetales; family Microbacteriaceae; genus Leifsonia; species Leifsonia virtsii. Next base: position 408,996 of record NZ_JAROCB010000001.1, read on the forward strand.
CGCGGCCGCACGTGCGGCCAGCAGCTCGTCAATCGACGGCATAGGGTTTTCCCTTCTGAGCAGTGTGTGAATGAGAAGTCGTGATCAGCTCGACTACGGCGCGGTGCCAACGAGTTCGATGTACAGGTTCCCCCAGTCGGTGATCGCGGACGGAGTCGTGAGAGTGAGCGGGTAGTCAGTTGGCGATGTGGTGATCGCCTGCGTCCACTCCTGCCTCTGCGTCGTCCCCTCGTACAGGCGCACCTTCGCCGTCGTCGACCCCGACGTGTCCTGAGCCAACCGCGCGGTCAGCGTGAGAGCACTTCGGGCCGACATGGGGGCGATTCGGTATTTCGTCGACTGTGCGGTCGAACTCAGTGGCGAGGACTCGAGGTAGGTCGTGTCTGAACCGTCCGAGAGCGCGTCGCCGGGAGTGGCGGCACCGCCGATGCTGGACCATGTGCCGACGGCCGCGGCCGCCGGTCCAGGAAGAACCGACACATCACCGGATGTGGGGACCCGCACCTCCGTTGTGACGGTTGTGGTGAGACTGTTCGAGTCGGTGACAACGCACTGCAGGATGTAGAGCTTGCCTGCCAGTGCAGAGGCCGTGAACGATGCGTTCGCGGTCGTCGCCCCCGTCAGAGCGGGCGCACCCGACGTAGGGTAGGTGAACGACCACGCGTACGACGCGATCGTGCCCGAGCTCGACGACGCAGTAACCGACTCATTCACCGTGGCGTTAGCGGGCACGTTCTGGATTGCCGGTGTCGATACTGTGGGGGGCGTCGCGGCCGGGATGCCGATGAAGTCAGACAGGGTTGAGTCGATCGCAAACTCATCGAACGTATATGACTCGACGTTGTTGTTGTACTTACCCAAGTAGACGACGGTGAAGTTCGTTCCGGTACCCGCGTTCGCGGCAGTGTTGTTGTAGATCGTCTCGACGGGTGTGGTTGAGTTGTCGACGTAGTACCCGACCTTGATCGTGCCATTGCTGGTCGTGGATCCCGCAACGACGTACGCCTCGAGCCGGTACTTGGTCCCCGGCGTTAGGGTTGTGGTTCCTGTCCACACATTGGTGCCTGCGGCGTCGAAGATGCGGAGCTTGCCTGTGCCCTGTACGTGCACGTCGAATACTCGGGTGCTGCCGTTGTGGAAGCGCATCAGGTACATGTCGCCGGTGGTAGGGACGGCGCTGATGGTGAACTTCATGTGCGCGGACAGTTTCGTGACGTTCGGAAGATTCCAGCCGGCAGCTCCGATCGCGCCGCCGGCTGTTGTGGCGCCCATACTGCCCTGCGTTGCGGCCGATGAGCTGTAGGTAAGTCCTGTGCCGAAGACGATGTCGAAAGCGGTGCCGGATGCGCCGCCTGAGTTGCCGGTGCTGATGGCGACGCCATTCCTGCCGCCCTCGAAGTTGTTGCTGGCCACAGTGGTCATTTGTCGTCGTCCTCTCGCTCAGAATCGCCTTCGGACCCGATAAGGGCCATGTGGCCAATGCGCAGGTGACCGCCTCTCTTGTCGTCGTCCTCTTGCTCAGGACCGCTCGCGGATCCGGTTCCCCGGATACCGTTCACCCGCACGTGGAGCCCGTCCGTCTTGTCGCTGGCTGTGGGTGATGCTTTCTCGTTCATTGCTGTGACCTCCTCAAGGTCGTTCGTGTGTGGTGGTTTCTGGTCAGCCCATCCGTGTACGGCGCCGTTGACGCGCCTCGTTCTCCTGAATCGCGCCGTCGATCATGATCCGAACCGGCTCCGCGAACCCATCAATGCGGGCGCTCAACACGACACCGGCAAGCGACGGTGCTGACACGTTCACAACCGGCGTGGATGGGTAGGACGATGCGGCGACATAGGTCGGTGTGACGAGCCCACCGCTGGCGTACCCGCGGATCACACCGCCGCGGTTCATGTACTCCATCGCTGCGAGGTTGTTGGGATTCGAGGTTGCTCGAGCGGTGTTGATGTACTCCCGGTTGGACAAGCGCGCCAGGATCGAATCCGACGTGCCAGTGCCGGGCCCGGTGACCAGACCACCAGTGGCAAACCCAGGACGAGTCGTACCGCCCGACTGTGGCAAGTTCTCAGCGCCGCGCACGATGATGTTTGCCACACGGTCCTTCGTGACCTCGATGAACCGCTCGTAGAACTGGTCCAGCGCGTTCTTCGCCGCGAGAGTGTTCGCGAGTACGTTCACCGTCTTCTGATCGGGGATCCGGTACACCTGGTCCGCGACAGCGCTGGCCTGCTCGGCCGTACCGCCCAGGGCGAGGATGTTGTTGATGAGAGTCTGGCGACCCGCCTGCAAGTTCGCGATGTACGCCTGCGTATTGCCGTCGACCGCGAGTTGCGCGTTCGCCGCGTCCTGGGATTTCGATGCGAGATCGGAGAACATCTGAATGTTGTCCGCGCCGGCCGCGGTGCTCGAGTCGAGCGAGGTCGAGTAGCCTTCCGCGCCATCCTTGGCCTTCTGGATGGTGTCGGCGACCTTCTGCAAGGCGTCCTGGTAGGACGCGTTCGCGGATACGGCGTCCTGGCCGACACCGTTCGCCTTATTCACCTCGTCAGTCAGCTGGCGGACCTGATCGTTGAGGCTGCCGGCACTGTCAGCCGCATCCAAATACGCCTGCGACGCCGCCTCAACACTGCTCGTGTTGTCCTTCGCGGCGTCCGTGCTCTCACCCAACGCATCATTGGTGTTCTTGATATCGCGCTGCGCGTTCTTCAGACTCTCCGAAGTGTCGCCCACGCCCTGACGCAGGGTGACCCACGCGACACCCTCCTCCTGCAGTTGAGGCGAGAGCTTGCCCTTCTGAGCGCTCCTGATCGCTTCGTACTCGCGATACTTTGCGTTCAGCTCCTCGACCGCCTTCGCGTTACCCAACGACGCGTCCGTGATGGTCTTGAGGCTGATACCGAGCTTGTTCGCCGCCTGAATCGATCCGTTGTCGTGCAACTGCTTCGCGGCTGTCGCTCGAGTGTTCTTTGTGATCGCGCCAGTGTTCTGGTCCAGGGAGGTGGTGAACTCGTCGGTGCGCGCCTGTGCTTCGGCCTGCGCTGTCGCCACCGCGGCGACGATCGCCACGAGACCAGTGATCGCGAGGCCCACTGCGCCGCCTGCGATGCCCACCGTCCGCATGGACGTGCCGAGAGTGTCCAGGGCGATGCGGAAGTTGCTCAACATCGGAACGATCTTCAGCATGCCGCCGCCTAGCAGCCCAACACCAGCAACTATCGCCCCGGTAGCGAGGACGACACCCTGCGCCGGCCCGGGAAGTTCCCCGAACGCCTTCACCAGCGCCGTGACGCCCTGCACAGTGCCGCGGAGTGCATCGTTAGCCGTCGACCCCGTCTTGATCAGCGCACTGTCGAAAGCAGCACCCAGCTTCGACAGGTCACCGTTCAGACTGTTCAGCTTCCCCCGAGCCTGCTCAGCAGCGAACCCCTGATCGTCAACGGCCTTCGTCCACTGGTTGACCGCCTTCGCACCGCCCTGCATCAGCACAGTAGCCGTGGTGATCTGCTCGTTACCGAAAATCTGACCCAACGCAGTCTGCCGCGTCTGCTGATCCAGGCCACCCAACTTCGTGCGCAACTGCTCCGCGACACCGTTGAAACCGACGAACTTCCCAGAAGCGTCATACACGCTGATGCCGTACTGATCCATCGCCTTACGAGCGATCACCGACGGGGACGTCAGCGACGACAGCATGCCACGCAGCGACGTACCAGCCTGGTCCGCGAGGATCCCGTTCTGCGCGAGCTCCGCCAACCTTCCCACGGTCTGCTCAATACTGATGCCCATGCTCGACGCAACCGGGCCCACATACTTCAGGCCCTGACCGAGGTCCTGAACCGAACCCAGCGCCTTGTCCGCGCCCGCGGCGAGAAGGTCCGCGATGTGAGGAACGTCCTTGCCCTGCAGCTTGAACTGCGTCATCGCAGACGCCGCAATCGACGTCGCATCCGCCACGTTCAACTGGCCGGCCGCAGCCAGGTCGAGCGCACCAGCAAGCGCACCACCGAGCATGTCCTTCACGGACACGCCAGCCTTGACAAGCTCCGTCTCCGCGTCCGCAACCTCAGTAGCGGAGAACCCGATCGCCTGACCCATGTTCAGGGAGGCGGCGCGGAGCGCGTCCATCTCCTTCGCCGTGGCGTGAGACAGCGTCTGAACCTGCGCCATCTGCGCATCCCAGTCCGCGAACTTCTTGATAGCGATCGCCACACCAGCAGCCGCGACCGCACCCATCGCCAGTGCCGCGTTCCCCAGCTGGTTGAACGCTTCCTTCTTCTGCGCCAGCTTCTCGGCCTCAGTACCCGTCTTCCGGGTGGCCTCGGCAGCTTTGTCCATGCCCTGGATGTACCCAGCGACCTGGGCGACCAGGCTGACTTTTACCGTCCTATCGGTCAATCTCCATCTGTCGCTTCCTCACCGGTTGAGGCCTACAAGGGACATTCAGTTGTCGGTTCGCGTGGAAAAAAAAGTTCGGGGAGAGACATCGCCTAGCCCCGGAGGTACGGGAGGCGTGGCATCGGGGGTACCCTCCCCTGGGTAGTCGGCGCTGGGATGGTCGCGAGTGGAGTCCGGGCATGTCAGATCACGGTTCCTGGTCGCTTGGTCGGTCGCTTGAGCGTTGCGTCGAGATCGCGTTGAGGGTTGTACTCGTCGGTAAATCCGCCCTTGATCGTCAAGGTGATCGGAGTTGCCGGCGTGACCACCACGACGGTGTCGGGGCTGACAGTCACCGGTCCGCCGCCTCGCGCTGACACGGCAGCGGCCAGGAGGAACAGCGTCCGCGCTGCTTCTTCGGGGAGTTGGCTCTTGTGTTCGGCGATCGTGATGAGGCCCGTCCGGTCGTTGGTCATGTCACATCACCATGTAGCTCACTGCTCGCGCGAGGCCGGCTTCGTGGAGGAAGTGCTGCAACTTCTCGATTTCGCGTGCCGCTGTTGCGGACTCCGGGTACTCCTGTTCGAACTGGCGGACCGCGTCCGTCCATCCTGCTTCGAGGGCTCGGCGGAATAGCGCGTGTGCGAGGGTGCGGTCATTGCTCCGTAGTGCGAGGCCCATCGTTCGGGATGCCTGCTCCGCTCCCTCGATGCGCTCGGAGCGTTCCTGTGCGTCGCGGAAGGCAATCAGGTCAGCGGTGCCGTATCCGACTTTCGCGTCGAGCTTGGTCTCGAGGGACTTGATGTGGTCCTTGACCAGTGCGATCTCCTTGTCGCGGAGAGCCTTGGCGCGTTCCTGCGCGATAGCCAACCGCTGCTCGTGGGCTTGGCGCTTGCCCTCGTCGCTGAGCGTTGTGTCGTTGTTGATCTCGGCGGCCCTGCGACCTGCGGCGGCCTGGATCTGTTTCGCGTCTGCACGCAGTCCGTCGATCTGCGCGTCGAGTGCATCGAGGCTCATGCTCTGCTTCCTCTTCGTTCTCGGTAGTGGGCGAGTTGCTCCCGGCTGATGCGGTACGTCCTGCCCACCTTCTCTGCGTGTAGTCGGCGTTCCCGGATGGCCTTTCGGATTGCCCGGTCGGTCACCTGGATCGCCGCTGCGGCTTGGCTGGTGCTAAGCCACTGCGATCCTCTGTCGAGTTCCGGTTTTGCCGCCTCCTGGGTTCCGGTTGCGGTACCACGCCAAGCGAGCGCCGCGACCTTCAGCGCGACCAGTGTCTGATCGATCTCGGGGTCCTCGCCGCGATGGTCGACGTGGTACTGGTTCAGGCCGGCGTATCGGAGCAGGAACGCTGCGGCGCGACCGCTGATGATCACTTCTGGTCCGCCCGCAGCGATGACGAGCTCCGTGGCTTGCCTAACCCGCGTCTCGCCCATGCGTTTGCACCCCGTTTCATTCTTCGTCGATTGGGTGGGCATCCTGACCTGACGCATCCGAATCGGCACTCACCGGCCGGATCAGGCGCCATCCCAAGATCAGCGAGTTGATATTGCTCAGCCGGAACGGGATCTCCCACGTCTCTGCGTCGTGGAGCATCTCGATCGCGATGAGTTGCATCGCCTGTTCTACGAGCCAACCCACGTAGAGGGTGTTCTTGTCGGACTCGCTCCACACCTGCCAGAGCTGCTGATTTGCGAAGCGGTCCTTTGAGCTCGTCGCGGTCACTTGCATCACGCCACCGACGATCCGGGCGATATGATCACGTACTTTGACCGGGTCTGCTTCGTACGTGCTGCCGTCGACTCCCGTGAGAGTGAACGGCTGGTCGGGGATGGCGTCGATCATGCGATGCTCCGATTCGCTTCGTGCTGCGGCCGAGGACGTCGTCGGTTACGTTTCCGTTGACGAGCCCTCCACTTGTGTCTGGGCCATTTGATGCTGGCGGTCATGGGGTGCCTTTCATCGACGGCGCCGGTACAGCGGGCGGCGCACGGGTTCGGGTTTCGGGTGTGGGGAGATGCCGAGGGCGATGTTCCGCTGCACGGCCCTCTCGTGCCGCTCCTGGGCTCTCTCCTGCTCGAGCTCGCGGTTAGCTTCGTCACAGGCACTGCATCGCACGAGGAATGCTTCTCCGACATGCCGGTCACATCGGGCTCCGAGGTCGAGCTGGGTGGTCATGCCGATCTCCTCTCGTCGGGGTTATCCACAGGCTTCAAGTGAGATGCTTCGGTAAACCGAGGTGTTCGTCGGCCTAGATCTTCTTGTGGCTCATCAGTGGTTCCTTGGGGGTAGGCCCGACCTACCCCTGGCAGTAGGGATTCCGTACCTTTCAGGGGTAGGAAATCCCTACTTTCCAGGGGTAGGGATTCCGTACCCCCGTAGATCAGGGCGAACTCGGCCCGATGGCCCTGGCGTCCTCGCTGACGACGCTGGATTGCGCCGCACTTCACCAGCCCCTGCACTGCGACCTTGACCGCCTGAAATGCGGCCTCACGGTCTCGGATCTGCGCCGCGGATAGGTCGTAGGACGGGTCGGCAACCATTCGGCCGATTCCGTAAGCAGACATCTCGCGAGATCCGAAGTATCGCGAGGGCTGGTCAGAGTCGAGTGCTGTGTGCGACATGAAGACGAGCAGCTGGTATTCGTTCGGCTTAAGAGCGTTCATCGCATTGAAAGCGATCGCCCGTCCGACCAGCTGCGCCCCCATCAGTCAGCTCCTCCAGGAAGATCCCTGATGGCGATGCCGAACTTCAAAGCTGTCATGCCCACGTCCAGGAGGTCGTTCGCGAGCGTGACCACTTCGGCGGGAGTGAGGTGTTGCACAGCGCTCCGTTCCGTTCCGTTGTCGTCCTCGATGATTAGGACCACATCCGGCCGGTCGCCCGACCATCCCGAAGTCACAGTCGCTGTCACCGTCAGACCCCCGAGAGGAAGTCAGCGGCCGAGACATGCAGCGCCTGGGCGGCACCGAAGAGCTCGTGAATCCATGCTGACGCTTCGCCTTTGAGCACCTGTCTTGCCCGTTCGGGGGAGTCGAACGCGGCGATGGCTTCCCATGCGGCGTCAGCACTGGCCCTGTTGAGGGCTTCCTGCAGGTTTCTCCCGACGACCTTGTCGACATCTGTTGCTTCTGCGATCATGGACATGTTGGTTCCTTTCCTAGGGTTCCGATACAGACCCCGCCCTGGCCGGCGGGGTTTTTCTTTCGGGTGATCATGCAGATGCCGCCTCCTTCGCGAACTGTGCATCAATCCACGAGTCCACGTCGTGCGCACGGAACATGCGCCGTCCTCCGATGATTGCGGACGGCGGCGCCGTCTTCGTGTGGATCATCCAGCGCAGTTGCGCTTCGCTCTTACGCAGCCGTTCAGCTGTCTCACTGAGCGTCAGCAGGGTGACAAGCGCTCCCACGAGCTCCTCCTTCACACTGATTTGATGGTGTCGACCAACGAATCGTTGTCTCCACCCACAGTATGCAATACAACGCTTCACCTCGCAACTACCTACAAACCGTTGTTTCCGATAGGCTGCCGTTGTGCAGCCATACAGACTCCCGGGCGGATCATCGTGGGAAGCCACGTTCATCGCCCGCATGAAAATGCGTCGCGAGCAACTCGGACTCACTCAGACCGATCTCGCCAAGCAATTGAAGGCGTTGAATCTTCCCTTTCACCAGCAGACGATTCAGCGGATCGAGGCGGGGGATAGACCCCTACGACTGGACGAGGCCTTCACCATCGCAGGCCTACTCGGGGTCGACTTGACGACAATGGTCTATCCGTCCCGGGATGAAAACGCAGGCTATGCAGAGCTCGTCGTGGATGCTCTGCGGCGCTCAGGCGAGACGCTTCGAGGCGACGTGGACGAGATAATCACCGATTGGTTGGCTGAGGCCTACGAACCAGTTGCCACCGAGTTTGTGGATGCTTGGGAGCTCAGCCAGCACAGGCCCACGAAGCTTGTTCGCTGGCTTGCTGCTTGGGTGATCAAAGCCATCTGGATTTTCGACAACGCTGATGACCTCATGACATCCACCTACGGCATCGATTCGAGCGCGCATGAGGAAGAGTGGCGATCGGCGACGGCGGGAACTCGTGAGGCGATAGAAGATCTGCGCTGGGTGACGGAAGAGGCCGTATGGGAGGAGATGGGTGTCTCGGAGGACGAGCGGCCAACCATGCTTGCCGACCTGGGTGTTGAAGCGTTGTCCGCTTACATGAGGGGTGATGATGGCGAGCATCAAGAAGAGGCCTGACGGCTCGTGGCGCGCCCGATATCGGGACGCTTCCGGTAGGGAGCACGCGCGGCACTTCAAGTTCAAAGACAACCCACGAGATCCGGAGAACTCGGCACAGCACTGGCTCGATCGCGAGACCAGCAAACTGGTCACCGGGACATGGGTGGCACCGAAGACTGCGAAAGTCACCATGAGGGAATGGTGCTCAACCTGGATTGACGGATATGCGACCAACCGTGCGTCGACGGTTCGGCAGGCTCGCACTCACCTCGTGCGCATCAGCGCGAAGTTCGGCGACCGCCCGCTAGGCAGCATCCGCCCGTCCGAGGTGAAGCACTGGATGGCCGAGCTCAAGGCTGAAGGTCTCGCTGACTCCACGGTCTACGCCATCCATCGCCGCCTGTCGCAGCTGTACACGGACGCCGTGCACGACGGCATCGTTGCGAAGTCTCCAGTCTCGCGCCGAACATCTCCTGGCGCCGGGAAGCAGCGACCCTACGTAGCCACCACCGAGCAGGTGTGGGCGCTCCACGACGTCCTACCGGAACACTTCAGGCCCGTTGTGCTGCTCGGCGCCTTCGCGGGCCTCCGAGTAGGCGAGATCGCCGCACTTCGCGTCGAAGACGTCGACTTCATGCGCGGCATCATCTCACCCGCCATCCAGTGGCCGGCCGAACCGCTCAAGACGGACATGTCGAAGACGCCGATCCCGATCCCGCACGAAGTGGCGCTCGAGCTCAATCGGATCCCGGCGCAGTGGGGGAGTAGCACTCTCGTTGTCGGCGCCTACGGCCGGCCGGTGGCTCCGTACACGATCGAAACCGCGTTCCGTGCCGCGCGCGAGAAGGTGCCCGGTCTACCCAATGGCTTCCGCATCCATGATCTGCGGCACTACTACGCGTCCCTGCTGATCGCGGCCGGCCTCGATATCAAGACGGTTCAGGCGCGTCTGCGGCATGCTTCCGCGAAGACGACGCTGGATACCTATGGGCATTTGTGGCCGGATACAGATGAGTCCGCACGAGCTGCGGTTTCGGTCGCTTTCGCGGACCGTCCTGCAGCTCGTGCGGACTTTTTGCGGACTAACGCGTCCGCAACGTCTTAGATCCCGCGCAATTCCGCGGCAATCCGGTCAGACCCCGTAGTACAGCTCGTACTCGAACGGGTGCGGGCGCTGCGCGAGCGGCTTGATCTCCTTCTCGCGCTTGTACTCGATCCAGGTCTCGATGAGCTCCGGGGTGAACACGCCGCCCGCGGTGAGGAAGTCGTGGTCCGCCTCGAGCGCGTCGAGCGCCTCGCCGAGCGACGCCGGCACCTGGGGGATGTTCTTGGCCTCCTCGGGCGGAAGCTCGTAGAGGTCCTTGTCGACCGGCTCGTGCGGCTCGATGCGGTTCTTGATGCCGTCGAGGCCCGCCATCAACTGCGCGGCGAAGGCGAGGTACGGGTTGCCGGACGCGTCGGGCGCGCGGAACTCGATGCGCTTGGCCTTCGGGTTGGAGCCGGTGATCGGGATGCGGATCGACGCCGAGCGGTTACCGGCCGAGTAGACCAGGTTGACCGGGGCCTCGAAGCCGGGCACGAGGCGGTGGAACGAGTTCACCGTCGGGTTCGTGAAGGCGAGCACCGCGGGGGCGTGCTTGAGCAGGCCGCCGATGTACCAGCGCGCGATGTCGGACAGGCCGCCGTAGCCCGCCTCGTCGTAGAACAGCGGCTTGCCGTCGTTCCACAGCGACTGGTGGGTGTGCATGCCGGAACCGTTGTCGCCGAAGAGCGGCTTCGGCATGAAGGTCGCCGTCTTGCCCCACTCGTTCGCCGTGTTCTTGACGATGTACTTGAACTTCAGGATGTCGTCCGCCGCGTGGACCATGGTGTCGAAGCGGTAGTTGATCTCCGCCTGGCCGCCGGTGCCCACCTCGTGGTGCGCGCGCTCCAGGATGAGGCCCGCGTCGATCAGCTTCAGCGAGATGTCGTCGCGCAGGTCGGCCTGCTTGTCGACGGGGGAGACCGGGAAGTAGCCGCCCTTGTAGGGGGTCTTGTTCGCCAGGTTGCCGCCCTCTTCGACGCGGCCCGAGTTCCAGGCGCCCTCCTCCGAGTCCACGGAGTAGAAGCTGGAGTTCTGCTTCACCTCGTAGCGGACGTCGTCGAAGATGTAGAACTCGGCCTCCGGCGCGAAGTACGCGGTGTCGGCGATGCCGGTCGACGCGAGGTACTTCTCGGCCTTCTTGGCGACCTGACGCGGGTCCTTCGCGTAGATCTCGCCGTTTCGCGGGTTGTAGATGTCGAACACCATGATGAGGGTGCGCTCGGCACGGAACGGGTCGATGTAAGCGGTCGACACATCCGGGATGAGCTGCATGTCGGACTCGTGGATCGACGCGAAGCCGCGGATCGAGGAGCCGTCGAACAGCTGGCCGACGGAGAAGAACTCCTCGTCGACGGTCGAGGCGGGGATGTTGAAGTGCTGCTGCACACCGGGCAGGTCGGTGAAGCGGATATCAAGGAACTTGACGTCGGTGTCCTTGATGAACTTGAGCACCTCGGAAGAATCACGGAACATACGGACGACTCCCAATGGCTTTGCGGGTGACCGGACTGCGCATGCAGTCCACCGACCACGCTAGGGGGAGGCCGTTTCCCCGCGGTCACGCGAATGTTTCCGGCATGTTACGCGTACCCCCGACGGGGATGGGGCGTCCAGGTGGCCGCGAGTGGCCCTCGGTAGACTCGGCTGGTGCCCCAGAACCCGTCGAACCGCCCCGGCGACATCGCCCCCAGCCGCTACCCGGGCGAGCGCCTCGGCCTCCCCGAGTCCGGGCCGCGCTCGATCGGGCGGGTCGGGCGGCGGATCGGGGCGATCGTCATCGACTGGGCGATCGCGTCGTTCCTGTCGTTCGCGTTCTTCCGCTACGACAGCTGGGCGACGATCGCGATCTTCGCCGTGCTGCAGATCCTCTTCATCCCGACCATCGGCGGCAGCATCGGGCACCGGATCGTCGGGATGCGCGTGGTCGCGGTCCGTGGGGGCTGGGTCGGTGTCTGGCGTCCGATCGTCCGGACGCTGCTGCTGTGCATCGTGATCCCCGCGCTTGTCTGGGACTCCGACCAGCGCGGCTTCCACGACAAGATCGCCGGCACGGTCCTCATCCGCGCCTGACGGCGCGGCGCGGGTCAGCGGGCGCGCTGGGCGCGCACCTTCATCGGGTCGATGCCCTTCGGGATCGGCATCTGGTTCTCCATCGACTGGAGACGGTTGCTGATCGCGATGACCTCGGCCTTGGTGAGGGTCGGCTTGATCTTGGCGAGCGTGCGCGGGACCTTGTGCAGCGGCACCGAGTCGGCATCCGGCCCGACCGTGATGATCGTGACGGGGACGTTCGGCAGCACGCGGTTCACCTTGCGGCGCTCCTCGTCCACCATGCGCTTGGTGCGCGTCGCCGGGCCCTCGCTGATCAGCACGACGCCGCCGCGGCCGGTCGCGCGGTACACCGCGTCCTGCGTCTTGCCGTTGACCGCCACCGGCATCTCGGAGCCGCGCCAGCTGCGCTTGAGCGACGAGCGCAGCACGGCGCCGACGGCACCGGGCTGGCCCTCGATCTGGGAGTACGCCGCGCGCTCGGCACGACGACCCAGGATGATCAGGCCGATCAGGACGCCCGCGAGCACGCCCGCGACGATCCACAGCACCATCGTGAAGACGTTGCCGCCGGACAGGAAGATCGCGAGCAGCACGCCGGCGACGATGGGAAGGACAGCACCGAGGACGATGTACAGCAGCGCGCGGTCGTCGTACCGGCGGGTCATCTGGAAGACCTGCCACATCTGCTTCAGACGGCCGGGCTCCTTGGTGGACTTGTCCTTTGCCATAGCTCCAAGGATACCGGCTCGCGGGTCCTCCAGATGACCTGTTCGCCGCTGGGAGAGTGCTGTCAGGAGACCGCCTGCGCGAACCCGAGCGACGCGTCGGCGAGGTGCCGCAGCTCGTCCGGCACCGGCCGTCCCTTCGCCTGCATCGACTGCGCCCAGAGCCGCCCCGCGCGGTACGAGGACCGCACGAGCGGACCGGCGAGCACGCCGAGGAAGCCGACCTCCTCCGCCTCCTGCTTGAGCTCCACGAACTCGTCGGGGTGCACCCATCGGGCCACCGGCAGGTGCCGCGGGCTCGGCCGCAGGTACTGCGTGATGGTCAGGATGTCGGTGCCCGCGTCGTGCAGGTCGCGCAGGGCGGCGCTGACCTCCTGGCGCTCCTCGCCCATCCCGAGGATCAGGTTCGACTTCGTGATCAGACCTGCCGCGCGACCCTGGGTCAGCACGTCGAGCGAGCGCTCGTACCGGAACGCCGGCCGGATGCGCTTGAAGATGCGCGGAACGGTCTCGACGTTGTGCGCGAACACCTCCGGCTGCGCAGAGAAGACCTCGCCCAGGTACTCCGGGTTGCCGGAGAAGTCGGGCACCAGGATCTCGACCCCGGTGCCGGGGGACTGGCGGTGGATCTCGCGGATCGTCTCGGCGTACAGCCACGACCCCTCGTCCTCCAGGTCGTCGCGCGCGACACCGGTCACCGTGGCGTAGCGCAGGCCCATCCGCTGCACGGACTCGGCGACGCGCCGCGGCTCGTCCCGGTCGAAGTCGGCAGGCTTGCCGGTGTCGATCTGGCAGAAGTCGCAGCGGCGGGTGCACTGGGAGCCGCCGATGAGGAAGGTCGCCTCCCGGTCCTCCCAGCACTCGTAGATGTTCGGGCAGCCGGCCTCCTGGCAGACGGTGTGCAGCTCCTCGGTCTTCACCAGGGTCTGCAGCTGCCGGTACTCCGGGCCCATCTTCGCCTTGGTCTTGATCCACTCGGGCTTGCGCTCGATCGGCGTCTGGGCGTTGCGGACCTCGAGGCGCAGCATCCGGCGCCCCTCGGGTAGGGCGCTCACGCGACGGCCTCCGCCGCCGTGAACTCGAGGTCGAAGGCGTCCATGACGAGCGGCGCGACCTCCTGCGGCGTGACGGTTCGGCCCAGGACGCGGGAGATCGTGGTGACTCCGGCGTCGCGGATGCCGCAGGCGACGATCCGGTCGTAGGCGGCGAGGTCGTTGGAGCAGTTGAGCGCGAAGCCGTGCATGGTGACGCCCTCGGCGACGCGGATGCCGATGGCGGCGATCTTCTCGTCCTGCTGTGCTCCCGGGTTGTGCTCCGGGCGCATCCAGACGCCGGACCGGCCCTCGATCTGCACGCCGGTCACGCCGAGGCGGGCGAGCACGTCGATGAGGACGCGCTCGAGCGCACGGACGTAGCCGACGACATCGACGGGTTCGTGGAGACGGACGATCGGGTACCCCACGAGCTGCCCCGGCCCGTGCCAGGTGATCTTGCCCCCGCGGTCGACGTCGACGACGGGCGTGCCGTCGTCCGGGCGTTCGTCCGGGGAGGTGCGCTTGCCGGCGGTGTACACCGACTCGTGCTCGAGGAGGATGACGGTATCGGGCGCCTGGCCTGCGACGACGGCGGCGTGCACGGCACGCTGCTGCTGAAGGGCCTCGAGATACGGCACGGAGTTGGCGCTTAGCCCCGTGACGTCATACGTGGTCACCCGGTCAGTCTACGTCGGGCTTCGGGAAGGTGCGCACAGCCCGACGACAGCGTGACTTGTCCACAGATCCGCGGAGACGGGCCCTCGGCGCGCCCGTGCCTACTGGGATGGAGGCATGACACCGATCACCGGCTCCTCCCCCTCCCGTCCTGCCGACCGTGCAGAGCTCCACCGCATCGCGACGGCACTGGCCCGCGCCGAGGGTTGGGACGCGGCGGGGCCGCCGACGGACGACCCGGGCGGGGGAGTGTCCCTGCCGGTGACGGGCGCCGCGCTGCACCGACGGGCGCGGCTGCGAGTGCGCGAGCGGCGGGCTGGAGAGGCAGGGCCGTCCGCCGACCGCGAGCTCGCGGCGCGGAGGCGAGCCGCGAGCGAGCACGTCGTCGGGCTCGTGCAGGAGGTCGGCCGACGCCAGGTCCGCGGACGTGAAATGGATGCCGTCCTCCTGGCCGACGCTCCCGGCGGCACTCTGGCGGAGCTGATCGCGCGTCGCTCGGGTGTGTCGGGCGGTGAGGCCGCGACGGTGCTGCTCGGCGTTGCGCGGGGGATCGCCGCCCTGCACGCGGCGGGCTGGGCCGCGCCGACCCTCTCGCCGGAGGGTGTGGAGTTCACCGCCGACGGCTGCCCGTCCCTCGGCCTCCTCGACGGTGTCGTGCCGCTGCATCCCGAGGCCGCCGTCGCGGACGCGGAAGCGTTCCACGCGTTCGCTCGCTCCCTGTGCCTACGCGTGGTCGACGGCACCGGCATGCGCCTCCTGGCGGCCGTGGAGGGTGCACTCCGCAGCGGGCGGTGGTCCGCGGTGGAGGAGGCGGTGGCGGCGGTCGCGCGTCCGGTCGCGGTGCGTTCGGCGGTCGAGGGGGAGGTGCCGTCCGTCGGGGTCTCGGTGAACGCGCCGGGAGCCGTCGATGCCGGCGATTCCGCTCGCGCTGTGGCGAGGGCTCATCCGAGCGGGGACGATCGGGGACGTGCTCCGCGCCTTGCCTCGGTGGTCGAGCTGTTCGACGACCGTCCCCTTCAGCGAGTGGGGACGCGACTGCTCGCCGCCCTGCGCAGGCGGCCTGCCCTGGCTCTGGTCGCCGCTGTGCCCGTGATCGTCGGGCTGGCAGTCGTCGCGCTGGTTCCGGGAACCCCGGCGCCGAGCGCGGCGGTGAGCCGCTCGACCGCGGCGAGTACACCATCGGTCGGCCGATCGACCGCGGCCTGGGGACGGTCGGGTGCGACGGGAACCCCGGTCGCCGGCTCCGGGGCGGCATCCCTCGCGGCGGAAGCGGGCGATGGAGGAGCCGGCGCGGGCGCTTCACCTGAGGGCGAGAAGCCTCGCGGCGACAGCGATGACCCGGTGGATGCGGCGGTCACTCTGCTGGACGCGCGGCATGCCTGCTTCTCCGCGACATCGGCCGCCCCCGCCTGCCTCGACGATGTGCTCGAAGCCGGAGCCGCTCTGCAGGGGGACGAGGCTGCAGCGCTCGGCGGAGCGGGGGCGGCAGACGAACGCGACTACGCGGGAGCTCAGCTCTCCCTGGTGGAGCGCTGGGGCGATGCGGCGCTGGTGGCGGTCGTCCCCGATGCGGCGCGCACGCCGAAAAGCCGACCGGCCTCGCTCCTACTGGTGAGGAGCGAGGCCGGCTGGCGGTTACGGGCGGTGTTCCCGTGAGGCGATCAGATCCCGAGGTTGCCCTCGAAGTTGCCGCCCTCGAGACGGTTCTTGACCGCGACGAGGAAGCGGGCCGCGTCGGCGCCGTCCACGATCCGGTGGTCGTACGAGAGGGCGAGGTACACGGTCGAGCGGATGGCGATCGAGTCGCTGCCGTCGGCCGAGACGACGACCGGCTTCTTGGTGACGATGCCGGTGCCGAGGATCGCGACCTGCGGGAGGAACACGAGCGGGGTGTCGAACAGCGCGCCGCGCGAACCGGTGTTGGTCAGCGTGAACGTGCCGCCCGCGAGCTCGTCCGGCTTGAGCCGGTTGTCGCGGGTGCGCTCGGCGAGGTCGCCGATCTCCTTCGCCAGGGCGGCGATGTCGAGCTCGGAGGCGTTGCGCACCACCGGGGTGAGCAGCCCGCGCTCGGTGTCGACGGCGATCGAGATGTTCTCGTGGTCCGGGTAGACGATGCTGTCACCGTCGACGGTCGCGTTGATGACCGGGTAGGTCTTCAGCGCCTCGGCGGCGGCCAGCGCGAAGAACGGCAGGAAGGAGAGCTTCACACCGGTCTTGCTCAGGAAGTCGCCCTTCACGCGGTCGCGGAGGGCGGCGACCTTGGTCACGTCCACCTCGACGACGCTGGTGAGCTGCGCGGTCGACTGCATCGAGACGACGGCGCGCTCGGCGACGACCTTGCGGAGGCGCGACATCGGCTGCGTGGTGCCACGCAGCGGCGAGACCTCCGGGGCCGGGGCCGCGGCGGCGGGAGCCGACGCAGCGGCGGCAGGGGCGGCGGCCGAAAGGATGTCCTCCTTGCGGATGCGTCCGCCGACGCCGGTGCCCGTCACGGTGGAGAGGTCGACGCCCTGCTCGTTCGCGAGCTTGCGCACGATCGGCGTCACGTAGCCGGCGTTGCCGGCGTGGGCGCCGCCCGATGAGGCGGGTGCGGCGGCCGCAGCAGCGGGCGCCGCCGGGGCAGCGGCCTGCGGAGCGGCAGCCTGCGGAGCAGGCGCGGCGGCAGCCTGCGGAGCAGGGGCGGCCTGAGCAGGAGCGGCCTCAGCCGGAGCGGCGGGCGCCTGCTGTGCCGGAGCGGCCGGAGCGGCGGCAGCCGGCGCGGGAGCGGCCTGCTCGGCCGGGGCGGCGGGCGCGGACTCCTGAGCGGGGGCGGCCTGCGGGGCCTCCTGCGCCGGAGCGGCCGGTGCCTCCTGCGCGGGGGCGGGCGCCTCCGGTGCGGGAGCAGCGGCCTCGGCGGGCGCGGCCTCGGCCGGCGCAGCCTCGGCGGGCGCCTCGGCGCCGGCACCCGAGCCGTCGCCGATCGTCACGAGCGCGGTGCCCACCTCGACGGTCTCGTCCTCCTGCACCAGGATCGCCTCGATGACGCCGGCGACCGGCGACGGGATCTCGGTGTCGACCTTGTCGGTCGAGACTTCGAGCAGGGGCTCGTCCACCTCGACACGGTCGCCAACGTTCTTCAGCCAGCGGGTGACCGTGCCTTCCGTGACACTCTCGCCGAGTGCCGGGAGGCTGACGGATTCGCTCATGAGCTTCTCTCCTTCAAACCTGATCGTTCAGTAGCTTATTGCAGGCGGGTCCGCGCGCGGCGGACCCGCCTGCGACGTCCTAGAGGGTGTGCAGCGGCTTGCCCGCGAGGTAAAGGAAGGCCTCGCCGAGCGACTCGTTCTGCGTGGGGTGCGCGTGGATGAGCGGAGCGATGTCCTCCGGGTACGCCTCCCAGTTCACGGCCAGCTGCGCCTCGCCGATCAGCTCGCCGACGCGGGCGCCGATCATGTGCACGCCGACCACGGGGCCGTCGTTGACGCGGACGACCTTCACGGAGCCGTTCGTGCCGATGATCTCGCTTCGGGCGTTGCCGGCCAGGCTGTAGTCGTAGCTGCTGACGCTGTCGGCGCCGTACTTCTCGACCGCCTTCGCCTCGGTGAGGCCGATGGAGGCGACCTCCGGGTCGCAGTAGGTGACCTTCGGGATGTTGACGTCCGGGACGACGATCGGGTTGAGGCCCGCGATCTCCTCCGCGACGAAGATGCCCTGCTGGAAGCCGCGGTGCGCGAGCTGCAGGCCGGGGACGATGTCGCCCACGGCGTAGACGCCCGGGATGTTGGTGTGCAGGCGCTCGTCGGTGATGACGAAGCCGCGGTCCATGGTGACGCCGACCTCGTCGAAGCCGAGGCCCTGGGTGAGCGGTCCGCGGCCGACGGCCACGAGCAGCAGGTCGGCCTCGATGGTGTTGCCGTTCTCGAGGGTGACGACAACGCCGTTCTCGTTCTGGGTGACGCCCTGGAAGCGGACGCCCAGGCTGTAGTCGATGCCGCGGCGGCGGAACGCGCGCTCCAGCGACTTGCTGATCGACTCGTCCTCGTTCGGGACCAGGTGCGGCAGCGCCTCGATGATGGTGACGTCGGAGCCGAACGACTTCCAGACGCTGGCGAACTCGACGCCGATGACACCGCCGCCGAGCACGGCGACCTTCTTCGGGACGAAGTCGAGCTCGAGCGCCTGCTCCGAGGTGATGACCCGTCCGCCGATCTCCAGACCCGGCAGCGAGCGCGAGTAGGAGCCGGTCGCCAGGATGACGTTCTTGCCGACGATGCGGTCCTCGCCGACCTGCACGGTCGTGGGGGAGACCAGGCGGCCCTCGCCCTCGATGACCGTGATGCCGCGGGCCTTCACCAGGCCCTGCAGACCCTTGTACTTCTTCGCGACGATGCCGGTGCGGTACTCGGTCACGCCGTTGATGTCGACGCCCTGGAGCTGGGTGACGATGCCGTACTTCGCCGACTCCCGCGAGTAGTCGGCGATCTCGGCCGCGTGGAGCAGCGCCTTCGTCGGGACGCAGCCGCGGTGCAGGCACGTGCCGCCGACCTTGTCCTTCTCGATCATGCCGACGGTGAAACCGAGCTCGGCCGCACGCAGCGCCGCTGCGTAGCCTCCACTCCCACCGCCGAGCACCACAATGTCAAAGTTCTGCTCAGACACCCAGCTACTCCCTCGCGCATCAGGATCATGTGACACGATTTGCCGCCCAGAGGGGTGGCTCCGGGTGACGTGTTGATGGGCGGGATTTCCCGCCCATACGACCCTACTACTTCCCTGAAATGGTCTCGGCCAGACGCAGAAGCGCACGTACGCTGACGGCGGACGGGCCCTTGCCGGTGAAACCGTAGGGCGCCGCGGGGCTCTTGGCGGGGCCTGCGATGTCCAGATGGGCCCACGGGATGCGCGGCGCGTCGTCCTCCTCGCCGGTGCGCCCGATGAACTCCTGGAGGAACACCCCGGCCAGCAGCGCGCCGCCGGCGGTGTTGCCCGGGTTGGCGTTCGCGATGTCGGCCACGTCGGAGTTGATGGTCGCGCGCAGCTCGCCCGGGAGCGGCATCGGCCACAGCAGCTCGCCGGACTCCTTCCCGGCGGCGAGCACCTGGTCCACCAGGTCGTCGGAGCCCATGACGGCCGCGTAGCGCGTGCCGAGCGCGACCATGGCGGCGCCGGTCAGGGTCGCCACGTCGACGATGGCGTCCGGGTGCTCCTCGCTCGCCGCCACCAGGCCGTCGGCGAGCACGAGCCGCCCCTCCGCGTCGGTGTTGAGCACCTCGACCGTGCGCCCGCCGCGGATCCGCAGCACGTCGTTGGGTCGGATCGCCGAACCCGACGGCATGTTCTCGGCCAGGCACAGCCAGGCGGTGACCCGCAGCGGGAGGGCGAGCCGCGCGGCCGCGAGCGCCACGGCGAGCACGGTGGCGGCGCCGGTCATGTCGTACTTCATCCCGACCATGCCGGTCGCGGGCTTGAGCGACAGGCCGCCGGAGTCGAAGGTGATGCCCTTGCCCACCAGGGAGAGGTGGCGGGAGGCGTCCGCGGGCGCGTACGACACCTTCACCAGCCGCGGCGGGCGCGTCGAGCCCTGGCCGACGCCGAGGATGCCGCCGAAGCCGTCGGCCGCGAGCCGCTCCTCATCCCACACCTCGACGGTGACCGGCAGGTCCGCCGCCGCGTCCTGCGCCCGCGACGCGAAGGTCTCGGGGTAGAGGTCGAGCGGGGGCATGTTCACGAGGTCCTTGACCAGCGCGGCGGCCTCGGCGACCGCGGTCGCGCGGGCGACGAGCGCCTCGGCGTCGGGAGCGGAGCCCAGCACCTCGATCGACCCGACCGGGTCCTTGACCGCGGCGCGGCTCTTCTCGCGGTACTCCGTGAACGCGTAGGCGCCGAGCGCCGCACCCTCCAGTACCGCGCCGACCTCGGCCGCGTCCCCGGCGGGCAGGTCGAGGGCGACCGCCGCCGTGCCGGCCAGCTGGCGCACGGCGCTGCCGGCGGCGTAGCGGAGCGCGTCCGTCCCGCCCTCGGGGAGCCCGATGACGGCGAGGGACGCGCCGGCGCCACGGCCGGGCAGCCGCACCAGCTCGTCCCGCCCGCCGCCGAAGCCGACCTCCCGGAGCTGCTGCTCCAGCACCTCGCGGTGCTCGCCGGAGAGCACGGCGACGGTGTCGCGCGCCACGCGGGCGGCGACGACGAGCACGTCGGCGGAAGTGGCGGGGGTGGGGGCGTCGGTCAGCGTCAGCGAGGGAACGGTCATGCTCCGACCCTAACGCGCGTGTTCGCTGTGGGCGTGGCCGCGCGGGGTCCTGAGCAGGGCACGCGCGGGGGAGCCCGATCTAGAGTTGAGTTATGCGAGACCCCGGCGAACTGTTCGAGCTCAACCCGGCACTCGACGTGCCGGAAGGTCTGCCGCTGGTCGCGGGACTGACCGGTTTCGCCGACGCGGGCTCCGGCGTGAGCCAGCTCGGCACCTACCTGCTCGGCACCCTCGACAGCGAGGTGGTCGCCACCTTCGACGCCGACATCCTGCTCGACTACCGCGCCCGCCGGCCCATCATCCACTTCGACCAGGACCACCTGACCGACTACCAGCCTGCGACGCTCAAGCTCTACCTCGCGTACGACGAGCTCCGTCAGCCGTTCCTGCTGCTCTCCGGCTTCGAGCCGGACTTCCGCTGGGAGGCCTTCACGGAGGCGGTGCTCGGCCTGATCGAGCGCTTCAAGGTGTCCACGATCACGTGGGTGCACTCCATCCCGATGCCGGTGCCGCACACGCGCCCGATCGGGGTCACGGTCAGCGGCAACCGGCAGGAGCTGATCGACTCCATGTCGATCTGGAAGCCGCACACGCAGGTGCCCGCGAACGCCCTCCACCTGCTGGAGTACCGGCTGCAGCAGCTGTCGTACCCGATCGCGGGGTTCATCCTGCTCATCCCGCACTACCTCGCCGACACGGAGTACCCGGCGGCCGCGGTGGCCGCGCTCGACTCCATCAGCGCGTCGACCGGGCTGATCTTCCCGACCGACCGGCTGCGCCAGGAGGACAGGGAGTTCGTCGCCAACATCGACGAGCAGGTCGCCGGCAACCCGGAGCTCGGCCGGCTGGTCGGCACCTTGGAGGAGCGCCACGACTCCTACATGGAGGACACGCAGCTGCGCTCGCCGCTGACCGACAGCGACGGCGAGCTGCCGAGCGCCGACGAGATCGCCGCGGAGCTCGAGAACTTCCTGGCTTTCCGCCGTCACGGCGACGAGGACAACCCGCGCGGCGAGCGCTGACCGCGCGCTGACCGCGCGCTGAGCGCACACCCGATTCCTGGCCGGTGCATAGCCGGGCGTAGGATCGTTCGGTGAATTCGCGTCGCTCCTGGATCGTCTACGGGATCGGCGTCTTCGCCTACCTGATCGCCGTGATGCAGCGCACCACCGTGGGTGTCGCGGGCGTCGCGGCGACCGAGCGCTTCCACGTGTCCGCGTCGGTGCTGTCGACCCTCGCCGTCGTGCAGCTCATCGTGTATGCGGGCATGCAGGTGCCGGTGGGCGTGCTGATCGACCGGATCGGGTCCCGCGTCCTGATGCTGGTGGGCACCGCCCTCATGGTGGTCGGCCAGGTCGCCGTCGCCCTCGCGCCGAGCATCGCGATCGCGATCGTCGGCCGCATCCTCGTGGGGGCGGGCGATGCGACGGTGTTCACCTCGCTGATGCGGCTGGTGAACTCCTGGTTCCGCGGTCGTATCGTGCCCCAGCTGTCGCAGTGGATCGGCAACGTCGGCCAACTCGGCCAGGTGCTCTCGGCCGTTCCGTTCGCCCTGCTGCTGCACCTCTCCGGCTGGACGGTCGCGTTCCTCTCCGCCGCCTCGCTCTCGGTGGTGGCGCTCATCGGCATCGTGCTCGGCGTCACCGACCGCCCGGTCGGTGCGAGCGAGGGGCCCAGGCCCGCGACGTGGTCGGACTCGCTGCGCCAACTGCGGATCAGCCTGGCGCGGCCCGGCACCCAGCTCGGCTTCTGGTCGCACTTCGTGACGCAGTCCTCCGGCACCGTGTTCAGCCTGATGTGGGGCATCCCGTTCCTCGTGTTCGCCATCGGGATCGAGCCGGCCGAGGCGTCGGCGCTGCTGACGGTGCTGGTCGGGGCCGGCCTCGTGTCCGGTCCCATCCTCGGCATCCTCACCGCCCGGTTCCCGATGCGACGGAGCAACCTCGTGCTCGGCATCGTCGCGCTCATGGCGGCCGCGTGGACGCTGGTGCTGCTGTGGCCGGGGAAACCGCCGCTGTGGACGATCGTCGTCCTCATCGCCGCCATCGGGATCGGCGGCCCCGGCTCGCTGATCGGCTTCGACTTCGCGCGCACCTTCAACCCGCTGCACAGCCTCGGGTCGGCGAACGGCATCGTCAACGTCGGCGGCTTCCTCGCCAGCTTCGTGATGATGTTCCTGATCGGCGTCTCCCTCGACCTGCAGGCGCACGGCGCGGAGGGCGACGCCCAGCTCTACCAGCTCGACCACTTCCGCTGGGCGTTCGCCATCCAGTACGTGATCGTCGGGATCGGCGTCGGTTTCCTCGTCCGCGCGCGCCGCCGGACACGCCGTCATCTCCTCGAGGACGAGGGAATAGAAGTGGCCCCTCTCTGGGTTGCACTTGTCGGAGCGTGGAGGCGGCGCGGCGGGCGCGAGGCTCTGTAACGACGTGGTCGGGGGAACGCGGGGAACGTGCAATAATTGATGTCTGGACCCGTTCATTTCCTGGGGCCGGAGCATTAGACGATGCACGGCGCAAACCCCCAGGACTTGACATGGGTCTTAGTAGTGTCCGCACGCAAACCCTGAGCCAGGCCCGGCCGTCAGGATCCCGGCCCCTCCGCTTGGTATGAAAGGTGTTCACATGGCAACCCGTGCAGCAACGAAGACCCGCGAGCCGGAGGTCGAGGTCGACGAGACCGTGACCGCGGCGGCGGGCGAGGAGACGGCGAAGCCCGCAGCCAAGAAGGCGGGCACGAAGGCGGCGCCCAAGAAAGCGGCCGCGAAGTCGACGGCTGCGAAGAAGCAGGCCGCCCCGAAGGGCAAGGCTGCGGACGACGAAGACGACGAGGTCCTCGACGACGACGCCGAGGTCGAGATCGACGAGGACGACGAGACGGACGCGGAGGGCGACTCCGACACGGAGGCCGCCGCCGAGGGCGACGCCGACAGCGAGTCGGAGGAGACCGAGGGCGACGAGACGGGGAGCGCCGCGCCTGCGGCCGCCCCGGCCGGCGACCTCCCGCTGCCGACCGATGCCCTGGTGCTGCGCGCCGTCGACGAGGAAGACGACATCCCCGTCTACTCGACGACGATCACCGGCGCCACCGCCGACCCGGTCAAGGACTATCTGAAGCAGATCGGCAAGGTCCCGCTGCTGAACGCGGCGGAGGAGGTCGAGCTCGCGATGCGCATCGAGGCGGGGCTCTTCGCCGAGGACAAGCTCGCGAACACGCCGAACCTCAGCAAGGAGCTCGAGCGCGAGCTGAAGTGGGTCGCCCGCGACGGCCAGCGCGCCAAGAGCCACCTGCTGGGCGCCAACCTGCGTCTCGTGGTGTCCCTCGCCAAGCGCTACACCGGCCGTGGCATGCAGTTCCTTGACCTCATCCAGGAGGGCAACCTGGGTCTCATCCGTGCGGTCGAGAAGTTCGACTACACGAAGGGCTTCAAGTTCTCCACGTACGCCACCTGGTGGATCCGTCAGGCGATCACCCGCGCGATGGCGGACCAGGCGCGCACCATCCGCATCCCGGTGCACATGGTCGAGGTCATCAACAAGCTCGCCCGCGTGCAGCGCCAGATGCTGCAGGACCTGGGCCGCGAGCCCACCCCCGAGGAGCTGTCGAAGGAACTCGACATGACCCCGGAGAAGGTCATCGAGGTGCAGAAGTACGGTCGCGAGCCCATCTCGCTCCACACGCCTCTCGGTGAGGACGGGGACAGCGAGTTCGGCGACCTGATCGAGGACACTGAGGCGGTCGTCCCGGCCGACGCGGTCGGCTTCACCATGCTGCAGAAGCAGCTGGAGAGCCTGCTCGACTCGCTGTCGGAGCGCGAGGCGGGCGTCATCCGCATGCGCTTCGGCCTCGGCGACGGGATGCCGAAGACGCTCGACCAGATCGGTGACACGTTCGGCGTGACGCGTGAGCGCATCCGCCAGATCGAGTCGAAGACGATGGCGAAGCTGCGCCACCCGTCCCGCTCGCAGTCGCTGCGCGACTACCTCGAGTAAACCGGTGCGCTACCGACTGGCGGTCATCGCCGGCCGCCTCGCCCGCTGGCTTCTGCGCCTGCGGGGAGGCGGCTCCGCGGTGCCGGGCCGCGTCGCGCTCGCGATCGCCCCGAAGTTCCTGGAGCGTGCGGTCAGCCGGCTGCCTCTCGGCGTCGTGTTCGTGTCCGGCTCGAACGGCAAGTCCACGACGACGAACATGCTCACCGCGATCCTGCGGGAGCACGGGCTGGACGTCTTCACCAACCCCTCCGGCGGCAACCTGCCGCAGGGCATCGCGTCGGCGCTGCTCGCGGACGTGCCGCTCGACGGCTACGTGCGCGGCGACGTCGGTGTTATCGAGGTGGACGAGGCCTACGGCGTCGACCTCGCGCGCGTGCTGAAGCCGCGCGGCTCGTTGCTGCTCAACGTCCAGATCGACCAGCTGAACCGCTTCTTCGAGCCGACCCGCGTCATCGGGATGCTGCGGTCGATCGCCGAGGGCTCGTCCGAGTTCGTCGTGGTGAACGCCGACGACGACAGCCTCGCCCGCGTCGGGGCGGAGCTGGCGGCGCAGGGGCGCGACGTCACCACGTTCGCTGTCGCGCCGTCCCTCATCGAGGCGTCGCCGAACGGGCTGGCCAACGTCAAGGACCTGACCGGTGCCGCGGCGGGGTCGCTGCCCATCCCGTCCGTCTTCGTCAGCAAGCTGGAGGTGCAGAGCGCCCAGCTCACCATCGGCGGCGAGAACGTCCGCATCGGGCTGCCCGCGCGCGGCCTGCACTACGCGGTGGACGCCGCCGGCGCGACCGCGATGGCCCGCCGCCTGCTGGGTGACCGGTTCCAGCCGAACGCCGTGGTCGCCGCGATGGCGGCGCTGCGCACGGTGTACGGCCGCGGCGAGACGCTGAAGGTCGGCGACGAGGACGTCGAGATCATCATGATGAAGAACCCGCCGAGCCTCCAGCTCAACCTGGACTACCTCAGCGAGTCGCCGGAGCAGGTGTTCGTCTCGGTCGACGAGGGCACCCCCGACCCGTCGTGGGTGTACGACATCGACCTGTCGAAGCTGAGCCACGTGGATGTGATCTCCGGCACCAAGGCCTGGCAGTTCGCCACGCGGTTCGCCTACGCGGGCATCGAGGTCGACCAGGTCGTGCCCGAGCTCAAGCCGGCGCTGCAGGCCTTCCTCGCGCTGCCGAAACCGTCGCGCGGCACGAAGACCATGATCGTCAACTACGAGCAGATGATGCTGATCCGCAAGCAGCTGGGCTTCCTCGACCTGGAAGGCGGCGAGCGATGACCGTGCTGCGCATCCTGCACCTGTACCCGGCCGAGCTGGGCATCAACGGCGACGCGGGCAACGTGCTCGCCCTCGCCGAGCGCGCCCGCTGGCGCGGCATCGACGTCGAGACCGTCGCGCACGCGCCGGGGGCCGAGCTGCCGCCGAGTGCGGACATCGTGCACATCGGCTCCGGGCCGCTCTCGGGCCAGCGCGCGGTGCACCAGGACGTGCTCCGCATCGCGCCGAGACTGCGCGAGTGGCGTGACGCCGGCGTGCCGATCCTCGCGATCGCGGGAGGCTGGCAGCTGCTCGGCACCGAGCTCGAGACCGCTGAGGGCGAGGTGCTCGCGGGCGCCGCGGTGTTCCCGACGCGTGCCGCGCTCGGCCCGAAGCGCCACGTCGGCGAGGTCGTGGCGCGGCTGGCCGACGGCACCGCCATCGCCGGTTTCGAGAACCACTCCGCCCGCACCGTGCTCGAGGGCGCGGAGCCGCTCGCCCGCATCGTCAGCGGGACGGGCAACGACGGCTCGACCGAGGGCGTGGTCGTCGGTGCGTCGATCGGCACGCACCTGCACGGTCCGCTGCTGCCGATGAACCCGGTGCTCGCCGACCGTCTGCTCTCGACCGCGCTGCGCGCCGAGCTGCCGCCGGTGCCGCAGACGGAGCGCGTCGACCGCTACGCGACGAACGCCCGCCGAGCCATCGCCGACCGCCTCGGCGTCTCCCTCTAGCAGCCATCAGCTCCGGACTTGTTCGACCCCGCATCGGCGTGTCGGGTCGAAGAACTCAGGAGCTGACGGCGTCGGGGGTCAGTCGACGTAGACGCGGGGGACGCGGGCGGAGACGCCGGTGACCATCTCGTCGGCGATCGTCTCGGCCCAGTCGGCGTACTGCTCGGCGGTCGGCTCGCCGGCGGTGCCGGGGCCGAACAGGATCGCGGTGTCGCCCACCTCGACGCGGTGCGGGCCTGCATCGACGAGCATCCCGTCCACCTCGACGTCGATCACCGGGCAGCGCCGGCCGTTCAGCGACACCGAGGTCTTCGCGATCCCCAGCGTCGGCACGCCGTCGCCGTAGCCGATGCCGAGCCGGACGTGCGTGGTGCCGTCGACGTGCACCTCGGTGACCGGAGCCTCCAGCCGCATCACCGGGATGAGGCCGAGCTCCGCGCCCGTCGAGTCGTCGAACGGGGAGAAGCCGTAGGCGGCGATGCCGAACCGGACGAAGTCGAAGCGCGCCTCGGGCATCCGGATGCCCGCCGAGCTCGCCGCCAGGTGCAGCACCTCGAAGCGCGCGCCCAGCGACTCCGCCTCGGCGACCGCGTCCCGGAACTCGGCGAGGGCCGCCTCGTCGTCGGCGATGGAGGCGTCGGCCAGGTGCGACCAGGCCGCCCGGACGCGGAGCACCCCGCGCTCCTGCAGTTCGAGCGCCGTGCGGATCAGCCCGGGCCAGTCCTCGCGGGTCGCGCCGTTGCGGCTGAGCCCGGTGTCGACCTTGAGGTGCACGACGGCGGGACGGTCGGCGCCGGCGGCGGCGATCGCCTCCAGCTGCCACACGGCGGAGATCCCGAGCTCGATGTCGGCCTCGATGCCCGCGCGCCAGTCGGTGTCCTGCCCGTGAAGCCAGGCCAGGATCGGCACGTCGATGCCGGCGCTGCGCAGGATGAGTCCGGCGGGGATCTCGAGCACGGCGAACGAGGTCGCTCCGGCGTCGAGCCCGGCGTCCGCGATCGGCAGCAGTCCGTGCCCGTACGCGTCCGCCTTCACGGCGAGCATGGTCTGCGCGGGCTCGATGAGACGGGTCAGGTGCGCGACGTTGTGCCGGAGCGCCGCCAGGTCGATGACCGCGCGGGGGAGCGGCTCCGCGATGGCGTCCACGATGGTCATGCGGCCGTCCTCACTCGCAGTACGTCCTCTCGATGCGGCGGCCGAGCCGGCTGGTGATGACCGGCGCCGCGACGCCGAGCGCGTCGGCCCAGTCGAGCACGGTCGGCTCGCCGAGCGCGGCATCCCCGAACAGGATGACGGCGTCGCCGGGCTCGGCGGAGTCGTCGCCGAGGTCGACGACGAACTGGTCCATGGCGATGCGGCCGGTGATCCGGCCGGTGGTCGCGCCGACCTTCACCGGCGCCTTGTTGGAGGCGACGCGGAGGATGCCGTCGGCGTAGCCGAGCGCGACGAGCACGAGTGTGCTCGGCCGTTCGGTGCGATACGTGTAGCCGTAGGAGACGCCGCGGTGGGCGGGCACGCGCTTGACCGCGATGACCTCGCCCTCGAGCCGCATGGCCGGGGCGGAGGGCCGCGTGGGGTCGAGCCCGAGCAGCTCAGGACCGAGCAGCGCACGGTCGTCGGTCGCCGTCGGCGGATGCGCGGCGACCGTCGTCGGGACCGGCACCCCCTCGTCGGCGATCGCGGCCGCATCCTCCACCCGGGAGACGACGAAACCGCCGACCCCCGCATCCGTCAGCGCACGTGCCACGGGGATCAACCCGTGTCCGTACGCGTCAGCGCGGAGATCGGCGGCGCAGTCGGGGAGCGGTGTCGCGAGCGACGCGGCGGTCGAACGGATGACGGAGAGGTCGATGTGGGCGCGCCTGCGCACGCCGGTCCTGATCGTCATCGCCCGGTCGGACTCGCTGTTCGCGACGGCCGCGTTAAGCGCGCTGCTCTTCGAACAGGCGAGCGGTCTCGTCGTGCCAGCTGTGGGCGATCTGCGAGAGCTTCTCCTGGTGCTTCTTGCCGTGGTGGGCGCAGAACAGGAGCTCGCCGTTGTTCACGACGACGCGGATGTACGCCTGCGCGCCGCAGCTGTCGCAACGGTCCGCGGCCGTCAGTTGCGGCCCCGATGCGAGCTCGTCAACCGCCCCGTTCTCCGAGGTAAGTGTCGACATGTGATGCTCCTTCCGTCGCAACCGGTGAACTCGGTACGTCTATAGAACCACGGATGTTCGGCAATCAGGCGCGCATTGGCTGCTATTTCGCTCAACGCGTAGCCTCCCGGGCGCACCCGTGTCGTGGCGTAGGCTCCGCCGCCCGGCGCTTAGGCTGGAAGGGCACATGCGCCCGGACCCGCGGTGGGCGCATCCGATCCACAAGGAGCGCTCGTGGCGAGTTCGGACTATTCGGCCAGGCACCTCTCGGTGCTCGAGGGGCTGGAGGCCGTCCGCAAGCGTCCAGGCATGTACATCGGCTCCACCGACTCGCGCGGCCTGATGCACTGCCTCTGGGAGATCATCGACAACTCCGTCGACGAGGCGCTGGCCGGATTCGGGTCGGACATCGAGGTCATCCTGCACCCGGACGACAGCGTGGAGGTGCGCGACCAGGCGCGCGGCATCCCGGTCGACATCGAGCCGAAGACCGGACTCTCGGGTGTCGAGGTCGTCTTCACGAAGCTCCACGCGGGCGGCAAGTTCGGCAGCGGCTCGTACGCCGCCTCCGGCGGACTGCACGGCGTCGGCGCCTCGGTCGTGAACGCGCTGTCCGAGCGCCTCGACGTCGAGGTGGACCGCGACGGCAAGACCTACGCGATGTCCTTCCACCGCGGCGAGCCCGGCGTCTTCGACGACAAGGGCGGCGTGGCGAGCCCGGACAGCCCGTTCTCTCCGTTCGTCAGCGGCAGCGAGCTGCGCGTCGTCGGCAAGGTGAAGAGGGGCGTCACCGGCACCCGCATCCGCTACTGGGCCGACCGGCAGATCTTCACGAAGGGCGCGGAGTTCTCCACCGACGACCTGATCGGTCGTGCCAGGCAGACCGCGTTCCTCGTTCCCGGGCTCTCGCTGTCGATCGACGACAAGCGTCCTGCCGCGGGCGACGCCGAGCCCGCGGGACGCACCACCTTCCGCTACGAGGGCGGCATCTCCGAGTTCGTCGACTTCCTCGCCCCGGACAGCCCGATCACCGAGACCTGGCGACTGACCGGCGATGGGCACTTCACCGAGACCGTCCCCGTGCTGTCGGAGACCGGCGCGATGGTGCCCACCGAGCTGAAGCGCGACTGCCAGGTCGACATCGCCCTGCGTTGGGGCACCGGGTACGACACGGTGATGAAGAGCTTCGTCAACATCATTGCGACGCCGAAGGGCGGCAGTCATCAGGCCGGGTTCGACCAGGGGCTGCTCAAGTTCCTCCGCCAGCAGGTGGAGCTGAACGCGCGCCGGCTCAAGGCGGGCAACGACAAGCTGGAGAAGGACGACGTGATGGCCGGCCTCACCGCCGTGCTGACCGTCCGCCTCCCGGAGCCGCAGTTCGAGGGCCAGACCAAGGAGATCCTAGGAACGCCCGCGGTGCGCGCGATCGTCGCGAACGTGGTGCAGAAGGCGATGTCGGAGCGGTTCGGCTCGTCGAAGCGCGACGACAAGGCGCAGTCGGCGCTCGTGCTCGACAAGGTCGTCGCCGAGATGAAGTCGCGCATCTCCGCACGCGCCCACAAGGAGACGCAGCGCCGCAAGAACGCGCTGGAGACCTCGTCGCTTCCGGCGAAGCTGGTCGACTGCCGCTCCAACGACGTCGCCAACAGCGAGCTGTTCATCGTCGAGGGCGACTCGGCGCTCGGCACAGCCCGCCGCGCGCGGGACAGCGAGTACCAGGCGCTGCTGCCGATCCGGGGCAAGATCCTCAACGTGCAGAAGGCGTCCATCTCGGACATGCTGTCGAACGCCGAGTGCGCGGCCATCATCCAGGTCATCGGCGCAGGATCGGGACGCAGCTTCGACATCTCGACGGCCCGCTACGGCAAGGTCATCATCATGTCGGACGCGGACGTCGACGGCGCCCACATCCGCACGCTGCTGCTCACCCTGTTCTTCCGGTACATGAGGCCGATGATCGAGGAGGGGCGCGTGTTCGCCGCCGTCCCGCCGCTGCACCGCGTCGTCGTGGTGAACCCGGGGTCGAAGCCGAACGAGACGATCTACACCTACTCGGAGGCGGAGCTGCACGCGGTGCTGGCCGACCTGAAGAAGCGCGGCAAGAAGTACCAGGAGCCGATCCAGCGCTACAAGGGCCTCGGCGAGATGGATGCGGACCAGCTGGCGACCACGACCATGGACCGTGCCCACCGCACGCTGCGCCGGGTGCGCGTCTCGGACGCCGAGTCGGCCAACCGCGTCTTCGAGCTCCTCATGGGCAACGACGTCGCCCCGCGCAAGGAGTTCATCATCGCCGGCGCCGACGACCTCTCCCGCGCGCGCATCGACGCCTGACCCTCGCCCGCAGAGCCCCGCCACCGAGTACACGAAGACTGCACGTTTTCCGCGTGATTGCGTGCAGTCTTCGTGTACTCGACGGCGGGGGGAGGGTTCAGAGGCGGGGCGTCAGCCGATCTGGCGGCCGAGGGAGCCGACGACCGTGTCCAGCGGGGTGCCGGAGCCGTCGCGACGGGAGCCGCCCTCAGGGAGACTGCGCGCGACGCCGTCGGGGGCGACCGCGAGCGCGGGTCCGCGGCCGGCCCAGGCCAGCACCAGCTCGCTCTCGCCCTTCAGGAACCGCTGGGCGCGTACGCCGCCGGTGGCGCGTCCCTTCGCCGGGTACTCGGCGAAGTCGCTCACCTTCGCGGTACCGGGGTCGGCGCCCGGCAGGGTCGCGTCGCTCGCCGCGATGGTCGCGACCACCGCCTGCTCGGCGTCGGCCGCGGCGACCGCGCCGAAGAAGATGACGCGCGCACCGGAGCCCAGGTTGATGCCGGCCATGCCTCCCGCCGCCCGGCCCTGCGGCCGCACAGACGACGCCGCGAAGCGCAGCAGCTGCGCGTCGCTCGCGACGAAGACCAGCTCGTCCTCGTCGGTCACCGTGGTGGCGCCGACGACCTCGTCGCCGGCCTTCAGCGAGATGATCTCGAACTCCGGCTTGTTGGCCCAGTCGCCCGCCGCGACGCGCTTCACGACGCCCTGCTTCGTGCCGAGGGCGATCGTCCGGTCGGTGTCGGTGAGGGAGGCGAGCGCGAGGATGCGCTCCTTCTTGTCGGCCAGCGCCAGGTAGTCGCCGACCTTCACGCCGGCGCCGAGCTGGATGGAGTTGGCCGGCACCCCCGGCAGGTCCACGGGCGAGAAGCGGATGAGCCGGCCGCGGTTCGTGATCGCGCCGATCTCGCTGCGGCTGGTCGTGTCCAGCTGCGACAGGATCGCATCGTGCTTGCTGCGGCGCGCCGGCGGCTGGATGCGGTCGAGCCCCTGCTCCTCCGTCGCGCCCGCATCCACGCGCAGGATGCGGCCGGTGGTCGACAGGTACACGCGCGTCGGCACGTCGGCGACCTCCAGCTGAACCGTCGCGGCCTTGCTGCGCGAGGCTCCGGCGATGGAGGGCTTGGCCTCGGTGAGCAGCGTGCGCCGCGGGGTGCCGAAGGTGGCGGCCACGCGCTCCAGCTCGTCGGAGACGAGGTCGTTGATGCGCTGGCGGGAGGCGAGGATCGCCTCCAGCTCCTCGATCTCGGCGCGCAGCTGGTCGCGCTCGGTCTCCAGCTCGATGCGGCTGAACTTCGTCAGCCGGCGCAGCCGCAGCTCGAGGATGTAGTCGGCCTGCAGCGTGCTGAGGTCGAACACCTGCATGAGTCGCCCGCGCGCCTGCTCGGTGTCGTCGGAGGTGCGGATGACCTGGATGACCTCGTCGATGTCGAGGATCGCGATGAGCAGGCCCTCGACCAGGTGCAGGCGCTCTTTGCGGCGGGCCAGCCGGAAGCGGGAGCGCCGGGTGACCACGCTGATGCGGTGGTCGAGGTACACCTGGAGCAGCTCGCGCAGGCCGAGGGTCTGCGGCCCGCCCGCCACCAGGGCGACGTTGTTGATGGAGAAGCCCTCTTCGAGCGGCGTGTGGCGGTAGAGCTGCTCCAGCACCGCCTCCGAGCTGAAGCCGGTCTTGATGCCGATGACCAGCCGGAGGCCGTGCTGCCGGTCGGAGAGGTCGGTGACGTCGGAGATGCCGTTGAGCTTCTTGCCGTTGACGCCGTCCTTGATCTTCTCGATGACCTTCTCGGGCCCGACGCCGTAGGGGAGCTCGGTGACCACAAGCCCGCTCTTACGGGCCGTGATCGACTCGACGGAGACCTTGGCGCGCATCCGGAAGCTGCCGCGTCCGGTCGCGTAGGCGTCGCGCACGCCGGACAGGCCGGCGATGATGCCGCCGCTCGGCAGGTCGGGGCCGGGGACGTACGCCATCAGGTCGTCGAGGGCCGCGTCCGGGTTCTCCAGCAGGTGGCGGGCGGCGCCGACGACCTCGATCAGGTTGTGCGGCGCCATGTTCGTCGCCATGCCGACCGCGATGCCGCTGGCGCCGTTGACCAGCAGGTTCGGGAAGGCGGCGGGCAGCACGTCCGGCTGCATGAGCTGGTTGTCGTAGTTCGGGACGAAGTCGACGACGTCCTCGTCGAGGTCCTCGGTCATGGCGAGCGCAGCGGCGGCGAGGCGCGCCTCGGTGTAGCGGGCGGCCGCGGGACCGTCGTCGAGGGAGCCGAAGTTGCCGTGGCCGTCGACCAGCGGCACGCGGAGGGTGAAGTCCTGCGCCATCCGCACCAGGGCGTCGTAGATGGCGCCGTCGCCGTGCGGGTGCAGCTTTCCCATGACCTCGCCGGTGACGCGGGCGGACTTGACATGGCCGCGGTCGGGCCGCAGCCCCATCTCGGTCATCATGTAGAGGATGCGGCGCTGCACCGGCTTCAGGCCGTCGCGGGCGTCCGGGAGGGCCCGGGAGTAGATCACCGAGTAGGCGTACTCGAGGAACGAGCCCTCCATCTCGGTGGTGACGTCGACGTCTTCGATGCGCTCGGTCGTTCCGGCGGCGGGCTGGTCGTCTGCGGGGGTCATTCGTGCAATCTGTGCTGTGTGGCCTCTGGGGGAGGGGCGGGGGCCGGCGTGCCTGGCTGTGCCAGACTGGGCCGGATGCCCCCCATGCTACCGGCCGCGTTCTCCACCCGAGCGAGCCTCGCCACGGTTCTCCCGAGTTCCCTCGCCGCGCTGTCCGGCGGCGCGAACGAGCTGGCGCTGCCGCGGATGGAGCACGTCGTCGTGATGCTCGTCGACGGCCTCGGCGCCGCCGCCTTGCGGGCACGTTCCGGCCACGCCAGGACGCTCGCGCCGCTGCTCGGCAAGACGACGACCATCGACGCCGGCTTCCCGACGACGACCGCCGCCGCCCTGACCACCCTGACTACGGGCACGATGCCCGGCGTGCACGGGATGGTCGGCTACCGGGTGCGCGACGCGGCCGGTCGTCTCACGAACCAGCTCTCCGGCTGGGACGGCCGGATGGATCCCGCGACCTGGCAGCGCTCGCGCACGGTGTTCGAGCGCGCGGTCGAGCAGGGGGTCCGCGCCCGCGCGATCGGGCTGCCGAAGTTCGCCGGGTCAGGGTTCACGGAGGCGGTGCTGCGCGGCGCCGAGTTCGTCGGCGTCCAGTCGCTGGCGGAGCGGTTCGAGGTCGCGGCCGAGATCGTCGCCTCCGCCGGGCCGGGCCTCACCTACCTCTACGTCGCCGAGCTCGATGCGCTCGCGCACGCCCGCGGCTGGGAGTCGCCCGCCTGGACCGCCGGCCTGGAGACCCTGGACGCCCTGGTCTCCGGCTTCGCCCGCCGGCTCGGCCCGGGCCGCGGCGCGCTGCTGACCGCGGACCACGGGGTGGTGGATGTGCCCGAGAGCGGACACATCCTCTACGACACGGCGCCCGAGCTGCTGGAGGGCGTGGCCGAGGTCGCCGGCGAGCCGCGGATGCTGCACGTCTACACCGAGGCGGGCGAGGCCGACGCCGTCGCCCGGCGCTGGCAGGACGCCGAAGGCGACCGCTCGTGGGTGGCGACCCGCGAGGACGCGGTGGCGGCCGGCTGGTTCGGCCCGGCCGTCGAGCCGGAGGTGGCGCCGCGGATCGGCGACGTGCTCGTGGCCGCCCGCAAGCGCATCGCGTACTACGACGGCCGCGACCCCCAGCGCACCGGCCGCAACATGGTCGGCCAGCACGGCTCGCTCACCCCGGAGGAGACCCGCGTCCCGCTGCTCCGCTTCGGCGCCGTCGCCTGATCCATGGGACGCGACACGCCGCTATGCGAGAACGATAGCGGCGTGTTGAGACCCACCGATGCGCGGGGTCAGGCCAGGTCGTCGTCCGTGCGGGCGCCGAAGACGATCTCGTCCCAGCTGGGCATGGAGGCGCGGCCCTTCTTGCGGGCCGACGGCTGCGGGCCGGAGTCGTTCGAGGCCGACGGGGTCGAGGTCGACGAGGACGCCGGGGGAGCGGGCACGTCGAGCGGCAGCGGCGGCTGCTCGACGACGGCGATGGGCTCCTCCACCACGCGGAACGCCGGCTGCTGCGGCGGCTCGGGCGCCGTGGCGGCCGGCGTGGGCGCGGCGGGCTGGTCGTCGTAGCTCGCGGCCTCCCGCTCGCCCCGGCGGCGGCGCAGCGCCTCCAGGAGGTCGGCGGTCTGGTGCAGGTCGCGCGGGGTTCCGTCGTCGGCGCGCTTCATCGCCGACACCGGGATGGAGTTGTTGGCGCCCGGGATACGCCCGGACGGCAGCGGCTCGATCGGCTGGGTGATCTCCGGGCCGAGCAGGTCGACGCTCGGAGCCGGGAACGTGAAGGCCCCGCTGTCGAAGCGGGACGTGTCCGGCTCGGTCTCGTGCGGCAGCACGGCACGCAGGCGCGGGATGAGCGCCCCGCCCCGCAGTTCGCCCGCCTGGGACAGCGTGGTGGCCTCGGAGTTGAGCGGCGCGAGGGCGTGCTTGCGCACGTCGTACGACCAGCGGGCGTCGTGGTCGATCGTGTCCGCTGTGAACTCCAGCTTCACGATCCAGCCCGTCTCGCTGTCCTTCCAGCTCGCCCAGCGTTCGCCCGCGACGCCGAGGGACGCCAGCCGGTCGCGGATCACGGACCCGAAGGTCTCGCCCTCGCCGAGCGGGTCGACGGCGTCGGTGGTGTGCACGGGCACGCTGAGCGCGCTCGCGACGATGTGCTCGCGCTCGGCGAGGATGGGCCCCTCGAAGCGCTGCACGTACTCCAGGGGAGCGCCGGTGACCGCTGCGACATCCTCCGCGGACATCCCGGACCGGATGTGGGCCTGCACTTCGCGCGGGGAGAGTTTGGGGGCCTCGGCGGACGTCTCCTGCCTCACCTGGCGCACCTTCGACTGCAACGCCTCGTCGACGGCGATGCGGAAACGCTCACCGTCGTCGCCGACGGCGACCAGCGCGCCGTTCTCGACCCCGATGACCTTCAGATCCTGCATGTGGATTGCCTTCCGAGTTCGTTCGTACCGGCCCAGAATGCCACGGGAACACAGGCATTCCGGGGAATAGCGCGGGCGTGCCGGAAGTTGCACATCCAGCAATCGCTGAGAGGCTCCTGAACGGTTTTGCTATTCGGGGGCTATTGATGCAAACTATGGCCGCCGATTGCGAGAATCGGCCGTTACGACGAGAAGTGGATGGGCATGGCAACGGATTACGACGCACCGCGGAAGACCGAGGACGACTCCGAGTCGATCGAGGCCCTCAAGGAGCGTGTCCCGGACAAGATGTCGGGGGTCGTCGACGTCGAAGACGCTGACAACCCCGGCGGATACGAGCTCCCCGGTGCCGACCTCTCCGACCTCGACCTCGATGTCGTGGTGCTGCCTCCCCAGGCTGACGAGTTCACCTGCGTGAACTGCTTCCTGGTGAAGCACCGCTCTCAGATCGACCACGAGTCCAAGCTCGGGCCGATCTGCGTGGAGTGCGCCGCCTGACGACAGGTCGACTAGGAAGCGAGGCGAGCCTCATCGAGAACCCGGACCAGCTGGTCCGGGTTTCTTGTCGAGAGGAGCCAGTACGGCGCCGGGTCGTCCGCGTCCAGCACCGGCACCTTCACGACCGGCTTGATCCAGCCGCGGATGAGCAGCCAGGCCCGCGCGTCGAGCCGCCGCCCGCGCTCCAGCACCGCGTCGTCGCCGCGGTACGCGGTGGGCTCGCCGGTGAGCGCGAGCGGGATGCGGGCGCTGCCGGCGACCAGCTCGTCCTTCGTCACCCGGATCGTCGGGGCCGTGGCGACCAGGAAGACGGCCCAGGCGGCGTAGATGGCGATCGCCAGCACGATGCCGATTGTGAGGTTGATCGGGGCGAACACGAGCATCACGGCGGGGATGACGAGCAGCGTGGAGATGAACAGCCAGGGTGTCGCCCACAGTCGTTCGCGGTAGAGGTCCATGCCCTCTATTCGATCAGACTTCTGCACTAGCCTCGACACGTGACCGATACCGTCGACGTCCCCATCATCGCCACGTTCCCGCCCGCCTATGCGCACCCGGGCGACGCCGGGGCCGACCTGTCCGCGGCCGAGGCGGTCACGCTGGGTCCCGGGGAGCGGTTCACGATGCCGACCGGCGTGTCGATCGCGCTGCCCGACGGATACGCGGCGTTCGTCGTCCCGCGCAGCGGCCTGGCGATGCGCCACGGCCTCACCATCGTCAACGCGCCGGGCACGGTGGATGCGGGCTACCGCGGCGAGATCCGGGTCACCCTCCTCAACACGGACAGGTCGATGCCGTACGATATCGCCGTCGGCGACCGGATCGCCCAGCTGATCGTCATGCCGGTCACGCGAGCCCGGTTCATCCCCGTCGACACCCTCCCGGACAGCCACCGCGGCACCGCGGGCTTCGGCTCGTCCGGGTACACCGTGACCGAGGCAGGAGAACACGCGTGAGCGACACCAGCGACACCCCTCGCGGGGCCGACCGGGGCGCCGAGCTCGAGCAGCAGACGGCCGAGGCCGAAGAGTTCGAGAAGTCGGCGCCGGAGGACCGCGCCACCGAGGGGCCGCTCGACGAGAGCGAGGCGAACCCCGTTCGCCCGTACGTCGACCTGGGCGGTGTGAAGATCCTCCCGCGCGAGGGCCTGCACCTGCGTCTGGAGGTCGAGGAGGAGTCGCAGCGCGTCGTCGCCGTCGGCCTCGACTACGCCAACTCGACGCTGCAGGTGCAGCCGTTCGCCGCGCCGCGCTCGAGCGGGCTGTGGCACGAGATCCGCGAGCAGATCACCGACCAGATCCAGCGTCAGGGCGGCCGGGTGTCGGAGCGCGACGGCGCGTTCGGGCCGGAGCTGGTGGCCGAGATCCCCGTGGCCGCGGAGCCGAACGGCGCTGTAGAGACGCGCGTCGCGCGCTTCGTCGGCGTCGACGGGCCGCGCTGGTTCCTCCGCGGCGTCATCGCGGGCGACGCGGCGGTGAAGCCGGAGGCCGCGGCCCTGGTCGAAGACCTCTTCCGCAGCATCGTGGTCGTCCGCGGCTCGGTGCCCATGCCCCCGCGCGACCTCATCCCGCTGCGCATGCCGACCGCTCCGACGGCCGGCAACGAGAACGACTACTCCTCTCTTTAAGGCGTCACCATGACCGATCAGGACCGGCCGGACCCGACGACCGGCGGACCGCAGAGCGGCACGCCCACGGCTGGCGAGCCCGCAGCGGGCGAGCCCGCGGCGGATGCTGCGGCCGCGGATGCGACGCCGGGACTCGGCGAGAGCATCGCCGCGGCCGCGCGCCGCTCCGGCCTCGGGCAGCTGACCGAGAGCGACGACGCGTCGACCGGCGCCGCGCTGCTCGGCGCGCTCGGCGGAGTGCGCGGACTGCTGGAGACGATCCTCCCGGGGCTCGTCTTCCTCATCCTCTTCACCTTCACGCAGAACGTGCCTCTCTCGATCGTGGCCTCGGTCGCAGTCGCGGTCGTGTTCACGGTCGTGCGCATCGTCGGCAAGACGCCGGTCACCCAGGCCATGGCCGGCCTCATCGGCGTGGGCATCTCCGCGATCCTTGCGCTCATCACCGGCCGCGGGGAGGACAACTTCCTGCTCGGGATCTGGACCAACGCCGCGTACGCCGCTGGCATCCTGATCTCCATGCTGGTGCGGTGGCCGGTCATCGGCCTGGCCGCGGGCTACCTGATGGGCGACGGTGTGGCCTGGCGCAAGGACAAGCGGAAGTTCCGCGTGATGCAGGCGCTGACCTTCCTCTGGTTCCTCCTGTTCGCCGCGCGGCTGGTCGTGCAGGTGCCGCTGTACCTCGCGCACACAGACGCCGCCACGAGCGCGCTGGCGCTCACCAAGCTGCTGATGGGCGTGCCGCTGTACGCGCCGCTGCTGCTGGTGACCTGGTTCGTGGTGAAGGGCCAGTTCCCGCAGAAGCCCGCCGAGGGCGCCCGACGGACCACGTCGGCGGGGTAGAGCGGGCGCACGAGGGGGACGGATGCCGGAGGTGGGGACGCGCGACGGGCTGACCGCCGCTGAGGTGGCCAAGCGTGTCGCCGACGGCCGCGTCAACACCCAGACCCAGCCGAGCTCGCGGTCGCTCGGCGACATCCTGCGCGAGAACATCTTCACGCTGTTCAACGGCATCCTCACCGCCTGCTTCGTCGCGGTGCTGCTGCTGGGCGACCTGCGCGACGGGTTCTTCTTCGGCATCGTCGTCGTCAACGCGCTCATCGGCATCGTGCAGGAGTACCGCGCGAAGCGCGTGCTCGACCGCGCCGCGCTGCTGGCCGCGCCGCACAGCCGGGTGCGCCGCGACGGCCAGGCCGTGACCGTCGCGCTCGAAGACGTGGTGATCGACGACCTGCTCGTGCTGCGGCCGGGCGACCAGATCCCCGCGGACGCCGTCGTGGTGGAGAGCACCGGGCTCTCGCTCGACGAGTCGATGCTGACGGGGGAGTCCGACCCGGTGTTCAAGGACGAGGACGCCCTGCTCCTCTCCGGCTCGCACGTCGTGACGGGCACCGGCCTCGCGCTGGTGACCGCGGTGGGCGCCGACTCGTATGCCAGCCGCCTGACCAGCGAGATCCGCAAGCACTCGCTCGTGCGGTCGGAGCTGCGGGAGGCGACCAATCGCATCCTGGTCTACCTCTCGTGGGTGCTCGGGCCGCTCATCCTGGTGACGCTCGTCGGCCGGGTGCTCACCTACGGCGGGTTCTCCGAGGTGTTCGTCGACGACCGCTGGCGGCGCGCGCTGCTGGACGCGGTCGCGGCGGTGGTCGGCATGATCCCGGAGGGTCTTGTCCTGCTGACCAGCCTCGCCTTCGGGGTGGCGGCCATCCAGCTCGCCTCACGCAAGGTGCTGGTGCAGGAGCTCGCCGCGGTCGAGGTGCTCGCCCGCGTCGACGTGCTGTGCCTCGACAAGACCGGGACGCTGACCACCGGCGAACTCGACCTGCACGGCATCGAGCCGCTGTGCGCGCCCGCGGGGGAGGAGCTCGCCGAGATCGCCCTCGCGGCCTTCGGGTCGGACGAGGCGGGCAACGCCACCTCGGGCATCCTCGGCTCGCGGTTCCGCAGCGACCGGTTCCGCGTGACGCGCCGCATCCCGTTCTCCTCCGCCACCAAGTACAGCGCCCTGACGAT
This sequence comes from Leifsonia virtsii, assembly GCF_030433675.1. Classification (GTDB taxonomy): domain Bacteria; phylum Actinomycetota; class Actinomycetes; order Actinomycetales; family Microbacteriaceae; genus Leifsonia; species Leifsonia virtsii. Next base: position 448,995 of record NZ_JAROCB010000001.1, read on the forward strand.
GACGGTGGACGGCGAGGAGAGCTCCTGGGTGCTCGGCGCGCCGGAGCGCGTGCTGGAGGCGCACCCCGATCAGCTCGCACGGGCAACGGAGCTCGCTGCGAGCGGCCTGCGCACCCTGGCGCTCGCCCGCGCTGTCGACCCGCTGCCCGCAGAGGTGCACACGCCGCTCAGCGGGACGCGCGTCGAGCCGGCCGAACTCGTGCTGCTCGCCGAGACCCTCCGCCCGGAGGCGCGCGACACGCTCGGCTACTTCCGGGAGCAGGCGGTGCGGGTCGTCGTCATGTCCGGCGACAATCCGGTCACCGTCGCGGCCATCGCGCGGGAGCTGCAGCTGGAGGGTGAGGCGGTGGACGCGTCCACGTTGCACACCGACGAGCAGCTGGCCGACGCGCTGGAGACGGCGAGCGTGCTCGGCCGGGTGAGCCCGGACCAGAAGCGCGCGGCCGTGCGGTTGCTCAAGGAGCGCGGCAGGACGGTCGCGATGACCGGCGACGGCGTCAACGACGCGATGGCGGTGAAGGACGCCGACCTCGGCATCGCGATGGGCACCGGCACCGCGGCGACCAAGGCGGTCTCGCGGGTGGTGCTGCTCGACGACCGGTTCGACCGGCTGCCGGATGTGCTCGCGTCCGGGCGCCGGGTCATCGCCAACGTGGAGCGGGTGTCGAACATCTTCCTGGCGAAGACGACGTACGGCATCCTGCTTGCGCTCGTGAGCGCGGTGGTGCTCTGGCCGTTCCCGTTCCTTCCGCGGCAGCTGACGCTGGTGTCGACGCTCGCCATCGGCATCCCGTCGTTCTTCCTGGCGCTCGCGCCCAACAAGCGCATCTACACGCCGGGGGTGCTCGGCCGCATCCTGCGCTACTCCGTGCCGACCGGCCTCATCGCCGGGGCGACCGCGATCGTGGCGTACGCGCCGCTGTACCGCAGCGTCCCGCTCCATGAGGCGCGCAGCGTGACCACAGTCGCGCTGTTCTGCGTCTCGCTGTGGATCCTGTGCGTCCTCACCCGGCCGCTGACCGGAGCCCGCTGGCTGCTGCTCGTGGCGGTGGCAGCGGCGTTCGTGCTGGTGTGCTTCATCCCGTTCACCGCGTCCTTCTTCGAGATGCATGTCGCGCTGGATACAGCCCTCGCCTGGGGTGTGCTCGTCGGGGCCGCCGGGGCGGTGGGCGTGGAGCTGTTCTACCGGTTCGCCAAGCGGCGCGGCCTGGTCTTCGACCGGCTCTGAGCGTGGTAGATTTATCTCGACGTCAAGATACTTTCCGTTCACGGTGAATTAGGCTTACCTTGCTGGAAAGGCGCTTCGACGGACGACGAAGATGGACGAGGCGTGCGTGGACATCGCCTGCCGATGAAGGAGAGGGCATTGTGGCTGCTGTGAACAGCTTCGGCGCGAAAAGGGCGCTGACCGTCGGGGATCGTGACTACACGATCTTCGGAATCGACACCGTCGAGGGGTACCAGCGACTGCCGTTCAGCCTCAAGGTGCTGCTCGAGAACCTGCTGCGCACCGAGGACGGCGCCAACATCACCGCCGACCACATCCGTGCGCTCGGCGGCTGGGACCCGGCGGCCGAGCCGGACACCGAGATCCAGTTCACGCCCGCCCGCGTGATCATGCAGGACTTCACCGGCGTCCCCTGCATCGTCGACCTCGCCACCATGCGCGAGGCCGTCTCCGCCCTCGGCGGCGACCCCAAGAAGATCAACCCGCTCGCCCCGGCCGAGATGGTCATCGACCACTCCGTCATCGCCGACCTGTTCGGCCAGCCGGACGCGCTCGAGCGCAACACCGACATCGAGTACGAGCGCAACGGCGAGCGCTACCAGTTCCTCCGCTGGGGCCAGACCGCCTTCGACGACTTCAAGGTCGTCCCGCCGGGCACCGGCATCGTGCACCAGGTCAACATCGAGTACCTGGCACGCGTCACCATGACCCGCGAGGTCGACGGCGAGCTGCTCGCCTACCCGGACACGTGCGTCGGCACCGACTCCCACACCACCATGGTCAACGGCCTCGGCGTGCTCGGCTGGGGCGTCGGCGGCATCGAGGCCGAGGCGGCCATGCTGGGCCAGCCGGTCTCCATGCTCATCCCGAAGGTCGTCGGCTTCAAGCTGACCGGCGCCATCCCGACCGGTGTGACCGCGACCGACGTCGTGCTCACCATCACGCAGATGCTGCGCAAGCACGGCGTGGTCGGCAAGTTCGTCGAGTTCTACGGTGCAGGCGTCGCCGAGGTCCCGCTCGCCAACCGCGCCACCATCGGCAACATGAGCCCGGAGTTCGGCTCCACCGCCGCCATGTTCCCCATCGACGACGTCACCCTCGACTACCTGCGCCTCACCGGCCGCAGCGAGGAGCAGGTGAAGCTCGTCGAGGAGTACTCCAAGGCGCAGAGCCTGTGGCACGACCCGGCGAACGAGCCCGTCTTCAGCGAGTACCTCGAGCTCGACCTCTCGACGGTCGTCCCGTCGATCGCCGGCCCGAAGCGCCCGCAGGACCGCATCGAGCTGAGCCACGCGAAGGACCAGTTCGAGAAGGACCTGGTGGACTATGCGGACGTCTCGCACGACCTGGTCGACCTGACCATCGCCGAGTCGTTCCCGGCCTCCGACCCGGGCGAGCTGCAGCCGGAGGACGCGCGCAGCACCCACCAGCACAGCCACCACAGCCACGCGCCGAAGGCCGCGTCGAACCCGACGCCGGTCACGCTCAAGGAGAACGGCGAGGACTTCGTCCTCGACCACGGCGCCGTCGCCATCGCGGCCATCACCTCGTGCACCAACACGTCGAACCCGTCGGTCATGCTCGCCGCGGGCCTCCTCGCCCGCAACGCGGCGAAGAAGGGCCTCAAGGCCAAGCCGTGGGTCAAGACCACGCTGGCCCCGGGCTCCAAGGTCGTCACCGACTACTACGAGAAGGCGGGCCTGACGCACGACCTCGAGGCCCTCGGCTTCTACACGGTCGGCTACGGCTGCACCACCTGCATCGGCAACTCGGGCCCGCTGCTCGACGAGATCTCCGAGGCGGTCAACCAGAACGACCTCGCCGTCACCGCGGTGCTCTCGGGCAACCGCAACTTCGAGGGCCGCATCAACCCCGACGTCAAGATGAATTATCTGGCCAGCCCGCCGCTGGTCATCGCCTACGCGCTCGCCGGTTCGATGAACTTCGACTTCGAGGTCGACCCGCTGGGGCAGGACTCCGAGGGCAACGACGTGTTCCTGAAGGACATCTGGCCGGACGCCGCCGAGGTGCAGGAGACGATCGACTCCTCCATCAACGAGGGCATGTTCGTGCACCAGTACTCCTCGGTCTTCGAGGGCGACGAGCGCTGGAAGTCGCTGCCCACCCCGACCGGCTCCGTGTTCGAGTGGGACGAGAAGTCCACCTACGTGCGGAAGCCCCCGTACTTCGACGGCATGACGCTCGAGACGACCCCGGTCACCGACATCGTCGGCGCCCGTGCGCTCGCCAAGCTGGGCGACTCGGTCACCACCGACCACATCTCGCCCGCCGGCTCCATCAAGGCGGACAGCCCGGCCGGTCGGTACCTGAACGAGCACGGCATCGACCGCAAGGACTTCAACTCCTACGGCTCGCGCCGCGGCAACCACGAGGTGATGATCCGCGGGACGTTCGCGAACATCCGACTGAAGAACCAGCTGCTCGACGGCGTGGAGGGCGGCTACACCCGCGACTTCACCCAGCCCGACGCCCCGCAGTCGTTCATCTACGACGCCTCGCAGAACTACCAGGCTCAGGGCACCCCGCTCGTCATCCTCGGCGGCAAGGAGTACGGCTCCGGCTCGTCGCGCGACTGGGCGGCCAAGGGCACCAGCCTCCTCGGTGTCCGCGCGGTCATCACCGAGAGCTTCGAGCGCATCCACCGCTCGAACCTCATCGGCATGGGCGTCGTCCCGCTGCAGTTCCCGGCGGGCGAGTCGGCCGACTCGCTCGGCCTCGACGGAACCGAGGTCTTCTCGATCACGGGCCTCGAGCAGCTGAACGAGGGCACCACGCCGAAGACCGTGCACGTGGTCGCCGAGCCCAGCGAGCACTCGCCGGCCGGCAAGCAGACCGTCGAGTTCGACGCCGTCGTGCGGATCGACACCCCCGGTGAGGCGGACTACTACCGCAACGGCGGCATCCTGCAGTACGTGCTGCGCAGCCTCGTCTGAGCGGTCCCTGCCGAACCTGAGCCCCCGGTCGTCGCGTGAAGCGGCGGCCGGGGGCTCAGTTGGTCCGGGCGAACTCGGGCCAGTCGGCGTAGAAGTCGTCGAGCGCCGGCGAGAGCGGCTCGTGCTCGACGAACCAGCGCCGGGCGGTGGGGCTGATGCTGTTGAGCACATCGCGCATCGCCTTGCGCTTGCCGCGGAGGTCGAGGGCGAAGACGGGTTCGTGGTGGGCGATGCGGTTGCGGAAGTCGGACACGATCGCAACCGATCGCGCGATCTGGTCGACTCGGACTCCTTGGCGGTTGGCGAACGCGTGCTGGAGGGCTTCATCCCACAGCGCCTGCTTCCAACGGTGTCGCTTCGATGGCAGCAGATTGCGCCACACACCGAACGTGATCTGAGCGATCACATCGTCGTGCGTCGGCCGCCGACGGCCCCGGACTGCTCGAGCGGCGTCGAGGCCGGCTCTGCGGAGGCGGTCGGCCGGAATCACGGAGGCCAGCAGGCGTCCAGGCTCGAATGCCCACTCCGGTGTTCCGTGCACCGACTGATTCCACGTCCGCAGCTCCCGATCGAGCGCATTGCGGAGCATCACCTCGAAATAGTGGACCGCTGCATGGGCCACTCCGCTGATCTGAGCGTTGGCGCGATACAGCTCGAGCGCCCGCACCTCGTCGCCCGCATCGCGCGCGGTACGTCGCGATGCGCGGTTCGCTCAAATAGGTCACGATCGCCGCCGTCATGCCGCGAGCGTAGTAATCTTCTGCTCAGGACGCCGGCAACACTAACGGCGTCACGCTCTCAGCGGCCCGGGTTCTCCCGGGCCGCTGTGCTTAACCGCACGCCCTTGCGGACAGCATCCGGTCGGCGGGTCGGAAGTCAAGGGGAGGCCCGGAATGCGCCGTTCTGAGCCTCTCTTCATACCCGCGCGCCTAGACTCGGAGCATGGGCATCCTCGAGACGATCCACGGTCCCCGTGACCTCGACCGGCTGACCGAGCAGGAGCTCGTGCAGCTGGCCGCAGAGGTCCGGGCGTTCCTCGTCGCCAACGTCGCGAAGACCGGCGGCCACCTCGGGCCCAACCTGGGCGTCGTCGAGACGACCATCGCCATCCACCGCGTCTTCGACTCGCCGCGCGACGCCATCGTGTTCGACACGGGCCACCAGTCGTACGTGCACAAGCTGCTCACCGGGCGTCAGGACTTCTCGCGGCTCCGGCAGCGCGGCGGCCTGGCGGGCTACCCGCAACGGTCGGAGTCGGAGCACGACATCGTCGAGAGCTCGCACGCCTCCTCATCCCTGTCGTGGGCGGACGGCATCTCGCGCGCCTTCGAGCTGACCGGCCAGAAGGATCGGCACGTGATCGCGGTCGTCGGCGACGGCGCCCTCACCGGCGGCATGACGTGGGAGGCGCTCAACAACATCTCCGACGACAACAACCGCCGGCTCATCATCGTCGTCAACGACAACGGCCGCTCGTACGCCCCGACGATCGGCGGCATGGCGCGCTTCCTCAACACCGTCCGCACGCGGAAGAGCTACCGCAACCTGTACCTCACGTCGCAGCGCGCGTTCGACAAGCTGGGCACGCCCGGTCGGTCGTTCTACCGCGGCGTGCGCGGCGGCCTGCACGGGTTCCTCAGCCGGTTCTCCAACAACGAGGCGCTGTACTCGAACCTCGACATCAAGTACATCGGCCCGGTCCACGGCCACGACATCGAGGCGATGGAGGAGGCGCTGCGCCAGGCGAAGAACTACGGCGCGCCCGTCATCGTCCACGCGATCACGCAGAAGGGCCGCGGCTACGAGCCGGCCCTGCGCGACGCGGCCGACCAGTTCCACTCGGTCGGCCAGATCGATCCGGAGACCGGTGAGCCGACGGAGGGGTCGAGCAAGCCGTCCTGGACCGGCGTCTTCGCCGATGAGATCGTCCGGCTCGCCGAGCAGAACCCGAAGATCGTGGGCATCACCGCGGCCATGCTGCGCCCGACCGGGCTGCACAAGCTGGCCGAGCGGTTCCCCGAGCGGGTGCACGACGTCGGCATCGCCGAGCAGCACGCGGCGACGAGCGCGGCCGGCCTCGCGTTCGGCGGCCTGCATCCCGTGGTCGCCATCTACGCCACCTTCATGAACCGCGCGTTCGACCAGGTGCTGATGGATGTCGCCCTGCACAAGGCCGGCGTCACCTTCGTGCTCGACCGCGCCGGTGTGACGGGTCCGGACGGGCCCAGCCACCACGGCATCTGGGACCTCGCCATCCTGCAGGTCGTCCCCAACATCCGGCTTGCCGCGCCGCGCGACGGCACCCGGTTCCGGGAGGAGCTGGCGGAGGCCGTGGCGGTCGACGACGCGCCGACCGTGCTGCGCTTCCCGAAGGGGTCCGTGCAGCCGGACATCGACGCCGTGCGCCGCCTCGACGACGGCGTGGACGTGCTCCGGGAGGGTGAGCGCAAGGACGTGCTGCTCGTGACGGTCGGCCCGATGGCCGACCTCGGGCTCAAGGTCGCCGACCGGCTGGCCGCGCAGGGCATCGGCGCCACCGTGGTCGACCCGCGCTGGGTCGTCCCGGTGCCGAAGAGCATCCTGTCGCTGGCCGCGGAGCACCGGATCGTCGTCACGATCGAGGACGGCATCCGGGTCGGCGGCATCGGCACGCGCGTGCGGCAGGACCTGCGCGAGGCCGGCATCGACACGGCCGTCGACGAGCTCGGCCTGCCCGACGCGTTCATCGACCACGCCTCCCGCGACCAGATCCTGGAGGACGCCGGCCTCACCCCGCAGAAGATCGCGCGCGACCTGGTGGCCCAGGTGCTCGGCAGCCGCGTCCCGATCGCGCGCCCCCTGCCCGACGACTCCGCGGTGCCCGACGACGCCCCGGCCCCGGTCAAGAAGCGCCGCGCCTGACCCACGGCTCCGGGGGCGGTTGACTTGGAGTGCGCTCGAAGTTCTACTGTGGCGATATGACCGACACACGAACGGCGATGTCGATCTCCGACGTCGCCGAGCGGACCGGGCTCACCACCCACACGCTGCGCTACTACGAGCGGGAGGGGCTCATGCTCACCCCGGTCGGGCGGGCGTCGTCCACCCATCGCCGCTACACGGAGGCCGACGTCACCTGGGTGACGTTCCTCACCAAGCTGCGGTCGACCGCCATGCCGATCGCGACGATGCGCGAGTACGTCGTGCTCGCGCGGCAGGGCGACGGCACGCAGGCCGACCGGCTGGAGCTGCTGCTCCTGCACCGGATGGCCGTGGTGCGGCAGCTGGAGGAGATGACGGCGAGCCTGGCGGCCATCGACTACAAGATCGACCTGTACCGGCGCAACGTCGGCCTGGTCACGGAAGGGAACGACGCATGAAGACGATCGCACTGGGAACGGAGAAGCTGGAGGTCTCGCAGCTGGGACTCGGCTGCATGGGGATGTCCGCCTTCTACACGGGAGCCGGGTCCGACGAGGCGGGCTCGATCCGCACCATCCACCGCGCGATGGACCTCGGGGTCACGTTCTTCGACACCGCCGAGATCTACGGTCCGTACGCGAACGAGGAGCTGCTCGCGAAGGCGTTCGCCGACGGCCGTCGCGACCGCGTCGTCATCGCGACGAAGTTCGGCACCATCCTGCACCGCGGGAACGGGGAGCGCGGCCTGGACGGCTCCGCGGAGAACGTGCGCCTGTCGGTGGAGGGGTCGCTGAAGCGGCTGCAGACCGACCACATCGACCTGTACTACCAGCACCGGATGGACCCGGGCACCCCGGTCGAGGAGACCGTCGGCGCCCTCAAGGAGCTGATCGAGGAGGGGAAGATCCGCCACTACGGCCTGTCGGAGGCCGCACCGGAGACCATCCGCCGGGCGAATGCGGTGCACCCGGTGACGGCCATCCAGACCGAGTACTCGTTGTGGACGCGCGACCCCGAGGCCGAGGTGCTGCCGACCGTCCGCGAGCTCGGCATCGGCTTCGTGCCGTACTCGCCGCTGGGCCGCGGGTTCCTCACCGGGACCATCCGCTCGCTCGACCAGCTGTCGGAGGACGACTTCCGCCGGTTCAACCCGCGCTTCGAGGGCGACAACCTGGAGACCAACATCCGGATCGTGGAGCAGGTGGACGAGGTCGCCCGCGAGGCGGGCGCCGCGCCCGGTCAGGTGGCGCTCGCCTGGCTGCTGTCGAAGGGCGACGACATCGCCCCGATCCCGGGCACCACGAAGGTGGCGAACCTGGAGCAGAACGTCGCCGCGACGGAGCTGGTGCTGACCGAGGACCAGCTGGCCCGGCTCGACGCCATCGCCGCACCTGTGGGCGACCGCTACCCGGACATGTCCGGCGTCAACCGCTGACCCGTCCATCCGTGGGACGCAACACGCCGCTATCCGAAACGGATAGCGGCGTGTTGCGTCCCATAGGTGTGAGCGTTACGCGACGCCCTTCACCGGCGGGTGGTGGAACGTGTCGCCGAAGACGCGCTCGGAGGCGCCCACCCGGTCCAGGTACGGCGTGATACCGCCCATCTGGAACGGGAAGCCCGCCCCGAGGATCATGCACAGGTCGATGTCCTCCGGAGCCTCCACGACGTGGTCGTCGACCAGCATGCGGTGGATCTCGTCGGCCAGGCCGTCCTCCAGCGTGCGGAGGATCTGCTCCTTCGTCCACGGGTTCTTGCCGCCCGAGACGATCTTCGCGGCGCCCTTGTCGAGGCCCTTCACCTTGCCCTTGGCGTCCTTCTCCAGCAGCGTGCCGTACTCGGCGAGCTTGTGGAGGTTCTCCGAGCGGTAGAACCGGTCCGGGAACGCGGCGTGGTGGGTGTCGAGCACGTGCGCGCCGACCTTCAGCCCGACCAGGTCGAGCAGGGCGGAGGGCGCCATCGGCAGCCCCAGCGGCGCGATGGCCTCATCGACCACCTCGAACGGCGTGCCGTCGTCGACGGCGTGCATCGCGTCCCCGAGGATCTTCGCCAGCACGCGGTTGACCACGAAGCCGGGGGTGTCCGCGGTGATCACGGCGTTCTTCTTCAGGGCCGCCGCGGTCACCATCGCGGTCGACAGCGTCGCCTCGTCGGTGTGCGGCGTCTTCACGACCTCGATGAGCGGCATGACCGCGACCGGGGTGAAGAAGTGGAAGCCGACCAGGCGCTCCGGATGCTTCAGCTTCGCGCCGATCTGCTCGACCGACAGCGACGAGGTGTTGGTGGCGATGACGGCCTCGTCCGAAAGGTACGGCTCCACCTCGGCGAAGACGTTCTGCTTCACCGACAGCTCCTCGAAGACGGCCTCGATGACCCAGTCGCAGTCGGCGAAGTCGGCCTTGTCCGTCGTGCCCGTGACGAGCGCGCGCAGACGGTTGGCCTCGTCGGGGGAGATGCGGCCCTTCTCCTGCAGCTTGCCGATCTCGTCGTGGATGTACGCCACGCCCTTGTCGACGTGCGCCTGGTCGAGGTCGGTGATGACCACCGGCACACGGAGGCGGCGCACGAACAGCAGCGCGAACTGGCTGGCCATGTAGCCGGCGCCGATGACGCCGATCTTGGTGACCTTCTTCGCCAGCTTCTTGTCGGGCGCGCCGGCCGGCCGCTTCGCGCGCTTCTGCACGAGGTTGAAGGCGTAGATGCTGGCCTGGAACTGGTCGCCCGAGATGAGCTCGGCGAGCGCCTCGTCCTCGAGCTCGAAACCGGCGGCGCGGTCGTTCGACTTGGCGGCCTTGAGCAGGTCGAGCGCCTTGTACGGCGACTTCGGGACGGTGCCGATGCGCGACTCGAGCATCTTGCGGGCGATGCCGATGGCGGCGTCCCACTTCACCATGCGCTCGATCTTGCCCGGCTCGTTGGGGCGCTTGACGACGACGTCGCCGGTGAGCACCTTGTCGGCCCACTTCAGCGAGTCTTCCAGGAAGTTGGCCGAGTCGAAGATCGCGTCCGCGATCCCGAGGTCGAACACCTCCTGCGCCTTGAGCATGCGGTTCTGCTTGAGCGGGTTCTCGACGACGACCTTGAGCGCGTTCTCGATGCCGATCAGGTTCGGCAGGATGGTAGCGCCGCCCCAGCCCGGGATGAGGCCGAGGAACACCTCGGGAAGTGCGAACGCGGCCGTGTTGCGGTCGATGGTGCGGTAGTCGGCGTTGAGGCCGATCTCCACGCCGCCGCCGAGCGCGAGGCCGTTGGTGAACACGAACGACGGGACGCCGAAGGTCGCCTGCTTGCCGAGCACGTAGTGGCCGAGCTGCGGGAGCAGCTTCGCCACCTCGACGCTCGGGATGTCGCTGACCCGGCTGAGGTCGGCGCCGGCGGCGAGGATGAACGGCTTGCCGGTGACCCCGACCGCGTCGATCTCGCCGCGCTTGGCCCGCTGCGTGAGCTCGTCGAACACGCGGCCGAGCTCCAGCAGGGTCGCCGGGCCCAGCGTGTTCGGGCGGGTGTGGTCGCGACCGTTGTTGAGGGTCACGAGCGCGAGGGTCTTGCCGCTGGGGAGCGGGACGTCCTTCACGAACGCGTGGGTGACGACCTCGTCGTCGGCCACGGCCTCCAGGGGGCTGAAGTCGATGGTGCTGTAGTCCGTCACGTGTCTCAGCCCTTCCGCGCCGCGCGCTTGTCGTAGTTGGGGTTCTCCCAGATCACGGTGCCGCCCTGGCCGAGGCCGACGCACATCGCGGTGATCCCGTAGCGCACCTCCGGGTGCTCGGCGAACTGAGCCGCGAGCTGGATCATCAGGCGGACGCCGCTGGCCGCGAGCGGGTGGCCGATCGCGATCGCACCGCCCCACTGGTTGACGCGCGGGTCGTCGTCGTCGATCCCGAAGTGGTCGAGGAACGACAGCACCTGGATGGCGAACGCCTCGTTCAGCTCGAACAGGCCGATGTCGTCGATGGTCAGGCCCGCCTTGCGCAGCGCCTTCTCGGTGGACGGGACCGGGCCGATGCCCATGATCTCCGGCTCGACGCCGGCGAACGCGAAGCTCACCATCCGCATCTTCGGGGTGAGGCCCAGCTCCTTGACGGCGTCGTGGGACGCGAGGAGCGAGGCGGTGGCGCCGTCGGTCAGGGGCGACGAGTTGCCCGCGGTGACGCGCCCGTGCGGGCGGAACGGCGTCTTGAGGGTGGCGAGACCCTCCATGGTGGTCTGCGGGCGCATGCCCTCGTCCTGCGTGGCGAGGCCCCAGCCCGACTCGGAGCGGATCGCGACCGGCACCAGGTCCGGCTGCAGCTTGCCCGCCTCGTACGCCGCGGCCGTCTTGTGCTGGCTGCGCATCGCGAAGCGGTCGGAGCGCTCCTTGGTGAGCGCGGGGAAGCGGTCGTGGATGCGCTCGGCGGTCATGCCCATGTTGAGCGCGTCCTCGGCGACCATCTTCTCGGAGAGGAAGCGCGGGTTCGGGTCGGCGCCGAAGCCCATCGGGTGGCGGCCCATGTGCTCGACGCCACCGGCGATCACGAGGTCGTAGGCGCCGAACGCGATGCCCGAGCCGAGCGTGGTGACGCTGGTCATGGCGCCCGCGCACATCCGGTCGATGGCGAAGCCCGGCACCGACTTCGGCAGCCCGGCGAGCAGCGCCGCCGTGCGGCCGAGGGTGAGCCCCTGGTCGCCCTGCTGGGTGGTGGCGGCGATCGCCACATCGTCGATCCGGTCCTTGGGCACCTCGGGGTTGCGCTCGAGCAGACCGATCATCGCCTTCACGACGAGGTCGTCCGCCCGGGTGTTCCAGTACTGCCCTTTTTCGCCGGCCCGCCCGAACGGAGTACGGACTCCGTCGACGAACACGACATCGTTCCTATCGGCCACAGTGCCTCCCAAATCAAGGTCGGGAACGATCCTAGGTACACGACTGTGCACGAAAAGAATCGTTTGATCCTTCCTACGAAACGGGCTCGGACCCGTCGTCGGCGTTTTGGGGCCCTTCTACAAAAGCCTGGGCGATCACCTGTGCGGTTGCATCAACCTGCCAGGGTCGTGCGCCGTGCGCCGCGAGCGCCTCTCCGACGCTCTGCGGGGTGATCTCGGCCGGCGGCGCCCAGGCCACCCGGCGCAGCGTGTCCGGGGTGAGCAGGTTCTCCAGCGGGATGGCGCGCTCCTCCGACACAGCGGTGAGCGCCGTGCGGGCGGCCTTCAGCCGGGCGTCGGCGTCCGGGTTGCGGTCGGCCCAGGCGCGCGGCGGCGGCAGGCTGTCGCCGGTGCCGCGCAGCACCGGGAGGTCGTCGGTGGTGCGACCGGCCTCGATGGCCGCCCACCAGCGGTCGAGCTCGGTGCGGCTGGCGCGTCCGGTGAACTCCCGCATCGCCGCGAGCGCGCGCTTGCTGTCGGGCATCGCCTTCGCCGCGGCGGTCAGCGACGCGTCGGGGACCAGGCGGCCGGGGGCGGTGTCGAGCTCGCGCGCCAGCGCGTCCCGGCTGAGCCACAGCTCGCGGGCGACCGCCAGGTTGCGCAGGCCGCGGATCGAGTGGATGCCGGACAGCCGGCGCCAGGGCTCGGCCCGCACCGGGACGAGGTCGCGCACCAGCTCGTCGGCGAACTCCTGCCGTGCGATCTCGAGCTTGCCCGCCTCCTCCAGCAGGGCGGCGATGGCGTCGCGCAGGTCGGGCAGCAGCTCGACGTCGAGGGCGGCGTAGGTGAGCCACGGCTCGGGCAGCGGACGCGTCGACCAGTCGGCCGCGCTGTGCTCCTTGGCCAGGTGGATGCCGAGCAGCTCCTCCACGACCGTGCCGAGGCCGACCCGCGGCATCCCGAGCAGGCGTGCGGCGAGTTCGGTGTCGAACACGATCGACGGGTCCAGCCCGACCTCGCGGAGGCAGGTGAGGTCCTGCGTGGCCGCGTGCAGCACCCACTCGTCGTCGTGGATGGCCTCGTTCAGCTCGTCGAAGCGGCCGACCGCGGGCGGGTCGAACAGGAACGTGCCGGATCCGCGGCGGAAGACCTGGATCAGGTAGGCCCGCTGAGAGTACTTGAAGCCGCTCGCCCGCTCCGCGTCCACCGCGATGGGGCCTTCGCCCGCAGCGATGCGCTCGACCGCGGACAGGTAGCCCTCGCGCGTGTCGATGACGGAGTGCTCAGCCACGCGGTGCCTTCCTCGACGCGGACGTGCGGGCGCTCAGCAGGCTCACGCCCTCGCCGGTCGGCGGCAGGCCCGCGAGCATGCACAGCAGCTCGCCCCAGCCCTCGACGTGCGCCGAGACGTCCGACTCCAACGGGCTCCAGGAGGCGCGCAGCTCGATCTGGGAGCCGTCGCCCTGCGCGGCGAGTTCGCCGAAGCCGGTGGAGATGATCTTCGTCGCGGTGCCGCTGGCCGCGGTGTAGCGGGCGTGCCGGGCGTCGAGCGCATCCACCAGCCACGACCATGCGACGTCGGCGAGGAACGGGTCGAGTCCGATGTCCGTCTCCAGCGGCGCCTGGGCGAAGCAGACGATGCGGAACGGGCCGCCCCACGCCTCCGGCTCTTCGGGATCGTAGAGCAGGATGAAGCGTCCGGTGCCGAGGTCCGAGTCGCTGCCGTGGCGCGCCGGTCGCACGTCCGCCGCGAGCGCGACCGAGTACGGGGCCAGCTGCGCGGGCGCGGGGATCTCCTCGATCACGAGCTCCGGACGCGACACTGCGGCTCGGATGGACTGCAGCGCCGTGGCGAACTCCGCCGGGTGCTGCGGTGTGGATGTCGGTGTCGGCACGCTTCGAACACTAGAAGCCTTTCCCGCGTCCCGTCTGTAAGGCACGCCGCCTGAGGAAGTCCTGAGGGCGGCCGACCGGTCGCGCCGGTACGCTGCTGACCATGACGGCACGCGGCACGGGATCGGCGTTCGGCAGGGCACTCGGGACCGCGGCGATCGTCGCGGGCGGCCTCGCGCTCGCCACCGCGGCGGGCGCCGCCTGGGTGACCACCCGCGTCGCCCGCACCGTGATCACGCCGGTGCGGCGCCGCCCGCAGAACCAGACCATCCGCTCGTTCGACGAGACGCTCGGGACGGTGACGCTGCGCGACACCCCGGACGCGGCGATGCCCGGCCGGTTCGGCCTGTGGTGGGGGAGCGAGACCGCCTTCGCGAAGCTCGGCGGCCTGATCGAGCGCGGCGACGGGACGGTGACCCGCGAGCTCGAACGCGTCGAGTTCGGCGAGCTGCGCGAGGGCCGAGCCCGCATCTCCGGGTACTACTACCTGCAGCCGGAGGAGCTCGGCCTGCCGGTGAACAGCGTCGAGATCGACACCGACCTCGGCCAGGCTCCCGCATGGGTGTTCCCGGCGCCGGAGGGCGCAGGCGACGACCGCTGGGTGATCCAGGTGCACGGCTGGGGCGCCACCCGACAGGAGGGTCTGCGCGCCGTCCGGGTCTACCACGAGGCCGGATTCACCTGCCTGCTCGCCTCCTACCGCAACGACGGCGACGCCCCCGAGAGCGAGGACCGCCGCTACGGGCTCGGCGGCACCGAGTGGCGTGACATCGAGGCGGCGATCGGCTACGCGGCAGAGCACGGCGCCCGCTCGATCGTGCTGATGGGCTGGTCGATGGGCGGCGCCGTCGTGCTGCAGACCATCACCCGCTCCCGGTCGCTGGATCTGGTGACGGGCATCGTCCTGGAGTCGCCGGTCATCGACTGGATCGACACCCTGGAGTACCAGGGCAACCTCCTGCGGCTCCCCGACGTGGTGACCCGCGCCGCCATGCGCCTCATCGAGTCGGAGTGGAGCGGGCCGATCACCGGCCAGGGCGCCCCGATCGACCTGCGCAGCATGGACTTCGTCGCCCGCGCCTCCGAGCTCAGCCTCCCGATGCTCATCCTGCACAGCGACGACGACGGCTTCGTCCCCTCCACCGGGTCCCGCGCGCTCGCCGCGGCGCGCAGCGACATCGTCACCCTGGTGTCGTTCGACGTGGCCCTCCACACCAAGCTGTGGAACTACGACGAGGCGAAGTGGACCGCCGCCATCGCCGGCTGGCTCGCCGAGCACGTGCCGGCGCAGGACTAGGCGGCGAGCTTCTCCCGCACCTGGCGCTTCGCCCGGCCGAGCAGCGCCGACATGCCGCGGAGGCGGAGCGGCGACACGGCGGCCGCCAGACCGAGCGTCTGCGGGAAGTCGTCCGGCACCGCGAGCACCTCGTCGGCGGTCAGGCCGGCGAGGCCCTGCACCAGGATGGACGCGAACCCGCGCGTCGTCGGCGCCTCCCGCGGTGCGGTGGCGAACAGGTGCACGACACCGGCCGCATCCACCTCGACGAAGATGAACACGGGCGCCTGGCACTCCTCGACCCGCTCCAGTAGATCGGGATGGTCGCGGTAGCGCTCCGGCAGCTCGGGCAGCTCGTCCGAGAACTCCAGCAGCAGCTGCAGCCGGTCGTTCTGCTCCAGCGCCTGGAAGTCGTCACGGATCTCAGCCAGAGTGCCCGTCAGTTCGGTCATCCCTCAAGGCTACGTCGGATTCGCACTGCGCCGGAGCCGGCGACGACTCAGCGGGACGGGACTTCGCCCGGCTCGCTGCCCGTCACGATCGGGACGCGCACGGCCGAGCCCCACTCCGTCCACGAGCCGTCGTAGTTCTTCACGTTCTCGAAGCCGAGCAGGTGCGTGAGCACGAACCAGGTGTGGCTGGAGCGCTCGCCGATGCGGCAGTAGGCGATCACGTCATCGCCCGGCTTCAGCCCTGCGCCGTCGAGGTAGACCTCCTCGAGCTCCGCCCGGCGCTTGAACGTGGCGTCGGGGGCGGCGGCCTTCGCCCACGGCACGGACTTCGCCGACGGGATGTGACCGGCACGCAGCGCGCCCTCGGTCGGGTACCCGGGGATCTCGGTGCGCTCGCCGCTGTACTCCTCGGGCGAGCGGACGTCGATCAGGGGCCGGCCGAGGTGGGCGAGCACGTCCTCCTTGAAGGCGCGCACGACCGTGTCGTCGCGCTCCACCACCGGGTACTCGACCGCGGCGGGCGTCGGCACCTCGCGGGTGATCTCCCTGCCTTCGGCGATCCATTTGTCGCGGCCGCCGTCGAGCAGCCGCACGTCTTCGTGGCCGAACAGGGTGAAGACCCACAGCGCGTAGGCGGCCCACCAGTTGTTCTTGTCGCCGTAGATCACGACCGTGGTGTCGCGCGCGATGCCCTTCGAACCGAGCAGCTCGGCGAAGCGCTCGGAGCTGACGTAGTCGCGGACGACCGGGTCGTTGAGGTCGGTGTGCCAGTCGATCTTGACGGAGCCGGGGATGTGGCCGGTGTCGTACAGGAGCACGTCCTCGTCCGACTCCACGACCGCGAGACCGGGTTCGCCCAGGTGCGCGGCGAGCCATTCGGTGCTCACCAACCGCTCGGGGTGCGCGTAGCCGGCGAACTCGGGCGACGGGTCGGTCTCGATGGTCATGCGGTCTCTCCTTGCGAAGTGCGTCCAGGATCCGGTCCGCATCGCGGGACTAGGCTGGATGAGCCCCGCGAGCGCAGGCGATCTACGTCCAGCGTATGCGGCCGGAAGCGCACGCGGGTAAGACTTCGACACAAAGGTGCACAACACGCCATGACCCTCGAACAGACCGGCGCCCTTCCGCGTCTCGCCGACCGCTCGCCCGAGATCACGGGCGCCGAGATCGCCGGGAGCCTGGTCCCTCCGTCGCAGTTCGAGCACGCCAGCTTCGAGTCATACCGGCCCGACCACGACTACCCCTCGCAGGCCGAGGCGGTGGCGACCCTGAAGCTGTTCGCCAAGTCGTGGGAGCCGCAGCGCCCGGCCGGCCTGTTCAGCCGCAACCGCAGGAAGGTCGAGGCGATGAAGCCCGGCGTCTACCTCGACGGCGGCTTCGGCGTCGGCAAGACCCACCTGCTCGCGGCGCTCTGGCACGAGGCCCCCGGCCCCAAGTACTTCGGCACCTTCATCGAGTACACCGCGCTCGTCGGAGCGCTCGGCTACGCGGGCGCGGTCGACCTGCTCCGCGGCTCGACCCTGATCTCCATCGACGAGTTCGAGCTCGACGACCCGGGCGACACCATGATGATGACCAGGATGCTCGGCGAGCTCGTCGCCTCCGGCACCCGCATCGCCGCCACCAGCAACACGCCGCCGAACGCGCTCGGCGAGGGCCGGTTCGCCGCCAGCGACTTCCTCCGCGAGATCCAGTCGCTGTCGTCGAACTTCCAGACCATCCGCATCGACGGCCTCGACTACCGTCGCCGCGACACCACCGGCACCGCCATCACCGTCGACCGCGCCGACTACGACCGCGCGCTCGCCGCGATGGCCGGGCGAGGGGAGACGGTCACCAGCGACGGCTTCCAGGACCTCATCGCGCACCTGGCGACCGTCCACCCGTCGCGGTACATCAAGATGATCGAGGGCGTGGATGTGATCGGCCTCACCGACGTGGAGGTGCTGCACGACCAGATGGCCGCGCTGCGCCTGGTCGCCTTCATCGACCGCGTCTACGACGCCGAGATCCCGGTGGTGCAGACCGGCGTCCCGCTGAGCGAGGTGTTCGACGACGAGATGCTCGGCGGCGGCTACCGCAAGAAGTACCTCCGCTCGACCTCCCGCATGATCGCGCTCACCGCGGGCGAGCTGCCGCCCCACGACGACTGAGCCGGCGGGCTCGCCCGGCACGCACTCCCCGGCGAACACGAGGCGCCCGGCGAGCAGATCGGCAGCCTCCCGAAACACAGTGTTTACACGACGCCGGGATGCGTAACCTCCGCGAAACACGTCCAGCCCTCTGTCGAAACCTCCTGGTCTGAGACTGGCTCCACCCCGAAACCCGAGGGGTGCACGCACAGAGAGGTAGACAATTCGCATGGTGCTCCACACAGCAGCGGACTACGCGGAGGCAGGGACGGTCAACGCCCTGTGGCTCCTGGTCGCCGCAGCCCTCGTTCTGCTGATGACCCCCGGTGTCGCCTTCTTCTACGGCGGCATGGTCCGCGCGAAGAGCGTCATCAGCATGATGATGATGAGCTTCGGGGCCATGGCCCTCGTCGGCGTCCTCTGGGTCGTCTACGGCTACGGGCTCGCGTTCGGCCCCGCCAGCATCCCCCACTTCCTCGGAACGCCGGACTGGTTCCTCTCCAGCCTGATGGGCAAGGACGGCATCACGCCTGACCTGAGCGGTCTCGCCTTCGCCGGCTTCCAGGCCACGTTCGCCATCATCACCGTCGCGCTGATCTCCGGTGCGATCGCCGACCGCGCCAAGTTCGGCTCGTGGATGGTGTTCGCCGGCATCTGGGTGACCATCGTCTACTTCCCGGTCGCGTACTGGGTGTTCAACCTCGCCGACGGCTGGGCCCCGGCCGTGCTCCACGTGAACGACTTCGCCGGCGGAACCGCGGTGCACATCAACGCCGGTGCTGCGGGTCTCGCGCTCGCCCTCGTCCTCGGCAAGCGCGTCGGCTTCCAGAAGGGCATGTCGAAGCCGCACAACGTCCCGCTGACCCTGCTCGGCGCCGCCCTGCTGTGGTTCGGCTGGTTCGGTTTCAACGCCGGTTCCGAGGCCGCGGTCGACGGCGTCGCCGCGATCGCCTGGGTCAACACCCTCGCCGCCCCCGCCGCCGCGACCATCGGCTGGCTGATCGTCGAGAAGTTCAAGGACGGCAAGCCGACCTCGATCGGCGCCGCGTCGGGTGCCGTCGCCGGCCTGGTCGCGATCACCCCGGCCTGTAACATCCTGACCCCGGGCTTCGCGATCCTCCTCGGCCTCGTCGCCGGCGCCGTCTGCGCCCTGGCCATCGACCTGAAGTTCCGCCTCGGCTTCGACGACTCGCTCGACGTGGTCGGCATCCACCTCGTCGGCGGCCTCATCGGAACGCTGTGGATCGGCTTCTTCGGCTTCACCCACATTTACAACTCGAAGGGCGAGGCGACGGACAAGTTCTCCAGCCTGCTCTACGGCGGCAGCTTCTACCAGCTGGGCGTGCAGGCCGTCGGTGCCTTCGCGGTGCTGATCTACTCCTTCGTCCTGGCCTACGCCATCGGCTGGGTCATCCAGAAGACGATGGGCTTCCGCATCAAGAACGAGGACGAGCTCGCCGGCGTCGACACGGTCGTGCACGGCGAGGAGGGCTACGCGCTCGAGACGGTCTGAGCGCAGGCCGATCACTCGGAGCACCGAACGGGGTGCCGCCTTCGGGCGGCGCCCCGTTCCGCTGTCGCTAGGGTGTGCTTGACGGTTTCCGGCGAAGGAGAGGCATGGCTCACGCGACGCCCGACCAGGTGGACGCGCTGCTGCTGTTCTTCTGCGGCGCGCTCGTGCTCCTGGCCTCGTTCGGGCTTGCACTCTTCTCGGGCGGGATGGCGGGCCGCGCCCGGGCGACGCGTGCGTTCCGGTTCGTGCTGGTGGGGGCGGCCGTCACGATCCTGCTCGCGGTGCTCGGCGGGTACGGGGCTGTCACAGGGCGGCCGCTGATCCCGCACCTGTTCGGCGTCCCGGATCCCGGCCTGGCCGCCGTCGCCGGCACAGACCCCGCGGCGTCGTCGCCGTACCCGGCGGCGCGCGCCGGCTACCTCATCGCCGTGCTGATCGTGGTCGCCGCCGTCGTGGCGGTCGCCGTGGCGTCGCGCATGACCCTGCGGGCCTGGATCGTGTTCGCCGCTCTCTGGCTGCCCCTGGTGGTCTTCCCGGTGGCGTACGGCGTGTTCCAGCTCGACGACGGCTGGGCGGTCGCCGGCCTCCACGTCGTCGACTTCGGCGGAGCCCTCCTCGTGGTGGCGGCGGGAGGCAGTGCCGTCGGGCTGCTGCTGGCCGGCGGTCGCTCCGAGCATCTGCCGCCGCTGTCGCCCAGGCCGACGCTGATGGCCATCGGCGGGGCGATGGTGTGGGTCGGCTGGCTCGGTCTCATCGTCGGCTCCGAGGCCGCGCTCGACGCCTACGCGTCGCTCATGGCGGTCGGCGGCTTCCTGGCGTCGGCGACCGGCGTTCTGATGTGGATGCTGGTGGATGCCGTGCTGCTCCGGCGGCCCACCCTCTCCAGTGCGCTGTGCGGGGCGTTCGCCGGCCTCGTCGCGGTGACCGCGGCATCCGGTGTGCTGACGCTCGGCTGGTGCATGCTCGTCGGCGCCCTGTCGTCGCTCGCCTGCGCGACCATGGTCGACCTGGCCGCCCGGGCGCGGTTCGGCCCCGCGCTGACCCTGTGCGTCATCACGATCGTCGGCGGGCTCGTCGGCCTGCTCTTCCCGGGCCTCTTCGCCACCGGCGGCGGGATGGTCGACAGCGGCAACTTCGACCTCTTCATCGCGCAGGGGATCGCCGGGATGGCCGTGCTGCTGTACTCGGTCACGGTGTCGCTGCTTCTCGGGCTGGCCCTGCGCTTCACGATCGGGCTGACGCGCGTCCGCTATCGTGCCGCACGTGGCATCCGTGAGAAGCGTCCTGTCCGCCCTGACCGGGCTGTTCCGCCCGTCCCGCGTGGGCAGGATCGGCGGGGGCGCCCCACCGCGGACTGAGCCGGGCCGCGCCGGCCGCACTGCGACGGTGCAGGTCGACCCCCGCAGCCTCGGCCGCATCCGCACCGCATACAACCCGAACCTCGACGGCGACGCCGACCCCGGCGAGATCGTCTGGACCTGGGTGCCGTACGAGGAGGCCGACGGCCGTGGCAAGGACCGGCCCGTCCTGGTCGTGGCCACGGAGCCGTCGGGCACGGTGCTTGCCGTGCCGCTGACCAGCCAGGAGCATCCCGGCCGCCCGGAGTACCTGCCGATCGGCGCGGGGGAGTGGGACGGCCGCCGCCGCCCGAGCTTCGTGCGGCTCGACCGCGTCTACCGGGTGCACCAGGCCGGCCTGCGCCGCGAGGCGGCCGCCCTCGACGCGCGCCGGTTCGCGCTCGTGCGCGAGGCGCTCGCGGCGCGCTACGGCTGGCGCTGAGCGCCCGCGATTCGTGCCGAATGTGCGTTCTCGGGCGGGTATTCCGCACATTCGTCACGAATCGGTGCGGCCTCCGGAAACGACGAAACCCCCGGCGGACCGGGGGTTTCTGGTGGTGGGCGATACCAGACTCGAACTGATGACCTCTTCCGTGTGAAGGAAGCGCGCTACCAACTGCGCCAATCGCCCATCCGCATCCGCCTGAGCGGCTGCGAGATTCGATACTAGCCGACTCGGGGGCCCCGATGCACATCGACACGGGCCCGCCGGGCGACACACCCGGACGGCCTGTCCGGTTTTGTCTTGCGCGCGCGGATCGGCTAGAGTCTTTCAAGTGCCGCAGGGAACTGCGGAACGAAATGCGGATGTAGCGCAGTTGGTAGCGCATCACCTTGCCAAGGTGAGGGTCGCGAGTTCGAGTCTCGTCATCCGCTCGAGTCGGCCCGGTCTTCGGATCGGGCCTCTCGGGTACGGTACGGTTTTTCCGTGTTGTGGCGTTCGGTGGATTGGCCGAGAGGCGAGGCAGCGGCCTGCAAAGCCGTATACACGGGTTCGAATCCCGTATCCACCTCGAATCTGAGCTTCACGCTCAGACTCGGGCGATTGGCGCAGCGGTAGCGCGCTTCCCTGACACGGAAGAGGTCACTGGTTCGATCCCAGTATCGCCCACAGAGAGAGCAACGCAGAGAGAAACCCCCGGTGAGCCCGGGGGTTTCGTCGTTTCCGGGGTGCGGGAGCACGCGCGCTCACGTGGCCCTGACTGGGGGCTGATCGGCGCTCGTCGAGCTGGCACGATGAGAGTGATCATGAATAAACTCACACCCTTCGCCCTGACCGTCACCATCACAGCACTCGCCCTCACCGGCTGCAGCACCGCACCCGGCGCCGCGCCGGCGAGCACGTCAGACTCCACGCGGACCGCCGTTGCCGAGCCGACGACGGAGCCGGCGAAGACACCGGACCTCGTCGGCACCTGGAAGCAGATCAACTCGGCAGCCTCCGATAGCTACCAGGAGGCGGAGATCTCCGGAGACGTGATCACGATCAACTGGGTGGCTGACAACGGCGACACCAAGTCGATCTACTGGGTGGGGAGCTTCACGGCGCCGAACGACGCCTCAACGCCGTACACATGGACCTCGACGCGCGACGAGGCCGCGACCGAGTCCGCCATGCTCGCGTCAACGGATGCCACCAAGGATTTCACGTTCCAGGACGGCACCATCAGCTACACGGCGAGCGCGCTCGGAACCACCACGACGATCAAGCTCAAGAAGAGCTGAGCGGCGGGGTTCCTCCTCGGCTCAGGCGCACACGGCGTCACGGGTGGGCGTCAACTTGCCCAGGACGTCGGTGATGACACCGGGAAGCTGCGCGATCGCCGTGTCGCCGTCCGGGCCCGACAACGCACGCACCTGTTCGTCGAGTTCCGCCGCGGCGTCGTGAAGGCGAGAGGCCGTCGCCGCGTCGCCGGGCGTCTCGGCCTTCAGGGAGTTCTCGATCCCGTTCACCCACTCGACCGCGGCGGCCGCATCGTGGTGGTCGAGGCACCAGGCTCGGAGCGCCTCCAGGTTGGTGACGGTCGAGCGGAGGTCCAAGCAGAAAACGCCGCCGGACGCGGTGGTCCCCGGATCCGGGAGCGTGGAGCAGCCGGCGAGGCCGATCGCCAGAGCGAAAGCGGCGACGGTCGTGGTGCCGAATGCACGGGCGCGCGTGTTCATGGTTCCCCCTGTCGACGATGACATCCACCGCGATCCTACGGCCCGGGCGTCTCCGCCGGCGTCGGGACGAGAAGGCTGCCATCGTCTGCGCCGCCCATCTGGAGGCGCCCGTCCGCTGCGATGAGGACCTGTCGGCTCCACTGGTCGGGCATCGGGCAGGCCGCGCCCTTCTGCCCGGGGACGAGTTGAAGCGCCACCTGTGCCGTGTCTCGCGTCGTGCTCGTTTGGTCGTCGAGGGTGACGTCGAGGTCATGCTCCTTCCGGAGGTCCAGCGTTCTCGGAGCAAGTACCTCGAACGACGGCCTGGTTCCGTCCTCGTCGTCGCACGAGTCGGCGTAGCAGGCGTGGACGGTGCCGCCCGGGTGGAGCTGGAGCCAGGGAGAGGCGGCGATGGTGATGTGAGGGGGACGGTTGTCGGGCATCGAGCACGCGACGAACAGCGGGGCGCAGCCCGCCAGCAGAGTCGCAAGAACGACACCGACGGTGGCCGCAAGGGCCCGGCGCACGAGTCGTTTCGCTTCGGCCCCGGCGCGCATCGGCGTTACGCCAGGTCGCCCGCGTACCGCATCAGCACCGAGTCGCGGCGCTGGAAGCCGACGGACTCGTACAGACGGATCGCCGACTCGCGGCTGGGCCGCGAGGTGAGGTCGAGGGTGCGCAGCCCCCGCTCGCGGGCGATCCCTATCACGGCCTCGAGGAGGAGCCTCGCGATGCCGCGGCCGCGCATCTCCCCGTCGACGACCACATCGTCGAGGTGCCCGCGCACGCCCGTCGGCAGGGGGAACGAGGCGAGGGTCGCCATCCCGACGATCCGGCCGTCGTCGCGAGCGACGATGAGGTCGGTGCCGTCGTGGTCGAGCATCGACAGGACGCGG
The DNA here is from genome assembly GCF_030433675.1 of Leifsonia virtsii. GTDB lineage: Bacteria > Actinomycetota > Actinomycetes > Actinomycetales > Microbacteriaceae > Leifsonia > Leifsonia virtsii. Next base: position 472,561 of record NZ_JAROCB010000001.1, read on the forward strand.
GCGCGGTCGAATGTCGCCGACGACGAGAGTTGCGGCAGGAGCTGCTCGATGGCGGCGAGATCCTCGTCGGTGAGCGACTCGGCGACCTGGACACGGATGTCGGCGGACATGACCTCAGGCTAATCGCCTCGACCGGCGAGGCAGCAGGAAGAGAACGAGCGGCACGGCTGCCGCAAGGATGATGGCGGCGCCGATCAGATTGTCGCGGAGCGGGTTGCCCGACGCGATGTCGATCGGCTCACCGATGCAGCCGACGAGGATGATGACCGCGAGCGGGACGATCGCGGCGATCCCTCGCCGCCCGCGCCACGCTCCTACGGCGCCGATGACCAGGCTCGCAGCGCCGGCCAGGGCTGCGACGAGGAAGAACGCGACACCGCGATCGGCCGCGTGGCTCTCGAGACTGCCGACCGTGCCGCGGCCGCTGGTCCAGTCGATCCCCAGCGTCACGGCGAGCCCGGCAAGCACGCATGCGTAGCTGCAGGCCAGAACGGCGGCGATGATCGTGGGCCACGTCCGCGGGAAGCGTCGTCGCGGCGTGACGGGTGGCGTCATCGTCATGCCCTCACGCCAGCGGGGCATCGGCGATCACCCGATCGATCCAGTCCTGCCGCGAGAGGTCGCCGATCTCGGCGCGCTCGAACCAGCCCAGCTCGATGAGCTCGTCCATGTCCGGTTCCGCGGCACTGAGCAGCTCGCACTCGTAGGCGACGGTGACATAGCCCGCTCGGTCGCCGTTCCCGTAGGTTCTCATCATCGACTCGCCACCATAGGCCCCGACGAGCCCGGTGATCCGGATGCCGGCACCCGTCTCCTCGAGCACCTCGCGAGCGAGAGCGTCAGCTGGTTCTTCCCCCGGTTCGATGCCGCCGCCGATCAGCGTCCACTGCCGGCTGAAGGCATCCCGGGCCAGCAGGAACCGATCGCCCTCGCGGATCACCGCGGTAACGGCCGGAAGCAGGAGGAAGTCGTTCCCGATTCGCTCGCGGATGGACTGCACGTACTCGGACATCGCCATGGGCGTCATCGTAGCGTCGGCGTGAGGGCGCCCCCAGCGGTGCGGGGGAGACCAGCACGGCGGCCGTGCCGGTTGTCCTCTAGATCTCCCAGTCGGAGCGGTACGTCCGGTGCGCCAACAGATCGCGCAGTTCCGCGTGTACAGCGACAGTCTTCGCAAGGCGGGAGCGAAGACTATCGCTGAAGCCGTGCTCGAGACTCAGGTCGCGGTCCGACGCATAGACCATGTACGGGTTCACGACGCATTTGAAGTCCAGCATCATGGACGCGGCGATCTGGCTGTACGCCATGTAGGAGTGCGGAAGACCGCCGGCGCACAGGAAGGTGATCACCTTGTCGAACCACGCCGCGCGGCGCCCCTTCTCGCCGGTCGCACCGGTGAGTTCGATGAAGTTCTTGGCCGAGCTTCCGGCACCCCAGTTGTAGATGGGCATGGCCATCACGATGCTGTCGGCTTCGAGAAGAGCATTTCGGCTCTCGGTGTCCAGACTTGTCGAGACGACCAGGTGTATGCCGAAGGGTCGGCGAGCGACATGTCTCGATCCTTCCACGTCACCGCCGGTCAGTGAGAGCGGGCGGTGACGCGGGCCGCTACGCGCTCAGCCGCGGGTAGTCCGTGTACCCCTCCGCGCCGGTCCCGTAGAACGTCGCGGGGTTCGGCTCGTTCTCGGGGTGCTCGCCCTTCCAGCGCTCGACGAGGTCGGGGTTGGCGATCGCGAGGCGGCCGACGGCGACCGCGTCCGCGTGCGCGTCCTCGACCAGTGCGATCGCCTCGTCTCGGGTGGTGACCGAGCCGAAGCCGCTGTTCACGATGAAGGGACCGCCGAAGCGCTCGCGCAGGTCCTGCACGAGCGAGCCCCTCGGGTCCTTGTGGAGCACGCTGACGTAGGCGAGGCCGAGCGGGGCGAGCCCGTCCACGACGGCCTCGTAGGTGGCGGTGACGTCGGCGAGGTCGGTCTCGTGCACATCCTGGATGTTGTGCATCGGCGAGAGGCGGATGCCCACCCGGCCCGCGCCGACGGCGTCGGCGATCGCCGCGGTCACCTCGACGACGAAGCGGGCGCGCGCCTCCGGGCTGCCGCCGTACCGGTCGTCACGCACATTGGACACCGGCGAGAGGAACTGGTGCAGCAGGTAGCCGTTCGCACCGTGCACCTCCACCCCGTCGAAGCCCGCGGCGATGGCGTTCTTCGCCGCCGCGACGAACTCGTCGCGCACGGTCGCGAGCTCCTCGGCGGTGAGGGCGTGCGGCACCGGGTACGGCATCTTGCCGGCGGGGGTTCGCGCCTCGCCGGCGATCGCGACGGCGCTCGGGGCGACGACCCGGTCCACGCCGTTGATGAGCGGATGCGAGACCCGGCCGCTGTGCATGAGCTGCATGACGATGCGTCCGCCCTGGGCGTGCACGGCGTCGGCGACCGTGCGCCAACCGGCCACCTGCTCCTCGGTGACGATGCCCGGCTGCCCGGGGTACGCACGCGACTCGTGGCTCGGGTAGGTGCCCTCGGAGACGATCAGGCCGACGCTCGCCCGCTGCGCGTAGTGCTCCGCCACCAGCGGCCCCGGGATGCCCGCGTCGCCCGAACGGGTGCGGGTCAGCGGCGCCATCACGACGCGGTTGGGGAGGTGGAGGTCGCCGAGCGAGACGGGGGAGAACAGATCCATCGAGAGGGGTGCCTTTCTGTTGCGGGCAGGGGCGCCGGTCGGACCCCGCCGTGGAGGCGAACGGCTTACATAGCTCGGCTATTCCCTCCCGGGATCACCGTCTATCGCCGCGCGGCGGCGCGTCGCTACCGTGACGGCATCCACGCATCGCTGAGGAGAGAGCCGGCATGACCATTCAGACCGACACCGTGCACACGCCCGCCGTCGTCGCCACCGAGCGCGGCCCCCTGGAGTTCCCGCTCGGAGCGCCCACCGCCGAGGCCGCCGCCCGCGCGTACGACATCCTCGACCGGGAGAACGCCTACCGCGCGTACCTCAACGGCTATCCGGCGGTCTCCGAGTGGATGCTGCGCAAGGGGCTCGTCGAGGCGGGCATCCACGACGGGGACGTGCTGATCACCCGGCGACTGCTCGACAGCCGGTCGCTGTTCCTGACCGCCAACGCCGACACCGTGTACTTCATGACCTATCTCGACCTCACCGACGGCCCGGTGATGATGCGGACGCCGGAGGACGTGCTGACCGTCGTGGACGACATGTGGTGGCGCTGGGTCACCGATGTCGGCATCCCGGGTCCGGATCGCGGTGCAGGCGGCCTGTACCTGTTCGTCGGCCCCGACTACGACGGGCCGCTGCCGGAGGGCGGCTGCTTCGTCCGCCGCTCCCGCACGCACCGGGTCAGCGTGCTCGGCCGCGCCTTCCTGGAGGACGACGACCCGGCCCCCGCGGTGGAGCGGATCACGTCGACGCTGGCGTTCGGGCGCTGGCAGCCGGGCGGGTTCGGCTTCTCCATCGGGGCGTTCCTGGAGGGAGAAGGGCCGCTCGGCGCGCTGCAGCCGTTGGCGAGCCCGCGGTTCGTCGAGGGGTCCGGACTCGTCGTCGACACCATCCCGCCGTCCGACGCCTCCTACTTCGACCTCCTGAACGAGGCCGTGCAGGCCGAACCGGCGAGCGCGCTCGACCCCGAGCTGGCCGGCCCGATCGCGGCGATCGGCATCGTGCACGGCTCGGCGTTCGCCCCCGACGACCGGATGCGCGAGCTGCTCGCCGAGGCGGTCGCCCGGGCCGACGCGGTCACGCGCGCCGTGGCGTTCCGCCCGCGCGAGTCGGAGGGCTTCGAATACTACCCGGGGACCGGGCTGCACTGGTCCAACCCGCTGTTCGCGGGCGGGTACAGCTTTCAGGTGCCGCCGCCGCGGATCGGACCCGACGGGCTCGTGCCCTTCCCGGACCACGGCGCCAAGCTCACGACCGCGCGCTCGTCGTTCCTCTACCTCGCGACCGGGATCACGCCGGCGATGTGCATGAACCTGCCCGACGTCGGCTCGCAATACATCCTGGCGACGGTGGATGCGGCCGGAGACGCCCTCGACGGCGGCGCGCACTACACGCTCAGCCTTCCCGCGGGCATCCCGGCCGAGAAGTTCTGGTCGATCACCCTCTACGACAACCGGACGCGGTCGATGCTCGTCAGCGACCAGCTCTACCCGCGCGCCGGCTCCCAGGCGTACCCCACCCCGGCGGCCGTCCCCGGCCCGGACGGGACGACGGTGCTGCACCTCTCGCCAGAACGGCCGGACGGCGTCGAGCCGGGCAACTGGGTGCAGACGGTCCCGGGCGAGGGGTTCTTCGCGATCCTGCGCTTCTACAGCCCGGCGCGCGCGTTCTTCGACCGGTCGTGGGAGCCGTCGGACATCACCCGCGTGTGAGCGGGGCCTGTGGGGCATCGAGACGGATTGCTGGTAGCGATGCGCGTGGTGCCACCGCGGCCGGGCTGGGTCAGATGCCAGGAAGCGGTCCCGTGTTAGATCCGATGTACACCGAAGTGGGGCAGGCGATGCATTCGCACCATTGTCAGACTGGCGCGGTGAGCGAGATATTGGACTACTCCGAGGCCGTGGAGGCCGCCCAAGCTTCGTGTGAGGAACTGTCCTTGCTGCTTGGCAATGGCTTCAGCATCGACTACGACCCGATGACATTCCGGTACGAATCGCTAGCTGCGGAGGCCAAACTCCCCGGGCTCTCGGTGGCGAAAGAGGAGCTGTTCGACCGGCTTGGAACCGACAATTTCGAGCTGATTATAGAGAGGCTGCGCGCGGCGGCAGCCCTCGAGACCACTTACCAATTCGGAGTCGAAGTGGCAGAGCGGATGGAGTCCGACGCACGGGTCGTGAGGAATGGGCTTGCGGATGTGATCGCGGCTCGTCATCCTGATCGAGCGAGCGTCCTAACAAGCGACGAGATCATGCACGCCCGCACATTCTTGTCGCCGTTCAAGAACATATTCACCCTTAGCTATGACTTGCTCTTGTATTGGGTGGTCAACGCGGTTGATACGAACTCGATACCGGTGCCGCGCGCAGACGGGTTTGAATGGCCGAGCTTTAAATCGCGAGACGTCCTCGTGTGGAAGTCGCGGCCGGGAAGTCCTCAACGCATCCACTTTCTGCACGGGGCGTTACATCTCTTCGTTACGACGCGGGACGATTCCGCCGTGCTAACCAAATTGGGGTGGGCATCCGGAGGCAACCTTGTAGATGCACTCAGAGCCGAGCTTGCAGCCGGCAAGTACCCTTTGGTTGTAACGGAGGGGACCCACGCTGAAAAGGTCGAACGCATCGAGCGAAGCAGCTATCTTCGGACCGCGCACAGGCGGCTCGGTGCACTTAGGGGGGCGCTATTCATCCACGGCATGTCGATGTCCGCGAGTGATGACCACGTACTTGAACGCCTCGAGAGCGAGACCTGCGCTGTGGATACACTTTATGTGGGGGTCCATGGGGATCCCAAGTCGCCGACTGCACGCTCGGTAATAGAACGCGCGAGACGTTTGAAGGAGCGCCGGGAGTCAGGATTCAAGGGGCTTGAGTTGTACTTCTACGACTCCGCGTCCGCTCACGCATGGCGTGGGTAGTTATTGGCACCTGCTGTTCGGAGCGACGTCTGTATTTGACTGGCTGGGCTCGCGGATCGGCGGATCATTGGCGGCTACTTCGCTCGTTGGACGGGACTAGACAGGCCAGCGGCCTTGTTGGGAAGCCTCGCTGTTCCCCCCGCTAGAGTTGGAGGGTTCCCCAACCGACGAATCAAGGAGTGGACAGGTGGCCGACGGCTTCGAGCTCTTCACCGACCGTTCCGTTGTCGCGATGCGCGTCAACGGTGAGCTGAAGGATCTCGCGACCACCGTCACGACGACCGACGTCGTCGAGCCCGTCACCATCGACTCGCCCGACGGCCTCAACATCCTGCGCCACTCCACCGCGCACGTGCTGGCGCAGGCCGTCCAGGCGATCAACCCGGAGGCGAAGCTCGGCATCGGGCCGCCCATCACCGACGGGTTCTACTACGACTTCGACGTGCTCGAGGCGTTCACGCCGGAAGACCTGAAGGCGCTCGAGAAGGAGATGCAGCGCATCCAGCGCGCGGGCCAGCGGTTCGTGCGCCGGGTCGTGACCGACGACGAGGCGCGCGCCGAGCTGGCCGACGAGCCGTACAAGCTGGAGCTGATCGGCCTCAAGGGCGGAGTGCAGCACGGCGACACCGCGGCATTCGACGAGAGCGAGTCGGTGGAGGTCGGCTCCGGCGAGCTGACCATCTACGACAACGTCGACCCCAAGAGCGGGGAGACGGTCTGGAAGGACCTCTGCCGCGGCCCGCACCTCCCGAACACCCGCATGATCGGCAACGGCTGGGCGCTCACGCGCGTCGCCGCCGCCTACTGGCGCGGCAACGAGAAGAACAAGCAGCTGCAGCGCATCTACGGCACCGCGTGGCCGAGCAAGGACGAGCTGCGCGCCTACCAGACGCGTATGGAGGAGGCCGCCAAGCGCGACCACCGCAAGCTCGGCGCGGAACTCGACCTGTTCTCCTTCCCCGACGAGATCGGCTCGGGCCTGGCGGTGTTCCACCCGAAGGGCGGGATCATCCGCAAGGAGATCGAGGACTACATGCGCGATCGGCTGATCGCGAACGGCTACGAGCTCGTCAACACGCCGCACATCACCAAGGCGCACCTGTTCGAGACCAGCCAGCACCTCAACTGGTACAAGGAGGGCATGTTCCCGCCGATGCACCTCGACGAGGAGCGCGACGCGGACGGCAACATCACCCGGCAGGGCCAGGACTACTACCTGAAGCCGATGAACTGCCCGATGCACAACCTGATCTTCCGCGCTCGCGGGCGCAGCTACCGCGAGCTGCCGCTGAGGCTGTCGGAGTTCGGGACCGTGTACCGCTACGAGAAGTCCGGCACGCTCTCCGGGCTCACCCGCGTCCGGGGTCTCACCCAGGACGACGCGCACATCTACGTGACCGACGACCAGATCAAGGACGAGGTCGCCCGCCAGCTGCAGTTCGTGCTCGAGACGCTGCGCGGCTACGGCCTGACCGACTTCTACCTGGAGCTCTCCACCAAGGACCCGGACAAGTACGTCGGCAGCGACGAGTCGTGGGAGACCGCGACCGAGACGCTGCGCGAGGTCGCGATCGAGTCCGGACTGGAGCTCGTGGACGACCCGGGCGGGGCGGCGTTCTACGGACCGAAGATCTCGGTGCAGGCGCGCGACGCGATCGGGCGCACCTGGCAGCTGTCGACCGTCCAGCTCGACTTCAACCAGCCGGAGCTGTTCGAGCTGGAGTACAACGCGGCCGACGGCACGCGCAAGCAGCCCGCGATGATCCACCGGGCGCTGCTCGGCTCGATCGAGCGGTTCTTCGCGATCCTGCTCGAGCACTACGCGGGCGCCTTCCCGGTGTGGTTGTCGCCGGTGCAGGTGGTCGGCATCCCGGTCGCCGATCAGTACGCGCCGTTCCTCGACGACGTGATCTCGCGGCTGAAGGCCCGCGGGGTGCGCGCCGAGGTCGACCACAGCGACGACCGGATGCAGAAGAAGATCCGCACGCACACCAAGGCCAAGGTGCCGTTCCAGCTGATCGTCGGCGAGGAGGACGCGTCGGCGGGCACGGTCAGCTTCCGCTTCCGCGACGGCACGCAGCGCAACGGCGTGACGGTCGACGAGGCGATCGAGCGGATCGTGGAGAGCATCCGCAGCCACGAGCTGGTCGACACGGCATGGCACGACTGAACCTCGGCTCGTACGAGGACGGCGGCGGTGCGGACGGGTCCGACGGTCCCGTCCGCATCGACGACCCGTCGTACCTGGTGGGGGTGCCGGATGAGTTCCAGCGGCTGTGGACCCCGCACCGGATGGTCTACATCCAGCAGGGCGACCCCGGTCACCACGACTGCCCGTTCTGCGTGGCGCCCAGCATGAGCGACGAGGACGCGCTGATCGTCGCGCGCGGCACGCACGCGTACGCGCTGCTGAACCTGTTCCCGTACAACAGCGGGCACCTGCTGGTGTGCCCGTACCGCCACATCGCGACCTACGACGAGGCGACGCCGGAGGAGGTCGCCGAGATCGGCAGCCTGACCCAGACGGCGATGCGCGTCATCCGCGAGGTGTCCAAGAACGACGGCTTCAACATCGGGATGAATCAGGGCGCGGTCGCGGGCGCGGGCATCGCGTCGCACTTGCACCAGCACATCGTGCCGCGGTGGGCGCAGGACGCGAACTTCCTGCCGATCATCGCCAAGACCAAGGCGCTTCCTCAACTCCTCGGCGAGGTCCGCGTCGCCCTGGCGAACGCCTGGCCTCACTCCGCCTAGCCATCAGCTCCTGAGTTCTTCGAGTCTTTCGCGGCGATTCGCACGAACAACTCAGGAGCTGATGGCGGGAGAGCGGGTCAGCGGACGCGGGTGACGGTGAACTGCTCGCGGGGGTGGGCGTACGACTCCTGCGACTCGACGAGCTGCAGCTCGCGCTCGCCCGAGGCGAGGGTGCGCTCCAGCAGGTCGAAGACGCTCGACACGGTCTTGCCCAGGGCGAGCGCGGCGTCGCCGGTGCGGACGTAGTGCGCGGTGAACAGCGCGGCCGTCACGTCGCCCGAGCCGTTCGCCTTCATCGGGAGGCGCGGGGTCTGCACGATCCAGGCGCCCTGGTCGTCGACGGCGAGCATCTCGATCGTGTCCGCGGGCGCATCCGGCCGTTCGACGCTCGTGACCAGCACGGTGCTCGGGCCCATCGCGCGGGCCGCATCCACCGACTCCAGCGTCGACTCGAGGGTGTCGGGCTCGGTCTCGGTGAGGAAGCCGAGCTCGAACTGGTTGGGCGTGATGATGTCGGCGACCGGCACCACGCGCTCGCGCAGCAACACCGGGATGGCCGGCGCGACGAAGCAGCCCGACTTGGCGTTCCCCATCACCGGGTCGCAGGCGTACACCGCGTCCGGGTTGGCCGCCTTGACCCGCGCGACCGCGTCGATGATGACGTCGCCGATCCCTTCGCCGCCCTGATAGCCCGACAGCACGGCGTCGATCTGGCCGAGCACCCCGCGCTCCTCGATGCCGGTGATGACTTCGCGGACGTCGTCCGGAGAGATCATCGGCCCGCGCCAGGCGCCGTAGCCGGTGTGGTTCGAGAAGTTGACCGTGTACACCGGCAGCACCTCGACGCCGATGCGCTGCAGCGGGAAGACGGCGGCCGAGTTGCCGACGTGACCGTAGGCGACCGCGGACTGGATCGAGAGGATCTTCATCCCCCCATCCTCTCATCGGCGCCGCCTCTCATCGGCGCGGGCCCTCACTTCCCGAGCGCGGCCTCCGTCAGGTCGTCGAGCAGGCGCGCGGTCTCGTCCTCGTCCAGGTCGTGCACGGTCAGCCGCAGGTGCTGGGAGGGTGCAGGATGCTCGGCGAGCTGGAACTCGTCCCCGGTGCGGGCGAGCCACCCGCGGCGCATGAGCCGCTCGACGACGACCCGCGCCTCGACCGGCAGCGGCACCCACAGGTTGAGCCCGTCGCCTGGCTCGGTCGGCAGCCCGCGTTCCGTGAGGCGCGCCGCGAACGCGGCATTGCGGTCGGCGTAGTACCGCCCGGCGTCGGCGACGCGGTCGAGCACGGCGTCGTCGGTGAGCTGCGCCAGCACGAGCCGCTGCAGGATGTGGCTGACCCAGGTGGTGCCCGGGCTCAGCCGGAAGGCGAGCCGGTCCGCGGTCTCGGGGTCGGTGGCGGCGACGGCGAGGCACATGTCCGGACCCAGCGACTTCGACACCGACCGGACGAGGGCGTAGCGGCGGTGCTCCGGGCCGATGAGCGTCTCGTAGCCGCGCTGGGAGAGCATCGAGAAGTGGTCGTCCTCGATCACGAGCACGTACGGGTGGTCGGCGAGCACCTCGCGCAGCGCGGCCGCCCGAGCGGGCGAGAGCGAGGCGCCGGTCGGGTTCTGGGCGCGCGGCGTGCAGATGACAGCGCGCACTCCGGCGTCGAGTGCGGCGCGCAGGCCGTCGACGGTCATGCCCTCGGCATCCACCGAGACGGGGACCGCCCGGTAGCCGCCGAGCCGGACGGTGTGGATGGACGCCAGGAAGCACGGGTCCTCCAGCGCGACCGCGTCGTCACGGTGCAGGGCCTGCGCCAGCAGCCGCTCGACCGCGTCCACCGCGCCGTTGGTGACCGTGATGCGCACGTCCGTCGCGGGCAGGTCGGCACGCACCCAGTCGAGTGCGCGCTCCTCCAGAGCCGGGTCGATGACCGGCTCGCCGTAGAGCACCGGTCGGCCGATCGCGCGGGCCAGGGCGGGGGAGAGGTCGGGGATGCGGCCGGGGTCGGGGTTGCCGGTCCCGATGTCGCGCAGCACACTGTCGGCCGCGTAGCCCTCCTGGGCCACGGCCTCGCGTCCCGCGACGACGGTGCCGGCGCGGCCGCGCGCCGTGACGACGCCGGCCTGCGCGAGCATCCGGTAGGCGGCGACGGCGGTGTTGCGGTTCACGCCGAGCCGGACGGCGAGCTCGCGGACCGGTGGGAGGGCATCGCCGGCCCGCAGCGCGCCGCGCTCGTGCAGGGCGCGCACGCTCGCGGCGATCTCCGACGCGGTCGTGCCCGCGATGCTCAGCTGGTCCATCGGGTCGAGTCTATCGACCGGCGAGGAGGATGCTATCGTTCGGCATAGGCCAAAAGATTCTTTGTTCCGCACGAGAGGGCGACGATGACAGACAACGACAAGGGCACGTTCACCGGATCGAGCCGCGTGAAGCGCGGACTCGCCGAGATGCTGAAGGGGGGCGTCATCATGGACGTCGTCACGCCCGAGCAGGCCCGCATCGCCGAGGACGCCGGCGCCGTCGCCGTGATGGCGCTGGAGCGCGTCCCCGCCGACATCCGCGCGCAGGGCGGCGTCGCCCGCATGAGCGACCCCGACCTCATCGAGGCCATCATCGCCGAGGTGTCCATCCCGGTCATGGCGAAGGCCCGCATCGGCCACTTCGTCGAGGCGCAGGTGCTGGAGGCGCTCGACGTCGACTACATCGACGAGTCGGAGGTGCTCTCGCCCGCCGACTACGTGAACCACATCGACAAGTGGAAGTTCACCGTCCCCTTCGTCTGCGGCGCCACCAACCTCGGCGAGGCGCTGCGCCGCATCAACGAGGGCGCTGCCATGATCCGCTCGAAGGGCGAGGCGGGCACCGGCGACGTGTCGGAGGCGACCAAGCACATCCGGAAGATCACCTCGGAGATCAACGCGCTGAAGTCGATGACCAAGGACGAGCTGTACGTCGCGGCCAAGGAGCTGCAGGCGCCGTACGAGCTGGTCGCCGAGATCGCCGAGACCGGCAAGCTCCCGGTCGTGCTGTTCACCGCGGGCGGCGTCGCCACCCCGGCGGACGCCGCGATGATGATGCAGCTGGGCGCGGACGGCGTGTTCGTCGGCTCCGGCATCTTCAAGTCGGGCAACCCGGAGCAGCGCGCGGCGGCGATCGTCAAGGCGACCACGTTCTACGACGACCCGTCGGTCATCGCGGAGGTCTCCCGCGGTCTCGGCGAGGCGATGGTCGGAATCAACGTGGGCGACCTCCCCGCCCCGCACCGCCTGGCAGAGCGTGGCTGGTAACGGTCTGCGCGTCGGCGTCCTCGCCCTGCAGGGCGACTTCCGCGAGCACCTCGCCGTGCTGCGCGGGCTGGGCGCCGACGCGGTCCCCGTGCGCCGTCCGGCGGAGCTGGACGAGGTCGAGGGGCTGGTCATCCCCGGCGGCGAGTCGAGCGTGATGGACAAGCTCTCGCGCGCGTTCGGACTGGCAGGGCCCCTGCGCGACGCGATCGCGGGTGGCCTGCCGGTGTACGGGACATGCGCGGGCCTCATCATGCTGGCCGACCGTGTCCTGGACGGGATCGCCGGCCAGCAGACCCTCGGCGGCCTGGACGTCTCGGTGCGCCGCAACGCGTTCGGGTCGCAGGTGGACTCCTTCGAGACCGACCTCGACATCCCGGCCGTGGGAGGGGAGCCGATGCACGCCGTGTTCATCCGCGCCCCCATCGTCGAGGAGGTCGGGCCGAACGCGACCGCGCTCGCCCGCGTCGACGACGGCCGCGTGGTCGCCGTCGAACAGGGCAACCTGCTCGGCACGTCCTTCCACCCGGAGATCACGGGCGACACCCGCTTCCACGAGTACTTCCTGACGAAGGTCAGGGACGCCGTGCAGAAGGCGGCCTGACGCGGGCCGTCCTCGGCACCGGTGCCCCGGCAGGGTCGAACCTGGAGTGGGGAGCGTTCGAATCTCCGTCTGGGCTGCCTTCCGTCGGAGATTCGAGCCCATTGCGACCGGATCTCCGACCGAAGTCGGGGCCCGGCGGGAGCGTCGCGCGGGCGGCGGGGGAGACCGCTCGCGTACAATGGACGAGTTTTCAGACGTACGACGAGGGAGCACCAGTGTCCGGGCATTCCAAGTGGGCAACGACCAAGCACAAGAAGGCGGTGATCGACGCCCGCCGCGCGAAGTCCTTCGCCAAGCTCATCAAGAACATCGAGGTGGCGGCGAAGACCGGCGGCGCCGACCTGTCCGGCAACCCGACGCTCGTCGACGCGGTGCAGAAGGCCAAGAAGACCTCGGTCCCCAACGACAACATCGACCGCGCCATCAAGCGCGGCGCCGGGCTGACCGGTGAGTCCATCGACTACACGACGATCATGTACGAGGGCTACGGCCCGGGCGGCGTCGCCCTGCTGATCGAGTGCCTCACCGAGAACAAGAACCGCGCCGCCGCCGAGGTGCGCACCGCGATGACCCGCAACGGCGGCACGATGGCCGACCCGGGCAGCGTCGCGTACAACTTCCACCGCAAGGGCGTCATCGTCGTGCCGCACGCGGACGGCGTCGACGAGGACACCGTCCTCGCCGCCGTGCTCGACGCGGGCGCCGAGGAGGTCACCGACCGCGGCGAGAGCTTCGAGGTCCTGACCGAGGCGTCCGACCTGGTCGCAGCCCGCACCGCCCTGCAGGAGGCCGGCATCGACTACGACTCGGCCGACGCCGAGTTCGTCGCCACGGTCAACGTGGAGGCCGACGCCGAGGTCGCCCGCAAGGTCTTCCGCCTGATCGACGCGCTGGAGGACTCGGACGACGTGCAGAACGTCTACACGAACCTCGACATCAGCGCCGAGGTGCAGGCGCAGCTCGACGACGAAGAGTAGGCGGAAGCCGTGACGATCCGGGTGCTCGGCATCGACCCGGGTCTGACGCGCTGCGGCGTCGGGATCGTGGATGTGCGACCCGACCGCCGCGCGGCGCTGGTCGCGGTCACCGTCATCCGGACGCCGCCCGACATGCCGCTCGAGGAGCGGCTGCTCACGGTCGGCACCGGCATCGAGGCGCTCCTGGACGAGCACGGCCCCGCGGTCGTGGCGATCGAGCGCGTCTTCGCGCAGCACAACCTCCGGACGGTCATGGGCACCGCCCAGGTGAGCGGCGTCGCCCTGCACTCGGCGGCCAAGCGCGGGCTCCCGGTCGCGTTGCATACGCCGAGCGAGGTGAAGGCGGCGATCACGGGATACGGTTCCGCCGACAAGAAGCAGGTGCAGGCCATGGTGGCGCGCATCCTCGGACTCGACGAGGCGCCGAAGCCCGCCGACGCCGCGGACGCCCTCGCCATCGCGATCTGCCACGCCTGGCGGGGCGGCCCCGTCGCGCCGGGCACCGGGGGAGCGACCGGCACGGCGCTGACGCCCGCCCAGGCGGCGTGGCGCGCCGCCGAGCGCTCCAGCCGGACGTCGGCGGCTCCCCGTAGGCTTGCCAGGTGATCTCCTCCCTCCGCGGCACCGTGCTCTCGGCCGTCGGCGGCACCGCCGTCGTCGAGGTCGGCGGCGTCGGCTTCGCCGTCCAGCTGACCCCCGACCACGTGCTCTCGCTGCGCGTCGGCGAGGAGGCCTTCGTCTACACGTCGCTCATCGTCCGGGAGGACGCGCTGCAGCTGTTCGGCTTCGCCGACCGCGAGCAGTTGGAGGTGTTCGAGCTGCTCACGGGTGTCTCCGGCGTCGGCCCGAAGTCGGCGATCGGCGTGCTCTCGGTGCTCTCGCCCGACGACATCGCCGCCGCGGTCGCGGCCGACGACGACGCCCCGTTCCGCAAGGTCTCGGGCATCGGACCGAAGACCGCGAAGCTCATCGTCGTGTCGCTGACCGGAAAGCTGACCGCTTCGCGGCGTCCCGCCCGGGTGGCCAAGACGGCCGGTGCGCCTTCCTCGGTGGCGGACAGTGTGCTGGTGGCCCTCGTCGGGCTCGGCTGGCCCGAGAAGGTCGCGTCCGAGGCCGTCGCGGAGGTCGTCGGCGACACCGACGAGAAGCAGCGCGACAGCGTCCAGAGCCTCCTGCGGCTCACCCTCGCCCGGCTCGGCCCGGCGCAGCAGGCGGCGCGATGAGCGACGACGACCTGACGACGCCCGAGCTGGAGTCGGAGTCCGAGCTCGCCTTCGAGGGCGCGCTCCGGCCGCGCAGCCTGTCGGAGTTCGTCGGCCAGGCGAAGGTGCGCGGGCAGCTGCAGCTGCTGCTCACCGCGGCTCGCATGCAGGAGCGCACGGCCGACCACATCCTGCTCGCGGGTCCTCCCGGGCTCGGCAAGACGACGCTCGCCATGATCGTCGCGCACGAGAGCGGGCGGCCGCTCCGGCTCTCCAGCGGCCCCGCCATCCAGCACGCCGGCGACCTCGCCGCCCTGCTCTCGTCGCTGACGCCCGGTGAGGTGCTCTTCATCGACGAGATCCACCGCATGGCGCGCTCGGCGGAGGAGATGCTGTACCTCGCGATGGAGGACTTCCGCATCGACATCATGGTCGGCAAGGGGGCGGGGGCGACCTCCATCCCGCTCGACCTCGCGCCGTTCACCCTGGTGGGAGCGACCACGCGCTCGGGCCTGCTGCCCAACCCGCTGCGCGACCGCTTCGGCTTCACCGCGCACCTCGAGTTCTACGACGACTCCGAGCTGACGCAGGTGCTGACGCGCGCCGCCGCGATGCTGGAGTTCGAGGTCGACCGGGAGGCGCTGGCCGAGATCGCCGGGCGCTGCCGGGGCACTCCGCGCATCGCCAACCGGCTGCTCCGCCGGGTGCGCGACTACGCGCTCGTCCACGGCGGGCGGGCCGACGTCGCGGCGGTGCGTGCGGCCCTCGAGCTGTACGACGTCGACCCGCTGGGGCTCGACCGGCTCGACCGCGCCGTGCTGCACGCCATCCTGGAGCGCTTCGACGGCGGCCCGGTTGGCCTCAATACATTGGCGGTGTCTGTCGGCGAGGAGGCGGAGACGATTGAATCGGTCGTGGAGCCGTTCCTCGTGCGCATCGGGCTGCTCTCGCGCACCCCGCGTGGGCGGGTGGCCACGCCCGCGGCGTGGCGGCACCTGGGAATCCCCAGCCGCCCGCGGGACAGCTCACAGCCTCCGACGCTGATAGATGACATATAATCCAAGCTGGCCGTTCGGCCAACCCCTTGCCCCCATTGAAAGGTTCGGCATCTCCCCATGGCTGGATTTGATCCGCTGACCATCGTGATGGTCGTCATCCTGGCGGCCCTCGTCTTCTTCATGTTCCGCAACAGCCGCAAGCGGCGTCGCGAGCAGGAGGAGACCCGCTCGAAGATGGTGCCCGGCGCCGAGGTGATGACCAACTTCGGACTCTACGGGACGCTGAAGTCCGTGGACGAGGAGAACAACACCGCCGTCATCGAGACGAGCCCCGGCCACGAGGTCAAGGTGCACCGCCAGGTGCTCGCGCGCGTCGTCGAGCCGACCGAGACCGAGACCGCGGGCGACGACGCCGCGCCGGCCACCGGTGTCGAGCTCAACGAGGACCACGCCATCCCGGCGGAGGGCAGCACGCAGCCCGAGTACGGCGAGCGTCTCGACGACGGCTCGAAGAAGCCCGGCTCGAAGAGCGACGACTGACCTATTCCCTGTGCTCACGCGCCGTAACGGCGCGGGGGTGCTCGTAGAAAGCTGAGTTCCTGGTGGCAAAGTCGACCCCGGTCAAGAAAGCCTGGCGTTCGCTGACGTGGCTCGGCGTCCTCGTGGTGGTGCTCCTCGGCACCCTCACGGCCGGCGTCCTGTTCAGCAATGCCACCTGGCTGCCCAAGCTCGCCCTCGACCTCGAGGGCGGCACGCAGATCATCCTCGCCCCGCAGGTCGAGAACGGTCAGTCCGTGCAGCAGCAGCAGCTCGACCAGGCCGTCTCGATCATCCGCCAGCGCATCGACGCGTCCGGCGTCTCGGAGGCGCAGATCTCCACCGAGGGCTCGCGCAACATCGTCGTGTCGCTCCCCGGCAAGCCCGACCAGGCGACGCTCGACCGCGTCAAGTCGAGCGCCCGGCTCGACTTCCGCCCGGTGCTGATCGCGGGCGGCCCGACCAACAAGGTCGTGGGCGCCGACGGCAAGTCGACGCCCGCACCGTCGCCGGCGCCGGGGCTGCAGTCGACACCGTCGACCAAGCCGACCAACGGCTCCGACCTGGCCTGGGTGACGCCGGAGCTGCAGGCGCAGTTCAACGCGTACGACTGCAAGGCGAACGCGAACAAGACCACCAGCCAGGCGCCGACCGACAAGCCGCTCATCACCTGCGACGACCAGAACACGGTCAAGTACCTGCTCGGCCCGGTCGAGGTGAAGGGTCAGGACATCCAGGACGCGAGCGCGGGCCTCGTGCAGAGCTCGCAGGGCGTCACCACCGGACAGTGGGCCGTCAACATCGTCTTCAACGGCGCGGGCACCAAGGCGTTCGCCGACGTGACGACGCGCCTGGTGGGGCTGCAGGGATCGCAGAACCAGTTCGCGATCGTGCTCGACGGCAAGGTCATCTCGGCGCCCACCACGCAGGCCGCCATCACCGACGGCAAGCCGCAGATCACCGGAAACTTCACCGAGACCACGTCGAAGGCCCTCGCCGACCAGTTGAAGTTCGGCGCACTGCCGTTCAGCTTCAAGGTGCAGAGCCAGGACACCATCTCCGCGACCCTCGGAACCGCGCAGCTGCTCGCCGGTCTGATCGCCGGCCTCATCGGACTGATCCTGGTCGGCATCTACACGTTCTTCCAGTACCGGCTGCTCGGCTTCGTCACGATCTTCTCGCTGGTCGTCGCGGGCGTCCTGACCTGGCTGACGATCTCGCTGCTGTCCTGGCACTACGACTACCGGCTCTCGCTCGCGGGCGTCGCGGGTCTGATCGTCGCCATCGGCTTCACAGCCGACTCGTTCATCGTCTACTTCGAACGCATCAGAGACGAGTTGCGCGATGGGCGCGGTCTCGAATCCGCCGTCGAGGCGGGCTGGGGACGCGCGCGGCGCACCATCTACGCGTCCAAGGCCACCAACCTCCTCGCGGCCATCGTGCTGTACGTGCTCGCCGCGGCGAACGTGCGCGGGTTCGCGTTCACGCTGGGACTCACCACGATCATCGACGTCATCGTCGTGCTGCTCTTCACCCACCCGACGCTGCAGCTGCTGGCGCGCACGCGCTTCTTCAGCTCCGGCCACCCGCTCTCGGGTCTCGACCCGGAGGCGCTCGGCGCGGTCTACCGGGGTGCGGCGCAGTTCCGCACGCCGACCGCCGTCAAGGCGGGCACCGCCGCGCGCAGCGGCAAGGAGGCGGCCCGCCGCCAGACGATCGCGGAGCGCAAGGCGGCGGAGCTCGCCGGCGCGTCGACCTCCAGCGATCGTTCGACCGAGGGGAAGGACTCCTGATGGCCAGCCGTCTCGTCACGTTCGGAAACGACCTCTACACCGGCGCCCGGTCGATCGACTTCGTCGGTCGCCGGAAGATCTGGTACTCGATCGCGGCCGTCATGGTCGTGCTGTCGATCCTCATTCCGGTGATCAAGGGCGGGTTCAACTTCTCGATCGAGTTCCGCGGGGGCTCGCAGTTCCAGATCAGCGACGTGTCGAGCACCGACACGTCGAAGGCGCAGAGCGCGGTCACCAGCGTGGTCCCGAACGCGGTCTCGCACGTCAGCGTCGTCGGCGACAACGCGGTGCGCGTGCAGACCGACCAGCTGTCGGAGTCGCAGACCCGCGAGGTGTCGGACGCGCTGGCGAAGGCGTACGGCGTGAACTCGTCGGAGATCTCGGCGACCTTCATCGGGCCGTCCTGGGGCGCGGACGTGACCCAGCAGTCCATCCAGGGCCTCATCGTCTTCCTGCTGCTCGCGTTCATCGCCATGGCGCTGTACTTCCGCACCTGGAAGATGTCGGCGGCCGCGATCATCTCGCTGTTCCACGACCTCATCATCACGGCCGGCGTGTACGCCCTGGTCGGCTTCGAGGTGTCGCCTGCGACCATGATCGGCTTCCTGACCATCCTCGGCTACTCGCTGTACGACACCGTGGTGGTATTCGACAAGATCCGCGAGAACACCAAGGAGGAACTGGAGCTCACGCGGCGCACCTTCCCGGAGGCGGTGAACCTCGCGGTGAACCAGACCCTCGTCCGGTCGATCAACACGGCCGTCGTCGCGGTGCTGCCGGTCGCCTCCATCCTGTTCATCGGCGCCTACGCTCTCGGCGCGGCGACGCTGCGCGACATCTCGCTGGCGCTCCTGATCGGCATCATCGTCGGAACGTACTCGACGATCTTCCTCGCGGCTCCGATGTACTCGCAGTTCCGCGAGAAGGAGCCGGCGATCCGCAAGCACGACCAGAAGGTGCTCTCCATTCGGCCCAAGGCCACGGCGAAGAGCCCGGCCGACGCGGTCACCGCGAGCGCGGAGTAGCCGGCCCGGATGACCGACGGCGTGCCGCAGCAGCGCTTCCTCCCCGAGGACGAGGTGTCGGCCGCGCGTGCGCGGGAGCTCACGGAGGCCGGAGGTGCCTGGCTGCTCGACGTCCGTGAGGACTTCGAGTGGGAGGCAGGTCATGCGCCGGACGCCCACCACATCCCGCTCGGGGAACTGGGCGCTCGTCAGCACGAATTGCCGGAGGACCGCCAGCTTCTGGTCATCTGCCGCAGCGGTGCCCGTTCCCGGATGGTGACCGACGCGCTCACCGAGGCGAACTATCCCGCCGCGAACGTGGCCGGCGGGATGGGCGCCTGGCAGGCCTCCGGAGGCCCCGTGCTCCGGGACGACGGTACGCCAGGAGCGATCGTCTAGACCCGGATGCGTTCACCGTGACAGAACGGTGATCCGAAAAGGTCATAATGGACGACAGGAGGCGCGCGCGAATGGTTGACACGACGACATCGCAGAGCGCTTCGCTGCGCCGCCTCGTCCCGCGCATCTTCTCGCGGGCGCAGCCGTCGGGCGCCGTGGACACGCTGATCCGCACGGTCCGCATGCACCACCCGAAGGCCGACCTCTCGCTCATCGAGCGGGCGTACTCCGTCGCCGAACGCGCCCACCGCGGTCAGAAGCGCCGGTCGGGGGAGCCGTACATCACGCACCCGGTCGCTGTGGCGCAGATCATCGCCGACCTCGGCATCGGCGCCAAGACGATCGCGGCCGCCCTGCTGCACGACACGGTCGAGGACACCGAGTACACGCTCGACGAGCTGCGCGACCAGTTCGGCGACGAGATCGCCATGCTGGTCGACGGCGTCACCAAGCTCGACAAGGTCAAGTACGGCGACAGCGCCCAGGCCGAGACCGTGCGGAAGATGATCGTCGCGATGTCGAAGGACATCCGCGTGCTGATCATCAAGCTGGCGGATCGTCTGCACAACGCCCGCACCTGGGGCTTCGTGCCCGCCGCCTCCGCCACGCGCAAGGCGACCGAGACCCTGGAGATCTACGCTCCGCTCGCGCACCGCCTCGGCATTCAGGCGATCAAGTGGGAGCTGGAGGACCTCTCGTTCGCCGTGCTGTACCCGAAGCTGTACGCCGAGATCGAGAGTCTGGTGAAGCAGCGCACGCCGGAGCGCGAGCGGCTGGTGCAGCAGGTCATCGACGCGATCAACGACGACCTGAAGTCGGCGAAGATCCGCGGCAAGGTGGTCGGTCGCCCCAAGCAGTACTACTCGATCTACCAGAAGATGGTCGTGCGCGGCCGCGAGTTCGACGACATCTACGACCTCGTCGGCATCCGCGTGCTCGTGAACACAGTGCGCGACTGCTACGCGGTGCTCGGCCAGATCCACGCGCGCTGGACGCCGATGCCCGGCCGCTTCAAGGACTACATCGCGACGCCGAAGTTCAACCTCTACCAGTCGCTGCACACCACCGTGATCGGCCCGCAGGGGCGCCCGGTGGAGATCCAGATCCGCACCGAGGAGATGCACCAGCGCGCCGAGTTCGGTGTCGCCGCCCACTGGAAGTACAAGGAGCAGACGACCGGCAAGAGCAGCGGCGGCCCCGCGAACGTGGACACCGACCTGGCGTGGCTCGCGCACATCTCGGACTGGCAGGCGGAGACCGCCGACCCGAGCGAGTTCCTCGACTCCCTGCGCTTCGAGATCGGTGCGAAAGAGGTCTACGTCTTCACGCCGAAGGGTCGCGTCATCGGTCTGCCCGCGGGCGCGACTCCGGTCGACTTCGCCTACGCCGTGCACACCGAGGTCGGCCATCGCACCATGGGCGCGAAGGTGAACGGCCGGCTGGTGCCGCTGGAGAGCGGCCTCAACACCGGCGACGTCGTCGAGATCTTCACCTCCAAGAACCCGGACTCCGGCCCGAGCCAGGACTGGCTGAACTTCGTCAAGAGCCCGCGTGCGCGCAACAAGATCCGCCAGTGGTTCACCAAGGAGCGCCGCGACGAGGCGATCGAGCAGGGCAAGGACGCGATCGCGCGCGCGATGCGCAAACAGAACCTGCCGCTGCAGAAGCTGATGACGCAGGACGCCCTGGTGGAGGTCGCGTCGTCGCTCAAGCACCCGGACGTCTCCGCCCTGTACGCCGCGGTCGGCGAAGGCCACATCTCGACGCAATCGGTGATCGAGAAGATCGTGGCCTCGTTGCAGACCGAGGTCGAGTCGGACGGCGAGCTGGAGATCCCGGTCAAGGGACGCCGGCAGCTGCGCAACAGCGACTCCGGCGTGCTCGTTCGCGGCGCGCCCGACATCCTGGTCAAGCTCGCCAAGTGCTGCACCCCGGTGCCGGGCGACCCGATCGTCGGCTTCATCACCCGCGGGCAGGGCGTCTCGGTCCACCAGGCCAGCTGTCACAACGTGCAGTCGCTGCTGCAGGAGCCCGACCGCATGATCGACGTGGAGTGGGCGCCGAGCTCGAAGAGCGTCTTCCTGGTGCAGATCCAGGTCGAGGCTCTCGACCGCTCCGGCCTGTTGAGCGACGTGACTCGCGTGCTCTCGGAGCATCACGTGAACATCCTGTCGGCCACCGTCACCACCTCGAGCGATCGCCTCGCGCTGAGCCGGTTCGTCTTCGAGATGGGCGACACCACCCACCTCGACCGCGTGCTCAACGCCGTGCGCCGCATCGACGCCGTCTACGACGTCTACCGCGTCAGCGCGGGCTGACCGGCCCATCAGGCCGCCTCGGGCGGTGCGCCGAGAAGCGACGCCCGGGCGACCTGCGGCAGCCGCGCCCGCGCCACGTCGCGGCCGCGGCGGCGGGCGGCGCGCAACAGCTCGTCGAGCCGTGCGGGCGTCACCTCGGCCAGGACGAGCAGGTGCCGGATCTCGAGCGCGTCGGCGTCGGCGAAGGGCCCGGGCGTGCAGAGCAGATCGTGCGCCGTGCGGAGAGGCGTGGTCACCCGGATGCCGGCGAACGTGAGCGTCTCGTCGGCGGACACGGAGCGGTAGGCCGTGTCGAGCCGTGCGAGCGTTCCGCCGCCGCGGTGGGAGGGCGGAACGCACACCTGGGGAACGGGCGGCGGCGAGGACCGCGTGCCGTGGATCCACGCGGCCGTTCCCCGGTCGGCCACCGCCCACGCCGGCGCGGTGCGGGCGAAGGCGTGTGCGCGCAGTTCGGGGCCGTCAGGAGTGTCGGCGGACGCGAACGCGTCGCCGACCCGGTAGATCTGACCGTCGAGGCAGAGGGCGAGCAGCTCGACCATCGGCAGTACGTCGTCGTCGAGCAGGGGAGAGGTGGTGGGGGTCATGGGTCCACCCTCGCCGGAATCGGCCGCGTGCGGCGGCCGGGAACGGAAACGGTGGAGAACTCGGGCGGAGCCCGGGCTGTGGACGGGTGGGCTCAGCCCAGCGCGTCGAGCCAGATCTTGCGCGCGTCGAGCGCCTCCTGCGCCGCCTTCACCTTCGCGGCGTCGCCGGAGGCCTGCGCCTCCGCGAGCTCCTGCTCCAGCTTGGCGATCGCGGCGTTCAGCTGGCCGGCGAGGCCCTCAGCGCGCGCCTTCTTCTCCGGGTCGTTCTTCTCCCAGTGCTCCTCGTGGAGGCGGCGTACGGCGGCCTCGACCCGACGCAGGCGGTCTTCGATGGGACGCACCTGGTCGCGCGGCACGCGCCCGATCTGGTCCCAGCGCTCCTGGATCGACAGCAGCTGCGCGCGGGCCTGCTCGCGGTCGGTGGCCTTGAGCAGCGGCTCCGCCTCCTCGAGCAGGGCCAGCTTCTGCTGGAGGTTGGCGTCGTACTCGGCGTTGTCGCGCGCATCCACCTCGGCCTTGGCGGAGTAGATGGCGTCGCCCGCGGCCTTGAAGCGCGCCCACAGAGCGTCGTCGTTCTTCTTGCCCGCGCGACCGGCGGCCTTCCACTGGTCGAGCAGGCGCCGGTACTCCGGCACTCCGTCGGCACCCAGCGGGATGAGCTTCTCGGCCTGCTCGATCAGCTCGTTCTTCCGGTTGCGGACGTCGCGGTGCTGCGTGTCGAGCTCGGCGAAGAACGCCTTGCGGTTGTGCTCGATGGTCGACCGGGCGGCGCGGAACCGCTTCCACAGCTCGTTCGCCTCGTTCTTCGGCAGGCGCGGACCGTCATGCTGGTGGGCCTGCCAGCGGGCGAACAGGGCGTCGAGCGCTGCGCTGGTGGACTTCCACTGCGTGCGCGCCGGGTCCTGGGCCGCGAGGGCCTCCGCCTCTTCGACGATGGCGGTGCGCTCGGCGACGGCGGCCTCCAGAGCAGCCTTGGCCTCGGCGGTCTGCTGCTCGGTGAGCTCCTCGACGGTGCCGCCGAGGGCGTCGAGCCGGGTGAGCAGCGACGCGAGGTCGCCCACGGCGTTGGCGCCCTCGACCGACGAGCGGAGGTTGGCGACCGACTTGGCGATGTCGGCGGCGGGAGCGCCGCGGCGGGCGCGCTGCTCCAGCAGGCCGACCTGCCCGGCGAGGTCGTTGTACTTGCGCTCGAAGTAGGCGAGCGCCTCGTCGGCCGTGCCGTCGGGGTACTCGCCGACGACGCGTTCGCCGTCGCCCTCCCGGACGTAGACGGTTCCGCTGTCGTCGACGCGTCCCCAGGGGTGCTGTTCAGAAGTAGCCAAGAGCCTCACCTTGCTGCTGCGTGGTCGGGCGGGGATGCCGCCCCACGTGTCGGGAATCAGCCTATTGCACGCGCCGGGATCACTGCAGGGTGAAGCCGTCGATGGTCGTCTTCACCGCGGGCGCGCCGTCGGTCTTGCCGCCCTCGATCCCCTTGTCGGTGACCTGCGTCTTGAGCTCGTCGAGGCCGGAGGTGACGTGGCCGATGACGGTGTAGCCGCCGGCCTGGTCGGAGGGGATGGTGGTGTCCTCGTAGACGATGAAGAACTGGCTGCCCTGGCTCTCCGCGTTGTTCCCCTGGCGCGCCATGGCGATCGTGCCCGCCTTGTAGACGTTGTCGGCCGGCGCGTTCTCGATCGGGCCGTACGAGTAGCCCGGGCCGCCGCTGCCGTCGCCCTTGGGGTCGCCGCACTGGAGCACGTAGAAGCCGCCGTTGGTGAGGCGGTGGCAGGTGAGGCCGTCGTAGAACTTCTTCTGCACGAGCGACACGGTGGAGGCGACGGCCTGGGGTGCCGCGGCGCCGTCGAGCGAGACTCCGAGCGGGACGTTGTTGATCGTCAGCGTGCCGGTCCAGGTACGGTCCTCCGCCAGCGACTTGGGCGGCACCGTCGCAGCGGAGGACGACGGCGAGGCCGACGAGGACGCCTTGGCGGCGCCGGGACCCGCCGAGAAGTAGAGCAGCTGCGTGCCGACCGCCAGGGCGACGATCACGACGGCCGCGATTCCGGCCACCCAGTTGTCACGACGGCGTCGCTTGGCCTTGTGCAGGTGCACGGTCTGGCGGGCCTGATAGGCGCGCAGCCGCTCGCGGGCCTGGCGTGCTTCTCTGTCGTTCTGCTTCGGTGCCACGTGTGTCCTCCGGAGGCGTGTTCGGGGGATCTCCGCGAGACCTGGCCCGCTGGATCATGGAGAACCCTATCCGGCGCCGCTATGGACGACAAAGTCACCGCTCACAGCGAGAGTGTCGGTGGTCGCGACTAGCCTTGTCGGGTGGTCGACGTGCAACCAGGGCTCCGGACGGGAGCGACACCGCTCGCGGTCCGCATGCGCCCCAAGTCGCTCGACGAGGTGGCGGGGCAGCGGCACCTGCTGAAGCCGGGGTCTCCGCTGGTCGCGCTCGCGTCCGACAAGGAGGGGCAGTCGGGCTCTGTCTCCGTGATCCTGTGGGGCCCTCCCGGCACGGGCAAGACCACGCTGGCGCAGGCCATCGCGCACTCGTCCGGTCGCCGGTTCGTCGAGCTGTCGGCGGTCACCGCCGGGGTCAAGGACGTCCGGCTGGTGATGGACGAGGCACTCTCGACGCGCGACCTCTACGGCGTCTCCACGGTTCTCTTCCTCGACGAGATCCATCGGTTCACCAAGGCCCAGCAGGACGCGCTGCTCCCTGGCGTCGAGAACGGCTGGGTCATCCTGGTCGCGGCGACGACCGAGAACCCGTCGTTCTCGGTGATCTCCCCGCTGCTCTCGCGCAGCCTGCTGCTCACGCTCGAGACCCTCAGCGACGACGACCTCGGCGTGGTCGTCGACCGTGCGGTGGCGGACGACCGCGGGCTGGGCGGCCAGTACACGCTCGACCCCGAGGCGCGCGCCGCGCTGATCCGGCTCGCGTCCGGCGACGCGCGCCGCGCGCTGACCGCCCTGGAGGCGGCGTCGGTGACGGCCGCATCGGCCACGCCGGCGACCTCGAAGAAGAAGCCCGTGATCACCGCGGAGCTCGTGGCGCAGGCGGTCGACCGCGCGCTGCTGCGCTACGACCGCAACGGCGACGAGCACTACGACGTCATCAGCGCCTTCATCAAGTCGGTGCGGGGCTCCGACGTGGACGCGTCCCTCCACTACCTGGCCCGCATGATCGAGGCGGGGGAGGACCCGCGGTTCATCGCCCGGCGCATCATCGTGCTGGCGTCGGAGGACATCGGCATGGCCGACCCGACGGCGCTCGGCGTCGCGATCGCCGCGGCCGACGCCGTGCAGTACATCGGGATGCCGGAGGGCCGCATCCCGCTCGCGCAGGCCGTGGTGCACCTCGCGACCGCGCCGAAGTCCAACGCCGCCTACATGGCGCTCGACGCCGCGATCGCCGACGTGCGCGCCGGGAAGATCGGCCGGGTGCCGAAGCATCTGCGCGACGCGCACTATCCGGGGGCGAAGCGGCTCGGCCACGGCAAGGGCTACAAGTACCCGCACGATGACGCGCTCGGAGTGCTGCAGCAGCAGTACCTGCCCGACGAGTTGGACGGCACGACGTACTACACGCCGACCGAGCACGGCAACGAGCGCGACGTGTCGGCACGCCTCGCGAAGCTCCGCCGTATCGTGCGCGGACGCTGATCCGGCTCTGCTATGATTGATCCGCCTAGAAGCGTGTGCGGGGTCGGCTGCCGAGTACACGATTCGACGGGACAGGCCCTGTAGCCGGGCGTCCCTGGTGACAATCCCTCTCTCTTCGGGCGCGCGTGTGCGCCCGCATCCATCACTTCAGAGAGAAATTTCGAAAGGAAACCGTGTCTTCACGTTCCCGCAGCAAGACCCGCGAGTCGCGGGCCCTGGGCATCCCGCTCACCCCGAAGGCGGCGCGCTACATGGAGAAGCGCCCCTACGCTCCGGGTGAGCACGGCCGCACCAAGCGCAAGGCCGACTCCGACTACGCGGTGCGTCTGCGCGAGAAGCAGCGTCTGCGCGCCCAGTACGGCATCCGCGAGAAGCAGCTGCGTATCGCCTTCGAGGAGGCCCGCCGCACCCAGGGCCTGACCGGTGAGAACCTGGTCGAGCTGCTCGAGATGCGTCTCGACGCCCTCGTGCTCCGCGCCGGCTTCGCCCGCACCATCACGCAGGCCCGCCAGTTCGTCGTGCACCGTCACATCCTCGTCGACGGCAAGCTCGTCGACCGCCCCTCCTTCCGCGTGAAGCCGGGCCAGCTCATCCACGTCAAGGCCCGTTCCGAGGGCACCGAGCCCTTCCAGGTCGCGGCCGCCGGCGGTCACGTCGACGTCCTGCCGAAGACCCCGGGCTACCTCGAGGTCGAGCTCGACAAGCTGCAGGCCCGCCTGGTGCGCCGCCCGAAGCGCGCCGAGGTCCCCGTGACCTGCGAGGTCCAGCTGGTCGTCGAGTACTACGCGGCCCGCTAAGCACCCAGGTACGACCCGGACGGGGTCGCGGCGTCACGCCGCGGCCCCGTTCGTCGTTCCAGCCGGGCCGTCGGCGGACTACGCTGGAGCCGTATACCCGCAGCGGAATGGAAGGGGCGCACGTGTCCGGAGGAGACATCGCAGGGTTGATCGCGGCCGTCGTGTTCGCGGTCCTCGTGGGCTTCATCGCCATACCGCTCGTGAAGCTCGGGCGCGTGCTCGACTCCACGCGCGACGCGATCAAGGAGGCGAGCGACGGCATCACGCCGATCCTCGACGAGACCGCCACCACCCTGCAGGAGACCAACAAGCAGCTGGCGCGCGTCGACGTCATCACCAAGAACGTCGCGGATGTGACTGGCAACGTGTCGGCGCTCGTCGCGTTGTTCGCGGCCACCGTCGGCGGCCCGCTGATCAAGCTCGCCGGTTTCAGCGCGGCGGCCAGGGCTGCCTTCAAGGCGGCGGGCGGCTTCGGCTCCCGGAAGCCGCGGGGCGGGTCGCACTAGACTTGGTTTCCGTGCGCCCGCGTCCGCGCGCGGTGCCGTCCAGAGAGGGAGGATCAGCATGAAGAGTTTCCTGTGGCTGCTCGTCGGCGTGGCCATCGGCTTCGCCGTGGCCCACAAGGTCAACGAGACCCCCAAGGGTCGCGAATTCTTCAGCACCATGGACCGCAAGGCGCGCGATTTCGGGGAGGCCGTCACCGACGGCTACCGGCAGCGCGAGGCCGAGATCCGCTCGGCCATCCAGGGCGACTGACGCCGCCACCCCTCACAGACTCCTAGACAAAGAACCCATGCAGACTGCTGAAATCCATCGCCGCTGGCTCGACTTCTTCGCCAAGCGCGGCCACACCGTCGTCCCCTCCGCCTCCCTGGTCAGCGACGACCCGTCGCTGCTGTTCACGGTGGCCGGGATGGTGCCGTTCGTCCCGTACCTGACCGGTGTGGTGCCGGCGCCCTTCCCGCGCGCCACGAGCGTCCAGAAGTGCATCCGCACCCTCGACATCGACGAGGTCGGCAAGACCCCGCGGCACGGCACGTTCTTCCAGATGGCCGGCAACTTCTCCTTCGGCGACTACTTCAAGGAGCAGGCCATCACGTTCGCGTGGGAGCTGCTGACGACCTCCGAGGAGGAGGGCGGCCTCGGTTTCGACCCGAAGGACCTGTGGGTCACGGTGTACGAGGACGACGACGAGGCGCGTGAGATCTGGCAGCGGGTCTCCACGCTGCCTCCGGAGCGCATCCAGGGTCTCGGCAAGGACACCAACTACTGGTCGACCGGCCAGCCGGGACCCGCGGGCCCCTGCTCGGAGATCTTCTTCGACCGTGGACCTGCGTACGGCATCGACGGGGGACCGGCGACCGACGACGACCGCTACGTCGAGATCTGGAACCTCGTGTTCATGCAGTACCTGCGCGGCGAGGGCGACGGCAAGAAGGACTTCGAGATCCTCGGCGACCTGCCGAAGAAGAACATCGACACGGGCCTCGGGCTCGAGCGCGTCGCGTTCATCAAGCAGGGCGTCGACAACATGTACGAGATCGACCAGGTGCGGCCGGTCCTCGACCGCGCGGCCGCGCTCGCGGGCAAGCCTTACGGCAACGAGGCGCACGAGGACGACGTGCGGCTGCGCGTCGTCGCCGACCACGTCCGCAGCGCCCTGATGCTCATGGCCGACGGCGTGACGCCGTCGAACGAGGGCCGCGGCTACGTGCTGCGCCGCCTGCTCCGCCGCACGGTGCGCGCGATGCGCCTGCTGGGGGTCGAGACGGCCACCTTCCCCGAGCTGTTCCCGGTGTCGCGCGACGCGATGAAGGCGGCGTACCCGGAGGTGGACACCGAGTTCGAGCGCATCTCGCAGCTCGCGTACGCGGAGGAGGAGACCTTTCTCCGCACCCTCGCGGCAGGCACCAGCATCCTGGACACCGCGGTCGCGTCGACGCAGAAGGAGGGCCGAAAGCAGCTCGCGGGCGACACCGCGTTCCTGCTGCACGACACCTACGGCTTCCCGATCGACCTGACGCTGGAGATGGCGGAGGAGGCCGGCCTCAGCGTCGACCGCACCGCGTTCGACAAGCTGATGGCCGACCAGCGTTCGCGCGCGAAGGCGGACGCGAAGGCCAAGAAGACGGCGCTGGCCGACCTCTCGGTCTACAGCGGCTTCCGCTCGCTCGGCGAGACGGTCTTCACGGGCTACACCGAGCTCGAGACGGAGTCGAGCGTGCTCGGCCTCATCGTCGACGGCCGTACGGTCGACCGTGCGAGCGAGGGCCAGGTCGCCGAGATCATCCTGGGCGCGACCGCGCTGTACGCCGAGTCCGGCGGTCAGGACGCCGACGCGGGCACGATCGTCGGCCCGGGCTACGAGCTCGAGGTGCTCGACGTGCAGAAGCCCGTCAAGGGCCTCATCAGCCACAAGGTCCTGGTGCGCAGCGGCGAGGTCGGCGTCGGTGCGCCGGCGACGAGCATCGTGGATGCGGACTACCGCCGCGGGGCGCGCCAGGCGCACTCGGGCACCCACATCATCCACGCGGCGCTCCGGCAGGTGCTCGGCTCGAACGCGCACCAGTCCGGTTCGTTCAACAAGGCCGGTTACCTGCGCCTCGACTTCTCCTGGAACCAGGCGCTCTCGGCCGAGACCCGCAGCGAGATCGAGGAGATCTCGAACAACGCCATCCGGCAGAACCTCGAGGTCACCACGCGCGAGCTGCCGCTCGCCGAGGCCAAGTCGCTCGGCGCCATGGCCCTGTTCGGCGAGAAGTACGGCGACGTCGTGCGCGTCGTCGACATCGGCGGACCGTGGTCGCGCGAGCTGTGCGCGGGCACCCACGTGTCGACGAGCGCCGAGATCGGGATGATCAACCTGGTCAGCGAGTCGTCGGTCGGCTCCACCAACCGCCGCGTCGAGTCGCTGGTCGGTCTGGAGGCCTTCAAGGACCTGGCGGTGGAGCGCACGATCGTGTCGCAGCTCTCCAGCTCGCTGAAGACGCCGCGCGAGCAGCTCCCGGAGAAGATCGCCGACCTGATGGCGAACCTGAAGGCGGCGGAGAAGCGCATCCAGGCGTTCGAGGCCCGCGCGGTGCTCGACAAGGTGCCCGCGCTGCTGGAGTCGGCGACCCGTCGCGGCGCGGTCACGGTCGTGGCGGAGGACGCGGGCACGCTGAACACCGCGGACGACCTGCGCCTGCTGGTCACCACGGTGCGCGAGCGCCTCGGCTCCGACCCGGCGACCGTCGCCCTGGCGGCGCGGGCGGGCGGCAAGCCGGTCGTCATCGTCGCCACCAACCAGGCGGCGCGCGACGCGGGTGTGAACGCCGGCGCTCTCGCGAAGACGGCGGCGGGCGTGCTCGGTGGCGGCGGCGGCGGGAAGGCCGACCTGGCGCAGGGCGGCGGCACCGACGCGGACGCGATCCCCGCGGCGCTCAGCGCGGTCGTCTCGGCGATCGGATAGCGCCGGGTGCGCAGCGGGGTGCGGGTCGGCATCGACGTCGGCAAGGTGCGGATCGGCGTGAGCCGGTCCGACCTGCACGGGATGCTGGCCACGCCCGTCGAGACCGTCGCGCGCTCCGAGGATGCTGCGGATCGCCGCAGGATCGCGGAGATCGTCGGGGAACTCGGAGCCTTCGAGGTTATCGTCGGACTGCCGCTGGCGCTCTCGGGAGCGCGCACGGCCTCCACGGCGGATGCGATCGGTTTCGCCGAATCGCTGGCTTCGGAGGTCGGTGTTCCGGTACGAATGGTGGACGAACGCCTTTCGACCGTGTCCGCGACCTCGGCGCTCCGCGCGTCGGGCAGGAACACGAAGAAGGCGCGTCCCGTCGTCGATCAGGTCGCGGCCACGATAATTTTGCAGCACGCCCTCGATGCGGAGCGGGCCACTGGCCGTCCGCCGGGTGACACCGTCGAATCGAGCATTGGACCTTAGCTTGTCTCAGAACCCCCAGGAGCGGCCGGAGCCGCCCGTCTTCCCGGCCGTGAACCGGCCGCCGACGGCGCCGCAGAATCCGCCCGCCAGCCTGTCGGCGCAGGCCGAGCGACCCCCGATGACGCGCCGCGAGGCGCGCGCCGCCCGTGAGGCGGAGGAGGCACGGCTCGCGCCGCAGGAGGGGACGCAGCCGCAGGAGCAGCAGCCGGCAGCGCCGCCGGCGGAGGCTCCCGCGCCGGTCGGGCCCGCATCCGCCGGGCCCGCTCCGACGCAGCCCGAGCCCGGCGAGCCCGAGCCCGCACAGCCCGCTCCGCCGGTCTCGGCCGCATCCACCCCGTCCGCCGGCTGGTCCCTCGGCGGTGAGCCCATCTCGTCGCCGACACCGACCCAAGAGTCGTCCGCCGACCGCGCCGCCCTCGCCGGACTGGACTTCGACGCCGTCATCACCGGCCCGGTGGCCCAGGTGGAGGAGCCGCAGCCGGTCGGCGCCACCGCCCGTCACGGAGCCGACGACCGGGTCGCCTCGCCCCCGGACCATCCTGCGCGTACTGTGTTTGGCGTGCTCGAGGACACAGAAGACGAGACCGCCGAAGACGGCCATCCGCTGATCTGGCGGCAGCAGAACTACCTGTCGCACGACGAGCCGCCGAAGAAGCGCCGCTGGGTGCGGGGCCTCGTCGTCACGGTCGTGATCCTCGCGGTCCTGGGCGGCCTGGCCGGGGGTGCGTACGCGATCTTCCAGCCGCAGATCGTCAAGCTCCAGGACGCCCTGTTCCCGCCCGAGAACGACTACAAGGGCAGCGGGAGCGGCGAGGTCATGTTCACGATCAAGTCGGGCGACGACGGCTCGACCATCGCCAACAACCTGGCGAAGGCCGGCGTGGTGAAGACCTACGAGGCGTTCTACTCGCTCCTGCTCCGGCAGAAGTCGGACCCGGAGTTCCAGCCGGGAGTCTTCAAGCTGGCGAAGAAGATGAGCGCCGCGTCCGCCCTGGCCGCGCTCCAGGACCCGCAGTCCCGGGTGGAGAACACCGCGGTCATCCCGGAGGGGACGGCCGAGAAGGACATCCTGCAGACGGTCGCCGACGCCACCAAGATCCCCCTGGCCGACCTGCAGGCGGCCGCCGCGAACCCGCAGGCGTACGGCGTCCCGGCGGAGGCGAAGTCGCTCGAGGGCTTCCTGTTCCCGGCCACATACACCTTCGCCCCCGGCACCACGGCGCAGCAGGCGATCAAGACGATGGTCGACCGGATGTTCCAGGCTCTGGATGAGGCGGGCGTCGCGCCCGAGAACCGCTGGAACACGATCGTGCTGGCCTCGATCGTGCAGCGGGAGGCCGGGCTCAAGGACGACTACCCGAAGGTGGCCCGCGTCTTCCTCAACCGCATCGCGCAGGGCTGGGACCTCCAGTCGGACGCGACGGTCGCCTACGGCACGGGCCACACCGACCGCGTGACGACGACCGACGCCGAGCGCGAGGACGCCAACAACCCGTACAACACGTACGTGCATCCCGGTCTCCCGGTCGGGCCGATCTCGAACCCGGGCGACCTGGCGATCAACGCGGTGCAGCATCCCGCCGACGGCACGTGGATGTACTTCGTGACCTGGAACCTGCAGACCGGCGAGACCATCTTCTCGACGACGCAGGCCGAGCACGAGGCGGCCGTGGAGAAGTGGCAGCAGTGGATGAAGGACAACCCCGGCTATGGATGAGCGCAAGCGCACGGACGAGGAGACGGCTGAGCCGGCGGTGCTCGAGGACGATGGCGAGCTGACGACCGGAGCCGAGGCGGACGACGAGCCTGCGGTCGAGGACGGCGTCTCCGAGGCCTCGGCGGAGGCCGGCATCGCGGAGCTGGTCGAGGCCGAGCGCGAGCGCGAGGCCGAGGAAGCCGCGGTGGCGGAGGCCGAGGAGGCCCTCGAGCGCGAGGAGCCCAAGGACGCGGAGCCGGTGGCCGAGCCCGAACCGCTTGCCGCGAAGCCCGCCGCCAAGGCGAAGACCGCCAAGCCGCGGAAGGCAGCCGCGCCGAGCCGCCGCCTCGCGGTGCTCGGCTCGCCCATCCAGCACTCCCAGTCGCCGGCCCTGCACAGGGCGGCCTACGAGGCGCTCGGCCTCGACTGGTCGTACGAGGCCGTCGAGGTGACCGAGGACGGGCTGGCCGACTTCGTGCAGGACCTCGGCCCGGAATGGCGCGGGCTCTCGCTCACGATGCCGCTGAAGAAGGCGGTGCTCCCGCTGCTCGCCGAGAGCGACCGCTACGCCGAGCAGACCGGCGGTGCGAACACGGTGCTGCTCGACGGCGACAGCCTGCGCGGCTTCAACACCGACGTCGTCGGCATCGTCCGCGCCCTGCAGGCCGCGGGTCTCGAGGAGGCACGCTACGTCCACATCCTGGGCGGGGGAGCGACGGCCGCTTCGGCGCTGGTCGCGGCGGCGGAGCTCGGCGCCGAACGCGTCGACGTGCACGTGCGCGACCTCACCCGCGCCGGATGGATCGAACCGCTCGCGAACGACCTCGGGCTGCGCGTGCGCATCCGGCCGTTCTCGCAGGCCGACCGTTCGCTCGACGTCCCGGACCTCGTGATCAGCACCCTCCCCGGCGGCACGCAGACGGAGGCGGTCTACACCGACTCGACGCGCCGCCGCTCGCTGCTGTTCGACGTGGCCTACGAGCCCTGGCCGACGGCGCTGGCGCGGCAGTGGGAGGCCGTGGGCGGCCGGGTGGTCTCCGGGCTCGCGATGCTGGCGCACCAGGCGCTGCTGCAGGTGCGGATCTTCGTCTCCGGCGACCCGCTGCAGCCGCTCCCGGACGAGCCGGACGTGCTCTCCGCCATGCTCGACGCCGTCGGAATCGACGAGCAGGGCGCCCCGCTGGAGGTCTGACCGCGGCGCGGGAGCTCCACCGCGCTGTGCCAGAATCGAAGCATGCTTCGTTGGCTCACGGCCGGGGAATCCCACGGTCCCGAACTCATCGCCGTCCTGGAGGGGCTCCCCGCCGGGGTCCCGGTGTCGCTCGACGCCATCCGCGCCGACCTCGCGCGGCGCAAGCTCGGCTATGGCCGCGGCGCGCGCATGAAGTTCGAGCAGGACGCGCTGGAGGTCTCCGGCGGCGTGCGCCACGGCTACAGCCTGGGCAGCCCGATCGCGCTCCGCATCGGCAACACCGAGTGGCCGAAGTGGGTGGATGTGATGAGCCCGGAGCCCGTCGATCCGGCCGTCCTCGAGACCGGCCGTGGCGCGGCGCTGACCCGGCCGCGTCCGGGCCACGCCGACCTGGTCGGCATGCAGAAGTACGGCTTCGACGAGGCCCGCCCCATCCTGGAGCGCGCCAGCGCCCGCGAGACCGCCGCACGCGTGTCGCTCGGCGCGGTCGCCCGATCGTTCCTCGCCGAGCTCGGCATCACGCTGGTGAGCCACACCCTCTCGATCGGCCCGGTGCGCGTCCCGGAGGACGCCCCGCTGCCGCGCCCGTCCGATGTCGACACCCTCGACGCCGACCCGCTGCGCTGCTTCGACCCGGCGACCTCCGAGCGGATGGTGGCCGAGGTGGATGCCGCGCACAAGGACGGCGACACCCTCGGCGGCGTCGTCGAGGTGCTCGCCTACGGCCTCCCGCCGGGGCTCGGCTCGCACGTGCACTGGGACCGCAAGCTCGACGCGCAGCTCGCCGCCGCGCTCATGGGCATCCAGGCGATCAAGGGCGTGGAGATCGGCGACGGTTTCCTCACCACGACCCGCCGCGGGTCGGAGGCGCACGACGAGCTGATCGCCGAGGACGGCACGATCGTGCGCACCAGCGACAAGGCCGGTGGCACCGAGGGCGGCATGAGCACCGGCGGCGTCCTGCGCGTCCGGGCCGGGATGAAGCCGATCGCGACCGTGCCGCACGCGCTGCGTACGGTGGATGTCGCCACCAGCGAGGCCGCGCCGGCGCACCACCAGCGCTCCGACGTCTGTGCGGTCCCGGCCGCCGGGGTCGTCGCGGAGGCGATGGTCTCGCTCGTGCTGGCGAACGCCGTGCTGGAGAAGTTCGGCGGCGACTCGATCGCCGAGACGCGGCGCAACCTGCAGGGCTACCTCGACAGCATCCCGCAGAACCTCGCCACGGAGCGCGTGAGCGCCCCCTACGCCTGACGCCGTGACACGGGACACCATCGCGCTGATCGGGCCGCCCGCGGCCGGCAAGTCGCGCGTCGGGAAGCGGGTCGCCAAGCTCCTCGACCTGCCGTACGTCGACACCGACGCCGTCGTGGTCGCCGGCCACGGACCCATCGCGCAGATCTTCGCGGAGCACGGGGAGCCGCACTTCCGCGCCCTCGAACGGGAGGCCGTCGCGGAGGCGCTCCGGCGCCCCGGCGTCGTGTCGCTCGGCGGCGGCGCGGTGCTCGACCGCGACACGCAGGCCGACCTGGGTGCCGCGCGCGTGGTGCTGCTGACGGTGCGCCCGGAGGCCATCGCGAAGCGCATCGCGGGGGGCAAGCGGCCGCTGATCACCGACCTGGAGTCGTGGAAGCGGCTCGTCGCCTCCCGGAGCGAGTTGTACGCGTCGCTCGCGGACTACACGGCGGACACCTCGTCCCGCCCGATCGAGACCATCGCCGACGAGATCGCGCAGTGGGTTCTGGCCTCGGAAGCGCAGAATCCGGACCCGCAGAATCCGGACCCGCAGACGGAAGGACCAGCATGACCGACGCCCCCACCGAGATCCTGGTCACGGGCGCGCACCCGTACCCGGTGCTGGTCGGCCGCGGCCTGCGCTACCGGCTTGCCGAGCACCTCGGCTCCGGTGTCGCCAAGGTGCTCATCGTGCACCCGCCGACCCTCGGCGCCGCCGCGGCGGAGCTGCGCGAGTCGCTCGTCGGCCGCTACGAGGTGCTGCTCGCCGAGATCCCGGACGCGGAGGCGGCCAAGCGCGTCGAGGTGGCGTCCTTCCTCTGGCAGATCATGGGCCAGGCCGACTTCACCCGGTCGGACGCGGTCGTCGGCTTCGGCGGAGGCTCGGTCACCGACCTCGCCGGCTTCGTGGCCGCGACCTGGCTGCGCGGCGTCAAGCTCATCCAGGTGCCGACCACCCTGCTCGGGATGGTGGACGCCGCGGTCGGCGGGAAGACCGGCATCAACACCGCGGAGGGCAAGAACCTGGTCGGCGCGTTTTACGCGCCCGACGCCGTGATCTGCGACCTCGACACGCTGACCTCGCTGCCGCGGAACGAGATCCTCGCGGGGTTCGCGGAGGTGGTGAAGTACGGCTTCATCGCCGAGCCGGAGATCCTGGACACGATCGAGGCCGATGTCGACCGGGCGACCGACCCGGAGACGCCGGAGTTCCGCCGGCTGGTGGAGCTCTCCATCGGCATCAAGGCGCGGGTCGTGGGGGAGGACTTCACCGAGCAGGGGCTGCGCGAGATCCTCAACTACGGCCACACCCTCGGCCACGCGATCGAGCACGCCGAGCGGTACCAGTGGCGGCACGGCGCCGCCATCTCGGTGGGGATGGTGTTCGCCGCGGAACTCGCCCGGCTGAGCGGCCGGCTGAGCGACGAGGTCGCCGACCGGCACCGCCGCATCCTGGAGTCGCTCACGCTGCCCGTGAGCTACCCGGCGGGTCGCTGGCAGACGCTGCTGGCCACCATGCAGCGCGACAAGAAGGCGCGGGGCAGTATGCTGCGCTTCATCGTGCTCGACGACGTGGCCCGGCCGACCGTGCTGGCCGGCCCGGACCAGAGCCTGCTGTTCGCCGCATACCAGGAGGTGGCTTCGTGAGCGGGAAGACCGTGCTGGAGAGGTTCCAGGCGAAGCCGGGCGTCGGCGTCGCCATCGTCGTCGCGGACGACGCGGACCGCGTCCTGCTCGGCCCGCTCCCGGAGGGGGCGACGGAGGCGGAGGTCGCCGCCGCGGCCGTCGTCGCGACGGTCGTGCGGTCGCACGACGAGCTCGTCGCCCGATACGCCGAGCAGCTGCCGGTCGCGGCAGGCGCCCGGGCCGTCTGGGTCGTGTACCCCAAGGGCGGCCGTGCCGACGTGAACCGCGACGTCGTCGCGGGCGAGGCGCGTGCCCACGGCTGGCGCGGCGTCAGCAACATCGCGGTCGACGAGACCTGGTCGGCGGTGCGCGTGCGCCCGCTGAAGGACGGCGAGGAGTGACCGTGGCGACCATCCTCGTCCTGAACGGGCCGAACCTCGGCCGACTCGGCACGCGCGAGCCCGACGTCTACGGTTCGGCGACGCTCGACGACCTGCGCGCCGTGCTCGCGGAGGACGCCGGCGACGACACCGTCGACCTGCGCCAGACCGACGACGAAGGCCAGCTGCTGCGCTGGCTGCACGAGGCGGCCGACACCGGTGCGCCCGTCATCCTGAACGCCGGGGCGTGGACGCACTACTCGTTCGCCCTGCGGGACGCGGTGTCCCTGGTCACCTCCGCCGGCGGTGTCGTCGTCGAGGTGCACCTGTCGAACCCGCATGCGCGCGAGGAGTTCCGGCACACGAGCGTGATCACCGCGGTGTCCACCGGAGTGATCGCCGGATTCGGCTTCGAGTCGTACCGGCTGGCGCTCGCGTTCATTCGCCGAAACGCGCGCTGACGTCTAGAATCTTTCCCGGACCGCTGAAGCGCGGTCGTCGTGGGCCGCCCTCTCGTGCGCGGCATCCACCCGAATCTTCACACCGAACGAACGGAACATTCGCCTTGGCTTCTACCGCTGACATCAAGAACGGCATCGTCCTCAACATCGACGGACAGCTGTGGTCCGTGATCGAGTTCCAGCACGTCAAGCCGGGCAAGGGCGGAGCGTTCGTCCGCACCAAGCTGAAGAACGTCACCACGGGCAAGACCGTCGACCGCACCTACAACGCGGGCGCCAAGATCGAGATCACCAACGTCGACCGCCGCGACTACCAGTACCTGTACCAGGACGGCGCCGACTTCGTGTTCATGGACACCTCCGACTACGACCAGATCACGATCCCGGGCCCGGTCGTCGGCGACGCCGCCAACTTCATGCTCGAGAACCAGAACGTCACCGTCGCGCTGCACGAGGGCGAGCCGCTCTACGTCGAGCTCCCGGCCTCCGTCGTGCTGGAGATCACCTACACCGAGCCCGGCCTGCAGGGCGACCGCTCCACCGGTGGCACCAAGCCGGCGACCGTCGAGACCGGCTACCAGATCCAGGTCCCGCTGTTCCTCGAGACCGGCACGAAGGTCAAGGTCGACACCCGCTCGGGCGACTACCTCGGCCGCGTCAACGACTGAATGAGCGCGCGGACCAAGGCGCGCAAGCGCGCCCTCGACGTGCTCTACAGCGCCGACCTGCGGCAGACGCCGCTCCGGCAGGCGCTGGCGACGGAGGCGGAGCGCGCGGCCAACGAGCCCGCGCGCGAAGCCTCGTGGCTGTACGCCCGTGAGATCCTCGACGGCGTCATCGAGCACCAGGACGAGATCGACGAGCAGATCGAGACGTACGCCCAGGGGTGGACGCTCGCGCGCATGCCCGCCGTCGACCGCGCCATCCTGCGCATCGGCGTCTGGGAGGTGCTCTACAACGACGAGGTGCCGGACGGCGTCGCGATCTCGGAGGCCGTCGAGGCGGCGACCGTGCTCTCGACGGACGACTCGGCCGGGTTCGTGAACGGCCTGCTCGCCAAGATCGCCCAGGCGAACGGGGCCGCGGGGAGAGGCGCCTGATGGGCCGCCCCAGCCTCCGCCGTGCCGCGGCCGTCGCAGTGCTCGCGATCGGGGTGGCCGTCGCGGCCGCCGGCTGCTCGCTGCTCGGCGGCGCCTCGAACGTGCCCGCGGCGACCGACGCGCCGCCGAAGGGCTCCGACGGCGCCGTCGACTTCGACGGCGGCTTCATCACCGTCGGCGACGGCGCGAAGAAGGTCGACATCTGGTTCGACGCGATGTGCCCGGTGTGCGGCGCCTTCGAGCAGGCCAACGGCAAGACGCTCGCGAGCGCCGTCGACGACGGCTCGATCACGCTGCGGCTGCACCCGCTGACCTTCCTGGATGCGGTGTCTAACGGCACCGGCTACTCCACCCGGGCCGCGGCGGCCCTGACGTGCGTGGCCGTGACCGACCCGAACGCCGTCCTGCCGTTCTACCAGGCGCTGTACACCGACCAGCCGGAGGAGAACTCCGACGGGCTGACGGACAAGCAGCTGGCGCAGCGCGCGAGCGACGCGGGGTCGCAGGACATCTCGACCTGCGTCGCCGACAGCGGCCCGTACCAGGCGTGGGCGCAGCGGAACACGGCCGACTCGCAGAAGGGCCCGATCGAGGTCGACGGCAAGAAGGTGCTCGACACGATCAAGGGCACGCCGACCGTGCTCGTCGACGGCAAGCAGTACCCCGGCGGCGTCACCGACGCGAAGGCGTTCTCGAAGTTCCTCGCCGGGAACTGATCCGCGCCATCTCGGCCGACTACGGTCGCTCGGAACGTCTGCGGGCGCGCGCGCGCACCCGCAGACGTTCCGTGGGGCCGCAGTCGCGGCTGGTAGAGTGGGTGGCAGAAGTACGTAGGCATCCTTTAAGAGCCGTCCTGTGAGGCGGGGAAGGAGGTCGGCATGACAGCGCGCACCGTGCTGCAGCAGGCTGACATCGCCCGGGCGTTGACTCGGATCTCCCACGAGATCCTGGAGTCCAACCGGGGAACGGACGAGCTGGTGATCCTTGGGATCCCGACCCGCGGCGTCGTGCTCGCGCGGCGGATCGCGGAGAACATCCAGCGCATCGAACCGGCGGCGGTCCACTCGCCCGCCGACATCGTGGGCGCGCTCGACGTCACGATGTACCGCGACGACCTGTCGCGCCACCCCACCCGCACCCCGCAGCCGACGTCGCTGCCCGGGCCCATCGACGGCAAGACCGTGGTGCTGGTCGACGACGTGCTCTTCTCGGGCCGCACCATCCGCGCCGCGCTGGACGCGGTCAGCGACCTGGGCCGACCGCGCGCCGTGCGGCTCGCGGTGCTGGTCGACCGCGGACACCGGGAGCTGCCCATCCGGGCCGACTTCGTGGGCAAGAACCTGCCGTCGGCCGCCTCGGAGCGCATCTTCGTGCGCCTCGACGAGGTGGACGGCGAGGAGTCGGTGACCATCGACGAGCCCCACGAGAACCAGGAGGCCGGAGCATGAGGCACCTGCTGTCGACGCGCGACCTCGCGCGGGAGGACGCCATCCGGCTGCTCGACGTCGCCGAGGACATGGCGGACGTGCAGGAGCGCGAGGTGAAGAAGCTCCCGACGCTGCGCGGCAAGACCGTCGTGAACCTGTTCTTCGAGGACTCGACCCGCACGCGCATCTCGTTCGAGGCGGCCGCGAAGCGGCTCTCGGCGGATGTGATCAACTTCTCCGCCAAGGGCTCCAGCGTCTCCAAGGGCGAGAGCCTGAAGGACACCGCCCAGACGCTGCAGGCGATGGGCGCCGACGCCGTGGTGATCCGGCACGGGTCCTCCGGCGCGCCGCAGACGCTGGCGACGAGCGGCTGGATCCAGGCCGGCATCCTGAACGCCGGCGACGGCACGCACGAGCACCCGACGCAGGCGCTGCTCGACGCGTTCACGATGCGCCGGCGCCTGCACGGCACGGCGTCGCGCGGGAAGGACCTCGACGGGGTCTCCGTCGCGATCGTGGGCGACATCCTGCACTCGCGGGTGGCCCGCTCGAACGTCTGGCTGCTGCGCACGCTCGGCGCCCACGTGACGCTGGTCGCGCCGCCGACGCTGCTGCCGGTGGACGTGTCCGGCTGGCCGGTCGCGGTGCAGTACGACCTCGACGAGGCGATCGCGGACGGGCCGGACGTCGTGATGATGCTGCGCATCCAGGCCGAGCGGATGAACGCGGCGTTCTTCCCGACCACACGCGAATACTCGCGGCGCTGGGGCCTGGATGAGGAACGCCTCGGGCGTCTGCGGGCCGATAGCATTGTGATGCACCCGGGACCGATGAACCGCGGGCTGGAGATCTCGGCCGCGGCCGCGGACTCCCCGCGCTCGACGGTCCGGGAGCAGGTCGCGAACGGCGTCTCCGTGCGGATGGCAGCTCTGTACCTGCTGCTGTCGGGTGCCGGTCGAGAGCAGGCGGTGTGAAGGTGGGCATGGGCGAAAGAATCTTGATCGGCGGCGCGACGCTGGCCGACGGCAGCCGTACCGACCTGCTGCTGGAGGACGGCCGGATCGTCGAGACCGGCACAGGCCTGAGCTCCGCGGGCGCGACCCCGATCGACGCGGACGGGCTGCTCGCGCTGCCCGGACTGGTCGACCTGCACACGCACCTCCGCGAGCCCGGCTACGAGCAGAGCGAGACCGTGCTGACCGGCACGCGCGCCGCGGCGGCGGGCGGCTTCACCGCGGTGTTCGCCATGGCGAACACGTCGCCGGTCGCCGACACCGCCGGCGTGGTCGAGCAGGTGCTGAGCCTGGGGGAGGCCGCCGGTTACGCCACGGTCCGTCCGATCGGCGCGGTCACCGTGGGCCTCGAGGGCGAGCGGCTGGCGGAGCTGGGCGCGATGGCGCAGTCCCGCGCCCGCGTCCGGGTGTTCTCCGACGACGGCAAGTGCGTCTCCGACCCGCTGCTGATGCGCCGTGCGCTGGAGTACGTGAAGGCGTTCGACGGCGTGATCGCGCAGCACGCGCAGGAGCCGCGGCTGACGCAGGGCGCGCAGATGAACGAGGGCGCGCTGTCCGGCGAGCTGGGGCTGACCGGCTGGCCGGCGGTCGCCGAGGAGTCGATCATCGCCCGGGACGTGCTCCTCGCCGAACACGTCGGCTCGCGCCTGCACGTGTGCCACGTGTCGACCGCGGGCAGTGTCGACGTCATCCGCTGGGCCAAGGCGCGCGGCATCGACGTGACCGCCGAGGTGACACCGCACCACCTGGCGCTCACCGAGGAGCTGGCGACCGGCTACGACGCGCGCTACAAGGTGAACCCGCCGCTGCGGCGCCGCGAGGACGTGGAGGCGCTCCGCGCCGGCCTCGCCGACGGCACGATCGACATCGTCGCGACCGACCACGCTCCGCATCCCGTCGAGGCGAAGGACTGCGAGTGGGACGCCGCGGCGTTCGGGATGGTCGGGCTGGAGTCGGCGCTCTCGGTGGTGCAGGCGAGTGTGGTGGACAACGGGATGCTGGACTGGGCCGACATCGCCCGGGTGCTCTCCGCGACGCCCGCGCGCATCGGCCGGCTGGAGGGCCACGGCAGTCCGCTGGAGGCCGGTGCGCCCGCGAACCTGTTCCTCTACGACCCGACCGTCTCGCGCTCGTTCTCCACGGCCGACCTCGCCGGGAAGGGCGTCAACTCGCCCTACCTCGGTCTCACGCTGCCGGGGCGGGTCGTGGCGACCTTCCACCAGGGCCGGGCGACCGTGCTCGACGGCGCGGTGCGCGACGCCGAGGAGGTGGGCGCCCGTGGATAAGCTTCTCCCCACCCTCGGCATCCTCGCGGTCGTCGTCATCGTGCTGGCGCTGGCCGTCGTCGGCTGGCGGCGGCGCGTTCGGCGCGACAGCGGCGCGGGCGGCGGCTACTCGACGCCCGGAACGCTGAGCGCACCGACGGCCGAGACCGAGGCGCTGTACGTCGCGACGACGAAGGCCGGCCAGCACCTGGAGCGGCTCGCTCTTCCGGGGCTCGCGTACCGCGGGAAGGCCACGGTCGCCGTCCGACCGGAGGGCGTCGGGATCGCGGTGACCGGAGAGTCGCCCGTCTTCATCCCGGCCGCCGTCGTCACCGGCGCAGGCC
Source organism: Leifsonia virtsii (assembly GCF_030433675.1). Taxonomy (GTDB): domain Bacteria; phylum Actinomycetota; class Actinomycetes; order Actinomycetales; family Microbacteriaceae; genus Leifsonia; species Leifsonia virtsii. The sequence continues at coordinate 514,711 of NZ_JAROCB010000001.1, forward strand.
TCGCGAGCGTCGCCATCGACCGGGCGGTCGAGCGCGACGGGCTGCTGCGCCTCGGCTGGACCACCAGCGGCGGCACGGCCGCCGACACGTACTTCCGGGTCGTCGACCCGGCCGGCCGGGCGCAGGTCGCCGCGGCCATCGAACAGATCGTCCCGAACGACAAGGAGGTGTGACGTGCTCGCAACAGAACCAGCGGTGCTCGTCCTCGAAGACGGCCAGCGGTATGTCGGCCGGGCCTACGGCGCCCGCGGGCGCACGCTCGGCGAGGCCGTGTTCGCCACCGGCATGACCGGCTACCAGGAGACCCTGACCGACCCGTCGTACGCGGGCCAGATCGTCCTGCAGACGGCGCCGCACATCGGCAACACCGGCACCAACGACGAGGACATGGAGTCCCGCCAGATCTGGGTCGCCGGCTACGTCGTGCGCGAGCCCAGCCGCGTCGTGTCCAACTTCCGTGCCCAGCGCAGCCTCGACGACGACCTCGTCGCCCAGGGCGTCGTCGGCATCAGCGGCATCGACACGCGTGCCGTGACCCGCCACATCCGGTCGGCGGGAGCCATGCGCGCGGGCATCTTCTCGGGCGAGGACTTCGACCTGAGCGACAGCGAGCAGCTCGACCTCGTGCTCGCCGGTGCGCCCATGGCGGGCCGCAACCTCTCCGCCGAGGTCTCCACGGTCGAGCCGTACACGCTCCCCGCGGTGGGCGAGAAGGTCGGCTCCGTCGCGGTGCTCGACCTCGGTGTGAAGAAGTCCACTCTCGAGAACCTCGCTGCCCGCGGCCTCGACGTCCACGTCCTGCCGCAGCAGGTGTCGGCGCAGGATGTGCTGGGCCTGGGCGTCTCGGCCCTGTTCTTCTCGAACGGCCCCGGCGACCCGCAGGCCTCCGACAAGCACGTCGCCCTGCTGCAGGAGACCCTGCGCGCGGGCCTGCCGTACTTCGGCATCTGCTTCGGCAACCAGCTGCTCGGCCGCGCGCTCGGGCTCGACACCTACAAGCTGCCGTTCGGCCACCGCGGGATCAACCAGCCGGTGCTCGACAAGCGCACCGGCCGGGTGGAGATCACCGCGCAGAACCACGGCTTCGCCGTGAAGGCGCCGATCGACGCCGAGTTCGACTCGCCCGCCGGCTTCGGCCGGGTCGAGGTGAGCCACTTCTCGCTCAACGACCAGGTCGTCGAGGGGCTCAACTGCCTCGACCTGAACGCGTTCAGCGTGCAGTACCACCCGGAGGCGGCGGCCGGCCCGCACGACGCCAACTACCTCTTCGACCGCTTCCTGGACATGATTCGCGCCCAGCACAGCGCCGCGTCCAGCACCGAGAGCCAGGAGAACAACTGATGCCCAAACGCGACGACATCAACTCCGTCCTCGTCATCGGCTCCGGCCCGATCGTCATCGGCCAGGCGGTCGAGTTCGACTACTCGGGCACGCAGGCCTGCCGGGTGCTGAAGGCCGAGGGCGTGCGCGTCATCCTGGTCAACTCCAACCCGGCGACGATCATGACCGACCCCGACTTCGCCGACGCGACCTACGTCGAGCCGATCACCTGGGAGGTCATCGAGACGATCATCGCCAAGGAGAAGCCGGACGCGATCCTGCCGACCCTGGGCGGCCAGACCGCGCTCAACGCGGCCATGCAGCTGCACGAGCACGGCATCCTCGAGAAGTACGGCGTCGAGCTGATCGGCGCCAAGTTCGAGGCCATCCGGAAGGGCGAGGACCGCCAGATCTTCAAAGAGCTGGTCGTCGAGGCCGGCGCGGAGGTCGCCCGCTCGCACATCGCCCACACCGTCGACGAGGCGCTGGCGTTCGCCGAAGACCTCGGCTACCCGCTCGTCGTGCGCCCGTCGTTCACCATGGGCGGGCTGGGCTCCGGCTTCGCCCACACCCCGGAGGAGCTGCGCCGCATCGCCGGCGACGGCATCCACCAGAGCCCGACCAGCGAGGTGCTCCTGGAGGAGTCCATCCTCGGCTGGAAGGAGTACGAGCTCGAGCTCATGCGCGACACGGCCGACAACACGGTCGTCGTCTGCTCGATCGAGAACGTCGACCCGGTCGGGGTGCACACCGGCGACTCGATCACCGTGGCGCCCGCGCTGACGCTGACCGACCGCGAGTACCAGCGGATGCGCGACATCGGCATCGACATCATCCGTGCGGTCGGCGTCGACACCGGCGGCTGCAACATCCAGTTCGCGGTGAACCCGGAGAACGGCCGCATCATCGTCATCGAGATGAACCCGCGCGTGTCCCGTTCCTCCGCCCTTGCATCGAAGGCGACCGGCTTCCCGATCGCCAAGATCGCGGCGAAGCTCGCCATCGGGTACCGGCTCGACGAGATCCCGAACGACATCACCAAGGTCACCCCGGCGAGCTTCGAGCCGACGCTCGACTACATCGTCGTCAAGGTGCCGCGGTTCGCGTTCGAGAAGTTCCCGGCCGCCGACCCGACCCTGACCACGACCATGAAGTCGGTGGGCGAGGCGATGGCGATCGGCCGCTCGTTCACGAGCGCGCTGCAGAAGGCGCTGCGGTCGCTGGAGAAGCGCGGCTCGTCCTTCCACTGGGGCCCGCAGACGCGGACGGTGGAGGAGCTGCTCGCCTCCATCTCGACCCCGACCGACGGCCGCATCGTCGACGTGCAGCAGGCGCTCCGCCTGGGCGCGACGCCCGAGCAGGTCTTCGAGGCGACCAAGATCGACCCCTGGTTCATCGACCAGATCGTTCTGATCAACGAGGTCGCCGATCAGATCCGGGACGCTCCGACCCTCGACACCGACACGCTGCGATTCGCCAAGGACCACGGCTTCTCCGACGCCCAGATCGGCGAGCTCCGCGGCTTCGGCGAGGCCGACGTGCGCGAGGTGCGGCACATCCTCGGCGTCCGGCCGGTCTACAAGACGGTGGACACCTGCGCCGGCGAGTTCCCCGCGCTCACGCCGTACCACTACTCCAGCTACGACCTGGAGACCGAGGTCGAGCCGAGCGACAAGCGCAAGGTCGTCATCCTGGGCTCGGGCCCGAACCGCATCGGGCAGGGCGTCGAGTTCGACTACTCCTGCGTGCACGCGTCGTTCGCGCTGCACGACGCCGGGTTCGAGACGATCATGATCAACTGCAACCCGGAGACGGTGTCGACCGACTACGACACCAGCGACCGGCTCTACTTCGAGCCGCTGACGCTGGAGGACGTGCTGGAGGTCATCCACGCGGAGTCGCAGACCGGCGAGCTGGTCGGGGTCGTCGTGCAGCTCGGCGGCCAGACCGCGCTCGGGCTCGCGAAGGGCCTGGAGGCCGCGGGCGTCCCGATCCTCGGCACCACGCCCGAGGCGATCGACCTGGCGGAGGAGCGCGGCCTGTTCGCCGAGATCCTCGAGAACGCCGGACTGGTCGCTCCGCGCAACAGCACGGCGGTCGACTACCCGTCGGCCGCGCACGCCGCGGAGCAGATCGGGTACCCGGTCCTGGTGCGCCCGAGCTTCGTGCTCGGCGGCCGCGGCATGGAGATCGTCTACGACAACGCGTCGCTGGCGGACTACTTCGAGCGCGTCGCCGGCCAGGGCATCGTCGGCCCGTCGCACCCGCTGCTGGTCGACCGCTTCCTCGACGACGCGATCGAGATCGACGTCGACGCGCTGTACGACGGGGAGCGGCTCTACATCGGCGGCGTGATGGAGCACATCGAGGAGGCGGGCGTCCACTCGGGCGACTCCTCCTGCACCCTGCCGCCGATCACGCTCGGCCGCCGCGAGATCGACCGCGTGCGCGAGGCGACGCTGAAGATCGCCGAGGGCATCGGCGTGCGCGGCCTGCTGAACGTGCAGTTCGCGATCGGCGCGGGTGTGCTCTACGTGCTGGAGGCCAACCCGCGCGCGTCGCGGACCGTGCCCTTCGTGTCCAAGGCGCTCGGCATCCCGCTGGCGAAGGCGGCCTCGCGGGTCATGGTCGGCGAGACCATCGCCGGGCTGATCGCGGAAGGCCTGCTGCCCGAGCAGGACGGCTCGCTCATCCCGATGGACTCGCCCGTCGCGGTCAAGGAGGCCGTGCTGCCCTTCAAGCGGTTCCGCACCGCTGAGGGCACCGTGGTGGACTCGGTGCTCGGCCCCGAGATGCGCTCGACCGGCGAGGTCATGGGCATCGACAAGGACTTCCCGACCGCGTTCGCGAAGAGCCAGTCGGCCGCGTACGGCGGGATGCCGCTGACCGGCACGGTGTTCGTCTCGGTCTCCGACCGCGACAAGCGCGCCGTCGTGCTGCCGGTGCTCCGCCTCCACCAGCTCGGCTTCGGGATCGTCGCGACCGAGGGCACCGCCGAGGTGCTGAACCGCAACGGCATCGAGGCGCGCATCGTGCGCAAGCACAGCGAGGCGCAGGAGTCGGGCGGAGACTCGATCGTCGACATCATCAACCGGTCCGAGGTGGATGTCGTGATCAACACCCCGAGCGGCCGCTCGGCCCGCGCCGACGGCTACGAGATCCGGGCCGCCGCGGTGGCCGCGGACAAGCCGCTGTTCACGACGATCGCGGAGCTGAGCGCGGCGGTGGCCTCGCTCGACGCCATCCGCGAGGGCTTCGACGTGAAGTCGCTGCAGGAGTACGCGCGAGAGAGGCTCGCCCGAGCATGACGTTCGGCGACCGGCTCGCGGCGGTATTCGCCGAGCGCGGCCGGCTGTGCGTCGGCATCGACCCCCACGCCCACCTGCTGGAGGCGTGGGGGCTGCCGGCCACGGCCGACGGCCTGCGCTCCTTCGGGCTCACCGCGGTCGAGGCGGTCGCCGGCCGTGCGGGCATCGTCAAGCCGCAGGTGGCGTTCTTCGAGCGCTTCGGCGCGGCCGGCTACGCCGCGCTGGAGGACGTGCTCGCCGCAGCGCGAGCGGCCGGTCTGCTCGTGATCGCGGACGTCAAGCGCGGCGATATCGGCACCAGCGTCACGGCCTACGCGGAGGCCTGGCTGACGCCCGGCTCGCCGCTGGAGGCCGACGCGATGACGGTCGCGGCCTACCAGGGCGTCGGCTCGCTCGCCGACGCGATGGCCCTCGGCGAGAGCGCGGGGAAGGGCTTGTTCGTGCTCGCGGCGACCTCGAACCCCGAGGCCGCGGCGGTGCAGCAGGCGGTCGTGCAGTCCGGGCCGCGGGCGAACCAGTCCGTCGCGCGTGCGATCATCGAAGACGTGCATGCATTCAACCAGGAGCAGTCCGGGCCGCGCCCGTTCGGATCCGTCGGGCTGGTGCTCGGGGCGACCGTCGACCTGGCGGACTATGGCATCGACGTGGCGACGGCGGGGGAGCGGACGCCCGCCCTTCCGGTGCTCGCGCCGGGGTTCGGCCACCAGGGCGCCCGGGTGGAGGATGCGGCGCGCCTGTTCGGCTCGCTGGCGTCCGGGGTCATCGTGAGCGAGTCCCGTGGGCTGCTCACCGCCGGACCCGCCGGTCTCGCGGACGCCGTGGCGCGCCGCGCCGAGGAGGTGCGCGCCGCGCATGTCTGAGGCGTCGAACCGCCCGGCCCCGCCCGAGGTGGACCGCCGCGCGGCCTCGCAGGCGGCCGTCGCCGCCCGGCGCGCGCGGGCGGCCGTGAAGGCTGCGATCGCCGCGCGCGAGCTGTCCCCGCTGACCGTGCTCGATCGTGCGACCGCCGACCCCGAGGGTGTCGAGGGCCGGCTAAGGGTGACCGAGTTCCTGCTCAGCGTCCCCGCCATCGGCACGACCAAGATGGAGGAGGCACTGAAGCGGCTCTCCATCTCGCCCGCCAAGCGCCTCGGCGGCCTCGGCCGTCACCAGCGGCTGCGGCTGCGGCAGTTCCTCATCGAGCGGGAGAACCGCTCGGAGCGCCAGCGGAACCGCCTCGTCGTGCTCGCCGGGCCGACCGCGGTCGGCAAGGGGACCGTGTCCACGTACATCCGGGAGAACTATCCGGACGTGCTGCTCTCGGTCTCGGCGACCACGCGCAAGCCTCGCCCGGGCGAGGTCGACGGGGTCAACTACTACTTCGTCGACGACGCCGAGTTCGACCGGATGATCGAGGGCGGCGAGCTGCTGGAATACGCGACCGTGCACAATGCGTACCGGTACGGCACGCCCCGCGCCCCGATCGAGAAGGCGCTGGCCGAAGGCCGGAGCGTGCTGCTCGAGATCGACCTGCAGGGCGCCCGCCAGGTGCGCCGGTCGATGCCGGAGGCGCGGCTGATCTTCCTGCTGCCGCCCACCTGGGAGGAGCTGGTCCGGCGGCTGATTGGGCGCGGCACCGAGGACCAGGCCGAGCAGCAGCGCCGGCTGGAGACCGCGAAGGTCGAACTGGCCGCCCAGGACGAGTTCGACTACCGCGTGGTCAACCACGACGTCGCGACCGCCGCCCGCGAGGTCGTAGACTTGATGAAGGTCCGCGCGGCGCCGTCGCGTCCGTAGGCCGTCCTCCGCGCCGCCCCAGGCAGCGCCCACCGAGCCCGGTCGTGCCGCCACGACCGCCCGATCCCGCGTGATCGCGTGATCGATCAGAACAAGGAGCAGCCGCATGGCAACCAGCAACAACGGCATCATCGACCCGCCCATCGACGACCTGCTGTCCCGCGTCGAGTCGAAGTACGCGCTCGTGATCTTCGCCTCCAAGCGCGCGCGCCAGATCAACGACTACTACGCCGACCTCCACGAGGGCAGCCTGTTCGACAACGTGGGCCCGCTGGTCGACTCGTCGGTCGACGACAAGCCCCTCTCCGTCGCGCTGCACGAGATCAACGAGGACAAGCTCGTCGTAAAGCCGATCGCCGCCGAGTAAGGGCGGACGTACCGCAAGACGTCGCACCGGGTCCGGCCGCAGCCGGCGCCCGGCCGAGGAGAGGTGCCGCCGTTGAGCCCACGATTGACCGTCGTCGTCGGAGTGACCGGCGGCATCGCCGCATACAAAGCCGTCGGAGTCATCCGCGCCCTGGTCCTCGAAGGGCACTCGGTGCACGTGGTCGCCACGGAGAACGCGCTGCGGTTCGTCGGCCGGCCCACCCTGGAGGCGATCAGCCGCAACCCGGTGGCGACCGACCTCTACGAGGGGGTCGCCGAGGTGCGGCACGTGGCCATCGGGCAGTCGGCCGACCTCATCGTCATCGCTCCGGCGACGGCGAACACCATCGCCAAGCTGGCGGCCGGCCTCGCCGACGACCTGCTCGGCAACACGGTGCTCGCCTCCACGGCCCCGCTCGTGATCGCCCCGGCGATGCACACCGAGATGTGGCGCAACCCGGCGACGGTCGCCAACATCGCGACCCTCCGTGCCCGCGGCGTCACCATCGTCGGGCCGGCGAGCGGCCAGCTGACCGGCACCGACTCCGGGCCCGGACGCATGGAGGAGCCGGAGGTCATCGTCCGCGCGGCCCTGCGTGCCGCCGGGGCGACCCCGCGCGCGGTGGAGGCGCCCGCGCCGATCGCGCTCCCGTCCGGAGCCGCCGCGGTCAACGACGTGGTCGTGCTCTCCGAGCGCCGCCGCGCCAACGAGGCCGCCCGCCTGCCGCGCGGCGGAGTCGACCTCGCCGGCAAGCGCGTGGTCGTGACCGCCGGAGGGACGCGCGAGCCGCTCGATCCCGTCCGCTTCCTGGGCAACCGGTCCAGTGGCCGCCAGGGCGTCGCGATCGCGAGCGCCGCGCAGGCCCGCGGCGCCGACGTCGTGCTCATCGCTGCGCACCTCGAGGTGGAGCCGCCGGAGGGCGTGGAGCTGATCCAGGTGCAGACCGCGCTCGAACTGCAGGAGGCCGTCGAGGAGGCCGCCCGGGCCGCCGACATCGTCGTGATGACCGCGGCGGTGGCCGACTACCGTCCGGCCGAGACGCAGGACGCCAAGATCAAGAAGTCCGACCACGGCGACCGTTTGACCCTCGAGCTCGTCGCCAATCCCGACATCCTCGCGGGGCTCTCGGCACGCAAGCGCGACGGACAGGTCGTCGTGGGCTTCGCCGCCGAGACCGAGCCGGACCCGCAGGCCCTCATCGACCTCGGCCGTACCAAGCTGGAGCACAAGGGCAGCGACTTCCTGGTGCTCAACCAGGTGGGCTGGACCCACGGCTTCGCAACGGAGAGCAATGAGGTCGTGGTCCTCCGAAAGGGCGGCGATATAGTGATGGAGGCCTCCGGGAGCAAGCTGTCGGTGGCCGACCGTATCCTCGACGTCATCGCCTGACGGGCACCGCTCGACAGGCTCGCGCCGGGAGCATCCGGTCGCGCTCGCATCCCGTCGACCAGGAAGAACCATGGCAGATCTGCGTCTCTTCACGTCCGAGTCCGTGACCGAAGGCCACCCCGACAAGATCTGCGACCAGATCTCGGACAGCATCCTGGATGCGCTGCTGACCGTCGACCCGCACAGCCGGGCGGCCGTCGAGACGCTCGTCACCACCGGTCTCGTGCACGTCGCCGGCGAGGTGACCTCGAACGGTTACGTCGAGATCCCCGCGATCGTCCGCAACAAGCTGGTCGAGATCGGCTACGACTCGTCCGACGTCAGCTTCGACGGCACGCAGTGCGGCGTCTCGGTGTCGATCGGCGCGCAGTCGCCCGACATCGCGCAGGGCGTCGACAACGCGCTGGAGACGCGCGCCGAGCAGAGCCACGACGACCTCGACCGCCAGGGCGCGGGCGACCAGGGCATCATGTTCGGCTACGCGACGACCGAGACGCCGCAGTACATGCCGCTTCCCGTGTGGCTGGCGCACCGCCTCGCCGAGCGGCTCGCCGCCGTGCGCAAGGACCGGACGCTCGACTACCTGCGGCCGGACGGCAAGACCCAGGTCACCATCGGCTACGAGGGCGCCGTGCCGAAGTCGGTGCAGACGGTCGTGCTCTCCACGCAGCACGCCCCGCAGGTGTCGAACGAGCAGCTGCAGGCGGAGATCGTGGAGGAGGTCATCCGTCCGGTGCTGCACGGCGCGGGCCTCGACTCGTCGCACGTGCGCACGCTGATCAACCCGACCGGACGGTTCGAGATCGGCGGCCCGAAGGGCGACGCCGGGCTCACCGGCCGCAAGATCATCGTCGACACCTACGGCGGGGCCTCCCGCCATGGCGGCGGCGCCTTCTCGGGCAAGGACCCGTCGAAGGTCGACCGCTCGGCGGCGTACGCCATGCGCTGGGTCGCCAAGAACGCGGTCGCCGCGGGCCTGGCCGACCGGCTCGAGGTGCAGATTGCGTACGCGATCGGCAAGGCCGCGCCCGTCGGGCTGTACGTGGAGACGTTCGGGACGGCGACGGTGCCGGAGGAGCGCATCATCCACGCCATCCGCGAGGTGTTCGACCTGCGGCCGGCGGCGATCATCCGCGACCTCGACCTGCTGCGCCCGATCTACGCGCAGACGGCGACCTACGGCCACTTCGGCCGCGAGCTGCCCGACTTCACCTGGGAGCGCCTGGACCGCGTCGACGACCTGCGCTCGGCCGCGGGGCTGTAGCGGTGGCGGCGGCCGGACGGGTCGCCCGGGTCGTCATCGACTCCCCGCTCCCGCAGCTCGACCACCTCTTCGACTACAGCATCCCGGAGGAGCTCGCGGAGGAGGCCGTCCCCGGTGTGCGCGTGCGCGTGCCTCTGCGGTCGGCCGGGCGGGTCGCGGACGGTTTCCTGGTCGAGGTGGGCGATCCGGACGACGGCTTCGAGGGCGCCCTGAGCCCGCTGGAGGCGGTCGTCTCGCCCGCGCGAGTCCTCACCCCCGGCGTCTGGCGTCTCGCCCGGCGGCTGGCCGACCGCAGCGCGGGTACCGCGAGCGACATCCTGCGCCTCGCCGTGCCCGGCCGCATGGTGCGCGTCGAGAAGGCCTGGCTCGCCGCCCGCAGCTCCGGAGTTCTTCGACCCGACACGCCGGCGGAGGGTGGAACAACTCCGGAGGCGACGGCAGGGGTGCGGGGGTACGGGGAGCGGGTGCTCGAGGAGGCGGTGGCGCGGGACGAGCGGATCGCGCTGCGTGCCATCCCGCGACTCGTGCCGTTGCCCGACGGGACCTGGGTCGGGGAGTGGGCGGTGACGCTCGCCTCCCTCGCGACCGACTGCTGGCGCGGGGGACGCACGGCGATCGTCGCGGTGCCGGACCACCGCGACCTGGAGCAGCTGTCCGCGGCACTGGCGGCGGTCGGGGCGACCGAAGCGGTCGTGCGCGCGGACGCCGGCCAGCCGAACGCCGACCGCTACCGCGGATTTCTGGAGGCGCTGTCCGGTCCGCGCATCGTCATCGGCAACCGGTCGGTCGTGTACGCGCCCGCCGAACGGCTCGGACTCATCGTGGTCTGGGAGGACAGCGACCCGCTGCACGCCGAACCGCTCAGCCCCTATGTCCACACCAGGGACGCGGCGCTCGTGCGGCAGGAGCTGGAGGGCTGCGCACTCGTGCTGAGCGGCAACATCCGGAGCGTCGAGACCCAGCGTCTGGTCGAGCTCGGCTGGCTGCGCGACGTCGGACCCGAACGGGTGACGACGGCGAAGGTCGTGCTCACCGCCAATCAGCAGGCGGACGAGCCCGCGGCGCGTGCCGCGCGCATCCCGTCGACCGCGTGGCGCACCGCTCGGGAGGCACTGACCGGCGACAGCGGACGGCCGCGCGGCCCTGTGCTGGTGCAGGTGGCGCGCCCGGGCTATGCGCCGGTGATCGCCTGCGCGAACTGCGGACAGGCGGCGCGCTGCATGAACTGCCACGGCCCGCTGCACCAGACGCGCGCCGGCGCTCCGCCGTCGTGCACGGTGTGCGGACGGCTCGCCACGGACTGGCGTTGCGAGCACTGCGAGCACACTCGGTTCCGGCTGGTGACGGTCGGCTCCGGGCGCACCGCGGAGGAGCTGGGACGTGCGTTCCCCGGCACGCGCGTCATCCTGGCCGACGGCGACCACCCCGTTCAGCGCATCGGCCCGGCGCCCGCGCTCGTCGTCGCCACGCGTGGCGCGGAGCCGATCGCCGAGGGGGGTTATCAGGCGGTGCTGCTGCTCGACGGTGAGCGGATGCTGGCGCGCGAGAGCCTGCACGTCGCCGAGGACTGCCTGCGCTGGTGGCAGAGCGCCGCAGGCCTCGCCGCGCCCGGTGCGCCGACCGTGCTCGTCGGCGTCTCGGGGCCCCTCGCGCGCGACTTCGCCACCGGACGTCTGGTCGAGTTCGCCCACGAGGAGCTGGTGGACCGCCGCGAGCTGCGGTTCCCGCCCGCGGTGCGCCTGGCGTCGGTGACCGGCGCCGAAGCGACCGTGGAGGAGGTGCTCGCCGCGGTCGACCCCGCCCTGCTCATCGACGTGCTCGGCCCCGCGGCGGTCGAGCCGGAGGGCGGGCCGGCCCGGGCCACCCGGGCGACGAACGACCAGGTGCGGGCGGTGCTGCGCTTCGAGTACGCCCGCGGAATGGAGGTCGCGGCCGCGGTGCGCGCCGCCGTCGTCAAGAACGCGACGCGCCGCCGCCGCGCGCCGGCCGGAAAGCCGGGCTACCGCCCGGCGCCGTCCCTGCGCGTGCGCTTCGACGACCCGGAGATCCTGTAGCCCTGCATCTATGGGACGCAACACGCCGCTCTCGTTCGCGGGAAGCGGCGTGTTGCGTCCCATGGATGCGCGGCGGGCAGGCGGGCAGGCGGGCGTGCGGTTGGGCGGGCACAAGCGCCCGCCCGCCCGCCGCGTCGCGTGGGGGGCACCCCGGGCGCGCGCGGTAGGCTTGGTGGCCGTCCCGAAACGGAGGAACATGCGCATCGTCTTCGCCGGCACCCCCGCGGTCGCCATCCCGTCGCTTGCGGCCGTCGCGGCCCGCCACGAGGTGGTCGCGGTCATCACGCGCGAGGATGCTCCGCTCGGGCGGAAGCGCGTGCTCACCCCGTCTCCGGTCGCCGCGGAGGCCGCGCGGCTCGGTCTCCCCGTGATCAAGGCAAACCGGCTGCGCGAGGAGGTCACCGAGCGCATCGCGGAGCTGCAGCCCGACCTCGGGGTCGTCGTCGCCTACGGCGGTCTGGTGCGGGAGCCGCTGCTGTCGCTTCCGCGCCTCGGATGGGTCAACCTCCACTTCTCGCTGCTCCCGCGCTGGCGGGGCGCCGCCCCCGTACAGCACGCGGTGATCGCGGGCGACGCCGAGACCGGCGCCGCGGTCTTCCACCTCGTGCCCGAGCTGGATGCCGGCGACGTCTACGCCGAGCTGCGCCGCCCGATCGGCCCCGACGAGACCGCGGGTGAGCTGCTCGACGCCCTCGCGGTCGAGGGCGCGGCCCTCCTGGCCGACACGACCGACGCCCTCGCGGTCGGCACCGCCGTCGCCGTTCCGCAGCAGGGCGAGATCACCGTTGCCCCGAAGCTCTCGCTCGACGACGCCCGGCTCGACCTGACCCAGCCGGCGGAGCGCGTCTACGCACGGCTGCGCGGCGTCACGCCTGAGCCCGGCGCCTTCGCCCTGCTCGGCGGCGAGCGGTTCAAGCTCCACGCGGCGCGCCGCACCATCGACGAGCCGCCCCTCGCGCCGGGCGCGGTCGAGGCCCGCGGACGCCGCGTGCTGCTCGGCACCGGCACCGACCCGCTGGAGCTCGTCACGGTGCAGCCTGCCGGCAAGCGCGCGATGCCCGCGGCCGACTGGCTGCGCGGCGCCGCATCCCCGACTGGGCTGGTGCTGTCATGACACCGCAGAACCGCTCCGGCCACGCTGGGCGTGCCGCCCGCCCGCAGCAGACCCGCGTGCAGCCGTCGCGCCAGGTCGCCCTGGACGTGCTGCAGGCTGTGCGCGAGTCGGACGCGTACGCGAACCTGCTGCTGCCGACCCGCATCGCCCGCGCCGGATTGTCCCCGGCGGACGCCGCGCTCGCCACGGAGCTCACTTACGGCACTCTGCGCCTGCAGGGCTTCTACGACCGGGTCATCACGATCGCCGCAGGACGCCCGGTGGACCGGATCGACCCTCCGCTGCTCGACGTGCTGCGCCTCGGTGCCCACCAGCTGCTCTCCACCCGGGTCGCCGCGCACGCGGCCGTCAACGAGTCCGTCGGTCTCGCGCGCACGGTCGGCAGCCGCTCCGGCACCGGCTTCGTCAACGGCGTGCTCCGGGAGGTCGGCCGCCATACCGTCGAGGAGTGGCGGGATGAGGTCGCCCGGCGCGCGAAGAACGACGACGACCGCCTCTCCGCCCTGTACTCGCACCCGGTCTGGATCGTGCGCGCGTTCCGGCGGTCGCTCGAGAACGAGGGCCGGGGCGAGGAGCTGGAGAGCCTGCTGGAGGCCGACAACACCGCGCCGCGCGTCAACCTGATCGCGCTGCCCGGCCTAGCCGAGATTCCGGACGACGCGCGACCCGACCGGTTCTCGCCGCCGGGGTTCACCGCGGGCGGGGGAGACCCGCAGGGGATGGTGGAGGCCGCCGAGGGCCGCATCCGGGTGCAGGACGAGGGGTCGCAGCTCGCCGCGCTTGCGCTGACCCGGGCTCAGGCCGTGACGCCGGGGGAGCGCTGGCTGGACCTGTGCGCCGGCCCGGGCGGGAAGGCCGCGCTGCTCGCCGCCGAGGCCCTCGCGGGCGGAGCGGAGCTCGTCGCGAACGAGCTCGTCCCGGCGCGGGCCCAGCTGGTGCGCCGCGCGCTGGCGGCTGTGCCGCTCGACGTGCCGGTGTGGGAGCTCGACGGCACCGTCGTCGGGCGCGAGCATCCCGAGTCGTTCGACCGCATCCTCCTCGATGCGCCCTGCACGGGCCTCGGCGCGCTGCGGCGTCGCCCGGAGGCGCGCTGGCGGAAGACCCCGCGCGACGTCTCCGAACTGACCGCCCTCCAGACCGCGCTGCTCGACTCCGCGGTCGCGGCGCTGAAGCCGGGTGGCCTGCTCGCCTACGTCACGTGCTCGCCGCACGTCGCCGAGACGCGCGCGATCGTCGCGGACGCGCTCAAGCGCCACGGCGACGTGCTGGAAGCGGAGGAGACGGCGACCATCGTGCAGGGTCTCGCCGCAGAGCGGCTCGACCTCGCCGGCGACCCGGCGGCCGTGCAGCTGTGGCCGCACCGGCACGTGACGGATGCGATGTTCATCGCGCTGCTGCGCAAGCGCTGACGGCAGAGGGGAGTGGCGGAGGCCTTGTGTGCTGATCATGCCCTCCACCTTCCCGGGGAGCGGTCCGGTGGTTCGCTCGACGTCCGAATCTGTGGAGAGATCGCCGCCGGCTCCGCCTGTGTGCACCAGCGCTCGAACGTTCGAATCTCCGTCTCGGCGGCCTCCGGTCGGAGATTTCGAACAGCTCACAGCCGAATCTCCGCCGAACACAGTCGAGAAGCCAGCCGAGAACGCACACGAAAACCCAGGCGAATAGGCTGGAGGCATGGCACCCCTGCGCATCAACCCCAGCATCCTCGCGGCCGACTTCGTCAACATGCAGAGCGAGCTGGAGCGCATCTCCACCGCCGACCTGGTGCACGTGGATGTGATGGACAACCACTTCGTGCCCAACCTGACCTTCGGGCCGCAGATGGTGGGCCGCATCCAGGACGTCAGCCCGATCCCGCTCGACGTGCACCTCATGATCGACGACCCCGACCGCTGGGCCCCCGGGTACGCCGAGCTCGGCGCGTACTCCGTCACCTTCCACGCCGAGGCCGCGGCCGACCCGGTCGCGCTGGCCCGGGAGCTGCGGGCGAGAGGCGCCCGCGCCGGCATCGCGGTCAAGCCCGGCACCGGGATCGAGCCCTTTCTCGACCTGCTGGAGGAGTTCGACCAGGTGCTCGTGATGACCGTGGAGCCCGGTTTCGGCGGCCAGTCCTTCATGCCGGAGACCATGCCGAAGCTGCGCGCGCTGCGCGAGGCGGTCGAGGCGCGCGGCCTCGACGTCTGGCTGCAGGTGGACGGCGGGATCACCGAGGAGACCATCGTCACGGCCGCGGCCGCGGGCGCCGACACCTTCGTCGCCGGCTCGAGCGTCTTCCGCGGCGAGCCCGCCGAGCGGATCACCGCCTTGCGCGACGCCGCCGCGGCGCACGCGCACTGACAGTCCCGCTACGCTAGAACGGTGAAAACCTTCGACGACCTCTTCGCCGAGCTGACCGAGAAGGCGCGCACGCGTCCGGAGGGCTCCGGCACGGTCCGCGAGCTCGACGCCGGCGTGCACGCCATCGGCAAGAAGATCGTCGAGGAGGCCGCCGAGGTGTGGATGGCCGCGGAGTACGAGTCCGACGAGGCCCTCGCCGAGGAGGCCTCCCAGCTGCTCTACCACCTGCAGGTGCTGCTGCTCGCGAAGGGCCTGACGCCGGCCGACGTGTACCGACATCTGTGATGGGCCACCCCATCCACTCGTCCGTCACGTCACGAAAGTCACCACCATGCTGAAGATCGCCGTCCCCAACAAGGGCTCCCTCTCCGAGACCGCGGCGCAGATGCTGCACGAGGCCGGGTATGTCGGCCGCCGCGACCCGAAGGAACTCATCGTCGCCGACGCCCGCAACGGCGTCGAGTTCTTCTACCTGCGCCCGCGCGACATCGCCACCTACGTGGGCTCGGGCGCGCTGGACGTCGGCATCACCGGCCGCGACCTGCTGCTCGACTCCGGCTCGCCGGCCGCCGAGATCGCCGCGCTCGACTTCGCCGCCTCCACCTTCCGCTTCGCCGGCCCGGCGGGCGTGTTCGCCGAGCTCTCCGACCTCGAGGGCAAGCGCGTCGCCACCAGCTACCCGGGTCTCGTCGGCGCATTCCTCGCCGAGAACGGCGTCAGCACCTCGCTCATCAAGCTGGACGGCGCGGTCGAGTCGGCCGTGCGCCTGGGCGTCGCCGACGCGGTCGCCGACGTGGTCGAGACCGGCTCGACCCTGCGCAAGCAGGGGCTGGAGATCTTCGGCCCGGTCATCCTGGAGTCCGAGGCGGTCCTGGTCTCCTCGCCTGCGCCCGCTTCCGGAGTCGACACGCTGCTGCGGCGCCTGCACGGCGTCATGGTCGCCCGCCAGTACGTGCTGATCGACTACAACCTGCCGGTCGCGCTCCTGGAGAAGGCGGTCGCGCTCACCCCGGGCGTCGAGTCCCCGACCGTGTCGCCGCTGGGCGAGCCGGAGTGGGTCGCTGTCCGGGTGATGATCAAGCGCGATCAGACCAACCACATCATGGACGAGCTGTACGAGCTGGGCGCCCGGGCGATCCTGGTCACCTCCATCCACGCTGCGCGGATCTGATGGGTGTCTCGGTTCGCGTCATCCCGTGCCTCGACGTGGCCGCCGGCCGCGTGGTCAAGGGTGTCAACTTCCAGAACCTGCGCGACCAGGGCGACCCGGTCGAGCTGGCCGCGCGCTACTTCGAGCAGGGCGCCGACGAGCTGACCTTCCTGGATGTGACCGCGACGGTCGACGACCGCGCCACCACCTACGACGTGGTGCGGGCGACGGCGGAGCAGGTCTTCATCCCGCTCACGGTCGGCGGCGGCGTGCGCAGCCCGGAGGACGTCGCGAAGCTGCTCGGCCATGGCGCCGACAAGGTGGGCGTCAACTCGGCCGCGATCGCCCGCCCCGAGCTGATCGCCGAGATCGCGGAGCGCTTCGGCGCCCAGGTGCTGGTGCTGTCGCTGGATGTGAAGCGCTCGGCCGCCACGCCCTCCGGCTTCGTCGTCACCACGCACGGAGGCCGCACGGAGACCGACCTGGACGCGCTGGACTGGGCGCGCCGGGCGATCGAGCTGGGCGCGGGGGAGCTGCTGGTCAACTCGATCGACGCCGACGGCACGAAGGAGGGCTTCGACCTGGAGCTGATCCGCGAGATGCGGGCGCTGAGCAGCGTCCCGGTGATCGCCTCCGGCGGCGCCGGCCGGCTGGAGCACTTCGTGCCCGCCATCGAGGCGGGAGCCGACGCGGTGCTCGCCGCGAGCGTGTTCCACCAGGGCGAGCTGACGATCGAGCAGGTCAAGGACGAACTGGCCGCGGCCGGGATGGAGGTCCGCCGATGAATGCCACGAGCAGTGCGAGCGCCGACGCGGTGCTGGAGCGCATCCGCTTCACCGACACCGGGCTGGTGCCCGCGATCGTGCAGCAGTGGGACACCCGCGAGGTGCTGATGATGGGCTGGATGGACGCGGAGGCGTTCCGCCGCACCATGAGCGAGGGCCGGGTGACCTTCTGGTCTCGTTCCCGCCAGGAGTACTGGCGCAAGGGCGACACCTCCGGTCACGTGCAGTACGTGAAGGGCGTGGCGCTCGACTGCGACGGCGACACCCTCCTCGTCACCGTCGAGCAGATCGGCGCGGCCTGCCACACCGGCACGCGCACCTGCTTCGACGCGGACGTGCTGCAGCCCGTCGTCGGCGAGAGCCGCGAGCTGGAGGCGACAGACCTGTGATCGACACCGCCGCCGCCACGACCACCCGGGAGGCGTTCGACGCCCTCGCGGCCGACCACCGTGTCGTGCCGGTGATCCGCGAGCTGTTCGCCGACGGGGAGACCCCGGTCGGCATCTACCGCAAGCTGGCCGCCGGACGGCCGGGCACCTTCCTGCTCGAGTCGGCGGAGCAGGGCGGGATCTGGTCCCGCTTCTCGTTCGTCGGCGCGGCGTCCTTCGGCGTGCTCACGCAGCAGGGCGACGCGGTCCGCTGGCTCGACTACGGGCTCTGCGCCGAGCGCGCGCTCGGCACGGCGGGGGTGCTCCGCCCGCTGGAGGCTCTGGCGGCGCTGCACGCGCGCTGGCAGACCGCGCGCATCCCGGGGCTCCCTCCGCTCACCGGCGGGCTGGTCGGCTTCATCGGCTGGGAGGCGATCCGGCAGATCGAGCGGCTCCCCGACGCGCCGCCCGCCGACGTGGACGTACCGGGCCAGGCGCTCGCCTTCGTCGCCGACCTCGTCGTGATCGACCATCGCTCCGGCACCGTGAAGCTGGTCGCCAACGCGCTGGCCGACGGCACCGACCACGCCGACGACCTGTGGGCCGACGCGCAGCGCCGTCTCGACCGGATGCAGACGCAGCTCGCTCAGCCGTCGGAGGCGTGGCTGGAGGAGGTCGACCTCGGCACCCCGGCCGACCCCGTGTCGCGCACCCGGCGCGAGGACTTCCTCGCGTCGGTGGTCACGGCCAAGGAGCGGATCGTCGACGGCGACATCTTCCAGGTCGTCATCTCGCAGCGCTTCGAGCTGGAGTGCACGGCCCCCGCGCTCGACGTCTACCGGGTGCTGCGGGCGCTGAACCCGAGCCCGTACATGTACCTGCTGTCGCTGGAGAAGCCGGACGGCGAGCCGTACCAGATCGTCGGCTCCTCGCCCGAGGCGCTGGTGAAGGTGCAGGAGGGGCGCGCGTTCACGCATCCCATTGCCGGCTCCCGCCCGCGCGGCGCGACCCCGGAGCAGGACCTCGACCTGGAGGCCGCGCTGCTCGCCGACGACAAGGAGCGGGCCGAGCACCTCATGCTGGTCGACCTCGCCCGCAACGACCTGCTCAAGGTCTGCGCGGCCGGGACGGTCGAGGTGACCGAGTTCATGCGCATCGAGCGGTTCAGTCACATCATGCACATCGTCTCCTCGGTGGAGGGCGACCTGTTGCCGGATGCGACGGCGATCGACGTGTTCCGCGCCACCTTCCCGGCGGGGACCCTGTCCGGTGCGCCGAAGCCGATGGCGTTGCGGATCATCGACGAGCTGGAGCCCGCCCAGCGCGGCGTCTACGGCGGCGTGATCGGGTACTTCGACTTCGCCGGGGACGCCGACCTCGCCATCGCGATCCGCACGGCCACCATCATGGGCGGCGTGGCGCGGGTCCAGGCGGGCGGTGGACTCGTGGCCGACTCGGTGCCGGAGAGCGAGTTCCAGGAGTCGCAGAACAAGGCCGCCGCGCCGCTGCGCGCCGTCGCGGTCGCGAACGCCATGAGACGGGTGCGCGATGCGGGCTGACGGCAGCACCGGCCGTCGCGTCAAGTACTCGACGATGCTCCTCCTCGTCGTGGGGAGCGGTCTCGCGCTACTCGCCGCGACGCAGCCGTGGTTCACCATCCGGTTGACCGACACGGCGCAGCACGCGACGACGGTCTCGGTGGCCGGCTCTGTCGCGGCTCCCGCGCTCACGGCGCTCGCGCTGGCCGGACTCGCGCTGACGGCCGCGCTGGCGATCGCGGGTCCCGTGTTCCGGATCGTGCTCGCGCTGCTCGGCATCCTGCTCGGCGTGTCGGTGCTGATCTCGGCGATCACGGCCGTCTCCGATGCGGTGCGCGCCTCGGCCTCCGCGATCACGACGGCGACGGGCGTCGCGGGCGACGCGTCCATCCGCAATCTCGTGCACACCGTCGACACCGCTTTCTGGCCGTGGCTGGCGGTGGTCGCGGGCGTCGTGCTCATCCTGGCCAGCGCGGCCGTCGTCGTGTTCTCGCGGCTCTGGCCCGGCCCGTCGCGCAAGTACCAGACCCGGTTCGCCGGCGAGGACGGCCGTCCCGCGGACGAGGTCGTCGCCGAGGCCGCGGAGGAAGAGACCCCGCAGACGCACTCCGACGCCCAGGACGAGTCCGCGGAGTCCGCCGAGCTCGGCACCCTCGACCGCGACACCGCCATCGACTCGTGGGACGACCTCACCCGCGGCGACGACCCCACCCGCTGAGCATCCATGGGACGCAACACGCCGTGACGCCTGCGCGATGACGGCGTGTTGGGTCCCACGGATGCAGGTGCGGGCGGGGGAGCGGGGGCGGAGCCACTAGACTGGATGCGTTCCACAACACCGTGCGCGCCGTCGGGCGTGCACCCGACGTGCAGGAGTCCCATGAGCAGCGAGTCAGTCGAGCCAGGCCACGGTCACTCGCCGGCGGCGTGGACGGCCGTGATCATCATGCTGATCGCGTTCGCGATCGGCGCGGTCGCGTTCTTCTACGACGCCCCCGTCATCGTCTGGGCGTCGGCCGGTCTCGCGGTCGTCGGGCTCATCGTCGGCTGGATCATGAAGCGCGCGGGCTACGGCGTCGGCGGCGACAAGTACACCCCGAAGGGCCACTGATCCGTGCTCGCCGACCTCGTCGCCGGCGCGCTGGAGGACGCTGAGCGGCGACGGGCCGACCGCCCGCTCGCCGAGGTGGAGGCCGCAGCGCTCGCGCGCCCGGCCGCACTCGACGCCCTCGCGGCGCTCGCTCCGGCCGACCGCGTCAAGATCATCGCCGAGGTGAAGCGGGCGAGCCCGTCCCGCGGGTCGCTCGCCGCCATCCCGGACCCGGCCGGCCTCGCGGCGTCGTACCAGACCGGCGGCGCCAGCGCGATCAGCGTCCTCACCGAGGAGCGCAGGTTCCACGGCTCCCTCGCCGACCTGGAGGCCGTGCGCGACGCCGTGTCCATCCCGGTGCTGCGCAAGGAGTTCGTCGCGGAGCCATACCAGGTGTTCGAGGCCCGCGCCGCGGGCGCCGACCTGGTGCTGCTGATCGTCGCCGCCCTGGAGCAGAAGCAGCTGGTCGAGCTGCACGGGCTGATCACCCAGCTCGGCATGACCCCGCTGGTGGAGGCGCACTCGGCCGACGAGCTGAGCCGCGCCCTCGAGACCGGCGCGTCGCTCGTGGGCGTCAACGCCCGCGACCTCACCACGTTCGAGCTGGATCGGGATCTGTTCGGCCGCCTGGCCGACCGCATCCCGTCCGGCGTCATCCGCGTCGCGGAGTCCGCCGTGAAGTCGGCCGACGACGTCGCGCACTACCGGGCGGCGGGCGCGGATGTCGTGCTCGTCGGCGAGGCGCTCGTCACGAGCGACCCCGTCGCGACGCTCGGCGAGTTCCTGGGAGTCTGATGTCCCTCCGCACTGAGCAGGGTCCGTACTTCGGCGACTTCGGCGGGCGGTTCGTCCCCGAGTCGCTGGTCGCAGCGCTCGACGAGCTGTCGGCGGCGTGGGAGGAGGCGAAGGCCGACCCCGCGTTCCACGCCGAGCTCGACGAGCTGCACCGGTCGTACACCGGCCGTCCGTCGATCATCACCGAGGTGCCGCGGTTCGCAGAACATGCGGGCGGCGCGCGCATCATCCTGAAGCGCGAAGACCTGAACCACACCGGCTCGCACAAGATCAACAACGTGCTCGGGCAGGCGATCCTCACCAAGCGCATCGGCAAGACCCGCGTCATCGCCGAGACCGGCGCGGGCCAGCACGGTGTCGCCACCGCCACGGCCGCCGCCCTGTTCGGCCTCGAGTGCACGATCTACATGGGCGAGGTCGACACCGAGCGCCAGGCGCTCAACGTCGCCCGGATGCGCCTGCTCGGCGCCGACGTCGTGGCGGTCAAGACCGGCTCCCGCACGCTCAAGGACGCGATCAACGACGCCATGCGCGACTGGGTGACCAACGTCGAGCACACCAACTACATCTTCGGCACGGTCGCCGGTCCCCACCCGTTCCCGGCGATGGTCCGCGACCTGCAGAAGATCATCGGCGAGGAGGCGCGCGAGCAGGTGCTCGGCCTGACCGGCCGGCTCCCGGACGCGGTCGTCGCCTGCGTCGGCGGCGGCTCGAACGCCATGGGCATCTTCCACGCCTTCCTCGACGACGAAGACGTGCGCCTGGTGGGCTTCGAGGCCGGCGGCGAGGGCGCGGACACCCCGCGCCACGCGGCCACCATCACCAAGGGCCGCCCCGGCGTCCTGCACGGCGCTCGCTCGATGCTGCTCCAGGACGAGGACGGCCAGACGATCGAATCGCACTCGATCTCCGCTGGTCTCGACTACCCGGGCGTCGGCCCCGAGCACGCCTGGCTCGCGAACATCGGCCGCGCCGAGTACCGCCCGGTCTCCGACGCGGACGCGATGGAGGCGCTGCGCCTGCTCAGCCGCACCGAGGGCATCATCCCGGCCATCGAGTCGTCGCACGCCCTCGCCGGCGCGCTGGCGCTGGGCCGCGAGCTCGGGCCGGAGGGTGTCATCCTCGTGAACCTCAGCGGTCGTGGCGACAAGGACATGGAGACGGCGGCGCGCTACTTCGACCTCATCGACGCCGGGGCGGTGCAGTCGTGAGCGGTACCGTGACCAGCCGCGTCGCCGAGACGATCGCCCGTCGCAACAGCGAGGCGTCCGGCGCCCTGATCGGCTACCTGCCCGCCGGGTTCCCCGACCTCCGCACCAGCGTGGACGCCGCGGTCGCGCTCGCCCAGAACGGCGTCGACGTCATCGAGCTCGGCCTGCCGTACTCCGACCCCGTCATGGACGGCACGGTCATCCAGGCCGCCACCCAGCAGGCGCTGAGCGCCGGCTTCCGGCTGCGCGACGGCTTCACCGCCGTGCGCGAGATCACCAAGCAGGTCGACATCCCCGTACTCGTCATGACGTACTGGAACCCCGTGCTGCAGTACGGCGTCGACCGGTTCGCCGACGACCTCGTCGAGGCCGGGGGAGCAGGGCTCATCACGCCCGACCTCATCCCGGACGAGGGCGCCGACTGGCTCGCCGCCTCCGATCGCACGGGCCTCGACCGCGTCTTCCTCGCCGCCCCGAGCTCGACCGACGCACGCCTGAAGCAGGCCGTCGACGCGAGCCGCGGCTTCGTCTACGCCGTGTCGACGATGGGCATCACCGGCGCCCGGAGCGACGTGGATGCCGCAGCCCGCACACTCGTCGGCCGCCTCCGCGAGGCGGGCGCGACCAGCACCTGCGTCGGCCTCGGCATCTCCTCGGCCGCGCAGGTCGCCGAGGTGCTGGAGTACGCCGACGGCGCCATCGTCGGCTCCGCGCTCGTGAAGGCGCTCGGCGACGGCGGCGTGGCCGAGGCCGGCCGTGTGGCCGCCGAACTCGCCGGCGGCACCGCGGCCTGACCGCGCAGCTTAGAATATGCAGGCCGAGCGCGCTCCCGCGCGGCGGTCGTCCCACGAAGAACGAAAGGTAGTCATCGGGTGTTCGCGACGATGAGCGGCTGGATGACCAGCATCCCCAGCCCCAGCCCCGAGTGGGCGCAGATCCCGCTGCCCTTCTGGCCGTACCGCATCCAGACCTACGCGCTCGTCATCCTGGTGGGCATCATCATCGCCGCGATGTGGACGTCCCGACGGCTGACCAAGCGCGGCGCGGAGCCGGGCGTCGTCCTCGATATCCTGCTGTGCGCCGTCCCGCTCGGCATCGTCGGAGCACGGCTCTACCACGTGGTCACGCACCCGCAGGACTTCTTCTACCCGGGCGCCAACATCTGGAACCCGTTCCAGCCCGGCAGCATCTGGGCGATCTGGGAGGGCGGTGGCGCCATCTTCGGCGCGATGATCGGCGGTGCGTTCGGCGTCTGGCTGGGCTGCCGCTGGACCGGCCTGCGCTTCTGGACCTTCGCCGACGCCGTCGCGCCCGCACTGCTGCTCGCGCAGGCCATCGGTCGCTTCGGCAACTACTTCAACCAGGAGCTGTTCGGCCTGCCGACCAACCTCCCGTGGGGCCTGCAGATCGACCCGGGCAACAAAGCCATCCCCGTGGGGCTCCCGGACGACACGCTGTTCCAGCCGCTGTTCCTCTACGAGATGATCTGGAACGTCATCGGCGTGATCGTCATTGTCTTCCTGCAGCGCAAGTTCACGCTGCAGTGGGGCAAGGTGCTCGCCGTGTACCTCATCTGGTACGGCCTCGGCCGCTCCTACCTGGAGTCGATCCGCATCGACCCGAGCGAGTTCAGCTTCCTCGGCATCCCGAGCAACGTGTGGGCCGCCTTCGGCGCCGTCGTGCTCGGTCTGATCATCTTCCTGGTGCAGTCGCGCCGGCACCCCGGACTCGAGCCGAGCCCGTACCAGCCGGGTCGTGAATGGGTTCGCCCGGATGCTGAGGTAGACTCGGACGACACGGACCTGGAGGACGAGGACACCGCCGACGCTGACGGTGTGCCTGCCGGGTCCGCTTCGGCCAAGGCCACAAGCCCCACGAACGGATGATCCCGACGGCTCGAAGTAAGCAACTCGTCGAGGCGATCCCACGCACCTGACCCTCCCGACCGGGCCGCACACAGCCCAGCCGCAGACGGCAGAACCTCCCCGCATCGGGCCGATGGCGTCCCCGCACCCAACATCCCCACATCCACGACACTGTGAGGACGGTCGACAGATGGCGCTTACGCCTCCCCATTACCGCTTCGGGACCGTGCCAGGCCCCCAGGGCCTGTACGACCCTGCCCACGAGAAGGACGCCTGCGGCCTGGCCATGGTCGCCACCCTTCGCGGCACGGCCGGGCACGACATCATCGACGCCGCGCTCGAGGCGCTCCGGCACCTGGAGCACCGCGGCGCGGTCGGCTCCGACGCCGGCACCGGCGACGGCGCGGGCATCATCACGCAGGTGCCCGACACGTTCCTGCGCGCCGTCGCGGGCTTCGAGCTGCCGGCCGCTGGCCGCTACGCCGTCGGCAACGCGTTCCTGCCGAACGACGAGTCCGAGCGCGCCGAGATCAAGGCTGCGCTCGAGGCGATCGCGGTCGAGCATGAGCTGACCGTGCTCGGCTGGCGTGCCGTGCCGGTGCGGCCGGAGGAGCTGGGCACGCTCGCACGCCAGGCGATGCCCGTCATCGAGCAGCTGTACGTCACCTCGACCCGCCTCGACGAGAAGGGCGAGCCGGTCGCCGGCATCGCGCTCGACCGTCTGACGTTCTTCCTGCGCAAGCGCGCGGAGCGGGAGCTCGACCTCTACTTCTCGTCCCTGTCCAGCCGCACGCTGGTCTACAAGGGCATGGTCACCACGCTGCAGCTGGAGCCGTTCTACCCCGACCTCTCCGACGAGCGCTTCGCCTCGAAGCTCGCCCTGGTGCACTCGCGCTACTCGACGAACACGTTCCCGTCGTGGCCGCTCGCCCAGCCGTTCCGGATGATCGCCCACAACGGCGAGATCAACACCGTGCAGGGCAATCGCAACTGGATGCGCGCGCGCCAGTCGCAGCTGGAGAGCGAGCTGCTCGGCGACCTCCGCCCGATCTTCCCGGTCGTGACGCCCGGTGCCTCCGACTCCGCCTCGTTCGACGAGGTCGTGGAGCTCATCTCGCTGAGCGGCCGCCCGCTGCCGCACGCGGTGATGATGATGGTGCCGGAGGCCTGGGAGAACCAGACCGAGATCGACCCGGTCCGCCGTGCCTTCTACGAGTACCACTCGATGCTCATGGAGCCGTGGGATGGCCCGGCCGCCATCGTCTTCACCGACGGCTCGCTGGTCGGCGCGACCCTCGACCGCAACGGCCTGCGTCCCGGGCGCTACGTCGTCACGAACGACGGCCTGGTGGTGCTCGCCTCCGAGATCGGCGTGCTCGACATCGAGCCGAGCCGGATCGTGCGCAAGGGCCGACTGCGCCCGGGCCGCATGTTCCTGGTCGACACGGTCGCCGGCCGCCTGATCGAGGACGAGGAGATCAAGTCCGATCTCGCCGCGGGCGCCCCCTACGGGGAGTGGCTCGACGAGGGCCGGATCAACCTCAAGGACCTGCCGGAGCGCGAGCACATCGTCCACACCCCTGCGTCGATCGTGCGCAGGCAGCGGACGTTCGGCTACACCGAGGAGGAGGTCCGCATCCTCCTGAAGCCGATGGCGACGACCGGCGCGGAGCCGCTCGGCGCGATGGGCTCCGACACGCCCGTGGCGGTGCTCTCCGAGCGCCCGCGACTGCTGTTCGACTACTTCACGCAGCAGTTCGCGCAGGTCACCAACCCGCCGCTCGACTCCATCCGCGAGGAGGTCGTCACCTCGCTGAAGCTGGGCCTCGGCCCCGAGCGCAACCTGCTCACCGCGGGACCGGAGCACGCCAAGCAGGTCGTGCTCGACTTCCCGGTGATCGACAACGACGAGCTGGCGAAGATCCAGCACATCGACCCGCGCCCCGGCAGCACGCTCACGACCACCGTGCGCGGCCTGTACCGCTCCGACGCGGGCCCCGACGCCCTGGAGCGGCGCCTGGCCGAGATGTGCGACGAGGTGGACGAGGCGATCGCGCAGGGCGCGCAGTTCATCGTGCTCAGCGACCGCGACTCCACCAAGGACCTCGCGCCCATCCCGTCGCTGCTCATGCTCGCGGCCGTGCACCACCACCTCATCCGCTCCGAGACCCGCATGAAGGCGGGCCTCATCGTGGAGGCGGGCGACGTGCGCGAGGTGCACCACGTCGCGCTGCTCATCGGCTACGGCGCCTCGGCGATCAACCCGTACCTGGCGATGGAGACCTGCGAGGAGCTGGTCCGCAGCGGCATGATCACCGGCGTCACCCCGGAGAAGGCCGTCAAGAACGTGATCAAGGCGCTCGGCAAGGGCGTGCTCAAGATCATGTCGAAGATGGGCATCTCGACCGTGTCGTCGTACGCCGGCGCGCAGGCGTTCGAGGCCGTCGGCCTCAGCCAGGAGTTCGTCGACCAGTACTTCACCGGCACCACGAGCAAGCTCGGCGGCGTCGGGATCGACGTCATCGCGGCCGAGAACCTGGCCCGTCACGAGAGCGCCTACCCGTCGGAGGGCGCCGCCCTCGCGCACGAGCGGCTGGCGACCGGCGGCGAGTACCAGTGGCGCCGCGACGGCTCGCCGCACCTCTTCAACCCGGAGACGGTGTTCCGCCTGCAGCACTCGACGCGCACGCGCCGCTACGACGTGTTCCGCGAGTACACGGAGCTGGTCGACGACCAGTCGGCGTCGCTGATGACCCTGCGCGGGATGTTCTCCCTCAAGGAGGGCGAGCGCCCGCCGGTGCCGCTGGAGGAGGTCGAGCCCGTCTCGTCCATCGTCAAGCGGTTCTCCACCGGTGCGATGAGCTACGGCTCCATCTCGAAGGAGGCGCACGAGACGCTCGCGATCGCCATGAACCGGCTCGGCGCCAAGTCGAACACCGGTGAAGGCGGCGAGGACCTCGACCGCCTGCTCGACCCGGAGCGCCGCAGCGCGATCAAGCAGGTCGCGTCGGGCCGCTTCGGCGTCACGTCGATGTACCTGACGCACGCCGACGACATCCAGATCAAGCTCGCCCAGGGCGCGAAGCCCGGTGAGGGCGGCCAGCTGCCGCCGACCAAGGTGTACCCGTGGGTCGCGCGCACGCGGCATGCGACCGCCGGCGTCGGCCTCATCTCGCCGCCGCCGCACCACGACATCTACTCGATCGAAGACCTCAAGCAGCTGATCTTCGACCTGAAGCGCGCGAACCCGGGCGCCCGCATCCACGTCAAGCTCGTCTCCGAGTCGGGCATCGGCGCGGTCGCGGCGGGAACGGCGAAGGCGCTGGCCGACGTCATCCTGGTCTCCGGCCACGACGGCGGCACCGGCGCGTCGCCGGTCAACTCGCTCAAGCATGCGGGCACGCCGTGGGAGCTGGGCCTGGCCGAGACGCAGCAGACCCTGATGCTGAACGGGATGCGCGAGCGCGTGGTCGTACAGGTGGACGGTCAGCTGAAGACCGGCCGCGACGTCATCGTCGGCGCCCTGCTCGGCGCGGAGGAGTTCGGCTTCGCGACCGCCCCGCTCGTGGTCTCCGGCTGCGTGATGATGCGCGTCTGCCACCTGGACACCTGCCCGGTCGGCGTCGCCACCCAGAACCCGGAGCTCCGTGCCCGGTTCTCCGGCAAGCCGGAGTTCGTGGTCAACTTCTTCGAGTTCATCGCGGAGGAGGTGCGCGAGTACCTCGCGGCGCTCGGCTTCCGCACGCTCGACGAGGCGATCGGCCACGCCGAGCTCCTGGACGTCGACCGCGCGATCGAGCACTGGAAGGCCTCCGGCCTCGACCTGACGCCGATCCTGCGCGGCCCCGCCTTCGGGCCGGAGGCGCCGCGCAAGAACGGCCGTGCGCAGGACCACGAGCTGGACCAGCACTTCGACGTGCAGCTGATCGAGGCTGCCGAGGACGTTCTGGCGAACGGTGGACGGATCGAGCTGAACCTCCCCATCCGCAACACCGAGCGCGCCGTCGGCACGATGCTCGGCCACGAGGTGACCGTCCGCCATGGCGAGAACGGGCTGCCGGCCGGGTCGATCGACATCACCCTCACCGGCTCCGCCGGCCAGTCGTTCGGCGCCTTCCTGCCCGCGGGCATCACGCTGCGGCTCGTCGGCGACTCGAACGACTACGTCGGCAAGGGCCTCTCCGGCGGCCAGATCGTCGTGCGCCCGCCGCAGGGAACCGTCTTCGCGGCCGAGCGGAACGTGATCGCCGGCAACGTGATCGGCTACGGCGCGACGCAGGGCAGCATGTTCATCCGCGGCATCGTGGGCGAGCGGTTCCTGGTGCGCAACTCCGGGGCGACCGCGGTGGTCGAGGGCGTGGGCGACCACGCGCTCGAGTACATGACCGGCGGCCTCGCCGTGATCCTCGGCGGCACCGGCCGGAACCTCGGCGCGGGCATGTCGGGCGGTACGGCCTACGTGTACGACCTGAAGCGCGAACGCGTGAACCGGGACTCGCTGGCGAGCGGGGAGCTGGAGCTCCTTCCGCTCGGCAGCGCCGACATCGAGATCGTGCGTGACCTGCTGGAGCGGCACGCGGCCGAGACCGGCTCGACGCTCGCCACCCGGATGCTGGAGGACTTCGACGAGACCGTCGCGAAGTTCGTCAAGGTGCTGCCGCGGGACTACGCCGCGGTGCTGCAGATGCGCCAGGAGGCCGTCGACGAGGGTCTCGACCCCGACGGCGACGTCGTTTGGAACCGAATCTTGGAGGTGACCGGTGGCTGATCCCAAAGGCTTTCTGAAGACGACCGAGCGGGAGCTGCCGAAGCGCCGCCCCGTCTCGGTGCGACTCATGGACTGGAAAGAGGTCTACGAGGCGCAGGACCCGGCGCAGCTGCGCCGGCAGGCCGGCCGCTGCATGGACTGCGGCGTCCCGTTCTGCCACTCCGGCTGCCCGCTGGGCAACCTGATCCCCGAGTGGAACGACCTGATGTGGCGCGGGGAGGGCCGCCAGGCGATCGACCGCCTGCACGCGACCAACAACTTCCCGGAGTTCACCGGACGCCTGTGCCCGGCCCCGTGCGAGTCGTCGTGCGTGCTCGGCATCAACCAGCCCGCCGTGACGATCAAGCAGGTCGAGGTCTCGATCATCGACCAGGCCTGGCAGAACGGCTGGGTGCAGCCGCACCCGCCGGAGCGTCTGACCGGCAAGACCGTCGCGGTCGTCGGCTCCGGCCCCGCCGGCCTCGCCGCCGCGCAGCAGCTGACCCGCGCCGGCCACACCGTCGCGGTGTACGAGCGCGACGACCGGATCGGCGGCCTGCTGCGGTACGGCATCCCGGACTTCAAGATGGAGAAGAAGCACCTGGAGGCGCGCCTCAACCAGATGATGGCCGAGGGCACCCGCTTCCGTGCGGGCGTCAACATCGGCGTGGACATCACCTGGGACGACCTGCGCGCCCGCTACGACGCCGTCGTGGTGGCGACCGGGGCGATGGTCCCGCGCGACCTGCCCATCCCGGGCCGTGAGCTCTCCGGCGTGCACTTCGCCATGGAGTACCTGGTGCAGCAGAACAAGGCGGGCGCCGGCGACCAGATCGCCGACCAGATCACCGCGGACGGCAAGCACGTCGTCGTCCTCGGCGGCGGCGACACCGGCGCGGACTGCATCGGCACCGCGCACCGCCAGGGTGCGGCGAGCGTCACCAACCTGGCGATCGGCAAGCAGCCGCCCGCGGAGCGCCCCGAGCACCAGCCGTGGCCGATGACCCCGACCCTGTTCGAGGTCCAGTCGGCGCACGAGGAGGGCGGACGGCGCGAGTACCTCGCGTCGACCGTCGAGTTCCTGGCGAACGAGTTCGGCGAGGTGCGTGCACTGCGCGTTGCCGAGACCGAGTTCCTCGACGGACGCCGCGTGCCGAAGGCCGGCACGGAGCGCGAGATCCCCGCAGACCTGGTGCTGCTGGCCCTCGGATTCACCGGCCCGGAGCAGCAGGACCTCTCCTCGCAGCTGGGCCTGCCTTTCGACGGGCGCGGCAACGTCGCGCGCGACGGCGAGTACCAGACCGAGCAGGAGGGCGTGTTCGTGGCGGGCGACGCCGGCCGCGGACAGTCGCTCATCGTGTGGGCGATCGCCGAGGGCCGTGCAGCGGCCGCCGCCGTCGACCGGTATCTTGAAGGGGAGACGCAGTTGCCGTCTCCGATCCGTCCCACCGACCGCGGCATCCTCGTCTGAGCGAGGAGATGCCCGAAAGACCGGGCGTCAGCTTGAAATCCAGCGCCCACGGCGCAGAAAAACGGAGCGAACAAGAAGCATGAGAAGGGCCAAAATCGTCGCGACCCTCGGGCCGGCGACCTCCAGCTACGACAACATCCGCGCGATCATCGACGCGGGCGTGGACGTGGCGCGCATGAACCTCAGCCACGGGAGCTACGAGGTGCACGAGGGGGTCTACGCGAACGTGCGGAAGGCCGCCGAGGACGCCGGGAAGCCGGTCGCCGTGCTCGTCGACCTGCAGGGCCCGAAGATCCGTCTCGGCAAGTTCGAGGCCGGCCCCTACGAGCTCGCCGAGGGCGACATCTTCAAGATCACCACCGAGGACATCATCGGTACCAAGGAGATCTCGTCGACGACGTTCAAGGGCCTCCCGCACGACGTCAAGCCGGGCGACTACCTGCTCATCGACGACGGCAAGGTGCGCGTGCGCGTCGTCTCCGTCGACGGCCAGGTCGTCACGACCGAGGTCGTCGTCGCGGGCCCGGTGTCGAACAACAAGGGCATCAATCTCCCGGGCGTCGCGGTCAACGTGCCGGCGCTCTCCGAGAAGGACGAGGCCGACCTGCGCTGGGGCCTCAAGCTCGGCGCCGACCTGATCGCGCTGTCGTTCGTGCGCAACGCCATCGACATCCGCCGCGTGCACGAGATCATGGCGGAGGAGGGCCGCAAGGTCCCGGTCGTCGCGAAGATCGAGAAGCCGCAGGCCGTCGAGGCGCTGGAGGAGATCATCGAGGCGTTCGACGCCATCATGGTCGCCCGCGGCGACCTGGGCGTGGAGCTGCCGCTGGAGGCGGTTCCGATCGTGCAGAAGCGCGCGGTCGAGCTGGCCCGCCGCGCCGCGAAGCCGGTCATCGTCGCCACCCAGATGCTGGAGTCGATGATCTCGAGCCCGGTCCCGACCCGCGCCGAGACCTCCGATGTCGCCAACGCGGTGCTCGACGGTGCGGACGCGGTCATGCTCTCGGGCGAGACCAGCGTCGGCGAGTACCCGGCGATCACGGTACAGACCATGTCCCGGATCGTCACCTCGACCGAGGAGCACGGCCTGGAACGCATCCAGCCGCTCGGCACCCGTCCGCGCACCCAGTCGGGTGCGATCACGCTCGCGGCCGTCGAGGTCGCCGACTTCGTCGAGGCCAAGTTCCTCTGCGTGTTCACGGAGTCGGGCGAGTCGGCCCGCCGCATGGCGCGACTGCGCAACAAGATCCC
This sequence comes from Leifsonia virtsii, assembly GCF_030433675.1. Lineage (GTDB taxonomy): Bacteria > Actinomycetota > Actinomycetes > Actinomycetales > Microbacteriaceae > Leifsonia > Leifsonia virtsii. The sequence continues at coordinate 545,911 of NZ_JAROCB010000001.1, forward strand.
GATCCTGGCGTTCACGCCGGAGGAGTCGGTGCGCCGCCGCATGTCCCTGTTCTGGGGCGTGGAGTCCTTCGTCGTCGGCCGGGTCACCCACACCGACCAGATGGTCGCGCAGGTGGACGAGGCGCTCAAGTCGACCGGCCGTGCCGTCGACGGCGACAAGGTGATCATCATCTCCGGTTCCCCTCCCGGGATCCCCGGAACCACCAACGACATCCGCGTGCACCGGGTCGGCGACGTCCTGTAGCACCGGTCACGGAGGGCCCCGCTCGACGAGCGGGGCCCTCCGTGCGTCCGGCGGGAGTGCGGTGTCATCCTGGGGGACGACACGGCGTCAGACCGGGGGATGAAGTCCCGGTTTCCCATGCAATCCGCAGGGTCGGATGGGGTGGGGCGCGCGTACCCTGAGGTCATGGAACACCGTTGGATGCGCTGGGCGCCCGCCGTCGTCGTACCGGCCGCGATCGCCGCCGCCGCTATCGTCGCGCCGCTCGCCGCCGGCGCATCGGACCTCCCCGTGAAGTCGCCGGCCGACGTCCTGCGACTGGTCGCCGCGAGCGATACCCGGTCGTTCTCCGGCACCGTCGAGCAGAGCTCCGACCTCGGCCTCCCCGACCTGCCCGTGACCGCGTCGAAAGGCACTGATGGCGGCGCCGCCGACCTGCTCGAGCTCGCTCTCGTCGACCACACCGCCAAGGTGTGGGTGGACGGCCCGAGCAAGGTGCGCGTGCAGGTGCTCGACCGCCTGGCCGAGCGCGACGCGATCCGCAACGGCTCCGATCTCTGGCTCTACCAGTCGAGTGGCGAGAAGGTTGTGCACGCGACGGTCCCCGCTCACAGCGAGAAGACCCCGGCACCGGACGCGACCGCGCTGACCCCGTCGCAGCTCGCGCAGCGCTTCCTCGACGCCGTCGACCCCTCGACCTCGGTCACCCTCGGCTCCGACACCTCGGTGGCCGGCCGTGACGCCTACGACCTCGTGCTGAAGCCCAAGGCGACCGCCACCCTCATCGGCAGCGTGTCGATCGCCGTGGACGGCAAGACTGGCATCCCGCTGAAGGTGGCCGTGACCGCGCGCGGCGCGAGCTCGCCGGCGTTCGAGGCCGGGTTCACCGCGTTCAGCGACCAGCGGCCCGACGCCTCCGTGTTCTCGTTCACGCCGCCGAAGGGCGCCTCTGTCACCGAGCAGGCGCTGCCGAAGGGCGGCGCGGCCGACAAGGGCGCGCACGAGCACCCGAAGCCGACCGTGACGGGCACGGGATGGGCGACCATCGTCGCGCTGCCCGCCGGCTCCGCGCCGTCGTCGGTCGCCGACGATCCGCTGTTCGCGCAGCTCACCCAGCCGGTGGACGGCGGCCGGGCCCTCAGCTCGTCGGTGGTCTCGGTGCTCGTCACCGCGGACGGCCGGGTGCTCGCCGGCTCCGTGCCGGTCTCCGCACTGCAGGCCGCGGCCGCCCAGCCCGCCACGCAGGCCCCGGCCAAGTGACCGACGCGGCGATCGCGACCAGCGGGCTCACCAAGCGCTTCCGGTCGCGTGCCGTCGTCGACGGCCTCGACCTGAACGTGCCGCGCGGGTCGGTGTTCGGCTTCCTCGGCCCCAACGGATCGGGCAAGACGACCACGATCCGGATGCTGCTGGGCCTCGTCTCGCCGTCGGCCGGCTCCATCCGGCTGCTGGGCGAGGCGATGCCCGACCGCGGCTCCCGGGTGCTGCCGCGGGTCGGCGCGCTGGTCGAGGGCCCGGCCTTCGCGCCGTACCTCTCGGGCACGGCGAACCTGCTCCGGCGGGACACCGCCGACCGCTACGCGCCGGGGTCCACCCGCACGGCGCGGGTCTCGGCGGCGCTCGACCGGGTCGGCCTGTCCCACGCGGCGGGCAAGCACGTGCGCGCGTACTCGCTCGGGATGAAGCAGCGGCTGGGCATCGCCGGCGCGCTCCTCACCGACCGCGACCTGCTGGTGCTCGACGAGCCCACCAACGGTCTGGACCCGCAGGGGACGCGCGAGGTGCGCGCCCTGGTCCGCTCGCTCGCCGACGAGGGCACCACCGTGTTCGTCTCCAGTCACCTGCTGGCCGAGATCGAGCAGGTGTGCACGCACGCCGCGATCATGCGCGCGGGCCGCCTGGTCGCGCAGGGGTCGCTCGACGAGCTGCGGAGCGCGTCCGGGCCGCGGGTGGCGGTCGAGTCGCCGGACACCGCCCTGGCCGTCGCCACTCTCCGCCGCTTCGGGCTGGAGCCCGTCGCCACCGGCTCCGGGGTGGAGGCCGCGCTCGGCGACTCCGCGCCGGCCGCCGAGGAGCTCTCCGCCGCACTCGTCGGCGACGGCGTGCGCCTGCGCGGCTTCGCCGTGCGGTCGTCGAGCCTGGAGGAGCGGTTCGTCGAGCTCACCGGGGAGGGCTTCGATGTCGAGCAGTGAGCTGACGGCGGTACCGGATGGGGAGGCGCCGAGCGCGTCGAGCGAGACCGGTACGACCTCCGCCGCCCGGCGCGAGCGTCCCGCCGTCGGCTGGGCGCTGCTCGGGTCGGAGCTGTCGGTGATGTTCCGCCGCTGGCGCACCTGGGCGATGCTGGCGGCCCTTGCGGCCATCCCGCTGCTCATCGCGGTCGCCGTCCGGATCACCGGCGGCAGCTCACGCGGTCCGGCGTTCCTCGGCGACATCACCTCGAACGGCGTCTTCGTGGCGTTCACCGCGCTCGTGGTGTGCGTCCCGCTGTTCCTGCCGCTGACCATCGGCGTGGTCGCGGGCGACACGATCGCGGGGGAGGCGAGCCACGGCACGCTCCGCTACCTCGTGATCGCGCCGGCCGGGCGCCTCCGGCTGCTCGCCGTGAAGTACGTCGGCAGCGCCGTGTTCTCCCTGGCTGCGGCCCTGGCGGTCGCGGTGGCGGGTGCGCTGATCGGGATGCTGCTGTTCCCGATCGGACCGGTCACGCTGCTCTCCGGCGTGCAGGTGAGCCTGGGGGAGGCGTACATCCGGCTGCTGCTGATCTCGCTGTACATCGTCGTGTCGCTGCTGGGGCTGTGCGCGATCGGGCTGTTCCTCTCGACGCTCACCGACGTCCCCGTCGGGGCGATGGCGGCGACCGCGGTGCTGGCGGTGGTCTCGCAGGTGCTCGACCAGCTCCCGCAGCTGGACGCCCTGCACCCCTGGCTGTTCAGCCACTACTGGCTGGGCTTTGGCGACCTCCTGCGCGACCCGATCTCGTGGGACTCGTTCGGCTCCAACGCTCTGCTGCAGCTCGGCTACATCGCCGTCTTCGGCGCCCTGGCCGTCGGCCGCTTCACCACCAAGGACATCCTCAGCTGATCGAGTTGCACGTCGTGGCGGCTATTCGGCACCAATAGCCGCCACAACGTGCAACTCGGCCGGGGTCAGGGGATGGATTCGGCCGTCTGCTCCAGCTCGGAGCGCGGCTGCTCCCGCTGCGTCGCGATGGTGATGCCCGCCGCGGCGCAGACGATCAGGATGCCGACCAGCTGCACGAGCGAGAACCGCTCGTGCAGCACGATGACTCCGAACACGGTCGCGACGACCGGCCCGAAGCTCGTGATGACGGCGTACAGCCGCGGGGTGATCCGACGCAGGATGAACGTGTCCAGGCTGTACGGCACCGCCGACGACAGCACCCCGAGCGCGAGCAGCAGCAGGAGCACCTGCGCGTCCAGCCGGCTGTAGTCGATCACGATGAGGGCGAGCGGAACGGTCAGCACGGTGGAGACGACGCTCGCGACGCTCAGGCCCTCGAGCCCCGGGAGCCGTGTCGCGACCTGCCGCGTGAGCAGGATGTACGCCGCCCAGGACGCCGCGGCGGTGAGGGCGAGCACGACCCCGAGCGGGTCGACGCTGCCCTCGGTCGCGGTCAGGAGCAGGACGCCCGCGGCCGCGGCCACCGCGCATCCCGCGTCCAGCCAGCGCCGGGATCCGGCCAGGGCGAGCGCGAACGGCCCGAGGAACTCGATCGTCGCCGCCATCCCGAGCCCGAGCCGGCCGACCGACTCGTAGAAGCTGAGGTTCATCGCCGCGAGCACGACACCGAGCGCGAGCGCCGGCCACAGCCGCCGCCAGGTCAGTTCGGCGCGGCGCGGCCGGTAGAACGGGAGCACCACGACAGCGGTGACCACCTGGCGCGCGGCGACGACGACGAGCGATCCGACCACGGGGATGAGGAGGCCCGCGAGCGACGAGCCGTAGTTGATGCTGATCTCGGTCGCGACCTGGGTGCCCGCGCCGACGAGACGGTCACGACGGCTGGAGCTCACCCGATCGAGCTTACCGGCGCGGCCGACCGCGAAGAGTCAGAGCGCGAGCCGCATGATCGCCCTGGTCGCGCTCGGCCGGCGGACCACCTCGAACCCGCCGTCGCGGAACAGAGACACCGTGCCGTGGTACCGCTCGGCGCTCGAGAGCGACGGCCTCGCCTCCGTGTCGACCGGATAGCCTTCGACGAGCTCGGCGCCCTGGTTCCTCGCGTGCTCCACCGCGCCGTCCAGCAGGGCACGGGCGAGGCCCTGCCGCCGGAAGTCGAGGCGCACGACGAAGCACGTCACCGCCCACGGGTCGGCCGGGTCGCCCTCCACCCGCTTCGTGATCGGCGAGCGCGCGAGGTTCGGGTAGGCCGAGTACTGCTCGACCGCAGCCCAGCCCGCCGGTTCGCCGTCGACCCACGCCAGCACGCCCGGCGATCCGCTGCGCACCTGGTCGTGCAGCCGCTCGCGACGGTCGCCCACCGAAAGCTCGTCGCGTTGCGTGCCAGGCACCTTGAACCACTGGCACCAGCATCCCGACGGGTCGCCGCGGGTGCCGAACACCGTCTCCAGGTCGCCCCACACGTCGTCGTCGACCGGCCGGACCACTGTGTCGCTCATGCCTCGACGCTAGCGCCCACCGCCGACAGCGGCCAGGGGCCGCCACGCCGTGGCCCACCTGACGCGGTCACCCGGGCCGCGTAGGATGCGCGTGAACCGGCCAGCGACCAGGGGAGCCCCGATGAGCGACACGACCACCGCGTCTACGCAGCACGACCTCTCCGAGCAGACGCTCGACGCCCTCGACGCCTGGTGGCGCGCGGCGAACTACCTCTCCGTCGGGCAGATCTACCTGCTCGACAACCCGCTGCTGCGGCGGCCGCTCAGCCGCGACGACATCAAGCCGCGGCTGCTCGGGCACTGGGGAACGACGCCGGGGCTGAACTTCGTCTACGCGCACCTGAACCGCGCGATCCGGGAGCGCGACCTGGACACCCTGTTCGTCGCGGGGCCGGGCCACGGCGGTCCCGGTGTCGTCGCCAGCGCCTACCTCGACGGCACGTACAGCGAGCTGTACAGCGCCATCGACCGGAGTGAGGACGGCCTGCGCCGGCTGTTCCGGCAGTTCTCGTTCCCGGGCGGCATCCCGAGTCACGCGGCGCCGCAGACACCGGGCTCCATCCACGAGGGCGGCGAGCTCGGCTACGCGCTGTCGCACGCGTACGGCGCGGCGTTCGACAACCCTGACCTGCTGGTCGCGGCGGTCGTCGGCGACGGCGAGGCCGAGACCGGCCCGCTGGCGACGGCCTGGCACTCCAACAAGTTCTTGAACCCGGCGCAGGACGGGGTGGTGCTGCCGATCCTGCACCTCAACGGCTACAAGATCGCCAACCCGACGGTGCTCGCCCGCATCCCGGAGTCGGAGCTCCTGGACCTGATGCGCGGCTACGGCTACGCGCCCTACGTCGTCTCCGGAGGCTTCGACGGGGAGGACCCGCGCGAGGTGCACAAGCGGATGGCCGCGACGCTCGACGAGATCCTCGACCGCATCGCGGAGATCAAGCGCGCGGCGGCCGACGGCTCCCTCGACGGACGGCCCGCCTGGCCGATGCTCATCCTGCGCACCCCGAAGGGCTGGACCTGCCCGCCCGAGATCGACGGGCACCCGACCGAGAACAACTGGCGCTCCCACCAGGTGCCGCTCGCGAACGCGCGCGACACCGAAGAGCACACCCGCCTGCTCGAGAGCTGGTTGAAGTCGTACCGCCCGGAGGAGCTGTTCGACGACGAGGGCCGCCCGGTCGAGCTGGTCACCTCGCTGGCGCCTGCGGGTGACCGGCGGATGAGCGCCAACCCGGTCGCGAACGGCGGTCTGCTGCGGCGCGATCTGCGGCTGCCCGACTTCCGCGACTACGCCGTCGACGTGCCGAGCCCGGGGGAGACCGTGGCGGAGGCGACGCGCGTGCTCGGCGAGTGGTTCCGGGATGTGATGGCCGGCAACCCGCACGACTTCCGCCTGTTCGCGCCCGACGAGCTGGCGTCCAACCGGCTGCAGGCGGTGTACGACACGACCAGCAAGCAGTGGGACGCGGAGTACCTCCCCATCGACGACGACAACCACCTCGCGCCGGCCGGCCGGGCGATGGAGGTGCTCAGCGAGCACCAGTGCCAGGGCTGGCTGGAGGGGTACCTGCTCACCGGGCGGCACGGCGTCTTCACCTCGTACGAGGCGTTCATCCACATCGTCGACTCGATGTTCAACCAGCACGCGAAGTGGCTGAAGTCGGCCGGCGAGGTCGCCTGGCGGCGCCCGGTCGCCTCCCTCAACTACCTGCTGAGCTCGCACGTCTGGCGGCAGGACCACAACGGCGCCTCGCACCAGGACCCCGGCTTCATCGACCACGTCGTCAACAAGAAGGCCGACGTGGTCCGGGTCTACCTGCCCTTCGACGCGAACACCCTGCTCTCCACCTACGACCACTGCCTGCGCTCGGTCGACTACGTCAACGTGGTCGTCGCGGGCAAGCAGCCGTCGCCGCAGTGGCTGACCATGGACGAGGCGATCGCGCACTGCACGCGCGGCATCGGCATCTTCCCCTGGGCCGGCAGCGAGGTGGAGGGCGAGGAGCCGGATGTGGTGCTCGGCTGCGCCGGCGACATCCCGACCCTGGAGACGCTGGCCGCGGCGAGCATCCTGCGCGACCGGCTGCCCGACCTGAAGGTTCGCGTGGTCAATGTCGTCGACCTGATGCGGCTGCAGGACGAACGCGAGCACCCGCACGGCCTCTCGGACCGCGAGTACGACGCCCTGTTCACCACCGACAAGCCGGTGATCTTCGCCTACCACGGCTACCCGTGGCTGATCCACCGCCTCACCTACCGCCGTCGCGGCCACGACAACCTTCACGTGCGCGGCTACAAGGAGGAGGGCACGACGACCACGCCGTTCGACATGGTGATGCTCAACGACCTCGACCGCTACCACCTGGTCATCGACGTGATCGACCGCGTGCCCGGGCTTGCCGCGCGCGAGGCCGAGCTGCGCCAGGAGATGCAGGACGCCCGCCTGCGCGCGCGGCAGTACACGCGCGAGCACGGCGAGGACATCCCCGAGGTGGCCGAGTGGACGTGGGCGGGCGGCCAGCGCACCACCCGCATCGACACCACGGGCGGCGACAACGACTGAGGCGTCCCGGCGCGGCCTCGCGCGACTGCGGTGCTGCGGAACGTCTGCGGCTGCGCGACCGGCCGCAGACGTTCCGAACGGTCGCAGTCGCGCGCGCGTCGCCGGTCAGAGCGGGCGGAGGGTCTCCGGGTCGACCACGGTCAGCTCGGCGATCTTCGCCGCGCGGCCGTCGCCGGAGGAGCGGCCTGTGAGCCGGCGCCCGATCCACGGCAGCACGTGACGGCGGTAGTAATCGGCCGTGCGGCGGGTGCGCTCGCCCGGGGGCGCCGCCGCGACCTCCTCGACACCCCACTCGACGGGCACCGGGACTCCGAACGCGGTGAGCACGTTGCTCGCGACCCTGGCGTGGCCGAGCGGACCGAGGTGGAGGCGGTCCTCCGACCAGTAGCGGATGTCCTCCAGCCCCTCGTCGGCCCAGTTGTCGACGAAGGTGATCCCGTCGCGCGGCAGCATCTCCCGCACCGCCACCGCGAGTTCTTCGCCACGGCGGCGGATGACGCCGCCGAGGGGTAGGTGCCGGCTCGGGTTCGCGCCGCTCAGGAGCAGCATGTGGCTGCCGGACGCGACCACCCGGTCCGCTGCCTCCACCAGCGTCTTCGCGACGCCCTCGATGGAGACGCGCGGGCGCATGATGTCGTTGCCGCCGCCGTTCAGGCTCACCAGGTCGGGGTGCTGGGCGATCGCCGGCTCGACCTGCTCGGCGACGATCGGCCCGAGCTTCCGGCCGCGCACCGCGAGGTTCGCGTACCGGAACGGCGCCGGGGAGGCAGCCGCCATCCCGAGCGCCACGAAGTCGGCCCAACCGCGCACGCGGCCGTCGGGCAGCTCGTCGCCGACGCCCTCCGTGAAGCTGTCCCCGATGGCGATATAGCTGCTGAATGCGGTGCCGGTCACAGGGCAACGCTACTCCGCCCCGCGGGCCGCCCGGGTCGCTACCATGGGCGCCAGGCGACGACGCCGGAGGGGGGCACCATGCAGAAGGTCACGACGTTCCTGTGGTTCGAGAGCGGGGTGGAGGAGGCGGTGCAGCGGTACACCTCGCTGCTGCCGGACTCCGAGGTGCTGGAGGTGCAGCGGTTCGGCGGCGAGATGCCGGGCGGCCTGGTGGTGGTGCGGTTCCGGCTCGCCGGCGTCGAGTACCAGGCGATGAACAGCAACACCGTCGCCGGTTTCACCGAGGCGTTCTCGCTGTCCGTGCTGTGCGACGATCAGGCCGAGGTCGACCGGCTGTGGGAGGCGCTCACGGCCGACGGGGGCGAGGAGAGCATGTGCGGCTGGCTGCGCGACCGTTGGGGCGTCAGCTGGCAGATCGTGCCGCGCCGCCTGCTCGAGCTCCAGTCCGACCCGGACCGGGAGCGCGCGGCGCGCGCGAACCAGGCGATGCTGTCCATGCGCAAGCTCGACATCGCCGCGCTGGAGGCCGCCGCCGACGGTCGCTGACCCCGCGAGGCGCCCGGTCAGCGGGCGAGGAGGTCCTGCCAGGAGAGCAGGTGCTCGACGGTGACGCCGCCGTAGCCGCGGATCGACGAGAGCGCGGTGCGCACCTTGGCCGTCTCCGACTCCAGCAGCGCGGCCGAGTCGTCGCCGAACGTCGCACCGGGGCCGCCGGCGACCTCCGGGGTGTCGGTCTCCACGCCGATGGTGAACGGGATGCGCTTCGCGGCGGCCGCGGTGGCCGCGGGCTTCGCGAAGGCGACGATCCCGTCGGAGCCTGCGGCGTGGTCGCTGAAGGCCACGATCGCGACCGAGCGCAGGTGGGGGAGCAGGGCGTCGAACGCGGTGCCTCCGGTCGGCTGCGGCTTCGCGGCAAGCCACCACGGCAGGTCGGCGCCGATCGGGACGCTGCCCGCGACGGCCTTCGCGCGGTCGTACATGGTCTGGAGCTTCGCGACGACCGCCGGGAGCTCGGAGTCGGAGGAGACGACCCACGGCTCGACGTCGAACTGGATGGCGTCGAACGGCGCTGCGCGGAGCGCGGCCGAGGTCCAGGTCGCGGCCAGGTCGGGGTCGTCGGCCCAGCCGCCGTCGCCGCCGAGCGCGGCCACGGTCGTGACGCCGGCTCCGTGCAGGGCGCTCACGGCCTCCGTCAGCCACGCCGAGAAGGGGCCTTCGTCGGCGGCCCACGGCACCGAGAGGTAGACCGTGCGCAGGCGGTGCGCGGCGGCGAAGGAGGCGAGCGCCTGCGGCTCGAACTGGGGCATCCCCTGCCCGCGCGCGTCCACCGCCGGGTCGATCGGGTTGCCCCACGCCCACATGGAGGTGATCGCGGACGCCGGCGAGGTCCCGTCGGTCCGGGTGCTCACGGCCGCCGCCGGCGAGGTTGCGGCGAGGGTGGCTCCGGAGAGGGCGACCGTGAGGACGGACGCGGCGATCGCGGCCTTGAGACGTCGAACCCGCATGGCACACCCTTCCTGGACAGGACACTTTCGGCACTGCGGTTTCGGGTGTGCAGTACGTCCATCATGTCAGGATCCACGGCGGAGTCTATGCCGCATTCGGGGTACACGAAACGGGGCACAGGTGTGCCCCACTTCGTTGTCCCCTCGACCAGGTGCTAGTGGCGCCAGCCGAGCGCGGGGGCGATCTGGGTGACGATCGTCTCCAGCAGGTGGGCGTTGTAGTCGACGCCCAGCTGGTTCGGGACGGTGACGAGCAGCGTGTCGGCGTCGGCCACCGCGGCGTCCTCCCGCAGCTCCTCGACGATCCGCTCGGGCTCGCCGACGTAGCTCTTGCCGAACCGCGCGAGACCCCCGTCGAGGTGCCCGACCTGGTCGTGCCGGTCGGCGAGCGCCGAGGCGCCGAAGTACCGGCGGTCGAGGTCGGTCGTGATCGGCAGGATGCTGCGGCTGACCGACACGCGCGGCTCCCGCTCCCAGCCGGCGGCCTTCCAGGCGTCCCGGTACTGCTGCAGCTGCTCGGCGTGGAGGTCGGAGAACGGCACGCCGGTGTCCTCGGTGAGGAGGGTCGAGCTCATGAGATTCATGCCCTGCTCGGCCGCCCAGGCCGCGGTCGCTCGTGTACCGGCGCCCCACCAGATCCGGTCGCCGAGGCTGGGGGACTGCGGCTCGATCGCGAGCGCGCCGCGCTGGCCGCCGGTCATGGACGGGTTCGCCTCCGCCACGCCTGCCCCGGCGATCGCCGCGCGGAACAGCTCGGTGTGCCGGCGGGCCATGTCCGCATCCGTCTCGCCCTCGGCGGGCACGTAGCCGAACGACTCCGACCCGCGCAGCGCCGTCTCGGGTGATCCGCGGCTGACGCCGAGCTGGAGCCGGCCGCCGCTGATCAGGTCGGCCGCCGCCGCGTCCTCGGCCATGTAGAGCGGGTTCTCGTAGCGCATGTCGATCACGGCCGTCCCGATCTCGATGCTCGAGGTGCGCGCGCCGATCGCGGCGAGCAGGGGGAAGGGCGACGCCAGCTGCGGCGCGAAGTGGTGGACGCGGACGAACGCGCCGTCCGCTCCGAGTTCCTCGGCCGCGACGGCCAGCTCGATGGTCTGCGTGAGGGCGTCGGCCGCGGTGCGCGACACGGAGCCCGGGATGGGCTGGTAGTGCCCGAAGCTGAGGAACCCGATGCGTTTCACATCCACTCCAATCGGTCCTGCGTGCAGCGTATTCCGTCGGACCCCTCTCCGGGGCGGCGGCACCGCGGCTAGGCTCGCGGACATGGCGGAGTGGCTGTGCGCGACCTGCGCGGTGGAGACGACCCCGATCGTGGACGAGACGGGCGAGCGTCCGCCCGCGGCCTGCCCGATCTGCGAGGACGAGCGGCAGTACGTGCCGCCCACCGGTCAGGAGTGGACGACGCTGCAACGCCTCCAGCGCGACGGCGAGCGCGTGGTGGTCACCGAGCTCGAGCCCGACCTGTACGGCCTGCGCAGTGAGCCGCGGGTCGGCATCGGGCAGCAGAGCATCCTGCTGCGCACCCCGGAGGGGAACCTGCTGTGGGACCCCACCGGCTACGTCGACGAGGCCGCAGCCGCCGCCGTGCAGGACCTCGGCGGCGCCGCCGTGATCGCGACCAGCCACCCGCACATGTTCGGCGCGCAGGTGAGCTGGTCGCGCATGCTGGGCGACCCTCCCGTGCTCGTCAACGCGGCCGATCGGCACTGGGTGCAGCGGGAGGACGCGGCCATCCGGTCGTGGACGGGCGAGATCGAGGTGCTGCCCGGCGTCACCCTGCGCACGGTCGGCGGGCACTTCCCCGGGAGCGCGGTGGTGCACTGGGATCGCGGCGTCGTGCTCAGCGGGGACACCGTGTTTCCCGGGCCGTCGCAGAAGTGGGTGACGTTCCAGCGCAGCTACCCGAACGACATCCCGCTGTCGGCCGCCGTGGTGCGACGGGTGGCCGACACCGTGTGCGATCGGCCCTTCGACCGGATGTACGGCAACCTGGGCAACGTCGTCCCGCAGGACGCGCGCGAGGCCGTGCTGCGCTCCGCCGAGCGCTACATCGGCTGGGTGAGCGGCGCGTTCGACCACCTCACGTGAGCTGCGGCCGGGCGCGTCCCGGTCAGAGGAACGCGGCGAGCTCCAGCTCCATGGCGGGCTTCGGCTTGGCGCCGATGATCGTCTTGACGACCTCCCCGTCCTGGAACACCTGCATCACCGGCAGGGCGAGCGCCTTGTAGGCGACCGTCGTCTCCATGTTCTCGTCGGCGTTGATCTTGACGATGCGGATGCGGTCGGCGTGCTCCTCCTGCAGCTGCTGCAGGATGGGCGACAGCGCGCGGCACGGACCGCACCACTCCGCCCAGAACTCTACGACCGTGGTGCCGGGGGCCGCGAGCACCTCATCTCGGAAGCTGGCGTCCGTGACGCTCTCGATCGTGGTCATGCGGCCACGTTAAGGTCTGACCCCGGGGGCAGAGTCAAGCGGTGCCGCGCGGAACCTGTGCGAGCATGGACGTGGAGGTGCGCATGGAGATCCTGAGCCCGCAGCAGATCCGCGAGTCGTTCGTCAACTGCTCCCGCAGCGAAGCCGAGGAGCTGCCCCTGCCGCCGGGGCTGCACGAGGTGGACTGGGCCCGGCGCGAGTACCTCGGCTGGCGCGACCCGAAGCTCCCGCAGCGTGGCTACGTCGTCATCCCGACGACCGACGGCCCGGTGGGGATCGTGCTGCGCGCCTCGGAGGCGAGCATGCGGTCGCACGCGCCGTCGATGTGCGGCTGGTGCCAGGACGTGCACCTCACCAACGACGTCTGGTTCTGGTCCGCGCGCCGAGCGGGCCAGTCCGGCCGCAACGGGCACACGGTCGGGACGCTGGTGTGCGGCGCGTTCGAGTGCAGCGCCAACGTGCGCAGGACTCCGCCGCCGTCGTACGTCGGGTTCGACGCCGACCGGGTGGTGGAGGAGAGGATCACCGGCCTCGCCGAGCGGGCCAGGCGCTTCGCCGCGACGGTGGTCGGAGCCCGCATCTAGTCGTGCCGCTGGTGGGACTCGAACCCACACGCCCTTTCGGACAAAGCATTTTGAGTGCTCCGCGTCTGCCATTCCGCCACAGCGGCGCACAACATCACCTGAACAATACCGTAGGCTTTTCCTCGTGACTGACCAGGAAACGACTCCCACCGCACCCCGCCGCGTCGTCGTGGCGGAGGACGAATCGCTCATCCGCCTCGACATCGTCGAGATCCTGCGCGACAACGGTTTCGAGGTCGTCGGGGAGGCCGGCGACGGCGAGACGGCCGTCGCGCTGGCGACCGAACTGCGGCCCGACCTGGTGATCATGGACGTCAAGATGCCCCAGCTCGACGGCATCTCGGCGGCCGAGCGCCTCTCGAAGGACCACATCGCGCCCGTCGTGCTGCTGACCGCGTTCAGCCAGAAGGAGCTCGTGGAGCGCGCGACCGAGGCCGGTGCCCTGGCCTACGTCGTGAAGCCGTTCACGCCGAACGACCTGCTGCCCGCGATCGAGATCGCGCTCGCCCGCTACCAGCAGATCATCGCGCTCGAGGCCGAGGTCTCCGACATGGTGCAGCGGTTCGAGACCCGCAAGCTGGTCGACCGCGCGAAGGGCCTGCTCAACGAGAAGATGGGCCTCAGCGAGCCGGAGGCGTTCCGCTGGATCCAGAAGGCCTCCATGGACCGTCGACTCACCATGCACGACGTCGCCCAGGCGATCATCGACCAGCTCGCCCCCAAGAAGTAAGGGCCTCCCAAGCCGACAGCTCCTGAGTTCTTCGAGCGGATCGCGGCGATCCGCTCGAAGAAGTCAGGAGCTGTTCGCGTGTCAGAGCTCCTTGATCAGGTTCGTGATGCGGATCGTGGAGCAGCGGCGGCCCTGGTCGTCCGTGACGGCGATCTCGTGCGTGGTCAGCGTCCGGCCCAGGTGGATGGGCGTGCACACCCCGGTGACGTAGCCGGTCGTCGCCGAGCGCGTGTGCGACGCGTTGATCTCGATCCCGACCGCGAGGCGGCCCTCGCCGGCGTAGAGGTTGGCCGACATCGAGCCGAGCGACTCGCCCAGCACGACGTAGGCGCCGCCGTGGAGCAGGTCGGCGGGCTGCGTGTTGCCCTCGACCGGCATGCGCGCCACAGCGCGCTCCACGGTGAACTCGAGCATCTCGATGCCCATCTTCTCGGCCAGTGCGCCGAGCCCTCTCTGCTGCACGTACGCGAGCGCGTCCTCGGTCATCCTCGGCCTCTCCTGACGGTCGTCTGGACTGTCACCGGCCCCTTGTAGGCTGGCCTGGTGTCAGACTCCGAAAAGCCTACCCTCCTCGTCATAGACGGCCATTCGCTCGCGTTCCGGGCCTTCTACGCACTCCCGGTGGACAGCTTCGTGAACCGCGAGGGTCAGCACACGAACGCGATCCACGGCTTCATCGCGATGTTCATCAACCTGCTGCAGCAGCAGAAGCCGACCCACCTCGCGGTCGCGTTCGACATCTCCCGCTACTCGTTCCGCACGCGCGAGTACCCGGAGTACAAGGGCACCCGCGGCGAGACGCCGTCGGAGTTCGCCGGACAGGTCCCGCTGCTCGAAGAAGCCCTGCACGCGATGAACGTGACGACCATCGCGAAGGAGGACTACGAGGCCGACGACATCCTCGCCACCCTCGCGCGACAGGGCGTCGAGCAGGGCTTCCGGGTGCTGCTGGTGTCGGGCGACCGCGACACCATCCAGCTCGTCAACGACGACGTGACGCTGTTGTACCCGAACGTCCGGGGCGTCTCCGAGCTCAAGATCTACGACCCGGCGGCGGTGCGCGAGAAGTACGGCATCGATCCGCACCAGTATCCCGAGATCGCGGCCCTCGTCGGCGAGACCAGCGACAACCTGATCGGCATCGACAAGGTCGGCGAGAAGACCGCCGTCAAGTGGGTGCAGCAGTACGGCACGGTCGAGAACATCGTCGCGCACGCCGACGAGATCAAGGGAGTGGTCGGCCAGAACCTGCGCGACCAGAAGGAGAACGCGCTGCGCAACCGCCGGCTGAACCAGCTGCGCGACGACGTGGAGCTGCCGATCGGCCCGGCCGACCTGGAGCGGAAGCCGCTCAACGAGAGCGCGGTGCGCGACATCTTCGCGCGGCTGCAGTTCAAGACGCTGCTCGAGCGACTGATGAAGACGGCGGCAGAAGAGGGCATGCTCGACGGCGCGGCGGGTGCCCTCGAGGTCGGCGACGCGGGTGCGGTGAGCGCGCCCGCGGTGCGCACGATGATCGACGAGGAGCTCGCGAACTGGCTGGCCAAAGCCTCGGCAGACGGCAACGCGGTCGCCGTGCAGCTGGAGACCGGCCCCGCAGGGCTGGGTGGTCCGAGATTGGCGGGCTTCGGCCTCGCCACCGCCGACGACTCCGTCTACGTGCCGTGGGTCGCCGGCCGGCCCGACTACACCGCGCTGGAGGAGTGGCTCGCGAGCAGCGCTCCGAAGTACTTCTTCCACGCCAAGCCGCAGTTCAAGGCTCTGAGCCGCGCCGGCTTCGTCGTCGACGGGCTCGCCTTCGATACGCGCATCGCCTCCTGGCTCGTGAAGCCGGGCGCCGCCGCGCAGTCCCTCGCCGAGCAGGTCTACGAGGTGCTCGGCGAGACGCTGCCCGTCTCCGACCCGAACCAGCTCGTCCCGATCAACGATGCGGTCAGCCCGGCCACCGAGGCGTGGTTCATCCGCCGTGTCGCCGAGGGGCAGATGATCGCGCTCGACGAGGGCACCCGCGGGGTGCTCGACGACATCGAGCTGCCGCTGGTCGCCGTGCTCGCCGAGATGGAGCTGAACGGCGTCACCATCGACAGCGCCGTGCTCGCCCGGCTGCGCGGCCAGCTCACCGACAAGGCCAACGACTTCGCGGCGCAGGCGTACGCGCAGATCGGGCACGAGATCAACCTCGGCTCGCCGAAGCAGCTCCAGCAGGTCCTCTTCGAGGAGCTCGGGATGCCGAAGACGCGCGCCACGAAGACCGGCTACTCGACCGACGCCGGATCGCTGGCCGACCTGCAGGAGAAGAACCCGCATCCGTTCCTCGGCCTGCTGCTGCAGCACCGCGACGCGACCAAGCTCAAGCAGATCGTCGAGACCCTCGAGCGGTCGGTCGAGGGCGACGGCCGCATCCACACCACCTACGACCAGACCGGCACGAGCACGGGCCGCATCTCGTCGAACGACCCGAACCTGCAGAACATCCCGATCCGCACGGAGGAGGGGCGGGAGATCCGCGCCGCGTTCCGGCACGGCGAGGGCTTCGAGACGCTCCTGACCGCCGATTACTCGCAGATCGAGATGCGGATCATGGCGCACCTCTCCGAAGACCCGGGCCTCATCGAGGCGTTCAACGCGGGGGAGGACCTGCACCGGTTCGTCGGCTCCCGCGTCTTCGGGGTCTCGCCGGCCGAGGTCACCCCTGCCATGCGCACCAAGGTCAAGGCGATGTCGTACGGCCTCGCCTACGGCCTGAGCGCGTTCGGCCTCTCGAAGCAGCTGCGCATCGAGACCTCCGAGGCGCGCCAGCTGATGAGCGACTACTTCGAGAGGTTCGGCTCGGTGCGCGACTACCTGCGCAACGTGGTCGAGCAGGCGCGCGTCGACGGCTTCACCGAGACGATCTTCGGCCGCCGCCGGCCGTTCGCCGACCTCACCTCGACCAACCGCGTCCTGCGCGAGAACGCCGAACGCCAGGCGCTGAACGCGCCCATCCAGGGCTCGGCCGCCGACATCATGAAGGTCGCGATGCTCGGCATCGCGGGCGACATGATCGACCAGCGCCTGGAATCCCGGATGCTGCTGCAGGTGCACGACGAGCTCATCTTCGAGGTGGCGACGGGCGAGTGGGACGCGCTGGAGTCGATCGTGCGCACCCGCATGGCGGGCGCCGCCGACCTCCGGGTTCCGCTCGAGGTGCAGGTCGGCCGCGGCGCGAACTGGGACGCCGCCGCGCACTGAGCCGGGGCCGGGTCGTCGTCCACAGGGCGGAGCGTCCGACGACTTGTCCACACCTTCGGCCTTTCCGTGCCGCCGGGACGCGGTCGTCGGTAGTGTCGAAGCATGACCAACGATCAGAAGCGCGAACCCACCCCGGTCGACACGATCGCCGAGGAGTGGGTCGACACCCAGCTCGAGCTGTACCCGGAGTACCACGTCTGGCTCGGCCGTCCCGGCCGTGAGGGCGAGTACGCGGACTACTCGCCGGCCGGCGCGGAGCACGCCACGGCCAAGGTGAAGGAGGCGCTCGCGCGCATCCAGGCGGCGGAGCCGGTCGACGAGATCGACCGCATCACCAAGATGGACCTCGCTCGCGAGCTGCAGCTCACCGTCGAGAAGCACGAGGCCGGCTTCGGCCAGCGCGACCTCAACGTCATCGCCTCGCCCGCGCAGGAGCTGCGCGAGGTCTTCGACCTGGTCCCGACCGACACGGAGGACGACTGGGCCAACGTCGCCAAGCGGCTGCACAACCTCCCCGCGGCCATGCAGGGCTACATCGAGACGCTGCGCAGCGGCATCGCGGCGGGCAACGTCCCGGCGGTGCGGCAGGTGCGCGAGGTGCTCGCCCAGGCCCGCAAGCAGGTCGCCGACACCGGGTTCTTCTTCGAGTTCACGGCGGCGGCCCGTCCTCTGAACGGTGTGCTGCCCGAGTCGCTGAAGGCCGACCTGGCGGCGGGTGCGGGCGAGTCGGCACAGGCGTACGCCGCGCTGGTTGACTTCCTGGAGAACGAGCTCGCGCCGCACGCCCCGGAGAAGGACGCGGTCGGCCGCGAGCACTACGCCCTCGCCTCTCGCGGCTTCCTCGGGGCGACGGTCGACCTCGACGAGACCTACGAGTGGGGCATCGAAGAGCTCGCCCGCATGCGCGCCGAGCAGGAGTCGATCGCGAACGAGATCAAGCCGGGCGCGAGCGTGCTCGAGGCGATCGCGTTCCTCGACGGCGACGCCAGCCGGAAGCTGCACGGCACCGACGCGCTGCAGCGCTGGATGCAGGAGACCAGCGATCGCGCGATCGAGGAGCTCGGCAAGTCCCACTTCGACATCCCGGCCGAGATCCGCCGTCTGGAGTGCATGATCGCGCCGACGCAGGAAGGCGGCATCTACTACACCGGGCCGAGCGACGACTTCGCGCGCGCCGGCCGGATGTGGTGGAGCGTGCCCGAGGGCGTGACCGAGTTCGACACCTGGCGTGAGCTCACCACGGTCTACCACGAGGGCGTTCCGGGTCACCACCTGCAGATCGCCCAGGCCACCTACAACAAGGCGCAGCTCAACTCGTGGCGGCGCATCGCAGGTACCTCCGGCCACGCCGAGGGCTGGGCGCTGTACGCGGAGCGTCTCATGGAGCAGCTGGGCTACCTCGACGACCCGGCCGACCGCCTGGGCATGCTCGACGGGCAGCGCATGCGCGCGGCGCGTGTCGTGCTCGACATCGGCGTGCACCTCGAGAAGCCGCTGCCCGACGGATCGCGGGCGTGGACCGGGGAGGACGCCTTCCCGTTCCTCCGCGAGAACGTCAACATGAACGACGGGTTCGTGCGGTTCGAGGTGAACCGCTACCTCGGCTGGCCGGGGCAGGCGCCGTCGTACAAGATCGGGCAGCGCATCTGGGAGCAGCTGCGCGACGAGTACGCCCGCCGCGAGGGCGACGCGTTCGACATCAAGGCCTTCCACAAGAAGGCGCTCGACATCGGCGGCGTCGGCCTCGACACGCTGAAGGCGGCGCTGCTCGACTGAGCGGCGGCCTGCGCATCGTCCCTCCGGTGGCCTCTCCCTACCGCGCCGTGCTCGGGCCGGCGTTCGCTGAGCTGCATCCGCGGCTGCAGACGTACTTCGACGCCATCCCGGCCGGCTCGGTGGGGCGGGGCTCCGGAGAGTTCGACACCGTGGGAACCCCGCGGCACTGGCTGTGGCCGGTGCTCGCGCTGTTCGCGCCGGCGCATGTGCTGTTCCCGGTCTGGGAGCGGCGTGTCCCGTTCACCGTAGAGAACCGGCCTGTCGTGGGTGGCAAGGGCTCACCGGCCGTGGCGGCCGAGCGGATGTTCGCCCTGCGCGGCCGCACGGTCACGATGATCGACGAGATCGGGGTGGAGGATGGTGCTCTGGTCGACCGGCTCGGAAGCCCGGTGCGCACGGTCGCCCGGTTCGCCGCGTCCGTCCGCGACGGAGGGCTCCGGCTCCGGTCGACCGCGGTCTGGATCGTCGTCGCCGGGCGGAAGGTGCGCATCCCGCGGCCGCTCGCCCCGGTCGTGGTGCTGACCGAGCGGTGGGACGACGAGGCGGAGCGCCAGCGGGTGTCGATCACCGTCACGGCGCCGGTGATCGGGCGGATGTACCAGTACGGCGGCCGGTTCCACTACGGCGTCGAGGCAGCAGGCAATCAGAGCAACGAAGAGAAGGGGGAGCGGTCGCCGTGAGCGAACGCATCGTGATCGCCGGAGCGTCCGGTTTCGTCGGACGCTATCTGGAGCAGCACTACCGGAGCGCGGGAGCGGAGGTCGTCCTGGTCGGGCGCGCGGGTCCCGACGTCCGATGGGACGATTCCGACGGGCTGCGTGCGGCCGTCACGGGCGCGTCCGCGGTGATCAATCTCGCCGGGAAGAGCGTCAACTGCCGCTACAACGACGCCAACCGGGCCGAGATCTTCCGGTCGCGGCTGGAGACCACGCGCGCCGTGGGCGACGCGATCGCCGCGAGCGACGCGCCCCCGCCGAACTGGTTCAACGCCTCGACCGCGACGATCTACCGGCACGCCGAGGACCGGCCGATGACCGAATCGACGGGCGAGCTCGGCACCGGCTTCTCGGTCGAGGTCGCGAAAGCCTGGGAGCGCGAGCTGTTCGCCGGCGACCTGCCCGCCACACGCCGGATCGCACTGCGCATGGCGATCGTCCTCGGCGACGGCAGTGCCCTGACACCGCTGGTGAACCTGGTGCGCGCGGGCCTCGGCGGGCCGCAGGTCGACGGGCCCTGGTTCGCCACGCCGGCGCGGCGGAGCGCCGGCACGTTCCACGAGTTCCGGGCGCGCGGGGGAGCGCAGCGGTTCAGCTGGGTGCACATCGCCGACGTCCTCGGCGTCATCGAGTTCCTCCCCGACAGGCCCGACCTGAGCGGCGCGGTGAACGTGTCGTCGCCGAACCCGACCGACGACCGCACGCTCATGGCCACGCTGCGCCGCCTGCTCGGCCGGCGGATCGGCCTTCCGGCGTACCGCTGGATGCTCGAGATCGGCTCCGCGGCGATCCGCACCGAGACCGAACTCGTGCTGAAGAGCCGGTGGGTGGTGCCCGAGCGACTGCTCGACGCCGGCTACTCGTTCGCCTACCCCGAACTGGAGCCGGCGCTGCGCGACATCCTCACCGACCGCGGCTTGCTGCACGGTGTCGGAGCCCGGTAGACTAGAACGTCACTTGTGTGACATCCCTATCCGCCTGCCCTTCGCGGAACACAACGAAAACCATCGCGATCGGCCTGATTCCTGTCCATTACGGAGCACCCACTACATGACAACCGCAACGACCGACAAGGCACCCAAGCAGGTCGCCGTCAACGACATCGGATCTGCTGAGGACTTTCTTGCCGCGGTCGAAAAGACGCTGAAGTTCTTCAACGACGGAGACCTGATCGAGGGCACTGTCGTCAAGATCGACCGCGACGAGGTCCTCCTCGACGTCGGTTACAAGACGGAGGGCGTCATCCCCTCCCGCGAACTTTCCATCAAGCACGACGTCGACCCCAGCGAGGTCGTCGAGGTCGGCGACACCGTCGAGGCTCTCGTTCTCCAGAAGGAGGACAAGGAGGGTCGCCTCATCCTGTCCAAGAAGCGTGCGCAGTACGAGCGCGCCTGGGGCGATGTGGAGAAGATCAAGGAGGCCGACGGCGTCGTCACCGGTACGGTGATCGAGGTCGTCAAGGGCGGCCTGATCGTCGACATCGGCCTGCGCGGCTTCCTGCCGGCGTCGCTCATCGAGCTGCGCCGCGTCCGCGACCTGACGCCGTACCTGGGCCAGGAGATCGAGGCCAAGATCCTCGAGCTCGACAAGAACCGCAACAACGTGGTGCTCTCGCGCCGCGCGCTGCTGGAGCAGACCCAGTCGGAGTCCCGCACGACCTTCCTCAACAACCTGCACAAGGGCCAGGTCCGCAAGGGCGTCGTCTCGTCGATCGTCAACTTCGGTGCGTTCGTCGACCTCGGCGGCGTCGACGGCCTCGTCCACGTGTCGGAGCTCTCCTGGAAGCACATCGAGCACGCCTCCGAGGTCGTCGAGGTGGGCCAGGAGGTCACCGTCGAGATCCTCGAGGTCGACCTCGACCGCGAGCGCGTCTCGCTGTCGCTCAAGGCGACGCAGGAGGACCCGTGGCAGGTCTTCGCCCGCACCCACGCGATCGGTCAGGTCGCACCGGGCAAGGTCACCAAGCTGGTCCCGTTCGGTGCGTTCGTCCGCGTCGCCGACGGCATCGAGGGCCTCGTGCACATCTCGGAGCTGTCCGGCAAGCACGTCGAGCTGGCCGAGCAGGTCGTCTCGGTGGGCGACGAGGTGTTCGTCAAGGTCATCGACATCGACCTGGAGCGCCGCCGCATCTCGCTGTCGCTCAAGCAGGCGAACGAGGGCGTCGACCCGGAGGGCACGGAGTTCGACCCGGCGCTCTACGGCATGGTCACCGAGTACGACGAGCAGGGCAACTACAAGTACCCGGAGGGCTTCGACCCGGAGACCAACGAGTGGAAGGAAGGCTTCGAGGCGCAGCGCGACGAGTGGGAGCAGCAGTACGCTGCGGCCCAGGCGCGCTGGGAGGCGCACAAGCGCCAGGTCGCCAAGGGCCTCGAGGAGGCGGCTGCCGACAGCGGCACCTCGTCCTACTCCTCCGAGACGGGTTCGGGCGGAACGCTCGCCGACGACGAGTCCCTCGCGGCTCTGCGCGAGAAGCTCAGCTCCAACAACTGAGCATCCTCTCCCGGGAGCGGCCGGTCCTTCGGGGCCGGCCGCTTCGTCGTTCCCCGGACACGCGACTGCGGTGGTTCGGAACATCTGCGGCGGGGCGCGCGGGCGCAGACGTTCCAAACCACCGCAGTCGGAGAGGCGCGGCTAGGCTGGACCGGTGCAGCTGATCGGACTCACCGGCGGGATCGCCTCCGGAAAATCGACCATCGCGTCCCGGCTGGCCGAGCACGGCGCGGTCGTGGTGGACGCGGACCGCATCGCCCGCGAGGTCGTGGAGCCCGGCACCGCGGCGCTCGCCCGGATCGCCGAGCGCTTCGGCGACGGCGTGATCGCGCCGGACGGCAGTCTCGACCGGCCGGCTCTCGGCGCGATCGTCTTCGGCGACCCCGTGGCGCTGAAGGACCTGAACGGGATCACGCACCCGGCCGTGCTCGCCGCGTCGACGGCCCGCTTCGAGGCGGCCGCGGCGGCGGATCCGGACGCGATCGTCGTCTACGACGTCCCGCTGCTGGTCGAGTCGGCCAACGAGTACCCGTTCGACCGCATCGTCGTGGCGCACGCCGACGAGGCGACCCGCATCCACCGCCTGGTGGAGCTGCGCGGGATGGACGCCGCCGAGGCCGAGCGCCGCATCCGCTCCCAGGCCTCCGACGAGGAGCGGCTGGCCGTCGCCGACGTCGTCATCGACACCGGCGGCACGCTGCAGCACACCCGCGACCAGGTGGATGCGCTCTGGAGCGAGCTGCGCTCCGGCGCCTGACCGCGCGACAGGGCGGCGGCGTTCCGCTCTGAGCGAGGGCAGGCCCCAGTGTCGGTGGTCCTTCCTAGACTGGAGGCATGCTTCCCACGCGCTCCGTCCGTCCCTTCGAGGTCGTCAGCGAGTACAGCCCGAGCGGCGACCAGCCGCAGGCGATCGCCGAGCTCGCCGGGCGCATCAACGCGGGCGAGACCGACGTGGTGCTGCTGGGCGCGACCGGTACGGGCAAGTCCGCGACGACCGCGTGGCTGATCGAGCAGGTGCAGCGGCCGACGCTGGTGCTCGCGCACAACAAGACGCTCGCGGCGCAGCTCGCCAACGAGTTCCGCGAGCTGCTGCCCAACAACGCCGTCGAGTACTTCGTCTCGTACTACGACTACTACCAGCCTGAGGCGTACGTCCCGCAGACCGACACCTTCATCGAGAAGGACTCGTCGATCAACGCCGAGGTGGAGCGGCTGCGGCACTCGACCACCAACTCGCTGCTCAGCCGGCGCGACGTGGTCGTCGTGTCCACCGTGTCCTGCATCTACGGCCTGGGCGCGGCGGAGGAGTACCTGGAGGCGATGGTCGCGCTGCAGGTGGGGCAGAACGTCGGTCGCGACGCGCTCATCCACCGCTTCGTCAACATGCAGTACGAGCGCAATGACGTCGACTTCTCGCGCGGCAAGTTCCGCGTCCGCGGCGACACCATCGAGATCATCCCGGTGTACGAGGAGCACGCGATCCGCATCGAGCTGTTCGGCGACGAGATCGAGGCGCTGTACTCGCTGCACCCGCTGACCGGCGAGGTGATCCAGAAGATGGACGCCGTGTCGGTCTTCCCGGCGACGCACTACGCCGCGAGCCCGGCGACGATGCAGCGCGCGATCGGCACCATCCAGGAGGAGCTGGGGGAGCGGCTGCAGGAGCTGGAGCGCGAGGGCAAGCTGCTGGAGGCCCAGCGGCTGCGTATGCGCACGCAGTTCGACCTGGAGATGATGGAGCAGATCGGCTTCTGCTCCGGCATCGAGAACTACTCGCGGCACATCGACGGCCGGCTGCCGGGCGAGGCGCCGCACTGCCTGCTCGACTACTTCCCGGACGACTTCCTCGTGGTCATCGACGAGTCGCACGTCACCGTGCCGCAGATCGGCGCCATGTACGAGGGCGACGCGTCGCGCAAGCGCACGCTGGTGGAGCACGGTTTCCGTCTCCCGAGCGCGCTCGACAACCGGCCGCTCAAATGGAACGAGTTCAAGGACAGGGTCGGCCAGACCGTGTACCTGTCGGCCACGCCGGGCAAGTACGAGATGGGCATCGCCGACGGCGTCGTGGAGCAGATCATCCGCCCGACCGGCCTCGTCGATCCCGAGATCGTGGTGAAGCCCACGAAGGGCCAGATCGACGACCTGCTCGAGGAGATCCGCGTCCGCGTGGAGCGGGACGAGCGCGTGCTCGTCACCACGCTGACGAAGAAGATGGCCGAGGAGCTCACCGACTTCCTCGCCGAGGCCGGGGTGAAGGTGCGCTACCTGCACTCCGACGTCGACACGCTGCGCCGCGTCGAGCTGCTGACCGAGTTGCGGGCGGGTGTGTACGACGTGCTCGTCGGCATCAACCTGCTGCGCGAGGGACTAGACCTGCCGGAGGTGTCGCTGGTCGCGATCCTCGACGCCGACAAGGAGGGCTTCCTGCGGTCGTCGACCTCGCTCATCCAGACGATCGGCCGCGCGGCGCGTAACGTCTCGGGCTCGGTGCACATGTACGCGGACGTCCTGACCGACTCCATGAAGAGCGCGATCGAGGAGACCGAGCGCCGCCGCGAGAAGCAGATCGAGTACAACCGGGTGAACGGGATCGACCCGCAGCCGCTCCGGAAGCGCATCGCCGACATCACGGACGTGCTCGCGCGCGAGGAGGCCGACACCGCCCGCATGCTCGCCGGGCGAGAGCAGAAGCGCAAGAGCCCGACGCCGAACCTGCGCAACGGCGGCATCGCCGCACAGGGCGCGGCCGAGTTGGAGTCGCTGATCGCCGACCTCAACCAGCAGATGCTGGCGGCGGCGGGCGAGCTCAAGTTCGAGCTGGCGGCGCGGCTGCGCGACGAGCTCTCCGACCTCAAGCGCGACCTCCGGCAGATGGAGAAGGCGGGCCACCTGGGCTGACCATTGCCCGCCGACTGCCGCCGCGGGTTACGGTGGCAGGGTGGCAGTGAGGACGACGGGACGCCGGTGGACGCTCGCGGCCTGCGTCGTGCTGGTCGGGGTCGCCGTGGTCGCGGTCGCGTTCCAGGGCGTACCCGAGTTCAGCGGGCCACGGGTGTTCCTCCCTCAGGGGCCGGTGCGCACCGGCGCCCCCGACCAGGGGATGACCGGCACGCCGCAGCCGCACGAGACCACCCATCCGCTCCGCCTGGATCTCACCTGGCTCCTGGTCGCGCTCATCATTCTCGCGGTCATCGTCGTCTTGGCGATCCTCTGGCGCCGCCGTCGGCGGCCGCAGGCGCCCCCGACCCTGCCCGAGCTCGCCGACCTGTCCGACAGCGAGCTCTCCGACGCGCCGCGCGAAGAGGAGCCTGAGCCGGAACCCGAGCAGGTGCGCCGCGGCCTCGATCGCGCCGCCGAGGAGCTCGCCGCGCGACGCGAACCCCGCGACGCCATCGAACGCGCCTGGGTGGGGCTGGAGGAGGGGGCGGCCGACTCGGGCGTGCGCCGGCTCCCCGCGGAGACGCCCGCCGAGTTCGCCGCCCGGGTCGTCGCCCGGGTGGACGCCGACCGCGAGGCCGCCGCAGGCCTCCTCTCCGTCTACCAGCGCGCCCGTTTCGGCTCCGGACCCGTCACGGTAGAGGACGTGGACACCGCCCGCGCCGCGGTGGAGGCCCTCCGCGCCTCCTGGGGCCGCCACCCCGCCGCCGGACGAGGGACGGCCTCGTGACCCGCTCGCGCCGCCTGCCGCCGCGCGTGCTGCGACGGCTGATCCTGTCCGTCCTCCTCGGCGTCGCCGTCGGGGCCGCGGCCTGGTCCCTCGGGATGGACGTGGCGCACGCCGTCGGACTGGGGGCGGCGGCCGCGGCGTTCGTCGCCTGCCTCTCGGCGCTGGGGGAGGCGGCCGACCTGACCTGGGCCGTTCCCGCGCCGGAGCCGCGCCCCGGCGCCCGGCGCGACATCGTCCAGCTCGGCTGGTCGCTCGGCTCCCGCGGCGGCCGCGTCTCGCCGGAGGGGCTGCGGCGCCTGCGGCTGGTCGCCGAGCGCGCCCTCGCCGTCCACGGTCTCGACCTGCACGACAGCACGGCCGACCCCGAGCTCGAGGGCCTGCTCGGCGCCGACGTGCTGGCCGTGCTCCGCCGAGGCTCCACCGCGGCACCGCCCCGGACGGCGTTCGTCGGCGTCGTGCTGCAACGACTCGAGGCACTCGACGACGCCGCGCCCATCCGTCCCACCGCCCACCCCGCCCCCGAGGAGCCGCACCGTGCACGATGACTCTCGCCCCACCGATCCGGAGCCGCTCGCCGTCCCCGAGGTCGCCCGGCTCGGCGCCGACGTGCTCGACCGGGTCGGCACCGTGGTCGTCGGGATGAGCGACCCGCTCCGCATCGCCTTCGCGACCCTCCTCGCCGGCGGCCACGTGCTGTTCGAGGATGTGCCGGGGCTGGGCAAGACCCTGGCCGCGCGCAGCATCGCCGCCGCCGTCGGCCTCGACTTCCGCCGGCTGCAGTGCACACCCGACCTGCTGCCGTCCGACATCACCGGCTCCTTCGTCTACGTGCCGGGCTCGGCCGAGTTCGAGTTCCGGCCCGGACCGGTCTTCACCGGGCTGTTCCTGGCCGACGAGATCAACCGCACGTCGCCCAAGACGCAGTCCGCGCTGCTCGAGGCGATGGCCGAGGGGCAGGTGTCGGTGGAGGGCCGCAGCTTCCCGCTCCCGACGCCGTTCCACGTCGTGGCCACCGCCAACCCGATCGAGTCGGAGGGCACGTACGCGCTGCCCGAGGCGCAGCTCGACCGGTTCATGGTGCGGCTGAGCGTCGGCTACCCGGACGAGGAGGGCGAGTCGCGCGTGCTGCTCGCCCGGGTGGCCCGACGGCACGAGGTCGCGCAGGTCGAGCCGGTGATCGACGCGGCGACACTGGCCGCGATGCAGGCCGGCGTGGAGGCGGTGGATGTGGACCCGGACATCGCCGCGTACTGCGTCCGCCTGGCCGCCGCGACGCGCGCACACCGCTCCGTCGAGGTCGGGGCGTCGCCGCGCGGCTCGCAGGGACTGCTGCTGGTGGCCCGTGCCCTGGCCGTGCTCGACGGCCGGGATTTCGTCCTCCCGGACGACGTCAAGGCGGTCGCCGTGCCCGTGCTCGCCCACCGCCTCACGCTGACCGTGCAGGCCTGGACCGGTGGGGTGAGCGCCGAGCAGGTGGTCCGGGAGGTCGTCGCCACGGTCGCCGGTCCGCCCGCCGTCGGCGTCGGCCGGCGCGGACACGCGGACGGACGTGACTGACAGCGGGCGGCCGCCCGTCGATGGCGGCTGGATGGTGAGCCCGGCACTCGCAGGGGCGGTGATCGTCGGTCTGGTGGGGCTGGTCGCGGCATTCGTCATGTCGCGGCCGGAACCCGCGTTCGTCGGCGCCCCGCTTCTGCTGGCGGCGGCGCTCGCATGGGATCGCCGTCCGCCCAGGGAGGCGAGCGTCGAGGGAGGCACGCAGCCCCGCAAGACCGTCGAGGTGGAGGAGGCCGCCTCCGCCCCGTCCGCCACCCCGACGGTCGCCGTGCGCATCGCGGCGTCCGCGGTACGGCATCCCGACGCCGTGCAGGTGCGGCTCGAGCTCGGGGGAGAGGCGCCGGTCGACGTCCTCCTCACCCCGCGGGCCGCCGAGCGCATCGCCGGGGAGATCCCTCTCGTGCACTCCGGGCAGCAGCGGCTCGCCGCCGCCCAGGCGCGGGAGCTCGGGGCCGACGCGTCGTGGGCCTCCGAGCCGGGGGAGCAGGCGGAGCTCGACCGGGTGGTCCGCCCGCGGCGTCGCCCGGTCCGGGCGCTGCCCCTGCCTGCGCGGCTGCTCGGGCTCACCGGCCAGCACATCTCGACGCGGCCCGGCGACGGCGGAGAGTTCCGCGATGTCGACCTGTTCCATCCCGGGGATCGGCTGCGGCGCATCGACTGGCGCGCGACCGCCCGGGCCGCCCGGGTCGGCGAACTCTACGTGCGGCGGACGACGGCGACCTCGGATGCCGCGGTGCACCTGGTCGTGGACGCGCGCGACGACGTGAGCGGCGTGGTGGCGGACTGGTCGCGGGCGTACCCGCGCCCGGCGCTCTCATCGCTCGATGTCGCGCGGGAGGCCGCCGCGTCCCTCACGGCCGCGTACACGGCGGCAGGCGACAGGGTCGGCTTCGACGACCTGGGCGGAGCGCAGCGGGTACTGCCGCCCCGCGCCGGGGCGCGGCACCGCGAGCGCGTGCTGCGCGCTGTCGACCTGACGACGGCGACCGGCACCCTGTACCAGCGGGTGCGGTCACCCCGCCTCTCGCCGGGCGCGCTGGTCTTCGTGCTCTCGACGTTCCTCGACGACCAGCCGGTCACGCTCGCGCTCACCTGGCGGGCGGCCGGGCACCGGGTGATCGCGGTGGATGTGCTTCCCGCGCGCGACGCCCGAGACCTGAGCGCGCGCGAGCGCCTCGCGCTGCGGACGATCGAGCTGGAGCGCCGGCTGCGGCTCCAGCAGCTGCAGTCGGGCGGTGTCGAAGTGATGCCCTGGGCCGACGTCCCCGCCCGCGAGGCGGCCCTGCGCGCCCTGACCGGCGGAGGGCGCAGGCGATGAGCCAGGACCGCACGGCAGACCGCGCCGCCGCCCTCGGCGTCCGAACCCTCCCCGGTTGGGCTGTGCGCGTCCTGTTCGCCGCCGTCGCCCTCTCGCTGCTGCTTGTCGGGGTGCCGGAGGGCCCGTGGACCGCCATCGGCGCCCTCCTGGTCGGCGTCTCGGTGTGGCGCCCGCGGTGGATGACGGCGTGGGTGCTCGCCGGCGTCCTGCTGCTCTCGTCGCTGGTGGAGCCAGGGACCCTGACCCTGCGCGTCCTCGCGCTGGTGGCCGGGGTGCACGCGCTGCACGTCCTCGGCTCGTGGATGCTCGCGGTCCCGTCGGCGGCGCGGCTGCAACCGGCCGTGCTGCTCCCGTCGCTGCGCCGGTACGTGCTCGTCCAGGTCCCGGTGCAGGTGGCGACGGTCGCCCTGCTCGTCACCGGGCAGCGGGCGTCGGTCCCAGTCCTGGCCGCGGTCACCGGGGCCGCCCTGGTGGCGCTGGCGGCGATGCTGCTGCCACCGCTGCTCCGCCGGCCACCGCGCTGAGCGGGTCCGATCGCATCCCGCCGGTTCCAATGTCGGTGGTCGCGCCTAGACTCACGCGTGCGTGGGGTCGCCCTGCCCGAGAGGGTAGAATCGAACGGATGTTCGACGGTGGTGTGCGGTGCGCGGTGGGCGAACACCGGCCGGCGGCTTCGACAGATGGCGGAGAATAAGAGCGAGTGAGTGACGGGCGAGTGAGCAGCGGGCGAGTGAGCAGCGGGCGAGTGGACGACGAGCGAGTGGGTGGCGAGACAGGGAGCATCGGCTCCGGGGCCTTCGGCGGCAACATCAGCCGCGTGACGGGGTCGCACCTGAGCGTGCGCGGAGCACGGGTGCACAACCTGCACAACGTCGACCTCGAGATCCCGCGCGACTCGATGGTCGTCTTCACCGGTCTGTCCGGATCGGGCAAGTCGTCGCTCGCGTTCGACACGATCTTCGCCGAGGGCCAGCGCCGCTACGTCGAGTCGCTGTCGGCGTACGCCCGCCAGTTCCTCGGGCAGGTCGACCGCCCCGACGTCGACTTCATCGAGGGGCTGAGCCCTGCGGTCTCGATCGACCAGAAGTCGACCAACCGCAACCCGCGGTCGACCGTCGGCACGATCACCGAGATCTACGACTACATGCGCCTGCTCTGGGCCCGCATCGGCGTGCCGCACTGCCCGATCTGCGGTGAGCGCATCCAGCGTCAGACGGTGCAGCAGATCGCCGACCAGCTGATGGAGCTGGAGGCCGGAACCCGGTACATGGTCGTGAGCCCCGTCGTCTCGCAGAAGAAGGGCGAGTTCGTCGACCTGTTCAAGGAGCTCGCGGCGAGCGGTTACTCGCGAGCGCTGGTCGACGGCGAGCAGGTGCAGCTATCCGACCCGCCGACGCTGAAGAAGCAGTACAAGCACGACATCTCCGTGGTGATCGACCGCCTGGTCGCCGGCCCCGACATCCTCGGCCGCCTCACCGACTCGCTCGAGACCGCGCTCCGGCTGACCGACGGGCTCGTGCAGGTCAACTACGTCGACCGCGAGGGCCCCGCCGCCTGGCAGAACTTCAGCGAGAAGCTGTCGTGCCCGAACGGCCACCCCATCCAGCTCACCGAGATCGAGCCCCGCACGTTCTCGTTCAACGCGCCGTTCGGCGCCTGCCCCGAGTGCTCCGGCCTCGGCACGCGCATGTCGGTGGACGAGGAGCTGCTGCTCGGCGACGACAACCTCAGCATCGCCGAGGGCGTCATCGTGCCCTGGACCACCCAGGGCAAGGGCCTCTTCAACTACTACGAGAAGCTGCTCGACGGCCTCGCGCGCGACCTCAAGTTCTCGCTCAAGACCCCGTGGGCCAAGCTCCCGAAGGATGTGAAGGACGCCGTGCTGCACGGCGACAACTTCGAGGTCAAGGTCAAGTGGAAGAACCGCTACGGCCGTGAGATGTCCTACACCTCCGGGTTCGAGGGCGTTGTGCCGTACATCGAGCGCCAGTACCTGCAGGCTGAGACCGACACGCAGCGCGCCCGCTGGGCGGAGTACCTGCGCGAGGTGCCGTGCCCGGTCTGCGGCGGCAAGCGGCTGAAGCCCGAGGTGCTCGCGGTGCTCGTGCACGGCAAGAGCATCGCCGACGCCTCGCTGCTCAGCCTGAGCGACGCCCGCGCCTTCATGGAGAAGCTCCACCTCACCGAGCGCGAGCAGAAGATCGGTGCGCAGGTGCTGCGCGAGATCAAGATCCGCCTCGACTTCCTCATCCAGGTCGGCCTCAGCTACCTCGACCTGGCCCGTGCTGCTGGCACGCTCTCGGGCGGCGAGGCACAGCGCATCCGGCTGGCGACGCAGATCGGCTCCGGCCTCACCGGCGTGCTGTACGTGCTCGACGAGCCGAGCATCGGCCTGCACCAGCGCGACAACCGCCGGCTGATCGACACGCTGGTCGCGCTGCGCGACCTCGGGAACACGCTCATCGTCGTCGAGCACGACGAGGACACCATCCGCACCGCCGACTGGGTCGTCGACATCGGCCCGGGCGCCGGCGTGAACGGCGGTCACGTCGTCCACTCGGGCTCCTACGACGAGCTGCTGAAGAACACCGAGTCGCTCACGGGCGACTACCTCGCCGGCCGTCGCGAGATCGCCATCCCGGAGAAGCGGCGCAAGGTTGACAAGAAGCGCATGATCCGGGTGGTGGACGCGGAGGCCAACAACCTGAAGAAGGTGACGGTCGACTTCCCGCTCGGCACCTTCGTGGCCGTCACCGGCGTCTCCGGTTCCGGCAAGTCGTCGCTGGTCAACGACATCCTGTACCGGGTGCTGGCGAACAAGCTCAACGGCGCCCGCAAGGTGCCCGGCAAGCACCGCACGGTCACCGGACTCGAGAACCTCGACAAGGTCGTGCACGTCGACCAGGCGCCGATCGGCCGCACCCCGCGGTCCAACCCGGCGACCTACACCGGCGTCTTCGACCGCATCCGGACGCTGTTCGCCGAGACACCGGAGGCGAAGGCCCGCGGCTACCTGCCCGGCCGGTTCAGCTTCAACGTCAAGGGCGGCCGCTGCGAGGCGTGCTCGGGCGACGGCACGATCAAGATCGAGATGAACTTCCTGCCCGACGTCTACGTCGCGTGCGAGGTGTGCGGGGGAGCGCGGTACAACCGCGACACCCTGTCGGTGCACTACAAGGGCAAGAACATCGCCGAGGTGCTCGACATGCCGATCAGCGAGGCGGCGGAGTTCTTCAAGCCGATCTCGGCCATCCACCGCTACCTGCAGACCCTGGTCGACGTCGGTCTCGGCTACGTGCGTCTCGGCCAGTCGGCGACGACGCTCTCCGGCGGCGAGGCGCAGCGCGTCAAGCTCGCGACCGAGCTCCAGCGCCGCTCCAACGGCCGCAGCGTCTACGTGCTCGACGAGCCGACCACCGGACTCCACTTCGAGGACGTGCGGAAGCTGCTGCTGGTGCTGAACGGCCTGCTCGACAAGGGCAACACCGTGATCGTCATCGAGCACAACCTCGACGTCATCAAGTCGGCCGACTGGATCATCGACATGGGTCCGGAGGGCGGCGCCGGCGGCGGCGAGGTCATCGCGACGGGCACCCCGGAGCGGGTGGCCGAGACCCCGGGCAGCCACACCGGGTTCTTCCTGAAGGAGATCCTGCAGGGAGAGTCCGCCCGGGGCGCGGCGTAGGGGATGGCCGACACTGTCAGCTACCGGCCGAAGGCCGGCGAGATCCCGACCCAGCCGGGGGTGTACCGCTTCCGCGACAAGAACCGCCGAGTGCTGTACGTCGGCAAGGCCAAGAACCTCCGGTCGCGGCTGAGTAACTACTTCCAGCCGCTGCGCAGCCTGCACGAGCGCACCCGGCGCATGGTGACCACCGCGTCCAGTGTCGAGTGGACGGTGGTGGGCACCGAGTACGAGGCGCTGCAGCTCGAGTACACCTGGATCAAGGAGTTCAACCCGCCGTTCAACGTCAAGTTCCGGGACGACAAGACCTACCCGTACCTCGCGGTCACCCTGGGCGACCGCATCCCGCGGGTGATGATCACGCGCAACCGGAACATGAAGGACGCGCGCTACTTCGGCCCGTACACGAAGGTCTGGGCGATCCGCGAGACGGTCGACCTGATGCTGAAGGCGTTCCCGGTGCGGTCGTGCTCCGACGGCGTGTACCGTCGCGCCGAGCTGACCGGGCGGCCCTGTCTGCTCGGCGACATCGGCAAGTGCGCGGCTCCCTGCGTGGGCCGGATCACGCCGGAGGACCACAAGGCGCTCGCCATCGACTTCGCGTCGTTCATGGCCGGCAACGACAGCGGCTACCTGCGCGATCTGACCGAGAAGATGAAGCAGGCCGCGAGCACGATGGACTACGAGGCCGCCGCGCGTCACCGCGACGCCATCCAGGCGCTGGAGGGCGTGCTCGGCAAGAGCGCGGTCGTGCTGCCCGAGACCATCGACGCCGACGTCTTCGGCATCGCCCATGACGAGCTCGCGGCCGCGGTGCAGCAGTTCATCGTGCGCGGCGGCCGGGTGCGCGGTGTGCGCAGCTGGGTCGTCGACAAGGAGCTCGACATGGACCTCGGCGAGCTCGTCGAGACCGTCGTGCAGAACGCCTACGACGGTCCGGACGCTCCGCCGCGCGAGATCCTCGTGCCCGAGCTGCCGGACGACACCGCCGAGCTCGAGCAGTGGCTCACCCAGCGTCGCCGCGAGACACCCGACCCGTCGGCGCCGCGTGGCCGGCACACCGGGCGCGTCGAGCTGCGCACCGCGCAGCGCGGCGACAAGGCGGCCCTGGCGCAGACCGTCTCGATGAACGCGAAGAACGCTCTGGTGCTCTACAAGACGCGCCGCAGCTCCGACTTCGTCGCGCGCTCCAAGGCGCTGAACGACATCCAGGACGCCCTCGGCATGGTCGACGCGCCGCTGCGGATGGAGTGCTACGACGTCTCGCACCTGAGCGGCACCAACATCGTCGCGTCGATGGTCGTGTTCGAGGACGGACTGCCGCGCAAGGACCAGTACCGCCGGTTCAGCATCCCGGAGTCCACCGACGACACGGAGTCGATCTACCAGGTCATCTCGCGGCGGCTGGCGTACCTCAAGGAGACGCCGGCGACGGTGACCGGCTCCGATGAGACGGCGCTCGACGCCGACGCGGAGGCCGCGCTCGACTCCGAGGGCGCCGCGGGCGCCGACGAGGTCGTGGAGGCCGCGGCCGAACGCCGCCGCCGCAAGTTCTCCTACCCGCCGAACCTGCTCATCGTCGACGGCGGCCAGCCGCAGGTCGCGGCCGCCAAGCGCGCGCTCGACGAGTCCGGAGTGACCGGAATCCAGCTTGCCGGTATCGCGAAGCGGCTGGAGGAGATCTGGCTGCCCGACTCCGACTTCCCGGTCATCCTGCCGCGCAACAGCGACGCGCTGTTCCTCATCCAGCGGCTGCGCGACGAGGCCCACCGGTTCGCGATCACCTACCAGCGGGCGCGCCGCAAGCGCGACATCGGCACCGTCCTCGGCGAGATCCCCGGCCTCGGCCCGTCGCGGGTGAAGGAGCTGCTGAAGCACTTCGGCTCCGTCGCCCAGCTGCGCAAGGCGTCGCCGGAGCAGATCGCGGAGGTCCGCGGCGTCGGCCCGACCCTCGCAGCGGCGATCTTCGAACGCCTGGCGGAGGGCGGCCGCGGAGACACCGCGGATGCGCAGCAGGAAGAGGGGCGGGCGACGGGCGCCAGAAGCTAGGCTTGGGGGCACATCCAGTGAGCGGAGGAGACCGGTCGATGGCCACCGACGGCGACACACCAGCAAGCGCAGAGCAGCAGGAAGTGCTCATCGTCACGGGGATGTCGGGCGCCGGCCGCTCGACGGTCGCCAACGCGCTGGAGGACCTCGACTGGTACGTCGTCGACAACCTCCCGCCGCAGATGCTCCGGCCGCTGCTCGAGCTGGCCAACCGGGCCGAGTCCGGCCTGCCGCGCATCGCCGCGGTCGTCGACGTGCGCGGCCGCACCTACTTCTCCGACCTGCGCGAGATGATCCAGAGCCTGCGCGAGGGCACCAAGGTGCGCGTGCTGTTCCTGGAGGCGTCGGACGCGGTCCTGGTGCGCCGGTTCGAGCAGGTGCGCCGGCCGCACCCGCTGCAGGGCGACGGCACGCTCCTCGACGGCATCTCGGCCGAGCGGACGCGGCTGCGCGAGATCCGGGAGGCGAGCGACATCATCGTCGACACCTCCGACCTCAACATCCACCAGCTCGCCACCAACATCACCGACACCTTCGCCGCGGAGGACGCGGCCGACGTGCAGGTGACCGTGATGAGCTTCGGCTTCAAGTACGGGCTGCCCGCCGACGCCGACATGGTCGCCGACGCCCGCTTCCTGCCGAACCCGTTCTGGAACCCCGAACTGCGGCCGCACACCGGCCTCGAGGAGGTCGTGCGCGACTACGTGCTGGAGCAGGACGGCGCCGAGGACTTCATCCAGGGCTACGTGTCGGCCCTGCGCCCGATCATGGCGGGCTACCAGCGCGAGAACAAACGTCACGCGCTGATCGCGATAGGCTGCACTGGCGGAAAGCACCGGTCCGTCGCGATTGCGGAAGAGCTCGCGGCACGGTTGCGCACCTTCCCCGGTCTGTCGGTCAACACCAAGCACCGAGACCTCGGCCGCGAATGATCGCGGCTCACCCATACATGGCACCATCCCTGCCTTGAGACAGTAAGGAATCCGATTGGCTCTCACCGCCGACGTCAAGGACGAGCTCACGAAGGTCGAGGTCAGCAAGACCACGGTCCGGGCAGCAGAACTGGCCACCATCCTCCGGTTCTCGGGCGGTCTGCACCTGATCGGCGGCCGGATCGCGGTCGAGAGCGAGCTCGACACGCCTGAGCTCGCGCGCCGGGTCCGGAAGGACCTGGCCGAGCTGTACGGCGTCCGCAGCGACGTCTCCGTGACGCCGGCCTCCGGCATCCGCCGTTCCAGCCAGTACCTCGTCCGCGTCCTCGACGGCGGGGAGACCCTTGCCCGCCAGACCGGCCTGCTCGACGCGCGCCGCCGCCCGATCCGCGGCCTCCCGAACCGCCTCACCACCGGCTCCCGCGACGAGCTCGCCGCCGTCTGGCGCGGCGCGTTCCTCGCGAACGGTTCGCTGACCGACCCGGGCCGCTCCGCGGCGCTGGAGGTCACCTGCCCGGGCAACGAGGCCGCCATGGCCCTGGTCGGCGCGGCCGGCCGGCTCGGGATCTCCGCGAAAGCCCGCGAGGTCCGCGGCGTCCACCGGGTGGTCATCCGCGACGGCGAGGCGATCAGCGCCATGCTCGTCGCGATGGGCGCCGCCCAGACCGTGGCGAACTGGGAGGAGCTCCGCCAGCGCCGCGAGGTGCGCGCCAACGCCAACCGCCTGGTGAACTTCGACGACGCCAACCTGCGCCGCTCCGCGCAGGCCGCGGTCGCCGCCTGCGCCCGCGTGGAGCGCGCGCTCGAGATCCTCGGCCCGGAGGTCCCGAAGCACCTCCGCTACGCGGGCGAGCTGCGCCTCGCGCACCGCGACGCCAGCCTCGACGAGCTCGGCCATCACGCCGACCCGCCGATGACCAAGGATGCGGTCGCCGGCCGCATCCGCCGCCTCCTGGCGATGGCCGACAAGCGCGCGAGCGACCTCGGCATCCCCGGCACCGAGGCCAGCCTCCCCGCCGATCTCGACGAGGTGTAGCTTTCCCGGTGTACGTTTCGGAGGGGGACCCGCGTCGGCGGAAGCATCCGCCGGCCGCCCGGGTTGCACCCGATGACTCGACGAGTCGCTCGAATCACAACAACAGTGGAGATGAGTAATGGCTGACTACACGCTGCCTGACCTTCCGTACGACTACTCGGCCCTGGAGCCGAACATCAGCGGCCGGATCATGGAGCTGCACCACGACAAGCACCACAAGACGTACGTGGACGGCGCCAACACCGCGCTGGCGAAGCTCGCGGAGGCCCGCGACGCCGACGACCTGACCTACGTCAACAAGCTCGAGAAGGACCTGGCGTTCAACCTCGCCGGCCACGTCAACCACACCGTGTTCTGGAACAACCTCTCCCCGGACGGCGGCGACAAGCCGGTCGGCGAGCTGGCCGCGGCGATCGACGAGTTCTTCGGCTCGTACGACAAGTTCCGCGCCCACTTCACGGCGTCGGCGCTCGGCATCCAGGGCTCCGGCTGGTCGATCCTCGCCTGGGACTCGCTCGGTCAGAAGCTCATCATCGAGCAGCTGTACGACCACCAGGGCAACCTGGCCGCGGCGACCGTGCCGCTCCTCATGCTCGACATGTGGGAGCACGCCTTCTACCTCGACTACGTCAACGTGAAGGCCGACTATGTCAAGGCGTTCTGGAACATCACCAACTGGGCCGATGTGAACGACCGCTTCGTCCGGGCGCGCGAGAAGACCGCGGGTCTGCTGCTACTGTCGTAGGCAGGATGGCGTCCCGGGAGGGTGCCTCCCGGGACGCCGACGTCCGCAACAACCACCCACCAAAGTGCGCCGTGCGGCGCCCATCGAGTAACTGGAGACATCTGTGTCCGTAAAGATCGGAATCAACGGGTTCGGTCGCATTGGTCGTAACTACCTGCGCGCCGCCCTCGCGAAGGGCAGCGACCTCGAGATCGTCGCGGTGAACGACCTCACCGACAACAAGACGCTCGCGCACCTGCTCAAGTACGACTCCATCACGGGCCGTCTCGACGCGACGGTGGAGCTGGACGGCGACAACATCGTCGTGAACGGCAAGCCGATCAAGGTGCTCGCGGAGCGCGACCCTGCCAACCTCGGCTGGGGCGACCTGGGCGTCGACATCGTCATCGAGTCGACCGGTCGCTTCACCAAGGCCGACGACGCGCGCAAGCACCTCGAGGCGGGCGCCAAGAAGGTCATCATCTCGGCTCCGGCCACCGGTGAGGACGCCACCTTCGTGATGGGTGTCAACGAGCACCTGTACAACCCGGAGACCGACAACATCATCTCCAACGCGTCCTGCACCACGAACTGCCTCGCGCCGCTCGCCAAGGTGTTCAACGACGAGTTCGGCATCGAGCGCGGTCTGATGACCACGGTCCACGCCTACACCGCCGACCAGAACCTGCAGGACGGCCCGCACTCCGACCTCCGTCGTGCCCGTGCCGCCGCGATCAACATCGTCCCGACCTCGACCGGCGCCGCCAAGGCGATCGGCCTGGTCCTCCCGGAGCTGAAGGGCAAGCTCGACGGCTTCGCGCTCCGCGTCCCGGTGCCCACCGGCTCGATCACCGACCTCACCGTGACCGCCTCGCGCCCGGTGACCGTCGACGAGATCAAGGCCGCCTACAAGAAGGCCGCCGAGGGTCCGCTCAAGGGCATCCTGAAGTACACGGAGGACGAGATCGTCTCCTCCGACATCGTCTCCGACCCGCACTCGTCGATCTTCGATTCCGGCCTGCTGCGCGTCATCGGCGACCAGGTGAAGCTCTCGAGCTGGTACGACAACGAGTGGGGCTACTCCAACCGTCTCGTCGACCTGACCGAGTACGTCGCCGAGCGCCTCTAACCCCAGGCGACCGACGTGACGCTCCGTACCCTCGACTCACTCGGTTCGCTCGCCGGCAAGCGCGTCGTCGTCCGTTGCGATCTCAACGTGCCCCTGGAGGGCTCGAAGATCACGGACGACGGCCGCGTGCGGGCGTCGATCCCCACCCTCAACGCCCTGATCAACCAGGGTGCGCGGGTGGTCGTCATCTCCCACCTGGGCCGTCCTGACGGCGCGCCCGACGCCAAGTACAGCCTGGCGCCGGTCGCCCAGCGGCTCTCCGAGCTGCTCGGCAAGCCGGTGACCTTCGCCCGCGACACCGTCGGCGGAGGCGCTCAGGATGCCGTCGCCGGGCTTGCGGACGGCGACGTCGCCCTGCTGGAGAACCTCCGGTTCAACCCGGGGGAGACCGCGAAGGACGAGGCGGAGCGCACGAGCTTCGCCGAGAAGCTCGCCGCGTTCGGCGACGCCTTCGTCTCCGACGGCTTCGGCGTGGTCCACCGCAAGCAGGCCAGCGTGTACGAGCTCGCGAAGCTCCTTCCGAGCGCCGCGGGCACGCTCATCCAGGCCGAGCTCGAGGTGCTCGACCGGCTGACCGAGACCCCGGAGCGCCCGTACGCGGTCGTCCTCGGCGGGTCGAAGGTCTCCGACAAGCTCGGCGTCATCGGCCACCTCCTGCCGAAGGTGAACTCGCTGCTCATCGGCGGCGGGATGCTGTTCACGTTCCTCGCGGCCCAGGGGCACAAGGTCGGCTCGAGCCTGCTCGAGGCCGACCAGATCGACACCGTGAAGGGTTACCTGGGGAAGGCCGAGGAGCTCGGCGTCGAGATCGTGCTCCCGCGCGACGTGGTGGTGGCCTCGAAGTTCGGCGCCGACGCGGAGCAGGCGGTGCGCCCGATCGACGCGATCGAGGACACCGAGTGGGGCGACAAGGGCCTCGGGCTCGACATCGGGCCGGAGACGGCCGAGCTGTTCTCGGAGTACATCCGGGGCGCGAAGACGGTGTTCTGGAACGGCCCGATGGGCGTGTTCGAGCTCGCTCCGTTCGCCGCGGGCACCAAGGCGGTCGCCCAGGCGCTCACCGAGGTCGACGGCCTGAGCGTCGTCGGCGGCGGAGACTCCGCGGCGGCCGTGCGTGCGCTCGGCTTCCGCGACGACCAGTTCGGTCACATCTCGACGGGCGGGGGCGCGAGCCTCGAGTTCCTCGAAGGCAAGCGACTCCCCGGACTGGAGGTCCTCGGATGGCAGCAGTGAGCCCCACGGTGCGGCGCGTCCCGCTCATCGCCGGCAACTGGAAGATGAACCTGGACCACCTCCAGGCGATCGCCTTCGTGCAGAAGCTGGCGTGGACGTTGAAGGACGCGAGCCACGACTTCTCGGCCGTCGAGGTCGCGGTCTTCCCGCCGTTCACCGACCTGCGCAGCGTGCAGACGCTGGTCGCGGCCGACAAGCTGCCGATCGCGTTCGGCGGTCAGGACGTCTCCGAGCACGAGTCCGGTGCGTACACCGGCGAGATCTCGGCCGCGTTCCTCGAGGCGCTGGAGAGCCGCTACGTCATCATCGGCCACTCCGAGCGGCGGACGCTGCACGGCGAGACCGACGAGCAGGTGGCCGCAAAGGTGACCGCTGCGCTCAAGCACAACATCGCGCCGATCATCTGCGTCGGCGAGACCGCGGAAGACCTGGAGACCCACGGCGCCAGCGCCGTCCCGGTCGCCCAGCTCCGTGCGGCCCTCGCCGGTGTCGACTCGGCCGCGGACGTCGTGGTCGCCTATGAGCCCGTGTGGGCCATCGGCTCCGGTCAGGCGGCGACGCCCGAGCAGGCGGAGCAGGTCTGCGCCGCGCTGCGCGGCGTGGTCGCCGAGGTGCTGGGCGACGACGTGGCGGCCAAGACGCGCATCCTCTACGGCGGATCGGTGAAGTCGGGCAACATCGCCGGCTTCATGCGCGAGCCCAACGTCGACGGCGCGCTCGTCGGCGGGGCGAGCCTCGACGTCAACGAGTTCGCGGCCATCGTCCGGTATCAGAAGCACGTCGGGATCTGAGAGCGCCCGCGAGTTATACTGGCAGTTGGTTTTCCCCGGGGTTTCGCTCCGGGTCGCTTCCCGAAAGGTTCTCCGTGCTGATTCTCCAGGTCGTCCTGCAGGTCCTGCTGGGCATCACCAGCCTCCTGCTGACCTTGCTCATCCTTCTGCACAAGGGCCGCGGTGGCGGTCTGTCCGACATGTTCGGCGGCGGTGTCACCTCCAACCTCGGCGCGTCCGGGGTCGCGGAGCGCAACCTCAACCGGATCACGGTCATCCTCGGGCTGATCTGGATCACGTGCATCGTGGTCCTCGGCCTGATCACCAAGTTCAGCGCGTAAGCGCGCCCCACCGGAGAAGGAGAAGAGCATGGCTTCCGGAGGCAGTGCCATCCGCGGCTCGCGCGTCGGCGCGGGTCCCATGGGCGAGCAGGACCGCGGCTTCCACGCGGAGCGTATCGCCGTGTCCTACTGGGACGCGCTCGGCAACGAGACCGTCCGCTATTTCGCCGCGAACCTCCCCGAGGAGGAGATCCCCGACGTCATCGACTCGCCGTCGACCGGCCTTCCCGCCGGCCGCGACAAGGAGAACCCGCCGTCGGTGGCGAAGACGGAGCCGTACAAGACGCACCTCGCGTACGTGAAGGAGCGCCGCAGCGAGGAGGAGGCGGAGCAGCTGCTCGAGGACGCCCTCAACCAGCTCCGCGCCCGCCGCGGTCGCCCCACCACCAACTAGCACCACGCGCACGAAGGCCGTCCACCTCGCGGTGGGCGGCCTTCGTCGTCCCCGCCTGCGATTCGTCACGAATCGCGCCCGTTCGTCACGAATCGCGCCCGTTCGTGACGAGTGGTCGGGGCTACACTGCATCCCACGGGAGGTGCGGGATGCGCGGATCGCCGGAGGAGCAGGCGGGAGCGTCGCGCGCCCTCGCCGACGAGGTGGGGAGCACCAGCCTCGCGGCGCTGCTCGATGCGGCCGTCGACCGCGCGGAGGAGGCCGAGCTCCTGTTGACCCGGTACGAGGACGGCGCGCCGCTCGTCGCCGTGGATGCGCGCCGCAGCCTCCGCCTGCGGGTCGCCTTCGCCGAACTGCAGCGCTGGGTGGACGAGCTCGACCTCGCCGGGCGCGACGCGGAGGTGCGCGACGAGACGTCGCGGCTGCTCGCGTTCTACCTGCACCTGCTGACGCACGCGTTCGAGCGCGGCATCCGAGCCGAGCACGACCGCTTCGCGATCCGCGGCCGCGGACCGCTGACCGGCGCTCCGGCCGCGCGCCTCGCGACCCTGCGCGAGCGTGTCCGCGCCGCCTGACGCGACTGCGGCCTCCCGTCACTACCGCGGGTGCTCGCGCACCCGCACACGTGACACGAGACCGCAGTCACCCGGGAAGGGGACTGCGGTCTCGTGTCGGGTGGAGCTCAGTAGCTCGGAGCGATGAGGTTCTCGGGCACGTCGACGGCGGCATCCTTGTCCACGAAGAACACGGTGCGCTTCCGGCCCTTGGCGCCGGCGACCGGCACCTCGGTGTAGCTCGCGCCCGCGAGCGCGAGGCCCAGGGCGCTCGCCTTGTCGCTGCCGGCGAGCACCAGCCAGATGCGGTCCGACGAGTTGATCACCGGACGCGTGAGGCTCAGGCGCGCCGGCGGCGGCTTGGGGGAGTCGCGCTCGGCGATCACCGACGCCTTGTCCTCGCGGATGCCGGCCCGGTCGGGGAACAGCGACGCGATGTGACCGTCGGGGCCGACGCCGAGGAAGGTGATGTCGAACTTCGGCACCGGCCAGCCCTCGTGCCCGAAGGCCTCGAGCTCCGCCGCATACACGCTCGCGGCCTCGTCGATGTCCGGGATCTCATCCGACGACGGGAACGGGTGGACGTTCTCCGGCGGCACCGCGATGTGATCGAGCAGCGCCTCGCGCGCCTGGAGCTCGTTCCGGTCGGGGTCGTTCCGCGGCACGAACCGCTCGTCGCCCCACCAGAAGTGCACCTTCGACCAGTCGATGGTGTCGCGGGCGGGGGAGGCGCTGACCGCCTCCAGCACCGCGATGCCCATCGTTCCGCCGGTCAGCGCGATGTTCGCGTGACCCTGGTCGTCGAGGATGTCGATCGTCTTGGTGAGGAAGCGCGCGGCCACCGAGGCCGTGAGCGCCTCCTTGTCCGGGTGGACGAGCACCCGCCGTTCGTTCGTCATGCCCTGGCGCCTGCTCCTTCGTCAGAGGTCTCCAGCAGTTCGAGACCCTTGGTGATCACCTCGCCGTAGAGGTCGTCCGGGTCCAGCCTACGCAGTTCCTCGGCCAGGCAGTCGCGGAGACTGCGGCGTGGCAGGGACAGGTCGTGCGTCGGCTGGCCGGGCTGAGACAGGCGGGCGACGTTCGGGACCTCGCGCTCCAGCTCGATGACGCCGGAGGCGCGCTCCATCTTCACCCCGTGGATGCCGCCGGAGCCGATCGCGCGCGAGGCGAGGTCGTAGTGCACCGGAACCTGCAGCTGCAGGCGCAGCCACGCGGCGAGGAGGAGGGTCGAGGGGGAGTCGGCCGCGCCGGCCACGTCGACGCCGGTGATCGGCTCGAACGGCGGCTGATCGAGCACGGCGGCGAGCTGCGCGCGCCACAGGGTGAGCCGGGTCCAGGCGAAGTCGGTGTCGCCGGGGGCGTACGTCTTGCCGAGGTGGAACAGGAACTCCTGCGGGTTCGGCTGCGCCGATGCGTCGGTGATCCGCCGGGTGGCGATGCGGCCGAGAGGAGAGGTGGACGCCTTCTCGGGCGCCACCCCCGGCCACCAGACCACGACCGGGGCGTCGGGGAGCAGGAGGCCGGTGACCAGCCCCTCCTCGTCGCTCGCGGTCTCGCCGTAGGCCCGGAGCACGATGACCTCGCTCGCGCCGGCGTCGCCGCCGACACGGATCTGCGCGTCGAGACGGGCCTCGCCCTTGCTGCGCTCGCGGTCCTCCTCGGTGGACACCACGATGACGCGCATCGGGTGCTCGCGGGAGGCGTCGTTGGCGGCCTCGATGGCCTCCTCCTCCTGACCGAGGTGGGTCGCGATGACCAGCGTGAGCACGCGACCGAGGGCGACGGCGCCGCCCTCCTCGCGGATCTTCACGAGGGCCTTCGAGATGTTGCTGACGCTCGTCGCGGGAAGGTCGACGATCATGGACGCCTCCAAACGCGGCCGTCGCGCTCCAAGAGCTCGTCGGCCGACTTCGGGCCCCAGGTTCCGGGGCGGTACTGCTCTGGCTGGCCCTGCGTGGCCCAGAAGTCCTCGATCGGGTCGAGGATCTTCCAGGAGAGCTCGACCTCCTCGTGGCGCGGGAACAGGGGCGGGTCGCCGAGCAGCACATCCAGGATGAGCCGCTCGTAGGCCTCGGGGCTCGCCTCGGTGAAGGCGTGGCCGTAGCCGAAGTCCATGCTCACGTCGCGCACCTGCATGCCGGCGCCGGGGACCTTCGAGCCGAAGCGGATGGTCACACCCTCGTCGGGCTGCACGCGGATGACGAGCGCGTTCTGGCCGAGCGCGCTGGTCTGCGACTCCGCGAAGAGCTGCTGAGGGGCGCGCTTGAACACGACCGCGATCTCGGTGACGCGGCGGCCGAGGCGCTTGCCCGCGCGCAGGTAGAACGGGACGCCCGCCCAGCGGCGGGTGCCGATCTCCAGCTTGATGGCCGCGTAGGTCTCCGTCGTGGACTGGGGGTTCATCCCGTCCTCCTCGAGGAAGCCGACGACCTTCTCGCCGCCCTGCCATCCCGGGCCGTACTGGCCGCGCGCGGTCGACTTCGCCAGGTCCTTCGGCAGCCGCACGGCGGCGAGCACCTTCTCCTTCTCAGCGCGCAGGTCTGCGGCGTTGAACGAGATGGGCTCCTCCATGGCTGTGAGGGCGAGGAGCTGCAGCAGGTGGTTCTGGATGACGTCGCGCGCCGCGCCGATGCCGTCGTAGTACCCCGCACGACCGCCCACGCCGATGTCCTCGGCCATGGTGATCTGCACGTGGTCGACGTAGTTGGCGTTCCAGATCGGCTCGTACAGCTCGTTCGCGAAGCGCAGCGCCAGGATGTTCTGGACCGTCTCCTTGCCGAGGTAGTGGTCGATGCGGAACACCGAGTCCGGCGGGAACACGGTCTCGACGACCGCGTTGAGCTCCCGCGCCGACTGCAGGTCGTGCCCGAACGGCTTCTCGATGACGACGCGTCGCCAGCCGTCGCCGGACTGGTCGGCGAGGCCGGAGCGCTTGAGCTGCTCCGTCACGATCGGGAACGCCTTCGGCGGGATGGACAGGTAGAACGCGTGGTTGCCCATCGTCCCGCGCTCCGCGTCCAGCTGCTCGACGGTCTCCTTGAGGCGCTGGAACGCCTCGTCGTCGTCGAACTCGCCGGGCACGAAGCGGATGCCCTGTGCCAGCTGCTTCCACACGTCGTCGTCGAACGGCGTGCGCGCGTACTGCTTGACCGCCTCGTACACGACCTTCTCGAAGTCCTGGTCCTCCCAGTCGCGCCGGGCGAACCCGACGAGGGAGAACCCGGGCGGCAGCAGGCCGCGGTTCGCGAGGTCGTACACCGCGGGCATCAGCTTCTTGCGCGACAGGTCGCCCGTCACGCCGAAGATGATGAGGCTGCTGGGC
The DNA here is from genome assembly GCF_030433675.1 of Leifsonia virtsii. Classification (GTDB taxonomy): domain Bacteria; phylum Actinomycetota; class Actinomycetes; order Actinomycetales; family Microbacteriaceae; genus Leifsonia; species Leifsonia virtsii. Next base: position 590,420 of record NZ_JAROCB010000001.1, read on the forward strand.
CCCGCGATGCGATTGAGGCGGCGGTCGGAGGGCAACCGCAGCGGGTTGAACTCCGGGGTGATCTCCACCGGTGACAAGTGTCGGTCTCCTTTATCGGGACTTCAGTTGACGGCCTCGAACAGCGAGACGACATCCGCCTCGGGGTTCGTGAGCGTGAGGGTCAGCACCGGACGGCCGTGCTCGCCGAGGACGCTGGCGTCGCCGGCGGCCTGGGCCTGGATGAGCTGGCCGAACGTGAACGGTCGGCCGGGGATCTCGAGGTCCTCCGGCGCCGTCGCGGTGATCTGCAGGAACACGCCGACGGCGGGGCCGCCCTTGTGGAACTGTCCGGTCGAGTGCAGGAAGCGCGGGCCCCACCCGAAGGTGACGGGACGGTTCGCCTTGGCCGCCAGCAGGTCGCGGATCCCCGCGAGCTGGGGGAGGGCGAGGCGGTCCACGTAGGCCTGCACCGCGACGTAGCCGTCCGGGCCGAGCTGCGCGAGCAGCGCGTCCACCGCGGCGTCGAGCGTCGTGGCGTCGCCCAGGAACGAGCCGGTGGTGCGCACCTCGATGCCGCCCGCGGTGAACGCGGGGGCGACGGGCTCGGGCCGGTTGTCGAGCAGCGAGCGGGCGGCGGCCTTCGCGGCCTCCACGTCGGGCTGGTCGAACGGGTTGATGCCGAGCAGGCGTCCCGCGACCGCGACCGCGTACTCCCAGACGATCAGCTGCGCGCCGAGGCTGCCGGAGACGAGGATCTCGCCCTCGTGGCGGTCCGCCGGGAACAGGTGGTGGGCCTCCGCGTTGGCCACGAGGCGCACGATCTGCAGGTCGGCCGGCTTCGACTCGAGCTCGGGGGCGAGCTTGTCGAGCACGACGGGGAGAAGCCCCGTGCCCTCCTTGCCGGTGGACTCGGCGATCAGCTGCTCCGCCCAGTCGGCGAAGCCGACGATGTGGGTGCCGTCCGCCACGATGCCCAGCTTATCCTTCAGCGGGCTGGTGCCAGCGATGGCCGCGCCGAGCACCAGGCCCGGGTTCTCCTCGTTGTCGACGGCGAGCTCGATCTGCGTCGCGTCGGCCTCGTCGAGGAGCTCGGCGATGTCGACGCCGGCGAGGCCGGAGGGCACCAGGCCGAACGCGGTGAGCGCCGAGTAGCGGCCGCCCACGTTCGGGTCGGCGTTGAACACGCGGTAGCCGGCCTCGCGCGCCGACTGGTCGAGCGGCGAGCCCGGGTCGGTGACGATGACGATCCGCTCGAGCGGGTCGATCCCGGCGTCCTGGAACCACTTCTCGTAGACGCGCTTCTGGCTGTCGGTCTCGAGCGTCGAGCCGGACTTCGAGGAGATGACCACCGCGGTGGCCTCGAGCCGGTCGCGCAGCGCGGAGAGCACCTGGCCGGGGTCGGTCGAGTCGAGCACGGTGAGCTCGGCCTCGGCCGTCCGGGTGATGACCTCGGGCGCGAGCGACGAGCCGCCCATGCCGCCGAGGACGATGTGGTGCACGCCCTTGGCGCGGAGCTCGTCGCGCAGGGCGACGATCTCCGGCACGAGCGGCCGCGAGATGGCGACGGCCTCGGTCCAGCCGAGACGCTTGCTCGCCTCCGGCTCGGCCGCGGGGCCCCAGAGGGCCGGGTCCTGAGCCGCGATGCCCGACGCGACCTTGTCGGCGACGAGCTGGGGGACGACGGTCTTGACGGCCTCGGCGGCAGGCCCGGTGACGTGGATGCGGAACGTCACTTGGCGGCTCCCTCGAGCGCGTTCTTCACGGTCTCGACGAGCTCGCCCCAGGAGACGACGAACTTGTCCACGCCCTCGCGCTCGAGCAGCTCGGTGACCTCGTCGTACGAGATGCCGAGGTCGGCGAGCTTGTTGAGCACGTCGTTCGACTCGGCGTAGCTGCCGGTGACGGTGTCGCCGGTGATGCGGCCGTGGTCGAAGGTCGCGTCGAGCGTCTTCTCCGGCATGGTGTTGACGGTGTTCGGGGCGACGAGCTCCTCGACGTACAGCGTGTCGGGCAGGCTCGGGTCCTTGACGCCGGTGGAGGCCCACAGCGGGCGCTGCTCGTTGGCGCCGGCCGCGACGAGCTGCTTGGCGCGCTCGGTGGCGAACTCCTGCTCGTAGACCTCGTAGGCGAGGCGGGCGTTGGCGATGCCGGCCTTGCTCTTGAGGGCGAGGGCCTCGTCGGTGCCGATGGCGCTCAGGCGCTTGTCCACCTCGGTGTCGACGCGCGACACGAAGAACGACGCGACCGAGTGGATGCCGGACAGGTCGATGCCCGCCTCCTTGGCCTTCTCGAGGCCGGTGAGGTACGCGTCGATGACCTGGCGGTAGCGCTCCAGGCTGAAGATCAGGGTCACGTTGACGCTGATGCCGGCCGCGATGGTCTCGGTGATGGCCTCGAGGCCCTCGACCGTCGCCGGGATCTTGATCATCACGTTCTGCTTCTGGATCTTGTCCGAGAGCTTCTTGGCGGCGAAGATCGTCGCCTGCGTGTCGTGGGCGAGGCCGGGGGCGACCTCGATGGACACGCGGCCGTCGACGCCGTTGGAGCGCTCGTAGACCTCGTGGAAGATGTCGCTCGCGTTGGCGACGTCGTCGGTGGTGATCTCGAAGATCGCGTCGTCGACGGACACGCCGGCGGCGGCGAGCTGGCGGACCTGCTCGTCGTACGCCTCGCCCTTGGAGAGCGCGGCGGCGAAGATCGTCGGGTTCGTGGTCACGCCGACCACGTTCTTCTCGGCGATCAGCTTCTGCAGGCCGCCGGAATTGATGCGCTCACGCGAGAGGTCGTCCAGCCAGATGCTGACGCCCGCGGCCGACAGGGCGGCGGTGGGGGTCTCGGTGGTGGAGGTGGTGTCGGTCATTTGTCTTTATCTCCTCAGTGCCCGCGCTCAGAGCGACGCGAGCGATTCCTTCGCGGCGGACACGGCGTGCTCGGTGGTCATGCCGAACTCGCGGAACAGGGTCTTGTAGTCGGCCGAGGCACCGAAGTGCTCGATCGACACGCTGCGGCCGTGGTCGCCGACGATCTTGTCCCAGGCGAGCGCCAGGCCGGCCTCGATCGAGACACGGGCCTTGACGGCCGCCGGGAGCACCTTCTCGCGGTACTCGGCGGGCTGCTCGTCGAACCACTCCAGGCTCGGGGCGGAGACGACGCGGGCGTTAATGCCCTCGCCCTTCAGCACCTCGCGGGCCTCGAGCGCGATCTGGACCTCGGAGCCGGTCGCGATGAAGATCACGTCCGGCGTGCCGCCCGGCGCCTCGGCCAAGATGTAGGCGCCCTTCGCGACGTTCTTGGCCGACGCGAGGGTGTCGCCCTCGGCGTCGCCCTCTCCGCGCTCGAACACGGGGATGTTCTGGCGGGTCAGCGCGATGCCGGCCGGGCCCTGGCGGCGCTCCAGCATGGTCTTCCACGCCCACGCGACCTCGTTCGCGTCGCCCGGGCGGACGACCGTGAAGTTCGGGATCGCGCGCAGCGTCGACAGCTGCTCGATCGGCTGGTGCGTCGGTCCGTCCTCGCCGAGGGCGACCGAGTCGTGCGTCCAGACGAAGATCGACGGGATGTTCATCAGGGCCGACAGGCGCAGCGACGGGCGCTGGTAGTCGCTGAAGATGAGGAACGTTCCGCCGAACGGACGCGTCGGGCCGTGCAGCACGATGCCGTTGATGATCGCGGCCATCGCGTGCTCGCGGATGCCGAAGTGCAGGACGCGGCCGTAGGGGTTGCCGGTCCACTCGTGGGTCGAGCGCTCGCTCGGCACGAACGACGGCGCGCCCTCGATGGTGGTGTTGTTGGACTCGGCCAGGTCGGCCGAGCCGCCCCACAGCTCCGGCATGGCCGGCGCAAGGGCGTTGAGCACCTTGCCGGACGCGGCGCGGGTGGAGACGTCCTTGCCCGGCTCGAACACGGGGAGCACGCTCTCCAAGTCGGGCGCCTCGCCGCGGAGGAGGCGGTCGAGCAGCTCCTTGCGCTCGGGGTTGGCCTCGGCCCAGGCGTCGAAGCCCTTCTGCCACTCGGCACGCTGCTCGGCGCCGCGCTCGACGGCCTTGCGCGTGTGCTCGATGACCTCTTCGGCGACCTCGAAGGTCTGCTCCGGGTCGAAGCCGAGCACCTCCTTGACGGCGCGCAGCTCGTCGGCGCCCAGGGCGGAGCCGTGGATCTTGCCGGTGTTCTGCTTCTTCGGCGACGGCCAGCCGATGATCGTCTTCAGGATGATCAGCGACGGCTTGTCGGTGACCGCCTTCGCGTTCTCGATCGCCTGGAAGAGCTCCTCGACGTCCTCCTTGTAGACGCCGGTCTTCTTCCAGTCGACGACCTGGACGTCCCAGTGGTAAGCCTCGTAGCGCTTCTGCACGTCCTCCGTGAAGGCGATGTCGGTGTCGTCCTCGATCGAGATCTGGTTGCTGTCGTAGATCGCGATCAGGTTGCCGAGCTCCTGGTGGCCGGCGAGCGACGACGCCTCGGAGCTGACGCCCTCCTCCAGGTCGCCGTCGGAGGCGATCACGTAGACGTGGTGGTCGAACGGGCTGGTGCCGGGGGTGGCGTCGGGGTCGAACAGGCCCCGCTCGAACCGCTGGGCATAAGCGAAACCGACGGCGGAGGAGATGCCCTGGCCCAGGGGGCCGGTGGTGATCTCCACGCCGTCGGTGTGTCCGTACTCGGGGTGGCCGGGGGTGAGGGAGCCCCAGGTGCGGAGCGCCTTGAGGTCGTCGAGCTCGAGACCGTAGCCGCCGAGGTAGAGCTGGATGTACTGGGTCAGCGACGAGTGGCCGGCCGACAGGATGAAGCGGTCGCGGCCCAGCCAGTGCTGGTCGTGCGGATCGCGGCGCATCACCTTCTGGAAGAGCAGGTAGGCGGCGGGGGCGAGGCTCATGGCGGTGCCGGGATGCCCGTTGCCCACCTTCTCCACCGCATCGGCCGCGAGGACGCGGGCCGTGTCTACTGCCTTGTTGTCAATGGGATCCCACTGCAGTGCTGCCACGTTGAAAACTGACCCTTCGTAGATATGGTGAGGGTCGTCGTGGTACCCGCACCGGTTGAGGTAGTGCGCGCCGTGGACGTCATCGGCGCCGGAGTCTCATCCGTCACGGTCCTACAAAAGAGGCGGGCGGTACAGGGGTTCCGGCTGGCGAGCATCTCCAAGTATAGGTAACACGCACGAAACGTGGGGTGTTCCCCCAGCCGGTTATGCCTCAGGCGGACACGCAGCGTCCGCCCGGCTCCGCCTCTACGTGACGTAGACTTTCCGCGGGCCCTTCCGCCCAGCCGCCGACACCACACGAGGAGCAATGGACGTCGCTGTAGAGAGCCGTGTCGAATCCGACCGCATCGGCGTTGCCCGCAAGGTGAAGGCGTATTTCGCCCTCACCAAGCCCCGGGTCGTCGAACTGCTGCTGGTGACGACGGTTCCGACGATGATCCTGGCGGCGGGCGGCATCCCGAATCTCTGGCTGGTGGTCGCCACCGTGATCGGCGGCTACATGAGCGCGGGGTCGGCCGGCGCGTTCAACTGCTACATCGACCGCGACATCGACCGCGTGATGCGGCGCACGAAGAACCGCCCGCTGGTGACGGGGGAGCTCTCCGACCGCGAGGCGCTCGTGTTCGCCTGGGCGCTCGGCATCGCGTCGGTGCTCGTGCTCGGCTTCTTCACCAACTGGCTGGCGGCGGGTCTCTCGGTCGCGGCCATCCTGCTCTACGTCGTCTTCTACACGCTCATCCTCAAGCGCCGCACCCCGCAGAACATCGTCTGGGGCGGCGTCGCGGGCTGTATGCCGGTGCTGATCGGCTGGGCGGCCGTGACCGGCTCGCTCGACTGGGCGCCGTTCATCCTGTTCGGGATCATCTTCCTCTGGACGCCGCCGCACTACTGGCCGCTTTCGATGAAGTACCGCGCCGACTACCAGGAGGCGGGTGTCCCGATGCTCGCGGTCGTCCGAGGCCGCGCGGTGGTCGGCCTGCAGGTCATCCTCTACGCCTGGGCGATGGTGGCGTGCTCCCTGCTGCTCATCCCGGTCGCGCACATGGGGCTGCTGTACACGGCGGTGTCGCTGGTGGCGGGCGGCTGGTTCATCTACGAGTCGCACCGGCTCTACAACCTCGCGATCCGGCACGAGACGGTGTCGCCGATGCGCGTGTTCCACGGCTCGATCGCCTACCTGACGCTCATCTTCCTGGCCGTCGCGATCGACCCGCTGCTCCCGTTCCTGCACTTCGCCTAACCGCCCGGAGCTCGCGCGCTTGCGTCGGCGATTCGGGCGCGTTCCGTTCGAATCTCCGACGGGAGGCGGCCCAGCAGGAGATTCGAACGCATTCGATCCGACGGAAGCTGGAGAAGCCGACGTGAGGGTCGCTCGGTTTTTTCTGCCGCGGGGTGCGTCCGGCGTCTAGCATGTGCGCATGACGGCACAGTTGCTGACGGCGCACCTGGTGACCGAGCGCCTCGTGCTCGACGCTCCAGGGGAGTCCGACATCCCGGACGTGCTGGAGGCCTGCCTCGACGCCGAGACGCAGGCGTGGGTGCCGCTGCCGCAGCCGTACACCCGCGCGAGCGCGGAGTTCTTCGTCCGTTCGTACTGCCCGCACGGGCTTGCCAGCCACCGGTACAGGGTGTGGGCGATCCACCCGCGGGAGGGCGGCCGCCTGATCGGCGCGCTGGAGGTGCGCAGCGACGACCGGCCGGGGAGCGCATCCCTCGGCTGCTGGTCCGCGCCCTGGGCCCGAGGGCAGGGCTACCTGAGCGAGGCGCTGCGGGCGGTCGCGGCCTTCGCGCTCGACCCGGCGCGCGGCGGCTTCGACCAGCTCAACTGGGAGTACGTGCCCGAGAACGCGGCGAGCAGGCGGCTGGCCGAGGCGGCCGGCTTCGACTTCAGCGCGCGCACCAGGACGCTCGTCGAGCTGCACGGCCGGATGCGCGAGGCGCGCGTCGGGACGCTACGCCGCGACGACGTCCTGCGCTGAGTCCTCGCGTGCCCCGAGCGTCTCCGCCGGCGCCTTCAGCGCCAGGACGACCGCGGTCATGGCGGCCGCGAGCAGCGCCGCGAGCATCATGTGGATGCCGACGAGGATGCCGGGGAGCCCGGTGTTCGCCTGGATGAGGCCCACCGCGATCTGCAGCACCTCGACCGCCAGCAGGTACTGCGCGAACCGGTGCACGGGCGTGAGCCGGTAACGGAACGACCCGACCACGAGCACGAGCGTCAGCGTGAAGGTGACGTACGCCGGGATCGCGTGCACGTGCTGCAGGATCTCGGGGTTCAGCCCGTTGCGAGGGGCGTTGGCGTCGCCGGCGTGCGGACCGCTGCCGGTGGTCAGGATGCCGACCAGGATCGTGACGGCGACCACCGCGCTGGTGAGGTGGGCGACCCCGGCGAACCAGCCGGGGACCGCGCGCACACGCGGACCGGGCACGGCGTAGACGCGCACGACGAACGCCGTGCACAGCGCGACGAGCGCGATCGAGACCACGAAGTGCAGTCCGACGACGTACGGGTTGAGGTGGCTCAGCACGCTCAGGCCCCCCACGACGGCCTGCGCGGGGATGCCGAGGCCGGCGATCAGGGTGAGCCAGAACAGGTCAGGGCGCTGCTTGCGCAGCCTCAGGATCATGAGGAAGGCGAGGATCGCGACGATGCCGAGCAGAACGCTCAGCACGCGGTTGCCGAACTCGATGAAGCCGTGGACGCCCATCTCCGGCGTGTTCACGATGGAGTCGGCCGTGCACTTCGGCCAGGTGGGACAGCCCAGCCCGCTCGCCGTCAGCCGGACGAGACCGCCGGTGCCGACCAGGACGATCTGGCCGACGAGGTAGACCCAGGCGATCACCTTCAGCCGTGCGTCCACACGGTCGGGCAGCCAGGCGATGAGGCGCTTCATGGGAATGTCGGACTCCTGGATCGGATGCGGATACTCGGGCAATGCGCAGGCGCGCCTCTACTAATACCGCGCCGCACCTGTAGAATTGGTGGGTTCGAGGAACGCGCCTCGGTGCGCGTGCGCGCAAACGGTTTCCTCCGTCCGCGCCGGGGCATCGAGGCCTGCCTCCACGGACAGTTTAGGTACGCGAAGTACTGATCGCACACAACCACCCGCGCAATCAGGACGCTCGCACGACCGGCGTGAGCCGCGCGTCGCGAGGGGAATGAGCCGGACTGATATCCGGTTACGAGTGGAGGAAACGAGGTAGATATGTCAGACATCCTGATCGATCGGCCTGAGCTCGCCTCTCTGGGGCAGTACGAGTTCGGCTGGGCGGATTCCGACGCAGCGGGTGCCTCCGCACGTCGCGGGCTCTCACCCGAGGTGGTGAAGGACATCTCCGGACTCAAGAACGAGCCCGAGTGGATGCTGCAGCGCCGTCTGAAAGCCCTCCAGCTGTTCGAGCGCAAGCCGATGCCGACCTGGGGTGCCGACCTGTCGGAGATCGACTTCGACAACATCAAGTACTTCGTCCGCTCCACCGAGAAGCAGGCGCAGAGCTGGGAGGACCTGCCGGAGGACATCCGGAACACGTACGAGAAGCTGGGCATCCCGGAGGCGGAGCGTCAGCGCCTCGTCGCCGGCGTCGCCGCGCAGTACGAGTCCGAGGTCGTGTACCACCAGATCCGCGAAGACCTGGAGGAGCAGGGCGTCATCTTCCTCGACACCGACACGGCGCTGCGCGAGCACCCCGAGATCTTCGAGGAGTACTTCGGCACCGTGATCCCGGCCGGCGACAACAAGTTCGCGGCGCTCAACACCGCCGTCTGGTCGGGCGGCTCGTTCGTGTACGTCCCGAAGGGCGTGCACGTCGAGATCCCGCTGCAGGCCTACTTCCGCATCAATACCGAGAACATGGGCCAGTTCGAGCGGACGCTGATCATCGCCGACGAGGGCTCCTACGTGCACTACATCGAGGGCTGCACGGCGCCGATCTACAAGTCCGACTCGCTGCACTCCGCGGTCGTCGAGATCATCGTCAAGAAGAACGCCCGCGTGCGCTACACGACCATCCAGAACTGGTCGAACAACGTCTACAACCTGGTCACCAAGCGGGCCACCGCGGCCGAGGGCGCGACCATGGAGTGGATCGACGGCAACATCGGCTCCAAGGTCACGATGAAGTACCCGTCGATCTACCTGATGGGGGAGCACGCCAAGGGCGAGACCCTGTCCGTCGCCTTCGCCGGCCCGGGCCAGCACCAGGACGCCGGCGCCAAGATGATCCACATGGCGCCGTACACGCAGTCGTCGATCGTCTCCAAGTCGATCGCCCGCGGCGGCGGCCGTGCCGGTTACCGCGGCGAGGTGCGGGTGGACGCGAGCGCGCACCACTCCGCCAACACCGTGCGCTGCGACGCGCTGCTGGTCGACACGATCTCCCGGTCGGACACCTACCCGGCCATCGACATCCGGGTCGACGACGTGCAGCTCGGCCACGAGGCGACGGTGTCGCGCGTGAGCGAGGAGCAGCTCTTCTACCTGATGTCGCGCGGGCTCCCGGAGGACGAGGCCATGGCCATGATCGTCCGCGGCTTCATCGAGCCGATCGCCCGCGAGCTCCCCATGGAGTACGCCCTGGAACTCAACAAGCTCATCGAGATGGGCATGGAAGGCTCTGTCGGATGACGCAGATCGAGACGACGACGACCCCGCAGGCCGCGCCGGCCCCGACGCACATGCGCGCTCCCGTCCCCGTGCAGACCCGCTCCGAGCGGTTCACCTCGACCGAGGTCTCCGACTTCCCGGCGGTCACCGGGCGCGAGCCGATGTGGAAGTACACGCCGGTCGCGCGCATCCAGGAGCTGACCACCGGAGAGCTCGACGGCTCGCCCTACGTCTACGACGTGACGGCCGCGAAGGGCGTCTCGACGCTGTGGGTGGGCCGCGAGGACTCCCGCATCGGCCGCGCCGGGCAGCCGGAGGACCGCGCGTCCGCCAACGCCTGGACGGCGTTCGAGCAGGCGCTGCTGGTGAGCATCTCCGCAGACCTCAGCGGTGACCGCCGCGAGGTGACGCTGACCCGTTCTACACTCGGCGGAGCACCGCGCGCCGCGCACACGGTCGTCGAGGTGGCCGAGGGCGCGACCGCGACCCTCATCCTTCAGAACACCGGCGCCGCGCACCTGACCGAGAACGTCGAGTTCCTGCTCGGGAAGGACGCAGACCTCACCGTCGTCTCCCTCCAGGAGTGGGACGACGACGCGCTGCACGTGGCCGCCCACTTCGCCGAGCTGGCGGAGGGCGCCCGGATCAAGCACGTCGCCATCACGCTCGGCGGCGGCGTCGTGCGGCTGAACCCCTCCGCGCACCTGGCGGGCGCCCGGTCGGACGCCGAGCTGCTCGGCGCCTACTTCGCCGACGCGACCCAGCATCTCGAGCAGCAGGTGTACGTCTACCACGACGGTCCGGAGACCCGCAGCCGCGTCACCTACAAGGGTGCGCTGCAGGGCGAGGGCGCGCGCACGGTGTGGATCGGCGACGTGCTGATCGGGCCGAAGGCCGTCGGCACCGACACCTACGAGCAGAACCGCAACCTCGTGCTCACCGACGGCGCGCGCGCCGACTCGGTGCCGAACCTCGAGATCGAGACCGGCGACATCGTCGGCGCCGGGCACGCCAGCGCCACCGGTCGCTTCGACGACGAGCAGCTGTTCTACCTGCAGTCCCGCGGCATCCCGGAGGAGGAGGCGCGCCGCCTCGTCGTCCGCGGCTTCCTCGCCGAGATCGTGCAGCAGATCGGTTCGCCCGCGCTGCAGGAGCGCCTGCAGGCCAAGATCGAGGCGGAGCTCGAAGCGACGTCGGTCACCGCGTCCGCCCCCTCCGCCGGGGCGGAGCACTGATGGCGGCCGAGCGCGTCGCCGCGGTCGCGGAGCTGGTCGAGAACCAGGCCACCCGCGTCGTGGTGAACGGCGTGCCGATCGCTCTCGTGAAAGACTCCGCCGGCGACATCCACGCCATCGGCGACACCTGCACGCACGGCGAGATCTCGCTGTCCGAGGGCTTCGTCGAGGACGAGACCCTGGAGTGCTGGGCGCACGGCTCGCAGTTCTCGCTCGTCACCGGCAAGCCCCTCAACCTCCCGGCCTATGAGCCGGTCCCCGTCTTCGCCGTCGAGATCATCGACGGAGACGTCTTCATCGACTCAAGCGTCACGAAAGAGATCAACTGACCATGTCCACGCTGGAAATCCGCGACCTGCACGTCACCGTCGAGACGGACCAGGGCACCAAGCCCATCCTGAACGGCGTCGACCTGACCATCAACGAGGGCGAGATCCACGCGATCATGGGCCCGAACGGCTCCGGCAAGTCGACCCTCGCGTACACGATCGCCGGTCACCCGAAGTACACCGTCACCTCCGGCACGATCACGCTCGACGGCGAGGACGTCCTTGCGATGACCGTCGACGAGCGCGCCCGCGCCGGCCTGTTCCTCGCCATGCAGTACCCGGTCGAGATCCCCGGTGTCACCAACACCAACTTCCTGCGCACCGCCAAGACCGCGATCGACGGTCAGGCGCCGTCGATCCGCACCTGGGTGAAGGACGTGCGGGAGTCGATGAACGCGCTGCGCATGGACTCGTCCTTCGCCGAGCGCAACGTCAACGAGGGCTTCTCGGGCGGCGAGAAGAAGCGCAACGAGATCCTTCAGCTGGAGCTGCTCAAGCCGAAGTTCGCGGTGCTCGACGAGACCGACTCCGGCCTCGACGTCGACGCGCTGAAGATCGTGTCGGAGGGCGTCAACCGCGCCAAGGCCAACACCGGGCTCGGCATCCTGCTGATCACCCACTACACGCGCATCCTGCGCTACATCAAGCCCGACTTCGTGCACGTGTTCGTCGCGGGCAAGGTGGCGGAGCAGGGCGGCCCGGAGCTCGCCGAGCGGCTGGAGGAGGAGGGCTACGACCGCTACGTCGACGCCCCCGAGTCCGCGTCCGCGGCGGCTGCCGAGCTGGCCGAGGCATAAGGCGCCGGAGGTAGAATCCGCTTATGCCCGCCACTCTGAGCCCCGCGCTCTTCGACCAGGTCGAGGAGGCGCTGAAGAACGTCATGGATCCCGAGCTCGGGATCAACGTCGTCGACCTCGGGCTGATCTACGACCTGGCCTGGGACGACGAGAACAACGCGCTCATCATCTCGATGACGCTCACGAGCGCCGGCTGCCCGCTGACCGACGTGCTGGAGGAGCAGACCGCCGAGGCGCTCGACGGCATCGTCGAGGCGTTCCGCATCAACTGGGTGTGGATGCCGCCGTGGGGCCCGGAGCGGATCACCGACGACGGTCGCGACATGATGCGCGCCCTCGGCTTCGCCATCTAGCTGTACCCATCCATCAGTTCCGGACTTCTTCGACCGCGCCGCGGCGTGTCGGGTCGAAGAAGTCCGGAACTGTTTGCTGAGAACCGAAAGTAGGAACGACTGTGCTTGCCGTGCAGGGGCTTGAACTGCGCGTGGGTGCGCGCCTCCTGATGGAGGACGTGAGCTTCCGTGTCGCCGACGGCGACAAGATCGGACTCGTCGGGCGCAACGGCGCCGGGAAGACGACTCTCACGAAGGTGCTCGCGGGCGACCTCCTGCCGACGGCGGGCAAGGTCGACCGGTCCGGCGACCTCGGCTACCTGCCGCAGGACCCGCGGTCGGGCAACCTCGACGACCTGGCGCGCACGCGCATCCTGGACGCCCGCGGTCTCGGCTCCATCGTGCTCGGGATGCAGAAGGCGACGGTCGACATGGCGAGCTCCGACACCGCGGTGTCGGAGGCGGCGATGAAGACGTACGGGCGGCTGGAGGAGCGCTTCCACCTGCTCGGCGGGTACGCGGCGGAGGCGGAGGCGGCGTCCATCGCGTCGAACCTGAACCTGCCCGACCGCATCCTGGAGCAGCCGCTCAAGACCCTCTCGGGCGGTCAGCGCCGCCGCATCGAGCTGGCGCGCATCCTCTTCTCGGACGCGCGCACGATGATCCTCGACGAGCCGACCAACCACCTGGATGCCGACTCGATCCTGTGGCTGCGCGAGTTCCTGAAGAACTACACCGGCGGCTTCATCGTGATCTCGCACGACGTCGACCTCGTCGGCGAGACGGTCAACCGCGTCTTCTACCTGGATGCGAACCGCCAGGTGATCGACATCTACAACATGGGTTGGAAGAACTACCAGCGCCAGCGCGCCGCCGACGAGGAGCGCCGCAAGAAGGAGCGCGCGAACGCCGAGAAGAAGGCCGGCGCGCTGCAGCTGCAGGCGGCGAAGTTCGGGGCGAAGGCGACGAAGGCGGCGGCCGCGCACCAGATGGTGGCGCGCGCCGAGAAGCTGCTCGCCGGTCTCGAGGACGTGCGCCAGGTCGACCGGGTGGCGAAGCTGCGCTTCCCGACCCCGGCGCCGTGCGGCCGGACGCCGCTGCAGGCGAGCGACCTGTCCAAGAGCTACGGGTCGCTGGAGATCTTCACCGCAGTCGACCTCGCGATCGACCGCGGTTCGAAGGTCGTGGTGCTCGGACTCAACGGTGCGGGCAAGACGACCCTGCTCCGGATGCTGGCCGGCGTCGACACACCCGACACCGGGCAGGTCGAGCCGGGACACGGCCTCCGCATCGGCTACTACGCCCAGGAGCACGAGACGATCGACGTCGACCGCACCGTGCTGCAGAACATGGTCTCGTCGTCGCCGAACCTCACCGAGACCGAGGCGCGCAAGGTGCTGGGCTCGTTCCTGTTCACCGGAGACGACGCCCACAAGCCGGCCGGGGTGCTGTCGGGCGGCGAGAAGACGCGCCTGGCGCTGGCGATGATCGTCGTCTCGGGAGCGAACGTGCTGTTGCTCGACGAGCCGACGAACAACCTCGACCCGGCGAGCCGCGAGGAGATCCTGGATGCCCTGGCTCACTACGAGGGCGCCGTCGTGCTGGTGAGCCACGACGAGGGCGCCGTCGAGGCGCTGAACCCCGAGCGGGTCCTCATCATGCCCGACGGCACCGAGGACCACTGGAACCGCGACTACCTCGACCTCATCTCCCTCGCCTGACCCCCGCCATCGAGTCCGCACAGACTGCACGCTTTCGGCTCGAAAGCGTCGATTCTTTGCGGACTCGATGGGGGTGAGTCAGCTCCAGCGAGCGGCGACGGAGGGGGCGACGGCGATGCCACGGGCGTGGCCGGCGCGCGCAGCGGCCGGGCGCAGGGACGCATCCATCGCGTTCTCGCCGTGCAGCTCCTCCGACTCGGGACCGACCACCTCGACGCGACTGCCGGAGGCGCGCAGCGCCTCGACCTGCGCCGCCAGGTGCGTGCCCCACGAGGCAGGCGCGAGCGACCGGCCGTTGAACGGCGACAGCACCAGCACGCGCTCGTAGCCGGCTGCGAGGTCGGCGTTCTCCGCGTTCACGCGGTAGCCGCCGTCGATGTAGCGTTCGTCGCCGATGCGGAACGGCCGGCCGCTCGACGTGCTGGCGGCCACCGCCTCGGCGATCGCGACCCCGCTGTCCCGGTCGAACACGACCGGTTCGGCGGTGCGGGCGTCCACGGCGGTGATCAGGATGCGGCGCTGCGGCCACTCCTGCACGGGCAGCCGGGCGGCGACGACCGACCGCCAGCGGTCCGACCAGGCGCCGTCGGAGGCGGCGTCGAGTTCGAGGGCCGAGGCGCTCATCCGTCGCCGCATGTCGTCCATGTCGGTGGAGGCGTCGATCACCGCCTGCACGCGCTGAACGCCGGTCGGGCGGCCGTCGGGCGCGGGAGGCGCGGGCGGACGCGCCGGGACAGAGGTGAGCGCCTGCGCGTACAGGTCGGCCGGTGCCGCGCCGGCCACCTGCGCCGCCGCGGTCGCGCCGGCGGACGTGCCGACGAGGAGGTCGGCGCCGGTGACGTCGACACCGGCCTCGAACAGTCCGGCGATCACGCCGATCAGCCAGGCGTTGCCGGTGGAACCGCCGCCGCCGAGGACGAGCGCGCGGTCGTGGGAAGAAGAGGAAGTGTTCATGGGAGTCGCCTTTCGCGAAATGCTGGGCGGCGCTCCCGGCGGCGGCTACCTCAGCCGCGCGATCGTGGACTGCAGGAGCGCCCACTGGATGCTGCGTACATGGGTCTCACCTCCTGCCGTCGGAACACGATCGCCTCGACGATAGCAGAGACTCAGCGCGCGGCGTCCAGCAGTTCGTCCTCGACGTCCGCGTCCGACCGCTTCGCGCGGCGGCGGCGCTCCCGCTCGGCCGCGCGCGCCTTCTCGGCCGGGTCCTCGGAGTTGCGCTTGCGGTACTCGGTGATCAGCGCGTAGCCGAGACCGAAGAAGCCGATCAGCGCGAAGATGATCCACTGGATCATGTACGACCAGTGGAGTCCCTCGTCCTGCGTCGGGGGAGAGGTCACGGTCGGGGTGGGCGCGGTCGCGGGCGCCGGGTCCTCGCTGTCGAGCAGGCCGTACGCGCCGGTGTAGACGTCGGCGCCGCCGAGCTTCTGCTTGACGACGGACAGCTGGATGGTGCCCACCTGGTCGCCCGCCGCCGTGCGTCCGGCGATGGCCGGCTCGCTCGCCTTCAGCCGCGCCACCACCGTGACGGTACCGGCGGGCGCGGCGGGCACGTGATCGGGGGAGTCCGTGTGGTTGCCGGTCGGCACCCAGCCGCGGTCGACGATGAACAGGGAGCCGTCGGGCGTGCGCAACGGGGTCAGCACCTCGAAGCCGGGACTGCCGTTGAAGGGCCGGTTGCGCACCAGGAGCTGCTTGTCCCGCTCGTACGTGCCGGTGACGGTGACCCGCGTCCACTCCTGCTTCGCGGAGTAGGAGCCGAGCGAGGGCAGCTCCTGCGTCAGCGGCCGCGGTGCCGAGTCGTAGTTGGCCGTGACCAGCGCGTTCGCGGCGGCGGCCTCCTTGCTGCGGGCGAGCTGCCAGTTGGAGAGGAAGCCGCAGGCGATGGCGAACGCGATCGCGAACGCGAGGTAGCCGAACCAGCGGCGCGAGAAGGCGAACCGCCAGCCGCCGCCCGAGGAGCCGCTCACGCCGTCGACCTCTCGGCGTCCGAGCCGGTGTCGGCGTCGGCCTCGGCGTCGGCGGCCGGGACGACCCGCAGCGGGAACTCGCGGGCCGCCAGGAACTCGCGGAGGAAGTCGACGTGCTCCGCGCACGCCAGCCAGACCTTGACCCGGTCCTCGGTGTGGATGCGCGGGTTGCGCCACTCGATGCGCCACGACGCGGTCACCTGGCAGCCGGCGCGCGAGCACGTCAGCGGCTCAGGCGCGTCCATCCCGATCACTGCGCGTCCTCCCGGCCGTCCTCGCGCCTCCTCTGCTGCGGAGGCGTCACTGGAACGATAGCGCCCGGACGCTGAACATCCACTCGACCCTGCTCCACCGAGACGTTCGCGATGACGACGGCGATGTACGGCAGGAAGATCGCGCCGACCAGCGGGACGGCGGCCCACCAGCCGGGGACGATGACGGCGACGATCAGGCAGACCACGCGGATGCTCATGGCGACCGAATACTTGATCATCCGGTGCCGTCGCTCCTCATCGGGAGAGAGGGGGAGAGTCGTGATCGACGGAGCTGAGGGCTTCTTCATGTGCGTTGCCTCCAGCGTACGTCCATAAACTTGTCTTCGGCCCTTCCGGGGCCGAATCCGCAGCAAGCAGTCCTGAAGGGAAGCGCATGACCACGCCACGTACCGTCCTCGTCACCGGGGGCAACCGGGGGATCGGCTACGCCATCGCCGAGGAGTTCATCGCGCAGGGACACCGCGTCGCCGTCACCGCGCGGTCCGGCGAGGGTCCGGAAGGCGCGCTGACCGTGCGGGCGGACGTGACCGACAGCGCCTCCGTCGACGCCGCGTTCGGCGAGGTGGAGGAGAAGCTCGGCCCGGTGGAGGTCGTGGTCGCGAACGCGGGCATCACCAAGGACACGCTGCTCATGCGCATGACCGACGAGGCGTTCGACTCCGTCGTCGAGACGAACCTCGGCGGCGCGTTCCGGGTCGTGAAGCGGGCGAACAAGGGCATGCTGAAGGCGCGTTTCGGCCGCATCGTGCTCATCTCCAGTGTTGTCGGGCTGTTCGGCGGCGCCGGGCAGGTCAACTACGCGTCGTCGAAGGCGGCGCTGGTGGGCATGGCGCGGTCGATCACGCGCGAGCTCGGAGCGCGCGGCATCACCGCGAACGTCGTCGCTCCCGGCTTCATCGAGACCGACATGACGGCCGAGCTGCCCGAGGCGCAGCAGGCCGAGTACAAGAAGAGCATCCCGGCGGGCCGGTTCGCGGCTCCGTCCGAGGTCGCGAAGGCGGTGGCGTGGCTCGCCTCCGACGACGCCGGCTACATCTCCGGCGCCGTCATCCCCGTCGACGGCGGCCTCGGCATGGGCCACTGACGCCCCCGCTCCCTCCCAAGCCAGGAGGGGTCAGGCCCGGAGGCCAAGGAGGGGGAGGACCTGGGAGAGGTCGGGGCGGTCGATGACGACATCGGCCTCGGCGCGCACGCGCGGTTTGGCGTTGAAGGCGACGGCGAGGCCGGCCTCGGCCATCATCCGCAGGTCGTTCGCGCCGTCGCCGATCGAGACGGTCTGCCGCAGGTGCACGCCGGCGTCCGCGGCCCAGAACAGCAGCGCCTGGGCCTTGGCGGCCGCATCCACCACCGGGCCGTCGACCTCGCCGGTCAGCACGCCGTCCCGCACCACGAGCCGGTTGGCGCGCCAGTGATCGAGCCCCAGCCGCTCGCCGATCGGGTCGAGGAGCTCGTGGAAACCGCCGGACACGACGCCGACGACCCCGCCGGCCGCGTGCACACCCGCGATCAGCTCCGGCACGCCCTCGGTCACGCGGATGCGCTCACCGACGTGCTGGAACACCTCCGCCGGCAGCCCGGCGAGGGTGCGCACACGCTCCCGTAGGCTCGCCTCGAAGTCGAGCTCGCCGCGCATCGCCCGCTCGGTGATGTCGGCGACCTCGGTGCGTGAGCCCGCCTCCTCGGCGAGCAGCTCGATCACCTCGTCCTGGAGCAGCGTGGAGTCCGCGTCGAGGACGACGAGCACGGATGCGCCTCTCTGGTGTTCCCCGCCGGTCATGGAACGACGTGCACGCCCTTGCCGACCACGGTGATCCCGGAGTCGGTCACGGTGAAGCCGCGCGCCTTGTCCCGCGCCGGGTCGACGCCGATCTGGGCGCCCTCGGCGACCACCACGTCCTTGTCGAGGATGGCGCGACCGACGAACGCGTTCGGCTCGATCACCGCACGCTCGAACACCACCGAGTCGACGACCTTCGCCCCGGAGTCCACCTTCGCCCACGGCCCGAGCACGCTGCGCTCCAGGTGCGCGCCCGAGATGACCGAGCCGAGCGACACGATGGAGTCGATGGTCGTGCCGAGCGCGCCGCGCCCGTCGCGCACGATCTTCGCGGGAGGGGAGTTCAGGACCTGGCTGAAGATCGGCCAGCTGTTGTTGTACAGGTTGAAGATCGGCAGCGCCGAGATGAGGTCCTGGTGGGCCTCGAAGAACGAGTCGATCGTTCCCACGTCGCGCCAGTAGTAGCGGTCGCGGTCGGTCGAACCCGGAACGTCGTTGTTGTTGAAGTCGTACACCGCCGCCTCGCCGCGAGCGACGAAGTCGGGGATGATGTCGCCACCCATGTCGTGGTTGGAGTCGGGACGGTCGCCGTCGCGCACCACGGCGTCGATGAGGGCGTCGGCGTCGAAGACGTAGTTGCCCATCGACGCGAGCACCTCCTCCGGCGAGTCGGGGAGTCCGATCGGGTCGCGCGGCTTCTCGCGGAACGCGCCGATGCGGTCGGGGCGCTCCGGCTCCACCTCGATCACACCGAACTGGTCGGCGAGCGCGATGGGCTGGCGGATGGCGGCCACGGTCGCGGGGGCGCCGGAGGCGATGTGCGCCTCGATCATCTGGCCGAAGTCCATCCGGTAGACGTGGTCCGCACCCACCACGACGACGATGTCGGGCTTCTCGTCGCGGAGCAGGTTGAGGCTCTGCAGGATGGCGTCCGCCGACCCGCTGAACCAGCGCTTGCCGAGCCGCTGCTGGGCCGGGACGGACGCGATGTAGGAGTTGGTGATGCCGTCGAGCCGCCAGGTCTGCGACACGTGGCGGTCGAGGCTGTGCGACTTGTACTGGGTCAGCACGACGATCTGGCGCAGCTGCGAGTTGATCAGGTTCGACAGGGCGAAGTCGATGAGGCGGTACTGCCCGCCGAACGGGACGGCGGGCTTCGCCCGGTCCGCCGTCAACGGCATCAGCCGCTTTCCCTCTCCGCCCGCGAGGACGATGCCGAAGATCTTCTTGCCTGGTGCCATGTCCACAACAGTAGAGGCGAAGTGTTCGCTGTACTAGCGTTTTGGTCATGCGCGTCGATCTTCTGACCCGGGAGTACCCGCCGGACATCTACGGCGGGGCCGGAGTCCACGTGACCGAGCTGGTCAGGGCCCTCCGGGCGGACACCGAGGTTGTCGTGCGCGCCTTCGGCGAGCCGCGGGACGAGCCGGACACCGCGTCGTACCGCGTGCCCGCCGAGCTTCGGGAGGCCAACGGAGCGATCGCCACGCTCGGCGTGGACCTGCAGATGGCGCAGGACTGCGGGGGAGCCGACATCGTCCACTCGCACACCTGGTATGCGAACGGCGCCGGACACCTGGCGAAGCTGCTGCACGGCGTTCCGCACGTGGTCACGGCGCACAGCCTGGAGCCGCTGCGGCCCTGGAAGGCCGAGCAGCTGGGCGGCGGCTACCGCGTCTCCAGCTGGATCGAGAAGACCGCGTTCGAGGCCGCGGACACCGTCATCGCCGTGAGCGACGGCATGCGGCGAGACATCCTCGCGTCCTACCCGGCACTCGACCCGACCAAGGTCGTGACGATCTACAACGGCATCGACCTGGAGCGCTGGCAGCCGCTGCGCGACGACGACCGGGCGCGTGCGCTCGGCATCGACCCGGAGCGACCCGCCGTCATCTTCGTCGGACGCATCACCCGGCAGAAGGGCCTGCCGTACCTGCTGCGCGCCGCGCGCATGCTCCCGCCGGAGGTGCAGGTCATCCTGTGCGCCGGCGCCCCCGACACGCCGGAGATCCTCGCCGAGGTGACCGGCCTGGTGGAGCAGCTGCAGTCCGAGCGCGACGGAGTCGTCTGGATCGACCGGTTGCTGCCGAACGACGAGCTGCGGATCGCGCTCACCGCGTCCACCGTCTTCGTCTGCCCGTCGATCTACGAGCCGCTCGGGATCGTCAACCTGGAGGCCATGGCCTGCGGGCTGCCCGTGGTCGGCACCGCGACCGGCGGTATCCCCGAGGTGATCGTGGACGGCGTCACGGGCCGGCTGGTCCCCATCCAGCAGCTGCAGGACGGGACGGGCACGCCCACAGACCCGGACGCCTTCGTGGCCGACCTGGCCGCGGCGCTCACCGAGGTCGTCTCGGACCCGGCGCGCGCCGCCGAGATGGGCCGCGCGGGCCGCGAGCGGGCGGAGACGTCGTTCAGCTGGGCGGCCATCGCCGAGCAGACGCTCGACGTGTACCGGTCGCTCGTGAGCCGTCACTGATCGACGCCGCGCTTGGGTAGGCTGGAAGACATGGCCGACAGCGTTCTCCGACTTTCCGACGTGTCCGTTGTTCGGGACGGCAACCCCGTCCTGAAGGGAATCGACTGGGCGGTCGAGCCGGACGAGCGCTGGGTCATCCTGGGCCGCAACGGCGCGGGGAAGACCACGATGCTGCAGATCGCCGCGGCGGCGCTGCACCCCAGCTCCGGCGAGGCCGTGGTGCTCGGCGAGTCGGTCGGCCACACGGACCTGGCCGAGCTGCGCCCCCTGCTCGGCTTCGCCTCCAGCGCGCTCGCCCGGCGCATCCCGCGCAACGAGCGTGTGCTCGACGTGGTGATGACCGCCGCCTATGCGGTCACCGGACGCTGGAACGAGCTGTACGAGGAGATCGACGAGCGGCGTGCCCACCGCGTCCTCTCCGAGTGGCACCTCGACCACCTGGCCGAGCGCACCTTCGGCAGCCTCTCCGACGGCGAGCAGAAGCGCGTCCAGATCGCGCGCTCGGTGATGACCGACCCGGAGATCCTGCTGCTCGACGAGCCCGCCGCGAGCCTCGACCTCGGCGGCCGCGAGGAGCTGCTGCAGCTGCTCGGCGGCTACGCCAGTGACCCGAAGTCGCCCGCCATCGTCATGGTGACCCATCACGTCGAGGAGATCCCGCAGGCCTTCAACCGCGCGCTGCTGCTCAAGGACGGCGAGATCATCGCGAAGGGCCCCATCGGCGAGGTGCTGACGAGCGAGAACCTCAGCCGCACCTTCGACATCGAGGTGGAGATCGCCGAGGCCGACGGCCGCTACACCGCCCGCGCGCGCCAGGCCGTCGCCGACTGAGTTCTCGCGACCGATCTGCTAGACTCGATAGCTGGCCCCCGGAGTCTGGCGCGTCATCCCGACGCCGATCGCCTCCGCGGGTGCACAAGCTTCCCGTCCACGCGGTCTGCGCGGACACGACCGAACCGACTACTAGCTGCAACAAGGAAGTCCTGATGAAGACTGGCATCCACCCCGACTACGCCCCCGTGGTTTTCCGCGACCTGGCCTCGGGTGCGACGTTCCTCACCCGTTCCACCGTCTCGAGCGACAAGACGATCGAGTGGGAGGACGGCAACACCTACCCGGTGATCGACGTCGAGATCTCGTCCGAGTCGCACCCGTTCTACACGGGCAAGCAGCGCATCCTCGACTCGGCCGGCCGCGTCGAGAAGTTCAACTCGCGCTACAAGAACTTCGGCAAGTAAGCCGCACCGCGAAGGCCCTCGTCCGCCGGACGGGGGCCTTCGTCGTGTCCGGCGCGTTCGAGCGCCCGGCGTCCGGTCAGGAGGTCTGGTACTGGATGCCGGAGCTTGCGATGGCGGCGAAGATGATGATCGAGAAGATGATCCCCAGGGCCAGCGCGATGAAGCCGATGATCACCGCCGCCAGCGCAAGGCCGCGGCCCTGCTCGCCGGTGCGCTTGATCTGCGACAGCGCGACGAAGCCGAGGATGATTCCGAGGATGCTGATGAAGAACGTGGCGATGAACGCCACGATCGCCAACACGTTCCACCCCGGCTGCGCGGGAGCGCCGGGCTGGGAGTACTGCGGCTGCTGCTGCGGCGGCAGGGGCTGCGGGTTCAGGTTCGAGTCGCTCATGCGGCAGACACTAGCGGCTGAGCAGACCCTCAGGTAGCCCCCAGCGGAGGGGTGAGCGCCGGCGTCAGCGGATCGGCCAGTCTCCGGAGGTCGTGAACTCCGGATCGCGTTCGCGCCGCATGTACTCCTGGAAGTCGGCGGCCTGCTCCCGGCACCAGTCGACCTGGCGGCGGTGCAGCTCTGCCGCCTCGAAGGCGAGGGCGTCCGCGTGGATGCGCGCGAGCGCTTGCGCGACACGGCCCGCGGCGATCGCGTCGGCGCCGGCGTCGTGCGCGGCGATGAGGTCGACGCCGTAGTGGGTCGCCGTCATCGTGAGCGTCCGCTTGCCGCGACGGTACTTGTCCACCGCCTTGTCGATCACCAGGGGGTCGACGATCGGGCCCGGGGAGACCAGCGGCGCGACGCCGTGGCGGCGGGCCTCCCGGTCGAGGAGCGTGAAGTCGTAGGGCGCGTTATAGGCGACCACCGGGATGCCGCGGTCGAACAGGCTGCGCAGCTGCGCCACGATCGCTGCGACCGCGCGGGCCGGATCCATCCCGAGCTCGCGTGCACGCTCGGTCGTGATGCCGTGCACGGCCGTGGCCTCCGCCGGGATCTCGACGCCGGGGTCGACGATCCAGTCGCGGCGGTGCAGCACGGTGCCCTCTTCGTCGAGCAGCCCGACGTGGGCGGTCACGATGCGGGCGGACTCCACGTCGATGCCCGTCGTCTCAAGATCGAACACCCCGAGTCGCTGATGCCACCTACCCATGCCGACAACGCTAACCACGACCCCCGTCACGCGCCGCGCAGCCACGCCGAGTTGCACGTTGTGGTGGCTATCCGCCCCGAATAGCCACCACAACGTGCAGCTCGGCGGGGGAGGGTCAGTCGCGGCGCGGCTCGATGTGCAGCCAGTAGAAGTTCTGGGTGCCGAGGGTGAGGGTGAAGCGGCCGTCTTCGGCCACGGTCGGGAACTCGGCGCCGCCGAAGAGGTCGTACAGCGCGCGTCCGGCGAACTCGGGGGCCTCCAGCGTGACCGACACCGGATTGTGCGCGAACGAGAACACGCACAGCACGTCCTCCGGCTGGTCGCCGAAGTGCGTGCCGCTGCCCTCGTAGGACCGAACGAACGCCAGCACCGACTCGTGGTCCGTCGGCAGCACGCGGATGTCGCCGAGCCCGAACACGGGGTGCGCCTTCCGCACGTGGATGACGTTGCGGATCCAGTGCAGCAGCGACCGGGACTGCGCGAGCTGCGCCTCCACGTTCACCTGGTTGTAGTGGAAGACCAGCGACTGCACGACCGGCAGGAACAGCTTGCCGGGGTCGGCGCTGGAGAAGCCCGCGTTGCGGTCGGGCGTCCACTGCATCGGCGTGCGCGAGCTGTCGCGGTCGGGCAGCCAGATGTTGTCGCCCATCCCGATCTCGTCGCCGTAGTAGAGGAACGGGCTGCCCGGCAGCGAGAAGAGCAGCGCGTGCGCCAGCTCTAGCTCGGCCCGGGAGTTGTCGAGCAGCGGCGCGAGCCGGCGGCGGATGCCGATGTTGGCGCGCATGCGCGGGTCGTAGGCGTACCAGCCGTACATCGCCTGCCGGTACTCCTCGCTCACCATCTCGAGCGTCAGCTCGTCGTGGTTGCGCAGGAACACGCCCCAGGCCGCGCCGTCGGGCACGTCGGTGGTCTCGGACAGCACCCGCACCAGCTCGCCGGCCTGCTGCGAGCGCAGCGCGTAGAAGATGCGCGGCATGACCGGGAAGTCGAAGGCCATGTGGCACTCCGGCTCCTCCTCGCTGCCGAAGAATGCCGCGACCTCGCGGGGCCACTGGTTGGCCTCGGCGATCATGATGCGGCCGGGGTACTCGCGGTCGACCCACTCCCGCAGCTTGATGATGAACTCGTGGGTCTTCGGCTCGCCCTCCCCGTTGCCCTCGTCGGACTCGTAGAGGTACGGGATGGCGTCGAGCCGGAAGCCGTCGACGCCCAGGTCGAGCCAGAACCGGATCATGTCGTACATCGCCTCGTGCACGGCAGGGTTCTCGAAGTTGAGGTCGGGCTGGTGCGAGAAGAAGCGGTGGAAGTAGAACTGCCGGCGCGCCTCGTCGAAGGCCCAGTTGGAGTCCTCGGTGTCGACGAAGATGATGCGGATGTCCGGCCACTTGTCGTCGGTGTCGCTCCAGACGTAGAAGTCGCCGTACGGCCCGTCGGGATCGGAGCGCGACTGCTGGAACCACTCGTGCTGGTCGGAGGTGTGGTTGATCGGCAGGTCGATGATGATGCGCATGTTGCGCTCGTGCGCCTTGGTGACGAGCTCGCGGAACTCGTCGATCGTCCCGAACTCGGGGAGGATCGCCTTGAAGTCGGCGACGTCGTAGCCGCCGTCGCGCAGCGGGGACTGGAAGAACGGGGGCAGCCAGAGCGCGTCGATGCCGAGCCACTGCAGGTAGTCCAGCTTGGACGTGAGCCCGGCGATGTCACCGGAGCCGTCGCCGTTGCTGTCGACGAACGACCGGACCATGACCTCGTAGAAGACCGACCGGCGGTACCACTGGGGGTCGAGGGCGAGCCCGGGCAGCGTGATGGGCGCGGTGAAACTCACGGCTCTCCTTGAGCGTCGGGGGGACTGCAAGCGATTGCAACCAGAGAAGTCTATGGCGTGCGCACCGTGCGCTGTCCAGTCCCTGCCTAGACTGGTCAGGATGACTGTCACCTCACCCTACGCAGCCGCTCTGGAGCGCGTGCCCGTACGCGAGGGGACGGTCGCGATCCTCGGTTCCTCCACCCGCTTCTGGGACTACGGAGACCGGGATGCGGACACCACCCTGGTGCTGGTGCACGGCTTCCGCGGCGACCACCACGGGCTCGAGCCGGTGGTCGCCCAGCTCGACGGCGTGCGCATGGTCTCGCCCGACCTGCCGGGCTTCGGCGAGTCCACGCCGATGACGGAGGCGCACCACGACATCGACGGCTACGGGCGCTGGCTCGGCGCCTTCGTCGAGAGCCTCGGGCTGACCGGGCGCGTCGTGCTGCTCGGCCACTCGTTCGGCTCGATCGTGGTCGCCGGCGCGCTGGCCGGTCCGCACGGCACCGTGCCGCGCCCGGACGCGGTGGTGCTGGTGAACCCGATCGGTCAGCCCGCGCTGGAGGGCCCGCGCGGCATCCTGACCCGGCTCGCGATCTTCTACTACTGGCTGGCGGCCGTACTGCCCGAGCGGCTCGGCTTCGGGCTGCTGCGCAACGCCCTGATCGTGCGCGTGATGAGCGTCGCCATGGCGAAAACGCGCGAGCCGGCGCTGCGGCGCTGGATCCACGACCAGCACGACCGCTACTTCTCGGCGTTCAGCGACCGCCGGGTGGTGCTCGAGGCCTTCCGCGCCTCGGTGTCGCACGACGTCAGCGAGTACGCGTCCCGCATCTCGGAGCGCACCCTGCTCGTCGCCGCCGAGAAGGACGACATCACGCCGATCGCGGCCGAGTACCGGCTGCAGACGCTCTTCCCCGACGCCCGGATCGTGGCGATCCCGGAGGTCGGGCACCTCATCCACTACGAGACTCCGGAGACGGCCGCCTGCGCTGTCCGCGACTTCCTGGCGGAGCTGTCGTGAGGGTCCTGTTCGACTGCCGGTACACCCGGATCGGCCGCCACGACGGCATCAGCCGCTACACCGCGGGCGTCGTCACGGAGCTGGCGAAGCTTCATCCCGTGACGATGCTCATCAGCGACCACCGGCAGCTGGAGCTGCTGCCCGACCTGCCGTGGGAGCTCATCCCGTCGCCGACAGCGGTGGGGGAGCCGTGGGTCGCGCGCACGGTGAACCGGCTGAACCCGGACGTGGTGTTCACCCCGATGCAGACCATGGGCGGATTCGGGCGCAAGTACCGGCTGGTGCTGACGGTCCACGACCTCATCTACTACCGGCACCCCACGCCGCCCCGCGATCTTCCCGCGTTCGTGCGCGGCCTCTGGCGGCTGTACCACCTCTCCTGGTGGCCGCAGCGGATGCTGCTGAACCGGTCGGACGCCGTGGTGACCGTGTCGGAGACGACGAAGGGCCTCATCGCGGAGCACCGCCTCACCAAGCGGCCGGTCTACGTCGTGCCGAACGCGGCCGACATGCCGGCGCTCGCCCCCGGCCGCGTCGAACGCACCGCGCCGGAGAGCAAGAGCCTGGTGTACATGGGCTCGTTCATGCCGTACAAGAACGTGGACACGCTGGTGCGCGCGGTGGCGCTCCTGCCGGAGTACACCCTCCACCTGATGAGCCGTGTCTCCGACGCCGAGCGCCGGCGGCTGAGCGAGCTGGCGCCCGGCGCCCGGCTGGTGTTCCACGACGGAGCGAGCGACGAGGAGTACGCCGAGACGCTCGCGGCGGCGACGGCGCTCGTGACGGCGTCGCACGACGAGGGGTTCGGCATCCCGCTGGTGGAGGCCATGACGCTCGGGACGCCGGTGGTCGTGAGCGACATCCCGATCTTCCGCGAGATCGGCGGCCGCGCCGCGCTGTTCTTCGACGCGGACGACCCCGAGCAGGTCGCCGCGCGCGTGCGCCACCTCGAGGAGGAGGGTGTCTGGGCCGCCCGCTCGGCCGCCTCGCGCGAGCAGGCGGAGCGCTACACCTGGGAGGGCTCGGCGCGGCACCTGCTCACCGTGCTGGAGGCGACGGCGCTGCGTTCGCGCTGAGCGCGCCGGCGCCATCCATGGGTCGCAACACGCCGTTTCGGCGCGACCTGAGCGGCGTGTTGCGCCCCATAGATGCGAGGGCCGCGGGTCAGGCGCCGAAGCCGCCGGGATGCGCGAGACGCCAGCCGAAGCCGGGGTCGGGCACATCGGTCGCGAGCGCGAGCGGGACGGTCTCGGTCTTCCCGTTCAGGGTGAAGGTTCCCTGGCCGAGGATGTCGCCCTTGAAGCCGGAGGAGAGCGGCCGGGTCTGCAGGTCGACGGCGATGGGCGTGTCCGACCACACCAGGAACGTCTTGGTCTCGGTCGCGATCAGCTTCGACGAGGCGCCCCAGGCGGTCTTGTAGGTGCCGAAGGTCTGGCCCTTCTCGACCGCGGTGACCTGGTGGAAGCCCGCCTTCACGCTGGTCAGCAGGCCCTTCACGCCGGCCCAGAGGTCGTCGTGGGTCGGCGCTCCGAGCACCACCCCGATCACGCGGACCTTCGTGTCGCCGACCGGGACCTGTGCCGAGAAGAGCAGGCAGTTGCCCGCCTCGTCGGTGTTGCCGGTCTTGATCCCGTCCATCCCCTCGAAGCCCAGCAGGGTGTTCGTGTTGTCCTGCGAACCGGCGCCCGGGAGCGTCACGTTCTTCTGCGACACGATCGCGGAGAGGGCGGGGGAGGCGAGCACGAGCTTGCCGAGGCCGATGAGGTCCTTCGTCGTGCTGACGTTGCGGGGGTCGAGGCCGTCCGGCGTGACGATCTTGGTGCCGGTGAAGCCGTGCTGCGAGAGCCAGCCGTTGGCCGCATCCACGTAGGCGTCGGTCGAGCCGAAGGCCCAGTTGGCGAGCGAGATGGCGTAGTTGTTCGCCGAGGGGAGGAGCATCGCCTCCAGCGCCTGCTTCTCCGTCAGTGAGGTGCCCGCGACGACGGGGGCCCAGGAGCCGCCCTCGGCGACCACCTGGTTCCAGATGTCGACGTCGCGCTGGGTGAAGGCGATGTCGGGGCCGTCCTCTGTGCCGTTCAACGGCTTCTTGTCGAGGATGACGAGCGCCGTGATGGTCTTCGTGACGCTGGCGATCGGGACACTGGCATCGGTGCCGGTGGACGCCGACGCGCCCGGGTAGTCTGGCGCGACGAAGGCGGACGCGCCGTAGCCGGGCCACGCGAGTTGCACGGCGGGCTGCACGATCGTCTTGTCGTGCGCGGTGACGGCGGCGGTCGCCGGCACGGGGGCGACGAGGGAGGCCACGACGTAGGCGAACGCCGCGAGCACGGCGATCAGGGTGCCGAAGACGACGACGCGGCGGCGACGGTAGACGGTGCGGGAGACACGGCGCGGCGGATCGACGACAACTTGCTGGGGCACGGTCGGATTTTAGCGGGGCCTACCGATGCGAGGGCTGAGAACGCGCGCGGAGCGCCCAGAGTGCCACGGCCGAGGCCGACGCGACGTTGAGCGAGTCGACGCCGTGCAGCATCGGGATGGTGACCACGGTGTCCGCCGCCGACAGCGCCCGCCGGCTGAGACCGTCACCCTCCGCGCCGAAGACCATCGCGACGCGCTCCGGAGGGTCGGCGGCGTAGTCGTCGAGGGTGACCGCGTCGTCCGCCAGCGCCAGTGCGGCGATGTCGAAGCCGGCGCCGTGCAGCAGTGGTGCGGCCGCATCCCAATCGGGGAGACGCGTCCACGGCACCTGCAGGACCGTTCCCATGCTCACCCGGACACTGCGGCGGTACAGCGGGTCGGCGCAGCGCGGCGTCACGAGCACGGCATCCGCGCCGAGGCCCGCGACCGCGCGGAAGATCGCCCCGACGTTGGTGTGGTCGACGATGTCCTCGAGCACGACGACGCGGCGGGCGTCGCGGAGAAGGTCGGCGGGGTCGGGGAGCACGGGACGGTGCATCGCCGCGAGCGCTCCGCGGTGCAGGTGGTAGCCGGTCAGCTGCTCCAGCACGGCGGGCTCGCCGACGAAGACCGGGACGTCGGGGTAGGGCGCGAGGAGCGGTTCCACATCCGGCAGCCATTGCTCCTGGAGCAGCACCGATCGCGGGCGGTGCCCGGCGGCCAGGGCTCGCGTGATCACCTTGGTCGACTCGGCGATGTAGAGGCCGCCCGCGGGCTCGGCGACGCGCCGGAGCGCGACGTCGGTGAGCCGGGAGTAGTCGGCGAGGCCGTCGGCCTCCAGGTCGTCGATGCGGTGCACGAGCATGGGTCCACATTGCCAGGCCGACGAAACAAATCGGAAAACTGGGGTGTTTAGACTCGAAGAGGATCTGGAGGTGCCTGTGACCACGCTGACGACCGAGCTCCCGCCGGAGCTGGCCCGCGGCATCGACCAGACCGTCGAGCTGCTGACCGGTCGCCGCTTCGCCGTGCTGACCGGCGCCGGCGTGTCGACCGACTCCGGGATCCCGGACTACCGCGGCGAGGGCGCCCCGAAGCGCACCCCGATGACCTTCCAGCAGTTCCTCGCCGACGACACCTTCCGCAAGCGGTACTGGGCGGGAAGCCACCTCGGCTACCGTCGCTTCGCCGCTGCGCGCCCGAACGACGGCCACCGCGCTCTCGCCCGGCTGGAGCTGGCGGGCGCGGCCAACGGTGTCATCACCCAGAACGTGGACGGGCTGCACAAGCAGGCCGGGTCGCGTCGGGTCGTCGACCTGCACGGCGCGATGGATCGTGTGCTCTGCCTGGTCTGCGGCCAGATCTTCGCGCGTGAGGCCATCACCGCGCGCATCGACGAGGCCAACCCGTGGCTCGACACCGACGGAGCGGTCGAGATCGCCCCGGACGGCGACGCCATCGTGACCGACGTCGACTCCTTCGTCGTCCCGGACTGCACGGTGTGCGGCGGGCGGCTGAAGCCCGACGTGGTGTTCTTCGGCGAGTTCGTGCCGGCGGAGAAGTACCGTGAGGCGAGCGCGTTGGTCCGTTCGGCGGACGCTCTCGTCATCGCCGGGTCGTCTCTCGTCGTGAACTCGGGCATCCGTCTGCTGGAGGAGGCGCGGCGTCGCCGGCTCCCCATCGTCATCGTCAACCGCGGGCAGACGAAGGGCGACGGCCGGGCGACCGTTAAGCTGGACGGCGGGACGACGGAGACGCTCGTCGAGCTCGCCAAGCGCCTGGCCTGACCGGCCGACCCGCGCGCGTCCCGGCGACGAAAGGACGCGTGTGACCTTCATCTCGCTCGTGCGGCACGGCCAGACCGACTGGAACCTCGCCAAGCGCATCCAGGGGTCGAGCGACATCCCGCTCAACGAGACCGGACGCGCACAGGCGGAGGCGACGGGTCGCGCGCTGGCGGCCGGCCGGTTCGACGCGATCTACGCAAGCCCGCTCTCCCGTGCCCTCGACACCGCGCGCATCATCGCCGAGCACGTCGGCCTGGGCGAGCCCGACACGATCCCCGCGGTCGCCGAGCGGCACTACGGCGAGGCCGAGGGCCTCACCGGGGAGCAGATCCTCGCCCGCTGGCCCGAGGGCGCTCCCGTCCCCGGCCGTGAGTCGCGGGAGCAGGTCGTCGCGCGCGCCCTGCCCGCCCTGCGCGAGCTGGGGGAGCAGCACCCCGGCGAGAACGTCATCGTGGTGAGCCACGGCGGCGTCATCTCGTCGCTGGTGCGTCACGTCACCGACCACGCCCTGCCCGGACCGGGGGAGCTCATCCCGAACGGGTCCGTGCACCGCTTCCGCTACCTCGACGGCGAACTCACCCTCGACCGCTTCAACCTGGGCCCGGAGGACCGCGACCTGTTCACCGCCTCGGTGATGTGACCGAGCTCGGCTCGCGCGGAGCGGGTCGCGCTCAGTCCCTGCGGAGCAGGAACGGTCCCGCGTCCGGGCGCTTCGCCGTCACGTGGTCGCCGGACGACTGGTGCCGGATGCGGCGGATCACCCACGGCACCAGGTACTCGCGCGCCCAGGAGAGGTCCTCCGACCGCGCCTGCCGCCAGGTGCGCGCCGGCAGCGGCTCCGGCTGGAGCGGCTGCAGCTCGTTCTCGACGTTCAGCGCGGCCAGCACCATCCGCGCCACCGTGTGGTGACCCAGAGGGGCCAGGTGCAGGCGGTCGGGCGCCCACATCCGCTGGTCCTGGATCTCGGTGAGCGCCCACTGGTCGGCCACGATGCAGTCGTAGCGGGCGGCGATCGCCCGGACGTTCTCGTTGTAGATCGCGACCTTGCCGCGGATGCCGCGGAACACCGGGGAGAACCCAACATCGACGCCGGTGAACACGACGACCGTCGCGCCGTCGGCGCTCAGCCGCGAGACGGCCTCGTCGAACAGCAGGGCGATCTGGTCCGGGTCGGTGCCCGGGCGGATCACGTCGTTGCCGCCGGCCGAGATCGTGATGAGGTCGGGGCGGAGCGCGACCGCCGCATCCACCTGTTCGTCGAGGATCTGCTTGATGAGCTTTCCGCGCACCGCGAGGTTGGCGTAGGCGAAGTCGTCGGTCTGGCTGCTCAGCACTTCCGCCACCCGGTCGGCCCAGCCGCGGTGCCCGCCCGGGCTGCCCGGCTCCGGATCGCCGATGCCCTCGGTGAACGAATCTCCGAGTGCGACGTAGCGGGACCAGGGATGCCGTGCTTCTGCCATTGCTCCATTCTGCATCGGACGGCGCAGCGGACGGGACTGTCAGCCGCCTCGGGTAGATTTGATCCAAGTGGAGACAGCAGCAGCATCCGTCCCGGACGACCCCGCAGAGGAGTCCGAGCGGCCCGGCGTGCACGCGGGAAGTTTCGCCGCGGAGCACCTGTCGCCCTCCTTCCCGGAGCGTGCGGCGTGGGGCACGGCGGGCAAACTCCGGGCGTGGCAGGCAGAGGCGCTCGACGTCTACTTCGAGCACGAGCCGCGCGACTTCCTCGCCGCCGCGACGCCCGGCGCCGGCAAGACGACCTTCGCGCTCCGGCTCGCGACCGAGCTCCTCTCTCGGCGCGTCATCGAGCGCGTGACCGTGGTCGCGCCGACCGAGCACCTCAAGCGGCAGTGGGCGGAGGCAGCCTCGCGCGTCGGTCTGCACCTCGACCCCGACTTCAAGAACTCGGACGGCCGGTACGCCCGGCATTACCGCGGTGTCGCGGTGACCTATGCCCAGGTGGCCATGCGCCCCAGCCTTCACAAGGACATCACCGAAGCCCACAAGACGCTCGTCATCCTCGACGAGGTGCACCATGGCGGCGACGCGCTCAGCTGGGGCGACGGCATCCGGGACGCGTTCGAGCGTGCGACGCGGCGGCTCTCCCTGACCGGAACTCCTTTCCGCTCGGACACCGCGCCCATCCCGTTCGTGACCTACCTTCCCGATCGTCAGGGCATCCGCACCTCCGTCACCGACTACAACTACGGCTACGGGCGCGCGCTCGAGGACGGCGTGGTCCGTCCGGTCATCTTCATGGTCTACGCCGGGCACATGCGCTGGCGGACCAAGACCGGCGACGAAATGGAGGCCCGGCTCGGCGAGGGCAACACGAAGGACATCACCTCCCAGGCGTGGCGCACCGCCCTCGACCCACGCGGAGAGTGGATCCCCGCGGTGCTGTCGGCGGCCGACCGGCGGCTGACCGAGGTGCGCAACGCCATCCCGGACGCAGGCGGCCTTGTCATCGCCACCGACCACTACGCCGCGCGCGCCTACGCCGACATCCTGCAGCAGCTCTCCGGTGAGCCTGTGACCGTCGTGCTGTCGGACGAGAAGGAGGCGAGCGACAGGATCGAGGCGTTCTCGAAGGGCGACTCGCGCTGGATGGTCGCGGTGCGGATGGTCTCGGAGGGCGTGGACGTGCCGCGGCTCGCGGTCGGCGTGTACGCGACGAGCGCCTCCACCCCGCTGTTCTTCGCGCAGGCGATCGGCCGCTTCGTGCGCGCCCGCCGCCGGGGCGAGACCGCGTCGGTGTTCCTGCCGAACGTGCCCGCGCTGATGGCGCTCGCGAACGCGCTCGAGCTGGAGCGCGACCACGCGCTTGACCGCGTCGCGGACCCGAATGCCGAGGGCGACCTCTGGAACCCCGAGGACGCGATGGTGGCGGAGGCGAACCGCGAGGAGCGCGCGTCGGAGGCGCTGACCGAGCAGTTCGCGTTCGAGGCCCTGGGGTCGGAGGCCAACTTCGACCGCGTCCTGTACGACGGGAAGGAGTTCGGCAGCTTCGCCGTGCCCGGCACGGACGAGGAGCTCGACTTCATCGGTCTCCCCGGCATTCTGGAGCCGGAGCAGGTGCACGAGCTGTTGCTTCAGCGCCAGCAGCGGCAGGCCCGGCGGCACTCGTCGCGCCCGGCTGCGGCGGAAGGTCATCCTCCTGCGCCGCTGCACCGCACGCTCAAGGAGCAGCGTCAGCTGCTGAACAGCCTGGTGGGCCTTTACTCGAAGAACTCGGGTGAGCCGCACGGTCTGATCCACGCCGAGCTGCGGCGGGTCTGCGGCGGCCCGGCGGTCGCGCAGGCGAGCGTCACCCAGTTGCAGGCGCGGATCGATTTCCTGCGGAAGCGGCTGGGCTCGCACTAGGCGCGAGAGCAGCGATCTTAGGCTCGCCGTACCTTCGTGGCGCTCACGCCTCGCACTTCCTAGGCTGAGCGCATGAGTGAGACGAGTGGAGAGCCCGGGCGCGATCCCGGCGCCGCGCAGCATCCGGACGAACCGCACCGCGGCGGTCTGGCGCAGCGGCTGAACTGGCTTCGCGCCGGCGTGCTCGGCGCCAACGACGGCATCGTCTCGGTGGCTGCGGTCGTCGTCGGTGTCGCGGGGGCCACGCAGTCGAT
Source organism: Leifsonia virtsii (assembly GCF_030433675.1). Classification (GTDB taxonomy): domain Bacteria; phylum Actinomycetota; class Actinomycetes; order Actinomycetales; family Microbacteriaceae; genus Leifsonia; species Leifsonia virtsii. Next base: position 623,914 of record NZ_JAROCB010000001.1, read on the forward strand.
TCCGGCCATCGTCACGGCCGGTCTCGCCGCGCTGGTCGGTGGTGCGATCTCGATGGCGCTCGGCGAGTACGTCTCCGTCAGCAGTCAGCGGGACAGCGAGCGCGCGCTCATCGCGAAGGAGCGCCGGGAGCTGGCGGAGATGCCGGAGGAGGAGCTGGACGAGCTGACCGGCCTCTACCAGCAGCGCGGGCTGTCGCCGGCGACGGCGCGCCAGGTCGCGATCGAGCTGACCGAGCACGACGCCCTTGCGGCGCACCTGTCGGCCGAGCTCGGCATCGACCAGGACGACGTGGTGAGCCCGTGGCACGCCGCGCTGGCGTCGGCGGTCGCCTTCACCTGCGGCGCCGTGCTGCCGATGCTCACCATTCTGCTCCCGCCCGAGATCCGCATCCCGGTGACGTTCGTCGCCGTGCTGATCGCGCTCGCGATCACGGGCTATGTGGCCTCATGGATCGGCGGCAGCCCGCGCGGACGTGCGATGATCCGAGTGGTGATCGGCGGCGCCCTGGCGCTGGCGGCCACGTTCATCGTCGGTTCGCTGCTCGGGACGACGGTCGCCGGCTAGCGAGAGGGAGGCCGCCGGATGGTGGATGCGCAGAACACGGACGAGACGGCCGGTACGGTGACCCCGGGGGCGGCTTCTCCGACCGGCGGGGGTGCCGAGACCGTCGTCACCAAGGCGGGGCTGAAGGACAAGGCCGAGATCGTCCGCGACTGGCTGCCGCGGTACACCGGCACGCCGGTGGAGGAGTTCGGCGAGTACGTCCTGCTGACCAACTTCGGCGACTACGTGGAGCGGTTCGCCGAATGGTACGGCGCCGAGGTGCGGGGACTCGACCGGTCGATGCCGAATGCGACCGCGGACGGCATCACGATGGTGGACTTCGGGATGGGAAGCCCGAACGCGGCGACGGTCATGGACCTGCTCAGCGCCGTCTGCCCGAAAGCGGCGCTGTTCCTCGGCAAGTGCGGCGGGGTGAAGCAGAAGAGCCGGGTCGGCGATCTCGTGCTGCCCATCGCGGCCATCCGGGGTGAGGGCACCTCGAACGACTACCTTCCCCCGGAGGTTCCTGCGCTGCCCGCGTTCCAGCTGCAGCGGGCCGTGTCGTCGACGATCCGGGACTTCCAGCAGGACTACTGGACGGGCACGGTCTACACGACGAACCGCCGGGTATGGGAGCACGACGACACCTTCAAGCAGTATTTGAAGCGGACGCGGTGCATGGCGGTCGACATGGAGACGGCGACGGTGTTCGCGGCCGGGTTCGCGAACCGCATCCCGAGCGGTGCCCTGCTGCTGGTGTCGGACCAGCCGATGACGCCGGAGGGCGTGAAGACGGCGGAGAGCGACCGCGGTGTCACGCGCGACTTCGTCGAGCGGCACATCCGGATCGGGGTGGAGGCGCTGCGCCTGGTGCGCCGCAACGGTCGCAGCGTGCGCCACCTGCGCTTCGAGGAATAGCCAGGCGAGCGACGTCATCGGAAGTCCCGGGAGACGGTGCGGATGCCGGTGTCGAGCGCCTCGAGCTTGTCGGCGACGATGTTGACGACGCCCTCCTCGCTGCGTTCGAGGATGCCGCGCACGATCATCGCCGGCGCCTGCCGGGCCACCCGGCGGTAGCGGTTCCAGACGCCGACCGGGCACACGACGTTGACCATGCCGGTCTCGTCCTCGATGTTGAGGAACGTCACGCCCGCGGCGGTGGCGGGCCGCTGCCGGTGGGTCACGACGCCGCCCACCTCGATGCGGCGGCCCGACTCTCCTCCGGCGAGCCGGTCGGCCGGGTAGACGCCGCGCGCGGCGAGGGCCGGGCGCAGGAAGCGGATCGGATGGTCGTCGGTCGAGATGCCCGTCGACCAGAGGTCGCTGGCGAGCTGCTCGGCGGGGGAGAGCATCGGCAGGAGGGGCGGCTGGACCGTGATCGCGGTGCCCGCGAGGTACTCCGGGCGCTCCTGCGCGGCGTTGCCGGCCTCCCAGATCGCCTGCCGCCTGCTCAGGTCGAAGCCCTCGAACGCCCCCGCCGCGGCGAGCGCCTCCAGCTGGGCGGTGTTGAGGCCGGTCCGGCGTGCGAGGTCGCCGAGGTCGCGGTAGGGCCCGGACGCCTCACGCTCGGCGACGATGCGCTCCGCCAGCTTCTCGCCGATGGAGGTGACGCCGGCGAGCCCCAGCCGGACGGCGTGGCCGGCGTCGCGGCGGTGCGCGGCGAAGTCGAGGCCGACCGCCGGGTCGAACGGGTCGATCGGGGGCTGGTCGGTCTCGAGGCACGGGTCGGTGCCTGTGGGGCCCGGCCGGCGGTCGTCGAGCGGTTCGAGCAGCGGGAAGACGCCGGACCGCCGGATGTCGGGCCGGTGGACCACGACGCCGTGCCGGCGGGCGTCGGCGGTGAGCGTGCGGGGCGAGTAGAACCCCATCGGCTGGGCCCGCAGCAGCGCGGCGAGGAACGCGCCGGGGTAGTGCAGCTTCATCCAGGAGCTGACGTAGACCAGCAGGGCGAAGCTGATGGCGTGGCTCTCGGCGAACCCGAAGTTCGCGAACGCCTCGATCTTCTCGTAGATGGCGTCGGCGTCGTCCCCGGTGATGCCGTTGTGCGCCATCCCGTCGTACAGCTTGGCCTTGAGCGCCCCGATCTTCTCGACGCCGCGTTTTGAGCCCATGGCGCGGCGGAGGAGGTCGGCGTCCTCCGCCGTGCAGTCGCCGACCGCGACCGCCATCTGCATCAGCTGCTCCTGGAACAGCGGGACGCCCATCGTGCGCTCGAGCACGGGCACGAGCGACGGGTGCAGGTAGGTGACCGGCTCCTTGCCGAGCTTGCGGCGGATGTACGGGTGCACCGCGCCGCCCTGGATGGGGCCGGGCCGGATGAGCGCGATCTCGATCACGAGGTCGTAGAAGCTGCGCGGCTGCAGCCGGGGGAGCGTGCCGATCTGGGCGCGGCTCTCCACCTGGAACACGCCGATGGAGTCGGCACGGCAGAGCATGTCGTACACGCCCTGCTCTTCTTTCGGGATGCTGTCGAGCGTCCACCGCTCGCCGAGCGACGCCTCGATGGCGCGCATGGCGTAGTCGAGGGCGGACAGCATCCCGAGGCCCAGCAGGTCGAACTTCACGAGGCCCATCCAGGCGCAGTCGTCCTTGTCCCACTGGAGCACCGTGCGGCCCTCCATGCGGGCGTGCTCGATCGGGCAGACCTCGCCGACGGGCCGGTCGGTGAGCACCATGCCGCCCGAGTGGATGCCGAGGTGGCGGGGGAACTTCAGCACCTGCTGGGCGAGCCCGACCACGTCGCTCGGGATGTCGTGGTCGTCGCTGGTCTGGACGGCGCCCCACGAGTCGATCTGCTTGCTCCAGGCGTCCTGCTGCCCGGTGGAGTAGCCGAGCGCCTTGGCCATGTCGCGCACCGCGTTCTTCGGCCGGTAGGTGATGACGTTGGCGACCTGGGCCGCGTTGTGCCGGCCGTAGGTGCGGTAGACGTACTGGATGACCTCCTCGCGGCGGTCGGAGTCGAAGTCGACGTCGATGTCGGGCTCCTCTTCTCGCATGCTGGAGAGGAAGCGCTCGAACGGCAGGTCGTACTTGATGGAGTCGACCGCGGTGATGCCGAGCAGGTAGCAGACCGCCGAGTTGGCGGCCGAGCCCCGGCCCTGGCAGAGGATGCCCTGCCCGCGGGCGTACCGGACGATGTCATAGACGATGAGGAAGTAGCCAGGGAAGTCCTTCGCCTCGATCACGTCGAGCTCGCGTTCGATGCGCTCCCGCTTGTGCGGCGTGCGGTCGAGGTCGGGGTAGCGCTCGGCGGCGCCGCGCCAGGTGAGCTCGCGGAGCCAGCTCATCGGTGTCTGCCCTTCCGGCACCGGGAGCTTCGGGAGTCTCGGGCGCGCGCTGCGGAGACGGAAGGAGAGGTCGTCCGCCACCTCGACCGTGCGTTCGACCGCGCCGGGGTAGCGGGCGAACCGCCGTGCCATCTCGGCTCCGCTGCGCAGGTGGGCGGCGCCGGAGGCGGGCAGCCAGCCGTCGAGCTCGTCGAGGCTGCGTCGCGCACGCACCGCGGCGACCGCCGTGGCGAGCGGGTACTGGGCCGGGCTCGCGTAGTGGACGTTGTTGGTGGCGACCGTGGGCAGCCCCAGGCGGCCGGCGATGCGCGCGAGGATGTCGTTGTCGGTGGAGTCGCGCGGGCCGCCCTGGTCGATCAGCTCGACGAGGACGTTGTCGGCCCCGAACAGGTCGACCAGCCTGGCGACCTCGCGTTCCGCGGCGCGCTCTCCCCGCTCCGCGCCCTCTGCGCTGCGGGAGAGGGCGCGGCGGACCTCTCCCTTGCGGCAGCCGGTCAGCACCATCCACTGGCCGCCGGACTGCTCGGCGAGCTCGTCGAGCCGGTAGACCGGGCGCCCCTTCTCTTCCCCGGCGAGCTGGCCGGCCGTGATCGCCGACGCGAGCCGGTGGTAGCCCTCCTGGCGGCGGGCGAGCACCACGAGGTGGCTGCCCTCGGGGTCGGGCTCTCCGTTCTGCGGCTTGCTGAGCGACAGCGACAGCTCGGCGCCGAACACCGTCTCGACTCTGTCGTAGGCCTCCGCCGCCTCGGCAAGGTGGACGGCGCCGTAGAGGCCGTCGTGGTCGGTGAGCGCCAGAGCATGCAGACTGAGCCGGGTGGCCTCCTCCAGCAGCTCCTCCGGCGAGGAGGCGCCGTCGAGGAAGCTGAAGTTGCTGTGCGCGTGCAGCTCGGCGTACGGGACCACGCCCTCTGTGCTCTCGGGGATGGCCTGCGGAACGTACTTCTGCCGTTTGCGCGACGACGGCCGCTCGTCGGGCTGCTGCCCGGTGCGGCGGCCGGAGAGTCGCCGCTCGAACTCGGCCCACGGGATGGGCGGGTTGTTCCAGCCCATCAGTCGTACCGTGCTTCCGCGAACCAGCCGGAGCCGGCCAGGGCGAGCAGCCATGCCGTGCCGTCGGCGTCGACCAGCTGGAAGCGGTGCATCGCGCGGGACAGCGTGGCGTCCCACCACCGCTCGCGCACCGGCCACGGCCCCGCCCACGAGTCGACCGGCCGGGCGTCGGCCGCCACGCCCGTGGGGGAGAAGCGGGCGATCGGCGCGGTCACATCGCCCCGGTCGGTGACCTCGACCGTGGTGCCCTCCTCGGTGAGCACCGCGACGGGACGCGGCACCTCGAACACCGTCGACGGCGCGGGGGCGGGCAGCGAGCCGGGCCACGGCCGGTCGGCGCGCGCGACCCCCACCGGCCGGTCGCCCCACGGCACGAGCACCTGCCGTTCGGCGGGAGCCCGGCCTCCGCCGATCGTGGCCGTGACCACGGCCTCGTGCCCGAGCATGCTCTGCACGCGCGTGAGCCCGTGGTGGATGCGCTCGTCGGCCCCGCCGCCCCAGAGGCCGTCTTCGTGGTGGCCGATGTCGTCGACTGCCGCGGGCTCAAGCATCACCCGGGCGATCGGCGACGCCAGCCCGCTGTCGATGGACCCCGCGCCCTGCAACTGCCAGCGCACCCGGTCGACCACGTCGGGTGCGGAGAACAGCCGGGGGTGGAGCCAGGTGCGCTCGCTGACCCGGCCGGACTCGTCGGTCACCTCCACCCGCAGCGAGGTGCACACGAGGCCGGCCTTGGTGAGGCCGGCGACGAACTGCTCCGCGGTGCCTCGGACGGCGAAGGTCACCTGGTCGACGCGGTCGAGCGGCGGCTCGAACTCGATGGCGCGGTCGAGCTGCTTCGGCGGCGTGCGGGGGACGACCGCCGTGGCGTCGAGTCCGCTGGCGAGGGTGTACGCCAGCTCGCCCCGCTCGCCGAACCGCTCCCGCAGGTCGACGCGGGGGAGGGCGGCGAGGTCTCCGAGGGTGTGCAGCCCCAGCCGCCGGAGGAGCGGCGTCAACTCGGTGAGGCCGAGCTGGGAGACCGGCAGCGGAGCGAGGAAGGCGGGGGAGCCGCCCGAGGGGATGACCCGCACGCGGGCGGATCCGGTGGAGCGTGCCGCCTGCTCCGCGGCGAACGGGCCGTCGGCGACGCCCACCCGCGCCGCCGGCAGCTCCAGCCCCTCCAGGCAGCGCAGCAGCTCGGCCGCCGCCTCCTCTTCTCCGCCGTAGTACCGCGCCGGACCGCGCGCCCGCAGCACGCAGGTGCCCGGCCGCACCGGCTGGACCCCCGGCGTGATCTCCTCGATCGCGGCGAGCACGGGCTCGAACGCGCGTGCGTCGAGCACCGGGTCGTACGGCACCACCTCGAGCTGCGGGCAGCGCGACTGCGCCTCGCGCATCCGCAGCCCGCGCTTCACCCCGTCGGCCCTGGCCGCCGCGGAGCAGGCGAAGACGACCCCCTTCTCGACCAGCGCCACCGGCAGATCGTCCGACAGCTCGAGAGCCTGCCTGGCGGCCACGATCGGCCAGTCCGGGTACCACAGCACGATCGCGCGAGTGACGGCCTGCTGCACACTGCCCGCCATCTACACCACCGCCTCGAGCAGTGTCGGGCCGGAGGCGACGGAGCGCTCGGCGAGGAACCGCTCGTCTGGTGCGGGCAGCCACAGCTCGGCGGTGCGCCGGGGGCCGGAGCCGCCGCGCGGCACGGACTCCACGGTCACCCGGCGCGACGACAGGTAGCCGTTGCCCGTGCCCAGGCCGTCCCACCCGCTGCGGGCGACCGTGAGCGTCGCTTCGACCTGCGGCCAGTCGCCCGCGACGATCAGGGTCGTCTCGCGCTGCCGCAGGCGGGCGCTCAGCCGAGCGATGTCGCCGTCTCTGGCGCGGGAGGGCGGCGCCACCACGACCACGCTGAGCACGTCGACGACCGCCGCCGTCACCGTCAGCCAGTCGTCGCCGGGATGCGGCACCAGCACCAGCCGCTCCAGGTCGATGCCGAACCGCCCTGCGGCCTCCGCCCCGAAGTCGGGCATGCCGATCACGCCGCACCACGCCCCGGCGGCGCTCGGCCCGGCCAGCATGGCCATCAGCAGGGTCGTCGACCCCCGCACCGAATAGGCGCCCCCGGCCTTGAGCGCGCCGCCCGGCAGCAGCGGGGAGAGCGCGGGATGCGTCTGCAGTGTGCGGCTCTCGAGCTTGGTGGCCTGCATCTGCCGGATGCGGGTCTGCAGCTCATGCACCTGCGCCCGGTCGGCGACCGGTTCGCGGAGGTGGGGAGCTGCCGATGTCATGCTCCCATTTTCGAACATATGTTCGAACCGCGCAAATAGAAATCTGCGGGTTGTGGAGAACTCCCGGTCGTGCCACGACAGCGTACGCCGGGCCGCCGACACGGGCGACTGCGAGCCTCCCCGCCACACCAGCGCTCGAACGTTCGAATCTCCGTCTGGGCTGCCTAATGTCGGACATTCGAACGAGCCGCGACCGAAGCCCCGACCGAACGCGCCCCGGCAGGCGCCCCGGCTAGCGCCCCTGCGGCTCCGTGACGAAGTCGATCAGCTGCTCCACGCGGCCGAGCAGCTCGGGCTCCAGGTCGGAGTACGACCGCACCTGGCCGAGAATGCGCTTCCAGGCGCGCGCGATGTCGGCCTGCGTCTCGTGCGGGAGGCCGAGGGCGGCGCAGATGCCGTGCTTCCACGGGACCGATCGCGGGATGCGCGGCCACTCCGCGAGCCCGACCCGCGCCGGCTTCACCGCCTGCCAGATGTCGACGAACGGATGGCCGACCACGAGCACGTGCTCGCCGTACGGCCCGCGCGCGACCTGCTCCGCGATCCTGCTCTCCTTGGAGCCGGCGACCAGATGGTCGACGAGCACGCCGATGCGCCGGCCGCGGTCAGGCCGGAACTCCTTCACGATCGCGTCCAGGTCGTCGACGCCCTCCAGGTACTCCACGACGACGCCCTCGACGCGCAGGTCGTCGCCCCAGACCCGCTCGACCAACTCGGCGTCGTGGCGGCCCTCGACGAAGATGCGGCTCGCGCGGGCGACGCGCGCCTTCTGGTCGCCGACCGCGAACGAGCCGGAGGCGGTGCGGGTGCGGCCGTCCTGCGTGCGCCGCGGGACGACGAGCCGGACGGGCGACCCGTCGATGAGGAACGAGCCGGTCAGCGGGAAGACGCGCTTCTTGCCGAAGTAGTCCTCCAGCTCGACGGTCTGCGCCTCGAGCCGCGTGACCGCCCCGCAGAACCCGCTCGAGGCCTCCTCGACCACCAGGTCGCACACGGCCTCCACCTCGGGCACGGGCGTGCGGCCGGCGCTCCGCCAGTCGCCTGCGAGCACATCGGTTCCGTAGCGGTCGTCCATCACCCGATGGAGGCTATGCGACCGGACCGGGCCCCGCGCGGTGCCACGCTGGGTTCAGTCGAAGACGCGCACCAGCCGCCAGGTGCGGTCGAACGCGTCGTGGCGGACGTCGAACACGTGCGCGTCGCCGTCCTCGCTCGTGCCCTGGAACCGCCAGCCGCCGATCTCCCGCGGAAGACTGCCGACCGTGTAGCGATGCTCGCCGAACGGGCGCCACCACGCGCACACCTCCGCCCAGACCGTCGGGGTGTCCGACACGCGGTAGCGGGTGGATCGCCACACCAGCCGCGTAGGGACGCCGTCGTCGGTCGTCCACACGGCGACCGCCTCGTCGATCTCGGTCATGCTGCTCACCTCGCCTATCGAACATACGTTCGAACAGGAGTGTAACCCCCGGGCGCCGACATCGCACCCCCGGATGACGCCCGTCGCTGCCATACTGGCGTCTATGGCCGACACCACCGATCCGTCCGGCGCCTCGCTGCGCCTGAGCAACGACGAGAGGGAGCGCGCTGTGGCGGCGCTCCAGTCCCACGCCGCGCAGGGGCGGCTCACCGACGAGGAGCTGCAGGCGCGGTCCGCCGCCGCCCGGTCCGCGGTGACGCGCGGCGATCTGGCGCCGCTGTTCGCCGACCTGCCGGGCGGTCCGCAGCTCGATCCGCATCCCGGGGCCGCAGCCGGAGCCGGAGCCGGGCACCCCGGTCCGGCGGCCGCACCCGCGCCGGGCTACCCCGGCCCGCAGTACGCGCAGCCGGGCTACCCGCAGCAGCCGTACGACGGCCGTTCGGGATGGGGCGGCCGGGAGCCGTCGAGCCGGTGGGGCCTGCTCGCGGTGTCGATCATCCCGTTCGTTTCGCTCATCCTGTTCTTCATCACCGGGTACGCCTGGGGCTACCAGTACTCGTGGCTGTGGTTCCTGCTCATCCCGCTGGTCGGCGCGATCGCGTACGGCACCGACGGCGGCAGGAGGCGCTAGCCGACGGTCGCGCCGAAGAGCAGGCCGAGCACGTAGGTCGCCGCGGCGGCACCGTAGCCGATCAGCAGCTGCCGCACGGCGCGCTTGAGCGGCGACGCGCCCGAGAGCAGCCCGACGACGGCTCCGGTGCCGAGCAGCACGATCCCGACGAGCACGGCCGAGACGATGATCGCAGCCGTGCCGGTCATCCCGAACAGGAACGGGATGATCGGGATGAGCGCACCCGACGCGAAGAAGCAGAAGCTCGACAGCGCGGCGCTCCAGCCGGTGCCGATCGCCTCGTGCTCGTCCGCGGCCTCCGAAGGCGCGGCCGCGAGGGGGACGGGGGAGGTGACCGGCTGCAGGCTCGACAGCACCTCTCTGGCGTGCTCGGCGGCCTCCTCCGGCGCCATGCCGCGGGCGCGGTAGACGAGGGTGAGCTCGTTCGCGTCCACGTCGAGGTGGGGGAGGGCCGACCCGGTCGCCGGATTGGGTGTGGACGCCTCGAGCAGCTCGCGCTGCGACCGCACCGAGACGTACTCGCCCGCACCCATCGAGAGCGCGCCGGCGAGGAGGCCGGAGATGCCGGTCAGCAGCACGACATGGGTGGGGACACCGCTGGCGCTCACGCCGAGCACCAGCGCCAGGTTGCTGACGAGGCCGTCGTTCGCGCCGAAGACGGCGGCGCGGAAGGTGCCGGAGAGCCGCTGCCTGCCGCGGGCGGCGAGCGCGCGCACCACCTCCTCGTGCACCTGCTCGTCGGCCGCCATCTGCGGCGTCGCGTCCACATCGTCCGCATACGGGGAGCGCGCCTCGGCCCGCTGCGCGAGCGCGAGCACGAAGACGGAGCCGAAGCGCCGGGCGAGCCAGCCGAGCATCCGCGTGCGGAGGTCGCCGCGAAGCGGCTTTCCGGCCCGCTCGCCCAGAAGGGTGACCCAGTGCTGCTCGTGCCGGCGCTCGGCCTCGGCCAGTGCGAGGAGGATCTCGCGTTCCTCGCCCTGCCTCCGGCTGGCGAGGTCGCGGTAGACCGCGGCCTCGGCGCGTTCATCGGCGAGGTAGCGGCGCCACCGCCGGATGTCGGCGGGGCTCGGGGTGCGGGCGGCGGTCGTCATCCCTTCGATCCTAGGGCGTGGTCGTCGGGGCCGGCCGTGGCGGCCTCGATGCCCAGCGCGGCGGCGGAGCGGGTGAAGCGCTCGCCCCAGTCGGCCGCGGCGACGACGGCCTCCTCCGGCCCGACGATGCGGAACGGCCCGTCGACGGCCGCCAGCCCGAACAGCGCCCACTCCGCGCTGTCCGCGGTGATGCGCACGAAGCAGGTGCCGTCGCCCCGCTCCTCGACCGTGGCCCAGCGGCCCAGCACATCCAGGACGCGGTCGTGCGGCGCCTCGACGATCGCCTCGACGACCATCGGCTCCACCGCGGAGTGCAGCGACTCGCGGACGTACTCGGCGGCGTCCTCCGCCGGAAGGGTGCGCGGCCGGAAGCGCGTGCCGGTGGGACGCGGCTCGGCGATGCGGTCGAGGCGGAAGCTGCGCCAGTCGAACCGCGTCAGATCGTAGGCGACGAGGTACCAGCGGCGTTCGATCGAGACCAGGCGGTGGGGTTCGACCGTGCGCGTGGAGGCCTGGCCGTCGCGGGCGACGTAGGCGAAGTCGAGCCGCTCCTCGTCGCGGCAGGCCTGGGCCAGCACGGTCAGCACGCCCGCGTCGGCGGTCGGGCCCGGCCCGAAGGTCGTGGAGAGTGTCGTTGTGCGCAGCGCATCCACCCGTCGCCGGAGCTGCGGCGGCATCACCTGCACCACCTTGGCCAGCGCGCGGACGGAGGCCTCGTCGACCCCGGCGATGCCGCTCTGGGCCGCGGTGCGCAGCCCGACGGCGAGCGCCACCGCCTCGTCGTCGTCCACGACGAGGGGCGGGAGGGAGGCGCCGGCGGCCAGCTGGTACCCGCCTGCCACGCCCCGGGTGGCGTCGACCGGATAGCCCAGGTCGCGCAACCGCTCGACGTCGCGCCGGAGGGTACGCGGCGATACGCCGAGCCGCTCGGCGAGCTCCTGGCCCGGCCAGTAGCGGTGGGTCTGGAGGAGGGAGAGGAGCTGGAGCGCTCGGGAGCCGGTACTTGCCATGCATCCATTGTGCACAGCATGCGGTCGGAATCTGACCGCTATGGCCGCAATGCCTGTGCGGCCGACTCGGAGTCCTCGTCCGGCCGGGGCACGAGGGCTTCGGCGCCCGGACGGGAGAGGGTGAGGACGGCCTCCGTCACCCACTCCGAGCGCTCGAGTTCCGCCTCGACCGCCTGGAGGTCGGCGGCGACATCCGACTCCCGGTCGTCGCCGACCAAATCAACCGCGGCCACCAGGTAGAACCGTTCGGGGCCGACGTACTCGAGGTGCAGGTAGGTCACCTTCTCGACCTCGGGGTGCTGCAGCAGCGCGGTGAGCGCCGCCTGCCAGGCGCGGTCGGAGCCCTGCTTCCCGACCAGGAAGCTCCTGTTGCGCTCGATCAGGACGACCGCGACGATCGCCAGCAGCACGCCGACGAGGATGGAGCCGAGCGCGTCCCAGAACGGGTTGCCGGTCAGCTCGTGCAGCAGGAGGCCCAGGAAGGCGATGACGAGGCCGACGAGCGCGGCGGAGTCCTCGGCGAACACGGCCCGCAACGTCGGATTGGAGGTGCGCAGGACGTGCTCGAACGTGCCGGTGCCGGAGGTCGCGGCCTTGGCGTGCGCCTGCCGGTACGACTGGATGAACGAGATGCCCTCGAAGACGAAGGCGGCGGCGAGCACGAGGTAGCCGATCAGGTAGTCGGTGTCCTGCTCGTCCGAGCCGAGGGCCGAGACGCCGTGCATGATCGACACGACCGCGCCGGCCGTGAAGAGTCCGACCGCCGCGAACAGGCTCCACACGTAGGCGTCGCGGCCGTAGCCGCCGGGATGCGCGTCGTCGCGGGGGCGCGCGGCGGACCGCTCCGCTTGGAGGAGGAACACCTCGTTGCCGGCGTCGGCCCAGGAGTGCGCCGCCTCCGCCACGAGCGAGGCGGACCCGGTGATCGCGGCCGCGACGGTCTTCGCGATCGCCACCAGGATGTTGGCGCCGAAGGCGAGCAGCACGGTGAACAGGCTGGAGGAGGACCGCTTCTTGCCGGGCACAGCGACACCATAGTCCCGCAGAGGAACGGCGAAGGCCCCGGTCGATACGACCGGGGCCTTCGTGTTGTGTCCGAGGGGGGACTTGAACCCCCACGCCCTATACGGGCACTAGCACCTCAAGCTAGCGCGTCTGCCATTTCCGCCACCCGGACTCAGGTGTCGGCCGCCGAACCTCTCCGGCTGCCGAAGAAAGACATTAGCACGGTTTCCCACAGTGGGATGACTTGTCCACACACCCCGGGCGTGGCGGGACGACGGCCGGTCGCGGCAGGTAGCGTTGGGGGATGACCGACGAACGCCGCCCGCCCGAGCCCGCCCTCGACGAGACCGCCGTCATCGCCCGCGACCTGATCCGGTTCGACACCACGAACTACGGCAAGGGCCGGTCGAACGGCGAGGCGGAGGCCGCCGCGTATGTCGAGGCGAAGCTCGCCGAGCTCGGGCTGAAGCCGCAGGTGTTCGAGTCCGATCCCGGTCGCGCGAGCGTCGTGGCACGCGTCGAAGGCAGCGACCCGGACAAGCCCGCCCTCGTCGTCCACGGCCACCTCGACGTCGTGCCGGCCGACCCCCGCAACTGGACGGTCGATCCGTTCGGCGGCGAGATCAAAGACGGCCTGCTCTGGGGCCGTGGCGCCGTCGACATGAAGAACATGGATGCGATGATCCTGACCGCGGTCGGCGACATCCTCCGGGCGGGGGAGCGGCCGGCGAGAGACCTCGTCGTCGCGTTCTTCGCCGACGAGGAGGACGGCGGGCGGCGCGGGTCGCACTTCCTGGTCGACACGCAGCCGAAGCTCTTCGCAGGCGCCACCGAGGCGATCAGCGAGGTCGGCGGCTACTCCATCGATCTGGCCGGCCGCCGTGCGTACCTGCTGCAGACGGGGGAGAAGTCCCTGGTCTGGATCAAGCTCATCGCCCGAGGCCGCGCGGCCCACGGCTCCCGCCTGATCCGTGAGAACGCGATCACCCGCCTCGCCGAGGCCGTTGTCGCGCTCGGGCGTGAGGAGTGGCCCGTCCAGCTCACCGCGACGACCGAGCGCCTGATCGCCGAGCTCGGCCGCCTGCTCGACGTCGACCCGGAGCGCGTCGGGCCGGACGAGGTGGTCCTCCGCACGGGCACCGCCGCCGGCTTCATCCTGGCGACACTGCGCGCGACCACCAACCCGACGCTGCTCGAGGCCGGGTACAAGCACAACGTCATCCCCGACACGGCCGAGGCGCTCATCGACATCCGTACCCTGCCGGGCGAGGAGGACGCCGTGCTCGCCCGCGTGCGGGAGCTCATCGGCGACGACGTCGAGATCCAGGTGATGCACCGCGACATCGGGCTCGAGGCGGAGTTCGGCGGCGGCCTGGTGGAGGCGATCACCGGCACCCTCGAGCGTCACGACCCCGGCGCGCCCGTGCTGCCGTACCTCCTCTCGGGCGGCACCGACAACAAGGCGCTGAGCCGGCTCGGCATCACGGGCTACGGGTTCGCGCCGCTGCGGCTGCCTGCCGAGCTCGACTTCCCCGGCATGTTCCACGGGGTGGACGAGCGGGTTCCGCTCGACGCGCTAGTGTTCGGGAGGACCGTGCTCCGCGACCTGCTGCGCGTGTACTGAGCGCGCGCCCTGCCCACCTCACCACCGGGATCACACGTCACGCATGAACTTCCTCAACGCCATCATCCTCGGCCTCGTCCAGGGGCTCACCGAGTTCCTCCCGATCTCGTCGTCGGCGCACATCCGCATCGTCGGTGAGCTGCTCGGCACGGGAGCAGACCCGGGTGCGCGGTTCACCGCGATCATCCAGCTCGGCACCGAGGCCGCCGTCCTGCTGTACTTCTGGCGCGACATCACGCGCATCGTCGCACAGTGGTTCCGGGCCCTGTTCGGGCGCATCCCGCGCAACGACCCGGACGCCAGGATGGGCTGGCTGGTGATCCTCGGCAGCATCCCGATCGTGGTGCTCGGGCTTCTGTTCCAGAACCAGATCGAGACCGTCTTCCGGTCGCTGTGGATCGTCGCGACGACGCTGATCGTCTTCGGCATCCTGCTCGGGATCGCGGACTGGGTGGGCGCCAAGACCAAGCGGCTGCGAGAGCTGACCTGGGTCGACGGGATCATCTTCGGCCTGGCCCAGGCTCTCGCGCTCATCCCGGGCGTCTCGCGCTCGGGCGGCACGATCACCGCCGGGCTGTTCATGGGCTACCAGCGCAGGGCGGCCGCTCGGTACTCGTTCCTGCTGGCGCTGCCGGCGGTCTTCGGCAGCGGCTTCTACCAGCTCTACAAGGCGGTGAAGGAGCCGTGCACGGAGGCGCTGGCGAAGGCCGGCACGTGCACGGTGGAGGTGTTCGGCCCGGTCGAGACGGCCGCGGCCACGATCGTCGCGTTCGTCGTCGGCCTGCTCGTGATCGCGTTCTTCATGGGGTACATCTCGCGCCGCAGCTTCCTGCCGTTCGTGATCTACCGCATCGCGCTCGGCGTGCTGCTGATGATCCTGCTCGGCACGGGCGTGCTCGCCGCCTGACCCGCGGTCAGCCGCGGCGCGGGTCGTCGGGCGCGCGCCCGGCGGTGCCGCCGTCGCGGCCGTCGCCGCGGCGGCGCAGGTAGCGCTCGAACTCCTGCGCGATCGCCTCGCCGCTGGCCTCCGGCGAGTCGACGGTGTCGCGCGCCTGCTCCAGCTGCTGGATGTACGTCGCCATCTCGTCGTCGTCCGCCGCGAGCGCGTCGATGCCCGCCTCCCACGCCGCGGCCTCGTCGACGAGGGTGCCACGTGGGATGGTGACGTCGACCAGCTCCTCGAGCTTGTCGATGAGCGCGAGTACGGCCTTCGGGCTCGGGGCATTGTGCACGTAATGCGGCACAGAGGCCCAGATCATGATGGTCGGGATGCCGACGTCCTCCGCGCCCTCGGCGAGAGCGCTCAGGATGCCGACCGGTCCTTCGTACGTCGACCGCTCGACCCCGAGCTCAGCACGCACCGCGGCGTTGTCGCTCGAGGCGAACACCGAGATCGGCCGCGTGTGCGGCACGTCGGCGAGCATGGCGCCGAGGAAGACGACCGCACCGATGTCGGCGGCGAGGGCGACATCCATGATCTCGGCCGTGAAGCTGCGCCAGCTGCGCGACGGCTCGGTGCCCAGCAGCAGGAAGATGTTGCCGGCGTTGTCTCCGGTGACCGTCAGCTCGGCGTCGCCGGCGAGGTCCTCGCCGATGCGGCCGGGAAGCGACGGACCGTAGACGACCGCGGACGGCCAGATCAGCCTGCGGCGGCCGTCGTCGTCCGTCACCACGGGCCGGTTGAACTGGAAGTCGAAGTAGAGCTCCGGGTCGACCTCGGCCACCGGCACGACGTCGAGCTGCTCCTTCAGCGTCTTCACCGCACCGCTCGCGGCCTCGCCGGCGTCGTTCCAGCCTTCGAAGGCCACCACGAGAATGCGGCCGCCGAGGATGTTCTGTCCGTCTGTCACGAAGCTGTCCCCGTCCCTTCCCGGCGCCTGAGTCGGGACGCCATCCCTCAAGGATAGGCCCGACCCCCTCCCGATAGACTTGCCCGTTGTGACCGCGTCTTCCCCTCGCAGCGAACAACCGCCCGCCTCCGACCTGCCCGCCGCCGTGCTGTGGGACATGGACGGCACCCTCGTCGACACCGAACCGTACTGGATGGCGTCCGAGCAGGAGCTCGTCGGGTCGTTCGGCGGTACCTGGACCCACGACGACGGTCTGCTGCTCGTCGGCCTCGGCCTGTGGAACTCCGCCGAGATCCTGCGCGCGCACGGCGTCGCGATGGAGGCGGACGAGATCGTGCAGTGGCTGACCGACCGGGTGCAGCGCAAGCTCGACGAGGAGGGCGTCCCCTGGCGTCCGGGCGCGCGCGAACTGCTGGAGGAGGTGCGCGGACGCGGCATCCCCACGGCGCTCGTCACGATGTCGGTGCGCCGGATGGCGGAGCAGATCGTCGCCCACATCCCGTTCCCCGCGTTCGACGTGATCGTCAGCGGCGACGAGGTGGACGCGCCGAAGCCCGCCCCGGAACCCTATCTGAAGGCCGCCGGGCTGCTCGGCGTCGACGTGCGCGACGCGGTCGCGATCGAGGACTCGCTCGTCGGTCTCGCCTCCGCCGTGGAAGCGGGAGCGACGGCGATCGGCGTTCCGCACATCGTGCCGCTTCCCGAGTCCGACGAGCACATCCTGTGGCCGACGCTGGAGGGCCGGAGCGCCGACGATGTGATCGCGGTGGCGCGAGCGCGCAAGGAGGCGACCGCCCGATGACCGAGACCCCACGCAGCTCCGGACCCTTCCGCGCGGGCGACCGCGTACAGCTCACCGGGCCGAAGGGCCGGATGAACACCATCACCCTGGAGCCCGGCAAGCTGTTCCACAGCCACCGCGGGGTGCTGGAGCACGACGCGATCATCGGCCTGCCCGACGGCTCGGTCGTCACCAACAACGCGGGCGTCGAGCACCTGGCTCTCCGGCCGCTGCTCACCGATTTCGTCATGTCGATGCCGCGCGGCGCCGCGATCGTCTATCCGAAGGACGCGGCCCAGATCCTCGCCCTGGCCGACGTCTTCCCCGGCGCGACCGTGGTGGAGGCCGGCGTCGGCTCCGGCGCGCTCTCGCTCTGGCTGCTGCGGGCGATCGGACCGGAGGGCCGGCTGCACTCCTTCGAACGCCGCGAGGAGTTCGCCGAGGTCGCCCGCGCCAACGCCGCCACCTTCCTCGGCGGCGACCCCGAGAACTGGACCGTGCGGGTCGGCGACCTGCAGGACACCCTGCCGGAGGCGGTCGAGCCGGGCAGCGTCGACCGGGTCGTGCTCGACATGCTCGCACCGTGGGAGACGCTCGACGCCGTGACCGCCGCGCTCAAGCCCGGCGGCGTGGTGCTCTGCTACGTCGCAACGGTGACCCAGCTGTCGCGGGTCGCGGAGGCCATCCGCGCCTCGGGCGACTACACGCACCCGCAGTCGAGCGAGACGATGGTCCGCGGCTGGCACGTCGAGGGCCTCGCCGTGCGTCCCGACCACCGCATGATCGCGCACACGGGCTTCCTCATCACCGCGCGCCGGCTGGCTCCGGGCACCGTGCTGCCCGAGCTCAAGCGCCGCCCGTCCAAGTCCGACTACTCGGCCGAGGACGTCGAGGCGTGGACACCCGGCGCGCTCGGGGAGCGGCAGTCGAGCCCGAAGAGCCTCCGCAAGCGCATGCGCGAGGCGACGGCCAGCGCGGAGCTGGCAAAGGGACGCGATGCGGACGAGGACGCACCGGGCGTCGGCTAGCATGAGAAGCCGGGCTAACGTGCCGCGACAGCGGACAGCCCGGACCCCCGCCGTTCGGATCGAAAGAGGACCCGTGCCCAACGCAACCGGTCGCCGCGCACCCGCGCTCGGCAGAATCGCCGCCGTCATCGGAGCCGCCGGGCTGGTGGCCGTCGCGCTGACCGCCTGCTCGACGGACCCCAACACCGACTGCGGCACGGCCCTGCCGTCGGGCAAGGCGTCCCAGCTGGTGGAGGCCACGGGCAAGATCGGCTCGAAGCCGAAGATCACGGTCCCGACCCCGCTCGACACCACGAAGTCGGAGCGCAGCATCATCACCGAGGGCACCGGCGAGCAGGTGCACAAGGGTCAGGTCGTCGAGATCCAGTACACGATCCTCGACGGCAAGACCGGCCAGGTGCAGCAGACCTCCTACGGCAGCGGAGACACCTACCCGCTCGCGCTCGGCTCGGGCAACGCCGCGCTCAGCAAGGGGCTGCAGTGCGCCCCGGTCGGGTCGCGCGTGGCCGTCGTCATCTCTCCGAAGGACGCGGGGGGCTCCGGCGCGACCAGCTCCGGTGTGCTCGTGGTCGACATCCTGAAGGCGTACCTCGCGAAGGCCGACGGCGCGGTCCGTCCGTCGGTGTCGGGCTTCCCGACGGTCGTGCTGGCGCCCACCGGGCAGCCGGGCATCACCATCCCGTCGTCCGGCGGGGCCCCGAAGAAGCTGCGCACCGAAGAGCTGAAGGCGGGCGACGGTGCGACGGTGAAGAAGGACTCGATCGCCGTCCTGCAGTACACGGCCGTCGGCTGGGAGAACAAGAACGTGGTGTTCTCCAGCTGGCAGTCCGGATCCCCGGACATCGTCTCGATCGGCACCGGCCAGAGCCAGCTGAACCAGGCGCTCCCGCAGAGCGTTCTCGGCCAGCTGGTCGGCAAGAAGGTCGGCTCGCAGGTGGTCGTCGAAGCGCCGGCGGAGGGCCAGGTTCCCGCTGCGGCGTGGGTTGTCGACATCCTCGGGGTGCGCTAGCGCGGACTAGGATGGACGGGTGTCCCGTTCTCCCGCCTCGCCCGCGCGCGTCCCGGTCGAGGAGCGCCTGTTCAGCCTCGTGCTGGCCTTGCTGGCGACCGAGAACGGCCTGACCAAGAGCGAGATCCTGTCGACGGTTCAGGGGTACCGGCAGCGGTACGAACCGCACGGCGACAACAGCAGCCTGGAGCGGCAGTTCGAGCGCGACAAGGACGACATCCGCGAGCTCGGCGTGCCGCTGGAGACGGTCGAGGCTCCTGAGGCGTCGGGCAACAACCAGCTGCTGCGGTATCGCATTCCCAAAGGGGCATACGACCTTCCATCCGATGTGAGCTTCTCGCCGGAGGAACTGACCCTGCTCGGGCTCGCCGCCGCCGTCTGGCGCGAAGGGTCGTTGTCGGGGGAGTCCCGCCGCGCCCTGATGAAGCTGCGCTCGCTCGGCGTGGAGGCCGACGACCCCGTGGTCGGGTACGCCCCGCGGCTGCGCGTGCGCGAGAGCGCGTTCGACCCGCTCAGCCAGGCACTCGAGCGGCGTGTCATGGTGCAGTTCCCGTACCTCAAGCCCGGCGAGAGCGCCTCACGGCAGCGGACCGTCGCGCCGCTGTCGCTCGTGCAGCACCAGGGCCGCTGGCACCTGCAAGGCATCGACCAGGAGGCGCACGGTTCGCGCACGTTCCTGCTCTCGCGGATCGTCGGGCCGGTCAAGCTGACCGCGCGCGTCTTCGACCCGGATCAGTACCGCGTCGACGGAGAGCCCTTCGCCGAGCGGGCGCTGCTGGAGCTGGAGCGCATCTGGGAGTCGAACCTCGCGGAGATCGAGGTCACCGCCGGCACCGACGCGGCGACGCGGCTGGGCAAACGCTACGGCGACGCCGTCCCGGTCGGGGCGGACGGACAGCCGGTGCGGCTGACCGTCAACTTCTCCGACATCAACATCCTGGCCGACCAGCTCGCGTCCTTCGGACCGGAGGTGCTGGTGCTGTCACCGCCCGAGCTGCGCGCCCACGTGCTGCGGCGGCTGGAGACGACTCTCGCCGCGCACGACGACTCCGTGTCCCCGACGGCAGCGGGGGAGACGCACCATGGCTGAGCGCAAGCGCCCGATGCAGGCGCAGGACAAGCTCGCCTTCCTGCTCGCCCTCGTCCCGTACCTGATGGACCGCGACCGGGTGAGCGTCGCCGAGGCCGCGGAGCACTTCGGCGTCGACCAGGAGCAGCTGCGCGACGCCGTGCGGCTGATCGCCGTGTCCGGCATCCCGGGGGAGACGAACGCGTACCAGCCGGGCGACCTGTTCGACATCGCCTGGGACGACTTCGAGGAGAACGACCAGATCGTCCTCACCCACCAGGTCGCGATCGACGACTCGCCGCGGTTCTCCGCCCGCGAGGCGGCCGCGCTGATCGCCGGGCTGCAGTACCTGACGGCTCTGCCGGAGAACGCGGACCGGGATGCGATCGGCTCGCTCATGGCGAAGCTCGCGCGCGGCGCGTCCGCCGCGCCGAGCGAGGTGGCCGTTGCGCGGTCGGAGACCGACGAGGCTCTGGCCACCATCCGCGACGCGGTCATCGCCGGGGTGCAGGTGGAGTTCGACTACCTCAGCTCGCGCGGGGAGCGGGAGCGGCGCCGCGTCGACCCGCTGCGGATCGAGTCCGTCGACCAGGACTGGTACCTGCGCGGCTGGGACCACCTGCGCACCGCCATCCGCACCTTCCGGCTTGACCGGATCGACGACCTGGTGGCGACGGAGGAGCCGATCACCTACCGCCCCGGCGACGTCAAGCTGCCCGAGACGCTGTTCACCGGCACGCCGGACGACCTGCTCGTAACGGTCGAGGTCTCGGCGTCGGCCATCCCGCTGATCGAGGACTACATCCCCGAGGGTGCAGAGCGGGAGCAGCGGGACGGCGTGGTGCGGACGCGGCTGCGCGTGGCGCACTTCCACGGGCTGAAGCGGCTCGTCGCAGGGCTGTCGGGCGTGCTCACCGTGCTCGACCCGCCCGAGGCGCGCAGGGTCGTCGCCGGCTGGGCGCGCGCGGGCGTCGAGCGGTACCGCTGACCCGGCCGGCCGGTCTGCAGGCAGCGCGACCGCGGCGGCGGGTAGGCTGAGCGCATGCCCTGGTGGTCGTGGCTGGTGATCTGGACCGTGCTCGTGCTCGGTCTGCTCGGCATGCTCGCCTTCTTCGCCTGGTGGCTGTTCCGCAAGGTGGTCGCCGCCGGGCGCGAGGCCGCCGAGCTGATGGAGAAGGCGGATGCCCTCTCGCGCCGTGCAGAAGACCTCCAGGACACGTTCGAGCCGGCCGTGCTGGCCGACGCCGCGGAGCTCTCCGCGCAGCGTCAGGAGCACCTGACCGAGCGCGCTTTCGCAAGGCAAGCTCGCAGGGACGCGCGGGTCAGGCGCGGTAGACTACTCGTCGATGTGGATCCGGCGACGGTTCCGGATCGCTTCGCCCACCTTTTGAGAAGGACCTGATCTCATGTTCGCAGGACTGACCGGATGGCACCTGCTCATCATCCTCGCCGTGATCCTGCTGCTCTTCGGTGCGCCGAAGCTGCCGGCCCTCGCCAAGAGCATCGGCCAGTCGATGCGGATCTTCAAGGGCGAGGTCGACGAGCTGAAGAAGGACGGCAAGGACGGCGCGGCCGACAAGCCGGCCGACGGCACCACCACCGGCACGACGCAGAACACCGTCGCCCCGGCGCCCGCTCCCGTCGACCCCTCGACCGAGTCGAACCCGAAGTCCTAGTCCGGTGGCCTCCACGAAGCGAGGCAAGAACCGCGAAGGACGGATGACGCTCGCCGAGCACTTCATCGAGCTTCGCAAACGCCTCTTCCGCTCCGCGCTCGCACTGCTGGTCGGCGCCGTCATCGGATGGTTCCTCAGCGACTACGTGATGAACGCGCTGCGCGGTCCGATCACCGACATCGCCAAGCAGCAGGGCCGCGAGGCCATGCTGAACTACGACAGCATCACGGGCGCGTTCGACCTGAAGATGCAGGTCGCGGTCACCATCGGCGCGATCATCTCCAGCCCGGTGTGGCTCTACCAGATCTGGGCCTTCTTCGTGCCGGCGATGACGCGCAAGGAGCTCAAGTACGGCTTCGGGTTCTTCTTCACCGCCGTGCCGTTGTTCATCGCGGGCGGGGTGACCGGCTGGCTGCTCGTGCCGCACATCGTGAGCCTGCTCGCCAGCTTCGCGCCGGAACCGGATTCCGCGATCATCCAGGCGAAGACCTACTTCGATTTCATCCTGAAGCTCGTGATCGCCGTCGGCATCGCATTCGTGCTGCCGGTCTTCCTCGTGCTGCTCAACTTCGTCGGCGTGGTCAGCGCGAAGTCGATCATCGCCTCGTGGCGCTGGGCGCTCATCCTGATCGCCCTCTTCACCGCGATCGCCACGCCCGCGGCCGACGTGCTGTCGATGTTCCTGCTGGCGATCCCGATGGTCGCGCTGTACTTCGCGGCCTACGGCGTCGCCTGGCTGCACGACCGGCGCGCGGCGAAGGCGGCCAGCCGCCTGGAGGCCGAGCTCGCCACCTGAGCGACCGGGCCCTGAGCGACCGGGCATAGGCTGGTGGCGTGACCGACCAGACGCTCTCGCCGGCGGAGCGGTACGCCGCCTCTCGCGACCGAGCCCGCCAGCCGCTGCTCGAGACCTTCCGGGAGGGGCTGCGGTTCGACCTCGACCCGTTCCAGCGGGAGGCGTGCGCGGCCCTCGAGCGCGGCCGCAGCGTGCTCGTCGCCGCGCCGACGGGCGCGGGCAAGACGATCGTCGCCGAGTTCGCGGTGTTCCTGGCGATGCGGGAGGCCAACGCCAAAGTCTTCTACACGACGCCGATGAAGGCGCTCAGCAACCAGAAGTTCCAGGAGTTCGTGGAGGCGTACGGGCCGGAGTCGGTGGGCCTCCTCACCGGCGACACCAACATCAACTCGCACGCGCGCATCGTCGTGATGACGACCGAGGTGCTGCGCAACATGCTCTACGCCGACTCCGACCTGCTCACCGACCTCGCGTATGTCGTGATGGACGAGGTGCACTACCTGGCCGACCGGTTCCGCGGCGCGGTGTGGGAGGAGGTCATCATCCACCTGCCGTCGGAGGTGCGGATGGTGTCGCTGAGTGCCACCGTGTCGAACGCGGAGGAGTTCGGCGACTGGCTGCAGGCGGTGCGCGGCGACACCGACGTCGTCGTGTCGGAGGAGCGTCCGGTGCCGCTGGAGCAGCACATCCTGATGCGCTCGAAGCTGATCGATCTGTTCGACTCGTCGGGGCTCGCGGCGACCAACCGGGTGAACCCGGAGCTCGTGCAGATGGCGCGCTACGGAGGCCGGGTGCTCAGCAGCCGGCAGATGCGCGATGTCGGGCGCTACCACTCGAAGGGCGGCCGGCCCGACGGGTTCCGGATGAACCGGGCCGACCTGGTCGCCCTGCTCGGCGACCGCAACCTGCTGCCGGCGATCTTCTTCATCTTCAGCCGCAACGGCTGCGACCAGGCGGTGCGGCAGGTGCTGCGCGCGGGCGTGCGGCTGACGGAGAAGCACGAGCGCGACGAGATCCGCGAGATCGTGGAGGACCGCTGCCGCACGCTGCTCGACGAAGACCTCGCCGTGCTCGGCTACTGGGAGTGGCTGGAGGGTCTGGAGCGCGGCGTCGCGGCCCACCACGCGGGTCTGCTCCCGGCGTTCAAGGAGGTCGTCGAGGAGCTGTTCCGGCGCAAGCTGGTGAAGGTCGTGTTCGCCACCGAGACGCTCGCGCTCGGCATCAACATGCCCGCCCGCACGGTGGTGCTGGAGAAGCTGGAGAAGTTCAACGGCGAGGCGCGCGTGCCGATCACGCCGGGCGAGTACACGCAGCTCACCGGCCGCGCGGGCCGGCGCGGCATCGACGTCGAGGGTCACTCGGTCATCCAGTGGGAGGACGGCCTCGACCCGCAGTCTGTCGCCTCGCTCGCCTCCCGCCGGAGCTACCCGCTCAACTCCAGCTTCCGGCCGACGTACAACATGGCCGTCAACCTGATCGACCAGTTCGGCAGGACGCGCACCCGGGAAATCCTGGAGTCGTCGTTCGCGCAGTTCCAGGCCGACCGCGCGGTGGTCGACCTCGCGCGCAAGGCGATGCAGCAGGAGCAGTCGCTCGCCGGGTACGAGGAGGCCATGACCTGCCACCTCGGCGACTTCAAAGAGTACTTCTCGATCCGCCGCGAGCTCACCGACCTCGAACGCAAGGGCTCCCGGATCGAGTCGGCCTCCAACGGCGAACGGGAGACGCGGCAGCGCCAGCTGGCCGCCCTCCGCAAGCGGATGAAGGATCACCCGTGCCACCGCTGCACCGAGCGCGAGCAGCACGCGCGCTGGGCGGAGCGCTGGTGGAAGCTCAAGCGCGACACCGACCGGCTACGGGCGCAGATCCAGTCCCGCACCGGCGCCGTCGCAAAGGTCTTCGACCGCGTGTCGGAGGTGCTGCTGGAGCTGGGCTATCTGGCGAAGGAGGACGGCGAGACCGCCCTCACGGTCCACGGCCGCACGCTCAAGCGCATCTACGGCGAGCGGGACCTGCTCGTGGCGGAGTGCCTGCGGCGCAACGTCTGGAAGGACCTGGACGCGCCCGGCCTCGCCGCCATGGCGTGCGCCCTGGTGTTCGAGCCGCGGCGCGACGAGGGTCTGGCGAATGAGCGCACGCTCCCGCGCGGCGCGTTCCGCCCGGCGCTGGAGCGCACGATCGAACTGTGGAGCCGGCTCGACGACCTGGAGCAGGACAACCGCCTCCCGGGCAGCGAGCCGCCGTCGACCGCGATCTCGCTCGCGATGTGGATGTGGTCCCGCGGCCAGGGACTCGACGCGGTGCTCAGCGAGGCCGACATGGCGGCGGGCGACTTCGTGCGCTGGACGAAGCAGACGATCGACCTGCTCGACCAGCTGTCGCTCGTCGCGCAGGGCAATGTCGGCCGGGTCGCCCGGCAGGCGCTGGAGTCCATCCGCCGCGGGATCGTCGCCTACTCGTCGGTCGCGTAGCGGCCGGCGCGAGCGGCTGCGGCCCAGCGGAACGTCCGCGGCTGCGCGCGCGCCCGCACACGTGACGAAGCAAAGCAGACGCGAGGGTGTTGCTGGGCGGCCGCCACAGCGGGATGGCTTAGGCTCTCCCTTCGTGCACACCGTTCCGCGAGCCCGCCTCCCGCTCTGGCTCGCGGTCCTCACCGCGATCGCGGCCGGCCCGGTGCTCGACGCCGGCTTCCCGGACAAGGACATCTGGCCGCTCACCTTCGTCGGCATCGCCATGGTGCTGCTGGCCCAGCACGGTCGCCGCGCCGGCTCCGCGTTCCTGGTCGGGTGGCTGGCGGGGGAGTCGTTCTACCTCGTCCACGTATCCTGGACGGCCCTCTATCTCGGCCCGGTGCCGTGGGTGGCCCTGTCGACGCTGGAGGCGCTGTTCTGGGGCGTCGGCGGCATCCTGATCACCTTGGCGTACCGGTGGGTGCCCCGGGCCTTCCCGACGCGGCTCGGGAGGCTGGGGCTGCTCCCGGTGATCGTGGCGGGGCTGTGGGTGCTGCGGGAGCTGGTGACGGGCACGTGGCCCTACGGCGGCTTCTCGTGGGGCCGGGTCGCCGAGTCGCAGTCCACCAGCCCGCTCGCGCCTCTCGTCGCGTGGCTCGGGATCTCCGGCGTCAGCTTCGTGATGGTGTGGCTCGTGGCGCTGCTCGTCGAGCTCCCGGCTGCGGTCGACGTCCGGACGGCGCAGCGCGCCCTGCTCGCCGGCACGGCGGCCGCGGTGGTGCTCGCTATCCCGGCGTGGCCCGCGACCACGCACGGCACCACGCGGATCGCCGCGGTGCAGGGCAACGGCCCGGCCGGCTACTTCGACGATGCGGCGCCCACCGCGGTGTTCGACACCCAGGTGGCGGAGACGCTGCGCATCCCCTCGTCGGAAGCGACGGGCACGAAGAAGGTCGACATGGTGGTCTGGCCGGAGGGCTCGGCGATGCCCGACCCGACCCGCGACCCGAGCAACGCGGCCATCCTGGACGCGCTCGGCCGCAAGTTCGGTGCTCCCTTCATCGTCGGCACCATCACGCAGCGCGACGCGCGCTTCTACAACACCTCGCTGCAGTGGGAGGCAGGCAAAGGCGCGGTCGACTACTACGACAAGAAGCACCCGGTGCCGTTCGGCGAGTACGTGCCCGACCGCGCGTTCTGGCGGCCGTTCGCGCCCTCCCTGATCGACCTGATCGGACGCGACTACACGCCGGGTACGCGCGACAACGTGTTCGACATCGGCGGCGTCCGCGCCGGGATCTCGATCTGCTTCGACATCGTCGACGACCAGCTGCTCACCGACATGATGCGCGGGGGAGCGCAGGTGATCCTCGCGCAGACGAACAACGCCGACTTCGGCGAGACGGACGAGAACCAGCAGCAGCTCGCGATCGCGCGCCTGCGCGCCATCGAGGCGGGACGGTCTCTGGTGAACATCTCGACCGTCGGCAGCAGCCAGATCATCGGACCGGATGGACGGACTCTCAGCTCCATCCCGCCCTTCAAACCGGGGCACATGGTCGCGGATGTGCCGCTCGGCACGACGACGACCCCCGCGGTCCTGCTCAGCCGGGGCATCGAGCTGCTGGTCGCCGGGCTCGGGCTGTTCGGGCTGTTCGCCGCAGCGGTCGGTCGCCGCAACAGCCGCCCGCACGCGAGAAGGCCGCTCCCACCGGTTCGGTGAGAACGGCCTTCGCGGCGCTTATCAGGCGCTGTGCTTGTGCTCCGCCGTGCCGCGGCGGGCCCGCAGGTACTGCAGGCGCTCCTCCAGGAGCTCCTCCAGCTCGGCGCGGGTGCGGCGCTCCAGCAGCATGTCCCAGTGGCTGCGCGGCGTCTTGACGTCGGAGTGGTCGACCTCGACGGGCGTGTCGCCGACGAGTCGCAGGGCCTCCTGGCCGCAGTGCTTGCACTCCCAGCTGTCGGGGGCCTCGGCCTCGGCCGAGAACACGACCTCGGTCTCCTTGCCGCAGGTGGGGCAAAGGTAGGTGTAACGGGAACGCGGAGAGTAGACGACGCCTTCTTCGCTCTGTAAGCTCTGGGCGCCGAGTCTCATGCCGCGCAAGCTGCGATCTGCCATTGTGTGGTTCTCCTCTGTGCGCGCGAATCCTCACAGTTATAAACCGTCAAGCTGGGGATTCTCTTTCCGGACGGCCCGTTCTCCCAGTGGCCTCACAGAGTCCGGAGCGTGATCAGCGGCGGCTCTTCACGAGCGCGGCGAGCAGATCGCAGCGGTCGGTGACGATGCCGTCCACCCCGAGATCCAGCAGTCGTGCCATGTCCTTCGGGTCGTTCACCGTCCAGACGTGCACCTCGGCCCCGGCGGCGTGGAAGCGCTCGACGGTGCGTCGCGTGACGATGCGCACGGGGCCCCGCCGCTCGGGGACCTGCACGGCGGCGAAACCGCTCAGAGAACGCCGGACCAGGGGAAGGACGCCGAGCTTCGCGCCGACGAGCGCCGGCGCGAACTCGGGGACGGCGGGGGAGGAGGCGACGCCGGGGAACGCGTCGGCGACGGCGCGGCGCCGGTCGGTCGCGAACGAGGTGATGAGCACCCGGTCCTGCGCCCGTGCGGTGCGGATGACCTCCACGGCGGGCGCGGCGGCGCGCAGATCCTTCACGTCGATGTTGAACCGGGCCTCCGGGAACGCGTCGAGCGCCTCCGCGAGCGAGCAGAAGCCCTGGCCGTGGCCGAGCTCGATCCGGCGCAGCTCGGACATGGTGAGCTGCGAGACCTGCACCTCCCGCCCGGCGACCCGGCCGAGCCCGGGGTCGTGCGCGATCACGGCGACGCCGTCGGCGGAGACGTGGATGTCGGTCTCCAGATGCGTGGCGCCCGCCGACAGCGCACGGAGGAACGCCAGCAGGGTGTTCTCCGGCGCGTCGAGGGCGAGGCCGCGGTGCGCGATGATGCGCGGCCGCGGCCCGGCGAGGAAGGTCACGGTGCGGGCGGAGGTGTGCCCGGCGTGCTCGCCGCCGCGGCGGCGCCCGGCGCTGACGCCTCCGGTGCCGCGGCCGCGGCGTCGCCGCGTGCGGCTCCCGACGGACCGAACGCCTGGCCGATGCCCTTCAGCGCTTCGGTGAGCTCGCTCGGGATGATCCAGAGCTTGTTCGAGGCGCCCTCCGCCAGCTTCGGCAGCGTCTGCAGGTACTGGTAGGCGAGCAGTAGGTTGTCCGGGTTGCCCTGGTGGATGGCGCCGAACACCGTGGTGATCGCCTGCGCCTCGCCCTCGGCGCGCAGCACCGCGGCCTTGGCGTCGCCCTCGGCGCGGAGGATGGCGGCCTGGCGCAGACCCTCCGCGTTGAGGATCTCGGACTGCTTCGTGCCCTCGGCCGTCAGGATCAGCGCGCGCCGGTCCCGCTCCGCACGCATCTGCTTCTCCATCGAGTCCTGGATGGACGTGGGCGGGTCGATCGCCTTGAGCTCGACCCGGGAGACGCGGATGCCCCACTTGCCGGTGGCTTCGTCGAGCACGAGGCGCAGCTGGCCGTTGATGTTGTCGCGGCTGGTGAGCGCCTCTTCGAGGTTGAGGCCGCCGACCACGTTGCGGAGCGTGGTGGTGGTCAGCTGCTCGACGGCGCCGAGGTAGTTGGCGATCTCGTAGGTCGCGGCGCGGGCGTCGGTGACCTGGAAGTAGACGACCGTGTCGATCGAGACGACCAGGTTGTCCTCCGTGATGACCGGCTGCGGCGGGAAGGACACCACCTGCTCGCGCATGTCGATCAGCGGCCGCACCTTGTCGATGAACGGCACGACGACGTTCAGACCCGGCATCAGCGTCTTGTGGTACCGCCCCAGCCGCTCCACGACGCCGGCGCGGGCCTGCGGGATGATGCGGATCGCGCGGAACAGCGTGACCAGCACGAAGATCGCGATGATCAGGATGATGATGCTGACCACGATGGTCACCACCAGCTGGGTGGCATCGGTCACGGGGCGATCCTTCCGGTGAGGCCGTCGGTCCCTGCGGAGACGGGGGCGGGGGTGACGACGGCGGTGGCGCCGTCGATGGAGACGACGATGACGTGCTCGCCGGGCACGAGCTCGACGGGCGAGCCCTCCAGCGGGGCCAGGCGCGCGGTCCAGGTCTCGCCGACCTGCAGCTTCACGAGGCCCGCAGTGCGCGTGACCGTGGACACGACGACGCCGCCCATCCCGATCAGCCGGTCGACGTTGCTCTTGGCCGGGTCGCCGCCCTTCTTGAGGGCGTGCAGGAGCGGCGGCCGGATGAAGAAGATCAGCACGACCGAGAGCACGGCGGCGATGATCAGCTGCAGCCACCAGGGCGCGCCGAACAGGCCGGAGACCAGTCCGCCGAGGCTGCCGACCGCGATCATCAGGAAGACGAAGTCGAGCGTCAGCATCTCGATGATGACGAAGACCAGGATGAGGACGAGCCAGACGATCCAGGCGAAGGACGTGATGTCCATGACGTCCCCCTTTCACTGCTTGCTACGAACGTACCAGCACCGGCCGACGCCGCGTCGGACCCACTTGGTAGTCTCAGGTGCAGGACATCGACGCTTCAGGAGTATTCGTGGCAAACCCTCTCTCACCCGGCTCGCTGACGGGCAAGCGCGCCCTGGTCACCGGCTCGTCGCGCGGCATCGGCGCCGACACGGCCCAGTACCTCGCCGAGGCCGGCGCCCGCGTGGTGATCAACTACCGCAACAAGGAGGCGCGCGCGCAGAAACTCGTCGACGGCATCGTCGCCGCGGGCGGCGAGGCCCTCGCGGTGGGCGCCGACCTGACCGACGCGGAGTCCGTTGCGGCCATGTTCCGGACGGTGCAGGGCGCGTGGGGCGGCCTCGACATCCTGGTGCTCAACGCCTCCGGCGGCATGGAGTCCGGCATGGCGGAGGACTACGCCATGCATCTCAACCGCGACGCGCAGCTGAACACGCTCACGGCGGCGCTCCCGCTCCTCGGCGAGGGCTCGCGGGTCGTGTTCGTCACGAGCCACCAGGCGCACTTCATCCGCACCACGCCGACGATGCCCGAATACGAGGCCGTGGCGTTGAGCAAGCGGGCGGGCGAGGACGCGCTGCGCGCCCTCCTGCCGCAGCTCGCGGAGAAGGGCGTGGAGTTCGTGGTGGTCTCCGGGGACATGATCGAGGGCACCATCACCGCCACGCTGCTGAACCGCCTCAACCCGGGCGCCATCGACGCGCGCAAGGAGGCGGCCGGCCGCCTGTACAACGTGAGCGAGTTCGCGGCCGAGGTCGCGGCGGCGGCCGTCGACCCGGTCCCGGCCGACCACACGCGCCTCGTCGGCGACGTGTCCAGCTTCACGCCGATCGCCGACTCGGACGCCGAGATCGCGGAATGAAGCCGGCCGACCTGGACCTGCTCGTCGGCGTCTCGACGCCGGCCGTCCACCCCGGAGGCGGCCGCGCCGTCGTGTCGGTCACGCATCCGTCGCTCTCGGCCGACGCCACCGTCGGCCAGCTGTGGACGATCCCGCTGACCGGCCACGCCGCCCCGAAGCTGCTCACGCGCGGCTTCCGCGACACGGCGCCCGCGTTCTCGCCCGACGGCCGGCTGCTCGCCTTCCTCCGGGCGGAGCCGAAACGCCCGCCGCAGCTCCACGTCGTGGACGCGGCCGGGGGAGAGCCCGTCGCCGTCACCGACCGCAAGCTCGGCGTGTCCGAGTTCGCCTGGGCGCCCGACGGCCGAACGCTCGCCTTCGTCAGCCTCGTGCCTGAACAGGGCCGGTACGGGACGGTCGAGGGGATCGATCCGAACGGGGAGCCCGCGCGCCGCATCGACACGCTGAAATATCAGGCGAACGGCCTCGGTTACATCAACGACCGGCGCGCACACGTCTTCACCGTCGCCGTGCCCGACGTCTGGTCCGCTCCGACGCCGGCACCGGTGCCGCATCCACATGGCTTGAGCGACCCGGCGCCCGCTGTGGCCGAGCCGCGGCAGCTGACCGACGGGTCGTTCGACGACGGGTCGATCTCGTTCTCGCCGGACGGCACGCGGATCGCCTTCGTGTCGGCCCGGCACGAAGGCCGCGACCACGACCTGCGCTCGAACGTGTTCGTCGTGCCGGTCGACGGCGGCGAGCCGCGCGATCTGACCGGCGCCCACGGGTCGTACAGCATCGTGGAGGCCCGGTTCGGTGACGGCGGTGCGCTGTTCTTCACCGCACAGGACGTGGGGGAGAGCGGCCGCGACTTCGTCGCCCGCAACGCCGCACTGTACGTGATCGACGCCGAGGGCGACGCACCGCGCCGACTCACCGACCCGGAGACCGTCGACTTCACCGAGTCCGCGATCACGCCGCACGGCGACGACGCGGTGCTCCTGCAGGACCGCAGCCGCGGCGCGCTGGTGCTCACGCGGATCGACGCGGCGGGGGAGAGCCGGCGGCTCACCGACGCCACGACCGTCGTCGGCGGCGCCGGCGTCGCAGGCGAGACCATCGTCGTGAGTTTCGCGGACGCCCGCACAGCGGGCGACGTCGCACTGGTCGACGGCGACGGGCTGCGCAGGCTCACCGATCTCTCGGCGCCGCTGCGCGCCCACGGGATCGTGGAGCCGAGCGAGCTGACCGTGACCGGACGCGACGGCTACCCGGTGCACGGCTGGGTGCTGGTGCCGGAGGGCGAGGGGCCGCATCCCGTGCTCCTCAACATCCACGGCGGCCCGTTCGCCTCGTACACCGGCGCGCTCTTCGACGAGGCGCAGGTCTACGTCGCGGCAGGGTACGCGGTCGTCATGTCCAATCCGCGCGGCTCGGCCGGGTACGGCCAGGAGCACGGGCGGGTCATCCGGCAGCGGATGGGCACCGTCGACCTCACCGACGTGCTCGACTTCCTCGACGGCGCCATCGCGCAGACCCCGGGACTCGAGGCCGACCGGGTCGGCATCATGGGCGGGTCGTACGGCGGCTACCTGACCGCGTGGACGATCGCGCACGACCACCGGTTCGCCGCGGCCATCGTCGAGCGCGGCTTCCTCGACCCCGACGCCTTCGTCGGGACGAGCGACATCGGCAGCTTCTTCGGCGACGAGTACACCGGTACCGACCCGGAACTGATGCGGTCGCAGAGCCCGCAGGCTGTGGTCGACCAGGTGCGCACGCCGACACTCGTGCTGCACTCGTCGGCCGACCTGCGCTGCCCGCTCGGCCAGGCCGAGCGCTACTACGCGGCGCTCAAGCGGCGCGGCGTCGAGACCGAGCTGGTGATCTTCCCGGGCGAGGACCACGAGCTGAGTCGCAGCGGGCGGCCGCGGCACCGGCAGGAGCGGTTCGACATCATCCTGGACTGGTGGGCCCGCCACCTGCCGAGTGCGGCGAACCACCGCTGAGCCCCGGCACGCGACGACGTACGACGGCCCCGTTCGAGCGATCGAACGGGGCCGTCGGCGTCGGGGGGAGAGGCGCTATGCCACGCGCGGCTCGGCGGTCGTGGAGCCCATCTCCTTGAGCGCCTCGCGGCCGAACGTGAACGCGCGGACGATCCCGATGATGCCGAGCACGATCAGCGCGATCGCCGCGAACAGCAGCAGGAACGCCGCCGACGAGACCGGCAGGACCAGCACGACGATCCCGGCGAGGATGCTCAGGATGCCGAACGCGATCGACCATCCGGCCGATCCGGAGCGCCCGGCCTCGGCGAGGGCCATCACGCCCTCGATGATCCAGCCGACGCCGATGAAGGCGACCGTGAAGATCACGAGAGCGATCGCCGCGGTGGTGACGTTCTTCAGCGCCACGATGCCCACGAAGATCAGCAGGACGCCGAGGATGATGTTGAGCGCCCGCGCGCCGCCGCGCATCCCGCGGCTGAAGATGCCGACGCCGAGACGCAGCACACCGGCGACGAGGAAGTAGATCCCCAGGAAGATGGCCAGCACCGCGATGGTCTTCTCGGGCCACACCAGCAGGATGATGCCGAGGATGACGCCGATGGCGCCGCTGATGCCGAGCGCCGTGCGGATCGCGTTGATCGCGGACCGCGTCATCTGGCGGGCATCCATGGAGAACTCGTGGAACATCGGGTCGGTCGGATCGTTCAGGCTCATCGCTGCATCATCCCTTCGAGGTGCGCCCGCCGTGATGGCGTCGTCGAGGCCGACATTAGCGCCCCGCGGCAGGCGTTGTCAGGAGGTGATCGGCGCGGCACGCCCGGTGGCGAGCGCGTGCGCGGTCGGCGTCACACCCGCAACAGGTTCGAAACGCGGGCGAAACGAGGCGTGGATAGCGTCGGCGCATGGGCGAGTTGTTCGACGGGTACGCCTACCCCGCAGCGGCCAGGCGACGCGGCCGCGGCGCGCCCTTCGACGAGATGTTCGCCGTGGCCCCCGGCACCGCCCACGGCAGGTCGGCGTACCGGGAGCTGTTCGCGGCGCTGGCGTCGATGACGCAGAAGGAGCTGCGCGGACGGATGGAGTCGCTCGCGAGCTCGTACCTGGCGCAGGGCGTCACGTTCGACTTCGCCGGCGAGGAGCGGCCGTTCCCGCTCGACGTGGTCCCGCGGGTGATCGAGCAGCCGGAGTGGTCGCGGCTGGAGCGGGGGATCCAGCAGCGCGTGCGCGTACTGGAGGCTTTCCTGAGCGACGTGTACGGCGACCAGAACGCGGTGCGGGACGGCGTGGTGCCCGCGGGACTCATCACCTCCTCGGCGCATTTCCACCGCGCGGCGGCCGGGATCACGAGCCCGAACGGGGTGCGCATCCAGGTCTCCGGCATCGACCTCATCCGCGACGGGAACGGCGAGTGGCGGGTGTTGGAGGACAACGTCCGCGTGCCGAGCGGCGTCAGCTATGTCATCTCCAACCGCCGGGTGATGGCGCAGACCCTTCCCGAGCTGTTCGCGTCGATGCGGGTGCGGCCGGTGGGGGACTACCCGCACAAGCTGCTGCAGGCGCTGCGCGCCAGTGCGCCGGGCGGGATGAGCGACCCGAACGTGGTGGTGCTCACGCCGGGCATCTACAACTCGGCGTACTTCGAGCACACCCTGCTCGCCCGGCTGATGGGGCTGGAGCTCGTCGAGGGCAGGGACCTGTTCTGCACCGGTGGCTACGTCTACACGCGCACCACGTCGGGGCCGCAGCGCGTGGACGTCATCTACCGGCGGATCGACGACGACTTCATCGACCCGCTCCAGTTCCGGGTCGACTCGGTGCTCGGCACGCCGGGCCTCATGCTGGCGGCACGGCTGGGCAACGTCACCATCGCCAACGCGGTCGGCAACGGCGTCGCCGATGACAAGCTGGTGTACACGTACATCCCGGACCTCATCCGCTACTACCTGGCGGAGGTGCCGCTGCTGCCGAACGTGGACACGTGGCGGCTCGAGGATCCGGACGCCCTGGCCGAGGTGCTCGACCGACTCGACGAACTCGTGGTGAAGCCGGTGGACGGATCGGGCGGCAAGGGCCTGGTGATCGGCCCGGACGCCTCCCGCAAGCAGCTGAACGAGCTGCGGGCCCGACTCATCGCCGACCCGCGAGGCTGGATCGCGCAGCCTGTGGTGCAGCTGTCGACCATCCCGACCCTGGTGGAGGACGGCATGCGCCCGCGCCACGTGGACCTCCGGCCGTTCGCGGTGAACGACGGACGCGACGTGTGGGTGCTTCCGGGCGGCCTGACGCGGGTCGCACTCGGGGAGGGGCAGCTCGTCGTCAACAGCAGCCAGGGCGGCGGGTCGAAGGACACCTGGGTGATCGGCGCCGCCGATGCGCCCGACGCGCGACGCCACGGCTCGGAGGACGCGACAGTCGAACCGGGCGTCGCCCGCGTCGCCGGGCTGGTCGCCGACCAGGCCGCTCCGCACGTGGGGACGCACCTGCAGGACCACTCCGCCGAGGATGCGCCGCGCAGCGACCAGCAGCAGCAGCAGCAGCAACAGTCCGGCCGGGCCGGGGAGCGGGGGTCGCCGTGCTGAGTCGTATCGCCTCCTCCCTGTTCTGGATCGGCCGCTACCTCGAGCGCAGCGACGGCACCGCCCGCATCCTGGACGTGCACCTGCAACTGCTGCTCGAGGACCCGTGGGTCGACGAGGACACGGCGTGCCGTTCCCTGCTCGGAGTGATGGGCAGCCCCGCACCGGCCCACTGCGCCCGGGAGGACGTGCTCCGGGTGCTCGCAGTGGACCGTTCGGCTCCCGGCTCGATCGCCTACTCGCTGGGCGCGGCGCGGGAGAACGCGCGACGGGCCCGCGAGATCATCTCCGCGGAGCTGTGGGAGTGCCTCAACACGACGGCGGCCCGCACGCCGCACCAGGTGACGAGTGACAAGGTGCACGGCTTCTTCAGCTGGGTGCGGGAGCGGACCGCGCTGGCGGTCGGCCTGATGGAGTCGGGCGCGAGCCAGGACGAGGCGTGGCACTTCTTCACGCTCGGGCGCAGCCTGGAGCGCGCCGACATGACCGCCCGCCTGCTGGCGACCCGCGCCCTGACCGAGGCGAGCGGTGCGAGCTGGACGACGATCCTGCGCTCCTGCGGCGCGTACGAGGCGTACCTGCGCACGTACCGCGGAATGCCCTCTGCGCGGAACGCGGCCGAGTTCCTGCTGCACGACCGGCTCTTCCCGCGGTCCATCCTGTACTCGATCACGCGGGGACTGGAGTCGCTGCGCGAGCTCGAGCCGCGCCTCCAGCGTGCCGGGGTCTCCGACGACGCGGTGCGGATGCTGGGGAAGGTGCGCAGCGAGCTGGAGTTCCGTCCGGTCGCCGACGTGCTCGTCGACCTGCCCGCCGCGATGGCGGGGATCCAGGATGCGACCAGCGCGGCCACCGAGGCGGTGGCGCTGCGGTACTTCCCGGAGAACGTCGCACTGAACTGGATGGGGGACAGGGCGTGAAGCGGCTGCGGGTCGTGCACACCACCGGGTACCGGTACGACGGAGACGTGAGCGCCTCCTACAACGAGGCGAGGATGCTCCCGATGTCGAGCGACGCTCAGCTGGTGCTGCACTCGTCGGTCGACGTGCGGCCGGTGTCGTCGCATCATCAGTACACGGACTACTGGGGCACCCGGGTGCTCGCGTTCGACGTCCTGGACGCGCACCGTGAGCTGACGATCACCGCGAGCAGCCTCGTGGAGGTCGTGGAGAGCACGCACTCCGAGGCAGGCGTGGGGTGGGACGAGCTGCGTGCGGCCATCCCGCGCTCGGCCGGCTGCGTGGAGCAGCTGGGGCAGACACCCCTGACCGAGCCGCCCGCCTCCCTCGCCGAGCTCGCGGCCACCGTGGCCGCGGCCGTGGGGCCGGCTGTCGACAGCCCGTGCGCCGCCGCGCGCGCGATCGTCGCGTCGGTCTCGTCCGAGATGGCGTACATGAGCGGGGTGACCGGAGTCCGCACCACGGCGGCCGAGGCCTGGGAGGCGCGCAGCGGCGTCTGCCAGGACATCGCGCACGTCGCCATCGGCGCCCTCCGGTCCGTCGGCATCCCGGCGCGCTACGTCTCCGGCTACCTGCACCCGAAGACCGAGCCGGTCGTGGGGGAGACGGTGACCGGGGAGTCGCATGCGTGGGTGGAGTGGTACTGCGGCTCCTGGCACGGCTACGACCCGACGAACGGCGTCCCGATCGGCGACCGCCACATCCGCGTCGGGCACGGGCGCGACTACACCGACGTGACCCCGCTGCGCGGTGTGTATGCGGGCAGCGGGAGTTCCGACCTGTTCGTGCAGGTCTCGATCACGCGGGAGGCGTGAGAGGCGGCGGCGAGTGGACGGTCTGCCCGGGTAGATTCTGTCGTGCTGGACCCCGACCGCACGAGGAGGACACGATGGCCACCACCGACAATGCGCAGTTCGTCCGCGAGTTCTATGAGCAGGCGTTCAACGCGGGCGAACCCGAGGCGGCAGCGCAGCGCGCGCTCGGCGACACCTACACGCAGCACAACCCTCAGGCGGGAGACGGTCCCGACGCGTTCATCGGCTACGTGCACTGGCTCCGCGGCCAGTTCCCCGACCTGCACCTCGACATCAAGCGCACCATCGCCGAGGGAGATCTCGTCGTCACCCACAGCAATCTGCACCTGGCACCGGGCGATCGCGGCATGGCGGTCGCCGACTTCTGGCGGCTCGAGGACGGCCGGATCGTCGAGCACTGGGACGTCATCCAGGAGGTCCCGGAGGAAGCGGCGAACGGCAACACCATGTTCTGACCGCTCCCGAGCGCGGGAGGGCGGCGGTCCCGCCGGTCGCGGTCAGCGTCGGCGCTGCGCCGGATCGGTCAGTGCGGGCGTGTCGGTGAGGTAGTCGGCCGGAAGCGTCTCGGCCCCTGGTGCCGCGATCGCGTCGACGGCGTCGAGGACATCGCCCGTGAGGGTCTGCTCCGATGCGGCGATCAGATCCTCGAGCTGCTCGGGGGTCCGCGGGCCGACGATGACGGCGGTGACCGCGGGGTGGGTGCGGACGAACGCCGTCGCGAGGTGCGGGAGCGTCAGCCCCGCCTGGGACGCCACATCCTGCAGCTGCTCGACGATCCGCCAGCGCTCCGCGTTGCCGGGCGTGGTGCGGTCGAACAGGGCGGGACTGAGACGGGCACGGCTGTTCTCGGACAGCTCGCGTCCGCTGAGCCACCCGTTCGCGAGCGGGCTGAACGTCAGCACGCCCATGCCGTACCGGCGTGCGGTGGGCAGGACGGAGGCCTCGACCCGACGGTTCAGGATCGAGTACCTGGCCTGCTCCGTGACGAAACGGGCGTGCCCGCGCCGCTCGGCGACCCACTGCGCCTCGACGATCTTCTCGGCCGGGAACATCGAGTGGCCGAACGACCGGATGAGCCCCTCCCGCTTCAGATCGGACAGCGCCCCGAGGGTCTCGTCGAGGTCGGTGTTCCAGTCGTAGCGGTGGAGCTGGTACAGGTCGATGTGGTCCGTCCCCAGCCGCTGCAGGCTCTCCTCGACCGCCGTGCGGATCCACCGGGGCGAG
Organism: Leifsonia virtsii; assembly: GCF_030433675.1. GTDB lineage: Bacteria > Actinomycetota > Actinomycetes > Actinomycetales > Microbacteriaceae > Leifsonia > Leifsonia virtsii. Next base: position 661,442 of record NZ_JAROCB010000001.1, read on the forward strand.
GCGCCCCTCCGGTTCGGATCCTGGACGTCGGGCAGACCGAACTTCGTCGCCAGCACGACCTGGTCGCGGCGGTCCCGGATCGCGTCGCCGACGATCCGTTCGGACTCCCCGTCGCCGTAGCGGTCGGCGGTGTCGATGAGGTTGATGCCCGCATCGATCGCCGTGTGGATCATCCGGGTGACTTCGTCGCGGTCGGTGTTGCCGAAGCCACCGAAGTTCATCGAGCCCAGTGCCGTGTCGGAGACCGAGATCCCGGTCGCTCCAAGGTATCTGCGTTGCATGTCGTGTTCCTCCTGGGGCCATCATCGGCCGGGCGGGCAGCACCTGCAAAAGGCACCTTGACGTGCGTTTGCGCAGTGGATGCGCAGTGGACTGACGCACGTCGATGTGCCTTTTGCAGGCCATCCGGATCCGGCCCAGAATGTGACACAAGATCACAGCGCACCCTCGGAAGGACTACCCCGTGACCACCCTCCTCGTCCTCGGCGGCAGCGGCCGCACCGGCGTTCACGTTCTCTCGCAGGCGGTAGAGCGCGGATACCGCGTGCGCGCCCTCGTACGGAAGCCCGACGCCGTCGATGCGCCCGACGGCGTCGAGCTGATCGCGGGGACCCCGGCGAACATCGATGACCTGCGCCGCGCGGCGGACGGTGTGGACGCCGTGGTCAGCGCTCTGAACAACTCCCGCGCCAGCGACAACCCGTGGTCGAAGCCGGTGAGCCCGCCGAGCTTCATGACGGACGCGACGCGTGACACGCTGACCGTCATGGGGGAGAAGGGCATCCGCCGGATCGCCGTCGCCTCCACGCTCGGCGCCGGTGACTCCTGGAAGACCCTCAACCCGCTCTTCAAGGCGCTGATCAAGACCTCGGGCATCCGGCACGGCTACAACGACCACCACGGCGTCGATGCCGTGGTCCATGCCTCCGACGTGGAGTGGGTCCTGGCCCGCTCGGTCGCCCTGACCGATGCGCCACCGCGCGGACCACTGCGCGCCGCGCCGGCCGGGACTGAGAAGCCGGGCTTGAGCGTCAGCCGCACCGATGTCGCCCGGTTTCTCCTGGATTCCGTCGAGGACGACACCTGGCTCCGCCGATCGCCGCTGATCTGGAACGAGCGAGCGCCGCGCTGACAGCGCGCGCCGGGTGCGACCTTCGAGGTTCTCCGGCCTCACGCCACCGCATCGGTCACGCGGACACCGTCCCGGAGGTGCCCAGCACGTCCCCGTCGGCGCCGAGGGCTTGGACGGAGAACCGGTCGGCGGGTGCGACGAGCATCGACGTCTCGAACCCCGAGCGCTTCACCGTCCCCACCGGCACAAGCGCCCCGCCGGGCCCGGCGAGGACACGCCAGCTGCGCACCTCCGTCGCCCCGTTCCAGCTGGCGAACACACGGACCCTGTCTCCCTCGCGCTCCGCGGCGACGGCCGGCGGCTCGGCGGGGTGCCCCGTCCACTCGCCTCGCCACGCCCGGTAGGAGATGCCGCCCAGCGTCGCCTCATAGATCGCCTCGCCGGCCGCCGTGAACTCCGTGACGGCCGGGTCCGTGCCCCACCCGACGAGCACGTTGCCTCCAGGGAGGACCTGGACGCTGCCCATCGCCGTCCCGAGGTGGTCGTCGTAGGCGTACTCACGAAGAAGCGTGGCCGTCTTCGCGTCGGCGTCGAGGTCGAACGACATGCCACGCGATCGACCGTCTCGCCCGGAGTACAGGTGGTTGTCGAAGAGCGTGATGGTGCCGTCCGCCTGCCGGCGGACATCGTGCTGCCACGCGAACACGGCATCCTCGGCCAGCCGGATGTCGCTGTTCTTGCCGCCGAAGCGCCATGAGATCTCGCCGGACGCCCGGTCGATCGCGTACACGGTGTGGGTATGCCGCGCGGAGACCAGGAGCAGGTCGCCGTCATCCTCGACAGCGTTGAGGTGGTACGGGTCGAACGCGCGGCCCTTCGTGGTGCCGTCGTGGCCCTCGTCCTGCGTCAGGCCGAGGAACGTCTCGGTGAGCGGAACGTGGTCGGACGCCTTCCAGTCCAGCAGCAGACGCCCGGTCGCGACGTCGATCTCCTGAACGCGGCAGTCGTAGATGTAGCCGTGCTTCGCGCCGCCGATGCCGCTCAGGTCGGCGGGAACCGTCTCGTAGGCCGTGATCAACGCCGTGCCCTGGTGGGTCAGGCTGAACTCGTGCAGGTCCGCCTCGACCCCGCCGTTGCCCCGCACCGTCGCGATCCGGCGGTAGGCGGCGTCGAGCACCACACCCACTCCGTCGCCATGTCCGGCCGTGCTCGTGCCCGTCCAGTAGGTGAGAACGGGCTGGCCGAGGTAACTCTGAACGCGGAGGTCCGTCACATTCGCCTGGGTGGGCTCGATCCACACCGGCTCGCCGCTCTCCCGCATGATCAGACCGGTGAAACCTTGGACCTTCTGGGTGACGAAGACGAGTCCGGCAGCCGTCGTCCCGGTCTTCCAACTGGAGACTGCCGGGACGGTGAGGTCGGTGGTGCGGAAGGTTCGCGAGCCCGCCGCCGACGTAGGTCGCGGGGTCACAGCGGAGGATTCGGGGGCCGGCCGGCTCACCGCCAAGCCTGCGCCGAGGGCGCCGGCGGCGACGATGCCGGCGCCGGTGATCAGGGCACGACGCGAGAGGGAGGGGTTTCTGCGGGAGTTTTCAGATTCCACATCCCCACTATCGCCGCAGGACCCGGGGCGACCCATCGATCGGCTATGGAATCGCTGGGGATCCGGGCACCCGGGGGAGTGCGAACGCCGCGGCGACTTCCGACCGGCTGGATGCGAAGCATGTGTTGCGCTGACAGTTTAGCGCAACTTAGTTGCATTAGTTAGCGCAATGATGTTTCATTAACCTCGTTAGTCGGGCGTAACCACCTCCCGCCCTGACACAAGGAGATGACCATGTCCGAATCCATCGATCGCGACTACGCAACCGCTCTCAACGAAGCCGAGAAGCTCCTCGGCTTCCGACTCGAGCGCTTCCTCGAAACCGCGCCGACCGAGCCGGAGAACGCCGAGGACTTCAAACGGATCGCCACCATCCAGGCGTTCGGAGACGCCTGGCCCCGCACCGACCACCTCGACACGCGCACCCGTGCGCTCGTGTCAGTGACCATCGCGGCATCCCTGGGCATACTCGAACCACTCCGCGGCCAACTGCGCATCGCTCTGAACAGCGGAGCGACCAAGGAGGAGATCGTGGAGATCTTCATCCAGATCGCCGCCTACGCCGGCGTTGCCTAGCCTTCGAGGGCTACGGCATCGCGGCTGAGGTCTTCGCGGAGCAGGCCTGAGCAAGCGGCCGGGGCTCATGGCACGCGCGGCGGCCGCGCGCTGATAATGCACATTATGTCAGTTCGCGTAGAATCGAGCCGCTGTGCGTGAGGGCGCCTTACCTACTCCGCGTCCCCGATCGTGGAGACCAGCACCCCGCCGTCCGTCCTGATCACCCGCCACACGCTGCCCGCTCCTTCGACGCGGAGCCGTCCTTCGCCGACGATCAGCGCGGTGCGCTCGTCGATCCCGAGTGCGCCGGTGATCAGTCCGGCTTCGACCGCGGCGACCAGACGGGACAGCGTGCCGCGCTGGGCGACATGCGCCTCGATCGCCACGTCCACCAGGCCGATGCCGGCGGCGATCTCCAGCTCGTCGCCCGGCTCTCCGGGCTCCTCGGGCGAGACGACGACGCCGCCGATGCGCGAGCCGCCTCCGAGCGAGCCCTCGGCGGCGATCATCGCGCCGGCCGAGACGCCGAGGTACGGCACGCCGGCGGACACCAGCCGGCGCAGCTCGCCGAACGGCGGCTCGAGCCCGGCACGCACCTCCTCGACGACGCCGCCTCCCACGGCGATGCCGTCCACGTCGGCGATCGCTTCGAGGCCGATGGGTTGGCCAGGCCGTCCCGTGCTCAGCTGCAGATCGATCGATCCGGTCGCGGCCCCGACCAGGAGCTCCCCCAGTGCTGCGGCCTTCTCCTCCGCCTCAGGGTGCAGTGAGATCACGGCGATGCGCGGTCGCGGACGCTGTGCGCGGAGCGCCGCCTCCTCCAGGAACGGAGCGTGGAGCGCGGCGTCCGCGAGCGTGGTCGCTCCCCCGCCGATGAGGTGCAGGCTGGCGCGGCTCACGGCGTCGGCGGAAGCTTCTTGGATCTCGTCCCTCGTCACAGCACGAATCTACCGATCAGCACGTCGCCACTCCCTGTCGACATCCTGCATCGCGTACTCTGACCGCAAATCGCGCGACCTGAACGGACGGTTGCAGATGAGGAGGAACCCGATGGGCGTCGTATTCCCGGCCGGCACGATCTCGGTCACGACCGCGGACGGCGACACGGTCATCCTGCGCATCTGTGAGCTGTGCGGTGCGACGGTTGTCGACGCAGAGGACACCGACCTCGCGTTCCACAAGCGCTGGCACCGGATCACAGGTTCCGGCAACTGGATCGACCCATCGACGGGCCGTGTCCACAGTCTCGCGAATCAGCCCGTTCCTGGCGGGGCGTCCGACTGACGGCGCACTCAGCTTCGGCTATGACGGTGACGGCTCCGACACAGCCGTTCGCCTCACGGTCGCCATCGCCGCGGACGCCGCGGGCTGGCCGACGTACGCCGTGAGCAGGATCATCAGCGCGGTCAGTCCCTCCTCGGTCACGCCGGTGCTCCGGGCGAGCGTCAGGTAGGTGACGAGGCGATCGTCGGTGACGTGCTGCCCGACGAGCGACGCGATGACGGCCATCGCGCGGTCGCGGTCGGTGAGCTGGTCGCTCCCCCAGCCCATGCCTCCGGCGGCGTTGAACGCCTCCGTCGTGTACTCCCGTCCGGCTCTGCGGACCATCAGCTCCTCGGCCTCCGCCTCGCCGACGCCGATGTTCCTGGCGTAGACGGCGCGTCCCAGCGCGATCCGGTCCGTGTCGTTCACAGGCAGGACCCCCGGTCGACCGTCTCGCCGACGATGGCGAACAGCATCCGGCGCAGGCTCGCGACGTCCTCGTCGGTGAAGGCGCTGAGGGCGTCCCGTTCGGCCGTCTCGGCGGAGGCGGCGGTCAGGCTCCGCAGCCGTTCCCCCTCCTCCGTGATGACCGGGATGCGGGCGCGGCGGTCGCGCGGGTCCGGCTGCCGTTCGACCAGCCCGGAGCGCTCCATCCGGTCGAGCTGGCTCATCAGGGTGGTCTTGTCCAGCCCGAGGGCCCTGCCCAGCTCGATCTGAGTGAGGCCGGGGGTCTTGTCCAGCGCGCTGAGGACGATGTACTCGCGCAGTCCGAGGCCCTGCGCGGCGGCCTCGGACTCGGTCACGGCGTGCAGGCGCTGTGCAGCGCGGTGCAGCAGCCAGGTGATCTCCGCGTCCGGGCCGGGCGCGAAAGCGTCACCGACCTGGGCCACCTCCTGGTCCGTCATCGCGCACCCCCGGCCGCCGGCTCGGGCGACAGCAGCGGGATGGCGGCGTACGCGCGGAGGTCGTGCGAGGGAACGATGTGCGTCCGGTCGCTGAGTGCGATCGTTCGGGCGAGATTGGTGCGCACCTCGCCCACGTCGAGGTCGGCGACCGTGCGCATCAGCCAGGGGCGCTCCAGGCGCTCGGTGACCCCGTCCAGCTGCCAGGTCAGGTCGCCGATGAACGCGAACCGCTCCCCCTCCGGCAGCGTCACGAACACGACCACCGACCCCAGGGTGTGGCCGCCGGCCTTCGCGACGACGACCGAGCCGTCCCCGAAGACGTCGTGGCTCGCGGGGAAACCGAGGTACTCCGGGCCGTCGAAGGTGTACTCGTGGATGGACAGGCCCTCGGACACCGCCCGGTAGACCGCGCCGTGCGCATCCTCCGCGCCGTACCTCCGTTCGTCGCGGTTGATCCAGATCGGCACCCGGAGGCTGTCCAGACCGCTCACGTGGTCCCAGTGCACGTGGGTGACGAGCACGCCGAGGAGACGACTGCGGTCGTAGCCGGCGGCATTCAGCTGCTCAGCGACGGTGCGCGTCGCCGTGAACGGGGCGCGCTCCATCCTGGCCAGCATCCGGATGTGGTCCGCGACGTGAGCGCCGAAACCGGCGTCGATCAGGAGGTCCCCCTTCGGATGCTGCACGAGCACGGCGGAGGCGGCGAACTGCCGCTTGTCCGAGAAGGAACCGCCGCGGATCGCGAAGGCCGCGCGGGTCTCGTAGGTGCCGGTCGGCAGGTGATGGATGCGCAGCGAGGCCGGTGGGTGCGCCTCGGGCAGGGGGCCGCGCCAGGGTTCCGCGGAGATTCGGGTGCTCATGCGGTTAATCATCCGACTTCAGATCATCCGAGTCAAGACGATATTTGCGCGGCGCGACTGCGCCGCTCCGGAACGTGCGCGGGCGCGCGCGCACCCGCAGACGTTCCGAACGGGGGCAGTCGCGGCGCGAAGTGGGCTGCCCGCGGAGGCGGACTCAGGAGTACCTTGTGGCCGATCAGAGAGCGGGGCGCGGCATGGACCACGAGACGAAGCAGGCCGGACGCGTGCGGTTGCATCCTCCGGCGCCGACCGGATTCGATCCGTTCGACGCGACACCGCAGGAGCTCGCCAGGCACGGACTCCCCCGGCGTCCGGACGCCGCGAGCGAGGGCGAACTCGCGGCACTCTGGGAGCAGAAGGCTGCCCGCTACCGCCACTTCGAGCACCTGCAACCGGTCGTGCTCGACCCCTCTCCCCTGCCGCCTGCGGCGCCGCCCGCGCTCGGGCCGGACCCGATCGACTCCGCCGGCTATTCGCTCACCTCGCGTCACGCGCCCTTCACGTCGCTCTTCCTCACCTGGACCGTGCCCGACCTCCAATTCGACCCCGACCCGTTCGGGATCAATAGCCTCCACATCTTTGCCGGGCTCGGCTTCCTGGACGTGCACACGCAGCTGACCGTGACGGCCGCGCAGACCGTGACCTGCTCGCTCTGGGCCCAGGGAATCGGGACGATCGGGCTCGCCGTGCGGCCAGGCGACGTGGTCAGCGCCTCCCTCTGCCTCAACGCGAACGCGGCGGGGACGGCGGCCTACTTCTTCAGCAACGAGACCACCGCCCGCACGATGAGCTTCAGCGTGGACACGGGCTTCCCTCCCGCGATCACGGTGGATGCCGGGGTGACGCGCGACGGAGTGCTACGGCCCGGCCAGTCGCTCGCCCGGTTCGGGACCGTCTATTTCGACGAGATCAGCGCCTACGACGCCGCCGGCCACCAGTCCCCGCTCTCCGGCGAGGCGATCACCATGGCGGATGGCTCGACGGTGCTGGCCACGCCGTCCGCGCTCACCGACTATGCCTTCAAGGTGGTCAGCGCGCGCTGAGCCGGGCCCGCGTCACCCGCGCATGTGCGCAATCCCCTACGTCCGTCCGCTCGGGGTCTGGATCGAATCTGAGAGGACGCACATACTCGGAGGATCGAAACCGCTGAGAGATCCAAAGGGGGATCCATGCGCAAGAGAATCCTGGCCGCCGCCATCGCGCTGGCCGCATTCGCCGGACTGGCCGTCGGCACACCAGCCGCCGCCAGCACGGGAGGAACGCCCGACGGGACGAAGCATCCCGACGTCGGCCTGATCCTGTTCTACGACGCCGACGGACGCTTCCGGTGCTCTGCGACGCTGGTGTCGCCGACCGTGGTGCTGACGGCGGCGCACTGCACCTCGGGCACGCTGGGCAAGACGCTGGTCACGTTCGACTCCGTGATCGCCGAGCAGCCGCCCGCGCCGTTCCCGGTCGCCGCAGACCCGAGCGCCGGCTTCACTGCCGCGGAGATCGCGGCCGCCGGCTACTACTCGGGAACCGCGTACACGCATCCGGACTACTCCGACTTCACCGACACGGCCAACTGGAACGACGTCGGTGTGATCGTGCTCGACCAGCCGCTCCCCTCGTTCGGCGCCGGCTACCCGCAGCTCGCTCCGGTCGGCACGCTCGACGCCATCAAGAAGAGCGACCTCTCCAAGACGCTGTTCACGGCGGTCGGATACGGCACCGAGGTCCGGAAGCCGGAGTCCGGTCCGCAGAAGCCGCAGCCGATGAGCTACCCTCTCATCCGCCGCTTCGTCGACATGCCCGGGCAGAAGCTCACGCCGCAGATCCTGCAGACCAACGGCAACCCGAACGACACGCGCGGCACCGGCGGCACCTGCTTCGGCGACTCCGGCGGGCCGGTGTTCCTCGGTGACCGCCTTGTCGCCGTGACGAGCTACGGCTACACGGACAACTGCCGCTACCTCGGCGGGTACCAGCGCGTCGACATCCCGGTGGTCGACGCCTGGCTGGCCGGCTTCGGGGTCTGACGGCCGCTCCTGCGCGAGCAGACCACTCCGCGAGGGGCGCCGGGGTTCGGCGCCCCTCAGCGTTCGTGGGCGAGGACGGTGTCAGCGATCTCGGCGGCCAGCGCCGCCGGCGGGAGCGCCACGTCCAGCCGCATCCCGCTCTCGTCGGCCTGGAGCGGCTGCAACGTCGCGAGCTGTGAGTCGAGCAGCGACACCGGCATGAAGTGGCCGGGCCTCGCCGCCATGCGCTCGGCCAGCAGGTCGCGATCGCCGTCCAGCTCCGCGAACACGGCGTCCGGAGCCTTCGACCGGATGAGATCGCGGTAGGAGCGCGTGAGCGCCGAGCACGCGACCACGACACCGCCGGCGCCGCTGCCGGCGAGCGTCTCCCCGATCGTGCGCAGCCACGGCGTCCGGTCGTCGTCGGTCAGCGGGACGCCCGAGGCCATCTTGGCGACGTTCGCCGGCGGATGCAGAGAGTCGCCGTCGACGAACGGCACACCCAGCCGCTCGGCCACGAGCTGCCCCACCGTCGTCTTGCCCGCGCCGGAGACGCCCATCACCACGATCCGCGGCCCGGTCGCCCCGTCCATCCCGTCCACCCCGCTCACCAGTCGTGCATCGAACCGTCGAGCAGACGGTTCACCGGCAGGTAGGCCGACTGGTACGGGAACGACTCCGCCACCACCTCGTCGTACGAGACGCCGAGCCCGGGCTCCTCCCCCGGCTGCAGCATCCCGTCGCTGAACGTGTAGGTCGGCCGGAACACCTCGTCGGTGGGCGCGCTGTGCCGCATGTACTCCTGGATGCCGAAGTTCGGGATGGCGACGCCCAGGTGCACGGCCGCCGCGAGTCCGACCGGGGACACGTCGGTGGGTCCGTGAACGCCCGACTTGATCTGGTACACCGCGGCGTAGTCGAAGATGCGCCGGAGGCCGGTGATGCCGCCGGCGTGGGTGACTGGGGAGCGGACGTAGTCGATCAGCTGCTCCTCGAACAGCTCGCGGTAGTCCCAGATGGTGTTGAACACCTCGCCGATCGCCAGCGGGGTGGTGGTGTGCTCGCGCACCCGGCGGAGCACCGCCTGGTTCTCGGCGGGCGTGACGTCCTCCAGCCAGAACAGGTCGTACGGCTCCAGCGACTTGCCGAGCTTCGCCGCCTGGATGGGCGTGAGCCGGTGGTGGGCGTCGTGCAGCAGCGGCAGCTCGGGCCCGAACTCGTTGCGCACCGCCTCGAACACGCCCGGGATGTGGCGCAGGTAGGCGCGGGTTTCCCACTGCTCCTCGACCGGCACCGCGCTGCGGCGCGCGGGCTCGTGGTCGTAGCGCGTCGTCATCCCGTCGGCGCCGGCGGCCGCGTTGGCGGACGACGCGACGCCGTACACCGAGCCGAGCCCCGGCACCCCGGTCTGGATGCGGATGGCGCGGAAGCCCTGCTCCAGGTGCGCCCGGACGGAGTCGAACAGCTCGGGCAGGTCGGCGCCGGAGGCGTGACCGTAGGTGAGGCAGCCGACGCGGCTGCGGCCTCCGAGCAGCTGGTACAGCGGGAGGCCGGCGACCTTCGCCTTGATGTCCCACAGCGCCGTGTCCACCGCGGCGATGGAGGCCATCGTCACGGGTCCCCGCCGCCAGTAGGCGCCCCGGTACAGGTACTGCCAGGTGTCCTCGATCCGGTGGGCGTCGCGGCCGATCAGCAGCGGGACGACGTGCTCGCTCAGGTAGGCGGCGACGGCGAGCTCCCGGCCGTTGAGGGTCGCGTCGCCGAGGCCGGTCACGCCGTCCTCCGTGGTGATCCGGAGGGTGACGAAATTACGGCCGGGGCTCGAGACGAGGACGTCGGCGGCGGTGATTCTCATGCGTTGGCTCCTTGCAGGGATGCGGTGCTCTCGGCGAGCGGGCGGGCGAGGTCGGTGAGGTCGGGGGCGACGGCGTCGAGCACGAGGGACGCGCGGGCCACAGGGTCGCGGGCGTCGCGCAGTCGGGCGACGAGCGCGTCCGCGTGCGGGTCTCGCGCGTCGCCGGTGAGCAGGTGGAGGGTCCAGGCCGCGAGCACGCCGAGTTGCGCCTCCCCCGGCCCGAGGCCCGCGGCGAGGCGTTCGCGCAGCGGGTCGACGATGCGCGGCACCAGCTTCTGCGACCCGTCGGTGGCGACCTGGGCGAGCCGGTGCTCGATGCGCGCGTTGGCGAACCGCCCCCGCAGCGCGTCCTCGGCGGCGGCCACCGCGGCGTCGTCGAACGGGAGTCCCGGACGCTGCTCCGCCCAGAGCCGCTCCAGCTCGGCGGCGAGCACCGGGTCGGCGGCGGCCTCGGCGATCGTCCGATGCCCGCGCAGCAGCCCGTGGTACGCCAGCAGGGAGTGCCCGGCGTTGAGCAGGCGCAGCTTCCGCCGCTCGTACGGCTCGACATCGTCGACGAAGCGGGCGCCCGCCGCCTCCCAGGGCGGCCGTCCGGCCGGGAACGCGCCCGCGAGCACCCACTCGCTGAACGGTTCGGCGACGACCGGCGCCGCATCGTCCCACCCGGCGAGCCGGCGGACGGTCGCGATGTCCTGCTCGGTGGTGGCCGGGGTGATGCGGTCGACCATGGTCGAGACGAACGACACCTCCGCGCGCACCCAGGCGTCGAGGTCGCCGTCGTCGGCGGTGAGCGCGAGCACCGCATCCCGCAGCACCCGGCCGTTGCCCGCCAGGTTGTCGCAGCTGACCAGGGCGATGCCGCCGGCGTCGGCCCGGGCGCGGGCGGCCAGCCCGTCGCGGATGCGGGCGGGCGCCGACGCGCCGGGCAGATACCCCGCCTCGGTGATGGTCAGCGTCAGCACCGCGACGTCGGGGTCGGCGAGCGTGGCGGTCCAGGCCGCGGTGTCGGCGCCGTCGTGGACGCGGCTGAGGGCCTCCACCGTGCCGACCTCGTCGCCCGACGGGCCGCGGGTGAGGAGGGAGTAGACGGAGTCCTGCGCGGCGAGCACGCGAGCGGCGTCGGGCCGGCGGCCGGTGAACGCGGCGATCCCCCAGCCGTCCGCGGGCCCGGCGGCCTCGGCGTCGTTGGCGACCTGGGTGTACCAGGCCTGGTGCGCGCGGTGGAAGGCGCCGAGCCCGAGATGCGCGACCCGCACCGGGTGCCGGGCAGAGCGCGGCGGCGTCATGCGGCCGCCGCGGGGCGCGTGCGGGCCTCCACGGCACGCAGGTACTCCAGGTTGCCGCGCGTGCGCTCCTCCAGCGGGAGCTCGGTGGAGAAGTCCTCGCAGGTCACCCATCCGTCGTACCCGAAGGCGTGCAGCGCGCGGAAGTACCCGTCCACATCCCCGGCCCCGGCCCTGAGCGGCGCCCACTCGGCGCGCCAGGGGACGGTGCCGTCCTCCTCGGGCTCGCCCGCGACCCAGGCGGCGTTCTTCACATGCACGTGGGCGAGGTACGGGCCGAGCAGCTGCAGCGACGCCAAGGTCTCCTCCCGGCCCTCGATGACGAGGTTGCCGAGGTCGTGGATGACGCCGACGTGCTGCGGGTCGAGCCCGTCGACGAGCCGGAAGGCGGACGACGCCGAGGGGGTGATCGTCTCGTGGTGCAGCTCGACCAGCGCCTTCACCCCGTGCTCGGCGGCGCGGGATGCGACCCACTCCAGATCGCGACGGGCGGCCGCGAAGAGGGCGCGGTACTCCCCCGCGTCGGTGCGCGGCATGGTGACGCGCACCTGCCGGGCGCCGAGGCGGGCGGTCGCGGCGAGCATCCGCTCAACGCCGTCGTGGTCGTCGCAGCGCGCGTAGCCGCCGAGGCCGGAGTACTCCAGGCCGCTCTCGCGGGTCAGCCGCTCGATCTCGTCCAGGTGGTCCTCGAGCCCGGTCAGCGGCCAGGTCGCGCGGTTGCCGGCCCAGAAGCCGGGCGTCTGGGTCTCCTGCTGGTCGGTTATGCGCCACTCGATGCCGTCCCAGCCCTGGCCGGCGAGGTTCCGCGCGGCCTCGGCGGGCGTCCATTCCGGTGTGGATGCGGTGAACACGGAGAACCTCATGCGTGCGCTCCCGTCGTGACCGGTCCGGTGGCGACGACCACGTCGTCCAGGTCGCCGGCGAGAACCTCGTCGAAGCCGACGGGCCGGCCGAGCGTGGCAGAGAGGTAGACCGCGCGGACGACGCACAGCGACTGAAAGGCGTCCTCCACCCGGACCCCCGGCGGGCGGCCGGTGTCGATGGCGTCCACGATGTCCTCGTACTGGCGCAGGTGGCCGAGCACGAACGCCTCCGGGCCGCGGTCGCCGCCGCGCAGCTCCCCCGCGGGCACGAGCTGAGAGGCGCGGTCGGCGGTGTCGCCGTCGGCGGAGAACGACTCCAGCTGGTCGTCGTGGATGACGGCGGAGCCGGCGTCGCCGTGCACCTGCAGCCGGACGGCGAGGCCGGGGAACGCCGCCGTCGTCGCGTGCAGCACGGCCAGCGCGCCGGACTCGAACCGGATCGTAGCGACCGCGATGTCCTCCACCTCGACTCGCTGGTGGGCGAGCAGCGCGGTCTGGGCGAACACCTCGACCGGGCGGCCCAGCATCCAGACCAGCAGGTCGACGGTGTGGACGCCCTGGTTCATCACGGCGCCGCCGCCGTCGAGCTCCCAGGTGCCGCGCCACTGGCCGGAGTCGTAGTACTCCTGGCTGCGCCACCACGCGACCGAGGCGACGCCGCTGGTGAGCCGGCCGAACCGTCCGGAGTGCGCGGCGTCGGCGACGACGACGGTCGACGGGTCGAAGCGGTGCTGGCTGATGACGGAGACGACGAGGCCGTCGGCCTCCGCCCGCCGGGCCAGCGCGCGCAGCTCGCGGGCGCGGCCCATGTCGGTGTCGAGCGGCTTCTCGACGACGACGTGGGTGCCGGCTGCGATGGCCTCCTCCGCGACGCTGACGTGCAGCCCGCTCGGGGTGCAGATGACGACGACCTCCGGACGTGCGGCGGGGTCGGCCGCGAGAGCGTCGGAGAGAGAGGCGAACACCGCGGGGCGATCGCCGGTCGCGGCGGCGACCTGGTCGGCCAGCGCTTCCGCCGCTTCCGGGACCGCATCGACGAGCGCCGAGATCGTCAACCGCGGGTGCCGGACGATCGCCCTGGCGTGGTTGACGCCGATGATGCCGCAGCCGACGATCGCGACGCGGAGCCGGTCGGCCCCGTCGCTCGCGGGCGTGCTGGTGGTGGTCTGGTCCGTCATGCGAGGGTGACTCCGATCCGGTCGGTCAGTGTGCGGAAGGCGCGGGCGGCGCGGCCGAAGGCTTCGGGTCCCGAGAAGCCGCCGAGCGCGTTCACGTCGGTCAGGTGCGGTTCGAGGGACGCGAAGCCGGTGTAGCCGTCGTCGCGCAGAGCGGTGAGGGTCTGCAGGACCTGGCCGTCGCCCTCCCCCGCCGGGACCACCTCCCCGGTGGCGGACAGTGCGTCCTTGACCTGCAGGTACTCCAGGTGCGGACGAAGCGCAGCGTACCCGTCGTCGAACGGATGCGCGACGCCGACCTGGACGAAGTTCGCGCTGTCCCAGGCGAGGCGGAGCGCGGGGGAACCGACCGACTCGACGATGTCGAGGCAGCGCTCCGGGGTGTCGCCGTAGATGTCCTTCTCGTTCTCGTGGAGCAGCACGAGATCCTCCGCCTCGGCCACGTCGGCCAGGGCGCGCATCCGCACGAGCACGTCGTCGCGAATGCCCTCCACCGCGACGCCGTCGCCGCGGAAGAAGGAGAACAGGCGGATGTAGCGCGTCCCGAGCCGGTGTGCCGCGGCGGCCGCGCGGCGCAGTCGCTGCACCTCGTGCTCGACGGGCAGCGCAACGTCCACTTTGCCGACCGGCGACGCGATGGCCGAGACGCCCATCCCGCGCTCGCTCAGGACACCGGCGAGGCGGCCGAGCTGCTCGTCGTCGAGGTCGACGATGTTCACGCCCCAGGCGCTGCGCACCTCGATCGCATGCGCGCCGAGCGCCTGCAGCACGGCGGTCTGGATCGCCGGGTCCGCATCGATCTCGTCGCCGAAGCCGGACAGGGTCCAGGTGACGGTGGTCATTTCACTCCTCCACTGGTGAGGCCACCGATGAGGTAGCGCTGGAAAACGAGGTACAGCACGACGACGGGCACCGCGCAGATCAGCGACGCAGCCATCATCTGCCCGTAGAGCGGGATGGCGCCGCCCTCCTGCGTCGCCCCGAACACCTGCAGGGCCACCGCGGCCGTCCGCGACTCGGGATTGGTCAGCACCGAGGCGAACAGGACGTCGTTCCAGCCGAGCAGGAAGGCGAAGATGCCCGACACGACGATCCCAGGCCAGCTGAGCGGCACGACGATCCTGGTCAGGATGCGCCACGACGACGCGCCGTCGATGCGGGCCGCTTCCTCCAACGCCTTGGGCAGTCCGCGCAGGTAGGTGACCATCACCCAGGTCGAGAACGGCAAGGCGAAGGTCAGGTAGGTGATGAAGACGGCCCAGCGCGTCCCGATGATCTGGACGCCGAGCACCGTCGCCGTGGACGAGAACAGCACGAACACCGGCAGCAGGATGAGGGTCCCCGGGATCGACTGAAGCCCGAGCAGGCCGCGCAGGAACGTCATCCGGCCGCGGAACTCGTACCGCACCAGCACGTACGCGGTGGCGACCGACAGGAACGCGCACACGATCGCGACGCCGCCGCAGATCAGGACGCTGTTGGCCAGCCCGGTGCCGAGATCGACGGTGCTCCACACCTTGATGTAGTTGTCGAGGTTCAGCTCGGCCGGGAAGAACGCGCCGGCGGCCACAGAGACATCCGAGTTCACCGACGCGAACAGCATGTAGAGCACGGGCCCCAGCACGATGACGAGCAGCACGGCGATGATCGCGACCAGCAGCGGCCGTGGCAGCAGCCGGGTGACGTCGGCGGCCGGGCCGCGCCCGGGGCGGCCGGAGCGGCGCGCGGCGCGGCGGGCGTCGCGGGGCGAGACGGCGTGGAGCGCGCGGGTGGCGGTGGTCATCGCTGCTCCTCCTCTCCGGAGTCGAGCTTCACCGCTCGCAGATAGACGAACAGCGGGATCGCGATCAGCACGAGCGAGCAGATCGCCATGGCGGCGCTCAGTCCGAAGCGGAAGCTCTGGAAGCTCGTCACGTAGGTCAGCACCGGCAGCACGTCCACATCCTGCGGCGCGGGCACCCCGAACAGCACGAACGGCAGGGTGAAGGCGTTGATGTTGTGCAGGAACGCGATGATCAGGGCGAGGAAGATCGGCCCGCGCAGGTACGGCAGCACGACGTAGCGGAGCTTGATCCACCAGGTGGCGCCGTCGATCGCCGCCGCCTCGTGCACCTCGTGGTCGACCGACTGCAGCCCGGCGAGCACCAGCAGGTAGAAGAACGGCCACGACGTCCAGATCTGCACGATGATGAGCGACCAGTAGCTGAGCGGGCCGTTGAGCCACAGCCCGGTGTGCACGCCGACGGCGCCGAGCATCGAGTCGACGACGCCGCCCGGCTGCAGCATGGTGCGCCACAGCGTGCCAACCACGAACGCGGGCAGCACGTACGGGATGAGGAAGAGCGAGCGCACCAGCGCCCGGCCGCGGAACCGGTTCTGCGTGGCGAGCGCCGCCGCCAGCCCGATCGGCATGGTCACCACCGCCGCGATCGCGGCGAAGGAGACGCTGATCCCGATCGACCGCAGCAGCGGAGAGGAGACCACGGCCTCGACGTAGTTGCCGAGCCCGAGGAACGGCGCCTGCAGCCAGCTCTGCAGCGTGTACTGGTCGAGGTCGAGCGTCGACATCACCACGGCCACGATCAGCGGCACCACGATGATGACCAGCATCAGGATGCCGCCGGGCAGCAGCATCCACAGCGGCCGGTTGCGCTCGCCGCGGCGGCGGCGCCGGGCCGGGCGGCCGCCCGCGGGAGTCGTCCCCGCGGACGGCCGGCTCTGCACGCCCGCCACGGACGGCGGGGTCAGCGTCGAGTTCGACATGGTCTCGTCCCGGTCACTTCGACTTGGTGAGGGCGTTCTGCGCGGTCTCCTGCGCGGCCTTGAGCTTCGCCTCGAGATCCGAGGAGGAGACCTTGCCGGCGGACAGCGCCGGGATGGACTGCACCACCACGTTCGTCAGCGCCAGCTGGGTGTCGCCCCAGGCGCCGGTGAACGGCGTCCCGTAGGCCTTGGTGCCGGCCTCGAGGACGGGCGGGAGCAGCGTGTTGCTCTGCTCGATCTGCTTCGCAGCGTCCGCGTTGGTCGGCAGGTCGCCGAACGTCTTGGTGTACTTCACCTGGTTCTCGGTCGAGGTGAGCATCTTGATCAGCGCGAAGGCGAGGTCCTGGTTCTTGGAGTACTTGGCGACGACCATGTTGTCGCCCGAGAGGATCGTCGCGGCCGCCTTCCCTCCGCTCGGCAGCTTGGTCGCGCCCGGCGGCACGGTCGGCAGCACCGCGTACGCGTACTTGCCGGCGACCGGCGACTTGTCGAGCGTCACCTGCGAGGTCGAGGTGACCATCGGCAGGTACGCCGCCTTGCCGTTGGCGAAGGCCGCGAGAGCCTGCGCGTTCTTCCAGCCGATCGCCGCCGGGTCGACGACCTTGTCGTCGGTCAGCCAGCCGAAGTAGGTCTGGTACGCCTTCTTGACCGCCGGGTCGTCGATCGTCGCCTTCTTGCTCTTGACGTCGAGGATGGTGTTGCCCTGCTGCATCGCCATCGTCCAGATGAACTTCCACGGGTTGAAGCTGTCGGCGTAGTCGATGGCCATGCCGTGGACGTCGCCCGAGGTCAGCTTCTTGGCCTGCTCGGCCAGCTCGTCCCAGGTGGTGGCGGGCTTGTCGATCCCGGCCGCCGCCAGGAGCTCCTTGTTGTACGCCATCACGAACGGGCGGCTGAGGAACGGGATGCCGACCTCGTTCTTCTCGTCCGGTCCGGAGATGCCGAGGGTGGCCGGGACGAACCGGTCTCGGCCGCCGATCTTCTTCCACTCGGCGTCGGTGAGCTTCACGAAGGCGCCGGTGGAGTACGCGGTCGGCGTGAACGTCGTGCCCAGGTCGTAGATGTCCGGCCCCTGACCGCTCAGCACCGAGGTCTGGATCTTGGTCAGCTCGTCGTTCGCCGTGGCGAACGTCTCGAACTTCACGGTGGCCCCGGTCTCCTTCTGGAACTGGTCGGAGACGTCCTTGAACCACTGCTGCTGCTCCGCGGAGTACAGCGTGTTGGCGGCGATCATGACGTCCAGGGTCTTGCCCTTGCCGTCGACGGTGCCGCTGCCCGCGGTGCTGGTGCCGCCGCCGGTGCCGGAGCACCCGGTCAGGACCAGGCCTGCCGCGGCGAGGGCGGCGACCGCCGCCAGCCCGAAACGTGATCTCATCGTGTGACTCTCCTTTGAGCAGGTGATGGGGTGGATCGTGACCCCCGAAGTGGTGGACTCCGGGAAGGTTGCCGCCGAGCCTAGGGAGCCTGGCAACGAAGCCGCAAGCGATTGCCAAAAGTTGCCATCGTGTGGTCTGATGGGCCCCATGAGCACCCAGGATCGACCGGCCACCCTGGCCGACGTCGCCGCGGCCAGCGGCGTCGCCACCTCCACGGTGTCGCGAGCGCTGTCCAATCCCGGGCGCGTCAACGCCGTCACCCGGGAGCGGATCGAGCGCGCCGCGCGGGAGCTCAACTACATCCCGAACTCGCAGGCCAGGGCGCTCACCAGCGGCCGGACGCGGTGCATCGCGGTCGTGGTGTCCGACATCACGAACCCCTTCTACTTCGGCATCATCCGTGGCACGCAGCAGCAGCTGAAGGCCGCGGGCTACACCCAGCTCCTCGTCGACACCGAGGAGTCCGACGAGCTCGAGGACGGGATGCTGCACAAGCTGCGCCGGTCCTTCGACGGCGCGATCCTCGCCGCCTCCCGGCTGACCGACCGCCGGCTGACCGCCGTGGCCGACGAGATCCCGCTCGTCGCGATCAACCGGCAGCCGCGCGGAGTGCCCAACGTCTTCATCGACACGCCCAACGGGATCGAGCAGGCGGTCGGCCACCTGGTCTCGCTCGGGCATCGGCAGATCGTCTATGCGGCAGGTCCCGAGACCTCCTGGTCGAACGAGCGCCGCTGGCGCGCCCTCGTCAGGGCCGCGAACTCCTACGGGGTCGCATCGCTGCGGGTCGGCCCATTCGCGCCCCGCCAGTACGCCGGCGCCGCCGCCGCCGACGCCGTGATCAACACCGGATCGACCGCGTGCATCGCATTCAACGACCTGCTGGCGATCGGGATGCTGGCCCGGTTCCGCGAACGCGGGGTCGACGTCCCGGGCGATCTCTCCCTCGTCGGCTGCGACGACATCTTCGGCGCCGACTTCTGCAACCCTCCCCTGACGACGCTCACCGCGCCCATCGAGCACGCCGGCAGGACCGCGGTCGCGATGCTGCTCGCGCGGCTCGACGACGACGCCGCTCCGGTCAGCCGGCAGGCCACGACGTTGCCCACCCACCTCACGGTCCGCGCCTCCACCGGCCCGGCGCCGGTGTCCCGCTCCGAACCCGCTCCCCAGAAAGGACGAGGATGACCGCGCTCGCCCCGCATCCCGACCGCCTGTTCCCCGCCGACCCCGCAGAGCGCGACCTCGCCCGCCGCCTGCATGCGGCCGTCGCCGACGCGCCGATCCTGTCGCCGCACGGGCACGTCCCAGCGTCCATGCTGGCCGACGACCGGCCGTTCCCCGACCCGGCCGCGCTGCTCATCACGCCCGACCACTACGTCACCCGGATGCTGCACGCGGTCGGCGTCCCGCTCGACGACCTGGGACTCGCGCGCGACGGCGTGCCCTCCCCCGCCTCCGGCCGCTCGATCTGGCGCGCACTGTGCGAGCACTGGGACGCCTTCCTGGGCACCCCGGTGCGGTTCTGGTTCGAGTCGGAGTTCAGCGATGTCTTCGGTCTCACCGAGCAGCCTTCGGCCGACAACGCGGACGCGCTCTACGACCAGCTGGAGGCGACCCTCGCCTCCCCGGAGTTCCGGCCGCGGGCCCTGTTCGACCGCTTCCGCATCGCCGTGCTCGCCACGACGGACGACCCGGCCGACGACCTGGAGGCGCACGCCCGCCTGGCCGCCGATCCGACCTTCACCGGCCGCGTCATCCCGACCTTCCGCGCCGACCGCTACATGCACCCGGACGAGCCCGGCTGGGCCGCCCGGCTGCGGTCGTTGGCCGAGCGCGCCGACATGGACACCGCCGACTACCCCGGCCTGCTGGCCGCGCTCCGATCGCGCCGCGCCGCCTTCGCCGCCGCCGGCGGCACCGCCACCGACACCGGTGTGGCCGACGCCGGCAGCGAGCCGCTCGACGAGGCCGAGGCCTCCCGCATCCACCGCGCCGCCCTCTACGGCTCGCTCACCGCGGCCGAGGCGGTCGCCTACCGGCGGAACCTGCTCTACCGGCTCGCGGAGATGTCGGCGGACGACGGCCTCGTGATGCAACTGCACCCGGGCGTTCACCGCAACCACCACCGGCCCACCTTCGACGCGTTCGGGCCGGACACCGGGCACGACCTCCCCGCAGTCGGGTCGTTCACCGTGCCGCTGACGCCCATCCTGCGCGACTTCGGGACGAACCCGGCCTTCCGGCTGGTGCTCTTCACCGTCGACGAGACGACCTTCTCGCGCGAGATCGCGCCCCTCGCGGGCTTCTATCCGTCGGTCTACGCCGGAGCGCCCTGGTGGTTCCTCGACACCCCGGACGCGATCCTCCGCTACCGCCGCGCGATCACCGACAGTGCCGGCTTCACGAAGACCAGCGGGTTCATCGACGACACCCGGGCCTTCTGCTCCATCCCGGCCCGCCACGACATGTCCCGTCGCGTGGACGCGTCGTTCCTCGCCTCGCTCGTGACCACCCACCAGCTCTCCGAGGATGACGCGTTCGGCATCGCGCAGCGGCTCGTGGACGACATCCCGCGGTCCACCTTCCGCCTCGGCTAGGGGGCCAGCAGCGCCGCGACGACCAGCAGCACCGGGACGGAGAACAGCGTGGTGAGCAGCACCACATCCCGCGCCTGGGCGATCCCGCGCTCGTAGCGGGCCGCGAAGTTGTAGACGTTCTGCGCGGTCGGCAGCGCGGCCAGCGCCACGGCGGCGAACAGCGCCTGCCCCTCCAGCCCGAACGCGAACCGGGCGACCAGGAAGGCGACGAGCGGCATGACCGCCGACTTCAGCACGACGGAGGCGACGATCGGGGCGCGGCCGTTTCCCGCGCGCAGCGGCCGCGAGCCGACCAGCGACATCCCGAACGCCATCAGCACGAGCGGGACCGCGGCGCCGCCGAGCAGCTCGAACGGCTGGTACACGGCGTCGGGCAGCCGGATCCCGGAGACGTCCACCAGGATGCCGAGCACCGACGCGATGATCATCGGGTTGCGGATCGGCTGGGTGAGGATCGACCGCACCGACACCGCCCCACGGCTGGTGACATCCAGCACGGTGAGGGCGACCGGGGCGAACACGATCAGCTGCAGCAGCAGCACCGGCGCGACGTAGGAGGCGCTGCCGAGCACGTAGACGGCGACCGGCAGGCCGATGTTGTTGGCGTTGACATATCCGGCGCCGAGCGCGCCGATCGTGGTCTCGGGTGCGGGTCGCCGGAAGAAGGCGCGGGAGAGCACGAGGAAGAGACCGGCCGAGACGAGCGCGGCCGCCGCGGCCACGAGCAGCTGCGTCGAGAACACCACCCGCAGGTCCGCCCGCGCGAGCGTCACGAACAGCAGCGCCGGGTTCGTCACGAAGAAGGCGATGCGGTTGAGCACGTACGGCGCGGTCGGGCCGCCGATGCCGAGCCGGCGCGCGACGTAGCCGACGAGGATGACGAACGCGATGATCCCGAACCCGGTCAGCACCCCGTCCATCGCTCCAGCCTATGGGACGCCAGGGCCCGCCTCCGACCGCACCGCGACGGATCCGGCGGTACCCCTTGACGCGGGAGAAGGCCCCGCGTCGGGTGGGGGCGTCCGCGAACAGGAGGAGGACCCCGTGACCGACTACCCCACCGACGCGCCCCCCGGTGAGCTCGAACTCGTCCACAGCTTCGATGACGGCCCGATGCCGACCGGCGTGAGCGTCTCGCACACCGGACGCATCTTCGTGAACTTCCCGAAGTGGGGAGACGAGGTGCCGGCGACGGTCGTCGAGTTGAAGGGCGGCCATCCCGTCCCCTACCCCAGTGAGGAGCTCAACCGGCCCCGCTCGGACGACGACCCGGAACGACTGGTCTCGGTGCAGAGCATCGTCGTCGACCCCGCGGACCGGCTGTGGATCCTCGACACCGGCAGTCCCCTGATGCAGCCGGTGAAGCCGGGAGGGTCGAAGCTGGTCTGCGTGGACCTGCAGACCGACACCGTGGTGAAGTCCATCGTCTTCGCCGCCGACGTCGCCCTGCCGACGACCTACGTCAACGACGTGCGGTTCGACCTCCGGCACGGCGTCGCCTACGTCACAGACTCGTCCGATCAGGGCCCGAACGGCATCATCGTCGTCGACCTGGAGAGCGGCGAGGCGTGGCGCAGGCTCCACGACCACCCCTCCACGAAGGCGCTCACACCACCCGAGCTGACGCCGGTGGTGGAGGGCCGCGTCTTCGCGGAGCGGCCGCCGGACAGTCCCGCGAAGCCGGTGACCATGGGTTCCGACGGCATCGCGATCTCCGCCGACGGCGAGCGTCTCTGGTACTGCCCGCTGCTCTCGCGACGCTGGTACAGCGTCCCGACCGAGGCGCTGCGTGACCGCGACCGCCCCGACGCGGAGGTGGGCGAGCTGGTGCGCGACGAGGGCGACAAGGGAGGGGCGGCGGACGGCCTGGAGACCGACGACCGGGGTCGCTTCTACGCCACCAACTGGGAGCACGACGCCGTGCTGCGGCGCCTTCCCGACGGCACGATGGAGACGCTGGTGCACGACCCGCGCCTGCTCTGGCCCGACACGATGTCGGTGGCGACCGACGGATACCTGTACGTCACCGCCAACCAGCTGCAGCGGCAGGCGAAGTACCAGGGCGGCGAAGACCGGCGGCAATATCCGTACTCGCTGTTCCGGGTCAGGATCGACGCGGGTCCCGTCCTGCTCCGGTGACCCGGGCGCCGGGGCGCGCTAGTCTCGGTCGCGACGACGCACGAGAGGGGAAGCGGATGCCGGTGACGGGGATCGGCGGGGTGTTCCTGCGGAGTCGCGACCCGCAGGCGCGCGCGGCCTGGTATGGCGAGCATCTCGGGATCGACGCGGGTCAGACCGCTGTCTGGCGGCAGTCCGCCGGGGACACGGTGTTCGCGCCCATGCCGCTCGACGACGACTACTTCGCGGCCGACCAGCCGCTGATGCTGAACCTGCGGGTGAGCGGCATCGACGCACTGATCGCGTCGCTGGAGTCGGCCGGCATCCCGGTGGAGACGCGGGCGGAATGGGACGGTGAGTACGGCCGGTTCGCGCGCATCCACGACCCGGAGGGGCTCCCGATCGAGCTGTGGGAACCGCCCGCGGAGGATGTCTGACGGCGCGACGTCGCGGTCAGAAGCCGTACGCGAGGTAGGCGCCGTCGTGGGTCGGCTTTGCGAGCCGGAAGCGCAGCTCCAGGCCCAACCGCTGCAGCAGCTCGACCTGCTGGCCGACCTGCTCGTTCGTGACGAACAGGACGCCGCCCAGCCGGTGGTAGGGCGCGAGCCAGTCGCGCAGGGCGGCGAGGAGCCGCTCGTCCAGCCGGCTCGGCAGCCGCGAGGTGCGCACCCAGAAGCTGACGAACGCGCCGTACTCCTCCCAGCGGGCGTCGCCGACGGGCGTGATCGTCGCCTCGCGGTAGTGCCGGGCGTCCGGCGGCATGATGTAGACGCATCCCAGGCACTCGGACCCGTCCGGCGTGACCATCGTGTAGGTGAAGGCGTGGTGGGCCGCGTGCCGTTCCTCGAGCATGGTGACGTCCGCGAGGTCCGCCTCCAGCGTGAAGTCGTCGGCGGGCCAGCCGGTCTGCTCCCACGGCCGCAGGTACTCCCTGCTCTCCATGACCGCGTCGTAATCGCCTTCCACGTCGGAGGCCAGGATCGGGCGAAGGACGAACTCGCCGGTCTCCAGCCGGTCGGGAATGTCTGACGACCCCAGGTGGGTGAACAGCATCGACTTTCCCGCCCCTCTCGCGTTCGGCGTGTCAGAGAAACGGTACCCGCTCGGCGCGACAGCGCGCAGACTTCGGGCTCCGTCGGAGATCCGATCGATCCGCTTCCGGATCTCCGACGGAAGTCGGCCGAGCAGGAGATTCGAACGTTCGATCGCTCACCGAGCCGAATAAAACGGACCCCTCCGCTGTTGTTGAGAATGGATTTCAACAAGGGAGGTTCGCCATGAAGGTACGCAACTCGCTGAGCTCGCTCAAGGCCATGCCGGGCGCCCAGGTGGTCCGCCGCCGGGGTCGCACGTTCATCATCAACAAGAAGAACCCGCGGATGAAGGCCCGCCAGGGCTGAGCAGCAGGCAGAAGGAAGGGGGCAGGGTCATCGACCCTGCCCCCTTCGTCGTCTGGAGCCCCCGTCGAGTCCGTCGCCTAGACTCGCCGGATGCGCGACCTCGCCTGGGACGGCTACCCCAACGTCCGGGACCTCGGCGGTCTCCCGACGCCGTTGGCGCCGAGCGGCACGACCACGTTCGGCAGGATCGCGCGCGGCCCGCGCCGTGAGCTGCTGACCGAGGCCGGGTGGCGCGAGGCCCGGCGCTGGGGCCTTCGCTCGATCGTCGATCTGCGCTGCCCGCACGAGATCGGCCCACGCGAGGGCGACCCCGCCGTGGGCCTCGAGGCATCGGCGACGATCTCCGTCGTGAACGCCCCGACCGAGGATCAGGACGACCCGGAGTTCCGCGCGGTCTGCTACCCGATCCTGGACTCGCCGGAGTACTGGCGGCACAACTGGCGCATCCTGCCGGAGCTCGTGCTTGCGACGCTGAACGCGATCGCGGAGGCGCCCACCGGCGTGCTCATCCACTGCAGCGCGGGTCGCGACCGGACCGGCATGATCAGCGCACTGCTGCTCAGCAACGCCGGTGTCGCCCCGGAGGATGTCGCCGCCGACTACGCGGTGTCGGTGCGCGCGATGGGCGGCGCGCCGGTGCACGCCGCGTCGAACGACCGGCAGGCCGGCTGGGGTCCGGAGCAGCTCGCGAGCTGGATCGCCGAGACCGCCCCGATCGTCGAGGACGTCGCGTCCGACCCGGACGCCGCCTTCGCGGCGATCGGCGCGAGCCCCGAGCTGCGCGGGCGTCTGCGCGCGTTCCTGACGACCTGAGCCCGGCGGCACGGGACGTTCGACTCTCCTCTCCCCCGCCGCGCCGGCGCAGCATGGCGGCATGACCGAGATCTCCGTCGCCGAGCACACCGAGCAGCCGACCGCCGTGGTGCGCGGGCGCGTCCGGCTCGACGAGCTCTCCGGGTTCTTCGCCCGGGCGTTCGGGGAGGCGGCGGCCGCGTTGCAGGCGCAGGGTCGTCATCCGGCCGGTCCGCCGTTCGGGAAGTACACCGGCATGCCGACCGACGCCGTCGACGTCGAGGCGGGCTTCCCCGTCTCCGAGCCCATCGCGCCGGCGGGCGCGGTCGTGCCCGGCGTCCTGCCCGGTGGCAGGGTCGTCGAGGCCACGCACGTCGGGCCGTACGACACCATGCAGGACACGTACGCCGAGGTGCGACGCTACTTCGCCGAGCACGGGCTGACTCCGGGCGAGGCGATGTGGGAGGTGTACCTGAGCGACCCGCAGCGCGAGCCCGACCCGTCCACGTGGCGCACCGGCATCTGCTGGGCCGTGGCCTGACCGCGCCGCCTGGCGCCCGGGACGATAAGGGCACTGTCCGCGGCTGTCTGCGCGGCGGTAGCCTCCCCTCGTGGACGACGCGACGATGATCTTCCGGGGGCTCCACGACCAGGAGCGCCCCTTCCTGCTGCCCAACGCGTGGGATGTCGGCTCGGCGATCGCCTTCGCCGCGGCCGGATTCCCCGCGATCGGCACGACCAGTTTCGGGGTGAACGCCTCCGGCGGCCGTCCGGACGCCGGCGGCGCGAGCAAGGAGGCGACGCTGGCGCTGGTGCGCCGGCTGCGCGTGCTCCCCGTGCCGATCAGCGCCGACATCGAGGACGGCTACAGCGACGACCCGGAGGAGGTCGGCGCTCTCGTGGCCGGACTCGGCGTCGCCGGTGTCAACCTGGAGGACTCCGCCGCAGGCCACCTGGTGGACCCCTCCATCCCGGCCGCCAAGATCGCGGCCATCAAGCGCGCCGCACCGGACGTGTTCGTCAACGCGCGCGTCGACTCGTACTGGTACCACGAGGACACGGCGCTCTCCTCCGTCGTCGCGCGGGCGCAGCGCTACCTGGAGGCCGGCGCGGACGGGGTGTTCTTCCCCGGGGAGATCGAGGCGGCCGCTCTCGAGCAGCTGACCGCGTCGCTTCCGGTCCCGGTCAACGTGCTCGCCTCGCCCGGTGTCACCCTCGACGACTTCGCGGCGCTCGGCGTGCGGCGCGTGAGCACCGGATCGCTCCCCTACCGGGCCGCGATCGACGCCGCCGTGGCGGTCGCGGAGGCGGTGCGCGACGGCGGGGACCTGCCGATCGCCACCTCCTACGCCGTGGCCCAGCAGCGGCTGCTCGACTTTGAGGCCCGCGAGCGGGCGGCCACGGCCGACGCCTGAGCCTGCCCGCTGAGCATCACAGGCGCTGGCTTTCGTGCCCCTGCGCACGCGCCCTAGGGTGCCGACCATGGGTGAGAACGCGACCTTCGAGGCCCTGATGCGGCGACCCGGGATGGCGGACGCCGCCATCCGCGTGACCGCGACCGCGGACGAGCCGCCCGCGGCGCTCCGGGGCCGCGCACGCTACCACGACCGGGAGGTCTGGGAGGTCTTCGTCATCGAGGACAGCAGCGACTGGCCGACGCGCGTCGTCTACCGCCTGGTGGACCGGATGGACGACCACGGCGACCCGCTCGACCCGTTCGACGACGAGCTCTGAGCGGCGGCGCACCCGGCACGCTCACACCACCGGCGGAAGGTTCGCGCTGCGGTGGATCTCGTACAGCCGCGCGTGGCCGGGAGAGTCCGGGTCGTCGACGATCGGACGGTCGGCCATGAACGAGCGGATCAGGTGGGCGAGCTCCCCCGAGTGGCTGAAGTTGATCGCATGCGCCGCGCCCTCGATCTGCACGGCGAGCACGTGGTTGTCCGTCGCGTTCGCCACCTCCTGCACGCGTGCGGCGTGCGGCATGAGCGGATCGCGGTCGCCGATCACCACGAGCGTCGGGATGCGGAGCTCCAGCAGCCGCTGCAGCGACGGGTACTGCGTGAGCGCGCGGAACATCCGGACCGTGCTGGGCACGCCGAACCGCAAGTAGTCCGGCACGGCCACCCCGACCATCCGGGTCGGCTCCCTCGCGCTGTCGACGCTCAGCTGCCCGACCGCCCGGCGCAGCGGCCGGTTGTACGCACCGCCGGCCGGCGAGACGAGCACGGCGCGGTCGATCCGCTCCGGGTAGTGGTGCGCGAACTCGAGGATCACCGGGCATCCCATCGAGTTGCCCACCAGGGTGGCGCGCTCGATGCCGCGTTCGTTGAGGAACCGCGCGGCCGCGTGCGCGAGGTCCGGCACGTCGAGCCCGTTCGGCGCCTTGCCGCTGCGGCCGAAGCCGGGCAGGTCCGGCACGAGGGTGTGGAACTCGTCCTGCAGCCGCTCGGCCGTCGGCAGCAGGTAGCGGCCGGAGAGTCCGAAGCCGTGGACGTGCACCATCGCCGGCGCGTCCGGCGGCACCACCGACTCCCGGTAGAACACGTCGATCCCGTCGACGGTCGTCCAGCGCTCCGCCAAGCTCGACGCCGGTCGTCTCGGGACGCGCCGGCGGCTCCCACTGCTGTCCATGCCGCCGATCCTGCTCGCCTGCACCCGTGTCTGGCTATGCACTGATCGCGGCCGCTCCCCCGCGGAAGACGTGTCCGAGATTTCTTTGTATTCAGTCTTGCTAAGTACCGGTACTCAGTGTTACTTTCTACTGGTAGTCAGCAAGACAGAGTAGATGGATGGAGGATCCGATGGGCAACCAGATGACCGAGATGCTCAAGGGCACTCTCGAGGGCATGGTGCTGGCGATCCTCGCCGACCGGCCCGCCTACGGCTACGAGATCACGTCGCGGCTGCGCGACCAGGGCTTCACCGACCTCGTCGAGGGGACGGTGTACGCGCTCCTGGTGCGCATCGAGCAGCGGGGCTTCGTGGACGTCGAGAAGGTGCCGTCCGAGAAGGGGCCGCCGCGCAAGGTGTTCACCCTCAACGCGGCGGGCCGCGCACAGCTCGAAGAGTTCTGGAGGACGTGGAGCTTCCTCTCGGAACGGATCGAA
Organism: Leifsonia virtsii; assembly: GCF_030433675.1. GTDB lineage: Bacteria > Actinomycetota > Actinomycetes > Actinomycetales > Microbacteriaceae > Leifsonia > Leifsonia virtsii. Next base: position 689,038 of record NZ_JAROCB010000001.1, read on the forward strand.
CAGCTCCACACGGAAGGAGACGACTGACCATGGCAGCGAAGTGGATCGAGGCCCTCACGGGCTCGCTCGAGCAGAAGAAGCAGTACCGACAGGCGGTCGCGCGCATCGACGCGCTCCCCCAGCCGTACCGGGACACGGCCAAGGCCATCCACCGGTACCTCCTGATCCAGGGCGGCATCGTCGACGGCGACACGCTCACCACGATGTTCGGCGACTTCGTCGACCTGTGGGAGCGCGCGGCGGCCGACGGAACGCCCATCCGCGACATCGTCGGCGACGACCCGGTCGGGTTCGCGGACGAGTTCGCCGCCGCCTACGGCGGCAAGCGCTGGGTCGACAAGGAGCGCGAGCGCCTGACCGCAGCCGTCGAGAAGGCGGAGAAGGAGGAGGACACGCCATGACCCCCACAGCGACCCTGGAGCCCGCGATCCGGGTGCAGGGCGTCACCAAGTCCTTCAAGGACCTGGAGGTGCTCCGCGGCGTCGACTTCGACGTCGCCCCCGGCACCATCTTCGCCCTGCTCGGCTCCAACGGGGCCGGCAAGACGACGCTCGTGCGCATCCTGGCCACTCTGCTGAAGGCGGACGGCGGCACCGCCAGCGTCCTCGGCCACGAGGTCGCGGCGGCGCCGGCCGACGTGCGGCGCTCGCTCAGCCTCACCGGCCAGTTCGCGGCGGTGGACGAGGTGCTCACCGGCAAGGAGAACCTCGTGCTGGTGGCGCGGCTGCGTCACCTGAAGGACCCGGCGGCCGTGGCGGACGACCTGCTCGCCCGCTTCTCGCTGACCGACGCGGCCGACCGCAAGGCCGGCACGTACTCCGGCGGCATGCGCCGGCGGCTCGACATCGCCATGAGCCTGGTCGGCGACCCGCCGGTCATCTTCCTCGACGAGCCGACGACGGGTCTCGACCCGCAGGCCCGCATCGAGGTGTGGGACACGGTGAAGAACCTCGCCCGCGGCGGCACCACAGTGCTGCTCACCACGCAGTACCTCGATGAGGCCGAGCAGCTGGCCGACCGCATCGCGATCCTGCACAAGGGCACCATCATCCAGAACGGCACCCTCGCCGAGCTCAAGCGGCTGCTCCCCGCGGCCACCGTCGAGTACGTCGAGAAGCAGCCGAGCCTCGAGGAGGTCTTCCTCGCCCTCGTCGGAGACGACGGGCCCGAGCATCCGGAGCCCGCGGCCGACGCCGACACCGGAAGGAGCGCACGATGACCACGTACGCCCTCAGCGACACCCGGGTGCTCACCGGCCGGTCGCTCCGTCACATCCTCCGCAGCCCGGACACCATCATCACGACCGCGATCACGCCGATCGCCCTCATGCTGCTGTTCGTCTACGTGCTCGGCGGAGCCATCCGCACCGGAAGCGGCCAGTCGTACATCGACTACATGCTCCCCGGCATCCTGCTCATCACTATCGCCTCCGGCATCGCCTACACCGCCTACCGGCTGTTCCTGGACCTGCAGGGCGGCATCTTCGAGAGGTTCCAGTCCATGCCGATCGCGCGGTCGTCGGTGCTGTGGGCGCACGTGCTCACCTCGCTCGTCGCCAACGTGGTGTCGGTCGCGATCGTCATCGGGGTCGCCCTGATCCTCGGCTTCCGGACCGGGGCCTCGGTCGGCGCCTGGCTCGCCGTCGCGGGCATCCTCATCCTGTTCACCCTCGCGCTGACCTGGATCGCGGTGCTGGCGGGGCTCTCGGCGAAGACGGTGGACGGCGCGAGCGCATTCAGCTACCCGCTGATCTTCCTGCCGTTCATCAGCTCTGCCTTCGTGCCGACCGACTCGATGCCGGGGCCGGTGGCGTGGTTCGCGGAGAACCAGCCGGTCACCTCCATCGTCGACACCCTCCGGGCGCTGTTCGCGCAGCAGCCGGTCGGGAGCGACATCTGGGTGGCCCTGGCGTGGCTGGTGGGCATCCTTCTCGTCGCCTACGGGTTCGCGATCGCCAAGTACCGCCGCAAGTTCAATTGACCGCAAGAACCCACGAACCGACGCCCGGGGCCCAGTCCCGGGCATCGGTATGCTCGCGGACATGACCCAGTACCGCGCCGTGTTCGACGCCGAAGTGACCTTCTCCAACGGCGGCGGGCTCCAGGCCCAGGGATTCCGGGTCGACCTGCCGGGGCCGGAGGTCGACGACGACGAGCTCGGCCGCCTCTTCCTCACCTCGCTCGACCTGCTGCTCGCCGACAGCGTCACGGTGCACGACGTGCGGATCGTCGAGGAGCCGCACAAGGGCACGCGCGGCGGTCCGAGCGACCCGCGCAACCGCTGACCGCCGCCTCGCCGTCAGCCCCGCGCGTCGTACACCGCCAGCACCGCCGGACCGACGCGCTCGGCCGATCGGAGGGCGAGCGTCTCCCCGCCCCGGAACAGTCTCCTGCCGTCGCCGACGGCGACCGGGAAGGTGAGCAGCCGGTACTCGTGCACGACCCCGGCGGCCGCCAGTGCATCCACCACCGATCCGCTGCCGATGACCACCACGTCGCGCGACGGGATGGTGCGCTGCACCCAGTCGATCAGGTCGCCGTCGACGCGCTTGGAATTCGACCAGCTCCCGTCGGGCAGCGGGTGACCGGTCGCCACTGCCTTGCTCGCCCGGTTCATGGCGCGCGAGAAGTCGTCGCCGCGCGCCGGCCACAGCCGCGCGAAGTGCTCCCAGGTGCGCCGCCCGAACAGCAGCGTCCCGGTGGCCAGGATGTCGCCGAGGCGGAACTTGTCCCCCGCCACGCCCTCCGGCCCGAACCGCATCGCCCAGCCGCCGAACGGCGTCCCGTCGCTGCCGTCCGGGTCGGCGACGACGCCGTCCAGGGTGATGAACTGCACCACGATCAGTCGTCCCATGTCGCTGCTCCGTCTCCGGGCTCCCCGATGGAGCCCTCGGAAGTGGATACGCACGAGCGGCGCGAAACTCATCGCACGCCGGTCGCGGCCTCCTCGAACAGCCGGAAGAGCCGAGGATCCTGGTACACCAGCACGTGGCCGATGCCGCCCGCGGCGTCCCCGTCGAACAGCTGCACGGTGTGCGGCTCCGGCCCGCTCGCGGTGACGCGGTAGAGAAGCAGGCCGGGCTGCCCGTTCGCCCGGATGCCCCTCGTGGTCCAGTCGCGCCCGCGCCAGTCGAACAGGTGGGCCATGAACGCCGCGTACGGCTCGCGACCCACCGACCACTGCGGCACCGGCGGCATCTCGAACACGACGTCGTCGGACACGAGGGCCGCAAGCGCGGCGACATCCGCTGCCTCGATCGCCCGCGCGTACCGTTCGACCGCGTCGGCGGCGAGGGGATGCGAGCGCCGCGTCCCCTCGCGGATCGCCGCGCGAGCCCGCTGCAGCGCCGAGTTCGCCGAGCCGACCGAGACCGAGAGCGCCGCGGCGGTCTCCGCCGCGGACAGGCCGAGCACGTCCCGCAGCACGAACGCCCCGCGCTGCACCGGCGAGAGCGACTGCAGCATCGCCGTCACGGCGAACCGCACCACCTCGGCGCGTTCCGCCGCACCCTCCGGCTCCGATCCGCCCGACCAGCCGGACGGCGCCGGCTGCAGCCATGGCACGTCGAGGGCGGGCACCAGAGGTGCGCCGGCCTCGAGGCCCGGCTCGCGCAGGTCGCGCGGGAGCGGCCGGCGCGGCGTCCGGCGCAGGCGGTCGACGCACACGTTCCGGGCGATGCCGTACGCCCAGCCCGACAGGCTCCCGCGCGCCGGGTCGAACGTGTCGCGGGAGCGCCAGATGCGCTCCAGCGCATCCTGAGCCGCGTCCTCCGCGTCGAACGGCGACCCCAGCAGCTGGTAGCAGAACACGACCAGGCCGCGGCGGATGCCCGCCAGTTCGTCCTCGCCGATGACCGCCATGCGGCGATCCTAGTGACCGGCCGAGGAGGAGCCCGTCAACTCTTGACGGTTTCTGTCCTCAGAATGGAGGACACGGTCCTCCACCGGATAACGTGGGTCCTACCCGGGGATGCCGGACCGACGCGGAAACGAATTCCTCTAGCGAAGACGTCTCAACCCGACGCGGAAGGGTCGGCATCCCGGGAAGCCTCAGCTCGCGCCGTGGTCGACGAGCGGCTGGACCTGCACCCCGCTGTGATCGTGCCGCGCCTCCGCGAGAAGCGACGCGAGCGCCACGGCCTCCGCCTTGGTCGGCACGTCGATGACGTAGAAGCCGCCGACGACCTCCTTCGCCTCGGTGAACGGGCCGTCCACCGCGCGCGGCTCGCCGTCCGGGCCCCGACGGACCGTCACGGCCGTTTCGGTCCCCTGCAGCTCCCCCGAGGCGAGGATCGCATCCCCGACCCTCCGGGAGAACTCGCGGTGGGCCGCGTCGATCTCCGAGCGCTCCTCCGCGCTCAGCCCCTGCCACCGCCGCTCGTCGCCCTGGATCAGGATCACGTATCCGCTCATCGGTTCCTCCTCCTGTCGTGGATGATCTCCTGACCAGACGTCGAACGGAACCCGCCCGAATCGACAGTCACGTGCGATCGAGCACGATCAACGGCGTCACGTAGTGCTCGGTGACCGCACCGCCGAGATCGCGCACCGCAGCGGCCGCCTGGCTCGCCTCCTCCGGCGTCCAGTCGCTGAAGGTCGTGAAGAGGCCGCGGACGTCCTCCGCATCGAGGGTGATCCGCCAGCGGAACTCCTCGACGTGGGAGGCGGCGAACCAGCCGCCGACCGAGAGCGCACCTGTCCAGGTGGCGGTCTCCGACTCGCCGGGGCCGGGACGCGGGGGCGCATCCCGCTGCGCCACGATCTGCGCCACGCGCTCGCGGAACGGCGTCTGCGGCGCCTCCATGTCGCCGAAGACGTTGCGCCAGACCGCCAGCCGCCCGCCGGGAACGAGCGCCCGGTGCAGACGCGGCAGCACGACACCGAGGTCGAACCAGTGGACGGCGGTGGCCGCCGTCGCGAGGTCGAACGACGCGGCGACCAGAGGTGCCGCCTCCGCCGTCGCCTCGATCACCCCGGCCGCCGGGACGGCACGCCGTAGTCGGGCCGCGAGGGCCGGCCCCGGTTCGACGGCGACCACGTCCAGACCCGCCTCGACGAGGACCCGGGTCGCCTGGCCGCTCCCGGCTCCCAGATCCACCGCCCGTCGCCCGGGAACGAGGAGACCGAGGTCGCCGAGCCGCCGCCACAGGGCATCCGGATACGGCGGGCGCGCCCGATCGTAGACGTCGGCGAGCCGGTCGAAGTGCATCGGATCGGGCATGGCCAGGATGCTACGCGCCCTGCCCTGCCCCGGCCGCTCGACTGCGGGCTCCTGGAACGTTTGCGCGCGCTCGCGCACCCGCGGACGTTACGGGAGGCCGCAGTCGCGTCGGGAGGGGCCGCGGGTCATAGCGAGACGCGGTTGCGGCCGGCGTTCTTCGCGCGGTACATGGCGGCGTCGGCCGCGTCGAGCAGCTGCTTGCCGGTCGCGGCCGGGTCGATCACGATCACGCCGCACGACGCCGTGACCGTCATGGGACCGCGCGGGGTGCGGATCGGCGCTGCGATCTCGCGGACGAGACGCGCCCCGAAGCGCTCCCCGTCCTCCGCCGAGGTCCCCGGGCTGAGCACCACGAACTCGTCGCCGGCGAGCCGCGAGGCGACATCGGTGGCCCGGCTGCCCGCGGTCAGGCGGTCGGCGATCACGCGGAGCACGGTGTCCCCGGTCTCGTGACCGTGCCGGTCGTTGATCGCCTTGAAGCCGTCGAGGTCGAGGAACAGCAGCACGCCGCCCTCCCCCGACTGCTGCACGGTCTCGAGCCTGCGCTCCAGCGAACGGCGGTTGTGCAGCCCGGTGAGGTGGTCGACCAGAGCGAGCTGGGCGAGACGCGCCTCGTGCCGGCGGTCGAGTGCGCGGGCCAGCTCTCGGCCGAGCTCGCGCGCCTCCTCCGCCGCCTCCGCCCACGGCAGGGACGACCCCTCGACGCTCTGCCGCCACTCGGAGAACGAGTTGCGGGGCGAGAGCGCGGTGTCGCGGTTCGCCGGCGTCTGGTCGCCGAGCCAGCGGATCACCTGGGTGACCTCACGGCGGAAGAGCAACAGGACGCCGTGCGCTGCGACCGGCACCACCAGCAGCCCGGCGAACCCCGGCATGAGCGTCGCGAGAGCGGGGTGCGTCCGCTCCAGCTCCGACGACTGGAACGGCTCGGTGCCCGCGGCGGCGAGAAGAACATCCCGCTCGGTCGTCGGCACGTCGCCCACGCTGCGGCTCAGCCCGTCGAGGGCCAGGATGGCGCCGTCCGCCCCCACCAGCCGGCACAGCTCGGCGCCGCCGTCGACGAGGGTCAGCAGCGGGTCGTCCGACGACGGGACGCCCGCGAGCACCGCGGCGCGCTGCTCCCGGATGGTCAGGTCGCGGCGCAGCTGCGCGATCGACTCCAGCGCGGCCAGCTGCAGCGTCAGCTGAGTGGCGAGCACCTCCAGCGCACGACGGAGCAGAATCGGCATCCGCCGCTCCGTGCGGTGCGCGCAGGTGATCATCCCAACCAGCCGGTCGTCGTGGATGAGCGAGAACGAGACCGTGGAGGCCTGCCCCATGTTCCGCATGAATTGGAGGTGGTGCGGCGACACGGCGCGCAGCTCGGCGCTGCTCAGGTCGAGCGGCGGTGCGTCGGCCTCGACGGACGACAGCGGCGTCCCCTCGTCGACCGTGCTCACGATCTGCCGCGACAGCTTGGTCAGGTAGAGCGACCGCGCCTGCTGCGGTATGTCGGACGCCGGGAAGCGCAGGCCCCGGTACGACTCCATGTCGGGCTCTGCGGCCTCTCCCGCCACCTCGCCGTGGCCGTCGTCGAAGAAGCGGTAGACCATGACGCGGTCGAAACCGCTGATGCGCTTGACCTCCTCGGCCGCCGCCTGACGCAGCTCCTCCGCGCTCGCCACGAGACCGAGGGTGCGGATGGCGCCCACCACCGACGCCGTCGGCACGTCCGGCGTGTTGTCGGCCGGCTCGAGCTCGATGACGACGCGGTCGGCGAGACGATGCGTGACGGCGTCGTAGGGCTCGCCCTCCAGGTCGATCCGGATCGGGTCGCCGTGCGTCTCGGCGGTCACGCTCCACTCGAGCGTCGGGCTGCCGAGCTCGGAGACGGAGCGGCCGAGCCAGCGCACGGCGTCGTCGCTCGCCGTGACGATCTCGTAGGTCGCGATGTCGACGACGAGCAGCGTCCCGAAGGACTGGATGCGGCCCGGGGTCCGGATCGGCTCTTTGACGCACTCTTCGAGTCTGCGCCGTTCCGATTCATCGGACACGGTTGCACCATTCACCACTCGACCCTAGTCCACGACCGCGGGTGAACGTGACAAACCGCACCGGCCGCCGTTCCGCTTCCTGAACCCCGGGACTCACCGGGGCACGGCCGCAACCGCGTCGATCTCGACCAGCGCCCCCGGGCGCGCCGGGGCGACCGCGAGCACGGTGACCGCGGTGCGGTGATCCCCCCAGACCGTGCGCGTCGCGCCGTAGGCGGCGGTCGGGTCGATGCCGGGCGCGAGGTGGATGGTCAGCTTCGCCACGTGCTCCGGACCGCTTCCCGCGGCGGCGAGCACGGCGAGCAGGTTGCGCAGCGCCTGCTCGGTCTGCGCCTGCAGCCCGTCGAGCAGCTCGCCCTGGGCGTCGACGCCGTTCTGGCCGCCGACGAAGAGCACGGGCCCCTCCGGCACGATCATGCCCTGCGCGAAGGCGGGGCTGCGGTACAGCCCGGGCGGGTCGACGGGGGTGGGAACGCTCATGGCTCTTCCTCTCTGTGCAGGCCGCTCTGTGCTGGCCTCCACTCTGCCGCTCACCACCGACATCCCGGCCGCCGCCGATGACCGCGTAGACTGGATGCGTGAACCCGCTCGTCTCGCAGCCCACCGCCGCCCTCGCGGCCGCCGGGCGTCTGGAGGTCGTCGGCGCGCTCTGCGCCGGCGCGAGATAGCGCTGTCCCTCGTCACCGATCCCCGCGCCAGCGGGTGAGATCGCCGTCGCGCGCGTTTCCGCCGCGACGGATCCTCTCGGACTTCCGGGTCCTTCCGCGACCCCGTGTGCGAGGTCCGGCATCCTCCGATTCACGACAGACAGGCGTTCAACCATGCTTCCCCTCACCGATCAGCAGATCCGGTCCTCCTTCGTCAACGCGTCGCAGCGCGAACGCAAGGAGCTCTCCCTCCCCGACCTGGCGCAGGTGCGCTGGTCTGACATCGACTTCCTCGGCTGGCGCGACCGCAAGCTGCCCACCGTCGGCTACGTCGTCGCCGAGGTCGACGGCGCCCCAGTCGGCGTGCTGTTGCGCCAGGCCGACGGGCGCGTGCGCTCGCGGCCGCAGTGCTCCTGGTGCGAGGACGTGCACCTGCCCAACGAGGTCGTCTTCTTCATCGCCAAGCGCGGCGGCGCGGCCGGCCGCAACGGCAACACGCTCGGGACGCTGGTGTGCGCCGAGTTCCAGTGCTCGGTCAACGTGCGCAAGCGTCCGCCGACCGCCTACGTCGGGTTCGACGTGGAGGCCGCGCGGCAGCAGCGGATCGACGCCCTGCGCGAGCACGTCACCACCTTCGTGCGCCGCATCGCCGAGGGCGACTGACCCTCGCCCAGCCGAGTGGCGACATCATGTCGCCACTCGGCGCGAACGGCGACATCATGTCGCCGTTCGGAGGGCCGCGGACGCGGTCAGGCCGGCGTGAGCACGGCCTCCGCGTCCGCGAGGAACGGCTCGTGGTGGTATCCGCTCTCGTCCAGAACCGCCACGGTCGACTCGGGCACCGTGATGAACGCTCCCGGCGTGTCGTTCAGCGGCTCGGAGACGACCACCTTGGCGTGCTCGCCGAACACCTCCAGGCGTTCGACATCCGGGAACATCTCCCGCAGCTCCGGGATGGCCGCCGAGTGGAACAGCGTGCGGCTGTGGTGCGAGGTGGAGTAGCGGAACGCCCACAGCGTCTTGCCGTCGGCCACCGCGTACGTGCCCTGCACGGGAGCGGAGACGCCGTGCTTCTCGCCGGTCTCCTCGACGAAGCGCAGAGCCCGGCCGAGAGCGGCGATCGGGTCGTCCTGCAGGCCGAACGTGAGGGCCAGGTAGAACAGCGTCTCCGAGTCGGTCGTCCCGACGATCGACGGGTACAGCGACGGGTCGACCGCGTACCTCAGGTCGCGCTGCATCAGGTGGAAGCCCTCGAGGAAGCCGTTGTGCATGAACAGCCAGTTCTCGTGACGGAACGGGTGGCAGTTCGTCTGCTGGATGGGCGGCCCGGCCGCCGCGCGCACGTGCGCGAGGAACATCGGGCTCGTGATCGTGTTCGTGAGGTCGCGCAGGTTCTCGTTGTGCCAGGCGGGTTCGATGCTGTGGAAGATGCCGGGCACAGCGTCCGGGGACGGGTCGGTCGGGTACCAGCCGAAGCCGAAGCCGTCGCCGTTGACCGTCTCCGCGCCGAGCGGCGAGTTGAGGGACTGGGCCACCAGCGAGTGCTGCGTGTCCAGGATCAGCTCGGCGGGCCGCAGCGGCTCCCCCGAGTACGCGAGCCAACGGCACATGACGACCTCCTCGACCCGGCCGGTGCCGGACGGCTCGACCATAACCCCGGCCCCCTGCTCGCGGGAATACACCGCTCATACCCATCTCGGAACCGTGTCAAGGGCTGTCCGCGCAGGGACGCGTCCACTTCACTTGAGGCATGAAGACGCACACGGTGTTCCTCCGGCAGGGCCTGGAGGTGGCGGAGATCTCGGACCACGAGTGGCGGATCAGCGACACCCGGGTCGCCGCCGTCGGCGCGCCGCCGGTCGTCGGCTTCATCCTCCAGCTGGACGGGATGTTCGAGGTCACGCAGATCGGCCGTCCAGGTCGCCGCACCTACTTCCGCTCCTTCGACGCCGCGCTGGGCGAACTCCACCGCTGACGCGCACGCCGCCGGGCACGCTTCGGGCCGGCCGCGCTTGGGGCCGGTCAGGCGAGTGTCGGCGTCGCGCGCTCCTTCGCTGTGACGGGGACCACCACCACCGGACACTGCTGGTCGTGCGTGAGGCGCGCTCCGACGGAGCCGGCGAGCCAGTTCTCCAGGGTGTTCGAAAAGCCACGGCGATGCGTCCCGACGACGATCAGCCGGGCGTCGACCTCGGCGGCCAGCCGGCCGAGCGCCTTCGCCGGGTCGCCGGCGAGAAGGCGCAGCGTCCACGTAGGGGCCGGCTCCCCGCTCTCCTCCAGCGCGGCCGTGATGGCCGCGGAGAGGCCGAGCACCGCATCCCCCTCCCCCGCGCCCACCTCGGTCGGGTGGAGGGATTCCTCCGCCACGTCGTCCGGCCGGTCCCACTCGGTGAGGTAGCTGTCCTCTGCGACGTAGCCGCACAGCAGCGGGCGCCCCAGCTCGGTCGCGAGCCGCGCGGCCTCGTCGAGCACGGCGCGCGCCTGCCCGCGGTGGACGCCCACCACCACGGGGCCGGAACCCTCTGCCATCCCGCGACCCGCCTACTGACCTTGCGCCTGAGGAGTTCCCGCGATGTTGACCAGCCACTGCACCCCGAACCGGTCGACCGCCATGCCGAAGCTGTCGCCCCACGGCGCCTTCGACAGCGGTTCGATCACGGTGCCGCCCTCGACGAGCCTCTCCCAGTAGCCGGTCAGCTCGGCCTCGTCGTCGCCGCTCAGCGAGATGGAGATGGCGGAGCCCGGGTTGAAGTCCATATGAGCCGGCACGTCGGCCGCCATGAGCGTGAACCCGCCGGGCGAGGTGAGCTGGGAGTGCATGATCAGGTCGTTGTCTGCGGGGTCCTGCGCCATCTGGTACTCGGCGAAGGTGCTGCGCTGCACCTCGCCGCCGAACACCGACTGGTAGAAGTCCATCGCTTCGCGCGCCGTGCCGCGGAAGTTGAGGTAGGGGTTCAGGATCGACGGCATGGCTTCCTCCTCGTGAGAGCGTGTGACTGCCGGTTCGCCGCCCAGCGTAGCGGGGGTCGCCGCCCCGCGACCAGAGTGTTCGCGCGCGGAAATGCGGGCATGATCAGCGCAGGTACGCCGCGACGAAGAGGTCGCCGCGGATCTCCCCCAGGCGCGACAGGATGCGCTCGACCAGCGCGTCGCCGACCGACCCTCCTGGCACGTCGTACGGCCCGATCGGCTGCAGCTTCCCGCAGCGCACCCGGAGGACCTCCCAGCCGACGGCGCGCAGCAGGCGGTCCTTCCGCCGGTCGGACTCCTCGCGCGGGCCGACATGCTCCAGGCCGTGCCGCCCGGTGGTGTCGTACTCGATGGCGACCTTGAGTTCGGGCAGCAGGATGTCGGGCCAGACCTCCAGGTGCGAGTGGAGCGGCTTCGCCACCCGCACGGCGTTCATCCCCAGGTCCATGTCGAGCCGGTCGGCGAGACGCTGCTTCAGCGCCGGCTCCGCCGCCGACGCAGGCACCGGTGCCCAGCGGCTGACGAACGCCTCCCCCACCGCGACCGTGTCGGCGCCGGCTCGCGCGTGCCGGCAGATGGGGCACCTCCGGCCGCCCAGGATGCGCTCGATGCTCGCGCGATAGCTCGGATGCCCCGCGTCGCACTGCCAGGAGTGGGTCGCCGTCGTGCCGTTCTCGGCCGAGACGGCGACGCGCGAGCCGGGAGCCGCCAGGGTGACCAGCTGTTCCCGGGTGAGCGACTCGCGGTCCAGCCGACGGCACAGATAGCACCTGTCGTCGTCCGGATCCGCCTCGATGCGCCGAGGGTCGCGGGCGTGCCCGCACACGTGCACGCCGGCCTCCGGCACGGGCGTGCGCACCGGCCGCGGAGCCGCCTCCTCGGCGCACCGCGGGCACCACGCCGACCGCCGCCGCGTGCCGCCCGGACGCGAGCGCTGCTCCTCGGGCGTCGCCACGAACCGGTGGCCGGAGTCGCACTCCCACACCAGATAGACGTCGGCCGCGGGCGGCACCTGCGTCAGGGTGATCCCGTGGTTGAGGTCGGGATGGTACTGGCGGACGAGCACGGGGTACCGCTCCCAGTCGGTGCGGTAGCGGCCGATCGGGTACGGCACGGAGGCGCCCTTCGACCACTGGCGGCGCGCCCACCACTGCTCCACGCTCTCCGGCACAGCCCGACCCTTCCCGTCTCCCGGCGACGGCGGCAGCGTAACCCGCACCGCCGACACCCGGCCCGGACCCATGGGTCGTGACACGCCGTTATGCGGCGGCGTTCGCGGCGTGTTGCGACCCATGGATGCGCGGCCGGCCGCTCAGAGCACGAACGGGAGCAGCGCGCGGCGGTCGCGCGGGTACTCCGGGAAGGTCTCGCGGTACCAGCGGTGGTTCGCCACCGCACGCGGGGCGAGGTTGGCGATCGTGTACAGCGCGAAGGAGGCGCCCGCGAGCGACCAGGTGGCGACGGCCCAGCCCGTCCACTCCACGATCTCGCCCAGATAGTTGGGGCTGGAGACGTAGCGGAACCCGCCGCCGTAGGGCACGCGGTACCCGCCGCCGCCCGCGCGGAGCCGGCGCAGCGTCCGGTCCGAGCGCGCGTTGAGCGTCAGGCCGCCGGCGAACAGCAGCAGCCCGAGCCAGAACCGCGGGTCGGCGAGCCAGGCGACGGGATACGTCCCGTACTCGGAGACCCAGCGCGCGTTCACCCACGCGTTGAGCGTGTTGAACCCGATCGCGAGCAGCATCACCAGCACCGGCATCCGCGACCCCGACCGCATGAGGAACGGGTACACGAACGCCCGGTACACGTAGTGCACCAGCCAGAGCGCGAGGAACAGCAGCGGCACCGGCTCGAAGCGGTGCGAGCCGAGCAGGTAGAACGCGACGAAGAGCAGGGCGGCCGGCGCCTCCATCACCACCCAGCCGACCCGCGCGGGCACCGTCGGCCCCCAGCCGGTGCGCCCGTGCCGGCCACCGTACGGCGCGACGACGAACAGCAGCGCGACGAACGTCACCGCCGCCAGCAGCAGTTCGGCGTACACGAACCAGCGGTACGGTCCCTGAAGCATGCCGCCAGGCTAGCGAGTGGTCACGACACGCCGCCGCGCCCCGTGCGGCGACGGCGTGTCGTGACCAGTGGATCCGGGAGGCCGTCAGCCGCGCGGTGCGTTGGCGGCGGCGAGCAGACCGTCGATCATCTCGTCGGTGACCTGCCCTCCGGCCATCATGCCGATCCGCCCGATCGGGAACGACGCCATCATCCGCTCCATCGACACGCCCTCCGGCATGATCGCCGACGCGCCCTCCATCATGTCGGACATCCCGGCGAGGGCCTGCTGCACCAGAGGACCTGCGACCGGGTGCGCGAGCACCTCGCCGAGCGACGACTCCCGGGTGAGCGGCAGCAGCACCTCGTCGCCCGTGACCGCCACGGTCGCCGTCGTGCGCACGTCGCGGCTGGACGCGCCGACCTCGACGACGTAGTCGCCGCCCTCGACCACCCAGCGTTCGGCGCGCACGTGCCAGTACGCCAGATCCTCGCGGCGGATCGTCACCGTCACCTCGCGCGACTCACCGGGCGCCAGCTCCACCGAGGCGAAGCCCTTCAGCTCGCGCGGCGCACGCTGCACGCCGGAACCCGGCAGCGACGTGTACGCCTGCACGACCTCCCGGCCGGCACGGTCGCCCGTGTTGCTCACGGTGACCCGCACCTGGATGTCGCCCCCGGCCGTGATCGCGGCCGTCGCGTCGCCGTACGCGAACGTCGTGTACGAGAGTCCGTGGCCGAACGGGTACGCCACCTCCAGCGCCCGCGCGTCGTACCAGCGGTACCCGACGAAGATGCCCTCGCCGTAACGGACGTGCCCCTCCTCCCCGGGGAAGTTGAGGAACGCCGGAGTGTCCTCGATCCGCAGCGGGACGGTCTCGGTGAGCTTGCCCGACGGGTTCACCGCGCCGAACAGCACGTCGGCGGTCGCGGTCCCGCCCGCCTGGCCGAGCAGCCAGCCCTCGACGATCGCCGGGACGCTCGCCGCGAACGGCAGCCGCACGACACCGCCGTTGGAGAGCACGACCACCGTGCGCGGGTTGGCGGCGACGACCGCCTCCACCAGCGCGAGCTGGTCGGCCGGGAGCTCGATGTCGTCGCGGTCGTACCCCTCCGACTCGAGCCGGGCGGGCAGCCCGGCGAACACGACCGCGACGTCTGCCGCTGCAGCCGCCGCGACGGCCTCCTGCCGCAGGCGCTCCGTCTCGGCCGGCTCCGTGTCGGCCGCGAGGGAGAAGCCCGGGGCGTACGCCGCCTGCGGCGCGATCGCGCGGATCGCGGTGAGCGCGTCGTCCAGCCGGGTCGGGTGGATCATCGACGACCCGGCGCCCTGGTAGCGCGGCTTCTCGGCGAACGCGCCGATCACCGCGAGCGACCGGTCGTCGCGCAGCGGGAGCAGCGGAGCGCCGTCCACCTCGTCGTTCTTCAGCAGGACGATGGAGCGGGAGGCCGCCTCCCGCGCGAGCGCGTGGTGCGCCTCCACATCCAGGGGCCCCTCGACGCGGTCCGTCTGCGCCCATCCGGCGGCGAGGCGGGCGACCCGGGCGGCCGACACGTCGAGCTCGTCCTCGTCGAGGGAGCCGTCGCCGACCGCGGCGACCAGCGCCCTGTCGCCCTGCCCGCCGTTGCCCGGCATCTCCAGGTCGAGGCCGGCGTGGAGCGCCGCCACCCTGTCGTTCACCGCGCCCCAGTCGGAGACGACCAGGCCCTCGAAGCCCCACTCGCCGCGCAGCACGTCGGTGAGCAGCCAGCGGTTCTCCGACGCGAAGACGCCGTTGATGCGGTTGTAGGAGCACATGACCGTCTTCGGCTGGGCGTCCTCCACGACGCGCTGGAACCCGCGCAGGTAGATCTCGCGCAGCGGACGCGGGTCGACGTCGGACGAGGACCGCATCCGGTCGTCCTCCTGGTTGTTCGCGGCGAAGTGCTTGAGCGAGGCGCCGACGCCCTGGGACTGGATGCCGCGCACCAGCGCCGCGCCGAGCACGCCGGAGACGATCGGGTCCTCGCTCAGGTACTCGAAGTTGCGGCCGCACAGCGGCGATCGCTTGATGTTGATGCCGGGCCCGAGGATGACGGCGACATCCTCGATCGACGACTCCACGCCGAGCGCGGTGCCGACCCGCTCGACGAGCTCCACATCCCACGAGGAGCCGAGCGCCACGGCCGGCGGGAAGCAGGTCGCCGGCACGCTGTCGCCGATCCCGAGGTGGTCGCCGCCCTCGCGCTGCTTGCGCAGGCCGTGCGGTCCGTCCGTGAGCATGACGGACGGGACGTCGCCCACCGCCTTGGTGCGCCAGAAGCTCTCGCCGCTGGTGAGCGCCGCCTTCTGCTCGACGGTGAGGCCGGAGAGGTCCGGCGTCGTCGTGGTGGTGTCGGTCATGGTGTCCTTTCGTGTGGTGCGGTGAAGGTCAGCGGGTCGCCTTGATCGGCCAGACGGCGAGTGCCCCCAGGATGCCGAGCACGATCGCGATCGGGAAGAGCGCGGCGTAGCCGAAGGCGAGGATGATCGCTCCGGCGACGCCGGGGGCCAGGGTCTGCGGGAGGGTCGCCGCGATGTTGACGACACCGAGGTCTTTCGCGAACGACTTCGCTGACGGGAGCACCTCGCTCATGAGAGCCGTGTCCACGGCCTGGAACATCCCGAAGCCGAAGCCCGACACGATGGTCATGATCACCCAGGCGGTGACATCCGGCCACAGCCACGGGAGTAGGAACGCGAGGCTGACCACGGCGGCGGATGCGAACACGAACGGCTTCCTGCGCCCGATCCGGTCGGAGAGGGGCCCGGCGACGATGGTCGAGACGAGGATCCCGACGAGGCTCAGGAGGCCGAGGATCGGAATGATCTGCTCCGGGTGCGCGACGCGGAAGTAGTTGCTCAGCAGGTAGAGCTGGTACCCGGTCACCGCGAAGTAGCCCGTGTAGAGCAGCAGGCGGCCGGTGAACGCCCAGAAGAAGTCGGGATGCGCGACCGGGTTCACCCAGAAGGTCTTGAGGAAGTCGACCAGTGTGAACGGCTCCCGCTGCAGCTGGCGGCTGGAGTAGTCCGGGTTGGCGAGCACGAACAGGCTCAGCACCACGAGCGAGAACACGGCGAAGAACACGTACCCGACGGTGATGCTGTTGAAGAAGAGCGCACCGACGATCGAGCCGCCGAGCGCTCCCACCATGAGCCCGATGCCCGACAGCGCTGCGAACGTCCCGCGCCGCTTGAGCGGAACGCGGTCCGGCATCACGGCCGTGAGCGGGCCCTGCGCGAAGTTGTAGCTGATCTGGACGAGGGTCCAGGCGATGATCACGCCGACCAGCGAGTTCGCGAAGGCCAAGCCGACGAGCGACAGACCGCCCGCGAGGGAGCCGATGAGGATCCAGGGCGCACGACGTCCGAAGCGGGAGCGCGTGCGGTCGGAGATCTGGCCGGCGATCGGCTGTGCCACCATCGCGGCGAAGGCTCCGATCGTGGCGACGACGGCCAGGTTGGCGACCTGGTCCTTCTGGCCGAACAGCACCGTGATCTGCTGCGGGAGCAGGATCCCGGGCAGCGCTCCCCAGATCAGGTAGATGCCGAGGTTGGCGGGGATGATCCACACCATCAGGCGGCGGAGGCCCTTGATCGGTGCGGGCGGATCGTCGTTGCCGGCGGCGGTGCCGACGAAGGTGTTGGTGGTGATCGGGGCGACCGGTCCGGCGGGCTGTTCTGCGGCCGAGTCCGCGGCCGGGATGGAGGTGTCTGACGTCATCGTCGTGGGGGTCCTCTCGCCATCCACCGTGGATGGTGGCAAAACCTTACGTCACTCGGTTTTCAGAAATCAAGCGCCACTCGGTTTATCCTCGGGTCATGGCAAGCAGAGGCGCATACGCGAAGGGCGTGGCCAAGCGCGACGAGATCCTGGAGACCGCCCTCGAGGTGATCGCGCGCGAGGGCTACCGCGGCGCGTCGGTGAAGGAGCTGGCGGAGGCGGTCGGACTCTCGCAGGCCGGCCTCCTGCACTACTTCGACAGCAAGGACGAGCTGTTCACCGCCATCCTCCGCAAGCGCGACGAGGTCGACTCGCGCCGCTTCGGCGACCTCGACGAGAAGCCGTCGCTCGACCGCATGCGCGAGGGCTTCGTCGGGATCGTCCGCCACAACGCCGAAGTCCCGGGGCTCGTGCAGCTGTTCTCGCGGCTGGCCGTCGAGGCCGGCGACCCGCAGCATCCCGCCCACGACTACTTCGTGGAGCGGAGCGCCGCCCTGCGCGGCACGGTCGCCGACGCGGTCGCCCGCCGCCAGCAGGAGGGCGGCATCGGCGACGCGGTCGACCCCGAGACCATCGCGCGCATCATCCAGGCGGTCGCCGACGGCCTCCAGCTGCAGTGGCTGCAAGACCCGACCATTGACATGGCCGCGACGGTCGACGCGGTCTTCACCCTGCTCGCCGCGCCCGCCGCGCAATCGAGTGGACGCGACACGCCGTAACGGCGGACCCGCTCAGGGCATGTTGCGTCACATAGATGCGGAACCGGGTGGGCCCTGCCTCGCGGCACTGCATCGAACCGACGACCGTGCTTCGCAAACGGTGGGCCCTGCCGGGATCGAACCGACGACATCCACGGTGTAAACGTGGCGCTCTACCAGCTGAGCTAAAGGCCCGGGATGCCGACCAGCCTACTGGACCGGCTCAGACGTGGGCGGGCAGCCGGTCGAGCGCGGCGCGGTATGCGTCGATCGAGCGCGCTTCGCCCGGGGCGGTGATGAACGACTGGCGGATGATGCCGCGCTCGTCGATCAGGAAGGTCGCGCGGTTCGCGAAGCCCTTCTCGGGCAGGAAGACGCCGTACTCCTTGGCGATCTCGCCGTGGGGCCAGAAGTCGGCGAGCAGGGAGAACGAGTAGCCCTCCTGCTCCGCCCACGCGCGCAGCGTGTACTTGGAGTCGACCGAGATCCCCAGCAGCTCCACCCGGTGGTCCTCGAACAGGGCCAGGTTGTCGCGCAGCGCGCACAGCTCGCCGGTGCAGGTGCCGGAGAACGCCAGCGGGAAGAAGACCAGCGCCACCGCCTTGCGTCCGCGGAAGTCGCTGAGCCGCACGCTCTCCCCGTACTGGTTGAGGAGCTCGAAGTCTGGAGCCTGGGTGTCGTTCTCGAGAGCCACGAGCAGACAGCATAGACCGGCACGCTCCCACCACCAAGCGACGGTCAACACTGGCCACGGAGTGCGGCTAGGCTGAAGGATGGTGTCCGCACTTGTCGAGAACCGACAGCGCATGGGCATGTCCACGATCCATCCGACACAAGAAAGAGGTCGAGGGTGACTGTAAACGACCAGGACCCGTACTCGGTGAACAACATCGATTCGGACCCGGAGGAGACCGCCGAGTGGCGTGAATCCCTCGACCAACTGGTTGCGGCCCATGGCCATGAGCGTGCTCGCGAGATCATGCTCAGCCTGCTGAAGCGCTCCTCCGAGCTGCACCTGGGTGTCCCGATGGTGCCGACCACGGACTACATCAACACCATCTCCGCCGAGGACGAGGCGGAGTTCCCCGGCGACGAGGAGATCGAGCGCCGCTACCGGGCGTGGATCCGGTGGAACGCCGCCGTCATGGTGCACCGCGCGCAGCGCCCCGGCATCGCCGTCGGCGGCCACCTGTCCAGCTACGCCTCCAGCGCGACCCTCTTCGAGGTCGGCTTCAACCACTTCTTCCGCGGCCAGGACCACCCGGGCGGCGGAGACCAGGTCTTCTTCCAGGGCCACGCCTCCCCCGGCGTCTACGCCCGCGCGTTCCTCGAGGGCCGGCTCAGCGCCGACCAGCTCGACGGCTTCCGCCAGGAGAAGTCGCACGCCGGCGGCGGCCTTTCCAGCTACCCGCACCCCCGGCTCATGCCCGAGTTCTGGCAGTTCCCGACCGTGTCGATGGGTCTCGGCCCGATCAACGCGATCTACCAGGCGCAGCTCAACAAGTACCTCACCAACCGCGGCATCAAGGACGCCTCCGACCAGCACGTCTGGGCGTTCCTCGGCGACGGCGAGATGGACGAGGTGGAGTCGCGCGGCCAGCTCCAGGTCGCGGCGAACGAGAAGCTCGACAACCTGACCTTCGTCATCAACGCGAACCTGCAGCGCCTCGACGGCCCGGTGCGCGGCAACGGCAAGATCATCCAGGAGCTGGAGAGCTACTTCCGCGGCGCCGGCTGGAACGTCATCAAGGTGATCTGGGGCCGCGAGTGGGACGACCTGCTCTCCCGCGACACCGACGGCGCCCTGGTCAACCTCATGAACCAGACGCCCGACGGCGACTACCAGACCTACAAGACCGAGAACGGCGCCTACGTGCGCGAGAACTTCTTCGGCCGCGACCCGCGCACGCTCGAGCTCGTCAAGGACTACACCGACGACCAGGTGTGGGGCCTCAAGCGCGGCGGCCACGACTACCGCAAGGTCTACGCGGCCTTCAAGGCGGCCTCCGAGCACAAGGGCCAGCCGACCGTCATCATCGCCAAGACCATCAAGGGCTACGGGCTGGGCCCGTCGTTCGAGGGCCGCAACGCGACCCACCAGATGAAGAAGATGACCCTCGACAACCTGAAGGCGTTCCGCGACGCCATGCGCATCCCGGTGTCGGACGCGCAGCTCGAGGAGAACCCGTACCTCCCGCCGTACTACAACCCCGGCGCCGAGGACGAGACCATCCGCTACCTGCACGAGCGCCGCCGCGACCTCGGGGGCTACGTGCCAGAGCGCCGCGCGAAGTACACGCAGCTGAGCCTCCCGGAGGACTCGGCGTACGCGATCTCGAAGAAGGGCTCCGGAACGCAGGAGATCGCCACCACCATGGCGTTCGTCCGCCTGCTGAAGGACCTGCTGCGCTCGAAGGACTTCGGCCACCGAATCGTCCCGATCATCCCGGACGAGGCGCGCACCTTCGGCATGGACGCGTTCTTCCCGAACGCGAAGATCTACAACCCGAACGGCCAGCACTACACGTCGGTCGACCGCGAGCTGCTCCTGGCCTACAAGGAGAGCCCGCAGGGCCAGATCATCCACGTCGGCATCAACGAGGCCGGCGCGGTCGCCGCGTTCACCAACGTCGGCACGTCGTACTCGACGCAGGGCGAGCCCCTCATCCCGGTCTACGTCTTCTACTCGATGTTCGGCTTCCAGCGCACGGGCGACGCCCTGTGGGCGGCGGGCGACCAGATGGCGCGCGGCTTCCTCATCGGCGCCACCGCCGGCCGCACCACGCTGACGGGCGAGGGCCTGCAGCACGCAGACGGGCACTCCCCGCTGCTCGCCTCCACCAACCCCGCGGTCGTCTCGTACGACCCGGCGTACGGCTACGAGATCGGCCACATCGTTCGCGCCGGCCTCGAGCGGATGTACGGCGGCAACCACCCGGACCCGAACGTCATGTACTACCTCACGGTGTACAACGAGCCGATCGTGCAGCCGGCCGAGCCGGAGGGCGTGGATGTGGACGGCATCGTCCGCGGCATCCACCTGCTCCACGGCGGCCAGGAGCAGGGCCCGAAGGCCCAGCTGCTCGCCTCCGGCGTCTCGGTGCCGTGGGCGCTCGAGGCCCAGCACCTGCTCGCGCAGGACTGGGGCGTGTCGGCCGACGTGTGGAGCGTCACCTCGTGGGGCGAGCTGCGCCGCGACGGACTTGCGGCGGAGGAGCACAACTTCCTCTACCCGCAGCAGGAGAAGCAGGTCCCGTACGTGACCCGCAAGCTGCAGGACGCCCAGGGCCCGTTCGTCGCCGTCAGCGACTACGAGCACGCCGTCCCTGACCAGATCCGGCAGTTCGTTCCCGGCGAGTACGCCACGCTCGGTGCCGACGGCTTCGGCTTCTCCGACACCCGCCCGGCAGCGCGCCGGTTCTTCAAGATCGACGGCCCGTCGATCGTGGTCCGCACCCTCGAGCTGCTCGCGGCCCGCGGCCAGGTGGACCCGAACGCTCCGGCGTGGGCGATCGAGAAGTACCTGCTGCACGACGTCAACGCCGGCACCACCGGCTCGGCGGGCGGCGAGGCGTAACGGCCCCCGTGGCTGGGAGCTCCGTGGAGAGGACGAAGCCCGAGACGCTCGCGTGGCTGCGCAAGATCTCGGGCGAGTTGGCTACGACCACGCTCAAGCGGCTGGAGGACACCCTCCCCTGGTACCGCGACATGCCACCGGGCCGGCGCAGCGCCGTCGGCCTGGTGGCCCAGGCGGGCATCTCGTCGTTCATCTCCTGGTACGACGATCCGCGGTCGACACCGTGGATCGCCGCGGACGTGTTCGGCGCGGCCCCGCGCGAGCTGCTGCGGAGCGTGAGCCTGCAGCAGACCCTCCAGCTCATCAAGATCACCGTCGAGGTGGTCGAGGAGCGCGTGAAG
Source organism: Leifsonia virtsii (assembly GCF_030433675.1). Classification (GTDB taxonomy): domain Bacteria; phylum Actinomycetota; class Actinomycetes; order Actinomycetales; family Microbacteriaceae; genus Leifsonia; species Leifsonia virtsii. The sequence continues at coordinate 710,307 of NZ_JAROCB010000001.1, forward strand.
AGCGCGGGCGGCGAGGACCTGCGGGAGGCGATCCTGCTCTACTCGCGCGAGATCGCGTTCGCGGCCGCCGACGTGTACGCGCGCGCCGCCGAGGCCCGCGGACTGTGGGACGCGCGCCTGGAGGCCCTGGTCGTCGACAGCATCCTGACCGGCGAGTACGACGACGAGCTGCCGAGCCGCATCGCCGCGCTCGGCTGGCACGGGCACGGCGAGGTCAGCGTCCTGGTGGGCACCGCCCCGAAGATGCTCGACGTCGACCAGCTGCGCCGCACGGCCCGGCACATGTCGGCGGACGTGCTGATCGGCGTTCAGGGCAGCCGCCTGGTGCTCGTCATCGGTCGCGCGTGGCCCAGCAACAGCACCCCGGAGGACGCGATCGGCCCGGCGCCGGTCGTCTCCTTCCTGGAGATCGCGCAGCAGCTGGAGCCCGGCTTCGGCGCCGGCCACCTGGTGCTCGGCCACGAGGTCCCCAGCCTGGTGGACGCGTCCAAGAGCGCGAAGGCGGCCCTGGCAGGGTTCGCGGTGGCCAAGGCATGGCGCAACTGCCCGCGACCGGTGCACGCCGACGACCTGCTGCCGGAGCGCGCGCTCGCGGGCGACGGGCTCGCCCGCGCGACGCTGATCAGCCGCATCTACCGGCCGCTGCAGGGATACTCCTCCGAACTGCTCACCACCCTCTGGTGCTACCTCGACAACGGCCGTTCCCTGGAGGCCACGGCGCGCGAGCTGTTCGTGCACCCGAACACGGTGCGCTATCGGCTGAAGCGCGTCTCCGAGGTGATCGGCTGGGACGCGACGGGAGCACGCGAGGCCCTCATCCTGCAGGCGGCGCTCATCGTCGGCTCGATCAACGAGCCCGATTCGCCCCGGCGCGGTGGCTGACCTTGTAGACAACCACAAGCATTCCTCGAATACTTCGTATCCATCCGACACATCCGCTCGGCGGAAGATTGGCAGACTGGAAACCGTGATCGTCATCGTGTGCCCGGGTCAGGGATCCCAGACCCCCGGCTTCCTGGACCCCTGGCTCGCCGAGTCCTCGTTCCGCGATCAGCTGACCGGCATCTCCGACGCCGTCGGCATCGACCTAGTCGCGCACGGCACCGTGAGCGACGCGGACACCATCCGCGACACCGCCGTGGCCCAGCCGCTGATCGTCTCCGCCGGGCTGCTGACGCTGTCCGCCCTGTTCGCCGACGGACGCCGTGAGCGCGTCGGCGGCATCGCCGGGCACTCCGTCGGCGAGCTGACCGCCGCGGCCGGCGCCGGCGTGCTCAGCGAGACGGACGCTGTCGCGTTCGTGCGCGAGCGCGGCGCCGCAATGGCCCGCGCGGCCGCCGAGGTGCGCACCGGCATGAGCGCGGTCATCGGCGCCGACGAGGCCGAGCTGCTGGCCCTGCTCGACGAGCTCGGCCTCTCCCCCGCCAACTACAACGGCGGCGGCCAGATCGTCGTCGCGGGCGCCCTGGACGCGCTGGCCCGGCTGGCGGAGAACCCGCCGGCCCGCGCCCGCGTCATCCCGCTGCAGGTCGCCGGCGCCTTCCACACGCGCTACATGGCCCCGGCGGTCCCCGCGCTCGAGGCGTTCGCCGCGACGCTCGGCACGAACGACCCGACGCTGCGGCTCTGGACGAACAGGGACGGCTCCGAGGTCACCGACGGCGCCGAGTTCCTGCGCCTGCTCGTCGGTCAGGTCTCCTCGCCGGTGCGCTGGGACCTCGACATGAAGGCGTTCGAGGCGGCCGGCGTGACCGGCCTCATCGAGGTCGCCCCGGCCGGCGCCCTCGTCGGGCTCGCCAAGCGCGGGCTCAAGGGCGTCCCCACCGTCGCCATCAAGACCCCGGACGACCTGCCCGCCGCCTTCGACCTCATCGACCAGGCCGCGTAAGGCCGCAAGGAGCTCCCGACGATGACCCACCCCACCCTGCAGCAGTCGCACGGCCCGCAGTACACGCGCATCCTGTCCATCGGCGCGGCGCGCGGCGACCTCGTGGTGCCGAACGACGACCTGGTCGGCCCGATCAACTCCTCCGACGAGTGGATCCGCCAGCGCACCGGCATCGTGACGCGCACGCGCGCCAGCCACGACATCAAGGCGCTCGACCTCGCCACGGAGGCCTCGAAGGAGGCCATCGCGAAGTCCGGCGTCGACCCGTCGCTCATCGACGCGGTCATCGTCGCCACCATCTCGAACGTGCAGCAGACGCCGTCGCTCGCCGCCGTGCTGGCCGACCGCGTCGGCTCCAACCCGGCCGCGGCCTACGACATGAACGCCGCCTGCGCCGGCTACACCTACGGCATCGCCCAGGCCGACGCGCTCATCCGCACCGGCGTCGCCCACTACGCGCTCGTCGTCGGCGCCGAGAAGCTGTCCGACGTCGTCGACCCCACCGACCGCACCATCTCGTTCCTCCTCGGCGACGGCGCGGGCGCGGTCGTCATCGGCCCGAGCGAGTACCCCGGCATCTCGAAGACCGTCTGGGGCTCCGACGGCTCCAAGGCCGACGCGGTCGGGATGGACGGAACGCTCACGCAGTTCCGCGACGGCGAGACGTCCTGGCCGACCCTGCGCCAGGAGGGCCAGACGGTCTTCCGCTGGGCGGTCTGGGAGATGGCGAAGGTCGCGAAGCGCGCGCTCGACGAGGCCGGGGTCGCCCCGGACCAGCTCGCCGCGTTCATCCCCCACCAGGCCAACATGCGCATCGTCGACGAGTTCGCCAAGCAGCTCAAGCTGCCGGAGACCGTGGCGATCGCCCGCGACATCGAGACGACGGGCAACACGTCCGCCGCCTCGATCCCCCTCGCGACCCACCGGCTGCTCCAGGAACACCCGGAGCTGAGCGGCGGACTGGCGCTGCAGATCGGCTTCGGCGCCGGTCTGGTCTTCGGCGCCCAGGTCGTCGTGCTGCCCTAGACTGTTTCCCGGTCACAACGACACCCCCCTCAAGGAGAGAAAACCATGGCATTGTCCACCGAAGAAGTTCTTGCCGGCCTGGCCGAGCTCATCAACGACGAGACCGGCATCGCGACCGACACGGTTGAGCTGGACAAGTCGTTCACCGACGACCTCGACATCGACTCCATCTCGATGATGACCATCGTGGTCAACGCCGAGGACAAGTTCGACGTCAAGATCCCCGACGAGGAGGTCAAGAACCTCAAGACCGTCGGAGACGCGGTCGAGTTCATCGTCAAGGCGCAGGACGCCTAAGGCCTCAGGCTGATTTCTTCCGCGCGGGCGGCGCACCACGGGTCGCCGCCCGCGCGTGCGGAAGCGCTCTGACTTCCGCTTCTCGACACACAGAGAGTTGCCGTTATGACCAAGAAGATCGTCGTCACCGGCGTGGGCGCGTCCTCGCCCCTCGGTGGCACCGCCCCCGAGAGCTGGACCGCGCTGCTCGCCGGCGTCTCCGGCGCCCGCACCCTCGAGCACGACTGGGTGAAGCAGTACGAGCTCCCGGTGACCTTCGCCGCCGAGGCGAAGGTGCGCCCGGAGGAGGTGCTGGAGCGTCCCGTCGCCAAGCGCCTCGACCCGTCCAGCCAGTTCGCCCTGATCTCCGCCATGGAGGCGTGGGAGGACGCGGGACGCCCCGAGGTCGCCCCCGAGCGCCTCGGCGTCGACTACGCCACCGGCATCGGCGGCGTCTGGACCCTGCTCGACGCCTGGGACACCCTGCGGGACCGCGGACCCCGCCGCGTGCTGCCGATGACCGTTCCGATGCTCATGCCGAACGCGGCCTCCGCCGCCGTGTCGATGCACTTCGAGGCGCGGGCGTTCGCGCGCACGGTCGCCTCCGCGTGCGCGTCGAGCACCGAGTCCCTCGTCAATGCGTACGAGCACCTGCAGGCGGGCCTCGCCGACGTCGTGATCGCGGGAGGGACCGAGTCGGCCATCCACCCGATCACCGTCGCCTCGTTCTCGTCGATGCAGGCCCTGTCGCGCCGCAACGACGACCCCGCGCACGCCTCCCGCCCCTACAGCGTCGACCGCGACGGCTTCGTCATGGGCGAGGGCGCGGCCAGCCTGGTGCTCGAGACCGAGGAGCACGCGCTCGCCCGCGGCGCCCGCATTTACGCGGAGCTCGCCGGCGGCGGCGTGACCGCCGACTCCTACCACATCACCGCCAACGACCCGGAGGGCCGCGGCGCCAGCCGTGCCGTGCACATCGCTCTGGAGCGTGCGGGCGCGTCGGCCGACGACGTCACCCACATCAACGCCCACGCGACGAGCACGCCGGTCGGAGACCCGTCGGAGTACGTCGCGCTGCGCGAAGTGTTCGGCGACCGGGTGCACAGCATCCCGGTGTCGGCCACCAAGGCGTCCACCGGTCACCTGCTCGGTGGCACCGGCGCGCTTGAGGCCGTGTTCACCATCTTCGCGATCCGCGACCGTCAGGCGCCGCCGACGATCAACATCACCGAGATGGACCCGGCCATCCCGCTGCAGGTCACGGGCGAGCCCCAGCCGCTCGGCGACGGCCCGCAGCTGGCGATCAGCAACTCCTTCGGCTTCGGCGGCCACAACGCCGTCGCCGCGTTCCGCAGCTACTGACCCGGTTCGGAACGTCTGCGACTGCTCGCGCGGCCGCAGACGTTCCGTGGGACAGCAGAAGGCCCCGGTCGAGTGACCGGGGCCTTCTGCGTGTCACCGCGTGCGGGCGGCCTCTGCCGGGCCCGCCGCGGGAGGCACGGTGTCAGCCGACGTTGTGCAGCCAGATGACGGAGGTGTCGTCGTGGGCGTGGCGGAACGGCTCCAGCTCGTCGTCCCACGCCTGCCCGAGCGCCAGCCGCAGCTCGCGGTGCAGCTCGAGCGCGTTGGCGCCGGCGATCTCCATGGCGTAGCGGATGCGGTCCTCCGGGACCACCATGTTGCCGGCCGTGTCGACCTGCGCGAAGAAGATGCCGAGGTCGGGGGTGTGCATCCACCGGCCGCCGTCGGTGCCGTGGCCCGCGTCCTCCGTCACCTCGTAGCGGAGGTGCTCCCATCCGCGGAGGGCGGAGGCGAGGCGGGCGCCCGTGCCGGCGGGGCCGTCCCAGAAGAACTCGGTGCGCTGGGCGCCCTTGAGCACCGGCTGCCTCTCCCAGGTGAAGTTGACAGCGCGGCCGAGAGCGCGACCCGCGGCCCACTCGATGTGGGGGCAGAGCGCGCTGGGAGAGGAGTGCACGTAGAGCACCCCTCGAGCTGCGTGTGCCGACATGGTTCTCCTCCGTTCGTTGGTGCGTCTTCCCCTACGACCAGGAACGGGATGGAGTGCTTCGGCGTATGAAATTGGATGCGCGCAGGCGCGTTGAGTCGATTATGCCCGAGAATCGCGGGGAGTTACAAGATTGTGATTCGGCGATTCGGTCGCGTGGCTACGCGTGCGCGGAATAGCATACCGAGTATGTCGGTCCAGAACGGTTTCCTGGCGCTGCTCACGCAGGGTCCCGCCTACGGCTCGCAATTGCAGAGCGAGTTCCTGTGCCGCGCGGCGCACCGCCGGCAGCTCAATCCCGGCCAGGTCTACTCCACGCTCGACCGGATGATCGACCAGGGCCTCGTCGCCTCAGCGGGCGCGACGGACGACGGCCTGCCCCTCTACGAGCTCACTCCGGCCGGACGGGAGGCGGCGGCCGCGTGGCTCTCGACCGGCCCTTCCGACGGCCGGCCCGACTGGGACGAGATGCAGGACCAGGTGCTCATCGCCGCCTCGCTCGACGGCGGCGCGGCCCTCACGATCGCCGACGGCTACCGCGTCGCGTACGCCGAGCGCATCCGCTACCTGACGCACGAAGCGGACTCGCGGGCGCTGCTCGCCGCCAACCGCGCGGCCGAGCTCGGGGCGAAGGCGGCCATCGAGTGGCTGGACGAGGTGGTCTCAGCCCTGCGGAAGAACCCGGAGGCGCTGCTGCAGGCGCGCTCCCCCGAGCGCCCGCGCCGCGGCCGCCGGCCCGCGGCGGAGTCGGCGGCGCCCGCGGAGGCCTGACCCGGCCCGGTGATCAGTGCAGCAGCTCGCCCTGCTTGTTCAGGACGTTCTTCTCGCCGGCCTCGATCGGCACTGCGAAACGGTTCTGCGCGGGAGGCAACGGGCAGTTGAAGTTGTAGCTGAACGCGCAGGGCGGCAGCACCGCGAGGTTGAAGTCGAGGGTGACCGTGCCGTCCTCGTTCGGGACGACGAACAGGAAGCGCCCGACCGAGTAGGTGCTGTCGCCGTTGGTGGTGTCCGCGAACACGAGCTGGAGGGCACGCCCTGCCTTGAAGGCGGCCAGGTTGTAGTCGACGCCGTCCTTGGTGAAGGTGATCTCGCCCGGGATGACCATGTCGCGGGTCGCGCCGTCGTCCTTGAGGTGCTCGAAGCCGACGGTCTTGCCGCCCTCGATCGGCGTGAACGTCGCCTGGATGATCCACTCGGGGTTGAACGGGAACGCGTCGATGGAGCCGAAGTTCTGGATGTCCTCGGAGTCCGCGTCCCACACCCGCAGCGCGTAGTCGCCGGCCTCGCTGGCGATGACGAACCCGGTCCTCGTGTCGCTGAAGCGGATCGCGGACGGGTTCGGGTCGTCCTTGCCGCGCACGATCGCGCTGCCGTCGACGAGCACCTCGTCCACGAAGATGTCGTCGGTCGCCGTCGCGGTCACGCGCAGCCCGGACTCGCCCTTCGGGAGCGGCGACCACAGACCGGGCACGCCCCAGACCGGCTGCTCGCTGTCCGGTTCGCCGGTGATCCACTGCGTGTTGACGAGGGCCAGGTTGCCCTGCGGCGCGGTCACGGCCTGCTCGCGGCGGGCGCGGTAGCGGGCGAGGACGGCGTTCGGGTCGGTCGCGGTGGTGTCGGTCATGGTCTCCATCCTCGGTCAGGTCGTAGGTCGCAACCAACTCCGACACTCGGGCATTCCGTGCCCGGGGTCATTTCGCCTCCGCGTAGCTGTCCGCGATGACCGCCGTGACCGGGAACTCGACCGGGAATGCCCCGAACAGCAGCCGCCCGGCCTGCTCGGCCGACGCGCGCACGGCCGCGGCGACCTGCTCGGCCAGGGCCTCCGGCGTGTGGACGATGACCTCGTCGTGCAGGAAGTACACCAGGTGCGGCGCGGCCGTGAGCGACTCCCCCGGCGCCAGGGCGGTCAGCCGGTTGCGCAGTTCGGCCATCCAGCAGAGCGCCCACTCGGCGGCGCTCGCCTGCACGACGAAGTTGCGGGTGAACCGTCCCCAGTCCCGAGCCTGCGAGCGGGCCCGGCGCTCATCGGTGTCGGTGGATTCGGGCCCTGCTGCCGCAGCCTGGGTCGCCGCCCAGCTGCCGCCGGGCCGGGGCGAGCTCCGCCCGAGCCGCGAGGTCACCTTCTCGCCGCGCTCCCCGGCGCGCGCCGCCTCCTCCACCAGCCGTACTGCGCGTGGGAACGCGCGGCTCAGCCGCGGCATCAGCCGGCCGCTCTCCCCCGTCGTCGCCCCGTACATGGCACCGAGCATGGCGACCTTCGCCTGCGCGCGCTCCTCGACGGCCCCCGAAGCGACGATGCCCTCGTAGAGGTCTTTCCCGCGCCCGGCGGCCGCCATCGCCTGGTCGCCCGCGAGCCCGGTGAGGATGCGCGGCTCCAGCTGGGCCGCATCCGCCACGACGAGCTTCCAGCCCGGGTCGGCGACGACGGCGCCGCGCACCTGTTTCGGCAGCTGGAGCGCACCGCCGCCGCGGGTGGCCCAGCGGCCGGTCACGACCCCGCCCGGCACGTAGTCGGGCCGGAACCGGCCGTCGCGCACCCACGCGTCGAGCCACGTCCAGCCGTTCGCGGTGAGCAGCCGCGACAGCTTCTTGTAGCGCAGCAGCGGCTCGATCACGGGATGCTCCAGCCGCCGCAGCTCCCAGGAGCGCGTGGAGGTGGCCATCACGCCGGCGCGCTGGAGGGCACGCAGGAGGTCGGGTGGGCTGTCCGGGTTGAGGCCGGGCGACTCCAGGTGCTCCCGGATCTCGCGCACGAGCGCCTCGAGCACGGCCGGGCGGCCGTAGGCGGGCCGCGGCCCCAGCAGCTCGGTGAGCAGCTCGTCGTGCCGGTCGGCGCGGTACGGCAGCCCGGCGTGCTGCAGTTCGACGCCGATCAGAGCGCCGGCCGATTCCGCCGCAAGCAGCAGCCGGAGCCGGCGTGGGTCGGTGCTCGCCGCCACGGCGGCCTCCTGAGCGGCGAACTCCTCGCGCGCCGACAGCCCGGCGGTCGCCGCCGCGTCGGCCTCGGGCTCGGGCACGTCGAGCTCGAACAGCGCCGTGTGCGCGGGCGCGGACTCGCCCTCCGGCTCGGCCGCCGCATCCCACCGCCCCACCGGCGCCGTCGCGAGCGGCGTGTCCGCGGTGAGGGTCGACCCGCGCAGGATGGCGTGGCACAGCCGCAGGTCGACGCACCGCTCGACCCGCGCACCCGCGGCCAGCAGCGCGGGGTACCAGGCGCGCGTGTCGTCCCACACCCAGCGCGGCCGCTCCTGGCCGGCCTCGTGCTCGCGCACGAACGCGGCCAGGGCGCCGGCGGGCAGCTCCTCCGACCGCTCGTCCTCTCCTCCCACGCTCGCCCCGGGCGCGGCCGGCGCCCAGGTCGCCCGGACCGTGTCGCGGCCGGCGCGTTCGAGGAGGATGTGCACCCTCCCATTCTCGACGCCCCCGCCGACACCGGCGCGCCGCTTGCGGGGCCGACCGGGCGGTGAGCATAATTCACTGAACGACGAATGCCGACCCGAAAGGCATGATCGACGATGACCGTCTACCTGCACGACAGCCAGGGGGTGTGGATCGCGTACCGAACCGATCTGCGCTCCCGCGACCTCTTCAACCCCGACGGGGAGTGGATCGGCTGGTTCCCCTGGTCCGACGACGTGGCCGTCACCCCCGACGGGGAGTACCTCGGCAGCGTCCGCGGCGACCGCCTGTTCGCCGACGCGGGGCACCCGTACCGCGGAACGCCGGGCTACCCCGGTGCTCCGGCGTACCCGGGTCCGGCGCCGTACCCGGGTGCCGCGAGCTACTCGGGCCTGCCGGCCGGCTGCGACGACGTCGCATCCGGGCTGCTCTGGCCCGCCCGGCACGCGGTCTAGTCACCGCCGCTGCGGCTACCGCTGTCCGGTCGTCACCCCGACAGCGCGGTGAGGCGCGCCCGCAGCTGCGGCCAGGCGTCCGCGAATCCCGGGTGCAGCGGCAGTGCCGACACCTCGTGGACGGGCACCCAGCGCAGCTCGATGCTCTCCACGTCGGCCATGTGCGCCTCGAACGGACGCACCGCCTGCGCCACGACGGTGGTGTACGACCAGAATCCGAGGTCGAGCACGCTCTCGAACAGCACCTCGAGGGCGTCGGGCGGCACCGCCGCCTCCTCCGCCGCCTCGCGCAGTGCGCCCTCCACGGCCGTCTCCCCCGCATGACGCGCACCGCCCGGGAGACCCCAGGTGCCGCCGAAGTGGCTCCAGTCCGCCCGGTGCTGCAGCAGGATGCCGCGCCGCAGGTCGTGCACGAGCAGGCCGGCCGCACCGAACCGGCCCCAGAACCGCCGGCCGTCCGGTCCCTCCACCCACGCGTCTCCCGAGTCCACGCTTCCACGTTAGTCGCCGCGGCGTGCCCCGCCGCACGGCTCGTCTCACGGCGTCACGCGTGACAGGCTGAGGGGATGACCGTTCGCAGCGCCGCCGTGCTCCTCTATCGCCGCCGGGAGGAGGTGGAGGTGTGGATCGCGCACATGGGCGGACCGTTCTGGGCGCGCAAGGACGAGGGCGCCTGGTCGCTGCCGAAGGGCATCGTCGAGTCCGGCGACCTCGGCGACGAGCTGGCCGCCGCCCGGCGCGAGTTCGCCGAGGAGATCGGGACGCCCGCACCGGACGCCGACTACGTCCCGCTGGGCGAGTTCCGCGGCTCGGGCAAGACGATCGTCGTCTTCGCGGCGGAGTCCGAGTTCGAGCCGGGAGCGATCGTCAGCAACACGTTCGAGCTGGAATGGCCGCCGCGGTCGGGCCGCCGGCAGGAGTTCCCGGAGGTCGACGATGCCCGCTGGTTCGCGGTCGAGGAGGCGCGGGTGAAGCTCACGAAGGCGCAGCGGCCCATTCTGGACGCGCTGCTCGCCCGCCTCGCACAGGACGCGGAAACCCGCTAGCGCCACACGGGGTCCGTACCCGTATGGTTAGCGCCACGAGGGGGTGCAAACCGAGGAGGCACCGTGGCGAAGACCAAGGCCGAGAAGGCCGCAGAGCGAGCACTCGACGCGGCCCGCGTCGCCGTCGGCGAGGCGGAGCAGGCCGTGAAGAAGCTCGACAAGAAGACCCGCCGGGAGGCGGAGGACCTGGCCGACCGGCTGGCGCAGGCGGCGAAGGACGCGAAGAAGGCGGTCCGCAGGGCGAAGAAGACGGCGGAGGAGGCACGCACGTCGGCGAAGTCGGTGGCGGAGCACGTCGGTCCGCCGGCCTCCAGCACCGGCATCCCGACCTTCCGCGAGCTGCGCGACCGCGCGAAGGCCCGCGGCATCCAGGGCTACTCCCGGATGAACAAGGCGCAGCTGCTGCACGCCCTCGGCGAGGGCTGAGCGACGCGACCGGCAGGCTCGTTCACCGGCGCTTTACCCGCCGGCCCTAGCGTGCCGCCGTGACCGACGCTCCCCTGACCTCGGCCCCCGGGCTGCTCCTGCGCGTCTCCGAGGCGCCGCCCGCGCGGACGCTCGTCGACGTGCTGACGGAGACCGCCTCCCGCCATCCCGACGCCTCCGCTCTCGAGGACGCCGCGGGCGCCCTCAGCTATCGCGAGCTGCTCGCCCAGGTCTTCGCCGGAGCCGCACGCCTGCGCGAGCACGGCGTGGGCCGCGGCGACCGGGTCGGCGTGCGGATGAGCTCGGGCACCCGGGAGCTGTACCTGGCCATCCTGAGCGTGCTCGCCGCGGGGGCGGCGTACGTGCCGGTCGACGCCGACGACCCGGAGGAGCGCGCCGAGCTGGTGTTCGGCGAGGCGGCCGTGCGTGCCGTGCTGACGGACGCCGGGCTGGCCGTGGGCGACGCCCCGGCCGTCCCGGTCTTCGAGGGCTCGGCGCCGCATCCCAGCACCGCCGCCATGCCCGTCGTCTCGCCTCCGGCGCCGGAGGACGACGCCTGGATCATCTTCACCTCGGGCTCGACGGGCACGCCGAAGGGTGTGGCCGTCCGGCACCGCTCCGCCGCCGCGTTCGTGGACGCCGAGGCCCGCCTGTTCCTGCAGGAGGACCCGATCGGGACGCAGGACCGCGTGCTGGCCGGGCTGTCGGTCGCCTTCGACGCCTCCTGCGAGGAGATGTGGCTGGCGTGGGGTCACGGAGCCTGCCTCGTGCCCGCGCCGCGCTCGCTCGTGCGCACCGGGATGGACCTGGGGCCGTGGCTCTCGGCCCGTCGCATCACGGTCGTCTCGACTGTGCCCACACTCGCGGCGCTCTGGCCCGTGGATGCGCTCGACAGCGTGCGGCTGCTGATCTTCGGCGGCGAGGCCTGCCCGCCCGAGCTCGTGTCGCGCCTCGCGGTGACCGGCCGCGAGGTCTGGAACACGTACGGGCCCACTGAGGCGACGGTCGTGGCGTGCGCCGCGCCGCTCGTGGCGGGCGAACCGGTGCGGATCGGCCTCCCGCTCGACGGCTGGGACCTCGCCGTAGTGGACAGCGAGGGGCGGCCGGTCTCGGACGGCGGCTCCGGCGAGCTCGTCATCGGCGGCGTCGGCCTCGCCCGCTACCTCGACCCGGCCAAGGACGCCGAGAAGTACGCACCGCTGCCGACACTCGGCTGGGAGCGCGCCTACCGCAGCGGCGACCTCGTGCGGTTCGACCCCGCCGGGCTGTTCTACCTGGGCCGCGCCGACGATCAGGTGAAGGTCGGCGGCCGGCGGATCGAGCTCGGCGAGGTGGAGGCCGCGCTGCAGCAGCTGCCGGGCGTCTCCGGTGCCGCGGCCGCCGTGCGCCGCTCCGCCGCGGGCAACGATGTGCTGGTGGGCTACCTCGCGGTGCCCGACGAGGATGCGTTCGACCGCGCCGCGTCGATCGCGCACCTCCGGGAGACGCTCCCCGCCGCGCTGGTGCCGCTGCTCGCCGTGGTCGAGGAGCTGCCGGTGCGCACCTCCGGCAAGGTCGACCGGGCAGCACTGCCGTGGCCGCTGGAGGAGCCGGAGGGTGAGGGCGCGGTCAGCGACGACCCGGTGGCGGCGGCTCTCGCCGCGGACTGGCGCAGCGTGCTCGGCCTCCCGGTCACCGGACCGGACGAGAACTTCTTCGACCTGGGCGGCGGGTCGCTTGCGGCCGCGCAGCTGGTGTCGCTCATCCGGCGTCGGCATCCCGACATCACCGTCGCCGATGTGTACGCGACGCCGCGGTTCGGCGCGATGGTGCAGGCGCTCGCCGAGAGCTCGCCATCGTCGACCGCCGCCTCCACCCACGTCGTGCCGCCGACGCCCTTCCGGATGCGGCTGCTGCAGACCGTGCTCGGCATCCCGCTCTTCATCCTGGGCGGGATGCGGTGGCTGCTCTACCTGCTGACCGCGTCCGCCATCCTGCGCCCGCTCGGCGGGTTCGACGTGCTCCCGGCGGTGAACGTCGGCTGGCTGATCGTCGGGCTGATCGTCTTCGTGACCCCGTGGGGCCGGATGGCGATCTCGGTGGTCGCCGCCCGGCTGCTGCTGCTCGGCGTGCGGCCGGGCGACCATCCCCGCGGCGGCGGAGTGCACCTGCGGCTGTGGCTGGCCGAGCAGGTCGCGCACCAGATCGGCGCCGCAAGCCTGGCCGGCGCCCCGTGGATCCTGTACTACGCCCGCGCGCTGGGCGCCACGATCGACCGCGGAGTCGACCTGCACACCCTGCCGCCGGTGACCGGGATGCTGCGCATCGGCGCAGGCGCGTCGGTGGAGCCGGAGGTCGACCTGGCCGGCTACTGGATCGACGGCGACGTGGTGCGCATCGGAGAGATCCGCATCGGTGCGGGCAGCTCCGTCGGCGCCCGCAGCTCGCTGATGCCGGGTACCAAGATCGGACGGAACGCGACGGTCGCGCCAGGCTCCGCCGTCTTCGGCCGCGTGCCGGCCGGGCAGAACTGGTCCGGCTCGCCCGCGGTCCGGGTCGGCCGCGCGCGTGACTGGTGGCCAGAGGAGCGCCCGGCACGCCGCACCCGGTGGGTCGCCGCGTATGCCGCCGCCTCCCTCGGTGTCTCCCTAGTGCCCGTGATCGCCTTCGCGGCCGGAGCCGCGGTCGTCGCGGCGTTCGTGCGCGGCGCGGCCGACTGGGCCGAGGTCGCCGGGCGCACGGCCGCCGCCCTCGTGCCCGCCACGCTCGTCTCCGGGGCGGTGCTCGCGGCGCTGGTGGTCGTCCTGGTGCGGCTGCTCGGCATCGGGATGCGGGAGGGCGTGTACCCGGTCCGCAGCCGCACCGGCTGGCAGGCGTGGTCGACCGAGCGCCTGCTCGACCTGGCCAGGACCGTCCTCTTCCCGCTCTACTCGAGCCTGTTCACGCCGATCTGGCTGCGGATGCTCGGCGCAAGAGTGGGCCGCGACGTCGAGGCGTCGACCGTGCTGCTGCTCCCCCGGATGACGCGCATCCGCGACGGCGCGTTCCTCGCCGACGACACGCTGGTCGCCTCCTACGAGCTCGGCGGCGGCTACGTGCGCATCGCGCCGGTCGACATCGGCGCCCGCGCCTTCCTCGGCAACTCCGGTATGGCCGGCGCGGGCAATCGGGTGCCGCGCGACGGGCTGGTCGCGGTGCTGTCGTTCGCCCCGCGCAAGGCGAAGGCCGGGTCGTCGTGGCTGGGCTCGCCTCCCGTCCGGCTGCGCCGGCACGCTCAGGAGGGCGACCTGTCGCGCACCTTCCGTCCTGCGCCCTGGCTGCGGGTGGCCCGGAGCGGCTGGGAGCTGCTGCGGATCGTCCCGGTGTTCGTCACCTACGGGATCGGCCTGGCCGTGGTGGTCGCGCTCGGCGCGATCGACGCCGCCTGGGGCACGCCGTGGGCGGTCGTGCTCGGCGGTCCCGTCCTGATGCTGGCCGGTGCGGTCGCGGCCGCCGTGAGCACCGCGGCGAAGTGGGCGCTGCTCGGGCGGCTGCGCGCGGGCGAGCATCCCCTCTGGTCGTCGTTCATCTGGCGCAGCGAGGTCTCCGACACGTTCACCGAGATGGTGGCCGCTCCCTGGTTCGCCTGGGCGGCGTCCGGGACGCCCGCGCTGGTCTGGTGGCTGCGCAGCCTCGGCGCACGCATCGGCTCCGGCGTCTGGATCGACAGCTACTGGCTGCCGGAGGCCGATCTCGTCTCGCTCGGCGACGCATCCACGGTCAATCGGGGCTGCGTCGTGCAGACGCACCTGTTCCATGATCGAATCATGAGCATGGACCAGGTCACGATCGAACGCGGCGGCACGCTCGGGCCGCACAGCGTCATCCTGCCCGCCGCCGACATCGGCGCCGACGCGACGGTCGGCCCGGCGTCGCTCGTCATGCGCGGCGAGACGGTGCCGGCCGGCAGCCGGTGGAGCGGCAACCCGATCGGTCCGTGGCGCGAGGTGGTCGTGCGCGAGTACCGGGCACGGGTCGAGGGATGACGGACGCTGCGCACTCCTACCTGCCCCGATCCGGCACCGACGACTACGCGGTGCGGGAGTACGACCTCGACCTGAGCTACCGCGTCGCCACCAACCGGCTGGACGCGACCGCCGTGATCCGCGGGCGGGCGCGCGTCCCGCTGCCGGCGATCGTGCTCGACCTGGTGCACCTGAAGGCCAAGCGCGTGCGGCTCGACGGGGACAAGCGCGTCCGGTTCACGCAGTCGCCGACGCACCTGCGGATCACGCCGCCGACGCCCATCCCGGCGGGCGCGGAGTTCACGGTCGAGATCGCCTACGACGGGTCGCCCGTCCCCCGGCGCACCCGCTGGGGCACGCTCGGCTGGGAGGAGCTGACCGACGGTGTGATCGTGGCCGCGCAGCCCTCCGGCGCGCCGTCCTGGTTCCCCTGCAACGACCACCCCGCCGACCGCGCCGCCTACCGCATCCGGATCGCCACGGAGCAGGCTTACACCGTGCTCGCGACCGGCGAGCCGACCGGGCACAGCGTGACCTCGGGCCGCGGCGTCTGGACGTTCGAGCGGCCGGAGCCGACGCCGACCTACCTCGCCACGGTCCAGATCGGGCGCTACACCCTGGAGCCTCGGCGCACCGCGGGCGTGGAGTGGGTGGTCGCCTATCCCCCGGCGCTCGCCCGCCGCGTGCTGCACGACTTCGCGCCCGTCGGGACGATGCTGGAGCGGTTCCAGGAGCTGTTCGGGCCGTACCCGTTCCCGTCGTACACGGTCGTCGTGACCGAGGACCCGCTCGAGATCCCGCTGGAGGCGCAGGCGATGGCGACCTTCGGCTCGACGCACGCCGACGGCCGCGGCGGGTCGGAGCGGCTGATCGCGCACGAGCTCGCCCACCAGTGGTTCGGCAACAGCGTCGGGCTGGCGTCCTGGCGCGACATCTGGCTCAACGAGGGCTTCGCCTGCTACGCCGAGTGGCTCTGGTCGGAGGCGTCGGGCTCCCACTCGGCGGGGGTGCTGGCGCGGACGCACCACACCGGCCTGCGGCTCGCCCCGAAGGACATCGTGCTCGGCGACCCGGGACCCGATCTGATGTTCGACGACCGCGTCTACAAGCGTGGCGCCTGCCTCCTGCATGCGCTGCGGCTGCGGCTCGGCGACGACGGCTTCTTCGCCCTGCTGCGGGAGTGGACGTCGCGGCACCGCTTCGGCACGGTCACCAGTGCCGACTTCGAGACGCTCGCGCAGGAGCACTCGGACGAGCCGCTCGCCGGGTTCTTCGACGCCTGGCTGCGTCAGACGGCACTGCCCTCGCTCACGCGCTGAGCGTCGCCACGGTGACGCGGCAGCCGTCGGCCCGGGTGCTGCGGAGCCGGTAGCGTCGCCCGTCGAGCACCGCGCGCCACCGGCCGACCCGGACCGCATCCGGCGGCACCCGGAGGCCGCGGCCGTCGGCTTTGAGCACCGCCTCGATCGCGGTCCAGCGCCGGAGGACGTCGCCGCGGCCCGGGGCGAGGTCGTCGATCGCGGCGCGGCGCCCCGGCGGGGTGTCGAGCGGCTCGGCGTCGATCCCGACCGGCGCGCGGCCAGCCGTCGCGAAGGCGGCATCCGCAGCGTGCGCCAGGGCGAGGAACAAGGGCCGCTCCGCATCGGCCGCCCGCGGTCGGCCGTGCGCGGCGCCGCAGTCCGGGCAGGTGGCGTCGACGGTGATCCCCGGCTCGCCCGCCGCGGTGGCGGCGCCGAGCAGCGCGGAGCGGCCGGCGAGGAACCGGGCGCGGTCCGTGGTGCCGGCCAGACCGGCGAGTCGCGCGCTGTCGCCCGGAGAGAGGTGCGGGACGACCCCCTCGGTGCCAGGATCGTCGTAGCGGACGACCACGAAACCTCTCACATCCGTCCCTCCGCGCGCCGACATCCTGATGCTAACGCGCTCTGCCGCTGCACCGTTTGCGCCGGAGAATCGCACCCGCTCGGTTCGAATCTCCGACGATAGGCAGCCCAGCAGGAGAATCGAACGTCTGTCCGCTCAGTTCGACCGGGGGACGGGCGGCCCGCTGCACAGCGAGATGCTGTCGGCCGCCGGGTAATCCGGCGGCCGACAGGACAGGGGGCGATCGGGATGCTGCCCCGACGGCTAGCGGGAGGTGCCGGTGCCGTCGTCGAAGCGCGGGGCCTCGTGCCGGGCGTGACGGGCCGGGTCGTCCGCCGGGGCGGCGGTGCCCTCGGCCGGCGCGGCCGGAGCTGCGGCGGGCGCCGCAGGCGCTGCCGCGGGTGCTCCGGGCGCGGCGGCAGGCGCGTCGGTGCGCGTGCCGTCGTCGATGCGGTTGCCGTTCTTGTCGGTCTTGACGTCCGGGTCGACATGGTCGGCGCGGCGCATGGCCTCCTCGGAATGGGAGCGGGCCTCCGCCGCGGCGGACTCGCGCTCCTCCGCCTCGCGACGCAGACGCTCGGCGTCGACCTCGGCCTGCTTGGCGTCGGCTGCGGCGCGGGCGGCCTTCGCCTCCCGTTCCCGTGCCTCGAGCTCGGACTGCGCAGCCGACTGCCGCATCTCCTCGGCGCGCCGGCGGTCGGCCTCGCGCTTCCGGTTGCGGCCGACGGTGGCGGCGATGATGGCGATCACGGCGATCACGACCACCACGACGACGATCAGGATGATCCATCCAGTTGTGTTCATGCCCCGTCACGGTACCCCGACGGCGAAGAATGGCTAGGGGATTGAACAATCGCCGTCTCGTGCCCCCGCCGGCGCGCGATTCGTCACGAACGGGCGCGATTCGTGACGAGTCGCGAGACGGAGTCGCACGAGGAAAGTAGGGCGGACGGGACTTGAACCCGTGACCGAGGAATTATGAGTTCCCTGCTCTGACCGGCTGAGCTACCGCCCCGGACGTGCGCCTTCCCCGGTCACTCCGGCGAGGCCACGCGGGAGGCCGCTTCCGTCTCCGGGTCGGCCACCGGCTCACCACGATACAGGCTTTCGAAGGTGCTGATCGTGGACTGGATGTCGTGCGCGGCGACGATGCGCAGCGACGCGCGCTTCAGCACATCGAGCTCGTCCTGAGGCAGGCTGAGCACGCTCTCCAGCTTGTCCGCGAGGTCCTGCGCGTCGCCCGGGCGGAACAGGTGGCCGTTCTCGCCGTCGTGCACCAGGTGCGGCAGTGCCATCGCGTTCGCGGCGACGACCGGAAGGCCGGAGGCCATCGCCTCCATGGTCGCGATCGACTGCAGCTCGGCGATGGAGGGCATCGCGAACACGGTGGCGCGGGTGTACGCCTGGCGCAGCTCCTCGTCGCTGACGTAGCCGAGGAACTCGACGCGGTCGGCGATCCCGAGGGTCTCCGCCATGGCCTGGAGGTTCTTCAGCTGGTCGCCGCCGCCCACGATCTGCAGGCGGGCGTCCAGGTCGGCGGGCAGCAGCTTCACGGCGTTCAGGAGCACGTCGATATGCTTCTCGCCCGTGACGCGGCCGACGAACAGGATGCGGTTGCCGCTGCGCGGCGAGAAGTCGGGGGTGTAGTTGCCCGCGTCGATCCCGCAGGAGATCGCATGGACGCCGCGGAGGCCGGTGGCCTTCTCGAGGAAGTCCGCGGCGCGGCGGGTCGGGGTGGTGACGGCTTCGGCGCGGTCGAAGCTGCGGCGGGCGTCGCGCCACTCGACGGCGATCAGCACCTTCTGGAGGAACTTGGGGATGACCGTGAACTCCATGATGTTCTCGGGCATCACGTGGTTCGTCGCGATGATGCGGATGCCGCGCTTCTGCGCCTCGAAGGCGAGGCCCCGGCCGACGACGATGTGCGACTGGAAGTGCACGACGTCGGGCTTGACCTCGTCCAGGATGCGCCGGGCGTTCGCCTTGCTCGTCCACGGCAGCGCGAACCGCAGCCAGTCGTGCGGGTACCAGCGCCAGCTGCGCAGGCGGTGGACCGTCATCTTCTGGCCCTCGTGCTCCTCTGTCCACGTGCCGTGCTTGCGGCTGGCGGCGGGGGCGACGATGTGGACGTCGTGGCCGCGCTCGACGAGGCCGGCGGCGAGCCGCTCGGCGAAGCGCGCGGCGCCGTTGACGTCGGGTGCGAACGTGTCGCAGCCCATGACGATGGTCAGCGGCTTCTTGGCTGCCGGGGCGGGCGGGGTCGGATGCGGTCCGCTCGAATCAGGCACGTGGTTCTTATCCCTCGGTCGTGGGCTTCGGAAGGCGAATCCGGCGACGGCGTTCGCGTGTCGGGCAGTGGGTGCGCCCGGGTCGATTCAACGGCCTAGTCTAGGCTGCTTTCCTTCGCGACGCCCGTAATGCGGTCGGCCACCGGCGCGTCCGCCGAGGTCTGCGGGTGGTGCTTCGACAGCTGGAAGACGCCGAAGATGGCCACGGCGCCGGTCGCCGCGAAGCCGACCATGGCCCACCAGGGCGCGCCTGCGGCCTCGTTCAGCACCACGATTCCGATGGTCACGGCGACGAGCGGGTCGATCACGGTGAGGCCGGCGATCACCAGGTCGGGCGGCCCGGAAGAGTACGCGTTCTGCACGAAGTAGGCACCGAGCACGGCGGCGAGCAGCAGCGCCACGATGCAGGCGACGAGCAGCCAGTCCCACTCCTGGTTGGAGATGCGGTCGATCGCGACCTTCGCCAGCGTCGCGACGAAGCCGTACAGCACGCCCGCGCCCACGACGTAGATGATCGCCTTGAACCGGCGCCGCAGGAACCAGAACAGCGTGCCGAACAGGATCAGCACGACGGCGAGGATGATCAGGATGACCACCAGCGCCCGGCTGGTGACCGGCTCGTCCCGCGCGAACACGGCCGCGAGCAGCACGAACGCGCCGACGCCGCTGACGCACAGGATCACTGCCACCACCGACTGATGGTTGAGCTTCACCCCGCTGACCCGCGCGTTCAGGATGCTGGTGATGACCAGCCCGACGACGCCGAGCGGCTGCACCAGGATGATCGGCGAGAGCTTGAGGCTGACCAGCTGGAAGACGATGGCGAGGCCGAGCAGCAGCGTCCCGATCACCCAGGAGGGCCGCGCGAGCAGCAGGCCGAGGTTGCGCAGGCTCATGCCGCCGTCGCCGTGACCGGCGTTCGCCTCGACCTTCGCGACGCCGTGATGCTGCAGCTGCGCGCCGACCGACAGGAAGCAGGCACCGATGAGCGCGACCGGGATGCCCAGGAGCTGGCTGGGCTGATAGCTCAGGTCCAACGCATCCATCAGTTCCGTACCCACCCCACGACCCTACAAGGAATGATCCGGATAGTCTTGCTGAATGGCCGTCCTCCCGATCCGGATCACCGGTGACCCCGTCCTCCACTCCCCCGCGCGACCGGTCGACGAGATCGACGACGAGCTCCGAACCCTGGTCGCGGACATGTTCGAGACGATGGACGAGGCGCCCGGCGTCGGCCTGGCCGCCCCGCAGGTGGGCGTGCCGCTCCGGCTGTTCGTCTACGGCTGGACGGACGACGACGACGTGCTTCACCGCGGCGTCGCGATCAACCCGACGCTGTGGCTGAGCCCGCTGCCTGTCGGCGAACTCGACGAGGACGCGGAGTCGGAGGGCTGCCTGTCGTTCCCGGGCGAGCGGTTCCCGCTGCGCCGCGCCGAGCGCGCCATCCTGCAGGCGACCGACCTGGACGGCCAGGAGTACGAGGTGCACGCGGAGGGCTGGCTGGCCCGCATCTTCCAGCACGAGTACGACCACCTCGACGGCCTGCTCTACGTGGATCGGCTCGGCCACCCCTACGGTAAGGCCGCCGCCAAAGCGCAGCGCAAGAACAGCTGGGGCGTCCCCGGCCTCAGCTGGCTCCCCGGGCGCGACCACCTCGAGGACTGAGCGCGCAGCAGGCCGCCGGCCTCACCGGCGCAGATCGACCCCGTGAACGCCGTTGTGGTGCCGCAGTGCAGGGAACACCGCCGACAGCGTGAACCCGACACCGGGGACCGTCTGCGCGGTGAGCGTGCCGCCGAACAGCGCGGCGCGCTCCCGCATCTCGATGATGCCCGCCCCCTCGTAGTGCTCGGTGAGCGCCCGCACGTCGTCGGCGATGCTGTACGCGGTCGCCTGGTCGACGCCCTCGCGGTCGAGGCCGAGGCGACGGGCCGCCGCGCGGATGCCGTCGTCCTCCACGCTGACCTGGAGGCCGTCGGCCGTCCACGAGAAGCCGACCACGGCGTTCGTGCCTGCTCCCCCGTGCTTGAGCGCGTTCTCCAGGCTGGTCTGCAGGATGCGGAACACCGCGAGCTCTGCACCCGGCCGCAGCTCGAAGCGGTCGCCCGTCTCGGTGAACGTCACCGCCAGCCCGGCTTCGCGCAGCACCCGGAACAGGTCACGGGCGGAGTGCAGGCTGGGCTGCGGGAGTGCCGCGTCCTGCGCCTCCCTCGCGACCGCCTGCAGCCGCCGCAGGTCGGCGAGGGCGTCTCGGGCCGAGGTCTCCAGCACCCCGACCGAGCGCACGGCCGCGGCCGCGTCGCCCTCGGCGGCGTAGCGGACCCCTTCGGCCTGCGAGACCAGCCGGGAGACCGACTGGATCGCGACGTCGCCGAGGTCGCCGATGATGCGGAACCGGCCGGCCTGCTCGGCGAGGTCGAGCTCGCGGTCGATGCGGTCCCACTCCGACTCCTGGCGGGTGTCGCGCAGCCGGATGCGACGCCGTCGCTCCCAGAGCCACAGGACCAGGAGGACGAGCGCGATCGCGGCCGCCAGGATCGCGGCGACGAGCGTGACGGTGTCCATCCCAGTCCTTTCCTGCCCACGGTTGTGCGGCCCGGTCGATATTACCGGCCCGCTCCGGACGCGCAGACGGGCGCCGTCCGGAGTTGTGGACAACTCAGAACGACGCCCTCCTGTGTGCACCTCGGCGTGGAGATCGGGCGCGGCCGTCAGGCACCGTCGCGATTCGCGCGGAGCACCTCCAGCCGGGCCCGGTACTCCTGCTCGTCGATGTCGCCGTTCGCATAGCGCTGAGCCAGGGTCGACTCGGCCGAGCGGGTCCCGCCGCGGGGTCCCCAGCCGCCGGGTCCGTAGCCGCCGCGCTCCATCGCCGCTCGCCGCCAGCGCCGGCCGGCGAACGCGAAGATCAGGACGAAGACGAGGATCCAGAAGATCGGGATGAAGATCCACCACCAGCCGAAGAAGTGCGGGCCGTACGCGACGACGCACGGCGCCGAGGCGACCGCGGTGGCCAGTGAGCTGAGCATGATGTGTCCAATCGGTGGGTGGTCCACGCCGTTCGCGGACCGTCACCGACAGCCTCGCGCCGGGCGGTCCGCCGCGAATCCGCCGGCGGGAGCGATCCGCTCTACTCCCCGGGGAGCACCGCAGACGCCGGCCCCTGTCGCCGCCCCGCTCCTCCGACGTACGATGCGCGCATGAGCGAACACGACGGGCGGCACGGCAAGCGCGGCCGAGACGAGGGCGAGCCGGACGACCCGCTCACGGAGTACGAGAACGACGAGGCGCAGGACCGCGAGTCGCTAGAGCGGGAGGCCGGGCTGACCGCATTCGGCGGCCCGAGCTTCGGCCACCTGTTCGACCAGGCGCCGCGGGACGACGGCGGGTTCGACGCCGAGCACAACCCGTGAGCCGCCCGGGCGCCTGCCGCGTACTCCCCGGGGAGTAGCCGCGAGACACCGCCGGACGGACGCCGGGCGCGTCCGGCGTGATTAGCATGAGGGGATGCCCTGGAACGCGCCCTCCGATCCGGGCACGGGCGCGCCCTGGCAGCGCGCACCATGGGCGCGCGGCGAGGGCCCCCGCGGCGCCCGCTGGTTCGCCGTGCTCGTCGCGGCCCTCCTCCAACTGCCCGGCCTCGCCATCGCCGCCGCCGGCGCCTCCCACGACCCGCTGGCGCTCGCCCTCGCACTGCTCGCCTTCGCGGCCTCGTTCGTCCTCCTCGCCGGCAGGTCGTATCCCGGCATCACGGTCGTCGCGACCGCCGTGCTCTGCGCGCCCGCGATCGCGGTGACGACAGGTCCCCCGTTCTCCGCCGTCCCTCTCGCCTTCGCCGTGGTCGGCGCGGTGGTGCGCGGGGCGCGGGTATGGGCGTGGGGGACGCTGGCCGGCTTCGCGGTCGCCGGTCCCGCCGCCGCCTACCTGCTGCGCGGCGACGCGGCCGCCATGATCCGCCCGCTCATCGTCGCCCTGGTGCTCATGCTGCTGATCGGCGTCGGGGAGGCGCTGCGCAACCGGCGCGAGCGCTTCCGCGAGATCGCGCGCACCGTCGCCGCCCGGCGCGAGGCGGCTGCGGAGGCAGAGCGGCTGCGCATCGCGCGCGAACTGCACGACGTGCTCGCCCACTCGCTGTCGCAGATCAGCGTGCAGGCCGGGGTCGGGCTCCACCTGTTCGACACCCGGCCGGAGAAGGCGAGGGAGAGCCTGGAGGCGATCAAGGCCACCAGCGGCCAGGCCCTGGAGGAGGTGCGGGGCGTGCTCGGCTTCCTCCGCGGCCCCGACGGCTACGCGGCGCGCTCGCCCGAACCCGACCTCGCCCGCATCCCGGTGCTCGTCGACACGTACCGGTCGGCCGGGCTGGAGGTCGACTACGACGTCGAGCTGCACTCGACCCCATCGGCGGCCGCGCAGCTCGCCCTCTACCGGATCGTGCAGGAGTCGCTCACGAACGTCGGGCGCCACGCGCAGGCGACGACCGTGCGCATCCACCTGGTGGAGGAGCACGGCTGGCTCGTCCTCACCGTGCAGGACGACGGCCGCGGGCTGCCCGCCGACATGGAACGACGCGAGGGCGGCCGCGGGATGCTCGGGATGCGCGAGCGCGCCGAGCTGCTCGGCGGCCGGTTCGACGCGCGGACGCCCGAGGGCGGAGGCCTGCTCATCGAGGCGCGCCTGCCGCTCGCGGCCGCGGGCGAGGGGGTTTCGCGATGATCCGGGTGCTGCTTGCGGACGACCAACTGCTGGTCAGGGCCGGTTTCCGAGCGCTGCTCGAGGCCGAGCCGGATGTCGAGATCGTCGGAGAGGCCGGTACGGGCCGCGACACCGTCGACCTGGCCAGGGCGACCCGGCCGGACGTCGTGCTCATGGACATCCGCATGCCCGACGGCGACGGGCTGTGGGCGACCGGCGAGATCGTCGCCGACCCGGCGCTCTCCGGCACGCGCATCGTCATCGTGACCACGTTCGAGCTCGACGAGTACGTCGCGCAGGCGATCGTTGCCGGTGCCAGCGGCTTCCTCGTGAAGGACACCGAGCCCGTCGAGCTGATCCGCGCGGTGCGCGTGGTGGCGGACGGGGATGCGCTGCTCTCCCCCGGCGTCACGCGCCGCCTGCTGGAGCGCGTGTCGGGCGGTCTGCGCCCCGCTCCCGACACCGCGCGGCTGGAGCAGCTGACCGAGCGGGAGCGCGAGGTCCTCGAACTCGTGGCGCACGGCCTGACCAACACCGAGATCGGCGAGCGGCTGTTCCTCAGCCCGCTCACCGCGAAGACGCACGTCTCGCGGATCATGACGAAGCTCGACGCGCGCGACCGCGTGCACCTCGTCGTGCTCGCCTACGAGACGGGCCTCGTGCAGCCGGGCTGGCAGTAGCACCCCGCCCCGGACACGCAGAAGGCCCCCACCGCGAACGGTGAGGGCCAGGAGCTCCCCGACTTGGACTCGAACCAAGAACCTGCCGGTTAACAGCCGGCTGCTCTGCCAATTGAGCTATCGAGGAATGCTTGATCAGCGAAGCTACTCTAGCAAGATTCGCCGCCGCTCCGGAAATCGGGACAGCATCCCGGGTGCGTCGCCGATCAGTACCCCGCCTCGGTGTCGACGACGCCGACGAAGCGCCCGTCGTCGAGGAACGCGCGGACGTTCTGGCGGATGCGCTCGGCCAGCAGGGGTGCCGTCATCTCGGGGGTGTCGGCCTGGTGCGGTGTGATGATGACGCCGGGCTCGTCCCACAGCGGGTGGCCGTCGGGCAGCGGCTCCGGATCGGTGACGTCGAGGCCTGCGCCCGCGATCGCACCGGAGCGGAGCGCGTCGAGCAGTGCGTCCGTGTCGACGAGACCGCCTCGTGCGATGTTCACGAGGTACGCCGTCGGCTTCATGGCCGCGAACTCCGGCGCACCGAAAAGGTGGCGCGTTCCGCCGGTGAGCGCCGCGGCGACCACGACGAGGTCGGCGTCGGGCAGCACCTCGCCCAGCCGGTCGGTGGTGACCGTGCGCGCCGCGCCCTCGACGGGCGACGACGAGCGGCGGACGACCGTGATCCGGGTCCCGAACGGCTCCAGCAGCCGGATGAGCTCCAGCGCGATCCCGCCCGCGCCGACGATGACCACATCGAGTCCGTAGAGCGACCGCCCCTCCGGCTCGGTCGCCCACGAGCGCGCCCGCAGCCGCTTGGGGAGCACGCGCAGCAGCGCGAGGCTGAGCACGAGCGCGTGCTCGGCGACGGGCTGCGCGTACGCCCCCTTGGCGCTCGTCCAGACGAGCCCCGGTCGGTCCTCGCCCGCGAGCACCTCGGCGAAGGCGTCGACGCCGGCGAACGGCAGCTGCACCCAGCCGATGCCGGGATGCGCCTCAAGCACGGGCGGGAACGCGGAGGCGTCCCGGTTCGAGAGCCAGACGACACCCCGCGTGCGGTCGGAGAGCGGCTCGACCGTCCCGCCGGCCGCCTCCACCGCGTCCACGAACTGCCGGTCCGGCTCCGGGAGGACCGCGATCGGCCCGGGCTCCGGCCGCTTCTCCGGCGGCAGGGCCGTCACGTCGTCGGCCAGCACCGCGCGGTGGCGCGGGGCGGCGTCCTGCTGTGCGTCGTTCTCGGTGCTCACGTGCGGTCTCCTGTCACTTCTGCTCCACGGCGGGCGGCCCGCTGGGGTCGGCGCTCCGTACGCTGCTGCGGCGGCTTCAACGCTCGCGCGAGCCCCGCGACGAACGGGTGCGCCGGGTCCGCGAGCACCTCTTCGATCGGCCCGTAGCCGACCGGGCGCCCTCCCTGCAGCACCAGGGATACGTCGGTGGCGCGGCGCAGCACCGCGAGGTCGTGGCTGACCACGACCGCAGAGAAGTCGGGATGCTCGCGCAGCTGCCCGAGCAGGTCGATCACCGCGTCGCGCACGGTGGCGTCGATGCCGGCCGTCGGCTCGTCGGCGACCAGCATGGTCGGCCCGAGCACCAGCGCCCGGGCCAGCGCGACGCGCTGCCGCTGACCGGAGCTCAGCTCGTACGGGTACTTGCTCAGCACGCTGAGCGGCAGGTGCACGGTGTCGAGCATGGTCGCCGCCCGCTCCCCCGCCGCCCGGCGCGGGTAGCGCTCGTCGCGCTCGAAGATCGGCAGCGTCACGTTGTCCTGCACGCTCATCGTCGGCTCCAGCGTCGCGGCGGCGTCCTGCGGCAGGTAGCCGACGTGGAACGTCACCTCGGCGAGGTCGCGCTTGCGCGCCTTGCGCAGCGGATGGCCGAGCACCGACGCCTCGCCGCCGCTGATGCGCGGGCCCGCCTCCGAGGAGCGCGGCGGCAGCACCCGACCGGAGAGCACCTGCGCGAGCGTGCTCTTGCCAGAGCCCGTCTCGCCGAGCACACCGAGCACCTGCCCCTGCTCGAGCCGGAAGCTGACCCCGCGCAGGGCGACGCACGAGGCGCTCGGACCCCGCGCGGGGTACTCGACGGACAGGTCGCTGACGACGATGGCGGGGTCGGAACTCACACCATCGACCCTAGGCGCTCTGCGACGACAACCGCTGCAGCGCCTCCCGCCGGTCGGCCTGTTCGATCGGGTCGGGCACGGGGAGGGACGCCAGCAGCCGCTGCGTGTACGCCTCGCGCGGGTTGCCGAGCACCTCCTCGCCGGTCCCCTCCTCCACGAGCCTGCCGCGGTGCAGCACCGCGATCCGGTCCGCGAGCAGGTCGACGACGGCGAGGTCGTGGCTGATGAACAGAGAAGCGAAGCCGAACTCCTTCTGCAGGTCGGCGAACAGCTCCAGCACGCGGGCCTGCACCGACACGTCGAGCGCGGAGGTCGGCTCGTCGGCGATCAGGAGCGTCGGCTCCAGCGCGAGGGCACGCGCGAGGCTCGCGCGCTGACGCTGGCCGCCCGACAGCTCGTGCGGGAAGCGGTCCCCGTACGTGCGGGGCAGCTGCACGGCCTCCAGCAGCTCGTCCACCCGCTTGCGGGCCTCCGCTGCGGAGGACGCCCGGCCGTGGACGACCAGCGGCTCGGCGACGCACTCGGCGATCGTGAGCAGCGGGTTGAAGCTCGACGCCGGGTCCTGGAACACGAACCCGATGTCGCTGCGCACCTTGCGGAACTGCCGCTCGCGCACGCCGTTCATCTCCAGGCCCAGCACCTGCAGCGAGCCGCCGGTGACCTTGTTCAGGCCCGCGATGGCACGCCCGATCGTGGTCTTGCCCGAACCGGACTCGCCCACCAGACCCAGCACCTCGCCGGGCCGGATGTCGAACGACACCCCGTCCACGGCCACGAAGCCGGGGCGACCGAGGCGGCCGGGGTACTGGATGCGCAGGTCGCGCGCCCGCACCACCGGCGCCTGCTCCGGGCGCTCGGCCCGGGCGATGGCGCGGTCCTGGGTCGCCACGGCGCCCTGACCGATCTTCGGGACGGCCGCGAGCAGCGCCTTGGTGTAGTCCGCCTGAGGGGCCGAGAACAGCGTGCGCACGTCCGCCTGCTCGACCAGCTTTCCCTGGTACATCACGGCGACGCGGTCGGCGAGGTCGGCGACGACGCCCATGTTGTGCGTGATCAGCACGATGGCTGCGCCGAACTCGTCGCGGCAGCGGCGCAGCAGGTCGAGGATCTCGGCCTGCACCGTCACATCCAGCGCGGTGGTCGGCTCATCGGCGACGATCAGGCCGGGGTTCAGCACGAGCGCCATCGCGATCACGATGCGCTGCTTCTGCCCGCCGGAGAACTGGTGCGGGTAGTACTTGACCCGCTTCTCCGGCTCCGGGATGCCCACCCGCTCCAGGATCTCGACCGCCTTCGCCTGCGCCTCCTTCTTGGAGAGCTTGCCGTGGGCGCGCAGGCCCTCGGCGATCTGCCAGCCGACGGGGTAGACGGGGTTGAGGGCGGTCGACGGCTCCTGGAAGACCATCGCGACGTCGGTGCCGCGCACCTCGCGCAGCCGGCGCTTATCGATGGAGACGACGTCCGCCTCCGACTTCCCGTCGCGGCTGCGCAGGATGACGGCGCCGGAGGCGGTCGCCGTCTCCGGCAGCAGGCCGAGGATCGTCTTCGCGGTGACGGTCTTGCCGGAGCCCGACTCCCCCACGATCGCGAGGACCTCGCCGGCGGCGACGGTCAGGCTCACGTCGTCGACGGCCTTGACGGCGCCGGCGTCGGTCGAGAAGGTGACCGACAGGTCGTTGATCTGGACGACGTCGCTCATGGACGCACCTCGATTCCATGCTCGTCGAACGATTCGCCGCCCTCGAGACCGTCGACCCCGCCAGGGCCCGCGGTCAGCGTGCCGCCGGGGACCACCGAGGTCTCCGCGACCTCGCCGGAGGCGGCGGCCGCACGGCGACGACCGCGAAGGCGCGGGTCGGCCAGGTCGTTGAGGCTCTCGCCCACTAACGTGATGCCGAGCACCGAGAGCACGATCGCGAGGCCCGGGTAGATGGCGGTCCACCAGATGCCGCTCGTCACGTCGTCGGTGGCCTTGTTCAGGTCGTAGCCCCACTCGGCAGCCGCCGTCGGCTCGATGCCGAAGCCGAGGAAGCCCAGGCCCGCGAGCGTCAGGATGGCCTCCGACGAGTTCAGGGTGAAGATCAGCGGCAGGGTGCGGGTGGAGTTGCGGAGCACGTGGCGGAACATGATGCGCCAGTTGCTCGCGCCGACCACCTTGGCGGCCTCCACGTAGGCCTCGGACTTGATCCGGACGACCTCCGAGCGGATCACGCGGAAGTACTGCGGGATGTAGACGACCGTGATCGAGATCGCAGCCGCCAGGATCCCGCCCCACAGGCTCGACTGGCCCCCGCTGATCGCGATGGCCATGACGATCGCGAGCAGCAGCGACGGGAAGGCGTAGATCGCGTCACAGATCACGACCAGCACGCGGTCGAGCCAGCCGCCGAAGTAGCCGGAGACCAGCCCTAAGAGCACACCGATGAAGATCGACAGGATGACCGCGACGATGATCACGAGGATCGCCGTCTGCGCGCCCCAGATCACGCGGGAGTAGACGTCGTACCCGCCGGAGGTGGTGCCCCAGATGTGCGCGGCGCTCGGCGGCTGCTGCGCCCCGAAGGACTTCCCGTCCGCCCGGCTCTGAGCGAAACCGTACGGCGCGATGAGCGGCGCGAAGATCGCGACCACGACGAAAACGAACGTGAGCACCAGGCCGATGACGAGCATCGCCCGCTGCAGGCCGACGCTCTGACGGAGCTGGTGGACGACGGCCAGACGGTCCCAGAGGGAGCGCTTGCGCGGGGTGAGTGCGGTTGCCGACACCTCAGTACCTCACTCTCGGGTCGATCAGGGCCGCGATGACGTCGACCACGAAGTTGGTGAGCGTGACGATCACCGCGAGGAGGACGACCATGCCCTGCACCGCCACGAAGTCGCGCGCCTGCAGGTAGTGCACCAGCTGGAAGCCGAGGCCCTTCCACTCGAACGTGCTCTCGGTCAGCACCGCGCCGCCGAGGAGCAGGGCGATCTGCAGGCCGATGACGGTGATGATCGGGATGAGCGCCGGACGGTAGGCGTGCTTGCGCAGCAGCCGCGACTCCTTCACCCCTCGGGAGCGGGCGGCGTCGACGTAGTCGGTCGACAGCGTCCCGATCACGTTCGTGCGCACCAGGCGGAGGAAGATTCCGGCCGTGAGGAGGCCGAGGGCGACGCCGGGCAGGATCGCGTGCAGCAGCACGTCGCCGACGACGGCGGGGTCGCCGGTCTGGAAGGCGTCGATGAGGTAGATGCCGGTCTTGTTGTCGAGCGTCTGCATCTCCAGCTCCGAGCTGGTGGATGCGCGCCCCGCGACAGGCAGCCAGCCGAGCCAGATCGAGAACACCAGCTTGAGCACCAGACCGACGAAGAAGACGGGCGTCGCGTAGAACAGGATCGCCATGATCCGGAGCGTCGCATCCTGCGCCTTGTCGCGGTAGTACGCGGCGATGAGGCCGAGCGGGATGCCGACGATGAACGCCACGATGAGGGCGTAGAACGCGAGCTCGAGCGTCGCGGCGCCGTACGTGAGCAGCACCTGCGTGACGGGCTGGTTATCGGTGAACGTCGTCCCGAAGTCGCCGCGCAGCAGCTGGCCGAGGTACTCGAAGTACTGGACGATGATCGGCCGGTCGTAACCGGCCTCGTGCACGCGCTGGGCGAGCTGCGCCGGCGGCAGCTTGCCGCCGAGGGCGGCGGTGATGGGGTCACCCGTCGATCGCATCAGGATGAAGACGACGGTGACGAGGATGAAGATGGTCGGGATGATGAGGAGGGCGCGGACCAGGATGTAACGGCCGAGGCCGCCTCCCGATCGTCGCCGTGCCTTCGTGCGCTCGGGGCCGGGGGCGGTTCCCGCGTCCGGCGCGCTGACAGTCGCTGTCATGGAAGCCAATCGTGGTGGTTCGTGGAAGGGGGTGGCTCGCTGATCCAGCGAGCCACCCCCCGGTTCGGCTCAGAGCTCGCGCTCGGGAACCGTCTTACTTCGAGAGCGCCGCGTAGCGGAACTTGAAGGAGGCGTCGAGCGTCTTGTCGGCGCCCTTCACGTCCTTGCCGACGATCGCGATCTGCGAGCCCTGCAGCAGCGGGAGGGTGCTCAGGTCGGCGCCGACCTTGGCCTGGATCTCCTCGATCAGCTTGGTGCGCTCGGCCTTGTCGGTCGTGCCCGCCTGCTTCGCGATGAGGTCCTGGACCTCGGCGTTGTCGTAGTGGTTCGCCAGGAAGTTGTCCTTGATGAAGAACGGCGACAGGTAGTTGTCGGCGTCGGAGTAGTCCGGGAACCAACCCAGCTGGTAGGCCGGGTAGACGTCCTTCGTGCGGTCCTTGGAGTACTGCACCCACTCGGTGGACTGCAGGTTGACCTTGAACAGGCCGCCGTTCTCCAGCTGCTCCTTCACGAGCGCGTACTCGTCGCCGGAGGACGGACCGTAGTGGTCCGGGTTGTACTGGAGGTTCAGCGAGACCGGCGTGGTGACGCCCGCCGCCTGGAGGGTCTGCTTCGCCTTGTCGAGGCTCGGGCCGCCGTTGCCGTCGCCGTACAGGTCCTTCAGGACCGTGGTGGCGCCGGTGAGGCCGTCCGGGACGAACGAGTACAGCGGGGTGTAGGTGCCCTTGTAGACCTGGTCGGCGATCGCGGCGCGGTCGACGAGGTCGGCAGCGGCCTGGCGCACGGCGAGGGCCTTCTTCGCGTCGGCCTCCGGCGTGGTGGCGCCGTACGGCTGGGTGTTGAAGTTGAACACGATGTAGCGGGTCTCGCCACCCGGTCCCTTCACGACCTTGACCTTGTTGTTGTTCTCGAGGCTCGAGATGTCGGTCGCCGAGAGGCTGCGGTAGGCGACGTCGATCGCGTTCTTCTGGATGTCGAGCTTCAGGTTCGACGACTCCGCGTAGTACTTGACGTTGACCTTGGCGGTGGCCGGCTTGCCGAGGATGCCCTTGTAGCCGTCGAACGCCTTATACGCGATCAGGTTGTTGAAGTCGTAGCTCGAGATGTCGTACTGGCCGGCGAACGGGTGGCCCTTGACGATGGTGTTGTCGGCTGTGACCTTGTCGGCGGAGAAGACCTGCTCGTCGACGATCGGACCGGCAGGGCTGGAGAGCACCTGCGGGAAGGTCTGGTCGTTCGGCACCTTCAGCTTGAAGACGACGGTGGTCTTGTCCGGGGTGGACACGCTGTCGAGGTTCGCGAGCAGCGACGCGGGACCGTTCGGGTCGTTGATCTTCAGCTGGCGGTAGAAGGTGAACTTGACGTCGGAGGACGTCAGGTCGTGGCCGTTCGCGAACTTCAGACCCGGCTTGAGCTTGACCGTGTACTCGGTCGGCGACGTGAAGTCGGCGCTCTCGGCGATGTCCGGCTTGACGTCCGGGCTGCCGTAGGGGGTGTTCAGGAGGAACGGGTAGACCTGGTTCATGACGGCGAAGGAGCCGTTGTCGTACGAGCCGGCGGGGTCGATCGACGTGATCTTGTCGGTGGTGCCGACGGTGATGGCGCCGCCGCCACCGCCTCCGCCGTTGTTGCTTCCGGAGCAGCCGGCGAGCACCAGTGCCGCGGCCGCGAAAGCGGCGGACACGGCGAGCAGGCGCCGGCCACCGTTGTGTGCGGATGTCATATCCGATTACCTCTTCCTGGTGTGGGATGCGCGTCGGACGTCACAGCAGGCGTGCGGGATCGCCGTTCGCGTGAGAACTTTCCTAGCACGGAATGGCCACGGAACCCGCATCCTGATGCGGATCCGGGCGCGATCTTTACACGGACGCAACAAAAGAGCGCTTCTGCGGGGCGCCGACGGCAGAATCCGCAGTGGCCGTCTACTCGCCGCGGAGGCGGCGGCGCTCGGTCTCGATCGCGACCATGGCGATCGAGATCTGCCGGCGCAGCTCCGGGTCCTCCGTGCGGCCGAGCCGGGAGGTGAGCTCGGCCTTCTCGCGGAGCAGGTCGCGGTCGATCAGGCCGTCGACGATCGAGCGGGCGTACCGGCCGGGGTCGCCGCCCTGCGGGAGTTCGGCCACGGCGAGGGCGTTCACGGTCGGCACGTACGCCTGCGGCACCTCCGCCAGCACGCGGTCCACCCAGCCGGGCTGGGTCATCGTCGGGAGCTGGCTGGCGATGGCGTCGCGGACGACCGCGTGGGTCGGATTCACGAACGGCACCTGCACGGCGCGGGCGGCGCGGTCGGCGCCCACCTCGCCGGGGAGCTGGAGCAGGACCATGAGGCTCTCGCGCTCGGTGCGCTGCGTCGGGTCCGCGAGGTCGGACTGCGCGAGCGGGCGGGGCTGGTCGGCGGGGGCTGCGGCGGCTGCGCCGCGCGGGTCGTGCTGCGCCGTCCTGCTCGCCTCGCGCTGGTCGCCGCCACGGCCGCCGCCGCGGGCCCCGCTGTGCTGCGCCGAGCGGACGGCACGCGCCGCGTCCTGCAGCTCGGCGCCGGACAGCCGGGCCAGCTCGCGCGTGTAGCCGTTCTGCGAGGCGGGGTCGCGGATCGTCGCCACGATCGGCGCGCCGGCACGGAGAGCTGCGGCCCGGCCCTCGACCGAGTCGAGGTCGAAGCGCTCCACCACCTGCCGGATCATGAACTCGAACATCGGCTTGCGGGCGTCGATCATGCGCCGGACGGCGTCGTCGCCCTTCGCGAGCCGCAGGTCGCACGGGTCGAGGCCCTCCGGCCCGACCGCAACGTACGTCTGCGCCGAGAACCGCTGCTCCTCGCCGAACGCGCGTGCCGCGGCCTTCTGACCGGCCGCATCCGGATCGAACGTGAAGATGACGGACCCCTGGCTGTTGTCGTCGCCCATGACGCGCCGGATCACCTTGATGTGATCGACGCCGAACGACGTGCCGCAGGTCGCGACCGCGGTGGTGATGCCCGCGAGGTGGCACGCCATCACGTCGGTGTAGCCCTCGACGACCACCACCTGGTCCTGACGGGAGATGTCGCGCTTCGCCAGGTCGAGGCCGTAGAGCACCTGCGCCTTCTTGTACACGGCGGTCTCGGGGGTGTTGAGGTACTTCGGGCCCTTGTCGTCGTCGAGCAGGCGCCGGGCGCCGAAACCGATCGTCTGCCCGGTGACATCGCGGATCGGCCAGATCAGCCGGCCGCGGAACCGGTCGTACACCCCGCGGTCGCCCTGGGAGACGAGGCCGGCGGCGACGAGCTCATCCTGCGTGAAGCCCTTGCCGCGCAGGTGCTTGGTCAGCTCGTCCCAGCTCTTCGGCGCGTAGCCCACGCCGAAGTGCGCTGCCGCCGCGGCGTCGAAGCCGCGCTCGCCCAGGAAGCGGCGGCCGGGCTCGGCGTCGGGCGCGGAGAGACGATCGCGGAAGAACTCCTCCGCCGCGGCGTTCGCCGCGAGCAGGCGGGCGCGGTTGCCGGAGCTCTCGGACGGTCCGCCGCCGCCCTCCTCGTAGTGCAGCTGGTAGCCGATGCGCGCCGCGAGCCGCTCGACGGCGTCGGTGAAGGAGACGTGGTCCATCTTGAGCAGGAACTCGTAGACGTCGCCGCCTTCGCCGCAGCCGAAGCAGTGGTAGCGCCCGACGCCCGGGCGGACGTAGAAGCTGGGGCTCTTCTCGTCGTGGAACGGGCACAGCCCCTTGAGCGCGCCGACGCCGCCGGTCTTGAGACTGACGTAATCGCCGACGATGTCGCCGATGTTGGTGCGGGCCTTGACCTCTTCGATGTCGCTCTGTCGAATCCGGCCGGCCATGCTTCGATTCTAGTGAGCCGGACCGACCCTCCGGCCGGCCGGGCCGAATCTGTGGACTACTCCCCCGGCGGACGGCGGCGTCGCGTGTTCTGCGCGATCTCGATGATGGCGCAGAACACCTCGATGCCCACCCGGAGCAGCAGCACCGCCAGCATCGCGCCCACCAGCGTGATGAGCACGCCGAAGAGGAAGACGAACGCCCCGATCGGGGCATGGGTCGCGATGGCGGAGGTGAGCGCGTTGGCGAACCCGACGACGACCCCGAGCGCGATCAGGACGAGCCCGACCACGTACACCGGCCCTGCCAGCTTGCGCGTGACGTAGTTGGTGAACGTGAAGTCGAACAGCGAGGAGAAGAAGCGGGAGTCGTCCAGGCGGTCGGCGAGGTCGCTCACGGTGCGTCCGGACGGCGCGTGCGGTCCTGCGGCGGCGTCGGCGGGCTCGGAGACGGCGGCATAGGCGTCGGGACCGGGGACGGCGCCTGCCGTCTCGGCACCCTCTGCTACCGCCGGGGCAGCGGGCTCGGCCTCGGTGTCGGCCGCGTCGAGGCGCTCGGTCGGTGCGGTCGCGGTCGTCGACGAGGGCTCGCCCACGGTGCTCGCCGCGTCGGCGGCCTCTGTCGTCTCCACCGCGGTCTCCTGAGTAGTGTCGGACGGTCGAGCGGCCGCGGCCGTCGGGGCCGGTGCCGCGTAGACCTCCTCCGCGGTCGGAAGACGCTTGGTGGTCGCCTCGGACCCGGACGCGGACTCCGTCTCGACCAACGGCTCGGCGGGCGAGCTCGACGTGTCGGCCGCGACCGATCCGGCCGCTGGGCTCGTCGCGACCGGGTTGCGCGCGCCGAGTGTCGCGTCCATGATCGACGGCGCCTCGCCCTCAGGGGCGATCGGCGTGGGCTTCGCGGCGGTGCGGCGCGTCCGCGTGGCGGGCTTCTTTGCGGCGGGCGTCGCGGTGCCGTCCGCCGGGGTCTTACCGGCGGGCGTCTTCGCGGCTGCGGCCGTGCCCGACTTGGTGGCGCGGGTGGTCTTCGCGGCCGGCTTGGCTGTTCCGGAGGACGCGGTGGCACCCGTCTTGGCGGTGCTCGCGCGGGACGACGTCCGCGCCGCTCCCGTGCCGCCGGACGCGCGCGACGCGGGGCGGGCGGCCTTCGGCGCGGCCGGGGCCGCCGCCGGTTCGGTCGCCGCTGCCTCGGTCGCCGGTGCTTCGCCCTCGGTGGGGCGGTCGCCGTCCGACGGTGGTGGTGCGGTGCTCATTCGTCTCCTCCCGAAGGCTTGCTCCCCAGCATTCTGCACACGGCGGCGGGATTCAACCCCGCGCGTCGGCGCGTCAGTGCTGCACGAGGCGCTCGTACCAGCTGAGCGCCGACTGATCGGTCAGGCTGGCGACCTGATCGACCACCACGCGCTTGCGCTGCTCGTCGCTGTCGGCGACACGCCAATCCTCCGCGAAGCCCGGGTCGAGCTCCGCGGGGCCGCGCTGGTACAGGATGTCGGCGAGCGTCGTCAGGATCTGCCGCTGCTGCGCGTAGATCGGCTGCCGGGTGTTCCGCGACATGACGAACGTGGCCACGATGCCCTTCAGCACCGCGATCTCGGCGCGGATGCCCGCCGGGACCACCACGTCGGCACCGAACCGGATGAGGTCGGTGCGCCCTGCGGCCTCCTTCGTGGCGTGCACGGCCGCGTGCGCGAATCGTCCGATCAGCTGGCTCGTCAGGTTCTTCAGACGCGCCTGCGAGCGACGGGAGCCGTCCCACCCGTCGAGCCAGATGTCCATGCTGTCGAGGCGGTCGAAGGCCTCGATGAGCTCCTGGTGGCTCACCTCGCCGCCGACCCACTCGTGCATCGATTCGACGAGGTCTTCGTGGTCGACACGGCTGCCGAGCGCTGCGACGTCTATGTAGCCGTTGACCACGGCGTCCTCGAAGTCGTGGACGGAGTAGGCGATGTCGTCGGAGAGGTCCATCACCTGGGCCTCGATGCAGCGCTGGCGGGCGGGGGCGCCCGCGCGCATCCACTCGAAGACGGCGTGGTCGTCGGCGTAGAAGCCGAACTTGGCGCGACCGCTCGGATCGGCCACCGAGGACGACGCCGGCCACGGGTACTTGCAGCTCGCGTCGAGGCTGGCGCGGGTGAGGTTGAGCCCGTAGAGCCGGCCGTCGCGGCCGAACACCTTCGGCTCGAGGCGCGTGAGCAGCCGCAGCGTCTGGGCGTTGCCCTCGAAGCCGCCGATCTCCTCCGCCCATGCGCTCAGGGCGCGCTCGCCGTTGTGACCGAACGGCGGGTGCCCGATGTCATGCGCGAGGCAGGCCGTGTCGACGATGTCCGGGTCGAGCCCGAGACTGTTGGCCAGCTCGCGGCCCACCTGTGCGACCTCGAGCGAGTGCGTGAGGCGGTTGCGCGCGAAGTCGAGGCCGGCGGTCGGGCTGAGCACCTGGGTCTTCGCGGCGAGCCGTCGCAGGGCGCTCGAGTGGAGCAGCCGGGCCCGGTCGCGGGCGAAGTCGCTCCGGCGGTTCGAGTGCTGCTCGGGAAGCCAGCGCTCACGGTCGTGCTCGGTGTACCCGGAAACGGCCTCGGCCGAGTGCGAGTGCGCCGGTGCCGCGGGAGCCGCCGCGCGGGTCGTCGCCGCCACGTCATCCACCACTGTTGTGCACCTCCGCGTCGGCGACCTCGGCACGCTGGGCGCCGTCGAGGTCGCGGCTCTCGAGCCAGCCGTCGGGCAGGGCCGGGCGCTTCGGCGAACCGGCGCGGCCCCGCTGGCCCTCCGCGGCCTCGCCCGGGTACTCCTGATCCCAGTCAAGGGTCGCCAGGAGCTCGTCGAGGTGCTCGAGCGTGTCGACGGTGGCGAGGTTGGCGCGCAGGTCGCCGCCCACCGGGTAGCCCTTGAAGTACCAGGCGACGTGCTTGCGGATGTCGCGGCAGCCGCGCTCCTCGCTGTCGAAGAACTCGACCAGCAGCTCCGCGTGGCGGCGGAAGGTCTGCGCGACCTGACCGAGCGTCGGATGCGCCTGCGCGGCCGCAGCCTCTGCTGCGCTGATCTCGCCCGCGCGGGCGCGGAAAGCCGCCGCCAGGTCGCCGAACAGCCACGGCCGGCCGAGGCATCCACGGCCCACGACGACGCCGTCGCAGCCGGTCTCCTCGACCATCCGGATGGCGTCGGCCGCCGACCAGATGTCGCCGTTGCCGAGCACCGGGGTGGAGGTCACGGTCTCTTTGAGCTTCGCGATGGCCGACCAG
The DNA here is from genome assembly GCF_030433675.1 of Leifsonia virtsii. Lineage (GTDB taxonomy): Bacteria > Actinomycetota > Actinomycetes > Actinomycetales > Microbacteriaceae > Leifsonia > Leifsonia virtsii. The sequence continues at coordinate 747,348 of NZ_JAROCB010000001.1, forward strand.
TCGGCGTGGCCGGAGTAGAACTCCGCGGCCGTGCGCGCATGCAGTGCCATCGACGCAACGCCCGCGCCCTCGGCGATCCGCCCGGCCTCGAGGTAGGTCAGGTGGTCGCCGTCGATGCCCTTGCGCATCTTGATGGTCAGCGGGATGTCGCCGGCCGCCTTCACCGCGCCCTCGACGATCTCGCGGAACAGCCCGAGCTTCCACGGCAGCGCGGCGCCGCCGCCCTTGCGGGTCACCTTGGGCACCGGGCAGCCGAAGTTGAGGTCGATGTGGTCGGCGCGGTCCTCCGCGACGAGCATGGTCACGGCCTCGCGCACCGTCACCGGGTCGACCCCGTAGAGCTGGATGGAGCGCGGCGTCTCGGACTCGTGGTGCGTGATGAGCCGCAGGGACTCCGGCGTGCGCTCCACCAGCGCCCGTGACGTGATCATCTCGCTGACATAGAGACCCGCACCGAACTCGCGGCAGAGCCGGCGGAACGCCGTGTTGGTGATCCCCGCCATGGGCGCGAGGACCACGGGCACGTCGAGCGCCAGCGGACCGATGGTCAGCTGGGGAGCGTGGCTTAGGGTGGCTGTGGTAGACATCTCACTCGATTCTCCCAGAAAGCGTGCTGAGCTATGGCCGAGAGCCCGGAATCCGTGGATAACTCCCCCGCCGCTGCGGCTGTGGACACCGGACGCACCCGCGTCACGGCCGACGCAGAAGCCCGCGGGGTCGACATCCGCATCGTCGAGCGCCCCGCCGCGCGGAGCCTGGAGGAGGCGGCCGAGCTGCTGGGCATCCAGCCGTCCGACATCGTGAAGACGCTCGTGGTGAAGCGCAGCGACGACACCTTCGTCTTCGCGCTCGTTCCCGGCGGCCGCAAGATCGCGTGGGCGAAGCTGCGCGGCGTGCTCCAGGTGAACAAGCTGCAGCTGCCTGACGCCTCCGTCGCCCTCGCCGCGACCGGCTACGAGCGCGGCACCATCACGCCGTTCGGGAGCACGACCGCGTGGCCGGTCGTCGCCGACGCGACCATCCCGGGCCGGACGGTCTCGATGGGGGCGGGCGAGCACGGCTACTCCCTCTTCGTCGACGCGGACGACCTCATCCGCGCCTTCGGCGCCACCGTCGCCGACATCACCGACCCCGAATAGCCGCCGCGCGCCCCTTCCGATCTGTGGGACGCAACACGCCGCAATGCACGCGCGCATTGCGGCGTGTTGCGTCCCACGGATTCGATGGGTGTGGATAACGTCCGCGGCGCGTCGGCGGATTTGCCAGAGTGATCGGCATGCGCCGCCCCGCCGACCTTCCCCCCATCGCTCGTTCGTCATCCTTCTCCACCCGCACTGCGCAGCTCGCGGGCGTCACGCGATCGCGCCTCCGGCGCACAGACCTCACGAGCCCGTATCACGGCGTCCGGCGGACGACCGATGCTCCGATGACGCTCGATGAGCGCTGCCGCGCCTACCAGCGGGTGATGCCGGACGGGCTGTTCTTCAGCCACGCCACGGCCGCCGCGCTCTACGGGCTGCCGCTGCCGCGCAGCGACCGCGAGCTGCTTCACGTGGGCGCGCGGCGCCCCAGACGGGCACCGCGCGCGGCCGGCATCGTCGGCCACCGTGTGACCCTTGGCGAGGGCAGCGTCTTCACCCTCCGCGGCCTTCCCGTTCCCGCGCCGGTCGAGGTTCTGCTCGAACTCGCCGGGATGCTGGGACACGACGATCTCGTCCGGGTCGGAGATGCACTGGTGCGGCGCACGGACCCTCTGTCGTCGATGGAGGAGCTCCGCTCCGCCGTCGCCGGCGCCCAGGGGAGACCGGGCATCCCGACCCTGCGCAACGCTCTCGAATGGATGCGTGCACGCACCGACTCTCCCATGGAGACGACGCTCCGGCTGGCGCTGGTACGCTCGGGCCTTCCCGAACCGAGCATCAACCATGTCATCGACATCGGGAGCGGGCGGACGGCGCATCTCGACCTCGCCTACCCGAATCATCTCGTCGCGATCGAGTACGACGGGGACCACCACCGCACAGACGACCGGCAATATCACCTCGACGGCGACAGGCTGTGGCGGATCGAGAAGCGAGGGTGGCGGATCGTCCGCATCAACCGCTCACACATGGGCCACTCCGAAGAGGAAGCCGTCCGCCGGGTGCGCGACGCCCTCGCGTCTATGGGACGCAACACGCCGTTATGACGAACGCAAAACGGCGTGTTGCGTCCCATGGATCAGGATGGGAGGGCGCAGGTGTCGCCGTCGCAGACGGCTCCGGCCCCGCCGAGCGGGACGAGCGCCGGGCGCAGCGCGGGCGCCGCTTGGGGCGTTCCCGCGTCCGAGGCCGCTCCGGCGGTCACGCCGACGGGTGCACCAGGCGCGGCCGCTGCGGGCGCGGCCGCTGCGGGTGCGCCGCTCACGCGGTCACCGCCGCGCGCTCGGACCAGACCTGCTCCAGGACCTGGGCGAAGGTCTGCGCGTCCTGGGCGCCGGAGACGCCGTACTTGCCCTCGATGACGAAGAACGGGACACCGTTGATGCCGTACTCGACAGCGGTCGACTGGTCGGCGCGCACGTCGGAGAGGTACTGGTTCGACTCGAGGGCGGCCACGGCCTCCGCGCGGTCCAGACCGACCTCGGCGGCCAGGTCGGCGAGGTCTTCGACGCGACCGACGTGGCGGCCCTCCACGAAGTACGCGCGGAAGAGGCGCTCCGCCAGCTCCAGCTGCTTGCCGTTGGCCTTCGCGAAGTGCAGCAGCTCGTGAGCCTTCACGGTGTTGGTGTGCTTCAGGTGCTCGAAGTCGTAGTCGAGGCCGACGGACGAGGCGATTCCGGTCACCCGCTCCAGCATCTGCTCCACCTGGCCGGCGGGAAGACCCTTGTGGCCGGCGAGGAAGTCGACCTCGCTGCCGTCGAAGTCGACCGGGGTGTCCGGGGACAGCTCGAACGAGTGGTACTCGACCTCGACGGCGCGGCCGTCGCCTGCGCCCGAGAAGAGGCCGCTGCCGGCCTCGAACTTGCGCTTGCCGATGTAGCACCACGGGCACGCGATATCGGACCAGACGTCGATCTTGATGGGTTCGCTCACGAAAGAAGCAACATCGTGCACGACTGCAGTTATTCCGACGCCGCGGTGGGCGTGTCGACCGCTCCCCCGAACCTCCGGTTGCGCTGCTGGTACAACGTCACGGCCTCCCACAGGTCGGTCCGGCTGAAGTCCGGCCACAGCGTGTCGAGGAACACCATCTCGGCGTACGCGCTCTGCCAGAGCAGGAAGTTGCTGGTGCGCTGCTCCCCCGAGCTCCGCACGAACAGGTCGACGTCGGGCATGTCGGGCAGGTACAGGTGGCGCTGGATGGTCTTCTCGCTCACCGCGGACGGACGCAGCCGGCCCGCGGCCACCTCGTCGGCGATGGACCGCACAGCGTCGGCGATCTCCGTCCGGCCGCCGTAGTTGACGCACATGGTCAAGGTCAGCACGTCATTCCCGGCGGTGAGCCGCTCGGCGTACTGCAGCTCCTTGATCACCGACGACCACAGCCGCGGCTTGCGGCCGGCCCACCGCACCCGCACGCCCCACTCGTTGAGCTGGTCGCGCCGCCGGTGCAGCACATCGCGGTTGAAGCCCATCAGGAAGCGGACCTCGTCGGGCGAGCGCTTCCAGTTCTCGGTCGAGAAGGCGTAGACGCTGAGGTGCTTGATCCCGGCCTGGATGGCTCCCGCCACCACGTCGAGCAGGGCCGCCTCCCCTGCCCGGTGCCCCTCGATCCGGGTCAGGCCCTGGCGGTTCGCCCAGCGGCCGTTGCCGTCCATGACGATGGCGACGTGCGACGGCACGCTGCCCGCGGGGAACGCGGGAGGGTACACCCCGGTCCAGTCGAGCGGGCGGTACTCGACCGCGTCCTTGTGCGTGTACGGCTTCGGACTCATCCACTCGCCTTCTGATCGTCGCTGTCGTGCGCCACGTGCTGGAGCGAGCGCAGCCCGCGCTCCAGGTGCCACTGGGTGTACGCCGCCACCACGCCGTTGGCGCGGCCTCGGGTGGTCTCTGACGCCGCCTCGGCCGCCTCCCAGTCGCCGGTCAGCAGCGCGCCGAGGAGGGCGATGGTGTCGGCGTCGACCCGCGGAGCGCCTTGCGGCGCGCAGTCGTCGCACACCACGCCGCCGAGCTGGACGACGATGTGCGTGTGCGGGCCGGGGGTGCCGCAGCGCGAGCAATCCTGGAAGCTGGGCGCCCAGCCCGCGAGCGACAGCGCCCGCAGCAGGTAGGAGTCGAGCGTGAGCCCGGCGCCGTGCTCCCGGCGCGAGAGCGAGCGCAGAGCGCCGACGAGCAGGAGGTACTGCTGCAGGGAGGCCTCGGCGTCGGTGAGCCGGTCGGCCGCCTCCACCATCGCGTTCGCCGCGGTGTAGCTGGCGTAGTCGTCTGCGATCAGCGCGCCGTAGGCGCCGAGCGTCTCAGCCTGGGTGATCACGTCGAGGCTGCGGCCCTCGTACAGCTGCACGTCGGCGACCATGAACGGCTCAAGCCTGGACCCGAAGCGGGACGCCGTGCGCCGCACGCCCTTCGCGACCGCGCGGATCTTGCCGTGCTGCCGGCTGAGCATGGTGACGATGCGGTCGGCTTCCCCCAGCTTGTGGGTGCGGAGCACGACGGCTTCATCACGGTAGACAGGCACACTCCAGTATCGCGCGCTCCCCTGACAGGTCGGCGGATGCGGACGGCGAGGCACAGCCGCCGGGAGATGGTACATATGGTGGGTGAGCACGACCGCCGCCCTCTCGATCCCGCTGTGGGGCGACCTGATCGCCGTCGGCGTCGGCAGCCTGCAGGGCGCCATGTTCGCGGCGGGCTTCCGCGACCGCAGGCTCGACCTGCTCGGCGTCGCCATCATCGGCGTGGCGACCGGCATCGGCGGCGGCCTGCTGCGCGACCTGCTGCTCAACGTCACCCCGGTGGCGCTGCAGTCCAACTGGTACCTGCCCGCGACGGTCGTCTCCGCACTGCTCGGGATGCTGCTGATCCGGCTGTTCCGCCGGCTCGACCCGGTCATCACCTTCCTCGACGCGCTCACCATCGGGCTCTTCGGGGCGATCGGTGCGAGCAAGGCGCTGGCGCTCGGGCTGCCGGAGGTGCCCGCGGTGTTCGTCGGCGTGGTCGCCGCGGTCGGCGGGTCGATCCTGCGCGATGTGCTGCTGAACCTCCCGATCGCGCTCATGCACGTCGGCTCGCTGTACGCGGTGGCCGCGGGCGCCGGGACGATCGTGCTCGTGGGGATGATCGACCTCGGTGCGCCCCTGACGGTCGCCGCGATCGTCTGCGTGGTGGTGACGCTGGTCATCCGGCTCCTGGCCGTGCGGTTCGGCTGGAGTCTGCCGGAGCAGCGGGAGCTCGGCCGCATCCCGACGCCCCGGTGGATGGTGTTCGGCCGCCGCCCGAGCGCCTCGCGCACGACGGAGCGCACCGACACGGGAGCCCTCCCCCGTTACCGCATCGACAAGCCCGGCGACTAGGCGCCCGCCGCGAAACGATGGGGCGCAACACGCCGTTCCGCGGGAGCGATAACGGCGTGTTGCGCCCCATGGACGGCTAGGCGGAGACGAGCTCCGCGGCCTCGTGCCCCGCTGCCGAGCGGACCGCGCGGTTGACCGCCGACACGACGGCCTTGAACGACGCCGTGGTGGTGTCCCCGTCGATGCCGACGCCCCAGCGGCGCTGGCCGTCGACGTCCAGCTCGACATAGGCCGCCGCCAGCGCCGACTCGCTCGCCGACAGCGTGTGCTGCGAGTAGTCGTACAGGTGGGCGTCCACCCCGTGCTGGTGCAGGATGTCGAAGAACGCCGCGATCGGGCCGTTGCCCTCGCCGGTGGCCTTGGAGACGGTGTCGCCGTCGCGCAGCGTCACCGTGAGCACGACGTGCTCGCCCGTCTCGTTCGTCGTCGTGGTGCTGCCCAGCTCGAACCGGCCCCACTTGGCGTCCGGGTCGCTCGCCGGCGCGGGCAGGTACTCGTCCTGGAAGATGTCCCAGATCTGGTCGCTCGTGACCTCGCCGCCCTCGGCGTCGGTCTTCGCCTGCACGACCCCCGAGAACTCGATCTGCAGCTTGCGCGGCAGGTCGAGCGCGTGGTCGGTCTTCAGCAGGTACGCGACGCCGCCCTTGCCGGACTGCGAGTTGACGCGGATGACCGCCTCGTACGAGCGGCCCAGGTCCTTCGGGTCGATCGGCAGGTACGGCACGGCCCAGACCAGATCGTCGACCGAGACCCCCTGCTCGGCGGCCCGCGCCTCCATCGCCTCGAAGCCCTTCTTGATGGCGTCCTGGTGCGAGCCGCTGAACGCGGTGAACACCAGGTCGCCGCCCCACGGGCTGCGCTCCCCGACCGGCAGCTGGTTGCAGTGCTCGACGGTGCGCTTGATCTGGTCGATGTCACTGAAGTCGATCTGCGGGTCGATGCCCTGCGTGAACAGGTTGACGCCCAGGGTCACCAGGTCGACGTTGCCGGTGCGCTCGCCGTTGCCGAAGAGGCAGCCCTCGATGCGGTCGGCGCCGGCCATGTAGCCCAGCTCCGCGGCGGCGACGGCCGTGCCGCGGTCGTTGTGCGGGTGCAGCGACAGGATGACGTTCTCGCGGTGGTTCAGGTGGCGCGACATCCACTCGATCGAGTCGGCGTAGACGTTCGGCGTCGCCATCTCGACGGTCGCGGGCAGGTTGATGATGACCTTGCGCTCTGTGGTCGGCTCGAACACCTCCAGCACCTGGTTGCAGATGTCGGCGGCGAACTCGAGCTCGGTGCCGGTGTACGACTCGGGCGAGTACTCGTAGTAGATCGTGGTGCCGGGCACCAGCGACTCGTACTGGCGGCACAGGCGGGCGCCGTTCAGCGCGATGTCGACGATGCCCTGCTGGTCGGTGCGGAAGACGACCTCCCGCTGCAGGATGCTGGTCGAGTTGTACAGGTGCACGATGGCCTGCTTGGCGCCGACCAGCGACTCGTAGGTGCGCTTGATCAGGTGGTCGCGCGACTGGGTCAGCACCTGGATGGTGACGTCGTCCGGGATGGCGTCCTCTTCGATCAGGCTGCGGACGAAGTCGAAGTCGGTCTGGCTGGCCGACGGGAAGCCGACCTCGATCTCCTTGTAGCCCATCCGGACCAGCAGGTCGAACATGATGCGCTTGCGCTCGGGGCTCATCGGGTCGATGAGGGCCTGGTTGCCGTCGCGCAGGTCGACCGCGCACCAGCGCGGCGCCTGGGTGATCCGGTTCGACGGCCAGGTGCGGTCCGGCAGGTCGACGCGGATCTGCTCGTGGAACGGTCGGTACTTGTGGATCGGCATGGCGCTCGGCGCCTGCGTGTTCTTCATGGTCTGCATCCTCTTCGCGGGGTGTGGTGGAGAGCCGACGACGAACTCCGCGACGAGTGAGGCCCGGAACTAGGACTCGTCGCGGCAGCTAAGGAGGAGCAGACCGTACACAGGGCTCAGGATAGCACGCGCGCTGGAGCTCAAAGCAGCGCGGAGCGATGCCGCGACGCCAGCGCCGAGGGAGCCTGCGACCGAGGTCACGGATGGCCGAGCGACGGAGCCATTCAGCTGCGTCCCCGGACGAACGTCGCGGCCTGGGCGACGGACAGCTCCGGCAGGTACGCGCGGACCAGCGCGATGCCGATCGCCGGCAGCGCGACAGGGTCCGGGTAGGCCATGATCAGCGGGTGCAGTTCCGGCTGGAACTTCTGCTTGAACTTGAGCAGCGAGCGGAACCCGTACACCGGCTCCAACGACGAGCTGAGGAAGCCGAGCAGGCGGTCCATCGTGTCCTTGTCGTCCTCCGGCGTCGCCGCGGTGTGCGCGAGCGGCGCGGCAGAGAGGGACATGAACTCGATGCCGTCCTCCTTCATCCGCGTGGCGGCCTCGGCGATGAGGAACTCCATGACGCCGTTGATGCTGTCGGGGCGGCGGCGCATGAAGTCGAGCGTCCAGCCGACCACGATGCCGTCGCGGAACGTCGGCAGCCAGCTGGTCACGGCTTCCACGCGGCCGTGCTCGTCGACGGCGAGCATGAGCCGGACCTCCGGGTCGCGCAGCTCGTCGAGCCCGCCGAGGGTGAAGCCCATCTCGGGCAGATCCTTCTCGGCCACCCACTGCTCCGAGATATCCGAGAGCTGGACGGTCGTGGTGAGCGGCAGCGCGGCGAAGCTCGTCCACTCGGAGCGGATGCCGGCCCGCTGGGCGCGGTTGATGGACGAGCGCACGTCCTGCCACTTCTTGCCGGTCGTGGCCCAGAGCTGCGGACGGATCACCGTCTCCTCCGCGACCGTCATCGTCGACCAGCCGAGACGCTCGAACAGCGGCGTGTAGTGCGCGTCCACGCTGTAGAACACCGGGATCCAGCCGTTGTCGTCGCAGAAGCGGGCGAAGCCCTGGATCGCGCCGTCGTGCGGTCCGCGCGCACCGAACGGGCCGCCCGTGGTGAGCGCGACGCGGCCCTCGACGCGATAGGCGATGGCGCCGCCGCCGATCGGATCGAACCAGTACGAGTTGCCGGGCCAGGTGGCCATGAACGAGATCGCGTCGCCGCCGCCGCGGTGCAGCAGCTCGCGGACGTGCGAGGCGTCGTCGCCCGGCCGGCGCCGCAGGCCGCGGCCGAGCACGGCGGGGATGGCGCCGAGGATCGCGACGATCCAGAACACCGTTCCGATGTTGTGGTAGACGATCGTCGCGAGCGGTGTGGTCGGCAGGTACTCGACCGGCTCGCGGCGCAGGAAGCTGACCGGGACGAAGCGCTCCAGCACGTCGGCGAGCAGGTCGCCGACCTCCACCGGCCGGGTGAAGCCGGTGTCCTTCTGCAGCCAGCCGACGAGCACGTACAGCCCGACGAGGCCGACGCCGGTGCCGATCAGCAGCAGCACGTAGCGGCGCACGGCTCGCATCGAGGGCAGCACCGTGAAGTGCCGCCGGTAGACCACCAGCAGGATCGCCATCGCCAGCGGCACGAGCGTCGACAGCGCGAGGATGATGGTGACCTCCCAGTAGCGCGGGGAGACCACGGGACGCGTCGACGCGATGGGGAGGATGCCGTAGTACAGCGCGGACAGCAGCGCGAGCAGGCCGTTCACGGCGACGGCGAGCCAGACGGCGAAGCGGCGGCCGCGCAGCAGGCCGTAGGCCGCGACGAGCAGCAGGAGCAACGGCAGCACCGACAGCAGCACGGGTCCAAGGCCGTTGATGCGCTCCAGGGTGAGGTCGCGGAAGCAGGCGCGCGTCACCGCGAACGCCTGGCAGCGCTCCACGACGGTGGTCGCACTGGGCGCCTCGTTGCTGAACAGCAGCCCGATCGGCGACAGCAGCCCGTAGCGGGTGGAGCCCAGCAGGCCGATGACCGGCCCGAGTGCGGTGATGGTCAGCGCGGAGGCGAGCAGCACCCGGACCTCGTGGTGGGAGCTGCGCAGCCAGCCTCCGGTCACCCGGGTCTGGCGCAGCAGCGGGCCGAGGCCGAGGCCCGTCAGCACTGCGAGCAGGCGGTAGAGGTCGGACGGCAGACCCGAGTACAGCAGGTACATGATCGCGACGAGCAGGGTGATGACGCGGATGCGGCGCCGCCACAGCGTCCCGGCGAACGCGCTCGCGGTCATGATCGTGCCGCCGATCGCGGTGAAGACGTCGAGCACGAGGAGGCCGTGGACGTTGCGCGCCCACAGCTCGCCGACGTTGTTCGCCACCACCTGCACGATCGCGCCGACGACGATCCCGACCGCGGCGGTGCCGAAAAACGCCAGCGCCGTGCGCCAGGTGCCCATCAACCGTTCGGACACCCCGACGAGCGCGACCGTCAGGATGAGCACGACGATCAGCTCGAACAGGTCGTCGGTGAACAGCACGGCCGTGAAGGGCGACCACCAGTGCCCGTCGATCAGCTGGATGGCGCCGGCGCCGACCCAACCGCGCAGCGGCCGGTGCGGCCCGCGCAGCGGACCGGTGACGAGCGCGAGCACGAGGATCAGCAGCGTCACCCCGGTGGTGAAGGGGTGCTGCACAATGAGCCGGCCCGCACGGGCGAGCACAGCGCGAGGTTTCACGAACCCAGCCCCATCTGCCGCGCGATCGCCGGGAACCCGTGCGCCAGCACGTAGCGCACCGTCTTCCAGTCGTGCGCGGTTCCGGGCGAGCTGAGCAGCTGGGCCTTCACACCCGCGGCCGTCGCGTCGTCGTAGAGCTTGCGGGCGAAGGCGGTGTACTTGGCGTCGTTCCGACCGGCGCCGAACACCATCGTGGAGTCGCGGTACGGCGCGTGCGCGGCCAGCGCCGCGGCAGGCTGCGCCTTCTCGTACGCCGCCTTCGACCCATCGAATCCGGTCTGGATGGTCAGCTCCTCGTTCCCCAGTGTCGGCCCGAGCTCGCTCGACGAGGCCAGCGCCGAACCGAAGAGGTCGGGCCGCCCTGTGGCGAACTGCACGGCGCAGGTCGCGCCCTGCGAGTAGCCGAACACCCCCCATCCTGCCGGATCGCTGCTCACGCGCAGGTGCGAACGCACCCAATCGCGCACATCCGTCAGCAGGTAAGTGGCCGAGTTGCCGAAGGTGCGGGAGTCGACGCACATCGGGTTGCGTCCGGGCCCGCCGAGCTGGTCGGCGGCGACCACGATCGGTGCGTAACCCTGGTGCTTCGCGGCGAACGCATCCATCGACGCAGCGATGCCGCCCGCCGTGAACATATCGGCCGGGGCGCCCGGCTGGCCGGAGAGCGCGTAGAGGACGGGAAGCGCGGGCGGGTCGGCGGTGAGCGCCACGGGAGGCAGATAGACCACGGCCTCACGCGCCGGGAAGTGGGACTGGGTCGCCGCGATCCGGACGGTGCCCACCTCGCCCTTCGCCGGCACGGAGGCGCTGCCGGAGGTGGTCGCGCGCCAGTTCGTGCCGCTGACGACCTCGCCGTGCTCGTTGTGCAGCTGGAGGCCGCGGTAGGGCACGACGCCGAGCGCGTCGTTCAGGTTGCGGTAGGCGCCGAAGTCGGCGTTGATGCCGCAGAAGGCCGCAGCCAGGAACACCGGGATGCTGACGACGGCGATCAGCTTGCGCCACCACCGCGACCGGAACAGGTTCGCGACGGCGAGGCTCACTCCCCCGAAACCGAGGGCCGTCCACAGCGTCGTCACGGGCGTGAGGGCGACACCGAACACGTCCATCACGTCGTCGACCAGCCACACCACGAACCAGCCGACCAGACCGCCGGCGACCGCGGCGATCAGGCCGGCGAGCGTCCGCCGCCAGGTGGGGCGGATGAGGAGGTACAGCGCGAACGCCGCGGCGACGAGGTAGAGCGGGACGAGGAACGACAGTTTGTCGATCCTCAGCGTCATCAGCGGGTCCAGGGCGGGTCCTCTCACGCGGCACGGGCGAACGACTCATTATTCAGCGCTCAGATCACGACTGGCTGAGGCTCTGTGAGAGTTCAGCCAACTGTCAGCGCGCTCACTCGACCGCGAGAGCCTCCACCGGCGAGACGCGGGTGGCCCGGCGCGTCGGAGCCAGCGCCGCGACGACCGCGAGGACCGCCGCCGCGACGGCGATCGCGGCGAGGAACGGCCACGGCAGGGCGGGCGCGAGCAGGCCCCCGCCCGGGAGCATCCCGAGCAGCGACTGCGCGCCGATCCAGCCGTAGGCGGTGCCGAGCGCGAGCCCCGTCACCACGGAGGCGACGACCAGTTGCGCACTCTCGGCGAGGACCATCCGCCGGATCTGGACGGCGCTGAAGCCGAGCGCCCGCAGCAGCCCGAGCTCCCGCCTGCGCTGCAGCACGCTGACGGAGAGCGAGTTGACCACGCCGCACGCGGCGATCGCGGCCGAGAAGCCGACCAGCACGGTGAAGACGGCGAGCACGCCGCCGATGACGTCTTCCGCGTCCTGGTAGAGCGCCGGATCGCCATCGGCGGCCGCGCGGAGCTGCTGCTGCCACGTCGAGGCCGCGACGACGAACATGGTGATCAGCGTCACGCCGATGACCAGGCCGATCGCCGTCCGCGAGCTGCGCTCCGGGTTGCGGACCGCGTTCGCCGCCGCCAGCCGGGTGGCGGCACTGCGCCCCATGACGAGGCCGACCGCACGGAGGACCGCCGGGAGGAAGAACGGCGCCGCCTGGATGACCCCGGTGAACGAGACGATCCCTCCGGCCAGCGCGACCAGCACGCCGTAGGTCCAGATGTCCCTGGTCACGCCGAGGCCCTCGAAGGCGCCGACCCCCAGCAGGAGCCCGAGGGCGAGCAGCGCGCCGCCCAGGACGAGAAGCACCAGCGACACCACGGCGCGCCCACGGCTGCGCACGGCCGCGAGCGGCCGCTCCTGCGCGGCGCCCAGCGCCTGCACCGGCGTCACCGTCAGCACTCGCCGGCTGCCCACCCACGACGCCAGCCACGTGGTGAGCACCACGACGACGACCGGTGGGACCATCTCCAGACTGAGAACGGGATAGGTGCCGTCGGGCAGCGCGCCCGTCGCCACGAACACCCTCACCGCGACCAGTGCGAGCACCGCCGCCGCCGCGCCGCCGATGAGGGCGCCGAACAGGCCGACGGCGAGGCCCTCCCCCGCGACCGCCCGGCGCTGAGCGCGGGCGCTCGACCCGATCAGCCGCAGCAGCGCGATGGTGCGGATGCGCCCGGCGATCACCGTGGCGAACGTGTTGGTGATGACGATCGCGCCGACGTAGACGGCCACGATGAAGAAGATCACCCCGACCACGGTCAGAGCGATCTTCGCGCTCTGGCGCTGGCCGACGTCCGACGCGCCGATGTAGGCCGACAGCACGTCGACGCCGCCGACGAGGGCGACCCCGAACGCGGAGCTGAGCGCGGCGACGAGGATGCCGGCCCGGTGATCGCGCGCATTCGCACGGAAAGCGGAGAACGGGCGGCTCATGCTCGCGCCTCCATCCCGAGCATGAACGCGGAGATCTCCTCGGCCGACGACGGGCCGCGCTCGGCGGCGACGCGGCCGTCGGCGAGGAACACGATGTGGTCGGCGAAACTCGCCGCCACCGGGTCGTGGGTCACCATGGCGATGCTCTGGCCGAAGGTGCGGGCCGCCTCCTGCAGCACGCCGAGCACCTCGCGGCCGGTGCGCGAGTCCAGGTTGCCGGTCGGTTCGTCGGCGAAGACCAGGTCGGGGCGCGTCGCCAGTGCCCGCACGATCGCGGCCCGCTGCTGCTGGCCGCCGGAGAGCTCGTGCGGCCGGTGGGTCAGGCGCCCGGTGAGGCCGAGCGTCTCGACGAGGTGGTCGATCCACTCGGACTGCTCGCGGGTCGGCCGACGGCCGTCGAGCTCGAACGGGAGCAGGATGTTGCCGCGCACGTCCAGCGTCGGCACCAGGTTGAACGACTGGAACACGAAGCCGACCCGGCGGCGGCGCAGCAGTGTCAGCTCCGCATCGCCGAGGTGGGTGATCTCGGTGTCGCCGAGGAACACGCGCCCGCTGCTGACCGAGTCGAGGCCCGCCATCACGTGCATCAGGGTCGACTTGCCGGATCCGCTCGGACCCATGACGGCGGTGAACCGGCCCGCCGGGATGCCGAGCGTGACGCCGTCGAGCGCGTTCACGCGCCCCGCCCCGCTGCCGTAGGTCTTCGTGGCCGCGTCGACGCGCGCCACCGTTTCGGTGAGAGTCAGCTCCATGCCCTCAACGCTAGGGAGCGGCCGCCCCCGCCGGATCGGGCGCTGGGGCGATCCTGTGTCCTCCCTGAGGATGATCCCTCGCGCGACTGCGGTACCCCGTCACGACTGCGGGTGCGCGCCCGGGCGCACTTGTACCGGGGCACCGCAGTCGCGGGTGAGGTCGCGGGCTATTCGCCGCCGGTCAGGCCGTGCTCGAACGCGTAGACGACCATCTGCACGCGGTCGCGCAGGCCGAGCTTGGCGAGGATGCGGGAGATGTGCGTCTTGACCGTGGCCTCCGAGAGGAACTCGCTGCCCGCGATCTCCGCGTTGCTGAGGCCCCGGGCGGCGAGCACGAAGATCTCCCGCTCGCGCGAGGTCAGCGACGCGAACTCGGCCGGCTCCTGCCGGGTCGGCTGCGCCGCCGAGAAGTACTCGAACAGCTCGCGCGTCGCCCCCGCGGCGATCACCGCGCTCCCCGCGTGCACCGTGCGGATGGCCGCCAGCAGGAACTCCGGCTCCGCGTCCTTCAGCACGAACCCGGACGCCCCGCCGCGGATCGCGCGCGCGGCCGCCTCGTCGAGGTCGAACGTGGTCAGCACCACGATGCGCGGCGGCGTTCGGCCCGCGCGCTCGGCGTCCGCGATGATGGCGCTCGTCGCCGCGATGCCGTCCATCACGGGCATCCGGATGTCCATCAGCACCACGTCCGGCCGGGTCTCGGCGGCGACCCGCACACCTTCCTCGCCGTTGCCGGCCTCCCCGGCGAACTCCAGATCCGGCTGCGAGCCCAGGAGCATCCGGACGCCGGCGCGGAACAGCGGCTGATCGTCGACGAGCAGCACGCGGATGGGCGGCGCCTCGACCGCGGCGCCGCTCACGCCGCCGCCCCCGGCAGGAACGCGGTGACGACGAACTCGCCGTCGCGTCCCTCGGCGGTCAGCCAGCCGCCCGCGAGGGACGCGCGCTCGCGCATCCCGGGCAGGCCGTGGCCGACCCGCGGCAGCGAGCCGGTGGTCGTCGGTTCGGTGGTGGTGTTCCTCATGGTGTTCCTCACGGTGATGACGAGGCCGGGGCCGTGGTCGACGGGCGCCTCGGCGAGCACGACGCCGGCCGGGCGGCTGGTGTCGCCGTGGCGCAGCGCGTTGGTGAGCGCCTCCTGCACGATGCGGAAGGCGGCGAGCTGTTGCGCGGAGCCGAGCCCCGCGACGTTCCCCTCGCGCTCGAGGGTGACGGGGAGACCGGCCGAGCGGATGTGCTCGACCGTCTGGTCCAGGTCGGCGAGCGACGGCTGCGGGCCGTCGTGGGCGCCGGGCGGGCGGCCGGGCTCGGGCTGCGACTGCCGCAGCTCGGCGAGCAGCACCCTCACGTCGCCGAGCGCGGAACGGGCGGTGGACGCGATGGTCGCAAGCGCCTCGTCCACCGCCTCCGGGTCGGTCTGGCGGGCGTACCGCGCGCCGTCCGCCTGCGCGATCACGACCGCGAGCGAGTGGGCCACCACGTCGTGCATGTCGCGGGCGATGCGGGTCCGCTCCTGCTCGACCACCACATCCTGGACGGCGCGGTTGCGGTCGAGCTCCGCCTCCGCCCGCGCACGGCGGGCGACCCGGGCGTTGCGCCAGGTGCGCACCAGGAGGCCGAGCACCCACGACAGCCCGAGCACGGTCACGCTGACCACGAAGAGGAAGGCGAACTGCAGCGCCACGCTCGCGATCTGGCTAGACAGGAGGTCGTAGTAGCCCTGGGCGACGGCCGCCGTGACCGTCAGGTAGAGGGCGGCGACGAGCGCACCGATGCCGGCCGAGATGAGGCCGGCGCCGCGCACGATGCGGTCGCCGTAGGCGGCGGTGGCGTACAGCACGATCAGGATCCCGATGTCGCTGACCAGGATGTTGTGCCCGGTCGTCATCTGCAGCACGGCGCCGAGCCAGGCGAGCGAGAGCGACACCGCGGGCGACATCCGGCGCAGCGCGATGGCCACCGCCAACGCCATCGTGACGAGGACCGCGGAGCGGTCCCACACCCCGCCGATGAGCAGGCAGAAAGCGGTGAAGGCCCCGGCGCCCGCGATGTCGAAAGTGAGCTGGGCGCGCGTCAGCCGGCGCACGAGCTCGGGCCGGGAGGGGTCGTCCTCCGTCTGCTCCGCCCCGCCGCTCGACGCCAGCCAGACGAGCACGGAGGGTCCGGTGCCTGCGCCGGTGCCGTGCTGCGCCGCACGCTGCCGGGCGACCAGGAAGCCGAGCAGCCAGGCCGCGACGAAGATGACGGCCAGCAGGAGGCTCATCAGCAGCACGCCGATGCCCTGGCTGGTGTAGTAGCCGGCGATCACCGGCCCGAACTGCGGGAACTTCAGGTCGCCGCGCACGGTGAACAGGTACGCCACGGCCGGACCCAGCAGGATCGCGGAGGCGAAGTCGAGCCAGCGCAGCACCGGGCCGCCGTGCGCCGCGACGCCGACCAGCACGGCGACGACGGCCACGGCCGCGATGATGCGGTAGGGGGCCGCCAGGGACTCCTGCTCGGTCAGCTCCAGCAGGACGCCCGCCCAGAGCAGCCCCAGCGCGACCCCCGGCAGGATGCGGGAGAGCGCGATCGCGGCCGCGTAGAACGCGAGCGCGAGCGTCGCCGCCAGGTCCTCCGGCAGCCCGCTCAGGAACCACGCCGCGAACAGCACGAGCGCCAGCGCCGGCTCGAGCACCCAGCGGTAGGGCGCGAGCGCGGCGAGCGATCGGCGGAGGTCCGGCATGCCTCTACGGTACGGTGCGGGCGCGCGGCGACCGGCATCCGGACCGCGGAATCATCCTCCGGATGTACGGCCGCCCGGCCGCCGCCGGCTCAGAAGCCGAGGCGGCCGAGCTGCTTCGGATCGCGCTGCCAGTCCTTCGCGACCTTCACGCGGATCGACAGGAACACGTGCCGGCCGAGGAGCTTCTCGATCGGTCCGCGCGCCGCCGCCCCGACGTCGCGGATGCGGCTGCCGCCCTTGCCGATGACGATCGCCTTCTGGCTGTCGCGCTCGACGAAGAGGTTGGCGTAGACCTCCACGAGGTCTTTGTCGTCGCGCTCGACGATGTCGTCGATGGTGACGGCGAGCGAGTGCGGCAGCTCGTCCTCGACGCCCTCGAGCACGGCCTCGCGGATGAACTCGGCGATGCGGTCCTCCAGGCCCTCGTCGGTGATCGCCTCGTCGGGGTAGAGCGGCGCCTCGGAGGTCGGAAGCAGCTTCATCAGCTCCGACCTCAGGGTCTCCAGCTGGATGCGGCTCGCCGCCGAGACCGGCACGATCGCCTCCCACTCGCGCAGTGCCGAAACGGCGAGGAGCTGCTCGGCGACCTGCGCCTTGCCCGCAGCGTCGACCTTGGTGACGATCGCCACCTTCTTGGCCCGCGGGTACGCGTCCAGCTGCTCGTTGATGAAGCGGTCGCCCGGCCCGATCTTCTCGTCGGCCGGCACGCAGAAGCCGATCACGTCCACATCGCCGAGCGTCGACTGCACGAGCGTGTTGAGCCGCTCGCCGAGCAGGGTGCGCGGGCGGTGGATGCCCGGGGTGTCCACGAGGATCAGCTGGCCGTCCTTCTGGTGCACGATGCCGCGGATGGCCCGGCGGGTGGTCTGCGGCTTGGAGCTGGTGATGGCGACCTTCTCGCCCACGAGCGCGTTGGTCAGCGTCGACTTGCCGACGTTCGGTCGGCCGACGAATGAGACGAATCCGGCGTGGTAGTCGGTCACGATCTGGTCTCCTGGGTGGTGTGGCGGTGGTCGGCGTGACGGTCGGCGTGACGGTCGGCGGCCCTGCGGTCGCCGTGGCGGTCGGGCTGGCGGTCGCCGGCGTGCGGCACCGGGCTTGTCGGTGCGTCGCCCTCCGGCAGCAGCGCGACATCGCGCTCGACGAGCACGGTGGCGACGTGCTTGTGCCGGCCCTCGATCCGGTCGACGGTGAACCGCAGGCCGTGCACGGTGACGGTCGAGCCGACCTCGGGCAGCCGGCCGAGCGCCTTGGTGACGAGACCGCCGACGCTGTCGACGTCCTCGTCCTCGATCTCCAGGTCGAACAGCTCCCCCAGGTCGTCGATCGGCAGCCGGGTGGCGATGCGGTAGCCACCCTCCGGCAGCGGCTGGATGAGGGCGACCTCGTGGTCGTACTCGTCCGAGATGTCGCCCACCAGCTCCTCGATGAGGTCCTCGAGCGTCACAAGGCCGGCGATGCCGCCGTACTCGTCGACGACCATGGCCAGGTGGTTGGACTCGCGCTGCATCTGCGCGAGCAGCGCGTCGGCCTTCTGCGACTCGGGCACGAACAGGGCGGGGCGGGCGAGCTCGCGCACGGTGAGCTCGTCGGCGCCGAGCGGTCGCTCGTAGCTGAGCTTCGCGGCGTCGCGGAGGTACAGGATGCCGACCACCTCGTCCGGGTCGCCCCCGTCGATCACCGGCATCCGCGAGACGCCGGTGGAGAAGAACAGGCCCATGGCGGTGCCGAGCCCGGCCGTCGAGTCCACGGTCTTCATGTCGGTACGCGGGATCATCACCTCGCGCACGACCGTCGCGTTGAACTCGAAGATCGAGTGGATGAGCTCGCGGTCGTCCTCCTCGAGCACGTCGAACTCGGTGGCCTCGTCGACGATCGACAGCAGCTGCTCCTCGCTGGTCACCGGTGCCGACCGGGCACGCGACGGCGTCACCCGGTTGCCGAGGGCCACGAGTCCGCCGGGGATCGGGCCGAGCACGACCCGGACGAACCGCACGATCGGAGCGGAGAGGCGCAGCAGCACGGTCGAGTTGGCCCGTCCGACGCTCCGCGGGCTGACCCCGACCAGCACGAACGACACGGCCGTCATGATCAGGGCGGCGAGGATGAGAGAGACCCACCACTGCTCGAAGATCTGCTCGAAGGCGAGCGTTACGAGCACCGCCGCGGTGGTCTCGGCGAGGAGACGGGTGAACCCGACGGCGTTCTGGTAGGCGCCCGGGTCCTGCGAGATCGCGAGCAGCGACTTCTTCGCGCGGGAGGTCTCTGCCAGGTCGGAGAGGTCGCCGCGCGACTGCACGCCGAGGGCCGAATCGACGGCCGCCATGAGACCGCCGAAGGCCACCAGCAGGAACGCGACGATGAAGAACAGCGCCTGCAGCATCTCAGGTCCTAGCGCTGTCGGTCGTAGCGCCCGAAGCCGACGAGGATGTCGCGCTGGATGGCGAACATCTCGCGCTCCTCGGCCGGCTCGGCGTGGTCGAACCCGAGCAGGTGCAGGATGCCGTGCGTGGTGAGCAGGAGCAGCTCGTCCTGCAGCGTGTGGCCGGCGGTCTCCGCCTGCACCTGGGCGACCTGCGGGCACAGCACGACATCGCCGAGCAGGCCCGCGGGCGACGGCTCCTCCTCGGTGCCGGGGCGCAGCTCGTCCATCGGGAAGCTGAGCACGTCGGTCGGGCCGGGCTCGTCCATCCACTGCACGTGCAGCTGCTCCATGGCGGCCTCGTCGACGAGCACGATCGCGAGCTCGGCGTCCGGGTGCACGTGGAGGATGTCGAACGCGTACGCGGCGAGCCGCTGCAGGGCGGACTCGTCCACCTCGATGGTCGACTCGTTGTTGATCTCGATGCTCACGGCGGCCCTTATCGTCGCTTCGGGAGGTGGTCTCGCGGAATGGCCGAGCGCCGCTCGGCGCGGTTGGCGAACTCGGCCGCCTGGTCGCGCTCGAACCGGCGGGCCTGCTGCTTGGCGTCGTACTCGGTGTAGGCGTCCACGATCCGGCCGACCAGGCTGTGGCGGACGACGTCCTCGCTGCCGAGGCGGGCGAAGTGGATGTCGTCGATGTCGTTCAGCACGCGCGTCACCAGCCGGAGGCCGCTCGCCGCGTTGGGCAGGTCGACCTGCGTGATGTCGCCGGTGACGACCATCTTGGAGTTGAAGCCGAGACGCGTCAGGAACATCTTCATCTGCTCCGGCGTCGTGTTCTGCGCCTCGTCGAGGATGATGAACGAGTCGTTCAGGGTGCGGCCGCGCATGTACGCCAGCGGCGCGACCTCGATCGTGCCCGCCGCGAGCAGCTTCGGGACGAGGTCCGGGTCCATCATCTCGTTGAGCGCGTCGTAGAGCGGCCGCAGGTACGGGTCGATCTTGTCGGTCAGCGTGCCGGGCAGGTAGCCCAGCCGCTCCCCCGCCTCGACCGCGGGACGCGTGAGGATGATGCGGTTGACCTCCTTGCGCTGCAGCGCCTGCACGGCCTTGGCCATGGCGAGGTAGGTCTTGCCTGTACCGGCGGGTCCGATCCCGAACACGATGGTGTTGTGGTCGATCGCGTCGACGTACCGGCTCTGGCCGAGGGTCTTCGGGCGGATGCTCTTGCCGCGCGCGGTCAGGATGGCCTGCCCGAGCACGTCGGACGGGCTCAGGTTGAGGTCGGTGCCGAGCATGCGGGCGGAGCTCGTGACCTCGGCGGGCGAGAGCTCCTGGCCGTTGCGCACCATCTGCAGCAGCTCCTCCACGAGGCGCTGCGCCGCGCCCACCTGGGTCGCGTCGCCGGTGAGCGTGATCTCGTTGCCGCGCACGTGGACGTTCACGAGCGGATACTGCCGCTCGAGCGTGGTGAGCAGGCGGTCCTGCGGCCCGAGCAAGCGGACCATCTGGACGCCGTCGACGCTCAGGCGCGCCTCGGCGCCCTGCTCTCCCGCGTTCGACGGGCCCTGGGTGGCTTCAGAGTTGGCCAAGTGTTCCTTCCTGGAGGCTGTGTCCCCCACCGTTGGCGCTGAGGACGTGGGCGTGGACGTGGAACACGGTCTGACCC
Organism: Leifsonia virtsii; assembly: GCF_030433675.1. Taxonomy (GTDB): domain Bacteria; phylum Actinomycetota; class Actinomycetes; order Actinomycetales; family Microbacteriaceae; genus Leifsonia; species Leifsonia virtsii. The sequence continues at coordinate 767,750 of NZ_JAROCB010000001.1, forward strand.
GCGCCCGCGCCGGTGTTGAAGACGAGACGGAAGTCGCCGTCGGAGTGCTCGTCGGCCAGCCGCTTCGCTGTGGCGACGAGCTCGGCGAGCAGCTCCGGGTCGCCCGCCGCGAGCTCGGTGACGTCGCGGTACTGCTCCGTCTTCGGCACCACGAGCAGGTGCACCGGCGCCTGCGGCGCGATGTCGCGGAACGCGATGATGCGCTCCGAGTCGAACACCACGTCGGCCGGGATCTCGCCCGCGATGATGCGCGAGAAGATCGAAGGTTCCGTCTCTGCCATGTCCCCCATCCTATTCGCGTGCGCCGACAGCGGGCGGGGTGTCCGCTCTCGGCGTCATGCCCGCGCGGTTCGTGACGAATGGTCTCCGTTCGCCACGAATCGCGGCCGTTCGTCACGAATCGGGCGCGTCACCAGCGGCCGAGCGCCGCGTTCAGCACGGCGAGGGCCGCGGGTCCCGCGGTCGAGGTGCGCAGCACCGTCCCGCCCAGTCGCACCAGCTCTGCGCCGGCCGCGCGGAAGGCGTCCAGCTCCTGCGGCGCGATGCCGCCCTCCGGGCCCACGACGAGCACCAGGTCGCGGCCGTCCGGAACGACGGCCGTCAGCGCCGCCTCCGCGTCCGGCTCGAGCACGAGCACCCGTGCGCCCGCGGCCAGCGCCGCGACCTGCTTCGTCGTCGCCAGCTCCCGCACCTCGGGCGTCCACGCGCGGATGGACTGCTTGGCCGCCTCGCGCACGATGGTCGCCCAGCGCTCGCGGCCCTTCGCCACCTTCGCGCCCTCCCAGCGGGAGACCGAGCGGGACGCGGCCCACGGCACCACCGCGTCCACGCCGAGCTCCGTGGCCGCCTGCACCGCGAGCTCGTCGCGGTCGCCCTTCGCCAGCGCCTGCACGAGCGTGATCGTCGGCGCGGGTCGCTCGACGCGCGAGACCGCCTCCACGTCGATCGTCAGCTCGGCGTTGGTCGCCTCGATGACTTCTCCGGAGGCGACGAGGCCGCGGCCGTTCCCGATCAGCACCGACTCCCCCGGCCGCGTGCGGTTCACGGTCGCCGCGTGCTTGGCCTCGGCTCCGGTGAGGGACAGCCGGGCGCCGACCTCGACGTCCTCGAGGTCCTCGCGCAGATAGAGGGACGCCATCGCCGGGCTACAGGTGGAGGAAGCGGTCGCGCAGCTTCGCGAACAGGCCCTGCTGGAAGCGCGCGAGCGACGGCTCCTGCGGCTTGTGGGTGGCCGCGAACTTCTTGATCAGCTCCTTCTCCTTGTGGTCGAGCTTCGTGGGCGTGACCACCTGGATGCCGACCCGCAGGTCGCCGCGGCCGGAGCCGCGCAGGTGCGTGATGCCGCGGTCCTTGACCGTGACGATGTCGGCGGACTGCGTCCCCGGCTTCAGCTCCAGCCGGATGTCGCCGTCGAGGGCCTTCACCGTCGCGGTGGTGCCGAGGATGGCATCCGTCATCGACAGCTCCAGCGTGCAGAGCAGGTCGTCGCCGTCGCGGCTGAACACCTCGTGGTGCTTCACCTTGATCTCGAGGTACAGGTCGCCGTTCGGGCCGCCTGCGGGGCCGGCCTCGCCGCTGCCGGGCATCTGCAGGCGCAGGCCCGTGTCGACGCCGGCGGGGATGTCGACCGGCACCGTTCGGCGGGCGCGCACGCGGCCCTGACCCTGGCAGGTGACGCACGGCGTCGCGATGACCGTGCCGTAACCGCGGCAGGTGCCGCAGGGGCTCGAGGTCATCACGTTGCCGAGCAGCGAGCGCACCGAGCGCTGGATGCTGCCGGTCCCGTGGCAGATGTCGCACGTCACCGGGTGGGTGCCCGGCTGGCAGCACGAGCCGTTGCACGTCTCGCAGACGACGGCCGTGTCGACCTCGAGGTCGCGGTGGGTGCCGAAGATGACCTCGTCGAGGTCGACCTCCACGCGCAGCAGGGCATCCTGGCCGCGCTCGCGCCGGGAGCGCGGGCCGCGTCCCTGGCCGCCCCCTCCGCCGAAGAAGGTCTCGAAGATATCGCTGAAGCCCGCGAAGTCGGCGCTCCCGCCACCGCCGAACCCGCCGGAGCCCCCGAGGTCGTACTGCTGCCGCTGCTGCGGGTCGCTGAGCACGTCATAGGCATGCGTCACCAGCTTGAACCGCTCCTGCGCCTCGGCGCTCGGGTTCACGTCCGGGTGCAGCTCGCGCGCGAGCCGGCGGTACGCCTTCTTGATCTCGTCGGGGCTGGCGTCGCGCTCGACGCCGAGGACTTCATAGTGGTCGGCCACGTGGGCTGTTCCTTACTTCGATCGTTCGCTGTTCTTCGCTTCCGGCGGCCTACTGGTCGCCGAGCAGCCGGGAGAGGTAGCGGGCGACGGCCCGGACGGCCGCCATGTTGCCCGAGTAGTCCATGCGGAGCGGGCCGAGCAGGCCCACGCGGGCGACATCCGACCCCGCGGCACTGTAACCGCTGGAGAGGACGGATGCTTCCGTCAGCCCGAAGCCGGCGTTCTCGCGCCCGATGCTGACGGCGACGCCGTGCTGGTCGGTCGCCATCTCGTCGAACAGGCGCAGCAGCACCACCTGCTCCTCGATCGCCTCCAGCACCGGGGTGATGCTGCCCGGGAAGTCGAGCTCGGTGCGCACCAGGTTGGCGGCGCCCGCCATCACCAGCTTCTCCTGCCGGTTGGCGGCGATCTGGTCGAGCAGGGCGCTGGCCACCGGCTCCACAAGGGCGCGCGTGCGCTCGGTCAGGGCCTCCGGCAGCTCCTTGAGCCGGGCGGTCGCCTCGCCGAGCGTCAGGCCGGCCGCGGCGCCGTTGATCGCGCCGCGGATCTCCGCCACATCCTCGTCGGTCAGCTCGGTCGCCGGCTCGATCACGCGCTGCTCGACGGCGCCCGAGTCGGTGATGAGCACGCTCAGCAGCCGGCGCGGGGCCAGCGACACCAGCTCGATGTGCCGGATGCGCGAGCGCGCCACCGACGGGTACTGCACCAGTGCGACCTGGTTGGTCAGCTGCGACAGCAGACGGACCGTGCGCGACAGCACGTCGTCGAAGTCGGCCGACGCTCCGAGGAACGTCTCGATCGCCGTCCGCTGCGCGGAGCTGAGCGGGCGCACCTCGGCCAGGTGGTCGACGAAGAGCCGGTAGCCCTTGTCGGTGGGGACGCGGCCCGAGGAGGTGTGCGGGGCCGCGATCAGCTCCTCCTCCTCCAGCAGCGCCATGTCGTTGCGGATGGTCGCCGCCGACACCCCGAAGGAGTGCCGCTCGACGATGCTCTTGGAGCCGACCGGCTCCCGCGACGCGACGTAGTCCTGCACGATGACGCGCAGCACCTCAAGGCTGCGTTCCGAGACCATCTCCGCCTCCCGTCGACCGATTTAGCACTCGTGGTTCCTGAGTGCCAATCCTACCGCGCAGAAACGCGCGCCGGATGATTGCTGGCTGTGACACGGTCGCAGTACCGTATGTGCACCGGCTCGGCAGCGCCGCAGCCGATCACGAAAGGGTTCCGCACATGTCAGACCCGAACCAGCCCAACGACCCCAACGCCGGGGTCCCGCCGCAGCCGGGAGCCGTGCCCCCGCAGCAGCCCTACGCTCAGCCCGCCGGCGGCCCGCAGCAGCCGTACGCGCCATCCGCCGCCGCTGCCCCGCTCGACGCCGCGCAGGACAAGCAGTGGGCGGCCTTCGCCCACCTCGGCGGCATCCTGTGGTTCCTCCCCTCGCTCATCATCTGGCTGGTGTTCAAGGACCGCGGCCGGCTGACCGACCAGGAGGCCAAGGAAGCCCTCAACTGGCAGATCACCTGGATCATCGCCTGGGTGGCCTCGCAGGTGATCGGGATCATCATCGGCAGCTTCACCTACGGCGTCGGCTACCTGCTGTTCGGCCTGCTCATCCCGTGGGCGCTGTACATCGTGAACCTCGTGTTCTCGATCCTCGGCTTCGTGCGGGTGAACGGCGGCGGCACCTACCGCTACCCGGTGAACTTCCGGTTCATCAAGTAGCGGAGCGTTCAGGCTCTTTTCAGTTTCGGGATGCGAGCCCTAGGCTGGGGGCGACCATGTCCACCCCTGCCCATGTACAGAGGAGAACAGAACGATGTCCGCGACACCCCCGCCCCCGCCGCCCCAGCAGCCCTACGGTGGCAGAGCGCAGCAGCTGAGCCCCGCCGACGAGAAGCTCTGGGCCACCCTGATCCAGATCGGGGGCATCCTGTTCAACTGGATCCCCGCCCTCATCGGGTACCTGGTGCTGAAGGACCGCGGTCCGTTCGTGCGCGCCCACTCGGCGACCGCGCTGAACTTCCAGATCACGATCTTCATCGCCTACGTCGTCGGCGGCATCCTGTCGATCGTCGTGGTCGGCATCTTCATCATCCTGGCGGCCTGGGTGCTGAACATCGTGTTCAGCATCATCGCCGCGGTGAAAGCCAACCAGGGTGAGTTCTACACCTACCCGATCGCGATCAAGTTCGTCAGCTGACCCGACGCGCTCGGACGGAGCCGCCCCCGCGGGATCGATGAGATCCGCGGGGGCGGCTTCTCATGTCCGCCGGGCGATCTCGACCGGCGCCGAGTCTTGAGGCTGGGCGACGTCCTCCGCCAGCAGTCGCCGCACCACCGCGTCCGCCAGCAGCCGGCCGCGCTGCGTCAGCACGATCGACCCGCGCAGGGCGGCGCGCCCGTCCACCAGACCGTCGGCGATGAGGCCGGGCACCTCTCGACGGCCGGCCTCTCGGAGTTCGTCGACCCCGAGTCCGTCGCGGATGCGGCTGAGCAGCAGCACACGCTCCACCTGGCGCGTCTCGGCGTCGAGCGTCTCCCGCCCGGCCGCGGGCGACTCCCCCGCCAGCACGCGCTGGGCGTAGGCGGCGGGATGCTTCACGTTCCACCAGCGCACGCCGCCGACATGGCTGTGCGCGCCGGGGCCGACGCCCCACCAGTCGTGGCCGAGCCAGTACGCGAGGTTGTGCCGGGAGCGGTGGGCCGTGTCCGTCGCCCAGTTGCTCACCTCGTACCAGTCGTAGCCGGCCTCGGCGAGCCGCGCGTCCGCCAGCTCGTACATGTCGGCTTCGAGGTCGTCGTCGGGCTCGGGAACCTGCCCGGAGCGGATCTGCCGCGCCAGCTTCGTGCCGGGCTCGACGATGAGCGCGTACGCCGACAGATGGTCGGGCGCGCACGCGAGCGCCGTGTCGAGGCTGCGCGACCAGTCGTCGAGCGACTCCCCCGGCGTCCCGTAGATCAGGTCGAGGCTCACCTGCAGCCCGGCGTCGCGCGCCCACCCGACGACCAGCGGGATGCGCGCCGGGTCGTGCGTGCGCTCCAGCGTCTCGAGCACGTGCGGGACGGCCGACTGCATCCCGAAGGACACCCGTGTGAAGCCGGCGTCGGCGAGCCGGCGCAGGTCGTCGGCATCGACCGAGTCCGGGTTCGCCTCGGTCGTCACCTCGGCGCCGTCGGCCAGCCCCCAGGCGTCGCGGACCGCGCCGAGCATCGCCGCCAGGTCGCCGGGCGGGAGCAGCGTCGGGGTGCCGCCGCCGAAGAACACGGTCGACACGGGACGCGCCGGCAGTCCGCTGCCCTCGAGCGCCGCCGCCGCGAACCCGACCTCGCGCACCGCGTGCCCGGCGTAGTCGGACTGGGAGACACCGCGCAGCTCGGTGGCCGTGTAGGTGTTGAAGTCGCAGTAACCGCAGCGCACCCGGCAGAACGGGACGTGCAGGTAGACGCCGAAGTCGCGCTCGGCCGCGCCCTCGGCGGCGGACGCGGGCAGCAGTCCGTCGGCCGGGGCCGGGTCGCCGACCGGCAGGATGCTCGGCATCAGGCGGAGCTCGCGGGGTGGAGCGCGCGCAGGTAGCGGGCCGTGTAGCGGCGCTGCACCATCGACAGGACCGGCGACGTCAGCCGGTAGAACGCGTTGGACGGCCGCGACAGGGCGCGCAGGACGAACCACACGGTCCCGTCGTCGCGCTGCTCGACCAGGAACAGCTCCTCGCCGCTCTCCGGGTGACCGTGCAGCGTGCCGTAGGCGAAGCCGCGGCGGTGCGGCTCGTCGACGACATAGACCACGCGGATCGGCGCGGACACCTTGAACGGGCCGAACGGGATCTTGAGCACGGCGGTCATCCCGTTGCGCACGAACGGCGTGCCGTCGTCGGCGAAGACGTCCTCCTCGGTGCGGTTGGCGCGCATCCGCACCGGAGTGCCGTCCGGGCCGAACTCGACGCCCTCGTACTGGACGCCGGTGCCCTCCTGCACGTCGGTGACGAGGATGCCGCTCCCCTTCTGCACGCCCCAGGCCATGAGCGCCGTGGCCGCGGCCTCGAAGCGCTCGTCGCCGCTGCCCAGCCGGACCTTGCGCTCCAGCGGCTTGTAGCCCTTCGGCGGGTAGTACAGCAGGTCGGCCGCCTGGGTGCCGCCGACCGCCCCGTACGTGACGGGTTGGTCGGTGAAGGTCGAGCGACGCATGTACTCATCTTCCGTCATGGGCGACGGGTTCGCGAAACGCCGGTTCCGGATGCCGGCGCAGGACTACTTCTTGTCCTTCTTCTCGGTGTCGCCGAAAGGCGCAGACGACGACAGCCCCGGCGGTGCTGCGTCGACAAGCTTCTGGCGCGCGAGCTCAACGAGCTTCGCGGCAGCATCGAAACTCACGCTGACGGTCCCGAACGAATTGAAGGTGAGCGCACCATCATGCCCGTCATCGCGGAACACCTCGAGCAGCCGCTCGCCGCTGGCGTCGACGAGCTCTACCGCAATTCCATCCCGAGTAGAGACGTCACTCGCGATCTGGAAGCGATAGGGTCCCATTCGCCTCACCTTTCAAAGATCTATTTCTTGGCGTCTTTGGACTTCTCGGTGTCGCCGGAGAGCGCGGCGATGAATGCCTCCTGGGGGACCTCGACGCGGCCGACCATCTTCATGCGCTTCTTGCCCTCCTTCTGCTTCTCGAGGAGCTTGCGCTTACGCGTGATATCGCCGCCGTAGCACTTCGCGAGGACGTCCTTGCGCATGGCGCGGATGTTCTCGCGGGCGATGATGCGGGCGCCGATGGCCGCCTGGATCGGGACCTCGAACTGCTGGCGCGGGATGAGCTCGCGCAGGCGCGACGCCATCATCGTGCCGTAGGCGTAGGCCTTGTCGCGGTGCACGATCGCGCTGAACGCGTCCACCGTCTCGCCCTGCAGCAGGATGTCGACCTTGACGAGGTCGGACTCCTGCTCGCCGAACGGCTCGTAGTCGAGGGAGGCGTAGCCGGCGGTCTTCGACTTGAGCTGGTCGAAGAAGTCGAAGACGATCTCGCCGAGCGGCATCGTGTAGCGGATCTCGACGCGGTCCTCGCCGAGGTACTCCATGCCGAGCAGGGAGCCGCGGCGGCTCTGGCAAAGCTCCATGATGACTCCGACGTAGTCCTTGGGCGCGAGGATGGCGGCCTTGACGATCGGCTCCTCGACCTTCTCGATCTTGCCGCCGGGGAACTCGCTCGGGTTGGTGACGGTAACGGTCTTCTTGTCCTCCGTCGTCACCTCGTAGATCACGCTCGGCGCGGTGGTGATGAGGTCGAGGTCGAACTCGCGGGACAGCCGCTCTGTGATGATCTCGAGGTGCAGCAGGCCGAGGAAGCCGCAGCGGAAGCCGAACCCGAGGGCGACGGAGGTCTCCGGCTCGTACACGAGGGCCGCATCCGACAGTTTGAGCTTGTCGAGCGCCTCGCGCAGCTCCGGGTAGTCGCTTCCGTCGATCGGGTACAGCCCGGAGAAGACCATGGGCTTGGGCTCGGTGTAACCGGGGAGGGCCTCGGTGGCGGGCTTCGCGGCGCTGGTGATCGTATCGCCGACCTTGGACTGGCGCACGTCCTTCACGCCGGTGATGAGGTAGCCGACCTCGCCGACGCCGAGACCCTTCGACGGGGTGGGTTCCGGCGAGGAGACGCCGATCTCGAGGATCTCGTGGGTGGCGCGCGTCGACATCATCTGGATGCGCTCGCGCGGCTGCAGCTTGCCGTCGACCATGCGGACGTAGGTGACGACACCGCGGTAGCTGTCGTAGACGGAGTCGAAGATCATGGCGCGGGCGGGTGCGTCGGCGACGCCGACCGGGGCGGGGATCTCGGCGACGACCCGGTCGAGCAGCGCCTCGACGCCCATGCCGGTCTTGCCGGACACGCGCAGCACGTCCTCCGGGCGGCCGCCGATCAGGCTCGCGAGTTCTTCCGCGTACTTGTCGGGGTCGGCCGCGGGCAGGTCGATCTTGTTGAGCACTGGGATGATGGTCAGGTCGTTCTCGAGCGCCAGGTAGAGGTTGGCGAGCGTCTGCGCCTCGATGCCCTGGGCCGCATCCACCAGCAGGATGGCGCCCTCGCACGCGGCGAGCGACCGCGAGACCTCGTAGGTGAAGTCGACGTGGCCCGGGGTGTCGATCATGTTGAGCGCGAAGGTCTGACCGTCCACCTGCCACGGCATGCGGACCGCCTGGCTCTTGATGGTGATGCCGCGCTCGCGCTCGATGTCCATGCGGTCCAGGTACTGCGCCCGCATGTCGCGATCGGAGACCACGCCGGTTATCTGCAGCATGCGGTCGGCCAGCGTCGACTTGCCGTGGTCGATATGCGCGATGATGCAGAAGTTGCGGAGGGAGGCCGGGTCGGTCGCGGCGGGCTCGAGGGCCTGAAGAGCTCGTGGTGACATCGTCCGGCCATTCTCCCATGAACGCTCGTCGCCCGGGCGCACCCCGCCCCGGCCACTGCCCGCCTCAGCTCAGGCGAAGCGCTCGGACCGCTCGACGATGCGCGCGGCGCCGTCCTCCCAGCGGTAGACCTCGGAACCGCCGATGAACACGCGCTCGGCGCGCGAGTTCACATCCAGCGGGTCTCCGGACCAAACGACCACGTCGCCGTCAAGCCCGGGGGTCAGCGAGCCGACCCGGTCGTCGAGGCGGAGGAACGCGGCCGGGTTGACCGTCAGCGCCTCCAGCGCGGTCTGCCGGGGCAGCCCGTCCTTCACGGCGAGGGCGGCCTGGTAGACGAGGAAGTTGATCGGTACGACCGGGTGGTCCGTCGTGATGGCGACCCGGACGCCGGCCGCGGCGAGGGTGGCGAGGTTCGCGATCGCGCGGTCGCGCAGCTCCACCTTCGACCGGGAGGTGAACATCGGACCGAAGATCACCGGGATGTCGCGCTCGGCGAGCACGTCGGCGATCTTGTGCGCCTCGGTGCCGTGGTTGACCACCAGCCGGTAGCCGAACTCGTCGGCGAGCCGAAGCGCCGTGGCGATGTCGTCGTGGCGGTGGGTGTGCTGGTCCCAGGCGAGTTCGCCCTCGAGCACCCGGACCAGCGTCTCCTTCGCCAGGTCGCGGTCGAACGGCTTGCCCTCGACCTGAGCGTGCTGTCGCTGGGTGCGGTAGTTCTGGGCGGCGACGAAGGCCTCGCGGATGATCATGGCGACGCCGAGACGCGTGCTCGGCGTCTGGTTCTTGCCGCCGTAGACCCGCTTCGGGTTCTCGCCGAGCGCCGACTTCACGCTGACGGCCTCGCGGATCACCTGCTCGTCGATGGTGCGACCGCCCCAGGTCTTGATGGCGACCGTCTGGCCACCGATCGGGTTGCCCGAGCCCGGCTTGACGACGACGGAGGTGACACCTCCGGAGAGGGCGTCGCGGAAGCCCTCGTCGTCGATGTTGATGGCGTCGATCGCGCGGACCGCGGCCGTGTTGGGCGTGGTCATCTCGTTGGTGTCGTCGCCCGCGGGACCGTTGGCCTCCTCATGGATGCCGACGTGGCCGTGCGACTCGATGAAGCCGGGGAGCACCCACTTGCCCGCGGCATCGACGACCGTCGCGTCGTCGGGCACCCGCACGTCGTCCGCGCCGCCCACCGCCTCGATGACGCCGTCCCGGACGAGGACGACGCCGTTCTCGATGGGCTCCTGGGAGACCGGGACGACGTAACCGTTGACGATGGCGAAGGTGGTGGAAGTCATGGCTCGAGCCTACGCGCGGCCGATCGGGCGGGAACCGCGTCCAGCGGATCTGTGGAATGCTCGTCGGCCGAGCGCGTTGTGGAGAAGTATGAACATCCTCCTGACCGGCGCGACCGGCTTCATCGGCTCCTCCGTCCTCCCCCGGCTCCTCGACGAGGGCCACACCGTGACCGCGCTGGTGCGCGACGAGGAGAAGGCCGCCGTCGTTCGGTCGGCCGGCGCCACGGCCCTCGTCGGCGACGCGGCCGACGCGGCCCTGGTGGAGCGGGCGGCGCGCGAGAGCGACGGCGTCATCCACCTCGCCTCGTCGAAGCACGTCGACGCGGTGCTGGTGCCCGCGGTGCTCGCGGGGCTCGCCGGATCGGGCGCGCCGTTCGTCCACACCGGCGGCATCTGGACCTACGGCAGCAGTGACGACATCACCGAGCTGTCTCCCGTCGCCCCGCCGGCGCTGACCGCCTGGCGCGGAACGGCCGAGGCGCTCGTGCTGGGAGCGGACGGCGTGCGCGGGACCGTCATCGTCCCCTCGATCGTCTACGGCCACGGCAAGGGACTGCCGAACCTCATCGTGGACGCGCCGCGCACCGAGGGCGCCGCCCCCGCGCTTCGCCTCATCGGCGACGGCTCGCAGCACTGGGCGACGGTCCACGTCGACGACCTCGCGGCCCTCTACGTGCTGGCCCTCGAGCACGGCGCCGCCGGCTCGGTCTACATCGGCGCCAGCGGGCACAACCCGACGGTGCGGGAGCTCGGCGAAGTCGCCGCAGAGGCGGCGGCCCTCGCGGGCGGCGTGGTGGCGGAGTCGGCCGAGGAAACCGCTGCGCGGATCGGCGAGGGCCTCACGGAGGCGCTGCTGCTCGACCAGCAGGCGGGTGGCGCCAAGGCGCGGATCGACCTCGGCTGGGAGCCGAACGGCCCGGCGCTGACCGAGGAGCTGCTCGTCGGCTCGTACGCCCCCGCACGCGTCTGATCCGGACCCGGGAACGCGCCGGGGCGTCGGTTTTGCCGGGACACGGCCACCGCTGGTAAAGTGGTTTGTTGGCTTGCGTGTGGATGTGTCCGCACGAAACGCCGCAAGGCGCCCTCTCCGCTGAGCGGCACATCCCTAACTCATCACGAAACGAAAGTGACCACTCGTGGCAAACATCAAGTCGCAGATCAAGCGCAACCGCACCAACAAGAAGGCGCAGGAGCGCAACAAGGCCGTCAAGAGCGAGCTCAAGACCGCCATCCGCGCCACCCGTGAGGCCGTCGTCGCCGGCGACAAGGAGAAGGCGACCGCGGCGCTGCGTCTCGCCGCGAAGAAGATCGACAAGGCGGCCAGCAAGGGCGTCATCCACAAGAACCAGGCGGCGAACCGCAAGTCGGCCATCGCCAAGCAGGTCGCCGCGCTCTAAGCGACGGCCGTCCGCGGGACCTGTCCCGCGCCGCGAGCGAGCCCCCGTCCGGACCGAGTCCGGGTGGGGGCTCGCTGCGTCTGCGGTGCGTTCGGCCGCCCGCGCGCCGTGCGCGACTGCGGTGCGGCGGAACGAATGCGGCGGGGCGAGCGGGCGCAGACGTTCCGTTGCACCGCAGACGTTCCGGATCAATGCGCGAGTGCGGTGTGGCGGAACGAATGCGGCGGGGCGAGCAGGCGCAGACGTTCCGAACGGGCGCCGTCGCACCGACGGTAGCGCGGGATACGTCAGTCGCGGCCGCGGGCGCTGACGATGCGGATCATGCGCTCGAGGGCGAACACCGGGTCGCGGCCGCCGCCCTTGACGTTGGCGTCGGTCTCGGCGAGCAGCTCGATGCAGCGGCCCAGGCCGTCCTCCGTCCAGCCCTGGAGGTCGCGGCGGGCGCGGTCGACCTGCCACGGCGCGAGTCCGAACTGCTGCGCCAACTGGCCGGAGCCGCCGCGGGCGCCGGAGATCTTGGCCATGGTGCGGATCTTGCTGGCGAACGCGGCCACCATCGGTACCGGGTCCGCCCCGGACGCGAGCGCATGACGCATGGTGACGAGAGCCTCGCCGTGGCGGCCGGCGATCGCGGCGTCGGCCACCTGGAACGCGTTGGTCTCCACGCGGCCGCCGTAGTACTTGTCGACCGTCGCCTCGGTGATCTGCTCGGCCGAGTCGGAGAGCAGCTGCTGGCAGGCGGCCGCGAGCTCCGCGAGGTCGTCCGAGAACGCCGAGGTGATCGCCCGGAGCGCGCCGGGGGTCACCTTGCGGCCGGCCGCCGCGAACTCCGCCTGCGCGAAGTCGTACTTCTCGGCGTCCTTCTTCAGCTCGGCGCAGACCACCTCGATGCCGCCGCCCTTGCCGGAGCGGATGACGTCGAGCAGCTTCTTGCCGCGCACACCGCCCGCGTGGCGGAGCGTGACGACCGTACCGTCGGCCGGGGCTTCGAGGTAGTCGAGCATGTCGGCGAGGAACGCCTCGTTGCACTTCTCGACGGCCTCGACCCGGATGAGCCGCGGCTCGCCGAACAGGGAGGGGCTCGCGAGGGTGAGCAGCTCCCCCGGCGCGTAGTCTCCCGCGTGCAGGTCGCTGATCTCCAGGCTCGGATCGTCGGCCTTGAGCGCGTCGCGCAGAGTGCGCACGGCACGGTCGGCGAGGAACCCCTCGGAACCGGTGACGAGGACCACGGGAGCGGACCGCACCTGGTTCCACGGAACCTGCGGGATCGCGCTGGCGGCGGTGCGCGCCTTGCTCGCTCCGCCTCTGCTGTTGCCTCGGGTCGCCACGTTCCTCCTCGTCCGTATCCAGGATACGGGCGACCACCGGCAGTGGTCGCCGCGGGCCGCTCGCTCCACACCGCGACACCGTGCTCGCGGGGGGAGACGAGGAGCATGCCCTGCTGATCGGTGCGCGCGACGGCGGTCCCGACCTGCGCCAGCATCCGGAGCGCCGACCGAGTCGGGTGACCGTAGCCGTTCCTCTCCCCCACCGACACGAGCCCGACGCGCGCCGACAGCGCTGCGTAGAGCGCCGGGCTCTGGTCCGCGGACCCGTGGTGACCGACCTTCACCACGTCGACCGGACGGACCGTGCGCGTCGCGAGCAGCGCGTCCTGCGCCTCCTCGCCGAGGTCGCCGAGGAAGACGGCGCGCAGCCCACGTCCCTCGACCTCCACGGTGAGACTGCCGGCGTTCCCCGTGTCGCCCTCCGCAGCGCCGCCGCCCGCGGGACCCGGCGGCCACAGCAGACGCCAGCGCAGCTCTCCCAGGCTTCCGCTCAGCCCCGCGTGCGCCCGCTCGGCGGGGACACCGGCGTCACGGAGCAGGCCCAGCGTGCGCTCGTCGGCGTCTCGTACCGGACGCTGCACCAGCGCCCGCTCCGCCCGCGACACGACACCCGAGAGGCCGCCGACGTGGTCTGCGTCGAAGTGGGTGAGCACCAGGAGCTGCACCCGGCTGACCCCGAGACGGTCCAGGCACGTAGTGGCGGGTGCAGGCTCGCGTCCGACGTCGATCATCGCCACGGCGTCTCCGTCACGGACGAGAAGCGCATCTCCCTGCCCGACGTCGCAGGCGGCCAGCACCCAGTCGGACGGGATGGAGGCGACGCGGGCGACCCAGGCTCCCGCGAGCACACCGCCGTAGACCACGACTCCGATCGCGAGCACACCGGCGGCGACGGCCGCGACCGCCGGGGATGAACGCCGCACCGACACCAGGACCGCCACCGCGACGAGCGTCAGCGCGCACAGCACGACGCCGAGCGCGCCGGGCGCCCACGGCAGCGCCGTTCCGGGCAGACCGCTCGCCAGCGCCGCGACCTGGGCGATCCAGGCGGAGGGCACCCAGGCGAGCCGGACCAGCACGTCGCCCAGCCAGGGCGCCCAAGGCAGCACGGCACAGGCCAGGCAGCCGAGCACGGTGGCGACAGGAGCGGCCGGCTCCGCGAGGAGGTTCGCCGCGACGCCGTACAGCGGGAGGCTCGGCGCCAGGAGGATGAGGACGGGCTGGCACGCCAGCTGCGCCGCCGCGGGCACCGCGAGGGCGAGGGCGAGCGAGCGCGGCATCCAGCGGCCGAGTGCGCGGGCGAGCGGCGCTGCGAGGACCAGCAGCCCGGCGGTCGCGAGCACCGAGAGGGCGAACCCGTAGTCTCGGGCGAGCCACGGGTCGTGGATCAGCAGCACGACGACAGCGAGAGCGAGTGCGGGGATGCCGTCCGCCGGGCGTCCTCGCGCCAGCCCGACGAGCATCACGGACGCCATGGCCGCCGCGCGGATGACGCTGGCGCCCGGGCCGACCAGGACCACGAAGCCGAGCAGTGCCGCCCCCGCGACGACGACGCGGGTACGACGCGGCAGGCCGAGCAGCCGCGCAGCGAGGAAGACGAGACCGATCACCAGCGCGCAGTTCGCGCCGGACACCGCGGTCAGGTGGCTGAGCGACGAGGCCTTCATCGCCGCGTCGAGACCCGGCGTCACAGCGGTCTCGTCGCCGATGGCGAGGCCGGGGAGCAGGCTGCCGCCGTCGCCGGGCAGTCCCGTCGCCGCGTGCGCGAACCGCGCTCGCAAGGCGGCGGCCCAGGCGAGCCAGGGCGGCGGGGGCTCCTGCACGGCCGGCCGGTCGTGCGCCCGGACGAGATAGGTCGTCGCCTCCCCCGGATCCTCGCGCACGACCGCCCCATGGACGCTCACGACGGCTCCGAGTGCGAGCTCGCGCGCCTCAGCCTCCGACGCGTCGAACTGCACGGTTACCGGGACACCGGCACCCTCTCCTGCGGTCCTGCCGCGCAGGCTCCAGCGCGGGGCGTCTCCGAAGCCGCCCGACAGGCGCTGCGGCGGCCGATCCACGCCGACCAGGAGGTCGACCGAGGCGCCGTCGCGAACGGCCGCGTCCAGCTCCGCCGATGCCCGCGCCGGCGCTTGCGCAGCGACAACCGACGCGCCGAGCGCGACCGCGCCGAGCGCCACAGCCGCCACGGGTAGAAGCCGGAAGAGCCGGAGCCGACGCGAAGCCCGCACGGCCGCCCGGCCGACGCACACGACCGCGGAAACGGCGCCGACGACGACCACGGCCCACGCCGCCTCGGGGAGCCCGATCAGCAGCGCGCACGTCACCCAGAGGGCGACGGCGGGCACGGCGAGGCGGAGGTCGGGCATCAGACCACCACGCGGTCCTTGAGGCCGTCGAAGAGTTTCTGGCCGATGCCGGAGACCTTGAGCAGGTCGGACGGCTGGGCGAAGCGCCCGTTGGCCTGCCGCCAGTCCACGATGCGCTGCGCGAGGGCCGGACCGATGCGCGGTAGACCTTCCAACTCTGCCTGAGTGGCCGTATTGAGGTTGACGGGAGCACTGCCCGCAGCCGCACCGGAGCCGACGGCAGATCCGGAGCCCACCGCAGCGCCCGCCGGCGGGTCGCCCACCTTCGGAATCGCGAGCTGCTCCCCATCCGCCACCGGACGTGCGAGGTTCACGGCCGCGACATCTGCGTCGTCCGCCACCCCTCCTGCCGCGGCCACCGCGTCGACCACCCGCGCTCCGGCGGCCAGCGACACGAGCCCCGGCCTGCGCACCGCGCCGGTCACATGCACCAGCACCGAACCTGGCGGCGCCGACTCCACCGGGGATGTCTCACGCAGAGCGACCGCCGACGGCGTCACGACGGAGCCACCGCCCTGCGCCGCCGCCGACACCAGCACGGCGATCACGGCCGCGACGATCAGCAGCACCACCGCGCCGCCGACCCCCGCACGCACCCGCCGAGACCGCGGGGCGGGCTCCGCTCCGCGCACACCGGAGACGGCCGGCTCATCCGGTGCGGTGTCGGCGCTGTGTCGCATGCCTCAACGCTAGGAAGGCCGCACGCCCGGCACCGGCCGCCTGCGGAATCGGTGGAGAACGCAGCGAGGGCGCCGGATTGTGGAGAACCCGGCGCCCTCAGCTCACGAATGAGCCGACGACCTCAACCGCGCGGCTTGGTGGCGATGTTCACCAGGCGCGGCGCCCGCACGATCACGTTGACGACCTCCTGGTCGCCCACCGACCGCGTGACCGCCTCCGAGCCGCGGGCCAGAGCCTCCAGCTCGTCGGCCGAGATCTTCGGCGAGACCTCGAGCCGGTCGCGAACCTTGCCGTTCACCTGCACGACGGCCGTGACCGACTCCTCGATCAGCAGTGTGGGGTCGGGCTTGCGCCACTGCGCCAGCGCCACCGACGGCTCGTAGCCGAGCTTCTGCCACATGTCCTCGGCGGTGTATGGCGAGAACAGGTTCAGCGCCATCGCGACGACCTCGGCCGCCTCGCGCACGGCCGCGTCGCCCGGGCCTGCGCCGGTGTCGATCGTCTTGCGGGTGGCGTTCACCAGCTCCATCAGACGCGCGACGACGACGTTGAACTTGAACGACTCCACCAGCCCCGGCGCGTCAGCCAGGAAGCGGTGCGTGACACGGCGCAACGCCGCATCCCCCGTCTTCCAGACCACGTCGGGAGCGCTGGTCACGTCGTCGGCGATGCGCCAGGCGCGCGCCAGGAACTTCGCCGAACCGGACGGCGACACGTCGGCCCAGTCGATGTCGTCCTCCGGCGGGCCGGCGAACGCCATGGTCAGGCGCACCGCGTCGACGCCGTGCTCGTCCAGCTGCTCGGAAAGCTTCACCAGGTTGCCGCGCGACTTGGACATGGCCGAGCCGTCCATCAGCACCAGGCCCTGGTTCAGCAGGGCGGTGAACGGCTCCGTGAAGCTGATGTAGCCGAGATCGAACAGCACCTTGGTGACGAACCGGGCGTACAGCAGGTGCAGGATGGCGTGCGTCACGCCGCCCACGTACTGGTCGACCGGCGCCCACTTCTCCGCCTCGCGCGGGTCGAAGGCCTGCGTGTCGTCCTTCGGGTTCAGGAAGCGCAGGAAGTACCACGAGCTGTCCACGAACGTGTCCATCGTGTCGGTGTCGCGGGTGGCAGGGCCCCCGCACGACGGGCACGAGACGTTCAGCCACTCGGTCGCCCCGCCCAGCGGGCTGGTGCCCTTGGGCTGCAGGTCGAGTCCCTCGGCCGGCGGCAGCAGCACCGGCAGCTCCGACTCGGGCACCGGCACCTCGCCGCACTGCTCGCAGTGGATGATCGGGATGGGCGTGCCCCAGTACCGCTGCCGGGAGATCAGCCAGTCGCGCAGCCGGAAGTTCTTCGCCGGTGCGCCCAGGTGCGACGCCTGCAGCGCCTCGGTGACGCGACGGATCGCGTTCGACTTGCTCAGCCCGTCGAACGGCCCCGAGTTGATCAGGCGGCCCTCTCCGGTCAGCGCGACGCCGGTCTCGGCCGGGCTCTCCAGCGCGGCCTCCTCCGGCAGGATCGGCTCACCGGTCTCCGGGTCGGTGTGGATGACCGGGATGGCGCCGGTCACCGGCTGCGTCGTGTCGACCACGACCCGCACGGGCAGGTCGAACGCACGGGCGAAGTCCAGGTCGCGCTGATCGTGCGCAGGCACGGCCATGATCGCACCGTGCCCGTAATCGCTCAGCACGTAGTCGGCGGCCCAGATCGGCAGCTTCTCGCCGGTCAGCGGGTTGATCGCGTGGCGCTCCAGGAAGACGCCGGTCTTCTCGCGCTCGGTGCTCAGCCGGTCCATCTCGGTCGTGCCGCGCACGGCCTCCAGGTACTCGTCGAAGCGCTGCTTGACCTCGGGACGCGCACCCTCGACCAGCTCGGCGGCCAGGTCGGAGTCCGGCGCGACGACCATGAAGGTGACGCCGTAGAGCGTGTCAGGACGGGTCGTGTAGACGGTGACCGGCTCCTCGCGGCCCTCGATCTGGAACGTGACGTCGGCACCCGTCGAGCGCCCGATCCAGTTGCGCTGCATGGAGATGACCTTGGACGGCCACGCGCCCTCCAGCTGGTTCAGGTCATCCAGCAGGCGGTCGGCGTAGTCGGTGATGCGGAAGTACCACTGGGTCAGCTTCTTCTTCGTGACCAGGTTGTCGCAGCGCTCGCAGCGGCCGTTCACGACCTGCTCGTTCGCCAGCACGGTCTGGTCGAAGGGGCACCAGTTGACCTGGCTGGCCTTGCGGTACGCCAGGCCCTTCTCGTACAGCTTCAGGAACAGCCACTGGTTCCAGCGGTAGTAGGAGGGGTCGCTCGTCTGCAGCACGCGGTCCCAGTCGAAGCTGGGCGCGTAGCGGCGCATCGACGCCTTCTGCTGCGCGATGTTGTCGTTGGTCCAGCCGGCCGGGTCGAGCCCGCGCTTGATGGCTGCGTTCTCGGCGGGCAGGCCGAAGGAGTCCCAGCCGATCGGGTGCAGCACGTTGAAGCCCTGCTGCCGCCAGTAGCGGGCGATGACGTCGCCCAGCGCGTACGCCTCGGCGTGGCCCATGTGCAGGTCGCCGGACGGGTACGGGAACATGTCGAGGATGTACTTGCGCGGGCGCGTGTCGGCGGGGTCGTCGGTCGCGAACGGGCGCAGCTCCTCCCAGATCGGGAGCCACTTGTCCTGGATCGCCGCGAAGTCGTACTGCGCGCGCTCGGTCTGCGCGTCCTGCGGGGTGCTCGCGGCCGTGGTGCCGGCTGCGTCGTGCTCGTGTGCCACGTGACTCTCAATCTCGGATCCGTCGTGCCGCGGGTGGGTTCGGCGGCACGGAAGAGGTCCGGACGGCGCGCGTCCGGGTCTCCAGCTTACTGAACGTCGGAGGCGTCCAGTCCGTTCCCAGCGGGCTCCCGGTTCGCCGACGGCGTGACGGCGCCGGCGACACCGGCGGCACCGAGCAGCGCGGCGGCCTTCACGCGCACCTCCTCCAGCTCCTCGCGCGGCACCGACAGCGCGGTGATGCCGCCGCCTGCGCCGATCGTCGCCATGCCGCCGGCGAAGTGGATGCTGCGGATCACCATCGCGAGCTCCGCCGTGCCGTTGAACGCGAGGTAGCCGAAGCATCCGGCGAACGCGCCGCGCGGGCCGCGCTCCAGCCGGTGCAGGATGCGCATCGCGCTCAGCTTGGGCGCGCCGGTCATCGAGCCGGCCGGGAAGCACGCGGCCACCGCGTCCACCGCGCCGAGCCCGGCCCGCAGCCGGCCCTCGACGGTGGACACCAGCTGGTGCACCTGCGCGTAGCTCTCCACGGCGAGCAGGTTGCGCACCTCGACCGAGCCGACCTCGCTCACCCGGCCGAGGTCGTTGCGCATGAGGTCGACGATCATCACGTTCTCGGCGCGCTCCTTCTCGCTCGCCTCGAGGTCGGCGCGCAGCTCGAGGTCGGCGGCGACGGTCGCGCCGCGGGGACGCGTCCCCTTGATCGGACGGGTGCGGACGCGGCCGTCGGCCTCCACGCGCAGGAACTGCTCCGGCGACGAACTGACCAGCACGTCGCCCCCGATCCGCACGAACCCGGCGTGCGGCGCGGGGCTGAGCTCGCGCAACCGCAGGTGCACGGCCAGCGGGTCGGCATCCGTCCGCGCCTCCGCACGGTTGGTGAGGCACAGCTGGTAGGCGTCGCCGGCGCGGATGGCGTCCTGGCAGGCGGCGATCGCGGCGAGGTACGCGTCGTCGTCGTGCCGCCAGCGTGCGGTGGCCGCGGGGATGGGATGCGCCGCGCGGTAGGCGGCCGCGGCGCCGGCGGCGTTCGCGAGCGCGGAAGCCGTCGCGGCGAGCCAGGCGCGACCGTCGGGGGTGTCCGGCGCGACGAGCTCGGCGGTGCCTGCGGCGTGGTCGACGCAGAGGAGACGGTCGACGAGCAGCAGGGCGGCATCCGGCGACCCGGAACCGGAGACAGAGACCGGGACGCCTGTAGCGGCAGCGCCCGCCTCGTAGCCCAACCGGCCCCACCAGCCCACCGGGTAGGCGCCGGGCTCCGGACGAGGCCGAGCGGCCAGGTCGTCCCGGAGTGCGTCGAGGATCCCGCCCGGCGTCGTGACGCCGTCGACCGTCACCGTGCCGTCGGCGACGGACGCGGTCGCGGTGACCGAACCCGTCCCGAGGAAAGTGCGCCCGTCGGAAGCATCCGGCCCGCTGTCCAACCACACGGCGTCGCCGCCGGCGCCGAACACGGTCACGAACGCGTCCGCCGGGTCAACCCGGGTCTCGAGCCGGTGCACGCGGAGCGGGAGAGCCACCGGACTAGCCTAGGCGAGTGGATCCACAGCGCACCGGACCGATGACCGCGCTCGCCGACTGGGCGAACGGCGAACTGCGGTTCCGCGACGACTGCGAATTAGTGGAGACCGAGCTGCTCGGCGCCGACTCCTTCCTGGTCGAGGAGGGCCGCGTCCTCGCTCTCGGCCTGCACCGGTCCCGGTTCGCCGAGACCGCGCGCGAGCAGGGCTTCGGCGACCTCGGCAAGCTGGAGGCGTTCTGGGACGCCGGGATCGCCGCCCTGCCGCGCGACGGCGCCTGGTTCCCGCGGTTCGAGCTGGTGCGTGTCCGGGACGCGCTGCGGCTGCGGTTCCGGCAGCGTACGGCTCCGGAGCGGACGTCGTCGGTCGTCGTCGCGACCGCGGACGCCGACCCGCGCCGGGTCCCGCACCTCAAGGGTCCGGACATCGACCGGCTGAGCGCGCTCCGGCCGAAGGCGCAGCGGCGCGGCGCGCAGGAGGCCGTGATCCTGGACGACGGCCGCGTCTCGGACGGCGCGACGACCGCGTTGCTGTGGTGGCGCGGCGGGACGCTGTTCGCTCCCCCGTTCGAGCTGCCGCGCGTCGACAGCGTCGCCGCGCGGACGGTGCGCGGCATCGCGGCGGCGCTCGGCGTCCCGGTCGAAGAGGAGTCCGTGCGCCCGTCGGAGCTCGACGGCGCGGTGCTGTGGGCGGTCAACGCGCTGCACGGCATCCGGCCGGTGACCTCCTGGGTCGACGGTCCTGTCCTCGCCGCCGATCCGGCGCGCACGGACGCCTGGCGCGCCCGCTTCGCAGCGCTCGCCCGGCCGCTCCCTTCGCCGAGTTGACACGACACGCCGTGCGGCCGGCGGGCTGCGCGGCGTGTTGCGTCAACCAGGCGGAAATCTAGGCGACGAGCCGGCCGTCCTCCAGACGCAGCGTGCGGTCGACCAGGTCGGCCGGGACGTCGGTGTGCGAGATCAGCAGCACCGTGCGGCCGTCCTCCGCGGCCGTGGTGAGCACGTCGCGGACGATCGCGCCGGCGGCCGCCGCATCCACGTTCGCCGTGGGCTCGTCGACGACCAGCACCGGGAAGTCGGCGAGTAGCGCCCGCGCGAGCGCGATCCGCTGCGCCTGACCGCCGGAGACCAGGGCGCCCCGCTCACCCACCCGGGCGTCGAGTCCGCCGCGCTCGGCCGTCCACTCGGCGAGCCCGACCCGGCCCAGGGCCGTGAGCAGCTCGTCGTCGGTGGCGGTGTCGCGGGCGAAGAGGAGGTTCTGCCGCAGGTCGGCGTCGAACAGGTACGGTCGCTGCTCCACGAGCCCGACCACGCGCCGCACGTCGTCCTGCCGGAGCCCGCGCGTCTCCACGCCGTCGAGCGCGTAGCCTCCGCTGTGGTCGAGCAGGCGGGTCAGGACGTGCGCGAGCGCGGTCTTGCCTGCCCCGGTCGGTCCGGTGAGCACGACGCGCTCCCCCGGCGCGAGCCGCAGCGACACGTCGCTCAGCACCGCGCCCTCCGCCTCCGGCCAGCGCGCCGACACGCCGTCGAGCCGCACCTCCGGGACGCCGCCGAGCGCGAGCGGCGCCGCGTCGGGAGCGTCCACCGGGATGCCGTCCGGCACGGTCGCGGGAGCGACGTCCGCGATCCGCTCCGCGCTCGCGCGCACCCGCCTCCAGGCGCCGAACGCGAGCGGGACCATCCCGAACACCTCGAACACCGCCAGCGGGAGGAGGGCGAGCACCGCGAGCCCCGGTGCGCTGAGCGCGCCGTCGCGGAGAGCGGGGATCCCGGCCGCCAGCGCCCACACGGTGGCGGCGCCCGCGAGCACGGACACGACACCGGCCGTCACGCCCAGCCCGGCGGCACGCGACCGCGCGGCAGCGGTCAGCCGGTCGCTGGCCACGCGTACGCGCTCCTGCGCGGCGGGCAGGGCGTCGTACGCGGTGAGGACATCGAGGTTCGAGACCAGGTCGTGCAGCGCGTCGTTGAGGGCGGCGCGCAGCGGGGCGATCCGCCGCTCCGACGACGCGGTCGCCCACCGGTTCACCAGCACACCGGCGACGAGCGCCACCAGCAGGGTCGCCAGCAGCGCGACCCCCGCGGCCGGGAGGATCAGGAACGCCACCACCGCGCTTCCCGTCACCACGACGGCCGCGGTCACCAGGGGCTGCACGACCCGAAGGGCCAGGTTCTGCAGCTCGTCGACGTCGTCGGCGACCCGTGTCAGCAGGTCGCCCGACCGCACGCCGCGGAGGCCGTCGGGCGCGAGCGGCTCCAGCCGCCGGTACAGGCGCGAGCGCACGGTGCCGAGCTGCCGGAACGCCGCGTCGTGCCCGGCGAGGCGCTCCAGGTAGCGGAAGAACGCTCGGCCCAGGGCGAACGCGCGAACGCCCACCACGGCCATCGACAGGTACAGCATCGCCGGCTGCTCCGACGCCCGGGTGATCAGCCACGCGGACACCCCGAGCAGTGCGACCGCGCTCGCCCCGCTCAGCACGCCGAAGGCGATCGCGGTGCCGAGCCGGCCCGCGGGCGGCACGGCGAGCCGCAGAATGCGACGGACCTCGGGGGTGGGCGCAGTGAGCGTCTCAGCGGACACGGGACACCTCCTCCGCCTCGACGGCGATCACCCGGTCGGCGGCCTCCGCGGCCGCATCCCGGTGGCTCACGACAAGCACCGCCGCACCCTGCTCCGCCACGCGCTTCACCGACGCGAGCAGGCGTCGCTCGGTCGCGGCGTCCAGCGCCGAGGTCGGCTCGTCGAGGATGAGGACCCGGCAGCCGTGGGTCCGCAGCCGGTAGAGTGCCCGCGCCACGGCCACACGCTGCGCCTGGCCTCCGGAGAGCCCGGTGCCGCCGGCACCGAGCTCCGTCGCCGGGTCGAGCTCGCCGACCGCCGCGTCGCGCAGCGCCTCGGCGACCGCAGCGCCGTCCGGCGCGGGATCGCCGAGTGCCACGTTGTCGGCGATGCTTCCCGCGACGAGCCCCGGCCGCTGCCCGGCCCACGCGATCGCGCCGCGCCGGCCGTCGGCATCCGCCCGTCCCCCGGCGAGGATGCGTCCCTCCGCGGGCACGAAACCGAGCGCGGCGCCGACGAGGGACGACTTGCCCGCTCCGCTCGGCGCCCGCAGCACGGCCAGCACGCCCGGCGGCACGTCGGCCGTGAAGCCGTCGACCACCGTCCGCCCGTCGTAGCCGACGTTCACCTGCTCGAACACCAGTCCGTCGCCGGCGGGCGCACCGGGAGCGGCGACCGGCTCGGCGACGCCGTCCGCCGCCTCGATGACCGCGAACGCCCGATCCGCCGCCTCCATGCCCTCGGCAGCCGCGTGGTAGCTCGCGCCGACGTTCCGCAGCGGCAGGAACGCCTCCGGCGCCAGCAGCAGCACGAACAGGCCGACCGACAGATCCAGCGAGCCGCCCAGCAGCCGGAGCCCGATCGTGACCGCGATCACCGCGACCGACAGGCTCGCCACCAGCTCCAGCACGAAGCCGGAGAGGAACGACATCCGGAGCACCTTCATCGTGTGCACCCGGTACTGGTCGCTGACCTCGCGGATGCGCGCCTCCTGCCGGTGCTGCCGGCCGAACAGCTTCAGGGTCGACAGGCCGGCGACGACATCCAGGAACCCGCTCGACAGCGTCGACAGCGCCCGCCACTGCCGCTTCTGCGCCGCCTGGGTCGCCCAGCCGACGAGCACCATGAAGACGGGGATGAGCGGGAGCGTGACGAGCAGCACGATCCCGCTGGTCAGGTCGGCCCAGCCGATGGTGAGGACGAGGAGCGGCGTGGCCACCGCGGTCGCGACCAGCTGCGGCAGGTAGCCGGCGAAGTAGCCCTCCAGCGCCTCCATGCCGTGCCCGGCGACCAGGGTCACGTCGCCGGAACTCCGCCGGGCGACCCACCCGGGCCCCAGCTTCCCGATCGCCGCGGTCAGCCGCTCACGCAGCTGGCCGACGGCGCGGGCACCGCCGCGGGCGGCGACGGCGTCCGTCGCCCAGAGCAGCAGGCCGCGCGCGGCCACCGCTCCGGCGAGCAGCAGCAGCGTCCCGCCGAGCGAACCCAGGTCCTCCCCGGCGATCGCGCGGACGATCACGTCGGTGACCAGCCACGAGAAGGCGACGACGCACGCCGTCCGCAGCACGGCGAGCAGCGCACCGGCCGCGAGCGTGCCGCGGGTGGCGGAGGCGTACTTCAGGAGGCGCGGGTCGAGCGGGCGCATGTCAGGCGGTCACCGGCTGCTGCGGCTCCCCCGCGTCGTCGACGGTCTCCTGCGGGATGTGGTCGCGGGTCACGCGCTTGCGGAAGATCCAGTACGTCCAGCCCTGGTAGACCAGGATGAGCGGCAGGAAGATCGCCGCGACCCACGTCATGATCGTCAGTGTCGTGTCGGAGCTCGACGCGTTCGCGATCGTCAGGGTGTTCTCCGGGTTCGGCGACGACGGCATGACATTCGGGAACAGCGCCGCGAACAGCGACACCACGGCCAGCGCGATCGTCGCGGCCATGAAGCCGAACGACCAGCCCTCGACCCCGCGCAGGTTGGCGATCCAGGAGGCGATCAGGGCCACGGCGGCGAGGATCGCCAGGGCGAGGAACACCGGCGAGAAGTGGTTCAGCGCCGTCCAGCCGAGGAAGACGGCGGCCACCACGATCGCCGCGGCTCCCGAGCGCGTCGCCAGCTTCCGCGCCCGCAGCCGGAGGTCGCCGTCCGTCTTCAGCGAGACGAACACCACACCGTGGGTGAAGAACAGCAGGAGGGTGGTCAGTCCGCCGAGCAGCGCGTAGCCGTTCAGAAGGTCGAACAGGGTGCCGGTGTAATCGTGGTGCGCATTCAGCGCGACGCCCTGCACGATGTTGGCGAACGCCACACCCCAGAGGAACGCGGGCAGGGCGGAGCCGACCACGATCATCCCGTCGAACCAGCGCTTCCACCGCGCATCGGGACGCTGGTGCCGGTACTCGAACGACACGCCGCGCGCGATGAGCGCCAGCAGGATGAGCAGCAGCGCCAGGTAGAAGCCGCTGAACAGGGTCGCGTACCACTCCGGGAAGGCCGCGAACAGCGCGGCCCCGCCGACGATCACCCAGGTCTCGTTGAGGTCCCAGACCGGACCGATCGTGTTGATCATCACGCGCCGATCGGTGTCGTCGCGGCCGAGGAACGGCAGCGCCATCCCGACCCCGAAGTCGAACCCGTCGAGCACGAAGTAGCCCACGAAGAAGAAGGCGACGATGCCGAACCAGAGAACTGCCAGATCCATTTCCGTGCTCCTCCTAGTAGACCGTCGCGACCGGGACGGGCTCGCCCGCCTCGTCGAGATGCTTCTCGATCGGCTCGGGGCCCTTCTGGGCGGCCCGCTTGATCAGCTTGAACTCGACCACGGCGAGCGTGCCGTAGATGGCCGTGAAGGCGATCAGCGAGATCAGCACCTCCAGGCCCGTCGTGCCGGGCGAGACGCCGTCGGCCGTCTTCATCAGGCTGAACACGATCCAGGGCTGCCGGCCCATCTCGGTGAAGATCCAGCCGACGATCATGGCCAGCAGCGACAGCGGCATCGCCCAGATGGCGATCTTCCACATCCACGGCTTGGCGGGGCTGCGGCCCTTGCGGGTCAGCCACAGGCCGACGACCGCGATCAGGACGTGGAGCATGCCGAGCCCGATCATCCACCGGAAGGCCCAGTAGGTGACCCAGATGGTCGGGGTGTAGTCGCCGGGACCGTACAGCTGCGTGTACTGCGCCTGCAGGTCGTTGATGCCCTCGACCGTGCCGTTGAGGCTGTGCGTCGAGAGGAACGACAGCAGGTACGGGATGCGGATGGAGAACAGCTCGTGGACGCCGTCCGGGGTTCCGAGGGTGAAGATCGAGAAGGAGGCATCCGCTCCGGTCGACGTCTTGTACAGGGCTTCGGCCGCGGCCATCTTCATCGGCTGCGTGGAGACCATCGCGAGTCCCAACTGGTCGCCGCTGAGCACCGTGCCGATGCCGGCGCCGATCATCAGCCACAGACCGAACTTGAGCGCCGGTCGCATGGTCTCGAGGTTCCGGTTGCGCGACAGGTGCCAGGCGGCGACGGCGATGATGAGACCCGCCGAGACCATGAAACAACCGAAGATCGTGTGCGGGAAGGCGGCGAGGGCGACCTTGTTGGTGAGCACGGCCCAGAGGTCGGTCAGCTCGGCGCGGCCCTTCGCGGCGTTGATGTGGTAGCCGACCGGGTTCTGCATGAACGCGTTGGCGGCCAGGATGAAGTAGGCCGACAGGATCGTGCCGATCGACGTGATCCAGATGGTCGCGAGGTGCAGGCCCTTCGGGAGCTTGTCCCAGCCGAAGATCCAGAGGCCGATGAAGGTGGCCTCCAGGAAGAAGGCGAGCAGGCCCTCCAGCGCCAGCGGTGCGCCGAAGATGTCGCCGACGAAGCGCGAGTAGTCGGACCAGTTCATGCCGAACTGGAACTCCTGCACGATGCCGGTGACGACGCCCATCGCGAAGTTGATGAGGAAGATCTTCCCGAAGAAGTGCGTCAGCTGCAGGTAGTGCGGCTTGCCGGTGCGGTACCAGGCGGTCTGGAAGATCGCGGTGCAGGTGACCAGGCCGATGGTGAGCGGTACGAACAAGAAGTGGTAGATCGTGGTGAGTCCGAACTGCCAGCGTGCCAGCAGGAGCGGATCCAGCAACTCGTTCACATGCCATCCCTCCGTTACTTCTACGCTCCGTAGAAGTCCAACTTCTACAAAGTGTAGAACATTCCCAGCCGGATCGCGCTACCCTGGAAACGTGGCCAATCTCGGAGAACTCGAACGGGCCGTCATGGACGCCCTGTGGGACGGCGACGCCCCCGTCACGGCCGGGGAGCTACGCGACAAGCTAGCGGCGGCCCGGCAGGGCGGCAAGGCACCGGCGCTCACCACGATCCTCACCGTCCTCTCCCGTCTGGAGTCGAAGGGATTCGTCGCGCGCGACCGCGACGCGCGGCCCCACCTCTACACCGCCGCGCTCACCCGGGCCGGCCACGTGGCCGACCTGATGCGCGAAGTGCTCGAGTCGTCGTCCGACCGCACCCAGGCACTCGCCTACTTCGTCGGGTCGGTCGACGAGTCGGAGGCCGAGGTGCTGCGGCGCCTCCTCGACGCCCGCAGCGTGTGAGCGCCTCCCCCGTGGCGGGGCTCTGGGCCGCGGTCTTCCTCGGCGCCCTCGCGGTCGCCCTCGCCTGGCCCGTGCCGCTGCTGCTCGCCCGGGCCAAGTGGCCGTCCGCCGCTCCCGTGCTCGCCGTCGCGCTCTGGCAGTCGATCGCGCTCGCGGGAGGCATCTCGATGATCGGGTCGCTGCTCGTCGCAGGCCTGCAGCCGTTCGGCGACGACCTGTGGAGCCGGATCGCGGGGGCCGCATCCCACATCTTCCAGGGTTCCCTCCCCGCGGATGTGACCCTGCTGAACGCGTTCCTGCTGAGCGCAGCGGTTCTGCTCACGGCGCACCTCCTGCTCAACCTCGCCCTCACCTCGGTGCGCAGCCGCAACCAGCGGCACCGCCACATGGAGCTGCTGCGGCTGCTGTCGTCGCCGCTGCCCGACACCCCGAGCACGCGCGTGATCGACCATCCTGCGCCCGCCGCCTACTGCCTCCCGGGAGCCCGCAGCGTCACCGTGCTGTCGGAGGGGATGATCGAGCTGCTCTCCCCCGCCGAACTCGACGCCGTCGTCGCCCACGAGCGCGCCCACCTGCGGCAGAAGCACCACCTGCTGCTCGACGCGTTCCGCTCCTGGAAGCGCTCGCTGCCGTGGTTCCCGATCGCCACCCGGGCTCAGGACGCCGTAGCGCTGCTCCTGGAGATGCTCGCCGACGACACCGCGCGGCGCACCTCAGGGGATGCGGTGCTCGCCGAGGCGATCCGGCTGGTCGACGAGACGGGCCAGGCGGGTGCCGTGCTCGGCGCGCCGAAGGACCGCCGCACCCCCGAGCAGCGGCGCGCGGCTCTCCTCGCGCGCGAGGAGCGCCTGACCGACGGCCGCCGCACGGTCGGGCCTGTGCTCCGCGCCGCGGTCGTCGTCGCGACGGCACTCCTCGTCCTCGTCCCGCCCGTCGTCGTCCTGCTCTCCTGACGGTTTGGGGCGGGGGCTCAGGCGACGACGCTAGGGTTCGGGTATGCCGCGACGGGAGCCGACGACATGAACGACGCACTGACCTGGGTGCTCGACCTGGTGCAGAGTGTCGACCCGGTGCTCCGGACGCTGCTCGCGGGGGTCGGCATCATGCTGGAGACCTCGATCCTGGTCGGCCTCATCGTGCCGGGCGACACCATCGTCCTCGTCGCCAGCACTGCGGTGGAGGGCCCGGTCGAGTATCTCGCGCTCGTCCTCGCGGTGATCGTCGGGGCGCTCTGCGGCGAGTCGATCGGGTTCGCGCTCGGGCGCTGGTTCGGCCCGCGCATCCGCGCCAGCCGTCTCGGCGCCCGCATCGGCACGCGCAACTTCGATCGCGCTGAGGCGTATCTGGCACGACGTGGCGGCATCGCCGTGTTCCTGTCCCGCTTCCTGCCGGTGCTGCACTCGCTCATCCCGCTCACCGTCGGGATGAGCCCGATGCGGTACCGCACCTTCATGGCCTGGACCGCGCCGGCCTGCGTGCTCTGGGCGCTGGCGTACGTCACGGTCGGCTCGGCCGCCGCGGGCGGCTACCGCGAGCTCTCGCGCGAGCTGCACTGGGCCGGCTACGTCTTCGTGGCGGTGATCGCCGTGTTCGTGCTCGCTGTGTTCGTGGTCAAGAAGGTGCTCGGCAAGCGGGAGGCCCGGCATATGGAAGCGGCGGCCCGGGAGTCCGAGCCGCCGCTTCACGAAGCCGAGTGACCGGCTACTTGATCGGGTGGTCCTGAAGCCACTTCTTGGCGACCGCGTCGGGCTGGGTCTTGCTCGAGCCCTGGTTCTCGCCGTTCATGTCGATGAGGTCCGACGTGGTGAGCTCCTTAGAGACCTTGTTCAGGACCTCCTTCACCTTGTCCGACGCCTTCTTCGAGTTGATCAGCGGCACGATGTTCTGCGCCGCGATCAGGTTCTTCGGGTCCTTGAGGGTCACGAAGCCGTTGTCCTTGATGGCCGGGGTCGTCGTGTAGATGTCGGCCAGCTGCACGTCGCCGTTCTTCAGCGCCGCGACGGTCAGCGGACCGCCCGAGTCGCTGATCGGCTTCAGCGTCGCGGTGACGCCGTAAGCTGACTTGAGGCCCGGGATGCCGTACGGCCGGGTCTCGAACTCCGGGTTGGCGCCGACGGTGAGCGGCACGGTGACCTTCTTCAGGTCGTCCAGGCTGGTCACGCCGTACTTGTCGGAGAACTCCTTGGTGACGTTGTACGAGTCGGCGTCCTGCGCCTCCGACTGGTCGAGCACCTCGTAGCCCTTCGGCAGCGCCTTGCCGAGCGCGCTGTAGACGTCGTCGCTCGAGGTCGCGGTGCTGTTCTTGTCGTAGAACTGGAGCAGGTTGCCGCTGTACTCGGGGATGAGGTCGATCGAGCCGTCCTGCAGCGCCTTCAGGTAGACGTCGCGCTGACCGATGCTCGGCTTGTACGAGACCTTGACGCCGTTGGCCGCGAGGGCCTGGCCGTAGATCTGCATGAGGATCTCGGACTCGCCGAACGCGGCCGAGCCGACCGTCACGGTGTCGCCGGACGAGGAGCTGGAACCGGTGTTGAACGCGCCGCCGCCGGACGAGCAGGCGCTCAGGGCGAGCAGGGCCCCGGCGGCGAGCACGCCTGCTGCGAGGCGGCTCTTCTTCGATGCGAACATGATCTCTCTTCTCTCGGTGTGTTTCGTGTTCTCTGTGTGCGGGTAAGTAACGTCAGGAGGTCGTGGCGCCCTCGGGCGCGGTCGTGCGGGTGCGGCCACGGCCGCCCTCCGCGGTGTCGCGGACGCGGCCGGCGACGACGCCGCGCGGGACGACGAGCCGCTGGACGATCGCGAACAGGCCGTCGGAGACGAGCGCGAGCGCGATGACGATGATGGAGCCGCCGAGCATCTCGGGGTAGTTCTGCACGGCGATGCCGTCGATGAGGAACCGGCCGAGGCCGCCGACGGGCAGGATGGCCGCGACGGTCCAGGTCGCGATGACCTGCAGCGCGCCGGAGCGGATGCCGCCGATGACGAGCGGAAGGGCCAGCGGCAGCTCCACCTTGGCGAAGACCTGCCAACCGGTCATGCCGATCGACCTGGCCGCGTCGATCGGCGCGCGGTCGACCGATTCGAGGCCCGAGTAGGCGCCCGCCAGGATCGGCGGGATGGCCAGGATGGTCAGCGCGATGAGCGGGGGAACGATCGAGATGTTGGCGGTGATCAGGGCCAGGTACACCACGAGCCCGAGGGTCGGCAGGGCGCGGAGCGCGCCGGAGACCCCGACCGCGACGCCGCGGAACTTCCCGGTGTGCCCGATGGCAAACCCGATGGGCAGCGCGATCGCGGCGGCGAGCACCAGCGTGAGCAGCGAGTACAGGATGTGCTCGAGCGTCCGCGCCGGGATGCCGCCGGCGCCGACCCAGTTGGCCGGGTCGAAGATCCACCCGAAGGCGGCGAGGATGTCGGTCATGCTCCGGTCACCGCCTTCATCGCGGCGCTGCGGCCCTGCTTGCGGGTGCGCCGGTCGGCGCGTGTCCACGGCAGGAGCAGTCGGCCGATGTCGACCAGGATCAGGTCGAACACCAGCGCCAGGATCATGATCAGGACGATGCCGGTGACGGCCTCCTCCGGGTAGTACCGGTTGAGGCTGTCCGTGAACAGGAAGCCGAGGTTCGGGACGCCGAGGAGGGCCGCGACGCTGACCAGGCTCACCGTGCTCACGGAGACCACACGGAGTCCGGCGAGCAGCACAGGACCGGCGAGCGGGAGCTCCACCGTCCAGAACCGCCGCCAGCCGGAGAAGCCGACCGCTGTCGCGGACTGCAGCACGTCACCGGGAACGGCGGCCAGGGCGTCCGCCGAGGTGCGCGCCATGAGCGCCAGCGCGTAGACGCTGAGGGCGATGACCACGTTGACGGGCGACAGGATCTGCGTGCCGATGAGCGCGGGCATGGCGAAGAAGAACGGCAGCGACGGGATGGCGTACAGGATGCCGCACACCGTGAGCAGCACGCCGCGGCTCCAGCGGTAGCGGTTCGCCACCCACCCGATGGGCACGGCGACGACGAACCCGATGACGATCGGCAGTGCCGCCAGCCACACGTGGGAGACCGTGAGATTCCAGACCTGGCCGAGGTTCGACCACAAGAAGCTCACGACGCGTCCTCACCCTGCGCCGGAGCACCCGCGACCGGAACGGTCGCGGCCTTTGCCTCGGAGGGGACGGCGCCGCCGGTCGGCGCGCCGGACAGGACGCCGGCCGGACGTCCGTCGTCGTCGACGAGCACGGAGCCCGTCGGCGTCTGCTCGACGTGGAGGACCCGACGGCCGCGCTCCGCGCCGATGAACGACGCGACGAAGTCGTCGGCCGGGTCGGCGAGGATCTCGGACGGCGTGCCCTTCTGCGCGACGATCCCGCCCTTGCGGAAGATCACCACCTGGTCGCCGAGCTTGAACGCCTCGTCGATGTCGTGCGTCACGAAGACGACCGTCTTGCCGAGGTCGCGCTGCAGCCGGAGCAACTCGTTCTGCAGGTCGTCGCGCACGATCGGATCGACCGCACCGAACGGCTCGTCCATGAGCAGGATGTTCGGGTCGACCGCGAGACCGCGAGCCACGCCGACGCGCTGCTGCTGACCGCCGGACAGCTGGCTCGGATAGCGGTCGGCGAGCGAACGCTCGAGGCCCACCGTGTCCATCAGCTCGAGCGCGCGCTGGCGCGCCTCCTTCTTCTTCACGCCCTTGAGCAGTGGCACCGTCGCGATGTTGTCGACGACCTTGCGGTGCGGGAGGAGGCCGGAGTTCTGCATCACGTAGCCGATGGAGCGCCGGAGGGCGACGGGCTGGAGGGAGAGCACGTCCTCTCCGTCGATCTCGATCGCGCCGGAGGTCGGGTCGACCATCCGGTTGATCATCCGGAGGATGGTCGTCTTGCCACTGCCCGACGAGCCCACCAGCACGGTGATCTTGCGCGACGGGATGACGAGCGAGAAGTCGTCGACCGCCAGCGTCCCGTCGGGGAAGCGCTTCGTCACGTCGCGGAACTCGATCACGAAAGCCCTCCACGGAAAGGTGCTGCATCGTGGAGTGCTGCGCGCTCGAAGTCGCTCGGGTGTGCACGGACTGAGTCGGCCATCGTCTTCAGCCAAACAGGGTCGAGCCGTTTGCGCAACGGAATGCGTCGAATTGTGGCGTTCAGGGTCGGTCGCATACCGGCCCCCCTTCGGTCTCGTGGCGTTCGGTGGCGGCCCCGGTCTCCCGATCGTCTGAGCTGCCTACGCCCTCTGTTCGGAGCGCTCGCCCGTGTGGATGCCAACCTGCCACCGACCACCGACATTCCCGTTTCGCGCGGATGGTTCGGGGCGCCGACGGGTCAGGCGCTGTCGCCGAACCGCCGCTCGAGGTACTCGCGGGCCACCGTGCGCGCCTCCCCGATGAAGCGCTCGTCGCCCTCCGGGTCCTCGACGAAGGCGCGGTTGATCAGGGAGTCCATGATCTCGACGACGACCTCGAGCCGGAAGGACAGCTCCTCGCCCGAGGGCAGGCCGTACTCGTCGGACAGGATGTCGGCGAACTGCTGGGCGAAGCTGACGGGACGGACGACCTCGTCCTCCGGGACCCCGGCGCGCTCGACGTCGGTGAAGCGGATGATGCGGAAGCCCGGCTCGGTGCGGAACATGCCGACGAAGGCGTCGATGGCGCACTCGACCGCGTTCCACCAGTGCGCCGGCGACTGGGCGTCGATGGCCTCCACCACCGAGCGGCGGTAGCGCAGCAGCGCGCGGTCGCGCAGGGCCTGGAGCAGCACGATGCGGTCGGGGAAGTAGCGGTAGACGGTTCCGATGGACGCACCGGCGCGCTCGGCGACCATTGCGGTAGTGAGGCGGTCGAATCCGATCTCGTCGACGACGGCGGCGGCAGCGTCGAGCAGGGCGTCGATCCGGGCGGCGCTGCGCTCCTGGATGGGTTCCGTGCGGACGAGCGGAGCTCCGACGGTGCTCTGTCCGGCGACCAGATCATTGATGGGCACGAGGGCGACTCCTTCTCTAGTCGTACAAGTGGTGGTGCGGGTCCCCAGCCCTGCGACGCCGTGCGTCGCGCTTCCCGTGAATCATATTCGTGGAAACCTCACTTCCGCTGGGCATTACCCTGCGACGCGCCGCAGAAAAGTCCCCCAGATCTGGGGGATGCATTCGTGACCGCCTCCACTCCATGAGAAAATACATCAGATGCCCTCCCCCGAATCGCGCCACGAGCCCGTCTCCGGCGACTCCCCCTCACGCCGCGGCGCAGCGGTCGAGCCGATCATGCATCGGGCCGCGCGCATCGAGGACGCCTTCCACGAGTTCCGAGCCAGGCGGGCCCGCAAGCGGGGCTTCCTTGCGACGGTGGTGCCCTACACCGGCTACGGCGCGCCCAGCTGGGTGCGCATCCTCGGCCGGGTCGTTCTGGCCAAGGACCCGCGCCCCGGGTCCCGCGCCGAGCGGCTGCACCGCAAGCGCGAGGAGTCCATCCGCGGCTGGCGCTCGTTCGTCAGCGTCCCGCTCGCCCAGACCACCGTGACCGTGGAGATCGAGGGCGACCGCCACGAGGTCGTCACCGACCGCGGCGGGGTCATCGACACGGTCATCCCGGTGCAGCTCACCCCCGGCTGGCACACCGTGCGGCTCTCGACCGCGGAGTCGACGCGCGTCTTCGAGGCGCCCGTCTTCGTGGTCGACCCCAAGGCGACCTTCGGCGTGATCTCGGATGTGGACGACACCGTCATGGTGACCGCCCTGCCGCGCCCGCTGCTGGCCGCCTGGAACACCTTCGTGCTCGACGAGCACGCCCGCGTGCCCACGCCCGGCATGGCCGTGCTGCTCGAGCGGCTCGCCTCCACGCATCCCGGAACGCCGGTGATCTATCTCTCGACCGGTGCGTGGAACGTCGCGCCGACGTTGAGCCGGTTCCTCTCGCGCAACCTCTTCCCCGCCGGCCCGCTGCTCCTGACGGACTGGGGGCCCACGCACGACCGCTGGTTCCGCAGCGGACGGGAGCACAAGCGCACCAGCCTCGAGCGGCTGGCCCAGGAGTTCCCCGGGCTGAAATGGCTGCTGATCGGCGACGACGGGCAGCACGACGAAGACCTGTACGGCGAATTCACGGTCGCGCACCCGGAGAACGTCTCGGCCGTGGCCATCCGCCAGCTCTCCAGCGGCGAGGCGGTGCTCGCCGGCGGCCGCTCGAAGGCGCAGAAGCACAGCGAGCTGTCGGGGGCGCCGTGGGTCTACGCACCCGACGGGGCCGGGCTGAGCGAGCAGCTCGGAGAGCTGGGTCTGCTCCCCTAGCGACAGCACCGCGCAGCGGTGTCGGTGGGACCTGCCAGGATGGCCCCATGCGAGCCAGCCGCGACGACCTGCTCCGGATGCGCCGACTCGCGCAGGCGATCGACGGCCCGCGCGAGCCGGACCCTGCCGCCGTGGCGCGCCGGATGCTCGCCGTGCAGGGCCAGGACTTCGCGGCGGGCTGCTGGGCGCTGGCCCTGCGCTCCGAGGGCGCGCGGCAGTCCGACGTGCTGGCCGCGCTCGATACTGGCACGGTCATCCGCTCGTGGCCGATGCGCGGCACGCTGCACTTCGTCCCGCCGGAGGACCTGCGCTGGATGCTCTCGGTCACCACGGACCGGCTCCTCGCGGGCCTCGGGCGCCGTCAGGAGCAGCTGGGGCTGACCGCGGCCGACTTCGCCCACGCCGCCGACGTGGTGACGGGGGTGTTGTCCGGCGGTCGCAGCATCGGCCGCGCCAATCTGATGGAGGTCTGGGAGCGGGCGGGCATCGCGACGACCGGCCAGCGCGGATACCACCTGATCTACTACCTGGCCCAGACGGGACTGCTCTGCTGGGGCCCGGTCGTGTTCGCGGGGAACGGCAACCCGTCGCAGGCGCTGGTGCTGCTCGACGAATGGGCTCCTGCGCCGCCTCCGCTGGATCCCGACGAGGCGATCTCCCGGTACCTCTTTCGCTACCTGGCAGGCCACGGCCCCGCCACCGTGCGCGACTTCGTCTGGTGGATCAAGGGGACCGTCGGCGGCGCGAAGACGGCCCGCGCTGTCCTCGGCGATGCACTCACCATGCTGGAGGTCGACGGCGTCGAGTATCTCGTGACCGCCGAGCTCGCCGACCGTGCGGCGGCCACACCGGCGACGCGAGCGGAGAGGGAGGCGGTGCAGCTGCTGCCCGCCTTCGACGAGTACCTGCTCGGCTACCAGGACCGCTCCCCCATCCTCGACGAGGGTCACTTCGAGCTCATCGTGCCCGGCGGCAACGGCGTCTTCCAGCCGATCATCGTCGCCGGCGGCCGCGTCGTCGGCACCTGGCGCCGCGACAACGGCCGCGCGGTGCCGCAACCGTTCGGCGAGCTCAGTGCGGCGCGGCGCACGCGGCTCGATCGCGCAGCGACGGCGTACGCCCGGTACGCGGCGGGCTGACCGCGCCGGGTAGCGTTGAGGGGTGGCACGCAACAGCTCGACCGCACGCCGGCTCCCCGCCGCGATCGCCCTCCCGAAGACCATCCGGGCGAGCTCGCGCGCGCCGTTCCTGCAGGTCGTGAAGACCGCCGTCGCGATGATCCTCGCGTGGGCCGCCGCGAGCCTGTTCGTGCACGGCGAGCTGCCCGTGTTCGCGACCATCGCGGCGCTGCTGGTGGTGCAGCCGAGCGTGAACCAGTCCGTCGGGCGCGCCATCGAACGTTCGATCGGCGTCATCGTCGGCGTGGTGGTCGCCTACCTGATCGGCCTGGCGTTCGGGACGAACAGCTGGATCGTGCTGCTCGCGGTCGTCGTCTCCGTGCTGCTCGCGTGGGCGCTGAAGCTGACGCCCGGCACCGCGAATCAGGTGCCCATCACGGCGATGCTGGTGCTCGCGATCGGCGCATCCGACCCGCAGTACGCGCTCGCCCGCATCGTGGAGACGGTGCTCGGCGCGGCGATCGGCGTCGTCGTGAACGTGGCGATCGTGCCGCCGGTGCTGACGGCGCCCGCCCGGCAGGCGGTGGTGGCGCTCGGGGCCGAGCTCGCGTCCACCCTCGACCGCCTGGGGTCGGCGCTGACGACCGAGCACACCCGGGCCGAGCTGGACGCGCTCCTCATCGAGGCGCGCCTGCTGCGGCCGATGGAGGCCAAGGCGCAGAGCGCGCTGACGGCGGCCGACGAGAGCCTGTCGCTGAACCCGCGGCAGCGCAAGCACCGCGTGTACCTGGAGCACGACCAGCAGTTGTTCGAACGGTTGCGGCCGCTGATCAACCGCACGATCGGGATGACCCGCGCGTACCACGACCACTACGACGACAGCCTCGCGGCCGAGCCGACCATCCACGCGATCGCCGACGAGCTGCACCGCGCCGCCCACGACCTGCGACTGCTGGCGCGTGACCCGGACGAGCCCGTCGTCGAGCCCGGCACCGAGACGGCGGGAGTACCGGTGCTGACGGCGCCGCTGACCGTCGCCACCCCGGACCCGCGCCACTGGGTGCTGATCGGCTCCCTCGTGGAGGATCTCCGTCGCGTCCACGTCGAGATCGCCGGCGACGACGCTTCGACGGCCTGACCGGACCCTCGACGCGCGCTACGCGGTGAGCTCCGCAACCGCCTCCGCGACCGACAGCGTGCGCCGGTCGCCGGTGCGGCGGTTCCACAGCTCGACCTCGCCCTGCGCGGCCCCGCGGCCCACCACGAGCACGCGCGGGACGCCGATCAGCTCGGCGTCGCCGAACTTGACGCCCGGCGACACCTTGGGGCGGTCGTCGTAGAGCACGTCGAGACGGGCGTCCTCCAGCTGCGCGATGATCTCCTCGGCCAGCTCGTACGCAGCGTCGTCGCGGCCGGTGGCCACCACGTGCACGTCGAAGGGCGCGACGGACTCCGGCCAGACGAGACCCCGGTCGTCGTTGTTCTCCTCGGCGATGATCGCGAGGATGCGGGTGACGCCGATGCCGTAGGAGCCCATGGTGACCGTGACGAGCTTGCCGTTCTCGTCGAGCACCTTCAGACCGAGCGCCTCCGCGTACTTGCGGCCGAGCTGGAAGACGTGCCCGATCTCCATGCCGCGGGCCAGCTCGACGGGACCGGACCCGTCGGGCGCGGGATCGCCCGGCTTGACCTCGGCGACCTCGACCACGCCGTCCCAGCCGAAGTCGCGACCGGCGACCAGACCGAAGACGTGCTTGCCCTCGGTGTTCGCTCCCGTGATCCAGCCGGAGCCGTCGACCACGCGCGGGTCGACGACGTAGCGGATGCCGGTGGCCGACTCCTCGCCAAGCACGGCGCCCTCGGGCGACCAGGGACCGATGTAGCCCTTCACGAGGCCTGGGTGCTTCGCGAAGTCCTCGTCGGTGGCCGCGTCGACCTCGGCCGGCGCGAAGGCGACCTCCGCACGCTTGAGGTCGACCTCGCGGTCGCCGGGCAGCCCGACGACGACGAGCTCCCGCGTGCCATCGAGGTTGGTCAGGGCGAGCACGACGTTCTTGAGCGTGTCCGCCGCCGTCCAGGAGCGGCCGTCGGGACGAGGGTGCTTCTCGTTGGCGAGCTCGACCAGCGTCGCGATGGTGGGGGTGCCGGGAGTGTCGAGCACCTCCTGCGGCGTCAGCTTCTCGTACGAGCGCGCGGGCGGCGCGAGGGTGGTGAAGGCCTCCACGTTGGCGGCGTACCCGCCGGGCGAGCGCACGAACGTGTCCTCGCCGACCGGCGTGGGGTGCAGGAACTCCTCCGACCGCGAGCCGCCCATGGCGCCCGCGTCGGCCTGGACGATCACATAGGAGAGCCCGAGCCGCGTGAAGATGCGCTCATAGGCGTCGCGCTGGGCCAGATAGCTCGAGTCGAGCCCTTCGTCGGTGTAGTCGAACGAGTACGCGTCCTTCATCGTGAACTCGCGGCCGCGCAGCAGACCGGCGCGCGGGCGGGCCTCGTCGCGGTACTTGTCCTGGATCTGGAAGATCGTCAGCGGCAGGTCTTTGTACGACGAGTAGAGGTCTTTCACGAGCAGCGTGAAGACCTCCTCGTGCGTCGGCGCCAGGAGGTAGTCGGCGCCCTTGCGGTCCTGCAGGCGGAACAGCGCGTCACCGTACTCCTCCCACCGGCCGGTCGCCTCGTAGGGCTCGCGCGGCAGCAGGGCGGGGAAGTGCACCTCGTGCGCGCCGGCGGCCGTCATCTCCTCGCGGATGATGCGCTCGATCTTCTCCTTCACCCGCAGCCCGAGCGGCAGCCAGGCGAAGACGCCCGGCGCCTGGCGCCGGATGTAGCCGGCGCGGACGAGCAGCCGGTGGCTGGTCACCTCGGCGTCGGAGGGGTCTTCACGGAGGGTGCGGAGGAAGTAGTTGGTCAAGCGTGTAGGCACCGACCCAGTTTATGGGGCGGAACGGCGGCGTCCACGCGGGCACGGGATCGGTGGACAACTCGAGCGGCCGCCCGGCTGTGGACGGAGAGGGTCGCCGGAGCACCGGGCTAGGGTGGCGGCATGCCCGACCGCCGCGCCCACGTCGCCCCGTCCCCGGCGTCCGCGCCCCTCGCCGCCTCCCTCGCCGCCCTGCGCCGTGAGCTGCGGCTGCCGGACGCCTTCCCGCCGGCGGTCGAGGCGGAGGCGGCCGAGGCGGCCGCACGGCGTCCGCTCCCGGAGACCGACCTCACGGGCGTGCCGTTCCTCACGATCGACCCGGCCGGCTCGACCGACCTCGATCAGGCGCTGCACCTGGAGCGCACGGCAGACGGCCACCGCGTGCGGTACGCGATCGCCGACGTCCCCGCCTTCGTGACGCCCGCGGGCGCCGTGGACGCAGAAGCCCGCCGCCGCGGTCAGACCGTCTACGCGCCCGACGGCCGCATCCCCCTCCACCCCGACGTGATCGGCGAGGACGCGGCCTCCCTTCTCCCGGACGTCGAGCGCTCCGCGTTCGTCTGGGACATCCGCCTCGGCGCCGACGGCCATGCGACCGGCGCCACGGTGTCGCGGGCCCGCATCCGCTCCCGCCGGCAATGGGACTACGCCGAGGCGCAGGCCGCGATCGGCGACGGGAGCGCGCCAGAAGAGCTGAGACTGCTGCGTGAGGTCGGCGAGGCGCGCATCGCCTGCGAGCGGGAGCGCGGCGGCGCCAGCCTCAACGCCCCGGAGGAGGAGGTCGTCGTGCGCGACGGCGTCTACACGCTGGAGCGCCGCACCGTCCTGCCGGTGGAGTCGTGGAACGCGCAGCTCTCGCTCCTCACCGGCATGGCCGCCGCGCAGATGATGCTCGACGCGCGCATCGGCATCCTGCGCACCATGCCGGCGCCGGACGAGGACGCCTTCCGTGCGTTCCGCATCCAGACCGTCGCCTTGGGCCTGCCGTGGCTCGAGGGCGTGCCGTACGGCGAGTACCTGCGCACGCTGGACGCCGATCACCCGCGCGCCGCGGCGGTGCTCCAGGCGGCGACCGCGCTGTTCCGCGGCGCGGGCTATGTGGCCATGGACGGCGAGGCGCCGGCCGACCCCCAGCAGTCGGCGATCGCCGCGCCGTACGCGCACGTCACCGCTCCCCTGCGCCGCCTGGTGGATCGCTGGGGCCTCGTGATCTGCGAGGCACTGTGCTCCGGGTCACCGGTCCCGGAGTGGGCGCGCGCGTCGCTCGGCGAGCTGCCGGCCATCATGGGGAACTCGTCGCGGCTCGCGTCGCAGGTCGTCGCGGGCGCGCTCGACCGCGTCGAGGCGGCGCTGCTGAGCTCCCGGATCGGGACGGTCGTGGATGCGACCGTGCTCGCGGTGCGCAACGGCGGCGTGCTCGTGCAGCTGGACGATCCGGCGGTCAGCGCGTCGGCGCCGCGCCCGGACGGCGTGCAGCCCGCGGACCGCATCCGCCTCACCGTGACGGCCGCCGACATCGCGACCGGGCGGGTCGCGTTCGAGCCCGTCGCGGGCTGACGGCGCACGCGGCGCCGACAGCACGCAGGCCTCAGCTCACGCCGACCTCAGTGCGCGCGGACTTCAGTGCGCGCCGACGCTGACCGTGGGCTCGCCCGACGGCCGGTCGCCCATCTCGTCGGCGATGCGGTTCGCCTCGGCGATCAGGGTCGCGACGATCTCCGACTCGGGGACGGTCTTGATGACCTCGCCCTTCACGAAGATCTGGCCCTTGCCGTTGCCGCTCGCGACACCGAGGTCGGCCTCGCGCGCCTCGCCGGGGCCGTTGACGACGCAGCCCATGACCGCGACGCGCAGCGGCACGCTCATGCCCTGCAGGCCCTCCGTGACGCTGTCGGCCAGCGAGTAGACGTCGACCTGAGCACGGCCGCAGCTGGGGCAGGAGACGATCTCGAGCTTGCGCTCGCGCAGGTTCAGCGACTGCAGGATCTGCAGGCCGACCTTGACCTCCTCCGCGGGCGGCGCCGACAGCGAGACGCGGATGGTGTCGCCGATGCCCTCGGACAGTAGGATGCCGAACGCGGTCGCGGACTTGATGGTGCCCTGGAACGCCGGACCCGCCTCGGTGACCCCGAGGTGGAGGGGCCAGTCGCCCCGCTCGGCGAGCTGGCGGTAGGCCTTCACCATGACGATCGGGTCGTTGTGCTTGACCGAGATCTTGAAGTCGTGGAAGTCGTGCTCCTCGAACAGGCTCGCCTCCCAGACGGCGCTCTCGACGAGCGCCTCCGCGGTCGGCTTTCCGTACTTCTGGAGCAGGCTCGGCTCGAGCGATCCCGCGTTGACGCCGATGCGCAGGGACACGCCCGCAGCCTTCGCGTAGGCGGCGATCTTGCCGACCTGGTCGTCGAACTTGCGGATGTTGCCCGGGTTCACGCGGACGGCGGCGCAACCCGCGTCGATCGCCGCATAGACGTAGTTGGGCTGGAAGTGGATGTCGGCGATGACCGGGATCTGGCTCTTCTTGGCGATGATCGGCAGCGCCTCGGCGTCGTCGCGGCTCGGCACGGCGACGCGGACGATGTCGCAGCCGGAGGCCGTCAGCTCGGCGATCTGCTGGAGCGTGGCGTTGATGTTGGTGGTCGGCGTCGTGGTCATCGACTGGACGCTGACGGGGGCGTCGCCGCCGACCAGGACTTTGCCCACGCGGATCTGGCGGGACTTGCGACGGGGGCTAAGGGTTTCGGGGACTTTGGGCATCCCCAGGTTGATTGCTGCCACGGCTCAATCCTACGCGGCAGGGTGGGAGCGGGCTGGACGTCAGCCGAACAGGTTGACCGGCTTCACGATGTCCGCGTACATGAGCAGCACGCTCATCCCGCCGAAGATGATCACGACCGCGAACGTGAGCGGCATGAGCTTCGCCATGTCGACGGGGCCGGGGTCGCGACGGCGGAAGATCTTCGCCACCGTGCGCCGCAGCCCTTCCCAGAGCGCACCCGCGATGTGTCCGCCGTCGAGCGGCAGCAGCGGGATGAGGTTGAAGACGAACAGAGCGATGTTGAGCGACGCGAGCATGCCGATCATGGTGTAGACCTTGTCCACCACCGGCACGCCGTCGAGGGCGGTCAGTTCCCCCGCCGCCCGGCCGATCCCGACCACGCTGATCGGCCCGTTCGGGTCGCGCTCCGCGGAGCCGAAGGCGGCGTTCCAGACGTCGACCATGCGCTGCGGCAGGTGCAGGAAGACGTTGAAGACGGCGCCCGTCTGTGCGCCGACCGCCGGGAGGACCGCGGTCGCCGGCTGCGGCACCAGCTTCGTCACGGGGCCGATGCCGACGAACCCGACCGTGAGGGTCTCGATGCCGCCCGCGGCGTTCTTCACGACGGTGCCGTTGGCGTCCGTCTTGGCGACCTTGTTGACGACGGGCGTGAGCTGGACGGTGCGCTCCGCGCCGTCACGGCTCAGCACGACGGTGAGCGTCTTGCCCGCCGACTGGCGGATGATCGCGGTCGACTGGTCCCAGCTGCTGATCTTCTGCCCGTCGATGCTGACGATCGTGTCGCCGGGCTTGAGGCCGGCCGCGGCCGCCGGGCCCTGCTTCGCGTCGCTCGGGCAGGTCTGGCTCGTGCTCCCGGCCGGGAGCACGCACTGGCTGACCGTGGCGACGGTGGTCGAGCTCTGCGGCGCACCGAAGCCCATCAGGAGCACGCCGAACAGCACCACGCCGATGACCAGGTTCATGAACGGGCCGCCGAACATGATGATGATGCGCTTCCACACCGGCAGCTTGTAGAAGGTGCGCTCCTCCTCGCCGACCGCGACCGTCTCGGCGCTGGCGGTCCTGGCGTCCTGCGCCATCTGCTGCATGAAACCGGTGGTGGCGTTGCGGCCGCGACCGCCCTCCTTGCCGGGAGGGAACATCCCGATCATGGAGATGTAGCCGCCGAGTGGGATCGCCTTGACCCCGTACTCGGTCTCGCCGCGGCGGAACGAGAACAGCGTCTTGCCGAACCCGATCATGTACTGGGTGACCTTGACCCCGAACAGCTTCGCCGGCACCAGGTGCCCGATCTCGTGCAGCGCGATCGACAGCGCGACGCCGATCAGGATGATGACGACGCCGAGGACGAACAGGAGCACGGAATCCACGGTCTCAGGCTAGCGGCGGATGCCTTGGAGCAGGCCGCGAAGCGCATGGGTGACCGCTATGCGAGCGCTGTCAGGCTTCCCGATCCGCGACGCGATCCGCGCGCCGCGGTCAGCGCGCCGCGGTCAGCGCGCCGCGATGAGGGTGTCCGCCTTGCGGCGCGCCCACTCCTCCGCGTGCACCAGTGACTCGCGAGTCAGCTCCCCCGATGGCACGTGCGCGTCGACAACGCGCTCGACCGTCTCCAGGATGTCGAGGTAGCCGATCGCCCCGGCATGGAAGGCAGCGACGGCCTGCTCGTTCGCGGCGTTGAAGACGGCCGGGTAGGTGCCGGACGCCATGCCCACCTTCTTGGCGAGCCGCACGGCCGGGAACGCCTCGTCGTCGAGCGGCTCGAACGTCCACGTGTGCGCCGTCGACCAGTCCAGCGGCGCGCCGACACCGGCGACCCGGTCGGGCCAGCCGAGGCCGAGCGAGATCGGCAGGCGCATGTCGGGCGGCGAGGCCTGCGCGATGGTCGAGCCGTCCACGAACTCCACCATCGAGTGGATGACGGACTGCGGGTGCACCGTGACGTCGATCCGGTCGTAGGGCACGTCGAAGAGCAGGTGTGCCTCGATCACCTCGAGCCCCTTGTTCACCAGGGTCGAGGAGTTGGTGGTGACGACGAGGCCCATGTCCCAGGTGGGGTGGGCGAGCGCCTGCCGCGGGGTGACGTCGCGCAGCGAGTCGCGCGACCGTCCGCGGAACGGACCGCCGGACGCGGTGAGCACGAGCCGTCGGACCTCCTCCGGCGCTCCCGCGCGGAGGGCCTGGGCGATGGCGGAGTGCTCCGAGTCGACAGGAACGATCTGGCCGGGCGCTGCAACCCGCTTGACCAGGCCGCCGCCGACGATGAGCGACTCCTTGTTCGCCAGCGCGAGCAGAGCGCCGGTCTCCAGCGCCGCGAGGGTCGGGCCCAGACCCACGGAACCGGTGATGCCGTTGAGCACGACGTCCGCCTCCACCGACCGCACCAGCAGCTCGGAATCGTCCGCCCCGAGGGCCGTGTCGACCACGCCGAACCGCTCCGCCTGCACGGCCAGCTCCTCCGCGTTGCGGCCGGCGCTCAGCCCGACGACGCGGAATCGGTCGGGGTTGGCCGCGATGACGTCGAGCGCCTGCGTCCCGATCGAACCGGTGGACCCGAGGATGATGACTCTGCGCACAGTTGCCATCGTACGCAGGGCCCGCGCGGGGTCTATCTGGTCGTCTTCAGGATGTCGATGACGAACACCATGGTGTCGGTGGCCTTGATGTCGCCGGAGCCCTTGTCGCCGTAGCCGTCCGCGGGCGGGACGATGGCGATCACCTGCGAGCCGACCTTCTGACCTTCCAGCGCCTGCTGGAAGCCCTTCACGACCTGCGTGGTCTGGAAGGCGGCCGGAGTGCCCCGGCTCCAGCTGGAGTCGAACATCTGGCCGTTCCGCCAGAGGACGCCCTTGTACTGCACGGTCACCGTGTCGCCGGACTGCACGGTCTCGCCGTCGCCCTGCTTCAGCACCGCGATCTTCGTCTCCTTCGGCGGGTCGGCCTTGGGGATCGTGATGTCCGGCTCGCCGGTCTTCGCGTCGAGCGTGACCTTCGGGAAGCCGGCCGGCGGCGTCACGGCCTTGCCGTTCGCCCGCGTCTGCGGCAGGTCGACCAGGTCGGCGACGAACACGATGCTGTCCTTGTCGGTCAGGTTCAGCTGCGCGAGGTTCTGCTGCCCGACGGCACTGCCCGCAGGACCGGTCAGCACCACCCG
Organism: Leifsonia virtsii; assembly: GCF_030433675.1. Lineage (GTDB taxonomy): Bacteria > Actinomycetota > Actinomycetes > Actinomycetales > Microbacteriaceae > Leifsonia > Leifsonia virtsii. The sequence continues at coordinate 812,111 of NZ_JAROCB010000001.1, forward strand.
GGAGCCAAGGGGCAGGCACTCGACGGCGCGCACGAGGCCCGGCACGAAGGCCTTGTCGTCGACCTTGAGCATGGCCGTTGCCGACCCGTCGAACCCTTGCGCCGAGAGCTCCTTGCCGGTGGTCCCGTTGTACGCGGCGAGTGCGATGTCCACATTCGACCCGGCCTTCACCACGGCGCCGGTGCCTTTGACGACCACGGTGCGTTCCAGGTCCGTCGCCTTCAGCGGGCTGCCGAAGGTCACGGTCGGCGTCTTGCCGAAGTCGCCCGCCACCTTCACGGAGTCCGAGGTCGCGCCCGACTTCACGTTCTGGCAGGTCGCGGCCGCGGCGGTGGGCGTCGAGGACGCGGTCGGCTCGCCGGAGCTGCACGCGGCGAGCCCCGAGACGAGGAGGGCCGCGGTCGCGGTCGCGGTCAGGGCCTTGAGAGAGGTACGCACGGTCGTCCATCCTGCACCATCCGGCTCAGGCGAACCTGACAGCGGGGAATGGGTCGGCTGAATCCGCCGCCTACGATGGAAGGCATGACCCGCGAATTCTCCGTGCCCCAGTCCCGCCACCTCGTCACCGAGCTGCCCGGCCCGCGGTCGGTCGAACTGCAGCAGCGCCGGGTCGCGTCGGTCAGCCGCGGCGCGGGCACGCTCGCGAACATCTACATGGAGTCCGGGTCGGGCGCCATCCTGGTCGACGTCGACGGCAACCGCCTGATCGACCTGGGCTGTGGGATCGGCGTCACCACGATCGGGCACGCGCACCCGGCCGTCGCCGCGGCCGCCGCGGAGCAGGCCGCCAAGCTCACCCACACGCTGTTCACGGTGACCCCGTACGAGAACTACGTCGCCGTCGCCGAGAAGCTGGGAGAGATCACGCCCGGCGACTTCGAGAAGCACAGCATCCTGGTCAACTCCGGCGCTGAGGCGGTCGAGAACGCGGTCAAGATCGCCCGCAAGTACACGGGTCGCCGCGCCATCGCGACGCTCGACCACGCCTTCCACGGCCGCACAAACCTGACGATGGCCATGACGTACCGCCCCTGGCCGGAGCGCGCGGGGATGGGCCCGTTCCCGGGCGAGATCTACAGCCTCCCGATCAGCTACCCGTTCCGCGACCCCGAGGGGATGACCGGCGAGGAGGCCGCGGAGCGCACCATCGACTACATCCGCACCCACATCGGCGCCACCGAGCTGGCCGCCCTGTTCGTCGAGCCCATCCAGGGCGACGGCGGCATCATCATCCCGGCGCCGGGTTATTTCGCGCGCCTCGCCGAGTTCTGCGCCGAGAACGGGATCGTGTTCGTCGCCGACGAGATCCAGGCCGGCATCGGCCGCACCGGCACCTGGTACTCGATCGAGCACCACGGGGTCGTGCCCGACCTCGTCACCAGCGCGAAGGGCATCGCGGGCGGCTTCCCGCTTGCCGCGGTGACCGGCCGCGCCGAGATCATGGACGCGGTGCAGCCCGGCGGCATCGGCGGCACGTTCGGCGGCAACCCGGTGTCCACCGCTGCCGCCCTCGCCGTGTTCCAGGCGTTCGAGGATGAGGACCTGCTGGCGGAGGCCCGCCGCGTCGAGAAGGCGCTGTGGGCGCGGATCGGCGACTGGGCGGACCGGTTCCCGGTCGTCGGCGAGGTGCGCGGCAAGGGTGCGATGTTCGGGATCGAGTTGGTCCAGCCCGGCACGAAGACCCCCAACCCGGAGGCGCTGCAGGCCGTGCTCGGCCATGCCACGCGCAACGGCGTCATCCCGCTCGACGCCGGCAGCTGGGACAGCGTGCTGCGCCTGCTGCCGTCGGTCGTCATCAGCGAGGAGCTCATCGACGACGCGGCGACCGTGCTCGAGGAGGCGCTCGGCCGGCTGGGCTGACGAACTGTCAGGCGATTCCGGCCAGTGCACAGCCGGTCTCCCAGACCGGCGCGCTACCGTCGCTCCCGACCGTCCCGGCCACATGAGGAAGGCACACCGATGCGGCTCCCCCGCCTGCGCGTGATCGCCGCGGCCACCGCCGCCGCGGCTGCGCTCGCGCTGGTGCCCGCGGTCGCCGTCGCGGAGCCGGCGACGCCCTTCTACCCCGGCTACATCATCAGCGACGACAGCTTCTTCAACCCGGACGCGATGACCGCCGGGCAGATCCAGCACTTCCTGGAGGACCGCTCCTGCCACCCGAAGGACGGCGTGCCGTGCCTGGCCGACTTCCGGATGAACTCGCCGGCGCAGCCCGCGTCGGCCGAGCGCTGCACGGCGCTACCCGCACGGAAGAAGGAGGCGGCCAGCAGCATCATCGCGCGGGTCGCCGAGGCGTGCACGGTCAGCCCGCGCGTGCTGCTGGTGCTGCTGCAGAAGGAGCAGTCGCTGCTGACCGCGCCCAGCGCGAAGGGCTACGAACGCGCGACCGGGTACGCGTGCCCCGACACGGCCGAGTGCGACAAGCGGTACTTCGGGTTCTTCAACCAGGTGTACCGGGCGGCGTGGCAGTTCCGGGAGTACACCGTCCACCCCGGCGACTGGCGCTACAAGGTGGGGCTGAACCGCATCCAGTACCACCCGGATGCGGCCTGCGGGTCGAGCGAGGTCACGATCCTCAACCAGGCGACGGCGAACCTCTACAACTACACGCCGTACCAGCCGAACGACTCGACGTTGAAGGCGCCGAAGGGACCGGGAGGCGACTGCTCGGCGTACGGCAACCTCAACTTCTCCCGGCTGTACACGGACTGGTTCGGGTCGCCGCTGTCGGTCCGCTACACGGGCCTCGTCGACGGCTGCCTGGTCTACCGGGACGGGTTCGGCTGCGACCAGGGCACCCCGCTGCGCTCGTGATATCGGCGCATGCCGTGACCGGAATACGACCTCGCCTACTGTCGGAAGCGTGAGCATCGACCAGCCCGACGATGACGTCGCCGCGCTGCAGCGCCCCGGCGCGCTGTACTACGCCGGCCGCATCCTCATGGCCCCGCTGCTGAAGCTCGTCTACCGGCCGCGAGTGATCGGCCGCAGGAACGTCCCGAAGCACGGCAAGGTCATCCTGGCCAGCAACCACCTGTCGTTCATCGACTCCGTCGTGATCCCGATGACCGCCCCGCGGCGTGTGCAGTTCCTCGCGAAGTCGAGCTACTTCGAAGGCAGCGGGTTCAAGGGACGCGTCTCCCGCGCCTTCTTCACCTCCATCGGCGCGGTCGGGGTCAAGCGCGGCGCGGGGGCCGCCGCACAGGAGGCGCTCGACCAGTCGCGCCGGATCATCGACACCGGCGCCGCCTTCGCGCTCTACCCCGAAGGCACGCGCTCTCTCGACGGCCGCCTGTACAAGGGCCGGACCGGGATCGGCTGGCTCGCCCTGACGACCGGCGCCGTCGTCGTGCCGGTCGGGCTGATCGGCACCGACCAGATGCAGCCCGTCGGAGCGAAGTTCCCGAAGCCGCACCGGATCACCGTCGTGTTCGGCGAGCCGCTCGACCTGGCGCATTACGGACCGCCGGAGTCGGGACGCGCTCGGCGCCAGGCGACGGACGCGATCATGGCGGCCATCCACGGCCTCACCGGCCAGGAGCTGGCGGGCGTGTACAACGAGGCGCCGCCCGCGAGCGCGGTCGAGCGCGTCAAGCGCGCCCTGCGGCCCGAGCGTCTCTGACGCGGCGCCCGTCACGGTTCGTGACGAACGCGCGCCATTCGTGACGAACGCGCGCCATTCGTGACGAATGCGCCCGATTCGTGACGAATCGGGGACGGGCGCACTCGGCGATTCGTCACGAACGGACGCTGTTCGTCACGAATCGCGGCCATTCGTCACGAACGGGCGCGGGCGCAGGTCAGGCCTCGAGGGCCTGGGACTTGGCGCGGTAGGTGCGGGCCTTCTGGCGGTTGCCGCAGACGCCCATGCTGCACCACTGGCGGGAGCCGTTGCGCGACTCGTCGTAGAAGGCCCAGCGGCAGTCCTCTCCCCCGCACAGGCGGACGCGCGCGAGCTTTCCCTGGATCTGCAGGACCACCGCGCTCGCCAGGGCCGCCTCCGCCGCGGTGCGGGCGGTGAGGCCGACCGCGCCCGGTCCGGACGAGACGGGAAGCGAGAGCTCGGGCAGCGGCGCCTCGGCACCGTCGACGATCTCGCGGAGCGCGTCCCGCAGCTCCTGCGCGCGCACCCGCTCCCCCGGGGCCACGCCATGATCGCCGGCCCAGCGGCGGAGTCCGGCATCGTCGGCGAGCTGGTCGGCGTCGTCCTCGACATCGAGAGTGTTCAGGAAGTCGACCAGCAGACCGGGGCCGAGCTCGGGCGCATTCGTACGCATATAACCATTGTAACTCGTTAGCGGGTTACTGTAGCCTGTAACCTGTCAAAGCAGATAGGTGGTTATCATGCATCCGCTGTTCTTCTGGTCCCTGTCCACGTCCGAGCTCGCCGAGCGCGAGCACGAGGCGGCCGTGCTGCGGGCGCAGCGCGACTCCGGCATCGAGCAGCCCGCGCCGCTCACGCGAGACGACCGCTGGCGCGCCGCCATCCAGCGCTGGGCCGCCGCCGAGCCGCCGCAGCTCCCCGCCCCCGCGGCGCCCTCCGCGCACTCCCCGCGCCTCGGCTGCGCCTGACCCCCCACCGCCGAGTCCGCGAAGACTGCACGCCTGCACGGCGTGTCGCGTGCAGTCTTCGCGGACTCGATGGAGGACGGAGAGGTCAGGCGAGGGTGAGCGTCTCGGGAACGTGGTGCACGGGGAAGTTGACGCTCGCGGCGATGAAGCACTTCTCGGCGGCCGGCGCGTGCAACGACTCGGCGAGCTCGCGCTGCGCGGGATCGGCGATCGTCACCCGCGGGCGCAGGGTCGCCTCGGTGAAGTGGCCGCCCCCGTTGGCGGTCTGCTCCATGGTGCCGGTGGCCGCATCCGTGTAGCCGACCACCACGAGGCCCGCCCGGGCCGCCTCGGCCAGGTAACTGAGCATGTGGCACTGCGCGAGCGCGGCCAGCAGCAGCTCCTCCGGGTTCCAGCGGTCGCGGTCGCCGAAGAACACGCGGTCGGCGGACCCCTCGATGGGATGCTTGCCCTCGGCGCTCACGACGTGGTCGCGGCCGTACGCCTTGTACCCACTCGTTCCCTCTCCGCGGTTGCCGGTCCACTGCAGATCGATCGCGTACCCGTGCTCGAGCTTCATGCTCCGATTCTCGCACCCCGGTTAGACTCGGATCACCATGACTGACACCGTGAGCACCCCCGCGCCCGTCTTCTCCGTTCCACAAGAACGCCGCATCGTCACCGCCGTCCCCGGCCCCAAGTCGCAGGAGCTGCACGAGCGACGCCTGGCCGTCATCCCGACCGGCGTCTCCTCGGCTCTGCCCGTGTACATCGCCAAGGCGAACGGCGCGATCCTGGTGGATGTGGACGGCAACCAGTTCGTCGACTTCGGCGCGGGCATCGGCGTGACCACGGTCGGCCACACCGAGACCGCGGTCGTGGAGGCCGCGGCCGGTCAGCTGCAGGACGTCATCCACACCCTCTTCACCATCACGCCGTACGAGGAGTACGTGCGGGTCGCCGAGCTGCTCGCCGAGCACACCCCCGGCGACCACGCCAAGAAGACCGTGCTGGTCAACTCCGGCGCGGAGGCCGTCGAGAACGGCGTCAAGATCGCCCGCAAGTTCACCGGCCGTCGCGCCGTCGCGGTGCTCGACCACGCCTACCACGGCCGCACCAACCTCACGATGGCGATGAACTACAAGGCCATGCCGTACGCGACCGGCTTCGGCCCGTTCGCCGGCGACGTCTACCACGCCCCCAACTCCTACCCCTACCGCGACGGCCTGAGCGGCGCCGAGGCGGCGGCCCGGACCATCGCGTACCTGGAGAAGGTCGTCGGCGCGTCCGACCTGGCCTGCCTCGTCGCCGAGCCGATCCAGGGCGAGGGCGGCTTCATCGTCCCCGCGGAGGGCTACCTGGCCGCGCTGCAGGAGTGGTGCACGGCCAACGGCGTCGTCTTCATCGCCGACGAGATCCAGAGCGGCATGGCGCGCACCGGCGCGTTCTACGCCAGCGAGCACTTCGGCGTCGTGCCCGACCTGGTGCTCAGCGCCAAGGGCATCGCCGGCGGCCTGCCGCTGGCCGCGGTCACCGGCCGCGCCGAGATCATGGATGCCGCCCAGCCCGGCGGGCTCGGCGGCACCTTCGGCGGCAACCCCGTCGCCGCTGCAGCCGCGATCGCCGTCTTCGAGACGATCGAGCGCAACGACCTCCTCGCGGAAGGGCGCCGCATCGAGAAGGCGCTCAAACCGGCCCTCGAGAAGCTGCAGGAGAAGTACGACATCATCGGCGACGTGCGCGGCATCGGCGCGATGATCGCCGTCGAGCTCGTGAAGCCCGGCACCGCGCAGACGACGAAGGAGCCGAACCCGGAGGCGGTCAATGCGATCGTCGCCGCGGCGGCGCAGCAGGGCATCCTGTTCCTCAACGCCGGCACCTGGGGCAACGTGCTCCGCTTCCTGCCGAGCCTCGCGGTCTCCGACGCCCTCATCGCCGACGCCGTGTCGGTGATCGACGACGCCATCGCCGCCCTGTGAGCGGGGAGGACGCGGTGACCGCCCAGGTGTTCTCGGTCGACGAGTCGGTCGAGCTCGCGGTGGTCGAGCGGAGCGGCTTCGTCGAGTCGCGGCACGCGGGCTCCGCCGTCGTGCTCGGGCCGGAGGGCGACGTCCTCCGCACCCTGGGCGCGCCGGAGCGGCCGGTGTTCCCGCGGTCGAGCATGAAGCCGTTCCAGGCCGTCGCCGTGATGGGCGCAGGCGTTCCGCTGGAGGGCGCGAGCGCCGTGCTCGCGACCGCCAGCCACGGCGGCACCCCGGCCCACCTATCGGTGGTGCGCAAGATCCTGGCCCAGGCGCAGCTGACGGAGGACGCCCTCCGCTGCCCAGCCGACTGGCCGCTCGACACGGCCGCGCGCGACGAGCTGGTCCGCGCGGGCGAGCACAAGCACCCCGTCTACATGAACTGCTCGGGCAAGCACGCCGCGATGCTCCTCGCCTGCCGGGTCAACGGCTGGCCGACGGAGAGCTACCTCGACCCATCGCACCCGATGCAGCAGCACATCCGCGACACGGTCGAGCGGCTGACCGGCGAGAAGGTCGTCGCGACCGGAGTCGACGGCTGCGGCGCGCCCGTGCACGCGATGTCGCTGCTGGCGCTCGCGCGCGGCATCCAGCGGATCGCCACGGCGTCAGACGGCTCGCCGTTCGCGCTGTTCCGCAACGCAGCGCTGCTGAAGAACGCCGTGCTGGCCGACGGCTGGGCGATCGACGGCCCCGGACGCGCGAACACGGTCGTCATCGACGAGCTCGGCGTCTTCACCAAGGGCGGCGCGGAGGGCGTCATGGTCATGGCGGCGCCCGACGGCACCACCGTCACGCTGAAGGTGCTCGACGGGAGCCTGCGGGCCGCATCCATCGTCGCCCTGCGCCTGCTCGCCGACGCCGGCGCGCTGACGCACGACGACGTCGGCCGTGTGGCCCCGAAGCTCGACCTGGCCGTCCTCGGCCGCGGCGCCCCCGTCGGCGCCATCCGCGCCTCCTACGCCTGACCTCCGCCGCCCCCCATCGCTTCCTCGCTTAATCCGCCTTTTCAGGCTTCAGGGCCGGATTAAGTGAGGAAGCGACGGTGGGGGGTTACTGGCGGGCGAGGCGCTTGGCGCGGGCGGCGGCGGTCAGCTGCGAGATCAGCACCACGAGGATGGTGAGGATGAACACCGCGCTCGCGATCACGTTCGCCTGCGCCGGGATGCCGCGGCTCGCCGCGATGTAGATGTACATCGGGAACGTGGTCACCGCCCCGGCGTTGAAGTTCGTGATGATGAAGTCGTCGAAGCTGAGCGAGAACGACAGCAGCGCCGCCGACAGGATGCCGGGCAGCAGCAGCGGGAACGTGATCCGCCAGAACACCGCGTTCGGCGACCCGTACAGGTCGCGCCCCGCCTCCTCCAGCGCCGGGTCCAGCGACGCGACGCGCGCCTTCACCGTCACGACCACGAAGCTGATGCAGAACATCACGTGGGCGATGATGATCGTCCCGAAGCCCTTGTTCACGCCGAGGCTGAGGAACTGCGCGGCGAGGCCCGCACCGAGCACGACCTCCGGGCTCGCCATCGGCAGGAACAGCAGCAGGCTGGTCTGCGACCGCAGGCGGAACCGGTAGCGCATCAGCGCGATCGCGATCATCGTGCCGAGCACCGTCGCGATCACCGTCGACACGATGCCGATGATGATGCTGGCCATGAACGCGTCGCAGATGCCGGCGGCGTCGCAGACGTTCGTCCAGTTGCGCAGGGTGAAGCCGCGCCAGGCGATGTTGTTCTTGATCGCGTCGTTGAACGAGAACACGAACGTGTAGACGATCGGGATGAGCAGGAACGCGAGCGCGAGGAACGCGTAGACCCCGAGTCCCAGTCCCTTGAAGCGCCGCCGCGGGGTCGGACGCCCGGGCGGGACGGGTGCGGCGCCGGGCACGGCGCCCGGCTCGGTCATCATGGCGGTCACAGCAGGTCCTCCGTCCCGCTCCGGCGCACGTACACACCGACGATCACGAGGATGACGGCCATCAGGATGACCGACATCGCCGCCGCCGTCGGGTAGTTCTGCAGCACGAGGAAGTTGCTCTCGATGACGTTGCCCATCATCGAGGTGTCGGCCGCTCCCAGGAAGTCCTGCGAGGCGTTGATGTAGTCGCCGGCCGCCGGGATGAAGGTGAGCAGCGTCCCGGAGACGATGCCCGGCATCGACAGCGGCACGGTCACCTTGCGGAACGTCGTCCACGGGCTCGCGTACAGGTCCTGTCCCGCCTCCAGCAGGCGCGTGTCCAGCCGCTCCAGCGTCGAATAGAGCGGGAGGCACATGAACGGGATGAAGTTGTACGTGAGACCGAAGATCACCGAGAACGGCGTCCCGGTGATGTGGGCGTCCGGCGGGAGGACGGAGATCGCCTTCAGCGAGCTCGCCACCCAGCCGTCGTCGCTGAGGATCGCCTTCCACGCCAGCGTCCGCAGCAGGAAGCTGATGAAGAACGGCGCGATCACGAGCGTCATCAGCAGGTTCTGCGCCAGCGGCCGGCCGCGCATCTTCACGCCGATGAAGTACGCCAGCGGGTAGCTGATCAGCAGCGCCGCGGCGGTGGCGATCAGGGCGTACCCGAACGAGCGCAGGATCTGCGGCCAGTACTCGGCGATCGAGTCGGTGTAGTTCTGCCACTGGAATGCGGTCTGGTACTGGCCGATGTCGCCGTCCACGACGGGTGCCTGGAACGACGTGATGATCAGCGAGACCAGCGGCGTGAGGAAGAACAGGACGAGGTAGAGCACCCCGGGCAGGAGGAGGACGAGCGCGATGCCGCTCTTGCGGCGGACCGCGGGCTCCTGGTCCTGCGTCGGCGGCGCCCCGGTGAACGCGGCGAGGGCCATTACGCCTCCTCCAGCTCCGACAGCATCCGCTCCCGCGCCTGCGCCGCGATCGCCTGCGTGTCGGCGTCGTCGACGAACCGGCCGTCGGCGGGCGGCTCGTCGGCGAGCACGAACGTGTGCGCCGCGTCCCACGCCACCCACACCTCGCCGCCCAGCTGGGCGACCGGGCCGCTGGCGAGGTTCTGCGCGAAGACGACGATCGTGCCGACGCCGGGGACATCGACCAGGTACTGCGTGCTCACGCCGCTGAACGAGACGTCGGTCACCCTCCCCGGCCCGAGGGAGTTGGCCCCCGACGGGATGGTCTCGGGCGACGCGTGCAGTGTCAGCTTCTCCGGGCGCACGCCGACCGTGACGTACCCGGAGGTGCGCTGTGCGCGCGACCGGGGCACCTGGATGCGGTTGCCGCCGACGTCCACCCCGAGCGTCTCCGAGCCGGTCTCCTGCACCGGACCGGCGAACAGGTTGGACTGGCCGAGGAAGTTCGCGACGAACACGGTCGACGGCAGCTCGTACAGCACCTCGGGCGAGCCCATCTGCTCGATCCGGCCCTTGTTCATCACGGCGACGGTGTCGGCCATGGTCATGGCCTCCTCCTGGTCGTGCGTGACGTGCACGAACGTGAGGCCGACCTCGGTCTGGATGGACTTCAGCTCCAGCTGCATCTGCCGGCGCAGCTTGAGGTCGAGCGCGCCCAGCGGCTCGTCGAGCAGCAGCAGGGCGGGCCGGTTGACGATGGCGCGGGCGAGTGCGACGCGCTGCTGCTGGCCGCCGGACAGCTGCGCCGGCCGGCGCGCGGCCAGGTGGTCGAGCTCCACCAGCCGGAGGGCCTCATGGGCCTTGCCGACCGGGTCGCCGATCTTGCGGCGGCGCAGCCCGAAGGCGACGTTCTCCAGGATGGTCATGTGCGGGAAGAGCGCATAGCTCTGGAACACGGTGTTCACCGGACGCTGGTACGTCTTGGTGCGCGTGACATCCTGACCGCCGATCAGGATGCGGCCCTCGGTCGGCTCCTCCAGCCCCGCCACCAGGCGCAGGGTCGTCGTCTTGCCGCAGCCGCTCGGGCCGAGCAGGGCGAAGAACGAACCGGCCGGGATGGTCAGGTCGAGGTGCTCGATCGCGGTGAACCCGGGGAATCGCTTCTTGATGCCGTCGAGCTGCAGGTCGGCGCCGGACTCGGCGAATGCTCCCTTGGCCATCAGGCCCCCAGGATCACTTTCTGGAACGCCGCCTGGTACTTCTGCTCCTCCGCGGGCTTCAGGGTGCGGAACACCTTCACCTTCGACAGCGTCGACTCGTCCGGGAAGATCAGCTGGTTGTCGGCGAGCTTCGGGTCGATCTTCGCCGCCTCCTCCTTCGCGCCCTGCACCGGGGTGATGTAGTTGACCCACGCCGCCACCTCGGCCGCGACCTCGGGCTGGTAGTAGTAGTCGATCAGCTTCTCGGCGTTCGCCTTCTGCGACGACCCGATCGGGATGACGAAGTTGTCGCTCCAGAGGGTGCCTCCGGCCTCCGGGATGGCGAACTGCCAGTTGTCGCCGGCCTCCGCGTTCAGCTGGGTGATGTCGCCCGACCAGCAGATCGCGGCGAGCGTGTCGCCCGACTTGAGGTCGTTGAGGTACGAATTGCCCTTGATGTTGCGGATCTGGCCGTCGCTGACGTGCTTAGTCAGGGTGTCGATCGCCTTGTTGAAGTCGTCGTCGCTGAAGTCCTTGGAGATGTCGACGCCCTGCTGCAGCATGATCAGGCCCATGGTGTCGCGCATCTCGCTGAGCACGCCGACCTTGCCCTTGAGGTCGGAGCTCCACAGGTCGTCGATCGACTTGAGGCCCTTCGGCAGCTTCTCCTTGTTCCAGCAGATGCCGGCGAAGCCGCTCTGCCACGGCAGGGACTTCTTGCGGCCCGGGTCGAAGTCGACGTCCTGCAGGTTGGAGACGAGGTTCTTCTTGTTGGGTATCTTCGCCTCGTCAAAGGTCTGCACGTAGCCGAGCCGGATCCAGCGGGCGATCATCCAGTCGGTGAGGCAGACCGTGTCGGCGCCGATGTCCTTGCCGAGCGCCAGCTGGTCCTTCACCTTGGCGTAGTACGTGTTGTTGTCGTCGACGGCGACGTCGTACTTGACCTTGATGCCGGACTGCTTCTGGAACGCCTCGAGCGTCGGGTACTTGCCGTTGTCGTCCTGGTCGAGGTATGCCTGCCAGTTGGCCCAGGTCATCGACTTGTCCGTGGCCGACTCGTCCTTCGCCGGGGTCGGCTTGCCGGAGGCGCCGCCGGTCGAACACGCGGCCAGTGCCAGCGCAGCCGCACCGGCGCCTGCTCCCGCGAGGAGGCCGCGGCGCGTCAGCTGGGACGCCCGGGAGGACTGCACGATCCGGCGGATCATCGGGTCTTGCGGAAGGTTGCTCGGTTTCACTGTGGTGCTCCTTGGGGGATCGAACACGGACCACGGGCGACGGCGCTTCGGCGGCACGTCCTCGTGCCGTCGCGGTGGACCCGATCCTGACACAGAACCGTGGCGATCCGCATCAGAATCTGGCCGGATCGTCCATTCGGAAACACAATCTTTACGAAATCCGTTCCGAATCGGTCGAAACGCCCGGGAAACCGCAGACGGGCCGTTCGGCGCCGACCGGATCCGGCGGAGGGTGACCATGACCCGGGCCTGCTGCGGAAATCGTCCGCAAATTCGACCCGACTCCGCGAAATCAGCATCCGGATGCGCAGATTTCAGTCGAAATCCTCCGTGAAGCCCGCTATGGTGAGACCGAACCACCACGTCGAGTGTCGAAGGAGCCCCATGAAGGTCGCGATCCCCCGCGAGATCAAGAACAACGAGTTCCGGGTGGCGATCACGCCGGCCGGCGTGCACGACCTGGTCGGCGCCGGGCACGAGGTCTACGTCGAGTCGGGCGCGGGCGTCGGCTCGTCCATCCCCGACGAGCTGTACGCCGGAGCGGGCGCCACGATCCTCCCGGACGCGGCGGCCACCTGGGCGGCCGGCGACCTGATCCTGAAGGTGAAGGAGCCGATCGAGAGCGAGTACGGCTATTTCCGCGAGGGGCTCGTGCTCTTCACCTACCTGCACCTCGCCGCCGACGAGGCGCTCACGCGCGCGCTCATCGACAGCGGCGTCACCGCGATCGCCTACGAGACGGTGCAGCTGCCGACCCGTGCGCTGCCGCTGCTCGCGCCGATGAGCGAGGTGGCCGGCCGGCTCGCGCCGATCGTCGGCGCCAACACCATGCTGAAGCCCAACGGCGGTCCGGGCCTCCTCGTCCCCGGCGTCCCCGGCACCCACCCGGCGGTCGTCACGGTGCTCGGCGGCGGTGTCGCCGGCACGAACGCCATCTCGGTGGCGGTCGGCCTCGGCGCGGAGGTCACGGTGCTCGACACCAACATCCAGCGCCTGCGCGAGCTCGACGCGCTGTACGCCGGTCGCATCAAGACGATCGCCTCGAACAGCTTCGAGATCGAGAAGGCGGTCGTGGCCTCCGACCTCGTCATCGGCTCGGTGCTCGTGCCCGGCGCGAAGGCTCCGAAGCTGGTCACCAACGAGCTGGTGTCGCGGATGAAGGCGGGCAGCGTCCTCGTCGACATCGCGGTGGACCAGGGCGGCTGCTTCGAGGACTCGCACCCGACCACCCACGCCGACCCCACCTTCACGGTGCACCAGTCGGTGTTCTACTGCGTGGCGAACATGCCGGGCGCGGTGCCCCACACCTCCACCTACGCGCTGACGAACGCGACGCTCCCCTACGCGCGGGCGATCGCGAACCGCGGCTGGCAGGAGGCGCTGCGCGCCGACGCGAGCCTGGCCCTCGGCCTCAACGTGCACGCCGGTGCCGTCACCAACGAGGGCGTCGCCTCCGCGCACGATCTCGAGGCGACCTCCATCGCCTCCGCCCTCGCCTGACCCGCCCCAAGCAATCAGCTCCGGAGTTCTTCGACCGATCGACGGCGTGTCGGGTCGAAGAACTCCGGAGCTGTTGGCGCGTGGAGGGGGTTCAGAGCGGGGTCAGGTCAGGAGACGTCGAACCACTGGTCGCCGATCTCGACGCGCGTGCCGCGGGTGACGCGGTAGCGGCGGCCGGCCTCGCACTGACGCGGGACGCCGCCGAGCGGGTGCGCGATCGTGCCGTTGCCGGAGTAGCGGTCGCAGATCCAGAGCTCGTCGCCCTCCAGGCCGAACTCGAGGTGCGTCTTGGAGACGCTGCGGGTCGGATCGGAGACGACCACGAGCTGGTCGACGTGCTCCCCCGGCTGCGTGATCGGACGCCGGCCGACCAGGCCGGAGCCGGAGACCTCAACCACGTCGCCGGTCGAGAAGCTGAGCGTGTAGCGGTGCTGCACCGGCGGATGCGCCGGCGGCGCCTGCTCCACGGGCACGATCGTCATGGCCTGCGTCGGCGGCAGGCCGTCCTCGTCGAGCAGCACCTCGTCCGGGAAGCGGCCGGCGACCGCGGGCGCGGGCGGACGCTCCGCGACCCGCTCGGAGATGATCGAGGTGTCGGACGGCCGCTGGTCCGCGACCTCCGGCGGGCGCAGGCGCGACGAGGTGACCGAGCTGCCGCACATCGGGCAGAACAGGGTGCCCTCGGCGAGTTCCGCACCGCAGACGCGACAGATCATCGATCCCTCCTGGTTCCCTTGCGTCTTCCACGGTAGCCGAGGGAGCGCAGCGAGACGGCCGCGAGCAGCCGCTTCCACCGCGTGTCGCGTTTCGCGAGCTGCGAGCGGAGGTCGTCGACCGCCTTCCAGACCGAGTCGGCCTCCGCCGGGGTCGGCGCCAGGCCGCTGAAGGTGGCACGGTCGGCGACGCTGGCGAGCGCGTGCGCCCGGGAGCCGCCGATGGTGGAGGCGAACTCGACCCGGGTCGCGGCGGGCGGCGGCTCGTAGCCGTGGTCGACGGCGGCGTCGGCGAACTCGCGCCAGCCGCCGACGATGCGCTCGCGTGCGGTGGAGGCGGAACGCCGGAGCGTGCGCCGACGCCACTTCGCGGCGAGCACCGCGAGGAACGGCGAGACGAGCAGGGCCAGGACGAGCAGCGACCACCCGACGACGACCAGGATGGCGAGCAGCGTCTCGAGCACCGGATTCGGCTGCGGCTGGTTCGACGGGTCCACCTGCGCCTGCGGGGGCTCGTCGTTGCGCTGCGGGTTGTCGTCCACCGGCGGCTGCACGTTGGTCTGCGGCCGGGAGATCTGCGTCGGCTGGTCGGGCTGCTTCGGCGGGACGGGGCGCAGCGGCGGCGTGGGGTCGACCGTCACCCAGCCGTCGGTGGTCTGCACCTCGATCCACGCCGAGATGTCGGAGCCGACGAACGTCACCGCGGAGCCTGTCACGTCCTTCGGCGCGGCGAAGCCCACGACGACGCGCGCCGGGAAGCCGAGCTGACGCGCCATGAGCGCCGCGGTGACGGCGTACTGCTCCTGGTCCCCCAGCATCGGGACGTCGGTCAGCAGCTCCGTGATCCGGTCGGCGCCGTGGCCGGAGCGGCTGGCCGGCTCGTCCGGTCCGACGCCGTGGCTGATGTAGCCGTCCTGCGCGAGCCCGCGCAGCGCCGCGGCGAGCTTGGCGCCGGCGCCGGAGACGCCCGCGGTGTACTTCTGCAGCACGGACTGCAGCTCGTCGGGGATCACCGACGGGCGCGGCACGGAGTCCGTCCCGGGCTGCACCTTCTCCAGCTGCGACGCGCTCAGCAGCGGCTTCACGACCGACTCGGCCGTGTACGTGTCCCCGCTGCGCAGCGGCGAGGTGACCGCGCCCGTGCCGGTGACGTCGTTGTAGTAGAACGAGCCGGAGAGGCTTCCGGCGTCCTTCCCCGTGAACGCCAGCTGCTCCAGCTGGCCGCTGCCCGGAAGCCACGGCCCGCGGTAGTCGCGGACGACGACGTTCATGCTGACCCTCTTGCCGTCGACGCGGCTCTGGTCGATGCGGTACGGGACGCGCGTGAACGAGCCGGAAGCGCTGGTCACGTCGCCGCTCCCGACGGCGTACGTGACTCCGTCGTAGGTGTCGAGCGTCGCGATCCGGATCCGGCGGTCGGCGGGCAGCCCGTCGACCGTGATCATCGGCTCGTCCGCCCTCGCCGGCTGCAGGTACGACCGGAAGCCGCTGAGCGGGCTCGGGTAGGCCCGCGGGTCGAAGGGCTGCTCCACCGCCGTGCGGACGACCTGGCGGTCGGTCGCGGGCGGGAGGAGCGCCGCGGCCGCGATGCCCGCAGCGGAGGCGGTGACCAGCATGACCGCGGCGCCCGCGGTGGTCAGCAGCGCGGTCGAACGCCGCTCGCTGCGGGATTCGACCAGCAGCCCGCTCTGCTCCCGCAGCGTGCGCACGGCCGCGGATCGCCGCTGCAGCCGGAACCGGATCAGCCACGCCATGAGCACGGCGAACAGGGCGAGCAGGAGGGCGAGCGGCACCGGCGCTACGGACGACCCGAGCAGGATGCCCGCCACGAGCAGCAGCACCGGCGGGATGGCCGCCAGCTCCGGCCGCGACGACCGCAGCGCGATCGTGACGGTGACCACGGTCGCCAGCAGCACCAGCAGGAACGCGGGCACCAGCAGCGCCTGGTACGAGCCGACCGGGACGCTGATCGTCACGAGCTGCTTCCAGCTGAGCCACGTGCCCTGCACCAGGTCGACGAAGCCCGTCCACGTCGGGAGGAGACCACCCGCCGCCGCTTCGGTCGGCACCGCGAGCGGGACCCCGAGGGCCAGGTAGGCGACGACGACCAGGCCGGCGACCGCGATGCTGGGCAGCCGGAACGCCCATCCCGCGCCCGCGATCGCCGTGCCGGCCAGGAGCGTGACGACCAGCATGAGCACGAACGCCGCGGACTGGTAGACCGGCCAGAACGACCACGCGCCGAGCGCGACGGCCGCGAGGGCGAAGACGACGTCGACGAGGGCGGAGGCGGAGCGGCGCGCGGGCATCAGGTGGCCAGCCGTTTCGCGAGGCTGCGCTGGAGGTCCTCCAGGTAGCCGATGGTGAGCACGCTCAGGTCGGCGACCCGGCGCAGCGACGGGACGGCGCCCTCGTCGCAGACGATGGCGACGACGTCCACGCCCAGCGGGAAGTGCGCGGCGGCCGCCCGCAGCTGCGACGCGGTCAGCGTCGACCCGCAGACCAGGAACGCGATGGAGATGCCCGCGGCGTCCTCGGAGGCGACCTGTGCGAGCTCCGGGAGCCGCAGCGCGGCGTCCGTCAGCTCGACGCCGGACAGGTCGTCGAGCAGGCGGCCACGGTTGACGGTGCTGAGCCGCCGGGCGCTGAACACCATCCGCTTGGCGAAGTCGGGGGTCTCCGCGCTCGCCACCACCGAGACGGTGCGCGAGTCGAGCATGGCACGGACGCCGAGCGAGCCGGTCACGCTCACCGCGAGCTCGAACTCCTCGTCCGTCGCGTAGTCGGCCTCCGACAGCGTGAGGGCGACGAGGAGGTGGCTGCGCCGCGTCTCCTCGAACTGCCGCACCATGTAGCTGCCGGTCTTGGCGGTCGACTTCCAGTGGATGTAGCGGCGCTCGTCCCCCGGCACGTACTCCCGCAGCGCGTGGAAGGCGATGTCGCTCGAGGTGAGGTCGCGCGTGGGCGACCCCTCCAGATCCCGCACGAAACCGGTGCTCATGCTCGGGATGGCGATGGTGCGCGGGTGCACGAACAGGTCGAGCGAGTCGGCCCAGACCATTTCGCGCCTCAGCAGCCCGATCGGGTCCGCGCGCACGGTGCGCACCGGTCCGATCGGCACGATGCCGCGACGGGTGGTGGGCACCACGAACACGTCCGAGTGCTCGTCCCCCGCGCCAAGCGACGGCGCGGCGAACTCCGCGAGCCCGGCGCCGACCGGCACCTCGACCCGCACGCCGGGCAGCCTGCGGCGCAGCGGGTTCCGGATGGCGACCTCGCCGGGAGCGCGGTCGCCGACGACCACGCGGTTGGCCGGGAGCGACAGGCCCACGTCGTACGCGGTCCGGCCGATCAGGTAACCGGAGGCCACGACGAGCAGCGCGAGCGCCGCCCAGCCGGCGACGACCGACTCCACCCAGCCCCACACGTAGCCGGCGGTGAGCGCGAGCACGGCGAGCAGCAGCACGGACCAGCCGAGCGCCGTCACCACCCCGCCCACGCGCCGGGCGACGACCGCGACCGCGCGCCCGGCGGTCGCGGAGGTGCGCACGATCCACACGATCGCGTCGGCGAGGAACCCTTCGCGCTCGCCGACGATGCGGGCGCGCGCGTTGGTGAGCTCGGTCTGCGAACGGGTGACGGTGGTCACACGGCGGCCCGATCGCTCGGCGGCGGGGTCTCGATGAGCAGCTGGCCGACGATGCTGGACGCGCTGACGCCCTCGAACTCCGCCTCGGGGTCGAGCACCAGGCGGTGCGCGAGCACCGGCTCCGCCAGAGCCTTCACGTCGTCGGGCGTGACGTAGTAGCGGCCGGAGGCGGCGGCCAGCGTCTTCGCCGCGCGCAGCAGCGCGAGGGCGCCGCGCACGCTGACGCCGAGCCGGATCTCGTCGGCCGTGCGGCTGGCCTCCACGAGACGCGAGACGTAGTCGTTGATGGTCGGGTCGACGTGGACGCCGCGGGCGATGGTCGCCATCTCGACGACCGTGGCCGCCGAGATCACCTCGGGCACGACGACCTCGTGCGCCTTCCGCTCCGAGCCCTCCAGGATGCGGAGGGTGGCCTCGTGGTCGGGGTAGCCGATGGACGCCTTCATCAGGAAGCGGTCGAGCTGCGCCTCCGGGAGCCGGTAGGTGCCGGCCTGCTCGATCGGGTTCTGCGTCGCGATCACCATGAACGGCGCGCCGACCGAGTGCCGCACGCCGTCGACGGTGACCTGCTGCTCCTCCATGACCTCCAGCAGCGCGGACTGCGTCTTCGGGCTGGCGCGGTTGATCTCGTCGGCGAGCACGATGTTGGCGAACACCGGTCCCCGGTGGAACTCGAACGCGCCGGAGCGCTGGTCGTAGATGTTGACGCCCGTGATGTCGCCCGGCAGCAGGTCGGGGGTGAACTGGACGCGGTTGGTCGTGCCGCGCACGCTCTCCGCGATCGCCCGGGCGAGCGAGGTCTTGCCGGTGCCGGGGTAGTCCTCCAGCAGCAGGTGGCCCTCGCTGAACAGCGCGGTCAGGGCGAGGCGGATCACGTGCGTCTTGCCGAGGAGCACCCGGTCGATGTTCCCGACGAGGCGCTCGAACACTCCGGAGAACCAGCCGGCCTGCTCGGGGGTCATCGTCATGCTCCGGCCTCTTTCGGTACAGGGCGCGGCCATGCCGGCCGCTCGGGAAGGGAAACCTGCCGCGGGATGCGGCACTCCTCAGTATGGCGTCCGCGGATCACTGCAGGCTCGATCCCGGATAGGGCTGTTGGTACGTGTCGCCGCCGGACACGACCCGGATCACCAGGGTCGGGTTGGGGTCGTTCGCCGGTGCGGTGCAGGAGGCGGTGCCGCCGGCCGCGGGCATGGGCAGCTGCGTCGTCCCGTCGCACGAGTAGGTGACGGCGGTGTAGTCGCCGGTCGGCCAGCTGGTCCAGGTGAAGACGTGGCTCGCCGGGTCGTAGCGGCCGCCGCCGATCGCCGTGTTCACGGCGACGCCGAGCGATGCGCTCGCCGACTGCGACGAGCACAGCCGCGAGCCGTCGGGGTAGCCCTCGCAGATGCGCGTGAACTGGACGAGCATGTCGACGCCGTAGTGGTTCGCGCCCGATCCGGTGAGGACTCCTGAGGTGCCGTTCAGCGTGCCGGAGTCGAGGATCGCGCCGCCGTTCTTGGCGACCAGCTGGTAGTCGATCTGCGGGCTCGACCCGCTGCCGGCGCGGTACGACAGCGAGACCGGGAAGTCCCAGGTGGTGCCGTCCTGCTGCAGCTTGCTGACCGAGATGCTGCTCTGGTCGATCTGCCCGGGCGACTGGCGAGGCGTCGCGCTGACCACGGCCGCCGCCGTGCAGCCCTGGCCGTTGTAGGCGTAGACGACGAAGTTGTAGCTCTGGTTGGGGTTCAGCCCGTTGAAGACCGTGCTTCCGCCCTGCACCTGGCTCAGCCGCGGGTCGACGCTCACCGACGGGTTGCCGGTCTCGACGCCCGAGACCGAGCATCCCGGCATCCCGCCGCCCTGGAAGACGCCCGCGTAGTAGGCGCTGATCGCCTTGCCATTGTCCCCGAAGACGTTCGACCAGCTGAGGGTCACGCTGGTGCCGTTGGACGTGTCCGGGTTAGCCACCGGGGCGATGCCCGTCGTCGTCGGGGCGCCGGCGGGCACGCCGCTGCCCTGGCTCTGGTTCCAGGTGGTGCGGCCCTGGTAGAACTCGTTGCGCGAGGAGACCGTGAAGCCGATGCTGGCACCGTTCGCGATCCCTGCGTCGGTGATGTTGAGCGCGTAGCCGGTGCCGACCGGGTCGGAACCCGAGACCTGGAGCGCGTTCGTCACGCCGCCCACCGACACCACGTACGAGGTGATCGGGCTCGCCCCGGGCGCGTTCGCCGGCTTGGTCCAGGAGACGCGGAGCCCGTGGTCGAGCGGGGCGGCCGACAGCCCGGCCGGGGCGTTCGGGATGACGTCGGACCACACCGGCTCCACGTACGCCGTCGGGTCGGAGAGACCGAGCGCGTTCCTGGCGCGGACGGTGAGGGTCACCGCGTTCGAGGGCCCGTTGCCGGGGGTGGCGATCGCGCAGGTCGTGGTGGCGCACTGCGTCGTGGAGAGCACCTGCCCGGTCGCCGCGCTCGCCATCGTCACCTCGAAGCCGGTGATCGGCGAGTTGTTGAACGCTCCGGGGATCCAGCTCACCGTCAGGCTGCGGTCGGCGATGGTGCCGATCTGCACGTTGGAGACGGGAGCCGGCCGGTCCTGAACCGACACCGTGACCGTGCCCCAGGTGTACCGGTCGGGGTCGCCTGTCGCATCCGCCACCTCGTACTGCAGCGTGGCGTCCGCCGCCGCCGCGGTCGAGGACACCGAGATCTGCAGCCGGGAGTTGTCGGCGCTCGGCGTGATGCTCACGCCGTCGGGCAGGCCGCTGCCCAGCCCGCGCACGGCGATCACCCGGAGCGGCTTGTCGGGGAACGGGTTCGTGGCGCCGTCGTTCGCGAGCACGTCGACGCTCGTCGTCTGTCCGCGCGGGGCGATGACGCGGTCCGGCTGCGGGCTCGCCAGCGGACGGGTCGACGGCACCACCGAGATGTCGATGCGCCCCGCCTGGCCGGCGTTGACGGCGTCCTTCACGCCGATGGACAGCGACGGTGTGGAGCCCTTCTGCGTGCCGGTCGCGACGGTCACGGTCAGCTTCTGCCCGTCGAGGGACGCGCTCACGCCGGCCGGACGCGGGTCCTGGATCGAGTACACGAGCTCGCCCTGGTCCTTCGCGTACGGGTACTTCGTCACCTTGGTCAGGTCGATGGTCTTGGTCTGCCCCGGCTCGAAGTCGATCAGCGCACCGGTGAAGACCGGCGGCTGGTTCTCGCGCGGCGTGACATCGATGGGCAGCACGATCGTGGCGACGTTGCCGTTCGGATCGGTCGCGCTGGAGCCGTCGGTCACCTGGAACGAGATCGACGCGGGGCCGAAGTACCGCGGCGACGAGGTGAACTGCAGCGTGTCGGAGCCGGCGACCAGGTCGTCCCCGTTGGCGTGCGTCGCGCGCACGGTGGCCGCGTCGGTGAGCCGCACCTTGCGGCCGCCGACGGCGACGATGTAGTCGTTCAGGTGGATGGTCAGCGTCTTCTCGCTCACCACCGTGAGCTTGGGCGCACCGCGCTTCAGCTGCGGGAGCGCGTCGTCGTAGCCGGGGACGTGCACGAACCCGTAGGCCACGACCGACTCGTCCTCCGGATTGGCGACCTTGAAGGGCACGATCTGGCTCTTCGCGCCGATCGCGATCCGCAGGCGCTTCGACGCGGTGACCTGCGCGTCGCTGCTGTAACCCGGCACGAGCGAGAGCTTCAGCGTCGAGACCGGGCCGTCGGCGAAGAAGACGTTCGCGAGCACGTTCACGTCGACGTGGTCCTTGCCGAGGATGTCGGACAGGCCGAGCGTGGTGTCGGAGACCACCGGCCGCGCCGGCGGCGCCTTGTCGTCGACGGTCAATCGCAGGAAGGCCTGGCTCGTGCCCCCGCGCTCGTTCTGGATCGTGTACAGGAAGCCGTAGGAGCCCTCGGTCTTCGGCGCGGTCACGACGACAAGCGGTCCGCTCACCTTCGCCTTCGCCTTGCCGTCGAGCGACGAGACGGCCGTCACCGACAGCGGGCTGCCGTCCGGGTCGCTGTCGTTGGCGAGCACCTGGACGCTGAGCGTGCGGCCAGGACGCGTCGTCACATCGTCCTCGACCGCCACCGGGTTGCGTGCGCCCTCGACGCGCGCCGCGATGCCGACGCGGACCGTGCCGGTCGCGCGTGCGCCGAGCGCGTCGACCACCGCGTAGGTGAAGGTGTCGGTGCCCGCCGCGTAGTCGCCGGCCTGGAAGTCCATCCAGTCGGGTCCGGAGGCGATCACCGCGCCCTTCTGCGGATTGGTCTCCTGGCCGATGAACTGCACCGAGTCGCCGTCCGGGTCGATGCCCGACAGCGGGATCGTGATGCGGACCGTGTCGCCGGCCAGCACACGCGCGGTCACCGTCTTCGGCACCGGCGGGTTGTTGGTGGCGGCGTCGCGCTCGCGCACCGCGATGGTCACCTCGGCGGTCGCCCACTGCCCGTCGGCGCCGTAGACCTTGTAGGCCGCGGTGTAGTTGCCGGGCTTGCCGGGCGCGAGGTACCGCAGGTGGTCGCCGCTCGCGAACAGCAGGCCCGCGCCGCTCGGGAGCGGGGTCGCGAGCGTCGGGTCGAGGGTCAGCTTGTCGCCGTCGGGCTGCACGTCGTTGGCGAGCACTGGGATGTCGACGACGTCGTGCACGCGCACGGAGACGGTGTCCGGAGCGGCGATCGGCGGCTGGTGGACGGTCAGCGGCGGCAGCTGCACCACCGTCACCGTGCCGACCGTGTCCGCCAGGCCGTTGCTGAGCCGGTAGTGGAAGTCGACCGGTCCGTCGAGCGGCCGGCCGAGCGTGACGCGCAGCGTGCGCTGCTGCAGCACCTGCACCCGTACGCCGGTCGCGGCGGCCGGCTCGGTCACGCCGGTGACGAGCAGCACGCCGCCCGAGGGGTCGATGTCGGTGGAGAGCACGTCCACGTCCTGCGCCGACTGCTCCCGGATGAACGCCGTGTGCGGCACGGCGATGGGCGCGGTCTTGGCCCCGGGCGGCGCCTTCACCTCGACGCGGACGACGCCGGTCGCCGTGACGACGCCGTCGGTGGCGGAGTACTCGATGTTGTGCGTCCCGGCCTGGTCGGACTCGAACCGGAACGTGCCGCCCTGGTAGTCGGGCGTGATGGTCGCGTCCGCCTTCGACGGGACGGTGCTCAGACGCACCGTGCCGTTGCCGCCGCGCACATGGTCGAGCGGCGAGACGGTCACCTCCTGGCCCTGGTACGCGACCACCGCGAACGGGTCGGCGATGATCGGCACCTGCCCGGGCGGCCGCACGGTCACCGCGAGCAGGCCCGCCGACTGGGCGCGGCCGTCGGAGAGCGTGAGCGCGACGTCCTTCACTCCGGCGCCGTCGCCGTGGTCGGAGTAGGCGACCTGGCCCTGTGGGGTGAAGGTGACGGTGTCGGGCGCGGGGACCGACGCCCCGGCCAGGTAGAAGGAGTCGCCGTCCGGGTCGTAGCAGTCGCCCAGCACCTCGGAGGAGACCCGGCCGCCGGTCTGCACGACGGCCTTGGCGCTCCGCACGCACACGGGCGGCAAGTTCTCGGAGGGCGAGCGCACGGTCACCACGACGTGCGCGGTCGCCGTGCCGCCGCGGCCGTCGGAGATGGTGTAGTCGAACGCGATCGTGCCGCTCGCGGTGTCGGGCAGCGAGATCTGCAGCTGCTGGTCGGAGTTGGTCAGCTCCAGGGTGCCCTGCGACGCCGGGATCGCCGTGAACGAGTCGATCGTGAGCACGTCGCCGTTCGGGTCGTAGTCGTTGAGCAGCACCGGCAGCGGCGTCACGCGCCCCGGCCGGGCCCCGAACGCGTCGTCGACGGCGACGGGAGGCTGCTCCTGCTTCTCGTACTGCGGCGCCGTGTCCTGCTTGGTCTGGTCGACCATCTCCTTCGTCGTCTTCTTGGAGACCAGCTCGTCCCAGTTGTCGATGCGGGCGTTGCCGCTCTGCACCGCCCAGGAGACGCCGGAGCGACCGTCGTTGAGCACGACACGGTCGCCGTTCGCGCGGAAGGCGAGCGCGGCACCGGAGGGGACGTCCTTCAGGGTCGACCGCTCCCCCGACCCGTTCGCCGCGCAGGAGCGCCAGGCGGCGCCGTCGGACCAGGCCGCGTACGTGCACCCCGCGACCGTCACCGGCGCGGCGGCCGTTCCTGCGGCCGTCACGGGCCTCGTCGCCCGGCCGCCGTCGAGCGGCACGCGCACGAGTCCGGCGTTCGAGGAGATCCACACCGCATCGCCGTGCGCCGACGGCTGCTGCAGCACGGGATCCGATCCCTCGGGCAGCAGCGCGGAGAGCGCGACCGCGCGTCCGTCGATCCAGACTGTCCGCTGGTCGGGGTCGAGCAGCGCCCAGTGACCCGCGACCGAGGTGAGGGAGACCGCGGCGCCCTCCCCGCGCGTCGCCACCTTCTGCGTCGTGGTCGACGGCTCCGCCGCATCCAGGTCGATGCGCACAACCGTGCGGGTCGCGGGCTGGTAGGCGAACAGGATGCCGGACGGGTCCATCGCCGACACCGCGCGGCCGCCGAGGTCGATCGTGGCGGCCGATCCCGAGTTGAACTGGTCCAGCTGGCCGACCGTGGTCAGCCACAGCTGGCCGGTGGTCTGCGACAGCAGGGCGACGTGGCCACCGGCCAGCGACACCTGCGGAGCGCGCGGCGGCAGGGCGACCGACTTTCCCGCCTCCGCCTTCGCCGGGTCGACGACCGCGACGGTGTTCGCCTCGCGGTCGACGAGCAGGACGTCCTCGCCGTCCTGGACGACATCCAGCGCCTCGCCGGTCCCCGCCACCACCGAGTTGAGCCGGTCGATCTCGGTGTTGGCGCGGCCGAGCGACTTCTTCGCGTCGCTCGCCACCCACACCGCGGCGTCGTTCAGCTGCAGGTGCTGCGCGCTGTATCCCCCCGACACCACCGCCAGCGTGGTCACCAGGGCGGCCACCGCCGTCCCGCTGACGGCCGTCGCCGCGACCGACTTGTGGGCCGCGAGCCAGGCGCCGAGAGTGGCCAGGCGGCTCACGTCCCGTCCGTCCTCTCGACGCACTTCTGGCCGCTCGGCGTCCCCGGCTTGCCGTCGCGGTTGACGGTGACCGTCACGCACACCGTCTGCCCCGGCTTGGCATCCACCCGGAACTCGGTCGCGTGCTGGGTGGCCGGCGGCTGCTCGTCCACGGTCACCTGGTAGGTGTCGCCGTCCTGCAGGCCGGGATCGGTCCAGCTGAATTCGATCGTGCCGCCGGTGACCCGGCCGCTCAGGTCGCGGACAGTCGGGATGTCGGAGTTCGCGCCCGCCCGTACCAGGACGATGGACGCCGTCACGGCGAGCACCACGACGAGTGCGGCGCACGCGATCAACGAGACGACGAGCGCTCGCGAGGTCTTCGCCGGCGCCGCCTGGTTCGACGGCGAGCTGCCCCCGGTCTCGCGCACGACCGTGCGGGTCGGCGCCCGGGTGACGGTCGCGGAGGCCGGGACGGCGCGGCGGCGACGGCGGCGCTCCCCCGGATCGACGGCGACGACGCCCTTCACGCGGGTGCGGTCCTCCGGGTCGCCGGCGGTCGCCAGCGCCCAGTCGTCCATCGCGACCTCTATCGGCGTCTGCGGCAGGCCGAGCTCGGCCTCCACCGCCTGCAGCTCGCGGATGAACTCCAGTGCGCTGCGCTGCCGCTGCGACGGCTTGCGCGACATCGACTTCAGCAGCACCTGCTCGAGCCGCGGCGGCACGTCGGCACGGCCGATCGGCAGCGGACGCCCCTTGGTGATGCGCTGGATCAGCTCGGCGGAGGTGTTCTCCTTGCCCGGCACCTCGAACGGCGAGCGGCCGGCCAGCAGCGAGTACATGGTCGCCCCGAGCGACCACACCTCGCTCGCGATGGTGCCGCTCGTCTCGTCGAGCAGCACCTCCGGCGCCGACCACGGGATGGAGAGGCCGATCGCCTCCGTCACATCCGCCTCGCTGAGCGTGGCGGCGATGCCGAAGTCGCTCAGCACCGGGTGGCCGTAGGCGGTGCTCAGGATGTTGGAGGGCTTGATGTCGCGGTGCAGCACGCCTGCCCGGTGCGCGGTCTCGACCGCGCTGGCGATGCGCACACCGATGCTGAGCACCTCCGGGACCGACAGCGGCTCCGCCCGGTAGCGCTGACCGATCGCGGCGGAGCACAGCTCCATCACGAGGTAGGGCCGGCCGTCCGACGAGACGCTCGCCTGGTACACGGTCAGGATCGACGGATGCGTGCTCAGCTGCGCCATCAGGTTCGCCTCGGCCTGGAACATCTGCTTCACCTGACTGGTGACGACCTCGGCCAGCATGACCTTGACAGCGACCTGGCGGCGGGGCATGTTCTGCTCGTAGAGGAACACGTCGGCGAAACCGCCCGAACCGAGCACCCGGACGTACGAGAAACCGGGGAGGTTGGGCGGCTGGGATGGCAGACGCCGGGCCATCGGCTCCCTCCCGTTCGTCGGCGAAGACGCGTTCGCGCGTGCACAGCGTCTGACAATTGTAGGCAGCGGACTCTGGAGGACAGCCGGGCCGGACCCTCTCTGGGGGCAACCCGATTACCCCCAAGTCGGGGGGCATTTCAGTGCCGGCGGGCCGCCCTGCGGGAGCCGTCGTCGCGGTGCGCACCCGACTCGGGCGTGGCCAGCACGTCGACCACCACGACCGTGACGTTGTCGCGGCCGCCGTTGCCGAGGGCCGCATCCATCAGCTGCTGCGCGGCGTCGAGCGGCGATGTGCCCTCGCCGAGGAAGTAGCGGATGCCGTGCTCGGTGAGCTCCTTCGTGAGCCCGTCGGAGCAGACCAGCAGGCGGGAGCCGGCCACGATCGGGATGAGGAAGTAGTCCGGGACCGGGTCCTCGTTGAAGCCGACGGCCCGCGTGATCACGTTGCTGTGCGGGTGAACCTCGGCCTCCGCCGGTGTGATGGCCCCGGCGTCGAGCAGCTCCTGCACGATCGAGTGGTCGACGGTCAGCTGCTCCAGCGTGCCATCGCGGTAGCTGTACACGCGCGAGTCCCCGATGTTGAACACCAGCCAGTACGGGGACCCGTCGACGAGTGTCAGTGCGATGCCGGTGACGGTGGTGCCGGTGCCGAGGTCGGTGTGGCCGACGCCGCGGCCCATGTCGTCGACCGCCGCGCGGAGCGCTTCGGTGAGCGCGAGCTCGCCGACGAAGTCGGCCTTCACCTTCTCGGCCAGCCGGGTCACCACCGCGGTGCTGGCGAAGTCTCCCGCGGTGTGGCCCCCCATCCCGTCGGCGACGGCGAAGATCGGCGAGCGGGCCAGGAGGCTGTCCTCATTCACGCTGCGCCGGTATCCGGTGTCGCTGAGTGCCGCCCAGGACAGGCTGATGCGCGCGTCGGGATCGCCTGGCACGGCCACGGTGTGGCGTCTGCTGCTGCGACCGATCTGGGTCACTCGCGTCCTTCGTCTCGGCGGGAGGTGATCTCGATGATATTACCGTCGCCGATCTCGACCCTCGCGCCCGCGAGCACCACGACCGACTCCCCCGGCCGCAGCCGGCGGGCGCCCGCCGGTCCGGTCACCAGCGTTCCGTTGGTGGAGCGGAGGTCCGTGACGACGACGGCGTCCCCCGACTGCTCGATGCGGACGTGCGTGGACGACACCTCCTGCGTGGGCGAGACGACGGTGACGAGCCGCGGCTCCACGCCGTCGGAGACGCGCTGCGGCACGGGCCTCCGGCCGACGAGCAGGGGCGTGTCGAGCAGTCGCGTGTCCCCCGACGGGAGCCGGACGGCGAAGGTGGCGGGAGCCGGCGGAAGGACGACCGGCTCGGTCGGCGGGAAGGCGTCCTGCTGACCGGTGGTGAGCGGGGCGGGGGCGGCGCTCGGCGTGTCGTGCCAGGTCGGCGGCGCGATCGGGGCCGCGGCGGGGACTGCCGGGGCCGCGGCGTTCGCCGGCGCCGGGACGGCCGGGGGCGGCGGCACGACCGTCGGCTCCTCGATGTCGACCGCGCCGGGGAGTTCGTGGGCGGCCGGACGCACCGCCGGCGGCACCTGCTCGCGGCCGTCGAACTCCGAGCCGTCGGGTTCGGAGGCTCCGCCGCCGAACAGCCGCGAGCTGGAGTTGCGCTCGCGGATGATGGTCTCCTCCGCCGCCGGTCCGGGCGCCACCGCCGGGGCCACCGCCGGCTGGGCGGAGCGCTCGGCGCGCTCGATCGGGGTCAGCGTCCAGGTGAGCAGTTCGCCGTCGGCCACGCCGATGCGCAGCGGCAGCGACCCGATCGCGAGGCGGGCGACCGGGCCGGTCGGCGCGTCGTCGCCCTGCAGGACGAGACCGGTGACGTTCCGGAACTCGGCGAGCACCCACGGCTGCACGCCCTGAGCCGAGAAGCGGCGGGCGCCGCCGACGGAGAAGACGTCGATCGCGGCCGACCCGCGCACCACTGCGGTGACCGTGACCTCGCCGGCCGCGTTGGGGTCCGCGATCTCCGCGACCGCGAACGACCGGACGCTGTCGGGGCCGGCCAGCGGGAACGCGCCGACCACGGACTCGATGGTCGCGAGATCGGAGTCGGCCAGCCAGTACACCGCGTCGACGATCTCGTCGGCCACCGTGCTCTCGACCGCGGCGACGAAACGTCGTCCGGCGATCAGCAGCCAGCGCGAGGGCCCTGCCGTCGGCGCATACCGGACGAAGCCGCCAGCCATCGTCGGCTCCTCCCGTCGTTCCGCCTCCCGCGATCCTATCCCGCTCTCCCCCTCCCGACTGCCGCTGAGGTGGGGACGAGGTGGAAGGGGGTGCCGGGGCATGGGATGGACGCGGCGGGGATCGCCACGACGGTCCCGACGCGGACGGCGGGGTCGGTCGAGACCATGACACGGCCCGCCTCGTTGACCAGGGCGAGGCGACGTCCGGTCGAGAGGAGCGACGGCAGCAGCTCGCGCTCCAGCCGCTTCACGTAGACATCGACGCCGACGACCCCGAGCATCCTCCCGTCGCTCTCGACCGGCGAGGTCACGGTGACGATGTAGTCGCAGGCGCAGAGGTGGTCGATGTACGGCCCGGTGATGTGCGTGCGGTGGGTGCTGCGCGGGATGCTGTACCACTCCAGCGACCCGAGGTCGCGCAGATAACCGGAGTACGACCGGGAGGCCAGGTCGAGCCGGGACGGGGCCGCAGTCGCCCCGAACACCGGGTTGTCCTCCAGCGGGCCGAGCCACCAGGAGAAGTGGAGGTCGTCGCCACCGGTGAACTCCGGCGCGGCGATGAACCCCGCGCCGATGAGCAGCGGGTCGGTCTCGCGCAGCGGCGGGAGTACCAGGCTCGCCACGCGCTCGTCGAGCACCGCGGGCGAGGAGACGGCGTCGAGGTCGTCGAGGATGGCGTCGCGCCAGGCGCCGAGTGTCCCGTGCAGCAGCGAGAACAGCTCGGACACGCGCCCGGCCGCCTCCGCGACGCCCGCCTCCAGCACCGTGCTAGCCATCGATCGTCCCTCCGGTCTCGATCCGGGCCTTCGCCGCGAGCAGCCACTCGGCGACGTCGGAGAGCAGGGCGGAGACGCCCGCACGCGCCGCGGCGCCGTCCCGGGCGGCCACCGCGGCCGCGATCGCGTCCGCGGCCTCCGCGGCCCGTCGCCGCAGCGCCGCGTCGCGCATCCCGAGCCACAGCAGCGGACCGGATTCGGCCTGCAGCCGCAGCTGCTCGCGCACGAGCCGGGTGGACTGGCTGAGCACGGCCAGCTCGAGCAGGAAGCCTCCGGCGTTGCGCCGTGCCGCGGCGGCGTCCGAGAAGTCGGCGGCGGCGACCCAGACGCGCAGCCGGTCGTCGTCGGCCGGGGTGGAGCGCTCGGCCGCGCGGTCGGCGCAGCCCGCGGCGATCGCGGTCACGTAGACGGCCAGGTCGCCGAGCTCGACCTGCGACAGCCCGCGCAGCCGCGCGGTCAGCAGCGCGTCGTCGGCGTCTCCGGGATGCACCACGAAGCTGCCGCCCTCGCGGCCGCGGCGGGTCTCGACGAGTCCCGCCTCGCGCAGCATCCCGAGGCCCTCGCGCGCGGTCACCAGCGCGACGCCGAAGCGGCGCGCCAGCTCCGCCTCGCTCGGCAGGCGCTCCCCCGCCGCGAGCACTCCGAGCACGATCGCGTCGGCGAGGCGGCGGGCCACCTGCTCGGCGCGGCCGGCGTCGGCCAGCTGCGCGAAGACGGCGTCGCGCGCGCCCGGCGCCGCACGGGCCGGCCGGGCGTCGGGGCGAAGCGGGATGGTCACCGGTCCACGATATCCCGATCGAATCATCCGGTATAGGATGAATTGTCGAGCGAAGGAGCGAGCATGGCCGAAGGCGTCCCCGACCCGCGCGGGAGCGGCATCCTGAGCGGCCTCCGCGTCGCCGACTTCTCCCGCGTGCTCGCCGGCCCCTACGCCACGATGATGCTCGCCGACTTCGGCGCCGACGTGGTCAAGATCGAGAGCCCGACCGGCGACGACACGCGCGCCTGGCGGCCGCCGGTGGACGACGCGGGTGAGTCCACCTATTTCGCGGCGGTCAACCGCAACAAGCGCTCGGTGGCCTGCGACCTGACCACGCCGGAAGGTCTCACGGCCGCGCGGCGCCTGGCAGCGACGGCCGACGTGGTGGTGGAGAACTTCCGCCCAGGGGTCATGGAGCGCTTCGGCCTGGACGAGGCCACGCTGCGCGCCGGCAACCCGGGACTGGTCTACTGCTCGATCACCGGCTTCGGCCGCGATGCGGGCGCGGCCCTGCCCGGCTACGACCTGCTGGTGCAGGCGGTCGGCGGCCTGATGAGCATCACCGGCACGCCTGGGGGCGAGCCGAGCAAGGTCGGCGTCGCCCTGGTCGACGTGCTCACCGGGCTCAACGCATTCTCCGGCATCCTGCTCGCCCTGCGGCGCCGGGATGAGACCGGCGAGGGCTCCCGTGTGGATGTCGACCTCCTCGGCTCGCTCCTCGCCGCCCTCACCAACCAGGCGTCCAGCACACTCGCGACCGGCCGAGCCCCGGGCAGGCTGGGCAACGCCCACCCGAGCATCGCGCCCTACGAGCTGTTCGCCGCGGCCGACCGCGAGCTCGTCGTCGCCGTCGGCACCGACCGGCAGTTCTCCGCGTTCGCCGCCGCCCTCGGGCGGCCGGAACTGGCGGCCGACCCGCGGTTCGCCACGAACGAGGCGCGCGTCGGCGATCGCGCGGCCCTGCGCTCGGTGCTCGAACCGCTGCTCGCCGCCCGGCCCGCGTCCGAGTGGGTGGAGGCGTTCACGGCCGCGCGCGTGCCGGCCGGGCTCGTCAACGACGTCGCGGAGGCCTTCGCCTTCGCCGAGTCGCTCGGCCTCTCCCCCGCCGTCGAGACCGTCGACGTGGCGACAGGACGACGCTCCCGGCAGCCGGCGACCCCCATCCGGATCGACGCCGCCCCCGCTGCGCACCGCACGCCCCCGCCGCTCCTGGGCGCGGACAAGGCGCGCTGGGCCGACGAGGGCGCCCGGCCGACCGACACCGACCACGACCATCCCGTTATCCCGCACGAAAGGACCCGACCGTGACGACGACGCTCGACGAGGCGTTCAGCATCGACCACCTGCTCACCGACGAGGAGCGCGGCTGGCGCGACCGGGCCCGCGCGTTCGCGGCAGAGCGCATCCGGCCGGTGATCGAGCAGGACTTCGAGGACAAGCACTTCCGCCGGGAACTGGTCGCGGAGCTCGGCGCGCTCGGCGTGCTGGGCATGCACCTGAAGGACGAGGGCTGCGCCGGGGCGGGAGCCGTCAGCTACGGCCTGGTCTGCCACGAGCTGGAGGCGGCCGACAGCGGCTGGCGCACCTTCGTCTCGGTGCAGGGCTCGCTGGCGATGAGCGCGATCTCGACGTTCGGCTCCGACGAGCAGAAGGCCGAGTGGCTGCCTCCCATGGCCCGCGGCGAGCGCATCGGCTGTTTCGCGCTCACCGAGCCGGACGGCGGGAGCGATCCCGCCGCCATGCGCACGCGGGCCCGGCGTGACGGCGACGACTGGGTGATCACCGGGACCAAGCGCTGGATCGGGCTCGCGGCTCTCGCGGACGTCGCCGTGGTGTGGGCGGCGACCGACGACGGTGTGCGGGGTTTCGTGGTCCCGACGGCGACGCCCGGCTTCGCCGCGACGGCGATCGACGGGAAGCTGTCGATGCGCGCTTCGGTGCAGTGCGATGTGGTGCTGGAGGAGGTGCGCGTCCCGGGCTCTGCGATGCTGCCGGGCGCTCGCGGCCTGTCCGGTCCGTTCTCGTGCCTGAACGAGGCCCGGTACGGGATCGTGTGGGGGGCGATGGGTGCGGCCCGTGACTGCCTGGAGGTGTCGATCGCCCGGGCGACGACGCGGGAGGTGTTCGGCCGCCCGATCGGGGCGACGCAGCTGATCCAGGAGAAGCTGGCGAACATGCTCGTCGAGTACGAGAAGGGGATGCTGCTTGCGCTGCACCTGGGCCGGCTGAAGGAGGCCGGCCGGCTGACTCCGACCCAGATCAGCGTCGGCAAGCTGAACAGCGTGCGGGAGGCGCTGGCGATCGCGCGGGAGGCGCGCACCATCCTGGGCGGCGACGGCATCACGAGCGCGTTCCCGGTGATGCGGCACATGGCCAACCTGGAGTCGGTGCGCACCTACGAGGGGACGGACGAGATCCACACCCTCGTGCTCGGCCGCGCGCTCACCGGTCTGGCGGCGTTCGCGTGACCGGGGTCGAGGAGGCCGTCGGCGCCGCAGCCGCGGCGGCGCTGTCCCCTTCGACGCGGGAGGAGCGCGCGGGGTGGCTGGAGCGGCTGGCCGCAGCCCTCGAGGCCGACCGCGCCGAGCTGGTCGCGCTCGCGCACGAGGAGACCCACCTGTCGGAGGCGCGGCTCGACGGCGAGGTGACGCGCACGGCCGCACAGCTGCGCTTCTTCGCCGGTGTCGTCCGGGAGGGCTCGTATCTGGAGGCGGTGGTCGAATCCCCCGACCCGTCGCTCGTGCCGCCGCGGCCCGACCTGCGGCGCATCCTCCGGCCCCTCGGGCCGGTCGCGGTGTACACGGCGTCGAACTTCCCGTTCGCGTTCTCTGTGCTCGGCAACGACACCGCCTCCGCGCTCGCCGCCGGCTGTCCCGTCATCGTCAAGGCGCATCCCGGGCATCCGGAGCTGTCGCGCCGCACCGCCGCGCTCGCGGCCGGGGTGCTGCCCGCCGGCTGGCTGACCCTGGTCGAGGGGATGGAGGCCGGCGTCGAACTGGTGCGCCACCCGCTGGTGCGGGCGGCCGGGTTCACCGGCTCCGTGCGCGGCGGTCGTGCGCTGTTCGACATCGCGGTGTCGCGTCCCGACCCGATCCCGTTCTACGGGGAGCTCGGCAGCATCAACCCGGTCGTGGTGACGCGCGCCGCGGCGGCCGACCGCGCCGCGGCCATCGGTGCCGGCCTCGTCGGGTCGTTCACGCGCGACGCCGGTCAGTACTGCACGAAGCCCGGGCTGGTGTTCGTGCCGGAGGGCGGCGGTGTGGAGGCGGCGGTCCGCGACGCCCTCGGCTCGGCTCCGGCGGCCCGGCAGCTGACCGACGGCATGGCCGGGGCGTTCGCGTCGGGGGTGGAGGCGTTCGCCGCTCACGCCGGGGTCGACGTCGTCCGTGCGGAGGCCGCCTCGGGCGAATCCGCCCCGACGGTGGTGTTCGTGCCGGCGGCGGTGTTCCTCTCCGACCCGTCGGCGTTCCGGGAGGAGTGCTTCGGCCCGGTGACGGTCGTGGTGACGTACGCCGACGACGAGCTCGGCCGCCTCCTGGACGCGCTGGAGCCGTCGCTCACCGCCACCGTCCACCGCGGCCCGGGCGAGGACGTGACCGCCCTCGCCGCCGCGCTGGCCCCGCTCGCCGGGCGGCTGCTCTTCGACGGCTGGCCGACCGGGGTCGCCATCGGCTGGGCGCAGCATCACGGCGGCGGCTGGCCGTCGACGACCGCGAGCATCCACACCTCCGTCGGTGCGACCGCGATCCGCCGCTGGCTCACCCCCATCGCCTACCAGGACGCCCCGCAGGAGGTCCTTCCGCCCGAGCTGCGCGACGGCAACCCGCTGCGGATCCCGCGCCGCGAGTCGTGAGTCATACCGCGCACCATCGAGTCCGCAGAAAGTGCACGATTCTGGGCCGAAAGTGTGCAGTATTCGCGGACTCGATGGTGGGCGGAGGGGCGGAGGCGGTGGGGGTCAGACGGGGGTGGTGTCGGCGGCGGGGGCGGCCCGGCGGGCACGGAGGAGCTCCGCGACGCGGATCGCGTCGCCCTCGGGCGCGTCGGAATGCCGGTCGGGGCGTGCCAGGACGAGGTACAGCAGCCCGGCGCCCGCGACGATGCCGAGACCGATCAGCACGATCCAGTCGTTGAACCAGCTTCCGGTGTTCGTCGGCCAGGCGAGCAGGATCATCGCGAAGACCCCGTACGCCAGCGCCACGATGTTGACGACGAGTCCGGCCCGCCCCAGGCTGAACGGTCCGGCCGGACGCCAGCCCTTCAGCCGCTGCCGCAGCGACGCGAGCACGACCGACTGGAACGCGACGTAGATCCCGAGCACCGCGAACGCGGTCACCTGCGTGATCAGCCCGTCCGGTCCGACATAGACGATGAGCGTGATGATGACGGGGATGCTGCACGCCACGATCAGCGCGTTGACCGGCACCTTCGTGCGCGGCGACACCTTCGCCAGCCAGCGGTGCGCGGGGATCATCCCGTCGCGGGCGAAGGAGAACAGCAGCCGGCTGGCCGCCGCCTGCAGGCTGAGCACGCACGACAGGAACGCCGTGACGGCGACGACGAGGAAGATCTTCGCGCCGACCGTGCCGAGCGACGACTGCAGGATCTCCGGGATCGGGTCCACATCCTTGCCCGAGACGATCTTCTCCAGGTCGGGCGCCGCGAGCACGTAGCCCCCGAAGGCGAACAGCGCCGACACCCCGCCGACGAGGATCGTCATCATCATGGCCTTCGGGATGCGCCGGGCCGGGTTCGCGACCTCCTCGGCCACATCCCCGCACGCCTCGAACCCGTAGAAAAGGAACAGGCCCGCCAGCGCCGCGCCGAGGAACGCCGCCACGTACGACCCGTCCCCCTGCACTCCCATGGTGTCGAAGAACACCGAGAACGGGTGCTTGCGCTGGAAGAACAGCAGGTACAGCCCCACGGCGATGACGCCGATCAGCTCGGCCGCGAGGCCGATGCGGGCGACGGTCGCGAGGGTCTTGGTCCCGGTGAAGTTGAGCGCGAGGGCGACGACGAGCAGCACGACGGTGAGCAGCAGCGTCACCTCCTTGGTCGCCTCCAGCCCGAACAGGCTCGCCAGGAAGCCGCTGCCGTAGGAGGCGACGGCGGTGATGGTGACGATCATGGCCCAGATGTAGATCCACGCCGCCATCCACGCGTACCGCCTGCCCCACAGCCGCCGAGCCCACGGGTAGATGCCGCCGTGGATGGGGTACTGCGACACCACCTCGCCGAACACCAGCGAGACCAGCAGCTGCCCGGCGCCGACGATGACGATCCACCAGATCGACGGCGGTCCGCCGGTCGCCATGGCGACGGCGAACAGCGAGTACACGCCG
The DNA here is from genome assembly GCF_030433675.1 of Leifsonia virtsii. Classification (GTDB taxonomy): domain Bacteria; phylum Actinomycetota; class Actinomycetes; order Actinomycetales; family Microbacteriaceae; genus Leifsonia; species Leifsonia virtsii. The sequence continues at coordinate 847,317 of NZ_JAROCB010000001.1, forward strand.
ACCAGCGGCGACAGGTAGGTGAACCCGAGGGCGAAGTTCGCCCACAGGGACATGGACCGGTTGAAGGAGTCCTCGTACCCCAGGACGGCGAGGTGCTCGCCGTCCTCGAGGTGCGCGGACGAGGGTTCTGCAGACATCGACTGCCTTCCGCTCGGACTGCACACCACGGTGTGTGTGCAGGCAGCGTAGCGGAGACCCGGGCCGGATACCTATAGGACAGGATGATTGATTCGGCCCGGCGTGTCGTCACTCCCCGATGTACGACATGACGTGCTTGATCCGGGTGTAGTCATCGAACCCGTACTGCGACAGATCCTTGCCGTAGCCGGAGTGCTTGAAGCCGCCGTGCGGCATCTCGGCGACGATCGGGATGTGCGTGTTGATCCACACGCAGCCGAAGTCGAGCCCCTTGGCGAAGCGCATGGCCCGGCCGTGGTCTCGCGTCCAGACGGACGACGCCAGGCCGTACTTCACGCCGTTCGCATTGGCGAGCGCCTCCGCCTCGGTGGAGAACCGCTGCACGGTCTGCACCGGGCCGAAGATCTCGTTCTGCACCGCCTCGTCGTCCTGCCGGAGGCCCGCGACGATGGTCGCCTCCCAGAAGTAGCCGCGGTCGCCCTGCCTGCGGCCACCCGTCTCCACCGTCGCGTGGTCGGGCAGCCGGTCGACGAACCCGGCGACCTGCGCCAGCTGGTTCGCGTTGTTGAGCGGCCCATACAGGATGCCGTCCTCGCGCGGCCCGCCGGTGCGTGCGTTCTCGCGCGCGTACTGCGCGAGCGCGGCGACGAACTCGTCGTGGATGCCGTCCTGCACGAGCAGGCGGGTGGCTGCCGTGCAGTCCTGACCGGCGTTGAAGTACCCGGCCGCGACGATGCCGGCTACGGCCTTCTCGATGTCGGCGTCGTCGAACACGATGACCGGCGCCTTGCCGCCGAGCTCCAGGTGCACGCGCTTGAGGTCGAACGAGGCGGCGCGCGCCACCTCCATGCCGGCCCGCACCGATCCCGTGATCGAGATGAGCTGCGGGATGGGGTCGGCGGTCATCGCGGCGCCCGTCGTCCGGTCGCCCAGCACGACGTTGAGCACCCCGGCGGGCAGGAACTCGGCCGCCACCTCGGCCAGCAGCAGGGTGGAGAGCGGGGTGGTGTCCGACGGCTTGAGCACCGTCGTGTTGCCGGCCGCGATCGCCGGAGCGAACTTCCACACCGCCATGTTCAGCGGGTAGTTCCACGGCGTCACCTGTCCGACGACGCCGATCGGCTCGCGCCGGATGAACGAGGTGTGGTCGGGCATGTACTCGCCCGCCGAGCGGCCCTCGAGGTTGCGGGCGGCGCCGGCGAAGAAGCGGATCTGGTCCACCGACAGCAGGATCTCGTCCTCCACGAGGGTCGCCCGCGGCTTCCCGGTGTCCTGCGACTCCAGGTCGGCGAACTCGTCGGCGCGCGCCTCCATCGCGTCGGCGATCCGGAACAGGGCGAGCTGTCGCTCGGCCGGGGTCGTCTGCCCCCAGGTCTCGAAGGCGCGCTCGGCGGCGCGGTAGGCGTCGGCCACGTCCTCCGCGGTCGAGACGGGCGCCGTCGCGTACACGTCCTCGGTGGCCGGATCCACGAGCGGGATGCCGCCCTCGCCGCGCGGGGCGACGTGCTCACCATCGACGAAGTTCTGAAGTTCCGCTGAGTTCATGGCGGCAGCCTACTGATTTCGTCATCGAAATGGGCAAAATCGTGCGGAATCGCTTGCGGGGTGCCTCATCCACTGACAGAATCGCTCCATGAGTACCCCTCGGGCGACGAACGGCCAGAAGGCTGCGGCGATCGATGACGTCTCCAAGGCGATCATCGAGCAACTGCAGGTGGACGGGCGCAAGTCCTATGCGGAGATCGGCAAGGCCGTCGGTCTCAGCGAGGCCGCTGTGCGCCAGCGCGTGCAGAAGCTGACCGAGTCGGGTGTGATGCAGATCGTGGCCGTGACCGACCCCATGCAGCTCGGCTTCTACCGGCAGGCGATGATCGGCGTGCGCTGCACGGGCGATACGCGTGCGGTGGCGGACAAGCTGGCGGCGATGCCCGCGGTGGACTACGTGGTGCTGACCGCGGGCACCTTCGACATCCTCGCCGAGGTGGTGTGCGAGAACGACCTCGACCTCATCACGATGCTCAACTCCGAGATCCGGACGCTGGAGGGCGTGCTCTCCACCGAGACGTTCGTGTATCTGAAACTCCACAAACAGTTCTACAACTGGGGAACGCGATAACCATGACGACAACCGTTGAAACGTTCGGCGAGCCCATCACGCCCGATGAGGCCGGCTTGCAGGCCAAGGCGCGCGACCACCTCTGGATGCACTTCGCACGCCAGTCGGTGATGGAGGACGGCCACGGCGTCCCCATCATCACGCGGGGCCAGGGCCACCACATCTGGGACGACCACGGCAAGCAGTACATCGACGGCCTCTCCGGGCTGTTCGTCGTGAACGCCGGCCACGGCCGCAAGCGTCTCGCCGAGACCGCCGCGAAGCAGGCCGAGCAGCTCGCCTTCTTCCCGATCTGGTCCTACGCGCACCCGAACGCGATCGAGCTCGCCGACCGGCTGGCGTCCTACGCGCCGGGCGACCTCAACCGCGTCTTCTTCTCCACCGGCGGCGGCGAGGCGGTCGAGACCGCCTTCAAGCTGGCCAAGTACTACTGGAAGCTGCAGGGCAAGCCGACCAAGCACAAGGTGCTCTCCCGGGCCGTCGCCTACCACGGCACCCCGCAGGGCGCGCTGGCGATCACCGGCATCCCGGCCATGAAGGAGATGTTCGAGCCGCTGACCCCCGGCGGGTTCCGCGTCCCGAACACCAACTTCTACCGCGCGGGCGAGATGGGCGCCCCGACCGACGACGTCGAGGCCTTCGGCGTCTGGGCGGCGAACCGCATCGAGGAGATGATCCAGTTCGAGGGTCCGGACACCGTCGCGGCGATCTTCCTCGAGCCGGTGCAGAACTCGGGCGGCTGCTTCCCGCCGCCTCCCGGCTACTTCCAGCGCGTGCGCGAGATCTGCGACAAGTACGACGTGCTCATGGTCAGCGACGAGGTCATCTGCGCCTTCGGCCGCATCGGCCACATGTTCGCCTGCGACGAGTACGGCTACGTGCCCGACATGATCACCTGCGCGAAGGGCATGACGAGCGGCTACTCCCCCATCGGCGCGACGATCATCAGCGACCGGATCTACGAGCCGTTCAAGCACGGCAACACGTCGTTCTACCACGGCTACACCTTCGGAGGTCACCCGGTCTCGGCCGCCGTGGCGCTGGAGAACCTCGACATCTTCGAGGAGGAGAAGCTCAACGAGCGCGTCCGCGAGAACTCGCCGCTGTTCCGCGCGGAGCTCGAGAAGCTGCTCGACCTGCCGATCGTCGGCGACGTCCGCGGCGCCGGCTACTTCTTCGGCATCGAGCTGGTGAAGGACAAGAACACCAAGGAGACCTTCGACGACGACGAGGCCGAGCGCCTGCTGCGCGGCTTCCTGTCGAAGGCCCTCTTCGACGCGGGCCTCTACTGCCGCGCCGACGACCGTGGCGACCCCGTCGTCCAGCTCGCGCCGCCGCTCACGATCGGCCCCGACGAGTTCGTCGAGATCCGGCAGATCCTGGAGTCGGTGCTGACCGAGGCCTCCAACCACCTGTAGGCCCCCGATCCATGGGACGCAACACGCCGCACGACCCGAACGAACGCGGCGTGTTGCGTCCCATTGTTCTGTAGAGGAGCACCATGGATTACCGTCAGGTCGGCTTCTGGTTCGACTCGATCGCGGAGCAGGAGGACGGCTTCCGCCCGCGCCCCGGGCTCGATGCCGACACGCAGGCCGACGTCGCGATCGTCGGCGCCGGGCTGACCGGGCTCTGGACGGCGTACTACCTCCAGGAGCGCGACCCGTCGCTGAAGATCGTGCTGCTGGAGAAGGAGGTCGCCGGCTTCGGCGCCTCCGGACGCAACGGCGGCTGGTGCTCCGCGCTCTTCCCCTGGTCGGCGTCCAAGCTGGAGAAGCGGTACGGCTTCGACGCCGCGGTCGCGATGCGCCGCGCCATGGTCGGCACGGTGGACGAGGTCGGCCGGGTCGCCGAGGCGGAGGGCATCGAGATCGACTACGCCCGCGGCGGCACCGTCACCTTCGCCCGCACACGGCCGCAGCTCGACGCCGCGCGCGCCGAGTACGAGGAGTCGGAGCGTTACGGCGTCGACGAGGTCGCCCTGTGGGGCACCGAGACCGTGCGGGAGCGCTTCGGCGCGCCGGACGCAGTGGCGGCGACGTTCACGCCCGCGTGCGCGCGCATCCACCCGGCGAAGCTCGTGCGCGGCCTCGCCCGCGTGGTGGAGCGGCGCGGCGCCACGATCGCGGAGGGCACCGAGGTGCTCTCCTGGCGCGACGGCACGGTCCGCGTACGGTCGCGCGGCTCCGACCGGCTGGTGCGGGCGGGCATCGTCGTCAACGCGACGGAAGGGTACGGCTCGCAGTTGCCGCAGGTCGGCCGCCGCATCCTGCCGCTCTACTCGCTGATGATCGCGACCGAGCCGCTGCCGGACGCGACCTGGAACCGCATCGGCCTCGAGCACGGGCAGACGTTCACCGACTTCCGCAACCTGATCGTGTACGGGCAGCGGACCGCCGACAACCGGTTCGCGTTCGGCGGGCGCGGGGCGCGATACCACCTGGGGAGCGCCATCCACTCGTCGTACGACCGATCGCCGCGCGTGCGGCAGCACCTCATCCACACGCTGTTCGACCTGTTCCCGGATGCGGCGGGCGCGCGGATCACGCACCACTGGGGCGGCCCGCTCGGGGTGCCGCGCGACTGGCACGCGAGCGTCGGCGTCGACCGGCAGGCCAGAGAGGCCTGGGCGGGCGGCTACGTCGGCGACGGGCTGAGCACCACGAACCTCGCCGGCCGCACCCTCGCCGACCTGATCACGGAGACGCGCACGGACCTCACGACGCTGCCGTGGGTCGGCCACCGCTCCCCGCGCTGGGAGCCGGAGCCGCTGCGCTTCGCCGGCGCGAACGCGGGATTGGTCGCGATGGAGTCGGCCGACCTGGAGGAGACGGTCACCCGCCGCCCCTCCGTCGTCTCCCGCGTCCTCGGCCCCCTCATCGGCCACTGACCGGGGCAGACGCAGAAGAGGGGGTCCCGGCCGAGTGGCCGGGACCCCCTCCCACGCTGGCGCGGGTCAGGCCTGGTTGAGGACCGCCTGCAGCTCGAGCGTGATGGTGACCTCGTCGCCGAGGAGCATGCCGCCGGTCTCGAGCGCGGCGTTGTAGGTGAGGCCGAAGTCCTCGCGGTTGATCTTGGTCTTCGCGGTCGCGCCGGCCTTGTAGTTGCCGTACGGGTCCTGGCCGAAGCCGCCGAAGTCGAACTCGAAGGTCACCGGCTTGGTGACGCCCTTGATCGTCAGGTCGCCGTCGACGAGGAACTCGCCGTCCTCGTGGCGCACACCGGTCGAGACGAAGTCGATGGTCGGGTGCTCCTCGGCGAGGAAGAAGTCGCCGGTGCGGAGGTGGGCGTCGCGGTTCTTGTCCTTGGTGTTGATGGACGCGACGTCGGCCTTGGCGGTGACCTTCGACTCCAGCGGGTTCTCGGCGGTGACGAAGGTGGCGTCGAAGTTCTCGAACACACCCTTCACCTTGCTGATCATCAGGTGGCGGATGCTGAAACCGACCTCGCTGTGGGTGGGGTCGATGGTCCAGGTGCCTGCTTTGTAGCCGGGGATCTCGATGGTCACGCTTGTCTCCTTCAAAGAATGTGCCCGCGGTGTGGCCGGTCCACCCGCGCGTCGAATACATGCAAGCGCATCGAATCCCGGTCTATTCCGCAAATCCGAAAAAAGTTGACGCGTCACTCTTTCGGCGCGAGCGAGTGCCGCAGCGTGAGCAGCTTCCTGGCCTGAGCGTCGACCTGGGCGGCCGGGATGCGGCCGTCGGCCACCGCCGCGGTGACGGCGTCGATCATCGCGCCCGGGTCCACTCCGGCGCCCTGCACCATGAGCACCATCGTGTTGCCCGCGGCCACCGCGGCGACCGCGTTGGCGCCCGGGTCCTGGTACTGCGGCAGGCCGGTGTCCTGCAGCATCCGCAGGTCGTCGGTGATCGAGACGCCGCGGAAGCCCAGCCGGTCGGTCAGGATGCGGTGCCAGGCCGCCGACAGCGACGCCGGCTGCGCATCCACCCCGCTGTAGACGAGGTGCCCGAACATGACCAGGTCGGCGCCCGCGTCGACGCCCGCGCGGAACGACGGCTCGTCCTGCGCGCCGAACCGGCCGAGGTCGATCGCCGCAGTGGGCACGGTCAGGTGCGAGTCGGCGTCGGTCTCGCCGTGGCCCGGGAAGTGCTTGAGCGTGCTGAGGACGACGCCCTTCTGCCCGGCGACGGAGGCGGCGACCCGCTCGGCGGCCGACGCCGGGTCGGTGCCGAGCACCCGGTCGGAGATGAACGACGACGGGTCGGCGGTGACGTCGGCGACCGTCCCGAAGTTCACCGTGATGCCCACCTGCTTCAGCAGCTGCGCGCGCTGCGCGAACGCCTGCTTCGTGGCCTCCGGAGGCTGCGACCGCAGCTGCACCGCACCGGGACCGCTGTCCCACGGCAGCCGGGTGACGTCGCCGCCCTCCTCGTCGATGCCGACCAGCGGCGGCAGCGACGGGTCGGACGCCCGGGTGGCGGCCGTCTCGGCCGCGAGGGCGTCCGGCGTCGCCGGGATGTTGTCGCCCATCAGGATGATGCCGCCGAGCCCGTACCGGTCGACGAAGCCGCGCAGGGCCGCCGGATCGGTTCCGGGCGCGTGCAGCATGAACAGGCTCGCGACCTTCTGGCGGAGGGTCATGTTGCGCAGCCGCGCGTCCACGTACGCCGCGGCGGGGTCGGCGGTCGGCGCCGGCGTGGCCGAGGGAGACGGGGACGCGCCTGTGCCGCTCACGCCCGCCCGTGGCGCCGCCGCGCCGCCACCGGTGCAGCCGGCCACCGCGAGGGCCACGAGGGCCGCCGTGGTCAGCGCGAGCGCGCGCAACGGACGGAAGGGACGGGAGCGCATCCCCCGATCGTAGACGTCAGCCCTTGACGGCTCCTCCGAGCCCGGCGCTGCGCAGGAACAGCCCCTGGAACACCAGGAACAGCGCGATCGGGATGAGCGTCGAGATCGCGAGCGCCGCCAGGTACACGTCGAGCTGGATCGCCGCCTGCAGCGTGGGCAGCCGCACCGACAGCGGCTGGATGGCCGGGTCGCGCAGCACGAGCAGCGGCCACAGGTAGTCCTTCCACGCCGCGATGATGGCGAACACCGACACGACCCCGAGGATCGGCTTCGACATCGGCAGCACGATCGACCAGAACAGCCGGAACGGCCCTGCCCCGTCCGTCCGCGCCGCCTCGAACACCTCGCGCGGCAGGTTGTCGAAGAACCGCTTCACCAGCACCACGTTGAACGCGCTCGCCCCCGCCGGCAGCCACACCGCCCAGAACGTGTTGATGAGGGTGGTCCCGAGCAGCGGCGGGTTCAGGATGGTGAGGTACAGGGGCACGAGCAGCACCACCGACGGCACGAAGAGCGTCGTGAGGATGAGTCCGTACAGCACGCGACCGTAGGCGGGCCGCAGCACGCTGAGCGCGTAGCCGGCGGTCGTCGCGACGATCAGCTGGGCGGCCCACGACCCGGCCGCGACCCAGATCGTGTTCACGAACTGCACGTCGATGTGGACGGTCGACCACGCGGTGGACAGGTTGGCCCAGTCCACGCCGTGCGGGAACAGCGCCATCGGTGTGCGCAAGGTGTCCTCCGTCGGCGTGATCGCCGACTTGGCGAGCCACAGCAGCGGCCCGAGCCCCACGACGACGAGCACGAGCAGCAGCGCACCGTGGATGACTCGGGTGCTCCAGCGCACACCGGGCTTCCGGCGGTCGGAGGGCGACAGGATGCCGCGCTCCCCCTCGTCCCTCCGCGGCCGCCTGCGCCGCCGGCCGGGCCGCGGCGGACGTCCGCCCTCCGCGGCGACAGCGGTGAGCAGCTCCTGGGTCTCGGGGGCCGCTTCGCGGGGAAGCTCGGTGGAGGTGGTCAATTCTGGCTCCAGGACTTGGTGAGGCGGAAGTACACGAGCGACAGCACGGCGAGGAACGCCGCCAGCATGAGGCTGAGCGCGGTGGCGGCGCCGTAGTCGCCGCCGAGCGAGTTCTGGAACGCGTACCGGTAGATCAGCAGCAGGATGGTGACCGTCGAGTCGACCGGGCCGCCTCCCGTGAACAGGAACGGCTCGAGGAAGACCTGCGCCGTGCCGATGATCTGCAGGATGAGGGTGATGAGCAGCACGCTGCGCAGCTGCGGCAGCGTGACGTGCCACACCTTCTGCCAGATGCCCGCGCCGTCCACCTCGGCCGCGTCGTACAGCTCGGGCGCGACGCCGGTGATCGCGGCCAGGTAGATGATGATCGTTCCGCCGGCCGCCGCCCAGGTCGCCTCGACGACGAGCGACGGCATCGCCTGCACGGCCGACTGGATCCACGGCTGCGGCGGGATGCCGACCCAGCCGAGGATCGTGTTGAAGACGCCGTCCGGCCGGGCGTCGTAGAAGAACTTCCACAGCAGCACCGCGACGACCGGCGGCACGACGACCGGCAGGTAGGCGAGGGCGCTGTACAGACCCCTCGCCCGCTTCACCTCGCTCATCAGCACGGCCGCGACGAGCGGGATCGGGTAGCCGAGCAGCAGCGCCAGGAGGGCGAACCAGGCGGTGTTGCCGACGGCCGTCCAGAACAGCGGGTCGTTCACCACCTGCACGAAGTTGTCCCAGCCGACCCACGTGGGCGCGCTCACCAGGTTGGTGTGCTGGAAGCTCATCACGACGCTGCGCACGATCGGCCACCAGGAGAACACCCCGAAGATGACGAGCATGGGCAGCAGGAAAAGCAGGGTGCTGAGCCCCCCGCCGCGCACCCAGGTGAGGGGTGTGCGGCGGGGGCGCGTCAGCGTTCGATCGGGTGCGGTCACGGTCACTTGTCCGCGTCGACGAGCTTCTGGATGTCGCTGTCGACCTTGGCGAGCAGCTGGTCGATGTTCGCGTTCTTGTCCGTCAGCACGGCCTGGACGACCGAGTCGAGCGCGCCGTACAGCTCCTGCGTGTGCTTGTTCGGCTCCGGGATCAGGTTGGCGTCGAAGATCTTGTCGGTGAACGTGGACACGTTCTCCTGCGGCACGTTGATCTCGCCCTTGATCCACTCCATGTTCTGGTCGTAGGTGGCCTTGTCGAACACGGGAAGGGTGGGGACGCCCACCGGCTGACCCGACTTCACCAGCACCTTCGCGTCGGCGACGGCCTGATCCTTGTTGAGCAGCTTCTGCATGTAGTAGAAGTCGATCCACTTCACCGCGGCCTCCTTCTGGGCCTGCGACGACTTGGGGCTGACCGCCGCGACGTTGCCGCCGCCCAGCACCCCGGCCTGCTTGTCGGACGTGTCGACCGGCAGCATCGTCAGCCCGTAGTTCTTCGGGTCGACGGCGTTCTGCTGCACGAGCGAGGTGAGCACGTCGGAGCCGGACGGGTACATCGCGATCTGGCCGGCTCCGAACGCCTGGTTGATGCCGCTCCAGTCGAGCAGGAAGTTGCTGCCGACGGAGTTGTCCTCCCAGCGGAGGTCGTGCAGCCACTGCAGGGCCTCCTTGGTCACCGGGTTGTCCGTCGTGACCTTGGTCTTGCCGCCCTCGGTGGTCTCCATGCGGCCGCCGCGCGAGTACACGGTGGTGGTGAGCTCCCAGCCGCCGGTGTTGCCCTGCGTCATCTGCATGTAGCCCGCGACGCCCGGCACCTTCTCGGAGATGGTCTTCGCCGCCTGGCGCACCTCGTCCCAGGTCGTCGGCGGCTTGTCCGGGTCGAGCCCCGCCTTCTGGAAGATCTCCCGGTTGTACGAGAGCCCCATCGCGTACGGGCCGTACGGGATGCCGTAGATCTTGTCGCCCGACTTGGCGACCGCGAGCACGTTCTCGTTGAACTTGTCCGCGTACGGCAGCTTCTTCACCTCGGCGGTGATGTCGGCGAGCTGGCCGGCCTGGAGCAGCGACTGGGAGTCGGTGAACGGCACGTTGAAGACGTCCGGGAGGGTGCCGCCCGCGAGCTGGGTCGCGAACGTGGGACCCGTCCACTGGTACTCCTCGGACTTCACGACGATGTCCGGGTTGGCCTTCTCGAACTCCTTCACCCGGTCGTCGAACGCCTTGAACGCGGCCTTGTCGCTGCCCGGGATGAGGCTCGCGACGGTGATGTGGACCTTGCCGTCGTTCGCGTCTCCTCCGGCGGACGAGCAGCCCGCGAGCAGGCCGACGCCGGCGAGGGTGACCGCCGCGACCGCGGCGATCCTTCGTGGTGACTTCATTGTCTGGACCTTTCGAGTGTGATGCGTGGATGGTGCGATTCAGGTGGTGAGGTGCCCCGCGGGGTGCTGCGTGCGCAGCCACGCCGTGGAGTCGGGAGGCAGCAGGCCGCCCTCGAGCGGGCTGCTGCTGAGGAGGATCGCCTGGTGCGGCGGCAGGGGCACCGCGGCGGAGGACAGATTGGTGACGCTGACGAACGCGGCGCCGCGCGAGAACGCGAGCACGCCGTCCGGCGCGTCGAGCCACGTCAGCGGACCGTCGCCGAGGGCCGGCTCCGCCCGGCGGATGCGCAGCGCCTGGCGGTACAGCCAGAGCATCGACGACGGGTCGCTCTGCTGCGCCTGCACCGTGAGGGCCGCCCAGTCGGCGGGCTGCGGGAGCCAGGGCGGAGCCGTCGCCTGGTCCGGGCTGAAGCCGAACGGCGGGGTGGTCCCGCGCCACGGCAGCGGCACGCGGCAGCCGTCGCGGCCGGGGTCGACGCCGCCGGAGCGCTCGTGCATCGGGTCCTCGCGCAGCTCGTCCGGCAGGTCCTCGACCTCGGGCAGGCCGAGCTCGTCGCCCTGGTAGATGTACAGGGACCCCGGGAGGGCGGCCGTCAGCAGCGCCGCGGCACGCGCCCGGCGGCGACCGAGGGCGAGGTCGGTCGGTGTCCCCTTGCGCTTGGTGGCGAAGGCGAACGAGCTGTCCTCACGGCCGTAGCGGGTGACCGCCCTCGTCACGTCGTGGTTGGACAGCACCCAGGTGCTGGGCGCGTGCACCGGCGCGTGGGCGGCCAGGGTCTCGTCGATGGAGGCGCGCAGCTCGCGGGCGTCCCACGGCGAGGCGAGGAAGTCGAAGTTGAACGCGGTGTGCAGCTCGTCGGGCCGCAGGTACCGGGCGAACCGGTCGATCTCGGGCAGCCACAGCTCGCCGACCAGCACGCGCGTGCCCGGATAGCCGTCGGCGAGGGCGCGCCAGCCGCGGTAGATGTCGTGCAGCTCGTCGCGGTCCTGGTTGGGGTGCTCCCCCGGCCCGGGATGCTCCGGCACCTCGGGCAGCGCCGGGTCCTTGACCAGCAGCGCCGCCGAGTCGATGCGGACGCCCGCCACGCCGCGGTCGAACCAGAACCGCAGGATGTCCTCGTGCTCGCGGCGCACGTCCGGGTGGTTCCAGTTGAGGTCGGGCTGCTGCGGACTGAAGAGGTGGAGGTACCACTCCCCGGGCGTGCCGTCGGGGTCCGTCGTGCGCGTCCAGGTGTCGCCGGAGAAGTTCGAGCGCCAGCCGGTCGGCATCCCGCTGCCGTCGTCGCCGCGGCCGCGGCGGAACCAGAACCGCTCGCGCGCCGCCGAGCCAGGACCGGCGGCGAGGGCCTCCTGGAACCACGGGTGCCGGTCGGAGACGTGGTTCGGGACGATGTCGACGATGGTCCGGATCCCGAGCGCGAGCGCGTCCGCGATGAGGGCCTCCGCCTCGGCCAGGTCGCCGAAGGCCGGGTGGATGCGGCGGTAGTCGGCGACGTCGTAGCCGCCGTCGGCCAGCGGGCTCTCGTACCAGGGCGTGAACCACAGCGCGTCGACGCCGAGATCGGCGAGGTAGGGCAGGCGCTCGCGAACCCCGGCGAGGTCGCCCACGCCGTCGCCGTTCCCGTCGGCGAAGCTGCGTGGATAGATCTGGTAGATCACCGCGCTCCGCCACCAGTGCGGGTCCTCCGGCGGCGCGACCGGTCCGGCCGGCAGCCCGGCCTGCTCCGCGTCCGCCGCATCCACCGCGGGGTCGGCGGCGGTGGCGGCGCTGTCGCCGGTCATCACGGTGAGGTCCACGCTGAGCCTTTCGGTCGTCTGTCGTCGCGACGGACACCGCGGCGCCGTCGTCGTTCACCGAAATGTAGCTAAGGCGACAGATTGACGCAAGAACTCAACAAAACGTAATTGGTTTGCGCACATTTGCGTGCGCTTGCGGGCTCAGCCGGCGTGCGGAGCCGGTCCGGTCGACCCGCGCACGACCAGTTCCGGCTCGAAGAAGAGTTCGTCGTGCAGGGCCGAATCGCTGGAGATCTGGCGCAGCAGGAGTTCGATCACCGTCCGCCCCATCGGCTCGATCGGCTGCCGGATCGTCGTCAGCGGCGGCTCCGTGCAGTTCATCAGCGCCGAGTCGTCGTATCCGACGATGGAGACATCGCGCGGCACCGACAGCCCTGCGCGGCGCGCGGCCCGGATCGCCCCGAGCGCCATCGGGTCGCTCGCGCAGAGGATCGCGGTGACCCCGGCGGCGAGCAGCCGGGTGGCGGCCGCCTGACCGGCCTCCAGCGAGTAGAGCGAGTGGACCACGAGCGACTCGTCGAACTCTGCTCCCCAGCCCGCGACGATCCGCCGGGCCGCCTCAAGCTTGCGCAACGACGGCACATGGTCGCGTGGACCGAGCAGCAGCCCGATCCGCTCGTGCCCCAGCGAGCGCAGGTGCGTCAGCGCCTGCGCGGTGGCGACGGAGTCGTCGCACGAGACGGTCGCGAAGGCGAGGTCGTCGACGGGCGCGTTGACCAGCACCGTCGGCAGATGCAGGTCGGCGAGGCGGCCGTAGTGGGCGTGATCGGCATCCCGCTGCGCGTAGGCGCCGCCGACGAAGACGACGCCGGAGACCTGCTGCTGCAGCAGCAGCTCGACGTAGTCCGCCTCCGAGATGCCGCCCGCAGTCTGCATGCACAGGACGGGCGTGTAGCCGTTCTGGGCGAGCGCTCCCCCGATGATCTCGGCGAACGCGGGGAAGATGGGGTTCTGGAGCTCCGGCAGCACGAGCCCGACGAGCCGGGCCCGCTCCCCGCGCAGCTTCGACGGCCGCTCGTAGCCGAGCACGTCGAGCGCCGTCAGCACGGCCTGCCGGGTCGCATCCGACACTCCCGGCTTGTCGTTCAGGACGCGGCTGACCGTGGCTTCGCTGACCCCGACCTTGCGGGCCACTTCGGCGAGACGTTTCGACATGGCCCACATCCTACGCAACTCCTTGCAGATCCACGCAACTTCTTGCGTCCCACGCCGATCTCGATCAGCACGGAGGGGCGGATACGATGGCGGGCATGGCGAAGAAGGTGCTCTCCCTCCTGCTTGCCAGCCATCCCGGTCCGACCGTGGTCGTCACCGTGATCGCCGCCCTGCTCGGACTGGGCCTCGGCTACCCGCCCGGGCGGCTCCTACTCCTCGCGCTCGCCGTCCTGTTCGGTCAACTGTCGATCGGGTGGAGCAACGACTGGCTGGACGCCGCCCGCGACCGGGCGGTCGCGCGCTCCGACAAGCCGGCGGCGCGCGGCGACGTCCCCGTCCCCGTGGTGCGCGCGGCCGCGTTCGTCGCGCTCGGCGCCGCCCTGCTGCTCACCCTCCCCCTGGGGCTCGGCGCGCTCGCGGCGCACACCGTCGCCATCGCCGGCGGCTGGGCGTACAACCTCGGCCTCAAGTCGACCGTGTACTCGTGGGTGCCGTTCGCGGTGAGCTTCGGCATCCTGCCGGCGATCGCGACCCTCGGGCAGGAGCAGCCCGCGTTCCCGCAGTGGTGGGTCTACGCCGCCGGCGCCCTGCTGGGTGTCGCCGCACACGTCACGAACGTGCTGCCGGACCTGGAGGACGACGCCCGCACCGGCATCAGCGGCCTGCCGCACCGGCTGGGGGCGCAGGTCAGCGGTCTCCTGGCCTTCGCCGCCCTGGCCGCCGCGACCCTGCTCATCACCTTCGGCCCGGGCCTCCCGGTGCGGCCGCTCCTGATCGCCGGGCTGGTCATCGGCCTCGGCGCGGCCGTCGCCGGTGTCGTGCTGCTGTTCCGGCGCACGCCGACCCGGCTGCTGATGCAGCTGATCATGACGTGCGCCATCGTCGATGTCGCCATGCTGGCCCTCGCGGGTCAGTCCGTGACCGTCTGAACCTTCTCCGCGACGGGCGCCTTGTTCCGGATGCCGATCGCCGAGACGATGCCGCCCACCAGCAGGAGGGCCGCTCCCGCGATCATGGCCCGGTGCAGCCCCGCGACATCCAGCGTCCCTCCGATGATCATGCCGGCCGCCGCCACGGCCAGCAGGCCCGCAATGCGGGAGACCGCGTTGTTGACCGCGGAGGCGATGCCCGCCTGCTCCGGGTGGATGGCGCCGAGGATCGCGCTCGTCAACGGCGCCACGGTGATCGACAGCCCCACGCCGAACAGCAGCACCGCGGGCAGGAGCGTCGTCCAGTAGTTCACGTCGGTGCCCATCATCAGCAGCCACAGGAAGCCGACGGCCGCGATCATCGGCCCGATCGCCATGAAGAGCCGGGGCCCGTAACGGCCGGCGAGGCCGCCGAAGAAGCCGGAGAGCAGCAGCATGCACAGCGTCGACGGGATGAACACGAAACCGGCCGCGATGGCGGAGAACCCCGCCACCTGCTGAAGGAAGAGCGTGACGATCAGCGGACCGAACGACAGCGCCGCGTACACGAAGAAGGTCGAGATGTTGCCCACCCAGAAGTTGTGGACGCTGAACAGGCCGAGCGGGAGCATCGGCTGCTTCACGCGCGTCTCCGCGAAGAAGAACGCGGCGAGGCAGAGCAGGCCGACGATCAGCGGGAGGTAGACACGCGGACTGCCCCACCCGTAGGTGCCCTGCTCGATCAGGGCGAACACCGTGCCCGCGAGGCCCACCGAGCCGAGGATCGCGCCCAGCACGTCGACGCGGCCGCCCATCCCCTTGTCGGTCTCGCCGAGGGTGAGCATGAGCACGAGCGTGACGGCGATCGGGAGGACGTTGATCGCGAACACCCAGCGCCAGCCGAGCGTGTCGACGAAGAGCCCGCCGACCACGGGCCCCGCGATCATCGCGATGCCGGTCCACGCGGTCCAGCGCCCGATCGCCTTGGCCTGCGCCGCCCCCTCGAACCGGGAGATGATGATCGCCAGCGAGCTCGGCACGAGGAGCGCTCCGGCGACGCCCTGCAGCGCGCGGGCCAGCACGAGGAACAGGCCGCTCGGCGCGAAGGCGCACAGCAGCGACGTGATCCCGAAGCCGATCAGCCCCGCGTACAGCACGCGCTTGCGGCCGAACACGTCGGACAGCGAGCCGGCGATCAGGATGAGGGAGCCGAGGGTGACGAGATAGGCGTCGACCACCCACTGCTGCAGCTGCAGGCCGCCGCCCAGGTCGCGCGAGATCGCGGGCAGCGCCACGTTGATGACGGCGCCGTCGAGGAACGCGACGAAGCTCGACAGGATCGCGATGAGGAGCACTCTCAACTGGAGCGACGTCATCCGCTCGATCCGTGCAGTGGTGGCCATGACCTCATTCAACGGCCTGGTCGGCGCGGTGGCAAGCGAACCGCATCCATGGGACGCGACACGCCGTGACGCCCGCCGGATAACGGCGTGTCGCGTCCCATGGATGCGCGCCGCAGCGCGTCAGTCGTTGCCCTTGGTGCAGGTCTGCTGCGCCGCGGTCTGACCCGTGATGGTCGACGGCAGCTCGACCGGGCCGCCCGCGGTGCCGGTCGGCGCGGGAGTCGTGCCCGCATCCGGTGTCCCCGGCGTCGCAGGAGTGGTCGGTGACGGCTCCCCGCCCGCGTCGGGAGCGGGCGACGAGGTCGCCGTCGGGTCCTCCGCCGCCCGTCCGGTCGAACCGGTCAGCTTCACGGGCTGGTCGGCGACCAGCGCCTGGTTGAGCGCGTTCGCGGCGGACTTTTGCGGTACCACCCGGTTCGGGTTGTCCGGGTCGCCCACCGCCGGGTACTGCACGAACACCATGTTCTGGAGCCCCGTGTCCTTCAGGGCGAGGGCGATCTGCACGAGCGTGGTCGGGTTGGTCAGCGTGTCGGAGGGCGTGATGTTGTTCACCGCCGCCTTCGCCAGCGCGTACAGCTGGACCGGGTTGGAGAGCACGCCGCCGCTGACGACCTTGCGGGCGAGCGCCGAGAGGAACACCTGCTGGTTGGAGATGCGCCCCAGGTCGCTGCCGTCGCCGACGCCGTGCCTGCTGCGCAGGAACGAGAGCGCGGTGTCGCCGACGATCGTGTTCTCCCCCGCCGGCAGGTCGAGCGGCGGGTTGGTGTAGTCGTCCTTCACGGGCGAGGCGAGGCACACGGTGACACCGCCGACCGCGTTCGACATCGCGCTCACGCCGTTGAAGTTGATGACCGCGGCGAACGGGATGTCGAGCCCGGTCATCTTCGACACCGTCGCGACGACGCAGTTGAGACCGCCGCGGGACAGCGCCGTGTTGAACTGCGCGTACGAGGTGCCGTCGATGGTGCCCTTGCCGTTGGGGTCGGGACAGTCCGGGATGGGGACCACGAGGTCGCGCGGAAAGCTGACGACCATCATGCTCTTGTGGTCCTGTGCGATGTGCAGCAGCATCGTGACGTCGTTGTTGCCCGCACCGCTGCTGGCGTCCTGCTCGTCCGCACTGTTGTAGATGCCGCCGAGGTCGCTGCGGCTGTCCGTGCCGGCCAGGAGCAGGTTCACCCCGCCAGGGATGGCCGCGACGTTCGGGATGTCCTGCGGGATCGCCGTGTGCCCGGGCAGCGCCTGGAGGTGCACTCCGGTCTTGATCGAGCGCGCGACATCCCACACCGCGTAGGCCGCGACCGAGCCGACGCTGACGAAGGCGACTACGACGACCACCGCGAGCAGCTTGAGCGCGGCGACGCCGCCCCGGCGCCGAGGGAGACGCCCGTGACGCACGCCGGCGGGCCCGCGGGCACGCTGATGGCGTCGCGGCAGGTCGGTCATCGGGATCCCTCGGGCTCGGCGGACGTTGCTGGAATCTTAGCCGCCCCGCGCCAGGTGCGGGCTGCGTGGCGCGCTCGCCGAGGCGTGGCGGGTTCCCCTCATGCCGCCCGCAGGGCGCGAGGCGGCGTGGCGGTTCTCCCCGATGCCGCGCGCGCACTCGGCGCGCATGCTCATGCCTGACGGCCGCCCCGGGCCGCCGCCCGACCGCCCAGGAGGCCACCATGACCATCGCAGAACCCCGCCACGAGACCGGCAGCGCAGCATCCGGCAGCGCCGCATCCGACAGCCCCGCATCCGACAGCGCCGAGATCCGGCCGTTCTCCTACACCGCGCCGCCGGAGGAGCTCGACGACCTGCGCCGCCGCATCCGCGCCACCCGCTGGCCCGAGAGGGAGACGGTCGACGACAGCTCCCAGGGCGTGCGGCTGGAGGTGATGCGCGCCCTCGCCGACTACTGGGCCGACCAGCACGACTGGCGGAAGGCGGAGGCCCGGCTGGCAGAGCTCCCTCAGTTCGTGACCGAGATCGACGGCCTCGACATCCACTTCATCCACGTGCGCTCGAAGCATGAGGACGCCATGCCGATGATCGTCACGCACGGCTGGCCCGGGTCGGTGCTCGAGCAGCTGAAGATCGTCGGACCGCTCACCGACCCGACCGCGAACGGCGCGGACGCGTCGGACGCGTTCCACCTGGTCATCCCGTCGCTCCCCGGCCACGGCTTCTCCGGCAAGCCGGACGCAACCGGGTGGGACCCGGTGCGCATCGCCAAGGCGTGGGTGGAGCTGATGCGCCGCCTCGGCTACGACCGGTACGTCGCGCAGGGCGGCGACTGGGGCAACGCCGTCACCGAGCAGATGGCGCTGCTGACCCCGCCGGGGCTGATTGGCATCCACACCAACATGCCGGCGACCGTGCCGCCCGCGATCCAGGCGGCCCTCGACGCGCACGAGCCGCCTCCCGCCGGCCTCGACCCGGAGGAGCGAGGCGCCTGGGACCAGCTGGCGTTCTTCTGCGCCCACGGTCTCGCCTACGCGCAGGAGATGGGCAACCGCCCCCAGACCCTGTACGCGCTCGCCGACTCCCCCGTAGGCCTGGCCGCGTGGATGCTCGACCACGACGCCCGCAGCTACGACCTGATCGCCCGCGTCTTCGCGGGTGCGGCCGAGGGTTTGAGCCGGGACGACGTGCTCGACAACGTCACGCTGTACTGGCTGACCAACACGGCCGTCTCCTCCGCCCGCCTCTACTGGGAGAGCAAGCTGGCGTTCTTCGCGCCGAAGGGCGTCACCCTGCCGGTCGGCGTGAGCGTGTTCCCGGACGAGATCTACGCCGCCCCACGCAGCTGGGCGACCGCGGCCTACCCGAACCTGGTGCACTTCAACCGTCTCGACCGCGGCACGCACTTCGCCGCGTGGGAGCAGCCGGAGCTGTTCTCGTCGGAGGTCCGCGCCACCTTCCGGTCGCTGCGCTGAGCGGGTGCGGCGGATGGAACCCCTGCTCCGCATCCACGCCGGCGACCTGGAGGTCGGGTACAGCGACACGGGCCCGCGGGACGGCGACGCCGTGCTACTGCTGCACGGATGGCCGTACGACATTCACAGCTTCGAGGAGGTCGCGCCCGCCCTGGCCGGAACCGGGTTCCGGGTGGTCGTGCCGTATCTCCGCGGGTACGGCACGACCGCCTTCCTCGACCCGGCCACGCTGCGGAGCGGTCAGCCGGCCGCCCTGGCACAGGATGCGGTCGCCCTGCTCGACGCCCTCGGCATCGACACGGCGATCGTCGCCGGCTGCGACTGGGGCGCCCGGACGACCAACATCCTGGCGGCGCTCCGGCCGGACCGGGTCGCCGGGCAGGTCACCGCGAGCGGTTACCTCGTCGCGGGGCAGGCCGCCAACGCGCACCCGCTGCATCCGGTCGACGAGCTCACCTGGTGGTACCAGTTCTACTTCGCGACCGAGCGCGGCCGGGAGGGGTACGACCGGTACCGGGACGAGTTCGCCCGCCTGATCTGGCGCACCGCGTCGCCGCGCTGGGCCTTCGACGACGCCGCCTTCGAGCGCAGCCGGCCGTCGTTCGCCAACCCCGATCACGTCGCCATCGTCATCCACAACTACCGTTGGCGGCTCGGCCTCGCCGCGGGCGATCCGCGGTACGACGAGTGGGAGGCGCGCATCGCCGAGCGACCGACGATCGGCGTGCCCGCGATCACGCTCGAAGGGGACGCGAACGGCGCCTTCCACCTCGACCCCGCCGCCTACCGCGACCGGTTCACCGGGCCGTACGAGCACCGTTCGGTGACCGGCGGCGTCGGCCACAACCTGCCGCAGGAGGCCCCGGACGCGTTCGCGCAGGCCGTCATCGACGTGGCGCAGCGAGCCGCCGAGCACACAGCGGAGGCGTCCGGTGTCCGCTGACCGTCCCCACGCGCCGTTCCGGACGCTGGCGCACCGCCTCGCGGGCGACCGGGAGGAGCTGCCCGACGAGGGCCGGCTGCCCCCGTTCTCCCGGGCCACCGGCTGGCTGAACAGCGAGCCGCTCACCCCGGGCGCGCTACGGGGCCGGGCCGTGCTCGTCGACTTCTGGACGTACACCTGCGTGAACTGGCTGCGCACCCTCCCGTACCTGCGGGCCTGGCACGAGAAGTACGCGGCCGCGGGCCTGACGATCGTCGGCGTGCACACGCCCGAGTTCGGCTTCGAGCACGAGCGGCGCAACGTCACCGAGCGCACCAGCGCCCTCGGCGTCCGGTATCCCGTCGCCGTCGACGACGACTACGGCGTCTGGGAGGACTTCGCCAACCACTACTGGCCTGCCCTCTACCTCGCCGGCGCCGACGGCCGCCTGCGCTACCACCACTTCGGCGAGGGCGAGTACGCGCGGACGGAGATGATGATCCAGCGCCTGCTGATGGACGCCGGCGCGACGGACCTCGATCCGGACCTGGTCATGGTCGACCCGCACGGCCTCGAAGTGGCCGCCGACTGGTCCCACCTCCGCTCGCCCGAGACCTACCTCGGTTACGCCCAGAGCAGCGGGTTCGTCTCGGAGGCGGCGGACCGCTACGATCGCTCCACCTCGTACGCCGGCTCGACCGCGCTCCCGCCGAACGCCTGGGATCTGACCGGGAGATGGACGCAGGCCCGCCATGCGGCCGTGCTCGACGAGGCAGGGGGAAGCGTCGCGTTCGCCTTCCACGCCCGCGACGCGAACCTCGTGCTGGGTCCGACCCCGCCGGGCGCCCGCATCCCGTTCGAGGTGCGGCTCGACGGCCGGCCGCCGGGCGACGCCCACGGGACGGACGTGGACGCGGAGGGCCGGGGCGTGCTCGACCGGCAGGACACGCTGCAGCTGATCCGGCAGCCGGGTGCTGTGCGGGACGCGGTGCTGCAGGTGCGGTTCGGAGCCGCGGGCGCGGAGGCGTACTGCTTCACCTTCGGGTGATGCGCTGTCACGCGATCCCGTGCCGCAGCGCGTACGCGGTCGCCTCGCTCCTGCGGGCGACCCCGATCTTCCGGTACAGGCTGGTGATGTGGCGTTCCACCGTCCGGTCGCTCAGCCACATCACCCCGGCAATCTCCTTGTTGCTGAGCCCCTGCGCGAGCAGCCCGAGCACCTCCAGTTCGCGCCGGGTGAGGGCCGCCGCCGTCGCCGGGTCCACGTACGGTGGCCGCGGGCCGACCTCGACCGTGCCACCGGCGAACGCCTGTGTCGTGACACCGGCGTCGGCATCGCCGTCGTGCAGCGCGTCCGCCGCCTCCCGCACCCGGCGGGAGACGGCGGCCAGCGCCGGCGTCACCTCGTCGAGCAGAGACCGGAGTTCGCTGCTCCGCCGGGCGAGCTCGCGCTCGGCCTCGCGCCGCGCGCGCTGCTCCGCGACGAGCCGGCGGGCGGTGTGCAGGGCGATGGCGGCCTGCCCGACCGCGACCCTCAGCAGGTGCGTCTCGCGCTCGGTCGGGAAGTCGGCCCGGTCGGCGGACGCCACCACCAGTCCGCTCCCCCACGGCAGCGCCAGCGCCAGGGTCGCCAGCCGCGCGATCCCGCCCTCGTCGCCCTCCCTCTCGCCGAGCGCAGCCTTCAGCATCCGCGGCGGGTCCGAGCCGGCCGGCCGCCACGCCTCCAGCGGCGATCCGGCGCCCGGAGTGTCGAAGCGGGCGTACACCGCATCCAGCCGGAGCATCCCGACGAGAACGCCGAGCAGGCCGTCCGCGATCTCCGCAGGCGGGTGGCCGACCCAGAGCGACGGGAGGGCGAGCAGCGCGCCCAGGTCGCGCATCCACCGCCGCTCGTCGTCGTCCATCCGCTCACTCCCCGGCGCGCTCACGCAGGAAGTCGGAGGGCGGCACGACGAACGGGCTCTCCTGCAGCTCGTCCGCTCCCATTCCGGCTCCCGCCCCGCGACGGTTGGAGGGTAGCCCAGCCGCCGCAGCGTGCACAACGGCGACCGACCGTTCCGCCGTGCTCGCGGTGCCACTACGCTCGCAGCATGACGAACAAGACCCCGCGCGAAGAAGAGATCCAGAAGGAGCAGGAGGCGAAGGACGCCGAGAAGGAGCGTCTGGAGCAGGAGGAGGAGCGCCGACTGCGCTGACCGCCTCTTGCCCCGGGGTGCGACGACCCGGTACAGTCGTGAACCTTGCGCCAGAAGGCGCAGGCAGCCCACGCTGAAGAACGCCGAGCGGAAGGACACGCGATGAGTCACCTGCAGTATCAGCAGCTCGACAAGCGCGCCTTCCGCGCGCTCGAGCGTCCCCGGGGTCTGTAGCACCACTGCCGCAGCCCCGTCGTTCGAGGACCGGGGCTGTCCATCCTTCGCGTCTCCCTGCCGGGAGCTCTCGCGTCGGTCCGGCCGTCCCGGCCGCACACCGATGAGAGACGAAAGGATCATGGAAAGAATCTCGAACCGCCTGCTGAGCTGGGCCTCCCTCCTGGAGGACTCCACGCGCGAGCAGGCGGTCACCACCTCGCGGATGCCGTTCATCCACCCGCACCTCGCCCTGATGCCGGATGCGCACCTGGGCCTCGGCGCGACGGTCGGCTCGGTCATCCCGACGCTCGGCGCGATCATGCCGGCGGCCGTCGGGGTCGACATCGGCTGCGGGATGATCGCCGTGCGCACGCAGTTCACGCGCGACGACGTCGCCGCGGTCGCGAAGCCGCTCTCCGTGCTGCGCGCCGACATCGAGCGGGCCATCCCGCTCTCCGCCGGCGCGCGCAACCGGAAGATCGTCGCCACCGCGGAGCCCCGCATCGCGGAGCTGACGCTCCTCGCCGAGGAGGCCGGCTTCGACCCGGCGGAGCACCGCAAGGACTGGGAGCTGCAGCTGGGCACGCTCGGCTCCGGCAACCACTTCATCGAGGTCAGCCTCGACGAGGACGGCAACGTGTGGTTGTTCCTGCACTCCGGCTCCCGCGGCGTGGGCAACCGGATCGCCGGGCACCACATCCGGGTCGCCCAGGAGCTGATGCGCCGCTGGTGGATCGAGCTCCCGGACAAGGACCTCGCCTACCTCATCGAAGGCACGCCGGAGTTCGACGCCTACATCGCCCAGCTGCGGTGGGCGCAGCACTTCGCGCTGCTGAACCGCGAGGAGATGATGGACCGGGTGGTGCGGCAGACGTCCGAGTGGTTCGGGACGCCGGTCGTCGAGCAGGAGCGCATCAACTGCCACCACAACTTCACGGAGCGGGAGCACCACTTCGGGAAGGACGTGTGGGTGTCCAGGAAGGGCGCGATCTCGGCGCGACCCGGGCAGCCGGGCCTGATCCCGGGCTCGATGGGCACAGCGTCGTACGTCGTGGCCGGGAAGGGCGACCCGTTGTCGCTGCACTCGTCGCCGCACGGAGCCGGTCGGCAGTTCTCGAGGTCGGCCGCGCGTAAGCGGTTCACGGTGGAGGAGCTGCGGGAGGCGATGGCCGGCATCGAGTTCCGTGACACCGACGCGTTCCTCGACGAGATCCCGCAGGCCTACAAGCCGATCGACCGGGTGATGGCGGACGCCGCCGACCTGGTCGAGGTGCGGCACACCCTCCGCCAGCTCGTCAACGTGAAGGGCGACTGACCGGCGCGGGCGGCACGTCACGCCACATGGTCGTGACGGCCGCCCCGTCGATCACGGAGCGGAACCCGCCCACCGGGCGGAAGCCCGCGCGGCGGTAGCGGTGGTCGTTGGCGGGGTTCGTCGACTCGAGGTAAGCCGGGATGCCCTGCTCGTCGGAGCGCGCCAGCGTCTCGGCGAGCAGGGCCTGGCCGATGCCGCGACCGCGGTGCGCCGGATGCGTCGCGAGCAGGCTGAGATACCGGTGGGGCGGTTCGTGCGGGTGCGTCTCCTCGAACCGTTCCCAGAGCCGTTGGTAGGCCTCGAAGCGTTCCGGCGTCAGCGTCCGCTCCATCAGGGCGTCTAGTGCCGTCTCCTGGGTCTCGATCAGCTCCGGCACGCCCGGGGGGAGCCACACGGCGACCGTCGCGACCTCGCCGTCCGGTTCGTTCACGAGCCGGACGAAGCCGTGCGGCACCGCGCCGTCGACGAAGAACCGCCAGAACGACTCCAGGTGCCCTGTGCCTCCGTCTGCCGCTTCGAGCGCCGGACCCCACACCGGGTCGTCGCGGAAGGCGAGCGCGATGGTGGTGGCGATCGCGGCCGCATCCTGCGGCTCGGCGGGGCGGCTCTGCATGCCTGAACTGTACCGAGACGTCGGGCAGAACAAGAACCCCCTGCGGTGCGCTCCGCGCTCGGCGCTCCGTCGGACATTCGGGCGATCCGCCTCCAGATCTCCGACGGAAGGCAGCCCAGCAGGAGATTCGAACGTTCGATCGCTCACCAGGCCAAGCAAGAAGCCCCCGGCCGATGGCCGAGGGCTTCCGGAAATGGTGGATCTGAGGGGACTCGAACCCCTGACCCCCTGCATGCCATGCAGGTGCGCTACCAGCTGCGCCACAGACCCAGAGTGTGATCCTTTCGGCCCTTCGGACCTCCCGGAACAACTCGTCCAGCGTACTACATCGCAGGCGTGAGAAAAAACTGAGGCGGGCTCGCGTCAGTCGAAGAGCTCGCTGAGCCAGTTCTCGCGCTTCTTCTTGTACGGGCGCTGTCCGTAGGAGTGGTCGGAGCGCTGATCGCGGTACTGCGGCTCGGCGTATTGCGGCTCCGCGTACTGCGGCGGCGCGTACGACGGGGCGGCCGGCGCGGGAACCGGCGCGGCGGTCGGCTGACCGGCCGTTCCGGCGCGGTCGATGATCTTGTCTAGCTCCCCGCGGTCGAGCCAGACGCCGCGGCACTCCGGGCAGTAGTCGATCTCGATGCCGTGGCGCTCGCTCATCACGAGGACGGCCTGGTCGTTCGGACACTTCATGCATCCATCCAAGCGGTCGCGCATGAGAGACCTCTCAGGCGGACCCGCGAAGAGGCTGGGAGCTACTCCGCGCTCTCGTGCACCGGCAGCTCGATCGGGAGGGTCGGGCAGTCCTTCCACAGACGCTCGAGCGCGTAGTACATCCGGTCCTCCTCGTGGAAGACGTGCACCACGAGGTCGCCGAAGTCGAGCAGCACCCAGCGGCCCTCCCCCTTGCCCTCGCGGCGCAGGGTCTTCACGCCGGCCTCGTTGAGCCGGTCCTCCACCTCGGACGCGATGGCGATGACGTTGCGCTCGACCCGCCCGCTGACGAGCAGGAAGGCGTCGGTCAGGGGCAGCGGACCGGACACGTCGAGCGCGACGAGGTCTTGGCCGCCCTTGGAGTCGGCTGCCGCTGCGGCCACCTGGAGGATCTCGCGGGCGTGCGGGGATGCGGTCACGGACGGTCCTCCGGTCGCGTTCTGTGCGGGACGGGTGCGGGTCGAGCTGGGGTGCGGATGATCAGAACACCTTCAGGACGTACGCGGCCACGAGCAGGCCGATGACACCGACGGCGAGCACGCCGGCCGTGACCATGAGCACCACGGGCAGCGCGTTGCCGCGCTTCTTCGGCGGCGCGATGACACCGCGGGTCGAGGTGTGCGTGCTGATCGCGCGCGATGCGCGGACGGGCTGCACCTCGGACGTGTTGAACTCGTTCTCCTCGCCGTCGAGCAGGCGGTCGATGTCGGACGAGTCGATCCGGTCGGGGTGCGCGCCGGTGGCGCCCATCCCCCGCGGCAGGTCGATGGAGCCTGTGACGAGGATCTCGCCCGTGCTCGTCAGCGGCGCAGCGCTCGGCTGCGGGATGGCCGGCAGGATCAGCGCGTTCGTGGTGGTCGCGGCCGTGGACTGGGCGACGTTGCGCGACGTGATCGGCTGGTTCTGGTCGTCGAGCTCGGCCGCCGTCGACCAATGGCCGGTCGGCGGGGTGAACGGACGGCGCTCCTGCGCAGCGGTGTCCTCCGAGGTCGCGGAGGCGGCGGGAGCCGCAGCGGTGGGGGCCGCAGCGGCGGCCGGGGACTCGGGCTCGGCCGGTGTCGACGGCTTCGGCGTGGCGGTCGCGCCGAAGGCGGCGAACGGCGACGCGGTGGTCTGCGTGACGGTCGGCTCCTCGGCACCGGCGCGCGCCGCGGAGGGCGCCGACGACGGGGTGAGCGGTGCGAACGGCCAGGCCGTCTTCTCGCTGGTGGACGTCTCCGCGCTCTGCGGCACGGCATCGCCCTTCGCAGCGTCGCCCGCGGAAGCGGACGACCCGGACTCCGGGCCCGACGTGAAGGCGACCGGGAAGACCTGCTCCTCGGAGGTCGCCGGGTGGTTCGCCTGCGCGTTCGCCTGCTGGGCCTGCTGCATCGCGCGCAGCTCGCGTCGCGTCAGCGTGCGCTCCGGGAAGGCTGCGGAAGCAGCGGGAGACGAGTCGGCGGAGGCGGCCTTCGGCTGGGCCGGCGTCTGCTGCGCCGGGGTCGCCGACTCCGGGGTCTGAAGGATCGCCATCGGCTGGGTGACGGGCTCCGGACGCGAGGAGTCGGGCGCCTGGCGGAACAGGTCGAAGCCGTCGCGTGACGGCGAGGAGACGCCGGGCTCGGCGAAGGCGCTCGCCGGGATGGCCGGGGCCTCGGCGGACTCCTGCCCCTGCTTCTCAGGCCGCGGGGCGTCGGAGGGCTGCGCGGTGTCGCTGTCGTCGGCCGGCCGCGGCGGGGCGGAGGTCGTCATGTCGGGCACCTGGCCGGCCGGGGTCGGCTCCGCCGTCCCGGCGCGCCGGGCGAACTCCCTGGCCTGTCGCCGCGTCTGCGGCTGGCCCGTCGGCGGCTCTTCAGGCCACGATGTCATGCCACGCTCCGATACAGATGGTGTTTGGAGATGTACTGAACCACTCCGTCCGGCACCAGGTACCAGACCGGGAATCCCCTGCTCACCCGGCTCCGGCAATCGGTCGACGAGATCGCCAGGGCCGGAACTTCCAACAAGGATACGTCCTGCTCCGGTAATCCAGAAATACTCAAGTCATGTCCCGGGCGACTCACAGCCACGAAGTGGGCCAGCTCCCACAGCTCCTGGACATTGCGCCAGCTCAGGATCTGCGCGATGGCGTCGGCGCCGGTGATGAAGAACAGCTCCGCCTCCGGCCGTTCCTCGTGCAGGTCGCGGAGGGTGTCGATGGTGTAGGTGGGGCCCTCGCGGTCGATGTCGACCCGGCTGACGGTGAACCGCGGGTTGGACGCCGTGGCGATCACGGTCATCAGATAGCGGTGCTCGGCCTCCGTGACCGGGCCCTTCTGCCAGGGCTGACCGGTCGGCACGAACACCACCTCGTCGAGCCCGAACGACTGGGCGACCTCGCTGGCCGCCACCAGGTGACCGTGGTGGATGGGGTCGAACGTGCCGCCCATCACGCCGATGCGCGGTCGGCCCGTCTGCGTCAATTCCATGCCGGGGTCAGCCCCATGCCAGGGGTTGGTCAGTGCCCCTGGGTCGGGTGCCCGCTGCCGTGGTGCGTCGCACCGGGGGCGCCGGCGTGGGCCGCGGCGTCGGGCGCCGAGCGGTGGCTGTGCCGGTTGGCCACGTCCTTGAAGCTCCAGGTGACGAAGACCAGGGCGATGAAGATCACGATCGCGATCGCTCCGAAGGCCCACGTGGGCATGGGCAGCTCGACGTGGGTCTCCGCCTCGGCGAGGACGGTCGTCAGGAATGACATCGTGCGTGGTCCTTTCTCGAGGGCTTCACGCCCTCCGTCAAGTCTAGCGGTCGCCTATGCGCGGATCTGGCCGGACCCGCGGACGATCCACTTCGTGCTGGTGAGCTCCGGCAGTCCCATCGGACCGCGCGCATGCAGCTTCTGCGTCGAGATGCCGACCTCGGCGCCGAACCCGAACTCGCCGCCGTCGGTGAAGCGCGTCGACGCGTTGACCATCACGACCGCCGAGTCGACCTCGGCGAGGAACCGCTCGGCGTTCGCCAGGTCGTTGGTGATGATCGACTCGGTGTGCTGCGTGGAGTACCGGCGGATGTGGTCGATCGCCTCGTCGAGGTCGTCGACCACCTTCACCGAGATGTCGAGGCTCATGTGCTCTGTGGCGTAGTCCTCCTCCGTCACCGGCACGGACTCGCGCGCGAAGGGCCGCGACCGCTCGTCGGCGTGGATGGTGACCCCGGACTCGCGCAGCGCGCTCAGCACCGGCGGCAGCAGCCGCTCGGCGGCAGCCCGGTGCACGAGCACCGTCTCGACCGCGTTGCAGACGCTCGGCCGCTGCACCTTGGCGTTGCGGACGATGTCGACCGCCCAGTCTTCGCGCGCCGACTCGTCGAGCACGATGTGGACGACGCCGGCACCGGTCTCGATGACGGGCACGGTGGACTGCGTGACAACGGCCTGGATGAGGTCGGCGCTGCCGCGCGGGATTAGCACGTCGACCAGGCCGCGCGCCGTCATCAGCTCGGCCGCGCCCTCGCGGCCGAAGTCGTCGATGGTCTGCACCGCCTCGGCCGGCAGCCCGGCGGACGCCAGCGCCTCGCGGATCACGCCGACGAGCACCCGGTTGGTCTCGATCGCTGCGCTGCCGCCGCGCAGCACCGCGGCGTTGCCGCTCTTGATGGCGAGGGCCGCGATGTCGATCGTGACGTTCGGCCGTGCCTCGTAGATCGCGCCGACCACGCCGAACGGCACCCGCACCTCGGTGATCTTCACGCCGTTCGGGAGCGCACTGCCGCGCACCGCCTGGCCCACCGGGTCGGTCAGTGCGACGACCTCGAGCACCGCGTCGGCGAGCCCCTGCAGGCGTGCCGGGGTCAGGGTCAAGCGGTCGAGCAGGCCCGTCGACAGGCCGTTCTCGCGGCCGTTGGCGAGGTCGAGCTCGTTGGCCGGGAGGATGTCGGCCGATGCGGCCAGAACGCCGTCGGCGATGGCCCGCAGCGCGCGGTTCTTCTGCTCCGTCGTGGCCGTCGCCAGGGCACGCGACGCCGTCTTGGCGGCGGCCAGCCGCTCCTGCAGCGAGAGGGCGGCCGTGGGGGCCGCACCGGTGATCGAGGACATGCGTCGATTCTAGGACGCGGCCGCGCCCGGAGTGACGGCCGGGACGGAACCTGTGGAAAGCCCGGAGGCGCGCTCTGCTGTGGACGGAGCGGGCGCGAACCACGTCCCGACCCGCTCTCCCCGCAGCGCGTTCGACACCAGCGCGGTCGAGGTCAGCACGACGGCGGTGCCGCGCTCCGCGGCCTGGCGGGCGGCCGAGACCTTGGTGACCGCTCCCCCGGTGCCGACGCCGGACGACCCGGTCGAGCCGATCTCGACGCCCTCCAGCTCGTCGTCCCACCCGACGTGCTCGATGCGCTCCGCGCCGGGCTCCTGCGGCGGGCGGGTGTACAGGGCGTCGACGTCCGACAGCAGGACGAGGAGGTCGGCCTCCACCAGCAGCGCCACCAGCGCTGCCAGCCGGTCGTTGTCGCCGAAGCGGATCTCGTGCGTCGCCACGGTGTCGTTCTCGTTGACGATGGGCAGGATGCGCAGCGAGAGCAGCCGCTCCATCGCCCGCTTCGCGTTGCTCCGGTGCGTCGGGTTCTCCATGTCGCCCGCCGTCAGCAGCACCTGGCCCGCGACGATCTCGTAGCGGTCGAGGCTGTCCTGGTACCGGTAGATCAGCACGTTCTGGCCGACCGCCGCGGCGGCCTGCTGGGTCGCCAGGTCGGTGGGCCGCTCGGAGAGCGAGAGGTACGGGATGCCGGTCGCGATGGCGCCGGAGGAGACCAGGATGACCTGCGTCCCGCGACCGTGGGCCTCCGCGAGGGCGTCGACCAGCGGCCCGATCTGTCCCGCGTTCTCTCCGCTGATGGAGGATGAGCCCACCTTGACGACGATGCGCCGGGCGGACGGGATCTGGCTGCGGTCGTCGATCGTCATCCCTCGCTGCTCTCCCCGCCTGCCGTGCGTGCGGCGTTCTCGTCGTAGTCGTCGTCCTGCCAGAGGCCGGCCTCGCGCTCGCGGATGAGCTCCTCGCGCGCCGCGGCCTTGCCGTCCATCCGCTCGAAGTACTCCTCGCGGCGCTGCGCACGCGTCGGACGCTGGTTGGTGTCCAGGCGCGTGTCGCTGCCGCGCGGCGACGAGATCAGCTCGGCGGTGGAGGTCAGCGTCGGCTCCCAGTCGAAGACCACGCCGTTGTCCCGGCCGATGACCACCGTGGATCCGGCCACGGCGCCCGCACGGACCAGTTCGTCCTCGACGCCGAGCTTCGCCAGCCGGTCGGCCAGGTAGCCGACGGCCTCGTCATTGGCGAAGTCGGTCTGCGCGACCCAGCGCTCCGGCTTGCCGCCGAGGATCCGGTACACCGGGCCGTCGGTGCCGCCCTCGACCTTGACCACGAAGCCGGAGTCGTCGACGGCCTTCGGGCGGATGACGATGCGCGGGCGGGACTCCTCCAGCGCGGCCTGCTCCTTCCGGGCGGTCTCGACGATCTCCGCGAGGGCGAACGACAGCGGCCGCAGGCCCTCGTGGCTGACCGTCGAGATCTCGAAGACGCGGTAGCCGCGCTGCTCGAGCTCCGGCCGGACGAAGTCGGCGAGCTCGCGCGCATCCGGCACGTCGATCTTGTTCAGCGCGACGAGCTGCGGGCGCTCCAGCAGCGGGATCTGCCCCTCCGGCACCGGGTAGGCGGCGAGCTCGGTGAGGATGACCTCCAGGTCGCTGAGCGGGTCGCGGCCCGGCTCCAGCGTCGCGCAGTCCAGCACGTGCAGCAAGGCGGAGCAGCGCTCCACATGCCGCAGGAACTCCAGGCCCAGGCCCTTCCCCTCGCTCGCGCCCTCGATCAGCCCGGGCACGTCGGCGACGGTGTAACGCACGTCGCCCGCCTGCACGACGCCCAGGTTCGGGTGCAGCGTCGTGAACGGGTAGTCGGCGATCTTCGGCTTCGCGGCGGAGAGCGCGGCGATCAGGCTCGACTTGCCCGCCGACGGGTAGCCGACGAGCGCGATGTCGGCGACCGTCTTGAGCTCCAGGCGGATGTCGCCCTCCCAGCCGGGCGTGCCCAGCAGGGCGAAGCCGGGCGCCTTGCGCTTCGGGTTCGCCAGGGCGGCGTTGCCGAGACCGCCGATGCCGCCGGGGGCTGCGACGAAGCGCATCCCGGGCTCGGTCAGGTCGGCGAGCTCCACACCGTCGGCGTCCTTCACCACGGTCCCGACGGGGACGGGAAGCTCGAGGTCTTCGCCGGTGTGGCCGCTGCGGTGGTCGCCCATCCCGAAGCCGCCGTTGTCGCTCGCGCGGTGCGGGTGGCGGTGGTAGCCGAGCAGCGTCGTCACCTGCGGGTCGGCGACGAGGACGATGTCGCCGCCGTTGCCGCCGTTGCCGCCGTCGGGGCCTGCCAGCGGCTTGAACTTCTCCCGGCGCACCGAGACGCACCCGTTGCCGCCGTTTCCGGCGCGCAGATGCAACGTCACGCGATCCACGAACGTCGCCATGGTGTGTCTCCTAGATCCGAGGGGTGAAATGCGGATGGGCGGGCCGAAGCCCGCCCATCCGGAAGGTGATGCTCGCGCTGAGGCTCAGGCCTCGGCAGCGACGATGTTGACGACCTTGCGGCCGCCCTTCGTGCCGAACTCGACCGCACCCGCCGCGAGGGCGAACAGCGTGTCGTCGCCGCCACGGCCGACGTTCACGCCGGGGTGGAAGTGGGTGCCGCGCTGGCGGACCAGGATCTCACCCGCGTTGACGGTCTGGCCGCCGAAGCGCTTCACGCCGAGGCGCTGCGCGTTGGAGTCGCGGCCGTTGCGAGTGGAGCTCGCTCCCTTTTTGTGTGCCATGTCTTCTTCTCCTCGAGAACGGTCTGTCGGCTACTTGATGCCGGTGATCTTGACGCGGGTGAGCTCCTGGCGGTGGCCCTGGCGCTTCTTGTAGCCGGTCTTGTTCTTGAACTTCTGGATGACGATCTTCGGGCCGCGCAGGTCGCCCAGCACCTCGGCCGTCACGGTGACCTTGGCGAGCGACTTGG
Organism: Leifsonia virtsii; assembly: GCF_030433675.1. GTDB lineage: Bacteria > Actinomycetota > Actinomycetes > Actinomycetales > Microbacteriaceae > Leifsonia > Leifsonia virtsii. The sequence continues at coordinate 878,785 of NZ_JAROCB010000001.1, forward strand.
CGTCGGAGGTGATCTTGTCGCCGTCGACCAGCAGCACCGGCGCGAGCTCGACCTTGCCGTCCTTGTCGGCCTTGATGCGGTCCATCGTCACGATGGTGCCGACCTCGACCTTCTCCTGCCGGCCACCGGCGCGCACAACTGCGTAAACCACTTGTCAGTACCTTTTCATCGGGGAACAGCTCCTGGCGTAGCCTTCGGACCTGGTCCTGCTCTTCAACTGTTCTGGAAAATGAGTCCAGCCGGCTGCTACTGCTGCCGGCGGCTCTCAGAAAACCATGATGGCGGTTCGGGTCGGGCCCGACACACACCAACGGTCAACTTTACCCGACACGCCACTCACCGTCAATTCAGCGGGGGCGTCGGGAGCGCACGATCCCGCCTGCGGGACCGGTTCCTAGAATCATTCTATGACGGTCCTGATCGATCCCCCGGCATGGCCGGCCCACGGCATGTTGTGGTCGCACCTGGTCAGCGACGCGTCGCTCGCGGAGCTGCACGCCTTCGCCGAGGCCAACGGGGTGCAGCGCAGGGCGTTCGACCTCGACCACTACGACGTCCCCGACCGCCGCTACGACGAGCTGGTCGCCGCGGGGGCGCATCCCGTCTCCGGCCACGAGCTGGTCTCACGCCTCATCGCGAGCGGGCTGCGGGTGCGCGCGAAGGACCGCCACTGACGAACAATGGGGCGCAACACGCCGCGTCGCTCGCGCGATAACGGCGTGTTGCGCCCCATGGATGCTTACTCGGACTTGGGTGCGAGCTCCCCGCCGGCGATGACGGCCGTGCTGGCGCGACGGCTGCGGCTGCGGCCCTGACCCGGCTCCTTCGGAGCGGGCAGTGCGTCGAGCACGGAGTCGAGCAGCAGCTCGGTCTCCTCGGCCGACGGGCGCGGCGCGGGCTCGTGCACGACGGCGGGCTCGGGAAGGTCGAGCAGCGGGAGCACGTGCTCCTGCTCCGGCTCGGCCTCGGCGGCCGCGTGGGGCGCTGCGTCGACGTCGGACGCCGCCGGCTCGGCCGCCGGTTCCGTCTCCCCGGCCGGCTCCGTCTCGGGCGCCTGCTGCCGGTCGGCGCCGCCCTTGCCCTTGCGGCGGCGCTTCTTCGTCGCGGTGACCTCGGTCACCACGACCTCCGCGACGCTGATCTCCGTCACCTCGGCGGACGCGTCGGCGTCGTGCGCCTTCGCCTCCTCCTCGTGGTGGATGGTGGAGGCGGCGATCTTGGCGAGCGCGTTCTTGGCGTCGTCGGTGATGGCGTGCGTGCCGGTGTGACCGTTGCCGTTCCCATTCCCGTTGCCGTTCGCGGGGGCGCCGCCGTTGCCGTTGCCGCCCCGGCCGCGCCTGCGCTCGTTCTGCTGCTGCGGCTGCTGCTGCTGGCGGTGCTTCACGACCGGGTCGTGGTGCACGATGACACCGCGTCCTGCGCAGACCTCGCACGCCTCGCTGAAGGTCTCCAGCAGGCCGAGGCCGAGCTTCTTGCGGGTCATCTGCACGAGACCGAGCGAGGTGACCTCGGCGACCTGGTGCTTCGTCCGGTCGCGGCTCAGGCACTCCACCAGGCGGCGCAGCACGAGGTCGCGGTTCGACTCGAGCACCATGTCGATGAAGTCGACGACGATGATGCCGCCGATGTCGCGCAGGCGCAGCTGGCGGACGATCTCCTCTGCGGCCTCGAGGTTGTTCTTGGTGACCGTCTCCTCCAGGTTGCCGCCGGAGCCGACGAACTTGCCGGTGTTGACGTCGACGACTGTCATCGCCTCGGTGCGGTCGATGACCAGCGACCCGCCGGAGGGCAGCCAGACCTTCCGCTCCAGCGCCTTCTCGATCTGCTCGGTGATGCGGAACTCGTCGAACGCGTCCCGATCCCCCGTGTACGCCTCGACGCGGTCGAGGAGGTCGGGGGCGACCTGTCGCAGGTAGTTCTCGATGGTCTGGCGGGCGTCGTCCCCGGCGATGACCAGCTTCTGGAAGTCCTCGTTGAAGACGTCGCGAATGATCTTGATCAGGAGGTCGGGCTCGCTGTGCAGGAGCGCAGGCGCCTGCTGCGACTCGACCCGGGTGCTGATGTCGGCCCACTGCGCCTTCAGACGGTTGACGTCGAGAGTCAGCTGCTCCTCGGTGGCGCCCTCGGCGGCGGTGCGGACGATGACGCCCGCGCTCTCCGGCAGCACCTCCTTGAGGATCTTCTTGAGGCGCGAGCGCTCGGTGTCCGGGAGCTTGCGGCTGATGCCGTTCATGGAGCCGTTCGGCACGTACACCAGGTAGCGGCCGGGCAGCGAGATCTGGCTGGTCAGGCGGGCGCCCTTGTGGCCCACCGGGTCCTTCGTGACCTGCACGAGCACGCGGTCGCCCGCCTTCAGCGCCAGCTCGATGCGGCGCGGCTGGTTGCCGGTCTCGACCGCGTCCCAGTCCACCTCGCCGGAGTAGAGGACGGCGTTGCGGCCGCGGCCGATGTCGACGAAGGCGGCCTCCATGCTCGGGAGGACGTTCTGCACCCGGCCGAGGTAGACGTTGCCGATGAGCGACGCCTCCTGCGAGCGGGCGACGTAGTGCTCGACGAGGACCTTGTCCTCCAGCACGCCGATCTGGATGCGGCCGCCCTTCGAGCGCACCACCATCTGCCGGTCGACGGACTCGCGGCGGGCGAGGAACTCGGCCTCGGTGATGACCGGACGGCGGCGCCCGGCGTCGCGGCCGTCGCGGCGGCGCTGCTTCTTCGCCTCGAGGCGCGTGGAGCCCTTCACCTTCTGCGGCTCGGTGATGAGCTCGGGCTCGCGCGGGGTGCGCACCTTCACGACTGTGTTGGCCGGGTCGTTCGCGCTCTCGCGGCCGGACTCCCCCGCGCGGCGGCGGGAGCGGCGGCGGACACCGCCGGCCGGCTCCTCGTCGTCCTCGGGGAGCGGCGGGAGCGGCAGCACGTCGGGCGCCTGGAACAGCAGCGTGGTCGGCGGCAGCCCCGGGGCGGCGGCTCCGGCGGCCGGGGCCTCCGGCTCGCCGTGCTGCTCCGGGAGCGCAGGCGGCTCGTGCGCGGCGCCGGGACCGGCGGGAGCGGCGGCCTCGGCCGGCGCGGCCTCGGCCTCCGCCTCCGGCGCGTTCGCCTCCGCCGTTCGGGCGTCGGGCGAGCTCGCCTCAGCGGCGGGTGCCGCCGGAGTCTCGGAAGCGTCGGCGTTCTCGGCCTGCGAACCCCGTCTCACGACGCGTCGTGCGCCGAAGAGGCCCTTCCGCTTCCGTCCCCCTGGTTCCGTCTCGTTGTTGTCCGTGTTGTCGATATTCTCGTTATCCACCATCGCTGGTGCACTCCTCGACCGGTGGCGGTTCCCCGCTCACCGGGTACTCTCCGTCGGGAGGCGGCGCGTGCGGCGCCTCCCTCAATCCTGTTCGGATGCCTCCGGGCTCGTGGCGCGGCCTGCATCCGGCTCATGTTCTCGACCGGCCACCAGGGCCGGAAGTTCTCCGGGCGCTCCGGGCGCCCTCAAGCCTTCTGTCGGTGCTCCCGGCCTCGGCCGGGACGACTGCTGCAACGATTATCGCACGGGCCGGGCCCCTGACGGGTCTCCTCCCAGGGCGACACGCAGAGGGCGTGCCATAATCCGAGGGTGTCAGCCAGTCCTGCCGAGGCCGCGTACCGCCGCCCGACCGCACTCGCCATCTTCCTCATCGTCGCCGGAGCCATCGGGTTCTGGGCCGCGTTCATGCTCACGGTGGACAAGTTCCACCTGCTGCAGGATCCCGGCGCCCAGCTCTCCTGCAACTTCTCGGTGCTGGTGGGGTGCTCGAAGAACCTGAACTCCTGGCAGGGGTCCCTGCTGGGCTTCCCGAACCCGATCCTCGGCCTCGCCGGCTGGACCGCGACCATCGCGGTCGGCGTGGGGCTGTTCGCCGTGCGGGCCCGGTTCGCCCGGTGGTACTGGATCGCGTTCAACGTCGGCGTGGTGCTGGCGCTGGCGCTCGTCATCTTCCTGATCACGACGTCGCTGACCGTGCTGAATGTGCTCTGCCCGTGGTGCATGGTCACCTGGGCGGTCACGATCCCGACCTTCTGGGCGGTGACCCTCTACAACCTCAAGGAGGGCAACATCCCCGTCCCCGAGCGGGCGAGGAAGCTCTTCGGCACCCTGTACAGCTGGGTGCCGCTCATCACGCTCGTCTGCTACGCCATCGTGGCGGTGCTGGCGCAGATCCAGCTCGACTGGATCCACCGCGCGTTCTGAGCCGGTTGACGCGACACGCCGCCCGGCCGGGCGGCCGGACGGCGCGTCGCGTCAACCAGGTGGGCCGGTTCAGCCGAACCAGAGGGCGAGCTCGCGCTGGGCGGACTCGGGCGAGTCCGAGCCGTGCACGAGGTTCTGCTGCACCTTGAGACCCCAGTCGCGGGCCAGGTCGCCGCGGATGGTGCCGGGGGCGGCGGTGGTCGGGTCGGTGGCGCCGGCGAGCGAGCGGAAGCCCTCGATGACGCGGTTCCCGGCGAGCCGGATGGCCACAATCGGGCCGGATTCCATGAACTCGACCAGCGGCTCGTAGAAGGGCTTGCCCTCGTGCTCGGCGTAGTGCTGCGCCAGCAGGTCGCGGTCCGCCTGCAGCATCCGCAGGTCGACGAGCGAGTAGCCCTTCGCCTCGATGCGGCGCAGGATCTCGCCGGTCAGGCTGCGGGCGACCCCGTCGGGCTTGATGAGGACGAGGGTCTCTTCGACGGCGGTGGTCATGGGTTCTCCGTTCCGTTGTCGGCCGCGCGGGCGGCCTGATTGTTTCGGTCGATGCGTGCGGCGGCGATCATGCAGTACGCCCACATGGCGGTGAAGATCGCGCCGACGATGAAGAAGGCGGGCACGAGGAGGCCGGCGGCGACCAGCACGAGCTGCACGATCCAGCCGAGGACGACGCCCACGGTGTTCCGCAGCAGCGCGATCGCGACGATCATCAGCACGATCAGCGCGGCTCCCCCGCCGAGCGCGACGGCGGCGGGGAGCGAGTGGAGCCCGAACAGCACGAGCGCGCCGAGGAAGACGACCAGCAGCTCGAAGCCGAGCACGATCGAGCCGAGCGACTCGCGCAACGAGCGCTGACGGCGCGGCCGTCCGGCGCGGGCAGGGGCTGCGTCGTCCGCGCCGCCGTCCGGGCCTGTGGGGGCATCCGTCACGACGCGGCCTGCTTCCACTCCTGCTGCTCGGCGTAGGCCATCGCCTGACCGACGAGCACGATGCTGCCGGCGACGACGACAGCGCGGCGCGGCTCCTCGGCCGCCCACTCGCGCGCCGCCTCGAGAGCGTCGACGGCGTCGGAGTAGACGATCGTCGCCTCGTCGCCGACCTCCTCGCGCACCAGGTCGCCGAAGTCCTCGGCCTCGCGGGCACGCTCCGACTCGGGCCGGGTCACGAAGAACTGCGTGGCCACCGGGGCGAGCGCGCGGATGACGCCGCGCGCATCCTTGTCGCCCAGGATGCCGACGACGAACGTGATCTCGTCGAAGCCGAAGTAGCTGCGCAGCGCCTCGGCGAGCGTCTCGGCCCCGGCCGGGTTGTGCGCCGCGTCGACCAGGATGCTCGGCTCGATGCCGATCAGCTGCAGCCGCCCCGGCGAGGTCGCGGTGGCGAACCCCTCCTCGACCAGGTCGGCCTTGAGCGGCTGCGTGCCGCGGCCGAGGAACGTCTCCACCGCGGCGACCGCGACGGCCGCGTTCTGCGCCTGGTGGTCGCCGTACAGCGGCAGGAAGACGTCCTCGTACGTCGCCGCACGGCCGCGGATCGTGACGAGCTGACCGCCGACGGCGACGCGCGTCGAGGCGACGTCGAAGTCGCCCGGCTGCTCCGCGAAGGTCGACTCCGTCAGCTCGGCCGCCTCGCGCAGCACCCGGTCGGCCTCCGGCGTCTGCCGCGACGACACGACGTCGGCGGACGGCTTCACGATCCCGGACTTGGTGCGGGCGATCTCCTCGACGGTGTCGCCCAGGGACTTGGTGTGATCCAGGGCGATCGGCGTGAACACGGCGACCTGGCCGTCCCCGACGTTGGTCGAGTCCCACTCGCCGCCCATGCCCACCTCGATCACGGCGACGTCGACGGGAGCGTCGGCAAAGGCCGCGTAGGCGAGCGCCGTCAGCGCCTCGAAGAAGGTCAGCGGAGGCTTGCCCGCCCCTTCCAGCTCCGCGTCCACGATCTCCAGGTACGGGCTGATGTCCTCCCAGTTGCGCACCAGCGCCTCGTCCTCGATCGGCTCGCCGTCGATGACGATGCGCTCGTTGAAGCGCACCAGATGCGGGCTGGTCAGGAGCCCCGTGCGCAGGCCGTAGGCGCGCAGCAGGCTCTCCGCGATGCGGCTCGTCGAGGTCTTCCCGTTGGTGCCGGTCACGTGGATGATCGGGTACGCCCGCTGCGGGTCGCCCAGCAGCTCCACGGCACGCCGGGTGGCGTCGAGCCGTCGCTCCGGCGCCCCCTCGCCGACCCGGGCGAGGAGGGCCTGGTAGACCTCGTCCGCCCGCTCCCGGTAGTCGTCCTCGTCGGTCACGACGCCGCCTCCGTCTCCTGCTCCGGGTCCACCTTGGTCACACCGACGGTGAACGCGCCGGCGTTCGCGAACTGCCCGGCGCCGAACTCCTGCCGGAAGCCGGAACCATCCCCCGACGATGCTCCCGCGCCGGAGAGCTGCACGGCTAGAGCCAATGTCTCGGCGGCGATGTCGACGTCGGCGGCGAGGCCGAGCGACTCCGCGTCCTCCGGGCTCTCGAACGAGAGGTGGAGGTGGATGCGGTCGCTCACCTCGAGACCTGCGGCCTTGCGGGTGTCCTGCACGGCGCGGATGACGTCGCGGGCGAGACCCTCGGCCTCGAGCTCCGGCGTGGTCGCGGTGTCGAGCAGCACGAACCCGCCGCCGGCGAGCAGGGCGAGCGCGGACGAGTCGTCGCCGCCGGACGCGGTCTCGAGCACGAGGTCGTACTCCCCTTCGGCCAGCTCGATGCCTGCGACCGTGACGACGCCGTCGGCCTCGGTCCAGTCGCCGGCGCGCGCGGCCTGGATGACCTGCTGCACCTGCTTGCCCAGGCGCGGACCCGCGGCGCGAGCGTTGACGGTCAGCCTGCTGGTGATGCCGTAGTGGGCGGCGCTGTCGTCCTGCAGCTCGACCAGCTCGACCGCCTTGACGTTGAGCTCGTCGCGCAGGATGCCCTCGAACGGCCGCAGCGCCTCCGCGTTCTCGGCGACCACCGTGAGCGTGGCGAGCGGCAGGCGCACACGGCGTCCGGCCTGCTTGCGCAGCGACAGCGCGGTGGAGCTGATGGCACGGATGCGGTCCATCGCGTCCACCAGAGCGTCGTCCGCCGGGAACTCCGCGGCCTCCGGCCAGTCCGTCAGGTGCACGGAGCGGCCACCGGTGAGGTCCTTCCAGATCCGCTCGGTCACGAGCGGCAGGAGCGGAGCCGCGACGCGGGTGAGCGTCTCCAGCACCGTGTACAGCGTGTCGAAGGCCTCCGTGCCCGTTGCCTGCGTGCCGTTGCCGGACTCGTCGACGCCCTCCCAGAACCGGTCGCGCGAGCGGCGCACGTACCAGTTGGTGAGCACGTCGGCGAAGTCGCGCAGCTTGGCGGCGGCGAGGGTGGAGTCAAGCCCGTCCAGGTCGGCCGTCACGGCCTCCACCAGGTCGCGCGTCTTGGCGAGCAGGTAGCGGTCGAGCACGTCGGTGGACGCGGTCGATCGCTTCGCCTCGTAGCCGGTCGCGTTGGCGTACAGCGAGAAGAAGTACCACGTGTTCCACAGCGGGAGCAGCACCTGACGGACGCCCTCGCGGATGCCCTCCTCGGTCACCACGAGGTTGCCGCCGCGCAGCACGGGGCTCGACATCAGGAACCAGCGCATCGCGTCCGATCCGTCGCGGTCGAACACCTCGTTGACGTCCGGGTAGTTGCGCAGCGACTTCGACATCTTCTGCCCATCGCTGCCCAGCACGATGCCGTGGCTGATCACGTTCTTAAACGCGGGCCGGTCGAACAGCGCCGTCGCGAGCGTGTGCAGCAGGTAGAACCAGCCGCGGGTCTGCCCGATGTACTCGACGATGAAGTCGGCCGGGTTGTGGCTGTCGAACCAGTCGCGGTTCTCGAACGGGTAGTGCACCTGGGCGAACGGCATCGAGCCGGAGTCGAACCAGACGTCCAGCACGTCCGGGATGCGGCGCATGGTGGACCGGCCGGTCGGATCGTCCGGGTTCGGCCGGGTCAGCTCGTCGATGAAGGGACGGTGCAGGTCCGGCTCCCCCGCGGCGTTCCGCGGCAGGCGGCCGAAGTCGCGCTCCAGCTCCTCGAGCGAACCGTAGACGTCGACGCGCGGGTACGCCGGGTCGTCGCTCTTCCACACCGGGATCGGCGAGCCGAAGTAGCGGTTGCGGGAGACCGACCAGTCGCGGGCGCCGGCCAGCCACTTGCCGAACTGGCCGTCCTTGACGTTCTCGGGCACCCAGGTGATCTCCTGGTTGAGCTCGCCCATCCGGTCGCGGAAGTCGGTCACGCGCACGAACCAGCTCGACACCGCCTTGTAGATCAGCGGGTTGCGGCAGCGCCAGCAGTGCGGGTACGAGTGCTCGTAGCTCGCCTGGCGGAGGAGGCGCCCCTCCTCCTTCAGCATGCGGGTCAGCGGCTTGTTGGCGTCGAACACCTGAAGGCCCGCGACGTCGGCGACGTCGGGCAGGAAGCGGCCGCCGTCGTCCACCGAGATGATGACCGGGATGCCGGCCTTCTCGGTGACGCGCTGGTCGTCCTCGCCGTAGGCGGGCGCCTGGTGCACGATGCCGGTGCCGTCCTCGACCGTGACGTAGTCGTCGACGAGGATGCGCCACGCGTTCTGCGTGCCCCACTTCTCGGTGTCGGCGTAGTAGTCCCAGAGCCGGTCGTACTCGACGCCCTCCAGCTCGGAGCCGCGGAGCGTGCCGGTGACGGCCGCGAGCGCATCGGCGGCGGACTCGTAGCCGAGGTCCTTCGCGTAGTTGCCCAGGAGGCTCGCGGCGATCAGGTAGCGACCGCTCAGCACATCCTGGTCGGGGGCTCCGGCGGAGTCGGCTGCACCGTTCGGCCCGGAGGGGACGACCGCGTACTCGATGTCGGGGCCGACCGCGAGCGCCAGGTTCGTGGGCAGCGTCCAGGGCGTCGTGGTCCAGGCCAGCGCCCGGACGCCGGTGAGGCCCAGCACCTCCGCCTTCTCGCCGACGAGGGGGAAGGTGACGGTGACCGTCTGGTCCTGACGCATCTTGTAGACGTCGTCGTCCATCCGCAGCTCGTGGTTGGACAGCGGCGTCTGGTCACGCCAGCAGTACGGAAGCACGCGGTAGCCCTCGTAGGCGAGGCCCTTCTCGTGCAGCTGCTTGAACGCCCAGATCACGGACTCCATGTAGGTGGTGTCGAGCGTCTTGTAGTCGTTGTCGAAGTCGACCCAGCGCGCCTGGCGGGTGACGTACTCGCGCCACTCGCGGGTGTAGCGGAGCACGGAGTCCTTCGCGGCCTGGTTGAAGGCGGCGAGGCCCATCTCCTCGATCTGGCTCTTGTCGGTGATGCCGAGCTGCCGCTCCGCCTCCAGCTCCGCCGGAAGGCCGTGCGTGTCCCAGCCGAAGCGCCGCTCCACCTTCTTGCCGCGCATGGTCTGGAAGCGCGGGAAGACGTCCTTGGCGTAGCCGGTCAGCAGGTGGCCGTAGTGCGGGAGGCCGTTGGCGAACGGCGGGCCGTCGTAGAAGACCCACTCCTCGGCGCCGTCGCGGTTGTCGATGGAGGCGCGGAAGGTCCCGTCCTCGTCCCAGAACTTCAGGACGTCGGTCTCGATCTCGGGGAACGCCGGCGACGGGGTGACCTCGGCGCGCTGGTTGCGCTCGGCATCGTCCGCGGACTTGGGGTACGGCATCTCTCTCCTGGCAGGTTCACGTGCTGCACGAGGACGCCGGACGCTCTCACGTCCGTCGCGGTACCACCCCGCTTGCCCGCTCCGCCGCCGTCGCCGGGGAGGGCCTCTCCTTCTTCGGCTGTGACGGGCCGGCCCCGTTCGGTTCTACTGAGCGCTCGCGCGCCGTTCTTCCGAAGACTCCCCGGCGATACCCGGATCACAGTCTGTCCGTCCATTCTATATCCCCGCCGAGTTGCACGTCGTGGCGGCCATTCGGCCGAAATAGCCGCCACGACGCGCAACTCGGCGGGGCGAGAGGTCAGGCGGCGCTGAGGGATCGCCGCAGCCGGTCCGCCAGGGAGCGGACGTCGGCGTCCCGCCAGGTGAGGGAGCCCCCGTCCTCGCCCACCGGGACGACCGGCAGGACGGTCTCGCGCCCGGCCCGGTCGACGGTCACGAGGATCGCAAGCGCCACGACCGGCATGGGAGGGGCCGAACTGACCTCGCCGACACCGATCGAGCGGATGTCGGACGCCGGGACAGACACGATCGCGTGTCCGCTCCGGCTCGTGACGACCAGTGCCTCGCCCGCGACGGATACGCGCAGGGCGTAGGCCGTGAAGGGAAGCGACCCGCCCAGTCGTCGCACGGCGGTCGCGGTAGACGGATGACGCACCGCCGTGAACTCCGCCACATCCGACGATCCGGACTCCATGCCCGGAGCGTAGCCGACGCAGGCCGCTCTCGCGCGACTGCGGTCCCGCGGAACGTCTGCGGGTGCGCGCGCACCAGCAGACGTGACGGGAGGCCGCAGTCGCGCTAGAGGAAGGGGGCGTAGCCCGCGCAGACGGGGGCGACCGCGGTGCGCACGAGCGGGGTGAGCGGGCCGCGGCGGACGCCGGCACGCGCCCAGGCCGCGGCGGCGGAGACAGCGGCGCCGACGACCGCGGTCGCGGCGGCCCGCGGAAGCAGCGCGTCCGACGGAAGTCCCGCCCGCTGGGCGATGAAGGTTTCCAGCCGGCGCACCAGCGCCAGGAAACGGGGAAGCGCGGAGGCCTGCAGCTCCGCATCCGTGCCCATCAGCTCCACCTGGGTCACCGCCAGTGGGAGCCGGCCGGGGCCGAACGCGTCGGCGAGGCGCGTGAGCGCGTCGAGCACGGCGTCCATCGGGGCGGCATCGGCGGGTGCGGCCGCGAGCGTGTCGTCGAAGGCGGCGAGCGCTTCGTCGACCTCCAGCCAGAGCAGGTCGCTCTTCGCGCCGAAGTAGTTGAAGAAGGTGGCCCGGCTGACCCCGGCGCGGCGGGCGATGTCGTCGACGGTGGTGCCGGCGTAGGTCTGCTCGAGGAAGAGTTCGGCGGCGGCCTCCGCGATCATGCCGCGGGACGAGGAGCGCGGCCGGCCGGCGCCGGCGGGGCGGGCGGAATGCGCGAGCGCCATCGTGCGTTCCCCTTCCGTGCCATTATTGGACCCGGTCCAGATTCTACCGTTCAGAAGGACACCCGTGACTACCACCACCACTCCCGTCCGCAGCGAGACCGATCGCCCCGGGATCACCCCGGGCACCGCGCGCCGCGTCACCATCGCGTCGTTCGTCGGCACCGCGCTCGAGTCGTACGACTTCTATCTCTACGCGTACTTCGCCGCGTTCTTCGTCGGACCGCTGTTCTTCGCGCCGCTCGGCGCGTTCGGCGGGGCGCTGGCCGGGTTCCTCGCCATCGCCGCCGGGTTCGTCATCCGCCCGATCGGCGCGATCGTGTTCGGCAACCTGGGCGACCGGATCGGGCGCCGTCCCACACTGCTGATCACCATCCTGATCATGGGACTCTCCACCGGGCTCGTCGGCGTGCTGCCGACCTACGCGGCGGCGGGATGGTTCGGCGCGATCGCGATCGTGCTGCTGCGCCTGCTGCAGGGCTTCTCCGTCGGCGGCGAGTGGGGCGGAGCGATCCTGCTCGCCACCGAGTACGCGAACCCGAAGAAGCGCGGCTTCTACGCGGCGCTCCCCCAGCTCGGCTCGCCGGTGGGCTCCATCCTGAGCGCCGTCGTCTTCATCGTCCTCACGCTCACCATGTCGACCGCGGACATCGCGGCGTGGGGCTGGCGCATCCCGTTCCTGACCGCGTTCCCGCTGCTGCTGGTCTCGCTCTACCTGCGCTGGTCGATCGACGAGACGCCGGTGTTCCGCAAGCTGCTGGAGACCGGCAAGCGCGACGCCTTCCCGGTGGTCGACGTGTTCCGCAAGGCCCCCGCCGGCTTCGTCATCGGGATCGGCGCGGCCATCCTCGGCATCGGCTCCTACTCGCTGATGAACACCTACATGGTCGACTACGGCACCTCCGTGCTCGGCTTCAAGTACCAGGACCTGCTGGTCGCCACGACCATCGGCGGACTGCTGCAGCTGGTGACCATCCCGCTCTTCGGCGCGTGGGCGGCCCGTATCGGCTCGGCGAAGGTCGTCGCCTACGGTGCGATCGGGACGCTGATCGTGGCATTCCCGATGTACTTCCTGCTGCAGTACGCGAACTTCGGCGTCCTTGTGGGCAGCATGATCATCGGCGGCATCCTGCCGACCCTGTCGTGGGCGGCCCTCGGCGGTCTGATGTCGGACCTGTTCCCGAGCGAGGTCCGCTACAGCGGGCTGTCGGTCGCGTACAGCATCGCGGCGCTGCTCACGTCGTTCGTTCCCGCGCTCACGCTCATCTTCGGCCAGGCCACCGGCAATGCCTGGTGGCACCCGGGCATCGTGCTCGTCGTCATGTCGGCGATCACCCTGGTGGCGGCCCTCTTCGCCGCCCGGCGGAAGCCCTTCGTCGACGAGGTCTGAACCGGGGCTCTGGCGCGTTCGGTAGTCTTGTAGGGATCCCACACTCAGGCACCTCGAGGACACGGTGCCGCACATATCGAATCGGAGGACCCCCATGAGCACGCCGAACGTGCCAGAAAAGCCCGCGCTGGAAGGGCTGGAGACCAAGTGGGGTGACCGCTGGCAGAGCGACGGCACCTTCCGGTTCGATCGGGAGGCCGCGCTCGCCGCCGGCCGCGACGGGGTCTACTCGATCGACACCCCGCCGCCCACGGCGTCCGGTTCGCTGCACATCGGCCACGTCTTCAGCTACACGCACACCGACGTGATCGCGCGCTTCCAGCGGATGAGCGGGCGGAACGTGTTCTACCCGATGGGCTGGGACGACAACGGCCTGCCGACCGAGCGCCGCGTCCAGAACTACTACGGCGTGCGCTGCGACCCGTCGCTCCCCTACGACCCGGACTTCACCCCACCCTTCGAGGGCGGCGACAACAAGAGCACCAAGGCCGCCGACCAGAAGCCGATCTCGCGCCGCAACTTCATCGAGCTGTGCGAGCGGCTGACCGAGGAGGACGAGAAGCAGTTCGAGGCGCTGTGGCGCACCCTCGGCCTCTCGGTGGACTGGTCGCAGACGTACCGCACGATCGGGCGCGACTCGATCCGCACCTCGCAGCTGGCGTTCCTGCGCAACATCGAGCGCGGCGAGGCGTACCAGGCGCTCGCGCCGACGCTATGGGACATCACCTTCCGCACCGCGGTCGCGCAGGCCGAGCTGGAGGACCGCGAGCAGCCGTCCGCATACCACCGCGTCGCCTTCCACGGCGAGGGCGGCCCGGTCTACATCGAGACCACGCGCCCGGAGCTTCTCCCCGCCTGCGTGGCGCTCGTGGCGCACCCGGACGACGAGCGGTACCAGCCGCTCTTCGGCACGACCGTCCGCACCCCGCTGTTCGACGTCGAGGTGCCAGTTGTGGCGCACCACCTGGCGCAGCCGGACAAGGGATCGGGCATCGCCATGATCTGCACCTTCGGCGACATCACCGACGTCACCTGGTGGCGCGAGCTCGACCTCCCGAACCGCGCGATCATCGGCTTCGACGGCCGCATCCTGCCCGAGCCGCCGGAGGCGATCACCTCGGACGCCGGCCGCGAGGCGTACGCGGAGCTCGCCGGCAAGACTGTGTTCTCGGCGAAGCAGACCGTGGTGGAGCTGCTGCGCGCCTCGGGCGACCTGATCGGCGAGCCGAAGCCGATCCAGCACCCGGTCAAGTTCTTCGAGAAGGGCGACCGCCCGCTCGAGATCGTCTCCACCCGCCAGTGGTACGTCAAGAACGGCGCCCGCGACGAGGAGCTGCGCCAGCGGCTCATCGAGCTGGGCCGCGAGATCGACTGGCACCCCGACTTCATGCGCGTGCGGTACGAGAACTGGGTGAACGGCCTCACCGGCGACTGGCTGATCTCGCGCCAGCGCTACTTCGGCGTGCCGATCCCGGTCTGGTACCCGCTCGACGGCGACGGCAACCCCGTCTTCGACCAGCCGATCCTGCCCGCGCAGGAGCAGCTCCCGGTCGACCCGTCCTCCGACCCGGCACCCGGCTACGACGAGGCGCAGCGCGGCCAGGCCGGCGGCTTCGTGGGCGAGCACGACGTGATGGACACGTGGATGACGTCCTCCCTCACCCCGCAGCTGGCGGGCGGCTGGATGCGAGACGACGAGCTCTTCGACGCCGTCTTCCCGTTCGACCTGCGCCCGCAGGGCCAGGACATCATCCGCACCTGGCTGTTCTCCACCCTGCTGCGCGCGAAGCTCGAGAGCGACGTCGCGCCATGGCGCAACGCCGCCCTGTCCGGCTTCATCGTCGACCCCGACCGCAAGAAGATGTCCAAGTCGAAGGGCAACGTCGTGACCCCGGCCGACATCCTGGAGCGGCACGGCTCCGACGCCGTGCGCTACTGGGCCGCGTCCAGCCGGCTCGGCACCGACGCGGCGTTCGACCCGCAGAACCCGACCCAGATCAAGATCGGCCGCAGGCTCGCGATCAAGCTGCTCAACGCGGCGAAGTTCATCCTCGGCTTCGAGGCGCCCGCCTCGCTCGACCTGGCGCAGGTGACCAGCCCGCTGGACCGCAGCATGCTGCAGAACCTCGCCGACGTCGTGGCCGACGCCACCGCCGCGCTCGAGAACTACGACCACGCGCGGGCGCTGGAGACGATGGAGACGTTCTTCTGGACGTTCTGCGACGACTACCTGGAGCTCGTGAAGGAGCGCGCCTACGGGGACGCCACGGCCGAGCAGGCCTCCGCAGTGGTCGCCCTGCGTGTCGCCCTCTCGGCGTTCCTGCGCCTGTTCGCGCCCGTGCTGCCGTTCGCGGCCGAGGAGGCGTGGAGCTGGTCTGAGACCGGCTCCGTGCACCACGCCGCGTGGCCGGCCGCCGACGAGGTGGCGCAGGACTGGAATGCCGACCGCGCCGTGCTGGCGATCGTCGGGCGCGCGCTGACCGGCATCCGCGGGGCCAAGACCGCTGCGAAGGCGTCGCAGCGCACCCCCGTCGACTCGGCGGTCATCGCCGGTCCGGCGGACGAGATCGCGGCCGTCGAGTCGGCCGCGGGCGACCTCCGCTCGGTGGGCAGAATTGCGGACCTGCGCTTCGCCTCCGCCGACGAGCTCTCGGTGACCGATATTCTGCTCGCCACAGCCCCGAGCGAGGAGGAACGATGACGGTGACCGTGCGACCGGTGCGGGACAACGAGTTCTTCACCTGGCTCGACCTGTACGCAGGCTACGGCGACTTCTACGAGAGCCCGGTGACGGACGAGAAGGCGCTGCTGGTCTGGAGCTGGATCTCCGATCCCGGCAACGAGCTGGAGGCGTACTTCGCCGTCGACGAGGAGGACACGCCCATCGGCCTCGCGCACGTGCGCGAGTTCGTGCGTCCGCTCGACGGCAGCAAGGGCCTGTACCTCGACGACCTGTTCGTGAGCCCCGACTCCCGCGGCGCCGGTGCAGGCGCCGCCCTGCTGGAGGCCGTCCGCGAGCAGGCCAAGGAGCGCGGCCTCTCGGTCGTCCGCTGGATCACGGCGAAGGACAACGAGACGGCCCGCCGCCTGTACGACAGGTTCGCCGAGAAGACCAAGTGGGTCACGTACGACCTCGTCCCCTGAACCCGACCGCGATATGGTCGGAACACGCCCGGAGACCTCTTCCGGGCGCGCACAGCGAACGGAGGAATCCATGTCGATCGAGGTTCGACCGGTCAGGGACGGCGATTTCTTCGCCTGGCTCGATGTGTACGCCGAGTACGCCCGGTTCTACGAGACCGAGCTGACCGACCAGAAGGCGCTCGTCCTCTGGTCCTGGCTGACCGACCCCGAGCACGAGGAGGACGGCTACGTCGCCGTCGACGGGGACCGGATCGTCGGCCTCGCCCACGTGCGCGAGTTCGCCCGGCCGCTGGAGGGCGACCGCGGGCTGTTCCTCGACGACCTGTTCGTCGTCGAGGAGGAGCGCGGCAAGGGCGTCGGCTCCGCCCTCATCCAGAAGGCCCGTGCCCTCGCCGAGGAGCGCGGACTCGGCGTCGTGCAGTGGATCACCGCACAGGACAACGCCACGGCGCAGAAGCTCTACGACGCCGTCGCCAGCCGCACGTCGTGGGTCACCTACGAGATCGACCTGGCGTCCGCCCCTGTCGAGGCGGGGCGCGCCTGATGCAGCTCGGGACGCGCTGGGCCGTCGGCGACGAGTCGCCCGCAGCCCTGCCGGAGGTCGTGTCGTACGCCGTCCGCACGGTCGAGGAGGAGCTCGTCGCCACCGACGTCGAGACCGCCGGCTGGAGCTGGACGCTGACGTGGCTCGAAGGCAAGCCCGTGGTCACGCTCGACGACGGCACCGAGATCCGCTACAACCAGGCCGAGGACTCCGCGACGATCACGCAGCCGGTCGAGGTGGAGGCATCCGACTACGACGAGGAGCCGTAGGCTCCCGCACTCGACACGCCGCGCGTTCGCCTCGCGAACACAGACGATCGTCAGCGCGGCAGCTGCGGGAGGGTGCGCGTGGCGTCGTGGCGGGCGCGCTCGACCAGCGCGACGCGGTCGGCATGGTGCGCCTCCCGCGCGAGCGGGCGGTCGCCCCAGGCGGTCAGCGCGCGCCCGAGGCGGAGCGCGACGCGGTGCGTGAGCGGACGGTAGGTGGAGACGAGGACGGCGGTCATGACGGTTGTCCTTCCGGAACGGGCGCTTCGGCCGGCGTCTGGGCCGACGCGGAGAGGATGAGACGCGACGCGACGAGCGTCGCCACGACCACCAGCCCGCCGCCGATGACGAACGGCAGCCGGAGGTCGATGCGGGCGACGAAGCCGCCCAGGACGGTGGCGATCGGGGTGAGCCCCCAGCCGATGGTGCGGACGATGCCGAGCGCGCGGCCGAGCATGTCGCTCGGGATGACGGCCTGGCGCAGCGCGCCCCACGGCACGTTCCAGACGGCGACGCCGAACGCGCCGAACGCGTACGCGCCGATGGCGACGACGACGTTGCCGGTGAGCCCGACGCCCACGATGCCGACCCCGCTGACCAGGATCGCCCAGAACATCACCCGCCCCCGGCCGAACCGCTCGACGAACCGGCTCGACACCAGCGCGCCCACGAGGGCGCCGATGCCGATCGCCGCCGTCACCACGCCGACCAGCGCAGCCGGCACGTGGAAGGTCTGCAGGAGGAGCAGCACGACGCTGCCCTGGGCGAACGCCAGCGCGGACGCCGTGAACGACGTGAGCAGGATCATCCACCGCAGGAAGCGGTCGTTCCAGAGGAAGCGCACGACGGCCGAGAGCGGCGGACGCGCCACGGACTCCCCCGCCGAGCCCGCCCGGTGGGCATGGGCCGCGGCGGCCGGGATGCTGAGCGCCAGCAGCCCCGCCACGAGGAAGCCGGCGCCGGTCAGCCAGACCGGGAGCACGATCGCGGCCGCGAACAGGAAGCCCGCGAGCGGGGTCGCGATGAAGTTCTGGATGGTGATCTCGGCCGACTGCATCCGCCCGTTCGCGCGGTCCAGCTGACCGCGGCCGACCAGCGCCGGGACGACGGTGGTGGTCGCGTTGTCGAACACCGTCTCGCCGAGCCCGAACGCCAGCACGCAGGCGTAGAGCGACCAGATCGTCAGCTCGCCGGTCGTGATCAGCAGCGCGACCACGGCGGCGACCGCGAAGCGAAGCGAGTTCGCCACCGCCATCGCGATGCGGCGGTCGACCCGGTCGAGCAGCATACCGGCCGGGATGCCGAAGAACAGCCACGGCAGGAACGTGACGGCGCTCAGTCCCGCGATGAGGGCCGGGTCGCGGGTCAGCGTCGTCGCGATCAGCGGCACCGCCGTGCGGCCGATGCCATCGGCGAGGTTGCTGGCGATCGCGGCCGTCCAGAGCCGGGAGAAGCCGGCGCCGAGCGGTTCGCGGGTGGCGGAGGGCATCAGCGGTCCTCCTGCTCCACCAGCGGGAACGCGTTGAACTGGACCTGCACGCGCTTGCGCTCGGCTGGGGGCTCCGTGCGGGCGTCGGCCTCGGCGTCCTCCGCCTTCCACTTCGCCTTCAGCCGGTCCTGCAGCGCGTAGTACTCGCGGCCGAATTCGGCCAGCTGCTCGCGCGTCACCTCGAGGTGGGAGGTGGAGAGCGTGCTGGACTCCATCCAGTCGAAGCCGAACGTGTCGAGCCCACGGCGAAGGAAGGCGGCCAGCCGACGTTCGTTGTTCTGCTGCCAGCCCAGCGAGATCAGCTCGTTCGCCTCGCGGCCTGCGGGCGTGCCGAGGGTCTCGGGCGAGCCGATGGTCACACCGCCGGGAGCCATGCGCCACCAGCGCTCACGGCCGGAGCCGCGCTCGGTGTCCTCGACGATGATGTCGTGCCGGGCGAGCTGGCGGAGGTGGTAGCTGGTCGCCCCGCTCGACTCCCCCAGCCGCTCGGCCAGCATGCTGGCGGTGGCCGGGCCGAAGTCGGACAGCTCGTTCATGATCTCGACGCGCAGCGGATGGGCCAGCGCCCGGAGGGCCGCCATGCCCAGCGCATCCTCGAACGGGTCCCTCCCGCCCACCACGCCGGGCGCGGCCGGGTTCGCGGTGCCGGAGGGGTCTGCGGTGGTCTCGTCGGGACGGTCGTCGCTCATAGCCACCACGGTAGCAATGCAAAGCTTTCTTTGCAAGCAAGTCTTTGCATATTCTTCTTTGCAACGATTCCTTTGCTTCCGCCGCACTGCGGTGTCTAGGCTGGAGCAATGGCCGATACCGCGAATCCCTTCTTCACCCCGAGCACGCTCCCCTACCAGCTGCCGCCGTTCGCCGAGATCCGCGACGAGCACTACCTCCCCGCGTTCGAGCGGGGCATGGAGGAGCAGCTGGCCGAGGTGGACGCGATCGTCCGCACCGAGGAGCCGACCACCTTCGAGAACACGATGCTGCCGCTGGAGCGCTCCGGCCAGATCCTGCAGCGCGTCGCCGAGGTGTTCTTCAACAAGAGCTCCTCCGACAGCACCGACTTCACCAATGCCCTGGAGGAGGAGATCGCGCCGCGGCTCGCCGCCCACCAGGACGCCATCCGCCTGAACCCCGCCCTCTCCGCCCGCATCGCCGACCTGCACGCGCGCCTCGACGAGCTGGGCCTCGACGACGAGTCGCGCTACCTCGTCGAGCGGTACCACACCGAGTTCACGCTCGCCGGCGCCGGTCTCGACGATGCGGACAAAGAGCGCCTGCGCGAGTACAACCAGCGCCTGTCGACCCTCACCACCCGGTTCGAGAAGAACCTGCTCGCCGACACGAACGAGCTCGCCGTCGTCTTCGACACGGCCGAGGAGCTGGCCGGGCTCGGCGAGGGCGAGCTCTCCGCCGCCGCCCAGGCCGCCGCCGACCGCGGGCTCGACGGCAAGTATGTCGTCACCCTCGTGCTGCCGACCGGCCACCCGTGGCTGGCCGACCTCACCGGGCGGTCGTCGCGCGAGCGCATCATGACGGCCTCCCGTGCCCGCGGCACGCACGGCGGCGAGCACGACACCCGCGACCTGGTGCTGGAGATCACCCGCCTCCGGGCGGAGCGCGCCCGCCTGCTCGGGTTCGACACGCACGCGGCCTACGTGACGGCCGACCAGACCGCCCGCACCCCGGAGGCTGTGGCCGACATGCTCGGCCGCCTGGCCCCGGCCGCCGCCCGCAACGCGCGCGCCGAGCAGGCCGACCTGCAGCGCCTGATGCCGGAGGGGCAGACCGTCGAGGCGTGGGACTGGGCCCACCTGACCGGCGCCGTGCGCGCGGAGAAGTACGATGTCGACTTCGCTGCGATGCGACCGTACTTCGAGGCCGAGCGCGTGCTGCACGACGGAGTCTTCTACGCCGCGACCCGGCTCTACGGCATCACCTTCGCCGAGCGTCCGGACCTCGTCGCGTACCACCCCGATGCCCGCGTCTTCGAGGTGCGCAACGAGGACGGCTCCGAGCTCGGCCTCTACATCCTCGACCTGTACACGCGCGACTCCAAGCGCGGCGGCGCGTGGATGAACCCACTGATCTCGCAGTCCTCGCTGCTGGGCTACCCGACCGTCGTGGTCAACAACCTCAATGTGCCGAAGCCCGCTGCCGGCGAGCCGACGCTGCTCACCTACGACGAGACCAACACGCTGTTCCACGAGTTCGGCCACGCCCTGCACGGCCTGTTCGCCCGGGTGACGTACCCGAAGTTCGCGGGCACCAACGTCTTCCGCGACTTCGTCGAGTTCCCGAGCCAGGTGAACGAGATGTGGATGCTCTGGCCCGAGATCCTCGAGAACTACGCCGTCCACCACGTCACCGGTGAGCGGATGCCGCAGGAGCTCGTCGACAAGCTGCACGCCGCCGAGTCGTTCAACGAGGGCTTCGCGACCAGCGAGTACCTCGCCGCGGCACTCCTCGACCAGGAGTGGCACCGTATCACCGCCGACGACACGGTCGACGACGTCGCCGCGTTCGAGGCCGCAGCGCTCGAACGCGTGGGACTCGACAATCCGGCCGTGCCGCCGCGGTACGCGAGCACGTACTTCGCGCACACCTTCTCGGGCGGGTACGACGCCGGCTACTACTCCTACATCTGGAGCGAGGTGCTCGACGCCGACACGGTCGAGTGGTTCCGCGAGAACGGCGGCCTGACGCGCGAGAACGGCGACCGGTTCCGGTCGCGCCTGCTCGGCGTCGGCGGCTCGAAGGACCCGCTGGAGGCGTACCGCGACTTCCGCGGGCGGGACGCGCAGCTCGAGCCGCTGCTCAAGCGCCGCGGCCTCGACCGCTGACCGTCTCCCGGCCCGTCCCCACCGTCGCTCTCCCGATCCTCGCTCTGCCGCCCGGCAGGGCGAGGATCGCAGGCTAGCCGCCGCCGACCGCGGCCCTCTACTCTGAGCGCAACCGCGGGAGGGGGTCCGGGATGTCGTCGACCGGTCAGCAGGAGATGCCCGCGCCCACCGCGCGCAGCCTCGCGCTGCTGAGCATTCCGGCCGTCGTCATCGGCGTGGTCAGCGCGCTGACCCTGTGGGCGGTGGACGAGCTGGCCGGCCTGGTCGAGGACGGCGTGTGGACGGCGCTCCCCCATGCCCTCGGCGTCGACCCGTCCTCTGGGTGGTGGATCTTCCTCGTGCTGACGGTCACCGGGTTCGCGGTCGGGCTCACGGTGTGGCTGGTGCCCGGTCATGCCGGACCGGACTCGGCCACCACGGAGCTCGTCGCTCCCCCGCTGCGCATCGGCGTGGTGCCCTCGCTCGCCCTGGCCGCGATCCTGGGGCTCGCCGGCGGCGTGAGCCTGGGGCCGGAGAACCCGATCATCGCGATCAACATCAGCATCCTGGTCACCCTGGTCGGGAGGCTGTGGAAGGCGGTGCCTGCGCAGATCGTCATGCTCATGGCCGCGTCCGGAACGATCGGCGCCCTCTTCGGCACCCCGGTCGCCGCGGCGCTGGTGTTCACCGGGATCGTCGCGTCGGTGCGCGGCGGCGGCGCGCTCTGGGACAAGCTGTTCCTGCCGCTGGTGTCGGCGGCGGCCGGTTCGCTCACGATGACGCTGCTCGCGCATCCCCACTTCGCGATCCCGATGCCCGCGTACACGACGATCACGGGCTGGGACCTGCTGGCGGCGCTCATCATCGGGTCCGTGTCGACCGCGGTCGGCATCGCGGCGGCGGCCCTGTTCCCCGTGGTGCACCGGGTGTTCCACGCGCTGCGGCATCCACTGCTGATCACGCTCGCCGGCGGTGTCGTACTCGGCCTCGTGGGGGCGCTCGGCGGCCCGATCACGCTGTTCAAGGGGCTGCAGCAGATGGGCGAGCTCGTGCAGAACCGCGCCGACTACTCTCCTGGCCAGCTGGCGCTGATCACCGTGGTGAAGTTCGTCGCGCTGCTCGTCGCTGCGAGCGCGGGCTTCCGAGGCGGGCGCGTGTTCCCGTCGGTCTTCATCGGCGCGGCGATCGGCACACTCGCAGCGGCGCTCGTGCCCGGCATTCCCGTTCAGGTCGCGGTGGCGTCCGCCGTCCTCGGAATCACACTCGCGGTCACGAAGGACGGCTGGATCGCGATCTTCGTCGGGGTCGCGGTCACCTCGAACCTCTTGGTGCTGCCCATCCTGTGCCTCGCCGTGCTTCCGGCGTGGCTGATGGTGACCCGGGCGCCGGAGATGCTGATCACCCCGGCGCCGGCGGTTACGCCGACTTCTCCTCGCGCCGCGGGCGGTGCGGGACTATAGTCGGCGCCGCGTTCTCGAGCACGGCCTCCTTGGTGACCACAACGCGAGCAACCTCGGAGCTGGACGGCACCTCGAACATGATCGGGCCGAGCACCTCCTCCATGATCGCGCGCAGACCACGGGCGCCGGTCTTGCGCAGCACCGCGAGGTCGGCGATCGCCTCGAGGGCGGCGTGGTCGAACTCCAGCTGCACGCCATCGAGCTCGAACATGCGCTGATACTGACGAACGAGCGCGTTCTTCGGCTCGGTCAGGATCTGCATCAGAGCGTCCTGGTCGAGCGGCGTGACCGTGGTGACGACGGGAAGACGGCCGATGAACTCGGGGATGAGACCGAACTTGTGCAGGTCTTCCGGCAGCACCTCGCTGAAGAGGTTGATGTCGTCGCCCTTGGAGTGCAGCGGAGCGCCGAAGCCGATGCCCTTCTTGCCCGCGCGGGAGGAGATGATCTCCTCCAGCCCCGCGAAGGCGCCGGCGACGATGAACAGCACGTTCGTCGTGTCGATCTGGATGAACTCCTGGTGCGGGTGCTTGCGTCCGCCCTGCGGCGGGACGGAGGCGACCGTGCCCTCCAGGATCTTCAGCAGCGCCTGCTGCACACCCTCGCCCGACACGTCGCGTGTGATCGACGGGTTCTCGGCCTTGCGGGCGATCTTGTCGACCTCGTCGATGTAGATGATGCCCGTCTCGGCCCGCTTGACGTCGTAGTCGGCGGCCTGGATGAGCTTCAGCAGGATGTTCTCGACGTCTTCGCCGACGTAGCCGGCCTCGGTCAGCGCGGTCGCGTCGGCGACGGCGAACGGCACGTTGAGGCGGCGGGCCAGGGTCTGCGCGAGGTAGGTCTTGCCGCAGCCGGTCGGGCCGATGAGCAGGATGTTCGACTTGGCGATCTCGACGTCGTCGATCGTGTCGGCCGAGGTGATGGACTGCTTGGCGCGGACCCGCTTGTAGTGGTTGTACACCGCGACGGCCAGGGAGCGCTTCGCCTGCTCCTGCCCGATCACGTACTCCTCCAGGAACCCGAAGATCTCCTTGGGCTTCGGCAGGTCGAACTCGCTCGACGCCTCCTCGCCCGCCTCGGCGAGTCGTTCCTCGATGATCTCGTTGCAGAGCTCGACGCACTCGTCGCAGATGTACACGCCAGGACCGGCGATGAGCTGCTGGACCTGCTTCTGGCTCTTGCCACAGAAGGAACACTTGAGCAGATCGGCGCTTTCCCCGATGCGTGCCATCCCTCTCCCCTCCTTCTTCGGGTGTCTTCCGTCGAGCCTAACCCGTGAGACCGACATTGGCGCGCATGTCGGCCGTTTTGCTTCACACGGCGGTTCTGCTCACAGCAGATGACGGAAGTAGCGCTCCGGAGCGTCGAGGAACGAACGCCAGTGCCGGACGATCTCCAGCTCCTCCCACGTCGTCTCGCGGATGCCCCACTCCCCCAGTTCGAGCAGGTGCGCGCCGGGAAGGGCTGCCAGGATCGGCGAGTGCGTCGCGCACAGCACCTGCGTGCCCCGCTTGGTCATCACGTCCAGGTTCGCCAGCCACGTCAGCGTGGACTGGAACGACAGCGCGGCCTCCGGCTCGTCGAGGCAGACGAGGCCTGCGACGAACTGCGGGTGGTTGAGCTTGTCCGCCAGCAGGGCGTTGAACGACTCGCCATGGCTCATCTCGTGCAGCAGCGGGTCGCCCGGCCCCCTGACCGACTCCGCGTAGCTGTAGTAGCCGTGCATGGTCTCCGCGCGCAGGAAGAAGCCCCAGCGCGGGGCCCACGGCGCCCGCTCCAGCAGCAGCCAGTCGGCGAGCGGCGACTCGGTGGGGCGCGTCACATGCCTGCCCTGGTTGCTCCCGCCCTCCGGCGGCAGCCCGTAGGCGGTCGCGACCGCCTCCACGATCGTCGACTTGCCCGCGCCGTTCTCGCCGACCAGCATCGTCACGCCGGCCGGCAGATCGAGCCCCTCCCGCAGCAGCTGGCGCACGGCGGGGATGTCGGCCGGCCAGCGGTCCGGGTCGTACCCGGCGCTCGGCGACCTCCGGATACGACGAACGGGACGGTCGTCGAAGCGACCGTCCCGTTCCGTCATGGAGCGAAGGCTACTACTTCACCAGCGCCGGGAGCGTCTTGCGGCTCGTCAGCACCTGGTCGATGAGGCCGTACTCGAGGGCCTCCTGGGCGCCGAGGATCTTGTCGCGGTCGATGTCCTTGTTGACCTGCTCCACCGTGCGGTTGGAGTGCTTCGCGAGCGTCTCCTCCAGCCAGGTGCGCATGCGCATGATCTCGTTCGCCTGGATCTCGATGTCGGACGCCTGCCCCTGACCGGCCTCGCCGACGGCGGGCTGGTGGATGAGGATGCGGGCGTTCGGCAGCGCGAGGCGCTTGCCCGGGGTTCCTGCGGCGGTGAGCACGGCGGCGGCCGACGCGGCCTGGCCGAGCACGACCGTCTGGATCTGCGGGCGGATGTACTGCATCGTGTCGTAGATCGCCGTCATCGCGGTGAACGAGCCACCGGGCGAGTTGATGTACATGACGATGTCGCGGTCCGGGTCCTGGCTCTCGAGCACGAGGAGCTGGGCCATGATGTCGTCGGCCGACGCGTCGTCCACCTGCACGCCGAGGAAGATGATGCGGTCCTCGAAGAGCTTCGCGTACGGGTCCTGGCGCTTGTAGCCGTAGGCCGTGCGCTCCTCGAAGCTGGGCAGGATGTAGCGGGAGCCGGGCGCCTGGATGCCACCGAAGGCCTGACCGCCGATTCCGGCGGAACCGCCGAGCATGGGGGTGTTCATACTGTTTTCCTTATCCTTCAGGCGTCGTCAGTTCTTGTCCGGCTCGGTGCCGCCGCCGCCGGCGACGTCGAGGGCCGACTCGCGGATGTGGTCGACGAAGCCGTACTCGAGGGCCTCCTGGGCGGAGAACCAGCGATCGCGGTCGCCGTCGGCGTTGACCTGCTCGACCGACTTGCCGGTCGCGTCGGCGGTGATCTGCGCCAGACGGTTCTTCATGTCGATGATGAGCTGCGCTTGCGTCTGGATGTCGCTCGCCGTTCCACCGAATCCGCCGTGCGGCTGGTGCAGCAGCACGCGCGCGTTCGGCGTGATGTAGCGCTTGCCCTTGGTGCCCGCGGTGAGCAGCAGCTGCCCCATCGAGGCGGCCATGCCGATGCCGACGGTGACGATGTCGTTCGGGACGAACTGCATCGTGTCGTAGATCGCCATGCCGGCCGTGATCGAGCCGCCCGGGGAGTTGATGTAGAGGTAGATGTCCCGCTTCGGGTCCTCCGCAGCGAGGAGCAGCAGCTTCGCGGCGATCTCGTTCGCGTTCTCGTCCCGCACCTCGGAGCCGAGCCAGATGATCCGGTCCTTCAGCAGTCGGTCGAATACGTTGGGCTGGATACCCATGTCGGCCATGTTCGCTCCATTTCCTTTGTCGCTTGGCATCGAATCTATCGGAGCGTGAGGCGCATTTCGGTGCTGTTCGCCCTGGGCAGAGAAGGGGCCGTCAGTCGTCGTCGAGCGCGGCGGCGTACGCCGTCACGGCGCGGCCGTAACGGGGCAGGTGCGGGGCGAGGGCGCCGAGCGCCTCGCGCAGCGCGTCGGCCCGCATCCCGTCGTCGAAGAGCGCGAGCGCGGCGAACGCACGGGCGGCGTCGGCGAGGGGATGCTCGGGCTCGGCGAGCAGGAAGTCGCGCAGCAGCGCGAGCGCCTCGGCCGGCCGGTCGAGGTTGCGCAGGGTGCTCGCGAGCTGCACGATCGCCTGCCCGCGGTACGGCTCGTCCAGGCCGTGGGCGAGCGCTGCGCGGTAGAACGGCTCGGCGTCGGCCTCGCGGCCGGCGAAGTCGCGGGCGCTCGCGGCCTCGAAGAGCGCCTCGGGGTCGTCCGCGGGACGTTCTGCCACGAGCGCGTCGATCGCGGCGAGCGTCGCATCCTCGGTGCCGTCGGCGGCGTCCGTCCACACGGCGTCCACCCGTTCCCGCCAGTCGTCGCTCATCCGCGCTCCTCCGCTCCCGCTGTGCTGCCTATCGTGCCAGACGGCCCTTCGGGCCATCCATGGGACGCAACACGCCGTTATCGCCGCGGCATTACGGCGTGTCACGTCCCATGGATGCGCGAAAGCCGGGCAGCGCGTGGTGCGCGGCCCGGCTGTCGCGACGGGGAAGGGCGACTTACTTGTCGTCGGCCTTCTTCTTGGTGGAGCGCTTCTTCGGCTTCTCCTCGGCGGCGGGGGCCTCCTCGGCGGCTTCGCCGCCATCGGACGGGGTCTCGGCGGCTTCGCCGCCGTCGGCGTCCTCGGAGTCGGGGAGGGCGGTGAACTCGGCCAGGTCGACCGGCTTGCCGTCGGTGTCGACGACCTTCACCTTGCCGAGGATGATCGCGAGCGCCTTGTTGCGGGCGACCTCGCCGACCATCGACGGGATCTGGCCGTTCTCGCTGAGGATCTTCACGAACTCGTTCGGGTCCATGCCGTACTGGCCGGCGCCCTGGATGAGGTACTGGGTGAGCTCGTCCTGGCTGACCTTGATGTCCTCGTTCTGCGCGACCTCGTCGAGGAGGATCTGCGTCTTGAACGTCTTCTCGCTGGACTCCTTGACCTCGGCGCGGTGCACGTCGTCCTCGAGGCGGTTCTCCTGCTCCAGGTGGCGGTGGACCTCGTCCTCCACCAGCTGCTCCGGAACCGGGATCTCGACCAGCTCGAGGAGCTTGTCGACCAGCTGGTCGCGCGCGGCCGTGCCCTGGCCGAACACCTTGGCGCGCTCGACCTGCGTGCGCAGGCTCTGGCGCAGCTCGCCGATGGTGTCGAACTCGCTGGCGATCTGGGCGAAGTCGTCGTCGGCCTCCGGGAGCTCGCGCTCCTTGACGGCGTTCAGCGTGACGGTGATCTGCGCGTTCTCGCCCTCGTGGTCGCCACCCATGAGCGGGGCCTCGAAGGTGGTGGTCTCGCCGGCAGTGAGGGTGTCGAGCGCCTCGTCGATGCCGTCGATGAGCTCGCCGGAGCCGATCTCGTACGAGATGTTGGCGGCGGTGTCGACCTCCTCGCCACCGATCTCGGCGGTCAGGTCGATCTGGGCGAAGTCGCCGGTCTTGGCCGGGCGGTCCACGGTGACGAGGGTGCCGAAGCGGCTGCGGAGGCGGTCCAGCTCCTCCTCGACGTCATCCACCGACACCTCGGCCTTGTCGACCGTGATGGTGATGTCGTCGAAGTTCGGCAGGGTCACCTCGGGGCGCACATCCACCTCGATGGTGAGCAGCAGGTCGCCCGAGAAGTCCTTCTCGTTCGGCCACTCGGTGATGTCCGCCTCCGGGCGGCCGAGCGGACGGACGTCGTTCTCCTCGATGGCACGGCGGTAGAACCCGTCGAGACCCTCGTTGACCGCGTGCTCCAGGACGGCGGCCTTGCCGACCCGCTGGTCGATGATGGGCGGCGGCACCTTGCCCTTGCGGAAACCGGGGATGGTCACCTGCTCGGCGATGTGCTCGTACGCGTGGGTGATGGACGGCTTCAGCTCCTCCGGCGTCACCGAGATGGTGAGCTTGGTGCGGGTGGGGCTGAGCTTCTCGACCGTGGTCTTCACGATGTCTGGGTTCTCCTGAATGATCGAACGATGGTCTTCTCGGAAGGAACGAGGTCCTCGTCGGGGCGACAGGATTCGAACCTGCGACCTCCCGCTCCCAAAGCGGGCGCTCTAGCCAAGCTGAGCTACGCCCCGGCTTGCGGCGCGAAAGACCGCCACCGAGTCTACTGCACGCGGCAAGGGACGCGGCACGGTGCGACCGTGTACTACGATGGTCTCCGGCCGCCGCGCAGAGGGCGGCCGCGGCGCCGCCTCCACGGCGCTCCGGGGATGTAGCTCAATGGTAGAGCCTCAGTCTTCCAAACTGATTACGCGGGTTCGATTCCCGTCATCCCCTCCGTTACAGACACTGGGCGAGCGGCACGTCGAGCGGAGAGCTCCGGAACGCGATCCCGGTCAAAACCCCGTGAGCACGAGATCCTCCGTGACTACCTCGCCAAGATCGCCACGGCCACTGGCACGAAGTCACCCGACCACCGGGTGGGCTATCTCGACGGCTACGCCGAGCCCGGGTTCTACGAGAACGAGATCACCCAAGGAACAACTGATGCTGTTGCGGCGCGCTCACCTGCGCGACGGGGTCCCGGATGACGTCGCGACGGGCACTCAGGTTCGGGCCTAAGGAAGCGCACTGGCCGCGAAGTCGAGGCGCTCAAGTGCGCGGGAATACAAACCGTCGGTCAGATGGACAGCGTCTCGCAGTCTGAAGCCCGGAAGACAGTACACCGATCGCTGTACTATCGCTTTTATGACCATCAGCACTCCAGCCGCAACGGTGACCCATACTGCCGCGCTGGCGCGGTTCGGCCACGCCCTATCCGACGCCACTCGCGTTGGAATATTGCTGACCCTGCGCGAGGCACCCGCGTTCCCGACCGATCTCGCTGATTCGCTCGGGGTGTCCCGTCAGGTGATGTCGAACCAGCTCGCCTGCCTCCGAGGGTGCGGCCTGGTCGAAGCCATCCCCGAGGGGCGGCGTATGTGGTACCGGCTGGCCGATAGACACATCGCTCCCGCCTTGGATGAACTGCTGCGTGTGACCCTGTTTGTGGAGCCAGGCTGCTGTGCGGGAGAGGAATGCCACTGCGCATGAGCACCGCCACCATCGACCGCACCGTCGTTCTTCACCGTCGCATCCGCTGGATCGTGGCCGCGACGATTGCCTACAACCTCATCGAGGCCGTCGTTGCGATTGCGGCAGGCACCGTGGCATCGTCCGGTGCTCTCGTCGGCTTCGGGTTGGACTCGACGATTGAGGTTCTCTCCGCTGCTGCCGTCGCATGGCAGTTCACGCGTCGCGACCCCGAGCGATGGGAGAAGCCCACATTGCGGGTGATCTCCATCGCCTTCTTCGCGCTGGCGGGGTACGTGGTCATTAGCTCATCGCTGACGGCGCTCGGTCGCGTGGACATTCACCATTCACCGGTCGGAATCGTTCTGACCGCCCTCAGCGTTATCGTCATGCCTTTCCTGTCCTTCGCGGAGCGCCGCGCTGGACGCGAGCTCGGCTCGGCGGCGGCGGTAGCTGACTCGAAGCAGACGTTGATCTGCACATACCTCTCCGCCTCTGTCCTTATCGGCCTCCTGCTCAACTCGTTGTTCGGCTTGTGGTGGGCTGACCCGCTCGCCGGTCTGGTGATCTCAGTCTTCGCTATTCGCGAGGGAATAGAGGCGTGGAAGGGTGATGCGTGCGCAACCTCCGTCGGCATGCTCCTCGACGAAGACGGCCACGAGGATGTCCCGTAGCCCGATAGCAACTGACAGGAGCCTGTCCACTCGCGTGCCAGGGGAAACCCCTCCTGGAAACTGATCGCGCAATACCCGTCAGACAGGCGAAAAACCCCGTGACCGCGCATCGCCGACGAGCACCGAGCCGCACCGTCGCACCGTGAGTAACGGGGCTTGAACCTGCGACCTCCCCAGGAAATCACTGGTGAGAACGGGGCATGACGGCTCAGCGCGGCCTACACCGGTTCACCTCGGATCAAGTCTCACGGGCGCCTTTCAAACTGATTACGCGGGTTCGATCCCCTATCTCCGGCTTCTTCCGCGATTGACACCGCTCGTCACGATTGCACCCGCTCGCCCCACCGCAGACGTGACGCAAGCCCGCAGTCGCTGTCGCCAGCAGCCGCCGCACGCGCCACAATGACCGCATGGCGCCCCCATCCCCGCCGGACGACGCGCCCGGGCCCGCGCCCCACGCGCCGCCGCCCGAGCACCTCTCCGACGCGCAGCGCAGCCTGCGCGCGCAGCTGCTCGCGACCGAGCACTGGAGCCTGCTGGCGTCGCGCAGCACGACGCAGAGCGAGGTGCTCACCCGCATCGCGATCTTCCTGACGCTGGTGTCGGCGGGGCTGGTGACGCTCGGGTTTATCGGGCAGGCGAGCGGGTTCCACGGGTGGTTCGGGATCGCGGCGCTCGGCGTGCTGTTGGTGCTCGCGCTGCTCGGGCTGATCACGATGGTGCGGGTGTTCAACACGTCCGACGAGGACATGATGTACGTCGTCGCCATGAACCGGTTGCGGGCGGCGTACCTCGACCTCGATCCGGGACTCGGACGGTACCTCTACGCGTCGGCCAACGACGATGAGCAGGGCATCCGGACGACGTACCACTTCTTCTACGAGCGGGGCGCGAGTCCTGTGCTCGGCAGCTCGATGATGCTGATCGCGGTCGTGGAGTCGATCGTCCTCGGGCTGCTCGTCGGCAGTGCGACCGCATCCCTCGGGGCGGCGCCGGCGCTCGCGATCGTCGTCGGGGTGGTCGTCGCCGTCGTCGGCGTCGTGCTGGCGATGCTGTGGGGCTTCTCGATCTACCGGCGGGCCGTCGCGTCACTGCGGCCGGTCAACCCCAGCCGCTGACTCCGACCCCGCCGCGACCGCTACTCGTTGCCGACGTGCTTGTCGGCCTCGTCGCGGGCGCCGTCGATCTTGTCGTCGAACTTGCCGCCGGTGACCTTCTTGGCCGCCCCGGCGACGCCGTCGAGCAGCTTGTCGCTGATGTCCTCGGCCTGCCCGGAGTTCAGGGCGTCCTTGACCTTCGGGTCGTTCAGGAACTCCTGCGCCTTCTTCGTGATGTCGTCGAATCCCGCCATGCGGCCATCCAACACCTCAGCGCTGCAGGAACGCCAGTACCGCCAGCACCCGGCGGTGGTCGTCCCCGGAGTCCTCCAGGGCGAGCTTCTGGAAGATCGAGGTCACGTTCTTCTCCACCGCGCCGACGCCGACGACCATGCGGGACGCGATGGCCGCGTTCGTCCGCCCCTCCGCCATCAGCTCCAGCACCTCGCGCTCGCGCGGCGTCAGGGTGGCGAGCGGGTCAGTCCGGCGGGTCAGCAGCTCGCGCACCACCTGCGGGTCGAGCACGGTGCCGCCGGCCGCGACGCGGGTGACCGCATCCTGGAGCTCGTCGAGGGAGGCGATGCGGTCCTTGAGGAGGTAGCCGGTCCTGCCCTCTCCCCCGGCCAGCAGCTCCTGCGCGTAGGTCGACTCGACGTACTGGGACAGTAGCAGCACGGCGATCGACGGATGCTCGCGCCGGATCCGCAGCGCCGCCCGCACGCCCTCGTCGCGGAACGTCGGCGGCATCCGCACATCGAGCACCACCACGTCCGGCATCAGGTCGGGCAGCGCCTCCAGCAGCGTGTCCGCATCGCCGAACGCGCCGACGGTGTCGAAGCCGGCCTCGTCGAACAGGCGGATGAGGCCCTCCCGCAGCAGCACGGAGTCGTCGGCGACGACGACGCGGAGAGGGGTGGGCACCCATCCACCCTAGGGGCCCTGCGCGCAGCGACGCGACTGCGGTGGTCCGGAAGGTCTGCGGGTGCTCGCGCAGGCGCAGACGTTCCGGACCACCGCAGTCGCGGAGGCGGGCGGGACGGACGGGTCAGGTGAGCGGGATGCGCGCGCCGATCCGGGTCGGGCCGCCGGCGGGGCTGTCGACGACGAGCTCGCCGCGCAGGCCGCGCACCCGCTCCTCCAGCCCGCGCAGGCCGTGGCCGGCGACCGGCGACGCGCCACCGCGGCCGTTGTCGGTGAGCCAGACGTTCAGCCACGGGGTGCCCGCGTCGTCCACGCTTCGATCGAGGAAGAGCCGCGCGGACGAGGCGCCCGAGTGCTTGGCCAGGTTGGCGGCGAGCTCCGCGAGCACGTAGTACGCGTTGCGCTCGATCTCGGGACTGAACCGCTCCCCGGCCGGTAGCGACGACTCCACCGTCATCGGGATGGGACTGCGCGCGGCGAGCGACTCTGCGGCAGCCACGAGACCCCGGTCCTGCAGGATCGGCGGCGCGAACCCACGGGACAGCGCGCGCAGCTCCTCCAGCGTGTCGCCGGCCTGCTGCCGCGCCTCGGCGAGCAGTGTCGCGGCGGCCTCCGGGTCGTCGGACAGCTTGCGCTCGGCCGCGGCGATGTCCATCTGCAACCGGATGAGGCGCTGCTGCGGGCCGTCGTGCAGGTCGCGCTCCAGGCGGCGCAGCGCCTGATCCTCCGCGGCGACGGCGGCACCGCGCGACGCGGACAGGTCGGCGACCTCGCGCTGCAGCTCCTCCGACGGCCAGCGGCCGAGCAGGCCGCGAGCGACGGCCTCGTGGATGACGGTCAGTCCGCGCGTGACGAACGGCAGCGTGACGGCGAAGACGATGCCGAGGAGGAACTCCAGGATGCGGTCGCCGACCACCGGGTCGAACGTCGAGTTCACGCGGAACACGGCATCCACGATCGTGCTCGACAGGTAAAAGCTGCGGTCGCCCTGCGGGATGAAGCCCTGCCAGATCCACCCGGTCAGGCCGCCGAGGGCGATCGAGGTCCAGACGATGGTGACGGTCCAGGAGAAGATGCTGACGATCGGGTTGACGATCGCGCCGTGCAGCAGGTACAGCCAGTAGTGGCCGTTCGCGAACGGCGAGATGAGCCCGCGCCAGAACGACACCGGGGTGCCGGGCTTGCGCCACACCGGACGCGGGATGGACGGGCGGCCCGCCCAATCCAGCCGGGTCAGCTCGACGACACCGAAACCGCGCGCGGTGTAGAAGGTCGCGACGAGCACGAAGAAGCCGATGTAGATGACGATCGTGCCGACGCCCAGCCAGAACAGTGCCAGCAGCACGGACAGGCCGACGATCGCGATCGGCATGGTGAGCAGCAGGAAGCCGAGCTCCCGGGGCACGCCGCGCCACAGCGACCCGTAGCCGGTACGGGCGGACGACGGCGGTGCGGGGGTCACAGCATCCAGCGTGGCAGAAGAGGAGGTGGTGGTCATGCTTCGAGCCTGGCCGGAGGGGCGCATCCGCCCCATCCCGCCGGCCGCCGAACCGGTCCGGGGGTTAACCCCTCCTTACTTAGCGGAGCCTTCGCTTCGTTGCGGAATTCCCAGCGCTCGGTAGCGTTGAGGCAGGCAGACGAAAGGACACCACCCATGACGGACATCGCCGCAACCCAGAGTGTCTCCAACCCCGACGTCGCCGCGGGGGTCGCACAGTTCCTGAGCCCCGTGGTGGTCGACCTGACCGCCATCGTGGTCAACGGCAAGCAGGCGCACTGGCACGTGCGCGGAGCCAACTTCATCGGCGTGCACGAGCTGCTCGACACGATCGTCGACCACGCCCAGGAGTGGGCCGACCTCGCCGCGGAGCGCATCGTCGCCCTCGGCCTCCCGGTGGACGCGCGCCTCGGCACCGTCGCCGCCAAGACGACCACGCCGGAGCTGACCGCCGGCTTCCGCCCCTCCACCGAGACCATCGCCGAGGTCATCGCGCAGCTCGACGCCGCGCTCGCCGGGGTGAACACGGCCGTGCGCGAGCTGGCCGAGCTCGACCAGACGTCGCAGGATGTGGCGATCGAGATCGCCCGCGGGCTCGACAAGGACCGCTGGTTCCTGTTCGCGCACATCAGCGAGTAGCACCCGCTGCGAAGGGCCGTCCGCGTGAGCGGGCGGCCCTTCGTGCGTTTCGGGCGCGATCGAAGCTGCAGCCGTCGGGGCGCGTGCGCTCGGGCTGTGGACAGCGGTGGATGTTGAAAGTCGAATGGAGGCGTCGGATAGTCCGTCTGGGCTGACTCCCGTCGGAGATTCGGCCGGATCGCGTGCGAATCTCCGACACTACGTCGGCGCAGCCTGCTCGCTCAGCGCAGCGCGTCGTGCGTGAAGCGGCCGGCGAGGAGGGTGGCGGCGACCGGCATCGTCCGCAGGTCGTCGGGCGCAGCGGCGAGCGGGTCGCGGTCGAGCACCGCGAGGTCGGCCGGCTGACCGGACGCGACGGAGGAGCGGACGGACGCGGCGAGGGCCGCCTCCACCGGCAGACGCTGCTCGGGATGCCACGGCTCGCGGCCGTCGCGGGCGCGGCCCACGGCGGAGGCGATCGCGGCCCAGGGGTCGAGTGGCGCCACGGGCGCATCCGAGCCGAAGGCGAGGCGCGCGCCGCTGCGGTGCAGCTCGGCCAGCGGGAAGGCGCGGTCGGTGCGACCCGCCCAGAGGCGGTCGGCGACGTCCCGGTCGTCCATGGCGTGCTCGGGCTGGACGCTCGCGATGACGCCGAGGCGGGCGAACCCGGGCACGTCGGCGGCGTCGATCAGCTGCGCGTGCTCGATGCGGCCACCGGCACCGACCGCCTCGAAGGCGTCGAGCGCTCGGCGGTTCGCCTCGTCGCCGATGGCGTGCACCGCGGGCTCCAGGCCGTGGGAGACGGCGAAGCGCATCCGGTCGATCAGCTCCGCCTGAGACAGGTTGGCGACGCCGTGGCCGCCGTCGGGGTACGGGTGCTCGCACAGCGCGGTGCGGGTGTTGAGGGAACCGTCGGAGATGACCTTGAACGGGCCGACCGTGAGCAGGCCGTCGGTGCCGTCGATCGTCGCGCCCGTGCGGAGACCCAGCTCGGCGGCGCGGTCGAGGCCGTCCGCGTAGATGCCGAACTCGACCCGGAGGATGCCCTCGCCGGCCGCGAGGCGGCGCGTCCAGACGTCGAGGTTCCAGCCATACTCGAGGTCGACGATCCCGACGACGCCCCGCGGCGCGGCGGACCGCGCGGCGTCGGCCGCCCACCGGTCGAGGGTCGCGTCGTCGGCGGTGGCGAGGCGGCTGGTGACGGCGAAGCTGGCGTCCTCGCGCAGCACGGCGTCCGTCGATCCCGGCGCGAAGCGGGCGGCGGCCGCGGTGTTCAGCCACGAGCAGTGCAGGTCGCCCGCGACGAGCACCACCGGGCGATCGCCCGCCGCCGCATCCAGCAGCTCGCGCGTCGGCACGTCGGGCCAGAGGGCGTCGTGGAAGCCGAAGCCGACGACGAGATCGTCTCCCGGCTGCGCGGCGGCGCGCTCCCGGACGAGCGCCGCCGCCTCGGCCGCCGACGCGGCCCGCGAGACGTCCAGGCGCCGGGCGGTCTGCGCCCACTGGGTGAAGTGCACGTGCTGGTCCCAGAGGCCGGGCACCAGCCACCGCCCGTCGAGCGCGACACGCTCGGCCCCATGCCCCTCCGCACCCGAGGGCACGACAGAGTGGATGCGGCCCTCGACGAGCAGCACATCCACCGCGCCGTCGCGCCCGGGGAGGCGGCCGCCGGTCAGCAACAGCGGGGGCGCCGCCGTCATCGTGCGGCGCGGCGGCGGTCGTGCACGAGCTGCATCTCGCGGAGCAGGCCGGCGCTCGCGTACGGTCCGTCGCCGCCGAGCTCGGCCATGATCGAGTCGACGATGTGGTCGGGCCGGTTCTGGCTCATCTTCTGCTTCGCGACGATGCGGGTCGGCGTGAGCCGCAGCCCGACCGTGCCCGAGACGATGCGCTCGGCGTAGGCGGCGTCCTCCAGCGTTCCGCGCATGCGGCGGGGCGACGGGAGTTCGTCCTCGAAGTGGTCCACCAGGCGCGCGAGCACGTCGAGGTTCTCCTCGTCGCTCAGCAGCTCGGGCACGCCGGAGAAGTGAGCGGCGACGAAGTTCCACGTCGGCACGGCCGGCTTCTCGTCGTACCAGCCGGAGGAGATGTAACCGTGCGGGCCCTGCACGATCACGAGCAGCTCGTGCTCGCCCAACTCGTGCAGCTGCTCGTCCGGCCGGCCGACGTGGCTGAGCAGGCTCAGCTCGTCGCGGGTGTCGTCGAGAATGACCGGATAGTGGGAGGCGACCAGCCCGGCGGAGGTGCTGCTCACGAACGTGGCCCACGGGTTCTCGCGCACGAGCCGCTTGAGCTCGGCGGGCTCGGTGAGCGTGAAGCTCGGGTTCTGTCGCACGGCTCCTCCTAGGCCTGGTCGACCGGGCACCAGTACAGCTTGCGGCCGCCCAGCTCCTCCATCACGATGTTGGTCCCGCACACGCGGCACGGCAGGCCCTCGCGCTTGTAGACCCAGTGCCGGTCGTCGCGGCTCGCCATCGCCTTGCGGTAGGACTCGTCGTCCAGGTCGTCCATCGTCATCATCTGGCCGGTCTCGACGCCGATCCGCAGCAGGTGCACCCAGTCGCGCCAGAGCGCCCGAACGGTGTCCTCCGGCACCTTCTTGCCGGGCGTGTGCGGGTTCTGCCGCGCACGGAACAGCAGCTCTGCACGGTAGACGTTGCCGATGCCGCTGACG
Source organism: Leifsonia virtsii (assembly GCF_030433675.1). Taxonomy (GTDB): domain Bacteria; phylum Actinomycetota; class Actinomycetes; order Actinomycetales; family Microbacteriaceae; genus Leifsonia; species Leifsonia virtsii. The sequence goes on from NZ_JAROCB010000001.1 coordinate 915,286, forward strand.
ACGCTCTGGTCCATGAGCAGCAGCGCGATCGACGTCGGCTTGCGCCGCACGATCGAGACGAAGCGCTCCTCCGCCTCCGGCCCGTCGTCGACCTGCGGATCGGGGCCGAGTTTGGCGATGACCGCATCCACCTGGGCCGGGTCGAGCACCTCGCACGCCGTCGGGCCGCGCAGGTCGGCGACGGCCGTGTCGGTCAGCAGGCGCACGCGCACCTGGCCGATCGGCTCCGGCGGGAAGGACGTGATCTCGGCCTCCACCTTCTCGGACTCGGCCATGCGCAGCCGGGTGCGCCGGGGCGCGCCGATGGAGTGGAGGGAGTTCTCACCGGCCGAGTCGAGGATCGGGTCGAGGTCGGTGCCGCGCTGGTTGGTCTGCCCCATGCGGCCGTTGGCGCTCGCGATCGTCGGGTCGATGCTGATGTCGCCGGCGAAATCCCACGCGCCGTAGAGGCCGAGGTGGACGCGCAGCCAGAGCCCGTTGTCGAACTCCAGGAACATCTGCTTGCCGACGGCCTTCGCGTCGGTCATCACGTGACCGTCGATGCGCGTGGCATCGGCGGCGAACCGGCCCTGCGGCGACGAGACCGCGACCCGGTGGCCGACGAAGTTGGCCGCGAACTGCCGCGCGATGCGGTGGACGGAGTGGCCTTCTGGCATCAGTGGTCCACGTTCTTGCCCGCGATGTCGCCGGTGGCCTCGTACTCCGCCAGCTGCGCGATGCGCCGCACGTGCCGCTCCTCGAACGAGAACGGCTCGGCGATGAAGGTGTCGATGAAGCTCGTCGCCTCCTCGACCGTGTGCTGGCGGGCCCCCATCGCGATGACGTTGGCGTCGTTGTGCTGCCGTGCGAGGAGGGCGGTGGACTCGCTCCACACCAGTGCGGCGCGCACGCCCTTCACCTTGTTGGCCGCGATCTGCTCGCCGTTGCCGGAGCCGCCGAAGACGATGCCGAGCGCCTCGACGCCCGCCTGCTGGTCGCGCACGACGGCGGCCGCCGCGTTGATGCAGAAGGCCGGGTAGTCGTCGATGGGGTCGTACTCGGTCGGGCCGTGATCGATCACCTCGTGACCCGCCGCCGTCAGGTGCTCCTGCAGGTGCGTGCTGAAGTCGAGGCCGGCGTGGTCGGTGGCGATGTGGATGCGCATATCCACAGTTTAGGGACGACCACCGACCCCGCCCGCGCCGGTGGCTAAGGTGGTTGCCGTGGACACGATCCACGCCGTCCCATGATCGCTCAAGGAGTCAGCGTTGCCCGGAGAAAACCTCACCCGCATCGAAGCACAGGAGCGCGCGTCGCTCGTCCGCACCCACTCGTACGACGTCAGCCTCGATCTGACCACCGGGCCGGAGACCTTCCGCAGCACCACGACCGTGCGGTTCTCGGCGAAGGAGGGGGCGTCGACGTTCATCGACGCGATCACGCGGACGGTGCACTCGGTCACCCTGAACGGCGTGGAGCTCGACCCCGCCGCGGTGAGCGACGGCGTGCGCATCCAGCTCGACGGCCTCAAGGACGAGAACGAGCTGACCGTCGACGCCGACGCGATCTACACCAACACCGGAGAGGGACTGCACCGCTTCGTCGACCCGGTCGACGGCGAGGTGTACCTGTACAGCCAGTTCGAGGTGCCGGACTCGCGGCGCATGTTCGCCGTGTTCGAGCAGCCCGATCTGAAGGCGCAGTTCACGTTCACCGTCACCGCGCCGGCCCACTGGGCGGTCGTGAGCAACTCCCCCACGCCCGAGCCGACCCACGCCGGCGACGACAAGAAGGTCTGGGCGTTCGCTCCGACCCCGGTCATCTCCTCGTACATCACCGCGCTGATCGCCGGCCCCTACGAGTCGGTCCACAGCGAGCTCACCAGCCGCGACGGCCGCACCATCCCGCTCGGCGTGTACGCGCGCAAGAGCCTGGCCGAGTACCTCGACGCCGACTACATCTTCGACAAGACGCGCGAGGGCTTCGCCTTCTACGAGGAGCGCTTCGACTACGCCTACCCGTTCGAGAAGTACGACCAGCTGTTCGTGCCGGAGTTCAACGCGGGCGCGATGGAGAACGCGGGCGCGGTCACCTTCACCGAGACCTACGTCTTCCGGTCGAAGGTCACCGACGCGATCAAGGAGCGCCGGGTCGTCACGGTCCTGCACGAGCTGGCCCACATGTGGTTCGGCGACCTGGTCACCATGAAGTGGTGGAACGACCTCTGGCTGAACGAGTCGTTCGCGGAGTACGCCTCCACCCTGGCCACCGCGGAGGCCACCGAGTGGACCGAGGCGTGGACCACGTTCGCCGCCATGGAGAAGAGCTGGGCGTACCGCCAGGACCAGCTGCCCTCGACGCACCCGATCGTCGCCACGATCAACGACCTGGAGGACGTGCAGGTCAACTTCGACGGCATCACGTACGCCAAGGGCGCCTCGGTGCTCAAGCAGCTGGTCGCCTGGGTCGGCCAGGACGACTTCCTCGCCGGTGTCGCGCAGTACTTCAAGAAGCACGCGCACGGCAACACCGAGCTCAAGGACCTGCTGGTGGAGCTTGAGGCCACGAGCGGCCGCGACCTGACCGACTGGTCGAAGAAGTGGCTCGAGACGGCCGGGGTCAACACCCTGCGCCCGGAGCTGTCGGTGGACGCGGACGGCACGATCACGTCGTTCGCCGTGCTGCAGTCCGCTGCGGCCGACTACCCGACCATCCGCCCGCACCGCCTCGCGATCGGCCTCTACAACCTCAGGGAAGGCAAGCTGGTACGCGACCAGCGCCTGGAGCTGGACGTCGACGGCGAGCGCACCGATGTCGCCGAGCTGGTCGGCACGAAGCGCCCCGACCTGGTGCTGATCAACGACGACGACCTCGCGTACGCGAAGATCCGTCTCGACGAGGCGTCGCTGGCGGTCGCGATCGAGCACCTCTCCGACATCGAGAGCCCGCTGGCCCGCTCGCTGGTCTGGGGCGCCGTCTGGGATGCGACCCGCGACGCCGAGACGAGCGCGAGCGACTACGTGCGCCTGGTGCTGGGCAACATCGCCTCGGAGACCGAGTCGACCACCATCCGCACCACGCTGAACCAGCTCGTGCTCGCCGCGAACGCCTACGTCGCTCCGGAGCGGCAGACGGAGACCGCGCACGCCGCAGCCGACGCGCTGTGGGAGCTCGCGAAGGGCGCCGAGGCGGGCAGCGACGCGCAGTTCCAGTTCGTGAAGTTCTTCGCGGCCCTCGCCTCGACGGACGAGCAGCTGGCGACCATCGCGGGCCTCCGCGACGGCTCGATCGCCCTCGACGGCCTCACGGTCGACACCGATCTGTCGTGGGAGCTGCTCATCGCGCTCGTCGCGGGCGGCGCGGCGGGCACCGCCGAGATCGACGCGGCCCTCGCAGCGGACAACACCGCGAACGGCGGCCAGTTCGCCGCGCAGGCGCGCGCCAGCATCCCGACGCTCGAGGGAAAGCAGGCGGCGTGGGACTCGGTGTTCGGCTCCGACAACCTGCCGAACACGATCGTCCGCTACACCGGGATCGGCTTCCAGCGCGCGAAGGACAAGAGCGTGCTCGCCGCCTTCGTCGGGCCGTACTTCGCGGCGCTGCAGGGCATCTGGACCTCGCGCACCTACAAGATCGCGGAGTACCTGGTCGAGGGCATGTACCCGGCGCCGCTCGCGAACGAGGAGCTGCGCGACGCGACCCGCGCCTGGCTCGACGCCAACAACGAGCCGGCGGCGCTCCGCCGCATGGTGGTGGAGAACCTCGCCGGGGTGGAGCGCGCGCTCGCCGCGCAGAAGCGCGACGCCTCCGCCTGAGCGACTGCGCCACCCTGTCACGTCTGCGGCTGCGCGCGCGGCCGCAGACGTGACATACCGCAGCAGTCGCGGGTCGGACCGGACCGAGTGCAGCGTCGTACCGGGGGACGATGACGCCGCGGCACGTGCGCCCCTAGTCTCGGAGGCATGATCCAACTCGATCACCTCACCAAACGATTCGGTTCCAAGACCGCCGTCGACGACATCACCGTGACCATCCAGCCGGGCAAGGTCACCGGCTTCCTCGGGCCGAACGGCGCGGGCAAGTCGACGACCATGCGCATGATCATGGGGCTCGACCGCCCCTCCGGCGGCCGCGCCCTCATCAACGGGAAGCGCTACGCCGAGTTCCGCTCCCCGCTCACCGAGGTGGGCGCGCTGCTCGACGCGAAGGCCGTGCACACCGGCCGCACCGCGTACTCGCACCTGCTGGCGATGGCCGCGACCCACGGCATCCCGAAGGCCCGCGTGCACGAGGTCATCGGCATGACCGGCCTCGACTCGGTCGCGACCAAGCGCGTCGGCGGCTTCTCGCTCGGCATGGGGCAGCGGCTCGGGATCGCCGCGGCCATGCTCGGCGACCCGGCCACCCTCATCCTCGACGAGCCGGTCAACGGCCTCGACCCCGAGGGCGTGCTGTGGGTGCGCCAGTTCGCGCGTCACCTGGCGAGCCAGGGCCGCACGGTGTTCCTCTCGTCGCACCTGATGAGCGAGATGGCCCAGACCGCCGACCACATCGTGATCCTCGGCCGCGGTCGCGTGCTCGCCGACGCCCCGGTCGACCAGATCCTCGCCGGCGCCACCCGCCACGCGGTGCGCGTCCGCACGCCGCAGCCGGAGGAGCTGGCGCGTGCCGTCGCCGGCGCCGACGTCGCCATCACCGGCGTCGAGGCCCAGCTGTTCGAGGTCACCGGCCTCACCGCCGCCCAGATCGGCGAGGCGGCCGCGCGCAACGGGATCGTGCTGCACGAGCTGACCCCGCTCAGCGCCTCGCTCGAGGAGGCCTACCTCGAACTCACCCAGGACGACGTCGAGTACCGCACGGAGGTCAGCCGATGAGCACCGCCACCGCATCCACCCACACCGCCCCTGGGCACCCGCACTCCTCGCTCGGGCGGCTCAACTTCGCCCGCGTGGTCCGCTCCGAGTGGATCAAGCTGCGCACGCTGCGCTCCACCTTCTGGACGCTTGGCAGCGCCGTCGTCCTGGTCGTGGGCATCGCGACGCTCGTCGCGGCGGCCATCCCGGAGAAGTCCGTGCTGGTGGGCGAGGTGCCCGCCGCGCGGCGTGCCGCGATCGAGGCGCAGGCCTCGGCGTTCGGCACCACCGCGGCCACCTCCGGCCTGACGTTCGCGTCGCTGGTCATCGCGGTCCTCGGTGTGCTCGTCATCAGCGGCGAGTTCTCGACCGGGATGATCCGCTCCTCCTTCACGGCCGTCCCCCGCCGGTTCCCGGTGTTCGCGGCCAAGACGCTGGTGCTGTTCGTCGTCGCCTTCGTCATCGGGCTGATCTCGTCGGCCGCGTCGTGGGCGGTCGCCATCCCGATCCTGAACGGGAAGGGCTACAGCGGTGACCTCACCTCCTCCGACACGCTCTGGGCGATCCTCGGAGCCGCGCTCTACCTCGGGCTCGTCGCCGTGTTCTCGCTCGGCGTCGGCGCCATCCTGAAGTCCACCGCCGGCGGCATCGCCGCTGCGCTCGGCGTGCTGCTCGTGCTGCCGATCATCGCAAGTGTGGTCAGCGGCCTGACCCGCACCGAGTGGCTGGCCGACGCCCAGCGCTACCTGCTGAGCAACGCGGGGCAGGGCATCTCGGGCGTCGCCAACGGCGGCCTCGAGCCGTGGGTGAACGTCGTCACGGTCCTCGTCTGGTCCGCGGTCGCCTTCATCGTCGGCGCCGTGCTGCTGCAGCGCAGGGACGCCTGACCGGTCACGTGACCCAGGGCGCCACGACGACGGACACCCCGGGCGGGCTCGAACTTCCGAGACCGCCCGGGGTGATCCGTCGTTTCCTGGCGGCGCATCCCGTCGTCGTGGATGTGGCGGTCGCGGCCGTCTACCTCCTCCCGTCGCTGCTCGGGGCGATCGTGCTCTCGGCGCGGAATCCGACGCCGCAGGAGATCGTGCACATCGCGCTCACCGCGGTCGCCGGCATCGCGCTGCTCGCCCGGCGGCGCCAGCCGGCGGTCGTCTTCGCGCTCGCCACCGTCCTCCTCGGCGCGAGCGTGTTCCTCGGCCGGGACATGGATGTGGTGCCCACCCTGATCGCGCTGTACGCGCTCGCGGTCTACCGCTCCATCCGGTCCGCCTGGGTCGCGTTCGGCGTGACCGCCGCGGTCACGGTCGTCACCGTCACCGTGGAGACCGTGCTCGCCCAGGTGCGCGCGTTCACGCCGCTGGAGACGGCCGCGGTGCCCTCCGGCATCCTCGTGCTCTCGTTCTCGGTCGTCGCCGTGCTCATCGGCAGCAACGTCGGCAATCGGCGGAGGTACCTGGACGCTCTCATCGACCGCGCCCGCCAGCTCGCCCGCGAGCGCGACCAGCAGGCCGAGATCGCCGCGGCCGCCGAGCGCGGCAGGATCGCGCGCGAGATGCACGACATCGTCTCGCACAGCCTCACCGTGATGATCACGCTGGCGGACGGCTCCGCCCGGCTGGTCGACTCGGCCGCCCGTGCTGAGGGCGCGGCAGCGCGAGCAGACGATGCTCCGACGCCGCTCGAGCGCTCGGCCGAGACGATGCGGCTGGTCGCCGAGACCGGCCGCGGCGCCCTCGCCGACATGCGCCGCCTGCTGGGCGTGCTGCGCGACGGCGACGGGAACGCGGCCCGCGAACCGCAACCCGGCGTGGCCGAGCTCGGCGACCTCGTCGAGACGTTCCGCGCCGCGGGCCTGCCGGTGCGGATCACCGTCTCCGGAACTCCCCCGGACGACGTCGGCCAGCAGCTGACCGTCTACCGCGTGGTGCAGGAGGGCCTCACCAACGCGCTCCGCTACGCCTCCACGGCGACCGCGGTCCGCGTCGTGATCGTCTTCCAGCCCGGCACGGTCGTCATCACGGTCGACGACGACGCCGCCCTCCACCCGGACGCGGCGCAAGGCTCCGGTCGTGGCCTCGTCGGCGTGCGCGAGCGTGTCGGCCTGTACAGCGGGACGATGGAGGCGGGCCCGCGACCGGGCGGCGGCTGGCGTGTGCGGACCGTGTTCGACGCGGTGCGCGGCCGGCCGGACGCCGACGCGGCCCCGAGCCCGGCCGTCACCGCAGCGCCTCCCACCCCCGACCCCACGCTCGAGGAGACTCCATGACCGACGCCCCCGTCCGCATCCTGCTCGTCGACGACCAGCAGCTGGTGCGCCTCGGCTTCCGGATGGTGCTGGAGGCGGAGCCGGACCTGGCCGTCGTCGGCGAGGCCGGCGACGGCGCGGAGGCCGTGCGGCTGACCTCGGCGCTCAAACCCGACGTGGTGCTGATGGACGTCCGGATGCCGGTGCTCGACGGCATCGAGGCGACCCGGCGGATCGTGGAGGCCGACCCGGCCGCCCGCATCATCATCCTGACCACGTTCGACCTCGACGAGTACGCCTTCGGCGGCCTGCGCGCGGGCGCGAGCGGCTTCCTGCTGAAAGACGCCCGTCCCGAAGAGCTGACCTCTGCCGTCCGTGCGGTCGCCGCGGGCGACGCCGCCGTCTCCGGCCGGGTCACCCGGGCGATGCTCGAACTGTTCGCCGACCACCTGCCCGCCGCCGGGTCGACGGCCCGGGGCGGCGCGGACCCGGCCGCCGCCCTGACCCCGCGCGAGCGCGAGATCCTGCTCGCCATCGGCGAAGGCCTCAGCAACGGGGAGATCGGCGCGCGCTTCTACCTGACCGAGTCGACGGTGAAGACGCACGTCGGCCGCGTGCTGTCGAAGCTGCAGCTGCGCGACCGGGTCCACGCGGTGATCTTCGCGTACGAGAACGGACTCCTGGAGCGGTGAGTTCAGGCTCCGCCAAGCGGGTCGTCGGTAGGCTCGGTGGGGTATGGGAATCCTGAAAGCGAACTTCTGGACCGACCTCGGCTCCTGGGCCGCCGAGGCCGGATGGAACATCCTCAGCGCGGCGTGCATCGTCGGCGGCGCCTTCCTGCTCAGCTGGATCCTGCGCGTGGTCATCCGCAAGGTGGTCGCGCGCATCGTCAGCGGCGTCAAGAAGGGGCAGAACGTCTCCGACACGCAGGCGCTGGTCGCCTCGCCGCTGGCGGCGGTGCGGCTGGTGCAGCGCACGCGGACGCTGGGCTCCGTGCTGACGAACATCGTCAACGTCACCATCGGGATCATCGCGATCATCCTCATCCTGAACGTGTTCGCGGCGAACGTGCTCGGCTCGCTCGCCCTGCTCACGGCCGCGATCGGCGCCGGCCTCGGTTTCGGCGCGCAGAACATCGTCAAGGACGTGCTCAACGGCCTGTTCATGGTGATGGAGGACCAGCTCGGCGTCGGCGACGTGGTCGACCTCGGGTCGGCGACCGGTGTGGTGGAGGCCGTCGGAATCCGGGTCACCCAGGTGCGCGACGTGAACGGGACCCTGTGGTTCGTGCGCAACGGCGAGATCCTCCGCGTCGGCAACATGTCGCAGGGCTGGGCGCGCGTGATCATCGACCTCGCTGTGCCGTACGACGCCGACATCGAGGCGGTGCAGGCGAAGATGATGGAGGCCGCCACCGCGCTCGCGACGAGCACGAAATGGCGCTCGCGCATCCTGGACAAGCCGGAGCTGTGGGGGCTGGAGTCCATCTCCGCCGACGCCATGGTCATCCGCCTGGTGCTCAAGACGCGCACCACCGCGAAGGACGACGTCTCGCGCGAGCTGCGCGTCCGCCTCAAGCAGGCGCTCGACGAGCTGGGAGTGAAGCTGCCGTCGCTCTCCGCTGTCGTGCTGACCGGCTTCGACAGCGCGGCGAGCGTCGCCGGAGCGAAGCCCCCGCGCACCCGCCCGAGCCAGGTCGTGAACCCCGAGCCGCCGCTCAAGGGCCGCAAGGCGCGCGCGGCGGCGAAGCGGCAGGCGGCCGACGCGGGCCCGGCGCAGGCGCAGGCACAGCCCGCCGCGCCCAAGAGCCCGAAGCCGCCCGCCAAGCGGCCGGCCGACCCGGGCGCGATCCGCATCCAGCCGGCCATCGAGAACCAGCCGAAGCCCGACGGCGACGGGACGAAGCCGTGAGCATCCCGGTCGGTCCGCAGCCCAGCTTCTTCGACCAGATCGGCGGTCACGAGACCTTCCAGCGCCTCGTCGACGCGTTCTACGACGGCGTCGCCGCCGATCCCGTGCTGCGGCCGATGTACCCGGAGGAGGACCTCGGGCCGGCGAAGGAGCGGCTCGTGCTGTTCCTGGAGCAGTACTGGGGCGGTCCGACGACGTACAGCCAGCAGCGCGGCCACCCCCGCCTGCGGATGCGGCACAACCCGTTCAAGGTCAACCCGGACGCCCGCGACCGCTGGCTGGCCCACATGCGCGTCGCGGTCGACGGCCTGGGACTTGCGCCGCTGCAGGAGGAGACGCTCTGGAATTACCTGGAGCGGGCCGCGTTCGCTATGGTCAACACATTCGAGGAGTAGCCCTCGCAGCCATCCCGGTGCCGAAGGAGACACGGATGACCAAGGAACCCGACGCGATCGTCGTCGGCGCCGGCCTCTCCGGGCTGGTCGCCGCATCCGAACTGCTCGACGCGGGACGGCGGGTGACCATCGTCGAACAGGAGCCGTCGGCCTCCTTCGGCGGGCAGGCGTGGTGGTCGTTCGGCGGTCTGTTCCTCATCGACTCCCCCGAGCAGCGCAGGATGGGCGTGCACGACTCCCTCGCGCTCGCCCGCGACGACTGGTTCGGCACCGCCGGTTTCGACCGCGCCGAGGACCACTGGCCGCGGCAGTGGGCGGAGGCGTACCTGCAGTTCGCGGCGGGCGAGAAGCGCGCCTGGCTGCACGAGAAGGGCGTGCGGTTCTTCCCGGTCGTCGGCTGGGCCGAGCGCGGGGACGGACGCGCGGGCGGCCACGGCAACTCGGTGCCGCGGTTCCACATCACCTGGGGCACGGGACCCGGGGTGGTGGAGCCGTTCGCGCGCCGCGTGCAGTCGGCCGCGGCGAACGGCCGGGCGGCGATCCGCAACCGCCACCGGGTGGACGAGCTGATCGTCGAGGACGGCCGCGTCGTCGGCGTGCGCGGCGCGGTGCTCGCGCCCGACTCCGCCGAGCGCGGCGCTCCGAGCAATCGCGAGGTCGTCGGCGACTTCGAGCTGCGGGCGCCCGTCGTGATCGTGGCCTCCGGCGGCATCGGCGGCAACCACGACCTGGTGCGGGCGGCCTGGCCGGCACGGCTGGGCGAACCCCCGGCGCACATGCTCTCGGGCGTTCCGGCGCACGTCGACGGGCGGATGCTCGGCATCGCGGAGACCGCGGGCGCGCACCTGATCAACGGCGACCGGATGTGGCACTACACCGAGGGCATCCAGAACTGGGACCCGGTGTGGGAGCGGCACGGCATCCGCATCCTCCCGGGCCCATCGTCGCTGTGGCTGGACGCGCACGGGGACCGGCTGCCCTCGCCGCTCTACCCCGGGTTCGACACGCTCGGGACGCTGGAGCACCTGCGCCGGACCGGGTCGGACTACAGCTGGTTCGTGCTGACGCAGAAGATCATCGAGAAGGAGTTCGCGCTCTCCGGCAGCGAGCAGAATCCCGATCTGACCGGCAAGGACGTCCGGCTGCTCGCCAAGCGGGCCGCGCCGGGCGCTCCGGGGCCCGTGGAAGCGTTCAAGCAGCACGGCGCGGACTTCGTCGTCGCCGACACGCTCGACGAGCTCCTGGCCGGGATGCAGCGCATCGCGGACGTGCCGCTCGACACCGAGCTCGTGGCCCGGCACGTGCGCGAGCGCGACCGGCAGCTCGACAACGACTTCGGCAAGGACCTGCAGCTGGCCGCCATCCGCTCGGCGCGGAAGTACCGGGGCGACCGGCTCATCCGGGTGGCGTCGCCGCACAAGCTGCTCGACCCGGCGGCGGGGCCGCTGATCGCGGTGAAGCTGCACATCCTGACCCGCAAGAGCCTGGGCGGGATCGAGACGGACCTCGACGGCCGCGTGCTCGGCGCCGACGGTGCGCCGGTGCCCGGGCTCTTCGCCGTCGGCGAGGCGGCCGGCTTCGGCGGGGGCGGGATGCACGGCTACCGCGCGCTGGAGGGCACGTTCCTCGGCGGCTGCCTCTTCTCCGGCCGCCAGGCCGGTCGCGCCGCCGCCCGTCCCTGAGCTTCCGCCCACCGTCGAGTCCGCAAAGACTCTACGGCCGCACGGCGTGTCGCGTGCAGTCTTTGCGGACTCGACGGGGGTGGGGTCAGCGGCGGAGGGACCAGGAGGTGCGGCGGACGAGAGTGTGGCCGCGGCGGGTGGTGAGGCGCGTCCAGGTGCCGGTCTCGTGGATGGTGACCGGGGTGTCGTCGCCGAGGAAGCCGAGGCTGTCGGCGGCGAACGCGGCTCCGGTCGGGACGTATTCGAGGCCCTCGATGGGACGGCCCCACACCTCGGCGCGGACGCGCTGCACGAGCTGCTCGCCGGTGCCGGTGGGAACCGCTTCGGCGACCTCCGCCACGCCCGCCTGCGCGAGCGACCTCAGCAGCTCGGACGTCGTCTCCCCCACCGCGCGCCAGCCGCCGCGCGGCGGCGAGATGCCCGCCCAGGTGACCGTGGAGACCTCGAGCGGCAGGCGGATCTCCAGCGGGGCGCCGTCGGACTCCTCCGCCGCCTCCGCGCTCTCGCGCACCCGGGCCACCCGGTCGAGCAGCGACCGGATGGGGACGACGACGTCGAACGTCACGTCGGCCCCCGTCGCGAAGGTGCGCAGGCCCAGCACGGTGGGCGTCTCGTCCAGGAGACCGCGCGGATACAGGATCGCCGTGTAGACGGCGAGGACCCCGGAGCCGGCGATCAGGCGCACCGACCCCTCCTCGACGCGGGCCGCCCTCGACAGATAGGTCTGCAGATCGGCGACGGCGAGGGTGTCCACAAGAGAAAACGACTGGCTCATCGGATGTCTAAACTACCAACAGACCACCGACTTGGAGGCACCGTGACCGAGCCCCTGGCTTCCCTTCTCACCGCGCTCGATCTCACCGACACCGGTGCCCGCACCAGCGAGGACATCTTCACCGGCCCGTCCCAGTGGATGCCGCTGGGCCGCGTGTTCGGCGGCCAGGTGCTTGCTCAGTCCATCGTCGCCGCGACGCGCACGGTCGAGGACGACCGGAGCATCCACTCGATGCACGGGTACTTCCTGCGGCCGGGCGACGTGAACTTCCCGATCACGTTCTCCGTCGACCGCATCCACGACGGCCGGTCGTTCTCGACGCGGCGCACCCAGGCGTACCAGAACGGGCTGCCGATCCTGTCGATGATCGCGTCGTACCAGACCGAGGACGACGGACTGGAGCACCAGGTCTCGATGCCGGAGGGGCTGCCCGAGCCGGAGGACCTGCCCTCGACGGCGTCGACCCTGGAGGACGTGCAGCATCCGGTCGCCCAATATTGGGCCAGCCAGCGGCCGTTCGACATGCGGCACGTGACCTCGCCTGTGTACCTCTCGGTCGAGGGCGAGCACGTCGCGGAGCAGGCGGTCTGGTTCCGCACCATCGGCGAGATGCCCGACGACCCCGCGCTGCACCGCGCGGCGCTCGCCTACGTGAGCGACTACACGATCATGGAGTCGATCATGCGGCGGCACGGGATCGCATGGGCGACCCCCGGGCTCAAGGCGGCGAGCCTCGACCACGCCATGTGGTGGCACCGCCCGGCCCGGGTGGACGAGTGGCTGCTGTACGTGCAGGAGTCGCCGACCGCCGGCGGCGGGCGCGGGCTGGCGCAGGGCCGCATCTTCACGCGCGACGGCCGCCTCGTGGCGAGCGTCGCCCAGGAGGCGACCATCCGGCTGCCGCGCGCGGACTGAACCGCCTGCCTGCGCTCAGTCGAAGGTGCTGCGCAGCAGCACGGTCCCATCGCCCGCCGAGCGGATGTCGACCGACGCGATGTCGGCCACCGGCACGCTCGTCGTCGCCACCGGCGTCGCGGTGGTGCCCTCGTCGGCCGTCCAGGTGGACACCTGGTACTGCTTGCCCGCACGGTCGGTGACGACCATCGCGTAGCCCCAGGCGTGCCCGCCGCCGTCCGCACCCACGCGCGCGTAGCTGCAGCGCGAGTCGATGCGCGTGCCCCACGGCTCCGAGGTCAGCCGGAGGTCGGCGCTGAGCGGGCTCGGCTCCACCTGCTGCATGACGACGTCGGCGCTGGGGGTCGCCGGCTGGAGCACGGCGGGCAGCACGAAGGCGCCGACGCCGACGAGCACCGCGGCCGCGGCGGCGGACAGCCCGGCCACGAGCCAGCGGCTGCGTGCCCGGCGCCGTCGGGCCCTGTGCAGAAGCGACGGGAGCAGGTTCTCGCCCGGGGCCTGGCCTGCGGCGAGCTCGGTCGTCGCGGTCTCACCGGCGGCCGAGTCCGCGGTCGCTGCGGTGGGCGCCGCCGCAGGCTCGGCGATCAGCGCCAGGGCGTCCTCGCGCGGGACGCGGGACAGGATGCCGGGCAGCCCGGCCAGCTCGGTCAGCCCCTCGGCGCACCGCTCGCACTCGCGCAGATGCGCCTCGTAGGCCCGGCGGTCGGTCGGCGAGAGGGCGCCGAGCACGTAGGCGGCGTCCCAGGTCGCGAACTCCTCATGCGTGGTCACGCTGACGTCACCCCTCTCTCCTGCAGTGCGAGCCGGAGCGCCCGCAGGCCGTAGTGCAGGCGCGACTTGACCGTCCCCTCCGGGATATCGAGCTCGCGGGCGATCTCGGCGACCGAGCGGCCGCCGTAGTAGGCGTGGACGATGACGGCCCTGTGCTCGTGCGACAGCTCCGCGAGCGCGTCGGATACGAGCCACGCGTCGAGCACCGCGTCGGCCTGGTCGCCGGGGGTCGGGCGCTCCGGGAGCGTGTCGGTGCCGAACTCGTGGCGGTTGGCGGCGCTCCGCTTGCCGTCGATGACGAGGTTGCGGGCGACGGTGAACATCCACGTGCGCGCCGACTGCTGCGACTGGTCGAGGACGGACGGCTTCCGCCAGGCGCGCAGCAGGGTCTCCTGCACGATGTCGTCGGCCATGGCCCTGTCGCCGGTGAGGTGGACGACGTACCGCCACACGGCCTGCGCGTGCTGGTCGTGCAGCTCGCGCAGCAGGCGGGCGTCCTCATCCGGCATGTTCACCTCCACCTCGTACACGATGCAGCGGACGGAAAGGTTCATCGGGGAGCGTTGAACCGATCCCGCGTCTTCCTCGTGACTACCGTAGGAGATGCACCCGCCGACCGTGAGGACCACGATGACCGACCGCGCACCGCTCACCCGCCGCACCCTCGTCACGATCGGCGGTGCCTCCGCCGGTACCTTGCTGCTCGCCGCCTGCACGGCGGCCGGCGCCGACGGAAACGTCACGGGGACCGACAGCGGAGGCTCGACCAAGGTCTCGCTGAAGTCGATCCCGGTGGGCGGCGCCGTGTCCGCCACGCTCGGCGGCAAGCCGATCGTGGTGTCGCAGCCGAGCGCCGGCCAGGTGGTCGCGTTCAGCGCGGTGTGCACGCACGCCGGCTGCACCGTGGCACCGCAGGGCAAGGAGTTCGACTGCCCATGTCACGGCTCGCGCTTCGACGCCTCCACCGGCGACGTGCTGAACGGCCCGGCGAGCAACCCGCTGCCGAAGCTCAAGGCCACGGTCTCGGGCGACTCGGTGACGGTCACGGCGTAGGCGTACCGCGAGCCGTGCGGCGTCGGCCCCGCAGCGTTGGCCCGGCGGCGTCAGCCGCGCTTGGCGAACGCCACCGGCTCCTCGAGGTACGGCGTCCACGCGGCGCGCTCGCGCTCGTTGATGCGCCGTGGACGCTGGGACGTGGCGTCGACGAGCACGATCGTGGTCGCCGCACGCGAGTACAGCGTCGCCGGCTCCGTACCCTCCGGCGACCAGACCTCGTAGCAGACCTCGAGGCTCGCCCCGCCGAGCCGCCCGAGCCAGAGCTGGACGTCGAGCGGCTGGCGGAGGTACGGGATGGGCGCGAGGTACTCGATCTCCTGCCGCGCGATCAGCGTGAGCGTGTCGGCGCCCGGCCGTCCGTCGAGCACGGCGGTCGAGCCGCCGACCGCCTCCCCGCTGCCCTGGCCGCTGTCGTCGGTCACCCAGAACGCCTCGATGCGCGCCTCCTCCAGGAGGCGCAGCATCTCGGCGTTGTTGACGTGACCGTACGCGTCGAGGTCGCTCCAGCGGAGCTTGATCGGGACGTGGAGTCGCATCGCCGGTCGCCTCAGTCGCGCGTGAGCTTGCGGTACGCGGAACGGTTGGGCTTCGCGGCGTCGGGACCGAGGCGCTCGACCTTGTTCTCCTCGTACGCCTCGAAGTTGCCCTCGAACCAGTACCAGTCGGCCGGGTTCTCGTCGGTGCCCTCGTAGGCGAGGATGTGGGTCGCGATCCGGTCGAGGAACCACCGGTCGTGGGTGATGACCACCGCGCAGCCCGGGAACTCGAGCAGGGCGTTCTCGAGGCTCGACAGGGTCTCGACGTCGAGGTCGTTGGTCGGCTCGTCGAGGAGCAGCAGGTTGCCGCCCTGCTTGAGCGTGAGCGCCAGGTTGAGGCGGTTGCGCTCACCACCGGAGAGCACCCCGGCCTTCTTCTGCTGGTCCGGTCCCTTGAACCCGAAGGTCGAGACGTACGCGCGCGACGGCACCTCGGTCTTGCCGACCTGGATGTAGTCGAGCCCGTCGGAGACGACCTCCCACACGTTCTTGTTCGGGTCGATGCCGCCGCGGGTCTGGTCGACGTACGAGATCTGGACGGTCTCGCCCACCTTGAGGTCGCCGCCGTCGAGCGGCTCCAGCCCGACGATCGTCTTGAACAGCGTGGTCTTGCCGACGCCGTTCGGGCCGATCACACCGACGATGCCGTTGCGCGGCAGCGTGAATGTGAGGTCGTCGATGAGCTTGCGGTCGCCGAAGCCCTTCTCGAGGTTCTTCGCGTCGATCACGATCTGGCCGAGGCGCGGCCCCGGCGGGATCTGGATCTCCTCGAAGTCGAGCTTCCTGGTGCGCTCCGCCTCGGCCGCCATCTCCTCGTAGCGGGCCAGACGGGCCTTCGACTTCGCCTGGCGTCCCTTCGCGTTGCTGCGCACCCAGTCGAGCTCCTCGGAGAGGCGCTTGGCGAGCTTGGCGTCCTTCTTGCCCTGGATGGCGAGGCGCTCGCGCTTCTTCTCCAGGTACGTCGAGTAGTTGCCCTCGTACGGGTACAGGTGGCCGCGGTCGACCTCGGCGATCCACTCGGCCACGTGGTCGAGGAAGTACCGGTCGTGGGTCACGGCGAGCACGGCGCCGTGGTACTTCGCCAGGTGCTGCTCGAGCCACAGCACGCTCTCGGCGTCGAGGTGGTTGGTGGGCTCGTCGAGGAGCAGCAGGTCGGGCTTCTGCAGCAGCAGCTTGCACAGCGCGACACGGCGCTTCTCACCACCGGAGAGCGTGTTGACCGGCCAGTCGCCCGGCGGGCAGCGCAGCGCGTCCATCGCCTGCTCCAGCTGGGAGTCGAGGTCCCACGCGTCGGCCGCGTCGATCTGCTCCTGCAGGGTGCCCATCTCGGCCAGCAGCGTGTCGAAGTCGGCGTCCGGGTCGGCGAGCAGGCCGGAGATCTCGTTGAAGCGGTCGACCTTCTGCTTGATCTCTCCCACGCCCTCCTGGACGTTCTCGAGCACGGTCTTGTTCTCGTCCAGCTCCGGCTCCTGCATCAGGATGCCGACGCTGTACCCGGGAGACAGCTTGGCCTCGCCGTTGGAGGGCGTGTCGAGGCCGGCCATGATCTTCAGGATGGTCGACTTACCTGCGCCGTTCGGGCCGACGACACCGATCTTCGCGCCGGGCAGGAACGCCATCGTGACGTCGTCGAGGATCACCTTGTCGCCGACCGCCTTGCGGGCGCGCACCATCGAGTAAATGTATTCGGCCACTCTTCTTCTCAAACTCCCTGTCGTCGGCACTGTGCCGTATTCGAGGATACCGGGATGGCGCTACCAGTCGATCGGGCGCGTCTGGCCGATCAGGCAGCTGCCGGTGGACAGCACCGGCGTCACCATGCTGTTGTAGCCGCCCGCGTCGGCGCCGTTCTGGCCGATCAGGCACGTGTCGCCCAGCTTCACGGAGAACTGGATCGAGTTGGCCTTCAGCCCGATCGTCGTGGTGTCGACGGTGACCTGCATGTCGGCCTTGCTGAACCCGGCGGCCACCAGCGCGTCGATGAAGTCGCGCCCCTGGGCGTCGGGCTTCGCCGCGAGGGTGGCCCGGTTCACCTGGTCGAAGTACGGCAGGTTCTGCTGCGCCGTCCCTCCCGGCACCAGCGCGATCGCCGCGGGCGCCGACGGCGTCGGCGTCGCCGTCGCGGACGAGGTGGCCGACCCGGTCGGCGACGCCGTCGATGTCGTGCCCCCGACGCATCCGGTCAGCGCGAAGGCGAGCAGGACGGCGGCGGCAGCGGCAGCAGGCCCGGCGGTCACGCGTGCGAGCGGACCGGTCCGGCGGACCACGGGAGACGGCATGCTCCGCATCCTATGGGGAGGTCGCTGGGATTCCCTCGGGAGGGGTAGCCGCTTCGTCCACCGGCTCGCCCGCGTGGGCCGCCCCCGGCGAGCGAGTGAAGGCGGAGCGACCCCAGGTCAGGTCGTGCCCGATCGACTCCGCCTCGATCTCGACCGTCATGCCCTGCTTCTCGCCTGCCCATTCCCGGAGGCAGAGCCGGCCGGAGACGAGGACGGGGTCTCCCTTCGCGATGCAGTCGGCCGCGCTAAGCGCGAGCCGGCGGAACGCGCTCACGGTGTACCAGTTGCTGCCGCCGTCCTCCCAGGAGGCGGCCTGGCGGTTGTAGCGGCGCCGGGTCGTGACGAGCCGGAAGCTCGTGATCGGCAGCCCGCCCTCGGTCACGAGGTGGCGCGGCTCGGTGGCGACGAAGCCGCGGACGGCGACGGTGTCGGACATGGTCTCCCCTTTCGGCGCCCGCCGGGTGGCGGGCTCCAGACCACTCTCGCGGGAGCGCCCCGGCGGCGGAGCGGCCCAGCCGTTTCCGTGGAGAACTCGGCGGGATGCCCGCCTGTGGACGGATTCAGGCCGTCACGTAGTCCGCATACGATGCGCGGATCTTGTTGACCTTCGGCAGCGCCACCGCCAGGCAGTATCCCTGGCCCGGGTTCTTCGCGAAGAAGTCCTGGTGGTACTCCTCGGCCCGGTAGAACGGGCCGAGCGGCTCGATCGTGGTCACGATCCCGCCGTCCCAGTACGAGGCTGCTCGGTCGCGCGCTGCCTCGAACAGCTCGCGCTGGTGCTCGCCGTCGTAGAACATCGCCGACCGGTACTGGGTCCCGACATCGTTGCCCTGGCGGTTGAGCTGCCGCGGATCGTGCAGGGTGAAGAACACGTCGAGGATGACGCTCGGCGGAACCACCTCGGGGTCGAACGTGACCGCGACCGCCTCGGCGTGTCCGGTGCGACCGGTGCACACCTCCTCATAGGTCGGGTCGACGGCGGTGCCGCCGGTGTACCCGGACACGACGTCCTGGACCCCGCGCAGCACGCGGTACACCGCGTCCAGGCACCAGAAGCATCCGCCGGCCAGCACGAAGGTCTGCATGGGGGTTCCTCTCTCGATCCGCTCCCCCCATTCTGCCTCTCCCCGTGGAGTGGAATGCACGCATACGCGACACGTCGCCCCGGCTCCGCGGCCCATCCCCTCCGCGCCGTTACCATCGCGGCATGCAGTGGTGGAATGACTTCGTCGATTGGCTCACATCGCCGGCAGCACGCTCGGTGATCTTCTACGCGGCGGTCCTCGCGGTCGCCGTGATCCTGTCCGGCCTGATCGCCGCCTGGATCGCCCGGGGCGCCCTCAAGGGCCTCCTCTCCCGCACCGACCGCCAGCAGAAGGCCTCCGCGATCGCCGCGCTGGTCGACGCCGCGACCGAGGCCTCGGTCTGGAACTCGCTCACCCCGGCCGAGCAGGTGCTCTCCGACCGGGCCGTCGGCCAGGCCGACATCATGGTGCGCCTGCTCCCGATCAAAGGCTCCGGCATCGCCGCGAACTGGGCCGGACACCAGCTCGCCGAGATGAAGCGCGCGTCGGCGACCTTCGGCTACCAGCTCGACCCCGCGATCGCCGAGTTCCGCGACCGCCTGATCGAGTGGCAGAACAACCCGCGCCGCGCACGCAAGATCTTCCAGAACGACCTGGAGCGCTGGCGCTTCGAGAACACCGACGGGGAGCGCACGTCGCTGGTCGCCCAGCAGGACGCCTGGGTCGCCCAGCAGCACCACGAGCAGTACGCGGCGCCCGCCACCTCCGCGGCCCCCGCTCCGACGGCTGCGCAGCCCCAGCAGGACGAGCCGGTGAACCCGTTCGCGGCGACCGCCGCCGCGGGCGTCTCCGATCAGGACACCTCCCCCACCTCACGCCTGGGTCAGCCCGTCTGACCGCTCGTCGCGAGCACTCCACCCGACACGAAGGGCGCCGGCATCACGCCGGCGCCCTTCGTCGTTCCCTGATGGAGCGGGATCAGCGGCTGTAGCTGCCCTCGCCCCACCAGCTGTCGAACATGCTCGCCGGAGGCTGGCGCTTGTGCTCGGTCGCCCGGTAGCGGCCCTCGATCGCCTCGGCCACCTCGTCCGCGACGTCCTTGCCCTCCAGGAAGTCGTCGATGTCCTCGTAGGCCAGGCCGAGGTTGTCCTCGTCGGTCTGACCGGGGTTGAGGTCGAGCAGGTCGGCGGTCGGCGCCTTCTCCCAGAGCCGCGCGGGCGCGTCCAGGTAGCG
This sequence comes from Leifsonia virtsii, assembly GCF_030433675.1. Lineage (GTDB taxonomy): Bacteria > Actinomycetota > Actinomycetes > Actinomycetales > Microbacteriaceae > Leifsonia > Leifsonia virtsii. The sequence goes on from NZ_JAROCB010000001.1 coordinate 934,941, forward strand.
GAGCAGCTGCTTTCCCTGCCGCTTGCTGAGCCCGGTCAGCGGCAGGATGTCGGTGCCACCGTCCCCGTACTTGGTGAAGAACCCGGTCACGGCCTCGGCCGCGTGGTCGGTGCCGATGACGAGCAGGCTGCGCTGGCCCGCGATCGCGTACTGAGCGACCATGCGGATGCGCGCCTTGACGTTGCCCTTGACGAAGTCGGACATCGGCTCGCCGAGTGCGTCGGCGTACTCGTCCTCGACGCCGTCGGTGCCGCGCTGGATGTTGAACACGACCTGGCTCTTCGGCTGGATGAACTGCAGCGCCAGCTGCGCGTCCTCCTCGTCCCGCTGCACCGCGTAGGGCAGCCGAACGGCCACGAAGTCGGCGTCGGTGCCCTCTGCCGCGAGCCGCTCGACGGCCAGCTGGGCGAGGCGTCCGGCGAGCGTCGAGTCCTGTCCGCCGCTGATGCCGAGCACGAAGCCGGCGGCCCCGGTCGTGCGGAGGTAGTCGACGAGGAAGCCCACTCGCCGCTCGACCTCGGCGGCCGGGTCGATCTCCGGACTCACGTGCAGGTCTTCGATGATCCTTGCCTGTTGTTCGCGCATGACGCCACACTATCCCCGGCGGATTTCGGCTGTGTGAACGGCCCCCGTGAAGGGTCTGCCGCCGGGAGGCCGGGCGTCGCTAGCATGCGCGCATGGACCCCCGTGTCGCCACCGTCGTGCTCGTCCCCCTGCTCGGCGTCGCCGCGGCGCTGCTCACCACGGCGGTTGGCCGGTTCGTCAAGATCCCGCTGGTCGTCTTCGAGATCGTGCTCGGGCTCCTGATCGGGCCGAGCGTGCTCGGCTGGGTGCCGGAGACCGACTCGCTGGCGGCGCTGTCGAACTTCGGCCTCGCCTTCCTGTTCTTCATGGCCGGGAACGAGATCGACTTCCGCTCCATCGCCGGGCGACCGCTGCGCACCGCGTCGCTCGGCTGGCTGGCCTCGCTCGCCGCCGGCATCCTGCTCTCCACCCTGATCGCGGGATCGCTCGTCACCGGCGTCTACATCGGCATCGCCCTCACCTCCACGGCTCTCGGGACGCTGATGCCGGTGCTGCGGGACGCGGGCGAGATGCACACGCCGTTCGGGAGGGCCGTCACGGCGGTCGGAGCCGTCGGCGAGTTCGGCCCGCTGCTCGCGATCTCGCTGTTCCTCAGCGGGCGCAAGCCCCTCGCCGCCGCCCTGGTGCTGATCGGGTTCGCGATCGTCGCGGGCGGCGCGATCTGGTTCGCCTCCCGTGGCGGCCACCCCCGCTTCCACCGCCTGGTGCGGGCGACGCTGCACACCAGCGGCCAGTTCGCGATCCGGTTCGTCGTGCTGGTGATCGCGGCGCTCGTCGGGCTGAGCATCGCGCTCGGACTGGACATGCTGCTCGGCGCGTTCGCTGCCGGGGTCCTGTGCCGCATCCTGCTCTCCGGCGCGGAGCCGTCGGACGCCCACCACATCGAGAGCAAGCTGGAGGCGGTGGCCTTCGGTGTGCTCGTGCCGATCTTCTTCATCAACACCGGGATCGGCTTCGACCTGCCCGCGCTGCTCGGCGACCCGAGCGCGCTCATCCTGCTGCCGGTGTTCCTCGTCCTGCTACTGGTGATCCGGGGCGTGCCGGGGTCGTTCTCCGCGCCGCCGGGGTCGACGTTCCGCGACCGGGGCGCGCTCACGCTGCTCAGCGCGACGGGGTTGCCGATCATCGTCGCGGTGACGGCCATCGGCGTGCGCGAGCACGACCTCGAGAGCGGCACCGCGACCGCACTCGTCGGAGCCGGGATGCTGTCGGTGCTGCTGTTCCCGCTGCTCGCGCTCACGCTGCGGCGGCGCTCCTCCGACGGCGGTGTGCGCCCGGCCGACCCGGACGCCGTGCCGGTCGAGGGCTGACGCCGACCGCGCCTGCTTGACACGACACGCCGCCCGGCGAAAGCCACCGACGGCGTGTCGCGTCAACCAGGCGGTCGTCAGGCGACGCGGCTGACCGCCCGGGCGAGGATCGCGGTGGTCAGGGCCTCCACCGGCTCACGGGCGGCCGAGGGGTTCGACAGCAGCGTGAAGTCGATGCCGCCGAGCTCGGGCAGCCCGAACCGGTTGGTCACCTTGATGAGGTCGGTGGGGATGAGCGAGCGCGGGAACACCGCGACCCCGATGCCGGCGCGGACCGCGGCGAGCACCCCGTTCACCTCCCGCGTGTTGCAGGTGATCCGCCACGTGCGGCCTGCCGCCTCCAGCGCGTCGATCGCCGCCTGGCGGCTGATGCTCGGCCCCTGGTACGCGATCAGCGGCACCGGCCCCTCGGGATCGAGCATCGTTTTCTCCTGCCCCATCCACACCAGCTCGTCGGTCGCGACGACGGTGCCGTCGGTGGTGCCCGGCGTCTGCTTGATGAAGATGAGGTCGAGCTGCCCGGCCTTCAGCTTGCGGTGCAGCGGCCCGGACTGGTCGACGGTCAGCTCCAGGTTGATCTGAGGGTTCTGCTGCCGGTAGTGCCTCAGGATGCGCGGCAGCGTCGTGATTGCGAGGTCGTCCGCCGCCCCGAAGCGCAGCCGGCCGCGCATGGCCGAGCCGCTGAAGTAGCTGTCCGCCTCGGCGTGAGCCGCCAGGATCGCGCGCGCGAAACCGGCCATCGCGTCCCCGTTGTCCGTCAGCCGCACGTCGCGGGTGTCGCGGGCGATCAGCTGGCGCTTGGCGGCCTGCTCCAGCTTCCGGATGTGCTGGCTGACGGTGGGCTGGCTGATGCCGAGCCGCGCCGCAGCACGGGTGAAGCTGCGCGTGTCGGCCACGGCGAGGAAGGTCTGGAGCAGAACGGGGTCGAACATGGGCCATCCATTCGGAAATCCAATGGGACTTATAGTGCCGATCGGCTCCAAGAATATCGCGCGACACGTAATGTCGATAAGGAGACTTCATACGGAACCAGCAGACATCGAGGTAACACGAAAGTGGCGCACTCCCCCGCGGCCGCCCCGCCCACCGGACCCATGCCCGTCCTCTCCGCCCGGCCGCCGTGGCGCGAGACGTTCGCCTCGCTGAGGGTCCCCAACTACCGGCGCTTCGCCGCGAGCAACCTCGTCGCCAACACCGCGGTGTGGATGCAGCGCATCGCGATGGACTGGCTGGTACTTCAGCTCTCCGGCAGCGTCGCGGCCGTCGGCGTCACCGTGTTCATGCAGTTCACGCCCATGCTGCTGTTCGGCCTCTGGGGCGGCGTGCTCACCGACCGCTACTCCAAGCAGCGGCTGCTGGTCATCACCCAGTCGTGCGCGGCCGGGCTCGCCGCCCTGCTCGCCGTCCTCACCCTCAGCGGGGTGATCGAGGTGTGGCACGTCTACGCGATCTCGTTCGTGCTGGGGCTCGTGACGGTGGTCGACAACCCGGCCCGGCAGGTGTTCGTGAACGAGCTGGTCGGACCGCGCTACCTGCGCAACGCGATCAGCCTCAACTCCTCGATCTTCCAGCTCGGCGGGCTCATCGGGCCCGCGCTCGGCGGCATCCTGATCACGGCGGTCGGCGGCGGGTGGTCGTTCGCGATCAACGCCGTCGCGTGCCTCGCGGTCGTCTTCGCCGTCGCGACGCTCAAACGGTCGGAGCTGCACGCCTCCCCCGCCGCGCCGCGCGGCAAGGGGCAGCTGGCCGAAGGGATGCGCTACGTCCGACGCAAGCCGGTGATCTTCTGGACGGTCGTGATGGTCGCGGTGATCGCGGTCTTCGCGTTCAACATGCCGGTGTTTCTCGCCGCCTACGCCAACAACGTGTACCACGTCGGCGCGCAGGGTTACGGGCTGTTCAACGCGCTCGTCGCGGCCGGAGCGCTCACCGGAGCTCTCGCGTCCACCCGCCGCACCAGCGTGCGGCTCTCGATGGTGGTCGGCACCGCCGCGGCGCTCGGGATCGTGCAGGCCGTCGCCGGGTTCGCGCCGGGAGAGATCGCCTTCGGAGCGCTGCTGGTCGGCGTCGGGATCGGGAACCTGCTGTTCATCACCGCGGCGAACTCGCTCGTGCAGATGTCGTCGAACGTGCAGATCCGCGGGCGCGTGATCTCGCTCTACATCCTGGTGCTGCTCGGCGGGCAGGCCATCGGCGGACCGCTCATGGGCTGGGTCGTCGAGCAGGTCGGTCCGCACATCGCGATGGCGATCTCCGGTCTCGTCCCCGCCGCGGCTGCCGCGGTGGTCGCGGTGCTGATCGCCCGGCAGGCCAGCCTGCGCCTCGCCTTCGGGCTGCGCGGCCGGCGGCCCGTCGTCGCGATCGTCAACCGCGCCGGCAAGTCGGGCGCCCGGCTCTGACGCCGGTGCCGGGGACTCCTCCGGTATCGTGGAGGCGCACGCCCCCGTAGCTCAGCGGATAGAGCAGGAGCCTTCTAATCTCTTGGTCGCAGGTTCGATTCCTGCCGGGGGCACCTCCCACACCATCAGCTCCTGAGTTGTTCGAGCGACACGCCGCGGCGAGGTCGAAGAACTCAGGAGCTGATGGCTGGGCGAGGCGGGAGGATGGAGTCAGAGGGCCCGGGCGGCGGCGGAGAGCACCTGCGCGAGCGTGGGGACGCCCTCGGCGCGGAACACCTCGGCGCCGTCCGCCGACGCCACGATGACGGTCGGGGTCGAACGGATGCCGTCCCGTTCGGCGCGCTCCAGGTTGCGGGCCACATCCAGCTCGGTCACCGCGATCCGCGGCGCGAGCCGTGCCGCCTCCGCCAGCACCGCGCGCGTCTGCATGCACGGTTCGCAGAAGGCGGAGGTGTAGAGCGTCAGCTGCGCCCCTCCGGTGTCCGCCGGGTCAACGGCCGGTGTCGTGTCCACCCCGTCAGTGTACGTCGGGCGAAATCGGGACGACCATCCGCCGCCGTACGCCGCGGACGCGCGACGGCGCGCCCCCGCACGACCCACAATCGTCCCGTGAGCCGAACGACCTTCACGCGCTACGTCGCCCTCGGAGACTCGCTCACCGAGGGGCTGTGCGATCCCGCGCCCGGAGCACCGGACGCGTACCTCGGCTGGGCCGACCGGCTCGCCGGCATCCTCGACGGCGACGCCCGCCTCGCCGGCGCCAGCCTGGAGTTCGCCAACCTCGCCGTCCGCGGCCGCCGCATCGCGGACGTGGTGGACGGCCAGATCCCGCACGCCCTCGACCTCGCACCCGACCTGGTGTCGGTGATGGTCGGCGGCAACGACCTGATGAGCCCCGCTGCCGATCCGGACGCTCTCGCCTCCCGGCTGGAGGGCGGCATCCGGCGGCTCCGCGACGCGGGAACCACCGTGCTGCTCGCGAACATCTTCGACCCGCAGTTCGCGTTCTTCCTCAAGCCCTTCCGCGGGCGGGCCGCCGTCTTCAACGCCAACATCTGGAGCATCGCGCGCGACCAGCGCGCCACCGTGCTCGACGTGTGGGGCGTCCGGGAGTTCCGCGACCCGGCGATGTGGGCCTCCGACCGGGTGCACCTGAGCGCGCGCGGCCACCGGCTGCTCGCATCGCACGCCGCACACGCGCTCGGCATCCCGTACGCGGAGATCGGCGGACCGGAGGCGGCGGCCGCACCCGCGGCCGAGACCGCCGGCCCGCCCGACTCCGTTCCGCTGCGGACCTGGCTGCGCGTGTACGCCATCCCGTGGGTCGCGCGGCGGGTGCGGCACGTCTCCACCGGCGACGGCATGGGGCCGAAGCTGCCCGTGCCGCGGCGCGTCGGAGGCCAGCACTAGACTCGCTGGTATGGCTACTTCCTCGGATCGACTGGTCTGGATCGACTGCGAGATGACCGGCCTCGACCTCGAGGTCGACGAGCTCGTCGAGATCGCCGTCGTCATCACCGACTTCGAGCTGAACGTCCTCGACCCGGGCCTCAGCATCGTCATCAAGCCCGACGACTCGGCGCTCGCCAACATGGGCGACTTCGTGCGGCAGATGCACACGACCTCCGGCCTGATCGAGGAGATCCCCAACGGCAAGAGCCTCGCCGAGGCCGAGTACGAGGTGCTGGAGTACGTGCTGAAGTTCGCGCCGACCGCGCGCACTGCACCGCTCGCGGGCAACACCATCGGCACCGACCGGATGTTCCTCGCCAAGTACATGCCGCGGCTCGACAACCACCTGCACTACCGCAACGTCGACGTCTCCTCGATCAAGGAGCTCGCCCGCCGCTGGTTCCCGCGCATCTACTTCAACGCTCCGGAGAAGAACGGCGGCCACCGCGCGCTCGCCGACATCCTGGAGTCCATCCGCGAACTCGACTACTACCGGTCCGCCGCGTTCGTCGCGCCTCCCGGCCCCACCACCGAAGACACGCAAGGCCTGGCCGCGGGTGTGGTGGAAAAATGGGCCCCGCGGATGTACTAGAATCGTCGAGTTGCGTGCGAACGGCTCGATGAGCCGCGAGCAGCCATGGTGGGTATAGCTCAGTTGGTAGAGCGCCTGGTTGTGGTCCAGGAGGTCGCGGGTTCAAGCCCCGTTACTCACCCCAGTCGTGGGCCCGGTTCCGTGTGAGCCGGGCCCTTTTCCGTACCCGCGGGGGGCGACGACTCGTGACGAATCGTCGCGCTTCGTGAGGAAATCGCGGCGATTCGGCACGAATCGCGGGTCAGGAGCCGGGGGCGAGGCGGTGCAGCACGAAGAAGCCGCCGTGGGCGGGCTGGTCCGCACGCTCGTGATCGGTGGAGATGTACTCGTCGAGCACGGCGACGATGCGGCGGTCGAGCTCCTCGATCTGCTCCGGCGACAGGTGCAGCGCGAAGCGCGCGTACGTCGCGATGGACGCCGGGCCGGCCTCGGCGAGTTCCTGCTGGAACGCCTCCACCGGAGCCGCCCCACGGCTCGGGTCCTCGTCCTGCGCCACGGAGAGCCACCAGGTCAGCCCGGTGGAGCGGTACGGCTTCTCGAGCGCGCCGCTCTCCCCCGTCCGCACCTCGGCGGGCTCGAGGAACCCTGCCGCGACCAGCTGCCGCACATGGTAGTACGCCGTCCCCGGGTCGACGCCGAGCCGGTCGGCGAGCTGCTTGTTGGTCAGCTCCCGGTCGTTGCACAGCCGCAGGATGCGCAGGCGCAACGGGTGCGACAGCGCCTTGATCTCTTTCGCCGTGGCCGGGCGACGGCGGGCGTCCGGGTCGTAGGCACGCGGGTCCGTCATGGCTCAACGGTACCGCAGATGGAGATTCTTCCAGTCGATTGAATTTTCTCAATCACTGTGCCAGGCTGGCGGCATGACGGAGAACGGGCTCGGCGCGCGGTACTGGAAGCTGTGGACCTCCGCCGGCCTCTCCAACCTGGCCGACGGAGTGATGAAGGTGGCGATCCCGCTCGTCGCCGTGCGCTACACCGACTCCCCCGCCCTGATCGCCGGCCTCGGGTTCGCCTTCACCCTCCCCTGGCTGCTGTTCGCGCTCACCGCCGGTGCGCTCGCCGACCGGATGGACCGTCGCCGCCTCCTGCTCGTGGCGAACACCGCCCGGGCGCTCGTGCTGGCGTGCCTCACCGGCGTCGCGGTGCTGGGCGCCGGATCCATCTGGCTGCTCTACGTCGCCGCCCTCTGCATCGGCGTGGCCGAGACGATCTACGACACGTCGTCGCAGTCGATCCTGCCGCAGCTGGTCCGGCGCGAGCAGCTGTCGCGGGCGAACGGGCGGCTGTACGCGGCGGAGCTCACCGCGAACGAGTTCGTCGGGCCGCCGCTCGGCGGCTTCCTCGTCGCCACCGGCATCGCGCTCGCCTTCGGCGCCCCCGTCCTGCTGTGGGTGGCCGCGATCGGCGTGCTCCTCCTCGTGCGCGGGCGTTTCCGCGCCGAGCGGACGGCGCCGAGCACCATCCGGGCGGACGTCGCCGAGGGCCTCCGCTACCTCCGCCGGAGCACACTGCTGCGCACGCTCGCGATCATGGTCGGCGTCTTCAACTTCGCCAGCTCCGCGGTGTACACGGTGTTCGTGCTCTACGCGGTCGGCCCGCAATCGGCGATGAAGCTGAGTGAACCCGCATACGGGCTCCTGCTCACCGCGTCGGCCGTCGGGAGTGTGCTCGGCACGTTCCTCGCGGAGCCCGTCGAGCGCCTGCTCGGGCGCTCGCGCTCGCTCGTGCTGACCATCCTCGGATCGCTTCTGCTGCTCGTGACGCCCGCGCTCACGGCGAACCCGTTCCTCATCGGCGCCGGGATGCTGATCGGCGGCATCACCATCTCGATCTGGAACGTGATCACCGTCTCGCTGCGCCAGCGCGTGGTCCCGCTGCGGCTGCTCGGGCGCCTGAACAGCGCCTACCGGCTGCTCGCCTGGGGCACGATGCCGCTCGGCGCTGCCGTCGGCGGCCTGATCGGGCAGCTGTTCGGCGTGCAGTGGGTCTTCGTCGTGATGTCCGCGCTCGTGCTGCTCCAGCTCATCCCGATGCTGTGGGTCACCGACCGCCGGATGGACGAGGCGGAGGCCGCGATCGAGGCGGAGGACACCGCCGCGGTTAGTTGACGCGTACACGACTTTGCCAGGATCCATGCCCGAACCGTCCAGAATAGGCGCCTAGGGTCTTTTTCCGACGGCTTCGACAGCCGTCCGTGCCGCGCAGGCCCGCATCCAGCCCCCAACCCCCGGTCGTCCCCCGCGACCGCCCCTGGACGCCCGCCGCTCCCACGCCCGGCACACCCGCGCCGCCGCTCGCGCCCTCCGGACCACGGGTCCACGGGCGCTCATGCACGTTCCGGCGCGGTCGTCAGCCCGCAGGACTCCTTCCCCGAAGAACGGGGTCCGTTCGCGTGAGCACCGTCGTGCCGTCGCGTCAGGCGGGGAAGCCCGATCCAGGAAATACATGCTGAGTACCCTTCGTAACACCGTCAAGAACAGTCCCGTCCCCTTCGGCCGCATCGTCTCCGGTGCCGCCGCCCTGCTGGTCAGCGCCAGCCTCCTCGCGCCCGCCGTGGCGCAGCAGCAGGAGAGCGAGCGCAAGACCCAGGAGCTCTCCCGGGCCACCGGGATGCGTCACGAGCAGCTGGGCGTCTACGGCGCCATCGTCCGTGAGCGCCTGGAGAAGGAGGCGAAGGACACCCTCGCCGCCGCGCAGGCCACTGTCGCCGCGAACCGCCAGAAGGCCGACGCCTCCGCCGCCACCACCGCCATCGCCGGGCTGAGCGGCTTCACGAAGCTGAGCGACGACAAGCTGCGCGACACGATCGACACCACCAAGGCGGCCTCGAACGCGCTGGCCAGCGCCGGCGCCGAGGCTGACCGCAAGGCGGCCGAGGCGGCCGCCGCAGCCGCGGCAGCAGCCGCCGCCGCTGCCGCCGCCGCGAACACCCCGGCCGGCGCCAAGTCGACCGCAGCCTCCCTCGCCGCCAGCCAGTACGGCTGGGGTGTGGACCAGTTCCAGTGCCTCGACAAGCTGTGGACGCGCGAGTCCGGCTGGAACTACCAGGCCTCCAACTCCGGCAGCGGCGCCACCGGCATCCCGCAGGCGCTGCCCGGCAGCAAGATGGCCTCGTTCGGCACCGACTGGGCGACGAACGCCACCACCCAGATCAAGTGGGGCCTCGACTACATCTCCCGCGGCTACGGAACGCCCTGCGCCGCGTGGGGCCACTCGGAGTCGGTCAACTGGTACTGACCGGCACGACGGGGGCCCGCGGAGGCGTGGCCTGCCGCCGGTAGACTCGCGCGAGTGAGCACCAGCACCGACCACGCCCCCGCCTCCCCCGTCATCCGCGGAGCCCACCTCGTCGGCAGCGTCAACCTGCCGGACGCCGAGTCGGTGCTCCGCACGGTGAGCGCCCGCCTCGGCGACCGGCTGCACCGCATCCCGGACGGCGAGGTCGGCGAGCGCTTCTACTGGGTGCAGTTCCAGACCGCGCGCCTGGACCGGATGGACGGGCTCGCCCGCATCCCGGGCGAGCCGCGGCTGCTGCGCGGCGTCTTCGACGGCCGTCCGTTCCGGCTCGAACCCGGCGTCTCCGCCGACACGCTGGTGTTCCCGGACCTCGGCTACGCCGAGGCCGCCCTCGACTCGTACGCCGTCTTCCGCCGGCTGCGCGAGGAGGGCGCGATCGCGCCGGGTATCCGCTTCCAGGTCTCGCTGCCGACGCCCGCCGGCGTCGTCGGCCCGTTTATCGTCCCGGAGGACCGGGCCGCGTTCGAGCCGGCGTACGAGCGCGCTCTGTTCGGCGAGCTGAAGCGCATCGTCGACGGCATCCCGCATGAGGACCTGGCGATCCAGTGGGACACCGCCGTGGAGTTCGCGCTGCTCGAGGGCCGGATGCCGGCGTGGTTCGGCGACGACGTGCTCGCTGGCGTCCTGGAGCGCGCCGCCCGGCAGGCGGCCACGGTCCCCGCCGACGTCCAGGTCGGCTACCACCTCTGCTACGGCGACGTGGAGGAGCAGCACTTCGTGCAGCCGGCCGACGCGGGGCACCTGGCGGCCGTGCTGCGCGGCATCCTGGCGGACTCCCCGCGGCCGGTGGACTGGGTCCACCTGCCCGTGCCGATCGAGCGCGACGACGCCGCCTACTTCGCACCTCTCACCGCCGTCGAGCTGCCGGAGGCCACCGAGCTGTACCTCGGGCTGCTCCACCACGAAGACGGCGTCGAGGGCGCGCGCCGCCGCGCCGCGGCCGCCGCCACGGCGGTGCCCGCGTTCGGCGTGGGCACCGAGTGCGGCTTCGGGCGCGGACCGAGCGAGCGCACCGCCTCCCTGCTCGACCTGCACGCAGCGGTCGCCGAGGCCTGGCGATGACCCTCGAGCTCGACGCCGAGGCGTTCGAGGCGCTCGTCACGGACGAGCTCGACCAGCTGCCCGACGAGATGGTCGACGGGCTCGACAACGTCGTCTTCGTGGTCGAGGACCGCCCGGAGGACGGCTCGCTCGACCTGCTCGGACTGTACGACGGCGTCGCGCTGACCGAGCGCGACAGCTACGGTTTCGGCGAGATGCCGGACCGCATCATCCTGTACCGGGAGCCGCTGCTCTCGATCGCCGCGACCGAGGACGAGCTGCGCGACGAGATCCACATCACGCTGGTGCACGAGATCGCGCACTACTACGGGATCGACGACGAGCGGCTGCACGAGCTGGGCTGGGCCTAGCCGCCTGCTGCCTTTCGGCGTCGCGCCGGGCTCGACATCCTGGCTGCATGCCAGCACCGACTGCCCGCACCCGCGCCGCGGCGCTGCTCGCCGCGGGCGCGCTGCTGATCCCCGGCGTCGCGCTGGCGACCGCGGGCCCCGCCGTTCCGGCCGCCGCGGCGCCCGGCTCCCCCGGCGTGCCGTCGCCCCCGTCCGTCGTCTACGACGAGGACTTCGAGAACGGCCCGGCCACCTCGCCGATCCTGCGGCTGAACCAGTACACCGGCGCGAGCGGCCAGACCTACACGGCGGACCCGGCCTGGCTGACCGGCTGCAACGGCTGGGTCTCCGCGGCGGTGCAGTCCACGACCGCCGGTGAACCGATCGCCGACTGCGGCAACCGCAGAGACCTGTGGAACCTGGTTCAGCAGACGTCCGTGGCCCTCGGGATGCTGCACGGTCAGACCGCGGCGGAGGCCGTGGACAACCACGCCATCTCGGCGCTGTCCCTCCAGCCTCTCGACGGGCAGAGCCTGGAGCTGGCGACGACCGGAGGGGTCGCGCTGCCGACCTCCAGCCGCTTCCTCGCCTTCGGCGTCGACGTCGGCGCGAGCAACTGCCACCTCAACCATCCCCTGCTGCAGTTCTTCCTCGTCAATGAGGAGGGTCAGCAGTTCCCGGCGGGATCGGAGATCGACGGGTGCTCGTCGCCGACCACAGTGACCGTCCCCCCGGTCGGAGCCTCGGGCGCGCAGACCTTCACCGTCGGCCAGTACACGACGAACGGGGCGGTGCTCTTCAGCGGGAACTCGGTCGGTATCCGCATGGTCAACAACCAGCCGTCCGACTTCGGCAACGACCACGCCTTCGACGACATCCGCATCCTGGATGCGACGCCGCAGCTCGACAAGGAGTTCGTCGGCGGCTGGGGGCCGAGCGGCGGCACCGCGCGGCTCCGGTTCACGGTGACGAACACCTCCGAGCTCGGCTCCAAGCAGGGCTGGTCGTTCCGGGACGCGCTGCCCGACGGCATGACAGTGGCGTCCCCCTCCGACGCGTCGACGACCTGCCCGGGCGGGGTGCTGACCGCGTCCGGCGGCGAGGTCGCCCTGACCGGCGATCTGAGCGTCGGGATGACGTCCTGCACGGCCGAGGTGGATGTCACCGCGCCGCTGGGCGGCTACACCAACGGTCCCGACCGGGTGACGGTGACGGGGCTGAACCCGCCCGCCTCGGCCTCCGTCACCTTCTCGCGGCCGGAGCTGACGCTCGCGAAGACCGCCGGGGCCCCGGTCGACGTGAACGAGGACGGCCTGGTCGACGCGGGAGACACCATCCCGTACTCGTTTGAGCTGCACAACACCGGCGACGTTGCGCTGACCGGGGTATTGATCGACGATCCACTGGTGCCCGATCCCGCGTGCCCGACCGTGCTGGCAGCGGGCTCGTCCGGCGAATGCGCGGGCGACTACACGATCACGCCGGCGGACGCAGCGGCCGGAATCGTGGTCAACACCGCGACCGCGACCGCGACCGGCACGCCGCCGGCGCCCGCACCGGCCGCGGTGAGCCCGCCCGCCACGACCACGACGGCGGTGACCGCCGCGGCCCCCGGCATCCACCTCCGGAAGTCGGCCGACCCACCGGGCGGCCTGGTGGAGGGCGAGACGCTGACCTACAGCTTCGTCGTGGACAACACCGGCAACCTGCCGCTGCACGAGGTCGCCATCAGCGAGGAGTCCTTCACGGGCAGCGGCCCGCTCTCGCCGGTCGACTGCCCGGCGACGGACCTCGCCGTCGGCGGCGAGCTCGTCTGCACCGCGACCTACACCGTCACCCACGACGACCTGGTGGCGGGGACGGTGGACAACACAGCCACCGCCGCAGGCACCCCCGCGGGCATCGGCGCGGCGCCGGTGACGAGCGCCGCCTCGACGGTCGGCCTGCCGACGCCCGCCGCGCCCGCCCTGACCGCGACGAAGACGGCGAGCCCGCTCGTCGTCCACGCCGCCGGCGACACGATCGCCTACACGGTGGCGGTCGTGAACGACGGCAACCTGATCGTGGACGGGCTCACCGTCGACGAGACCCGCTTCACCGGCGGCGGACCGGCGCCGGTGTTCGCGTGCGCCCTGACCCGGCTCGTGCCCGGGCAGCACACCACCTGCTCGGGCGTCTACACGGCGACCCAGGCGGATGTCGACGGCGGCAGCATCCAGAACACCGCGACCGTCACGGGCAGGACCACGGGCGACGTGCCGGTGACGAGCCCGCCGACCGAGGTCACGCTGACCGCCGACGCCGCGGCCGCGCTGACGGTGGCGAAGTCCGCCTCGGCCGCCACCATCGCCGCGGCCGGGCAGGTGGTGCGCTACGACTTCGCCGTGCGCAACACCGGCGGCCTGACCCTGCACGGGCTCGTCGTCGACGACGTCCCGACCGCACCCGCGGGCGCCCTGGACACCGCGCCCACGTGTCCGGAGACGACCCTGACGCCCGGTCGGACGGTCACCTGCACCGCGACGTACACGGTGACACAGGGGGACGTCGACCACGGAACGCTCGCCGACACAGCGACCGCGACGGCCTCGGACCCTGCGGGCGCGGGCGTCGCGTCAGCCGCCTCCTCGCTGTCCCTCCCCGTCGTCGCCGCCTCGCAGCTCACGATCGACAAGACGGCGGACGCGACCTCGATCGTGCGGGCCGGTCAGGCGATCGGGTACACCTTCACCGTGACGAACACCGGCGCGACCACGATCGGCGGTGTCTCCGTCACGGACACGCCTGTGGCCCCCGCCGGACCGCTCGAGGCCGCTCCGCAGTGCGACGTGACGACGCTCGCACCCGGGGCCGCGTCCCTGTGCACGGCCTCGTATCGGGTGACGCAGGCCGACATCGACCACGGCGGCCTGGGCGACACGGCGACGGCCTCCGGCACCGATGCGCACGGCGACCCGGTCGTGTCGGCCCCGGACGGGCTCGTGCTCGACTCCACCGCGGTCGCCGCCCTCACGCTCACGCCGCAACCGGCCCCGTCCGGCGCCACCGCCGGGCAGGCGGTGCCGCTGACGTTCGTGGCGACGAACAGCGGCGACGTCACGATCGCGAACGTGGTCCTGGTCGACGACCGCGGCGGGAGCACGCCCTGCGAGCCGGACGTGCTGGCGCCGGGCGAGAGCGCCACCTGCCGGGTCACGCCGACGGTCACGCAGGACGAGTTCGACGCCGGTGCGCTCACGGTCACGGCCACGGCGGAGGGCACGGCGGCCACGGGTGCGACCGTCCGGTCCCTTCCTGTGACCGAGACGGTGGCGGTCACCGGGCAGGTCGCGAGCCTCTCGCTCACCAAGAGCGCGTCCGCGCCGAGCGCGGAGATGGGCGGCAGCATCCCGTACCGGTTCACCGTCGTCAACACCGGGACCGTCACGCTCACGGCGGTGACGGTCACGGACACGCAGTCGGCGCCTGCGGGCCCGCTGGAGTCATCCCCGGTCTGCGCCGCCACCCGGCTCGCGCCCGGGGCGACGACGACGTGCACGGCCTCCTACGTCCCGACCGCCTCAGATCTCGCCCACGGCGCGGTCACGGACACGGCCATCGCGCACGCGGAGACCACGCTCGGCGAACCGGTCTCGTCGGACCCGGCGACCCTCACGGTGACGGTGACCGCGCCGACCGCCACAGCCGGCTCGGGCTCAGGCCAGAGCGCGGCGGGCGCGCTCGCGTCGACGGGAGGCGACCTGTGGCCGCCACTCGCCGGCGCGCTGATGCTGCTGACGGCCGGAGCGGCCGCCTGGCGGGTCGCCCGGCGTCACCGGGCGTGAACGAGCGGCCGGGCCCGGCTCAGGCGCCGTAGCCGAAGATCGACTCGTCCTCCTTGTCGGCCTCCACCGGGTCGGAGTCCGGCTGGTCGAAGTGGTAGGACACCAGACGCTCGCCGTTCGCCTCGCGCTCCTCGCCCTTGACGTACCAGAACGTGGACTCGAGCCCCTCGACCGCGGCGATCACGCCGATCCGCTCGTCCACCTTCCCGTCCACCAGGAAGCGGCGGTCGGTCTGCCCTACGAGGGGGCCGTCGGCGTACTCGACGATGTATTCGGGGTCCTGTCGTGCGTCGGTCATGACTCCACCGTAGTCCCCGAAACCCGATCGGTGAGGTCACCGGGCCGGGCGGGGCGTCGTGCGGCCGGGGTCAGGTCGAGCGCGGTCACGTCCAGCACGAGCATCGCCGACGCCACCGGGTCCTCCCGCGCGACGAAGCGGTCGAACTCGGCCTGCCAACGGTCCCACTGCGCGGCGAAGGTGGCGCCGTCCCTGGCCAGCGCGCGTCGCTTGCGGAGCGCATCGTCGGCGCGCAGCCACACCGTAAGGTCGGCGAGGGCCGCGTTGCGCCGGGAGAGCGTGCCGCACCCCTCCACGATCAGCGGCTCACTCCCGGTGATGTGGATGCGACCGGCCGGGCGCTCGTCCGCCCAGTCCCAGCGCTGCCAGCTGCCGGCGCCGTGTGCGCGGATCGGCGCAAGCAGGTCGCGCCCCACCGCGTCGCTCCCGGCGTCGAGGCCGTCCCAGCCCGGGTAGAGGTCGTCCATCCGGACCAGGCGCGGCACGCCCTCCGCGGGCCAGTCGGCGACCAGCAGGTCGGCGAGGGAGCTCTTGCCCGCCCCGCTCGGCCCGTCGATGAGGACGACCGGGGTCCGGCCGGCGCGCCGCGCGGCCGCGACGGCGCCGGCCACGGCGTCGGCGAGAGGTGCGAGGTCAGCTGAGAGGCGCATTCCAACTCCCGGTGGCGACGGCGGCGCCGACCGCGGCACCCGCGACCAGCACGGCGACGGCGAGGGCTGCCCAGTCCCGGGCACGGAACACCGACGGCCGGGCCCAGGTGCGGCGGACCGGCGCGCCGAAGCCGCGGGCCTCCATCGCGGTCGCGAGCTTCGTGCCGCGCCGGAGGGAGAGCACGAAGAGGGCGAACGACTGTCCGAGGAAGCGCCGGACGGCGCCGGACTCGGCGACCCCGCGGGCGCGGCGGGCGAGGGTGAGCGCGCGCCAGTCCTCGGCGAACAGCCCCACCAGGCGCAAGCCCGCCAGCGCGCCGAGCACGAACCGGGCGGGCAGGCGCAGCAGCTGCGCAAGGCCGTCCGCGAGCTCGGTCGGGTCGATCGTGATGAACAGCAGCACCGCGGGCAGTCCGATGGCGAGCACGCGCAGCATCGTCGCCAGGGCGAGCGCGGCCGATCCGTCGCTGACCTCGACGAACCACCACTGCAGGTACACGGTGCCGGAGGTGCGGCCGTAGAGCAGGGTGGTCAGGCCGGCGAGCGGCGCGGCGATCAGCACCGGGGCCGTCCGGGTGAGGACGGTGCGCAGCGGGAGACGCGCGAAGGCGAGCAGTGCGACCTCCAGCGCGAGCGCGACGCCGGCCGAGACCGGGTCGATCGAGAGCAGCAGGGCGACCGTGACGATGAGGGCGGCGCCGAGCTTCGCGACCGGATTGAGGGTCGCGAGCGGGCCGGTGCGCAGCGGCTGGATGAGCGTCACGCCGCCACCTCCGCCGCGCCGAGCCGCAGGTCCGTCGCGCCGATGGCGGCGACGAACTCGGCATCGTGGGTCGCGGCGACGACGGCGTGCCCGCCGCGGCGGAGGTCGGCGATCGTGCCGACCAGGCCCTCCCAGGTCCGCGCATCCTGCCCGAACGTCGGCTCGTCGAGCACGAGCAGCCGGGGCCGCGTGGCGAGCGCGGTGCCGACGGAGAGCCGCCGTTTCTGGCCGCCGGACAGGGTGAACGGGTTGGCGTCTGCCACGGCGGCGAGGGCCAGCCGGTCGAGCAGCTCGTCGATGCGCGCGGTCACCTCGCCGGCGTCGAGGCCGAGCGCCCGCGGTCCCGCGGCGAGCTCGTCCCGCACGGTCGACGCGAGGAACTGGTGCTCCGGATTCTGGAACACGCTGCCGATCCGCGTCAGCAGTTCGCGCGACCGCCAGGCCGACGGGTCGACCGGGGCGCCGTCCGCGAGAGCCGGCTCGGCCGTCAGCGACCCGCCGAGCGCGGGCAGCAGGCCGCCGAGGGTGAGCGCGAGGGTCGACTTGCCCGCACCGTTGGGTCCGGTGAGCGCGAGAGCGGAGCCCGCGGCGACCGAGAGGTCCAGCGGTCCGCCGACCGGGTCCGCGTTCACGGCACGGCCGCGCCCGCGACGGCGTCCGCGGGTGACCGCGGGTCCGCGGCCGAACATGAGGGACCGCGCCCGCAGCAGCGGGTCGCCCTCGGCGACGGGCGCCGCCTCCGGCACCGTCGTGTCCGGCAGCCACACCCCGGCGCGGCGCAGCTCGCCTGCGGTGTCGGCTAGCACCGCCTCCGGAGCGCCGTCAGCGAGCACGCCGCCGTCGGCCCCGAGCACCACGACGCGCGTCACCAGGTCACGCCAGACGGCGACCCGGTGCTCGACCACGACCAGCGTCGCACCTGTCGCGTCGAGGGCCGAGCGCACCGCATCCCGGACCTCCAGGACGCCCTCGGGGTCGAGATTCGCGGTCGGCTCGTCGAGCAGCAGCACCCCGGGTCGCATCGCCAGGAGGCCCGCGAGCGCCAGCCGCTGCTTCTGCCCGCCGGAGAGCTGGGCCGTCGAGCGGTCGAGCGGCACGTCGAGCCCGACCTCGGCGAGGGCCTGCCGCACGCGCGGCCAGACCTCGTCGCGCGGCACGCCCAGGTTCTCGCAGGCGAAGGCGACATCGTCGCCGACGCGCGCAAGGATCACCTGCGCGTCCGGGTCCTGCAGCAGCAGCCCGGCCGTCCCCCGCGCCTCGGCAGGCGGACGGCCGCCCACCGTGAGCGCGCCCTCGGCCTCGCCGTCGTCCTCGCCGCCGAGCACGCCGGCGAGGCCTGCGAGCAGTGTGCTCTTGCCGGCCCCGGAGGCGCCGAGCAGCAGCACCCGCTCCCCCGGCTCGACGCGCAGATCGACCCCGCGCGCGGCCCACGCCGCACGTCCGGCATACCGCCAGCCCCAGCCGTCGACGTGGATCGCGGCCGGGGACGGCCGTCCCGTCGTCACGCTCAGACCCGCGCCGCCTTCTGCGCCTCGCGGCCCGAGGCGAACCGGCTCAGCGCGCCCGTGCGGGCGATGGCCCGCACCAGCAGCCAGGAGCCGAGGCCGGCGACGACCAGACCGGAGATCGTGGTGGTGATGGTGTAGACGACGATGAACTCCGGCTTCGAGCCGGGGTACCAGTACAGGAGGTCGAGGATCGACTCGGCGATGCCCGCACCGGCCCCGGCGAGGAGCGCCGGGACGAGCCGCCAGTTCGCGTAGAGGAACAGCGCGAAGACGAGCTCCGCGCCGAGCCCCTGCACGACGCCGGAGAGCAGCGTGGCGAAGCCCCACTGCGTCCCGATCAGCGCGGAGACCGTGGCGGCGACGACCTCGCCGAACAGGGCGGCGCCGGGCTTGCGCACGATCAGGGCGACGAGCACCCCGGCGAACAGCCACGGGCCGTTCAGGATGCCCTGGAAGCCCGGCAGGACCGCCGAGACCGGACCAGAGATGGGGTTCTGGACGACGCCCCAGATCCAGAAGACGACGCCCGAGGCGACGGCCACGACGCTGGCGACGACGATGTCGACGACCCGCCAGCGGAAGGTGCGCGGACGCGCCGAGGTGGAGAGAAGAGTTGCGTGCACTGTGCGTGCCCTTTCAGTCAGCGAAACAGGGCACGGGATGTGAGAATGGCCTCCCTGCGCTGGCATGACCCAGATCAGGTTCGACGGTCGAGACTTGGAGAAGTCTCCTCTCAGCCCGGCTCACCGGACTCCCGTGTTCACACACAGTGTAGCCCGGCGGGCGGGCCCGCGTGCTACCGCTTGAGCGCCTTGATGACGCGCGCCCACGCGTGACCGGCCACCCACAGGAACGGGATGCCGACGGCGAGCAGCGTGATCAGGTTCGGCCGGAACCGCACACCGGTCTCGTCGGAGACGTAGGCGCCGAACGGGACCGCCCAGCCGCCGCCACCGCCGCCGCTGCCGGCCGGGGCGTCCTCTCCGCCCTCTCCGCCCTCGCCGCCGCCGAAGCCGAACTGCACGGCCGCCACGGGCACGATGGTCGTCCCGTCGACGACGACGGGGTCGCCGTAGACCGACTTGATGCCGGAGGCGCTGAGCGTCTCCGCGAGCTTGAGCGTCATGTTCGTCATGCAGCCACGGTAGCGCGCGGGTGCCGCCGAGACCAGGCTCGTTCGGGCCGACGTCCCGTCAGTCGCTGACGTACTTGGGGTTGCGGCCGTCCTGCTCCTCGTCGTCCGCGTCCCGCGATCGGCGGACGAGGGAGGCGGGGCCGATCGCGCCTCGGCCGAACCGGGCGCTCACCGCGTCGAGGGTGCGCTCGGTCTCGCGCCACTCCTCGTCCGGGTCCCACAGCGCGAGCGAGTCTCCTCCCGCGTCGAGCAGCTGCTCCGCACGCACGCCGATGAGGCGGATGGGGGTCTGCCGCACGTCCAGCCCCAGGGCATCGAACACATCCCACGCCTCCTCGAACAGCCGGCGGCCGACGTTGGTCGGCTCGGCGAGCGTCCGCGAGCGGGTGATGGTGCGGAAGTCGGAGAAGCGGACCTTGATCGCCACCGTCCGCGCCTCCAGCTCGTGCTTGCGCAGCCGCTCGCCGACCCGGCCGGAGAGGCGGAGCAGCTCGCGGCGCAGCTGGTCGACGTCGGAGACGTCGACGCCGAAGGTGTTCTCGTGGCCGATGCTCTTCTCGCGCGACTCGGTGACCACCCGGCGCGGGTCGCGTCCGTTCGCGAGCTCGTGCAGCCGGCGTCCGGAGGCGTCGCCCACGGCCTTCTGCAGCACGCCCAGCGGGGCGTCCGCCAGGTCGGCCACCGTGAGCAGCCCCATCCGTTCGAGCGAGGACTGCGTGCTCGCACCGACACCCCACAGCGCGCCGACCGGCAGCGGTCGCAGGAACGACAGGGTCTCGGAGCGCGGGATCACCAGCAGTCCGTCGGGCTTCGCCCGCCCGGAGGCCAGCTTCGCCATGAACTTGGTCGCGGCGACCCCGACGGAGCAGGTCAGTCCGGTCTCCTCGTGCACGCGCGACCGGATCAGCTCGGCGATCCGCCGCGGCGACCCGAGCAGCCGGCGGGCGCCTGCGACGTCGAGGAACGCCTCGTCGATGCTCAGCGGCTCCACCAGCGGGGTGACCTCGTGGAAGATGTCCATCACCTTGCGCGAGTACTCGGTGTAGCGGTCGTAGTGCGGCGGCAGGATGATCGCGTTCGGGCACAGCCGCAGCGCCTGCGACATCGGCATGGCGCTGCGGACGCCGTAGCGGCGCGCCTCGTAAGTCGCGCTCGTCACGACCCCGCGGCCACCCGCGTGCCCGACGATCGCCGGCTTTCCGCGGGCGTCCGGACGCTCGAGCAGCTCGACCGATGCGAAGAACGCATCCATGTCGACGTGCAGGATGCTCGCCTCGGAGTCGTCGACATCGGCCGCACTGACCTGCCGCTCGCTCCCGTCCGCTCGTCCCACCCCTCCACTCTCTCACCCCCCACCGACCTTCCGACGATCGAGTTGCACGTCGTGGGGGGGGTGGGGGGGGGTGTGCCGCCCCCCCCCGGCACCCGCGCGGGCGGGGGGGGGGCCCCCCCGGGGGGGGGCCCGGGGGGGGGGCCGG
>NZ_JAROCB010000001.1:955631-1237267 GCF_030433675.1 Leifsonia virtsii
CCCCCCCCCCCCCCCCCCCCCCCCCCCCCCCCCCCCCCCCCCCCCCCCCCCCCCCCCGCGGCGGGTTTGGCCGGGGGGGGGGGCTTGGGGGGGCCAACCCCCCCCACGACGTGCAACTCGGCGGGCCGGGTGGGCTCACACGAGGGCGGTGACAAGGGGGCGGAGCCAGGCGCGGAACGCGTGGGAGTCGTCGCGCAGGGTCGCTGAGACGACGACGGTGTGCGGTCCGACGATCCACGCGCCCTTCTCGGCCAAGGGCAGCACGTCGAGGTCGAGCCGGAAGTAGCCCGCCTGGCGCCGGAGCTCGTGCTCCCGCTCCCGGACCACGTCGACGATGTCGGCGGCGCGGCGGGCGTGGGTCGCCGCGGTCGCCTCCACGTACTCCGCGTGCCGGGCGGCGGCCCAGCCGGCGGCGGCGTCGTAGTGGGCGATCACCGCATCCTGAAGCTCGAGCGCCCGGTCGAACGCCTCGAAGTGCGGCGGACGCAGCAGCGGCGCGGTCAACCGCCGCGAGCGGTCGGCGACGATCTCGAACCAGGCCTGCCACTGCACCGCCAGCGGGTCGTCGCCGGCGCCCGCGGAATCGCCGGGCGCACCGCCGGGAGCCGGGCGCGCGACCTTCCGCCCCGACCGCGCGCCGCGCGACCGCAGCGCCGGCGTCACCGCGGGGTCGAGCGCCGGGAGCGACGGCCGCACGGCGTCCGACAGCCCGGCGAGATCGCGCACGGCGAGGGCGATGAGCAGGTCCCACGGGCAGTCCTCCGTGACCTGCCATCGAAGGGTGCCCTCGACGAACATGCCGTCATTGTAGGTTCGCGCCGCGTGCGGAGGTAGGGGGATGCCGAACCGGTTCAGTCCTGCGGCCAGGGCTCCTCGGCGATCAGCTGCGACGCCGGGATGACCGCGGTCGCATACGGACCGCGCCCGTCCCGCCGGTGCTGCGGCTCCGAGAACGACACGGTCCAGGTGGTCAGGCCGTCGAGCGGACCGTAGACGTTCCGGAGGCTGCGGTCGCCGGGCGCGATGATCACGCCGGTCGGCTCCCCCACCCAGTCGTCGCCGGTCTCCGGCTCGTGCTCGCGCACGTACACCTGCACACCGACCCCGAGACCGGGGCGGCCCGCGGCAGGACGGCTCGCGTCCGCCTCCCGCCGGTCACCCGCTGCGCGCTTCCACATGCCGCCAGCCTGCCACACCCGGCTCCGCGGCCGCTCAGTGCGAGGTGGTCGCGCGGGCGCTGCCCCCGGCGCCCCGCTCGGGGTCGAGGAGACGGCGCAGTGTCCAGCGCTCGGCGACGGTCCACGCCGTCGACGTCAGGATGTAGACGGCCGCCGCGAGCGGGACGAACGCGGCGAACACCACCGTGATGTACGGCAGGAACGAGAGGGCGCGCAGCATGCCGCCCGGGGCGGCCGATCCCTCCGGCTGCGGGAGCGTCAGCACCCGCCGCGACACGGTGGTGACGACCGCGATCAGCGCGAGCACGCCGAGGTAGACGAGCATCGCGGGCCACACCCCCGCCGAGGCGCCGGTCAGCCCGACGAAGCTGGTGCCGAGCGGCGCGCCGAGGACGTGCTGGTCGAGCAGGCCGTTGGGGTGGCCGGCGATCGTCGGATGCGTGAACACCGCGTACACCAGCGTCACGACGGGGATCTGCGCGAACAGCGGCAGCATCCCGGCGAAGGGCGATACCTGCTCCCGCTGGTAGAGCTCCATCGTCTTCCTGGCGAGGGTCTCCCGGTCGCCGGAGTGGCGGCGCTGCAGCTCGGCGAGCTGCGGGGCGATGCGCCGGCGGTGGTACTCCGCGCGCACCTGGCTGACGCCGACCGGCACGAGGAGGAGGCGGACGAGGACGGTGAGCACGACGACGGCGACGAGCCCCGCGGCGGCGCCGGCGAACGGTTCCACGCCGGCGGAGAGGACGGTGACGAGGCCGTACGCCCCGTCGAGGACGGCCGCGATCGGCGGCCAGGAGAAGAAGTCCATGAGTGAGTGATCCCTGCGATGAAGACGGTGGGTGGACGCGTCTGGTCGCGAGGGCGCGCCGGTCCCGCGGAGAGCGGGCGGCGGCGCCGGTTACGCGACCGGCAGGGAGGCGCCGGGCGCCCTGGGCCGCGGACGGCCGTCGGCGTCGGGATCGGAGGTGCTCTCCACGAGCCACCCGACCACCGGCTCCACCGGCCGCGACCACACCGCACGGCGGCGGAGGGAGGCGGTGAGCGCGGCGACCGACCGGGTCGCCGCGACGGCGACCACGGCGACGAGCCCGAGGGCCCCGGCCACACCGGCGAGGGCCACGAAGGCCGCGGGGCTGCCGCCGCCGAACGCGCCGAGCGCGAACGCGACGGAGCGTCCGAGCAGCTCGAGCAGGGCGGTCATGGTCCGACGGTAACAGAGCGGGCGCGGCCAGGCCCAGAGCGTTCGCGCCCGGCGGACGCGTGTCGCCGTTGGAATGGAGGCGGGGGAATGGAGGCGGTGGAAGGATGGACGCATGAGAGTCGCGATCATCGGAGCCCACGGAAAAGTCGCCCAGCAGCTGATGCGGGTGCTCTACGACCTCGGCGACGACTTCGTCGGGATCGTCCGCAACGACGAGCACGCGGACGACGTCTACCGCCTGGGCGGCGAGGGCGTGCTCCTCGACATCGAGTCGGCCGACGCCTCCGCCCTCGCCGGCGCGATCGCCGGCTGCGACGCGGTCGTCTTCGCCGCGGGCGCGGGCGCCGGCTCCGGCATCGAGCGCAAGCGCACCGTCGACTACGGCGGCTCGGTGAAGTCGCAGGAGGCGGCCGCGCAGGCCGGCATCCGCCGCTTCGTGCAGGTGTCCGCCTGGGGCGTCGACGCGCCGGTCGAGGGCGACGACCCCGTGTGGACCGCCTACGTCGAGGCGAAGCGCGACGCCGACGCGGCGCTCCGCGCCTCCGGTCTCGACTGGACCATCCTGCGCCCCGGCGGCCTCACCACCGAGGAGGGGACCGGCCTCGTCACGCTCGGCGACAGCGTCCCGCGCGGCAGCATCGCCCGCGAGGACGTCGCGCGCCTCATCGCGGTCGCGCTGCACGAGCCGGGCACCATCGGCCGGCAGTGGGAGGTCGTCGCCGGCGACACCCCGCTGGAGGACGCCGTGCGGGCGCTCGTCGCCTCCGCGTAGGCTTGCGGCCGTGACCACCGACAGCGCGACGGGCGCCGGCGCCCGCGACCACTCCCCCTACGACGCGATGCCCTGGGTGGCCTCCTACGCACCGGACGTGCCGGCCCGGGTGGAGGAGCCGGAGGGCTCCCTCTCGCACCTGATCGACGAGTCGGTCCGCACCTACGGCAGCCACGTCGCACTGGAGTTCTTCGGCGCCACCACCACCTACGCCGAGCTCGGCGACCAGATCGCGCGGGCAGCGGAGGGCCTCCGCAAGCTGGGAGTGAAGAAGGGCGACCGCGTCGCGCTGGTGCTGCCCAACTGCCCGCAGCACGTCGCCGCGTTCTACGCGGTGCTGCGCCTCGGCGCGGTCGTGGTGGAGCACAACCCGCTGTACACGCCGCGCGAGCTCAGGCACCAGTTCGAGGACCACGGCGCGACGGTCGCGATCGTCTGGGACAAGGTGGCCGGCACCGTCCAGGAGCTGCCCGCCGACCTCGGCGTGACCACGGTCGTCTCCGTCGACCTCACCCGGGCCATGCCCGCGTCCAAGCGGATCGCCCTGCGCCTGCCGGTGAAGGCGGCGCGCACGGCTCGCGACCAGCTGACCGCGAAGACGTCCGGGACCGTCCGGTGGGATGCGCTCGTCGCCTCCCGCAAGCTCAAGGCGAGCTACCCGCGGCCGGAGCGGGACGACCTCGCTCTGATCCAATACACCTCCGGAACGACCGGGCTGCCGAAGGGCGCCATGCTGAGCCACGGCAACCTGTCGGTCAACGCGGCGCAGTCGCGCGCGTGGGTGCCGACGATCGAGCGCGGTACCTCCGTGGTCTACGCGGTGCTGCCGCTGTTCCACGCCTACGGGCTCACGCTCTGCCTCACCTTCGCGATGAGCATGGGCGCCAGGCTCGTGCTGTTCCCGAAGTTCGACCCCGACCTTGTGCTGGACGTGGTCAAGAAGCGTCCGGCCACGTTCCTCCCCGCCGTTCCCCCGATCTACGAGCGGCTGGTGCAGTCGGCGGAGAAGCGGAAGGTGTCGCTGTCGGGCATCCAGATCGCGATCTCCGGAGCGATGAGCCTGCCGCAGAGCATCGTCGACCTGTGGGAGCAGAAGACCGGCGGCTACCTGGTCGAAGGCTACGGGCTGTCCGAGTGCTCGCCGGTGCTCATGGCGAACCCGGTCGGCGCGACCAGGAAGCCGGGCACCGTCGGCCTGGCGCTGCCGAGCACCGAGCTGCGCGTCGCCGACCCGGACGACCCCTCGGTGGACCGGCCGCTCGGCGAGGAGGGCGAGCTGCTCGCCCGCGGCCCCCAGGTGTTCTCGGGCTACTGGCGCAAGCCGGACGAGACCGCGAAGGTGCTCACGGCCGACGGCTGGTTCCGCACCGGCGACATCGTGACGATGGACGAGGACGGCTTCGTCCGCATCGTCGACCGCATCAAGGAGCTCATCGTCACCGGCGGCTTCAACGTCTCGCCGACCGAGGTGGAGGACGCGCTGCGCTCGTTCCCCGGCGTCGCGGACGTCGCAGTGGTCGGCCTCCCGCACCGGCGCGGCGGCGAGGACGTGGTGGCCGCGGTCGTCATGGAGGAGGGGGCCTCGTTCGACGAGGAGGCCATCCGGGCGTACGGGCGCGACTGCCTGACCCCGTACAAGGTGCCGAAGCACGTCGTGCAGGTGGACGAGCTGCCACGCTCGATCGTCGGCAAGGTGATCCGCCGCAAGGTGCGCGACCAGCTGCTCGCCGCGCACCAGTAACGCCGCCGCGATTCGTGCCGAATGTGCGTTTTGGCGCGCTGAAAGCGCACATTCGGCACGAATCGCGCGCCGGCTAGTCGCCGATCGGGAAGACGAGGAGAGAGCCGGTCGCGGTCGCGACCGGCTTGCCCGTCGCGTCGGCGATCACGGCGTCGGCGAACGCGACCCGGCTGCCCGGCTTCGACACCGTCGCCGTGCACGTCAGCGACCCGGAGTGCGCGTACACCGGGCGCAGGTAGTTCACGTTGATCTCGATGGACGTGTACCCCTGCCCCTGCGCGAGCGTCGTCTGCACCGCGCAGCCGAGGGCCGAGTCGAGCACCGTGCAGAGGAAGCCGCCGTGCACGGACCCGATCGGGTTGTAGTGCGACTCGTCCGGCTCGCAGACGAAGGTCGCGGTGCCCGGGTCGGCTGCGACCAGCGTCATCCGCATGAGCTCGGCGATGGGAGGCGGCGGGAGCTCGCCGCGGATCATCGACCGCAGATACTCGAGCCCGGTCATCGCAGGCATCCGTGCGACCCCGGGCGCCGGGTCCTCCCAGGTGACGGTGCGGGTTCGCTCGGTCGGGTGATCGGTCGGGGCCTCTTCGCTGGCGGCGTCGCTCATGCCGCCATCCTCTCGCGCCGACGGCCGGTCGCGCGAGCCGGGCTCAGGATGCGGCGAGACGGTCGAGTCGGCGCCGGGCGGCCAGCTCGGCCTGCGTCTGCGGGCCGAGCAGCACCCGGGCGCCGCGGAGCACCGCCGCGGTTGTCGCGTGCAGCGGCACGACCCGCTGCAGCGGAGTGGACGGGAGCCCGAGCATCGCGCGGTGCCGTGGCTCGAGCGTCGACACGGCGGCGTCGAACACCACCCGGTACGACGGTCGCAGCATGCGGCGGAGCGGCGCGCGGCGGATGAAGCGGACGATCTCCTCCACCTCCGGACCGCCACGCAGCTCCCCCGCGTCGGTCGTCGCATCGATCTCCGTGCGGAGCTCGGCGGTCGTGCGCGGCGCGTCCGGCACGCCCATGAGGTCCGCCGCCGTGGCCCACTCGCCCACGTACCCGTCGGCCCCTCCCGGGAGCGGCCCGCCCCACCGCTCGTGCGCGGTCAGGAAGGCGTCGGTGAACGCCAGGTGCACCCAGCGGGCGAGCTCCGGGTCGTTCGCCGAGTACGGCCGCGCGACGCCGTGCCCGTCGACGAACGTGCCGGTCACGCGGCGGTGCAGGGACTTCACCATCTCCGACCCCGCGATCGCCTGGCCGCGGCTGCCGAAGGTGACCGTGTGGATCCACTGGATGGTGCCCGCGAGCCGGCCCAGCGGGTCCTCCCTGTAGCGCGAGAAGTCGCGCACGCCCGCCAGCGCCCCCGGGTGAAGCGCCTGGAGGAGAAGCGCACGCACGCCGGCGACGAGGGTCGGCATCCCGCCGTGCACCGCCCAAGCCGCGCTGCCGGGCCCGAAGAAGCCTTCGTCTTCGCCGAACTCGAGGCGCAGCACCCACGCCGGTACCTCGTCCGACCGCCCGGCGAGCGTCTCGATCAGGCGGGAGCGGACCGGGCCGAGGACGCCGCCCGAGACGCCGGTGGTCGTTCCTGTCATCGTGACCGGCTCATCCCGCGGCGACCTCGAGGCCGAGACCGTCGATCGACCGGGCGGCAGGGAGCTCGGCCAGCAGGCGCCCCGGCAGGAGGATCTTCGACCGCCGCACGCCGGAGCCGATGATGACGACGTCCTGCTCGCCGACACGGGAGTCCACCAGCACGGGCCACTCGGCTGGGATGCCGATCGGGGTGATGCCGCCGTACTCCATCCCGGTCAGCTCGACTGCCCGGTCCATCGGCAGGAAGGAGGCCTTGCGCACGTCCAGCATCCGCTTCACGGTGTTGTTCACGTCCGCCCGCGTGGTGGAGAGCACGACGCACGCGGCGATCCGCTCGACCCCCTCGCGCTTGCCCGCCACGACGACGCAGTTGGCCAGGTGGGAGGCGTCAAGCCCGAAGGCGTCGCGCGTCGCCGCGGTGTCGGAGATGTCGGGGTCGATCTCCACGACGCCGACCTGCTCCAGCCAGCCGAGGTCTTCCAACGCGGCGAGCGTGGCAGGGGCCAGCAGATCGGTGCGGGTGGAGGCCGGCGCGGTGGTGAGCCCGCCGAGAGTGAAGACGCCCATGCCGCTACTCTGCCCGCGGAGGCTGGGAGTCGGCAAACAGCGAGCCGGGCAGCAGCGCGTCGGCGGCGGGCTCGTCGGAGAGCCGCTTGTACATCACAGTCGTGCCGCCGAGCCTGCCTGACGGCATGACCGCGAAGTCCGGGATGACGCCGACGGCGTGCCAGCCCCACCGCGCGTAGAGGGTCTCGGCCAGGCTGCCGGTCTCCGTGTCGAGGACGAGGAGCGTCAGTCCGGTGACGCGGGCGTGCTGCTCAAGCGCGCGCATCAGGGCGGGTGCGACGCCGCGCCCGCGAGCGTCCGGGTGCACCATCAGCTTGACGACCTCCCCGCGGTGCGGGCCGTTCGGCTTCGGCGAGAGGAGCAGTGTGATGGTGCCGAGCGCCCGGCCGTCGTCGCCCCGGGCCACCCACGACGTCGCGTCCGGGTCGTCGAAGAGCCGCAGCCACCACGACGTCGCCTCGTCTGCCGTCGGCGGCTCGATCCAGCCGACGCTGGCTCCGGCCGCGACGGTGGCGATCAGCACCGCGGAGAGCGCGGCGGCATCCTCCGCCGCGCTCTCTGCGGTGACACGCACGACGGCGACCGGAGGGCGTCCCGTCCCGGTCATCCGTCCGCCCTCGGCTACTCCGCCGAGCCGGCGCGCTCCAGCACCAGCTCGCGCACCCGGGCTGCGTCGGCCTGGCCGCGCATGGCCTTCATCACCGCGCCGATGACGGCGCCGGCGGCCTGCACCTTGCCGTCGCGGATCTTCGCGAGGACGTCCGGCTGAGCGGCCAGGGCCTCGTCGATGGCCGCGATGAGCGCCCCGTCGTCGGAGACGACGGCGAGGCCGCGGGCGTCGACGACCTCCTGCGGACGGCCCTCGCCGGCGATGACGCCCTCGAGTACCTGGCGGGCCAGGCGGTCGGTCAGCGTGCCGGCGTCGACCAGGGCGGCCAGCTCGGCGACGTGCTGCGGGCTCACCAGGGTGCCGGCCGGCACGTTCTGGGCGTTGGCGAGGCGGGCGATCTCGCCCGTCCACCACTTGCGCGCCGCGGCGGGAGAGGCACCGGCGGCGATGGTCGCCTCCACCTCGTCCAGCAGGTCGGCGTTGGCGACGTCCTGGAACTCCAGGGCAGTGAAGCCCCACTCCGCGGTCAGGCGCTTGCGGCGGGCGGCCGGCTGCTCCGGCAGGGTGCCGCGCAGCTCCTCCACCCACTCGCGGCTCGGCGCGACCGGGACGAGGTCGGGCTCCGGGAAGTACCGGTAGTCGTCCGCATCCGACTTCGGGCGGCCGGCGCTCGTGGTGCCGGTGTCCTCATGCCAGTGGCGGGTCTCCTGCACGATCGTTCCGCCGGCCTCCAGGATCGCCGCCTGGCGCTGGATCTCGTACCGCACCGCGCGCTCGATCGACCGGAGCGAGTTCACGTTCTTGGTCTCCGTGCGGGTGCCGAGCTCGGTGGTGCCGCGGCGACGGAGGGAGACGTTGGCGTCGCAGCGGACGTTGCCCTCCTCCATCCGGGCGTTGGAGACGCCGAGCGCCTTCACGATGTCGCGGATGGCGCGCACGTAGGTGCGGCCCACCTCCGGAGCGTCGCCCTCCGCGCCCTCGATGATCTTGGTGACGATCTCGACCAGCGGCACGCCGCCGCGGTTGAAGTCGACCAGCGAGTAGTCGGCGCCCTGGATGCGGCCGGTCGCGCCGCCCACGTGCGTGAGCTTGCCCGCGTCCTCCTCCATGTGCGCCCGCTCGATCTCGACGGTGATCTCGCGGCCGTTCTCCAGCTCGATGGTGATCGAGCCGTCGTGGGCGATCGGCTCGTCGTACTGCGAGGTCTGGAAGTTCTTCGCGAGGTCCGGGTAGAAGTAGTTCTTCCGTGCGAACCGGCTCGACTCGGCGATGTCGCAGCCGAGCGCGAGACCGAGGCGGATGCTCGACTCGATCGCCTTCTCGTTCACCTGCGGCATGCCGCCGGGGAGGCCCAGGCAGGTCGGGCAGGTGTTCGTGTTGGCGCCGGAGCCGAACTCGTTGGCGCAGCCGCAGAACATCTTGGTCTTGGTGTTCAGCTCGACGTGCACCTCGAAGCCGAGCACCGGCTCGAACAGCTCGAGGGCCTTGTCGTAATCCAGCAGGTCGGCCTTGGCCATCAGACGGCTCCCTCTTCGCTCGCGAACATCTCGGTGGCGCTCAGGTCGGGCGCCGAGCTGAGCAGCGTCCCGCCCCAGCTCTCCTCCAGCAGCTGCTCCAGCGCCGCGCCGTAGGTGTACAGGCGGGCGTCGGCGCGCGCGGGCGCCATCAGCTGCATGCCGACCGGCAGGCCGTCCTCCGGCGCGAGGCCGATCGGCAGGCCCATGCCCGGCACACCGGCGAGGTTCGCCGGGATGGTGGTGATGTCGTTGAGGTACATCGCCATCGGGTCGTCGATCTTCTCGCCGAGCTTGAACGCCGTGGTCGGCGCGCTCGGGCTGACCAGCACGTCCACCTTCTCGAACGCGGCCTGGAAGTCGCGCTGGATGAGCGTGCGCACCTTCTGGGCGCTGCCGTAGTAGGCGTCGTAGTAGCCGGCGCTCAGCGCGTAGGTGCCGAGGATGATGCGACGCTTGACCTCCGGACCGAAGCCCGCGTCACGCGTGGCGGACATGACGCGCTCGACCGTCACGGGCGGCTCGGCGGGGTCGACCCGCAGGCCGAAGCGCACCGAGTCGAACCGGGCGAGGTTGCTCGACGCCTCGGCGGGCAGGATGAGGTAGTACGCGGCGACGGCGTACTCGAAGCTCGGGGCGCTGACCTCGACGATCTCGGCGCCCGCCGACTCCAGCAGGGCCAGGGACTCGTCGAAGCGCTGCTTGACGCCGGCCTGGAAGCCGTCGCCCGCGATCTCGCGGATGACGCCGACCCGGACGCCCTTGAGGGCGCCCTCGCGGTGCCCGGCGCGCGCGGCGTCGGCCATCGACGGCCAGGTGTCTGTGAGCGAGGTCGAGTCGAGCGGGTCGTGACCGCCGATGACGTCGTGCAGCAGGCCCGCGTCGAGCACGCTGCGCGACACCGGACCGACCTGGTCGAGCGAGCTCGCGAGCGCGATCGCGCCGTAGCGGCTGACGCCGCCGTAGGTGGGCTTCACGCCGACCGAGCCGGTCACGGCCGCGGGCTGGCGGATCGAGCCGCCGGTGTCGGAGCCGAGCGCGAGCGGCGCCTCGAACGCGGACACCGCGGCGGCCGAGCCGCCGCCGGAGCCGCCGGGGATGCGCTCCAGGTCCCACGGGTTGCGGGTGGGGCCGTACGCGGAGTGCTCGGTCGAGGAGCCCATGGCGAACTCGTCCATGTTGGTCTTGCCGAGGGGCACGAGGTCGGCCTCGCGCAGCTTGCGCACGACGGTCGCGTCGTACGGCGGGATCCAGCCCTCGAGGATCTTCGATCCGGAGGTGGACGGCATGTCGTGGGTCGCCAGCACGTCCTTGATCGCGATCGGGACGCCGGCGAGCGGGCCGAGCGGGTCGCCCGCGGCCCGGCGGCCGTCGACCTCGGCGGCGGTGCGGAGCGCGGTCTCCCCCGCGACGTGGAGGAACGCGTGGACGTCGGCGTCCACCGACTCGATGCGGTCGAGGTGCGCGCGCACGGCGTCCACGGAGGAGACCTCGCGCGCGGCGAGCTTCTCGGCGAGGGCGGAGGCGGAGAGCCTGGTCAGATCGGTCATGGCCTACTCCTCGTCCAGGATGGTCGCGACCTTGAAGCGGTCGCCTTCGCGCGCCGGGGCGCCGGAGAGCGCCTGCTCGACCGTCAGCGACGGCCGCACCTCGTCCTTGCGGAACACGTTGGTCAGCGGGAGCGGGTGGCTGGTGGCCGGGACCTCCGGTCCCGCCACCTCCTGCACCTTCGCGACGGACTCGACGATCTGGCCGAGCTCCTTCGTGAGGCTCTCGAGCTCGTCGGGGCTGAGGTCGATCCTGGCGAGGTTCGCCAGGTGCGCGACCTGTTCTGCGCTGATCTCGCGTGCGCTGGTTTCAGACAAGGGTGCGTCTCCGTGGGATTCGGTGGTGGGCGGCAGGGATCGCGTGGCATCCCGCCGCTATCGATTCTAGGACGAGCCGAACAGCCCGCGCCCCAGCCGGTTGACCGCTTCGTAGGCCTGCTTGTAGGTGGCGGGCACGGGCGCGCCCGGCTCGCCGTAGCGCGCCATCAGGAGGCCGACGAGGCCGACGCCGGGCGGGCTGAGCGGCCGGTCCTCGTCCTGCGGCGCCGGCGCGTCGGCTTCGGGATTCGGCGGCAGATACTGCGGGTGCGTGTCCGGCCAGGTGCCCGGTTGGCGGGGCGCCGTGCGGTTGATGGCGTTGTCGATCGTCCGCGCCCCGCGGTCGCGCTCGGTCAGGTGCTTCAGCCCGTACTTCTTGCTGAGCGTCGCCACGACCGCCGAGTGGTGCATCTCCTCGTGGATGATCGTGTTGCGCGCCGTGTACGCCGAGATCGCGATCGCCGGCACGCGCACGCCCAGGCGGTCGAACCCGAAGCCGTTCTCCCCCGGCCCGCTGTCGTCCGGAGGGGTGGCGGCCCCGGGCGCGACGTGGTCGTACGTCCCGCCGTGCTCGTCGAAGGTGACGAGCAGCATCGTGTTGAGCGCGTTCGACCCCTTCGCGCTCCGCGCCGAGCGGATCGCGGAGTACACCCGGTGCAGCAGCAGGTCGCCCGCGCGCACATCGGAGATGGCGCCGCCCACGACGATGTCGCCGGCGACCTCTTCTTCGGTCATCGGACCACCCGGCGGGTGCATGTCGTTGTGGTCGTACAGCAGCCGCGGCTCGACGAAGGCGTAGTCCGGGAGGGTGCCCTCGGCCACATCCGTGTAGAACTGCGTCATCGTCCGGAAGTGGGTCTTCCAGTACGGCTGCAGCGCCGGCGCGTGGATGAACCCGGTCAGCGAGATCAGCTGCCGGTCGTCGAAATAGACCCGCCAGCTGCGGCCCGCCTCCTCCAGCCGGTTGAAGATCGTCGGGCTGTCGTTCTTCGGGTCGAACCACTTGCCCGGCCCCTCGGCTCCGCCGTTGTCGACATAGCCGTGCGAGGTGGACGCGTGGAAGAACGAGCGGTTGCAGAAGGTCTGCGACGGGACGGCGCAGTGCCAGTGATCGTAGACCGCGAACTGCCGCGCGAGGGTGGAGAACACCGGGAGCATCTCCGGCGTGAACCCGCCCATGATGCGGCGGTACTGATCGGTCGTCGGCTCCTGGCCCGTGTCCTTGCGGAGCACCCCGATGTAGTCGCGCACGAAGCCGCGCATGGTCGGCTTGGCGCCGGCGGCCGGCGCGTTGTACGGCGGGAGCATCTGCCGGAGACGGGCGTCGGCGTTCGACGGCGGGTCCACCACCTCGTAGAGCTGCGTGTTCACGTGCGGGTAGACCTCGCCGGGGTCGGGCGAGGGCTGGCGCATGATGAAGTCGGTGGTGCCGTCGTAGGCGTGCGCCGGGATGTCGGGGCCGCCCGCGGGATCCGGGTTGCTGTAGTCGCCGAACGCCAGCCCCTCGAAGCGCCGGCCCTCCGGCAGGTTCTCCTCGTCGTAGAGCAGGCCGAGGAGGTTGTCGAACGAGCGGTTCTCGTACATCAGCACGACGAGGTGGTCGAAGCCGGGACCGCCCGCGCGCGGCGGAAGGGGCGGGTACTCCTCGCCGGACTCGTCCGCCGTCGGCGCGGTCTGGCCGGCCGCCGACCCGAAGGCCGCGCC
Source organism: Leifsonia virtsii (assembly GCF_030433675.1). GTDB lineage: Bacteria > Actinomycetota > Actinomycetes > Actinomycetales > Microbacteriaceae > Leifsonia > Leifsonia virtsii. The sequence continues at coordinate 968,365 of NZ_JAROCB010000001.1, forward strand.
CGCGGCGCCGCCCGCTGCGCCGCCCGTGACGGCGCCGGCCGCGACGAGGCCCGCTCCCTTCAGGAATGAGCGCCTGCTCGCGCCGGGGCGCCCGGGCTCCCCCGCAGTCTCCCCGGCGGCCTCACCGCTGGGCGCGCCAGGGCCGGGCACGGCGGGGTGGTCGTCGTCCGATCGCATCCCCACCATTATGGGCGCACCCGCCGACAGGGGCTCAGCGCGCGGAGGCGGTCTTCACGGTGTCGCCCGAGTACGGGCCCGGTGCGAGCACCAGGTCGCCGCGGTCGATGCCGATCATCGCCAGGTTGCGCATGCACTCCGTCCCGGCCGTGAAGTACGCGTTGTGGCCCGACGAACCAGCGAGCGTGGCGTGCGTGAGGGGGTCGACCGCACCGCCGACGCCCATCGGCGTCGCGCCATAGCTCGGCGACCCCGGGTCGCTGCCGAAGAACGCGCTGTTCACGATCGGGTCCATCGGCGCCTCGCCGACGAACACGTTGCCGTGCGCCACGGCGAGACCCGCGACGGACTGCGCGGCGCTGCCCGGCGAGCCCATGAGCGCGAGCGCGTCGACCGTGACGGTGTGGCGTTCGAGCGCCATCAGGGCGGCGGTCGAGCCGTAGGAGTGCGCGAAGACGCTGAGGAACGGCTGATCCGCCTTGCGGATCGCCCGGATGCCCTGGAGGGTGCGCTCCAAGCTGTCGGCGCCCTGCGTGGCGAGCGTCGTGCCGCCGATGTTGGTCAGCACCGGCGTCTGGTACCCGATCCACGCGACGACCGCGACGCCGGGCGCTCCGCCGCTCCCGCGCGGTCCGAGCACGCGGCGCAGGAAGCCGGTCTGCAGGTCGTACTGCTCCTGGGCGACCTTCGCCCAGTCCTGGATCTGCTCGCCCACCGACATGTACATCCCGGGGACCAGCACGCTGACGTAACGGGCGGTGGCGAGGTCGCCGACGACGATCGACGCCTTCGCATCGGTGGACGGATCCAGCCCGACCAGGGTCCTGGTCACCCCGTCGTGCTTCGACAGTGCCTTCCGCACGTTCTCCAGCGTCTCCAGCTGGCGCTGCAGGCCGACGCGCTCGGCGCGGCCGTGCTCGGTCCGCAGGCGCGTGGTGACGTGCGAGATGGTCTGCTTCAGGTCGAGGGAGTTCGCCCGGCCGCGCACGGCGTAGGGGACGCCCTCCAGATTGCCGATGACGTGCGGTGCCGCCTCGATGAGAAGCTTCTGCTTGGCCGGGTCGATCAGCTTCCAGAGCCGGCTGACGTCGGCCGCCGCCGGCGACTCGACCAGCAGCGACTCCAGTTTCGCCCGGTTGGCGTCGAGGAAGGCCGGGAGGGCGGACGCGTCGACGCTCGCGACGGAGCCAAGCAGCGAGGCCGCGGCGCCCCGGCCGTTGGGTGCCGAGGGCAGGTCCGAGACACCCGAAGCGATGGGGTCCCCCGAGACGGCGGATTCAGCCGTCGCGACCGTGACGGAGGAGACCGCGGAGACCGGTTGCGGCAGGTCGGCGGGCATGACAGAGGCCCCGGTCAGTCCGGAGACGACCGAGGTCACAGTGAGTACAGCTGCAAAGCCGACCAGCACTCCGTCCGGGTCCCTCCGAGAGCGAGCGAGCTTAGCCCTTGCGCGTGCGCCCAGGGGCAGCGCACGCCTCGACTCTACCCGTGAACGGGTGGCGGACGGCAAGCCGTTCTACCCCCGATTCGGGGGGAGAATTTCAATCCTGTCGGCGAGTTGGAGGACCGAAATCCCGCGGATTTCACTCCGCGTCCAGCGCGGCGGGCCCTTCCTCGACCAGCTTCTTGAACTGGGCGGCGTCGATGACCCGCACGCCGAGCTCCTCGGCCTTGGCCAGTTTCGACCCCGCACCCGGCCCCGCGGCGACGAAATCGGTCTTCTTGGACACGCTCGACGCGGCCTTCCCGCCAGCCGCGATGATGGCCTCCTGAGCACCCTCGCGGGTGAAGCCCTCGAGCGAGCCGGTGGCGACCACGGTGAGCCCGGCGAGGACTCCCCCGGCCTCGTCCGCGCGCCCGGGCCCCGGGTGGCCAGGGGTGGTGAACTGCACGCCGTCGGCGGCCCAGCGCTCGACGATCTCGCGGTGCCAGTCGACCTCGAACCAGGCCAGCACGGCGTCCGCGATGATGCCGCCCACCCCATCCACGTCGGCGAGCTCGTCGCGCGTCGCCGAGCGGATCGCGTCGAGCGACCCGAAGTGGTTGCCCAGCGCGCGGGCGGCCACCGGGCCGACGTGACGGATGTTGAGGGCCACCAGGATGCGCCACAGCGGCTTCTCCCGGGCGGCGGCGAGGTTGTTCAGCAGCTCGATCGCGCTCTTCGACGGAACGTACAGCTCGTCGCCCGCGAACTCCTCGGCGGCCGGGTCGTAGGCGCCGTCCTTCTTCTGCCGCCGGCGGCGGAACGGGGTGTCTACCTTCTCCTCCCCCGAGTCGGTCAGTTTCGGCAGGCCGGTCTCCGAATCCCGCACCACGACCTCGATCGGGAACAGGTCGGCGAGCCGGAGGCCGAACAGCCCTGCCTCGGTCGGAAGCGGCGGCGTCTCCGGGAAGCGCGGCTGGGTGAGCGCCGCGGCGGCGACCTCGCCGAGCGCCTCGATGTCGAGCGCGCCGCGCGAGCCGATGTGCTCGACGCGGCCGCGCACCTGCGCCGGGCAGAACTCGGCGTTCGGGCAGCGCAGGTCGATGTCGCCCTCCTTGGCCGGGGCGAGCTTCGTGCCGCACTCCGGGCAGTTCTCGGGCATGACGAACTCGCGCTCGGTGCCGTCGCGCAGCTCCACCACCGGGCCGAGCACCTCGGGGATGACGTCGCCGGCCTTGCGGAGCACGACCGTGTCGCCGATGAGCACACCCTTGGCCTTGACGACCTCCTGGTTGTGCAGGGTGGCCTGCCGCACCTCGGAGCCGGCGACGCGCACCTTCTCCATGACGGCGAACGGCGTGGCACGACCCGTGCGCCCGACGCTCACGACGATGTCGAGCAGCTTGGTGTTCACCTGCTCGGGCGGGTACTTGTACGCGATGGCCCAGCGCGGTGCACGGCTCGTCGCGCCCAACTCGTCGTGCAGCGCCAGCTCGTCGACCTTGATGACGATGCCGTCGATCTCGTGCTCCACGGCGCCGCGGTGGGCGCCGTAGTACTCGATGAACTCGTCGACCTTCTTCGCGTCGTCGACCACCCGGTAGTGGGTGGAGGTCGGAAGACCCCAGCCCTTCAGCAGCTCGTAGACCTTCGACTGCGCGTCGACCGGCGGGTTCTGCCAGGCTCCGATGCCGTGCACGAGCATGTGCAGCCGGCGCAGGCGGTTGCGCATGAGCTCCAGCTGCGCCGGGTTCTTGCCCTCGGCCTTCTGCCGGAGGGACCCGCTCGCGGCGTTGCGCGCGTTCGCGAACACGCGCTCGCCCGCCTCCAGCTGGTGCGCGTTGAGCTCCTCGAACTCGGCCACCGGGAAGAACACCTCGCCGCGCACCTCGACCAGCGCGGGCGGGTCGTCGGTCGCCAGCCGGGTCGGGATGACGGGGATCCAGCGGATGTTCTCCGTCACGTCCTCGCCCACCACGCCGTCGCCGCGTGTCGCCGCGGAGACCAGCACGCCCCGCTCGTAGCGGAGGTTGATGGCGAGGCCGTCGATCTTGAGCTCGCACAGGTAGTCGACCCTCCGGCCCGCGTCGCGCTCGACCTTCGCCGCCCAGGCCTCGAACTCCTCCAGCGAGAAGACGTTGTCGAGGCTCAGCATGCGCTCGGCGTGCTCGACCGGCGCGAACAGCGTGGTCTGGGCGCGGCCGCCGACGGTCTGCGTCGGGCTGTCCTGCGACTGGAGCTCGGGGTACAGCCGCTCGAGCTCCTCCAGCCGCCGCATCATGCGGTCGTACTCCTCGTCGCTCACGAGCACGGTGTCGCGCTCGTAGTACGCGTCGCGCAGCTCGAGGATGCGCGTGGTCAGCTGCTGCGCCTCGGCCCGCGCGTCAGCGAGCTGGTCGTCCGTCGTCGTCTCGATCGCCACGCGTCCAGCTTATTCGGCACCCCCGACGTCCGACGCGGCCGCCGGCGTCGACCGCGGCCGGTGTTCGCGGCGCGACGGCGGCCGTACCGGGCGACGGCTGAGCACCGCCGCGACGAGGAAGCACGCCGCGCCCAGCAGCGTCCCGAGGTTCGCCCACAGCAGGCTCAGCGGGTCACCCGTCGACGGGATGGTGTACGCGCCGATCGCCGAGAGACCGAACAGCACCGACCCGACCAGGTTCAGCCCGGTGCCGTGCCAGGTGCGGGCGCTGGGATCCCACAGCCGCTCGCGGTCGACCGTCGCCGCCACCGCCAGCGCGCTGGAGACCAGGAAGCAGATCGACCCGAACGCGTCCGGACGCCAGCCGTCGCCGACCCGGGTGGAGCTGTTCGCCGCGGTGATGAGGGCCTCCGTCGTGCTGACGTTGAAGAACAGCGTCCCGGCGAACTGGATGGCCGCAGCCCACCAGTCGTACCGGTCCGGCGCGGAGCTCTCCCGGCGCGGCGGACGGCGACCGCTGAGCGCGAGCTGGATGAACGCGGCGGCTGTGAAGAACAGCGCCCCGACGAAGAAGGTCGCGTTGGCCACGACGTCGCCCACGGCGTCCTGGTACGCGGGAACGGCGCCGACCAGGAAGAACAGCGAGCCGATCGCGAAGCCCCACGCCTCGCGCCGCAGACGAGTCGACCGCTGTGCCGTCATGGCGGGAGCCTAGGGCGCGGCGCCCCTCCCGGGTACCCCGTGCTGTCGGCGGCGGCTCAGACCGGGACGGCGGAGACCGTGCGGTCGATCGTCGTCTGGCCGAGCACGCGCGTTCCGATGTACACGACGGCGGTCTGGCCGGGCGCGACGCCGTTGAGCGGCGCATCGGGCCGGATGACGAGCTCCCCCGCGGTCACGGACGCGACGGCCGGCACCGGGTCGGCGTGGGCGCGGATCTGCACCTCGCAGGCGAACGGCGTCGCCGGGTCGGCCGGCGCGAGCCCCGCCCAGGTGAACCGCGACCCCGCGATCTCGGCGATGTCGAGCGCCTCGCGCGGGCCGACGACGACCTCGTTCTCCTTCGGCCGCACCTCCAGCACGAACCGCGGACGGCCGTCGGGCGACGGATAGCCGACGTTCAGGCCCTTGCGCTGCCCGACCGTGTAGGCGTGCGCGCCCTCGTGCGTGCCGAGCCGGTTGCCCTCGCGGTCGACGATGTCGCCGGTCGCCGTGCCCACCCGCTCGGCCAGCCAGCCGCGGGTGTCGCCGTCCGGGATGAAGCAGATGTCGTGCGAGTCCGGCTTGTTCGCGACGGAGAGACCGCGGGCGGCCGCCTCGGCCCGCACCTCGGCCTTCGACGGCGTGGCGCCGAGCGGGAACATGGCGTGCGCCAGCTGCTCGGCCGTGAGAACGCCGAGCACGTACGACTGGTCCTTGGCCCAGGCGCTCGCGCGGTGGAGCTCGCGGTTGCCGTGCTCGTCGTTCACGATCGCGGCGTAGTGACCGGTGCAGACCGCGTCGAAACCGAGGTCGAGCGCCTTCTCCAGCAGCGCGGCGAACTTGATGCGCTCGTTGCAGCGCATGCACGGGTTCGGGGTGCGCCCGGCGGAGTACTCGGCGATGAAGTCGTCGACCACGTCCAGCTTGAAGCGCTCGGAGAAGTCCCACACGTAGTACGGGATGCCGATAATGTTCGCCGCACGCTGCGCATCCATCGAGTCCTCGATCGTGCAGCAGCCGCGGCTGCCGGTGCGGAGCGTGCCGGGCATGCGCGAGAGCGCAAGGTGCACGCCGACCACGTCGTGCCCCGCCTCGACGGCGCGGGCCGCCGCCACGGCGGAGTCCACCCCGCCGCTCATCGCCGCCAGAACCTTCACCTGCCCCATCCTACCGCCGCGCTCCTGCGCCCCGAGTTGCACGTCGTGGTCGCTATCCGGCCGAAATAGGCGCCACTACGTGCAACTCGAGGGCGGGGTCAGGGGGCGAGGCGGGAGGGGCGCTCGGAGAGGCCGGCGCGGGTCGCCTGCGCGTAGGCGGCGGGGAGCGCGGCGAGCAGCGCGTCGACGTCGGCCTCGGTCGAGGTGCGGCCGAGCGTGAACCGCAGGGCGCTGCGCGCCTCCTCCTCCGTCCGTCCCATCGCGATCAGCACGTGCGACGGCTCCGGGATGCCCGCCTGGCACGCCGAGCCCGTCGAGACCGAGACGCCCGCGAGGTCGAGCAGGAACAGCAGCGAGTCGCCCTGCGCGCCGGGGAATGTGAAGTGCGCGTTGGACGCCACCCGCTCCCCCGACGCCGGCTCCGGCCCGCTCAGCACCGCCTCCGGCACCGCGGCCCGCACCCCGCGGATGAGCCGGTCGCGCAGCGCGGACAGCCGGGCCGTCTCCTCCACCCGTTCGGCCTCCGCCGCACGGGCCGCCACCGCGAACGACACGGCGGCCGCCACATCCTGAGTCCCGCTGCGCACCTGCCGCTGCTGCCCGCCGCCGTGGATGAGCGGCACCACCGTCGAGGCCCGGCTCAGCACCAGCGCACCGATGCCCACGGGGCCGCCGATCTTGTGCGCCGACACGCTCAGCGCATCCACCCCGAGGGCGCGGAAGTCGAGCGGCAGGTGCCCGTAGGCCGACACCGCATCCACGTGGACGGGCACCCCGGCCGCGCGCGCGACCGCGGCGAGCGCCGCCACCGGCTGGACGGTGCCGACCTCGTTGTTGACGGCGAGGAAGCTGAGCAGCGCGACGTCGTCCCCGTCGATCGACTCCGGCACGACGATCCGGCCCTCGCGGTCGAGGGGCAGCCAGTCGGCACGAGCCCCCTCCGCGCGCTCCAGCCACTCCACGGTGTCCAGGGTCGCGTGGTGCTCCCCGCCCGGCGCGAGGATGCGCGGGCGCCGTCCGCCGTCGGCCCGCGCCCAGTACATCCCCTTGACCGCCAGGTTGACCGCTTCGGTGCCGCCGGAGGTGAACACGACCTCGATCGGATCGGCGCCGAGGGTGGCGGCCACGGTCTCGCGCGCCTCCTCGAGCATCCGCCGGGCCTGCTGTCCCTGGCTGTGGATGCTGGAGGGGTTGCCGACGACGGCCATGGCCTCGGTGTAGGCGGCGATCGCCTCCGGGCGCATCGGCGTGGTGGCGGCGTGGTCGAGGTAGACCGGCACGGTGTTCTCCGAGCTTTCTCTCCGGGCGGGTATCACTACTGTAGATCGCATGACCTCGTCCGATCCCCTGCGCAACCTCGGAGTACGTGTCGGGCCGCAGGCGGGCGAGCTCCGGGTGTTCTCCGCGAGCGCGGATGCCATGGAGCTGTGCCTGTTCGACGAGACCGACCCGAACTGGCTGGTCAAGTCGGTTCCGATGACCCGGGACGCTAACGGCGTCTGGGTCGGCCGGTCGCGCTCGCTCACCGTCGGCACCCGCTACGCGCTGCGCGTGTCGGGTCCGAACGCGCCGGCGAACTCCTTCGACCCGGAGGCCCTGCTGATCGACCCGTACGCGCGCGGCCTCGTGCACGTCGGGGGCGACGGGTGGCGCTCCGTCGTCGTGCCGGACGGCTTCGACTGGGGCGACGCGCGCAAGCCGGGGACGCCGCTCGACCACACGGTGATCTACGAGGCGCACGTGAAGGGCATCAGCCGGCTGAACCCCGACGTGCCGGAGGAGCTGCGCGGCAGCTATGCCGGGCTCGCCCACGAGTCCACGATCGCGTACCTGAAGGATCTCGGTGTCACCGCCGTCGAACTGCTCCCGGTGCAGGCGTTCGTCTCCGAGCAGCGCCTGGTGCAGGAGGGCCTCACGAACTACTGGGGCTACAACACGCTCAACTTCTTCTCCCCGCACACGCCGTACGCCTCCCGCGCTGCGCAGGCGGCGGGACCGGCGGCGGTCCTCGCGGAGTTCAAGGGCATGGTGAAGCTGCTGCACCTGGCGGGCATCGAGGTCATCCTCGACGTGGTCTACAACCACACGGCCGAGGAGGGCATCGACGGCCCCCGCACCAGCTTCCGCGGCATCGACAACGCCACCTACTACCGGCACGACGACACCGGCGCGTACATCGACGTCACGGGATGCGGCAACACGGTCGACTTCGGCAACCCCGTCCCGCAGCGGCTGGTGCTCGACTCGCTCCGCTACTGGGCGAACGAGATGCAGATCGACGGGTTCCGGTTCGACCTGGCCGCGACGCTCGGTCGCGGGACGGACGCGTCGTTCCATCGCGACCATCCGCTGCTCGTCGCCGCGCAGACCGACCCGGCGCTGCAGGGCGTCAAGCTCATCGCCGAGCCGTGGGACGTGGGGCTCGGCGGCTGGCAGACCGGCAACTTCCCCGGTCCCGTGGACGGGCACGCCGGCTGGTCGGAGTGGAACGACCGCTACCGCGACCGGGTGCGCAACTTCTGGCTGGCCGACATCGCGGAGGCGCGGCGCAACGGCCAGGCGCCGGTCGGCATCGGCGGCTTCGCCACCCGCTTGGCCGGGTCGTCCAACACCTTCTCGCCGGAGCGCGGCCCGCTCGCCTCGGTGAACTTCGTGACGGCGCACGACGGCTTCACCATGGCCGACCTGACCGCCTACGACGTGAAGCACAATCTCGGCAACGGCGAGGACAACCGCGACGGCACCGACAACAACCGGTCGTTCAACCACGGCGTCGAGGGGCCGACGGTGGATGAGGCCGTGCTGATGACGCGCGCCAAGGCGGTCCGCAACCTCCTCGGAACGCTGCTGCTGTCGGCGGGCGTGCCCATGATCACCGCGGGCGACGAGTACGGCCGCAGCCAGCGCGGCAACAACAACGCGTACTGCCATGACAGCGAGCTCACCTGGCTGAGCTGGCTGCGCACGCGCGAGCAGCGGGAACTGGCCGACACCACCAAGCGCCTGCTGCAGCTGCGGCGCGAGAACCCGGCGCTTCGTCCCGCCCTCTACGCCGTCGCCGGGCAGACCACGCCGAACGCCAGCCACATGGACTGGTACGACGCGACCGGCCAGCGGATGGACGACGACGACTGGAACTCGCCCGAGAACCGCACGCTCCAGTACCTCGCGGCCTCGACGCCCGACAAGGAGGAGTTCAACCGCATCCTCCTGATCGTGCACGGCGTGGAGGACGACGTGGAGGTCTCCCTGCCGCAGGCCCCGGGCGTCACCTCGTACCAGCTGCTGTGGGACTCGGCGACCGAGGTGCCGATCCCGGAGGACGAGACCGAGCTGCCGCCGGGAACGACGCGACTCGTGGGCGGCACCTCCATGCAGCTGTACCGGGCGAACGGACCGCGGGAGGCGTCCTGATGGCGAAGCAGAAGGCCGCGGCCGGCACCCCGGCGACGGTCGCGCTGACGGCCCTCGGCCTGCCGTTCGCGGCGCACCCGTACGAGCACGACCCGTCCGCGCCGTCGTTCGGGCTGGAGGCGGCCGAGGCGCTCGGCGTCGAACCCGACCGGGTGTTCAAGACCCTGCTGGCGGACACCGACCTCGGCCTCGTCGTCGGCGTCGTGCCGGTCACCGGGATGCTGGACCTGAAGGCGCTGGCCGCCGCCGTCGGTGCGAAGCGCGCGGCGATGGCCGACCCGGCCGTCGCGGAGCGGCGCACCGGCTACGTGGTCGGTGGCATCAGCCCGATCGGTCAGAAGACCCGTCACGTCACGGTCGTCGACGAGACCGCGCAGCTGTTCGACACGGTTTTCGTCTCCGGCGGCAAGCGCGGCTTCGACATCGAGCTCTCCCCCGCCGACCTCCTCACCGCGACCGACGCCAGCTACGCCCCCATCGCCAAATAGCCCGCCCCCAAGCCATCAGCTCCGGACTTTTTCGAGCGAATCGGCGCGAATCGGTCGAAAAAGTCCGGAGCTGACGGCTTGGGGGGTGGGTCAGGAGGCGGTGGTGACGAGGCCGAGCTCGGCGGGGGTCAGCAGGTACGGGTTGACCGGGACGACACGGACCGTGTAGCCGAAGGAGCCGGCCCACGCGAGACGGACCGTTCCGACGAACTCGTGCGCGACCGACGCGTCGTGCGTGCCGGGGACGGACGTGTCGACGGTGAGCGCCTGGCGGTGCACGTCGACCAGCTCGTCGCCCTCCTGGCTGCGGCCGTAGACGACCTGCACCTCGACGTCGTCCGGCGACAGCCCGTTCAGCTGCACCAGCGCGCGGACGTGCAGCTCGTCGCCCACCTGCGGCACCGCGTCCAGCCCGCCGGCGTCGACGTGCGCGACCGCGACGCCCGGCCAGGCGGCCTTGACCCGGGTCTTCCAGTCGGCGAGCGAGCGGGCGCCGGCGTAGTCGTCGGTGGTCAGCCGGCTCTCGTAACCCGCCGCCGGCAGGTACAGCCGTTCGACGTACTCGCGCACCATCCGCTCCGCCGACAGCGGCGAGGACAGCGTCGCGAGCGTGTGCCGGATGCGCGCGACCCAGGCGGCGGGGACGCCGTCGGCGTCGCGGTCGTAGAACCGCGGCGCGATCTGGTGCTCGATCAGGTCGTACATCGCCTCGGCCTCGAGCGCGTCGCGCTCGGCGCCGTCGCCCGCAGCGTCGGCGGACGGGATCGCCCAGCCGTTCTCGCCGTCGTAGAACTCGTTCCACCAGCCGTCGAGGATCGACAGGTTCAGCGCGCCGTTGAGGGCTGCCTTCATGCCGGACGTGCCGCACGCCTCGAGCGGGCGCAGCGGGTTGTTCAGCCACACATCGGTGCCCGGGTACAGCAGCTGCGCCATCCCGATGTCGTAGTCGGGCAGGAACACCATCCGCTGCCGGATGTCGTTCTCCGACGCGAACTGCACCAGCTTCTGGATGAGGCGCTTGCCTTCGTCGTCGGCCGGGTGCGACTTGCCCGCGATCACGAACTGCACCGGCCGCTCCGGGTCGGTGAGGATGCGGCGGAGCCGGTCGGGGTCGTGCAGCATCAGCGTGAGCCGCTTATAGGTCGGCACGCGGCGGGCGAAGCCGATGGTGAGCACGTTCGGGTCGAGCAGGTCGTCCATCCACGCGGGCGAGATGCCGCCCGGGTTCTGCTCCGCCCACGCGGCCTCGAGCCGTCGGCGCGCGTCCTGCACCAGCTGCTCGCGCATCCGGTTGCGCACGCCCCAGAGGTCGAGGTCGGTCACCGCGGAGGCGTTGCCCCAGTCGGCGTGCGTCGTGTCCTCGGTGCCGAGGCGCTCGAGGGCGAGGGCGCGGAGCATCGGGTCGGTCCAGGTCGGCGCGTGCACGCCGTTGGTGACCGAGTCGATCGGCACCTCCTGCGGATCGAAACCCGGGTAGAGGCCGTTGAACATGTGCCGGGACACGTCGCCGTGCAGCTGGGAGACGCCGTTGGCGTGCTGGCCGAGCCGCAGGCCCATGACAGCCATGTTGAACACGTCGGGCGAGCCGCCCGGGTAGTCCTCCGCGCCGAGCGGCAGAACCTCGTCGGCGCTCACCCCCGGCAGCAGCGAGGTGGAGAAATACCGCTGGACCAGCGCCCGGTCGAACCGGTCGATGCCCGCGGGCACCGGCGTGTGCGTGGTGAACACGGTGCCGGCGCGGACCACCTGGAGGGCCTGGTCGAAGGTCAGCCCCTCGCCGATCAGGTCGGAGATGCGCTCCAGCCCCAGGAACCCGGCGTGGCCCTCGTTGGTGTGGAACACCTCCGCGGGCGGCGCGCCGGTGAGCTCGGTCCACGCCTTGACGGCGCGCACCCCGCCGACGCCGAGCAGCAGCTCCTGCAGCAGCCGGTGCTCTCCCCCGCCGCCGTACAGGCGGTCGGTCACCGAGCGCAGGCGCTCCTCGTTGTCCGGGATGTCGGTGTCGAGCAGCAGCAGCGTCACGCGGCCGACCGCGGCCTGCCAGACGCGCGCGTGCAGCACGCCATCCGGCAGGGCCAGCGAGATCTGCACCGGCGAGCCGTCCGGGTTGCGCAGCACGCTGAGCGGCAGCCCGTCGGGGTCGAGCACGGGGTAGCTCTCCAGCTGCCAGCCGTCCGGCGAGATCGCCTGGGAGAAGTAGCCGGAGCGGTAGAACAGGCCGGCCGCCACCAGCGGAACGCCGAGGTCGCTTGCCGCCTTCAGGTGGTCGCCCGCGAGGATGCCGAGGCCGCCGGAGTACTGCGGCAGGGTGGCCGCGATGCCGAACTCGGGCGAGAAGTACGCGATCGTCTGCGGCGCGTCCGACCCGAGCGACTGGTACCAGCGCGGCTCGCCGAGGTACGACCGGAGGTCGTCGCGGATGTGGTTCGCCCAGTCGACGTACCCCTGGTCGCCCGCCAGCTCCTGCAGCCGGGACGGCTCCACGGCGCCGAGCAGCGCGATCGGGTCGTGTCTCACCTGCTGCCAGAGGTCGGGCGAGATCCTGGCGAAGAGCTCGCGTGTCGGCTCGTGCCAGGACCACCGCAGGTTGGCGGCGATCTCCTCCAATGCGGAGAGGTTCTCGGGGAGGACTGCGCGGACGGTGAATCTACGGATGGCCTTCACCCGGTCCACTGTAAACGAGCCTCATGTCGCGCAGGTTAATGAGTGTACGGTCGGGACGTGGTGAAGAACGCAGCGACCAGGTCAGCAGCCGCCGCGACAGAGGCGGCCACGGCGACGCCCGCGGCAGGCAGCCGGGGCACGAACGGGCAGGAGACGGACGACACGGGCACGAACGGACGGTCCGCGGCGAGCGCGCTGCAGGCGCAGGCTCCTGCGCCGTACGAGCCGCTGCTGCCGCGTATCCCGATCCTGGAGCTCTCCCCGCAGGTGGATGAGGGGCTCTGGGCGGCGACGGCGTTCAGCGGCGAGGTGATCCCGTTCCGGGCGACCGCGTTCCGCGAGGGGCACGACAAGATCGGCGTCGACCTGATCCTGCTCGACCCCTCCGGCACGCAGACCGAGCACCACATGCACCCGATCGAGCCGGGCACCGACCGCTGGGAGGTGCACGTGCAGCTCGAGGAGACGGGCCTCTGGCGGTACCGCGTGCAGGCGTACGCCGACGAGTACGCGACCTGGCGGCACAACGCCGAGGTGAAGGTCCCGGCCGGGATCGACGTCGAGCTCATGCTGACCATCGGCCACGACCTGCTGGTGCGGGCGTCGAAGGACAAGCGCCGCAGCACGGCGGAGCGCCGTCACCTCTCCGAGGCGGCGAAGGTCGTCGCGGACACCAAGCGGCCAGTCGAGGAGCGCTTCCAGGCCGCCGTGGACGACCGCATCCAGCACGTGCTCACCGAGCGCCCGGTGGTCAGTCTGCCGTCGCTGTCGGCCACCAGGGCCATCCAGGTGGAGCGCACGCGCGCCGGCGTCGGCAGCTGGTACGAGTTCTTCCCGCGCTCCGAGGGCGCGAAGAGGCTGGCCGACGGCTCCTGGCAGTCCGGCACGTTCCGCACCGCGGCGAAGCGGCTTCCGGAGGTCGCCGCGATGGGCTTCGACGTCGTCTACCTGCCCCCGATCCACCCGATCGGGCGCACCTTCCGCAAGGGCCCGAACAACACCCTGGTCGCGGGCGAGAACGACCCGGGATCGCCGTGGGCCATCGGCAGCGCGGAGGGCGGCCACGACGCCATCCACCCCGACCTGGGCACCGAGAAAGACTTCGTGTTCTTCCTCGGCAAGGCCAAGCAGGCCGGACTCGAAGTCGCGCTCGACCTCGCCCTGCAGGCGTCGCCCGACCACCCGTGGGTGACCGAGCACCCGGAGTGGTTCACAACCCTCCCGGACGGCTCCATCGCCTACGCGGAGAACCCGCCGAAGAAGTACCAGGACATCTATCCGATCAACTTCGACAACGACTACGAGGGCCTGCGCCAGGAGGTGCTCCGCATCGTCCGGCACTGGATGTCGCTCGGCGTCCGCATCTTCCGTGTGGACAATCCGCACACCAAGCCGCTGCACTTCTGGGAGTGGCTCATCCACACGGTCAACGCCACCGACCCGGACGTCGTGTTCCTCGCCGAGGCGTTCACGCGCCCGGCTATCCTGCGGACGCTCGCGAAGGCCGGCTTCCAGCAGTCGTACACGTACTTCACCTGGCGGAACACGAAGGAGGAGCTGGAGGAGTTCCTCGACTCGCTCGCGCACGAGACGGCCGACTACCTGCGGCCGAACCTCTTCGTGAACACGCCGGACATCCTCACCGAGTACCTGCAGTTCGGCGGTCAGCCGGCGTTCAAGATCCGCGCCGCCATCGCCGCGACCGCCGCGCCCACCTGGGGCGTCTACTCCGGGTTCGAGCTGTTCGAGAACGTCGCCCGGCCGGGCGCGGAGGAGTACATCGACAACGAGAAGTTCGAGTACCGGCCGCGCGACTACGCCAAGGCGCAGGCGCAGGGCCGCTCGCTCGCCGGCTATCTGACCATGCTGAATCGGGCCCGCAGCGAGCACCCCGCCCTGCGGCAGCTGCGCAACCTGACGCTGCACAGCAGCGACGACGACAGCATCCTCGTCTACTCGAAGTACCTCGACGGACGGTTCACCCGCAGCGGCAAGGCCGACGCGGTCATCGTCGTCGCCAACGTCGACCCGCACTCGGTGCGCGAGACGATCGTCCACCTCGACTCCGCGGCGTTCGGCATCCCGTACGGCGCACAGTTCGAGGTGAAGGACCGGGTGACCGGCCAGCGCTGGATCTGGGGCGCCGACGACTACGTCCGTCTGGACGCGTTCACCGAGCCCGTGCACATCCTGTCCGTCCGACCGCTCTGACCGCCGAACGCGACCCGCAAACCGCAAGGAGTACCGCCATGTCCCCGATCCCCGAAGGCGCGGCCGCCGTCGATCTGCCCACGCTCGACGACACCCTGCTCGCCACCATCGCCTCCGGCAGCCACCACGACCCGCACACGGTCCTGGGCCAGCACCAGGTCGCCGCTCCCGGCGTCGCCGACCCGATCACGGTGATCCGGGCGCTCCGGCCGCTGGCGAAGGAGGTGTTCGCCGTGCTCCCGAACGGTGCGCACGTCGAGCTCGCCCACCTCGGGCACGGCGTGTGGCAGGGCGTCGACATCATCGGCCCCGGCGCGTACCTGCTCGAGGCGCGCTACGACGACGGCAGCGTGTGGACGGCGGACGACCCGTACCGCTTCCTGCCCACGATCGGCCAGCTCGACCTGCACCTGATCGGCGAGGGCCGCCACGAGACGCTGTGGACCGCGCTGGGTGCGCACGTCCGCGACCTCGGCGGCGTGGTCGGCACCGCATTCACCGTCTGGGCGCCGCACGCGCGCGCCGTGCGCGTGGTCGGCGACTTCAACGGCTGGGACGGCACCCTGTACGCCATGCGCAACATGGGCTCCTCCGGCGTCTGGGAGCTGTTCGTCCCCGGCCTCGGCGAGGGCGCGATCTACAAGTTCGACATCCTGGCGCAGGACGGCCAGTGGGTGCGCAAGATCGACCCGCTCGCGCAGCTGGCCGAGACCCCGCCTGCGACCGCCTCCCGGATCACCGTCAGCCGGCACGAGTGGGCGGACGACGAGTGGATGCAGCACCGCGCCGCGCACGACCCGCACTCCGGCCCCATGAGCGTCTACGAGCTGCACCTGGGCTCCTGGCGCCCGGGCCTGGGCTACCGCGAGGCCGCGGACGAGCTGATCGACTACGTCGGCGCGCTCGGGTACACGCACGTGGAGTTCCTGCCGCTCGCCGAGCATCCCTTCGGCGGGTCGTGGGGTTACCAGGTGACCGGGTACTACGCCCCCACCAGCCGGTTCGGCGACCCCGACGACCTCAAGTACCTGATCGACCGGCTGCACCAGGCCGGCATCGGCGTCATCCTCGACTGGGTGCCCGGCCACTTCCCTAAGGACGACTGGGCGCTCGCCCGCTTCGACGGCCAGCCGCTGTACGAGCACGCGGACCCGCGCCGCGGCGAGCACAAGGACTGGGGCACCTACATCTTCGACTACGGCAACTCGCAGGTGCGCAACTTCCTCGTCGCCAACGCCCTGTACTGGCTGGAGGAGTTCCACGTCGACGGCCTTCGGGTCGACGCGGTCGCCTCGATGCTCTACCTCGACTACTCGCGCAACGCCGGCGAGTGGGAGCCGAACATCCACGGCGGCCGGGAGAACCTGGAGGCGATCGGCTTCCTGCAGGAGGTCACCGCCACGGCGTACAAGCGCAACCCGGGCACCGTGATGATCGCGGAGGAGTCGACCAGCTACACCGGCGTCACCGCGCCCACCTCCTCCGGGGGCCTCGGCTTCGGGCTCAAGTGGAACATGGGCTGGATGCACGACTCGCTGCAGTACATCCACGAGGACCCGATGTACCGCAACTACCACCACAGCGAGCTCACGTTCTCGTTCGTGTACGCGTGGAGCGAGAACTTCCTGCTGCCGATCAGCCACGACGAGGTCGTGCACGGCAAGGGGTCGCTGCTGAACAAGATGCCCGGCGACCACTGGCAGCAGCTGGCCAACGTGCGTGCGTTCCTCGCGTTCATGTGGGCGCATCCCGGCAAGCAGCTGCTGTTCATGGGCCAGGAGTTCGGTCAGCTCTCGGAGTGGAGCGAGGAGCGCGGCCTCGACTGGTGGATGCTCGACCAGCCCGCCCACCAGGGGCTCTGGAACCTCGTCGCGCAGCTGAACGCCGTCTACCGCGCGCACCCGCAGCTGTGGGCGCGCGACAACGAGCCGGCCGGCTTCGAGTGGCTCGACGGGTCCGACGCCCAGGGCAACGTGATCGCGTTCCTGCGGAAGGACCACGACGGGGACCCGATCGCGGTGCTGTTCAACTTCTCCGGCAACCCGCACACCGACTACCGCGTCGGCCTGCCCTTCGCCGGGGAGTGGGACGAGCTGCTCAACACGGATGCGGAAGCGTACGGCGGCTCCGGCGTCGGCAACTTCGGCTCGGCGACCGCGGTCGACGAGCCGTGGATGGGGCGCCCCGCCTCCGCCGTGCTGACCCTCCCCCCGCTCGGCGCCCTCTGGCTCAAGCCCCGCCGCTGAGCCGCGAGGCTCAGGCGCGGGCGTCAGGCGCGGGAGTCGAGCCAGGTGGCGTAGGGGGCGCCGTCGACGGCGTGCTCGGGGGCGAGGTTGCGGCCGGCGCGCCAGGTGGAGCCGAGCGGGCCTCCGAGCCGGATCGGGAGGATGTAGCGACGGCTGCCGCTGGCCCGCTTCCACTGCTCGGCCAGAGCGCGCGCGGACTCCACGCGGGGTCCGCCGATGTGCAGGACACCGTCCCGCTCCCCCGCGCCCTCCGCGGCGTCGACGAGCACGCGGGCCACATCGGCCACCGCGATCGGCTGGAACCGGGTGCCCGTCGGCGAGAGCAGTGCGCCGACGGGCCGTCCCCGGTCGAAGATCGCGGTGACGAAGTCGTGGAACTGGGTGGCGCGCACGATGCGCGTGTCCAGAGCGGAGTCGAGGTAGGCGCGCTCCTGCGCGGCCTTCGCCCGGTAGTAGCCGTACGACGACCCCTCGATGCCGACGATGGACAGCAGCACCGCGCGGTGCACTCCGAAGCGGGCCGCGGTGTGGACCAGGTTCTGGGTTCCGGTCGCGAAGACGTTCGCGGCCTGCTTGCCCAGGCCGTTGCTGGTGTCGATGAGCACGTCGACGCCGTCGACCGCCTCCTCGAGCCCCGCCCCGGTGACGAGGTCGGTCGTCACATAGGCGGCGCCGGGCACGTACGCCTCGGCGTCGTCGTCGGGCACCCGGCGGGCCGCGACCACCACCTCGTGCCCGCGCTCCACCGCCTCTTCGGTGACGGCGCGCCCGGCCAGGCCGGTGCCTCCGACGACGAGCACACGGGGCATGCGCGGTCACTCCCTCTGGTGGGGCGGACGGTGAGGATGCCGCCGGCCGGCCCGGTGGGGAGGGGCCTCAGTACAGCAGCGAGGCCAGCCTAGCCCTGGCCTTGGCCACCCGGGGGTCGTCGACACCCACGATCTCGAAATAGTCGAGCAGGCGGGAGCGCACCTCCTCCTTGCCCGTGGCGTCGAGCGACGGGAAGACGGAGAGCAGCCGGTCGAACGCGTCCTCGACGTGACCACCGGAGATGTCCAGGTCGGCGACGCCTAGCTGGGCAGCCGCGTCCTTCGGCGCCTCGGCCGCCGCCGTGCGCAGCTTGTCCGCGCTGTGCCCGCTCAGCCGCGCCAGGAGGCTGACCTGAGCGAGCCCGGCCACCGCCATCGCATCTCGCGGGTCCTGCGCGATCGCGGTGCGGTAGGCGCGGATCGCGCTCTCGTAGTCGCCGCGGTCGATCGCCTCGTACGCCTCGGCGTGCAGCGGGGGCAGCGGCGGCTCCGGCGCAGGCTCGGCCGCGGTGTCCGGCTCGCCGGCCGGGCCCTCGACGGCCACCGTGTCGGTGACGCCGTTCTGGGCGGCGAGCTGCAGCAGCTGCTCGAGCACATCCTTCACCTGCTCCTCCGGCACCGCGCCGGAGAAGAGCTGGACGGGGCGCCCGGCGACCAGCGCGGCGACGGTCGGCACGGCCGTCGCCTGGAACGCCTGGGTGAGCTGCGGGTTCGCGTCGACGTCGATGCGCACGAGCACGAGCCGGCCGCCGAAGCCGCCGACCAGGCGCTCGAGGACCGGCGAGAACTGCTTCCACTGCTCCGAGCGCTCCGTGCCCAAGTCGACCAGGACCGGGACCCGCATGGACAGGTCGATGAAGTCGTTGAAGTTGGCGTCCGTGCCCTCGAAGTACAGGCTCGGGAGCGTCAGGGCGGCCGAGCCGGGCTGCGCGGCCGCGGCGGGCGTCCCCTCCGCCGGCCGGTTGACGAGCGAGCTGAGGTCGACGGCTCCGCGGAGATTGGTGGGCGGCGGGACGTTGCTCATTGATCCTCCAGATGCGTGCGGTTCCAGCGTTGCACGACAGACAAGCCTACTCGCGTGGGGACACCGTCCGGTGCGCCCCGTCAGCCGATCTGCTTGGCCGCGACGAGACCCTGGGCGAAACCGAGCAGGCGGATCTTGTCCTTCGACCCGACCGGCGGGACGTAGAACATCAGCTGGTAGTCGAACACCGACTCGACACCGGTGTTGGAGGAGGCGATCCCGCTCAGGGCGGCGGTCGTGGCGCCGGGAATGACCTGCGCGCCGGCCTCCACGACCTTGTGCAGCTGGGTCTCGCGGGGGTTGACCCAGACGATGGCGCCCGAATCGTTGGTGGCCATCGCGAGCACGTCTCCCGGCCCGACCCCCGGCGTCCAGCTCAGGGCGGAGGTGTTGCCGAACTGCTGGGCCAGCTGCTGCTGCTGCTTGAGCTTCCACGCCGCGCCGACCTGGGGCTGCAAGGTGTCGCCGGCGGAGTCGAACTGGCTCGCGTACTGGCTCTTGTCGCCGTTCATCAGGATGTCGCCGTACGCGGCGGCCACCTTCGCGGGCGGCAGGGCGAGCAGCTTCGAGTCCGGCGGCACGACGGCGGATCCGATGCTCGCCGGGGCGAGGTTCGGCACCTTCGCCTTCGGCTCGAGCGAGACGGCGTACTCGACCTTGTAGTTGTCGCGCGGCGTCTCCTGCACCATGGTCAGGGCGATGGGCGCCTGAGCGTTGCCCTTCGCGTCCTTCGGCGAGTCGATCACCGCGGCCACCGTGCGCGGCCAGGCGTCGGTCGCCTGCGGGAGGGACAGCACGATCGGGCTCGCCGGGATGGCCGGGAGCGCCGGCTCGTCCGCCTTCTTGGCGCGGATGGCGTAGTTCGCGGTGCGCAGCTGCAGCGCCGGCCCGACGAAGCGTGCCTTGGCCAGGTCGGGGCTCGCCTTCGCGTCGGCGTCGGCGGCGGACTCGGAGATGCGCTTGACGATGCGCTCCAGCTGCGGGACGGTCACCGCGGGCGGCAGCTGGTCCTTCGCGTCGGGCGCCTCGGTGGCGAGCGGCGTCGCGGTCTTCGTCGGGGTCGTGGCCGCATCCGTGCCGGTCGTGCAGCCGGTGAGGGCCAGCGCGCCGATCAGGGCTGCGGGGAGCATGACGCGGGCGCGGCGGGTCGAGCGACGGCCGCGGGGGGTGGATTCGATCATGGCGGTCGGCTTGTACTTGGGCGCCTTCGGCAGCTTCGGCATCTTGGGGCCGCTCTTCCGGCGCGGGCCGCGCGAGCGGCGGTGCGCGTACAGGCCCCACAGGTAGAGGGCGATGCCGATCACGAGGAGGATCAGGCCGCCGATGATGAGCGGGAACGCCCACGGCGTGCTGGAGTCGACCGGCCAGGTGACGCTGACGTTCGACGGCGCCGCCTTCGTACCGTCGGAGGCGACGATGACGCTCACGTCGTCCGGGATGTTCATGCGGGTGACCTGCGCGGCCGTCCCGTCGAACTCCTCCAGCCAGAGGTCGGAGCCCGCGGGGTTCGGACCGGCCTTCGAGGCGGTGTCCGCCGTCGTCGCGGAGCCGGTGCCGGTCGCGGCGCCCGCGGCCGGAGTCGATGTGGGCGCCGGAGTCGAGGTCGAGGTCGAACCGCTGCCGCTGCCCTCGCTCGCGGCCTTCGGCGTGACGGTCTTCGTGGCGAGCTTGCCCGTCGCCTTCTGATAGCTGACGGCCACGTAGCGCTGGTCCCCGAGCCACGCCTTCATGTCCGCTGTACGGCCGTAAGCGACCACCTGCTTGCCCGGCTCCGGCGTTCCGGTGACCGTGAGCGTCTGCTGACCGGGGTGCGCGTTCAGCACGGAGCCGTCGATCACGACGTAACGGGGATCGCCCGACACGGTCGTCGCCGCCTTGATGCTGGTCGGCGGAGCGAAGACGGTGCGCTGAGCGATCCCGGCGACGATCATGACGGCGGCCACGACGAACGCGACGATGGCGAGTACGAAACGCAAGCAGGACTCCTCATGTGCCGGAATTCGGGGGCGGGCACATTTATCCGACGATAGCGGACGTGCCTGAGAGGCAGCTAACCCTTCTCTGGACGCTCGCGCAGCCCCCCGTGCGGGCGCCGACGGCGGAATTGTAGGATCGACGCGGCACGCGAGCGGCGAGTCGACCCGAATCATCCCCCAGGAGCAACCACAGTGGCCACCGACGAATCCAACTTCACGCAGGTCTTCCGCGGGTACGACAAGGACGAGGTCGACAAGGCGCTGCAGGAGCTCCGCCGCGAGCTGATCAAGTCGAACACCCAGGCGGCGGACGCCGCGAAGGAGATCAAGCGCCTCCAGGCCCGCATCGAGGACCTGAACGACGAGATCGAGGAGGTCGGCAGTCCCACCTACTCCGGCCTCGGCACCAAGCTCGAGAACACCCTGAGGGTGGCGGAGGAGCAGTCGACGCGCCTGATCGCGCAGGCCGACATCGACGCGGAGAAGCTGCGCGCCGGCGTCAGCGCCGAGGTGGAGAAGGTCAAGAAGGCCGCGGCCGCTCAGGCGGAGCGCATCCTGGCCGACGCCCAGGCCCGCGCGACCACCCTGCTCGAGGACGCCCAGATCGAGTCGGGCGAGCTGCTCACCAAGACCCGCGCCGACAAGGAGACCCTCCTCACCGACGCGATGCGCGAGGCCGCCGCGATCCGCGGCGCGGTCGCGACCGAGGCCGCGGAGCTGCGCGCCACGAGCAAGCGGGAGGCCGCCGCCGTCCGCGCGGAGGCCGACCGGGAGGCGGCCGAGCTGAAGGCCGTCGCCTCGCGCGAGGCGGAGGCCGCCCGCGCCGAGGCCGCGGAGCTCGACCGGACCATCGCCGAGCGCCGGGCCGAGCTCGAGAACGCCCTGGCCGACGACCGTGCCGCCTTCGAGCGCGAGGCGGCACAGATCCGCCTCGATCTGGACCGCCGCGTCGCCGAGACGAACGACCGCCTCGCCGCGCAGGAGGCCGAGACCCGCAACGCCCTCGCCGCCGAGGCCGCGCAGGCCAGGGCCGACCTCGCCGCCGAGGTGGAGGAGCAGCGCGCCGCGCTCGCTGCCGACGTCGCCCAGACCCGCGCCGACCTGGAGAACGAGGACGCGACCACCCGGCAGGCCCTCGCCACCGAGGTCGAGCAGACGAAGAAGGCCCTCGCCGCCGAGGTCGCCCAGGCGAAGTCCGCCCTCGCCGCCGAGACGGAGCAGACCCGCTCCGCGCTCGAGAACGAGGTCACCACCACGCGGTCCGCCCTGGCGGACGAAGTCCAGCGCACCAAGGCCGAGCTGGCCGACGAGGTGACCCGCACCCGCTCCGCCCTGGCCGAGGAGGTCGCCCGCACGAAGTCGGAGCTGGAGACCGAGGTCACCACCACACGATCCGCCCTCGAGAACGAGGTCACCTCCACCCGCGCCGCCCTGCAGGACGAGGTGACCACGACGACGTCGGCACTGGCCGAGCAGGTCGAGCGGACGACCAAGCAGCTCGCCGACGACGAGCTGCAGACGCGCAGCGCTCTGGAGAAGGAGTCCACCGAGACCCGTGCCGCGCTGGAGGCGGACCGCGTCGCGACCGCCGCCGCCCTCGCGGCCGACCGGGAGCAGACCGCGAGCGAACTGGCGGCCGAGGTCGAGCAGACCCGCACGCGCCTCGCCGCGGACGCCGAGCGGCAGCGCCGCGAGCTCGAGGCGGAGGCGGCGCAGCTGCGGGCCGACCTGGCGACCGAGGTCGACACCGCGCGCACCGCACTGGCGGACGAGATCGCCCGCGAGCGCAGCGCCGTCGAGGCCGAGCTCGCCGCCGAGCGCGCCCGCCTCGCCGCCGAGGTGGAGTCGACCACCACCGCTCTCGCGGCGGAGGTCGCCCAGACGAAGTCGGCCCTCGAGACCGAGGTCGCCACCACGAAGGCCGCGCTCGCCGCCGAGGTGGAGCAGACGAAGTCCGCCCTCGAGACCGAGGTCACCACGACGAAGGCCGCCCTGGCCGACGAGGTGGAGCGCACCCGCACCGAGCTGGCCGCCGAGGTCGAGCAGACCAAGGGCGAGCTTGCGGCCGAGGTCGAGCAGACGAAGTCCGCCCTCGAGACCGAGGTGAGCACCACCAAGGCCGCCCTCGCCGCCGAGGTCGAGCAGACGAAGTCCACTCTCGCCGCCGACCGCGAGCAGACCGCGAGCGAGCTGGCCGCCGAGACGGAGCAGACCCGCTCCCGCCTGGCCGAGGACGTGCGCCGCACGACGGTCGAGCTGGAGGACCTCCGGACCACCACCGCCACCGAGCTGGCCGACCAGCGCGAGCAGCAGCGGCTGGAGCTGGAGCGCGAGGCCGAGCGCACGCGCGTCGAGCTCGCGACGGAGACCGAGCAGTCCCGCGTCGACCTGGAGAAGGAGACGGCCCAGGCGCGCGCCGCCCTCGCCGCCGAGGTCGCCGAGGCCAGGACGTCGCTCGAGGCCGAGCTGGCCGAGCGGAAGGCCGCGTTCGAGCAGGAGGCCGCCGGCGCCCGCGCCGCCCTCGAGAGCGAGCTCGCCACGCTGCGCACCATGACGCAGAAAGAGGCGGAGGCCCGCAGGCACGAGATCGAGCAGGCCCGCATCGACCTCGACGTCGAGCTGCGCGCTCGCCGCGACGAAGCGGAGAAGGAGTACCTCGCCCGGCACCAGGAGGCGGTGGCGCAGACGCAGAAGTACCTGGACGAGGCGAACGTGCAGCTCGCCGACGCGGTGAAGCGCACAGCGCAGGCCCGCTCCGAGGCGGAGGCCTTCGAGGCCGAGGCGCGACGCACCGTCACCGAGGCTCGCAAGCAGGCCGAGGAGACCGCCTCCGAGGTCATCCGCGACGCCGAGGAGCGTTCGGCCGCCCTCCTGGAGGAGACGGAGGAGCGCACGCAACGCCTGGTCGCCGACGCGGAAGAGCGGCTCGCCCAGATTAGGATCGAGCGAGAGGCCGTCGCCGGGTACTTCGAGAACCTGCGCGGTGTACTCCAGCAGGCCGAGAAGGCGACCGCCGACCGCGAGTGAAGCTGCCCGCGACCGACCATAGGGGGAACCCGTGAAGATCCAGAACCCGTTCCGCCTCGGACTGATCGGCACCCTCGGCGTCGGGCTCGGGATCCTCATCCTGAGCGCCATCACGAGCCTGGCGACGATCATCACCTACATCGGCGCGGCGCTGTTCCTCGCGCTCGGCATCGAGCCGCTGATCTCGTTCCTCGAGCGCAGGCGGTTCCCCCGCTGGCTCGCGCTTGTCGTCACCCTCGTGATCATCATCGGCGCGTTCGTCGGACTCATCTGGGCCATCGTGCCGATCGCGGTCGGACAGGCCACGCAGCTGGTGCAGAACACCATCTCCTGGGTGAACAACGGCGGCGCGGAGGACTGGTTCCTCAGCCTTCAGCACCAGTTCCCGTCGGTCATCAACCAGCAGAACATCGACGCGGTCACCCAATGGCTGCAGCAGAACCTGCCGGACATCACCTCGAAGGTGCTGCAGACGGGCGTCGGGATCGTGCAGGGCGCCTTCGGCGTGATCATCGTCATCATCCTGACCATCTACTTCACGGCGTCGCTGCCGAGCATCAAGCGCTCGGCCTACCAGCTGGTCCCCGCCTCCCGCCGGGCGCGCTTCGCCGACCTCGGCGACCAGATCACCGACTCGGTCGGCAAGTACGTCATGGGCCAGGTGGCGCTGGCCCTCGTCAACGGCGTGCTGAGCGCGATCTTCCTGACCGTGATCGGAGCGAAGTTCCCCATCCTGCTCGCCTCGATCGCGTTCTTCTTCTCGCTGATCCCGCTCGTCGGAACCATCACCGGCTCGGTCATCATCGTGGCCGTGTGCTTCCTGTCCGGGACGCCGACCGCGATCACCGCCGCCATCTACTACCTGATCTACATGCAGGTGGAGGCCTACTTCTTGAGCCCGCGCATCATGAACCGGGCGGTCTCGGTCCCCGGAGCCCTGGTGGTCGTCGCCGCCCTCGCCGGCGGCACGCTGCTCGGCATCCTCGGCGCGCTGGTCGCCATCCCGTTCGCCGCCGCGATCCTGCTGATCGTCAAGCAGGTCGTCATCCCGCGCCAGAACGAGCTCTAGCCCGCCCCGAGTTGCACGTCGTGGCGGCTATTCCACTCGAATAGCCGCCACGACGTGCAACTCGGGGAGTCAGCGCGCGGGCGGCGGCCATTCGGTGGGGAGGGGAAGTGCGGCGGGGTTCAGGCGCTGCACGATCTCGGAGAGCACGCGGCGGGTCTGGTTCTCCCCCACCCACAGGTGCTTTCCGCCCTCCACGTTCACGAGCTCGATCTGCGGAACGGGCGCGAACCGCTCCGCGGCCTCCGCCGGTCGCAGATAGTCGTCGTGCTCCGGGATGAGCGCGACCATCGGTCGCCGGTCGCCGGCCCACGCCGCGAGGTGCTCCGGCTTCGCGCGGTGCAGCGGCGGCGACAGCAGGATGACGCCCTCCATCGGCAGCTCGCGCCCGTACATCAGGGCGAGCTCGGTGCCGAACGACCAGCCCAGCAGCCACGGATGGGGAAGCCCGCGCTCCGCCACGAACGCCATCGCCGCCTCCACGTCGTGACGCTCGCCCACACCGTGGTCGAACGCGCCCTGGCTGCGCCCGCGCGGCGACGCCGTGCCGCGGGTGTTGAAGCGCAGCACCGCGATGTCGGCCAGTGCGGGGAGCCGGCCCGCGGCCTTGCGCAGGATGTGCGAGTCCATGAACCCGCCACCGGTCGGCAGCGGGTGGAGGGTGACGAGCGTCGCCACGGGCGTCCGGTCGAGCGGCGCGGCAAGCTCGCCCACCAGCGTGAGCCCGTCGGCGGTGTGCAGCTCGATCTCCTCGCGCCGCGCGGGCAGCTCGATGCCGCCGCGGATCTCGGTCGTCGTTCCCTCGGTGCTCATGCGATCCTCCAGCAGGACTCGTGCCAGTGCCGGCGTGCGGCGAGGTCGGCCGCGTCGCCGAGGACGCCGTCCGCGCGCCAGGCGACGACGTGGGCGACGCCCGGCGGGATGTCGCGCCCGCAACCCGGGCACAAGTAGCTCTTCTGCGCCTGCACGGACGACACCGGCTGCACGTTCCACTCGATGCCGCGGCGCACCTCGATGCGCCGCCAGCCCGCGAGAAGGCGTTCCAGCCCGTCCGGCTCCTCGTCCCGCTGGCCGCCGTGGCGGCCTCGGGGTCGGTTGCTGCGCGGCATGACTCCCAGTCTAAAGGGAGGACTCAGTACCAGCCGTCGGACTCGGAGTGCGCCCAGGCGCCGCAGGGGTTCGTGTACCGGCCGGCGATGTAGCCGAGTCCCCAGCTGATCTGCACGGTGGCGTCGGTCTGCCACCCGGGGCCCATCTTGCTGCCGGGGAGCGCCTGCGGGATGCCGTACGCGCCGCTCGGGTTGGACGCGTTGACGCGCCAGCCGGACTCGCGGTTCCACAGCGAGACGAGGCAGCTGTACTGGTCGTCGCCCCAACCGCGCGCCTTCACCATGTCGTACGCGATGGCCTTCGCCGTTCCGGGATCCGGCGCGGGGGCCGACGGCGCGCTCGCGCCGGACGACGACGACTTCTTGGCCGTCGGCGTCGGGGTCGGAGTGGGGGTCGGCGTCGGCTTCGCCTTGACCGCCACCGGGTCGCGGCTGACGCTCAGGGCCGGCACCTCGGGAGCCGTGAGGCTCTGCGTCGAGGCCTCGCCGTAGCGGGAGGTGGTGGGGATGTCGTGCAGGGCCTCCGCGTAGGCGGGAGTGGTCGTCGCACCCGAGAACGGATCGACGACATTCACGAGCGCGAACCCGACCGCGGCGGTGAAGGCGAAGCCCCACACCGCCGCGCGCGACCGGATGTGCGGCCGCCTCGAACGGCGGAACGCGACACCGACCGGGTTGGCCGGAGTCAGCGGCACGATCTCTGCTGCTGCTTCTCGTCTACCCACGATCACAGAACGATAACGGAGATCCGGCGAAAACCCAAGAAACCGGCCGCGCACTCAGCGAACCGCCAGCATGACGTCGGTGACGCTGTCGAGCAGGAGGTCGACCTGCGCCTCCCGGTATCCGCCCCGTTGTTCGCGGAACGTGACCGTGCGCACCTCCTCGACGCTCATCGGACGGCCGTCCTGGAAGTAGCGCACCAGCCGGTTCGCGAAACGGTCGACGTCGTTGCGGTTGTAGCCGAGAGTGAGGAAGCCGACGCGGTCGAAACGGTGCCCGAGCGGACGATCGAGCCGGTTGAGCACGACCTGCGCGGTGGTGCGCGCCTCCTCGTACCAGGCGGCGTCGCCCTGACGCGCTCGCGCGTTCTCGCGCTCACGCGCCGCGAAGGCGTCCTCCAAGCGCTCCAGGGCCGCATCCACGTGCGTGGTGGAGTAGCCGCCCTTCGCCATCGAGAAGGCCGTGTGGCGGATGTCGGCGGCCGTCAGGGCGGGCGCGGTCTCGTCGCCGTCGTACGCGCGGCGCGCCGTCTGCAGGAATTCGTCCACCTGCTCGACGTCGTATCCCGGCGCGGACTTGGGGCTGCGGGGGAAGGTGCTCACTCCCCCATTGTGTCATCGGAAGATCAGGAACAGCACGTAGGTGGCCGCCGCAGACGGCAGGATCGAGTCCAGCCGGTCCAGGAACCCGCCGTGCCCGGGCAGCCACGAGCTCATGTCCTTGATGCCGAGATCGCGTTTGATCAGCGACTCCGCCAGGTCTCCCGCGGTGGCGGTCAGCAGCAGAACGACGCCGAAGACGACGCCGAACCACCACGGCTCGCCGAGCATGAACACCGAGAGCACGATGCCCGCGACGATCGCGGCCGCCGCGGCCCCGGCGAAGCCCTCCCACGTCTTCTTCGGGCTGATCGTCGGCGCCATCGGATGCTTGCCCCACGACAGCCCGCTCACGTAGGCGCCGGTGTCGACGGAGACGACCGTGATCAGGAACGCCAGCACCCACCACTCCCCCTGCGGCTCGGCGAGCAGCAGGATGACGAAGCTGGCCAGCAGGCTGACGTACAGCTGCAGGAACACCGACCACAGCAGGTCGCGGCCCAGCGCCCGGCCGCCGTGACGCCGTGCGGCGGCGATGGCCTCCTCCACCAGCCGCCAGACGACGACCAGCACGATGCCGCCCGACAGCGCAACGAGCTGGCCCCCGGCGTGCAGGAAGAACGTCACCGGCACGATGGCGACCGCCGCGATCACAGTGGGGATGCGCGGCACGCGACGCCCCGCACCGCGGAACGCCTGGGCCAGCTCGAAGCTGGCGAACCCGGCCATCGCCATCCCGAAGACCAGGAACAGCTCCTTGATGAAGATCAGGCTGACCACGACCACCGCGCCGACGACGACGCCGATCACGATGGCCAGGATGAGGTTGCGGCCCGTCCGCTCCGCGATCCGCTCGTTGGTGGCGTCGAGCTGCGCCTTCCTGGCCTGCACCTGCCGCTCGAAGTCGGCACGCGTCGCCTGGACCTGCGCGCGGAACTCCTCCCGCGACTTCGCCTTCGCCCGGCGCACCGAGCCGGCCGCCGGGAGCGGCACTGAGGCGGGCAGAGGCGCGGAGGCGGGCGCCGACGCGGCTGGAACGGCCGTGTTCGCCCCCGGCGGCTCTTGCGCCGGGCCCCCCGGGCTGCTGTCGTCCGTCATCGGCTAGACCTCGAGCAGTTCGGCTTCCTTGCGCTTCAACGCCTCGTCGACGGCGTCGACGTGGGTGCGCGTGATGGCCTCGAGCTCCTTCTCGGCGCGGGCCACCTCGTCGTCGCCGACCTCGCCCTTGAGCGCGTCGAGCTCGTCCTTCGACCGGCGGCGGATGTTGCGGAGCGCGACCTTGGCGTCCTCGCCCTTGCCGCGCACGATCTTGACGAACTCCTTGCGGCGGTCCTCGGTGAGCTCGGGCAGCGTGACGCGAACGATCTCGCCGTCGTTGCCGACGTTGGCCGAGAGGTTCGGCATCGCGACGATGGCCTTCTCGATCTCCTTGAGGGCCGACTTGTCGTACGGGGTGACCAGGAGGACGCGGGCCTCCGGGTTCTGGAGGCCGGCCAGCTGCGCGAGCGGCGTGGGCGAGCCGTAGTAGTCGACGAGCACCTTCTGGAACAGAGCCGGGTTCGCCCGGCCCGCGCTCACCGTGCCGAAGTCGTCCCTCGCCGCGTCCACGGTCTTGCTCATGCGCTGGCGGGCATCGGAAATCACATCCGCGATCACGGTCTCTCCTTCAGATCGGTGGGTCGGTGACTAGTCTATTGCGCCGCTGCTCGGCACTCAGCCGAGCAGTGTGCCGATCTCCGCCCCGAGAAGGGCGGCCGTCACGTTGCCCGCGGGCTCGATGCCGAAGATGCGCATCGGCATCCCGTTGTCCATGCAGAGGCTGAGGGCGGTCGAGTCGACGGCCTTCAGGTTCTGCTGCAGCGCCTCCTGGTGGCTGATCTGGTCGATCTTGCGGGCGTCCGGGTTGGTGCGCGGGTCGTCGTCGTACATGCCGTCGACGCCGTTCTTGGCGACGAGCACCACGTCGGCGCTGATCTCGAGCGCACGCTGCGCGGCGACCGTGTCGGTGGAGAAGTACGGCAGGCCGGCGCCGGCGCCGAAGATGACCACGCGGCCCTTCTCCAGGTGCCGCTCCGCCCGCCGCGGGATGTAGGGCTCCGCGACCTGGGTCATGGAGATCGCCGACTGGACGCGCGTCTCCGCTCCCGCCTGCTCCAGGAAGTCCTGCAGCGCCAGCGAGTTCATCACGGTGCCGAGCATGCCCATGTAGTCGGCCCGGCCGCGGTCCATTCCGCGCTGGGAGAGCTCCGCGCCGCGGAAGAAGTTGCCGCCGCCGACCACGATCGCGATCTCGACGTCCTGCGCCGCCTGGGCGATCTCGCGGGCGATGCTGCTGACGATGTCCGGGTTGACCCCGAGCTGGCCGCCGCCGAAGGCCTCACCGGAGAGTTTCAGAAGGACCCTGCGTCTCTTATTGACTGCCGACATACGTGAATAGCGTCCTTCCGTGTGTGGTTCTGGTCGATGCTAGTCGGTGGTGCGCACAGAAAAGGAGTCCGGATCGTCTGCACGATCCGGACTCCTTCATCGTCTGCTTACGCGCCGACCTTGAACCGGGCGAAGCCGGACACGGTCAACCCCGCGTCCTTGAGCACCTGGCTGATGGTCAGCTTGTTGTCGCGGGCGTACTCCTGCTCCAGCAGGGCGACCTGCTTGAAGTAGGCGCCGAGGCGGCCCTCGATGATCTTCGGGAGCGCGGCCTCCGGCTTGCCCTCGTTGCGCGAGATCTCCTCGACGATGCGACGCTCGTTCTCGACCTCGTCGGCCGGGACGTCCTCACGGGTGAGGTAGGTCGGGTTCGCGAACGAGATGTGCTGCGCGATGCTGCGGGCGGTCTCCGCGTCGTCGCCGGCGTAGCCGAGCACGACACCGACCTGCGGGGGCAGGTCCTTGGAGGTCTTGTGCAGGTAGATCGCGAACTTCTCGCCGTTCACGACGGCGATGCGGCGGAGCTCGACCTTCTCGCCGAGGATGGCGGCCTCGTCACCGATGAGCTCGGCGACGGTCTGGCTGCCGGCGGGGGCCGCGAGGGCCTCCTCCACGGTGGTGGCGCCCGCGGCGGCGGCCGCGTCGAGGACCTTGTCGGCCAGGGCGACGAACTTGTCGCCCTTCGCGACGAAGTCGGTCTCGCAGGCGAGCTCGATCATCGTGGCGGTGCCGTTGCCGTTCTCCTTGGCGGCGACGAGGCCCTCGCTCGTGGAGCGGTCGGCGCGCTTCGCGTTGCCCTTCGCACCCTTCAGGCGCAGGATCTCGGTGGCCTTCTCGACGTTGCCGTCGGCCTCCTCGAGCGCCTTCTTGGTGTCGACCATGCCGGTGCCGAGCTGCTCACGGAGAGCCTTGATGTCGGCGATGCTGATGTTTGCCATGTTCTGACTGGAACCTTCTTCTTCTCGAAGACTTCTGGTGGGGAGGGTTACTTGGACTCGGCGTCCGCGGCCGCCTCGGCGTCCGCCTCACCCTCGGCGATGACCTCGGCGGAGTCGGCCTTGGCCTCGGCCAGGTCGGCGTCCGCGTCCTTCTCGGTCTCGGCGCTCTCCTGGAGCTCGGTGTTCGCCTCGGTCGCAGCCGCCTCACCGGCGGACTGCTGCAGGAGCTCCTGCTCCCACTCGGCGAGCGGCTCGGCCTGCTCGGAGCCCTCCTCGGGCTTCTGGTGACGCTGGATGAGGCCCTCGGCCGCCGCGTCGGCGACGATGCGGGTCAGCAGCGTGACGGAGCGGATCGCGTCGTCGTTGCCCGGGATCGGGTACTGGACCTCGTCCGGGTCGCAGTTCGTGTCGAGGATGCCGATGACCGGGATGCCCAGCTTCTTGGCCTCGTCGATCGCGAGGTGCTCCTTCTTGGTGTCGACCACCCAGAGCGCGCTCGGGGTCTTCGACAGGTTGCGGATGCCGCCGAGCGACTTGTGCAGCTTGTCCAGCTCGCGCTTCTTGATCAGCAGCTCCTTCTTGGTGAAGCCGCTGGTGGTGCCCTCGAAGTCGAGCTCCTCGAGCTCCTTCATGCGGGCGAGGCGCTTGGACACGGTCTGGAAGTTGGTCAGCAGACCGCCCAGCCAGCGCTGGTTCACGTAGGGCTGGCCCACGCGGGTCGCCTGCTCGGCGATCGCCTGCTGGGCCTGCTTCTTGGTGCCGACGAAGAGGATGGTGCCGCCGTGGGCGACGGTCTCGCGGACGAAGTCGTACGTCTTGTCGATGTACGCGAGCGACTGCTGCAGGTCGATGATGTAGCTGCCCGAGCGCTCGGTGAGGATGAAGCGCTTCATCTTCGGGTTCCAGCGGCGGGTCTGGTGCCCGAAGTGGACGCCGCTGTCGAGCAGCTGGCGCATGGTGACGACGGCCATTGCCGTTCTCCTTTTGGTTGCGGTTGTCTCTGCGGCGGCCGGCGGCCGCCACACCTGGTGCCCCGCGCGCATCCGCACCCCTTCGACCGCACGGCGGTGGGCCGTGCTGTTCGCCAGAGGAGACCGGTGGATGCGCGTGCCGCCCCGGGCGGATGAACCGCTGAGGGCGTTCGGGCACGCGTAGTCACTCCGACGAGCGGAGTGCTTGCAACATCCTAGCAGGAAAGGGCGTCAGGCGGACTCGCCGCCGGAGCGCACCTGCGGCCCGCGCGAGCGCCCGCCCGCGTTCTTGAACAGCGTCTCCGCCTGCTCCAGCGCCATCCCGTTCGTCTCCGGGATCTTGAAGAACACGAAGAAGAACGACAGCGCCGCGAAGACGGCGTACATGCCGTAGGTGAACGGCAGTGAGAAGTCCGCCATCGGCGGGAACGAGATCGTCACCAGGAAGTTCGCGATCCACTGCGCCGCGGCGGCAACGCCGAGCGCCTTCCCGCGGATCCGGCTCGGGAAGATCTCGCCGAGCAGCACCCACACCAGCGGCCCCCAGGACGCGCCGAAGCAGACGACGAAGATGTTGGCCGCGACCAGCGCGATCGGCCCCCACGGCTCCGGGAGGGTGACCGCGCCGTTCTCCTTGACCGCGAACGCGAACGAGAGGGCCATCACGCCGAGCGAGAGCGCCATCCCGACCGAACCGGTGAGCAGGATCGGACGACGCCCGACGCGGTCGACGAGGAGGATGGCGACGATCGTGACGACGACGTTCGTCACCGAGGTGATGACGGTGATGAGCAGCGAGTTCTGCTCGGTGAAGCCGACCGCGCGCCACAGCGTCGTCGAGTAGTAGAAGATCACGTTGATGCCGACGAACTGCTGGAAGACGGACAGGATGATGCCGATCCAGACGATGGGCTTCAGGCCCAGCCGGTTGCCCACGAGGGTGGCCTTCGCCCCCTCCTTGTCCTCCTTGATCGCGTTCTCGATGTCGCCGATCTGCCGGTCGATGTCGCTCTCGGGCACCAGGGTCGCGAAGATGCGCCGCGCCTCGTCGCGGCGGCCGCTGGCCAGGAGGTAGCGCGGCGACTCCGGAAGGGTCAGGGCGAGGACGCCGTAGACGACCGACGGGATGACGCCGACCAGGAACATCCACCGCCAGGCCTCGAGGCCGAGCCACAGCTCCTTGGACGCGGACCCGGCGATCCCGGCGAGGAGTGCGTCGGAGAGCAGCGCGACGAAGATACCGATGGTGATCGCCAGCTGCTGCAGCGAGGCCAGCCGTCCGCGCGACTGGCGCGGCGAGATCTCGGCGATGTACGCCGGTGCGACGACGGACGCGATGCCGATGCCGAGGCCGCCGATCACGCGCCAGAAGCCCAGGTCCCAGGCGGAGAACGCGAGCCCGGCGCCGATGGAGCTGGCCAGGAACAGGATCGCGCCGATCAGCATGACCCGCAGCCGCCCCCAGCGGTCGGCGAGCCGGCCTGCGATGAAAGCGCCGACGGCGCAGCCGAGCAGGGCGATGGCGACGATGAAGCCGGTGACGAAGGCGTTGAGCGCGAAGTTGTGCTGGATCGAGTCGACCGCGCCGTTGATGACGGAGGAGTCGAACCCGAACAGGAAGCCGCCGACCGCCGCCGCGAGGGCGAGTCCGACGACTTTGCGTCGCATCGCCGCCGTCGGGCGGTGTGCGGCGTCGTCGTCGGTCGTGGAGCGTGCGGTGCTTCGTTGTTCTGACATGTCATCCCTTTTCGGTTGTGCTCGCCTCGCTGTCCGCGCCGCTCGGGGGCGTTGCGAGGGCGAACCTCACGGTACGCCAGGAAGCGGGTGGGGAGAACCGTCGGGTCTCCCTCGCGGTGCCCACAGGCGCGGTGCACACGGAGTTGTGCACAGATCCCGCGCGAGCGGGATGCGGTTGGGGGTGCGGACGCGAGAGTGGGTGCCGGAGAACTCGCGTGAGGCGGGAGGGAGGCGTCGGGATGGTGCGCTTGGCGATGGCGGGCTGGGTGATGGCGGTGGTGGCGATGGCGTTCGGGCCGTGGCCGGGAGCCGGATCGGTGAGCGAGTCCCGGTCGGGGTCGTGGCTGTGGCCGGTCCCGTCGCACATCCCGGTCGCGGCGTACGCCGCTCCCCCGACCCGGTACGCGGCCGGTCACCGCGGCATCGATCTCGCCGTGACGCCGGGCCAGCCGGTCGCCGCGCCGGCGGACGGGGTCGTGCGCTTCGCCGGGGTGGTCGTGGACCGCCCGGTGGTGACCCTCGACCACGGCGGCGGTGTGCTCTCCAGCTTCGAGCCGGTCGTGGCCGGCCTCCCGGTGGGTTCCACCGTCGCGCGGGGCGCCGTCTTCGGGACGACGGCGGACGGAGGGCACTGCGCAGATGGGTGTCTCCACGTGGGCGTGCGGATCGACGGCGAGTACGTCTCCCCGCTGCGGTTCTTCGCCCGTGTCCCGCGGGCCGTCCTGCTGCCGCTGGGGTCGGCGCGGTGACCGCAGCACACGACCACCCTCTCAGGCGCGCGGGTGCGCGATGCGGTAGGCCTCCTTGAGCCGCTCCGAGGAGACGTGCGTGTAGATCTGGGTGGTCCCCAGGCTGGCGTGCCCGAGGATCTCCTGCACCGCACGGAGGTCGGCGCCGCCGTCGAGCAGGTGCGTCGCCGCGGTGTGCCGGAGCGCGTGCGGCCCGGACGGCCCGCCGCCCGGCAGGTCGGCCAGCAGCCCTGCGACGAGTTGGTAGACGGCGCGGCTGCCGATGCGTCCGCCGCGCGCGCCGAGGAACAGCGCCGGACCGGAGGCCGCCGTCGCCAGCAGCGGCCGTCCCGCCGTGATCCAGCGCCGGATGGCCCGCAGGGCCGGGACCCCGAAGGGCACCACGCGCTCCTTCGACCCTTTGCCCGTGACCCGCACGGTGAGCCGGTCGAGGTCGACGTCGTCCACGTCGAGGCCCGTCAGCTCGGACACCCGGATCCCGGCCGCGTACAGCACCTCGATCAGGGCGACGTCCCGGAGTGACCCGGGCTCCCCGTCCTCCGCGCGCGCCGCCAGTCCCGCCAGCATCCCGTCCATCTGCTCGCGCGTGATCACCCGCGGCAGCGTCTTGTCCGCCTTCGGCGCCCGCAACCGGGCCGCGGCATCGACGATCGTCGCTCCCGCACTCTCCGGCCCAGCGCTCTCCGACCCGGCGCTCTCCGGCCCTGCGCTCTCCTCACCGGCACGCTCTCCGCCGGGCCCGTCCGGCGCGACAGCCGGAGGTGCGCCTGCCGGACTTGCGCCTGCCGGAGTTGCGCCTGCCATCGCTGTCCGCGCCAGCCAGGCGCTGAAACCCCGGGCCGAGGCCGATCGGCGCGCGAGCGTGGACTTGGCGAGGCCCCGCTGCGACCCCTCCCAGAGCCAGTCGCGGTACAGGTCGAGGGTCAAGCCGGCCGGCGACACGACGCCGCGCGTCTCCGCGAATTCCGCCAACGCAGCGAGGTCGGAACGGTACGCCCGGATCGTCTGCGGCGAGTACCCGCGCTCCACGCGCAGATGGCGCTCGTACGCATCGATCGAGGCCGCCAGGTTCACCCCTCAAGCATCGCGCGGCGGCCCTCGCGGGAGCGGGAGCGACGCGCGACGGCCGATGCAGCTCCGCCGACCGGGGCGGCGCATCATCGGGTGGCCCGTCGTGGCTGGTCGCCGATCAGGACCCATCCTCCGCCCCGCTCCCGGGCTCGTCCGGCGAGATCCATGCGGCCGAGGACGGCGGCGACGGTTGAGAACGGGAGGCCGGCTCGCGCTGCGACCTCATCCGCGCTCGCCGCTCGCGACGACGACAGGTGGGCGATGACGCGGGGCTCCGGATCGGGGCCGTCCGGCACCCCGCCACTCGGACCGGCGTCGTCCGGAGGTGGAGCACTGCTGCCGAGCGGGTCCGCCAGTTCCGCCATCTCCTCGACCGTGGTCACACACGTGGCCGCGTACTCGCGGATCAGCCGGTGCGTGCCCGCCGACGCGGGCGACAGGATGCTGCCCGGAACCGCCCCGAGAGGTCGGGCCATCTGTGCGGCGTGCCCAGCGGTGTTGAGCGAGCCGGAGCGGTGACCGGCCTCCACGACCACCGTGGCGGTGGCGGACGCCGCGATCAGCCTGTTCCGCATCAGGAAGCGCCAACGTGTCGGCGCCGAACCCGGCGGCAGCTCCGCGGCGAGCACGCCCGTGGCCGCGATGCGACGCAGCAGCTCGCTATTGCCCGCCGGATACAGCCGGTCGACACCGCCCGCGAGGAACGCGACCGTGACGCCCCCGCTGGCGACGGCGGCGCGGTGCGCGGCGGCGTCGATCCCGTACGCGCCGCCGGACACGATGGCGAAGCCGCGATCCACCAGTCCTGCCGCGCTCTCCCCCGCCACGTGCTCTCCGTACGCCGTGGCCGCCCGCGCCCCGACAAGGGCGATCGAGCGGTCGAGCCGTGCCAGACGGGATGGGTCGCCGCGGACCCACAGAGCCAGCGGCGCCGCTTCCTCGAGCGCCTCGAAGCCCGACGGCCAGAGCGGTGAGCATGGCGTCAGGAGCTGCGAGCCGATCCGTGCTGCACGCTCCAGCACGCGCTGCGTCTCCGCCAGAGTGAGGCGCGATCGCCATCGGGACAGGCATTCCTCGAGGCGGCGCTCCGCCCGGCTGTCACGCCGCTTCGAGTCACCGCGGGAAGGACGCGGGTCTGGCCGCGGAGCCCCGTCGACCGCTCGGGCGTCTCCGAGCGACGGGCCCCAATCGGCCGCCGAAGCGGACCCGCTGTTCGTGGGGTCGCTCTTCGAGTGAATTCTCGCGTCTCCGCTCACTCGGCGCCGCGAGCTCCGGGCGGCGCCGGGTGCGGCGTCCGTTCTCGAAGGCGGTGACGAATCGGTCTGAGACTCCAATGCGACCGGCCTCGGACCGTCATACGCCTGCTGAGGCAGGAGGTCGCCGGAGCGTGCGAAGTCGTCCGCACTCCCCCTCAGCGCTTGCAGCAGGCGACGGGCATCGGTCCCGTCGATGATCGCGGAGACCAGCGCCACCGGACCGAGAGCCCCCAGCAAGCGCCCGGCCTCCTGATCACCGGGTTCGATCGCCGTCGAGAGCGCGACGCGCGCGAAGAGTTCGGCGCAGACGGCGCGATCGCTCAGCGACCCGTCGGGCGATCCGTCGACCGGTGGCAGAACGGGTGCGAGAAGCCGCGGCAGCGCTGCGTCTGCGACGCCCGGGAAGTCTCCTGGAGCGAAGCCCGAGTCGCAGTCCGTACCGATAGTGGGCGCGGCGATGTGCCGGTGGACGGCGCAGTCATCGCAGGGCCCGGTCACGAGGCGATCCCTCGACGCAGGAAGAGGGCGCGGCCGACGTGGTCGACGTCCGGTGACGGCGCCTGGTCGAGGTCGGCCAGCGTCCAGGCAAGGCGCAGAGTGCGATCGTAGCCGCGCATGGTGATCGCGCCGCGCTCGAGGGCGCGGTCGAGCGGAGCGATCGCGCGGGACCCCAGACGGCGCTCGCCGGCGCGCAGCCAGCTGCCGGAGACGTCGGCGTTGCGCGACCACTCCGTTCCGCGCAGGCGCTCTGCGGCGACGGCTCGCGCAGTCTCGACCCGAGCGCGGAGCAGCTCGCTCGTACGGTCAGAGCGCTGGTGATCGGCGGAACGGACCGCCGCCACGCCGAGCCGCCGGACCGTGAGCCGGATGTCGACGCGGTCGAGCAGCGGCCCGGACATTCGGGCGAAATAGCGACGCCGCGACATGGGCGAGCAGGTGCACTCCTCGTCCGCCGAGCCGTAGTGGCCGCAGGGGCAGGGATTCGAGGCGAGCACGAGCTGGAAGCGGGCCGGGAAGGAAGCCGCCCCGCTCGCCCGGTGGATGGTGATGCTGCCGTTCTCGAGCGGCTGCCGCAGGGCGTCCAGCACCGACGGAGGGAACTCCGCCGCCTCGTCGAGGAACAGCACGCCGTGCGTCGCACGCACGATCGCGCCGGGGGCGATGCGGCCCGTCCCGCCACCGACCAGCGCGGCGGCGGACGCCGTGTGGTGCGGAGCCTCGAACGGCGGACGGCGGACGAGGTCTTTGCCGACGCCCGCTCCGGTCAGCGAGCGGATGCAGGTGGCCTCCACCGCCTCCGGCCCGGCCAGATCGGGCAAGATCGTCGGCAGGCGCCGGGCGAGCATCGTCTTGCCCGAGCCCGGTGGTCCGACCATCGACAGGTGGTGGCCGCCGGCGGCGGCCGCCAGCAGGGCCGCGATGGCCTCGTCGTTCCCGGCGACATCGGCCATGTCGGGCTCGGCCGCCTCGCGGACCTCCGGCTGAGGCGGCAGCACCGGCTCCTCCTCCACCGGATCGAGCTCGGCGCCGTGGGCGATCGCCGCGGCACGAAGGCCGGTGACGCCCAGGACGTCGATGCCCTCGACCAGCGACGCCTCCTCGGCGTTGCCCGCGGGCACGAAGACGCGGGCGAAGCCGGCGTCACGGGCGGCGAGCACGGCGGGAAGGATGCCCGAGACCGGCCGGAGCCTTCCGTCGAGCCCGAGCTCGCCGAGGTGGACGGCACCGGCGGCCGAGTCCGGCGGCACGGTTCCGGCCGCGGACAGGGCCGCGATGGCGATGGCGAGGTCGAATCCCGATCCCTGCTTCGGAAGGGCGGCGGGCGACAGGTTGATCGTGAGCTTCTTCTGCGTCAGCGGGCACCCGGCGTTCACCGCGGCCGCTCCGACCCGCTTCCGGGACTCGCCCAGCGCGGTGTCGGGGAGCCCGATCAGGACGAAGGCGGGAAGGCCGGCGGAGATGTCGGCCTCGACCTCGACCACATGACCGCGGACGCCGTGCAGGGCGACGGCGAAGGTGCGTGCGAGTGCCATCAGACGATCCCGGTCAGGTGCTCGACCTGCGGGCGCTCACTCCACGCGTCGGTGACGGCGACCGCGTCGATGCGCACCTCTGCCGCGACCGGTGCGTGCTCACGGCACCACTGGGCCGCCAGACGCCGGAGCCTGGCACTCTTCTCGAATGTGATCGCCTCGAACGGGTGGCCGAATTCGAGCGAGGACCGCGTCTTCACCTCCGCGAAGACCAGCGTCCGCCCCTGGCGAAGCACCAGGTCGAGTTCCCCGGTCGCGCACCGCCAGTTGCGGTCGATGACCCGGTAACCGAGCCCCTCCAGCCAGTCGGCCGCGACCTGTTCGCCGCGCCGACCCAAATCGTCTTTCCGTGCCATGTGAACCTCCGCCACCAGCCTCGTGGAGGCATCGAGGCGCAGAAGGGCGGAGGAAGAGAACGGTGGAGAACCGGCCGGTCCGTCAGGCTGTGGACGGAAACTCGATCATGCGAACAGCGTCACCGAGCGTCACTCGTCGAGCGCGAGCTCCTTCGGCAACTCGAACTCCTTCGACGACAGCTCCTCGATGTTGACGTCCTTGAACGTCAGCACCCGCACGGACTTCACGAAGCGGTCGGCGCGGTACACGTCCCACACCCAGACGTCGTTCATCGTCAGCTCGAAGTAGAAGTCGTGCTCGGTGTCGCGGCGCACGAACTCCACCTCGTTCGCGAGGTAGAACCGCCGCTCCGTCTCGATCACATACTTGAACTGCGAGACGACGTCCCGGTACTCGCGATACAAAGCCAACTCGACCTCGCGGTCGTAGTCGTCGAACTCGTCTTCATCCATCGTCCGACAAGTCTATGCCGGTTGAGCCGGGAGCGCGCCGGGTGTGCGCCGGACCTACTCGGACAGTTCGACCAGCGCGGGCTGCTTCAGCCAGGTGAGACGGTGCAGCGCACTGGGGCCGAGCTCGGCGATCGCAGCGAAATGCTCCGGAGACGAGTAGCCCTTGTTGCTCGCCCAGCCGTAGCCGGGATACTCCAGGTCGTGCGCGATCATCATCCGGTCGCGGTGCACCTTGGCGATCACGGAGGCCGCCGCCACCGAGGCGCAGTCGCGGTCGGCCTTGATGCGGGTCACGACCTTCGCCGGACGCATCAGCGACGGATTGAGATAGTCGTAATTGCCGTCGAGGATGAGCGTGCTGTCGTGCACGGGGGCGTCCTGCTCCTCCAGCTGGGCGAGGGCGCGAGCACCGGCGAGACCCAGGCAGCGCATGATCCCGAGGGCGTCGACCTCCTCTGCGCTGGCGAGCCCGACGGCGTGGTGCATCGCCCACCTGCGGCAGAGCGGTTCGAGCGACTCGCGCGCGGGCTCCGGCAGCAGCTTGGAGTCGCGCAGCCCCGGCGGGATG
This sequence comes from Leifsonia virtsii, assembly GCF_030433675.1. Lineage (GTDB taxonomy): Bacteria > Actinomycetota > Actinomycetes > Actinomycetales > Microbacteriaceae > Leifsonia > Leifsonia virtsii. Next base: position 1,008,161 of record NZ_JAROCB010000001.1, read on the forward strand.
CGCTTGACCGCGGTGTCGATGACGACCATCCCGACGGCGACCGGCCCGGCGAGCGCTCCGCGGCCGACCTCGTCCACCGCGACGATCGAGGTCACTCCCTGCCGGTACAGGGCCTTCTCGAAGCGCAGCGTGGGGGACACCGGGGTCATCATCCGCTCGTCACTCCCTCACGTTCCTGCCGACCGTCCCAGGATAAACGCTCGCGGAGCCGCGGGCCGACCGGAAACGACGGAACCCCCGGTCCGAGTGGACCGGGGGTTCCGGAAAGGGACGCGGAGACTCAGCTCTCGCGCTTCTCCTTGATCTTCGCCTTCTTGCCGCGGAGCTCGCGCAGGTAGTAGAGCTTCGCGCGACGGACGTCACCGCGGGTGACGACCTCGATCTTGTCGATGACCGGGGAGTGCACGGGGAAGGTACGCTCGACGCCGACCTGGAAGCTGACCTTGCGGACCGTGAAGGTCTCGCGGACGCCCTCGCCGGAGCGGCCGATGACCACGCCCTGGAAGACCTGGATACGAGAGCGGGTGCCCTCGATGATGTTCACGTGCACCTTGACGGTGTCGCCGGCGCGGAACGCGGGGATGTCCTGCTTAAGGGACGCGGCGTCCACCTGATCGAGGATGTGCATGGCTGTTCGCTCTCTGTACCCGCCGCAGGTCGGGGACGGACTCGGGGCCGGCTCCAGGCGGAGCGGCCATGATTCGGTAAGTGGGTGTCCGCGAGAAGTGCTGGCTCCCCTGTGGCAGAGCCTGGCCGCGGCACAAGGGTCAATTCTGCCAGACGCGGGGCCTGAATGCCAAAGCGGACGACGGCTCAGTCGCGCTCGCGCCGCTCCTCGATGACGATGTACTCGCCGCCGTCCACCGACTCCCCCGGCGCGTCCGGCACCTCGCGCGGCTGGGCGGCGCGCTGGTAGGCCTCGAAAGTGAGCTGGACGCGCGCCCGCGTCTCGGTCAGCAGCTCCCACAGCGACACCCAGAAGATCGCGGCGAACAGCAGGAGGCCGATCACGGCGAACCAGCCGGTGGCGCCCGGCACGAAGAACCCGAACCCGATGATCGAGAGGTGCCAGAGGGTGAAGAGCAGGACGTCCCACCACGACACCGCGCGCTGCTCGCGCACACTGCGCCGTGCCATGACGATGCCGCCGACGACCAGCATGGCGACGAACAGGATCGGGCACAGCACCAGGAGCCCGAGGAAGGACCAGCCGCTGCCCTGACTGAAGGCGGCCCAGCCGACGAGAAGCCACGCCGGCAGCACCACGGCGGACGGGAAGAGCCACCAGTAGAACGCCTTGCGGATGATCACGCCTCCAGCGTAGCCGCGGGCGCCTGTGCCGGGGCTGCGGGTTTCCCTCGCGCACCTGACAGACTGGAGTCGTCGCCGAAGAGAGGAACCCGCGTGATCGAGCTGAGGACACCCGCCGAGATCGAGCAGATGCGCCCGGCCGGACGGTTCGTCGCCGACGTGCTGGCACAGACTTCTGCGGCGGCGAAGGTGGGCGTGAACCTGCTCGAGCTGGACGCTCTGGCGCACGAGCTGATCCGGCGCCGCGGGGCCGAGTCCTGCTACATCGACTACCACCCCTCCTTCGGCGCGAGCCCGTTCGGGAAGGTGATCTGCACCTCCGTCAACGACGCGGTGCTGCACGGGCTGCCGCACGACTACCGGCTGCAGGACGGCGACCTCCTGACGCTCGATTTCGCGGCGAGCGTCGACGGCTGGGTGGCCGACTCGGCCGTCAGCGTCGTGGTCGGCACGCCGCGCGATCAGGACCTCCGGCTCATCGAGACGACGCGCCGCGCGCTCGCGGCGGGCATCCAGGCCGCGCAGCCCGGCGGCAAGGTGGGCGACATCTCGGCCGCGATCGCCGCCGTCGCCCATGCGGAGGGGTACTCGATCAACACGCAGTTCGGCGGCCACGGCGTCGGGCGCACGATGCACGGCGACCCGCACGTCCCCAACGACGGGCGCGCCGGCCGCGGCTACCCGCTCCGCCCGGGCCTCGTGATCGCGATCGAGCCGTGGTTCCTGGAGACAACCGACGAGATCTACACGGACAAGGACGGCTGGACCCTCCGCAGCGCGGACGGGTCCCGCGGCGCGCACTCCGAGCACACGATCGCCATCACCCCCGACGGCCCTCTCGTCCTCACCGCTCCCTGACTCGCCCCTCCACGCCCCGGTCAGGGGAGGAGGTCGGGGCGGACGGCGCGGGTGCGCGCCAGCTGCTGCTCGTGGCGCCAGGCGTCGACGGCGCCATGATTGCCGGACAGGAGCACGGGCGGCACCTCCCGGCCGCGCCAGACGGCGGGCTTCGTGTAGCTCGGGTACTCGAGCAACCCGTCCTCGTGGGATTCCTCCACCAGGCTCTCGGGGTTGCCGACCACACCGGGGATGAGCCGCCCGATCGCCTCGATCATCGCCATGGTGGCGACCTCTCCCCCGTTCAGCACGTAGTCGCCGATGCTCATCAGCCGCACCCGCGCCCGCGCGGCCGTGTCGTCGAACACTCGCTGGTCGATGCCCTCGTACCGGCCGCAGCCGAACACGAGGTGCTGCTCCTGCGCCAGCTCGCGCGCCGTGGCCTGGGTGAAGACCTCACCGGCCGGCGACGGGAAGATCACCACCGGGTCGGACGCGCCCTCGAGGATGCCGTCGAGCGCCTCCCCCCAGGGTTCCGGCTTCATCACCATGCCCGCTCCCCCGCCGTACGGCGTGTCGTCGACGGTGCGGTGCCGGTCGTGCGTGTGGTCGCGGAGGTCGTGCACGCCGAGCGTGATCAGCCCCGACTGGCGGGCCTTGCCGAGCAGGGAGATGTCGAGCACATCGAAGAAGGTCGGGAAGATCGTGACGATGTCGATGCGCATGGGGAAAGTCTAGAAGGGCGCGGCCTCACACCGGCACGACGGCCAGCTCCCGGTCGCGCGGCACGAGCGGCGTCGCGACGGCCGGGCAGACCGCCACGAGCGCGAAGGCGAGCGGGTAGCCGACCCAGCCGATGAGCGCGCCGACGGCGGGGCCGACGACCGAGGCGGCGAGGAACTGGCCCGTGTTCTGCGTGCCGAGCGCGCGTCCCGACCAGAACGGTCCGGCGATCTCGGCGACCGAGGTGTAGGCGAGCCCGTTGTCGGCGACGGTCACGATCGCCGCCACGATGAGGATGACGGCCGCGGCGACCGATCCGAGAGCCGAGGCCGCCGCCATCAGCAGCATGACCGCGACAGCGCACAGCGAGACCCAGCGCAGCGGCCGCAGGTGACTGCCGACGCGGTCGCTGAGCAGGCCGACGCCGATGCGGCCGAGCGCCCCGGCGAACTGGCTGACGCCGATGACGATGCCGGCGGCGAGCGACGGGAAGTGCAGCTGCGACACCAGCCAGACCAGCCCGAAGGTGGACACGGTGAACTGGGGGACGACGAGCAGCATCGAGACCGCGTGGATGCGCCATAGCAGCGACGTCTCCCGGTACGGCCGCCAGGCCGCCTGCGGGTGCGCCCGCTCCCCTTCGGCCGCACGGCGCGGCGGGCGCGGCGGGTCGACGATGCCGATCGCGCACAGCACGGCCGACACCGCGCAGAGCACCGCGGGAACGACGAGCGCGGCCGCGATGCCGCCCGTCGAGGCGAGCACCGGGACGCTGACTGCGGCGATCGCGACGCCGAGCGGCTGGCACATCTGCCGGATGCCCATGGCGAGCCCTCGGCGCTCCTTCGGGAACCAGCCGATCACCACGCGGCCACTGGCGGCGTTCGGGCTGGCGGAGGCCATGCCGCCGACGAGGAACAGCGCGCCGAGCGCCAGGTAGGAGTCGGCGAACATCGCGGCGAACGCGGCCAGCGCGGTCACCGCGAGACCGGAGGCGATGACCCAGCGCTCCCCGATCCGGTCGCTCAGGGCGCCCCAGGCGATCAGGGTGAGCACGAGCCCGAGCGTCGGCGCCGAGGCGAGCAGTCCGGCCTGCGCCAGGCTCAGTCCGCGCTCGGTGTGCAGCAGCGGGATGAGGAAGGCGGGGGTCGAGACGAACACGGTGGAGCTCGCCTGGGCGAGGACGCCGAAGGCCAGCATCAACCAAGGGCGTGGATGACGTGCGCGCGTGCCGATCATGGGTATACCCTAGCGGTATACCAAGCCGGTATACCAAAGGAGGACCGTGTCAGAGCCGCAGCCCGTCGACGAGCCCTCCGGCGTGTACGACCGCCTCAGAGCCCAGATCCTCGACCTCGACCGCGTCCCCGGCTCGCGCCTCACCGAACGCGGACTCGAAGCCGAGCTCGGTGCCTCCCGCACCCCGCTCCGGGCGGCGCTCATGCGGCTCGAGGCCGACGGACTGGTGTGCCGAGACGGCCGGGCCTGGCAGGTCTCCCCCATCGACCTGGGCGAGATCGCCCGCCTCAGCGAGCTGCGGGACGCCGTGGAGACCGCCGCGGTCCGGCTCAGCTGCCGACGCGCGTCCGACTCCGACATCGCCGGCCTGGCGCACGACCTCGAGGCCGTCGATGGGGACCAGCCGGCCGACGACGCTGTGCGCGCAGGCACCGACTTCCACGTCAGGCTCGCCGCACTCTCGGGCAACCACTTCTTCGCCGACGCCGTCGGCTCCGCCATGACCCGGCTCGCGCGCTCGCGCTGGCTCGTGGCGCGCAGCGAGGAGGCCTGGGACGAGCACCGCGAGATCCTGCGGCTCGTCGCCGAGAGGCGTCCGGAGGAGGCCGCGGAGCTCATCCACCGCCACATCGTCGGCACGCACGAGCGCCTGCTGCAGGCGCTGGATGCGGATGCCCGGACGCTGCGCGGCCGCGGCCTCGCGATCGTCCGTTAGCCGCGAGGGCCGTCCAGCAGCTCCGACACCGGGGCGATCCGCACGAGGCGGTCGGCGCCGGGATACTGCGCGGGTGCGTCGCTGACCAGGGTGTCGGCGTGGAGCCGGGTGAGCGCCACGTACTCGGCCGCCTCGGTCTGCGCCCAGCCCAGCTCGGATGCGACCTTCCACGCGGTGCGCCGGAGCACCCGGTCGCCCAGCAGACGCACGCCGAAGGCGTCCACGGCAGCGAGGAGGGCGCGCGCCTCCTCATCCGGCCGGCGGCCCGTGACGGTGTCTGCGTGCAGCGCGGAGAGCGTCTGCGCGCGGAGCAGGGTCGGGGCGAGCAGATCGTGGCCGCCGCTCCAGCCGGCTTCGGCGAGCCGGATGGCGGCGGAGGCGTCGATCACGTAAGCGGCCATCCCGCATTCCACCATCCGTGGCGGGGAAACGGAAGAGGGCGACCCGTCCGAGTCGCCCTCTCAGTCCTCGTCGCCCGCAGGCTCGTCGCCCGCAGGCTCGTCGCCCGCAGGTTCCGGGTCGTCGTCCGGCAGCTCCTCGAAGAGCCCGGCCGGCGGCGTCAGCGTCACGGTCCCGGCGGCCAGATCGACCTCGGGGACGATCGCCTTCACGAACGGGACGAGCACCTCGCCGTTGCCGGTCGCGATCGCGAGCAGGTCCTGCGCCGGCAGGTGGTCGACACGGACGACCCGGCCGACGCTGGCGCCGTCACGGATGGCGTCGAGCCCGACCAGCTGGTGGTCGTACCAGGCGTCGTCCTCCTCGGGCAGCTCCTTCACGTCCTGGCTCACCCAGAGGATGGCCTTGACGAGGGTCTCCGCCTCGGTCCGGTCGTCGACGCCCTCGAAGAACCCGACGGGGTGGCCGTTGTACCAGCGCAGCTCGCGGAGCTCGAGGGTCTTGCCGTGCCATTTCGACGCCGTCGGCACCTGGAGCGTGAACACAGCGCCCGGGACGAACCGCTTCTCCGGCTCGTCGGTGTACAGCTCGAGCTTGATGGCGCCCTTCAGCCCGTGGGCCTTGGTGAGGCGCCCGACGCGCAGCTCGGTCTGACCGGGCCGGGGGGCGACCTCCTTGCGGGGCAGTTTGTGGTCCGCCACCTCAGTCGTCGACGACGTCGACACGGACGCGCCGGCCGTCGGCCAGCGCGGTCACGAGCGTGCGGAGAGCCTTGGCGGTCCGGCCGGAGCGGCCGATCACCCGGCCGAGGTCCTCGGGATTCACACGAATCTCGAGGACCTCGCCACGCGGGGAGCTCTTGGCCACGACGTGGACGTCGTCAGGGTGATCGACGATTCCCTTGACCAGGTGCGTGAGCGCGGGTGCGAGCAAGACGTCAGGCCTTCTCGTCCGACGCGTCCTCGGCAATAGCCTCGGCCTCGGCGACGACGTTGGCCTCGTCGGCCTCCTCGCGCTCGACCTCGGCCTCGACGACGGCCTCCGCCTCGGCGGCGGTCGGCTTCTCAGCCTTGGGCTTGAGCACCGGCTTCTTCTTCTCGTCGGCGACGAACGCGACCTTCTCGTCGGCGACCTTCACGGTCGAGACGGCGTTCTTGTCGCCCTTGAACTTGCCCCAGTCGCCGGTGAGCTTCAGCAGCGCGGCGACCTGCTCGGTCGGCTGGGCGCCGACGCTCAGCCAGTACTGCGCACGGTCGGAGTCGACCTCGATGCGCGAGGGCTCCTCGGTCGGGTGGTACAGACCGATCTCCTCGATCACACGACCGTCGCGCTTGGTGCGCGAGTCGGCGACGACGATGCGGTAATACGGAGCGCGGATCTTGCCCAGGCGCTTCAGTCGGATCTTTACAGCCACGATTCTCCTGTATGAGTGGATGAGTTGTGTCGAACTGACTGCCGTGGGCGTGGGGGCACACGCGGCAGGAGGTCTAATGTTCGTCCCACGCACCGGATAGAGGGTCGGGTACGTCGAACTCAACTAGCTATTCTGTCAGACATTGCGCCGCTTTGAACAATCGGATGGACGGTACCCGACGCATGCAGATCGAATTCTCGGAGTCCGAGCGCTCCACCGTGGGTATCGAGTGGGAGCTGGCGCTGGTCGACGGCGCCACCGGCGACCTCGTCAACATCGCCGACGAGGTGCTGCGTGAGCTCGGAACGCCGGACGGCGAGGAGCACCCGCAGATCACCCACGAGCTGCTGCTGAACACGGTGGAGCTGGTCAGCCGCGTGCACAAGACCGTTCCGGCCGCGATCACCGACCTGCAGGAGCTGATCGGGCTCGTCCGCGGAGTGACCGACCCCCTCGGCGTCGAACTCATGTGCGCAGGGACGCATCCCTTCGCCCAGTGGTTCGACCAGAAGGTCACCCCGAACGATCGCTACGACCGGCTGCTCGACCGCACCCAGTGGTGGGGCCGGCAGATGATGATCTGGGGCATCCACGTGCACGTGGGCATCGACTCGGTGGACAAGGCGCTGCCGATCGTGAACGGCCTGCTCACCTACTACCCGCATCTGCAGGCGCTGAGCGCGTCGAGCCCGTTCTGGGCGGGCGCGAAGACCGGGTACGCCTCGAACCGCGCCCTGATGTTCCAGCAGCTGCCGACCGCGGGCCTCCCCTGGCAGTTCGGCACCTGGGCGAACTACGAGGAGTACGTGCAGGACCTGGTGACGACCGGTGTCGTGGAGGACCACAGCGAGGTGCGCTGGGACATCCGGCCGTCGCCGAAGTGGGGCACGGTGGAGATGCGCGCCTGCGACGGGCTCTCGACGGCCGACGAGGTGGGCGCGGTGTCCGCGCTCATCCACTGCCTCACGGACCGCATGTCCGGGCAGCTGGACGACGGGGTCGAGCCGGTCACGCTGCAGCCCTGGTTCGTCCGCGAGAACAAGTGGCGTGCCGCCAGGTACGGGCTCGACGCCGAGATCATCCTCGCCCCGGACGGCAACGAGCGGCTCGTCTCGGACGACCTGCGCGACCTGGTCGAGGACCTGCAGCCGGAAGCCGAGCGCCTGGGCTGCGTCGACGAGCTCGCGACGGTCCTCACCATCCTGGGCACCGGGGCGAGCTACCAGCGGCAGCTGGCCGTCGCCGAGGCGAACGGCGGCAGCCTGCAGGCGGTGGTCAGCTCGCTGACGCACGAGCTGCGCAGCGGCCTCTCCCGCTGACGAACCGGGCAGCGGATCCATAGGATCCGAGCGTACTTTTGATGTCATGCTCGCCCGTCGCCCCCTCGCCGCAGCGGCGGCCTCGATGACGGCCGCGCTTCTGGCGCTGGTCGCGCTCTCGGGCTGCGCGGTGGCCGCTGCCGGTCCGCTTTCCGGCGCGGTCGTTCCGACGGGCGCCGAACGTGTCGCGGTGATCGGCGACTCGATCGAGTCCGGCCTCGGCCTCGACCCCGACGAATCGTGGCCCGCCCTCGTCGCCGCCAGTCGCGGCTGGCGGCTGAGCAACCTCAGCGTGCCGGGGGCCGGCTTCGTCGCGCAGGGCACGGACGGAGGCGACTTCTCGGCGCAGGTCGCGACCGCGATCGCCCAGCATCCGCAGCTCGTGTTCATCGGCGCGTCCGACAACGACCTCGGCACCGACCCCGCCACCGTTGGCGCGGCCGTCGAGAAGGCGGTCGACCAGATCCGCTCCGCCCTGCCGCACGCCAGGATCGTCGGCTTCAACGCGCTGACGGGACAGGCGGGCGACGACGACCTCGCTCCTCTCGACGCCGCCGTCAAGAAGGCGGTGGAGGCCGACGGCGGCACCTGGCTCGACCTGGGCCAGCCCTATCGCGGTCGCGCCGGCCTCGTGCAGGACGACGGCGAGCATCCGACGCTTCCCGGGCAGCAGGCCATCGCCGCGGCCGTCGAGGCGCAGCTCCCCGACTGAACGACCGCCCGGCGGCCTCCAAGAATGCGTGCATATGCTGTGGGGCGTGACGAACCGACGCCCCCGCCACCGTGTCGCCACGGCCCTCCTCGCCGGCGCGCTCGCGCTGTCGACGGTGGGGTGCACGGCCGCCGGCGGCCAGGCGGCGCAGCCGACCGCCACCACGACGCCGGAGTCGCGTCCGCCGACGGCGGCGGCGATCGGCGACTCGATCGCCATCGGCTATGGGGTGCCTGCCGACGACGCGTGGCCGCTCCTGGTCGCCAAGCGACTGGGCTGGGACCTCACCGACCTGGCCGACAGCGCCTCCGGCTTCACGCGCAAGGGCGGAAGCTCGCACACCTTCGACGACCAGGTCAGCGCCGTCATCCGGCTGCGACCCGACATCGTGGTGGTGGCGGCGACCCGCAACGATGCGGATGCGCCTCCCGCGACCCTGAAGGCCGCCGCCACCTCCGCTCTCGAACGCCTTCGCGCCGCACTCCCGGACGCCCGCATCATCGGCGTCAGCCCGATCTGGGGCGCCGACGCCCCCACTGCCCAGCTCGGCTCCGTCCGCGCGACGGTCCGCGCCGCCGTCCTCGACGTGGGCGGTTCGTGGGTGGACATCGGCCAGCCGTTCACCGGCCATCCGGAGTTGCTCATCGACAGCAAGCACCCCACCGTCGACGGCCAGGAGGAGGTCGCGACGGCTGTCGCGGAGAAGGTCGCCGCGATGCTCGCCCGCGGGTGACTCACGGCGGTTACCACCCCGCCGACACTCCCGGAAGCCAGTCACAGGCTGTTCGCAGCTTCGAGGCCGTAGCGTCGCTTCCGTGCGCACCCGTACCCGACGCCTCGCAACGCGGCTCCCCCTCGTCGCCACCGCCGCTCTGACGGCCTCGCTGCTGGCCCTCGCGGGCTGCTCCGCCGCGCCGGCGGCGCACCCCGTCGCCGCGCAGTCGAGCGACGTCGCAGCCCCCGTCGCCGGCACCGCCGCCGGAAGCACGGCCACGGTCGACGCGGTCGCCATCGGCGACTCGATCGCCTTCGGGAAAGGCGTGACCCCGGCGGAGGCCTGGCCCGCGCTCGTCTCCGCCGCCCACGGCTGGCGCCTCACCGACCTCGCGGTGTCGGGCTCGGGCTTCGTGAAGCCGGGCTGGAACGGCTCCACGTACCGTCAGCAGGTGGACGCCGCCCTCCGCCTCCACCCGCAGGTCATCCTCCTTGCCGCCACCCGCAACGACCGCGAGCAGGACCCCGCCGCGGTGACCGCCAACGCCGACCGGATGCTGCGCGAGCTCCGCGAGCGGTTCCCGAAGGCGACGATCGTCGGCATCACGGGCATCTGGGGATCCGACCAGCCGCCCGCGACCATGACGCGCGTCGACGGGATCGTCGGGGATGCGGTGCGCGACGTGAACGGCACCTGGCTGGACATCGGCTTCCCGCTGGTGGGCCACCCGGAGCTGGTGCAGGCCGACGGCATCCACCCGAACGCGGCAGGGCAGAAGGTCGTGGCGCACACGATCGAGTCGAAGCTGCGGCCGCTCGACCTGGCGCTCTAGCAGGCTCCGGCCAGCGACCTGGCGCCCTAGCGACCTGGCGCCCTAGCGGCCCAGGAACTTCTGCAGCGCGGCCATCTCGTCCTCGGAAGGGCCGCCGTCCTTCGCGCCGCCGCCCGAACCGAGACCGAAGCCGCTGCCGCCGCCCGGGGCTCCGGCCGGCTTCACACCGGCCGCGAGGGCCGCGTTCTCCGCCGCCCGCTTCGCCGGGTTGCCCGAGCGCGAGCCGCCCTTCTTCTTGTTCTTCTGCTGCTTGCGCCCGGCGTAGGAGGCACCCGGGATCGGGCCCATGCCCGGCACGTTCGGCACGCCGCCCTTCGCGACCGTCTTCATCATCTTGGCGGCCTGCTCGAAGCGGGTGACGAGCTGGTTCACCTCGGTGACGGTCGTTCCGGAGCCCTTGGCGATGCGCAGGCGACGGGAGCCGTTCAGCAGCTTGGGGTTGGTGCGCTCGGACTTCGTCATCGACTGGATGATCGCCTCCGTGCGCACGATCTCCTTCTCGTCGAAGTTGTCGAGCTGCTGCTTCATCTGGCCGGCGCCCGGCAGCATCCCCATCATCTTCTTGATGGAGCCCATGTTGCGCAGCTGCTGCATCTGCTTGAGGAAGTCGTCGAGCGTGAAGCTGTCGGTCGCGAACTTCTCGGCGACCTTGCGCGCCTCCTCCTCGTCGAAGGCCTCCTGGGCCTGCTCGATGAGGGTGAGGATGTCGCCGAGGTCGAGGATGCGCGACGCCATGCGGTCCGGGTGGAACGGCTCGAAGTCGTCCAGCCCCTCGCCGGTGGACGCGAAGATGATCGGGCGGCCGGTCACGGACGCGACCGACAGTGCTGCGCCGCCTCGGGCGTCGCCGTCGAGCTTGGAGAGCACGACGCCGGTGAAGTCCACGCCGTCCTGGAACGCCTTCGCGGTCGCCACCGCGTCTTGACCGATCATCGCGTCGATGACGAACAGCACCTCGTCGGGGTCGGTCGCCTTGCGGATGTCGGCCGCCTGCTTCATCAGCTCGGCGTCGACGCCGAGCCGGCCCGCGGTGTCGATGACGACCGTGTCGTACTGCTTGGTCTCGGCGAACTTCATCGCGTCCTTCGCGACCTTCACCGGGTTGCCGACGCCGTTGCCCGGCTCCGGCGCGAACACGGCGACACCGGCCTGCTCGCCGACGACCTGCAGCTGCGTGACGGCGTTGGGGCGCTGGAGGTCGGCGGCCACCAGGAGCGGCGTGTGGCCGTCCTTCGCGAGCCACTTGCCGAGCTTCCCGGCGAGCGTCGTCTTGCCCGCACCCTGGAGGCCGGCGAGCATGATGACCGTCGGCGGACGCTTGGCGAACTCCAGCCGGCGCTGCTGGCCGCCGAGGATGGCGACGAGCTCCTCGTTGACGATCTGCACGACCTGCTGCGCCGGGTTGAGGGCCTTGTTCACCTCGTCGCTCAGCGCGCGCTCGCGCACCTTCGCGGTGAAGTCCTTGACCACAGGGAGCGCGACGTCGGCATCGAGCAGGGCCCGGCGGATCTCCCGCACGGTGCCGTCGACGTCGGACGGCGACAGCTTGCCCTTGGTGCGCAGGTTCTTGAAGGTGTCCGCAAGACGGTCGGACAGCGTGCCGAAAGTAGCCATGATCTTCTCATTCTACCGGGCACGGCTGGTGGAGCGCCGTGCACGGCAGACCGGTCAGGACTGGGTCTCCACGTTCACGACGTCGCCGCGCACGTCGAACGACACCGTGAGCAGCGCATCCGACTCGTCCGGCGCGATCGAGTAGTCGAAGGTCGCGAACACCTCGTCCTCGTCGGCGTGGTCGGCCTGGATGACGACGGTCAGCAACTGAAGCGACCGCAGCACGTCGATGGCGATGTCGCCGGAGTTGTAGACCAGCAGGTCGACCAGGCTGTCGCCCAGCTTGTCCACGTGCTCGTCGATGTAGCTCGTCGTGGCCGACTGCCGCGAGCTCAGCTCGGCGACCAGCGCGTCCCTGGCCCGGGCGTCGAACCCCTCCAGCGCCTGGATGAGTGCCGCCGCGGCATCCAGAGCGAACTCCGGGACGCCGGACTCGTCGTCGGCCAGCAGCTCGACCGCGACCGCCTGGTCGCCCAGCTCGACCGTGTCGTCCCAGGCGAGACCGCCGCTCGCGGTCTCGTCGATGATGCCGAAGAAATCGTGCTCGATCGCCATCGGAACCCCCCTATCCGACCAGCTGCTGCGCGAACACGTGCGGCGTGAAGCCGGTCAGGTCGTTGATGCCCTCGCCCTGCCCGACGAGCTTGATCGGGATGCCGGTGCGCTCCTGCACCGCCAGCACGAAGCCGCCCTTCGCGGAGCCGTCGAGCTTGGTCAGGACGAGTCCCGTCACGCCCGCGTGCTCCAGGAAGGCCTCGGCCTGCGCGAGCCCGTTCTGGCCGGTCGTCGCGTCGAGCACGAGCAGCACCTCGGCGATGGGCGCCTGCTTCTCGACGACGCGCTTGATCTTGGACAGCTCGTCCATGAGGCCGCCCTTGGTCTGCAGCCGGCCCGCGGTGTCGATGATGACGATCTCCGTGCCGTCGCGCTTGGCCTTCTCGACCGTCTGGAAGGCGACGGACGCCGGGTCCTGCCCCTGCTGCTGCGGCCGCACGATCTCGGCACCCGCACGCTCCGCCCAGGTGGCCAGCTGCTCGACGGCCGCCGCACGGAACGTGTCGGCGGCCCCGACCACCACCGACCGGTCGTACGTGCGCAGGAACTTGGCGAACTTGCCGATCGTCGTGGTCTTGCCGACGCCGTTCACCCCGACCACCAGCACGATCGCCGGCCGGTCGCTCAGCTTCAGCGTCGTGTCGAGCTTCGACAGCCGCTCCTCCATCGTCTCCCGCAGCATCCGCTGCAGGTCGGCGGGGTCGGTCGTGTGATAGCGCTCGACCTTGGCGCGGAGGTCGTCGACGACGGCCTCGGTGACATCGGGACCGAAGTCGGCCGTGATCAGCGCGGTCTCCAGGTCGTCCCAGGTGTCGTCGTCGATGGTCTTCTTCGCGAACAGCCCGCGGAGGGCGCCCGACAGAGACCAGGGGGTGCGGTCAGCCATGACACTCAGACTAGCCGCGGATGTACGGTGTGCTCGTGTACGCACTGGTGGGGGTCTCCGCGGAGCTGGCCGAGCAGCTGGTCGCGATCGAGACGGGAGGCGAGGATGCCGTGCACCAGGCGCGCACGCGCGTGCGGCGGTTGCGCAGCATCCTGAGCGTCTACAAGAAGGCGTTCGACCGCGAGGAGGCGCGCAGGATGCGCGACCGCCTGACCCGGCTGGGCGAGCGGCTCGGCGCCGTCCGCGACCTGGAGGTGCGCAGCCGCGACCTCGAGGATCTGCTGCAGGCCGAGTCCTCCCCCGAGCTCGTGGACGCGGTGGAGGCGCTGGCCGCCGAGTCGCGTGCCGCCCACGACCGGGCGCTCGCCGAGCTGCTCTCGCACCTGCGCGGCCGGAGCCACCGCGTGCTCCTGGCCGACCTGCAGCGGTTCGCCGCCGACCCTCCGCTGGCGAAGGCCGGACGCAGGCATCCCGGGCGCGTCACGCGGAAGGGCCTGGCGAAGGCCGTCGAGCGCGTGCGCCGGAACACCGGCATCACCCTGGAGCAGCGGCACGAGCTGCGGAAGGCCGCCCGCCGCCTCCGCTACGCCGCGGAGGCCGTCATCGACGACCGCGGGCGATCGGCCGTGCGGCTCGCCGCCGCAGCGGAGACGGTGCACGACCGGCTGGGCGACCACCGCGACCTGGTGCTGCTCGGGCGGCACCTGCGCGAGCACACCGCCGGCCGCGGGCTCAGCCCGTCAGCCACCGCGGGAATCGCGATGCTCGCCGCCGACTGCGACCGGCGCGCGGAGGAGAAGCTGGACGGCCTGGACGAGGCGCTGGACGCGATCGAGTGGTGAGCAGCGGGCGCCTCCGGCCTCAGCCGGCCTGCTCCTGCGCCACGCGCTGGCCGACGACGGCCGAGACGCCGTCCTGGCGCATCGAGACGCCGTAGAGGGCGTCGGCGATCTCCATCGTCCGCTTCTGGTGCGTGATGACGATGAGCTGGCTGCTCTCGCGGAGGTCCTCGAAGATCGTGAGCAGCCGGCCCAGGTTGGCGTCGTCGAGCGCCGCCTCCACCTCGTCCATGATGTAGAACGGGCTGGGGCGCGCCTTGAAGATCGCGATCAGCAGGGCGACCGCGGCGAGCGACCGCTCCCCGCCGGACAGCAGCGAGAGCCGCTCGATCTTCTTGCCCGCAGGCTTCACCGTCACCTCGATCCCGGTGGTGAGCAGGTCGTCCGGGTTCGTCAGCCGGATGCTGCCCTGCCCGCCGGGGAACAGGATGGGGAACACGCGGGTGAAGGCCGCCTCGGTGTCGGCGAAGGCCGACTCGAAGATGGTCTGCATCCGCTCGTCGATGTCCTCGATGATCGTGAGCAGGTCTTTGCGGGTGTTGGTCAGATCCGTGAGCTGCTCGGTGAGGAACTTGTGCCGCTGCTCCAGCGCGGCGAACTCCTCCAGCGCCAGCGGGTTCACCCGGCCGAGCTGGGAGAGCTTGCGCTCGGCCGACGCCAGGCGCTTCTGCTGCTGCTCGCGGGAGAACGGGACGGTCTCGACCTCCCGCTCCTCCTCCGCCTCGCCTGCAGCCTCTGCGGCCTCCGCCGCCTCGATCTCCTCGCGCCGCCGGTCGACCGGGACGGGGACCTCCGGGCCGTACTCCGCGACCAGCACGTCCTCGACCAGACCCAGCTCGCTCCCCGCGCGCTCCAGCAGGCTGGAGAGGTGCAGCTTCTTCTCGTAGATCTGCAGCTCCAGCCCGTGCACCGACTCGGTGATCGCCTGCAGGCGCTCGCGCACGGCGTTCTCGTCCCGGCGGAGGGTGGCGAGCTCCTCGTTCTGGCTTGCGCGCTCCGCCTCGGCCGCGGCGAGCTCCAGCCGCGCCTGCGCCACCGACCGATCGGCGGAGGCCAGCACGGCGGGGAGGGCGGCGATGACGCTCTGGGCGGCGTCCAGCTGGCGGCGGCGGATGACGGCGCGCCTGGCCGCCTCCTCCGCGGCGGCGCGCTCGGCCTCCAGCCGGCGGGCGAGCGCCTCGCCGCGCGCCTGCTCTGCGCGGACGCGCTCCTTCGCGGTCTCGACCGACAAGCGCACCTCCACCTCCGCCTCGCGCGCGGCGTCGAGTTCGGCCGACAGGGCGTCGCGGGCGCTCACATCCAGGATGGGACGGGGACGCGATCGTGCCGCCTCCAGCTCCGCCTTCGCCTTCTCGGCGGCCTGCTCGGCCTCGGTGACCCGCTCCGACGCCTGCTCGAGCGCACGGTTGAGCCGGTCGGACTCCGCTTCCGACGCCTCCAGCTGCACCTTCAGGCGGTTCAGCTGCTCGGTCTGCGCGGCGAGCTTTGCGTCGAACTCCCGGAGGGTGGCGAGCGCCGCCTGCGACTGCTCCTTGGCGACCTGCAGCACACCGCGCTGTTCCGCGAGGGCGAACGTCGCCCGGTCGATGAGGGAGGTCACCTCGCTGAGCCGCTCCTGCGCGGCCTCGCGGTCGGCGATCAGCTCGATGCGGCTCTGCTTCGCGCCGGACCCGCCCCGCAGCACGTGCTCGCTCAGCACGTCGCCGTCGCGGGTGATGATCGTGACGGGAACGCCGAGGCCGCGGCCACGGAACGCGTCGAAGGCGCGGCGTGCGGCCTCCACGTCGTCGGCGATGGCGGTGAAGGCGAGGATGCCGCGCACGCCGTCCGGCGCGTCCACCACGCTCGTGGCGGGCACGACGCCCGCGACGCCGGTCAGGTCGACACCGGCGGCGGGAGCATCGGCGACGACGACCTCCACCCGGCCCAGGTCGTCGGCCGCCGCGTGCGCGACCGCCGCCATCGCGGAGTCGCGGTCGTCGGCCAGCACGGCGTCGGCGAGCGTCCCGAGGGCTGCGGCGATCGCGGCCTCGAAGCCCGGGTGCACGCGGACGTGCTCGGCCACGAGGCCCCGCACGCCGGAGAGCCGCGCGGAGACCAGTGCGGCGGAGCCGTCCTTCTGGTCGAGGGCGAGCGACAGAGCGCTGGTGCGGGCGGCCAGGGCGTCCCGCTCGCGCTCGAACGTGTGCAGTTCCTCGCGCAGCCGCTCGATCTCGGCCTCCGCCTCGAAGACGGTCGCCTGCGCCAGCTCGTACGCCTCGTCGAGGTCGCCCTCGCCCACATCGGAGAGCGCGGCCTCGGCCTCGCGGGCGGCGAAGTCGGCGCGGGCGCGCTCGCGACGCTCGGTGGCGGCGTCGAGCGCGTTCTGCTGGCGGAGCACCTCGCCCCGGACCGCGGCGAGCCGCTGCGCGGCGGCGTCGGCCTGGCCGTTCAGCTTCGAGATCTCCAGGTCGTGGCGGGAGACGAGGGCGCTCTGGGCGGCGATCTCCTCGTCGACCGCGTCGAGCCGGGCGCGGGCGTTCCTCGTCGCCGCCTGTGCCGCCGTCCAGGCGGTCTCCGCCTCCACGACGACGCCGCGCAGGCGCTCGACCTCGTCCCGGGCGTCCTGAACGTTCTGCGGGGTGACGCTGGGGCCCGAGTCAGGAGCGTCGCCCTGGCTGCCGAGCAGCGCGACCCGCTGGTTGGCGAGGGTGAAGAGCCCGCGCAGCCGCTCCTGCACCGACTCGAGGGCGAACGCGGTGCTGCGGGCGGTGTCCACCGCGTCGCCGACCTGCGCCTGCTCCAGGCGGGTACGGCGCAGCTGCTTCTGCTCCAACTGCTCCTGCAGCACGATCTGCTCGCTGTGCCGTTCCGCCTCGGTGCGGCTGTGGTCGTCGAGGGTGCGCCGAAGGGTGACCACCTCGTCGGCCAGCAGACGGGCGCGCGCGTCGCGCACGATCGCGGCGATGGACTGCGCCTCCCGCGCGATCTCCGCCTGGTGGCCGAGGGGCTTCAGCTGGCGGCGCACCTCCCCCGCCAGATCGCTCAGGCGGGTCAGGTTGGTCTGCATCGCCTCCAGCTTGCGAAGGGTCTTCTCCTTGCGGCGGCGGTGCTTCAGGATGCCGGCGGCCTCCTCGATGAAGCCGCGGCGCTCCTCCGGGCTGGCGTGCAGCACCGCGTCGAGCTGGCCCTGTCCGACGATGACGTGCATCTCGCGGCCGAGGCCGGAGTCGCTCAGCAGCTCCTGCACATCCAGGAGCCGGCAGGACTGCCCGTTGATGGCGTACTCGCTTCCGCCGTTGCGGAACAGCGTGCGCGAGATGGTCACCTCGGAGTACTCGATCGGCAGCGCGCCGTCGGAGTTGTCGATGGTCAGCTGCACCTCGGCGCGGCCGAGCGGGCCGCGGGTGGCGGTGCCGGCGAAGATGACGTCCTCCATCTTGCCGCCGCGCAGCGTCTTGGCGCCCTGCTCGCCCATCACCCAGGCGAGGGCGTCCACCACGTTCGACTTGCCGGACCCGTTCGGCCCGACCACGCAGGTGACGCCCGGCTCGAAGGCGAACGTCGTCGGCTGCGCGAACGACTTGAAGCCTTTGAGCGTCAGACTCTTCAAGTACACGCAGGCGAATTTACCGGACGTTCACTGCCGCGCCGCGCCGGAACGCCGCTCCAGCAACGAGGTATCCCTCGGGACGTTGCTGTAGAAACTGGGATGCCCGTCCGGATACCCGAGCGTTCGGAGGAGCATCACCGCCTTGTCGGGAAGCGACTCTCCGCGGAAGTAGTCAGCGAAATGGTCGTCCGCGTTGACGATGGTCTCGATTCCGCAGGCCGTCATCAGGGCCCGGATGTCGTCATCGTCGCGCCCCGCGCGAGAAGCGTTGAGCTTCATGGCGAGAAGCGCTTCCTGCGTCGCAAGCTCCACCGTCAATGCACCGTGGGACAGCTGCGGACTCGCCTCCCAGAGCGGCCGTCCGGAGTACGCGGGATACAGCCCCTGGGCTTCGAGGTTGATCCAGTTGGTCGGCCATCCACGCTGCTGAGCGACACGGGCGGCGATTCGGCCGATGACATCCTCAGGAAGCAGGACGACCGCGTCGATATCCACGGTGGACCGGCGCTCCGCGTGGCCGCCGAGGATCATCGCCGAGCCGCCGATGATCTTGAGGGTGCCGTGCTCGCCGTGAGCAGCCAGGCCATCGCGGATCTGCTCGAGACCCCAGATGATGTCATCCTCGGTGAGGATCCGGTCACCGGCCATCAGACACTCGCGAGGGTCTCACGCGGCAGGATCACGCCGTGCTCGATCAGGATCGGATCGGTGTCGTCGTAGTGGCGCACGTACCACCGGTACCCGAGCGACTCCTCCGCGATCGGCGCGTACCGCCCCTCCGCCGTCACCCATGCCGGGCTCTCCAGCCCCAGCTCGCGGAGTCGAAGCTCCGCTAGCCCCGCGATGGCGGCGTCGAAATGCGGGTCACCCGTCGGGTCGGGCTCGACGGCGAGGGTGAGGGCGATCCGGAAGGAGTCGCCGGCGCGCAGGTCGTCCGAGAACTGGATGAGCGCACGGAACGCCGTCGCCGTGTCTCCGTCGGCCAGCTGAGCGCGGATGAACTGGGCCACATCGGCCGCCGCGTTGATCCGGCCGGGGACCGCGATCAGGGTCACGCCGAGGCTGTCGGCCAGGGTCTCGAGCGTCCCCGTGGTGACGCCGGCCTTCCCGCTCTCGTAGCGGGAGATCGCGCTGTGAGCGATGCCGGAACGGGCGGCGACGTCTTTCTGCGTCCACCCCGCCTGTTCGCGCGCCTTCTTGAGCTGTCCGTTGAGCTGCATGGTCGGCGTCCTTCGATTAGCGAATTCACTAATCGTAGCCGACGAGAATGAGACCGTCATACCCTTCTGACGCAGAAGTGCGCCGGCCCGTGACGGGCCGGCGCACTCTATGAAGGCAATGCAGACGTCACGCGACGCCCAGGTAGGCCTCCTTGATCGCCGGGTCGGCGAGCAGCTCGCGTCCGGTGCCGGCCCGGGTGATGACCCCGGTCTCCAGCACGAACGCGCGATGCGCGCGGGCCAGCGCCTGGTTGGCGTTCTGCTCCACGAGCAGCACCGTGGTGCCCTGCTTGTTGATCTCGGTGACGATCGTGAAGATCTGCCGGATGAACTGCGGCGCGAGACCCATCGACGGCTCGTCCAGGAGCAGCAGGCGCGGGTTCGACATCAGCGCGCGGCCGATCGCGAGCATCTGCTGCTCGCCGCCCGACATGGTGCCGCCGACCTGCGTCTTGCGCTCGGCGAGCCTCGGGAACAGGGCGAACACCCGGTCGAAGTCCTCGCCCATCTTGGAGCGGTCCTTCCGACCGAACGCGCCCATGTCCAGGTTCTCCATCACCGTCATGCCGGGGAAGATCCCCCGGCCCTCCGGCGCCTGCGAGATCCCGCGGACCACGCGGATGTGCGCCTTCATCTTGGTGATGTCCTCGCCGTCGAACAGGATCGACCCCTTCGACGGGTTCAGGATGCCCGAGATCGTCTTCATGGTCGTCGACTTGCCGGCGCCGTTCGCCCCGATGAGGCTGACGATCTCGCCCTCCTCCACGGAGAAGGACATGTCGTGGATGGCCTCGATGCGGCCGTAGGACACGCTGATGTTCTTCAGCTCAAGCAACGTCATCTTCGGGCTCCCCGAGGTAGGCGGCGATCACTTTCGGGTCGTTCCGGATCTCCTCCGGGCTGGCGTCGGCGATCTTGCGCCCGAACTCCAGCACCACGATCCGGTCGGTCACGCCCATGACCAGCTTCATGTCGTGTTCGATCAGCAGCACGGTGTACCCGTCGGCGCGGATGGTGCGGATGAGCTCCATCAGCTCCTCCTTCTCCGCCGGGTTGAAGCCGGCGGCCGGCTCGTCCAGGCAGAGCACCTTCGGGTCCGTGGCGAGCGCCCGCGCGATCTCCAGCCGGCGCTGATAGCCGTATGGGAGCGACCGCGACAGGGACCCCGCGTGGTCGGCGATGCCGACGAACTCCAGCAGCGCCATCCCGCGGTCGATCGAGGACTTCTCCTCGCGCTGGTGCCGCGGCAGACGCAGCAGCGCGCCCGGCACGGACGTGCGGTGCCGCGCGTCCAGGCCGACGACCACGTTCTCCAGGGCGGTCATCTCGCCGAACAGGCGGATGTTCTGGAATGTGCGCGACAGGCCCATGCGGGTGATCTGGTGCTGCTTGCGGCCCTTGATCGTCGCGCCCTCCAGCAGCACGTCGCCGCTCGTCGGCTTGTACACGCCCGTCATGGCGTTGAAGCAGGTGGTCTTGCCCGCTCCGTTCGGGCCGATCAGGCCCAGGATCTCGCCGCGCTTGATGTCGAAGGTCACGTCGTCGAGCGCCGTCAGACCGCCGAACTTGACGGTCAGGTTGCGCACCTCCACGATGTTCTCCCCGACCTCGACCGCGATCTCGCGGTCCGGCGCTGCGGCCTCGGCGACCGTCAGGTCCACGCCTGCGGCCTCCAGTTCGTCCTCGTTCGCGCCGAGGACCGGCTCCTGCTCCGGAGCGGTGTTCCGTGCATCCGTCATCGTGCGCCTCCCTTCGCGCCGTCACCGTCGAGTGATCCTTCGTCGAGCGCTCCGCCGCTGACCGCGGGCGTCGCGCCCGTGGCGGTCGTCGGCCGACGCTTGGCCGCATCCGTCACCAGGCGGTACGCATGCCTCCCGTATGCGAGCAGCTTCTGCCGCGCCGGGAACAGGCCCTGCGAGCGGAAGATCATGATCAGCACGAGCGCGATGCCGAAGATCAGGTACTTGTAGTCGGCGATCACGGTGAACCGGAGCGGGATGTACGCGACGATGGCGCCGCCCAGCATCGCGCCGACCTTGTTGCCCGCACCGCCGAGGACGACGGCCGCGAGGAACAGGATCGAGGTCTGGACGTCGAACTTCTGGTTGTTGACGAAGCCGACCTGACCGGCGAACAGCGCACCCGAGAGACCGCCGACGCCCGCGCCGATCGCGAACGCCCACACCTTGTACTTGAAGGTGGGCACCCCCATGATCTCCGCCGCGTCCTCGTCCTCGCGGATCGCCACCCAGGCGCGGCCCACGCGGCTGCGCTCCAGGTTGCCGACCAGCAGCAGGATGACGATGATCACCGTGATGGTGAGCCAGTACCAGGGCACGCCGTTGGAGTTGGAGAAGATCGGGACGCCGTTCGCGTTCTCCCCGGGCGGGTGGCCGACGTTCTGGAAGCCGACCTGGCCCTTCATCGCCGGGATGATCGTGGCGAGGATGCGCACGATCTCACCGAAGCCGAGGGTCACGATCGCCAGGTAGTCGCCGCGGAGGCGCAGCGTCGGGACGCCGAGGATGATGCCGAACGTCATCGTCACCGCGATGGCGACCGGGATCGTCCACAAGTACGGGATCTTGAGGAACGGCGAGTCGGGGCTGGTCAGCATGGCTGCCGTGTACGAACCGACCGCGAAGAACGCGACGTACCCGAGGTCGAGCAGGCCGGCGTAGCCCACCACCACGTTCAGGCCGATCGCGATGAGCGCGTAGACGGCCATCGAGAAGCAGGCGAGCGCCCAGTCGTTGCCCGGCGCCGTGCTCAGCGGGAAGAAGTTGAGGTACGGCAGCGCGTACGCCAGCGCGACGACGATCAGCAGCCATGCCCACTGGATGGGGCGGGGCAGGTTGTTCCAGCGGTCGCGGAGCTGCTGGAACGGGCCATGGCCGCGCTTGCCGCGGCCGGCCTCCATCGCGTCGACGGCCTGCTCTTCGCGGCCGTCGGGGAGGACCCGGGGACCTTCCGTCATGCTCATGCGCGGCTCCTTCCGAGGGAGGTGCCGAGGATGCCGCTGGGCTTGACCAGCAGCACCAGCACCAGGACGACGAAGGCGACGACGTCGGTCCACTGCGAGTCGCCGAGCAGGATCTGGCCGTAGTTGCCGATCACGCCGAGCAGCAGACCGCCGAGCAGTGCGCCTCGGACGTTCCCGATGCCGCCGAGGACGGCCGCGGCGAACGCCTTGACGCCGAGGATGAATCCGCCGTTGTAGATGACGCCGGAGGGCACCAGCATCACGTAGAACAGGGCGGCGGCACCGGCGAGGATGCCGCCGGTGATGAAGGTGATCTGGATGATCCGCTCCTTGTTCACGCCCATCAGGGTGGCCGTGTCCGGGTCCTGCGCGACGGCGCGGATGCCGCGCCCGGTGCGGGTGCGGCGGATGAACCAGTCGGTCGCGAGCATCAGGATGACGGAGGCGATCACGATGATCAGCTGCTGGCTGTTCACGATGGTGCCGAAGACGTCGAAGATCGGCTGCGGGATGAACATCGTGACCGCCGGCTCCGCGTTCGCGCCGCGGATCAGGAAGATCAGGTACTGGATCGTGAAGGACGCGCCGATCGCGGTGATCAGGAACACGAGGCGAGGGGCGTTCCTCTTGCGCAGCGGCCGGTAGGCCACGCGCTCCAGGATCCACGCCGTGCCGCCGGCCGCGACCATGCCGACGAGGAGCGCGAGTATCAGGTCGCCGATGATCGCGACCGGACTGAGGTTGGGGGCGCTCGGGCCGAAGCCGAGCGTGGTGAGGGTGACGACGACGCCGTAGGCGCCGACGATGAACACTTCGGAGTGTGCGAAGTTGATCAGGTTGAGCACGCCGTAGACGAGCGTGTAGCCGACGGCGATCAGACCGTAGACGGCGCCGAAGGTCAGGCCGTCGAAGGTCGCGCTCCAGAAGTTCTGGACGAGCGCATTGACGTCGAAGTTGATCCAGGAACTGTCGAGGGCGGGATGGAGGACGAGGGTTTCGAGCATTCGAGCATCCAGGGTTCAGTGCCGGATCATCGTCG
Organism: Leifsonia virtsii; assembly: GCF_030433675.1. GTDB lineage: Bacteria > Actinomycetota > Actinomycetes > Actinomycetales > Microbacteriaceae > Leifsonia > Leifsonia virtsii. Next base: position 1,031,105 of record NZ_JAROCB010000001.1, read on the forward strand.
ATCCGATCGATTTTCGAGCGTAGTCCGAAAAGAAGGGTGCCGCGGACCGCCGGCCCGCGGCACCCCTCCCTGTCGGTGGATCAGCCGATGGTGCCGATCGGCACGATCTTGCCGTTCTCGACCTTGTAGCCGTAGACGGCCGGGGCCTGCAGCTCACCCGTGGAGTCCCACTTGTAGTGCTTGCTCAGACCGTCGGCGTCGTAGTCCTTGACCCAGGAGAGCAGGTCGGCGCGGGTCGTCTTGCCCTTGTCGATGCCCGCCAGGAGGACGGTGGTGGCGTCGTAGCCCTCGATCGAGTACGTGCCCGGCTCGGCGTTGGCGAGCTTCTTGTAGGCCGACTCGAAGTCGGGGATCAGCTCACCCGGGATGCAGGGGCAGGTGAAGTAGGCGTTGCCCGAGGCGTCGCCGGCCAGCTTGATGAACTGGTCGTCCTTCACGCCGTCGGGGCCGACGAACGTGCCCTTGTAGCCCTTGTTGACCAGCTGCTGGTCGAACGGAGCGCCCTCGGCGTAGTAGCCCGCGTAGTAGACCGCATCCGGCTTCGCGTTGATGATCTTGGAGATCGTCGCGGAGAAGTCCTTCTGGCCGGTGGTCACCTTGTCGGTGCCGACGAGCGCGTCGCCGAGCGCCTTCGAGGTCTGCGTGCCGAGGCCGATGCCGTAGTCGGAGTCGTCCTGGACCAGGTAGACCTTCTTGGCCTTCAGCTTGTCCGTGAGGAACTTCGCCGCGGCCGGACCCTGCACGGCGTCGTTGCCGAGGCCGCGGAAGAAGGTCTTCCACCCGTTCTGGGTCAGGCCGGGGTTGGTGGCCGACGGGGTGATGTGGACGAGACCCTGCTGCTCGAAGATGTTGCCGGTCGCCTTGGACTCGCCCGAGAACGGCAGGCCGACGACGCCGACGATGTCGGACTCGTTGACCGCCTGGGTCACCGGACCGGTCGCCTTGTTCGGGTCGCCCTCGGTGTCGAACTTCTTGAAGCCGACCTGGCAGCCCTTGTTGGCCTCGTTGTGCTGGTTGATCGCCAGCTGGATGCCGTTGTAGATGTTGATTCCGAGCTGGGCGTTCGGGCCCGTCTCGGCACCCACGTAGCCGATGGTCAGGCCAGCAGGACACGTGGCCTTTCCGTCGCCGGCGGGGAGGACGGCGTCCTTCGGGACATCGACCGACGTGATCGCCGGGATGTCCACCTTGGACGAGCCCCCGTTGCTGGATCCTCCCGTGGACGGCTGGTTGGCACATCCGGCGAGGAACAGTGCGACTGACGCTGCAACAGCCGCACCGATGATGACTTTCTTCCGTAGCATCTCTTGCCTCTCGACGTTATTGCGTCACGAACTCGCCGTTTTCGCCGGTTCGTGCCACGAATATGTGTGCTGAGAATACAGGGCTCGCAACGATTTGCAACCAACATCGGAACGCAGATTTACACGATCGAAACCAAACGGTGAAGGCGGGTTCACACGCAATCGGCGCCTGGATAGGCTGATTGCCTCGCGACCGGCCCGAGGAGGTGTTCGCGCGATGCGTGTGATGCGGCTGCCCATCCCTGAGGCCGTCGGCACGCCCGGATCCGCCGCCTTCGAGGAGCTCGTCGGCGTGCTGAACGGCATCGTCGTCGACCTGTGGGGCGACGACGACTTCGTCGAGACCGCGGAGCAGGCGCTCGCCGCCCACCAGGAGCAGGACTACACCGAGCGCACCGTCTTCGTGGCCGTTGAGGAGGGGGCGATCGTGGGGCGGGTCGAGGCGATCTTCCCGCTGGAGCCGGACTCGGAGACCGTGTCGTTGCTGGTCGACGTCGTCCCCGCTCTGCGCGGCCGTGGGATCGGGTCGGCGCTGCTGGCGAAGGGCGAGGAGCTCGCGGCCGACGGCGGCAGGCGGGTGATCTCGACGTACACCGAGCACCCGATGCGGACCCTGGAGCCGACCGACCGGCTCGTGCGGGCGCAGGCGGGGACCGCCGGGCTGCCGCCCGAGTCGCGCGACGTGCGGTTCGCCCTGCGCCATGGCTACACCCTCGGCCAGATCGAGCGCTCGAGCGAGCTGCAGCTCCCGCTCCCCCGCGAGCGGGAGCACGGGCTGACGATGACGCTCGACGGCTACCGGCTGGTGTCGTGGTGGGGCGCGGCGCCCGACGACCTGCTCGAGCAGTTCGCTGCGATGAAGTCACGGATGTCGACCGACATCCCGCAGACCGGCATCGCGGTCGACCCGGAGGACTGGGACGGCGAACGCGTGCGGTCGCAGGAGCGCACCCTGGTCGCGCACGGCGAGCCGCTGCTGGTCACCGCGGCCGTGCACGAGGCGACCGGCGGGATCGCCGCCTACACGGAGCTCGCGGTCCCCGCCGACGGGACCAAGGCGGAGCAGTACGACACGCTCGTCGCCCGCGCGCACCGCGGCCACCGGCTGGGGACCGCGGTCAAGCTGCGCAACATCCAGGAGCTGGGGCGGCGCGCCCCGCACATCCGCCGCATCCTGACCTGGAACGCGGACGAGAACGACCCCATGCTGGCGATCAACCGCGCCTTCGGCTTCCGCCCGCACGCGCTGACCGGCCACTGGCAGAAGACCCTCGACTGAGCCCCCGCGATCAGGCGGCGGCGCGCGGGCGGCGCAACCGCTGGCAGTGCGGGCAGAAGTGCGAGCCGCGGTTCATGAACTGCTCGCGGACGATGAGGGTTCCGCAGCGCGGGCACGGCTTCCCCTGCTGGCCGTACGCGTTGAGGCTGTGCGAGAAGTACCCCGACGCGCCGTTCACGTTGACGTACTGCGCGTCGAAGCTCGTGCCGCCCTCGGCGAGGGCCTTCTCGAGCACGTGCCGCACCTCCGCCAGCAGCGTGCGGGCTTTCGCCCGGCTGAGCGTGTTCGCGGGCTGGGCGTAGTGGATGCGCGCCGCCCAGAGCGCCTCGTCGGCGTAGATGTTGCCGATGCCGCTCACCAGGGTCTGGTCGAGCAGGGCGCGCTTGATGTCGGTCTTCTTGCACGCCAGCGCAGCGAAGAACGCGGCATCGTCGAACGCGGGATCGAGCGGGTCGCGCGCGATGTGGGTGACCTGCGTGGGGATGAGCGCCTCGTCGGTCCCGAGGCCCGCCGGTGCGCCGTCGGCGGTCGGGACGAGCGCATCCACCGCCATGGAGCCGAAGATGCGCTGGTCGACGAAGTGCACCCACAGTTCGCCGTGCACAGGATGTTCGATGTGCAGCCGGATGCGCAGCAGCCCCGCCTCGACCATCCCCGGCTCGCGGAGCAGGATCTGGCCGCTCATCCCGAGATGGGCCACGATCGCGCGGCGAGGCATCCCCTCCAGCGGGAGCCAGAGGAACTTGCCGCGGCGCACCGGGCGTTGCATGACCCGGCCGGTCAGCAGCGTCTCGAAGACGCCGGCGAGCGGGTCGTGCCGTTTCAGCGAACGCGGCTCGAAGACCTCGACGCCGAGGATGGTCGCACCCGTGACCGCCGGTTCGAGCCCGGCGCGGACGACCTCAACCTCGGGGAGCTCTGGCACGTCGTCTCGTCAGTTCCGTCCAGGCGCTGAGCGCCGCGGCCATCTCGGCCTGCTTCTTGCTCGTTCCCTCGCCGGTGGCGGTGACGAGCTCGCCGACCTCGACGGTGGCGTGGAAGGTCTTGGAATGGTCCGGGCCGGAGTTCGTGACCGAGTAGACCGGGGCCCCGGCGCCGCGGCGCGCGGCGACCTCCTGCAGGCTGGTCTTCGGGTCCATCGCGGCGCCGAAGCGCTCCGGGTCGTCGAGCAGGGGTTCGACCAGCCGCAGGACGAGCGCCGTCGCGGCGTCCCCGCCGGCGTCGAGGTAGGCGGCACCGATGAGCGCCTCCACCGTGTCGGCGAGGATGGAGGCCTTCTCGCGGCCGCCGCTCTGGTTCTCGCCACGGCCGAGCCGCAGGTACTCCCCCAGTCCGATGCCGCGCGCGACCTCGGCGAGGGCGACGGAGCTGACGAGGCTGGCGCGCCGCTTGGCGAGCTCCCCTTCGTCGAGGTCCGGGTTCTCCCGGAACAGCTTGACGGTGACCGCCTGCCCGAGGATCGAGTCGCCGAGGAACTCCAGGCGCTCGTTGTTCGGGATGCCGCCGTGCTCGTACGCGTACGAGCGGTGCGTCAGCGCAAGCTCGAGAAGCTCGGGGCCGATCTCGACCCCGAGCTTCTGGAGAAGTGCAGTGCGGTCAGTGTTCTCTCCGACCACGGTGTTCACTCGCGTGAGCGCGACGATCAGACGTCGGCGACCTTGCGGCCCTTGTACTCGAGGAAGAGGGCGGTGCCCGCCGAGTCCTCGACGACCTTGGCGCGGTGCGGCAGGCTGTAGGTGACCTTGCCGTTCTCGATCGTCTTCACGAGCGTGGGGGCCGAGGCCTTCCACTGCGAACGACGGGCGTGGGTGTTGGCGCGCGACTGCTTCCGCTTGGGAACGGCCATGGCTATCTCTTCTCTGTGTTCGTTCCGGACACATCCGGGCGGTCATCGGTGTCGGAAGCCTGGAAACCAGCGAGCGCGGACCAGCGAGGATCGATGGTCTGCGTGGGCTCACGGTCCGGTACATCCGCCAGCCTCTCCCCGGTCTCGGGGTCGAGACCCGGGCAGTCCGGCCGGCACACCGGCTGGAACGGCAGTGACAGCACCACCGCATCCCTGATCAGAGGTTCAAGATCCACGTGGTCGTCGTGAACCTCATGATCGAAAGCTTCGTCAGAAGGATACGCGAAAAGTTCCTGGAAATCGACTTGGACAGGCTGCTCGATGTCGATCAGGCAGCGTCCGCAGACGCCGACGGCGGTCGTCGTGGCGTCTCCGGTGGCGAGGATCCCCTCGTGCATCGACTCCAGCCGAAGGTCGAGATCGATGGTCGCGCCCTCGGGGACGCTGATCAGCCCCTCGCCCAGTTTCGCCGTCACCGGGATGCTGATGCGCTCCTCGCGCATCGTGCCGGGACGGCGCTCGAGGTCGTACACATTGATCGCGTACGGGGAGTTCTTGGTAGTCACGAGGGACTATTTTACGCGGCATTCCGCGGCCTGACGGCGGAAGACCAGCCCGCTGGCAGCAACGACACAGGAACGAGCAGCGCCTTCGCGCGCAGCGCAGGGCCGGCCTGCGCCTCCAGCGCGCCGAGCACCGCCTCGAGGTCGTCGGCGAGGCCGCCCGCCCACCTCCGCATCGGCGGTCCGTAGGCGTCGCGCTCCATCGCCGCGAGCAGCCGGCGGAGCGCCTCCTCCGCCGGCGTCCCGGCGACGGCCGCGCCCACCCGGTCGGCGAACACCCGCGGCGTCTCGGTCGGCGGCGCGGTCCAGCCGAGGTCGCGCACCGTGTCGCGCAACTCGTCCCACGCGAGGGACGCACCGCCCCACTCGTCGCTCAGCTCCCGCAGCCGCCGTCGGCGCCGCAGCCGCCGCCACACCGCGGGGGTGAGGAGGACGCCGACGGCCAGCAGGGCGACGCCGATGCCGGTCGCCAGCGGCTGGCCGCCGGAGGTCGTGGTCGAGGTGGCGGCGCCGGCCGGGTTCGCCGGGTCGGTCGGGACGAGGGCGCGCGGGGCGGAGGTGGAGCCGGAGGTCGAGCTCGGCGCCGGCGCGGCGGCATCCACCTGCGGGCGGGTGTAGTCGGGAACGGTCCCCCGCCCGACGGTCGGCTCGAACGGCACCCAGCCCACGCCCGCGAAGTACAGCTCCGGCCACGCGTGCAGGTCGTCGCTCGTCACGGTGTACTCGCCGGGGTTGGTCGCGGTCCCCCCGCTCGTGGCGCCGGGCAGGTAGCCCTCCGCGACACGCGATGGGATGCCGAGCGTGCGCGCCATCAGGGCCATCGCGGACGCGAAGTGGACGCAGTACCCGCTCTTGACCTCGAGGAACCGCGCGATCACGCGGGAGCCGTCGCCGTCGTAGCCCTGCTTCAACGGTGTCTGGGTGGAGTAGACGAAGCTGTTGTCGCGGAAGTAGTCCTGCAGCGCCACCGCCTTGTCGTACTCGGTGAGCGCGTCCTTCGTCGCCGAGAGCGCGGTGTCCTGGATGATCGACGGCAGGTTCGGCGGCAGGAAGAGGTCGCGCTGAACGTCCGCCGGGACGAACCCGCCCGCCGCCTTCAGCTGATCGGCGGTCGGCTGCAGCACGAGGCTCGTCGCCGTGTACTTCTGGCCCTGCGTCGTCGCGTTGATGCCACCGATCGTGAGGTCGTCCGGATCCCACGACCAGGTGCCGTTCAGCCCCTTCACCGACTGCACCGGCGCCGGGGCGGGAAGCCAGCGGCTGGTCATGTTGTCGATCGAGACGGTCGTGGTGATCTTCGTCGTCTTGACCGTGTCCGCGAGCCCCGCGACGGGCCCGATCTTCGCGCCGTCGCTGAGCCGGTTGGTGTCGCGCTCGCGGTGCTTCCAGACCGACCCGGTGAACTGGTCGAGGGAGGCGAGCTTGAGGTACTGGCCGCTCTTCGCCGACGTCGTGTACGTCAGTGCACGCACGGCGGCGGGGCGGCGCAGGTCCTTGCCCAGGTCCACGAGCGGCGTCACGGTGCCACCGATGGAGATTCCCCCGGCGGTGAAGGACGTGGCTCCTCCCTGGTCGAAGCCGGGCGCCGTGCCGGCGAGCAGCACCGCGACGACGACGGCGGACGCCCCGACGGAGAGCGCGGGCACCGGACGCGGAGTGCCCTGCCGCCGCGTCCGGATGTCGCAGCGCAGCAGCCAGAGGTAGGCGGCGGCCGAGGCGGCGAGGGCGATCGGGTCGAGACCGTCGCCGAGCAGGGCGCCGGGCACGACCAGCACCGCGCCGACCCCGAGGGCGGTGAAGGCCGGTGCGCGGATGGCCACGGCCAGGAGGTCGAGGATGACCGCGAGCAGGCAGCCGCCGCCGACCACGAGGAACAGGAACTCGGGGAGCGCCTGCGCGGGCGTCCCCTGCTGATAGATGGAGAGCAGCGCCTGCTGCCCGTAGTCGGACCAGCTGCGGACGGTCGCCGGCGTCGGGATGAGGCCGAGCAGCCCTGTGCCCCGGCCGAACGCCACCGTCATCACCACCGCCGCCTCCACGGCGAGCAGCACGGGGACGAGCCCGCGGTGCACGCCGACGGCGCGCAGCCCTGCGCCGGTGACGAGGATGCCGGCGGCGGTCGCCACCAGGGCGAACCACCATCCCGCGCCCTGGATGAGGCCCGAGAGCGCATAGCTCAGCGCGAGCACCTGGACGATCAGCGCACCCGTGATGCGCCAGTACGCGACCCGGTGCCGACCGGCGACCCGGGGCACCGCGACGGCGAGCGACTCAGTCGCCACGCGAGACCACCCCCTCCCGCTGGCGGCGGACGGCGCGCTGCCACGCGTCCGCGGGGTCGTCGCCCGCCTCGAACCGCACGCACATCCACCCGGCGTCCGCGAGCACCTCGACCGCGTCGTCCGGCAGGGACGCGGCGACGAAGGCCACGGCGGGGTCGCCCATCGAGCGCAGCGAGGCGAGCGCCCCGAGCTCCGTCGGCGGGGTGCTCCCGAGCACAGCGAACACGGGCACCGGGCGGCCCGCGCGGCGCAGGCCCGCCCCGAGCTCGGCGACCGCGTCCTCCCGCCCCGCAGGCGACGACTCGACCGCGGCGAGGTCCGCCAGCAGCATCCGGTCGGCGCTTCCGGTGTCGTAGGTGGCGGTCGTCGCGCCCATCGTGCCCGTGCGCCCGGCGCCGCTGCGGCCGGAGAGCTGCCGCTCGCCGGTCTCGACGATGCTGAGCACGAAGCCCTCGTCGAGCAGATGCACGCCGATCGAGGCGACCAGATCGACGAGGGTCTCGAACTCGGCCGCGGCGGCCGCGTCGTGCGCCGGCAGGGGCCGCGTGTCCATCAGCATCCACGCCTCGGGGTTGCTGCGCTGCTCCTCCTGCCGCACCATCAGCTGGTCGTGCTTCGCCGTCGCTCGCCAGTGCACCCGCCGCAGCGGATCGCCGGGCCGGTACTCGCGCGCGATGAGCTCGTCGGCGCTCGGGATGCTGTGGCGCAGCAGCTCGTGCTCCGTGCCCTCGCTGTGCGCGACATCCAGCTCGCCCCGGCTCAGCGCGACCACGCGCGGCGTGACGAGCAGCTGCCGCGGCTGGCCGAGCGCGTACTCGGCGTACGCGACGCCGAACGGGTCGGTGCGGCTGACGACGAGCGGGCCGACGGGATGAGCGCCGCGCCGCTCCGGGACCACCTCCTGCCGGAGCACCGTGGTGTCCCTGCCGTGATAGCCCTCGGCCTGGTGGGCGCCCAGCCGCGGAAGCGGTGCCGGCCCCTGCACCCCGACCTCCGGCGCCGCCGACTCCCGCCAGCGCGCCGCAGGGCTCGGCCGCGCCGACTGGTTGCGCACGGTCGTCACGATCGTGGTCCGCTCCCCCGCCGCGACCACGTCGGGGTGGAAGCTGCGCGTCACGGTCAGTCGCGGCCGGTCCACCGTCACCGAGATCATGGCGGCGAGGGGCAGCACGGTCAGGAAGACGCCCACGAACAGCACGTCGGTGCGCCCGAACCAGGCGGAGGCGATCAGCGCGACGACGCCGACGGCGCCGAGGGTCCAGCCGCGCGCGGTCGGCCGCGGCCGCTTCAGCGGCGAGGAGGCGCGACCGCGGGCGGGCACCCTAGCGACCCTGGCCGCCGACCGAGCCGGAACCCACCGGGACCGGCGTCGACGCGACGATCCGCCGCACGATGTCGGCGATGACGGGCGCACTCTCGTGGTGGTGCCCGAGAGCGCGGCTGGTGGGGAGCAGCCGGTGGCCGAGCACGGGAACGGCCAGCGCGTCCACGTCGTCGGGGAGGACGAAGTCGCGGCCGGCGAGCGCCGCCATCGCCTTGGCGGCTCGGATCAGCTGCAGGGTCGCACGCGGGCTGGCGCCGAGCCGCAGGTCGCGGTCCTCGCGCGTCGCGCGCACCAGATCCACCGCGTACTGCTTGACCGGGGTCGAAGCGAAAACGCTGCGCGCGGTGACCATCATCGCCCGCAACTCGTCGGAGGTGACGACGGGACGGATGCGCGAGAGCGGGCTGGAGGTGTCGCGCGTGGTCAGCATGGCGAGCTCGGAGCCTTCGTCGGGGTAGCCCATGGCGATCCGGGCCATGAAGCGGTCGCGCTGCGCCTCGGGCAGGGCGTAGGTGCCCTCCATCTCGACCGGGTTCTGCGTCGCGACCACGATGAACGGCGCGGCGAGTGGATAGGTCGATCCGTCGACCGTGACCTGGCGCTCCTCCATGCACTCCAGCAGCGCGGACTGCGTCTTGGGGCTGGCCCGGTTGATCTCGTCGCCGATGACGATGTTCGCGAAGATGGCGCCCGGCTTGAACTCGAACCGCCGCTCCGCCTGGTTGTAGACCGACACGCCCGTCACGTCGCTCGGCAGCAGGTCCGGCGTGAACTGGATGCGGCTCACCGTGCAGTCGACCGATTTGGCCAGCGACTTGGCGAGCATGGTCTTGCCGACGCCGGGGACGTCCTCGATCAGGAGGTGCCCCTCGGCCAGGAGCACGACCAGGGCGGTCTGCACGGCTTCGTGCTTTCCGTCGATGACGGACTCGACGTTGGCGGTGATCTGCTCCGCGGCGCGTCTCAGCTCGTCCAGGTCCATCCCGGGCGCCGCGCCCGTCTCCTCCTCCGGCGCGACCGAGGACTCGGTGGGCTGACGCGTCGCGTAACTGTTCATGGCTCCCCCGGTGGCTAGGTCTCTTGGAGGTACTCGTGGACGGCCGGCGGCACGTACGGGCTGACGTCGCCGCCGAGGGCGGACACCTGGCGCACGAGCGAGCTCGACACGTGGGCGTTCGCCGGGTTGGGCAGGAGGAACACGGTCTCGACGTCGGCGAGATGCCGGTTGACGATGGCCATCGGGGTCTCGTAGGTGACGTCCACCTGCGAACGGATGCCCTTGACCAGGACGTGGGCTCCGACATCCGTGCAGTAGTCGACGAGCAGGCCGACCGACCAGGACGCGATGACGATGTTGCCGACGATGCCCGCGTCCTCGATCGAGCGCTCGATCAGCGCGACCCGCTGCGCGATCGGCAGCAGCGCGGATTTGTCCGGATTGTGCACCACGACGACGTGCACTTCGTCCCACAGGCGCGCCGCACGCTCGATCACATCGAGGTGCCCGAGGGTGACCGGGTCGAACGATCCAGGGACAACGGCGATCCTGTTCATAGACCTCCAGACTATCCCGCGGTTCCCGGCATTTCGTTGTGAATCCGTTACCAAACGATTGCGTCGGCGTGGCGTGGGCCCGCGGCTACGACTTGCCGAGGAAGGCGCGCTCGCTCTCGTCCAGGCGCCGGGCGAGCGCGGCGGCGAGTGCAGGGTGGGCCGCGAGAGTCGGGTCGCCCTCCAGCGTCTCCTCCGCGGCGACGCGCGCGTCGGCGATCAGCTCGCCGTCGCTGGCGACGCGCAGCAGCCGCAGCGACGAGCGGCCGCCGGACTGCCTGCTGCCGAGCACGTCGCCTTCGCGGCGCAGCTCCAGGTCGACGTTCGCGAGCTCGAAGCCGTCGAGGGTCGCGGCGACGGCCTCCACCCGCTCGCGGGCGAGGGTGTCCTGCTCGGCGGAGGTCACCAGCAGGCAGAGGCCCGGGATGTCGCCCCGCCCCACACGCCCGCGCAGCTGGTGCAGCTGCGACACGCCGAAGCGGTCCGCGTCGAGCACGACCATGGCCGACGCGTTCGGGACGTTGACGCCCACCTCGATCACCGTTGTGGCGATGAGCAGGTCGATGTCGCCCGCGGCGAACGACCGCATCACCTCGTCCTTCGTCTCGGAGGGCAGCCGTCCGTGCAGCACGCCGATGCGGGCCTGGGCGAAGAGCGGGTCGGCCCGCACCTGCGCGGCGACGGCCTCCACGTTGGCGATCGGCCGCGGCGTCGCGCCCTCCGCGGACTCGGTCGGCTCCGGCTCCTCGCCGTCGTCCTCCACGTCCTTGCCGGAGATCGCCGGGCAGACGACGAATACCTGCCGCCCCTTCGCGATCTCCTCGGAGGCGCGCTCCCAGATCCTGCGCTCCCACCCCGGCCGGTCGGCGAGCGGGACGACGAAGCTCTCGATGCCCTGGCGGCCGGCGGGCAGCTGGGCGATCGTCGAGACGTCCAGGTCGCCGAAGACGGTCATGGCGACGGTGCGCGGGATGGGTGTCGCCGTGAGCACGAGCACGTGCGGCGGCGTGCCACCCTTCGCGCGCAGCGCCTCCCGCTGCTCGACGCCGAAGCGGTGCTGCTCGTCCACCACCACCAGCCCGAGGTCGAAGAAGGTGACGGCGTCGCCGAGCAGGGCGTGTGTGCCGACCACGATCCGCGCCTGCCCGGAGACCGTGCGCAGCAGGGCACGCTTGCGCTCGGCGGTCGAGAGCTGCCCGGTGAGGAGCGTCGGCATGAGCTGGGCCGAGAGGTCCGGACCGAGCATCGAGGCGATCGATCGCAGGTGCTGCGCGGCGAGCACCTCGGTGGGGGCCAGCAGCGCCGACTGGCCGCCGGAGTCGGCGACCGCGAGCATGGCCCGCAGGGCGACCAGGGTCTTGCCGGAGCCGACCTCGCCCTGCACCAGCCGGTGCATCGCCGCCGTGTCGGCGAGGTCGCGCTCGATCTCACGGCCCACGACCTCCTGGTCGCCCGTGAGCGAAAACGGCAGGGCCGCGTCGAAGCGCTCGAGCAGGCCGCCCGGCACGGCGGTCCGCGGGGTGGCGGCGACCTGACGGGTCGCGGCGCGCTGCTGCAGCAGGGCCGCCTGCAGCACGAACGCCTCCTGGAACCGCAGCGCGTCGCGGGCGCGCTGCCACTGCGCGTCCTTCTGCGGGCGGTGGACGCCCTCCAGCGCATCGCGGAACGACACCAGCCCGCGCTCGGCGACCACCGCGTCCGGGACCGGATCCGGAACCGGCCCGAGGGCGTCGAGCGCGAGACCGACGGCCTTCTGCACCTGCCAACTGGCCACGGTGCCCGTCGCCGGGTAGATCGAGATCGGCGTCTGCGCCCACTCCTTCGCGGCCGCGCCGCCGGGGATGACGGCGTCGGCGGCGTCCGGCTCGAACAGCTCGTAGTCGGGATGCGCCAGCTGCAGAGCGCCGCGATACGCGGACACCTTGCCCGCGAAGATGCCGCGCACGCCAGGGACCAGCTCGCGGGAGCGCCACGCCTGGTTGAAGAACGTGAGCGTGAGGATGCCCTCGCCGTCGGAGATCTTCACCTCGAGGATGCTGCCGCGTCGCGCCCGCATCGGACGCTCCTGCACGCGCAGCACCTCGGCGATGATCGTGACGTTCTCGTCGAGCGGCAGGTTCGCCAGCGCGGTCAGCTCGCCGCGCTTCGCGTACCGGCGCGGGTAGTGGCTGAGCAGGTCGGCGACGGTGCGCATCCCGAACGCCTTCTCGAACGCGGAAGCGGTACGCCCGCCGAGCACCCCGCTCAGCCGTGCGTCGAGGCCGACCGAGCCTGCGTCGGCGGCGGCCGGGGCGGAGGAGGTCATGACTCGATCGTAGGCGTGTCCTCCGACGCATTCGGCCCGAGGATCGCCTCCAGCTGCTCCAGCTCCTCCCGCACCGCCGGCTCGTCGGGCCGTTCGGCGGCCAGGCGTCGCTGCAGGGGCATGGCCTCCTCCGCCCGCCCCAGCTCGCGCAGACACCGGGCGACGGCCCACTGGGCGGCGAAACGCTGATCCGGCGTCCCGACCTCCTCGGCGAACGACAGGGCGTCCTCGAACGACACGAGCGCGGCTGCGGCGTCCCCGTCGGTGAAGCGGGACCAGCCGCGGAGCTCGTGCAGGACGACGCCCCAGCGCAGTGTGCGCGGATCGTCGGTTCCGGACAGGTCGGAGAGGGCCTCGTCGATCCACTGCTCGGCGTGCGCCGCGTCGCTCTCGGCGAGGACGGCGCCGGTCTCGACCGCGAGGGCCACCTCTCCGTCCCGGCGGGCGGCCCGCAGCGCCTCCTGCAGCACCTCGACGGCCTCCTCGTAGCGGCCCTCGGCACTCCGCAGGCGGCCGCGCTCCAGCAGCACGCGCACCTCCAGCCGGCCCGCGGCGGGTTCGAGCGAGTCGAGCAGCGCCTCCGCCTCCGCGAACCGGCCCTGCATCCCGAGCGCGCGGGCGCGCTGGGTCTCCAGCTCCGCCCGGACGAGCTCCGACCACCCCGGCTGCGCGGCGGCGGCGGCGAGCCGCTCCGCCGAGGCGATCGGGTCACCGGGGAGCCACAGGGCGTCGAGCTCTGCCTGCTCCAGGCGTTCCTCCATCCCTTCATCTTGGCGGCAGAGGGCTCCCCGAGGCTAGGCTCGGAGGGCAATGACCCGAATCGTCTCCGGCTTCGCCGGCTCGCTGACCCTGCAGGTTCCCAAGAGTGGAACCCGGCCCACCAGCGACCGGGTGCGCGAGGCGATCTTCTCGGCCCTGGACGCGCGGGATGCGGTGCACGGCGCCCGCGTGCTCGACCTGTATGCCGGCTCCGGGGCGCTGGGGCTCGAGGCGGCCAGCCGCGGAGCGTCGTCGGTGGTCCTGGTCGAGAAGAGCCCGGCGGCCGCGCAGGTCTGCCGCCGCAACGCCGCCGCGGTGACCGCCGCCGCCCGCTCCGCGAAGGTCGCGCCCCCGGCGATCGAGGTGCGCGCGACCAGCGCCCAGAGCTATCTGTCCGGCGCGGCCGGTCCCTTCGACGTCGTCTTCCTCGACCCGCCGTACGACGTCGGCGACGCGGAGCTGCTCGCGGTGCTCACCGCCCTCGTCCCGCTGCTCTCCGACGACGCCGAGGTCTGCGTCGAGCGCAGCACCCGCACCCCCGCCCCCACGCTGCCCGCGAGCCTCGCCCTGGCCCGCCACAAGCCCTACGGCGAGACCGCCATCCACTGGCTCACACCCGCGTCCTGACCCGCCGACCTCCATCGAATCCTCGAAGAGTGCACGCGACACGCCGCGCGGGCGTGGAGCTTTCGCGGACTCGATGGTTGGGGGTCAGCCGGCGCGGCCGGACCAGTCCTGGTACGGGTCCCAGCCGCCGCGGTCGGTGAAGGGGCGGCCGTCGATGAGGAGGACGCCGTCGCCTGCGCGGACCTCGCCGACCCGGCGGAAGCCGCCGGGGAGGGCGGTGCCGGGCGGGAAGGCGGCGAGCAGGCCGTGGTCCTCTCCGCCGCTCAGCGCGGTGCGCACGTCCGGGCCGAGGGTGGACGTGTCCAAGTCGATGGCGACGCCGCTCGCCTCGGCGACCCGCCGCGCGTCGAGGGCCAGCCCGTCGCTCAGGTCGAGCATCGCGGTCGCACCGGCCTCCGCTGCCAGCGGGCCGTCCGCGATCGGGGGACGCGGGCGCAACTGGGCGCCGACGAGCTCGGGATGCTCGGCGACGACGGCGGCGAAGCGGTCCGCGTCGGGCTCGCCGGCCTCATCCACTGCCTCGGCGAACAGCAGGCCGAGGCCGGCCGCCGCCGCTCCGAGTGGCCCGGACACGGCGACGACGTCGCCCGGGCGTGCTCCGCTGCGGAGGACCGGCGAGCGGCCCTCCAGGTCGCCGAACGCGGTCACCGCGAAGGTCAGCGTGGCCGACACGGAGAGGTCGCCGCCGACGACGCCGCACCCCGGCTGCAGCGCCTCGCACGCCAGCCGGAAACCGTCAGCGACCGACTCCAGCCACGCCACCTCGGTCTCCGGGGGCGCGGCGATCGCCACCACGAGCGCCGTCGGGACGGCGCCCATCGCGGCGACGTCGGAGAGGTTCGTCACCGCGGCCTTCCAGCCGAGATCCTCCGGGCCCGACCAGGCGAGCCGGAAGTCCGGGCCGTGCACCATCATGTCCGTCGTCACCACGAACCGCCCGTCCGGGGCGGCGAGCACGGCGGCGTCATCCCCCGGGCCGACCAGGGTGGCGCGCGACTCCGGGAGCCGGGGGAAGATGCGCCGCAGCGCCTCCCGCTCCGACGCCTCGCCGATGGTGAGGCCGGACCCGTCGCTCCCAGAGATTCCCATGAACTGAAACGGTAGCCTGAAACCGATGAAGTCCCGTCGCGCCCTCCCGGTCGTCCTGCTCGCCTCCGCCGCCGTCCTGCTCGCGGGGTGCGCCCCGACCGTGTCGCTCGACCCCGCCGCGAACGCCAACGCCCCCGGCTGCGCCGAGATCAGCGTGCGCCTGCCGGACTCGGTCGCCGACAAGGCGAAGCGGGAGACCGACGCGCAGGCGACCGGTGCCTGGGGCGACCCGGCCGCGGTGATCCTGCGCTGCGGCGTGCCCCCGATCGGCGCCACGACGAAGCCGTGTGTCAACGTCAACGGGGTCGACTGGGTGCTGATGACAGACCCAGCCGCCAAGACGATCGTCTACCAGACGTTCGGGCGGACGCCGGCGACCGAGGTGATCATCGACCACGTCTCCGGGGTCTCCGACTCGTCGGTGCTGCCCGAGTTCGCGAGCGCGATCTCGACCGTGAAGCAGACGCAGAAGTGCCTCTCCACGCTCGACACCGACCCGACGGCGACGCCGAGCCCGTAGCCCCGGCCGTCAGGCGGCGGCGCGCGCCAGGGCCACCTGGATGAGCTCGTCGATCAGGGCGGGATACGGAAGCCCGCTCTCCTGCCAGCAGCGCGGGAACATCGAGATCGGCGTGAAGCCGGGCATGGTGTTGATCTCGTTGATGACGAAGCCGCCGTCGGTCAGGAAGAAGTCGACGCGCGCGAGGCCCTCTCCCCCGATCGCGTCGAAGCCGCGGATCGCCAGGTCGGCCATCTCGGCCAGCTGCGTCTCGGTGAGGTCGGCCGGGCAGACCAGGTCGATGCCGGGAGCGTCGAGGTACTTCGCTGCGAAGTCGTAGAAGTCGCGGCCGCTGACCACGATCTCCCCGGCGACCGACGCCCGCGCCGGCTCACCCGGGCGGCCCCCGAGCACGGCGATCTCGACCTCGCGGCCGGTCACCATCGACTCGATGAGCACCCGGTCGTCCTCGGCCAGGGCGGTCTCCATCGCGGCGTCGAGTTCCGACCAGTCCTTCACCTTGGTGACGCCGACGCTCGATCCGGCCCGGGCGGGCTTCACGAACGCGGGCAGCCCGAGACCGGCGGCGGCCTCGCGGACCGCGTCCGCATCCTGCCCCCACTCGTACGCGGTCACCGTGAGCCAGGGCGCGACCGGGATGCCCGCCTGCTGCAGCACGGTCTTCGTGAAGTGCTTGTCCATGCCGAGCGCGCTCGCCAGCACGCCGCTCCCGACGTACGGGAGGCCGACGAGCTCGAGCAGGCCCTGCAGCGTGCCGTCCTCGCCCCACGGTCCGTGCAGGATCGGGAACACGATGTCGACCTCTCCGAGCGACCGGCGGGCGCCGTCGGCGTCCACCACCGTCAGCTCGCGCGTGGCGACGCTGTCCGGCCACAGCACACGCGTGCCGTTGTCCTCGACCTCGGGGAGGTGCTCGGCGTTCAGCGCGAAACGCGCCGCGTCGTCCGGCTGCAGCGTGAACGCGCCCTCGTGCGTGATCCCGACCGGGATGACGTCGTAGCGGTCGCGGTCGATCGCCTCAAGGACGCCGGCCGCCGTCGCGCAGCTGATCGAATGCTCGCTTGAGCGACCCCCAAACAGAAGTGCGACCGTGACCTTGTCCGTCATCCGTTGTCCTTTCGCCCTGCGGCTCGTCCGAATCCGTCGTGAGATGCGGAGCGATGTCTTTCGGATCGAGCGTACCGGCGAGCACCTGGCTCACCTGACGGACGATCGGCATGTCCACCCCGCGCGCCTCGGCGAGGCTCAGGATGGGCGCGACGGAGGCGAGACCCTCCGCCGTCTGGTTCATCTGCTTCACGACGTCGTGGAAGCCGTAGCCCTGCCCGAGCAGGCGCCCGGCGGTGTTGTTGCGGCTGAGCGGCGATTCGCAGGTGGCGATGAGATCGCCGAGGCCGGCGAGCCCGGACAGCGTCTCCGGCTGTGCGCCGTACGCCACCGCGAAGTCGGTCATCTCGACCAGCCCGCGCGTGATGATCGACGCCTTCGTGTTCTCGCCGTAGCCGACGCCGTCGACGATGCCGATGGCGACGGCGATCAGGTTCTTGAGCACGCCGCCGAACTCGGTGCCGATGACGTCGGTGTTGACGAAGCTGCGGAAGTAGCGGTTCGTCGCGGAGATCGCGACAGCCTGCGCGGTCTCCAGGCTCGCCGAGGACACGACCGCCGCCGTCGGCTGCTCCCGGGCGATCTCGAGCGCCAGGTTCGGCCCCGAGGCGACCGCGATGCGCTCCTGCTCGATCGGGAGGCCCTGGGCGATCACCTCGCTCATCCGCAGGCCGGTGCCCTTCTCGACGCCCTTCATCAGGCTGACGACGATCGTCTCCGGCCCGAGGAACGGGATCATCGCCTCGAGGTTCGAGCGGAGGGTCTGACTCGGGATCGACACGAAGACCTGCTCCGCGTCCCGCATCGCCTCGCCGAGCCGGGGGGTCGCACGCAGGTTGCGCGGGAGGTTGATGCCCTCCAGGTAGTCGCTGTTGCGCTTGACCTCGTTGATCTCGCGCGCCAGCTCCGGACGCCGGGCCCACAGGACGACGTCGGAGCCGCCGTCGGCGAGGATCTTCGCGAACGTCGTGCCCCAGCTGCCCGCGCCGAGAACGGCGATACGGCGGGGACGCGCGACGGGAGCCTTCACTGCCTTAGCCATCGAAGCGTCCGGTCTCCTTCTGGTTGTGCTGCGTGGGGTCCCACCGCTCCGCGGGGGCCTTCTCACCGCGCAGATCCTCCAGGAGGCGGGTGATCGCGTCCATGATCACCCCTGTCGCCTCGGTGAGGGTCGTGTTGTCGAGCGGGCGGTCCCGGAACGCCGAGAGGTCGACGGGGTCGCCGACCTTCACGTCGATGGTCTTGCGCGGGAACCAGCTGATCTTCTTGGAGTACCGCGCCATGACCTGCTGGGTGCCCCAGTGGGCGATCGGGATCACCGGGAGGCCGGTCTCCAGTGCCATGCGGGCCGCACCCGTCTTGCCGCGCATCGGCCACATGTCGGGGTCGCGGGTCAGCGAGCCCTCCGGGTAGATGATGACGATCCGGCCCTCCTCCGCGATCTTGCGCGCGGCGTCGAGGGGCGCGGCGCCGCGGGCGCTGCCGCCGCGGGCGACCGGCACCTGGCCGGACCGGCGCAGGAACCAGCCGAGGACCGGGACCGTGAACAGGCTCTCCTTGGCGAGGAACCGCGGCAGCCGGCCGAGCTTCCAGGAGACCATCCCCATCATCACGGGGTCGATCTCGCTGTAGTGGTTGGGCGTCAGGATGAAGGCGCCGGTGCGCGGGAGCTTGTCGGCGTCCACCACCCGGAACCGGGCGAGCAGCGACCCGATCGGGATCACGAGGGCCGCCAGCACCCAGAACACCGACGGACGGCTCTTCTCGGATCGCTGCTTCTTCACGGGCGGGTTCGAATCGGGCACCGTCCCATTATCCGCGACCCGGGATGGTGCACGGCGCATACGCGCGAGGTCACGCCGGCCGGCCGACCACAGAGACCGGCCGAAGGTCGAGCTCGGGGATGCCGTCGAAGTCGGACGGGTTGCAGGTGTGCAGCGGCAGATCGCGCGAGATCGCCGTCGCCGCGATGAGGGCGTCGAACGCCCGCGCGGACTGCTTTCGGCCCGCGTCGCGCAGCGATTGGGCGACCCGGCCGAAGGCACGGGCGGCGGCCGAGTCGAACGGGATCGGGTCGAAGTCGGCCTCGGCCAGCTGCAGGTGCGCCTGACGCGCCGCCCGCTCCTCGGCCGAGCGGGCGACCAGCGGGCCGACCGTCAGCTCGGCGAGGGTGACCGCGCTGATCGACGGGATGTCGGGAAGCTGGGCCGGGTCGGCGACCCGGCCCAGCAGGATCAGCGTCGACGTGTCGAGCAGGCCGGGCTGCATCACCATGACTGGTCGACGATCTCGTCGATGTCGGCGAGCAGCGTACGCGGGTCGACCGCCGGGATCGCACGCCGAGCCTCCAGCAGCACGGACAGGGCGCGCCCCGGAGGCGACAGTGGCGACAGCTCGGCCACCGCCGCCCCGTCACGCGTGATGGTCAGGTGTTCTCCGCGGGCCACCCTGTCGAGGATGTCGCCGCCGTGGTTGCGTAGATCTCTCACGCTGACAGTCTCCATGAAGGGACTGTATCACGGGTGAGACACGGAGCGATCTGTGGATAAGTCGCGTTCAGCCCTCGAGGACGAAGTCGGCGCCGAGCAGCTCCAGCTTGGTGATGAAGTTCTCGTAGCCGCGGCTGATGATGCCCACGTTGCTCACGGTCGAGCGGCCCTCGGCCGTCAGGGCCGCGATGAGGTGGCTGAAGCCGCCGCGCAGGTCCGGGACCTCGATGTCGGCGCCCTTCAGCTCGGTGGGGCCCATGATGACCGCCGAGTGGTTGAAGTTGCGCTGACCGAAGCGGCAGGGGTGCCCGCCCAGGCACTCCTTGTGCACCTGGATCTTCGCGCCCATGTCGTTCAGCGCCTCGGTGAACCCGAACCGCTGCTCGTAGACGGTCTCGTGCACGATCGACACGCCCTCCGCCTTGGCGAGGGCGACGACGAGCGGCTGCTGCCAGTCCGTCATGAAGCCGGGGTGCACGTCGGTCTCGATGATGACCGGCTTGAGCGGCCCGCCCGGGTGGTAGAACCGGATGCCGTCGTCGTGGATCTCGAACGCGCCGCCGACCTTGCGGAAGACGTTGAGGAAGGTCAGCATCTCGGGCTGGCGTGCGCCGCCCACGTAGATGTCGCCGCCGGTCGCGAGCGCGGCCGCGGCCCAGCTCGCGGCCTCATTGCGGTCGAAGAGCGCGGTGTGGGTGTAGCCGACGAGCTTGTCGACGCCCTCGATGCGGATCACGCGGTCGGTGTCGACCGAGATGATCGCGCCCATCTTCTGGAGGACGTTGATGAGATCCATGATCTCCGGCTCGATCGCCGCGCCCTTGAGCTCCGTGATGCCCTCGGCCCGCACAGCGGTGAGGAGCACCTGCTCGGTGGCGCCGACGCTCGGGTACGGGAGCTCCAGCTTCGCGCCCTTGAGGCGGGTCGGAGCCGTGATGCGGATGCCGCTCGGCAGCTTGTCGACGACGGCGCCGAACTTGCGCAGCACCTCGAGGTGGTAGTCGATCGGACGGTCGCCGATGCGGCAGCCGCCGAGGTCGGGGATGAACGCCTCGCCCAGGCGGTGCAGCAGCGGCCCGCAGAACAGGATCGGGATGCGGCTCGAGCCCGCGTGCGCGTCGATGTCGGCCATGTGGGCCGACTCGACCGCGCTCGGGTCGAGGAGCAGCTCGCCCTCCTCCGCTCCGTCGGTCACCTTGACGCCGTGCACCTCCAGCAGGCCGCGCACCACGCGGACGTCGGAGATGTCCGGCACGTTCCGGAGGACGCTCGGGCTTTCACCGAGGATGGCCGCGACCATGGCCTTGGTGACGAAGTTCTTGGCCCCGCGGACCTCGATGCGGCCCTGAAGCGGGCGGCCGCCGTTGATCGTGATGCGGTCGCCCTTGAGGCCCACGCGGGCTCCTGCTGCCTGTGCGTCCTGAAGAAGTGAGTTCAAAGTTTCACCGGGAGGGTCGTGGGCCGCCAGCTCGCGCGGCCCGATTCGTATTCTGAGATGCGCGCCTCATCGCGCAGGGTCAGGGCGATGTCGTCCAGCCCTTCGAGCAAACGCCAGCGAGTGTAGTCGTCGATGTCGAAAGACACCTGGACCTCACCGACGGTCGCAGTCTTGGCAACCAGATCGACGGTCGCCGCTATTCCCGGCTGCGCCTCGATCGCCTCCCAGAGCCGCTCGGCGTCCTCTTCGGAGACGACGCCGGTGAGCAGCCCCTGCTTGCCCGAGTTCCCCCGGAAGATGTCGGCGAACCGGGGGCTCAGCACGACGCGGAAACCGTAGTCGCGCAGCGCCCACACCGCATGTTCGCGTGACGAACCCGTGCCGAAATCGGGGCCCGCGACGAGCACGGTCGCCCCCTGGTACTCGGGACGGTTGAGGATGAAGTCGGGGTCCTGGCGCCACGCGTGGAAGAGCGCGTCGTCGAAGCCCGTCTTGGTGACGCGCTTGAGGAACACCGCAGGGATGATCTGGTCGGTGTCCACATTGGAGCGGCGGAACGGCACGGCCGTCCCTGTCACGGTCTCGAACTTCTCCATCAGGCGCCCACCTTCTCCCCGATCCGGGTGTCCGTGCCGCCATCGTGCGGCGTGTCGTCGCCTTCGTGCTCCAGGTCCCACGGGCTGGACAGCGTTCCGCGGATCGCCGTCGCGGCCGCCACGAGCGGTGAGACCAGGTGCGTCCGGCCGCCCTTGCCCTGGCGTCCCTCGAAGTTGCGGTTCGAGGTGGAGGCGCAGCGCTCCCCCGGCGCCAGCTGGTCCGGGTTCATGCCGAGGCACATCGAGCAGCCGGCGAAGCGCCACTCGGCGCCGAACTCCTCGACGATCTTGTCGATGCCCTCCGCCTCGGCCTCGATGCGCACACGCGCCGAGCCGGGGACGACCATCACACGGACGCCGTCCGCCTTCTTGCGCCCCTTGATGATGGAGGCGAAGGCGCGGAGGTCCTCGATGCGGCTGTTGGTGCAGGAGCCCATGAACACGGCGTCCACCGGGATGCTCTTCATCGGAGTGCCGGGGGCGAGGTCCATGTACTCCAGCGCCCGCTCTGCGGCGGCCCGCTGGTTGGGGTCGGCGATGGCGGCGGGGTCGGGGACGGGCTCGCTCAGCGAGACGCCCTGGCCCGGGTTGGTGCCCCAGGTGACGAAGGGCTCGATGTCGGCCGCGTCGAGGTACACCTCGGCGTCGAACACCGCGTCGTCGTCGGTCTGCAGGGTCTTCCAGTAGGCGACCGCCTCGTCCCAGTCGGCGCCCTCCGGCGCGTGCGGGCGGCCCTTGAGGTAGGCGAACGTGGTCTCGTCCGGTGCGACCATGCCGGCGCGCGCGCCCGCCTCGATCGACATGTTGCAGATCGTCATCCGGCCCTCCATCGAGAGCGAGCGGATGGCGCTGCCGCGGTACTCGAGCACGTAGCCCTGGCCGCCGCCTGTGCCGATCTTGGCGATGACGGCGAGGATGATGTCCTTCGCGGTCACGCCGGGCCGCAGCTCGCCCTCGACGGTGATCGCCATCGTCTTGAACGGCTTGAGCGGCAGCGTCTGCGTGGCGAGCACGTGCTCCACCTCGCTGGTGCCGATGCCGAACGCCATCGCGCCGAAGGCGCCGTGCGTGGAGGTGTGCGAGTCGCCGCAGACGACGGTGATGCCCGGCATGGTGAGGCCGAGCTGCGGCCCGACGACGTGGACGATGCCCTGCTCGACGTCGCCGAGGGAGTGCAGGCGGATGCCGAACTCCTCCGCGTTCCGCCGGAGCGTCTCGATCTGGGTGCGGCTGGTGAGGTCGGCGATCGGCTTGTCGATGCCGATCGTCGGCGTGTTGTGGTCCTCCGTCGCGATCGTGAGATCGGGGCGGCGGACGGGACGGCCGGCCATGCGCAGGCCGTCGAAGGCCTGCGGGCTGGTCACCTCGTGCACCAGGTGCAGGTCGATGTAGATGAGGTCGGGCGAGCCGTCCTCGCCCTTGGCGACCAGGTGGTCGTTCCAGACCTTCTCGGCCAGGGTCAGCGGACCGGCCGGATTCTGGGAAATCGGGGTGCTCATTCTCTTACGAACTCCTTAGCGTGTGAACGGATCAGCCGTCGACGGACTCCGCGGCGAGGGTGGCCTGAGACTAGGACTCGCCGCGGCGGCTAAGGAGGAGAAGACCCGCGTACACGAGTGAAAGGGTATCACCCGAGCCCGGCGGCCCGGCGTCAGGCGAGCTCGACGTGGACGCGCAGGTCGCCCAGCCGCAGTTCGGACCCCGCGGGGACCTCGGTCTCCACGCCCGGCGGGACACGCTCGCCGCCGATCACGACGCCGTTGGTGGAGTACAGGTCGGTCACCCGAAGCACGTCACCGTCGGGCACGAGCACGGCGTGGGTCTTGGACACCGTCGAGGTCGGGTCCTCCAGCGCGATCGCGTCCGCGTCGCCGGCGTGGGCGGAGGGGGACGGATTGCGGCCGAGCAGCACCGGCCGGGTGAGCGGGACGCTGCGCCCGCCCGGAAGCAGCAGTCGCCAGACCGGCCGGACGGGAGCTGCGGGACCCGCGGGTCCGGCGGGCGGCGTGAAGGTCGGGAGAGGACGCACCGTCGCGGGCGGGTGCTCCCCCGGTCCCGCGTCCGCCGGCGGCCGGGACGGGATGAGCCCGGGTGGCGGGACGATGAATCCGCTGTCGTCCATGCCGCCCACTATACGGACGCCGGCGGCGGGACGCCGCTACCGGCGGGCGCGCCGGTAGCGGAACGCCGCCAGGCGGGCGCGGAGCGGGCCTGCGGCCTTCGTCGCCTCGGCCAGGGTCTCGTCCGCGGTGGTCCAGGCGTGCTCGATGCGCTCCTCGGTGACCACGCTCCCGTCGAAGACGGCGGCGTCGACGTGCCGTGCGAGGTCCTGGAGGGTGTCGCCGGGAACCGGGAGGTTCTGCGCCGCCGACTGCTGCGCCAGCGCGGAGGCCGTCTGCAGCCGCGTCGCCCGCTCCGGCGGCGTCAGCCCCAGTTCCGCGTACCCGTCGGTGAGCTCATCCCACGCTCCGGCCGCCCGGCGGTCCGGAGGTCCGGTCGTCTCCCGCCGTTTCCGTCGACGCCTCTTCAGGGCGGCGATCAGGAGCAGGGGCACGAAGTACGCGATGAGCGGGATGCCGACGACACCGAGCACGACCCAGGCCCAGGCCGGCAGCTGGAACGTGGACGCCTTGCCCTTCGGGTCGTTGTCCTTGGTCTTGACCGGGGTGAGCAGGTCGTCGGCGCGCGGGTCGGCGGGCGGGGGCTGCCGCACCTGCGGCTGGGGCTCGAGCTTCGGCTTGGTCGTCTGGTTCTTCGGCGCGTCCGTCTTCGTGGGCGTCGGGAAGAACGGCACCCAGCCGACGCCCTCGAAGGCGACCTCGTCCCACGCCGTCACATCGTCGCCGGTGACCGTGGTGGTGCTTCCGGTCACCTTCGGCGCGAAGCCCATCACGACGCGGGTCGGGTAGCCGAGCCGGCGGGCCATGAGCGCGAAGGCGCTGGCGTACTGCTCCTGGTCGCCGACCATGGGCGACTCGGAGAGGAGGTCCGTCATCCTGTCCGCGCCCTCGCCGGCGCGGGAGGGCACCGGGTCCGACGCCCGCCCGTGGCTGAGGTAGCCGAGCGACTTCAGGGAGCGCTCGATGTTCCGGAGCTTCTGGATCGCGGTGTCCGCCGATCCCGCGTACTCCTCGGCCTTGGCCGACACCACGTCCGGGACGTTGGTGACCGGCGGAAGCGTGAGCTTCGCGGGAGGCACCTTCGCGAGCGAGCGGTCGTTCGGCACCTTCTGCGCGGTCGCGCCGACCGTGTACGAGAGGCCGTCACGCACACCGCTGGTGACGGCCGCCGTCCCGGTGGCGGTGTTGACGCGGACGGTGCTCCGCGGGTCCTGGCCCTGGAAGGAGTCGAAGGTCAGCGTGCTGGTGTAGCCGAGGGTGGGGAGCCACACGTCGGAGTAACCGAGCACGTCGATGGACGCGGTCGACGTGCCGCCCGCGGTGAAGAGCGGAGGCCTCGGGATGGTGCTGCCGAGGAGCTCGAACGCTCCGGACGCGTCCGTGTCGGTCCCCGGAGCGGCGACCGACCAGATGATGCCGTCGTAGCTGTCCATCGTGGCCAGCCGCACGACCTGGCCCTGCTTCAGGCCGGTGACGGTGAACAGCTTGGTCTTCTGCAGGTCTTTCGTGTACTTGCGGAAGCCGGCGAGCGGGCTCGGGTAGTCGAGCGGGTCGAACGGAGGCGTGATCTGGTCGCGCACGACGAAGCGGGAGGCGGCGGGCGGTGCGAGCAGCGAGCCGGCCAGCGCGCCCACGGCGACCGCGCCGAGGATGACGGCCGCGCCGCCGAGGAGGCGTCTGCGCCGCACCCCGGCGTCGGTCTCGACCCGGTCGCGGGCGAAGCGCCCGCGACGCCAGGAGAGCCAGACGAGCGCGACGGCCGCGAACAGCACGCCGCGGACCCCCGCGAAGAACGGGTCGCGCGTGCCGAGCAGGATCGCTGCGAGCAGCAGAGCGGCGGGACCGGCCAGCAGCACGGCGGCCCGGCCGGCGGAGCGGTGCCGCAGCCGCGGCAGCCAGCGGACCGCGAGCGTCACCGAGACGAGCGAGACCAGCCAGCCCGCGACGTACGGCACGACGGCGACGTACGGCGGCGCCTCGAGCGGGGCCTGCAGCGTCACCGCGTCCGACCAGCCGAACACCGCCCCCAGGACGAGCCCGGAGAGGCTGTCGAGGGTCGGGAGCACGCCGTACAGCGCCTGACCGGGAAGCGCCAGCGGCGTCCCGAGCAGGAAGTAGGCGGCGAGGGCGATCACGACCGTGAGCGGCCAGGAGAGCCGGAACAGCCTTCCGAGCAGGGCGACTCCCCCGCCGACCACGATTCCGCCGACAGCGGCCGCGGCGAAGGCGTAGTGGCCGAACGCCGGCTCGAAGCCCGCGACGGCCACGAGGCTCAGGGCGGTCAGCACGGCCACGTCGATCCAGGTGGTGGCGCTCAGCCGGTCGAACAGCGGTGAGGCGGCGGCGGAGGACGCGCGGCGGCCGGTCGCCCCTGTCGACCCGCTCCCCCCGGCCGCTCCCGTCGCGGCGGTCATCGCCCGGCCCGCTTCAGGAGGGCCGGAAGCTCCGGCAGGGCGGACACGGTGAGGAGCATGGACCGCCCGAGGCGGGTCAGGCGCGGCTCGGCCGCCTCGTCCACGCGGATGACGATGGTCTCGGTGTCGAGGCCCCAGAGCGCCGCCGCGCCGCGCAGCTCGGCCGGATCGACCTGCGAGCCGACGACCGTCACGGCGAGGCTGGGCGCCGCGATGCGCAGGGTCGCCTGCCGCAGGAACTCGCGCAGAGTCGGGTTCGCCCCCTCCACCGGCTGGATGCGGCAGGAGTCGTCGAGCAGGGCCGTCGGAGTGGTGACACGCATCGGGCCGCCCTGCCAGAGGGCGCGGATCTCGGTCTCCTCGCGGATCACCTGGCAGCCGACCGACGCCAGGACGGAGACGCCGAGCTCGAATTCCTCGTCGGAGGCGAAGTGCGAGCGCTCCGCGTCGAACGCCAGCAGGAGCTGGGAGCGCCGGGTCTCCTGGTACTGCCGCACCATCAGCTGCCCGGTACGCGCCGACGTCCGCCAATGGACGTTGCGGATGTCGTCGCCCGGCTCGTAGGTGCGGAGCGCGTGGAAGGCCAGGTCGCTGTCGGTGATGACCTTGGTGGTCTGGCCCTCGAGGTCGCGCACGAGGCCACGCGCCGTGGCGGCGAGCCGCACCGTCTTGGGATGCACGAACAGCTCGATCTGGTCCGTCCAGCGGTGGGTGCGGCGAAGCAGGCCGAGCTGGTCGCCGCGCACCGACAGCGCGGGTCCGGCGAGGATGAGGGCGCGCCGGGCGGTCGGCACGGCGAACAGCTCCTCCGTCTCGGCCCCCGGGGCGAGTCGCGGGATGGTGAAGTCGGCCTGGCCGTCGCCGACGGGGAGCTCCATCCGGGTCGGGAGGACCGGCCGCGAGCCGCTGTTGGCGACCGTGAGGCGGCCGAGCGCCCGGTCTCCGGCGACGACACGCCGCGGGTTGAGCTCGATGCCGACCCGGTAGGTGGACCGGCCGAAGACGAAGGCGGCCGCGATCAGCAGCGCGGCGATCAGCGTCGCGGCGATGAAGGCGAACTCCGCCCACCCGAGCCACACGGCGAGCACGACCGACACGACGGCGGAGGCGAGCACGATCCAGCCCAGGGTGCTCACCACGCGCACGACCGGCGCGACGCGGCCGAGGACGGTCCTGCCGACGGGCGCGACCCGCGCACCGAGGCGACGGGACGCTCCCGCCACGGCGCCCCCGACGAGACCGGCCGCGATGCGCGCCTGGTCGGCGGCGGACAAGCGCCTGCGCCGTCCGCGGACGGGGCTGTCGGTGGTCATCGGGTGGTCCTGTCGGTCGGGGTCGGCAGAGGGGGAAGGGCGGGACTCAGGCCGCGCGGTACGCGGGCGGGTTCGCCGAGGCGACCGCCCGTTCCACGATGTCGGTGGCGGTCACGCCCGCGAACTCCGACTCGGGGTCGACGATCACCCGGTGGGCGAGCACCGGCTGGGCGAGGTCGCGCACGTCGTCCGGCGTCACGAAGGTGCGGCCCGCGGCGATGGCCCACGTCTTGGCCGCGCGGGCGAGTGCGAGAGCGCCGCGGATGCTGACGCCGAGCGCGGCGTCGCGGTCGTCGCGCGTCGCCGTGACGATCTCGCTGAGGTACCCCATGACACTCGCGTCGGTGTGCACCTCCGACGCCAGCTGGGCGAGCGTCGACACCGAGTCGGCCGCGATGATCGGCCGCACCGACGACGCCCGCGACCGGTTGGACGAGTCGAGCAGCAGGTCGACGGTGGTCGCGTGGTCCGGGTAGCCGAGCGAGGTCTTGATCAGGAAGCGGTCGAGCTGCGCCTCCGGCAGCGAATAGGTGCCCGCCTGCTCCACCGGGTTCTGGGTGGCGATGACGACGAACGGCGTCCCCACCGGGTGCCCAACGCCGTCGACCGTGACCACACCCTCCTCCATGACCTCGAGCAGCGCGGACTGCGTCTTCGGGCTGGCGCGGTTGATCTCGTCGGCCAGCACCACCGAGGCGAAGATCGGGCCCGGGTGGAACTCGAACCGCCCGCTCGACTGGTCGTAGATGGTCACGCCGGTGACGTCGGAGGGCAGCAGGTCGGGCGTGAACTGGATGCGCGACTGGGTGCCCTCGATGGTGTTGGCGAGCGCCTTCGCAAGCACCGTCTTGCCCGTGCCGGGCACGTCCTCGAGCAGCACGTGGCCGCCGGAGAGCATCGCGGTGATGACCAGGCGGATGCTGTGCTCCTTGCCGAGGATCGCCTTGTCGACGTTCGCCACCAGCTGCGCGAACGCTCCGGCGAACCAGTCCGCCTGTTCCTGTGTCACTGCCACTGCTGCTTCTCCCTGTTTCTCACTTGGACCAGTCCTGGACGCTGCTCTGCACGCCGTTCACGACCACGTACGAGCCCGGGTACCCGCACCACGGATCGAGGTTGCTGTTCGGGTTGCCGCGGTAGTGGCCGTAGCCGCTCCCGTCGGTCGAGATCGACTTGTTCGACAACGTCCCTCCATTGCAGTGCACCTGCATCGAGAACGTCTGGTTCTTCGGGAAGTTGTGGAGAGTCACGTCGTATGTGTAGCTGTGGACATATCCCGGCTTCAGGTCGCCCTTGTTCAGGTCGATCGACGGCGACGGCGGCGGCGGGTCGTTCACCTGGACGGAGTTGGAGGTGACGGTCGGTCCCTTGTTCCCCCCGGCGTTGGTCGCGTAGATCTGGAACGAGTAGGTCCCCGCGCCCTTGTTCGACGCCGTCGCGCTCGTGCCCGTCGTGCTCTGCCACGGCCCGCCGTTGAGGCTGTAGTGGTAGGTGGCCTTGCCGCCGCCGGTGCCGCTCGGGTCGGACAGTGCGTCCCAGCTCATCGTCAGGTCGCTCGGCGCGTTGCCGCTGCTGCGGATGCTCGCCCCGCTCACGCGCGTCGGCGTGCCGTACGGGGTCACGCTCTGGCTCGGCGCGGATGTCTCGGACCAGCCGTCCGCGTTGTGGGCGGCGACCGTGAACGAGTACGACTTGCCGTTCGTCAGCCCGGTGATCGTCACGGTCCCGATGCTCGACGTCGTGACATCCTGCGGGCCGCCGCTGACCCTGTACTGGTCGATCGGCTTGCCGTTGTCGGCCGGAGCCTTGATCGTGACCGTCGCCTGGCCGTCGCTCGCCTTCGCGTTCGACGGCGCGGCCGGCTTCGACGGCACGTCGTGGATGGTCACCTGCAACTGGCCCACGGCCGCCGCCGTCCGCTTCGGGTCCTTGGTGGCATCCTCCACGTGGTAGATCACGTTGACCGTCCCGATCGCGGCGCCCGAGGCCGCGCTCACGCTGATCGACGAGCCGGTGTGCGTGACCGTCACGCCCGACGGCGCGGTCTGCGCCGTCGCGTCGACGATCGTGAGCGGCTGGCCGGGGAACGGGTTGACCCATTGCGCGTCGCTGGAGGCGCCGTCGATCGTGGCCGTGTTGCCGCGCTTCACCTCGCTCTTCTGCGGCGGGTTCTTCTGCGTCGCCACCGGGCGGCTGGAGCTGACCACCTGCACGTTGACGGTGCCCTGGATGGTGTGCGTGCCGGAGCTGATGGTGACCGGGATCGACGCGGTCTCCCCCGCCTGGGCGCCGAGCGGCGCCGACAGCGTGAGGGTCGATCCGCTCAGCGACGACTGGATCTTCGGGTTCGGCGAGGTGCCGCCCGTGTAGGTGAGGGCGTTGAGGATCGCCGGGTTGGGGTGGAAGCTCGACGCCCGCAGGTCGACCGTCAGCGGAGCCTCCCCCGGCTCGATCTTCTCGCTCGGCGAGGTGAAGGTCGGGGCGACGTCCGACTGGTCGGGCTCGCCGACCGTGATCGGCAGCACGAGGGTGGTCACCCGGTCGGAGTCCTGGCCCGCCTCACGGCCGTCGTTCACCTTGAACGTGATCGCGGCCGGCCCCCGGTAGCCCTTCGCAGCGGTGAAGGTGAGCGTCTGGTCGTCGCCGTAGGGCGACCCTCCGGAGCTGTTCGTCGCGCTGACGCCGGAGGCGCCGGTGAGCTTGACGCCGCGTCCCGACGGCACGGTCAGGATGTCGGAGAGCTTCCAGCTCTTGGAGCCGTCCGCCTGCACGATCTGCTGCGGCAGCCCGTCCTTGATCCGCGGCGGCGCGGTCGCGTCGCCCTTCGGCGGCACCACGATGAACGCGGTCCCGGTGAGGCCCGTTACCGGATCGGTGAGCCGGTACGCGATGGCGACGCGGCGCTCTCCCGGCTTCACGGTCACCGTGCCGTCCTGCCCGACGTCGGCGAGCGACGCGTTCGGGCCGGTCACGTCCACCTTCAGGTCGTCGGGCAGACCGGACGGGTTGGTGGCGCCCTTGACCGCGTCCACCTTCACCGCGGTCTTGTCCGCGACCTCGTCGGGCTCCAGCACGTGATCGATCGCGGTCGGCGGCACGTCCTTGGCGTTGGGCGTCACGGTCACCTGGATGAAGGCGCTGGAGACACCGCCCTGGCCGTTCGTGATCTGGTAGCGCACGACGAACGAGCCCTCGGTCTTGGGTGCCGTGACCAGCACGATCTTGCCGTGGACGGACGCCTTCAGCCCGTCGTCGACCTGTAGGAGCTTGCGCTGCAGGGCGATCGCGTAGCCGTTGGGGTCGGAGTCGTTGTCGAGCACCGGAACGGCGATGGTCCGGCCCGGCTTCACCTGCACCGGGTCGTTGACGGCGATCGGCGGCCGCACCTGGCCCGGGCGCGGGATGACGGCGATCGAGACCGTGCCGGTCGCGGCCTTCCCGTAGGTGTCCTTCACCTGGTACGTGAACGTGTCGGTGCCCGCCGAGTCCGGATACGCCTCGTACGTGAACGACCGGCTGGTCGAGTCGGAGATACGCCCCAGCGTGGGCTGCGTGGCGAGGCCCGACAGCGTGACGGAGTCGCCGTCCGGGTCGATGCCGTCGAGCGGCACCTCCACGGGGACGGACGACCCGGCGAACGCCCGGACCGTCAACGGCTGCGGCTGCGGTGCGCGGTCGGAGCCCTTGTCGGGCGCCCCGACGACGAAGGTCACGGTCGCCTGCGCCTTCTGCCCGTACTTGTCGGTGATGCCGTAGACGACGCTGTACTGGCCCGGCGCGGTCGGCGCCTGGTAGCGGACGGTCTCCCCGCTGACGAACGCGGTCGCGCCGTCCCCCGCCGCGCTCGTGTCGCGCAGCTGGGGGTCGAGCGTGAAGGGCGCGTTGTCGGGCGAGTAGTCGTTGGCGAGCACGCTGACGGTCGCCACGTCGCCTGCGCGCACGGGCACCTGGTCGTCGACCGCGATCGGCGGCTGATGCTGCACGAGCGGCGGGACCGGGACGACGGTGATGCCCGCCGTCGCCTCCCCGATGCCGTCGGAGACCACGTAGCTGAGCTGCACCTGCTGGGTGAGGACGGTCGGGGCGGTGATCTTCACGACGGCGTTGTCGAGCACCTCCACGTTGAGGTCCTCCGCGCCCTTGCCGATTGTGACCGAGCGCACCGCGAGCACCCGGCCCGATGGCGACACGTCGTTGTCGAGCACGGCGACGGAGGTCGGCTCGCCCGGCCGAACGTACGCCTTGTCGGTCACCGCGATCGGCGGAGCATCGCTCGCCCCCTGCGCCGCGATGTCGACACGGGCCAGGCCCGTCGTCGTCTTCGGGCCGGCGCCGAGCGTGTACACGACGTAGTACGCCCCGGGCGAGTTGCTCTTGACGGTGATCGTGCTGCGCGTGGTGTCGGCCGTGACCTGCGCGCCCCCGCTCCCCTCGTCGAGGTTCGCCCCGACCAGGGTCAGTGGCTCGCCCGAGGGAGACTGGTCGTTGTCGAGCGGATGCAGCACAACCGGGCGGCCGGTGAAGCCGTCGCCGAAGTCGGTGACCGCGACCGGGTCCAGGGTGCCGGCGGGCTTCACGGTCACGATCAGGCTGCCTGTCGTCGACGCGCGGCCGTCGGAGACGGTGACCCGCACCTCCTTCGAGCCGGCCTGGCCGGTCTTGCTGGTGAACGTGACGTCGCCGTTCGGTTTGAACCGCACGTCGTCCTCGGTCGTCGCCGTCGCGGCGACCAGGCTCAGGTCGTCGCCGTCGGGGTCGGCCCAGTCGTTCAGCACGTTGTAGGTGACCGACTGCCCGACCTCGGTCTGGGCGGTGCTCGACCGCGTGGAGGCGGGAGCCGTGTTCTCCTGCGGCTGCTTGAGGGTCGCATCCACCTGGGCGGAGGCGGTGCCCCCGCGGCCGTCCTCCACGGAGTACCGGAAGGAGATGGTGCCGGAGAGGCCCTCCTTCGGGGTGAACTGCAGCGCGCGGCCGCCCTCGACCGGCTGCAGCACGCCCTGGTCGGCGGGGATCGCCGACACGTCGGAGATGGTGAGCACGTCGCCGTCGGGATCGGTGTCGTTCGACAGCACGTGCAGCACCGTCGAGCGGCCGGGACGGACGCCGTAGCTGTCGTTCACCGCGATCGGCGGCCGGTTCACCGCGGTACGCTGCGCGAGGGTGTCCGCGAACGACTGCACGACCGGCTTCTCCTCGCCGGTGTCGCCCTGAACGGTCGTGTCGTTGGGCTTCAGCTGCGCCCAGTTCTGCACCAGCCGCATGTTCGACGAGACGACCCAGGCGTTGCCGTCGCGCAGGTTGTTGAGGGCGATGACGTCGTGGTTGACGCGGAACTCCAGGTCGTCGCCCTTGACCGGCTGGTCGATGTCGAGCGCGACGGGCTTCTTGCCGTCGCAGGCGTAGAGATAGCGGGCGGAGCCCGACCAGGCGCCGTAGGAGCACGAGCCGAGGCGCACCGGCGCCGAGACCGCGCGGGTGCCTCCGTCGGAGGTCGCTCCGGCCGGAGTCGAGGTGACCGTCCCGCCGCCGAGCGGCACGCTGAGCAGGCTGCTCGCCGTCGCCACGAGCGCAGCGCCGTCGTCCTGGCCGGGCTGCTGCAGCCGGACGCCCTTCGCGGGCAGGTCGATCGCCTTCCCGTCGCCGGACAGGAGGCGGTTGCGCTGCGTGTCGAGCACGACCGGCTGGTCGCCGACCGCGCTCAGCTGGAAGGCACCGGGCACCGGGAAGTCCCGGGTCTGCGGGGACGCACCCGGACGCTCGACCGTGACGAGGCGCTTGCCCTTGGGCGCGACCGCGAACGTCATCCCGGATTTCGCCACCGCCAGCTTCGCGCCCTGGCCGAGCTTCGCGACCGGCTTCGTCTTGGAGCGGTCGAAGTCGAGCCGGCCGGAGGCGTCGAGCACCCAGAGGGATCCGTCCGGCGAGAGCACCGAGAGGGTGTTGTCGCCGTAGCCCACCTGGGAGTTCTGCGGCACCTGGATGCGGCCGCCGAGCGACACGAACGCCGGGTCGATCTTGTCGACCGTGCCGTGCGGGAGGTCGGTCAGGAAGTACGAGGAGCCGTCCTGCAGCACGTCCAGATCGGAGCTCGCGCCCGTGACCGCGGCATCCAGCTCGTCGATCTGGTGGTTGAGGCGGCCTCCGAGCAGCTTCTCGCCGTTGGTCACCCAGACGTCGCGTGTGTCCAGGTCGACCGCGTTGACCGGGAAGCCCTTATGGAGCACCGCGATGGTGAGGGGAACGCCGGCGACGACGGCGAGTGCAGTGATCATCGCGACCGTCTTGCGTTCGCGGAACCACGTACTCATCGAAACCAAAATCCTGATATCCCCCGGGCCGGAAACGCGTCAACGCTAACACGACCCCCCGGCAGGGGTGGAATGGGGAGCACTCCCCATTCCCGCCGGGCCACGCGCCTGTGCCGGTCGGCGGTGCACCTGGCGCGTCAGTCGTCCGCCCCACCATCGACTGGATCCGCAGCCTGGTCAAGGCGCGCGGCACCCCCCTCTAGGAGGGGCAGATCCTCGACGCCGACCAGGCGGGTCGTGACCGCGTACTCCACCAGCCGGGCGCGGCGGTTCGTCGCCAGCTTGCCCCGCCCGCCGCGCAGCCCGGCGACCCCGAGCTTGTCGAGCTTGTCGCACACGTTGTCCAGCTTGCGGTTGAAGGTGGTCATGCTCCACCCCAGCCGCTCCGCGGCCTCCGCCGAGGTCGGGATGGTGCCGCGCCCCGGGACCGCCTGCGTCAGCACGCCCTCCGCCAGCGCGACGATGAGCTGCCGCTGGCTGGTGGTGAGCGTGACCGGGAGCACGGTCGTCGAGCCGCCGGAGGAGTCGACCTTCACGGTGGTGTCGAAGTAGTCCTCGTCGCTCGTGATGGTGAAGTCGTAGGTCGTCGCGCCCGCGCTGAACATGACGTGCATGGTCTGGAACACGATCGGCAGCTTGGCGCCGGGGGCGAGCCAGGCCTGCATCGTCCCGGTCGCGTCGGTCACGGTGGCGGTCAGGAGGGTGCCGACGTTGCTCAGCCACCACATCCCGAAGTCGCGGCTGACGGTGAGGAACCGGCGGTGCAGGTAGGGGTTGTCGTCGATGGTCAGTTCGGCCTCGCGGCCGATGCCGAACTCGGCGTCGGGCTCGACGCGGTACAGCTCGCCGCAGTACTCCACGGTGAGCGGGGCTGCGGTGCCCTCCGTCGCGACGCTCACGGGGCGCACGCCTTCAGCTGCTCGGACGTGCGGCCGGCCCGCACCGTCGCGATGTCGATGCACACCGGCGCACCGGGCGTGATGCCCGTGACCGTGACCGCGGGCTGGTCGACGACGGCCGGCCCGTTCGTCGTGCCCTCCTGCAGCCAGGTGAAGCGGTCGTCCTTGCGCGGGTCCTTCGTCTTCCAGGTGAAGGTGGCACTGGTGCCGTCCGGCGCCCGAACCGCGGAGACCAGCACGGGAGGCGGCACGACGGTGACCGCGATGCCGCCGTCTCCGTCACCTCCGCCGTTCCCGGCCTGCGGGGTGCCCGGGGTCTGGGCGGGCGCGAGGACGCCGGCCAGGACGGCTGCCGCCACGCCCAGCACGATGACGGCCGCGGCGCCGGCGCCGATCCAGCCGAGCAGCCGCCGGCGCGGGTCGCGGGCCGGGGCGGCCTCCGCGTCCGTCGCCGCCTCGTCGTCGTGCTGCTCGGTCTGCGTGGGGCGCTGCCGGAGCACGGTGTGCTCGGGGACGCCCGCGGCGTCGTCCGACGCTCGGGGTGTCACCGGCACCACACCGCGGACGCGCGTCGGCTCAGGCGCAGGAGCGGACGGCGCGTCCGTCGCTTCGCGGACGGCAGGCGACGACGTTGCAGACGACGACTCCCCAGACGTCGGCGCGGGTGACGACGGGGCCGCCGGCGCGGGCGCCTGGGCGCGGATCGTCGCCACCGACCGCGCGCGCGTCTCCTGCTCCCCGCCGCCGTCGGCCGCCGGCGCCGGGCGGGCGTCGCCCAGGCTCAGGTTCGGGACGTCGATGCTGGTGGGCGCGAGGCCCAGCTCGAGCTCGACCCGCTGCAGGGCGCGCGCGAAGTCCACCGCCGACTGGTAGCGGTCCTCCCGCCGGGTGGCCATCCCTCGGCGCATCGCGGCGGTGAGCGAGGCGGGCACGTCGGTGCGCTCGAGCGGGGTGATCATCCCGCGCTCGATGCGTCCCATCAGGTCGAGGGTGCCGTTGGAGCGGCCGGGCACCTCGAACGGCGTGCGCCCGGCGAGCAGCGTGTACACGGTCGCGGAGAGAGAGAAGATGTCGCTTCGCACACCGGGGTCGGGATCGTCGGAGAACATCTCCGGCGGCGACCACGGCACGCTCAACCCGACGCTGCGGCTGCCGGAGGTCGCGGTGTCCGACGGCTCGCGGCGCAGCTCCGACAGCGTCGTCGTGTGCACCGGGAGCTCCTCCAGCGCCGACGCGATGCCGAAGTCGGTGAGCGCGGGCCAGCCGAGGGCGTTCGTCAGCACGTTCGCCGGCTTGATGTCGCGGTGCAGGATGCCGGCCGCGTGGGCGGTCGCGACTGCGCTCGAGAGCCTCACGCCGGTGCGAAGCGCATCCTCGACGCCGATCCGCTCGCGCTTCAGCCGGTCGGCGAGCGAAGGACCGGAGCAGTACTCCATGACCAGGTACGGCCGGTCGTCGCCCGCCACGCCGGCGTGGAAGATCGTCACGATGTAGGGATGGGCGGAGAGCCGCGCCATCACGTTCGCCTCGGCGACGAAGCGGGCGCGGGCGGTCTCGTCGACGCCGTCGGTCAGCAGCACCTTCACGGCGACGCTGCGCCGGGGCAGGTCCTGTTCGTAGAGGAACACGTCGGAGAACCCGCCCGACCCGAGCAGCCGGATGAAGTGGAAGCCGCCGAGCTCGGGCGGCTGCGACGCCATGCGCCTCATCCGGCGGCCTCGACGGTCAGCGTGGCGCCGCTCCCCAGGTCGATGACCGTGCCGAGCACCACGGTGGTCGGCTCGCCGCTGCGCAGCTTCTGCGGGGACTTGCCCGGCAGCACGATCATCGTGCCGTTCCGGGAGTGCAGGTCGGTGACCACGACGCTGTCCCCCTCGACCGCGACGGCCACGTGCGAACGGGAGATGTCGTCCTCGGCGCTCGTGAGAGTGACCGGCCGGGCGCCGCGCAGCGACGGAACGGCCGTCACACTCGGGGCGCGCCCGACCACGACCGGGGCGGACAGCGGCTCGCGCCGCCCGTCGGAGAGCAGCACCGCGAACGTCTGCGGGGCGGGGGCGGGCCCGGCATCGGACGCGTCGGGCTCGAACGCGGGGCGCTCCGGGAGGTCGCCGCTCATCACGGTCAAGCCGTCGTGGTCGCCGACGAGGCGGTCGGCGCCGGACGGGAACGAGTCGGTGATGAAGCCGGGGAGGTCGATCCGCGATGGAGCCGCCTCCTCGTCCGCCTCGGCGGGGCGGACGGCCGCCTCCTCCACGCTGCGGACCATCGTGGCGCCGAACAGGTGGTCGTAACCGGCCGGCTCCGCCGCGACGGCCGGCGCGGCGGCGGGCGCGGCGGGCGGGGTCTCGGGGACGTCGGCGATCGTCGCCTCCGGCACCCGCGTGTGAGGGTCGGGCTCGGCCGCAGGCTCCGGCTCGGGCTCGGTTCCGGGCTCGGGAAGCGGCGCATCGGCGAAGGGCTCAACGGCGGGACCGGCCACGATCTCCTCCGGCTCCGGCACGACCGCCGGAACAGCCTCCACCGGGCCCGTGTCGCGCTCGCGCTTCGGCGGCGCGGCGACGGTCGCGCCCACGTCCTCCGCCGTGACGGCCGGCGTCCAGCGCAGCGTCGACCCCCGCACCACGCCCTCCGTCAGCGGCAGCGTGGCGCCGGTGGCGGCGGGCCCGAGCGTCGCGGACTCCACCCCGGGCAGCTGCAGCTCGACCCAGGACGACACCCCGGTCGCCGCGACGACGCGCTCGCTGCCGCGCTCGGAGACGGACGCAAGGCCCGTCCCGCGGACCGCGAGCAGCGCGGTCTCGGCGGAGACGTCGATCAGGGCGAACGACGGCGTGCGGCTGAGCCCGTGCGCCACCAGGGCGTCCAAGGTCTCCGCGAAGCCGGCGCGCACCGCTGCGAGGAGGTCGCGGAGCCGCGCGGCGTCCGTCTCGGCCACCAGGAGCGCCCGTCCGCCGCCCGCGACGACCGCCCACTCCCCTGCTGCCGCCTGCTGAACCTCGAACACGGACGAACTACTCCCTCGGCTGCGTCTGTCCGACCCGCCGTCGTCGCACCACGATGGCGCCCACGATCGGTCTAGGTCACTTCCCCGCCGACGATTCAACCACGTCCTGCGCCGGGAGGTCGACGCGTGGGCCTGCGGTCAGCCGCGCGGGCGGGTGTCCTCGAGGTCGCGGCGACCGTCGTCGCCCGCCCGCTCGCGGGTGTCGACGGGCGGTGCCGCGTCCTCCCCGGTCGTCGACTCCAGCACGATCACGGTGATGTTGTCGTGGCCGCCCGCCTCGTTCGCGGCGTCCACCAGCGCCGACGCGGGGTCGGCGGGGCTCGTCGCCAGGATCTCGGCGATGCGCCGGTCGTCCAGCTCGCGGGTCAGCCCGTCGGAGCAGACGAGGAAGATCTGCCGCCCCTCCTCCGGGAGGAGCGTGGTGTCGGCGTCGACGAAGTCCTCGGCGCCGAGGGCCCGCGTGATGACGTTCCGCTCGGGGTGCACGGCGGCCTGCGCCTCCGAGATGAGGCCCGCGTCCACCAGCTCCTGCACGGCCGAGTGGTCGACGGTGATCTGGCGGAGCTCCCGGCCGTCCCAGGAGTAGACGCGCGAGTCGCCGACGTTGACGACCATCCACTGCTCGGCCGCGAGCTCCGGAACACGGACGCGGACGACTCCGGTGAGCGTCGTGCCTGCGACCGCGGCGCCGGACTCGTCGGCGCCGGAGAGCGCGCGGACGGCCGCGTTGGCCTCGTCGATCGCCCTGATCACCTCGTCCGGGGTCGGGCGGGTGCCCGCCTGCAGCGTCCGGGCGAGGCTTTCGACGGCCGTGCGGCTCGCCAGGTCGCCCCGGGCGTGACCGCCCATGCCGTCGGCCACCACGAACACCGGATCCTGCGCGAGCGCGCTGTCCTCGTTGACGTGCCGGACCGCGCCCGTGTCGCTGCGCACCGTCACGCCGACGAGAGAGCTCATGTTCGGGGGTCCTCCTGCGTGCCGTCGGCGGCCGCGTTCTCGGCCTCGACCTCTTCCGGGTCGTCGCCGTGGATGGCCTCGGCGACGCTGGTGCCGCTCATGCGCAGCTTCACCAGACTTGCAATCGTAGCGACAAGCATGGCACCCACGATGACCGCCAGCGACGTCCAGGTGCTGATGTCGGGCGCCCACTCGATGTGCTGGCCGCCGTTGATGAACGGCAGCTCGTTCTCGTGCATGGCGTGGAAGATCAGCTTCACGCCGATGAACGCCAGGATGAAGGCGATGCCGTACTTGAGGTACACCAGCTTGTCGAGCAGGTGGCCCAGCAGGAAGTAGAGCTGGCGCAGGCCCATCAGGGCGAAGACGTTCGCGGTGAACACGATGAACGGGCTCTGCGTGATGCCGAAGATGGCCGGGATCGAGTCGAGCGCGAACAGCAGGTCGGTCGTCCCGAGCGCGAGGAACACGATGATCAGCGGCGTGAACATGCGCCGGCCGTCCACCGTCGTGCGCAGATGGTTGCCCTCGTACTGGCTCGACACCTTCAGGTGCTTGCGGGCGAAGCGGATGAACCAGGAGTCCTGCTCGCCCTCGTCGTCGTGGCTGCGGAACGCCTGGTTGAACGCCGTCCAGAGCAGGAACGCGCCGAAGAGGTAGAAGATCGAGCTGAAGCTCGCGATCAGTCCCGCGCCGAGCAGGATGAAGACACCCCGGAAGATCAGCGCGAGGATGATGCCCACCATGAGCACCTCCTGCTGATACTTCCTGGGCACCTGGAACCTCGCCATGATGATGACGAACACGAACAGGTTGTCGATGCTCAGGCTGTACTCGGTCAGCCAGCCGGCGAGGAACTGGCCCGCGTGCTCCGCATCGCCGATCAGCAGCATCAGCAGCGCGAACAGCAGCGCCAGCGCGATGTAGAACGTGACCCAGAGCGCCGACTCCTTCGGGCTCGGGATGTGCGGCCGCTTGAAGATGATCAGAAGGTCGAAGGCGAGGATCAGCAGGAGGACGACGAACGAGCCGATCTCGAACCAGAGGGGCAGAGCGACGGTCACGGAGGAACCTTTCGAAGGGCAGCGGCAACGGCCGAAAGTCTCTCCCGCACCTCGCGGTGCCCCTGCGCCCGGGACCTCGCCGTTGGGATCCGTGATGACGTGCGCAGCGCCGGCCGTGACGCGGTCACCCGCAGCAGGCCGTCCGGGATACTCCCCTTCGCTTCCGACATCCTAGTTGCCCGGGCGGCGCCACCTCGACGGGGTAGGGTGCGGGCATGGAACGGGAGGCATTCGCGAGCTCGGTGATCGCGTCGGCGGGCTACGACGCGGGGTGCAGACGCTCGAGGTCGAGTTCGTCTCCGGCGAGGTCTACCGGTACCTGCTCGTGCCCCGCCGGGTGTGGCGCGAGCTGCGCACGGCGGAGTCGGCCGGCGCCTACTTCTCGGCGGAGATCCGCGGCCACTACCCCGACCAGTGGATGCCGCGCGGCGGCACGGTCTGAGCCGGCCCCGGACAAGCGGGAAGAGGGAAGCGAAAAGCCCTCCCGGACAGGTGTCTGGGAGGGCTTCTCGTGGTGTTGTGACCCCAGCGGGATTTGAACCCGCGTTACCGCCGTGAGAGGGCGACGTCCTAGGCCGCTAGACGATGGGGCCGTCTGGCAACTAGAAGATCATGCCACAGATGGGGGTGCGGTGCCAAAACGAGGCGTGCGTCCCGGGCGCGTCGCCGACGCCCGTCACACGAGCACCCGGAGGACGCCGGGGGCGACGGCGACCTCGATCGGAAGCGGCCCGATGCGCTCCCCGTCCGCATAGGCCACGATGCCCTCCGCGTCCACACGCACAGCGCTGACGGGGAGGGTCGTCACCTCCGGGAGGCCGGTGTGCTCGCCGCGGAAGACCGACGGGAAGACCCGCAGGAACCTCAGCCGCGACATCCGCCCGACGATGAACAGGTCGAGCAGGCCGTCGGCGAGGTCCGCGTCGGGCACGATCCGCATCCCACCGCCCAGGGAACGGTTGTTGGCGACCGAGACGAGCATGGCGTTCACCTCGATCAGCCGTCCGTCGGCGCGGATGCGGTAGCGCCGCGCCTTCAGTGTCGCCAGCTCGCGCAGCAGGGCGACCACGTAGCGGCTGCGCCCGCGGGGCCGGGTCATCAGGTTGGCGCGCTCGTTCACGATCGCGTCGAAGCCCGCCGACACCACGCAGCCGAACCAGGTGGTGAGCTCGCCGTGCCGGATGGTACCCGCGTCGATGGTGCGCGGCTCGCGCTGCAGAGCGGCGAGCAGGAGGTCGACGGCCGCCTCGGTGTCGCGGATCGGGATGCCGAGGCCGTCGGCCAGGTCGTTCCCGGTTCCGCTCGGGACGATGCCGAGCGGGGTGCCGGTGCCGGCGACGAGGTCGATCCCGAGGTTGGCCATGCCGTCGCCGCCCACGACCACCAGCGCGTCGGGCCGGTCGGTGTCGTCGTGCAGGGCGCGCGCGGTCTCGCGGCGCAGCAGCTCGATGTTGGCCTCGTCCATGGCGATGACGCGGTGCCCCGCCTCCCGCAGCCGCTCGACGACCCGGGGGCCGACCTCGCGACGGTGCCCGAACGACGCCATGGGGTTGACCGCGACGACGACGGTCCGCGCAGCAGCGGTCACAGCCACGATGATGGCACACCCGCCGTCCGCGGCCGGCGCCGCGCGCCGCTCAGGGGCGCGGCGTCAGA
Source organism: Leifsonia virtsii (assembly GCF_030433675.1). Classification (GTDB taxonomy): domain Bacteria; phylum Actinomycetota; class Actinomycetes; order Actinomycetales; family Microbacteriaceae; genus Leifsonia; species Leifsonia virtsii. The sequence continues at coordinate 1,071,922 of NZ_JAROCB010000001.1, forward strand.
GGCGCAGGCGGCGGAGCAGCTGGGCGTTGAGGGCGACGACGATCGTGGAGACCGACATCAGCACCGCCCCGAACGCCGGGGAGACCACGATGCCCAGGCCGATCGCGACGCCCGCCGCGAGGGGCAAGGCGATGACGTTGTAGCCGGTCGCCCAGCCGAGGTTCTGCAGCATCTTGCGGTAGGTCGCGCGCGAGAGGGTGATGACGGCCGCGACCCCGCGCGGATCGCTGGAGGCGAGCACGACGCCGGCCGACTCGATCGCCACGTCCGTTCCGGCGCCGATGGCGATGCCGACGTCCGCCTGCGCCAGGGCCGGGGCGTCGTTGACGCCGTCGCCCACCATGGCGACCCGGGAGCCGTCCGCCTGCAGGCCGGACACCGTGGCCGCCTTGTCGCCGGGCAGGACCTCGGCGAACACCTCGGTGATGCCCAGCTCCGCCGCGACGGCGTCGGCGACCGCGCGGGAGTCGCCTGTCAGCATGGCGACCCGGACGCCGCGATCGCGAAGCGACCGGACGGCCTCCTTCGACTCCGGCCGGATGACGTCGGCGAGCGCGATCATCCCGGCGACGGCGTCGGCGCGGAGCACGTACACGACCGTCTGGCCGGCCGTGGCAGCACGATCGGCGGCGTCCTGGATGCTCGGCGGGGCGGTCAGGGACCGCTCGTCGAGGAGGCGCGGTGCGCCGACGACGACCGTCTCGCCTCCGACCTCTGCGGACGCACCTCGACCGCCCAGCGCCTCGAAGCCGGAGACGGGCTGCAGCGCGAGTCCGCGCTCCCGGGCGGTGCGGACGATGGCCGCGCCGATCGGGTGCTCGGCCGGGGCCTCCACAGCGGCGGCGAGCGCAAGCACGGCGTTCTCGTCGCCGTCGGCCGCGGCGACCGCGGCGACGCCCTGCCGCCCCTCGGTGAGCGTGCCGGTCTTGTCGAACAGGACCACGTCGACCCGGCGGGCGTCCTCCATCGCGTGCCGGTCGCGGATGAGGAGGCCGTGACGCGCCCCGAGGGCGGTCGAGATCTGCGCGACGAGCGGGATGGCCAGGCCCAGTGCGTGGGGGCAGGCGATGACCAGGACGGTGACCACGCGTTCGAGGACGAACCCGGGGTCGCCCGGGCGGAGGATCGCCCAGGTGATCAAGGTCAGGGTCGCGACGGCGAGCGCGACGTAGAAGAGCCAGGCCGCCGCGCGGTCGGCGAGCACCTGTGCGCCCGACTTGCTCGCCTGCGCGTCGGCGACCAGCTTCATGATCCCGGCGAGGGCGGTGTCCCCGCCCGTGCGGCCGACGCGGATCACGAGGGATCCGCTCCCGGAGATGCTGCCGGCGACGACCGGCTCCCCCGGCCCACGCGTCACGGGCTTCGATTCGCCGGTGAGGAGGGACTCGTCCAGCTCGCTCCGCCCGTCGACGATCTCGCCGTCCGCGGGCACGGCGGAGCCGGGGCGCACCCGGACCAGGTCGCCGACGCGCAGATCGGACACCGCCACGGTCTCCGGCTCTCCGTGCACGTCGGGCACCCGCTCCGCCGTGTCCGGCAGGAGCTTCGCCAGCTCCCCGAGCGCGTCCTGCGCACCCATGACCGCGGACATCTCGATCCAGTGCCCGAGGAGCATGATCAGGATGAGGGTCGCCAGCTCCCACCAGAAGTCCATTCCCGGCAGCCCGAGCGTCACGGCGAGGCTGTACCCGAAGGCGACGACGATCGCCAGCGAGATCAGCGTCATCATGCCGGGCTGCTTCGCGCGCAGCTCGTCGACCGCGCCGCGCAGGAACACGAGGCCGCCGTAGAAGAAGATCGCGATGCCGAACGCTGCCGGAATGTACTGGCTGCCCGGGAACCGCGGTCCGGACAGCCCGAGGACCTCCTGCAGTCCCGGCGAGAAGACCAGTGTCGGGATCGTCAGGACCAGCGTCAGCCAGAACTTCCGTCGGAACACCGCCGGGTCGTGCCCGGCATGCCCCGAGTGGTCGCCGTGCCCTTCGTGCCCGGCATGCTGCGAATGGTCCATGACCGCAGCCTGCTCCCCGTGGGCCGCGTGGTCGTGCGCCGTGTGGTCGTGCGCCGTGTGGCTCCCGGCGGTGGTCGTCCGCTCTTCGTTCTCGTCCATAACGGCTGCAACGGTACCCCTAGGGGGTATATTCCGCAATGGGGCGCTGCTTGCATGTCCTTCCCTTCCGGTATTTCCTAAGAGCCATGAGACTCACCAAGTTCGAGCACGCGGGACTTCAGCTGGAGCAGGACGGCCGGAAGCTGTTCATCGACCCGGGAAGCTTCACCTCCCCGCTCACCGACACCGCGAACACCGTCGCGGTCGTCATCACCCACGAGCACGCCGACCACTGGACTCCCGAACAGCTGACCCGGGTGCTCGACCTCTCCCCGGATGCCACGATCTACGGCCCGGAGGGCGTGGCCGCGGCAGCTGCGGACTTCGACATCCACGTCGTGCACCCCGGCGACAGCGTGGAGGCCGGCCCGTTCTCGCTGCGCTTCTTCGGCGGACGTCACGCCGTCATCCACGAGAGCATCCCGGTTGTCGACAACGTGGGCGTCCTCGTGAACGACACCCTGTACTACGCGGGCGACTCCTTCTTCGTCCCGGAGGGCGTGGAGGTCGACGTGCTCGCCGCTCCGGCCGGAGCACCCTGGATGAAGGTCTCCGAGACCATGGACTACGTGCTCGCGGTGAAGCCGAAGCGAGCCTTCCCCATCCACGAGATGGTGCTCTCCCGCGCGGGCAAGGACATGTCCAACGGCCGCCTCCAGTGGTCGACGGAGCAGAACGGCGGAACCTTCTACCCGCTGGAGCCCGGCGACTCCCTCGATCTGTGAGCCCTCGATCCGCGAAGACCGAGAAAGGCCACTCCGGCCCTGCGGTGGTGTGGTTCCGCGACGATCTGAGGATCGCCGACAATCCGGCGCTGTACGCCGCCTCCCGATCGGGTGCGCCCGTGCTCTGCGTCTACGTCTGGGATGACGAGTCCCCCGGCTTGCGGCCTCCGGGCGGGGCGGGCCGGTGGTGGCTCCACCACAGCCTCGCCGACCTTGCGGCCTCCCTCGAGCGCCTCGGAGGTGCTTTGACCGTGCTGCGCGGCCCGAGCGAGAAGGTGATCGGCGACCTGCTGCGCGAGACGAACGCCTCCGCGATCTTCTGGAACCGCCGCTACGGCGGCGCGGAGCGGCGCATCGACGCGGGCGTCAAGACCAGTGCGCGCGAGGCCGGGGTCGAGGCGAGCAGTTTCGGCGCATCGCTGCTCTTCGAGCCGTGGACCATCCGCACCGGCCACGGCACCGCGTTCTCGGTTTACACGCCGTTCTGGCGGGCCTGCCTCTCGGCCCCACCGCCGCGCAATCCCGGCCCCGCTCCGCGCTCTCTCGACGGGGCTCCGACTCCGCGTTCTGCGCGCGCCGTCAGCCTCGACGACCTCGGACTGCTTCCGACGCATCCCGACTGGGCCGGCGGCCTGCGCGAGACGTGGGCGCCCGGCGAGGCCGCAGCGCACAAGCAGCTCACCCGCTTCGTCGACGGCGACCTCGCGTCGTACACCGAGGACCGTGACGTCCCGGGCGTCGACGCGACCTCGCGCCTGTCTCCGCGACTGCGCTGGGGCGAGCTGAGCCCGCACCAGGTATGGCACGCCGCCCGGGAGAGGCGCGACCGCCACGCCGACCCGGCGACCGCCCGCAGCGCCACCACCTTCCTCGGCGAACTGGGCTGGCGGGAGTTCGCCTACCACACGCTCTTCGAGCACCCCGACATCGCGACCGTGAACATCCATCGTCAGTACGACTCCTTTCCGTGGGCCCGCCTGCACCCGAGCGTGCTGGAGGCCTGGCAACAGGGTCGCACCGGCATCCCGCTCGTGGACGCGGGAATGCGAGAACTGTGGACAACCGGGGTTATGCACAACCGGGTGCGCATGGTCGCGGCGTCGTTCCTCATCAAGAACCTGCTCATCGACTGGCGCCGCGGAGAGCAGTGGTTCTGGGACACGCTGGTGGACGCGGACCCCGCGAACAACCCGTTCAACTGGCAGTGGGTCGCCGGGAGCGGCGCCGACGCGGCGCCCTACTTCCGCGTCTTCAATCCGGAGCTGCAGCGCGAGAAGTTCGACCCGCACGGCGACTACGTCCGCCGCTGGGTGCCGGAATGGGACACCGAGGAGTACCCGGAGCCGGTCGTCGACCTGAAGGAGTCCCGGCGGGCCGCGCTCGCGGCGTACGACGTCGTCAAGGCGTCACGCTAGCCGCCGGTGCCGGCGGCCGGCGCCGGCGTCCGGCCTCAGCGGCGAGCCGTCAGCGCCCGTGCTCCGCGAGGATCTGGTCCACGTCGATGCGGCGGAGCAGGGCCTCCCAGTCGAGATCCCTCGCCACGTCGGCCACCTCCTCCTCGGCGAACACGCGCCCGCTCCGCTCGACCACGACGCCGGCGGGCAGCATCCGGTTGAGCTCGGCGAGGATGGCGTCGTCGACGGCCTCGGTGTCGAAGTCGGCGCCGACGCGGGCGAGGTAGTCGCCGGAGAGGGTGTACGACACGATCCCGGTTTCGATACGGCTCATGTGCCGCATGCTAGTCCGTCGGCCGTCGCCCTCGCACACCGGCGCCCGGCGCGTACAGTGCGCGGCATGAGCGACCGACCGGATGACACCCAGTCCCCGCACGCAGAGCCCCGCGACGCCGACGAACTGACCGACGCCGTCAGCGACCTCGGTGAGACAGACACCGATCGGCTGGAGGCCGTCCAGGAGCACAACGACTCCCTCGAGGAGCGCCTGCCCTCGCCGGACGACCTGCCGCGCACGCACGGCACCCCCGGCCAGGGGTAGTCGCCGCCGGCTGTCCCCGGCTGGGGACTGGGACCGACGACGCGCGCTCTGTACGTTTGCCGGGTGAGTGGACAGCGGATGCGCGACCGGGCCCCCGGTGCGGCGGTGATGGAGCAGGTCGTGCGGCTGCAGGCGTCCTCTCCCCCGCGCTCTCCGCTGGCCCGGGCGTTCGGCGTCCGGCCGCTGGCGGACGAGGCCCAGTCGTGGTTCTCCGGTGCGCTCGGCGAGCGGGAGGTCGGAGCCGCCCTCTCCCGGCTGCCCGACGGCTGGAGCGTGTTCCATGCGGTCCCGGTCGGTTCCGGCGAGGCCGATGTCGACCACCTGGTAGTGGGTCCGGGCGGTGTCTTCGTGATCAACACGAAGCGGCACCCCGGAGCCTCCCTGGCGATCTACGATCGTGCCGTACTCGTCAACGGCGTCAAGCAGCCCTACCTCCGCAACTCTGACCTGGAGGCGTCGCGGGTGCGCGGGCTGCTCGTGCGCGCAGGGCTCGACTCGCCCGTCCATCCCGTGATCGCGGTGGCCGGCGCGAAGGAGGTCCGCACCTACCACCAGCCTTTGCGGGCCGCGGTGCTCCGGGCAGAGACCCTGGTGCGCTGGTTGGCGCGCCGGCCCGCGGTGCTGGATGCGTACACCGTCGCGCAGGCCGCCCGCCTGTTCGACGACCCCGCGACCTGGCGCCCGCTTCCGGCCGAGTCCGACACCGCGGAGCGCTTCGTCGCGATCGAGCGCGAGGTGCGCAGTGCGCGACTGGTGCGCGCCGGCTGGGCGCTGGCGGGCGCCCTCGGGGCGGTGGCGGTGGCTCTGCCCTTCGTGACCCGCTGACCCGTCCCCTACCCTTCACGCTCCGCTCAGGCGGGTTCCGCCGTCGTGTGCATGGTGAGCCCGAGCGCACCCTCCGCCTCGGCGAGGTCAAGACGCACCGTCACGCGGGCGAGCTCGCCGAGGGAGTGCAGGTGCGTGCCGCCGCACGGGATCTCGACCGCCCCCTCGGGCAGCTCGGCCCGCCAGCGCCGGCGGTCGCCGAGACCCGACGCCTCGCGGACGATCGACACCGCGCCGCCGGTCGCGACCCACCCGGCCAGCAGCTCCGACGCCCGCGCCGTCACCTCGTCGAGCCGGGGAGCGAGCTCCGCTGCGGCGAAGCCCTTCTTGCGCAGGCTCTTGCCGATCCGGTACTCATCGACGGACCCGCCCTCCAGGATGCGCGAGCTGACGATCGCGAGCTGGTCGAAGTTCGGGTTGCCGCGGCCGTCGACCGAGATCTCCTTGGTCCACAGGTCCGCGAGCGCCTCGTTCAGCGCGAGCGATGCGAGGTGGCACGCCGTGTGGCCGGCCGACAGCGCCTCACGGCGTGCGGCGCCCACTCTGACCGCGACGGGCGTCCCCTCCGCGAGGCCGGTCGCGTCGTCGACCAGGTGGCAGACGACGAAGGCCCAGCCCTCGGTGCCGGTGCGGACCGGCGCGTCGCCCACGTGGAGGACCGAGCCGTCCGTCGCGCCGACCACGGCATCCACCACCGGGTAGGACCGGTCGCCCGAGACGAGCTCGCCGCCGTCCGCAGGCTGGTCGGGCCACACCGGGTCGACGGGATGGAAGGCCGTTCGGTCGAGGAGGACGGCGGTGCGCCCGTCCGCCAACGGTTCCAGGTGCACGACGACGCCGGTCGAGGTGAGGTCGCCGTCCGGGTAGGTGACGGCGGTGTCGATGCTCGGGAGACTCATCCCTCCAGCCTAGGCGGAGGACTTGGGGGTTCCCGGGTGGCGACCGTGGCCGCCGGTACGGCACGATGGCGTCATGGCGAACACCGGCGACCAGCCCTGGCAGCGCGTCCCCATCGATCCGCAGAGCGTCGACGCGCCGCTGTCGCGCGCCGCCGTGTTCCTCGTGGTGACCGTGAGCGATACCCCCGAGGCCCTCGCGACGGCGAAGGACGTGCTCAGCGGGATGACCGACCTGGTCAAGACCGTCGGCTTCCGCGACCTGGGCGCCCGGCTGTCGTGCAACGTCGGCATTGGCTTCGACCTGTGGCGTCGGCTCACGGACTCGCCGCCGCCGCGCGAGCTGCATCCCTTCCGGGAGATCGTCGGTCCCGTGCACACGGCGGTGTCGACCCCCGGCGATCTGCTGTTCCACATCCGGGCGGAACGCGGCGACTTCACGTTCGAGTTCGAGCGGCAGCTGCTGGACGGGCTCGGCGACGCCGTGCAGGTGGTCGACGAGGTGACCGGCTTCCGCTACTTCGACGCGCGCGACCTGCTCGGCTTCGTCGACGGCACCGCCAACCCGGCCGGCGGCGACATGGCGGGAGCCACCACGGTGGGCGACGAGGACCCGGAGCACGCGGGCGGCAGCTACGTCGTCGTGCAGAAGTACTTGCATGACCTCTCGTCCTGGAACCGCCTCCCGGTCCCGTCGCAGGAGGGGGTGATCGGGCGCACGAAGGTGGAGAACATCGAGCTGCCCGACGCCGAGCACGGCCAGAAGTCGCACAAGACGCTGGCGACGATCGTGGACGAGACGGGCGTGGAGCACGAGATCCTGCGCGACAACATGCCGTTCGGGCGGCCGGGGCAGGCCGAGTTCGGGACGTACTTCATCGGCTACTCGCGAGCCCTCTGGGTGATCGAGCGGATGCTGGAGCGCATGTTCGTGGGCGATCCGGAGGGCAGCTACGACCGGATCCTGGACTTCTCCACCGCGGCGACCGGGTCGACCTTCTTCGCGCCGACGCGCAGCTTCCTGGAGTCCCTCGGCGACTGACCGGCCGGCGGGCGCAGGCGACCGGCGGCGATGCCCGCCAGCACGATCCCGAGCCCGAGGAGCTGGCGGAGGGTGAGCAGCTCGCCGGCGACGATGGCGCCGAGCACCACCCCGGTCACGGGGTTGAGCAGGCCGACGAGCCCGACCGTCCCGGCCGGAAGATGCCGGAGTCCCGCGAACCAGACGACGAAGGCCAGCGCGGTCGCGACCACCGTGACGTAGGCGAAGCCCAGCACGGCGGCGGCATCGAGGGCAGGAGGAGCGCCCTCGACGAGCAGGGCGAACGGCAGCATCAGCAGGCCTCCGGCGAGGAGCTGCCAGGACGTGGACGCCACCAGATCGACGCCGCCCCACCGCGTCGCGAGCGCGAAGCCGGTGGAGGAGGCGATCAGGGCGACCACCGCGAGGAGTACCCCGATCGGATCGATCGGTCCGTCGCCCCCGAACAGCATGAGGGCGACCCCCGCGATGCCGGCGACTCCCCCGGCAAGGGCGACGGCCCGGGGCCGCTGGCCCAGCACGATGCGGGCGGCGGCCATCATCACGAGCGGCGAGGCCGCCATCACCGTCGCCGCGATGCCGGACGGCAGGCGCTGCGCCACCGCATAGACGAGAGCGAAGAAGCCGCCGGTGTTGAGGATGCCGAGGACCGCGGAGCGCCACCACCACCGTCCGCGCGGCAGCTTCCTGCTCAGCACCAGCAGCAGCACGCCTGCCGGCAGTGCCCGGATGACGGCGCCCCACAGCGGCTCAGCCGGCAGGACGGCGCGGGTCACGACGTAGGTCGAGCCCCAGGCGACGGGCGCGATCGCGGTGACGAGCATCCATCGCCAGGCGCCTCGCGACGAATTATCTTCCACGGAAACTACTTTAGCTTCCCTGGAAGGTAAAGTGAAGGGCATGAAGACAGAACCCGACGCCGTCGCGCGCATCCAGGCGGAGTGGCGGCGCGAGCGACCCGACCTCGACAGCTCTCCGCAGGGCGTGATCGGGAGGCTGCACCGGGTCGCCGCGCGGCTCACGACCGAGCTGACCACCGTCTACGAAGCGCATGGGCTGGCAGAAGGCGACTTCGACGTGCTCGCAACCCTCCGCCGTGCGGGTGCACCCTACGAGCGCACGGCGGGTGAGCTGGCCGAGCGCACGATGATCACGACCGGGGGCATGTCGAAGCGCATCGACCGCCTGGAGCGCGCCGGTCTGGTCACACGCCGGTCCTCCGAGGTGGACGGCCGCGGACGGGTCATCCGGCTGACGGAACGCGGCCGGGAGACGATCGACGCGGCCGTCACCGACCACCTGGCGAACGAGCGCCGGCTGCTCGACGAGCTCGACCCGGCCGACGCGGCGGCGCTCGAGCGCATCCTGACCGAGTGGCTCGCACGCCTCGGCGGATGACCGGTTCCGTCGACCGTTCGCGCAGGCTTCGCAACAGGTCGTCATCTTCATGGCGAGGGGATGCGGCCGCGCGGTACAAACGGTCGATCATGTCGCGCATCTTCACGAGCAAGTTCAACCCGGGGCGGGCCCGCTGGGAGCTGGTCGTCAGCCCTCAGGGGGACGTCTACGCGTTCCCGCTCACCCTTCCGATCGCCCAGCGGCAGGTGCTCGGCGGGCATCGACGCTACCTCGTCGGCCGCGTCACCCGCGGCGGTCAGGCGTGGACGGCCGCGGGACCCTCCGGCCTGGTCTACGGGACGACGTTCCCGTCGCTGCCGTCCGCCCTCGAGGCGATCGCGGACGAGGTGGACCTGGCGCCGGTCCCCTGAAGCCCATGCACTGACGCGCGTTGCGCGACTGCGGCGCCGCGGAACGACTGCGGCGGGTCGCGCGGGCGCAGTAGTTCCGAGGGGACGCAGTCGCGTGCGACGACAGGCGGGATCGCGCGGGGTCAGGCGGACTTGAGGAGCGCGTCCTCGAGGGCGACCCAGGGCAGCATCGCGCACTTCACGCGCGTGACGTACTTGGAGACGCCGGCAAGCGCCACCGCGTCGCCGAGCAACTCCTCATCACCCTCCAGCGTGCCCTTCGAGTGCATGAGCTCGCGGAAGGCGGCGATGGATGCGGCCAGCCGCTCGCGATCGACGTGCTCGACGAGATCGCTCAGCAGGGAGGCGGACGCCGTCGAGATCGAGCAGCCGTGGCCCTCCCAGGCGATGGCAGCGATGCGGCCGTCCGACCCGGTGCGAACGCCGACGGTGACCTCGTCGCCGCAGGTCGGGTTGTACTGATGCGAACTGGCCGCCTCGTCGCCGGCGAGCCCGTACCCGTGCTTCTCCCGGGCGTGGTCGAGGATGACCTGCTGGTAGAGGTTCTGCAGGTCGGTCATCGGGCCCCTCCCGTCGTGGCGACGCCGAAGAACACGCGCGCGTCGGCGATGGCGGCGACGGCCGCATCCACCTCGTCCGCGGTGTTGTAGAGGTAGGTGCTGATGCGGGTGCTCGCCGTCGCATCGAAGCGGCGGTGGACGGGCTGCGCGCAGTGGTGACCCACCCGGACCGCGATGCCGCGGTCGTCGAGGAACTGGCCGACGTCGTGCGCATGGATGCCCTCGACGACGACGCTGGCGAGCCCGACGCGCGGAACACCGGGGCCGGGGCCGAGGATGCGGACGCCCTCCAGCTCGCCGAGGCCGGCGAGCAGTCGCTCGCCGAGCGCCTCCTCGTGCGCTGCGATCGCGGACATGCCGACGGCGTCGAGATAGTCGACCGCGGCCGCGAGGGCGACCGCCTGGGAGACACGCTGGGTGCCTGCCTCGAAGCGCTGCGGCGCCGGAAGGTACTCGGCGCCCTCCAGCGTCACCTGCGTGATCATGGAGCCGCCGGTGAGGAAGGGCGGCAGCGCGTTCAGCAGCTCGCTGCGACCGTAGAGCGCCCCGATGCCCGTGGGCCCGAGCATCTTGTGGCCCGAGAAGACGGCGAAGTCCACATCGAGGGCCGGGAGGTCGACCGCGAGGTGCGGGACGGACTGGCAGGCGTCCAGGACGACGACCGCGCCGTGCTGATGCGCGAGGGCGACCAGCTCGGCCACCGGGTTGAGGCCGCCGAGGACGTTGGAGACGTGCGCGAACGCGACGACCTTGGTGCGCGGTCCGATCAGCTCGGCCGCCTGGTCGAGGCGCAGTCTGCCGTCGTCGCTCAGGCCGATCGCCCGAAGCGTGGCGCCGGTGCGCGCGGCGAGCTCCTGCCACGGGATGAGGTTGGCGTGATGCTCGGCCTCCGTGACGACGATCTCGTCACCCGGCCCGAGGCGGAACCGCTCCGCGGCCGCGCCACCGCGCCCGAGGGACGCGTTGGACATCGCGTAGGCGAGCAGGTTCACCCCCTCGGTCGCGTTCGAGGTCCAGACCAGCTCTTCCGGCTGCGCGCCGACGAAGCGGGCGACGCGGGCGCGCGCCTCCTCGAACAGCTCCGTCGCCTCGCCCGCCACCGTGTGGGCGCCGCGGTGCACCGCGGACGTGTACCGCTCGGCGAAGGCGCGCTCCGCGTCGAGCACCTGGCGCGGTTTCTGCGACGTCGCCCCGGAGTCGAGATAGACGAAGGGGTGCCCGTTCACCTCGCGGGAGAGGATCGGGAAGTCCGCGCGGAGGGCGGCCGTGTCGAGGGTGTCGGTGCGCATACGGTCCACAACGCTACCGGGGTCCACTTCAATCCCGCTGAGTGTTGCGACGCCGCCATGCTTTCGTCCCGGCCGCTCTGCCGCTAGGCTGCCCCCGTCCCCCGAACAGGGGCAGACTCCTGCGATCGTGAAGGTGCGCCGATGTCTCATACTCCCTCCTCTCCCTCCCGCCTGCGGCGCGCGCTCGTCGGCGCTGCCGGCGTCGCCGCGCTCGCGCTCGGCGTCGGACTCGCGGACGCCCCCGCCGCCGTCGCGTGGGATCCGGGCCACGGCGACGCCGCCCTGACGCCGCGCACGTCGTTCACGATGGCCCCGGACGGCTCGAGCGGCGCCACCCAGGGCGGCGAGGGCATCCCGAACATCGACTCGGTGAAGAAGACCATCGCCACGTACTACGGCGACCCCGGCACCGGCATCGCGAACAAGACCGACTCGCCCTACATCCGCGACCTGGGCGGCATCCTCGGCAAGGAGAAGGCGGAGCTGAAGCGGGACTACGACCGCGCCGTCCGCCACGGCCAGAAGCCTGCGATCGTCTTCGACGCCGACGACACCACGCTCTGGACGTACGACATGGAGGTGGCGGACATGCACTTCACCTTCAACCCCACCGAGCAGAACGTCTGGGTTCAGGACCAGCGGTTCCCCGCGACGCCCGGGATGGTCGACTTCGTCAACCAGGCGCAGGCCATGGGCTACACCGTGTTCGGTCTGACGGGTCGCAACGACGGCCAGAAGGACGCCACCCTCGGCAACCTGGCGAAGGTCGGCTACACCGCGTTCACGGCGGGCCGCTTCTACACCAAGTGGACGGGGACCGGCGCCTCCCAGCAGCCGTCGTACATCACCTGCGCCACCGCGAGCTGCACGACGGTCGAGTACAAGGCCCTGACGCGGAAGCACATCCAGGACCTCGGCTACACGATCACGCTCAACGTCGGAGACCAGTGGTCCGACCTGCAGGGCGGCTACGCCGAGCAGGAGCTGAAACTGCCAAACCCCACGTACTACCTGCCGTCGCCCGACCTGCCGGGCGTGAACGAGCCGCAGCTGTCGCCGCGCACCCACTTCTCGATGGCCCCGGACGGCTCCAGCGGCGCCACCCAGGGCGGCGAAGGCATCCCGAACATCGACTCGGTGAAGAAGACCATCGCCACGTACTACGGCGACCCCGGCACCGGAATCGCGAACAAGACCGACTCGCCCTACATCCGCGAGCTGCGCTCGATCGTGCAGCGCCAGGCGCCCGTGGTGGCGGCGCAGTGCTTCGTGGAGAGGAAGCTGCACAAGAACCCGGCGATCGTGCTCGACACCGACGACACCACGCTCTGGACGTACGACATGGAGGTGGCGGACATGCACTTCACCTTCGACCCGGTCGAGCAGAACGTGTGGGTCCAGGATCAGCGCTTCCCGGCCACTCCGCAGATGACCACGCTGGCGGCCGTCGCCCAGAAGGCGGGCTGCACACTGATCGGGCTGACCGGACGGAACGACGACCAGAAGGCGGCGACGCTCGGCAATCTGGCGAAGGTCGGGTACACGGGCTTCACCGCCCAGAACTTCTACACCAAGTGGACGGGGACCGGCGCCTCCCAGCAGCCGTCGTACATCGCGTGCGCCACGGCGAAGTGCACGACGATCGAGTACAAGTCGCAGACCCGGAAGCACATCGAGTCGGCCTCGGGAGGCCGCTATGACATCGTCGCGAACTTCGGCGACCAGTACAGCGACCTGATCGGCGGGTACGCCGACCGGACCGTCAAGCTGCCGAACCCGACCTACTACCTCCCGTGACCTCCGCGCTCGGCCGTGCCCGGGCCTCCGCTCGCCGGTAGGCTCGTGGCATGGTCGAGCGCACGAACGGGTCGCCGTGGTTCCTGATCCTCGGTGTGCTGCTCGTGGTGGCGGGTCTGGGCGGTCCTCTCGCGGTGGACGCAGCCACGGGCGACGTGCAGTGGCTCGTTCGCGGGGTCGGCGTGCTCGTCGCCATCGGCGGCGGCGTGCTGATCGGCTTCTGGGTCCGCCGTCGCCAGGGCCGTTGACGGCGGGGTCGTCGACGACAGGGCTGCCGATCGACCGGAGGGCGCCCCGGCTACAGTGTCCGTCATGAGCACGCTCACCTCCCCCGACGGAACGTCTCTCGCGTATGAGATCGTGGGCGACGGTCCAGCGGTGATCCTCGTCGACGGCGCGATGTGCTTCCGCGACGCCGGACCGATGCGGCCCATCGCCGACGCCCTCAGCGACCGGCTCACGGTGGTGCTGTACGACCGCCGCGGGCGGGGAGGGAGCGGCGACGCCCTCGCCGACCCCTCGGCGCGCGCGGACGCGGTAGCCCGCGAGATCGACGACCTCGCCGCCCTCGTCGAGGCGGCAGGCGGCAGGGCGGCGCTGTTCGGGATGTCGTCCGGCGGCGCGCTCGCCCTTGCGGCCGCCGTCGCGCTCGGCCCGGACCGCGTGCCGCGCGTCGCCGTCTACGAGCCGCCGTACCTGCCCGATCCGATGCTGCCGTCCGCGCAGGCCTACACGCACGACCTCCTCGCCGCGCTCGCCTCCGGCGACCGAGCGGCGGCGGTCGAGCTCTTCCTGCGTCGCGTCGGTGTGCCGGAGGCGGGCATCGAAGCGATGCGCCGCTCCCCCGGCTGGGACGCGACGCTCGCCCTCGCCTCGACGCTCGCGTACGACGACGCCGCGATGGGAGACAGCCGCGTGCCCGACGAGCTGCTGCAGGCCCTGACCGTGCCGGTGCTCGCGCTGGCGGGCGAACAGACGCCCGAGTTCCTGCGCCTCGGGGCCGAGGGAGTGGCGAGCGGAGCGCAGGACGGGAGCGTCGAGGTCGTCGCGGGTCAGACCCACGACGTCGCCGCCGACGCCCTCGCCCCTCACCTGCTCCGGTTCCTGGCCGGCTGAACCCGGCTCACGGCTCAGCCGCGCGCCGGCTCCGGCTCCCGGGAGAGCCCGCGGATCGGGCTGACCGCCTGCTCCGCCTCGTGGTCCGGCCCCAGCGGGATGCCCGTGCGATCGCGCAGGACGAGGGTCGCCAGCAGCCCGAGGACCGTCATGCCCGCGAGGTACCACGTGACCGAGAGGGTCGTCCCGGTCGCCTGGACCAGTGTGGTGGCGATGGTCGGTGCGAAGGCGCCGCCGAGGATCGCTCCGATCGCGTACGAGATGGAGACGCCGGAGAATCGGATCGAGGCGGGGAAGAGCTCCGAGTAGAGCGCCGACTGCGGACCGTAGGTGAAGCCGAGGCCGATCGTCAGGATCGCCAGCCCCAGGAACAGCAGGCCCACGCTCCCCGTGTTCACCAGCGGGAAGAGGGTGAAGACTCCGACCAACTGCAGGATCCAGCCCACGATGTAGGTCGTGCGCCGGCCGATCCGGTCGCTCAGCCAGCCGGCGAACCAGGTCGCGAGCAGCCAGGTGACCGCCGAGGCGGCGACCGCCCACAGCACAGGGCCACGGTCCAGCTTCAGCGGCCCCTCCGGGTTGGTCGAGTAGTTCTGGATGTAGCCGCCCGTCGTCATGTAGCCGACCGCGTTGTTGCCCGCGAAGACGAACGCGGCCACGATCACCAGCAGCCAGTGCTTGCGGAACACCTGGACGATCGGCATGCGGGTGCGCTCGCGACGCTCGGCGATCTCTGTGAAGACCGGGCTCTCCTCCACGCGCCGGCGCACCCAGTAGCCGATGAGGATGAGGACGATCGAGAGCAGGAACGGCACGCGCCAGCCCCAGGCCAGGAACGCCTCCCCCGGAGCGACCGCGGTCATCACGGCCATCGCGCCCGAGGCGAGCAGCAGCCCCAGCGGGACGCCGATCTGCGGGGACGCCCCGAACAGCCCGCGCTTCGCGGTGGGAGCGTGCTCGACCGCCATCAGCACGGCCCCGCCCCACTCCCCGCCCGCGGAGATGCCCTGCAGGACGCGCAGCAGCACGAGCAGGATCGGCGCGGCGATCCCGATCGCCTGGTAGGTCGGCAGCAGGCCGACGAGCGCGGTCGACGCCCCCATGAGGATCAGCGTCGCGACGAGCACGACGCGGCGCCCGTAGCGGTCGCCGATGTGGCCCGCGAGGAACGCCCCCAGCGGACGGAAGAGGAAGCTCACGCCCACGGTCAGGAACGACAGCACGGTCGCGAACTGCGGTCCGGCCGGAGCGAAGAACAGCTCGCCGAAGACCAGTCCGGCTGCGGAGGCGTAGATGAAGAAGTCGTACCACTCGACTGTGGTGCCGATGACGGTGGCGAAGACGACCCGGCGGCGGTCCGTCTGGGAACGGATGCTTCCCGTCGGGGTGAAAGGGGATGTGCTCATCGTTGTGTACTCCCGGAATGCGACATCGTTGTCCGGAGCGGCGCTCCGATCCGGCAATGATATACGATTTCGCATCCGACGCAACGGTCGATTTCCGCGCCGTGGTCATCGCTTCTCGGTGGGGGTGATCGCCTGTCATGCCTCTACCCTGCGGCGTTCGAACGCTCGCCCGGACGGCGCCCGCGATTCTGGGGATAAGACGCCGGCGGGGCCCCCTGTGGACACCAAGACGACGGCGCGGCGTGGACCCCGAGGTCCACGCCGCGCCGGTTCTCGCCCGGGGGCGGATTACTTCCGAAGGAAGGCGAGAAGCGCCTCCGTCACCTCCGCCGCGTGGGTCCAGAGCAGGCCGTGCGGCGCGCCCTCGACTTCCACGTAGTCGGCGTCGGGGAGGAGCTTGTGGAACGGACGCGCGGTCGCGTCGATCGGCAGGATGTTGTCGGCGGTGCCGTGCAGGATGAGGGCGGGCACGTCGATCTTGGGGATGTCGGCGCGGAAGTCGGTGAACCAGGTGAGCGGCGCAGCGGCCGCGGCGTACGCCCCGCTGCCGGCGGCGACGTTCCAGCTGTTTCGCACGGCCTCCTCGCTGATCCGGGAGCCGAGGTTCTCGTCGAGGTTGTAGAAGTCGCGGTAGAACTGCGTGAAGTACGCGTACCGGTCGGCCTTCACCGCGTCGACGATGCCCTCGAAGAACTCGCGCGGAGCGGCGCCCTCGGGGTTGTCGTCGGTCTTCAGGAGGAACGGCTCGAGCGACGCGAGGAACGCCACCTTCGCGATGCGCTCCGTGCCGTACGCGCCGACGTAACGACCGACCTCGCCGGTGCCCATCGAGAATCCGACCAGGACGACGTCGCGCAGATCGAGCGTGTCGAGCACGACCTTCAGGTCGGCGGCGAAGGTGTCGTAGTCGTAGCCGGTCGTCACCTGGCTCGACCGGCCGAAACCGCGGCGGTCGTAGGTGATGACGCGGTAGCCCGCGTCGAGCAGCGCTGCCGTCTGCTTCTCCCACGAGTGGCCGTCGAGCGGGAAGCCGTGGATCAGCACGACGGGCTGGCCGGAGCCGTGGTCTTCGTAGAAGAGCTCGATGGGCGTGCTGTTCTCGGTTCCGACGGTGATGTACGACATCGTCGCATTCCTTTCGTTGTCATCCACTCGGCGAGAACGATCGTTCTCACCGACGTTCACGACAATACGAGAACTATCGTTCTCAGTCAAGCTACAATCGACGAATGGTGGATGAAGAGGTGCGTCGGCAGATCGTCGACGCGGCGGATGCGCTCTACTACGCGCAGGGTTTCCACGCGGTCGGGATGGACCAGGTGCGCGACGCGGCAGGCGTCTCGCTTCGGCGGCTCTATACGGAGTTCCCGTCGAAGGACGACCTGATCCTCGCGGTGCTCGCGAAACGGCACGACCTCTGGACGGCAGGCGTCGCGGCGCGCGTCGCGACCGAGCAGGATCCCGAGGCGAAGCTGCTCGCCATCTACGACTACCTCGCGGACTGGTTCGTCGAAGACACCTTCCGGGGCTGCGGCTTCATCAACGCCTTCGGGGAGCTGGGCGCGGCCGACCCGCGGGTCGCCGAGGCCGCGCGACGGCACAAGGAGTCGTTCCAGGCGTTCGTGGCCGAACTCGCGGCCGCCGCGGGGGCATCGCCCGCCCTCGCACCGCAGCTGGCGATCCTCGCCGAAGGCGCGCAGACGACCGCGGCGATCGCCGGGACACCCCAGGCTGCGGCGGACGCTCGGGCGGCCGCGCAGGTGCTCATCCGCGCCGCGCTCCCCGCACACGCCGCCTGATCACACCGCCCAGGGATTGAAGAGCGGGACGCCGAAGCCCTCGAAGTCGCGGACGTTGCGCGTCGCGACCGCGTACCGGCCGACCTCGGCGGTCGCGGCGAGCAGGGCGTCGCGCTCCGGGCGCGGATCGGGGAGGTGATACCCGGCGGCGACCTCCGCCACCTCGTGGTCGATGGGCAGGATGCGGCCGGCGAAGACCTCCAGCACCTCGTCGGCCCAGCGCCGCAGGGCGCGACCCTGATCGGGATCGGTTTGCATCCTCCGCTCCACGCCGAGCTCGACCTCGAAGACGGTCATCGCCGAGATGTGCAGCGAGTACGGGTTCTGTTCCTCCAGCCAGCGCACCACTGCGGGATCCTCCCCATTCGGGCGACGCGTGGCCGAGAGCACCATCGTGTCGATCAGCCACTTCACAGTTCGACCTCGCGCAGGGCGCCGACCGACGCGCGGGGGAACTCGACCGCGAAGTCGGATTCCGGGTCGTCTTGACGCAGCACGTCGACCACACTGCGGAGCCGACCCGCCAGACGCTCGAACTCCGCGTACGTCATCAGCACGAACGCCGGCTCGCCGCGATCGGTGATGACCACCGGCTCGAGGCCGGCGCTCCGCTTCGCCGCCGAGACGTCCTGATTGAACTCACGCGCCGTCATCAGTGCCATGCGCTCCCCCTTTCGTTTGATGCTACGTAGGATCATACCAGGGGCGGGAGGGGCGTCACTGGCTGGCTGGGGATGGAAGATATACGATCCAAGCGGGGGCCATCGCGCCCCTCCTCCGACGACGAAGGGAGCCTCGTGCTCGACAGTCCGACCATCCAGGCCATCGCCGACGAGCTCGCGGCGGCCGAGCGCGACCGCACGACCGTCCCGCTGCTGACCGCACGCCACCCGGACATGACGGTCGAGGACTCCTATGCCGTGCAGCGGGTGTGGGTGGAGCGCGGATTGGCCACCGGACGACGGCTCGTAGGCCGCAAGATCGGTCTGACCTCCAAGGCGATGCAGCAGGCCACCGGCATCACCGAGCCGGACTACGGCGCGATCTTCGCCGACATGGTCTACGAGACGGGGGCCGTCATCCCGTTCGACACGTTCTCGAACGTGCGGATCGAGGTGGAGCTGGCCTTCGTTCTCGACAGGGCACTGGAGGGCCCGGACGTCACCCTGTTCGACGTGCTGAGTGCGACCCGGTACGTCGTGCCCGCGCTGGAGATCCTCTCCTCGCGCATCGAGCTACAGGGGCGCACGATCGTCGACACGATCTCCGACAACGCGGCGATGGGCGGCATGGTCGTCGGGGGGCGCCCGGTCGCCGTCGACGCCGTCGATCTGCGCTGGGTGAGCGCGCTGCTCTACCGCAACGAGACCATCGAGGAGTCCGGGGTCGCGGCGGCGGTGCTCGACCAGCCCGCCACCGGCGTCGCCTGGCTCGCCAACAAGCTCGCGCAGCACGGCACACGCCTCGAGGCCGGCGACATCGTCCTCGCCGGCTCGTTCACCCGCCCGATGTGGGTGGAGCGCGGCGACACCGTCCACGCCGATTACGGAAACCTGGGAGCCGTCACATGCCGTTTCGTCTAGACCCGACGCCCACGTTCGCCGACCGCCTCCGGAGCACGGACCGCACGCTGTACGGGATGTGGTCCTGCGCCGGCAGCCCCCTCTCCGCCGAGATCTGCGCGGGGAGCGGGCTCGACATCGTGCTGATCGACGGGGAGCACTCCCCCATCGGCCTGGAGTCGATCCTGTCGCAGCTGCAGGCCGTCGCCGCCTACCCGGTCGTTCCGGTGGTGCGCGCACCGTACGGCGACCCGGTCGTGCTCAAGCAGCTGCTCGACCTCGGCGCGCAAAACGTCCTCGTCCCGATGGTCGACAGCGTCGAGCAGGCAGAGGACATGGTGCGGGGCGTGCGGTATCCCCCGCACGGCATCCGGGGCGTGGGCAGCGCGCTGGCGCGGTCGTCGCGCTGGAGCCGCATCCCGGACTACCTGGCCCGCGCGAAAGACCTCGTCTCGCTGACGGTGCAGATCGAGACGACGGCGGCGCTGGCGGTCGCGGGCGACATCGCCGCAGTGGACGGTGTGGATGCCCTGCTCGTCGGCCCCGCCGACCTCGCCGCCTCGATGGGGAAGCTCGGACAGCAGAACCACCCCGAGGTCGTCGCCGCCGTCGAACGCGTGATCGCGGCGGGACGCGCGGCGGGCACGCCTGTCGGCGTGAACGCCTTCGACCCGACGATGGCCGAGCGCTACGCCACCGCGGGCGCCGCCTACGTGCTGGTCGGCTCCGACGTGACGCTGCTCGCCCGAGCCTCGGAGGCCCTCGCCGACCGGTTCATCGGCGCGGCCCCCGACTCGCCCGCACCGGCCGGCTATTGACGTGTTGTCGAGTGCATCCAGATTGTATATGATCCTGAATACGGTCTTGAGGGACCCGTCCCCGACGATGAGGAGCCGCTGCCCGTGAGCGCCACACCTTTCGCCGATCTGCGCGCGCAGGCCGGCAAGATCATCGCGGTGCATCTGAACTACCGTTCGCGTGCCGCCCAGCGCGGGCGCACCCCCGCCCAGCCCAGCTACTTCTTCAAGCCGTCCTCGTCGCTCGCCCCCTCCGGCAGCGAGTTGGAGCGCCCCGCAGGCACCGAGCTGCTCGCGTTCGAGGGCGAGATCGCGCTCATCATCGGCCGTTCGACCCGCCGCGTCTCACCCGAGGAGGGCTGGTCCGCCGTCTCCGGCGTCACGGCCGCGAACGACTTCGGGCTGTACGACCTGCGCGCGGCGGATAAGGGCTCCAACGTCCGATCGAAGGGCGGTGACGGCTTCACGCCCCTCGGGCCGGTCGTCCTCCCCGCCGCCTCCCTCGATCCCGGCGCCCTGCGCGTGCGCACCTGGCTGAACGGCGAGCTCGTGCAGGAGGGGGCCACCGACGACCTGCTGTTCCCGTTCGGGCGCCTGATCGCGGACCTCTCGCAGCTGATGACGCTGGAGCCGGGCGACATCATCCTCACCGGGACCCCGGCCGGCTCGTCCGTCACCCGGCCCGGCGACACCGTCGAGGTGGAGGTGGATGCGCCGACCGCGGCCGGCGCACCGACCACGGGCCGCCTGGTGACGCGCATCGCCGAGGGCAGCGTGCCGTTCGGCGACTTCGGCACGAAGCCCAGCGTCGACGACCACCAGCGCGCGGAGGCCTACGGCGTTCCCGAAGAGCCGGCGTGGACGCTGACCGACGACCTGCGGGAGAAGCTCGCGTCCGTCGCGACCGCCACGCTCAGCTCGCAGCTGCGCAAGCGCGGCTTGAACAACGTCTCCATCGACGGCCTCGCCTCGACCCGGCCCGGCACGAAGGTCGTGGGCACGGCGCGCACGCTGCGCTACGTCCCGAACCGCGAAGACCTCTTCGCCTCGCACGGCGGCGGCTACAACGCGCAGAAGCGCGCCTTCGACGCCGTCGGCGCCGGGGAGGTGCTCGTGATCGAGGCCCGCGGCGAGCGCGGCAGCGGCACCGTCGGCGACGTGCTCGCCCTGCGGGCCCAGGTCAACGGCGCCGCCGGCATCGTGACCGACGGGGGCGTGCGCGACCTGGAGGTCGTCGCGGCACTCGAGATCCCGACCTATCACAACGGCCCGCACCCCGCGGTGCTCGGCCGCAGGCACGTGCCCTGGGACACGGACGTGACCATCGCGTGCGGCGGCGCCACCGTGCAGCCGGGCGACGTGATCGTGGGCGACGCCGACGGCCTGCTCGTCATCCCGCCCGCGCTCGTCGATGAGGTCGTGGCCGACGCGATCGAGCAGGAACGCGAGGAGGAGTTCATCGCCGAGCAGGTCGCCAAGGGCGCCCGCGTCGACGGCCTGTTCCCGATGAACGCCGAATGGAAGGAGAGGTACCGCGCATGGTCGACTCAGCGGTGAAGACGACGGCCCCGAGCAAGTCGCAGCTGGCCTACGACTTCATCCGGGCGCGCATCGACGACGGCCGGTACGTCTCCGGCTTCCGGCTCGTGCTCGGCCAGATCGCGGGAGAGCTCGACATCAGCGTCGTCCCGGTGCGCGAAGCCATCCGGCGGCTGGAGGCCGAGGGGCTGGTGACGTTCGAGAAGAACGTCGGCGCCCAGGTCGCGCTGCTGCAGGAGGCCGAATACACCTACACGATGGAGACGCTCGCCCTGGTGGAGGGGGCGGCGACCCAGCTCTCCGCTCCCCTGCTGAACGGCGACCACCTCCACCGGGCCCGCATGATCAACCGCGAGATGATCGCCTGCCTCGACGACTTCATCCCGCACCGCTTCACGCAGCTCAACCAGGAGTTCCATGCAGTGCTGTTCGAGGAGTGCCCCAACCCGCACATCCTCGACCTCGTGCACCGCGGCTGGAACCGCCTCACCGTGCTGCGCGACTCCACCTTCAGCTTCGTGCCAGGGCGCGCCCGCGAGTCCGTCGACGAGCACGAGCACATCCTCCAGCTCATCGAGTCCGGCGCCGACGCGCTGGAGATCGAGCTCGCCGCCCGCCGTCACCGGCTGGCCACCCTGGACTCGCTGCGCGCCTACCAGGACGAGCACAAGCAGCACTGACCGCACCGACCGACAGGAGGCCGCGCGATGGCGCAGCACCACATCCCCGAGAACCTGCCCGCGAAGATCCAGCACTTCATCGACGGCGAGCTCGTCGACAGCGTCGCAGGCGCGACTTTCGACGTGCTCGATCCCGTGTCGAACGAGACCTACGTGCAGGCCGCGGCAGGCCAGAAGGAGGACATCGACCTCGCCGTCGCCGCCGCGACCCGCGCGTTCAAGGAAGGCCCCTGGCCACGGATGAAGCCGCGCGAGCGGGCTCGCGTGCTGAACCGCATCGCCGACGCGGTGGAGGCGCAGGACGCCCGTCTCGCTGAGCTGGAGACGTTCGACACCGGCCTCCCGATCACGCAGGCGCTCGGACAGGCGCAGCGCGCAGCGGAGAACTTCCGGTTCTTCGCCGACCTGATCGTCGCGCAGGCGGACGACGCCTACAAGGTCCCCGGCAGCCAGCTGAACTACGTCAACCGCAAGCCGATCGGCGTCGCCGGCCTCATCACGCCGTGGAACACGCCGTTCATGCTGGAGAGTTGGAAGCTGGCCCCGGCGCTCGCGACCGGCAACACCGTCGTGCTGAAGCCCGCCGAGTTCACGCCGCTGTCGGCGAGCCTGTGGGCCGAGATCTTCCGTGCTGCCGGCCTGCCCGACGGCGTCTTCAACCTCGTGAACGGCCTCGGCGAGGAGGCGGGCGACGCGCTGGTCAAGCACTCGGACGTGCCGCTCATCTCGTTCACCGGCGAGAGCCGCACCGGGCAGATCATCTTCGCCAACGCCGCGCCGTACCTGAAGGGGCTGTCGATGGAGCTCGGCGGCAAGTCTCCCGCCGTCGTCTTCGCCGACGCCGACCTGGACGCGGCGATCGACTCCACGCTCTTCGGAGTGTTCTCGCTCAACGGCGAGCGCTGCACCGCCGGCTCCCGCATCCTGGTCGAGCGTCCGATCTACGACGAGTTCCTGGAGCGGTACGCCGAACGCGCGAAGCACATCGTCGTCGGCGACCCGCATGACCCGAAGACCGAGGTCGGCGCGCTCGTGCACCCCGAGCACTACGACAAAGTCATGTCGTACGTCGAGCTGGGCAAGCAGGAGGGCCGCCTGCTCGCCGGCGGAGGACGGCCCGAAGGGCTCGAGACCGGCAACTACGTCGCCCCGACCGTGTTCGCCGACGTCGCCCCGGATGCGCGCATCTTCCAGGAGGAGATCTTCGGCCCGGTCGTCGCCATCACCCCGTTCGACTCCGATGAGGAGGCGCTGGAACTCGCCAACGGCGTGAAGTACGGCCTCGCCGCCTACATCTGGACCAGCGACCTCGAGCGCGCCCACACCTTCGCGCAGAACGTCGAGGCCGGGATGGTGTGGCTGAACTCCCACAACGTGCGCGACCTCCGCACCCCGTTCGGCGGCGTGAAGGCGTCCGGGCTCGGACACGAGGGCGGCTACCGCTCGATCGACTTCTACACCCACCAGCAGGCGGTCCACATCACGCTCGGCGCCGTCCACACCGCTCGGTTCGGCGCCACCGTGCACCAGCCCGAGGAAGCCGAGGAAGCGGCCGAGGACGCCGGCGACGCCTGACCTGCCCTCCCTCACATCACAGCAAGGAAGCTCTGACATGACCTCACCCATCACCCCGGACGCCCCCGAGCCCGCCGTGACCGACGGCGACCCGATCCCGGCGCCCGTGAACCGCATCCCGACGCCGAAGGCGACCCCGCCGGATGTGGTCCGCTGCGCCTACATGGAACTCGTCGTCACCGACCTCGCCGCCAGCCGCGAGTTCTACGTCGACGTGCTCGACCTCGTCGTCACCGAGGAGGACGAGAACACCGTCTACCTGCGGAGCTTCGAGGAGTTCATCCACCACAACCTGGTGCTGCGCAAGGGACCGGTCGCGGCCGTGGCCGCGTTCGCCTACCGGGTGCGAACCCCCGAGGACCTCGACCGAGCCGTGGAGTTCTACTCCGAGCTCGGCTGCCGGGTGGAGCGTCGCGCGGAGGGGTTCACGAAGGGCATCGGCGACGCGGTGCGCGTCGAGGACCCCCTCGGCTTCCCGTACGAGTTCTTCTACGAGGTGGAGCACGTGGAGCGCCTGGCCTGGCGCTACGACCTCTACACTCCGGGCGCGCTGGTGCGGCTCGACCACTTCAACCAGGTCACGCCGGACGTGCCGCGTGCGGTCGCGTACATGGAGGACCTCGGCTTCCGCGTGACCGAGGACATCCAGGACGAGGCCGGCACCACGTACGCCGCCTGGATGCGCCGCAAGCCGACCGTGCACGACACCGCGATGACAGGAGGCGACGGGCCGCGGATGCACCACGTCGCGTTCGCCACGCACGAGAAGCACAACATCATCGCCATCTGCGACAAGCTCGGCGCCCTCCGCCGCAGCGACTGCATCGAGCGGGGACCTGGCCGGCACGGTGTCTCGAACGCGTTCTACCTGTACCTGCGCGACCCCGACGGCCACCGCGTCGAGATCTACACGCAGGACTACTACACCGGCGACCCGGACAACCCGGTGGTCACCTGGGACGTGCACGACAACCAGCGCCGCGACTGGTGGGGCAACCCCGTCGTCCCGTCCTGGTACACGGAGGCCTCGACCGTGCTCGACCTCGACGGGAACCCGCAGCCGCTCACCTCCCGCACTGACGACTCCGAGATGGACGTGACCATCGGCGCCGACGGCTTCTCGTACACCCGCAAGGGCGACGACGCGCAGGGCTTCAAGCTGGGCGCGCAGGTGTAAGTGCCTCCGGGTGCACGACGTAGACGTGGAGCAGGCGGTCCTGCGATGCGAAGCCGTGGCGCTCGTACACCGGCACCGCGCGGGGGCTCGAGTGGACCGTCACCCGCTCGAGCCCCCGCTCGCGGGCCCGCTCGACGATCGCGTCGATGAGCCGGCCGCCGACGCCCGCGTCACGCCGGTCGGGCACGACGTAGGCGCACTGCAGGTCGCCGGAGGCGCGGTCGAACGCCCGCGCGCTCGGCACCCGGGGCACGACGGCGAGCCACGTCATCCCGATCACCCGGCCGTCGTCGACGGCGACGAAGCACTCGTGGCTAGCCGTGTCGGCCTCGGCCCACCGCGCGAACCGCTCGGCGAACACGTCGCGCGGGTCATCGGCCACTCCGCCGAACTCGGTCACGGAATCCCAGCGCAATCCCCCGACGGCCGCCCATTCGTCCGGCCGCGCCAGCCTCACCTCGACGTTCCCCATCCCGCCACCCTACGGCGCGCTCGCGCGACCGCGGCGGAGGACCTTCGGCCCTCATGTCACCCGCCGACCGATCGCACCCTTGGAGTATGAGTACCAAGACTCTTCGTGGGGACGGACGATGAGCGCGGGACGCCCTGCACGCTCCGGGGCGCTGCTGGAGATGGCGGGAGTGGCGGTCGTCTGGGCCGTCCTGCTCTTCGCGATCGCGGTGGTGGTGCTTCAGGTGCTGTCGGTGCTCTATGCGTCGCAGATCGACACGGTCCTCCGCGTCTTCGGGATGTCGGCGGGCTGAACCCGCGGCCCACGTCACCGGGCGGCGGCGGCCGCAGCCGGCAGTTCCTCCGCCGACCGGGCCGCCGTCGGCGGGGCCGCCTCGGCGTCCGCGATCCGTCCGATGGTGCGCAGCAGGCTGTCCGGGTTGAGCGAGATGGAGTCGATGCCTTGCTCGACCAGGAACGCGGCGAAGTCGGGGTGATCGCTCGGCGCCTGGCCGCAGATCCCGATCGTGATGCCCGCGTCGTGCGCCCGCCGGATCGCCTCCGCGATCATCCACTCCACGGCCGCGTCGCGCTCGTCGAACAGCGGCGCCAGCAGCTCGGAGTCGCGGTCGACGCCGAGCACCAGCTGCGTGAGGTCGTTCGACCCGATCGAGAAGCCGTCGAAGCGGCGGGCGAACTCGGCCGCGCGGATGACGTTCGAGGGGATCTCGCACATCATGTAGACGCGCAGGCCCTGCTCGCCGCGCACCAGACCGTTGGCGGCCATCTCCTCGAGAACCCGGTCTGCCTCGTCCGGTGTGCGGCAGAACGGCACCATCGGGATGATGTTCGCGAACCCCAGCAGCTCCCGTGCGCGCTTCAGCGCGGCGCACTCCAGCGCGAACCCTTCCCGGTAGCGCGGGTGGTAGTAGCGGGAGGCACCGCGGAAGCCCAGCATCGGGTTCTCCTCCGGCTCCTCGAACGCGTCGCCGCCGAGCAGGTGCGCGTACTCGCTCGCCTTGAAGTCGCTGAGGCGCACGACCACGTCGTGCGGGTGATACGGCGCGGCCAGCTTGGCGATCCCGCGCGCGAGCTTCTCGACGAAGAAGTCCTTCGGGTCGTCGAACCCGGCCGTCAGCTCCTGGATCCTCGCGCGCGCGTCCGCGTCCACCCGATCGGGATGCACGAGCGCCATCGGGTGCACGCCGATCACATTGTTGACGATGAACTCCATGCGGGCGAGTCCCACGCCCGCGGCGGGGAGGCGCCACCAGCGGAAAGCCGCGCTCGGGCTCGCCACATTCACGTTCACCCGGGTCCGCGTCGCCGGGATGCGGCTCAGGTCGACCTCGGTGGTCTCGAACGCCAGCTCCCCGCCGTAGACGTGGCCGACGTCGCCCTCGGCGCACGAGAGGGTCACCGGCTGGCCGTCGCGCAGCGCCTCGGTCGCCGACCCGGTGCCGACCACCGCAGGGATGCCCAGCTCTCGGGCCACGATCGCCGCGTGGCTGGTCGAGCCGCCGTGGTCGGTGACGATCCCGGAGGCACGGGCGATGATGGCCACCCAGTCGGGGTCGGTCATCTCGGCGACGAGGATCGCGCCGTCCGTGAAGCGCGAGATGTGCGAGGGGTCACGGATGACGCACGCCGTCCCCGACGCGATCGCGTCGCCGATCGCGGCACCGGAGAGCAGCAGCGGACCCGTCTCGGTCAGGTGGTGCTCCACGAACACCGGACGCGTCCTCACCGACTGCACGGTCTCGGGCCGCGCCTGCACCAGGAAGAGCTCGCCGGTCATCCCGTCTCGCGCCCACTCCACATCCATCGGCCGGCCATAGTGCTCCTGCACCGAGCGCCCCCAGCGCGCCAGCTGCAGGATCTCGTCGTCGGCCAGCGTGAACGCGGCGCGGCGGCGGGCCGGGGTGTCGAGGGTCCGGGTGCGGGCGGTGCCGCCCTCGCCGTAGACCATCATGCGGGCCTTCGCTCCGAGCGCCTTCTCGATGATGGGCTCTGCGCCGGGCTGGTCGAGCAAAGGTGTGAACACCTGGTAACGGTCGGGGTCGACGACGCCCTGCACCACGAGCTCCCCGAGGCCCCAGGCGGCGCTGATGACCACGACGTCCGGGAACCCGGACTCGGTGTCGATGGTGAACATGACACCCGACGCGCCGAGGTCGGAGCGCACCATCGACTGGACGCCGATCGAGAGCGCCACCGCCAGGTGGTCGAACCCCTGCGCCTCGCGGTAGGCGATCGCCCGGTCGGTGAACAGCGACGCGTAGCAGCGCCGGCAGGCCGTCAGCACGGCCTGCTCGCCCGCGACGTTCAGGAAGGTCTCCTGGGCTCCGGCGAAGCTCGCCTCCGGGAGGTCCTCCGCCGTCGCGCTGGAGCGCACCGCGACGGCGGGCGTCGGCGTGCCGGTCCGCTCGCCGAGCCGTCGGTAGGCGCGGAGGACGGCCTCCGCGATGGCGGGAGGGAACTCCGCCGACAGGAACAGCCTGCGCAACTCCTGCCCGGCCTCCCGCAGCGTCACGGCGCCGGACCGATAGCGCTCCAGCTGCTCGCGCAGCGCCGGCTCGATCCCGTTCTCCGCGACGAACGCGCGGTAGGCCGCGGCCGTGGTCGCGAACCCGTCCGGCACGCGGATGCCCTCGGGCGTCAAGAAACGGGTCATCTCCCCGAGGGAGGCGTTCTTGCCGCCGACCCGGGGCACGTCGCCCATCCCGACCTCGTCGAACCACAAGACGAACTCGTCCACCGGTCTCCTCCGATCCGCCGCGACGCCGCCCATGGCGCCCACGCGTCGGGGCGACGGTACGTCGGGCGGCGACGGCCGCCACAGGGGCTTTCGGCCCGCCGTCGGGGCCGGGCCGGTCAGCCCCGGTCGAGCACCGCCTCGAACCGTTCGACGTCGGCGCGATCGCAGAGGGCGGTCGCGGGGGTGATGACGGCGGCGGTGCCGGCCGCCACGGCCGCGCGGAACGCCGCCTCCACCGAGCGCGACTGCGCGAGCCGGAGGACGAAGCCCGCGACGAAGGCGTCGCCGGCGCCGACGGCGCTGACGACCTCCACCACGGGCGCCGCAAGCCGGAGGACGCCCTCGGCCGAGACGAGCACGGCCCCGTCGGCGCCGAGGGTGAGGGCGACGTAGCGCGCCGAGCCGTCGGCCGCGAGTGCGGTGGCCGCCTCGATCCGGTCGTCGGGGGTCGGCAGCGGAGCGCCCGCGAGCTGTTCGAGCTCCCGACCGCTCGGCGCGACCGCGAAGACGCCCTCGGCCAGGGCCGCGCCAAGCGCCGGCCCGGACGCGTCGACGATGCAGTCCGCCCCCGCCTCCTTGGCCAGCCGGACGGCTCTGGCGTAGAAGTCCGCCGGAACACCCGGCGGAAGGCTCCCGCTCGCCACCAGGAACCCGCCCGGGGCGACGGTCTGCCCGATCACGTCGAGGCACGCACCCCACTCCTCCTCGGAGAGGGTCGGCCCCTCGAGCACGAACCGGTACTGCGCTCCCGTCGCACGCTCCTCGACGCTCAGGCTCTGCCGGGTCTGCCCGGCGATCGGCACGACGACGCTCGGCACCCGCTCGGCGTCGACGAGGCGCCGGTAGGCCTCCCCGATCGCGCCTCCCGCGGTGTACAGGGCGAGGCTCCGGCCGCCCAGGCGGTGGATGACCCGCGACACGTTGACGCCGCCCCCTCCGGGATCCAGGCGGCTCCCGGTGCAGCGCAGCTTGTGCTCGCTCACCACGTCCTGCGTGGAGGCACTGATGTCGAGGGCCGGATTCAGCGTCACGGTGAGGATCTGCCGGACCGGGCGGGCGTCGACGGGATGCTGCTCCATGGTGGCGGCCTCCTTCTCGGGTACACCGCGCTCAGCCGCGGTGGCGCCGACTGTAGCGGCCCCCGCGTGCGTGCCATGGGCACTAGGTCCCGCCCGCGCGGCCAGGCGCACCGCGACTTCACCCAGACGACGGACGACGAGGTCGCGACGGTGCCCGCGCAGACCGCCGGCCGAACCAGCGGGCCGCCTCGTCCGCGCCCCAGACGATCACCGGGCACGGCAGCAGGAAGAGGATGAGCCACCACGGCGGCGGCGCCGTCCCGAACACCGTCTGCAGAACGGGCACGAAGCAGAGGGCGGCGGCGAAGAGCAGCTCGACGCCGATGGCGGCCAGCAGCGGCGGGTTGCTCAGCACGCCGAGCCGGCGGAGCGAGGTCCGCTCGGTGCGCGCCGCGAACGCCGTGCCGACCTGGCAGGCGACGATCGTGAGGAAGGTCGCCGTCGTCGCCTGCAGGTAGACGCCGTGGAGTGGGTCGCCGGGCCCCACGGGTGCCCCCGGCGTCCACCCGCCGGCGACGAGCACCGCGAAGAACGCGCCGAGGGCCAGCGCGGCCGAGAGCACCCCCATGAGCCCCCACGCCCGCACCAGCAGGCGGCGCGTGATGAGCGGCTCCGAGCGGGGGCGCGGGCGTCGCGACATCACGTCGGGCTCCGCCTTCTCCCGGCCGAGTGCGAGGGCGGGCAGGATCTCGGTCCCCAGATCGATCGCCAGGATCTGCAGCACCGTCAACGGGAGCGGGATCGCGCCGCCGGACAACGCGAACAGCATGAACGGCACGACCTCCGGCACCGCGTGCACGAAGATGTAGAGCACGAACTTGCGCAGGTTGTCGTACGCGCGCCGCCCCTCCCGGATCGCTGTCACGATCGTCGCGAAGTTGTCGTCGGTGAGCACCATCGTCGCCGCCTGACGGGCGACATCCGTCCCCGAGCGGCCCATGGCGACGCCGATGTCGGCCCGGTGGAGGGCCGGGGCGTCGTTCACCCCGTCGCCGGTCATCGCCACCGTCTGGCCCTCCTGCTGCAGCGCCTCGGCGATCCGGAGCTTCCCCTCCGGCGTGCTGCGGGCGAAGACGACCTCTCCCGGCTGGGCGAGCAGCGCATCCAGCTCGGGCTCCGAGAGGGCGTCCGCCTCGCTTCCCGTGACGACGCGGTCCGTCGCGATGCCGACCTGGCGCGCCACCTCGCTCGCTGTCGTGCCGTTGTCGCCGGTGACGACGTGGATGGTGATCCCCGCGCTGTGGCAGGCCGCGACCGCCGCGGGCACCTCGGGCCGCGGCGGGTCGAGGAGGGCGACCAGCCCGAGGAGGCAGAGGCCGGACTCGGCCGCGGCCGCGTCCTCCGGCGGAGCCGGCACCTCCCGGGATGCGAGCGCCAGCACCCGCAGACCGTGCCGGGCGAACCCGTCCACCTCATCGAGCACCTCCCGCCTGTCGCTCTCCGTCGCCGGCCGCGCACGCGTGCCGTCGAAGACCGAGTCGCACAGCGGGAGCAGCAGCTCCGGCGCCCCCTTCACCGCGACGAGAAGACGGTCGCCGCGGCGGCTCACCACGCTCATCCGCTTCCGCTCCGCGTCGAACGGGAAGGTCTCGACCCGCGGCGCCACGCGGGCGCCGAGCAGCTCCCCCGCCTCCCGCAGGGCCACCTCCATCGGGTCGGACAGGCGCTCCAGCTGGTTGCAGTCCACCATGACTTGGGCGAGCGGGCCGAGCGCCGCGTCCGGTGACACCGGGTCCACCGTCCGTCCCGCGCTCCACACCGCGGTGACCGTCATCGTGTTGCGGGTAAGCGTCCCCGTCTTGTCCGTGCAGATCACGGTGGTCGAGCCCAGCGTCTCCACCGCGGAGAGCTGC
This sequence comes from Leifsonia virtsii, assembly GCF_030433675.1. Lineage (GTDB taxonomy): Bacteria > Actinomycetota > Actinomycetes > Actinomycetales > Microbacteriaceae > Leifsonia > Leifsonia virtsii. Next base: position 1,102,721 of record NZ_JAROCB010000001.1, read on the forward strand.
TTCACCAGCGCGCCCTGACGCGCCAGCACCCGCACGCCCACCGCGAGCGCGAGGGTGATGGTCGGCAGAAGGCCCTCGGGAACGTTCGCGACCAGCAGTCCGATGGCGAAGACGGCGGCCTCGGGCAGCGACAGCCCCGCCAGCAGCCCGAGCGGAAGGAAGAGCGCGCCGACCCCGACCGCGACCCCCGCGATCAGCCAGGTGGAGCGCCGGACCTGCCGCTCCAGCGGACTGAGCAGCGGCGTCGCCTGGCGCGAGAGGGTCGCGATCCGGCCGAGCTCGGTCGCCGCCCCGGTCGCGAACGCGACCGCACGCGCCTGCCCGGACGTGCACTGCGCGCCGGAGAACACCGCATCCGGAGCGTCGATCAGCCGGTCCGCCGTGTCCTCCGCACCGGCCGACCGGACGACGGGAGCCGACTCGCCGGTCAACGTGGAGAGGTCCATCTCGACGCTCCCCTCGATCAGCCGCGCGTCGGCGGAGACGCGGTCGCCCTCGGTCACCAGGATGACGTCGCCGGGCACCAGATCGACCGCCGGCACCTCAGACGCGACGCCGTCGCGGATCACCGTCGCCTGCTGCGGAAGGTAACGGGACAGCGCCTCGATCGCCCGCTCCGCCTGCCTCCCCTGCAGGTAGGCGACGACCGCGTTGATGACGATGACCGCGAGGATCGCCCAGCACAGGACGGGCGTCCCGGCCACCCAGGCCAGCCCGGCGGCCACCCAGAGCAGCAGCGCGAGCGGGTGCGTGAACTGCCGCACCAGCTCCCGCAGCCAGCTCGCACGCCGCCCCGTCGGCAGTGTGTTGGGGCCGTGGATGGCGAGCCGCCGGGCGGCCTCCCTGCTGCCGAGCCCGTCCCGTCCGGTCTTGAGGTCGCGGAGCAGGGTGTCGATGGGCTCCCGTGTGGGCCGTTCGTCCGGCTGCGGCGCCACCGCGCCTCCTCCCCGGCCGCGGACGCTCCCGAGCGCGCGACCCGCTCACTCCAATGGAGTCAGGTCCGCGGTCGGGGCGGCAGGGACGAAAGGCCCCCGCGGGAGGCGGGGCCCGGAGTGCGCGGGCCGCTCAGCGGGAGCCGAGCATGGAGCCGTTCATGGAGTAGCCGCCGCGCGGGTCTGGCGACGGCTCCGGCTCGTCGAACCGCGGGTTCGCCTTGCCGGGGAGGCTCTCCGGGCGTCGGTGCATCCGGCGGGCGAAGAGCACCGCGAGGACGGTCGCCGCGAGCAGCGCGACCCCCGCCGCGATCAGCGCCCAGCCGACGGTCTCGCCCCGGGCGACCAGCGCGACGCCGAACGGCGCGGTCAGCCAGGTGCCGGCTCCGGTGACGCAGGCCACCACCCACAGCAGAGCCACTCGCCGACGCCGGCGCTCGTCGTTCTCAAGTCCCGCAAGCAGTGCGCTCATCGTGACCACCCCCTGCTCCGAAGCATAGCGACTGGTCCCGACGATCCGCCAACGGGGAGCTAGCCCTGGTCGCGCTCGACGATCTCGAACCGGTTCCCCTCGGCGTCGTGCACCGCGAACATCGCCGGCACGCCGGACCAGCGCAGAAGCTCGCCGACATCCACACCGCGCTCGCTCAGACTGCGGTGCGCGCGTTCGGCATCCACGGTCTCGAACCGGATGCCGGTCTCGACGCCCGCGGGCGCATCCTCGCTCGCGCGCACCAGCGACACGGACACCGCGGAACCGGGCGGCGCGAGCATGATCCACCGCGCCCCGAGCTGCGGCAGCGGCGCATCGACGCGCACCTCGAAGCCGAGCACGTCGCGGTAGAAGGCGAGCGCGCGATCCTGGTCGCTCACCGGGATGCCGATGGTTCCGACGCCGACGATGCCGGGTCCTTCCGTGTCTGCCACGCGCCCATGATGCCTCGGGCCCGGACGCTGCGGGAAGCCCCCGCACGCGCTCATCCCGCGACTGCGGCGGTCCGGAACATCTGCGGCGCGGCGCGCGCCCGCAAACGTTCCGGGAGGGTGCAGTCGCGGTCGCGAGCCGGCCGCTCGGGTGCAACAGAAAAGGCCCGGGAAACCGGGCCTTCGAACGCTTTCGCTACTGCTGGGGTACCTGGACTCGAACCAAGAACAACTGAACCAGAATCAGCCGTGTTGCCAATTACACCATACCCCACTGCTCCGAACCGCGGCCCGGGCACGAGAACCAACTCTAGCCTACCCGCGGGCCGGACTACAAAACGGCGGCGTCGTCCAGAGCGAGCCCGATCAGGTCGCGGTTGACCGCGGCGGCGACCGTCGCGCCGGCGCCCGCGGCGACGATCAGCTGCTGCGGTCCGGGCGCCGTCGTCTCCCCCGCCGCATACACGCCGGGGAGGGAGGTACGGCCCTGCCGGTCGGTCACCAGGTAGCCCTCGTCGTCGCGATCCAGGTCGAGAGCGTCGGCGAAGCCGAGGGCCGGCGACCACACCGGTCGCAGGAAACCGCCGGCGCGCGGGACGACAGTCCCGTCCTCGAGCCGGACACCGGTCATGACGCCCTTCTCGCCCACCACGTCGTCGATTCGGCGCCGCTCGACGCCGACGCCGAGCCGGGCGAGGGCCCGCTCCTCGTCCTCCGTCACCGTGCCTGCTCCGTTCGTGAACACGATCAGGTCGTCCGTCCACTGGGTCAGCAGCAGCGCGCGCTCGGCCAGGTCGGCCGTCTCGCCGATCAGCGCGAGCGGCCGGCCGGCCTCCTCGTAGCCGTCGCACTCCACACAGCTGTGCAGCTGGGTGCCGTAGTAGGCGCGCAGGCTCGGGATGGCGGGCATCGCCTCGGTCACGCCGGTCGCGATCACCACGGTCTCGGCCGTGACGTCGACGTCCGCCCCGCCGCGCACACCGCGGCCGGCGACGCGGAAGCCGGAGCCCTCGACGGTCAGCGCGGCGACCTGGGCGAACACCACGGTCGCGTTGTCGTACGCGTCGACCTCTTCGCGGCCCATCCGGCGCAGGTCGAGCGGGGACACCCCGTCACGCGTGAGGAACCCGTGTGCGCGCAGCGTCGCCGCGTGCCGCGGGCGGTTGCCGTCCACGACGAGCACGCGCCGGCGCGCCCTGGCCAGGTTCAGCGCGGTCGACAGCCCGGCGGGTCCCCCGCCCACGACGACCACCTCGTACGACGCGTCCAGCGGCGACGCCTCCTCGGTCACGGCCGTTACCCCAGCGTCGCCGACAGGCGGTCGAGTCGGGCGATCGTCTCGGCCTTGCCGAGGATCTCCATCGACTCGAACAGCGGAGGCGAAACCCGGCGACCCGACAGCGCAACGCGAAGCGGACCGAAGGCGACCCGCGGCTTCAGCCCGAGGCCCTCCACGAGCGCCTCCCGCAGCGCCGTCTCGATGGCATCGTGCGTCCACTCCGACTCCGGCACGAGCTCGAGCGCGCCGAGCGAGGCGGCGAGCACCTCGCCCGCGTTCGCGGGCAGGGACGCGCGCGCATCGTCCTCGACGACCAGCGAGGCGGCGTCGGTGAACAGGAAGCCGAGCATCCCGGGCGTCTCGCCGAGCAGCTGCACACGCTCCTGCACCAGCGGCGCGGCCTTCGCCAGCACCTCCCGCTGTGCGGGCGTCAACGGCTCCTGCACCACCCCGGCCTTGATCAGATACGGGACGGTGCGCTCGGCGAAGTCGGCGACATCCAGCAACCGGATGTGGTCGCCGTTGATCGACTCCGCCTTCTTCAGGTCGAAGCGGGCCGGGTTGGGGTTCACATCCTTCACATCGAACGCGGCCACCATCTCGGAGAGGGAGAAGATGTCGCGGTCGTGCGTGAGCGACCAGCCCAGCAGGGCCAGGTAGTTCACCAAACCCTCGGGGATGAACCCGCGGTCGCGGTGGTGGAACAGGTTCGACTCCGGGTCGCGCTTCGACAGCTTCTTGTTGCCCTCGCCCATCACGTACGGCAGGTGGCCGAAGCGCGGCACGAACGTCGTCACGCCGGCGTCGATCAGCGCGTGGTAGAGCGCGATCTGGCGCGGGGTGGACGACAGCAAGTCCTCGCCGCGGAGCACGTGCGTGATGCCCATGAGGGCGTCGTCGACCGGGTTCACGAACGTGTACAGCGGGTGGCCGTTGGGGCGCACCACGACGAAGTCGCTGAACGACCCGGCCTTGAAGGTGATCTCGCCGCGCACCAGGTCGTCGAAGCTGAGGTCGTCGTCCGGCACGCGCAGGCGCAGCGCCGGCTGACGACCCTCGGCACGGTAGGCGGCCTTCTGCTCGTCGGTCAGGTCGCGCTCGAAGTTGTCGTAGCCGAGCTTCGGGTCGCGACCGAGCGAGAGGTTGCGCGCCTCGAGCTCCTCCGCCGTCGCGAAGCTCTCGTAGATGTGACCCGACTCGACCAGCCGCGCGATCAGGTCGCGGTAGATGTCGTAGCGCTGCGACTGCCGGTACGGGCCGTCGGGGCCGCCCACGTCGATGCCCTCGTCCCAGTCGAGCCGCAGCCAGCGGAGCGCGTCGAGGATCATCTCGTAGCTCTCCTCGCTGTCGCGAGCGGCGTCGGTGTCCTCGATGCGGAAGATCAGCTTGCCGCCGGTGTGCCGGGCGTACGCCCAGTTGAACAGCGCCGTGCGGATCAGGCCGACGTGGGGCGTGCCGGTCGGGGACGGGCAGAACCGCACACGCACGTCGGCGCCCGTGGCGGTGGAGAAGGGATGAGCGATCGAGTCAGACATACATCCGCGATTCTACCGGCCGGGATGCTGCCGACCGGACTACTTCGGGGCGCGCACCGGGTTGACGAGCGAGCCGACGCCGTCCACCTCCACCTCGACCGTGTCTCCCGCCTTCATCGGCCCGATTCCGGACGGCGTGCCGGTGAGGATGACGTCCCCCGGCAGCAGAGTGAAGACGCTGGACGCATAGGCGACGATCGACGGGATGTCGTGCACCATGTCCGAGATCGGCGCCTCCTGCTTCAGCTCGCCGTTCAGGCGCGTGCGAAGCACGGCGGTGGGCGAGAGCTCGGTCTCGATCACCGGGCCGAGCGGACAGAAGGTGTCGAAGCCCTTCGCGCGCGTCCACTGGCCGTCCTTCTCCTGCAGGTCGCGCGCGGTGACGTCGTTGGCGACGGTGTAGCCGAAGATGTGCTCCGCGGCGTCCTCCGCCCGCACGTTGCGGGCGATCTTCCCGATGACGACCGCGAGCTCGCCCTCGTAGTCGACGCGCTCGGACTGCGGCGGAACGACGATCGCGTCGCCCAGGCCGATGACGGCGGTGTTCGGCTTCAGGAACAGCAGCGGCTCCCCCGGCGCCTCGCCGCCCATCTCGGCGGCGTGCTCGCGGTAGTTCTTGCCGACCGCGACGACCTTCGACCGCGGAATGACCGGCGCGAGCAGCGAGCCGACCTTGCCGAGCGGGATGCGCTCCCCCGTCGTGTCGAAACCGGTGAACATCGGGTCGCCCGCGAGGACGACGAAGGCGTCCTCGTCGACGATGCCGTAGTCGATGGCGGGGGTGGGCTGGCCGTCGCGGGTGTGGCTGAATCGTGCGATCTTCACGCGTCCGAGCCTACCGCCGCGGGTGCCGGGCTCAGTCGGCGCCGTCAGTCGGCCGCGCTCAGCTCCACGACGATCCGGGCGATGGCCGGGGTCGAGATGCCGTGCCGCTCCCCCACGCGCAGCAGGGAGCCGCCGAGAGCGTCGAGCTCGCTCGGTGCGCCTGCGGCCAGGTCCTCCTGCAGCGAGGTGCGCATCCCGCCCGGGACGCTGCGCAGCGCGCGCACCAGGTCGAGCTCCGCCACGGGCACGCCCTCGGCCACGGAGCAGGCGACGATCTCGGACACCACGGCCTCGGTGAGCTCGGGGTCCTCGCTGAGGGCGGCGCCGGCCGGCTGGCGCCAGTACGACGTGAGCAGGGCGAGCGCGGCGAGCAGCCGGAACTTCGCCCACAGCACCTCCGCCTCGGTGCCGCCGGTCCGCACGCTGGGGCCGGCATCGGCGAGGGCGCGGATGGAGGCGAACTCCGCCGCCGCCTCCGGCGCCTCGATGCGGACGAACCGGCTGCGGTGGTCGATCACGGTCGTGGAGGCCCGCAGCGCCGACACGGCGACGGACGCGCCCGCGACCGGCACGCCGGGGAGCGCGTCGCGCAGCGGCGCCATGTGCTCGATACCGTTGAGGAACGACACGACCTCCACCGGCCGCGCGGCCGCGATGCCGGGAAGGACGTCGTCGAGGCCGTAGGCCTTGGTCGCGACGATCACGTGCGCGCCGGCCGGGACCTCGGTGTCGGCCCGGATGCGCTGCACGCCGTCGCCGAACTCCTCGCTGCGCACCTCGATGCCGTCGCGGCGGATGGCCTCCACGGTGTTCGGGCGCCCCACCGCGACGACCTCGTGCCCGGCCCGCTGCAACAGCCACGCGAACAGCCCGCCGACGGCGCCCGGGCCGACGACCGCGAACACCGTGTCACCCTCCTCCGTCACCGCTCGCTCCTCCTGCGCGCGCTACGCGTCGAGGCGGTACATCCAGTTGTGGCGGTCGCGGGCACGGCCGTACTGGATGTCGGTCAGCTCCTGGCGCAGGGACATGGTCAGCTCGCCGGGAGGGGCGGTGATGTCGCCGACCGTGAAGGTGTCGGACTTGAGCTCGCCGATCGGGGTGATCACCGCGGCGGTGCCGCAGGCGAAGACCTCGACGATGTCGCCGGACTCCACGCCGTCGCGCCACTCGTCGATCGTCACCTTGCGGCGCTCCACCTTGTGGCCGCGGTCGCGGGCGAGCTGCAGGACCGAGTCGAGCGTGATGCCTTCGAGGATGCTGTCGGATTCCGGGGTCACGAGGGTGCCGTCCTTGTAGACGAGCACGACGTTCATGCCGCCGAGCTCTTCCAGGTACTTGCCCTCCACCGAGTCGAGGAAGAGCACCTGGGCGCAGCCGTGCTCGTACGCCTCGGCCTGCGGCAGCAGGCTCGACGCGTAGTTGCCGCCGGTCTTCGCAGCGCCCGTGCCGCCCTTGCCTGCGCGCGACCAGCGGTCGGACAGCCAGATGGACACGGGGGCGACGCCGCTCGGGAAGTAGGCGCCCGCCGGGCTCGCGATCAGGTAGTACGCGACCTTGTTGGCCGGGCGGACACCGAGGAACGCCTCCTTGGCGAACATGAACGGGCGCAGGTAGAGGCTCGTCTCCGGCGCGTCCGGTACCCAGTCGCCGTCGACCGCGATGAGCTGCTTCAGCGAGTCGAGGAAGTGCTCGACCGGCAGCTCGGGGAGCGCGAGGCGGTACGCGGAGCGCTGCATGCGGGCGGCGTTGGCCTCCGGGCGGAAGGTGCGGATCGAGCCGTCCTCGTGGCGGTACGCCTTGAGGCCCTCGAAGATCTCCTGCGCGTAGTGGAACACCGCGGCGGAGGGCTCGAGCTGGATCGGGCCGTACGGCGAGACGCGCGGGCGGTGCCATCCGCCCTTCGCGGACCAGCAGATGTCGACCATGTGGTCTGTGAAGTAGTTGCCGAAGCCCGGGTCGGCGAGGATCTCCGCGCGTGCGGCGGCATCGCGCGCCGCTTCGTTGCGGGTGACGTTCCAGAGCAGGCCCGAGGTCTCGGTGGGTCCGGTGGTGAGGTTGATGCTGGTCGAGGTCATGTCAATCCTTTGCGCGACGGTGAATCAATTCTGCGCCACCCGGGCCGCGATCGCGTCCCCGATCTCCGAGGTGGAGCGGGACGCGCCCGTGCGGGCGGCGAGGTCGGCGGTCACCGCCTGCTCGACAAGCCCGGCGAGCTCCCTCTCGCCGAGGTGGCGGAGGAGGAGCGCGGTGGACAGGATCGCGGCGGTGGGGTCGGCCTTCTGCTGGCCGGCGATGTCCGGAGCCGATCCGTGAACCGGTTCGAACATGCTCGGGAAGGCCCCGGCCGGGTTGATGTTGCCCGAGGCCGCCAGCCCGATGCCGCCGCTGATCGCGGCCGCGAGGTCGGTGAGGATGTCGCCGAAGAGGTTGTCCGTGACGATCACATCGAATCTAGCAGGATCCGTCACCAGGAAGATGGTCGCCGCATCGACGTGGAGGTAGTCGACGGCCACGTCGGGGTGCTCGGCGGCCACCTGGTCCACGATCCGCTTCCAGAGGCCGCCGGCGAACGTGAGCACGTTGGTCTTGTGCACGAGGGTCAGCTTCCTGCGCCGCTGCTCCGCCTGCTCGAAGGCGTAGCGCACCACGCGCTCGACGCCGAAGGCGGTGTTGACCGAGACCTCGTTGGCGATCTCGTGCGGGGTGCCCTGGCGGATCGCGCCGCCGTTGCCAACGTACGGCCCCTCCGTGCCCTCGCGCACCACGACGAAGTCGACCTCGCCGGGAGCAGCGAGCGGGCTCGCGATGCCCGGGAACAGCGTGGTCGGCCGCAGGTTGACGTAGTGGTCGAGGGAGAACCGGAGCTTCAGCAGCAGCCCGCGCTCGATGTTCGCGCCCGCGAGGCGCGGGTCGCCCGGCTTGCCGCCGACCGCGCCGAGCAGAATGGCGTCGTGGCCGGCGATCGCCGCCAGGTCGTCGTCGGTCAGCACGTCGCCGGTGGCGAGGTAGCGGTCGGCGCCGAGCGAGAAGTGCGTCTTCTCGAACGACAGCCCGCTGCCCGTCGTCACCGCGTCGAGCACCTTCACCGCCTCGGCGATGACCTCTGGACCGATCCCGTCGCCCGGGATGACGGCGAGCTTGACGGAACGGGACATGGCACTCCTGCGGTGGTCGGCGATCGATTCGGTACAGCAACCCTATCGCCGCGCGCGCGACGCCGCGGCGTCAGGAGCGCACGTGCCGGAGCGTGACGAGCGCCACGATCGCCGCCGTCGCGACCAGCGCCACGCCGATCACCGCGGTCACGCCGACGCCGCTGTCGAACGCGGCCCGCGCCGAGTCCAGCAGCTGCTCGGCGAGCGGCCCGGGCAGCGAGCCGGCCACCGTGACGGCGCCGCCCAGCGTCTCCCCCGCCGCGTCCGCCTGCCCGGCCGAAAGGCCCTCGGGCACGACCAGCGCCGCCCGGTACGAGGCCGTGATGATGGTGCCCAGGATCGCGGTCCCGAGCACAGCACCCAGCTCGTAGGCCGTCTCCGAGACAGCGGATGCCGCACCGGCCTTCGCCGCAGGCGCGGTCGAGATGACGAGCTCGTTCGAGACCGTCTCCGCGGCCCCGATCCCCGCGCCCAGGAGGACGAACGCCCCGAGCAGCACGCCCCACGGCGCACCGCCGCCCGTCAGCGCGACCAGCAGGTACCCGGCGGCCGAGAGCACCAGGCCTCCGGCGATCACCGCACCCGGCCGGATGCGCCGAGCGACCGGAACGACCACGAGCCCGGCAACGATCATGGTGACGAGCCCGGGGAGCAGCACCAGGCCCGACTGGATGGGCGAGAGCCCGATCACCAGCTGCAGGTGCTGCGACACGAAGAACAGGAAGCCGACCAGCGAGATCACGCTGAGCAGGTTGACCACGATCGCCCCGCTGAACGCCGGCCGGGTGAACAGCCGCATGTCGAGCATCGGCTGCGGCCGCCGCAGCTGCCGCCGGACGAACAGGGCGCCCGAGGCCGCGCCGAGGACGATCGCCCCGACCGCGACCGGCGAGAACCCGTCGACCGCGAGCACCTTGATGCCGTAGACGACCGGCGCCATCGTGAGCAGCGAGAGCAGGATGCTCACCGCATCCACCGGACCGGGTGCGGGGTCGCGCGACTCCTTGACCAGCAGCGGCGCGAGCACCAGCAGCGGGATGAGGACGGGCACCGCGAGCAGGAACACCGAGCCCCACCAGAAGTGCTCCAGCAGCACGCCGCCGACGATCGGGCCGAGCGCCGACCCGGCCGCGAAGCCGGAGGCCCAGATCGCGATCGCGAGCCGCCGCTGCTCCCGGTCGAGGAAGACGCTGCGCAGCAGCGACAGGGTCGAGGGCATGAGCATCGCTCCGAACACACCGAGAGCGGCACGCGCTCCGACGAGCCACTCGGCCGTCGGCGCGAACGCGGCGAGGGCCGACACGGCGGCGAACCCCGTGGCGCCGACGAGCAGCAGCCGGCGGCGGCCGATGCGGTCGCCGAGACTGCCCATGGCCACGAGCAGCCCGGCGAGGACAAGCGGGTACACGTCGACGATCCACAGCATCCCGGTCGCCGAGGGCCGGAGCGCCTCGGAGATGGACGGCAGCGCGAAGCTCAGCACCGTGTTGTCGACCGACACCAGCAGCGTCGGGAGCATGAGCACGGCCAGCGCCGCCCAGCCGCGGGCACCCGCGCGGGTGACTGCGGGAACGGGGAGCGTGCTGGTCGAGGACATGACAGCTACTGTACCGTCTGGACGGTACAGTAGCAAGCGGATGCGGCTACCATGGGCGTCATGCCGCCCGCCGCCGCGTCCACTCCCGCCTCCTCCCCCGCCCCGGGTGCGGCGCAAGGCTCCGCGCGGGATCGCGTGCTCGACGCCTACGAGGAACTGCTGGCGGAGCAGAGCGAGCGCGCCGCCACCCTCGACGCCGTCGCCGCCCGCGCCGGGGTCTCCAAAGGCGGCCTGCTCTACCACTTCGCGTCGAAGGAGGCGCTCGCCTCCGGGGTGCTCGACCGGTTCGCGGACCTGATCGAGGACGACATCCGCCGCATGCGGGAGGCCGAGGACGGCCCGGTGGACTACTTCCTGCGCACGTCGATCCCCACCGACTCACGCTTCGAGCGGGCCATCGTCGCGATCGCCCGGCTGGCCCAGGCCGCCGACCCCCGCGCGCGGGACGCCCTCGCGAGCGCCCAGCGCCGCTGGCTCGAGGTGCTGCAGGAGGCCGTCGGCGACCCGCTGGTGGCGCGCACGATCATGCTCATCGGTGACGGGATGTACTACAACACCGCCCTGCTGCCCGCCGCCAACAACGTGCTGCGGGATGAGACGGACATCGACGACCTCGTCGCCCTGATCCGCCGGTTCGCGGAAGGCGGGAGGCCGTCGGGCCGCTGAGCCTCAGGACTCGGTGATGTCGATCTCCTGCATCAGGTCGGCGTCGATCGCGAGGCGCACCTTCTCGAGCAGGCCGTCGGGCACGCGCGAGTCGACCGTGAGGACGCTGAGCGCCTTGCCGCCGGCCGAGGTGCGGGCGATCTGCATGCCGGCGATGTTGATGTCGGCCTCGCCGAACTCCCGGCCGTAGACCGCCACGATGCCGGGGCGGTCGTCGTAGACCATGACGACGAGGTGCTCGGCGACCGGCACCTCCACGTCGTAGCCGTTGATGCCGACGATCTTCTCGATCTGCTTCGGGCCGGTCAGGGTGCCGGACACCGAGATCTGCGAGCCGTCGCTCAGCGCGCCGCGCAGCGTGATGAGGTTGCGGTACTCCTCGCTCACGGAGTCGGTGATGAGGCGCACCTCGATGCCGCGCTGCTCGGCGAGCAGCGGAGCGTTCACGTACGAGACGGTCTCGCTGACGATGTTGGTGAAGATGCCCTTCAGCGCGGCGAGCTTCAGGACGCTGACGTCGTAGTCGGCGAGCTCGCCGCGCACCTCGACGTCGACGCTGGTGACCGGGCTGCCGGCGAGGCCGGAGAACACCTGGCCGAGCTTCTCCACGAGCGGGATGCCGGGGCGCACGTAGGGGTCGATCACGCCGCCCGCGACGTTGACCGCGTCCGGGACCAGCTCGCCGGAGAGGGCGAGCCGCACCGAGCGGGCGACCGAGACGCCCGCCTTCTCCTGCGCCTCGTCGGTGGAGGCGCCGAGGTGCGGGGTGACGACGACGTTCTCGAGCGCCAGCAGCGGCGAGTCCTGCGGCGGCTCGGACACGAATACGTCGAGCCCGGCGCCGGCGATCGTCCCGGTGGTGAGGGCGCGGTAGAGGGCGTCCTCGTCGATGAGCCCGCCGCGGGCGACGTTGACGATGAACGCGGTGTCCTTCATCAGCGCCAGCTGGTCGTCGGAGATCATGCCGGTCGTCTCCGGAGTCTTCGGCATGTGGATGGTGACGAAGTCGGCCTGCGCGAGCAGCTCGTCGAGGGTCACCAGCTGGACGCCGAGCTGCTGCGCCCGGGCGCTGGTCACGTACGGGTCGTAGGCGATCACGTTGGTGCCGAACGACTGCAGCCGCGCCGTGATGAGCGCGCCGATGCGGCCCAGGCCGATGATGCCGACCGTCTTCTCGTACAGCTCGACGCCGGTGTACTTCGACCGCTTCCACTGGCCCTGCGCGAGCGCGTTGTGCGCGGCCGGGATGTGGCGGGCGAGGCTCAGGATGTGGCCGACCGTGAGCTCGGCGGCCGAGATGATGTTGGAGGTCGGGGCGTTGACGACCATGACGCCGGCGTTGGTCGCGGCCTTGATGTCGACGTTGTCGAGGCCGACCCCGGCGCGGGCGACCACCTTGAGCACGGGCGCGGCGGCGATGACCTCGGCGTCGACCTTCGTGGCGGAGCGAACGAGGATGGCGTCGGCGTCGGCGACCGCGGACAGCAGGGCCGGCCGGTCGGTGCCGTCCACCGAGCGGATCTCGAAGTCGGGCCCGAGGGCGTCGACAGTGGCGGGCGAGAGTTCTTCGGCGATCAGGACGACCGGCTTTGTCACGTGGCAGATCCTTACGGTGGTGCGAGGGCTGGCTTGGGATGAAGTGCGCCACGGTCGGTGGGGCGCCGAACGGCTTAACTCTAGCGGGGCGTCAAGCGCGCTTTTCGCCGCGTTACGGCAGCGGAGGCGGACGGTGCGGGAGAGGATGGACCGGTGACCCCGTTCGAGATCGTCCAGCTCGTCCTGCGCATCGCGCTCGCCCTCGTGTTCGTGGGGATGGGCGTCCTGCACTTCGTCCCGGGTCCGGCGCGGGGCATGGCCGCGATGATCCCGCCGGCCGTGAGGGTGGTCCCGCCGCGTGCGCTGGTGGCGTTCACGGGCGTCTGCGAACTGGCGGGCGGAATCGGGCTCCTGGTCCCGGCGACGCGGGTCGCCGCCGCGATCTGCCTTGTCGTGTTCCTCGTCGCGGTATTCCCGGCGAACGCCTACGCCGCGGGCAAGACGGAGCGGTTCGGAGTGTTCGCCACGCCGCTGGTGCCGCGCGCGGTCCTGCAGGTGGTGCTGATCGCCCTGTGCCTGGTGTGCGCGCTGTAGCGACGCCCCTCGCGCGTGGCGCGATCCCGGGGTACCGCACGCGATGCGCGGCACCCCGGTGATCAGGGCACGGTGACCGTGACTGTCGGGCTCAGCGAGCGACCTCGCCGTCGACGTAGTCGTCGTCGTTGGAGGCGTTCCAGGCGAAGAGCTTGCGCAGCTCGCGGCCGGTGGCCTCGATGGGGTGCTGCTCGCCCTTCTTGCGGAGGGCGAGGAACTCCGGCGCGCCCGCGTCCTGGTCGGCGATGAAGCGCTTGGCGAAGGTGCCGTCCTGGATGTCGGCGAGAACGGCCTTCATGTTCTCCTTGACGTGCGGGTCGATGACGCGCGGGCCGGAGACGTAGTCGCCGTACTCGGCCGTGTCGGAGACGCTCCAGCGCTGCTTGGCGATGCCGCCCTCCCACATCAGGTCGACGATGAGCTTGAGCTCGTGCAGCACCTCGAAGTAGGCGACCTGCGGCTGGTAGCCGGCCTCGGTCAGGGTCTCGAAGCCGTACTGGACGAGCTGCGAGACGCCGCCGCAGAGGACGGCCTGCTCGCCGAACAGGTCGGTCTCGGTCTCCTCGGTGAAGGTGGTCTTGATGCCGCCGGCGCGCAGGCCGCCGATGCCCTTCGCGTAGGAGAGGACGAGCGGCCAGGCGTTGCCGGTCGCGTCCTTCTCGACGGCGACGATGACGGGGACGCCACGGCCGGCCTCGTACTCGCGGCGGACCGTGTGGCCCGGGCCCTTCGGCGCGACCATGATCACGTCGACGCCCTCCGGCGCCTCGATGTAGCCGAAGCGGATGTTGAACCCGTGGCCGAAGACGAGGGCGTTGCCCTCCTGCAGGTTGCCCTGGATGTCGTCGGCGTAGAGGTGGCGCTGGACCTGGTCCGGCGCGAGGATGACGATGACGTCGGCCCAGGCGGCCGCGTCGGCCGCGCTCAGGACGCGGAAGCCCGCCTCCTCGGCCTTGGGCTTCGACTTCGAGCCCTCCTTGAGGCCGATGACGACCTCGACGCCCGAGTCGCGCAGGTTCTGCGCGTGGGCGTGGCCCTGCGAGCCGTAGCCGATGACCGCGACCTTCTTGTTCTGGATGATCGAGAGGTCCGCGTCGTTGTCGTAGTAGATCTCAGCCACTTGGCTTCTCCTTGCTGATTGGTTCGGGGACGTTTCTAGTTCTTGAAGACGCGCTCGGTGATGGACTTGCCGCCACGGCCGATCGCGAGCAGGCCCGACTGGGCCATCTCCTTGATGCCGTAGGGCTCGAGCACCTTGAGCAGCGCCTGCGTCTTGCCACTGTCGCCGGTGACCTCGATGACGAGGGCGTCCGTCGCGACATCCACCACGCGGGCGCGGAAGAGGTTGACCGCCTCGAGCACCTGCGAGCGGGTGGAGTTGTCCACGCGCACCTTGATGAGCAGGTGCTCGCGCTGCACCGACTGCGCGGGGTCGAGCTCCACGATCTTGATGACGTTGATGAGCTTGTTCAGCTGCTTCGTCACCTGCTCGAGCGGGAGGTCTTCGACGTCGACGACCACGGTGATGCGGGAGAGGCCGTCGACCTCGCTCGTGCCCACCGCGAGCGAGTGGATGTTGAAGCCGCGGCGGGCGAACAGCCCCGCGACACGGGTCAGCAGACCGGGCTTGTCCTCGACGAGGAGGCTCAGAACGTGCGTGCTCATGGGTCACTCCCCTCCGAAGGACGGACTGTGGTCGCGGGCGTACTGGACGTAGCTGTTGCTGACGCCCTGGGGCACCATCGGCCACACCATCGCGTCGGCGCTCACGACGAAGTCGATCACGACCGGGCGGTCGTTGGTCTCCAAGGCGAGCTTGATCGCGGCGTCGACCTCCTCCTCTTTCGTGACGCGGATGCCGAGGGCGCCGTACGCCTCCGCCAGCTTCACGAAGTCGGGGACGCGAACGGTGTCGTGGCCCGTGTTCAGGTCGGTGTTCGAGTAGCGGCCGTCGTAGAAGAGGGTCTGCCACTGCCGCACCATGCCGAGCGACGAGTTGTTGATGATCGCGACCTTGATCGGGATGTCATTGATCGTGCAGGTGGCGAGCTCCTGATTAGTCATCTGGAAGCAGCCGTCTCCATCGATCGCCCACACCGTGCGATCCGGCTGGGCCACCTTGGCGCCCATCGCCGCGGGCACCGAGTAGCCCATCGTCCCGGCGCCGCCGGAGTTGAGCCAGGAGTTCGGACGCTCGTACTTGATGAACTGCGCGGCCCACATCTGGTGCTGGCCGACGCCGGCGGTGTAGACGCCCTCCGGTCCGGTGAGCTCGCCGATGCGCTGGATGACGTACTGCGGCGCGAGGAGCCCGTCCGTGGTGGGCGTGTACCCGAGCGGGAACTCCTCGCGGAGCCCGTTGAGGTAGGTCCACCACTCGACCAGCTCGGGCTTGCCGGCCCTCGTCGCGTCCTGGTACGCCGCGGTCAGATCGACGATGACGTCCTTGGCATCGCCGACGATGGGGACGTCGGCGACGCGGATCTTGGAGATCTCGGCGGGGTCGACGTCGACGTGCACGATCTTCGCGTTGGGCGCGAACAGCGCCGTGTTGCCGGTCACGCGGTCGTCGAACCGGGCGCCGAGCGACACGATCAGGTCGGACTCCTGCAGCGACAGCACCGCCGGGACGGTGCCGTGCATGCCCGGCATGCCGAGGTGCTGCTTGTGCGTGTCGGGGAACGCGCCGCGCGCGGTCAGCGTGGTGACGACGGGCGCACCCGTCGCCTCGGCGAGCTCGAGGAGCTCCTGCGACGCCTTCGAGCGGATGACGCCGCCGCCGACGTAGAGCACCGGCTTCTTCGCCTCGGCGAGCAGCTGGGCCGCTGCCAGCACCTGCTTGCCGTGGGCCTTGGTGATCGGCCGGTAGCCCGGCAGGTCGACCTTCGGCGGCCAGACGAACGGCGCCGTGTTCTGCTGCGCGTCCTTCGTGATGTCGACGAGGACGGGACCCGGGCGGCCGGTGCCGGCGATGTGGTACGCCGCCGCTATCGTCGCCGGGATCTCCTCGACGCTCTTCACGAGGAAGGAGTGCTTGGTGATCGGCATGGTGATGCCGACGATGTCGGCCTCCTGGAACGCGTCCGTGCCCATCAGGGTGGAGAACACCTGGCCGGTGATGAAGACGACGGGCACGGAGTCCATGTGCGCGTCCATGATCGCGGTGACCAGGTTGGTCGCGCCGGGGCCGGAGGTCGCCATGGCGACGCCGACCTTGTTGCTCGCGACCGCGTAGCCTTCGGCCGCGTGGCCGCCGCCCTGCTCGTGGCGGACCAGGATGTGACGGATCTTGGACGAGTCCATGATCGCGTCGTAGATGGGGAGGATCGCACCACCCGGCAGCCCGAAGACGTCGGTGACGCCGAGGAGCTCGAGGGTGCGGACGACCGACTGGGAGCCGGTCAGGTTCTCGGGCGACGCCTTGCCCGGCGTCGCGGACGGCAACACTGTACTGGGGGTTGCATCCGTGGACATGCCTGTCATCAGTCCTTACGTACGAACGGTGGATTTCGGTGCGGAAGCCGCGCCTCAGCCGGTGACGGCTCCTTCTGCTGCGGAGCGCACGAGCTTGGAGAACTTCGCGAGAACGCCACGGGTATAGCGCGGAGGAAGAGGCGCCCAGCCTTCACGGCGGGCGGTCAGCTCGGACTCGTCGACAAGTAGGTCGAGGGAGCGAGCCGCGATATCGACCCGTATCAGATCACCATCGCGCACGAAGGCGATGGGACCTGCGTCCACCGCTTCGGGTGCTATGTGGCCGATGCACAGGCCGGTTGTGCCGCCTGAGAATCGTCCGTCCGTCAATAGTAGTACATCCTTGCCGAGGCCTGCGCCCTTGATGGCGGCGGTGATGGCGAGCATCTCGCGCATGCCCGGTCCGCCCTTCGGGCCCTCGTAGCGGATGACCACCACGTCGCCGGCCTTGATGCTGCCCTCGGTGAGGGCGTCCATCGCCGCGCGCTCGCGCTCGAACACGCGCGCCGGGCCCTCGAACACCGAGGCGTCGAAGCCGGCCGTCTTGACGACCGCGCCCTCCGGAGCCATCGAGCCCTTGAGGATGGTGATGCCGCCGGTCGGGTGGATCGGGTTGTCGAGCGACCGCATGACCTCGCCGTCGGGCGCCGGCGGGTTGATCTCGGCCAGGTTCTCGGCGACGGTCTTGCCGGTGACCGTGAGGCAGTCGCCGTGCAGCAGGCCCGCGTCGAGCAGCGCCTTCATCACGACGGGGACGCCGCCGTGGCGGTCGACGTCGTTCATCACGTACTTGCCGAACGGCTTCAGGTCGCCGATGTGCGGCACCTTGTCGCCGATCCGGTTGAAGTCGTCGATCGTCAGGTCGACCTCGGCCTCGTGCGCGATCGCCAGCAGGTGCAGCACGACGTTGGTGGAGCCGCCGAACGCCATGGCCACGGCGATGGCGTTCTCGAACGCCTCCTTGGTGAGGATGTCGCGCGCGGTGATGCCCTTCTTGAGCAGGTTCACCACGGCCTCGCCAGAACGGTGCGCGTAGTAGTCGCGGCGACGGTCGGCCGAGGGCGGAGCGGCGGAGCCCGGGAGGCTCATGCCGAGCGCCTCGGCGACGGAGGCCATCGTGTTGGCGGTGTACATGCCGCCGCACGCGCCCTCGCCCGGGGCGATGGCGCACTCGATGCGCTTGAGGTCTTCTTCGCTCATCTTGCCGGCCTTGCACGCGCCGACCGCCTCGAACGAGTCGATGATCGTCACGTCTTTCTCCGTGCCGTCGGAGAGCTTCACCCAGCCCGGCGCGATCGAGCCGGCGTAGAGGAAGACGGCCGAGAGGTCGAGGCGCGCGGCCGCCATGAGCATGCCGGGGAGCGACTTGTCGCAGCCGGCGAGCAGGACGGTGCCGTCGAGCCGTTCGGCCATCATCACGGTCTCGACGGAGTCGGCGATGACCTCGCGCGAGACGAGCGAGAAGTGCATTCCCTCGTGGCCCATCGAGATGCCGTCGGAGACGGAGATGGTGCCGAACTGCAGCGGGTACCCGCCACCGGCGTGCACGCCCTCCTTCGCGCCCTGAGCGAGGCGGTCGAGAGAGAGGTTGCACGGGGTGATCTCGTTCCAGGACGAGGCGATGCCGATCTGCGGCTTCTCCCAGTCTTCATCGCCCATTCCGACGGCGCGGAGCATCCCGCGGCTGGTGGTGGCTTCGATCCCGTCCGTGACGACGCGCGAACGCGGCTTCCAATCGACTTCTGGCATGTGACAACTCTAGGACGTCTCGAATGCCGCTCGGACCATGTGCCCGAGACCTGTGGACAGCGGGCCGCAGCGTCAGGCTGTGGACGGCTTCACGTGCGCCTCGCGGGCCTCCGCCAGCAGCGTGAGCAGGGTCGCGACCGCGCGCTCGTCCGCCACCCGGTACTGCGCGAGCGTCTCCCCCCGCCCGACCTTGATGCCGACGTCGCCGCGGGAGGGGTCCATGACGCGGAAGCCGTCCTCGTCGGTCACGTCGTCGCCCGCGAAGAGCACAGCGGTCGCCTTCGTGTACTCGCGGAGGCGCTCGACGGCGTCGCCCTTGTGGGCCTCCCGCACCGAGAACTCGATGATGTCCTTGCCGTCGCGGATGGTGAGGTCGTCGCTGATCGCGGCGGCGGCCTCGCGCGCCCGGGCGACCACCTCGGGTCCGCGCTCGGCGGAGACCAGACGGTAGTGCACGCCGAAGCCCACGGGCTTCGTCTCGAGCTTGGTCGAGGGGATGTCGTCGACGATCTGCTGCAGCGCCTCCCCCAGCCGCGCGAGCCTGTCCCGCTCCTCTTCCGTCAGGTCGACCGAGACGCCGTCGCGGCCGAAGCGGATCTCGACGCCGTGCGAGCCGATCAGCAGCGCATCGTCGTCGGCCTCTGTCACGATCTCCAGACTCGACAGCGGGCGTCCGGAGACATAGGCGACCCAGGTGTCCGGGAGGTGCTCCAGGCGGTCGAGCGCCGCCTTCGCCTCCGGCAGCGCCCGCGCGCCGCGCGGCACGTCGACGAACGGCGCGAGCGTCCCGTCGAAGTCGAGGGCGAGCAGCAGGCGGTCGGCGCGCGCCAGCCGCTGGAGGGCGTTCGCGAGTGCGACGGCGGCGGCGGGAGGCAGCGGGGAGGCGGTGTTCGTCATTCGTCTTCCGGGGAGGATCGGGTGGTTCAGCGCCGGTTGACCGGCGGGTTCTGCAGCGGGTGGTCGCCGTGGGCGCTCCGCGTGAGGGCGTCGAGGAAGGACGCCGACCAGCGCGCGACGTCGTTGGTGAGCACCTTCTTGCGCAGCGCGCGCATCCGGCGGGTGCGGTCGCGCTTGGGCATCGCCAGCGCCTGCATGACCGTGTCCTTGAGGCCCTCGATGTCGTGCGGGTTGATCAGCAGAGCCTGGCGCAGCTCGTCGGAGGCGCCGGCGAACTCGCTGAGGACGAGCACTCCGTCTTCGTCCACGCGCGTGGCGACGTACTCCTTGGCGACGAGGTTCATGCCGTCGCGCAGGGCGGTCACCAGCATCACGTCGGCGGCGAGGTAGAGGGCGACCATCTCCTCACGCGGGTAGCCGTGGTGCAGGTAGGCGATGGCGGTGTGGCCGAGGGTGGAGTAGTCGCCGTTGATCCGGCCGACGGTCAGCTCGATCTCGTCGCGCAGCTGGCGGTACGTCTCGACGCGCTCGCGGCTGGGGCTGGCGACCTGCACGAGAGTCACGTCCTCGACGCTCAGGCGACCCTCCTCCAGCAGCTCGCCGAACGCCTTCAGCCGGTGGCCGATGCCCTTCGTGTAGTCGAGCCGGTCGACGCCGAGCATGATCTTCTCGGGGTTGCCCAGCTCCTCGCGGATCTCGCGCGCCCGCGCCTGGATCTCGGGTCGGCGGGCGAGGTCCTGGTACTGGTCGGCGTCGATGGAGATCGGGAAGGCGCGCGCGAGCACCGTCCGCACGAGCCCGCCGCGGCGGTCGGTGGTGACGTGGCGGTGCGACCCGGCCTCCGGGTCGTCCGTGTCGATCGGCACCTCGATGATGGGCCCGCGGGTCTCGTAGCCCTTGAGGCGCCGGACCGCGCGCGAGAAGTTGCCGGCGTCGGCGACGCGCTGGAAGCCGATCACGTCGGCGCCGAGCAGTCCGTCGATGATCTGCCGGCGCCAGGGCAGCTGCGAGTAGATGCCGTACGGCGGGAACGGGATGTGGTTGAAGAAGCCGATCACCAGGTCCGGCCGCTCCTCGCGCAGCATCGCGGGCACGAGCTGCAGCTGATAGTCGTGCACCCAGACGACGGCGCCGGGAGCGGAGACGGCTGCGGCCGCCTGCGCGAACCGGCGGTTGACCTTCACGTAGGTCTCCCACCACTCCCGGTGGTAGCTCGGCTGCGCGATCACGTCGTGGTAGAGCGGCCAGAGGGTGTCGTTCGAGAAGCCCTCGTAGTACTCCTGCAGCTCCTGGTCCGACAGCGGGACCGGGTGGATGTTGATCCCGCCGGCCTCGAACGGCTCGATGTCCTCGCCCGCGACGCCGGCCCAGCCGATCCACACGCCGTCCTGCGACCGCATCATCGGCTCCAGCGCCGCGACCAGCCCACCGGGCGATGGACGCCAGTCGGCGTCGCCCCGGTCGTCGACCACCCGGTCGACGGGCAGTCGGTTGGACACGATGACCAGGTCGTAGGTCTCCTGGTGCGTCTCGTCCGTCGTGGATGCGGTCGTCGGTTGGGGCGTCGTGCTGATGGTCGGTCAACTCCCTCGAGGGGTCGCGGTGGACATCAGCCAGGGTACCAGCGTCCTCCAAGGCCCCTTCGGGCGGCCGGGCTACTTCGCCGTGCCGAGCAGCTGCGTCAGCCGTTTCGCGTACTGCGCGTACCCGGTGGCCGTCGGGTGGAAGATGTCGGCGCCGGAGGTGTTGAGCCAGGGGGTCTTGTCTCCGACGGCGTGCCCGGCGAAGTCGACCGGCAGGTAGGTCATGGCGACGCCCTTGGCGCGCTGCTCCTCCACCGCCTGCCGGATGACCTCGTTCAGGCCGATCGTCGCGGCGTTGATGGCCGCGGCGGTCTGGAAGTCCTTCGCGCTCGGGTCGGAGGAGTCGTACAGGAGCACGTAGCTGGTGACGACGATGCGCGCATTGGGGGCGGCCTGGGCGATCGCGGAGTACGTGGTGCGCAGGCGGTCGGGCAGCACATTGAGCAGCGACAGCGCGGCGGTCACCTCGTTGCGGCACGCGGTCACCTTGCCCGCGGCGCAGTCGCCCGCGATCTGGGCGACGCCCAGATCGTTGCCGCCGATGCTGACCGTGACGAGGTCGGTGCGGTCGTCGAGGGCGATCAGCTGGTGCTTCAGGAGGTCCGAGGTGGTCGCTCCCGCACAGGCGGCGTTCACGACGAGGTCGACGCCGGACTTCTGCGCGAACACGGCCGGGTAGGCGGCCGGGCTCAGGCGGCACTTCCCCTTCTCATCGCCGCCGCCCATGCCGGCCGCGAACGAGTCCCCGAGCGCGACATAGCGGGTGGACGGGGTGAGCGGCTGCTTCGGGAACGGGTCGGGCGTCGCGCTCGGCGTCGGCGCGCCGGTCGCCGCGGGCTGCTGCGGCTCTGCCCCGCTCGGTGCGCCGGAGCAGGCGCTCAGCGTCACGACGGTGGCGGAGACGAGCAGCGCGACGGCGGCGCGGAGCACGCGGGAACGCGCGGGCGCGGCAAGGGCGCGCTGGTGCCGTCGTGCTTCGGGTCGCATCCGACCGAGCGTAGCGGCGAAGGCTTGGCGAACGCTCAGACGCGCTCGGTGAGGGCGAGCAGGATCGCCGGGACGGACTCGGAGAGCCGCTCCGGGAAGGTGCGCTCGTCGCCGGAGAGCACGGCCCGGGCCTCGCCGTTCGCGCAGAGCTCGGCGATCACGCGCACGGCCTCCTCCGGCGCGATCGTGAACCGGCGCCGGGCGCTGGTGAGCGCCGCCACAACGGTCTGGGTGAGGTCGGCGAAGAACTCGTCCTGGTAGCGGAGGTAGTCGGCGGCGATGGTGTGGTCGCGCAGGGCGAGCAGCCGGAACTCCGCCTGCACCAGCCACCAGCGCGGGTCGTCGGACTGCAGCTCCAGGATGCGCGTGACCGTGCGCACCACGTCCTCGTCGCCGAGTTCCGCGCCCTCCTCGCCGACCAGCGGCCGCAGGAACTGGGCGACGCCGGTGTCGAGCTGCTCGAGCCGCATCTCCTTCTCGCGCTCCATCAGGGCGAAGAACAGCTCCTCCTTGCTGGAGAAGTTGGAGTAGAACGCTCCGCGCGTGAAGCCTGCGCGCTCCACGATGGTCTCGACGCTGGCGGCGCGAACGCCCTGCTCGGCGAACACCTCGAAGGCGGCGTCGAGCAGCCGAGCGCGGGTGCGCCGGCGGCGTGCCGACTCGGCGGGCGCGTCGTCGCGCTCGTCGCGCTCGTCGGCGTCGTGCTCGCTCTGCGGCTCGTCTCTGAGAGTCGTGGTGTCCAAGCTGAAACCTTCCTGAAACCGAGGTTCGATACAAGAGTGTATCCGATACGGTTCTGTACGGATACAACGGTGTATCGGAACCTCATCCGTCGCCTTCGCTACTCATCCCGGGAGAACGCGTGTCCTCGCTGCTGTATTCGATCGGCCGCTGGGCCTATCGCGCCCGCAAGCTGGTCGTCATCGTCTGGATCGGCCTGCTCGCCCTGCTCGGCGGCGGCGCCCTGCTGTTCAACCAGGGCACCGACAACAGCTTCAGCATCCCCGGAACCGAGTCGCAGGAGGCGCTCGACACGCTCAGCCGCACGTTCCCGCAGATCAGCGGCACGACGGCGCAGATCGTCGTCGTCGCACCGGAGGGGCAGACCGTCGACAGCGCCGACGTGAAGCGGCCGGTGGAGGACGCGGTCGCCGCGATCAAAGACATCCCGGGCGTCTCGGGCACCACCTCCCCGTACTCGAACCAGGTCAAGGACCTCATCTCGAACGACCGCTCCGCCGCCATCGTGCAGGTGCAGCTGAAGGGCCAGACGACCACGGTCTCGACCGAGACCAAGGACGCCCTGAAGAAGGCGGGGGCCGACCTCGCGAAGCAGCTGCCGGACGGCTCGAAGTCCGCGGTCGGCGGCCAGCTGTTCTCGCAGAGCCTGCCGACCCTTTCGGCGATCGAGCTGATCGGCGTCGGGATCGCCCTCATCGTCCTCATCGTGACGTTCGGCTCGTTCCTGGCCGCCGGGATGCCGCTGCTCACGGCCATCCTCGGCGTCGCGATCTCGATGTGCCTGATCTTCATCGCGACGCTCTTCGGCTCCATCTCGTCGACGACGCCGATGCTGGCCCTCATGCTCGGCCTCGCCGTCGGCATCGACTACTCGCTGTTCATCATCTCCCGACATCAGGGGCAGCTGAAGGCCGGGGTGCCGCCGGAGGAGTCCACCGCCCGGTCGGTGGCGACGGCCGGGTCGGCCGTGCTGTTCGCCGGCATCACCGTCATCATCGCGCTGGCCGGCCTCGCGGTCGCCGGGATCCCGTTCCTCACCACCATGGGCATCGCCGCGTCGGTCGCGGTCGGCGTCGCCGTGCTCGTCGCACTGACGCTGACGCCGGCGCTGCTCGGCTTCGCCGGAGCCCGTCTGACCCCGGGACGCCGCGCGGCACGCAAGGCGGAGAAGGCCGCCGCGAAGGCGGCGCACGCGGCGCAGGCCGAGGGCTCCGACGCGCCGGCGGAGGCCGCCCCTGCACCCGCCGCGCACACGTTCGCCCACGCGGCGAAGGCCGAGATTCCGCCCGGGTTCTTCCGCGGCTGGGTGCGGACCGTCATCCGCTTCCCCATCGTCACCGTGGTCGCCGTGATCGTGGCGCTCGGCATCGCCGCCCTTCCCACGCTGCAGCTGCGCCTCGCGCTGCCCGACGCGGGCTCCCAGCCGCAAGGCGCGCCCGCCAGGGTCGCCTACGACCTCGTCTCCGAGCACTTCGGCCCCGGCTACAACGGCCCGCTCATCGTCACCGGATCGATCATCTCCAGCACGGACCCGGTCGGCCTGATGACCAAGATCGGCGACGAGATCGCGCAGCTGCCCGGCGTCGCCTCCGTTCCGCTGGCGACACCCAACCAGACGGCGGACACCGGGATCGTCCAGGTCGTCCCGACCACCGGTCCCGACGACCAGAAGACGGCCAACCTCGTCTCCGAGATCCGCTCGAAGCACCAGTACTTCCTCGACGAGTACGGCGTCGATCTCAAGGTCACCGGCAACACCGCGGCTCAGATCGACGTCTCCTCGAGGCTCGCCGGCGCGCTGCTGCCGTTCGGGATCCTCGTCGTCGGGCTGTCGCTGATCCTGCTCACCATGGTCTTCCGCTCCATCGCGGTGCCGATCAAGGCCGCCCTCGGCTATCTGCTGTCGGTCGGCGCGGCGTTCGGCGCCGTCACCGTCGTGTTCGAGTGGGGCTGGCTCGCCGACGCCCTGCACGTCGACAAGACGGGGCCGATCATCTCGTTCATGCCGATCATCCTGATGGGAGTGCTGTTCGGCCTCGCGATGGACTACGAGGTGTTCCTCGTCAGCCGCATCCGCGAGGACTACGTGCACGGCGGCGACGCCCGCCGCGCCATCCAGAGCGGGTTCGTCGGGTCGGCCAAGGTGGTCACCGCAGCCGCCATCATCATGATCTCGGTGTTCGCGGCCTTCGTTCCGGAGGGCGACACCTCGATCAAACCGATCGCCCTGGGGCTCGCGGTCGGCGTGTTCGTCGATGCCTTCCTCGTCCGGATGACGCTCGTGCCCGCCGTGCTGCAGCTGCTGGGCGACAAGGCCTGGTGGATGCCGCGCTGGCTCGACCGTATCCTGCCGTCGTTCGATGTGGAGGGCGACGGCCTGCAGAAGGAACTGGAGCTCGCCGACTGGCCCGAGGACGGCCAGGGCATCGTCGCCGCGGCCGATGGCCTGGGCGTCAGCACCCGTCGGCAGCGCCTCGTCGGCGACGTGTCGTTCCGCCTCCGCGACGGCGAGGTGCTGGTCGTGCACGGCGACGACCACACCGCCGCGCTCGCGCTGCTCATGGCAGTCACCGGGCACACGAAGGTCGACGCCGGCACGGTGAAGGTCGCCGGCTTCGTCCTGCCCACCCGCGGCGCGGCCGTGCGGTCGCGCACCGCCATCGTGCGGCTCGGCTCGGCCGAGACGCCCGTCGACGACGTGCGGCACGCCCTCGCCGGCCGGCCGCAGCTGTTGGCGCTCGACGCGGCGGACGCCGTGACCGACCCGGTCGAGCGGCGCCGCATCCACGCAGAGCTCACGGCGGCGCTCAGCCGCGCCCGCGTCGAGCAGCGGCCGTTCGCGCTCGTCGTCAGCTGCGTCGACCCGGCCGGACTCGACGATCTGCTCCCGGATGCGGCCGAGCCCACCGAGGTCGACCTCGCCGCCGCTCCCCCGGCGACGACCACGCTCCCCGAACTCCCCGAACCCGACCGCGCCGAGCACGGCGCCCACCTCGAGAAGGCCGACGCCCGATGACCACCCCCACCTCCCCGCTCCGCCGCCCCGGCTCGCTCTTCTCGCTGGAGCGGATGCGTTCGGACAAGCGCGTCACCTGGCTGACCATCGTCGGCATCCTGCTGGTGCCGATCGTCGTCGGCGGCCTGCTGGTGTGGGCGCTCTGGAACCCGACCGAGCGTCTCGGCGAGGTCAAGGCCGCCGTCGTGAACCTCGACCAGCCGGTGAAGGTGAACGGCCAGACCGTGCCCCTCGGCCGCCAGCTCAGCGCAGGCCTCCTCGACAGCAAGCACGACAACTTCACCTGGGTGCTCACCGACCAGAAGGACGCGTCGAAGGGGCTGGCGAGCGGCGAGTACGTCTCGGTCGTGACCATCCCGGAGAACTTCTCGAAGGCGGCGACCTCGACCGCTGGGGCACCATCGGACGCGACGCAGGCGACGATCGACGTGCGCACGAGCAACGAGTCGAAGCTCGTCGACCCCGCGATCAGTCAAGCCGTCACGACCACGGCGACCTCGGTGCTCAACAAGCAGCTCACCTCGACGTACATCGAGAACGTCTACGTCGGCTTCAACACGCTCGGCGAGCAGCTCGGGAAGGCCGCGACCGGCGCCGACCAGCTGGCGAGCGGGCTCACCCAGCTCGCGAGCGGCACGCACCAACTCGCCGACGGGGCCGCGCCCCTCGCGAGCGGTGCGTCGTCGCTGGCGACCGGGGTGTCGCAGCTGTCGACCGGGGCGTCGCAGCTCTCGGACGCGCTGCAGCAGCTCTCCGGCGGGGCTTCCTCACTCTCGGGAGGGCTGCAGCAGCTCCAGCAGCAGACGGCCGACCTGCCGGCGCAGACCCAGGGCCTCGCCGCGGGCTCCGCCGGGGTGTCGAAGGGAGTGCAGCAGACCGCCGACGCGCTCGGCGGCCTCTACACCGAGTGCGTCGCCGCCCACACGGCGCAGGACCCGATCTGTGCGCAGATCAAGGGCATCCAGGCGGGCATGACCACTCCCCAGGGCGGCAACCCCAGCCTGACCGGGCTCGCGGCCACCGTCGCCGACGGGAACGCGAAGCTCGCCGCGGGCATGCCCGCACTCACCCAGGGCATCGCGCAGGCGGCCGGCGGCGCAGCCCAGGTCTCCAGCGGCGCCGCGCAGTCGGCGTCCGGGGCGTCCGCTTTGGCCTCCGGCGCGTCGCAGTCCGCGGACGGCGCGCAGCAGCTGGCGACGGGCGTGCAGCAGCTGAGCGACGGCATCCCGACACTCGCCTCCGGCGCCGACCAGTCGGCCGCCGGCGCCGCGTCGCTCGCCACCGGGCTCCACACGGCGGTCAAGCAGCTGCCGGCGTACGACAAGGGCGAGCGCACCAGCCTGGCCTCCGTCGCCGCCGAGCCCGTCACGCAGAAGACCTCGGGCGATCAGGCGTTCGGCACCTCCAGCATCCCGCTGTTCGCCTCCGTCGCCCTGTGGCTGGGAGCACTGGCCACCTTCCTGGTCCTGCAGGCGCTCTCGCGCCGGGCCCTGCTGACTTCGCGTGCCGCCGGACGGATCGCGCTCGACGGCTTCGTGCCGGCCGCGGCGCTCGGCGTGGTGCAGGGCGTGCTGGTCGCGGCCGTGATGACCCCGGCGCTCGGGCTCGACGTCGGCCACTGGTTCGGGTTCGCCGGGCTGGCGGCCGCGGCCGGGGTGGCGTTCGCCGCGGTCAATCACGGTCTCGTCGCCCTGCTCGGCGGGATCGGGCGGTTCGTCTCGATGCTCGTCGTGGTGGTGACCCTCGCCTCCGGCATCGTGTCCACCGCGCCGACGTTCTTCGACGCGGCGCTGCCGTGGCTGCCCACCTCCCCCGCGATCACCGCCATGCAGGGCGCCGTCGACGGGACGACGGACGCCTGGCGCGGACTCGGCGGGCTGCTGCTGTGGGCGGCGTTCGGCTTCGCCCTGGCGCTGATCGCGGTGGCGCGTCGACGCGTGATCAACGCGGCGCAGCTGCTCCCCGCCGAATAGCCGGATCGAGCCGAATAGCCGGTCAGCCCAGGTAGGCGAGGGCGAGCGTCGCCAGCACCACGGTGACCGGAGCGACGATCAGTCCGAGGAGCATGTAGCGGCTCCAGCGGATCTCGACGTCGAAGCTGGTCAGCCGCTGGTGCCAGAGCAGCGTCGCCAGCGACGCCCACGGCGTGATCAGCGGCCCGGCGTTGACGCCGATCAGTAGCGCCGCGAGCCGCACCGGGCTCTGGGCGACCGGCTCCAACGCGAGGTAGGCGGGCAGGTTGTCGATGGCGTTCGCGCCGACGAGTCCGGTGAGCGACAGCCGCAGCAGCGCGAGCGGCGACTCCCCGGTCCCGGAGACGCTGGCCAGCAGCGTCCCGAGGCCGGCCGCGTGCAGCGCCTCGATGAACAGGAACAGGCCGGAGGCGAGCAGCACCAGCTGCCACGGCAGCAGACCGAAGCGCACGACGCTGCGGCGACGGACCAGGAACAGCACGGCGAGCACGACCGCCGCGACGGTCGTCGGCAGCCACACCGGCAGGCCGGAGACGAGGAGCGGCACGAGCACGACGACGACCGCCCCCGACACCCAGAACAGCACGGGATCCTCGATCCCGTCCTCCTCCCCGGTCTCGTAGCGGACCAGCAGCGAACGCCGGGAGATGACGAAGACGACGACCATCGGCACCACCATCGCCACGATCGCCGGCGCCAGCATGAGCGCGGCGAAGGCGGCGGGCGACGGGTCGCCCATCGAGTGCTGGGCCAGCAGATTCGTCAGGTTGGACACCGGGAGCAGCAGGGAGCCGGCGTTCGCCATCCACACGGTGGTCAGGGCGAACGGCAGCGGGTTCAGCCCGGCGTGCCGCGCCAGCACGATGACGACGGGCGTGAGCAGCACCGCCGTGGTGTCGAGCGAGAGGAAGATCGTGCTGAGCGCCGCGACCAGCACCACCAGCAGCCAGAGCACCCACGCGCGGCCGCGGCCCCAGCGCGCGGTCTGCTGGGCCAGCACCGTGAAGACGCCGGCCTCGGCGGCGAGCTCGGTCACGACGGTGATCGCGATGACGAAGAGCAGGATCGGCCAGACGCGGTCCCACAGCTCGACCACCTCGGGGACGGGCAGCAGCCCGGTCGCGACGGCGACTCCTCCTAAGACGAGCAGCACGGCGCCCACGATCGCGGTGCGCATCCCACTCCTCCCGGTCCCGACTTAGGAAGCGTACGCTACGGGACGACACCGAAAGGAACGGGATGCGCAAGTACCTCTTCAACGGCGCCATCATCAGCGCGGTCATCGGCCTGTGGACGACGGTCCAGTCGTCGAAGAACGGCCCGCGGGACTGGCGGATCCCGCTCATGTGGATCAACGCCGGGATCTCCCTCGTCCTGGCCGTCGGAGCCGTCCTCGAGGAGTCGAAGGAGGCGTCCGACCGCGACGAGCACGCGCTCGGCGCGCGAAAGGGCCGCTGACCCGCGGATTTCCGCAACTTTCCCGGCGTGTCCAGCAGGAACACGCGGCGAACGTCCAGGACACTGGTATTCAGGTGAACCTGGAAGGGGTGCGCGATGTTTGGTCGTAGGCGGCACGTTGCCGTGGTTCCGGCGGCGCCGGTGCCCCAGCTGACGGATGCCCAGATCCTCGAGCTCGTGCACGGCAAGGTCGCCGAGCTGATCGGAGAGGACGGCGAGTGGACGGTCGTCCGCCGCGCCCAGGACGACACTGACACGATCTTCCACTCGATCCTCGCGCAGTCCGTCTCGGTGGGCATCGCCGCCGCCATCGCGGAGGCACGTCGCCGCCTCGAGTCCGGCGAGTCGCTCTCCGAGCCGCAGCACCTCGCGGCCGCGGTCGAGGACGCGCCGATCTCCCCTGCGCAGGAGCAGCCTGCCGCGCACGTCGCCGTCGAGACACCGGCGGTCGCCACGGTCGCAGCCGCCGAGGCCCCCGCGGCCGCCGTCGAGACCGCACCCGCGGCGGAGGCCGAGCCCGCCGCCTTCGGCTGGGAGCCCGCGCCGATCACCCAGTGGACCGACCTCCGCAAGCCGGTGACCGGCGAGTTCCCGCTGGTCTCGCACCGCTCGGCGGCCTAGAGCCTCCCCGAACGGGCGCCGGCAGCGAGCCTCAGCCGAGCTGCTTCCAGTCCTTCGGACCTTCCGACCCCGCCGGGTACTCCTCCAACGGCACGCGTCCTTCGCGCCATGCCGTCAGCACCGGCTCCACGATCCGCCAGCACTCCACCGCCGTGTCGGCGCGCACCGACAGCGACGGGTCGCCGTCGAGGATGCCCTCCAGCACCTCGCCGTAGGCCAGCAGGGCGCCGGGGCCGAAGTCGGCCGTGAGCGACGCGCGCTCCAGCTCGAACGGGTCGTCGCTGCCGTTGATGTTGATCTCGAGCGACATCGAGTCCGGCGCGAACAGCAGCCGCAGCTTGGCCGGTTCCATCGTGCCCTTCAGCCCGGTCGGGATGTGCTCCGCCGGCGTGAAGGTGATCACCATCTCCCGTCGCCTGCCGCCGAGGGCCTTGCCCGATCGCAGCGTGAACGGCACGCCCTTCCAGCGCCAGGTGTCGATCTGCAGTGTGACCTCGGCGAGCGTCTCCGTCTCGCGCGAGGGATCGACGCCCTTCTCGTCGGCGTAGGCGGGAAGCTTCTTGCCGTCGATCTCCCCCGCGGCGTAGCGCGCGCGACGGCTCGCGGTCACCGGGTCGTCGCCCCACACACGGGTCGCCCGCAGCACGATCTCCTTCGCATCGCGGAGGTCGGCCTCCCCAAGGGTCGACGGCGGCTCCATCGCGAGCACCGCCATCACCTGCAGCAGGTGGCTCTGGATCATGTCCATCAGCGCTCCGGCGCCGTCGTAGTAGCGGGCGCGGCCCTCCAGCGCCAGCGTCTCGTCGTAGATCACGTCGACGCGTTCGATGTGGAGGCCGTCCCACAGCGGTTCCAGGATGCTGTTGGCGAACCGCACGCCGAGGATGTTGAACACGCTGGACCGGCCGAGGAAGTGATCCACCCGGTGGATCTGATCCTCCGGCACGAGCTTGGCCAGCGTCGCGTTCAGGCGGATGGCGCTCTCGCGGTCGGTGCCGAAGGGCTTCTCCAGCGCGAGCGTCAGCCCCTCGGGCAGGTCGAACGTCCCGAGCGCCTCGCACGCCTTCGCGGCGACGGCCGGCGGCAGCGCGAAGTAGAGCGCGGGCACACCCTTGGCGTCGCCGAGCAGACCCTTCAGGTCGTCCGCGCTCGTGGCGTCCGCCTTCACGTAGCGGGTCTCCTTCAGAAGCTTGTCGACCGTCGGCCCCTTCGCGTCCACCGTCGAGAACGACGTCGCGACGATCTTCCGCCAGGCGTCGTCGTCGAGGTCGTCGCTGCTCGACCCGATCAGCGTGAAGGTGCGCTTGGGCTGATCGGTGAGCAGCTGTCCGATGGCAGGGAGGAGGAGCCTCGACGTGAGATCGCCGGATGCTCCGAGAATCACCAGAGTGTCCACGGACTGCGTCATGTCGATCACAGTACGTCCATACTGGGAATATGTCGCTCCCCATCGAGGATTACGCCCTGATCAGTGACTGCTTCACCGGGGCACTCGTCGGCAGGGACGGCAGCATCGACTGGCTCTGCCTCCCGCGCTACGATTCGCGCTCGATGTTCGGCTCCCTGCTCGGCACCGAGGACCACGGCCGCTGGCTGGTCGCGCCCGCCGACCCGTCCGCCACGAGCACCCGCCGGTACGAGAAGGACACGATGATCCTCGTGACCCGCTGGCGCACGGCCGACGGTGAGGTGGAGGTCACCGACCTGATGCCGATGGGCGACCACCGGGCCGATGTCATCCGGCGCGTGCGCGGAGTGCGCGGCACCGTGCGGATGCATCAGGACCTGCGCATCCGGTTCGGGTACGCCACCGCCATCCCGTGGGTGCGGCAGGAGAAGTCGGAGCGGCCGCACGCGCTGGTCGCCGTCGCAGGCCCTGACGCGATCGTGGTGCGCGGCGCCGAGCTGCACCCGGCCGACCACACGCACGAGGGCGACTTCACCGTCCGTGCCGGGCAGACCGTCGACCTGACGCTCACCTGGTACCCGTCGCACCGCGAACCGCCGGAGCACCTGGATGTGGAGGCCGCCCTGCAGCACACCCGCGAGTGGTGGACCGACTGGGCCAGCCGCGCGAGCCACCAGGGGCCCTACCGCGACGAGGTGGTGCGCTCGCTGCTCCTGCTGCGCGCGCTGTCGCACCTGGAGACCGGCGGCATCGTCGCCGCGGCCACGACCTCCCTGCCGGAGTCGTTCGGCGGGGAGCGCAACTGGGACTACCGCTACGTCTGGCTGCGGGACGCCTCCCTCACCATCAGCGTGCTGCTCGCCCACGGCTACGACGACTACGTCGACCACTGGCGCGACTGGCTGCTCCGCGCGATCGCGGGCGACCCGGGCGAGGTGCAGATCATGTACGGGCTGGCGGGCGAGCGCGACCTGTCCGAGCGGATCATCGACAGCCTGCCCGGCTACCAGGGCGCGAGTCCGGTGCGGCTCGGCAACGACGCATCCAACCAGTTCCAGGCCGACGTGATCGGCGAGGTCATGCTCGGGCTCGACCGGGGCCGCCGCGCGGGTGTCGCCGAGACGCGCTTCTCGTGGGCGCTGCAGCGCGCCCTGATGGGCTACCTGGAGCAGCACTGGCGCGACCCGGACCACGGCATCTGGGAGATCCGCGACAAGCCGCAGCAGTTCACGCACTCCCGCGCCCTGGTGTGGGCGGCCTTCGACTGCGCCGTGCGCGCGGTCGAGGAGTACGGGCTCGACGGTCCCGCCGAGCGGTGGAAGCGGGAGCGCGACGCCATCCGCGCCGACATCGAGACGAACGGCTGGGACGAGCACCGCGGCACCTACGTGCAGCACTACGGCACGACGGAGGTGGACGCCTCCCTGCTGCAGCTGGCGCAGTGCGGCTACGTCTCGGCCGACGACCCGCGGATGCTGGGCACCGTGCGGGCGCTGGAGGAGGACCTGCTCCGCGACGGTCTGCTGCTGCGCTACCGGACGGAGAGCGGGGTGGACGGCCTGCCGCCCGGTGAGCATCCCTTCCTCGCCTGCTCGTTCTGGCTGGCCGAGCAGTACGCCGCCTCCGGACGGATGGAGGACGCCAGGCGGCTGATGGACCGGCTGGTCGGGCTGGCCAACGACGTCGGCATGCTCTCCGAGGAATACGACGTCGACGGCCGGTCGCACGCCGGCAACACCCCGCAGGCGCTGACCCACCTGGCGCTGGTGCGCGCCGCGGACGCGATCGGCGGCGTGCCGCTGTGACCGGCACCTCGACGGCCACCGGCACGCTCGAGGAGACCGGCACGGACGAGCTGCTGCAGCTCGGGTCGCCGTGGGTCACGATCGTGTGGAACGACCCGGTCAACCTGATGAGCTACGTCACGTACGTCTTCCAGACATACTTCGGGTTCCCGCGCAAGGAGGCCGAACGGCTGATGATGCTCGTGCACACCGAGGGCCGTGCGGTCGTCGCGACGGGCACGCGCGAGGAGATGGAGCGGCACGTGGAGGCGATGCACGACTACGGCCTGTGGGCGACGCTGACGAAGGCGGACGCGTGATCCCCTTCCGCCGCCGCAGGGACGGCCGGGTCTCGGCGCGCTTCGAGCCGGGCGAGGCACAGCTGCTGCTGTCGCTCGCCGAGGAGGCCGTCGAGCTGGCCCGCGCGGCCGCGTCTCCGGAGAACGCGATCGCCGACCCCGCGCTCGGGCGGCTGCTGCCGGACGCCTACCCGGACGACCCGGAGGCGTCGGCGGAGTTCCGCCGGTTCACCGCGCCGGGGCTGGCCGACCGCAAGGAGGCCGCAGCGCTGACGGTGGTGGACACGCTGGCGGGCGTCGGCGGCGACTCCCGCGTCGAGGTGGTGCTGGACGAGGTGCAGGCGACCGCGTGGCTGCGGACCATCACCGACGTTCGCCTGGTGCTGGCGGCGCGGCTCGGGATCCGGCAGGACGGCGACGAGGGCGACATCCACGACGAGGAGTCGGCGATGCAGCGGGCCGTGTACGACTGGCTGGCCGCCGTCCAGGAGTTCCTGGTGCTGGCGCTGCGGCCCCGCCGCTGACCTCCGTCCGACCCGACCGCCCTCAGACGGGGAAGCGCACGGCGGCCGCGGCCGCCCCGCCGCCCGGCACATCGTCGGCGCGCAGCGCGTAGACCTTCGCCTTGGAACCCAGCGCGCGGCGCAGGATCTCGTCGACCACGCCGTAGTCGCCCGGCTCGTCCTCCGGCGCGAGCGTGATCGCTCCCGTCGTCTCGTCCACCGACCCCGGCACCCGGCGGTCGATGTCGATGATGAGCGACTCCACGGCGCCGAACGTCGCCGCGCGGGCGATGTCGCTCAGATCGACGAGCGCTGTTCCGGACGCGATGCGGCTCTCGTACGTCTCGCGCAGCTCGGCGACCTTGCCCGCGTAGAGCCGGTCGAGCACGCCGCGCGCGGCCGTCGCGAGCTCTTCGTCGGTCTTGTCCTCCGGATTGCCGGCGATGACCTCCGGCACGAGCCGCGGGTGCTCCCCCGCCCCGCGGAAGATGCCCACGAGCGGCTCGGCGGCGGCCAGGATGAGCGGTTCCGTGGAGTTCGCCAGCAGCGGGTGCAGCGCGCGCTCGATCGCCTGCACGTACTCCAGCATCCGCACCTTCTGGCCCTCCGAGCCCTGGATGCGCCCGTCCGGCGACCGTCCGCTCACCGAGGTCAGCCCCACCGCCGCGGCGACGTCCTTCGGCATGCCCGGCACGTCGACCCGCTCCGGCGGCCGGTCGGGCGTCAGGTGCAGCAGCCGCACCGAGTTGCCGGCCAACGCCAGGATCAGCGCGGTCTGCGGGAACGTCAGCGCCCGCAGCAGCGGCTTCACGTAGAACCGGTCGGCGACCTCGCAGGAGGTCCCGAGGCGGTTCGGCAGGCGGAACGTCTCCGCCAGCTCGCCGTCGAGGAAGACCGCGAGCGAGCGGGACTGATAGCGCCAGAAGTCCCGGTCGTCGAGGATGCGCTCGGCCTCCGCATGCACGGCCTGGATGCGGGCCCGCGGAACCTCCAGGGCCTCCAGCGCCCGGACGGCCGACGCGAGATGGTTCTTGAGCTCGATCCTGGCCCGATCGGCCTCCGGAGGCGTCGTGCCGGTCGGCAGGTAGATGCTCACGCATCCGGGCTGACGGAAGGCGGCGATGCGCTCCACGTCGGCTTTGGTGGGAACGTCTTTGTACTCCACGGGAGCTCCTCTCACCCGGCGATGACGGGGTCGCGTGCGGCCAGTCTGGTCTGACGGCGAAGTCTCCACAAGACCGACGTTGACATTCGGCCCGACCGCGTCTACGGTCTCTTAAACCGGTTTAGATGACAGGGGACGCGACGATGCGCAACCGACGACTCACGACGAAGAAGGCCGCCCTCGGCCTCGCCCTCGGCGCCGCACTGGCGATCACGGCGGCAGGCGCTCCGGCTCTGGCAGCACCGCAGCAGGCGGCCTCCGCGGCCGACTCCGGCACCTCCGCTCCCGCGAAGCTAACCAATCTCGCGCACCTCGACTTCCTGCTCGACGACGTCCCGCTCCTCTCAGGGATAGCCGGGCACACCACCTACCGCGCAGCCGAGGAGCCGGTCGCTCGCGCACCCTGGGTCTACGCCGACCGGCAGGCCGACGGCAGCTTCCGCCGGGTCGGCGGCGGGCCCGTCACCGACGCCACCCGCGGCTGGTACGCCCAGGGCGCCTACGACGCCGACGACATCTCCCGCGCCGCCGTCGTCTACCTGCGCGACTGGAAGCAGAACGGCACTGCCACCAGCCGCACGAGCGCCTACGAGCTGCTCCGCTCGCTCACCTACCTGCAGACCGCCGACGGGCCGAACGCCGGCAACGTGGTGCTCTGGCAGCAGCACGACGGCACGCTCAACCCGTCCGCCATCCCGAAGGAGCTGCCCGACCCGTCCGACTCCGCCGAGTCGTTCTGGCTCGCGCGCACGGTGTGGGCGCTCGGCGAGGGCTATGCCGGATTCCGCAGCTCCGACCCGGCCTTCGCGTCCTTCCTCGCCGCCCGGATGCAGCTCGCCGTCGGCGCGCTGCAGCGGCAGTCCCTCGCCCGCTATCCGCAGACCGATGTCGCGAACGGCGTGACCGTTCCCGGCTGGCTCATCGTCGGAAGCGCCGGAGCCACAGCTGAGGCCGTGCTCGGCCTCAGCGCCTACGTGGCCGCGCAGCCTTCCGACTCCGCGGCGCGCACGGCGCTCGCCCGCTACGCCGAGGGCATCGCGAAGCTGCAGAGCGGCGGGTCCGGGCAGTGGCCGTTCGGCGCACTGCTGCCGGAGGCGAACTCCCCCACCTTCTGGCACGCCTGGGCCGGGATGCAGCCCGCCGCCCTCACGGCCGCGGCGACGGTGCTGCACGACGGCGGCCTCCAGCAGTCCGCGACGAAGGACCTGGCCTCGTTCACCGCCCAGCTGCTCGCCTCCGGCGGACCGGACAACGGCTGGACCCCCACCCCCGCCGACCGCACGCAGATCGCCTACGGCGTCGACTCGCGG
Organism: Leifsonia virtsii; assembly: GCF_030433675.1. Lineage (GTDB taxonomy): Bacteria > Actinomycetota > Actinomycetes > Actinomycetales > Microbacteriaceae > Leifsonia > Leifsonia virtsii. The sequence continues at coordinate 1,138,735 of NZ_JAROCB010000001.1, forward strand.
CTCGAAGGGCTCGTCGCCGCGTCCGACGCGACCGGCGCCTCCGGACTCGCGGCCCTCGCCGGCGCACAGGCCGCCTGGTACTTCGGCGCGAACCGCGCGGGCGTCGCCGCCTACGACCCGGCGACCGGCGTGTGCGTCGACGGCATCGCGGGTGACGGCACGGTGAACCGCAACTGCGGCGCCGAGTCCGTCATCCACACCGAGCTCAGCATGCTGGCACTGGATGCGCACCCGTCGATCGCACGCGCCGCCACGGCCCTCACCCGCACCACCGCGACGGACGGGCTGACCGTGGTCGAGGCCGAGAGCGGCACGGCCACCGGCCCCGTCAGCACGGTGACGCCGCCGTCCGCCTGGACCGGTTCCGCGAACTGGTCGGGCGGGTCGTACCTCCAGGCCGGTTCCGGCTCGACCGTGACCCTCGCCCTTCCGGCCAGCCACCCGACGGCGCGCATCCTCCCGATCGCCGACCTCGGTCCGGGCGGATCAGGCACGACCGCCTGGACCACCGCGGCCGGCCGCCTCACCCTCCCGCTCGGCCGCACCGACAATGTGCGCGCCGGGGAGCAGGGGATCGCGCCCAGCCCGGTCTTCCTGCTCCCGCAGACGCTGCCCGTCCCGGTCCCCGCGGCCGCCACCTCGGTCACCGCCCGCGTAACCGGGACCGCCCGGCTGGATGCGCTGCTCGTGCAGCCGGTCGTCTCCCACCTCGCCCTCGCCGGCAGCGCAACGCTCGACGTCTATGCGAACGCGACGGCCCTCCCTGTGCCGCAGAAGCTCGACGCCGGCGCACCCGTGACGGTGACCAGCTACGACGCCTCCGGCCGTCAGGTCGGCCGCGCGAAGACGGCAGGGGCCCACGCCACGGTGCTCGTGCTGCCCGGCGGGTTCACCACGGTGACCGCCCGATGAGCCCGGCCAGCGTCACGATCAACGACGTCGCGCGCGCGGCGGGCGTCAGCAAGTCCCTGGTCTCGCTGACCCTCAACGAGCGGCCCGGGGTCAAGGAGGAGACCAGGGAGCGCATCCTCCAGGTCGCACGCGAGCTCGGCTGGACGCCGCATCCCGGTGCCCGAGGCCTCAGCCTGCGCCGCGCCTACGCGCTCGGGCTGGTGCTGCGCCGCTCGCCGCGCACGATCGAGGTCGACCCGTTCTTCGCGTCCTTCATCGCCGGTGTCGAGACGGTGCTCGCCGAGCGCGGCAACGTCCTCGTGCTCACCGTCGTGCCCGACCGGGCGGCCGAGGAGCGCGCCTACGAGCGGCTCGCAGCCGACAAGCGCGTCGACGGCTTCCTGCTGACCGACCTCCTGGCCGACGACGAGCGCATCCCGCTCCTCGAACGGCTCGGCTCGTTCGCCGTCTCGCTCGGGGAGCCGCTCGGCGGCAGTCCCTTCCCCGCGGTCACCCGCGACTACGACGCGGGCATCGACGAGCTCGTCCAGCACCTCGTCGGGCTCGGCCACCGGCGCATCGCCCACGTCTCCGGCGACGAGCGGATGCTGCACGGCCGCCGTCGGCGCGAGCGTTTCGAGACCGCGGCGCGAGCGGCGGGCATCGATCCGCTCGTCGTCCCCACCGACTTCTCCCCCGAGCAGGGCGCGGAGGCCACGAAGGCCCTGCTCGACCGGGAGGACCGCCCGACCGCGATCGTCTACGGGAACGACCCGATGGCGATCGCCGGGATGGGCGTCGCGCACGAGAGAGGGCTCGACCTCCCCGCTGACCTCTCCATCACCGGGCTGGACGGCTCCCAGATCGGGTCGTTCGTCTATCCCTCCCTCACCACCCTCGACAACGACCCGGCCGGGTTCGGCCTCGCCGCCGCCACCGCACTGCTGCGGCTGGTGGAGGACGGCGAGGCCGGCGACGTCGCCCTGCCGCCCGCACGACTGGTCGTGCGGGCGTCCACCGCGGCGCCGTCCGGCCGCTGACCCACACCCCACCCCCAGAAAGGCAACACCATGCGACACGACAGACTGCGACGGGGCAGACTCGCCGCTTCCCTCCTCACCGCCGGCCTCGTGGCCGGCACCCTCGCCGCCTGCGGCTCCAGCGGCGGCGGCTCCGGCGACGCCATGAAGGCGCACGGACCGATCACCATCTGGTACTCGAACAACGAGCAGGAGGTGCAGTGGGGCAAGGCCATGGTCTCGGCCTGGAACTCCGCGCACCCCAAGGAGCAGATCAAGGCCCAGGAGGTGCCGGCCGGCAAGAGCACCGAGGAGGTCATCGGCGCCGCCATCACCGCCGGGACGACGCCGTGCCTGGTGTTCAACAACCTCCCGGCCGCCACCGGCCAGTGGCAGAAGCAGGGCGGCCTCGTCGACCTGTCCAAGTTCTCCGACGGCGCGAAGTACATCGAGGCCCGCAGCGGCGACGCCGCGAAGCAGTACAAGTCGGCCGACGGCGACTACTACCAGATGCCGTGGAAGCAGAACCCCGTGATGATCTTCTACAACAAGGCCATCTTCCAGAAGGCCGGCCTCGACCCCGCGAACCCGAAGCTGTCGACCTACGCCGACTTCCTCGCCGCCGCGCAGAAGATCAAGAGCTCGGGAGCCGCGCCGTACGCGATCTACCCGGCGCCGACCAGCGAGTTCTTCCAGGTGAACTTCGACTACCTGCCGCTGCTCGCGGCCCAGTCCGGCGGCAAGACGTTCATCGAGGACGGCAAGGCGACCGTCACCGGTCAGGACTCGCTCGACGTCGCGAACTTCTGGAAGCAGATCTACAGCGACAGCCTCGCCGGCAAGGAGCAGTACCAGGGCGACGCGTTCGCCGACGGCAAGTCGGCCATGGCGATCGTCGGCCCCTGGGCCATCGCCTACTACGGCGGCGACAAGGTGCAGTGGGGCTCCGTCCCGGTCCCGACCAAGGACGGCAAGTCTGCGGACGAGACCTACACCTTCCCCGACGCGAAGAACATCGGCATGTACACCTCGTGCAAGAACCAGGGCACGGCGTGGGATGTGATCAAGTTCGCGACCAGCAAGGAGCAGGACGGCAAGCTGCTCGACACGACCGGCCAGATGCCGATCCGCACCGACGTCGCCACGACCTACAAGGACTACTTCGACGCGCACCCCGCGTACAAGGAGTTCGGAGCCCAGAGCGCCCACACCGTCGACGACCCCACCGGCACCAACACGATCGCGCAGATGCAGGCACTCCGTGACGCCTACACCAAGGCGGTCGTGAACGGCAGCGGGTCCGTCGAGGACGCCTTCAAGGCCGCCGCCGACAAGATCGACAAGCTCCAGGCGCAGAAGTAGCCATGACCACCACCTCCGCTCCCCCGGCGGCGGGCACCGCGCCCGCCGCCGGGAACGGCCGGCGCCACCGCGCGCCGCTCGTGCAGCGCATCCTGGGGAAGAACCCGCTCGGCTGGCTCTTCGGCGCGCCGTACATCGTGTACGTGCTCGTGATCTTCGCGTTCCCGCTGTGCTTCGCCGTGTACATGTCGTTCTTCGACTACTTCTTCGCGGCGCCCGGTGCGAACGTCGACCGGCCGTTCGTCGGCCTGGACAACTACATCCAGGCCCTCACCGATCCGGCCGTGCTGCAGTCGTTCGGCAACGTCGGCATCTTCCTCATCATCAACGTGCCGCTGACCGTCGTGCTGTCGCTGCTGCTCGCCTCCGGGCTGAACAGCATCACCCGGTTCCGCACCTTCCTGCGCACCAGCTACTACGTCCCGTACGTCACCGCGAGCGTCGCGATCATCGGGGTGTGGCTGTTCCTGTTCGGGCAGAACGGCCTGGTGAACCACATCCTCGGTCCGCTCGCGCCCAGCCCGAGCTGGCTGTCGAGCCCGACGCTCGCCATGCCGACCATCGCGATCTACGTCACGTGGAAGGGCCTCGGGTTCTACATCCTGCTCTACCTGGCTGCGCTGCAGAACGTGCCGACGGAGCTCTACGAGTCGGCGGCGACCGACGGTGCCGGCAAGGTGCGGCAGTTCTTCTCGGTCACGGTCCCGGGCGTCCGTCCCGCGACCGTGCTCGTGCTGCTGCTGTCCACGATCACCGGGGCCAACCTGTTCACGGAGCCGTACCTGCTGACCGGGGGCGGCGGCCCGGACGGGCACTCCACCAGCCCGGTGCTGCTCATCTACCAGCAGGGCATCCAGCAGGGCCACCCCGGCTACGCGGCTGCGATCGGCGTCATCCTCGTCATCGGGGTGCTGATCCTCGGCTGGCTCCAGAACCGGTTCGTCGGAGGAAGAGACTGATGACGCAAACCACACCGGGGACCGGCGTGCGGCCGGCCTCTCGCCCCTCCCGTCGCCGGCGACGCGACCTGTCGGCGCCGCGGCGCCTCACGCGCGGCCAGGCCATCGTGCAGGGCATCGTGCTCACGCTGGGCGCGATCGCGTTCCTGTTCCCCTTCTACTACATGCTGGTGGGCTCGCTGCAGGCCGAACCCGACACGTCGGTCGCGGGAGCCTTCCCGAACCCGGCCAACCTGACGCTGCAGAACTACGGCGAGATCAACTCCCGGATCAACCTGTTCCAGGGGCTGGTCAACTCCGGGATCTTCACCGGAGGTGTGCTGCTCGGGACGGTCGTGTTCGGCGTGCTCGCCGGCTACGCGCTTGCCATCCTGCAGTGGCGTGGACGCGGCGTGACCTTCGCGCTCGCCCTGCTGGTGCAGACCATCCCGTTCCAGCTGCTGATGATCCCGCTCTACGTGCTCATCGCGCGCAACTACGGGCTCGCCGACAACTACCTCGGGATGATCCTGCCGTTCGTGATCAACTCGGCCGCGGTTCTCATCTTCCGGCAGTACTTCCTGCAGCTGCCGCGCGAGCTGTTCGACGCGGCGCGGGTCGACGGTGCGGGCGAGTTCCGGCTGCTGTGGCGCATCGCCCTGCCGCTGGTGCGCCCGGCGCTGGTCACCGCGCTGCTGCTGACCTTCATCGGCCCGTGGAACGAGTTCCTCTGGCCGTTCCTGATCACCAAGGAGGCGAGTCTGCAGCCGCTGGCGGTCTCGCTGGCCAACTACATCTCGACCGTCGCGGGCTCCACCTCCAACCCGTACGGCGCCATCCTCGCCGGCGCCGTCGTGCTGGCGGCGCCTGTCGTCGTGCTGTTCATCGTGTTCCAGCGCTACTTCACCTCCTCCGACCTGGGCTCGTCCGTCAAGGGCTGAGTCCGAGATAAGGAACCATGGACGACCTCCTCACCCCAGGTCTCGCTGACCACGGCGCCCTGCTCGCGTCGTACCGCGAGGCCCTCGCCCACACGAACGCCCTGACCGACCGCATCTCCACGGACCAGTTCTCGGCCTTCTACCCCGAGCGCCCCGAGTGGGCGATCGGCCCGTTCGCCAGGAACGACGCGCTCACCTTCCGCCTCGACGGCCAGTGGAACGACCCGACCGGGATCGGCTGGACCAGCGACTCCATCTTCAACCCCACGCTGATCGAGCGCGGCGACGAGCTGCACCTGTTCTACCGCGCCTCCCCGCGCAAGGAGTCGACGGCGAGCCGGATCGGGCACGCCGTCCGCCGCGACGGCGCGTGGCACGACTCCCCCGCCAACCCGATCGTGTACCCGACGTTCGAGAACGAGACGCTCGGCTGCGAGGACCCGAAGGTCTACGCGCTCGACGACGGCTACGTGCTGTTCTACAACGGCATCTGGCGGCGGGAGGACGGCTCGGTGGCCGTCGACATCCTGCACGCCGTCTCCGACGACCTGGAGCACTGGGACAAGCGCGGCCTGGTCGTGCCGTACGAGGTCTCGGAGTACTGGGCGAAGGGCGCCGTCCTCCCGCGCGACGAGCGCGGCCGAGCTGCGCGGGTGGGCGACGACTACCTCATGTTCCTCTCGGAGGGCTGCGGCGGCCGGCCGACCGTCGGGCGCTCCCGGAACGGACTCGACTGGAGCTTCGAGGTGCAGCCGTACCTCGACCTCGGCCCGCTGGGCGGCTCGCTGTTCGAGGTCGCCTGCGCCGCGGTCACGGGCGACCACCTCGTGCTCGACTTCTTCTACGCGGACGCCGACGGCGACTTCGCGGCCGCCCAGGCCCTGTACCGGCTCGACGAGCCGTTCACCCAGCTGGCGCTGAACCGCGGCGGGTCGCTCTCCTGGGGCGGCCTCCAGAAGCTCGGGGGCCGCTGGTCGTTCGCCCAGGGCTGGGACGCCCCGGCCGGTACCCGTGAACTGTACTTCTACCAGGAGGTGGACGCATGACCCCGTTCCCGTATCGGCTGACGCGCGCCGGTGTCGTGATGACCCCGGTCGCCGGCGACCCGCTGGAGGCGGAGGGCGTGCTGAACCCGGCGTCCGGCCGTGGCCCCGACGGCGAGCTCTACCTGCTGCCGCGGCTGGTCGCCGAGGGCAACGTCTCCCGGGTCGGCCTCGCGCGGGTCGTGGTGGAGGACGGCGTGCCGGTCGCCGTGGAGCGGCAGGGGGTCGTGCTCGAGCCCGACCGGCCGTTCGAGCGCGGCCGTGACAACGCGGGCGTCGAGGATCCGCGCATCACCTTCATCCCGGCGCTCGGCCTGCACGTGATGACCTACGTCGCCTACGGGCCACTGGGCCCGCACACTGCCGTCGCCGTCTCCGACGACCTGCGCGCCTGGCGCCGCCTCGGTCCGGTCTCGTTCGAGTACGACGACGAGCTCGGCATCGACCTGGCCCTGTTCCACAACAAGGACACGGTGTTCTTCCCCGAGCCGGTGACCGCGCCCGACGGCACGCCGAGCTTCGCGGTGCTGCACCGCCCGGTGTGGGACCTCGGCGGCATCCGTCCGGGCGAGGGAGAGCACCCGCCCGCGGGCGAGACGCGCCCGAGCATCTGGATCGCGTTCATCCCGGTGGAGGCGGTCGAGCGCGACCTCGCGGAGCTCGCCCGCTGGCGCCAGAACCGGTTCCTCGCCGGTCCCGAGTTCCCGTTCGAGGAGCTGAAGATCGGCGCGGGACCGGCTCCTCGCCGCGTCCCCGAGGGCTGGCTGCTGCTCCACCACGGCGTCACCGGACGGCTCGAGCCCGGCGTCGACCAGCAGAAGAACGTCAACTACGCGGCCGGCGCGATGATCCTCGACGCGGACGAACCGTGGCGCGTGATCGACCGGACCACCGAGCCGCTGCTGTCGGCGGAGACGGCGGACGAACGCAGCGGGATCGTGCCGAACGTGGTCTTCCCGACCGCGATCGAGACGGTCGACGGGCGCGACTGGGTCTTCTACGGGATGGCCGACTCCAAGATCGGTGTGGCGTCGCTGGAGCGTGACGTGTCGAAATAGGGGCGGCCCGTTCGTATAGACGGTGAGAGCGCCCCTTCCCATCGACCCGGGCGCTCGGGAAGGATCACCATCATGACCCAGTACCTCCTCAGCGTCATCGAGCCCGACGGACCCGTCCCCGAGCCGGAGGTGATGGCGCGGATCGACCGTGACGTCACCGCCGTGGACTCCGACATGCGCACCTCCGGCGTGTGGGTGTTCTCGAACGGGCTGCTGCCGCCGTCGTCCGCGACCGTCCTGCGCCCGGGCGACGGCGAGGTGCTCGTCACCGACGGCCCGTTCGCCGAAGGCAAGGAGCACCTCGGCGGGTTCTCGATCGTCGACGTGCCCGACCTAGATGCGGCGCTCGAGTGGGGCCGCCGCCTCGCCCTGGCGACCACCCTCCCCATCGAAGTGCGGCCCTTCCGCGGCTGAACCCCGATGGACGACGATGCCCGCATCGCGCGGATCTTCCGCGCGGACTACGGTCGCGCCGTCTCCGTGCTGTACCGCGTCCTCGGCGATCTCGACCGCGCCGAGGACGCGGTGCAGGAGGCGTTCGCGGTCGCGGTCGAGCGCTGGCCGCGCGACGGCGTCCCGCCCGCGCCCGCCGGCTGGATCATCACCACCGCCCGGCGGCGCGCGATCGACCGGCTGCGCCGGGAGGGGGTCGGGCGGTCACGGGAGGCCGAGGCCGTACAGCTCGCCGCACTGAGCGAACCGACCGTAGCGTCGGACGACATCCCCGACGACCGGCTGCAGCTGATCTTCACCTGCTGCCACCCGGCCCTGTCGCCCGAGGCGCGCGTCGCCCTCACCCTCCGGCTGCTCGGAGGACTCACCACGGCGGAGATCGCGCGTGCGTTCCTCGTGCCGGAGCCGACCATGGCACAGCGCCTGTCGCGGGCGAAGGCGAAGATCCGGGATGCCCGCATCCCGTACCGCGTCCCATCGTCCGCCGACCTGGCGCGGCGGCTGCGGTCGGTGCTGTCGGTGCTGTACCTCATCTTCAGCGAGGGCTACGCGGCGAGCGCCGGCGACCGGCTGGTGCGCGAGGAGCTGTGCGACGAGGCGGTCCGGCTCGCGCGCGTTCTGCGGTCGCTGCTGCCGCACGAGGAGGAGGTGCGGGGCTTGCTCGCCCTGCTGCTGCTCGTGGATGCGCGGCGCGCGGCCCGGGTCGACGCAGCCGGCCTGATGGTCCCGCTGCCGGAGCAGGACCACTCGCTCTGGGACGCCGCGCTGATCGCGGAGGGGCACGACATCGTGCGGGAGTGCCTGCGGCGCGGCCGCCCGGGGCCGTACCAGTTGCAGGCGGCCATCCAGGCGGTGCACGACGACGCGCCCTCGGCCGACGCGACCGACTGGCGGCAGATCGTGCTGCTGTACGACCAGCTGCTGCGCGTCGCCCCCACGCCGGTCGTCGCCCTGAATCGCGCGGTGGCGGTCGCCGAGGTGGAGGGTCCGGTCGTCGCCCTGGACGCGGTCGAGCCGCTGCGCGAACAGCTCGCGAGCTTCTACCTGCTGCACGGCATCCGCGCCGGACTGCTCGCCCGCGCCGGTCGCCTCGAGGAGGCGGCCGACGAGTACGAGACCGCTGCCGCTCTCTGCACCGGCGAGGCGGAGCGCACCTTTTTGCTGGGTCGCCGCGCGGCGCTCACCGGCTGAGCCTGCGCCCCTTCCCCCGGTGTCCGGACAGGCGCAGAGTGGGGTCATGGACATCGCCTTCCTCGGACTCGGCCGCATGGGCCGCGAACTCGTGCCGCATCTGATCGACGCCGGCCATCGCGTGACCGCCTGGAACCGCTCCCCGGGTCCCACGGAGACCATCGGCCGGCGCGGTGCCCGCATCGCCTCGTCCGCGGCCGAGGCCGTGGAGGGGGCCGAGGTCGTCGTCACCGTCCTGTTCGGCCCGGACGCCGTCCGCGAGACCGTGCTCGAACCGTCGCTGCCGATCCCCTCCGGCGCACTGTGGATCGATGTGACCACCGTCGCCCCGGCCGACGCCACCGACTTCGCGGGGTGGGCCGAGCGGGCGGGGGTGCGCTACGTCCACTCGCCCGTCGTCGGGTCGCTCGCGCCCGCTCGGGCCGGCGGCCTGGCCGTGCTCATCGGCGGCGAGCACGACGCCGCCCGCGAGGCCCGCTCGGTGGTCAGCCTGTGGGCCGACCCGGATAAGATCCGCACCTTCGACGCACCGGAGAAGGCCGCGTCGGCGAAGCTCGTCGCGAACCTCGCGCTCGCCATCTCGATGGAGGCGCTGAGCGAGACGCTGCGGCTGGGTGCCGCGGGCGGCCTGTCCACCGACGAGGTGCTGTCGCTGCTGCCGCTCACCACCATCGCCCCGATCGCCTCGATGAAGGGCCCGGTGGTGGCCTCGGGCGACTTCGTGGACACGCAGTTCTCGGCCGCCCTTCTCGCCAAGGACCTGCGCCTCATGCTGGCGACGGCCGAAACCCCGCTACCCGCCGCCGCCCTCGTGGCCGCAGAACTGCAGCGCGCCGTCGACGCCGGCCACGGCGAGGAGGACTTCTCGGTGATCGCGCGGGACCGCTGACGGCTCGTTCAGGGGGCAACGCTTCATCGATGGGCCGCAACACGCCGTGAACGACAGACGGTTCGCGGCGTGTTGCGCCCCATGGATACGCGAAGAGCCGAGCCAGGCACACGCGAGCGAGAACTGACCACGGACAAGCGAAAGACGCCCGCACCTGTCGGCTGAGCGCCGTCCTCCGCTCACGGCAGAATCCTCTGTATGAACGGTGAACTCGCTGCCCTGATCGCACAGTGCCTGCACGGAAACGAATGGCTCGCGTCCGGGACAGGTCCCGCGCCGACACTCGACACGTCCAACTCCACCTTTCAGTACGTCAGCCGGCTGCATTCCACGTGCCCGCAACGGCGCTTCCTCGGGCGGAAAACGTGGGAGGCCGACGGCGTCGCGCCGTGGCTCGAGTTCCTGCGCGACTCGGGCACCCGTCGGCTGTCGCTCGTCGTCGCCGGCTCCTCCGATTCCGGGCTTCCGGATCACCTCGCGGTGTCGTTCGCGGGCGGCGGCCGGTGGGCGCTCGCGAGCGATGGCCCGCTCCCGCGTCTGTGGCGGTCGAGGTGGGCGGTTCAGGACCGGGACAGGCCGGACCGGCGAATCTGGACGGTTGAGCAGGCGGGCACCCCGGTGGCGGATCCGTGGCCCGCACGGGATGTGGAGGGCTCGGCGCGCGAAGACCTGAGACGGGCTCTGGAGGGGATCCGCGAGTACGCCGACCGCGCGGGCCTGGACGAGTGGGCCCGGTGGTTCGCCGAGGCCCTCCGCCTCCTCGACTCCCCGGATCCGGTCATCCCCTACAACCCGGACCTCGCGCCGGCCTCGCTGCCCCCTGGCGGCGCGACAGCTGCTGGCCGGGACGGTCAAGGCCTGGGTGTTCTGCGGGATGGGATCGTGGAACGACATCGCGCTCGCCGACGACGCCCTGGCGCAGGAGTACGAACGGCGGACTGCCGATCTCTACTCCGCCGTCCTCGCTGCCGTGGTCGCGGTGACCGACGGCGTGGCCTGAGAGGATCGTCAGGGCGCTTCTGGCGACTGCTGGTCCGGTTCCGGCCGCAGCTCCGAGGCCGGCACCCGCGTCGCCTGCCGGACCCACCACGCGCCAGGCCCGGCGGCGACCGCGCCGAAGACCAGGACGCCCAGGCCACCGAAGACGTTGCCCGCGATCAGACCGAGCACGCCGAGTGCCGCCGCAGCTGAGCCCCCCACCAGGAGGACGATCCAGTTGTGCTGGTTCGTCTGGGTGGCTCGAACGATCAACGGCGCTCGTTCGGTCGGACTGGCAGGACTCTCCCCCGGCACCATGGGGAGATCATCGCACGCGGAGTGGTTCGAGCGCATGCCGCCCGGGCATCCAAGCCGCGCGGAGAAGACCCCGGATAAGCGAAAGACCCCCGCCGCTGTCTCCAGCTGCAGGGGCCTTTCCGGTGGTGCGCCCCCAGGGACTTGAACCCTGAACCCATTGATTAAGAGTCAATTGCTCTGCCGATTGAGCTAGAGGCGCATCCGGTTCGGTGACCCGAACCGAGGCTCAACACTAGCATCCGTTTCGGGCATCCCGCCAATCGAGGATCGCTCGCGTCAGCGGAGCTCCTTTCTCGGCATCACGATCTCCTTGATGATCAGGATGATGCCCGCCGAGATCGGGATGGCGACGAGGGCGCCCGGCAGACCGAACAGGGTCGATCCGGCCAGCGCCGAGATGAGCACGACCGATCCGGGCACCTGCACGGCCTTCCCCATCACGCGCGGCGTCAGGATGTACGCCTCCACCTGCATGTAGACGAGCATCAGCACCAGCACGACCACGCCGCTCACCGGCGAGTGGATGAACGCCAGCACCGTCATGACGGCGGTCGTCAGCACGGTTCCGATGAGCGGGATGAGGGTGATGAAGAAGGCGGCGAGCGCGATCAGGAAGGCGCCGGGGACGCCGGTGGCGAGCAGCAGGATGAGGCTGTAGACGGCGTTGCAGAAGGCGAGGATCACCATCCCGCTCAGGTACTTGCCGAAGTTCTGCAGGATGCGCTCGGCGTAGCTCTCGAAGCGGGCGCGATTGGAGCGGCGCACGAGCCGATAGGCGGCCTGCTTGGTGCTGTCGTAGGACGCGATGAAGTAGATGGTCAGGATGGCGATGAAGAAGCCGGTCGTGACGGCGTTGAGCACCGAAAGGCCGAAACCCACCAGACCGTTGCCGATCGTCGCCCACGTGTTCGGGTCCTTCACCTGGTCCGAGATCCAGGTGAAGACCTGGCCGAGGACACCGTTGGTCGCCTCATTGGCGGAATCGAACCAGCCCTCCGCGCGGAGGGTGTTGATCTCCTTCGGCACCTGCGTGGCCAGGTTCGAGATCTGCTGAACGATCAGCGGCACCACCACCCAGACGATGGCGATCAGCAGGGCGACGATGAGCAGGATGACGGTCACGATCGCCCAGACGCGCTTCATCCCCCGGCGCTGGAACCAGCGGATCAGCGGGTCGAGGCCGACCGTGGCGAACATGGCCAGGAACACCGAGAAGATGATCGAGCGCAGACCGTAGAGCATGAAGCCGGTGGCGACGGCCCCGATCGCGCCGAGCGAGACGAGGTAGCCGAAGAGCAGCGGGCTGCGGCGGATGAGTGGCTCACCTGCGGCCCGGCGCGAGGGCACGCCGCCGCCGTAGCTGCTTCGGCTGACGGGCCGACGGATGAAACGCATGCTGCCTCCGCTCGACGCCCAGACGGGCTATCTGGACCCTATTGGCAATCCGCCCGGCGGGGCTATCTTTCCGCGAGGGTCGGGCGAAGACTGGAGAGCCCCACGCCGAAACCGAGGAGGTCGAGCATGGGCTCCATGACCTACGACGGCATCGTCATCCACTTCGAGGACCGGCACCTCGCCCACCTGCAGATCGTCATCGTCAACAAGCTGCGGCGGCAGGAGTCGTTCGCGATGTCGTGGCGCGACTCCACCGACGTGGGCGACGGGCGCAGCGCCATCTGGCTGGACCCGAGCATCCCCCTCTACTTCAAGTTCGAGGGGTCGCGCGTCCCGTCCATCAACAAGGACTGGGTGGACCGGCTCGCCGAGTCGGCGAGCGGACCGCAGGGCCTCGTCGTCACCGGGGAGGACGGCGAGCTCGACGAGCGGCCCGGCCGGCTGGGTCCGGTGACGGGCTCGCTGCCCGCGATAGTGCCGCCGAACGGCTGAGGCACCGGTCGGACGACGCCGGACCGGTCAGCCGAGGTCGTCGAACGTCTGCGGCGCCTCCGTCCCGGTTCCCGTCGGCTCCGCCGCCGGCTTGCGCGGCGCGAGCTCCGCGGTCTTCGCCCCGAGACTGCCCACCAGCCCGGCGTCCTCGATCTCGGCACTGTCGAGGTCGACCGGCTCGCTGACGATCTGGCTTGCCGGCCCGAGCAGGAGCTCGATGCGGTCGCGGTCGCCCTGCAGGGTCCGGCCGGGGACGAACACCGTGTCGGCGATGCCGTGCCTGGCGAGCGCCCGGGCGTACTCCATGACCGCCTCCGCCAACGCGTCGCCGGTGTAGAACGCCGTCCCCGCATACACGATCCGTCGCATACCTCCACAGTTACGCTCGGCGACCCCGGCTGCCAACCCCGCACCCCGCTAGGCTCGTCGCTGTGACGAACACCGCCGACCCCCGCCCGCTCGACGGCGACCTCGCGCTGGCCCTGCGGCTGGCCGACACCGCCGATGCGATCTCGCTCCGCCGGTTCCGCGACCTCGACCTGCACGTCGAGACCAAGCCCGACCGCTCCCCCGTCACCGAGGCCGATCTCGCGGTCGAGCGCGCGATCCGCGAAGCCATCAAGGCCGAGCGCCCGGGCGACGGCATCCTGGGCGAGGAGTACGGCACCGAGGGCGACAGCACCCGGCAGTGGATCGTCGACCCGATCGACGGCACCGCGAATTACCTGCGCGGCGTCCCGGTGTGGGGCACGCTCATCGCGCTCGCCATCGACGTCACGCCCCGCGTCGGCGTCGTCAGCTCCCCCGCGCTCGGCCGCCGCTGGTGGGCGACGACGGGTGGCGGGGCGTGGACGACGGATGCGCCCGGCGCCCAGCCGCGACCCCTCCACGTCTCCGGCGTCACCGACCTGGAGCACGCGTCGCTCAGCTTCCAGAGCATCGCCCAGTGGGACCAGGCCGGCTACCTCGACCGGCTCATCGACCTCACCCGGCGCGTCTGGCGCGACCGGGCGTACGGCGACATGTGGTCGTACATGCTGCTGGCGGAGGGCGTGCTGGACGCGGTGGCCGAGTTCGACGTGAAGACCTACGACCTTGCCGCACTCATCCCGATCGTGGAGGAGGCGGGCGGCACCTTCACGTCGGTCGACGGGACGCCGGGGCCGGGCAACGGCTCCTCCCTCGCGTCCAACGGGCTGCTTCACCCCGCCCTGCTGGACGCGCTTTCCTGACCGGACCGACGGGTCCGTCGCCGGCGGTCGGTGCGCTGCGCCGCCGGTTGGCCGCTGCTCGACCACTTTCGGACCGGGCTGGGGCACCGGTTCCCCATGCTCCCTCTTCTTGTACGCACATTTGGTATTTTCTGCTGCGCGCGACATCGCGCGCACGACGATGTGTTCTCCGTCTGAGAACGCAAGCCAAGAAAGAGAAGAAATGAAGACGAAGCTGATGCGTTCGAGAATCGCGGGTATCGCGGCGACCGCTGCCGTCGCCGCCGGAATCGGACTGTTCTCCGCCGTCCCCGCGCAGGCAACGCCGATCGAGTACGGCATCACCAACTACTGTCCGATTCCGAGCGGCAACTTCACGTTCAAGAATGCCTGGACGGGGTTCTACATGTCGGCTCGCCTCGACAACGCAGGAACCCCCGTGATCGCCGGCAACAATCAGACGTTCGCCAGCACGTGGGAGGAGTTCACCCTCTCGCTGGTCGGCAGCAATACCTACAAGACCAGCAGCACGGAATGCACCTATGCGCTGAAGGCGTCCAACGGCAAGTACGTGTCAGCGGCGCCCGACGGCAGCCGCCTCGTCGCCGACCGCACGGCGGCCAGCACGTGGGAGCTCTTCTCCCTCGTCAACAACGGCGGCCAGTCCCGGAGCCTCCTGGCGAAGTCCAACGGGAAACTCGTCCAGGTCCAGCCCGACGGCAACACCCTCGCAGCCACCGGAACCAACACGGGGTCGCCCAGCGCGCAGTTCAGCCTCGGGGGGAAGGCCGCCTGGTACACGCCCTATTGAGGTGAACGGGGATCAGCCCGCATGACCCCTGTCCTGCCTGCCGACTCGTCGGCGGGCAGGACGGGCATCGCTCCCACTTCGCGCGGCGTCGGCCGTGCCCCTAGGCTGGCCGGGTGAGCGCACCGACACCCACGACGACGACGGAGCCGCTGGTCCACATCGCCAACTTCCGGATGGACTTCGGCCGCACCACCGTGATCCGCGACCTCTCCTTCGACATCCGGCGGGGCGAGACGTTCGGGTTCCTGGGCAGCAACGGCTCGGGCAAGACGACGACGATCCGCGCCCTGCTCGGCATCTACCAGCCGACCGCAGGGGTGCTCCACATCGACGGTCGCCCGTTCAGCCCGGAGGCAGGGGAACGGCTCGGCTACCTCCCGGAGGAGCGCGGGCTGTACAAGAAGGAGTCCGTGATCGACGTCATGGTCTACTTCGGCCGGCTGAAGGGGCTCGGCGCCGAGCAGGCGCGGCGCTGGTCTCGCGCCTACCTGGAGCGCGTCGGCATCGGCGACAAGGAGAAGGTGCGGCTCGACAAGCTCTCCGGCGGCCAGCAGCAGAAGGTGCAGCTGGGCGTGACCATCATGAACGACCCCGAGCTCCTCATCCTCGACGAGCCGACCAAGGGCTTCGACCCGGTCAACCGGCGCCTGCTCATGGACATCATCGACGACCAGAAGCGCGCCGGCTCCACAGTCATGATGGTGACCCACCAGATGGAGGAGGTGGAGCGCCTCTGCGACCGCGTCATCCTGCTGAAGGACGGCACGGCGCGCGCCTACGGCACCGTCGAGGAGGTGCAGGACCAGTTCGGCGGCACGATCGTGCACGTCGACCACGCCGGCGCCATCCCCGACTCCCCTGCGTACCGGCTGCTCTCGGACGTGGACGGTCACGCCCAGCTGGAGGTGGTCGACGGCGCCGACGCCGCCGCTATCCTGCAGGGACTCGTGGATGCGGGCGTCCGCGTCTCGCGCTTCGCCCCCACCCGGAAGTCGCTCGACGACATCTTCGTCGAGGTCTACGGCGCAGAGAGCCAGGAGGACTGACACATGGCCCGCCACAACCTGGGCACCGTCATCGCGTTCGAGTTCCGCCGCACCGTCACCAAGCGGCGGTTCTGGGCGATCACGCTCATCCTCCCGATCCTCGTGTTCGGGCTGGGCGGCCTCATCATCGCCTCCAACGTGTCCACGGCGAACACGGCCGACCAGCAGAAGAACGCGCGCTTCGAGTTCTTGTACACCGACGCCTCCGGCCTCGTCGACGCCGGCATCGCCAAGCAGTACGGCGGCACGGAGATCGCCTCGGAGGCGGAGGGCGTCGAGGAGGTGCAGATCGGCGGGACGCCGGCGTACTTCTCCTACCCGGCCGACCCGGCGAAGCAGACCGTCAAGGTGTGGGGCGAGGACGCGGGGGTGTTCCAGAACAGCAGGTACTCCGCCGTCGCGCAGTCGCTGCTGGCGGCGAGCGTGGAGAAGAAGGTCGGCGATCCGACCGATGTGGCGGTGCTGCGCGGAGACGTCAGCACCTCGACCACCACGTTCAAGGACGGGAAGGTCGCACCCGGTTTCGAGGCCATCCTGCCCGCCCTGGTCTTCCTCGCCGCGTTCTTCATCGTGATCGTGTTCCTCGGCAACCAGATGCTGAACTCCACGCTGGAGGAGAAGGAGAACCGCGTCACGGAGATGATCCTGACGACGATCAACCCGACGAACCTGCTGATCGGCAAGGTGATCTCGCTGTTCGCCATCGGGATCATCCAATTGGCCGTCTTCGCGCTGCCGATGCTGATCGGGTACCTGTTCTTCCGCGACCAGCTGCAGCTGCCGAACTTCGACCTCAGCGGACTGGTGTTCGACCCGCAGAAGATGATCGTCGGCGCGCTCATCCTCATCGGCGGGTTCGCGCTGTTCACCGGCACGCTGGTGGCCGTCGGCGCCGTCATGCCCACGGCGAAGGATGCGGCGCCGGTGTTCTCCGTCGTGATCTTCGCCGTCGTCATCCCGCTGTACGCGTCGGGCTTCGCGATCAGCTCCCCGCAGGCGCCGATCGTGCAGCTGCTCGCCTACTTCCCCTACACCGCGCCGATCACGGCCCTGATCCTGAACGCCTTCGGCTCACTGCCGCTGTGGCAGGCGATCGTCATCATCGTCGAGCTGTTCGCGTTGTCGGTGGTGGTGCTGCGCATCGCGGTGCGGCTGTTCCGCTACGGGTCGATCGAGTACACCAGCAAGGTGCGCATCCGGGATGTGCTCGGCCGCCGGCCCGAGCGGGCGCAGCCGACGCAGCGGACGGGCGCCTGATGCGCGCCGTCGTCGTGACGCAGCCGGGCGGGCCGGAGGTGCTTGCGCTCGAGGAGCGGCCCGATCCGGTTCCCGGCGAGCACGAGCTCCGTATCCGCGTCGCCGCGGCCGGGCTCAACGGGGCCGACCTCAGCCAGCGCCGCGGCTTCTATCCGGCGCCGCCTGGCGCCCCCGAGTGGCCGGGGCTCGAGGTCTCCGGCACGGTCGACGCGGTGGGTCCCGGGGTCGACGGCTGGAGCGTCGGCGACCGGGTGTGTGCGCTGCTGCCGGGCGGCGGCTACGCCGAGCTCGTCACGGTCGATGCCGGGCTCGCCCTCCCGGTGCCGGAGTCGGTGGACCTGGTCGAGGCGGCCGGTCTCCCCGAAGTGGCGGCCACGGTCTGGTCGAACGTCTTCCGCATCGGGCGGCTGGTAGCCGGCGAGACGCTGCTGGTGCACGGCGGGTCGAGCGGCATCGGCAGCATGGCCATCCAGCTGGGCGTCGCGTTCGGCGCCGAGGTCATCGCGACCGCGGGCAGCGCCGACAAGGCGGCGTTCTGCCGCGAACTCGGCGCTCAGGCAGCGGTGGACTACCGCACGCAGGACTTCGTGGAGGCGGCGCGCGCGTTCACCGACGGCCGCGGCTTGGACGTCGTCCTCGACATCGTCGGCGGGTCGTACATCGCCCGGGACCTGGAGGCCCTCGCAGTGGGCGGTCGCATCCTGTCGATCGCTGTGCGCGACCGGGAGCCTGCTGCGGTCGACATGGGGTTGCTCATGCGCAAGCGCGCGAGCATCCACGGCACCACGCTGCGCGCCCGGCCCCTCGCCGAGCGCACGGCCGTCATCGCCGGGGTGCGCGCGGCGGTGTGGCCGCTGCTCGCCGAGGGCCGTGTCCGGCCGGTCATCGACTCGGTGTTCCCTCTGGAGGATGCGGCGGCCGCGCACCGGAGGATGGAGAGCTCGGCGCACCGCGGGAAGATCCTGCTGCGCGTCGGCTGACCCCGTCCACCAGGGCCGCAGCGACCGCGCCGAGCAGGTAGGCGAGCAGGTCCGACCATTGGAACGTGGTGCCCAGCACCAGCGCGGCAACCGGCACGGTCTGCGCGAGCGCGGCCGGGACGCCGGTGAGCTGGAAGACCTCGACCGCCGCGCAGATCGCGGTCGCGACGGTGGCGACCACGGCGGGCCGAGCCCGCACGGCGACGGCCGCGAAGATCGTGTAGATGAGAACGGCGTACAGCGCGTCGCCCACAAAGGTCCAGGCGGCACTGTCGGTCCACCGGGCGACGGCGAGGCCCGCGGCGACGGTCAGCAGCGCGGCCGCGGCGAGGACAACGCGACGGGAGCGGGCGGGAGGCATGGCTCAACGCTACGGTCGCTCCGGCAGCCGCGCGTCCATCGGGCGGCGCAGACGGGTCCGTCGGTGGGAGGATCGTAGACATGACCGACGCCCTCACCGACGACGCCCTGTCCGCCCTCCCGAAGGCCGAGCTGCATCTCCACATCGAGGGGACCCTGGAGCCGGAGCTGGCGTTCGAGCTCGCGACACGCAACGGGGTGGAACTGCCGTACGCGGATGTCGCTGAGCTGGCCGCGCAGTACGACTTCGACGACCTGCAGTCGTTCCTCGACCTCTATTACGCGACGATGGCGGTGCTGCGCACCCGAGAGGATTTCGCCGAGCTGACCCGCCGCTACCTGCGCCGCGCTCATGTGCAGGGCGTGCGGCACGCGGAGCTGTTCTTCGACCCTCAAGCACATACGGCCCGCGGCGTCGCGTTCGACGACGTGGTCGACGGGATCGGCGACGCGCTCGACGAGGCGGAGCGCGAGCTCGGGATGTCGGGCGGCCTCATCCTGTGCTTCCTCCGCGACCAGCCGGTCGAGTCGGCCGAGGAGGCGCTCACCGCGGGCCTCGCCCGCACCGACCGCATCATCGGCGTCGGACTCGACTCCGCCGAGGTCGGCTACCCGCCGTCGCTGTTCGAAGGCGTCTACGCCCGGGCGCGCGCGGCCGGCCTACACGTCGTGGCCCACGCCGGCGAGGAGGGACCGCCCGCGTATGTGTGGGAGGCGCTCGACCTGCTGAAGGTGGAGCGCATCGATCACGGCATCCGCTCGATCGAGGACGACGAGCTGGTCGCGCGTCTGGCGTCCGAGCGCATCCCGCTCACGGTGTGCCCGCTGTCGAACGTGCGGCTGCAGGCCACGCCCGACCTGCGCGACCATCCGCTGCTCCGGCTGGATGCGGCGGGCGTCCGGGTGACCGTCAACTCGGACGACCCGGCGTACTTCGGCGGCTACGTGGGCCGCAACTTCGAGGCGGTCCGGGATGCGCTGGGCGTCACGGCGGACCAGGCGCGACAGTTCGCCCGCACCTCGATCGAGGCGTCGTTCGCATCGGACCAGCGCAAGGCGCAGCTGCTCGACGAGCTGGAGGCATGGCGGCCATGAGCGACCCCCGATCCTTCGTCACCGCCGACGGCCGCGCCGTCCGGTACTTCGACACCGGCGGCGACCCCGCCGCGCCTGTGCTCATCTGGCACCACGGGACGCCGCAGACCGGCGCGGTGATCGCACCCGTCGCCGCCGAGGCCGCCGCGCGCGGCTTCCGGGTCGTCTCGGCGGCGCGGCCCGGCTATCCGGGGTCGGACGCCCTGCCCGGCCGCTCCATCGCCGACGCTGCGGCGGACGTGCTGGCGATCGCGGACGCGCTCGGCGTCGAGCGCTTCGTCACCGTGGGTGCGTCCGGAGGCGGACCGCACGCCCTCGCACTCGCCGCCCTCGCGGGCGAGCGGGTGACGGCGACGGTCACGCTCGCCGGGCTCGCCCCCTTCGACCACTCCCCCGACTGGTTCTCCGGGATGGCGTCGCCCGACGCGCTGCGCGCCGCGCTGGCCGGGCGCGACGCCCGGCTCGCCTTCGCGGAGACGGCGGAGTTCGACCCGGAGTCGTTCACCTCGCGCGACTACGAGACGCTGAACGGGGCCTGGGGTGCGCTCGGGGCGGACGCCGGCGCCGGCGCGGCGGAGGGTCCGGTGGGCGAGGCCGACGACGACCTGGCCTACGTCGCGCCGTGGGGCGTCGAGCTGCGTGCGGTGCGCACGCCCGTGCTCCTGATCCAGGGCGGCGCCGACCGCGTCGTCCCCGCACCGCACGCCGCGGCGATGCTGGAGCGGCTCCCGGACGCCGAGCTCTGGATCCGTCCTCGCGAGGGGCACGTCTCCGTGCTCACGGCGCTCGGCGTCGCGCTCGACTGGACCCTCGCGATTCGTGCCGAATGAGCGCAATTCGTGACGAATAGCGCTCATTCGGCACGAATCGTGGGCTCTCAGGAGGCGGCCGGGCCGAGCACCAGGTCGACGAGGCGCTCGGCGTAACCCGGGTCCGAGGGCGTACGGGCGAGCGCACGGAAGACGAGGGCGCCGATGATGGTCTCGCTCACGTCCTCGATCGGGAGGTCGGCGCGGAGGTCGCCGGATTCGCGGGCCTCGCGCAGCCGGGACGCGAAGAGCCGCGGATCGGCGAGGCTCTCGCGCAGCCGGCGGCCGACGTCCTCGTTCTCCGTCGCCGCGGCGATCAGCGAGCGGAACAGGCCCACGCCGGTCGGACTCTCGATGATGCCCTCGGCCGTCTTCAGCCAGGAAGTCATGTCGGCGCGCAGGTCGCCGGTGTCCGGGAAGTCGAGGGTGCCGGGCAGCAGCATCCCCTCGAGCAGGCAGTCGGCGATCAGGGCGCTCTTGCCCGACCACCAGCGGTAGACGGTCTGCTTGCCGACGCCGGCGCGCGCCGCGATGCCCTCGATGCTCAGGTGGTCGTAGCCGCGCTCGGCGAACAGGGCCGCGGTGGCGTCGAGGATCGCCACGCGCGCGGCCTCGCTGCGCGGAGCACCCCGTCGTCCGGCCATGGCTCCCAGCCTATCGTCACTTTACGAGACGGACCGTTGCGTATTATGAACCGACCCACGCCACACGAAGGGACGTCATGGCCGAGCTGCTGTACCGGATCGGGAAGTTCTCCGCGCGCCGCGGCGGGAAGGTGATCGTCGCGTGGCTGCTCGTACTCGGCATCGCGGTCGGCGGGTTCCTGATCGGTTTCAAGGGGCTCGCGACCAGCTTCGACGTGCCGAACACCGCCTCGGGCAAGGTCGTCGACGAGCTCACCGAGAAGCTCCCGGACTATGCGGGCGCGTCGGGCACCGTCGTCTTCCAGACCAAGGACGGTTCTGTGCTCGACGCCGACCAGCGGGCCGCGATCAGCGCGCTCGTCAAGGATGCGGACAGCCTCCCCGACGTCTCCAAGGTCGTCGACCCCTTCGCCACCGAGGCGCAGCGCGCGCAGGCCAGGCAGCAGGTCGCCGATGGCCGGACCCAGCTGGATGCCGCGGCGGCGCAGCTCGACGCCGGCCAGGCGCAGCTGGATGCCGCGAAGGCCCAGCTGCAGGCTGCGGGAGCCCCCACCACGGCACTCGACGTGCAGCAGCAGACCATCGACCAGGGCCGCGCCCAGCTCACCGAGAAGCGCACGGAGCTCGAGCAGGGCTCCGAGCTGCTGTCGCTCTCGGACGGCATCCGCGTCGTCTCGAAGGACGGCTCGACCGCGCTCGTCAACATCGCCTTCACCAAGCCCCGGCTGGAGCTGTCGGAGGACGCGAAGCAGGCCGCCATCCACCACTTCGAGTCGAAGCCCGTCGACGGCGTGCGGGTCTCGTTCTCGACCGACATCGCGCAGGGCGTTCCGCAGATCGTCGGCGTCGGCGAGGCGGTCGGCGTCGTGTTCGCCGCGATCGTGCTCGTCGTCGTGCTCGGCTCGATCGTCGCCGCGGCGCTGCCGCTCGTGACCGCTCTGTTCGGCGTCGCCGTCGCCGCGCTCGGGTCCCTCGCCTTCTCCGGCGTGGTCGACATGGCCTCGGTCACCCCGGTTCTGGCGATCATGCTCGGGCTCGCGGTCGGCATTGACTACTCCCTCTTCATCGTGAACCGGCATCGCCGTCAGCTGCTCGAAGGCGCCGAGGTGCGCGAATCCATCGGCCTCGCCAACGGCACCTCCGGCAACGCGGTCGTCTTCGCCGGCACGACCGTCGTCGTGGCCCTGCTCGCGCTCAACGTGACCGGGGTGCCGTTCCTCGGGCTGATGGGAACGGTCGGCGCGGTGGCCGTCATCCTCGCGGTGCTCATCGCAGTGACCCTCACGCCGGCCCTGCTCGGACTGCTCGGGACGCGGTTGCTGAGCCGGCGGGCCCGCGCCAGGATCGGCACGGAGCAGCACTCCGACCCGAACGTCCGCCCGATGCGCACGTGGCGCGCCGTGCTCACGGTGGTCGTCACCGCCGTGGTGCTGCTGATCGTCGCCATCCCCGCGCTGTCGATGCGGGTCGGTCTGCCCGACGGATCGTCCGAGCCGGTCGGCTCGACCACGTACGACGCGTTCACCGAGACCGCCGACGCGTTCGGCGCCGGGTCCACCGGTCCCCTGCTCGTGACCGCGACCGTCGCGGGCGGCGTCGCCGAGGCGGACGTGACCGCCATGCAGCTGCGGGTGGCGAAGACCCTCGCCGACCAGCACGACGTCTCCGCGGTCGCACCGATCGCGGTCTCGAAGGACCGCGAGCTGCTCGCCTTCCAGGTCGTGCCCGAGGAGGGGCCGAACGCGGTCTCCACCGAGAAGCTCGTGAACGCGTTGCGCGACCTCGGCCCGCTCGACGGCGGCATCCGGCTCGGCGTCTCCGGGCAGACGGCGATCAACCAGGACATCTCCGCAAACCTCGCCGCCGTGCTGCCGCTCTACCTGCTCGTCGTGGTGGGACTGTCGCTGATCATCATGATCCTGGTCTTCCGCTCGCTCCTGGTGCCGCTGATCGCGACGGGAGGCTTCATCCTGTCGCTGTTCGCCACCTACGGCGCCGTCACGGCCCTGTTCCAGTGGGGCTGGGGCGCCGACGCGCTCGGGATCCACACCGGTCCGGTGCTCAGCTTCCTGCCGGTGATCCTCGTCGGGATCCTGTTCGGCCTCGCCATGGACTACCAGCTCTTCCTGGCCTCCGGGATGCGCGAGGCCTACGTCCACGGGGCGCCCGCACGGCTGGCGGTCGCCCGCGGGTTCCGCGCCGGCCGGACCGTGGTCGTGGCCGCCGCGCTCATCATGGTCTCCGTCTTCGGCGGGTTCGTCTTCAGCGACTCCACCATGATCCGCTCGTTCGGGTTCGGCCTGGCGTTCGGCGTGCTCGTTGACGCGTTCGCGGTGCGGATGCTGCTCATGCCCGCGCTCATGCACCTGCTGGGTCGTTCGGCCTGGTGGATCCCGCGCTGGCTCGACCGCATCCTGCCGAACGTGGATGTCGAGGGCGCGGCTCTGGAACGCCGTCACCACGCCTGACGGAGCCGCCCAGCCGATTCATCAGTGCAAGTTCTGCGCTTTCCGTATACATCATGCGCAAAAGGGAGGAAGGGGAGGAACGCAACCCGGGTGACGGGAGGTGACCGTGGGTTCGTTGACGTACGCGGGAGTGGCGGTGGAGTTCGACGACCGCCTGCTGTCGCATCTCGAGATCGTGATCGTGAACAAGCTGCGGCGGCGCCAGGGGTTCGTGCTGTCGTGGCGTGACAGCCCCGACATGGGAGACGGCCGGAGTGCGATCTGGCTCGACCCCCCCATCCCCCTCTACTTCAAATTCGAGGGTTCCCGTCTGCCGGCGATCGACCGCGACTGGCTTCAGCGCCTCGCGGACTCCGCCGACAGTTCGACCGGCCTCGTCGTCATGAATGAATCGGGACATCCCATGACGGCGGGGCACCGGTTCACGGTGCGGCGGACCAGGCCCGCCGAGCACGTCCTTCAGCACGTGTAGCCCCGGGCCCCCGACGCAGCCTCAGCGCCGCAGCGTCCGGCTCGGGTTCTCGCCGAAGGCCTCACGGTACGCCTGTGCGAACCGTGCCGCGTGGACGAACCCCCAGCGTGCGGCGATCTCCGCCACCGAGGCGCTCTCCGCGTCGGAGCGTTCCAGCTCCGCCCGCGCGCCATCGAGCCGTACGGCCCGCAGGTACCGTGTCGGGGTCGTGCCGAGGGAGCGGCGGAACAGGTCTTGCAGTCCGCGCGGGCTCAACCGCGCCGCGCCCGCGATCTCCTCCACCCCGATCGGCCGGGACGCGTTGTCGTCGATGAACCGCAGCGCCCGGCGCAGGGTGGCCGGCCGGTCGGCCGTGCCGCTCGGCGTTCCCTCCGGCACCTCGACGGCGAAGCAGGCGAGCGCGTGGGCTATGAGCACGTCCCCGACCGTGCGCCGCACGAGATCCTCGCCGAGCAGCGCGGGGTTCTCGAAGGTCTCGGCCGCGAACCGGCGGGCCGCATCCCACTGCCGCTGCATCGCCGCGTCGATGGGGTGGAGTGCGACCACGCGCAGTCGCACGACGTCGAACTCCGGACCGGCGACCGCGGCGGCCAGCGCCCGCAGGTCGAGGTACACCGTGGCGAGGTCGAGCCCGCGCGACCACGAGCGGGCCTGACCGGGAGGGAGGAGGAAGGCGCCCGACGGGTCGACGCCCTCCCCGTTCGCCTCGGCCCGGTAGGCGCCTGAGAGGAGAGAACCGACGGCGAGCACCCCGTCCACATCCACCGCGAATTCGGCAGGCGACGGGATGCGGTACCGCGCGAGCTGGACACGGTCGTCGCCGCGCACCGATTGCTCGAAGCGGAACGGCTCGCGGGTCTCGAGGACGTTCGCGCGGCGGTACGTCCCGGCGAGCACGCGTTCCGCCTCCTCGATGTCCGAGGTCCGGACGTCCTCCGTGATCAGCATCGCCGCCCCCGTTCGTGTGTGACGGTCATGCCTCACCCTAGGCCCGCGCGCCGAGGCTACGGAACCCGGTGCCCGATCGTGGTCAGCTCTGCCCGGCGAGCGCCTTCGCCTTCAGCGTGTCGAACTCGGCCGGGGTGATGGCCCCGCTGTCGAGCAGCCGCTTCGCGGACTCGATCTCATCCGCCGCCGAACCGGACCCCGCGACCGACCGGATGTACTGGTCGTTGGCCTGCTGCGCCTCCACGGCGCCCGCCATGCTCCGCTGCGCCATCTTCCTACCGCGGGCGATCAGGTAGATGAGCGCCGCGAGGAATGGCACCACGACGATGAACAGTACCCACAGCGCCTTCGCCCACCCGTTCAGCTCGGGGTCGCGGAAGATGTCGATGAGGATGCGGATGAAGATCGTGATGCACACGATCACGATGTAGAACCAGAACGCCCAGACGAGGAAATCCCAGAAAGTCATGACGGCTCCCTTCCTTCCGCCAAGCGCCCATCGCTTCGCGTGGCCAGAAGGTACGTCTGGCGGTGCCGTCGTGGCTAGACGGCAACTGCTCACCAGGTGGCGGGATACACGAAGTCGGCCGCGGGCCGGCCCAGCCACTGCGTCAGCCGCATGGTAAGCTCCATGTCCGCAAGACGTGCGGTGCGCAGGTTGGTGAGGCGGCTCGCGGTGCAATCCAGCTGTTCGGCGAGGGCCGCCCACGTCAGACCGCGTCGGCGTCTCTCCTGGTTCACGGCGTCATGGAGTTCGGGAAGGTCGAGGCGGAGTCGGGCATCCTTCCCGACGGCGGGCAGACGCGTGTCCCCGACCTCGCGTCCCTCGCCGAACAGGAAGTCTTCGGGAGAACGGTCCAGCCATTGCAGCAGCATCAGCGCGTACTGGCAGGACATCGAACCGCGTCGCACCGTGCGGACGAGCGCCCCCGAGCACACAGCATGGTCGCCCAGCGCGGCTCTCAGCTCGCCCGACTGCTGCGTCAGCTCCTCAGCCAGAGCCGGCCAGCCCAGCCCAGACCGGAGCCGGCAGGCGTCCAGCTCGGCGACCAAGGCGCCCCCGTTGAAGACCGGAGCTATCGGCATGCGAGCAGTCAATCACGCGGGGCGGATCGCCGGAAGAGCCCTGGATTCGAACAACGCGTGACAGCGACCGTAAGTGGAGATGGGGGGAATCGAACCCCCGTCCACTGCTGTGGTCATGTGCCTTCTACGGGCGTAGCCAGTGAAATCGCTTTCTCGGCCCCGGAGCTTGTCGCTGGCACCTGCTCCGACGGGCCCAGTATCAGTGGAAGTCCCTCTGCACCCTGATGCTCAATGCAGAAGCAAGTCCCCTAGCTGACGCCAGGATCCGGGTAGGGAACAGTTCCCGGTCTGACGGTCTCTCAAATGGCGGAGGTGAACTTACGCCGCGAGGGCGAAGTCGGCCTTGGCCGAGACAGTGCTCTTGTTATTGGCACTTATTTTTTCGCATGGATCGTTAACGAGATAACCATGCATCCTCGACCCGCTTCTCACAGTCACGCAGACAATGTCGAAACCGATCATCCCCGTGAACGGCCGTGAGGCCGGGTCGCTGTCACGCGCTGTTGAGTTGTCCAGATGCAGTGCCCGCCGTCATCCGGCGAGCTTCTCATCATACAACACCGACGGCCGCCGCATTATGCCAGCATCGATGGATGGCCGACACGATCATCACCGTCCAAGGCGAGTACGAACTGCGGCACCCGGCGGAGCGGGGAGCGCTCCGGCTCCGGGTGTCGTACGAGGGTCCCTCGCGGGAGGAGGTGCTGTCGCTCACGACGCAGCGCCAGATGTCCCTCACGTCCGAGCTGCGGGAGCTGCACAGCCCGCAGGCGGGCCCGGTGACGCAGTGGTCGTCCGATCAGCTCCGCGTCTGGGGCGAGCGGCCCTGGGGTCCGGACGGGCAGCGTCTCGAGGTCGTGCACCACGCGGAGGTCGGCATCGACGCCCTGTTCAGCGACCTGGCCGCGCTCTCCGACTGGGTGGGCGTCGTCTCCCTGCTCGACGGCGTCACGGTCGACGGGGTCACCTGGTCGCTGACCGAGGCGCGCCGCCAGTCGCTCACCCGGGAGGCGCGCCGGCGTGCGGTGGAGAACGCCGTGGCCAAGGCCACCGTTTACGCGACGAGCCTCGGGCTGACGACGGTGAAGCCGCTCGCGCTCAGCGACCCGGGGATGCTCGGCGACGGGTCGGCTCCCGGTCAGCCAACGCAGCCGCTGTTCGCGCGCTCCGTCTCGGCCGACAGCGGTGGGGCGACGCTCGCGCTCAAGCCGGAGCAGCTGACGATCGCGGTCCAGGTGCACGCCCGGTTCGCGGCCAGCTGACCGGCCGCAGGCGCCCTACGTTCAGGAGCCCGGCGTGGCGGGACCCGGCGTCGACGGCGGCCGGGTCGGGAAGCCGGTGAGCTTGAGCACACGGGTCGCGGTCACCGTCCCGCCGGAGCGGGTCCCGATCACGACGACCTCGTCGCCGCTCGCGAAGTCCGACTTCGAGGCCGACTGGCCCGGGACGCCGAACACGGTCGACGAGTCCACTTTCACCTTCACCGAGGCGCCTCCGTCGCGATCGATGGTCCAGGTGTCGCCGGAGATGGAGGCGATCGTCCCGCGGACCATAACGTGGCCCATCTGGCCGTTCCCGTCGCCCTTGCCGCCGTTGCCGTTCTCATCGCCGTCGCCCGGCCGGCCGGGCATGCCCGGCATCCCGGGCACCCCCGGCTGCTGACCCTGCGGAAGCACCCGCGAGATCGCCCGCTCCCCCACGTGCGTGACCACGTTCGCGACCGCGAAGGCCCCGGCGGTGAACAGCCCGAGCAGGATGACGACCGAGAGCACCAGGGTCGAGATCGCGAAGGCGAGACCGTGCCGCTTGTAGAACGGCTCCGGCGGAGCGCCTGCCGGCGCGGTGCCTGCGGGCGCCGGCCCCGCAGCAGGCGGAGGCGTCGCGTTCTCCGGCCGTGGCGGAAGCGGCTCAGTGGGCTGGGTGTCGCTCATGCTCACATGAAAGCAGCGTTCCCCCCGAATCGCGCTGGGAACCGGTTATGGGTCCGATGAGAATGTCGGCCGCTCAGGCCGGCTCGACGAGCACGGAACGGAGTTTCGCGAGCTCCAGCTCGTCCAGCCCCGCGTCGAGCAGGTAGGCACGCACGCTGCCGGCGCGCTCCTCGATGCGGTCGATCGTCGTCTCCAGCGCCTCGCGGGGGCTGCCGCCGAGGATCACCCGCAGGTCGGGCGTCACCTCGACGCCGTAGCCGCGGACGAGCTCCAGCATGCCCTCCAGCCATGGTCCCTCGAGGTTGGCCTCGGTGAGCGCGTAGTCGGCGACGACCGTCTCCCGGTCGACCCCGACGGCGAGCAGCGCGAGCGCGACGACGATGCCGGTGCGGTCCTTGCCTGCCGTGCAGTGCACGACCACGGGCTCGTCGCGGGTGTCGGCGATCTCGCGCAGCGCGGACACGATCACGTCGGTGTGCTGGAAGACGATCTTGTCGTAGAGGTGCACGATCGTCGCGCCGATGCTCGACGCGGATGCACCCGAGCCTTCGAAGACCGGCAGCCGGAGCACCTCGATGTCGAGGCCGTCCAGGTCGTCGGGCAGCGCCTCCACCTCGAAGTCGTCGCGCAGGTCGATCACGACCCGGACGCCCAGCTCACGCAACGCCTCGCGGCCCGACTCCCCCAGCCGGCCGAGCGCGTCGGCGCGGTACAGCTTGCCCACCCGCGTGGTGCCGCCCGCCGCCGGATAGCCCCCGACGTCGCGGAAGTTGTAGGTGCCGTCGATCGGGAGGCGCTGAGCGGTGGAGTCCATGAGGCTAGTCTCGCACCGCCGGTCACTCGCCCAGGTGGTTGCGGTTCGACATCGCCCGCTCCGCCTCGCGCTTGTCCTGGCGCTCGCGCAGCGCCTGGCGCTTGTCGTACTCGCGCTTGCCCTTCGCGACCGCGATCTCGACCTTCGCCCGGCCGTCGTTGAAGTAGATCGAGAGCGGCACGATGGTGTAACCGCCCTGCTTCACCTTGCTCTCGATCTTGAGGATCTGCGCCTTGTGCAGCAGCAGCTTGCGCTTGCGCCGAGGCGCGTGGTTGTTCCAGGTGCCGTCGGCGTACTCCGGGATGTGCACGGCGTCGAGCCACGCCTCACCGCCGTCGACGAAGCCGTAGCCGTCGACCAGCGACGCCCGGCCCAGCCGCAGCGACTTGACCTCGGTGCCGGTCAGCACGAGTCCGGCCTCGAAGGTGTCCTCGATCAGGTAGTCGTGGCGCGCACGGCGATTGGTGGCCACGACCTTCTGGCCACGTTCCTTCGGCACGGCTCACTCCTCACGTCGACACCGGATCCGCCCGCGGGTTCGCGGGGGCAGCGGACCAGTCTAGCGCAAGGCGCCCCCTAGACCTTCAGATAGCGCTTGATCGCGAAGTTCGCGGACGCGGCGGCGAGCACGACGCCGATCACCACCAGGATGGGGATGACGAGCCACGCCTGCTCCATCCCGACGAAGTTGATCGACTGGATGCGCTCGCTCAGGTACCCGCGGACGAAGAACTGAACGCCGAGGCCGATCACCACCGACGCCAGGATCGAGCCGACGAGCGCCGCGATCACGCCCTCGATGATGAACGGGGTCTGGATGAAGCGGTTCGACGCCCCGACCAGCCGCATGATCCCGATCTCCCTCCGGCGCGAGAAGGCGGAGAGCCGGATCGTGGTCGCGATCAGCAGCACGGCCGCGACCAGCATCAGCGCGGCGACGCCGATGGCGGTGTAGCTGGCGGCGTTCAGGATGCTGAAGATCTGATCCAGGTAGCTGCGCTGGTCGACGACGCTCTGCACGCCGGCCGACCCGGAGAGGGTCTCGGTGAGGACCGCGGACTGGTTCGGGTCCTTGAGGTTCACCCAGAACGTCTGCGGGATCATGTCCGGCGTGACGAAGTCGGCGATCTGGTTGCCCTTGAACTGCTCCTTGAACTGCTCGTAGCCCTGCTTCTGATCCTGGAAGTAGAACTTCTGGATGTAGGGCGAGAGCTCGGGCGACTCCAGCTGCTTCTTGACCGCCTCGACGGTCTGGTCGCTCGCCGGGCCGCTGGCGCAGTTGTCGGTCGGGGTGCAGAGATACACGGCGACCTGGGCGCGGTCGTACCAGTACGTCTTCATCTGGCCGATCTGGAGCTGCAGCAGCACGGCCGTGCCCACGAAGGTCAGCGAGATGAACGTCACCAGCACGACGGAGACGACCATGGAGAGGTTGCGGCGGAGGCCGTTGCCGACCTCCGACCAGATGAGTCCGAATCTCATTTCGTCGGCCCCACATTCTGGTCGCCGTCACGGTCGGAGCCCTCGCGGAGACCGCTGAGGTCGAGGTTGGCCGTGAAGTTGAGGTGGTCGGGCAGCTCCTCCGAGGAGGGCGCCGGGGGGACGGGCGCTGTCGCGAACTGCTGCGGCGGCGGGTAGGCCGACGACTGCTGCGGCTGGGCCGGCTGCTGCTGCACGGGCTGCTGCTGCACCGGCTCCGCGTACGGCTGTTCGTACGGCTGCTGCGGCTGCACCGGCTGCGCGTACGGCTGCTGCTGCACCGGCTGCACGGGCGCCGTCTGCTGCGGCACCGCCACGGGCGCCGTCGGCGTCGACGTCGGTGCGTTCGGACGGGTCATCGGCCCCTCGGCGTGGGCCGCGGCGCCTGCCACGTGCGATCCAGCCGCAGCCCCGGCGAACACGGGGGTCGCCGCCGAGACGGGCTCGTCGCGCTCCAGCGGCTGGGCGACCGGGATCGCGGCGGTGAAGCCGTACCCGCCGTGCCGCTCGTCGCGCACGATCTGGCCGCCGACGAGCTCGATCACGCGGCGCTTCATCTGGTCGACGATCGCGGCCTCGTGGGTCGCCATGAGCACCGTGGTGCCTCCGGCGTTGATGCGCTCGAGCACGGCCATGATGCCGGCGCTCGTCGCGGGGTCCAGGTTTCCGGTCGGCTCGTCGGCGAGCAGCACCTGCGGCTTGTTGACCACCGCGCGGGCGATCGCGACACGCTGCTGCTCACCGCCGGAGAGCTCGTGCGGCAGACGCTGGGCCTTGCCGTCGAGTCCGACCATCTTCAGCACGTCCGGTACGGCCTCCTGGATGAAGCCGCGCGACTTGCCGATCACCTGCAGCGTGAACGCGACGTTCTGGAAGACCGTCTTGTTCGGAAGCAGGCGGAAGTCCTGGAAGACGACGCCGATGTTGCGGCGGAAGTAGGGGACCTTGCGGGAGGAGATCGTGCCGAGGTCCTGCCCCAGCACGTGGATCCTGCCCTTGGTCGGCTTCTCCTCTTTCAGGATGAGGCGGAGGCAGCTGGACTTGCCCGACCCCGATGCGCCGACGAGGAAGACGAACTCTCCGCGCAGCACTTCGAGGTTGATGCCGTTCAGCGCCGGGCGCGCTGTGCCCGGGTACTGCTTGGATACGTGTTCGAACCGGATCATGACTGTTCGAGACTATGCAGTCGCGCCGCGATCCGCAGTAACGACATGCCCGGCGGCGGCAAGCCTGACAGCGAGCCGGACGGCCGCCGCACGTCGCCTTTGCGCGGATCAGGAGTCGGCGTCGGCCTTGTTGCCCGCGCGCCAGCGGATGCCCGCCGCGATGAACCCGTCGAGGTCGCCGTCGAAGACGGAGCTCGGGTTGCCCGACTCGTAGCCGGTGCGGAGGTCCTTCACCAGCTGCTGGCCGTAGAGGAAGTAGGAGCGCATCTGGTCGCCCCAGCTCGCCGTGATGGTGCCGGCGAGCTCCTTCTTCTTCGCGGCCTCCTCCTCGCGCTGCAGCAGGAGCAGGCGGGTCTGCAGGACGCGCATTGCGGCAGCGCGGTTCTGGATCTGCGACTTCTCGTTCTGCATCGAGACGACGAGTCCGGTCGGGAGGTGGGTGATGCGCACGGCGGAGTCGGTCGTGTTGACCGACTGGCCGCCGGGACCGGAGGACCGGAACACGTCCACGCGGATGTCGCCCTCGGGGATCTCGACCTCGGTCGCCTCCTCCATGAGCGGGATGACCTCGACCGCGGCGAACGAGGTCTGCCGCTTGTCGGCCGAGCCGAACGGGCTGATGCGCGCGAGCCGGTGCGTGCCGGCCTCCACCGACAGCGTGCCGAAGGCGTAGGGCGCGTCCACCTCGAAGGTCGCCGACTTGATGCCCGCACCCTCGGCGTAGGAGGTGTCCATCACCTTGACCGGGTACTTGTGCTGCTCCGCCCAGCGCAGGTACATGCGCATGAGCATCTCGGCGAAGTCGGTGGCGTCGTCGCCGCCCGCGCCGGAGCGGATGGTCACGATCGCCGCGCGCTCGTCGTACTCCCCGCTCAGCAGGGTCTGCACCTCGAGGTCGCCGAGCGCGGTCTGCAGCGACTGCAGCTCCGCGCGGGCCTCGGCGGCGGACTCCTCGTCCTCCGCCTCGTTCGCCAGCTCGACCAGCACCTCCAGGTCGTCGAGCCGCTGCTCGATGGCGGTGATGCGCGACAGCTCGGCCTGGCGGTGGCTGAGCGCGCTGGTCACCTTCTGTGCGTTGGCGGTGTCGTCCCAGAGGTCGGGCGCCCCGGCCTGCTCGCTGAGCTCGGCGATCTCGGCGCGCAGCTTGGGCACGTCGACGACCGCGGTGATGTCGGAGAAGGTGGAGCGCAGGTCCGCGATCTGGGAGGAGAGGTCGAGTTCGATCATGTCGGCATCCAGCCTACCGGCCCGGACCTCGTCGCCGGGCGGGAGACCCCTGCCGAAAGTTGTACGGTGTTAACGACATGACTTCCGACGAGCGCCCGTTCAGCTTCCGCTCCGTCGCCCTCGCCGCCTTCCTCCCGACGCTGCTGTTCTCGATCGGGGAGGGCGCGATCATCCCGATCATC
Organism: Leifsonia virtsii; assembly: GCF_030433675.1. GTDB lineage: Bacteria > Actinomycetota > Actinomycetes > Actinomycetales > Microbacteriaceae > Leifsonia > Leifsonia virtsii. Next base: position 1,171,689 of record NZ_JAROCB010000001.1, read on the forward strand.
CCCGTCGCCGCCGGCAACCTCGGTGCGAGCCTGGCGATGGCCGGCTTCATCGCGTCCATGGTGATGCTCGGCGAGCTGGCCGGCGACATCCCGAGCGGCTGGGTGGTCTCCCGCGTCGGCGAGCGCACCTCGATGATCGGCGCGGCCGTCGTCGCCATCGCCGGCGTCGCGGTCTGCCTGGTCGCGCCGAACTACTGGGTGCTGATGGGCGGCATTTTCCTGGTCGGGATCGCCACCGCCGTGTTCGCGCTCGCCCGGCACGCCTTCATGACCTCGTACGTTCCCGTGCAGTACCGGGCGCGGGCGCTGTCGACGCTGGGCGGCATCTTCCGCGCGGGATGGTTCGTCGGGCCGCTGATCGCCTCCCTCGTCATCAGCGCGACGGGGTCGACGCAGTCGGTGTTCTGGATCTTCATCGTCAGCTGCCTCGGCTCGGTGGTCGTGCTGATCGCGCTGCCCGACCCGGAGAAGATGTTCGGGCCGTCCGCCCACGTCACCGACGACCGCGGTGAGCGCGTGACCGAGGGCGAGGAGGACGCCGAGGAGCGCGCGCACGGCCTGTTCCGCACGATCTGGTCGTTCCGAGAGGTGCTGCTGCGGATGGGCGCCGGCGTCTCCCTGGTGGCGGCGATCCGCTCGGCCCGCACGGTGCTGCTGCCGCTCTGGGCCGTGTCCATCGGGCTGAGCGAGTCGAACACGGCGCTCATCATCGGCATCGCCGGCGCGGTCGACTTCGCCCTGTTCTACGCCAGCGGGCAGATCATGGACCGGTTCGGCCGGATGTGGAGCGCCATCCCGTCGATGCTCGGGCTCGGGACGGGGTTCATCGTCCTCGCGTTCTCGCACGACCTGCCGTCGAACGTCGCGTGGTACATCGGCGTCTCGCTGTTCCTGTCGGTCGCGAACGGCATCGGCTCCGGGATCGTGATGACCCTGGGCGCCGACCTCGCGCCGAAGGACCACCCGGCGCCGTTCCTCGGCGCGTGGCGGTTCTCGGCCGATGCCGGTCAGGCCGCGGCTCCCCTGTTCGTGTCGCTGCTGACCGCGCTCGTCTCGATCTCGTTCGCCAGCGGGGTGATGGGCGTGCTCGGGCTGGTGGGCGCCGGGATGCTGGCGCGCTACATCCCGCGCTACGTCCCGCGGAGGGCGCGGCCGGCCTGAACGGGAATAGCCTCGGGACGCGTGGCGCTAGCATCCATGCAGACGCATGAATCGAGGGGACGACATGGCCGGGACACTGGAACTCGGGATCGACACGTTCGGCGACGTGACGCTGGACTCCGAGGGGGCCCCGCTGCCCCAGGCGCAGGTGCTGCGCAACGTGGTCGCGGAGGGGGTGCTGGCCGACCGCGTCGGCCTCGACTTCTTCGGCATCGGGGAGCACCACCGCTCCGACTTCGCCGTGTCCGCGCCCGAGGTCGTGCTGGCGGCGATCGCCGGGCAGACCGAGCGCATCCACCTCGGCTCGGCCGTCACCGTGCTGAGCTCCGACGACCCGGTGCGCGTCTTCCAGCGGTTCGCCACGCTCGACGGGGTCTCGGGAGGCCGCGCAGAGGTGATCCTCGGCCGCGGCTCGTTCATCGAGTCGTTCCCGCTGTTCGGCCTCGACCTGGCGAAGTACGAGGAGCTGTTCGAGGAGAAGCTCGCTCTGTTCGCCGAGGTGCGCAAGCAGCAGCCGGTGACCTGGACCGGCGAGCTGCGCGCCCCGCTCACCGAGCAGTCCGTCTACCCGCACGTCGAACACGGCCTGCTGAAGACCTGGGTCGGCGTCGGCGGCAGCCCGGAGTCGGTCGTCCGCGCTGCCCACTACGGCTTCCCGCTCGTGCTCGCGATCATCGGCGGAGGCCCGATGCGCTTCCAGCCGCTGGCGGAGCTGTACCGCAAGGCGCTGGAGCAGTTCGGCCAGGACACGACGCTGCCGATCGGCGTCCACTCCCCCGGCTTCATCGCCGAGACCGACCAGGAGGCGAAGGACATCCTCTGGCCGCACTACGAGGTGATGACGAACCGCATCGGCCGCGAGCGCGGCTGGCCGCCCGCGTCCCGCGCCCGGTTCGAGCACGAGGCCGGGCCGGACGGCGCGCTCGTCGTCGGCTCGCCGGAGACCGTCGCCCAGAAGATCGCGTACGCGGCGAAGGGGCTCGGCGCCTCCCGGTTCGACATCAAGATGAGCAACGGGACGCTGCCGCACGAGGACCTCATGCGCTCCATCGAGCTGTACGGCACAGAGGTGGCCCCGCGCGTGCATGAGCTAATGTCGTAGCCGCGCGCTGACGCGTCGCGGGAGTGGTGAAACTGGCAGACACGCAGGATTTAGGTTCCTGTGCTTCACGGCGTGAGGGTTCGAGTCCCTTCTCCCGCACCGGTGGGTCACGCCCGTACTCCCGCGTGATTCTGCGGACGCTGTGGCGCGTCGCGGCCCGCCGACCGTCGATCCGGGCGACTCTCGCGATTCCTCGCCCCGTCGCGTCATGAAGCAATCGGCGTTGTCGTCTTAGCAGGTGACGGGATGACATTCCGTCACGGTCGGGGACGGTCAATCCTTCCGCTTGCGGGTGAGGAACATGTCCACGCGTTCGATGAGGAACACGAGAGGTCCACCATGATCCATCGCATTACACGCGCCTCTGTCCGGTCCGCGATCAGCCTCGCCATCGTTACGTTCGTGTCCTCGACCGGCGTCGCGGTCGCGAACGCGGCCGACGCACCCGCCGACAACGAGGCGACCTTCCAGGAGTTCGTGGAGGGCATGGGCGTCGATTCGGCGAGCGCGACGGTGTTGACCGCGAAGTTCGACGAGCTGCCCGCGGCAGAGCAGGAGCGCCTCGCTGACGTGATCGAGACCGACCCGTTGTCGGTGCTCGACTTCCAGGACGACGGCGCCGCCCCGACGATCGCCCCGGCGGGCGGCGGCCTCAGCGTCCAGGCATACGCGACCGCGAGTAAGTACACGGCCACGTACCCGGTCAACGCCACGCTGTTCGGTATCACCACCGGCACGTTCAATCTGAGGTACACCTTCGAGGCGACCTCCAACGCCGTGACGCGAAATCTGGAGTGCACCGGATGGTTCACGGGTACGGCAGGCGTCTGGACGGTCGACTCCCGGTCGAGCCAATACATCTCCAGCGGCGTCGGAACATGCACGGTGACGCACAAGATGTCGCTGCTGTACAAGGGCTCGTCGTTCACCGCCAACAAGCAGCAGCAGCTCAACTACCGCGGGACCACCCTGGTCAGCGGTGGCCTGAAGAACATCTGATCGTGGACTTCACCGACCCGGTTCCCCGCCGGGCGAGCCCCGATGGGTGGCTGCTGGCCGCAGCGATAGTGGTCGCGGGCGCTGCGGTCCTGCTGCCCGTGGCGCTGATCGGAGTCGTCGCGCTTCTAGTCTGGGCGTCGGTGCGCCTCGCCCGCCGCCGACCAGGTGCGGTTGCTCTTCTGACGGCCACGGTCATTGTGCTCGCCTCCTCCCTCCTCGCGGCGATCGCGGTCGGTATCGTTACGGCGACCGCAGCGTCCACGAGTCCGGAGGGAGTGACCCTCATCCGAGGATGACCCCGTCTCGAAACGCCCTCAGCTCCGAGTCCCTTCTCCCGCACCGGTGGGTCAGACCACGGGATGATCTTTTCTCCTGGGCCCGGAATTCGCACGCTTCGTGCAGCTTCCGGACATGGGCCGACGCTAAACTCGGGCTCAGCTTTCCCACCGATCCCTCATGGAGAACAGTGATCCATCACGCCGGCCTCATCCCGTGGCTCGACCCGCACACCATCATCTCGGCGGCGGGTCCGTGGGCGCTGCTCGTGGTCGCGGCGATCGTCTTCTCGGAGACCGGCCTGCTGGTCGGCTTCCTGCTGCCGGGCGATACGCTGCTCATCATCTCGGGTCTGCTGACCCACACCTCGCTGGTCTTCGGCGTCGACATCTGGTGGGTCTGCCTGGCGATCGCGTTCGCCGCGTTCCTCGGCGGAGAAGTCGGCTACCTGATCGGCCATAAGGCCGGTCCCCGGATCTTCGAGCGAAAGGAGTCCGGCCTGTTCTCGATGGAGAACGTGCGCCGGACGAACCACTTCTTCGAGCGCTTCGGCGCCCTCGCGATCATCGTGGCGCGCTTCGTGCCGATCGTGCGCACCTTCGCGCCGGTCGCGGCGGGCGTCGGCCACATGAGCTACAAGAAGTACTCGCTGTACAACGCGATCGGCGCACTGCTGTGGGGCGCGGGCCTGACATTCTTCGGGTACCTGATCGGGTACATCCCGCCCGTCGCGAACTTCGTCTCGAGCTACATCGACGTCATCCTGATCGGCGCGGTGCTCATCACCCTCATCCCGACGCTGTTCCACTACTTCCAGTCGGTGCGCAAGGCGAAGCGCAAGGCCGCCGACGACGTGACCGCGCCGCCCGTCGTCGACGAGCCCGCACCCTCCCGCCCCGAGGCCTGACCGCCGCAGCTCGTGACGAATCGGCGCGGTTCGTCACGAATCGGCGCGATTCGTGACGAGTGACGGCCGGGTCAGCGGTGGAACTCGTCCTCGTGGGCTGCGTGCTCGGCGGGCTCCAGCTGGAAGGTGGAGTGCTCCACGTCGAAGTGCTTCGACAGGCACCCCGAGAGCTCGTCCAGCAGGACGCCGGTGCGTCCCGAGCGGAACACCTCCGGCTCGCACACCACGTGCGCCGTGAACACGGGCGCGCCCGACGTGATCGCCCAGACGTGGACGTCGTGCACGGCCACCACCCCGGCCGTGCCGAGGATGTGGTCGCGAATCTGCGCGACGTCCGTGTCGGCCGGAGCCGCCTCGCTGAGCACGCGCACCACGTCCCGCAGCAGCGTGAACGCCCGCGGCACGATCAGCACCGCGATCAGCAGCGATGCGATCGCGTCGGCGGGCATGAACCCGGTGGTCAGGATGATGACGGCCGCGATGATCACGGTCGCCGACCCGATCAGGTCGCCGAGCACCTCCAGGTACGCACCGCGCATGTTGATCGAGTGCCCGGCCGCCGGGCGCAGCAGCAGCAGCGCGCCGAAGTTGGCCACCAGGCCGATCGAGGCGACGATCAGCATCGGGACGCTGTGCACCTCGGTCTCACCGCCCACCAGCCGCCCGATCGCCCCGACGGTGACGCTCACCGCGACGACGACCAGGATGAGGCCGTTGATGAGCGCCCCGAACACCTCGGCCCGGCGGAACCCGAACGTCTGCCGGTCCGTCGCAGGCCGGGCGGCGACGATCGTCGCGAGGAGCGCGACGATCAGGCCGGCGAGGTCGCTCAGCATGTGCCCGGCGTCGGCGAGCAGCGACAGCGACCCGCTCAGCCAGGCGCCGACGACCTCCACCACGAGCACCGTCGCCACGATGGCGATGGCGATCGACAGGCGGTTGCGGTTGGCCGTGTGGCCGTGGTCGTGACTCATCGCTTCTACGGTAGGGAGAACTCGCCGCGCCCGCCAGGGCCGCGGCCTAGTTGGGAATGAGTGCCGTTCTCAGCCGAGGTCGCGCAGTGCCGGGGCGATGGCCGCGAGGGCGCGGGCGCGGTGGCTGTCGGCGTTCTTCTGCTCCGCCGACAGCTCGGCCGCGGTCGCCTCGCCGCCGTCGGGAACGAAGATCGGGTCGTAGCCGTGGCCGTTCCCACCGCGCGCCTCGCGTGCGATCCGGCCCGGCCAGATGCCCTGCACCACGGTCGGCTCCCCGCCGGGGGCGACCAGCGCCAGCGTCGCGGTGAAGTGCGCGCCGCGGTCGGTGTCCGGGATGTCGGCGAGCTGGTCGAGCAGCAGCCGCAGGTTCGCCTGGGCGTCGCCGTGCGCACCGGCCCATCGGGCGGAGAAGATGCCGGGGGCGCCACCCATCACGTCCACGCAGATGCCGGAGTCGTCGGCGAGCGCCGGGAGGCCGGTGTGCTCCGCCGCGGCGCGCGCCTTGATCAGCGCGTTCTCCTCGAAGCTGGTGCCGTCCTCCACCGGCTCGGGGCCGTCGTAGGTGACGATCTCGAGCCCGGGAACGGCGGCGCCTAGCAGCTGCTGGAACTCCCGTGCCTTGTGCGGGTTGTGCGTGGCGAGGACGACGCGGACCACGCTCAGCCCTCCGCGGGGGCCGCCGCCGCAGGGGCGAGCGCGGCGGCCTGGATGCCGGCGAGCTCGGTCGTGCCGCCGAGCGCCAGGTCGAGCAGCGCGTTCAGCTCGTTCCGGTCGAACGGCGCGCCCTCGGCGGTGCCCTGCACCTCGACGAACAGGCCGCGGCCGGTGACGACGACGTTCATGTCGGTCTCGGCGCGCACGTCCTCCACGTAGGCGAGGTCGAGCATGGGCGTTCCGTCGATGATGCCGACCGAGACGGCGGAGACCGAGTCGATCAGCGGCGTCGCCTTCTGGCCGATGAAGCGGTGCTCCCGGCCCCACTCCAGCGCCTCGGCGAGCGCGAGATAGGCGCCGGTGATCGCCGCGGTGCGGGTGCCGCCGTCGGCCTGGAGCACGTCGCAGTCGAGAACGATCGTGTTCTCGCCGAGGGCCTTCATGTCGACGACCGCGCGCAGGCTGCGGCCGACGAGACGGCTGATCTCGTGGGTGCGGCCGCCGACGCGTCCCTTGACCGACTCGCGGTCCATGCGCTCGTTGGTGGAGCGCGGGAGCATGGCGTACTCGGCGGTGACCCAGCCGCGGCCCTTGCCCGACATCCAGCGCGGGACGCCGTTGGTGAACGACGCGGTGCACAGCACCTTGGTGTTGCCGAAGGAGATGAGGGCCGACCCCTCCGCCTGCGTGCTCCAGCCGCGCTCGATGGTCACCGGTCGGAGCTGGTCGGGGGTGCGCCCGTCGGCGCGGGTGATGTCGGTCACTTCGGACTCCTCGATGGGGATGGACGGGGTGGCGGGATGGACGATGCGGCTCAGAAGGGCAGCTCGATGACGCCGGTCTGCACCAGGTCGACGCGCGAGACCTCCGGGCCGATGAACCGGTGCGCCAGACGCAGGAAGTAGTCGGCGTCGGTACCGGTGGCCTCGTAGCGGATGGTCGGCGGCAGCGGGGAACGGCGCTCCAGCCCCTGGCCGACGAGGGTGCGGTAGACGTCTTTGGCGGTTTCGGTGTCGCTCGAGACGAGCGAGACCCCCTCGCCCATCACATAGGAGATCGCACCCTTGAGGAACGGGTAGTGCGTGCAGCCGAGCACGAGCGTGTCGATGTCGGCGTCGCGCAGCGGGCGCAGGTACTCGGCGGTCACCCGCAGCACCTCGTCGCCGCTGGTGATCCCGGCCTCGACGAATTCGACGAAGCGCGGGCACGCCTGGGTGAACAGGTCGAGCGTCGGGGCGGCGGCGAAGGCGTCCTCGTAGGCGCGCGAGGCGATGGTGCCGACCGTGCCGATGACGCCGACACGGCCGGTGCGCGTCGCCGCGACGGCCCGGCGAACGGCCGGCTGGATGACCTCGATGACGGGCACGTCGTACCGCTCGCGCGCATCCCGCAGCACGGCGGAGGACGCGGTGTTGCAGGCGATCACGAGCAGCTTCACGCCCTGCTCGACCAGGAAGTCGAGCACCTCGAGCGAGTACTGGCGCACCTCGGCGATTGGCTTGGGGCCGTATGGCGAGTGCGCCGTGTCGCCGACGTAGAGCAGGGACTCGTTCGGCAGCTGATCGCGGATCGCGCGGGCGACGGTGAGCCCGCCGACTCCCGAGTCGAAGATCCCAATCGGCGCATCCGTCACAGCAGACCAGCCTACCCGCCCGGGCCGGGACGGCGCTGTGCACGCGTGAGTAGGCTGAACGGCGTGACCGAGACCAGCGCGTCCTCCGCCCTCCTGACCGATCGCTACGAGCTCACGATGCTCGACGCGGCACTGCTCGCCGGCACGCACGAGCGCGAATGCGTGTTCGAGGCGTTCACCCGCCGGCTTCCGGCCGGCCGGCGCTACGGCGTGCTCGCCGGAACGGGACGCCTACTGGAGCTGATCGAGCAGTTCCGCTTCGGCGACGCCGAGCTGCAGTTCCTGCGCGACAACGACGTCGTGCGCGACGAGACGCTCGACTGGCTCGCCGACTACCGCTTCTCCGGCACGATCCGCGGCTACCGGGAGGGCGAGCTGTTCTTCCCCGGGTCGCCGTTCCTGGTCGTGGATGCTCCCTTCGCCGAGGGCGTCATCCTGGAGACCCTACTGCTCAGCGTCTTCAACTACGACTCGGCGGTCGCATCGGCGGCCGCGCGCATGGTGTCGGCGGCGGTGGGCCGCCCGCTGGCCGAGATGGGGTCGCGACGCGCCAGCGAACGGTCGGCGGTCGCGGCGGCGCGCGCGGCGTTCATCGCGGGTTTCTCCGCCACGTCGAACCTGGAGGCGGGGCGCACCTGGGGCGTCCCGACCATGGGCACCGCGGCGCACGCGTTCACCCTGCTGCACGACACCGAGGAGGCCGCCTTCCGCGCGCAGGTGGACGCGCTCGGCCCCGGCACGACGCTCCTGGTGGACACGTTCGACGTCGAGAAGGCGATCGAGACGGCCGTGAAGGTGGCGGGCCCAGAGCTCGGCGCCGTCAGGCTCGACTCGGGCGACCTCCCGAAGCTCGTCAAGCAGGTGCGCGAGCAGCTCGACTCGCTCGGCGCGACGAAGACCCGCATCACCGTCACGAACGACCTCGACGAGTTCACGATCGCGGCCCTGGCCGCCTCCCCCGTCGACTCCTACGGCGTCGGCACGTCGGTCGTCACCGGCTCCGGCTACCCGGCCTCCGGGATGGTGTACAAGCTGGTGGCGCACCGCCGCGCCGACGGCGAGGGCGAGTGGATCCCGGTGGCCAAGAAGTCGGAGCACAAGGCGAGCGTCGGCGGCCGCAAGCACCCGATCCGCCGCCTCGACGCGTCCGGCACCGCGGTCGCCGAGGTCGTGCACATCGTCGAGAAGGGCGACACCCCCGACGACACCGGGCGCGACCTGCTCGTGCCGCTCATCACCGACGGCGAGGTGCATCGCGAGCACCTGGGCGCGGAGGGGACGCGGCGGGCGCGCGAGCACCGCGAGCTCGCGATGCGGGAGCTTCCGGACGAGGCGTTCCGGCTCGGCCGGGGAGACCCCGTGCTGCCGACGATCTTCGAGTGAGGGCTACTCGTCCTTCAGCTTCTCGTAGATCTCGCGGCAGGTGGGGCAGACCGGGAACCGCTCCGGATCGCGGTTCGGCGTCCACATCTTGCCGCACAGCGCCTTGACCGGCTTGCCGGTGACCGCAGACTCGAGGATCTGCTCCTTCTTCACGTAGTGCGAGAAGCGCTCGTGGTCGCCCGGCTCCTGGTTCTGCAGCAGCTCTTCGAGCTCACGGTCGAGCGTCGTCGTCCCACCGCCGGAGGGAAGCCCGTCGGGCCCGCCCGGCTCGGTGATGCTCGCGTCGTTCATGCCTCCAGTGTAGACGCGCGGGACGTCAGTCGTTCCGGTTGGCGAACGCCATCAGCTCCGGCCCGCGGCGGTCGAACACGCGACCGCCGAGCCACAGGCCGAGGAACAGCGTCCCGAACCCGATCAGCACCGCGACGACCGGCGCGATCGCCAGCCAGAAGGCGTTGACCGTGAGCCCGAGCACCAGGAACACGAGCACCGGCGAGGCGAGGATCACGATGGCGAAGAAGCTGAGCGCCTGCACCGTCGCAGCCGACGCGCCGGAGGTCTGCGGCTGCGTGAACGCGCTGTCGCCGGGCTTCGTGGCCGGGTACGGGAGGAGCACCGAGGTGATGCTGGAGAGCCCGAGGCCGATCACGAGGATCGCCCCGCTCAGGGCCGCGACGGAGGGCAGGACCGCCCAGTCGCCGAACGCGATCGTGGTCGCGATCGAGCCGACGACGAGCACCGGGATGCCGACGACGACCGGCGGGAACATGCGCCCCGCGCGGTCGGCGATGCCCCGGGTGCCGGAGACCAGGTGCAGCCAGATCGCGGTGCTGTCGAACGCCAGGTCGTTGTGGATGCTCCAGCCGAGGAACAGGCACACCAGCGGAAGCGGCACGAGCGCGACGTAGTGCGCCGGCAGGCCGGCGAGGATCAGCACGACGATCACGCAGATCGGGATGACGGGGATGAGCACGATCGACACCCAGTACCGGGCGTCACGGCCCCAGTAGGTCATCGAGCGCGCGGCGATGGCGGCGGTCGGACCGCCGGGCAGCCGGTCGAACCAGCCGAGGCCGCGGTACGCCTTCGAGTGCCCCTCGCGCTCCGGTGTCGCGACGACCCGGCCCACGAGGCCGACCCAGGCGAGCCACAGCAGGCCGACGGTGGCGAGGGCGATCAGCAGCTGCAGCAGCGCGGCGCCCCACTCCCCCTGCGCCGCCGCGCCGGGGGCGGACCAGGCCGCGCCGAGCGGCGTCCACGACAGCCAGCCGGCGGCGCCGGTCAGCGCGCCGAACCCGTCCCGCGCCCAGTCGACGGTCAGCAGGAGCAGCACCACCGAGCCGATGATCAGGAGCACCAGGATGCCGACGACACCTCCCGCCTCGCGCGAGCGGCGCGTGGCGAACAGCACGTGCGCGATCGCTGTCGTCACCCGCGAGGCCACCACGCAGGTGAGCACCCCGGCGGCGGCGGCGATCAGAGCGACCAGCACGGTCGCCGGGTTCTGCGACCAGGTGACGACCGTCGCGGCGGCGCACACGATGAGCACGAGCGACGGGATGCCGATCAGCCCGGCGAGCAGCAGCCCGGTGGCGAGCGTCCGGTTCGGGATGCCGAACAGTGCGAACTCGCGCGGGTCGAGCGTGTCGTCGACTCCGAACAGCAGCGGGAGCAGCGCGAACCCGAGCACCGCGACGGCGCCGATCACGACGACGACGCTGTGGGTCGCCGACACGTCGGTGACCAGGCGCGCGGTCACGAGCGACCCGACGACGAGCACGGTGATGAACGCCCCGTAGAGCAGCCCGATCACGAGGCCGAAGACCTGCCACGGGCTTCGCCGGAAGGCGTTGCCCATGATCCGCAGCTTCACTCCGAGAAACTGTGCAACCACTCCATGCCTTCCGCTGCCTTCCGACCGCCGGCGAGGTCGACGAAGCGCTCCTCGAGCGTCTGCTCGCCGCGCACCTCGTCGATCGTGCCGGCGGCGAGCACCTGACCGCGGACGATGATGGCGACGCTGTCGCAGACGCGCTGGATCATGTCCATTCCGTGACTGGAGACGACCACCGTGCCGCCCGCGGCCGTGTAACGCTGCAGGATGTCGATGATGTTGGCGGCGGAGACCGGGTCGACCGACTCGAACGGCTCGTCGAGCACCAGCAGGCGCGGCGAGTGGATCATGGCCGCGGCCAGCGCGATCTTCTTGGTCATGCCGGCGGAGTAGTCGGCGACGAGCCGGTCGAGCGCGTCGTCGATGCCGAAGGCGGCCGCGAGGTCGTCGGTCCTGGCCCGCACGGTCTTGGCGCTCAGTCCGCGCAGCGTGCCCGCGTAGCGCAGGAACTGCGCGCCGCTCAGCCGGTCGAACAGGCGCAGCTTGTCCGGGAGCACGCCGACGATGTGCTTGGCGCGCACGGGCTCGGCCCAGACATCGACGCCGTGCACGACGACGCGGCCGGCGTCCGGGCGGAGCAGTCCCGTGACGATGGACAGCGTGGTCGTCTTTCCCGCGCCGTTCGGCCCCACGATCCCGTAGAACGAGCCCTCTTTGATGTCGAGGGTCACGCCGTCGACGGCGACGGTGTCGCCGTAGCGCTTGCGCAGGCCGTCGATCGTCAGCACCGTCGGGCGCGTGTCGACCGGAGGTGCCGGAGCGGCCGGCGCGGTCGTCTCCGCGGTGCGCGCCTGCGCCGTCTTGCGCGTGCGCGGCTTCGCCGTCGTGGTCCGCGCGCGAGGCGCGCGGGTGCTCGGAGCGGCGGCCGCGGCCGCCGTCTTCGCCGGTGCTCTCTTCTTCGCCGGGCGCGCGGTCGTGCCCGCGTCGGTCTCCGTCGCCTCGGCTTCTCCCGCCCGGGTCTGCGCCGCCGTCGTGGCCTCGGCGTCCCCCGAGACCGCCGTCTCGGCCGTCTCCGCCATGGTCTCCCCCCTCTGCGGCCCCGCCGCCGCGTCCAGCGCCCCGTCCTCGACGGTCTGGGGCTCGGTACGCGCACGCTCGGAACTCACCCCGCTAACGTACCAATTCACACCAGGCTGCGTAGCCCCCGCGCGTAAGGAAGAGGCCGCTTTCCGCACCTCTTAAAACCCTGTGAGGAACATAACGACCCCCTAACGACATCCGTCAACCCCTGCCCCCGCACGGGGGCCGTCGGTATTCTGGCGGAGGCATGAAGGGGTGTCGAAACGCGTAAGCGCGGATGAATCCTGGGTGAACCTCTCCCGGGCGCAGGCCGACGGCGACCGAAGAGGCGCCGCCACCGGTCTGGTTCGCGTCGACTCAAGGAGATTGATTGTGACGACCCAGGTAGTGATTCTCGCCGCCGGCATGGGCAGCCGGCTCGGACGGAGCCTCCCGAAGCCGCTGACCGAGCTGAGCGACGGCCGCACGATCATGCAGCAGCAGTTCGACAACATCCACGCGGCCTTCGGCAAGGACGTCCAGGTCACGATCGTCGTCGGCTACAAGCTCGAGCACATCATCGAGGCGTTCCCCGACGCCGAGTTCGTCTACAACGAGCAGTACGACCAGACCAACACCTCCAAGAGCCTCATGCGCGCCCTGCAGGCCTCGGGCCCCGGCGGCGTGCTGTGGATGAACGGCGACGTCGTCTTCGACCCGGCCGTGCTCGTCCGCGGCGCCGCGAACGTGGCTCGCGACCAGACCTTCGTCACCGTCAACACCTCGTCGGTCGCCGACGAGGAGGTCAAGTACACCACCGGCACCGAGGGCTTCATCCAGGAGCTCTCCAAGACCGTGAAGAACGGTCTCGGCGAGGCCGTCGGCATCAACTACGTCTCCTCGAAGGACAAGGCCACCCTGCTGCGCCAGCTGCAGCGCGTCGGCGACCAGGATTACTTCGAGCGCGGCATCGAGCTCGCCATCGAGCAGGACCGCATGCTGGTCGAGCCGGTCGACATCTCCGACCTGTACGCGGTCGAGGTCGACTTCCAGGAGGACCTGGAGCGCGCGAATCTTTTCGTATAGTCGAAGCCGCGTGAGCACTCACGCAGTTTCGATCAATACGATGGGTTGCCGTGACCAGTATCCCGACTGAGGTGCGCCCTGCGCAGCGTTCCCGCTTCACGCGGTACCGGCACTCCCTGTGGCTGCTGACCAAGCGCGACCTGAGCGTCCGCTACTCCACCAGCGCCCTCGGCTACCTGTGGTCGATCCTCGACCCGCTGGTGATGAGCCTGATCTACTGGTTCGTCTTCACGGTCATCTTCCACCGGTCGGTCGGCGAGAACCCCTACATCGTCTTCCTGCTTGCGGCCCTGCTGCCGTGGATGTGGTTCAACGGGGCGGTGTCGGACAGCACCCGCGCGTACATCCGCGAGGCGAAGCTGATCCGCTCGACGATGATCCCGCGCACCATCTGGGTGAACCGGATCGTCGCGTCGAAGGGCATCGAGTTCCTGCTCTCGCTCCCGGTGCTCGCCGTGTTCGCGATCTTCACCGGGGCGCGGGTGAACGTCGACATCCTGCTGTTCCCGCTGGCGATCCTGATCCAGACGGTGCTGACCGTCGGCGTCGGGCTCATCGTGGCACCGCTCGTCGTGTTCTTCCGCGACCTGGAGCGCGCGGTGAAGCTGGCGCTGCGGTTCCTCTTCTACGCCTCCCCGATCATCTACAGCGCCCGCGACCTGCCGGGCGGCTGTGGCGGAGGCGTCGCGGCGAAGCACTGCGCGGCCTATGTGGCGACGCACCCCGGCGCGCAGACGGACGTGCTGTTCTCGCTGCATTTCTGGTCGGCGTTCAACCCCCTGACGGGCATCTTCAGCCTGTACCGGGCGGCGTTCTTCCCGGAGGAGCTGGACTGGTTCCTGGTCGGCGTGAGCGCGGCGATGTCGCTCGTCCTGCTCGGGATCGGCTGGGCCGTGTTCAAGCGCTTCGAGCGCGACGTGCTGAAGGAGATCTGAGTGGCACCGGTCATCGCGGTCGACGGCCTCGGCGTGCGCTTCCGCCGCAACCGCGGCGCTCGGCGCTCGTTCAAGGACCTGTTCTCGTCCCGGCAGCGCCGGTCGCGCCCGGACGACTTCTGGGCGCTCCGCGACGTCAGCTTCGATGTGCAGCCCGGTGAGGCGATCGGCGTGGTCGGCCGCAACGGCCAGGGCAAGTCGACGCTGCTGAAGCTCGTGGCGGGCGTGATGCTCCCCGACGAGGGCTCCGTGAAGGTCACCGAGGGCGTCGCTCCCCTGATCGAGATCACCGGCGGGTTCGTCGACGACCTCACCGTGCGCGACAACGTCTACCTGACGGCGGGCCTGCACGGGATGTCGCGGTCGGAGATCGACGGGCGCTTCGACGACATCATCGACTTCGCCGAGATCGGCGACTTCGTCGACACCCCGTACAAGCACCTCTCCAGCGGCATGAAGGTGCGCATCGCGTTCTCCGTGATCGCGCAGCTGGAGGAGCCGGTGCTGCTGGTGGACGAGGTGCTCGCGGTCGGCGACCGCGGCTTCCGGGAGAAGTGCTATCGCCGGATCGAGGAGCTGCTGGCGGGCGGGCGGACCCTGTTCTTCGTCTCGCACAACGAGAAGGACCTGCGCCGGTTCTGCCAGCGCGGGCTCTACCTCGACAAGGGGTCGCTGGTGCTCGACGGGCCGATCGACGACGTGCTGTCGCTTTACAACGCCGACTACGGCAGCTGAGTCGCCCCCGCGGGCCGTGCCTTCTCCACAGCGCCGAAAGGTGTCCACAGAAGAGATTTCGGCGAGTTATCCCCGGAAGTGGCATATGTGCCCGATTCCGGGCCGAGAGCGTCGGAGGGGCTGGTTAGCGTCATCGCATGAATCGACTCCGCTTTCTCCGCAGCCCTTCGCCCGCACCCCGTCCGCGCCGTTTCGCGTACCCCGTCCCCTGGCGCGTCGACCGTTCGACGGCGCCCCATCTCCGGCTCGTGAACGCCGGCCGTGAGCCGCTCAGCGGCGTCACCGTGAGCGTCTCCGGCGGCTCCCGGCTGCGTGTGAGCGGCCCGAGCTCCGTCCGGCCCGGCGAGGCGGTGCGCGCCAGCATCTCCGGCCCTGACCCCGAGCGCGACACCGTCCTGGTCGTGCGGTGGTTCCCGCCGGACGGCCGCGAGTACCTCTGGCAGATCAGCCTCTGACGGCGTTCCTCGGGCCGCCGGTCCCGGCCGCCCGAGGACGCCCCAATTGCCTGCAACGCTGGCATTTCCGGTCGGTGATGCGCGAGGTCCGCGACGCGTGGCCCAGCCGCTCTGGAGTCCCGTCCAGGCCGGCCCTTGACTGGGAGCATGAACAACACGGCCGAACCGGCGGCCAAGCTGCTCGGCGAGCGCATCAGACACGTTCGCATCCAGCTGGGCCTCAGCCAGGAGGCGATCGCCAGCCTCGCCGCCATTCACGTCACCAACTACGGGAAGATCGAGCGCGGCAACGCCAACCCGAGCCTGCTCACGATCGTGCGGATCGCCGCGGTGCTCGGCACCGACGTCGCGACGCTGACCAAGGACATCACGCGGGAGCACCTGCCCGAGGGCGTCCGTGTGCTCGCGGCGCAGGAGTTCCTCGCCGAGCGCCGGCGTCGGTCCCGCCGCTCCAAGACCTGACAGAGGCTGGGTGCTCCCCGCGAGCCCGCCGGGCGGCCGTCGACACCGCGGCAGAGCGGCCTACACTCTGTGGGGATGGCCAAGAAACAGCAACCGATCATCTCCGTCACCGGAGGCCCGGCGAAGGGCGGGGACACCCCGCGCGCCCTGGATGCGACGCTCGACCGCGTCCTCGCCATCCAGCGGCCCGTGGTGCTCGCGCACCTGCGCAGCATCCGCCGCCGGAACCCCGACGCCACCGCGGAGGAGCTCGCACGCATCCTGGAGCGGCGCTACATCGCCGCGGTGACCAGCGGCGGCGCGGCGGTCGGTGCGACGGCCGTCATCCCGGCCATCGGGACCGGCGTGACGCTCGCGCTCTCCGGGGTCGAGACCGCCGGCTTCCTGGAGGCGACCGCGCTGTACGCCCAGTCCATGAGCGAGCTGCACGGCATCGCGGTCGACGACCCGGAGCGCGCGCGGGCGCTCGTGCTCACCATGATGCTCGGCCGAGAGGGCTCCGACCTGGTGCGCCAGCTCGCCGGGCAGTTCGGCGGCGGCGGCGTGACGCGCACGGCGTACTGGGGCGAGCTGGTGACCTCCAGCCTCCCCGCCATGGTGGTCGGGCCGCTGGTCGACAAGCTGAAGAGCACCTTCATCCGCCACTCCGCGGTGCGCGGCGGTGCGAGCATGCTGGCCCGCGCGATCCCGTTCGGGGTGGGCGCGGTCATCGGCGGCGCCGGGAACAACATCCTGGGCCGCCGCGTCGTGCAGAACGCCCGGCTCGGCTTCGGACCGGCGCCGCTGGTCATCCCGGAGTCGCTGACTCCCGTCGAGGGCCCCGGAGCGGTCCGTCGTCTCGGCTCGGCGACGGGCGGCGGCGTGGTGCGCCTCGGCCGTGCGACCGGCGAGCGCGCCGCGCGCGTGGGAAAGGCGCTGGGCTCGGCCGTGCCCCGGCGGACCAAGCGCGGCGCGGAGACGGAGGAAGCGCCGCGCGGGCCGCTCGCGCTCCCGCCGGCCTCGAGCGCCCCGGAGGACCCGGACACCGCGCTCCGCGCCGCCAGCGGCGAGTGAGCGCGTGTCGGGTCAGATGACCGGCGGCCGCCCGGCTGCGGTCATCCGGGCGACGGTGCGCCAGCGCAGCGGGCGACGCTCGCCCGGATCGGCGCGCCAGCCCTCGGCCCAGCCGCCGAACCAGGCTCGCAGCACCGCGGGCTTGCGGAACCACCGCAGCAGCTGGATGCCGGTCCACGACCCGACGTAGAGCGGGACGAGCACGGCAGGCAGGTTGCGGCGGGCGAGCCAGACCCGGTTCCGCGCGTTGAGCCGGTAATAGTACGAGTGCCGCGTCGGCGACACGGACGGGTGCTCCGCCACCAGGTCGCCCGCGTACCAGACGCGCTTGCCCTGGTCCCACACCTTCCAGGCCAGGTCGATGCCCTCGTGCGCGTAGAAGAACGGGTCCGCCCAGCCGCCCGCGCGTTCGAACACCTCCCGCGGGAGCACCACGGCCGCCTCCAGCACGGCGAACACGTTGCTGGAGCGCTCCGGGTCGCCCTTGCGGATGCGCGGGATCCAGCGCCGCGGCGACGGCGAGCCGTCGGGCACGCGCAGGCGGGGCTGCAGCATCCCGATGCCCGGATCCGCCTGCAGCTTGGCGACGGCGTCGGCCAGGAACGTGGGCGACGGGATGTCGGCGTCGTCGTCGAGGAAGAACAGCCACTCCCCCGTGACGAGCGGGACGCCCGCGTTGCGTCCGGCCGGGATGCCGACGTTCTCCGGCAGCGCCAGGGTGCGCACGCCCTCCGGGAGTGCCGGGTCGGCCGTCGCCGGATCCCAGCCGTTGCCCACCACGACGATGTCGGTGGTGACGCCGTGCTGGGCGAGCACCGAGTCCACGCCGCGGCGCAGCTCGGCCGGCCGGGCGCCCTGTGTGAGCACCACGACCGCGACGGCCGGCTGGTCAGCCACGGACCCGCCGCGACGCCATGATGGTCACGAAGTGGCCGATCAGCGCGAGGATCGACAGCGGCACGAGAGCGGACAGCAGGATGCGGTCGGCCAGCGTGGACCCGATGAACAGCCCGACGATCGAGAACACGAAGATCAGGATCGTCAGCTCGACCGAGTGGTACAGCCGGTGGAACGGCAGGAAGCGCGCAGCGCGGCGCAGCGTGGCGACGACGCCGTGGGTCGGCGCGTACTCCGACTGCGTGTCGGCGAGCTTCGGCAGGCCCGCGTTCGCCCGGGCGACCCGCACCATGTCGTTGAGCGCCTTATTGAGCACGATCACGAGCGCCAGCAGGGTGCCGAGGTTCGTCCAGAGGAAGTCCTCCGGCGCCTGGAACGGGTAGCCGGCTGCGCGGATGCCGAGCACGATCGCGATCAGCGTCTCGGTCGAGTAGTGGCCGACGTTGTCGAGGAAGATGCCGGCGGGAGACGAGGTGCCGCGCCAGCGGGCCACCTCGCCGTCGCAGCAGTCGACCAGCATCTGCAGCTGGCCGAGCACCAGCGCGAGGGCGGCGCCCGCGATGCCGGGGATCAGCAGGGAGGCGGCGGTCGCCCATCCCGTCAGGATCATCAGGCCGGTGACGCCGTTCGCCGAGATCGAGGTCTTCAGCAGGAACCAGGTCAGGTACGGCGAGAGGTTGCGCAGGTACAGCGACGCGGTCCAGTGCTCGGCGTTGCGGCGTCCGCGCACCTCCGGCGGCTGGGCGACGGCCCGGAGCTCGGCGATGGAGGTGGGGCGGGCGCCGTGTGCGGCTGCTCCGGGTGCGGACATGCCTACCTTCCCGTGTGGGCTGTGATGTTGCGGGTGAGCGACAGGTATCCGAGGACGAAGCCGATCCCCCAGCTGAAGTGGATGCACGGCAAGACTACGAGAAACCAGAGGAACGGGCGAAAGCCGTCGCGCCGGCCCCAGACCAGGGCGGAGACGACCACGATGACGAGGTACAGCAGCGGCGCGGCGAAACCCCAGAGCAGCCACGGGGTCGCCCCGAGAGCCGCCTGCACGATCCCGGCGATGCCGAGCAGCGTGCCGACGGTGACGCCGATCACCATGACCGGAGGCGCGAAGTAGCGGAGGCCGTTCGAGGCGGGGAAGCGGCGGGCGAGCTCGCCGCGCCAGATGCCGGTGGAGAAGAACTGGCGCGCCAGGCGGTACAGGTTCGGCCGGGGACGGTAGGTCACCTTCAGCCGCGGCGTGAACCAGACGGTGCCGCCGGCAGTGCGGATGCGGCGGTTCAGCTCCCAGTCCTGCCCGCGTTTGATCTCCTCGTCGAACAGGCCGACCTCGAGTAGCCGGTCACGGCGGAAGACGCCGAGGTACACGGTCTCGGCAGGCCCCGCCTCGCCGCCGACGTGCAGCTTGGTGCCGCCGAGGCCGACCCTGCTGCCGTAGGCGCGCGCGACGGCGCGCTCGAAGTCGGTGGTGCCCTGCGCGTCCATCAGTCCGCCGACGTTGTCGGCGCCGGTCTCGAGCATGGTCTCGACCGCGATGCGGGCGTACTCGGGCGGGAGGACGCTGTGGGCGTCGACGCGGATCACGATCGGGTACTGCGACTCCCGGATGGCCAGGTTGAGCCCCGCGGGCGTGGAGCCGACGACGTTGTCCACGACGCGGATGCGGTCGTCGACGGCCGCCAGCTCCTCGACCAGTTCGGTGGTGCCGTCCATGCTCGGGCCGAGGGCGATGGTCACCTCGAAAGGCCCCGCGTAGTCCTGCGCCAGGAGGCTGTCGACGGCGGCGCGCACGTGGGTGACCTCGTTGAGCACGGGCATCACGTATGAGACACCGGGGAGGGTGTTCATGGCGGGGTCCGGCATCTGGTCCTTCGGTCGTACGGGTCGGCGTCGAGCCTATCAGCCGCCCCTGCGACGAGCCCGGGAGGAACGGCGGAGGGCCGCCCCGCGTGTGCGGGACGGCCCTCCGGGCGCTTCCGGGCCGCCCCGCGTGTGCGGGACGGCCCTCCGGGCGCTTCCGGGTCACTCCGCCGGGAGCGATCCCAGCGTCACCGAGGCGGTCTTGGTCTGGCCGTCGCGGATGTAGGTGACATCCACCTTGGCGCCCGCGGCCTGTGCCCGCACCTGGGCGGTCAGGTCGGTCGCGTCGGTGATCGGCGTGTTGCCGAAGTTGACCACGACGTCGCCGGCCTTCAGGCCCGCGCTCGCGGCGGCGCCGCCCGACGTGACGTTCTTGATCAGGGCGCCGACCGTCGTCGCGTTGCTGTCGCTGCTCGCGTCGGCGACCGACGCGCCGAGCAGACCGTGGCTGGCCGACCCGTTCTTGATGATCTCGTCGGAGATGCGCTTGGCGAGGTTGGACGGGATCGCGAAGCCGACGCCGATGCTGCCCGACTGGGAGCCGTCGGAGCTGGAGCCGCCCGCGCTGGCGATGGCGACGTTGACGCCGATCAGCTGGCCCTTGTCGTTCAGCAGCGCGCCGCCGGAGTTGCCGGGGTTGATGGACGCGTCGGTCTGGATGACCGGCAGCGAGATCGTGCCCTGCGACTGCTGCTGCTGTTGCTGCTGCTGGCCGCCCTGTCCGGGGAAGTCGAAGTTGAACGGGTTCTGGCTGCCGCCGTTGCCGTTGCCGTCGCTGTTGGAGTCGCCCTTCGGGGCGGCCGACGAGGCGATGCTGATGCTCCGGTTGAGGGCGGAGACGATGCCGTCGGTGACGGTGCCGGAGAGGCCGAGCGGGGCGCCGATGGCGACCGTCGTGCTCCCGACGTTCAGCTTGCTGGAGTCGCCCCAGGTCATCGGGGTCATGCCGGACGCCTTGTCGAGCTTGATCACCGCGAGGTCGGTCGTCGGGTCGGTGCCGACGAGCTTGGCGGTGTAGATCTTGCCGTCGTTGTCGGTCACC
Organism: Leifsonia virtsii; assembly: GCF_030433675.1. Lineage (GTDB taxonomy): Bacteria > Actinomycetota > Actinomycetes > Actinomycetales > Microbacteriaceae > Leifsonia > Leifsonia virtsii. Next base: position 1,192,190 of record NZ_JAROCB010000001.1, read on the forward strand.
GTGATGCTGACGTTCGACGCCTGGCCGTCGAGCGTGACGACGTGCGTGTTGGTGAGCACGTAGCCGTCGCTGGTCAGGACGATGCCGGAGCCGGTGCCGCCGGAGCTCGACGCGCTCACCGAGATGGTCACGACGCTGGGCGACGCCTTGGCGGCGACGGCCGTGACGGTCGTGGCGTTGTTCGCGTCGTTCACCGTGATGTTCTGCGGGCCGGACACGGTCTTGATCGTGGCGTTGCCGCCGTCGGTGGCAGCGTAGAGGCCGACCCCGGCGCCGGCGCCGGCGATGCCGCCGACGAGTGCGCCGATCGCGAGCGTCGCGATGATGAGGCCGGTGTTGCCGCGCTTGGCCGGCTTCTGGGCCGGCGCGGCGCCCGGGGTGCCGGGAGCGCCCGGGGTGCCGGGAGCGGTGGCGTAGGGCTGCTGGTGGCCGTTCGGGGCGTAGGGCTGCTGGCCGTAACCGGCGGGCTGGCCGAAGGAGCCGTTGCCGTAGTTCGGCTGCTGCTGACCGTACGGCTGGCCGTAGGGCTGCGGGTGCACGGGCTGCGTCGGCTGAGTGTGCTGCGCGGCCGGCTGCACCGGCGCGGGCTGCGGGACGGTCGGCTGCTGCGCCGTCGGCTGGTAGTCGGCGGGCTGCTGCGCGGCCGGCTGGTGCTCGATCGGCTGCTGCGGGACCGTCGGCTGCACCGCGGTCGGCTGCGACGCGGTGTCCTGGGCGGCGGGCGCGGCGGGCGCGGGGGTCTCGAGGTTCTCGACCGGGGCGGCGGCCTCGGTGTGCTGAGGGGCCGTCGTCTCGGCGGCGGGGGCCTGCTCGGTGCCTGCAGCATCCACGACCGCGTCGGTGTCGGCGTCGTGCTGGGGCTTCGCGGGCTCCGGGGTGTTCGGGGTGTCGGTCATGGTGTTGCTCCTTCCAAGCACGAACAGCTTGGGATGCCAACCTGAGCGTTCTCTTTCCCGATGCTGTGGACGACCTTCTGCAAGTCGATGACTCTCCACAACGTAACCGATGGGTGCGATGGGAGTAAGGCCGTACGGTGGATCCATGACGATTCCCGGAGCCTGGCGCCGCGCCGCCGAGGGCGCGGGGCTGCTCGGCGCCGACGGCTCCGTGCGGCCCACCATCTTCGCCGAGATGAGCGCGCTGGCCGTGCGCACGGGCGCGATCAACCTCGGCCAGGGCTTCCCCGACGAGGACGGCCCCGCCGAGGTGCTGGACGCCGCGGTCGCGGCCATCCGCGGCGGCGAGAACCAGTACCCGCCCGGGATGGGCATCCGCGATCTGCGCCTGGCCGTCGCCGAGCACCAGCGGCGGTTCTACGGCCACGAGGTCGACCCCGACCGGGAGGTGCTCATCACCGCCGGCGCCACGGAAGCCATCGCGGCGACCCTGCTCGCTCTCCTGGAGCCCGGCGACGAGGTCGTCACGTTCGAGCCGTACTACGACGAGTACGGCGCCGTCATCGCCCTCGCCGGCGGGGAGCATCGCACCGTCCCGCTCGAGCCGCCCACGTTCCGGCCCGACCTCGACCGGCTGCGCGACACCGTGACCGACCGGACGCGGGTCATCCTGGTGAACACCCCGCACAATCCCACCGGCGCGGTGCTCGACCGCGAGACCCTCTCCGTGATCGTGGAGCTGGCCGAGCGGCACGACGCCGTCATCGTCACCGACTCGGTGTACGAGCACCTGACCTTCGGGCCGGAGCACATCCCGCTCGAGTCGCTGCCCGGAGCACGGGAGCGCACGGTCGCCATCTCGTCCGGCGGCAAGACCTTCAACACGACGGGCTGGAAGGTCGGCTGGCTCACCGCGCCGCCTGCGCTCGTGACAGCCGTGCTCGCCGTGAAGCAGTTCCTGACCTACGTGAACGGCGCGCCCTTCCAGCCGGCGATCGCCGCAGGGCTCCGGCTGCCCGACGCCTACTTCCGCGGCATCGCCGAGACGCTCGCGCACAAGCGCGACATCCTCTCCGACGGCCTGCGGGCGGCAGGCTTCGGCGTGTTCCCGAGCGACGGGACCTACTTCGTGGTCGCCGACGCCGCGCCGCTAGGGTTCCCGGACGCCGTGGAGCTGTGCCGGACGCTGCCCGAGCTCACCGGGGTGGTCGCCGTGCCGCTCGGCGCGTTCAGCCGCGGCGAGTACGCCGCGCGCACCGCATCCCTGGTCCGGTTCGCGTTCTGCAAGCGCGCCGAGGTGCTGGAGGAGGCCGCCCGCCGCCTGTCGGCGCTGCCGCGCTGAGCATCGAGGGGACGCGACACGCCGTGAACGCGCCGGCATAGCGGCGTGTCGCGTCCCACGGCTGCGGCGTCAGCGCGCGACGACGCGGTAACGGCGCAGCGCCAGCGCGGGGTTCCGCTCGCGCACCTCGCGGATGCGGGCGGTCGAAACCTCCGCCACGGCGACTCCGGTCGTCTCGCCGAGGCCGGCGACCGTGACGCCCATCGGGTCCACGATCGCGCTCGAGCCGACGCCGATCGACGGCGGGTGGTCCGCCGCGGCGACGTACAGCGTGTTCTCGATCGCGCGCGCGGCGAGCAGGGTCGTCCAGTGGAACTCCTTGAGCGGCCCGCGCACCCATTCCGCCGGCACCGCGACGAGGTCGGCTCCCGCGTCCGCGAGGCGGCGCGTGACCTCCGGGAAGCGCAGGTCGAAGCAGGTCTGCAGGCCCACGGTCACGCCGTCGACCGCGAACATCTGCGGCTCCTCGACCGGGCCGGGCACGACCCACTCCGACTCCCGAGCGCCGAACGCGTCGTAGAGGTGCTGCTTCCGGTAGGTCGCCAGCACATCGCCCGAGTCCCCCACCGCGACGAGCGTGTTGGAGAACTTGCGCGCCTCATCCGTGCGCTCCACGAGCCCTGCCACCACCGTGACGCCGTGCTCGCGGGCCGCTGCGGCGAGCCCGCCGACGAACTCGCCGTCGAGCGGCTCCGCGTTGCGGGCGAACGACGGCCCGAGCGGGTCGGTGAAGTACGACGCGTACTCCGGCAGCACGGCCAGCCGGGCGCCGCGGGAGGCGGCCACCGCGATCAGGCCGGCCACCACATCCCGGTTGTGAACGCGGTCCTCCCCCGGCGCGAACTGCACGACCGCGACGCCGATGCTCCGCCCCTCGACGGTCAGCTCGGCCGGCCGGTCGCTCACGGCGCCACGCTCGCTCACGGCGCCACCTCGGCGCGCGGGATGGCCGCCGTGACCGGCTCCGGCGTCTCCACCGGCAGGACGATGCTGATCGACGTGCCGACGCCCTCCTCGCTCGCGATGTCGAGCCGGCCGCCGTGCGCCGTGACGATCGCCTTGGTGATGGTGAGGCCGAGACCCACCCCGGGCACCGCGTTGCGCGTGGCGGTGGACGCGCGGAAGAAGCGCTGCGAGAGCCGGCTGAGCTCCACCGCAGGGATGCCGATGCCGGTGTCGGAGACGGCGATCACCGCCGTCTCGCCCTCAGCCCGGAGCGCGACCGTGACGGTGCCGCCCGACGGCGTGAACTTGATCGCGTTGGAGACGAGGTTGTCGACCGCCTGCCCGAGCCGCACCGCATCGCCACGGACCGTGAGCGGCCCGTCCGGCAGGTCGCCGACGATCGTCACGCCCGCGTTGGCCGCGACCGGACGTGCGGACTCGATGGACGCCGACACCACGCTCCCGAGCTCCACATCCTTGATGTCGAGCGGGAACCGGCCCGACTCCACCTGAGCGGTGAACAGCAGGTCGCCGACCAGGCGCAGCAGCCGATGCGCGTTGCGCTCCGCGACGCCGAGGTACTGCAGCTGCTCCTCCGAGAGCGGCGCCTCCTCATCGTCGCGCATGAGCTCCAGGTAGCCGAGGATCGACGACAGCGGCGTGCGCAGCTCGTGCGAGATCAGGCCGACGAACTCGTCCTTGAGGCGCGCGAACTCCCTCGCCTGCGTCATGTCGGTCGCCACGAAGATGAAGCCGACGCGGTGCCCGTTCTCGTCGAGCCGCGGCGTCGCGGCCACCTGCACCGCCACGCGCTTGCCGTCGGGACGCACGTAGGTCCAGTCGCGCACGTCGGCGGAGCCGGCCCGCACGGTGTCGACCAGGGCGGAGAACTCGTCCACGCTCGACACCGTGGTGACGCGGGCGTCCATGTCCTCCAGGCGCTGCTCGATCTCCTGGGTGTCGTGAAAGTCGATGATGTGGTGCTTGCCGTCGAGCACCTGCTTCTCGGTCAGGCCGAGCATCTTCGCCGCGCCCGGGTTCCAGACGTCGATGAGCCCGTCGAGGTCGGTGCCGATGACAGACTGCTCGGTGACCGCGTTCCAGATGCTCTGGATGAGACGGTTCGCGGTCTTCAGCCGCGCCTCGTTGAGCACCAGCTCGTCCTGCGCGGTGACCGCCTGAGCCAGCAACTGCTGCTGCTGCTCGACCGCCTCGCGCGCGACCTTGAGCTGCACGCGCATCCGGTGGGCGATCTCGTTGATGACGACGGCCACGATCAGGTAGAGCACCGGCGAGAAGAACGCGCGGACGACGTCGGCCGGCGATCCTCCTCCGCCATCGATCACGAGCGGGGCCAGCAGCACGATGAAGGTGCCGGCCGCCGCGATCAGGATGTTGATCCGCCCCTCCTCGGAGGCGATCCACACGAACGGCAGCAGGGTCAGCACCACGAACGGCGACGCAGAAGACCCGGTGCCGAGACGCATCAGCCCGACGGCGAAGAGGGACAGCACCGGGACGATGACCGCCCACTCCGCGGCCAACCGTCGCCAGGGCACGACGAGGGACAGCACCGTGGCGACCAGGACGAGCACGATGCTGGCGACGAACTCCGGCCAGTCCGTGACCGGCACGCCGTTGGGCATCAGCGCGATGAGAGCGACGATGCCGAAGCCGATGAGCGTCGGCACCTGCTTCATGAAGGCGGACGGCGAGTCGATGGGGATGCGGCTGAGCCAGCGGTCGAGGGTCATGCCTTCTCCTCCAGCGCGAGCATCTCGCGGATGCGGGTCGACAGCAGCCGCGGGCTGAACGGCTTCACGATGAAGCTGTCGGAGCGGTCGGCGACCACGCCGTGGTCGGTGAGCAGCTGCACGGAGGCGGACACCATGAGGATGAGCGTGTCCTTCGTGAGCGCATCGGAGCGGATGGCCTCGGCGACTTCGACGCCGTTGAGTCCCGGCATCGAGATGTCGAGCACGGCCAGGTCGACCCCGCCGGAGCGGACGGCGTCGAGTGCGTCCCGGCCGTTGTCCACGGCGGCCACGATGTCCACACCCGCACGGGAGGCGGCGATCGTCATGAGGCCCCGGATGTCGGCGTCGTCGTCCGCGATGACGACCCGCTTGCGGTCGCCCGCCACGAGTCTTTCGGCGGCCTCAGACATGCAGGAACACCACCCGGACGATCACGATGACCGCGGAGACCAGCAGCGCCACACCGGCGTACACCGGCAGCCGGTACTCCCAGCGGCGGTTGCGCTCGAGCTCCTCCTCGATCTGCTTCCGCACCTCGACCGGCGGTTCGACGGGACTCATCGGGCCTCCTCGGTCTCGGCTGCGTTCTCGGCTGCGACGCGGGCGGACGCCGCGTCGAGGAGCGCGGGGACGCGTTCGTAGCGTCCGACGTCGGCGGCGACGTGGCTGTCGGTGGAGGCAACGATACGCGCTCCGGCACGCAGCAGCGCGGCGATCGCGTCGGGCCCCGGGCACGCCCACTTCTCGTTGACCTCGACGATCGTGCCGGTCGCGGCCGCCGCGTCCGCCCAGGCGAGCAGGCGCTGCGGACCGAGCTGCGACTCGTCCAGGCCCACCTTCGGCAGGATCGAGAACCAGTGCGCCAGCTGGGCGTGCGGCGTGCGCTCCATCGCCCGGATGCTGGCCTCGACGAGCAGGTCGAGCGCGTCGTCGGCGGAGAGCCCGGCGTCGAGCCGTTCCCGGGTCGCGGTCGGCGACCACGGGCCGTCGGTGCCGGGGAACTGGTGGTCGCCGATGACGACCGCGTCCACGCCGCCGGGGCCGACGACCAGGCCGGCCGGCGTGTCGACCCTGCCTGCCGCATCCAGCAGCTTCGCCTCCACCCCGGTCAGCACCGTGAGCCCCTCCGGGATGCGCTCCGCAGCGACCGCCGACAGGAACTCCGGCACCCAGGTCGTCGACGCGCGCACGTGATCGGTCAGGCGGAGGGTCGCGAGGCCCGCGGCCGACGCTGCGGCGATGTTTTCCGCAAGGGTGCTCCTGGCGTCGTCGGAGAACGTGGAGTGGACGTGGAAGTCGCCGTGCAGCACGGCGGGCAGCCGAGCGGCCTCCGTGGCGCTCACTCCTCCGGTCCCTCCGTGTGCGCCGCGTTCTCGGAGACCAGCACGTCGGCGGGACGCAGGAACACGTCCTCCAGGAAGCGGACGTTCGCCAGCTCCTCGAAGTCGACGGCGGAGGGGACGGGGCGGCCGAGCACGAGGTCGAGCAGCAGCGACGGCATGTCGACGCCCGCGGCGATCGTCAGCGGCATCGCGCCCGGGAAGCGCGGATTCACCTCCAGCAGCGCCGGGACGCCGTCGGAGCTGTAGCGCAGCTGCACGTTCGCGACGCCGGTCAGGCCGATCGCGCGCGCGACGTCGGCGGCGGTGTCGGAGAGCTCCGCCCGCCGCACGGTGCGCCCGGCGATCGAGACGCCGGAGTCGACCCGCTCGCGCGATCGCGGGACCGCGGCGATGACCGCTCCGTCGAGACCCGCCAGCACGTCGACGGAGAACTCCTCGCCCGGCAGGTTCTCCTGGATGATGATGCTCTCGTCGGTGCCGAGCGCCTCGAGCGTCCCGCGGTCCGGGATGAGGCGCACGCCGCGCGAGCCGGCCCCGCTGCGGGGTTTCACGATCACCGGGAAGGTCCAGTCGGCTCCGACGCCCTCGCGGTTCAGCAGGCGGGTCACCGGGATGCGCGCGCGTCCGTCGACGCGCTGCACCAGCGCGTACTTGTCGAGGCACGTGACCAGGGTCTCGTGGGTGGGCGCGGCCAGCGCCGTGCCGACCGCGGCGAGCTCGTCTCGCCGGGCCGCGAGTCCCGGGAGCTCGACGTCGACGGTCGAGAACAGCACGTCGATGCCGTCCTCGCGGCTCATGGCGATGAGCGCGTCGACGAAGCCGTCGGAGCGGCCCGGCGGAACGATGCGCCGGCGCTCTGCGGGCACGAGGTACAGGCCGCTCGCCCAGCCGTCCATGTCGGCGGCGAACACGTCGACGTCGTCGCGGGCGAGCAGCGACCGGATCACGGCGACGCCGGCCGGGCCGCCCGCGCCGGTGACCAGGACGCGGGTTCGGGTGGTGTCGGTCATCTACGCGGTCCTCCGGATGCGGGCGTCGGTCTGGATGCTGGAGGCCGGCACCGAGATGTCGGCGGTGTCGCGCATGACCTCCAGGGGTTCGCAGCTCTTCCCGCCGCCGAAGCGCGACCAGTAGCGGGCGGTGGCGAGCACGAAGTCGGGCTCGAGGTAGGCGCGCAGCTCGGTCTGCGAGCGGAAGCAGTCGAGCAGCCGCAGCTTGGTCTCCGTGAACCCGTCGATCGGCACGAAACGGGTGGGCCGGAAGTCGATGGTCGCCGACGGGCTCTGATAGCAGCACACGGTCCGCACCGAGCGCGTCGCCACGTTGGTGGCGGCGTGGACGGCCCGGTGGTCCTGGTGCCGGTCGTGCGACGAGTGGGTGTAGACGATGTCGGGCTGCACCTCGGCTACCACTCGCTCGATGATGCTCACCGTCGGGTCCGCGGCGGAGATGTGGGTGTCCTCCAGGTCCTCCAGGAACAGCCGGGCGCCGAGCAGCTCCGCCGAGGCGAGCGACTCGTGCTGCCGGTCGTCGGCGTCGCCTCCGCGGGCGCCGCGCGAGAGGGTGAGGATGACGACGTCGTTGCCCGCGTCGCGGTGGGCGGCGAGGATGCCGCCGACGCCGATCTCGACGTCGTCCGGGTGGGCTCCGATCGCCAGCACGACCTGCCGGCGCTGTGCAGCGCGCTTGACGCGGCTCTCGGCCGCGAGACGGTTCACGATCTCCACCAGCTCCGCCGAGGCGACCGGCTTGGTGAGGAACTCATCCGCCTGCGCGCGCAGAGCGGAGACGGCGTAGTCGACCGAGACGTGCGCGGTCATCACGACGACGGGCATGCCAGGGTACCGGTTGCGCAGCTCCTTGAGCAGGTCGAGGCCGGAGATACCGGGCATCTCGATGTCGGTGATGACCAGGTCGGGATCGACCTCCGCGATCGTCTCCAGAGCGACCGCCGGATCCGTCACGGCGAACGCCACAGCATCCGCTCGCTTCTCCAGCACGGTCTTCATGAAGAAGGCCACATCCGGGTCGTCCTCGACCACCACCACCCGGAACTTCGTCACGGCACTCGCCATCGCATCCCCTATCTGGAACAGACTCTAGTAGGACGACCGGTCCACACGGATCGACGCGCCCGGGCGGGTGTTCGCGATTTCACCCCCCTGAAGAACCGTGCTAGAGTCATTTCTTGTGCCGCGGGGTGGAGCAGCTCGGTAGCTCGCTGGGCTCATAACCCAGAGGTCGTAGGTTCAAATCCTGCCCCCGCAACCAATAAGGCCCCTGACCGGGAAGTTCTCCGGTCAGGGGCCTTTGCTTTGCCCAGACCCGCCCGCGAGTGCGCCCCTGCGTCACGTCTGCGGGTGCGCGCGCACCCGCAGACGTGACGGGCGGCGGCAGTCGCGCGAAGTGCGGAGACGGCGAAGCGGCCCGCACCCGGAGGCGCGAGCCGCTTCTGCGACGATCGTGACGCTACTTGGCCGCGGGCTGCCCCTCGGCCGCGACGGCGTCGGCGATGGCCTGCTGCAGGCGCTGCTGCGCCGCACCGTACGCCGTCCAGTCCCCCGCCTTCAGCGCGGCCTGGCTGTCCGACAGGGCCTGCCTGGCGCGCTGCAGCGCATCCTGCAGTGCGGGGTTGTTCGCCGACGAGCTTCCGCCGCTGCCGCCCGAGGTCTCACCGCCGGACTGGCCGGTGCCTCCCGTGCCGGTTCCGGTGGTCGGGACGTTGTTGTCGCCCGCACTCGCACCCGAGTCGCCGCCGAACAGGGCGTCGAGCGCCTGGTCGAGCGTGTCCTCGAACTCGATCTTGTCGCCGAACGCGACCAGCACCTTCTGCAGCAGCGGGTAGCTGGTCTCTCCCGACGACCGGACGTAGACCGGCTGCACGTACAGCAGTCCGCCACCCACCGGCAGCGTCAGGAGGTTGCCGTTGATGACCTCCGATTTACCCTGGCGCAGCAGGTTCAGCTGCTGCGACACGGTCGGATCGGAGTCGAACTGATTCTGCATCTGCCCGGGCCCTGGGATGCTGTCGCCCGACGGCAGCTGCAGGAGTCTGAGCTTGCCGTATCCGGAGGCGACCTTGCCCTTCTGGTCGCCGGCGTCCGCATCCACCGACAGGTAGCCCTTGAGCACCGACCTGCTCGACTCGCTCGTGCCCTGCGGGATGAACGTCGAGTAGAGCGAGAACGTCGGATCCTTCTGGCCCGGCATCTTCAGCGTCAGGTAGTACGGCGGCTGCAGCGCCGGGTTGCTCGACGGCGAGGTCGGGTCGTTCGGCGTCGTCCAGGCGTCCTCACGCGAGTAGAAGGAGCCCGCGTCGGTCACGTGGTACTGCCCGAGCACCGACCGCTGCACCTTGAACAGGTCAGACGGGTAGCGCACGTGGCTCATCAGCTGCGCGCTCATGTCGCTGACCGGCTTCACCGTCGACGGGAAGATCTTCTGCCACGTCTTGAGCACCGGGTCGGTGGTGTCCCACGCGTAGAGGGTCACCGAGCCGTCGTAGGCGTCGACCGTGGCCTTCACCGAGTTGCGGATGTAGTTGATGTCGTCGAAGGCGTACGCGGGCTTCGGGGTGTCCTTGTCGGCCGTCGCGTCGCTCAGGCTGCCGACGTGCGAGTACGGGAACTGGTCGCTCGTCGTGTAGCCGTCGATGATCCATTTGACCCGGCCGTCGACCACGGCGGGGTACGCCTGCGAGTCGAGCGTCAGGTAGGGCGCGACCTTCTGCACGCGCTTGATCGGGTCGCGGTCGTAGAGGATCTGCGAGTCGTTGTTCACCGCGTCGGAGAGCACGATCTGCTCGTCCTGGAACTTCAGCGCGTAGACCAGTCGCTTGAAGATGTTGTCGAGCTTCGGGCCTCCGTTGCCGTTGAACGTGGTGTACGTCTGCTGCGCCCCCTCGGCTCCGCCCGGGTAGTCGAGCTCGACGGCCTTGCTGCCCTTCGGCGCGCCGACGATCGAGTAGGTGGGCGACTGCTCGCCGAAGTAGATGCGCGGCTGGTACGACCCGAGCGTGCCGGAGGTGGGGATGCCCGACTCCAGGAACACGGGCTGCCCGTCGGTCGAGCGCTTGTTGCCGTAAGCGGCCACCAGACCGTAGCCGTGCGTGTACACGATGGTGTCGTTGAACCAGTTGCGGGCGCCGCCGAGGCCGGACTGCTGCAGCTCGCGCACGGCGACCACGGCGTCCTGCTGGGTGCCGTCGAGGTTGTAGCGGTCGACGTTCAGCTTCTCCGGGAACGCGTAGTACTGCCGGAACTGCTGCAGCTGACGGAACGATGGGCTCACGACGGCGGGGTCGAGGATGCGGATCTGCGCGGTGGTCTGCGCGTCCTGCCGCAGGGCGCCCTGCTCGGCCGTGGTCTTGGCGTTGTACGGGATCGTCTCGATGTCGCTCAGGCCGTATGCCTCGCGGGTGTAATCGATCCCCCGCTGCACGTAGGGCGTCTCGAGCGTCTTCTGGCTCGGGTCGACCTGGAAGCGCTGCACGACCCAGGGCACGATCGCGCCGACCACCAGCGCGGCGACGACGAGCAGCGCCGTGCCGACGATCGGGAACCGCCAGCGTCCGATGAACGCCGTCAGGAAGAACAGGATGGCGACGAAGATCGCCGCGCCCGCCAGGATCGCGCGGCCCGGGATGGTCGCGTTCACGTCGGTGTACGAGGCGCCGTTGATCATGTCGTTGACGTTGGAGTCGGTGACCGTCGCGTAGCGGTCGAGCCAGATGCTCACTCCCTGCAGCAGCAGGTAGAGCCCGGCGACGACCGAGATCTGGACGCGTGCGGCGCGCGAGATGCGCACCTCGCGCCCGCTCACCCGGATGGACCCGTAGAGGTAGCAGGTGGCGAGCGTCGCCAGCAGCGAGATGAGCACGACGGCCGAGGCGAAGCCGACCAGGCTGCGCAGGAACGGCAGGTCGAAGAGGTAGAAGCCGATGTCGAGGTGGAACAGCGGGTCGGACTTGCCGTACGAGGTGCCGTTCAGCCAGAGAGCGGCGGTCTGCCAGCGGCTGGCCGCCGAGACGCCAGCGAAGATGCCGAAGACGATCGGGATGCCGTACATCGCCAGCCGGCGCAGCGGCTCGATGACCTGCTGGTAACGGTCGAGCTGCGAGTTCAGCTTCGCGTAGACCGGCCGGAGCCGGTAGGCGAGCTGGATGCACAGCCACAGCGGGACCGCCATGCCGAGGAAGCCGATGAAGAACATGGCGAGCCCGGCCAGCCACTGCGTGGTCAGCACGTTGAGGTAGCCCAGCTGGTCGTACCAGAGGATGTCCGCGTACAGCCCGGCGAACACGAAGAAGAGGATCACCACCGCGACGATCACGCCGAGAGTGATCCAGATGGCCGCGCGCCGGCGGCCTGCGGGTCGAGCTGCTGCTGTTGAACTCACGTATGGCCTTCTTGGTCTCGCGTGACGGGTGTGACCTCCATCCTAGGCAGCCGACGCTGGGAGAATGTTGCGGCTCCGCCGACCTCAGCCTGCGGGGCAGGTGGGAAGATCCGCCGTGCTCGACCCGTCCCGCACGGCCTCGAGGACCTTGAGCGAGTCGGACAGCGTCTTCACCGCGAACACGTGCAGGCCCGCCGGGATGTGGCCGGTGACCTCGTCGCAGTTGGAGGCCGGTGCGAGGAAGTAGCTCGCCTTCCCCTGGTCGCGTGCGGCGTACATCTTCTGCCGGATGCCGCCGATCGCGCCGATCTGGCCGGTGTTGTCGATCGTGCCGGTTCCGGCGACGCGCTTGCCGCCGTTGAGGGAGCCCGGGGTCAGCTTGTCCATGATCCCGAGGGCGAACATCTGGCCCGCGCTCGGGCCGCCGACGTCGTTGAGCTGGATCTTCACGTCGAACGGGAAGGTGTAGTCCATGCCGGCGCCGATCCCGAGCACGACCTGGCCCTCCGACTCGGTCGGCGTGAGCGAGACCGTGGTCGCAGCGCCGTCGCGCACGATCCCGAGCTCCGCCGCCTTCGACGCGCCGTTCGCCTTCACGGCGCTGCGCAGCTCGTCGACGCTGCTGACGACCGTGCCGTTGACCGTGGTGATCTCGTCGCCGACCTTGAGCACGTCGGCGGCCGGGGTCTTCGGGATGAGCTGCTTGACGGCCACGTGCTCGGGAAAGGTGTAGCCCAGCTCGTTGAGCGCCGCGGCGATCGCGTCCTGCTGCGAGTCGACCATGAGGGCCGCGTTCTGGGCGTTGGACTGCTCGGTCGTAGTCCCGGGCGGGAAGACGCTGTCGATCGGCAGCACCGCCTTGCTCGGCTGGAACCACGCGCCGACGATCTCGATCCAGCTTGGCCGCTGATCGGGGTTGCCGACCAGCGAGACGGTCAGCAGGTCGAGCGAGCCCGAGGTCGGGTAGGTCTTCTGCCCGGGGATGCTGATCAGCGGTTTCGTGTCGCCGCTGGGCTTCGCGCCCACCTGCTGATCGGTGCCGAGCGTGTTGTACACCGGTCCCGGTTGCTCGATCACGAACGGCGCGGGGACGAAGGCGAGCACCAGCGCCAGCAGCACGGCGACGGCGATCGCCACCCAGCCGACGATGACCCGCTTCGGCGGCGCCACGCGCTCCGGCTCCTGCCTGTACAGCGCCGGATCGTCGTCGCTGAACAGGGTCACGGGCCCATCCTCTCGGTCGTGTTCGCCACGGGCGCACGGCCCGAAGGCGAGCATAGGGCAATTCCCATCCGCCTCCCCGGCACCAGCGGCTAGCGTAGACGACAAGCCTGAAGCCGAGCCGACGACGACGGCACGCCTCGGGCCGGAACACTTCGAGAAGAGGACGCTGACGATGGCCGACGATCGGAACGACGACCGGGACCCGGACCGCGACGACGACGAGCTCCGGGACATGCTGAACCAGTTCCTGTCGGGGAACGGCGCATCGATCGACCCGAGCCGGCTGGCCGGCGCCGCGGGCCTGCCGAACGATCCGGCCAGCATCCAGGCCCTGCTCGGGCAGCTGCAGAACGCCCTGATGAACCCGGGCGGCGGCATCAACTGGGACATCGCCGAGCAGCAGGCGAGGCAGCTCGCCGCCGACGGCGCCCACACCGTCACGCCGGCCGAGCGCGCGTCGCTCGACCAGGCCTTCCACGTCGCCTCCCTCTGGCTCGACGAGGCGACCGGCGTCGCCGGGCTGAGCGCGTCGCCCGAGCTGATCGGGCGCGCCGAGTGGGCCAGGCAGACCATGCCGCTGTGGACCCAGCTCGCCGAGCCCGTCGCCCTCAGCATCTCCGATGCGCTCACGCAGGTGCTCGCCGAGCAGGCGCCGGAGGAGATGCAGGCGATGCTGCAGAACGCCGGCCAGGTGATGCGCTCGATCGGCGGCGCGCTCTTCGCGATGCAGCTCGGCCAGGTGGTCGGGCAGCTGTCGAAGGAGGTCGTCTCGGGCGGCGACATCGGCATCCCGCTGCTGCCGGACGGCGCCGCGGCGCTCATCCCGCAGAACGTCGCGGAGTTCGGCGAGGGCCTCGACATCCCGGACGACCAGATCCAGCTCTACCTCGCGGTGCGCGAACTCGCCCACGCCCGGCTGTTCCGGCACGCCAAGTGGCTGCGCCTGCAGCTGATCACGCAGATCACCGCGTTCGCGAAGGGCATCCGGATCGACACCGACGCCCTGGAGTCGCTCGCCGAGAACTTCGACCCGTCGAACCCGGAGGAGCTCCGCGAGGCGATGGTCAGCGGGAGGCTCATCCCGCCGCGCACCGAGGAGCAGCAGGAGGCGCTCGCGCGCCTGGAGACCGTGCTCGCGCTGGTCGAGGGCTGGGTCGACGTGGTCACCGCGAACGCGACCCGGCTGCTGCCGCGCGCCGACGCCATCGCCGAGACCGTTCGGCGGCGCCGTGCCTCCGGCGGTCCGGCTGAGTCGGCCTTCGCGACCCTCGTCGGGCTGGAGCTGCGCCCCCGCCGGCTGCGCGACGCGGCCGCCATGTGGCGCGCGGTGACGGACGCGGTCGGCATGGACGCGCGGGACGACCTGTGGTCGCACCCGGACCTCCTCCCTCAGTCGTCCGACCTGGACGACCCGTCGGCCCTGGTCGCCCGCCTCACCGCCGCCGCCACCGGCCAGCCGCCGGAGCAGGACGAGTTCGACCAGGCCATCGAGGACCTCCTGCGGGAGGACCGCGACCGCCCGACGGAGTAGTCCCCGCCGAGGCCTGTGGATAAGGCCGGAACGCGGCATCGGATGCGGCAGGATGCCGGGATGGTGCTGCTGCTCGACCCCCGCCTCCCCCGCGTCTGGCGGACGCCCGCGTCCGTGCAGTTCGGGGTCGACCGGCCGGTGCTGGTGCTCGACGGCGTCACCGCGGCGGAGGAGCGCATGCTCGCAGCTCTGGGCGACGGCGTGACCCGGCGCGGGCTGGAGGTGATCGCCCTGCGGTCGCGCGCCTCCCGGTCGGATGTCGCGGCGCTGCTGCAGAAGGTGGCGCCGATCCTCGTCGAGCCGTCCCCTCGCGCGACCGACCCCGTGCTCGTCGTGCTCGACGGCGCAGGTCCCACTGCCGCGACCGTGCAGCGGCTGCTGACGGACGCGGGCGTCGAGGTCCGCAGCGGCCTGCGCTGGACCGACCCGGCGGTCGAGCGGGCCGACGCCGCCGCGCTCGTCGCCTCGTACGCGGTCGAGCCGCAGCGGCACGCGCGCTGGCTGCGCCGCGACATCCCGCACCTGGCGGTCGTCTACTCCGACGGCGGGGTGACGGTCGGGCCGCTGGTGCGCCCGGGCAGCGGGCCGTGCCTGCGCTGCGTCGACCTGCACCGCACCGACGCCGACCCGGCGTGGCCGGCGATGGCGACCCAGCTGCACCGGCGGCCGCCGCCCGGCGAGACGGCCGTGTCCGCTGCGGCGGCTGCGGCGCGCGCGGTCGCGGAACTGCTCGCGGTGACGGTCCCGCGTCCACGGGCGATGGTCGGCCGCAGCGCACACCTGCCGGCCGGGGGCACCGACTGGATCAGCCGCGACTGGGAGCCGCACCCCGGGTGCGGCTGTCTCGGCCCTCCGCCGTGACGGCCGGGCGCAGCTCGCCGAGGAAGCGCGACGGCTGCCGCAGCGACGGCCGCCCCGGCTGGTTGCCGCGCGCCGACCAGCTGAGCCGGAGGCGACGCCGGGCGCGCGTGATGCCGACGTAGAGCAGGCGACGCTCCTCGTCCACCTGCTCGAAGGTGGTCGCGTAGCTGATCGGCACGAGCCCCTCGCTCAGCCCGACGAGGTACACCGAGGGCCACTCCAGGCCCTTCGCCGCGTGCAGGGTCGCCAGCGTCACCGCCGACATGGTCGGCTCGTGCTGACCGGCCTGGCGCGCGAGCAGCTCGTCGGTGAAACCGCGCAGCGTCTGCCCGGCGGGCTGCTCGTCCACCAGGCCCATGATCGCGTTGAGCGACTCCCAGCGCTCGCGCACGGCACCGCGGCCCTCCGGAGGCTGGACGGACCAGCCGAGCGAGCGCAGCACGTCGCTGACCGACTTGAACAGCGGGTCGTCGGTGGCCGCGAGGCTCGCCGCGCGCAGCGACATGATCGCCTGGCGCACCTCCGGCAGGTCGAAGAAGCGCTTCGCCCCGCGGATCTGGTAGCTGATACCCCGGTCGCCGAGGGCCTGCTCCAGAGCGGCCGCCTGCACGTTCACCCGGTACAGCACCGCGATGTGCTCGGGACGCGCACCCGCGGCGAGCTCCGCCGCGATCTGCTCGGCGACGGCGCGGGCCTCGGCCCGGTCGTCCTCGTAGGCGGCCGGCTCGGGCACCGGCTCCGCGGCCTCCGGCGTGTGCGCTGCCTCGGCCGGACGCAGGGTGAGCGCGCCGGAGCGGCCGCGCATCAGCCGGTTGGCGGTGTCGATGACGGGCGCGGTCGAGCGGTAGTTCTGCTCGAGTCGCAGCACGGTGGCCCCCGGATGCTCGCGCTCGAAGCCGAGCAGGTAGTCCGACCGCGCTCCCGCGAACGAGTAGATGGTCTGGCTGGCGTCGCCGACGACGCACAGGTCGGTGCGCGTCCCGAGCCACAGGTCGAGCAGCTGGTGCTGCAGCGGCGAGACGTCCTGGTACTCGTCGACCACGAAGAAGCGGTACTGCTCGCGCACCTGCATCGCCACGGCGGGTTCGGTCTCGATCATCCCGGCGCAGGCGAGCAGCACGTCCTCGAAGTCGATCTGCTTGCGGTCGTCCTTGAGGTCTTCGTACCGCTGCAGCAGGTCGGCGACCTGCTCGGCGGACAGCGAGCCGGGGGTGGGCCTGCCGGCCGCGGTGTACTGCTCGACGCTCAGGCCGGAGACCTTGCGCCACTCGATCTCCGCGGCGACGTCGCGCAGGGTCGCGGTGTCCACCTTCAGCTTGAGCGTCTCCGCCGCCTGCCCGAGGATGCGGCCCTTGCCGTCGAGCACCGACGGGAGTTGGCCGCCGACGACCTGCGGCCAGAAGTAGTTGAGCTGGGCGAGCGCGGCCGAGTGGAAGGTGCGGGCGGACACTCCGCCGGCGCCCAGCTGGCGGAGTCGCCCGCGCAGCTCGGCCGCGGCGCGACTGGTGAAGGTGAGCGCCATGACGCGGTTCGGGGCATACGCCCCCGATGCGACGCCGTACGCGATCCGGTGCGTGATGGCGCGGGTCTTGCCCGTGCCCGCGCCGGCGAGGATGCAGACCGGGCCGAACAGCGCCTCCGCCGCGACCCGCTGCTGCGCATCGAGGCCGGCGAGGAGCGCCTCCGGGGTCGCCGGAGCGCCCGGCGCACCGCTCACGGCGCCGGCGGCTCGTCGAGCGGGCCGCCGTACCAGTCCTCGATCAGGGCGCGCGCGATCGACGAGCGCCCGGGCAGGATGATCTGCTCGCGCGCCTCCCAGAGCTGCTCGCGGCTGAACCAGCGCAGGTCGAGGATCTCCTCGCCATCGGGGTCGAGCGCCGAGGCCTCCTGGTCGTCGGCGAGACGCGCGGTCATCCCGACCATGACCGACGCGGGGAACGGCCACGGCTGCGACCCCTTGTAGCGGGCGTCGACCACGCGGATGCCGGCCTCCTCGAGCATCTCGCGCGCCACCGCCGCCTCGAACGACTCCCCCGGTTCGACGAACCCGGCCAGCAGCGAGTAGCGGGAGTTCTCCCACATGGCGTTCGAGCCGAGCAGCAGCCGGTCGTCGGCGTCGAGCACGGTCACGATCACCGCCGGGTCGGTGCGCGGGAACACCTCGGAGCCGTCCTCCAGGCAGCGGCGCACCCATCCCGCCTGCTCGACGACCGTCGGCGTGCCGCAGCGCGGGCAGTGGGTGTGCGTGGCGTGCCAGTTCGCCATCGCCAGAGCTTCGGTGAACAGGCCCGCGTCCCGGTCGCTCAGCGCGGTGGCGACGGTGCGGAGGTTGCCCCAGCGCGCCTCGTCGGGCTCCAGCTCCTGCGCGGCGGCGTCGGTCAGCACCTCGAGCACCACGGCGGTGCCGGCCGGTTCCGTCTCGGTCGCGACCAGCGTCCGGCCCAGGTAGACGCGGATCAGGGCGGAGGTCACCCGCTCCACCGGCAGCAGGTCGAGGGCGGCGGGACCGGCGTCGGGCGCCGACCAGCCGTCGGCGGCGGGCGTCGCGGCGGCGACGCTCGCCGGCGTCAGCAGCGCGCGGCCCTTCCAGAGCGCGAGCACGCGCGTGGAGGGTTCGCCCCAGAGCTCGTCGAACAGCGCGGGGCGCGAGCGCGCCGCGTGGTCGCGGTCGGTCGCGTGCCGGGACAGCGGCAGCGCGGCGAGCGGCAGAGCGGAGGCGGGAGCGGACGACATCGAGGTCCTTTCGGGGCGTGGCGGACGGCCGTCGCAGGGCGGTTTGATTAGCCTAGGTGCATGGCCAGATCCCATCTCACTCTAGCCGCGCTGGCCACCTCGGCCGTCCCGGACCTCGATGTCTCCGGCGCCCGCGCGCACAGCCACGGCGGTGCGGGCGAGTTCGACTCCGCGCTGCTGAACACGAGGGACGGCTCCACCGTGATCGTGCGCGTCCCCACCTCGCAGGTCGCCGAGACCGAGCAGAGCGCCGACCTGGTCGCGCTGCGCGCGCTGACCACCGGGATCCGCAGCAGGCTGCCCTTCGACGTTCCGCGCTTCCTCGGCCAGGCTCCGGTCGGCGGGACGCGCGCGGTCGTCTACGACTACCTCCCCGGCTCGCACATCGCGGTCGAGGAGGTGCCGCCGGGCGACGGGCTGGCCGGTTCGATCGGGCACGCGATCGCGGCCATCCACGCGCTCCCCACCGCGTTCGTCGGCGAGGCCGGTCTCCCGGTCATGTCGGCGGCGGAGTGCCTCACCGCGGCCACCTCGGTCATCGAGTCGGCCGCCTCCACGGGTCTTCTGCCGGTGGCGCTGCGCGACCGCTGGCGCGACGCCGCGGCCGACCACTCGATCTGGCAGTTCCAGCCCACCGTCATCAACGGCTCGCTCACCGCCGACTCGTTCCTCGTCGAGGACGAGACCGTCACCGCCGTGCTCGGCTGGTCGGCGCTGCGCGTCGGCGACCCCGCGCGCGACCTGCACTGGCTGCTGGCCATGAACCCCGGCGCCACCGACGGCGCGCTCGGCGCCTACGCTTCCCGCCGGCAGGTCGCCACCGACCGGCAGTTCACGCAGCGGGCCATGCTCTACGCGGAGCTCGAGGTCGCGCGCTGGCTGCTGCACGGCCGCGAGGTGCGCGACCAGCACATCGTGGACGACGCCGTCGAGATGCTCGACGGGCTGGTCGACCGGGTGCACAGCAACGCCATGAACCCGCTCTCGACCGCGACCGGCCCGATCATGGCCGTGAACGACGTCGAGGCCATGCTCGACCGCACCCCCGGCGACCGTCCGGACGGCTACCGCCGCTCCGGCGGCATGAAGCCGGTGGACGACGACCAGAGCGACGTCAGCTCCTCCTCCGCGTAGAGGCGCTCCGGTCGCACCACGCGGTCGTCGGCGACGAAGTAGAAGACGGCGTCGATCCGCTCCGGTTCGATGCCCGCATAGCGCGCGAAGGCGAGCCGGTAGAGCGCCAGCTGCAGCTGCTTGCGCTCCAGGTCCTCCGCGTCCCGCGGCGCCTTGCCCGTCTTCCAGTCGACGATCTGGAAGTCGTGCGCGCCGTCGTCGACCCGGTAGACCGCGTCCAGCTTGCAGACCACCACCTGTCCGGCGAGCGTGATGTGGATCTCCAGCTCGACCTCTTCGGGCCGGCGGCCCGACCACTCGCTGCGCTCGAACGTCGCCTTCAGCTCCTCGAAGCGCTCCGCCTCCAGCCCGTCGGCCATCGGGTCGTCGAGCTCCGGGCCGTAGGCGTCGAGCACGTCGGCACTGCCGACGAGCGTGCCGAACCGCTCCTCCACCCAGTGGTGGAACAGGGTGCCGAGCCGCGTCTGCCGGTACGGCCGCTCGGGCATCGGGCGACGCAGCGAGGCGGCGACCGCGGCGGGATCACTGACGTAGTCCTTGAACCGCGAGGCCGGGATGCGCGCGGGCAGCTCGACGAGACCGGCCTCCTCGGAACGCCGGGCGCGCTCGGCGAGCAGCAGGTCGAGGTCGCGCGCGTACACGCCTCCGTCCCCGGCGCCGCGCTCACGTGCGCGCCGGACGGCCTCCGCCGCCGCCTCCACCCTCGTGCGCCGAGCGCCGAGCGGATCGAGCGGCCAGGTCACCGTCGACGCGCTCAGCGCGAGCGGGTTATCGTCCGGGTCGTCGCAGTCCGGGAAGGCGTCCTCCGGCAGGAGCCCGGCCGCCTGCAGTTCGAGCAGGTAGGCGCCGGGGCCGCGCGGGCGGGTCTGCGTCGACCAGTACGAACCGGTCAGCAGCAGGCGGCGGCGGGCACGCGTGACCGCCACGTAGATGAGTCGGCGCTGCTCGTCCAGGTGACGGGCCAGGTTGTCCTCCTCGAACGCGGCGATGGAGTCGTTCACGTCCTTCTGCGTCTCCGCCGTCCGCCAGGCGATCACCGGGAGCTCGGCCGAGTCGCCGCGGAACTCGTTCGGCAGCTGCCCGAAGGCCAGCCAGCCCTTCCTGCTCTGCGGCGGGCCCGGGAGCTCGCCGTCGACCAGGCGCGGGATGGCGACGACGTCCCACTCCAGACCCTTCGAACCGTGGATGGTCAGCACCTGCACCGTGCCCGGCTCCGGATCCTCGCTGCGCGGAGCGAGGTTGTCGCGCTGCTCCGCCTCGGCGAGCCAGGAGAGGAAGGAGCCGAGGGTCGCCTGGTCGTCGGCCGCGAGGTACGACGCGACCTGCTCCGCGAACGCGTCGAGGCTGGCCTGGCCGAGCTGTGCGGTCTCGTTGGCGGCGACCTCGATGTCGAGCAGCAGCTCCTGCTGAACGAGCGTGACGAGGTCGAGCAGGTCGAGCCCAGCCCGGGAGCGCAGGTGGTCGAGTCGCCGGCCGGCGTCGCGCATCCGCTCGAGGCCCTCCGCGCTGAACGCCTCCAGCCGTCCGTGGCCCTCCGGCGCCTCCACCACGAAGTCGAGCGCGTCGACGAGGGAGGCGGACTCCTCCCCCGCGACCGACCGCCGCAACCGGTCGCGCAGCTCCGGATCGAGCTTCTGGTGCCGGTGGTCGCGCTCGGCGAGCCAGGAGGCGACGTCGCGCAGGGCGGCGATGTCCTTCGGCCCGACGCGCCACTTCGCACCGGTGAGCAGGCGGATCAGCTCCGACCCCGCGGTCGGGTCGTGCATGACCCGCAGCGCGCTGACCAGGTCGGCGATGACGGGCTGCTCCAGCAGGCCGCCCAGCCCGAGCACGTGGTACGGGATGCCGTGCCCCGCGAGTGCGCTGGTGAAGACGTCCACTTTCTTCAGCGACCGGCAGAGCAGCGCAGCGCTCGGGGGCGCGCCGGAGTCGTCGCGTTCGCGCAGGCGCCCGCCCAGCCAGCGGGCGACCGACTCGGCCTCGTCGGCCACGGTCTGTTCGAACACCGCGGTCAGCTCGCCCGCGACCGCGCCCGGCCGCGGCTGCAGCCGCTCGACGTGGACCGGCGAGGCCGCCGTCAGCGGGGCGACCAGCGCGTTGGCCGCGTCGAGGACCCGGGTCGGGTTGCGCCAGCTCGTGCTCAACGCGTACTCGTCGGCACCGTCGCGCTCCCCGGTGAAGTCGAGCGAGAAGCGCCCCAGGTTGGCCGCGCTCGCGCCGCGCCAGCCGTAGATCGACTGATGCGGGTCGCCCACCGCCATCACGGGGCGGCCCGCGAAGAGGCGCGAGAGCATCCTGGTCTGCACGACCGAGGTGTCCTGGTACTCGTCGAGCAGCACCACGCGGTAGCGCCGGCGGTAATCGGCCACCACCTCGGGCAGCCGCTCGCACACCGCGAGGGCGAGCGCGACCTGGTCGGAGTACTCCACGAAGCCGCGGCGGCGCTTCTCCTCGTCGAAGGCGCGGGCGAGGTCGAGCAGCGGAGGGAGCGAGCCGACGGCGTCGACGGCGGACCGGACGGACGCGTAGACGTCCTTGACCCGGCCGTTGCCCGTCGGCAGCTCGGCGATGCGGGCGAACTGCTCCACCATCCGCTCGACGTCTCCGGCCTCGGCCACGTTCTCGCTCAGCGCCCGGCTGAGCGACACGACGGCGCTCGTCACCGCCTCCACGCCGCGGTCGAGCTCGACGAGGCGCTCATCCGCGGAGTTCACCACGAGCCGCCGGGCGAGCTGCCACGCCGACGCCTCGCTCAGCACCGCCGACTCCGGCTCGCGGCCGATCAGCAGCGCGTTCTCGCGGAAGATCGCGTTCGCGAAGGCGTTGTAGGTCGCCACCTCGGGCGCCTCGAACGGGTCGAACTCCACGTCGGTCACGCCGGAGGCGACGAGCTGCTCGATGCGCGTGCGGATGCGGCCCGCGAGCTCGCCCGCCGCTTTGCGCGTGAAGGTGAGACCGAGGATCTCGGGCACCCGGACGTGCCCGTTGGCGAGCAGCCAGACGACGCGGTTCGCCATCGTCTCGGTCTTGCCGCTTCCCGCCCCCGCGACGACGATCGCGGGGCGCAGCGGCGCCTCGATGACGGCCTGCTGCTGCGGCGTCGGGATGGGGAGGCCGAGTGCCTCGGCGATCTCGGCGGCGCTCAGGGCGCGCGCCGGGCGCCGATCCTCCTGCTCGGTCTCCTCCTGCAGCGAGAAGGCCTGCTCGACCAGGTCGAGTTCGGCCTGCTCGGTGGCCCACACCAGCAGACCCTCATCGTCGACGTGGGTGGCCTCGTCCGTCATGCTCCTCCTCCCGCGCTGACCGCCGGCACCAGGTGGATGCGGTACTCGTACGACCCGTGCGGGTCGCGCTCGCCCAGGTCGACGACGCCCGCGAAGGTCGAGGCCGCCATCCCCTCAGCCGCCGCGGCCACGCGCTCGCGCAGCCGCTCCAGCCGCTCCTCGTCGACGCGGTCCTGCGCGACCTCGCGGTAGCCCTTGCCGCGCACGCCCTTCGCGACGAACAGCAGCTTCGCTCCGCCGGAGGTCAGACCCTCCGCCTGCTCGATCGCACCGTGCTCCATCGCGAGCTGGTAGGCGCCCAGCTGCGCGTGCTGCTCCGCCTCCGCCGCCGTCGGCGTGCGGTTGCCGGTCTTCAGGTCGACGATGACCACCGTGCCGTCGGGCGTGCGCTCGACCCGGTCGATCGTGCCGCGCACCAGCGCGCGGCCGATCCGGAGCTCGAAGGAGCCCTCCGAGCCGAGCAGGGTGCCGCCGGCGCGCTCGAAGTCGCGCAGGTACTCGGAGACGCCCGCGGTGAGCGTGCGGGTGCGCCGGCGCTCCTTCTCCTCCAGCCACGGCGACTCGAACGCCAGCTCGCCCCAGCGGCGCTCGATCCCCCGCCAGAGACGTTCGACGCTGAGGTCGCGGTCCTCGCTCGTGCTCGCCTCCTCCATGACCGCGTGCACGACGGTGCCGATGCCCGCGGCGAGCCCGCTCGGCGAGGCGGCCATGGTGTCGACGAACCAGGCGAGCGGCGACTTCTCGAAGGTCTCCAGCCGCGACGGCGAGACGCGCACGACCGCCTCCGGGTCGTCCAGATCGACGAGCGGGTCGGTGGTCGACGGTTCGAGCAGTCCGTACCAGGAGGACGGGTCGGCGCCCTCCACCTCGGCGTCCGCGAGCCGCGCGAGGGCCTCGGCGGCGTCCGGGGCTCCCGTGGTGACCAGCCGGCGGCGCAGCCGGCCGACCATGCCGCGCAGGGAGAGCGG
The DNA here is from genome assembly GCF_030433675.1 of Leifsonia virtsii. Lineage (GTDB taxonomy): Bacteria > Actinomycetota > Actinomycetes > Actinomycetales > Microbacteriaceae > Leifsonia > Leifsonia virtsii. The sequence continues at coordinate 1,215,605 of NZ_JAROCB010000001.1, forward strand.
ATGGGCGCCGTCGTCGGCGTCGTCGACCGCGAGGTCGCCGGCGAGCCGGAGGAAGGGCGAGGGCTGCTCGTCGTCGTTCGCCGTCGCGGTGAGCAGCACCTGGCCGCGGGCGCGGGAGACGGCGAGGGCGAACATCCGGAGCTCGTCGCCCAGCACCTCGGCCCGGGCGTCCTCCGTCTCGGTGGTGCGGCCCTCGATCGCGTCGGCGAGCTCCTGCGGGTGGAGCAGGGAGCCGCGCAGCCGCAGGTTCGGCCAGACGCTCTCCTGGAGCCCTGCGACAGCGACGACCTCGAACTCGCGCCCGATCGCGGCGCTCGGCGTGCAGACGAGCACGGCGTCGCCTGCGGTGCCGGGGGCGAGCGTGTCCTCCGGGACTTCGGCGCCGAGCAGCTCGACGACGAAGTCGGCGGCCGGCCGTTCGGGGTAGCGCTCGACGAAACGGCGGGCCGCCGTGAACAGCGCGACCACGCCGTCGAGATGGCGGTTGGCCTCGTCGGCGACGATTCCGGTGCGCTCCGAGTGCTCCAGCCAGCGCGAGGCCAGGCCGCTGCGCTCCCAGACGTGCCAGAGCAGCTCCTCGATGGAGGCGCCCTGAGCCGCCTTCTCGCGGCCGGAGCGCAGCGTCTCGGCCAGCCGGCCGGCGCGGCGCGCGGGGGCGGCGTCGATGGTGGCCAGGTGCGCAGGATGCTGCAGAGCCTCCACCAGCAGCTCGTCGCCCGGGCGGTTGCCGTCGCCCGAGAGCTCCTCCTGGCGCAGTGCGAGGCGCAGCCGGCGCAGGCTGACGCTGTCGAGCCCGCCGAACGGCCCGAGCAGCAGCTCGGTGGCGACGAGCGGCGTGAGCTCGACGGTGCCGAGCTGGACGCCCGCGACGGTGATCAGCTGCCGCGCCGCGAAGTCGTCGCGCAGCGGGCGGCCGGCGATGCTCGTCGTCGTCGGCACCTCCGCGACCGCGAGCGCCCGGGCGAGCGCGGGGACGTGGGCGCCGGAGCGGACGATCACGGCCATGTCGCTCCACGGGACGCCGTCGAGCAGGTGCCGCTCGCGCAGCTTGCGCGCCAGCCTCGATGCCTCGGCGGGGGCGGAGACGGCGACCAGGCGCACGACCTCGGGCGGGCGCCCGGCCGCAGCGTCGGAACCCGTCTCGGCGATGGGCTCCGGGCGCCCCGCGGCCGCCATCCGCTGCACGCCGGCCGCTGCGGCGCCGATGCGCTCCGTGGCCCGCGCGGTCAGCTCGCGCAGGGCGGGCGTCTGGCGGTGCGCGGTCGTGAGCACGAAGCGCGACACCGGCACGCCGAGCCGCGACTCCAGCTGGCCGAGCGCGGTCGCCTGCGCGCCGCGGAAGGTGGTGGACGCGACGTCCGGGTCGCCGAACGCGATCACCGCGACGCCGCGCTCGGCGAGGGCGCGCAGCAGCGCGAGGGTGGCGACCGTCGCCTCCTGCAGGTCGTCGACGAAGACCGCGCGCAGCCGGTCGAGCGAGCTGCCCTCCTGCACGACCGTCACCGCCGACGCGATGAGCTCGGCCGAATCGACGAAGCCGCCGCGGTAGCTGTCGACGACGAGCTGGTACTCGGCGATGAAGCGCGCAGCGGCGCGCCACTCGTCGTGGCCGGTGATCGCGCCGAGCTCCGAGAGCCGGGAGGGAGTGATCCCGCGCTCGGCGCAGCGCGCCATCAGCTCGCGCAGCTCGGTGCGGAAACCGCGGAGGGCGCGCACCTCGTCCACCAGCGGTTCCGGCCAGTGCGGACCCGTTCCGTCCTCCATGTGGCCGCTGAGGAGCTCCGCGACTATCTGGTCCTGCTCGCCGCCGGTGAGCAGGCGCGGCGGCTCCGCGCCGAGGCGGCGCGCGCGCTCCCCCACCAGCTGGAACGCCAGGGAGGTCGCGGTGCGGGCGAGCGGGCCGTTCGTCGGCACTCCGAGGCGCAGCGCGATGCGGTCGCGCAGCGCCGTCGCGGCCGTGCGCGAGGCACTCAGGGCGAGCACCTCGTCCGTCGCGTAGCCGCGCTGCGCGACCCGCTCGGCGACGGCCTCGACGAGCACGGTCGTCTTGCCGGTGCCGGGCGCGCCGAGCACCGCGGCGGACGCGCCGTCGGCCAGCAGGAGCACCTCCGCCTGCGCCCCGTCGAGCTGCGGGACGCCGGCGGACGCGGCTCGTGCCGGTCGCATCCGGAAGCCTCGCGTCGTCATGGTTTTCACGCTATCGGCGTCCGCCGACAGAGAACGCGAGCGAGGGCCGCGAGCCGTGTGCCGTAGTCTGAACTCACACCCGCCGGTCAGACTCGAAAGGCACCACAAGTGGAGATCCGCATCGGAATCGTCAACGCCCCTCGCGAGCTCAGCTTCGAGTCGTCGCAGTCCGCGGAGGAGCTCGCCGCCCAGGTCGAGGCCGGCCTCACCAGCGGCACCGGCGTCCTGAAGCTGACCGACGACAAGGGCCGTCTGTACGTCGTGCCCACCGCGGGCATCGCGTACATCGAGATCGGCACCGAGGAATCGCGCCGCATCGGCTTCGTCGGCTAGCCTCCCTCTCGTGGAACTGCTCTTCGTCGTCCTCGGCGGGGCCATCATCGGCCTGGCCGGGCGCTACCTGCTGCCCAACCGCCACACGCACGGTTCTGTGCTGATCCCGGCCATCGGCGTCGCCGCGGCCTCCATCCTGTGGGTCGCCCTCACCTGGGCCGGCCTGAAGTGGGACGGCGGCTGGATCTGGTGGATCACGCTCCTCGGCACCGCCCTCGTGGTCGCCGTGGCCGACATCGTGATCGGCCGTGTCCGCTCCACGGCCGACGACCGCATGCTGCACACGCTGGCCCGCGGAGCCGTCGTGCGCTGACCCCGTCCGCGACTGCGCCCGCTCGGTACGAATGCGGGTGCGCGCGCAGGCGCAGACGTTCCGAACCGGCGCACTCGCGCGAGCCGGTGGTCAGGCCGTCAGGCCCAGGGCGTCCATCCGGCGCGTGTGCGCGGCGATCAGCTCCGTGAAGATCGGCTCGATCCGCTCCTCGTCGGTGGCGCGGTTGCCCGACAGGTGCAGCGCGGAGCGCGCGACCAGCAGGGTGTCGCCGACCAGACGGCGGCCCCACATCGCCAGGCGCGACGCGAGCTGCGGGTCGGCGGCGATCTCGCCGCGCAGCACCTCGAGCACGCCCTCCTGACCCGACTCAGAGCCGAGCAGGTGGGCGATCCGGGGCCCGACGTCGCCGGGGAGCCCGGCGGCCAGCCGGATGAAGAAGTCGTCGAGCAGCCCGCCGGTCACAAGGGCCGACAGCAGCGTCTCGCGCCAGTCGGAGCCGACGATCAGCACGCTGAAGCCCTCGATCTCGTCGGCGAACGGCTTCATGGCCTCCGCCGGGTCGTCCCCTCGGCGGCGCAGCTCCGCCACGATGCCCTGGTGCTTCGATAGCGCGTGGCCGGCCGCGGCCGAGATGAGGCTCTTCGCCCGCAGGTCCGCCGCCTCCGCGGCGACGCGCGACAGGGTCTCGAACTGCTCGAGCTGCAGATAGGCCGCCTGACCGAGGTACGGGACGGGCTCGGGCATCACCTCGTGCAGATCCACCCGCACTGTCGCGACCGGACGCCGCGGGGTCAGTCGCGGCAGCTCGACAGCGGGCCGTCTCCGGGTGAACCAAGTTGACACGCTCAGCAGTGTATCGGGACCGTCCAGTAGGCTTGGAATGCCGTCGGCACAGGATCGACGGCCTCACGCCTGCGGAACGGACAGGGCGTGAACATTCCGACCGAATCGACAGGCAATCACCCAGTGACTTTCTCAGAACTGAACATCGACCAGGACATGGTGGACGCGCTCGCGGCCAAGGGCATCATCGAGCCGTTCCCCATCCAGGCGCAGACCATCCCGCTGGCCCTCACCGGCCAGGACATCATCGGCCAGGCCAAGACCGGAACCGGCAAGACCTTCGGCTTCGGCCTCCCGCTCATCCAGCGGCTCGGCCCGGACCCGGAGCCCGGCGTGAAGGCACTCGTCGTCGTCCCGACCCGCGAGCTCGCCATCCAGGTCTACGAAGACCTCGAGCTCGCCGCGGCCGGCCGACCGACCTCCATCGCCAGCATCTACGGCGGCAAGGCCTACGAGGGCCAGATCGCGCAGCTGAAGGCCGGCGCGCAGATCGTCGTCGGCACCCCGGGCCGTCTGCTCGACCTCGCCGGTCAGCGCCTGCTGAACCTCGGCAACGTGCAGGAGATGGTGCTCGACGAGGCCGACAAGATGCTCGACCTCGGCTTCCTCGCCGACATCGAGAAGCTGTTCGCGCAGACGCCGGCCACCCGCCACACGATGCTGTTCTCGGCGACCATGCCCGGCCCGATCGTCGCGCTCGCCCGCCGCTTCATGACGCGCCCGGTGCACATCCGCGCGTCCGACCCGGACGAGGGCCAGATCCAGGCGAACATCAAGCACCTGATCTACCGCGCGCACTCGCTCGACAAGGACGAGGTCATCTCCCGCATCCTGCAGGCCGAGGGCCGCGGCAAGACCGTGATCTTCACCCGCACCAAGCGTGCCGCCGCGAAGCTCGTGGAGGAGCTGAACGACCGGGGCTTCAACGCCGCGGCCGTGCACGGCGACCTCAACCAGGAGCAGCGCGAGCGCGCCATGGCCGCGTTCAAGGCGGGCAAGAAGGACATCCTGATCGCCACCGACGTCGCCGCCCGCGGCATCGACGTCGACGACGTGACGCACGTCATCAACCACACCATCCCGGACGACGAGAAGACGTACCTGCACCGCGCGGGCCGCACCGGCCGCGCCGGCAAGACCGGCATCGCCGTGACCTTCGTCGACTGGGAGGACCTGCACAAGTGGGCCCTCATCAACCGGGCGCTGGAGTTCGGGCAGCCGGAGCCGACCGAGACCTACTCGTCGTCGCCGCACCTCTACACCGACCTCGACATCCCGCAGGGCGTGAAGGGCCGCCTGAAGCCCACGCCCGCCGTGAAGCCGGCCGGCACCACGGGCAGCCAGTCCGCCCGCGGCGGCCGCAGCGACTCCACCGGTCCCGAGGGCGGCGAGCGCTCGGGCAGCCGCCGTCGCCGCCGCACCCGCGGCGGGTCCGGTGAGGGCGGCGCGCAGCACGCCACGACCGACGGCGTTGCGACGTCCACGACCGCCGAGGGCTCCGAGGGCGGCGAGCCGAAGGCTCCCGCCGCCGGCACGCACGACGGCGGCGGGTCGCAGCACCGCGACGGCAACAGCGCCCCGCGCCGCCGGCGTCGTCGCTCGCGCGGCGGCTCCCCCGCCACGCCGGCCAGCTGACCCGGCCCCCCGCCACAAGCTGACAGAGCCACACTCCGACAGAGCCACACCCCGACAGCTCCTGAGTCGTTCGACCGTTCCCCCCGGATCCGGTCGAAGAACTCAGGAGCTGTCGGCGTTGCGGCGGGGTCGCGTGCGGTTCAGTACCAGTGCGGGTCGCGCGCGAGCCACTTGCCGAGCGCGGTGCACGGCGAGCCGTACGCGCGGTTGATGTAGTCCAAGCCCCAGTTGATCTGGGTGTTGGCGTTCGTCATCCAGTCGGGCCCGGCGGTCGACATCTTGCTCGCCGGAAGGGACTGCGGGATCCCGTAGGCGCCGCTGGAGGTGTTGTACGCGTTCGCGCGCCATCCCGACTCGCCGTTCCACAGCCGGATGAGGCAGTCCATCTGGTCGCCGCCCCAGCCGTAAGCTCCGATCCGGCCGGCCGCGTACGCCTGGGCCGCCGCCGGGTCGACGTTCATGCCGGGCGGCGGCGCGAAGCTGTCGGCGCCTCCACCGCTGTTCGCCGCGGCCTCCGCGGCCTGCTGCGCGGCGACGCCCTCCGCATACTTCTGCTCGACCGATGCCTCGGTGTTCTTGAGGGTCGCCAGCTGCGCGTAGAGGGTGGTGGCGTGCTGCTTCTGGTCGGCGAGCTGCGCGTCGGCCGACTGCTTCGCCGCGACCGCGACGTCGTAGGCCTTCTTCGCGTCGGTGGCGAGCTGGTCGCGCACCTTCTGGGCCGTCGTGGCCTGTGCGCTGAGAGACGCTGCGAGGTTCTTCTGGGCACTCGCCTGCGCGTACAGGGAGCTCGCCCGCTCCCCCAGCCGCGACAGCGCGCCCAACTGGTACAGGAGCGAGTCCGACTTCTGCGCCGTCGGGCTGAGGAACAGCCGCACCGAGACGGTGGAGCTGCCGGAGCGGGTGAGCTGCTCGGCGAGCGCGCCGCTCTGCGACTTGAGCTCGTCGGCCTTCGCCGAGGCCTCGGTGGCGCGCGTGGCGAGGTCGTCGGCTTTCTGCGTGGCCGCCTGCAGCGCCGTCTCCGCCTGCCCGTACTCGGCGAACCGCTTCACGGCCAGGTCGCCCGCAGCGTTCGCAGCGGTCTGCAGCGCCGTCAGGATGCCGTTGATCCGGTCCACCTCGGCCTGCGCCGCCGCCGCGTTGCTCTTGGCGGCCTGCACGTCGTCCCAGGACGGATACGACGGATCGGCCTGCGCGGGGGCCAGCCCCGCCGAGAGGACCAGGGTCGCCGCCAGGGCGGCCGCGACCGCCGAGCCTCGCCAGAACCGTCTCACTCACGCACCTCGCTTCCCGATCCCCGGGCACCAGGCTACGTGCTGGTCGGCGCGGAGCCCGAAAGCGGCCAGCGCCTGTCGCGATCTCGTCCCGGGACCCGGATGCGGTGGTCCGGGAGGCGCTCAGGCGTAGAAGGGGGCCGCGCCCGTCGCCTCCGCGAGCATGGCGTCCACGACGGCCGGGTCTGTCGTGTTCTCGCCCAGCCGGTTCGGCTTGCCCGCGCCGTGGTAGTCGCTGGAGCCGGTGATGCGCAGTCCGTACCGGGTAGCGAGCTCGCGGAGCCGCGCGACGCCGTCCGGCGTGTTCTCGCGGTGGTCGAGCTCGAGCCCGAAGAGGCCGGCGTCGACCAGCCGGCGCAGCCGGTCCTCCGGGATGACGCGCGAGCGTCCGCCCGTCGCCGGGTGCGCCAGCACGGGCAGGCCGCCCGCACCGCGGATGAGCCGGACCCCGGTCAGCGGCTCGGGGGCGTAGTGTGGCTGGAAGTAGCCGCTCCGCCAGTGCAGGATGCCGGCGAATGCGGCGCTCCGGTCGGTGGCGAGCCCACGCGCGACGAGCGCGTCGGCGATGTGCGGGCGGCCCACCGTCGCCCCCTCCGTCGCCTGGGCGAGCACGTCGTCCCAGGTGATGTCGTAGTCCTCGGAGATGCGGCGCACCATGTCCTCCGCGCGCCGCATCCGGCCCTCCCGGATGCGCTTGGTCTCGGCGACCAGGGCGGCGTCCGTCGGGTCGAACAGATAGCCGAGCATGTGGACGCTGGCGAACTCGATGCGCGTCGACAGCTCCATGCCGGGGATCACGGTCACGCCGGAGCGCACCGCCTCGGCCGCGGCGTCCGCCCAGCCGGCGGTGGAGTCGTGGTCGGTCAGCGCCACCGTGCCGAGTCCCGCCGCGGCGGCCGACCGGACCAGCTCCGCCGGCGTCTCGGTGCCGTCGGAGACGCTCGAATGGGTGTGCAGGTCGACGGGACCACGGAACCGTCGCGCATCAGCCATGCAGACCATCCTAGGAGGGGCCCGGCGCGTGCGTCCGCCGGGTGGAAGAATGGACGCCATGTCCTCCCAGTCGAGCACCCCCACCACCGCGCCTGCGACGGACGCCGCCGTCGCGACGACGACCGAGACCCCGGCGCCCGCCGAGACCGACCAGGCGCCCCGCGCGACGCAGAACCGGTCCACCACTCCGGGCTCCGACGCGTTCCGGGAGTACATCGGCAGCGGGTGGGCCGAGCATCCCGAGGTCATCCCGGAGCCGCGGAGCCAGGCGCAGTACGCGGCGGCGCGGCGGGCGCGCGTGTCCGAGCTGTTCCCCGGCAAGCGCCTGATCATCCCGGCCGGGCGGCTCAAGCAGCGCTCGAACGACACCGACTTCCCGTTCCGCGCGCACTCGGCCTTCGCCCACCTGACCGGCTGGGGTTCCGACTCCGAGCCGGGCAGCGTGCTCGTGCTGGAGCCGGCCGCGAACGGCCACGAGGCCACCCTGTACTTCCGCGAGCGTGCCGGGCGCGACTCCGACGAGTTCTACGCGAACCCCGAGATCGGCGAGTTCTGGATCGGCCCCCGCCCGTCGCTGGCGCAGGTCGCCGGCGACCTCGCGCTCGCCACCCGCGGCATCGCCGACGTGCGCCAGGTGCTCGACACCGTCGACGGCGACACGGTCGTGCTGCGCGAGGCCGACCCGGCCATCACCGACGAGGTGGACGCCGCCCGGATGCTGCTGTGGGACGACACCGACGGCGACCGCGACCCGGAGGACCACTCCGAAGATGACAAGCTCGCCCGCGACCTCTCCGAGCTCCGGCTGGTGAAGGACGACTTCGAGGTGGGCGAGCTGCGCGCCGCGGTCGCCGCGACCGCCCGCGGCTTCGACGACGTGATCGCCGACCTGCCGCGCATCACGACGCACCCGCGGGGCGAGCGGCTCGTGGAGGGGGTCTTCTACGGCCGCGCCCGCGCCGACGGCAACGCGGTCGGCTACGACACGATCGCGGCGAGCGGGCCGCACGCGTGCATCCTGCACTGGACGCGCAACGACGGTCCCGTGGTGCCCGGCGACCTCATCCTGCTGGACGCCGGCGTGGAGCTCGACACGTACTACACCGCCGACATCACGCGCACCTTCCCCATCGACGGCACCTTCGGCGAGACGCAGCGCCAGGTGTACGAGGCGGTGCTGGAGGCGGCCGACGCCGCGTTCGCGATCGTGCGTCCCGGCATCCGGTTCCGCGAGATCCACGCCGCCGCCATGGCCGTGATCGCCCGCCGGACCGCCGAGTGGGGGCTGCTGCCCGTCACGGCCGAGGAGGCGCTGGAGGTCGAGAACCAGCAGCACCGCCGGTACATGGTGCACGGGACCAGCCACCACCTGGGCCTCGACGTGCACGACTGCGCCCAGGCCCGTCGCGAGCTGTACCTCGACGGAGTGCTCCAGCCGGGCATGGTGTTCACCATCGAGCCGGGCCTGTACTTCCAGCCGGACGACCTGACCGTGCCGGAGCGCTTCCGCGGCATCGGCGTGCGGATCGAGGACAACATCCTGGTGACCGAGGACGGCGCCGAGAACCTCTCCGCCGCCATCCCGCGCACCCCCGACGACGTCGAATCCTGGGTGCGCCGCCTCTCCCAGCGCTGACCGGCGAGTCGCACGTCGTGGCGGCTATTCGGGTCGAATAGCCACCATGACGTGCAACTCGGTCAGGCGGTCGGGCGGTCGTCGGCCGGCGGAGCCGGCTGGACGGGCGGCTGCGGCGCGTCCGCGGGCGGAGCCGGCGGCGGGTCGGACGGGTGCTGCGGCTGCGCGGGCGGCGTCCAGCCGGGCGCGGGCGCGGCGGCCGCGGGCTCCTGCGCGCCTCCACCGGCGAGCAGGTTGCGCGCGCGGTTGCCGAGGTCGGAGTCGACCAGCACCGAGTAGCTGGTCGCGATCACCTGCTGCACCGACGTGAAGTCGCGGCGGCGGCGGTTCACCGCGTAGGTGACGATGCCCCACAGCATGCCGAAGCCGGCGCCGATGAGCAGCGCGGCGAGCACGAAGGCGAGGCTCACGGTCGGCGAGAAGATGATGAGCAGCAGTCCGAAGAAGATGCCGAGCCAGGCTCCGGAGGCCGCACCGGCCAGGGCGACGCGGCCCCAGGTCAGCTTGCCCGTCACACGCTCGACGCTCTTCAGGTCGCTCCCGACGATCGAGACCTTGTCGACGGGGAAGTCAGCGCGTGCGAGCACGTCGACCGCCTCCTGCGCCTGCGGGTAGCTCTCGAAGGTGGCGACCACCTCGCCCCGCGGCAGGGTCGGATAGAGGAGACGGTTGCGTCCATTCAGCTGCCCAGGAGTGCTCATCCACCCATTGTTCCATTCCAGGCTCGCGCGTGGCATGGGAATCAGCTGCCGTTCACCGGCGAGGGCTTAGGTTTGTCTCGTGACTTCGACCAGAGTTTTCGTCGCCCGCCTCGCCGGGACGACCGTGTTCGACCCCGTGGGTGACCGGGTCGGCAAGGTCAGAGACGTGCTCGTGGTGTACCGCAAGAGCGATCCGCCGCGGGTCGTCGGACTGATCGTCGAGATCCCGGGCAAGCGCAGGGTGTTCCTCTCGATCGGCCGGGTGACCAGCATCTCCAGCGGCCAGATCATCACCAGCGGGATCATCAACATGCGCCGCTTCGAGCAGCGCGGCGGCGAGGTGCGTGTGATCGCCGAGCTGCTCGGCCGCAAGGTCGTCTTCGCCGACGGCAGCGGAGAGGCCACGATCGAGGACGTCGCGATCGAGGAGACCGGCACAGGCGACTGGGCGGTCAGCCAGCTGTTCGTCCGCAAGCCCAAGACCGGCGCCTCCCCGTTCGCCAAGGGGGCGACGACGTTCGTCGCCTGGAACGAGGTGCGCGAGAAGCAGAAGCGCGGCGAGGCGCAGTCCGCCGAGCAGCTGATCGCCACGTACTCGGAGCTGAAGCCGGCCGACCTCGCCAACACCCTGCTCGATCTGCCGCAGGAGCGCATGCTGGAGGTCGCGGAGGAGCTCCCCGACGACCGCCTCGCCGACGTGCTGGAGGAGATGCCGGAGAGCGAGCAGGTGCAGATCCTCGCGAAGCTCGACGACGACCGCGCCGCCGACGTGCTCGATCAGATGCAGCCGGACGACGCCGCCGACCTCATCGCCCAGCTCTCCGACGAGCGCGGCGAGCACCTGCTGGAGCTGATGGAGCCGGAGGAGGCGGAGGACGTCCGCATGCTCCTCAGCTACAACCCGGACACCGCGGGCGGTCTGATGACGACCGAGCCGATCATCGTCTCGGCCGACGCGACGGTCGCGGAGGGCCTCGCCCTGATCCGCCGGCACGAGCTCGCGCCCGCGCTCGGCGCCGCCGTCTGCGTGACGCTCCCGCCGTACGAGCCGCCGACCGGCCGCTTCCTCGGCATGGTGCACTTCCAGCGGATGCTGCGCTACCCGCCGCACGTGCGCCTCGGCACCCTGCTCGACCCGGGGCTCGAGCCGGTGACGGCCGACACCTCCGCTGCCGAGGTGTCCCGCATCCTGGCCTCGTACAACCTCGTCTCCGTCCCCGTGGTGGACGACAAGCACCGTCTCGTCGGGGTGGTGACCATCGACGACATCCTCGACTACCTGCTCCCCGACGACTGGCGAAGTCAAGACGAGGACGACCCCGTGAAACACACGGCGCCGTCCGACGAGACCGGCAGCATCCGCGTTGTGAACGGAAGGAGGGGCGGAAGTGGCACGAGGTAGGCAGGACACGGGGCTCGACGCCCCGAAGGGACTCCGCACGCCGGTTCTCCGGCGCGACAACGTGGAGTCCAGCGACCGGTTCGGGCGGTTCACCGAGTGGATCGCGCGCGCCATGGGCACCCCGTGGTTCGTGCTCGGGCTGACGATCTTCGTGGTCGCCTGGATGGGCTGGAACACTCTGGCGCCCGACTCGTGGCGCTTCGACTCGGCCGCGCTCGGCTTCATCGCGCTGACGCTGGTGCTGTCGCTGCAGGCGTCGTACGCGGCCCCGCTCATCCTGCTCGCGCAGAACCGGCAGGACGACCGCGACCGCGTGCAGATCGAGCAGGACCGGCAGCGCGCCGAGCGCAACCTGGCCGACACCGAGTACCTGGCGCGCGAGGTCGTGGCCCTGCGGCTGGCGGTCAAGGACATGGCGACGAAGGATTTCATCCGCGCCGAGCTGAGGTCGCTGCTCGAGGACCTCGAGAGGAGCGACGCGGGCGAGGGCGAGCAGGCCCGTGCCTGAGACCGCTCTGGCCGGAGCGGTGCGGAGCGCGCTGGCGTCCGTCCTCGACCCCGAGATCCGCAAGCCGATCACCGAGCTCGACATGGTCGGCGACGTGGCGGTGGATGAGGACGGCCGCGCGAGCGTCGCGATCAAGCTGACCATCGTCGGCTGCCCCGCGGCGGACGCGATCGAGCGGGATGTGCGCACGGCGACCGCCGCGGTGCCGGGGGTGTCCGGGGTCGCGGTCGACGTCACGGTGATGACGCCGGCCGAGCGCCGCGCCCTCACCGAGACGCTGCGGGCCGGGCGGCCGGCGCGGGGGCAGCAGTTCGGGCCCGACTCGCTCACCCGCGTCTACGCGGTGACGAGCGGCAAGGGCGGTGTCGGCAAGTCGACGCTCACGGCGAACCTCGCGGTGGCGCTGGCGGAGCGCGGGCTGCGAGTCGGGATCGTGGACGCCGACGTGCACGGGTTCTCGATCCCCGGCATCCTCGGCCTAACCGACGCCGACGGGGTCGCGCCCCGGCCGACGCGGGTGGACGACATGATCCTGCCGCCCGTCGCCTACGGCGTGAAGGTGGTCTCGATCGGGATGTTCGTCGACTCGGCTTCCGCCGCCGTCGCGTGGCGCGGGCCGATGCTGCACCGCACCATCCAGCAGTTCCTGTCGGACGTGTTCTTCGGCGACCTGGACGTGCTCCTGCTGGATCTGCCGCCCGGCACCGGGGACGTGGCGATCTCCGTCGGGCAGCTGCTGCCGGGGGCCGAGGTGCTCGTCGTGACGACACCGCAGCCTGCCGCCGCCGACGTGGCGGAGCGAAGCGGCGTGGTGGCGCGGCAGACCGGGCAGAAGGTCATCGGCGTGATCGAGAACATGGCGGGGCTGGTGCAGCCCGACGGCAGCGTGCTCGATTTGTTCGGCTCGGGCGGCGGCGCCGAGGTGGCGCGGCGGCTGTCGGCAGGCCAGGACGAAGAGGTACCGCTGCTCGCCAGCGTGCCGCTCAGCATCCCGCTGCGGGCCGGCGGCGACGCGGGGGCCCCGATCGTGGTGACCGACCCGGCCGACCCTGCCGCCGCCGCGATCCGGGCCGTCGCCGAGCGTCTCTCCATCCGCCCGCGCGGCCTCACGGGCCGCAAGCTGGGCCTCTCCCTCCGTTGAGTTGCACGTCGTGGGGGGGAGTACGGCGGGATAGCCCCCCCCCCCGGGCAAACCATAAAGCGGGGGGGGGGAACGCGCGGGGGCGGGGGTGGGGGTAGCGTGGGGGCGCTTTTGGCGGGGCACTCCCCCCCACGACGTGCAACTCGATCAGGCGGGGGGCTCTACGGCTCGGGCGAGGAGTTCGGTGAGGAGGCGGGTGGCGAGGGGGCGAGGGAGGGCTTCCACGAGGGCGAGCAGCGGGGCCTGGTCGTCGGGGAGGCCGGGCGTCGCGCCGCCGACGAGGCCGATCGAGCCCAGGAGGTGCGCCGCCGTCGCGGAGTCGAGCTCGCCGAGGTCGGCGAGGCCCGCAGGCAGCGCAGCGAGCACCGCGGCCGCGTCCACGGGAGGAACGCCGCGCGCCTCGTCCGCCGCGCCGCGCAGAGCCGCCTCCAGCTCGTCGATCCGCCGCTCGGTCACCGGGGTGATCGTGAGGTGCGTCGTGTGCGGGAGGTGCGTCCCATCGGCCTGCGTCAGGCCGGGCTGCAACTGGAGCACCCAGCCTCGGCGCCGCGCGCGGTCCGCCCAATGGTGCGGGTCCACGCGCCGCGACGCCGGCACGGCGTCGTCGGTCACGACGGCCAGCAGCGGACCGGTCGGGTCGCCCAGCACGCGCAGGCCCTCGATGTCGGCCACGATGTCCTGCAGCCCGCGGGTGGCGCGACGGCACGACTCGGCGAGCTCCGCGAAGCCGCGGGCGCCCAGGGCCTGGATGATCGCCCACGAGGCCGCGAGGGCTCCCGCCGGCTTCGACCCGAGCAGTGTGGGGTTGACGACCGGGTAGCCCGGCCATCCGGTCGTCGCGAAGTACTGCCGGCGCTGCCGGTCGCGTCCCCGCTGGAGCAGCACGCTGGCGCCCTTCGGCGCGTAGCCGTACTTGTGCAGGTCCGCCGAGACGCTGGTCACGCCCGGGACGCGGAAGTCCCACAGCGGGAGCGCCGAGCCGTCGGCGGCCCGCCAGAACGGCAGGATCCACCCGCCGATGCAGGCGTCGACGTGACAGGCCGTCCCTGCCGCCTCGCACGCCGCCGCGACCGCCTCCACCGGGTCGAGGGTCGCAAACGGGTACGACGGGGCCGAGACGACGACGAGCGCGACGTCCGGGCCGATGCGCCCCGTGAGCGCGGCGGCGTCCAGCGCACCGGTCTCCGGGTCGACCGGGACGAGGTCCAGGGTCAGCCCGAACAGCGCGGCCGCCTTGTGAAACGCCGCGTGCACAGTCACCGGCGCGAGCAGACGCGGCACGCCGGAGCCTCCGGCCGCCCGCCACACGTCACGCGCGGTCTTGACCGCGAGCAGGCACGACTCCGTCCCGCCGGAGGTGACCGAGCCGACCACGTCGTCGTCGCCGTGCAGCAGCTCCCGGGCGAAGCCGACCACCTCTCGCTCCATCACCGCGACGGAGGTGAACGTCGTCGGGTCGAGCCCGTTCACCGGCTGCACCAGGCGCATCGCCTCGGCAGCCAGCTCATCGAGCTCGGGCATGCCGGAGTCGTACACGTAGCTGAGCACGCGGCCGCCGTGCGTCGGCGCGTCCGCCGCACGCAGCGCCGACAGCCGGGCGAGGATCGCCCGCTGGTCAAACGATGCCATCGATGTCCCCCTTCCGCAGCCGGTACCGCGCCAGTGGCACCAGGCTGAGAGCGATGACCGCGGCCGGGATGAGGCTGAAGCTGAGCACGATGCCCGCGACCGCGCTCCCCGGCTGGGCGGCGCCCGCCGACTCGGCCGCTGTCCGCGACACGTAGCCGCTGACCGCCAGCACCAGGCTGAGCACGGTCGCGCCGAGCGCCATGCCGGTGGTCTCCCCCGCCGTCCACATCCCGCCGAACGTCCCGGCCCTGCCCTTGCCGTTGCGCCGGGCGTCGTGCGAGATGACGTCGGGCAGCATGGCCATCGGGAGCGACTGCATCCCGGCGTACGCGGCGCCCGCCACGGCCACCGGTGCGTACACCCACGCGCCCGGCGCCCACAGCAGCCCGATCATCGACAGCGCGGCGACGGCGAACAGGATGCTGGCGGCGACGAACCCGCGCTCCTTGCCGACCCGGCGCGCCACGACGCCCCACACCGGTGTGACGACGAGCGCGGGGGCGATCAGAGCCACGAACAAGAACGTCACCGCGTCCTCCGAGTGCAGCACCCAGGTGGCCACGTAGTTGGCGCCGGCGAGCATCATCCCGGTGGCGAGCCCCTGCAGCAGGAAGGTCAGCAGCAGCGCCCGGAACGGCTGGCTGTCGCGCAGCACCCGCACCCCGGCGGCGTAGTTCGACCGCAGTGTCGCGGCGACGCTCTCCTTCGGCGGCGGCACGGCGGCGGGAAGGCCGCGCGGCGCGACGAAGGCGGAGGCCAGCATCCCGGCGCCGATCACGACGCCCGCGACGAGCGCCATCAGCAGGTAGCCGGCGAACGAGTTGCCGCCGCCCAGCGACCGGAGCGCCGGGCCGCCCGCGCCGAACAGCAGGATCGCGAACGTCAGCACCACCACCCGCCAGGTCAGCAGCCGCGTGCGCTGGTCGTACCCGGAGGCGAGCTCGGCGGGCAGCGCGATGTACGGCACCTGGAAAAGGCTGAACGCGGTCGCCGTCAGCACGAACGCCAGCAGCACCCACAGCGCGGCCGCGACCGCGGGAGTGCCCGGCGGGACGGCGAAGGTGAGGAGGAAGAACACCGGAAGCGCGGCGCCGCCCAGCAGCATCATCGGCCGGCGCGACCCGCGCACGGCGAGCATCCGGTCGCTCCGGGCGCCGATCACCGGGTCGATGATGACGTCCCACACCTTGGCGACCGTCACGACGACGCCCGCCACGAGGGCTGCGACGCCGAGCGAGTCGGTCAGGTAGTAGACGAGCACGAGGCCGGGCAGGGTCGCGAACCCGCCCGTGCCGAGCGACCCGACGGCGTAGCGGGCGACGGTCGCCCTGCTGAGCGACTGCTCCGTTGCGATCATGTCCGCAGCGTAGTGGATGCGTGCCCGCCCGGGCCGCCGCGCCGCGTCAGGTGGACTCGGTGTCGTACGGCGGCAGTGCGCCGGCGGCCAACGGCATCCTGCGCTGCGCGTACGCGGACTGCGTCACCGGCTTGATCGCGCCCGGCGCCTCCGGCTGGTCCTCCAGCAGCGCCTCGCGGATGATCCGGCGCGGGTCGTACTGCCGCGGGTCGAGCTTCTTCCAGTCGACCTCGTCGAACTCGGGGCCCATCTCGTCGCGCATGCGGTCTTTCGCGCCGTTCGCGAAGTTGCGCAGCGAGCGCACGAACGTGCCCAGTTTCGCCGCGTAGGCGGGGAGGCGCTCCGGGCCGATGACGAACGCCGCGATCACCGCCACGATCAGCAGCTTGTCGAAGGTCAGCCCGAACACGTTTCCAGGGTATCGCGGCGGTGCCTGCACGGATGCCGAGCGAGCCGACCGTATCCTCGGAGTTGGCCGGGGAAACGGCCGGACGACGGGAGCGCTGTGTCAGACAAGGACTCGAACTGGAGGTTCGCCGACGACGTCGTGGTCGAGAGCGAGGTCATCGTCCGCGCGCGGCAGCAGTCGCTGGAGCTGGGCATCGAGCCCATCTCGCCGGCGACGGGCGCCCAGGCGGCGGTCGTCGTCGCGGCGACCCGGGCGGAGAACGTGGTCGAGATCGGCACGGGCGTCGGCGTCTCCGGCCTGTGGCTCCTGACCGGCGGCACCGAGGCGCAGCTGACCTCCATCGACGTGGAGGTGGAGAACCAGCAGCACGCGCGCGCCTTCTTCACCGAGGCCGGCATCCCGGCGAACCGTGTGCGGCTCATCCCGGGCCGGGCCCTCGAGGTGCTCCCCCGGATGAACGAGAACTCCTACGACATCGTCTTCGTCGACGCCGACCCGCAGTCGGTCATCGAGTACGTCGAGCACGGGCTGCGCCTGGTCCGCCCGGGCGGCACCGTGCTCGTGGCCCGCGCCCTCTGGCGCGGTCGCGTCGCCGACCCCGCCGCGCGCGACGAGGTCGCGACCGGCTTCCGCACGCTCATCACCGAGACCTCCGCGTCGGGCGCCGTGATCAGCGCCCTGTCGCCGGTCGGCGAGGGGCTGCTGCAGATCACGAAGCTGGCGCCCTGAGGCGTGTCGCCGCAGACATGAGAAGGGCCCCGATCCGCGGATCGGGGCCCTTCTCGCTACGGCTTGGTCAGGCGGAGGCGACGACGCTCGCGAGGGCGTCGTGGAGTTCTTTGGCCTCCGCGTCGTTGACGGACACCACGAGACGTCCCCCACCCTCGAGCGGCACACGCACGATGATGAGCCGTCCCTCCTTCACAGCCTCCATCGGCCCGTCCCCGGTCCTCGGCTTCATGGCCGCCATGCAGCTCCCCTTTCGTGGATGTCCTCCTATTATCCGACATCCTTGCGGACCTGCGGAAATCGTAGGGGTCACGGAGGTGACCAGTCGTATCCGTCGATCGACCAGCAGATCGCCACCCATCCCGCCTGCAGCGCGACGAACAGCACGACCATCGCCACCCGGTAGACGCGGCTCCGCGGCAGCGCCAGCGCACCGAGCAGCGGGAACAGCGGCATGAGCAGGCGGAACGTGCTCGACTGCGGGAAGAACACGGCGAACAGGTAGAGCGAGTACGCCGCGATCCAGAACCGCAGGTCGACGCCCAGCCGTCGCACGGCGGGCGAGAACAGCAGCACGGCGTAGAGGGCGACGATGACGACGAGCGCGATCACGCCGATCCAGCCGGGGACGCCGAGCATGACGCTGCTCCACCAGTCGGCGCCCTGGAACCACGGCGCGAACGGCACCAGGTGCGTGTAGCCGATGTACGGCGCGCGCCAGGCGAGCTCGGTGTCGGTGTATGCCGTCCAGGAGCCGGTCGCGACCGCTGCGATGGCCGGCCAGGCCAGGCCCGCCAGACCGCTGAAGACCGTCAGCGCGACGCTGAGCACCCGCTCGCGCACCGGGAACGGGTCGGACCGCCGCCGCACCCAGCGGTAGACGACGTGCAGGCCCAGCGCCAGCGCGAAGGCCAGCCCGCTCGGCCGGGTGAAGGCCATGGCGAGCACGACGGGGAACAGCCAGCCGTACCGCCGCTCCACCAGGAGCAGCAGGGCGGTCACCAGCAGCAGCAGGTACAGCGACTCCGCATACGCGACCTGGAAGAGCGGCGACACCGGAGCGACGCAGAATAGCACGACCGCGAACAGGCTCGTGGACGCGTCCAGCCCGACCCGGCGCAGCAGCCGGTGGAAGACGAGGGCCGCCCCCGCTCCGGCCAGCACGGACACCAGCACGGCGGCGTACGGCCAGGACAGCCGGGTGACGAACATGACCGCGTCGACCACGCCGGGGTAGCCCGGCATGAACGCCCAGGCGTTCTCGCTGACGTGCACGCCGTCGTTCATCGGCAGGGTCGCCGGATAGCCGAAGCCCGCGACGATCTCGTACCAGCGGCCGTCCCAGATGTTGGCGAACGTGAAGTAGTCGGGCGACGCCGACGTCCACGCGTTCTTCCCCTCGCCCGCCGCGAAGGCGAGCATGATCACCGTGGTGACCGCGCGGGCGGCGACGTAGACGGCGAGCACGCGCACCCACCACAGCGTCCACCAGGGGCCGCGGCCGGTGTCCGCCGGGACCGCGGTGTCGTTCAGCGCCGTCGGCTCGGCGGGCGTCGGCTCAGCGGGCGCCGGCGCCGGTGAGCCACGCACGCAGTCCCTCCTCCACCGCCACGATCTGCTCCACGTCGACGCGCTCGTCGTCGGCGTGCGCCTTGAGCGGATCGCCCGGACCGTAGTTGACGGCGGGGATGCCCATCGCACTGAAGCGGGCCACGTCCGTCCAGCCGTACTTGGGCTTCGCCACGCCTCCGACGGCCGCGACGAACTCCTGCGCGAGGGGCGCGTCGAGGCCCGGCCGGGCCCCGTCGGCGCGGTCGACGACCGTGATCTCGTAGTCGCCGAACAGCTCGTGCATGTGCTCGATGGCCTCCTGCGAGCTGCGCGAGGGCGCGAACCGGTAGTTGATGTGCACCATGCACTCGTCCGGGATGATGTTGCCCGCCACTCCCCCGGAGATTCCGACCGCGTTCAGGCCCTCCTTGTAGACGAGTCCGTCGACCTCGACCTCGCGCGCCTGGTACGACGCCAGGATGTCGAGGATCGGCGCGGCCTTGTGGATGGCGTTGTCTCCCACCCAGCCGCGGGCGGAGTGCGCCCGCAGGCCGTAGGTGCGCACCTCGACGCGCAGGTTGCCGTTGCAGCCGCCCTCGACGACGCCGTTGCTCGGCTCGCCGAGGATGCCGAAGTCGCCGACGAACAGCTCGGGACGGTTGCGCGCCAGCCGGCCGAGGCCGTTGAGCTCGGCGTTGACCTCCTCGTGGTCGTACCACATCCACGTCACGTCGACGGAGGGGTCGGTCAGCTCGGCGGCGAGCTTCAGCTGCACCGCGACGCCGGCCTTCATATCCACCGTTCCGCGGCCCCAGAGGTAGCGGATGCCGTCGTGCTCCTCGAAGCGGGTCGGCAGGTTGTCGTTGAGCGGGACGGTGTCGATGTGACCGGCGATCAGCGCGCGGCGCTCCCGTCCGAGGTTCGTGCGGGCGACCAGCGTGTCCCCGTCGCGGATCAGCTCGAGGTGCGGAAGGCCGGAGAGCGCGGCCTCCATCGCGTCCGCGAGGCCCCCCTCGTTGCCGGAGACGGACTCGATGTCGCACAACTGACGCGTGAGGTCGATGGAGGAGGCGGTGAGGTCGAGGTTCTGCACCCTACTAACCTAGGGGCATGCCTTCCGACGCGCCTGAAAGTTCTCCCGCGCCCCGCGCAGCCTGGGGCTACGGCCTCGCGACGGTGGCCTCCGACGGCACCGTGCTCGACACCTGGTTCCCGGAGCCGCGGCTCGGCACGCTCCCCGTGGGCCGCGACCGCTGGATCGCCCCCGCCGAGCTGGAGGAGCTGGCCGGCGAGGACGCCCGCCGCGCCGTCCGCATCGACATCGTCACGGTGGAGATCGACCTGGACGCGCCGCCCTCCTCCACCCCCGACGCCTACCTGCGGCTGCACCTGCTCTCGCACCTGCTGGTGCGCCCCAACGGCCAGAATCTGGACGGCATCTTCGCCCACCTGCCGAACGTCGCCTGGACCAACGCCGGACCGGTGCACCCGGCCGACCTCGCGCGCCTGCGGCCACGGCTGCAGCGGGCGGGCATCCAGGTCTCAGGCGTGGACAAGTTCCCGCGCCTGCTCGACTACGTCACGCCCGAGCGCGTGCGCATCGCCGACGCGTCGCGCGTGCGGCTGGGCGCCCACCTCGCGCCGGGCACGACGGTCATGCACGAGGGCTTCGTGAACTACAACGCCGGGACGCTCGGCTCGTCCATGGTCGAAGGCCGCATCTCGCAGGGCGTCGTGGTGGGCGACGGGTCCGACATCGGCGGCGGCGCCTCCATCATGGGCACGCTCTCGGGCGGCGGCACGCACCGCGTGTCGATCGGCGAGCGGGCGCTGCTCGGCGCGAACTCCGGCATCGGCATCTCGATCGGCGACGACTCCGTGGTCGAGGCCGGACTCTACGTGACCGCGGGGACGAAGGTCGTGCTGGTCGGCGAGGCGCCGACCGCCGACGGGCGCCCGCGGACCGTCAAGGCCGCCGACCTCTCCGGCATGCCCGGCCTGCTCTTCCGCCGCAACTCGCTCACCGGCGCCGTCGAGGTCCTCCGCCGCGCCGGCGCGGGCGTGGAGCTCAACGCGGCCCTGCACGCCTAGCGCGCATCCGTGGGGCGCAACACGCCGTTTTCGCGCGGGCGTGACGGCGTGTTGCGTCCCATGGATCGTCAGACCATGGCGAGGACGGACCCGGGGTCGCGCAGGATGCGGCCGATGTCGGCGAGGAAACGGCTGGCCTGCTCGCCGTCGACGATCCGGTGGTCGAACGACAGCGCGAGGGTGAGCACGTCGCGCAGCGCGATGCCGCCCTCGTGCTCCCACGGCTGGCGGCGCACAGCCCCCACGGCGAGGATGGCGGCCTCGCCGGGCGTCAGGATCGGCGTCCCGGCGTCCACGCCGAACACGCCGACGTTCGTGATCGTGATCGTGCCGCCGGAGAGGTCGGCCGGCGCCGTGCGTGCGGCCCGGGCGGTCTCGGCGAGGCCGCGGATCGCGGCCGCGAGCTCCCCCAGCGACCGGGCGTCGGCGTCCCGAATCACGGGCACCAGCAGTCCGCGCGGCGTCGCCGCAGCGATCCCGAGGTGCACGTACTCGGCCTGCACGATCTCCTGTGCGGCGTCGTCCCACCGGGAGTTGACCTCGGGCGTTCGACGGACGGCCAGCAGCAGCGCCTTCGCGACGATCGCGAGCAGCCCGGGCTTCGCGTCGGCGAACTCGGGGCTCGCCTTGAGCCGGGCGGCGAGCTCCATCGTGGCGGTCACGTCCACCGTGAGGAAGACGGTCGCCTGCGGCGCGCCGAACGCGCTGCGGACCATCGCCTCGGCCGTCGCCTTCCGGACGCCGCGGACCGGGATGCGCGTCTCGCGCGTCCCTGCGGCCCGCTGCGGCGTGGGCTCCGGCTCGGTGCGGCCGCCGCCGGCGTACGACTGCACGTCGCCGCGCGTGATCAGCCCGCGCTCGCCGGTGCCGACGACGGACGCCAGGTCGACGCCGAGCTCCCGGGCGAACTTGCGCACGGGCGGCGTCGCGCGCGGGCGCTCGGCCAGCGCGGTCGCGGCGGCGGCCTCCTTGC
>NZ_JAROCB010000002.1 GCF_030433675.1 Leifsonia virtsii
TCTAAGCAGCTCCACTCTGACCGGAGGTTCTCGCCATGTCACGACAACCAGATCAAACAACGTCCCTGGGCACTACAATTAGTCGTCGACGGGAGCCAAAGAGCGTGCCCAGCTGGGGCCCGTTCACTTAAGTGCCTGCGTGCATTCGCTCCTTTTGCCTTGTCCCGTCCGCTGCTTGAATCTCGTGTGTCCGTGTATCACGTCTCTCTATCCCTCGTCCCTTCCGCCTCCGTTTCGGTTCCTCGGTTCATTCTCGGGTCGCCTTTCTCTCTTGCGTCGCTCCCATGACTCGCTCCGCAAACGGTCTCTCGCCCGGTCGTTACTCGGTTGCGTTGCAGCCATGAGAGAGCCCCGGCCCAGTAGGGTCAGGGCTCTTGCCTCGATGTGGCGGTTGTCTAGTCGCGGGGATCGATGATCTCCGCGATCGTGTGCGCTGCTCTCAGTACCCGTTGCGCGGTCTCGCGGATGACAACTGTATCCTCATCAGCCCACCCGGCGATGTAGCCGATGCTGTATGCGCTGGTGTCGAGGCCGGATAGGCCGGCGACGATGTAGGCGACCGATTCGGCTTCTACCTCCATCCGACCGCGGTGGGCGCGATACTCAGCGACGTCGTCGATGTGTCGGAGTTCGATGTGCGCAGTCTCGTGGACAAGCGTCTTGGCCTCCTGTTCGAGCGCAAGGTGCTCGGCCAGAGCCACTTGATGCGATTCTGGGTCGGTGTATCCGCTCGCGCTGCTGAGCGGTGAGCGGTGGATTCTCCACCCGTGGCCCTCGAGGTGTGTGGTCAGCGGAGTGATGATGCCGTGGTCATTGTCGCCGGCCAGGCGGCGGGTTGGATCTGCGGGGAGGGGGTCAGCCCCCTCGATCGCGTCCATCTGCCCGACATCAAAAACCGACAGGGTGGGGAAGTAACGCACCACTCGCTCAAGCTGTTCCGGCGCCTCCTTGCTGCCGTCTTCGCGAGCAACCTTCTTCTGGCGGTACCCGAAGATCTTGATTGACTTCTCACCTTTACGGACCTGACGTCCCTTGGCCTGCCACTGTCGGAAGCCGGCAACCATCGTCGCGTCGGGGTCTGGGACAGGATCAACAGGAGGTTGTTGAGACTGTAGTTGTGGAAGGAGCGGGCGAACTCTAGGTACGCCCGCCATTGGCCGCTGTCGGCGAGCTGTTGGACTTGCGTGACGATCAACGCGTGCAGTGCCTCCGCCTGTTGCTCCCTTGCGCTTCGGGTCTGCTTTGTGGTGCCCATGTCCCGTTACCTCCTGATCGTTCTTCTGGCCGTTCCGGCACGAGGATCAAGAAGGGGCGGAGGCGGCGCAGCGCCCGGGTGGTAGCGGTTGCTAAGCGAAGCGAGCGCAGCGAGCGAAGTCTGCAAATAGCGAAGGCCCGGGCACGTAGCCGCTGGAGGTAGAAGTATGCGGGCGGAGCGACGGGGAAAGGATGCAGAAGGCTGCCATAGTCTGGCCGTCGGGCCGAGTGCCCGGACAAAGACAGGGCGCCCATAGTCATGCCGTGGTAGCTGATCTGACGCGACAGTATCTTGACCTTCGCGGGTTGTCCTTTCGTCGCCCAGTAACTCACCGGGGCGCGGATGGCGTACTCAGTGGCCTCCGACCCGCTGTTGACGAAGAAGGCGGTGTTCAGATCGCCGGGTGCCCAAGCGGTAACACGTCGGGCCAGCTCTTCAGCCGGTTCATTCGTGAACTGCGTGCGATAGGTGAAAGCGAGCAGTTCCGCCTGACGTCGCATCGCCTGCGAGACCTCGGGAATGCCGTGACCGACGCTCGCCGTCATGGCTCCGCTGGCACCGTCGAGATACTCGCGGTCGTCTTCGTCGTAGAGGTACACGCCCAGGCCACGCACCGCGGTCGGATAGGAGCCAGCGATGTTCTGCTTGAGCAGAGCGCTCGGCACTTCTTGATGGGAGGCGTGCGCCGTCATCGAACGGGCGCCGCTGCTTCAGGAATCCGGATGGTGAGCGGTGCGAGCGGTTCACCGTCGGGGTAAGTGCCACCGAACATCTCGGGGCCGCTGCCGGCGAGTTTCGACCGGGCATCGAGCCACATCGCGACGTCGTTGTCGATGATGCGGGCAGGCAGGTCGAGTTCAGCGATGTGCTCCTCCGCGTCGCCGACGCGGACCGCCAGTTCAGCCCGGTCATGCGTGATGCGGATGACCGGGTCCTTGATGGAGACGGACAGCAGCCCGCGGTGGGCGGTGAAGCGGACCTCGCCACGGAAACCGAGTTCGGTGGTTCCGTCGACGCCCCTCACCTGGGTTAGCGGGAAGTAGAACTGGCCGGCGTCGGTGACGGCGGCTCCGTCGCGCCAGCTGATGTCACCGTCGTGCATGCCGCGGATGTACTGCAGGAAGGAATCCTTCACGCTCCAGGCGAACCCGAGGTCGGCGCGAGCGGTGAACGGCGTGGGGGTCATCAGTGTCCTTCTGCTCTGTGTGCCACTGGAGGCGGCACCACGAGCGAAGCGCTCGTAGTGCCGCCCGAACGTCAAGCCGCGATGGCCTCTTCGACGCTGGAAGCCTCGCGGCCGAGGGCCGCACCCACGGGGGCGTTGGTCAGCACTCCACCGAGTGCGTTGAGCCCCTTCGCCAGAGCGGCGTCAGCGTTCAGCGCCTCCCGCCAGCCGCGGTCCGCCAGGGCAAGAGCGTAGGGGAGCGTTGCGTTGGTCAGCGAAATGGTGGAAGTGCGCGGGACAGCACCGGGCATGTTCGCAACGCAGTAGTAGATCGCGTCGTGCACGGCGAAGGTGGGGTCGTCGTGGGTGGTGGGTCGTGATCCCTCGAAGCAGCCGCCCTGATCGATCGCGATGTCAACCAGAACCGATCCGGGACGCATTGCGGCCACCATGTCGTCGGTAACGAGCTTAGGAGCGGCGGCACCGGGGATCAGCACGGAACCGATGACGAGGTCCGCGTCGGCAAGTGCCTCCGCGATTGTGTACGGGTTTGAGCGCAAGGTCGTGATTCGTCCATCGAAGCGGGCGTCGAGGGCGCGGAGGCGCGGGAGGTTGACGTCGAGGATCGTGACATCGGCCCCGAGCCCAACGGTCATCGCGGCGGCGTGCTCGCCGGCAACGCCACCGCCGATCACGACGACTTTGCCCTTCGGGGCGCCGGGCACGCCTCCGAGGAGGAGCCCGCGGCCGCCCTGGGTCTTCATGAGCTGGTTCGCTCCAACCTGTCCGGAGAGTCGGCCGGCGACCTCCGACATGGGTGAAAGGAGCGGGAGCGTGCGGTCGGGCAGCTGCACCGTCTCGTAGGCGATGGCGGTCGTACGACTGTTCAGCAGGGCTTCTGTCAGTGCAGCGTCGGCTGCCAGGTGCAGGTAGGTGAAGAGCACCTGGTCTTCGCGCATGAGCGAGTATTCGCTACGCACCGGCTCCTTGACCTTCAGGATGAGGTCGGCGTCGCTCCAGACGACTTCCGCTGTCGGCACCACGAGTCCGCCGGCGGCGATGTACTCGTCGTCGGAGAACGCGCTGCCTTCGCCGGCACCGCGCTGAACCACCACGCGGTGGCCGTGCGACACGAGCTCGGCGACGCCTGCGGGGGTCGCGGCGACCCTGTTCTCGTTGTTCTTCACCTCGGCGGGAACTCCGATGATCATGTTTTCCTGCTTTCTCGTAGGTCGGCCGTCGGCCGGGGGAGGGTGCTAAATCGGGAGGGCGGGGTTATCGACACCGACGACGCGGCGGCCCTGGTAGAACGCGACGCCCTGGGCGGGGCCATGCCCGCCGACTCCGGACGCGTCCCAGAACGTCTGTTCGGATCCGTCCGCGAGGTCGGCCATGTGGGCGCCGTTGATCCGGACTTCGCCCGCGCGGATGCGAGCACCCACGCGGAGCGCTTCGTCTTCATCGACCCCGAAGACGAAGCCGTCTAAGCCGCCCCCGGCGCGATTGGCCGCGCGGACAGCGTCTTCCACGGACGCCGTCCGATGGATGGTCAATGCGGGGCCGAACATCTCGTCGGATGCTTGATCGGCCGCCAGCCCTGTGACGAAGGACGGGTTGAAGAACCATCCGTCCAGCGAAGGCATCCGGCCTGCTCGATGCACGGTGCCGCCTTCAGCCTCGTAGGCCGCGAGCTGACCGACGAGCCGGTCGCGGTGCATTTCGTAGGCGAGCGGACCAAGATCGCAGTCCTGCTCGAGGCAGTTCTCGATTCGCAGTCGTTCAGCTTCGGCGACCAGCGCGTCGACGAGCTCGTCGTGGAGTTCAGCCGAGACGAGGATCTTTCCGGGCGCTTCACACCACTGACCGTTGAGCCGGGTTGCTCCGGCAACGATCAGGCGGGCGGTTTCCGCGGCGTCGGCATCAGCGAGCACGATGGCTGGGTTGTTCGACCCCAGCTCCAGTTGTGTCACCGCCAGCGTCTCCGCCGCGGCACGAGCTACCGCCCTGCCAGCAGTGAGGCCGCCAGTGAAGGTGATGACCCTGATCCGTTCGTCGGACGACAGCGCTGCGCCAACTGCAGCTCCTCCGTGAAGAAGCTGGGCGACGGAACCGGTGATGGCGAAATCGGTCAGGGTGTCGGTCAGTTCTTCAAAAGCGATCTGTACGCCGCCTGGAGTCCATTCGGACGGCTTGAGAAGGACGGGGGAACCTGCTCCGAACGCGGCCGCCAGCTTTGACACCGCTACGAACGTGGGAGCGTTCCAGGGCGCAAGGACCAGGGTCGGCCCGAGCGGCCGGTTTAGGAGCCGCACGCGGTAGCGCTCATCGAGCACTTTGTCGTCGCCAACAGCGGCGGCCTGGTCAGCGATTCCACGGACTCGGTCGCCAAGAGAGCCTGCAAGGACTCGGGTGGTGGTCAGCGGATTGCCTGTAGCGATTGCGTCTTGCAGTGCGATGTCCTCAGCGCGGGTGTCGAGGCGCAGCGCCCATGCACGCAGAACCTCGACCCGGGTGGCTGTGCCGGCATGTTCCAGTACCCCGGTTTCGAAGGTGCGCTGAGCGGCGGCCAAGGCGTCCTCGACGCGAGGAAGTTCGGTGCTGAGCTGAGGTTGGCGGGTTCGGCCGGTATTCGGGTCGCAGAGCACACCGATCTGCTCCGCAGGCATGCGCCAAACGCCGTCGACGTACGAGCGGGTCGGCAGGACGGGGACGTCGATCATGCGGGGACCTTTCCTCGAAAGTCGACGACGGTGCGGATGGACTGGGGGTCTCGCATCGCGTCGAATCCATCGTTGATGTCGTTCAGGCTGACGACGCCGGTAACCATCGATTCGAGGTCAAGTCGACCGGTGCGGTGGTGATCCGTCAACAGGTCGATGTCGGCGAGGAAGCGGTTGCCTCCCATGTAGGCGCCCTGGAGTTTGCGGTCCCCTTCGATCAGGGCGGACGCGTCCACGTTGATGCGGCTGCCCTCGGGCATGAGGCCGAGGATGGTCGCCACTCCGCCGGGCGCTAGCAGTGAGAATGCGAGCTCCGCGGTCGCCGGGCGTCCGACGGCTTCGAAAGCCCGCGTGACCCCGTTCGGCGCGATCGTGTCGACCCTTCCGCGAACGTCGTCCGATGCGAGGATCACATCTGTGGCCCCGAGCTGGCGGGCCAGTTCGAGCTTCTCCGGGTGGAGGTCGACGGCGACGATGCGGCGGGCGCCGCAGATCCGTGCGCCCTGAATGGCTGCCATGCCCACGCCGCCGCAGCCGATGACCAGCACTGTGTCGCTTGCCGAGACCGCAGCGCCGTGGACCACCGCGCCGACGCCGGTGCTGATGCAACAGCCGAGCAGACAGGCCGCCAGAGGGTCGACATCATCGGTCACGAGGGCAAGCGCCGCCTCCCGGACGACAAAGGCTTCCGCGAATGCGCCGATACCGGCGAGTGATCCAACCTCGACGCCGTCGGCGTCGACGATCAGCGGCTCCGCACGCTCGCGAAGCTCACCGACCCGAAGGCACTGGGTCGGATGACCCGACACGCACTGCGAACACGCACCGCAGCTCGGTGTGACGGTGGCGACCACCCTGTCCCCGGGCCGCAGCCGGGTCACGCCGGTTCCGACCTGGTCCACGCGCCCGACGACTTCGTGACCCAGCACGACGGGTGTGACGATTGCAAGTGAACCGTTGAGGTAGTGGAGGTCGCTGTGGCACAGCCCTGCTGCCTCAGTGCGCACAAGCACTTCCCCAGGTCCGGGCTCGTCCAGATAGACCGTTGTCGCACGGAGGGGCTCTCCCGGCGTCTCGAGGACGGCGGCGGTGATCGGAATGCGAGCCATCTCTTCCTTCCGTCCTCCATCGGCGCAGTGACTGTCATGGCATACTCTCCGGCTGTCGAAGCCGGGTGGAGTGCACGCTGCACGTTGTTGTGGCGCAGCATGTGCCCGCCTCACATGGGGTCAACCTGACGAGGTGGTCGTCTTGAACTGCGAGCTAGAAGCCGTCGACGAGATTGACGAAAGGGTGGGACACATGGTCGAACCGGGAGCGGCAAGACGGGTCATCCTGATCATCCAGCCGGACGAGAAGGACGATCTCGGCCGGATGGCGCCGTGGCTTGCAGAGGACGGATTCGAGCTCAGGACGATCCGCCCTTATCTCGGGGAGACGGTACCCGCGCAAGTGGACGCGGACGCGTTGCTCGTGCTCGGCGGCAGCATGGCGGCTACCGACGACCACTTGCACCCGTGGTTGCTCGACGTGCGTGAGTTGCTGAGGGACGCGCTCGCAAGATCCGTCCCCACGTTGGGAGTCTGCCTTGGTGCGCAGCTTCTGGCACTTGCTGCCGGCGGGACGGTCCAGCGTGGCCGCGCGGGGTTGGAATGCGGCGTCGTGGAGGTGCGCTGGCTTGACGCCGGGAGATCGGATCCCCTTGTCTCCTCGCTGGGGCAGCGTTTCTCAGCTGCCACCATGCACTACGACGTCATCGACCGGCTGCCCTCCAATGCTGCACTCCTCGGTACCGGCATGGCGTACGCGCATCAGGTGTTCCGCGTCGGTGATGCCGCATGGGGGGTCCAGTTCCACCCGGAGGTGACCCCGGAACGCTTCGCCGCGTGGCGAACCGAGACCAGTCCGGCAGAGCGCGCCGGTTACGACCGCCAGGCACAGCGCGTGGCCGAGTCCGACAAGCTCTTGGTTTCAAGTGCACGCGCGCTGACCCTTCGTTTCGGACACATCATCCGAGGGCGCAACGCCGGGGGAGTGCGACTGGGCTGATCGCCGCGGACCGATCATGGTCCAGGTGCACACACGGGGACCGGATCATGGTCAGACTTCACATCGGCGGGTGAGCGTCAAGTCGCTAGTTTGCCGCAATCCCGATAGTTCGAGGGCGAGCTTTCGATCGACGTTGCTCCAGCTCGATCCAGGGCGACCTACTGATGCAGTAAGCACTGAGAGGCGATACCTAGAAATGGCGACAAACACAACCCGAAAGCGGGGAACAGCGGAGGCGTCAACGGGCCTTCTGAAGGGCTCCATACGGTTCCTGACGATCGTGCTGATGGTGACAGCAGCGGCGGCTCCGCTGGTCGTGGTCTCGACCTACATCCCGATCTCCTACGCCTACGGATCCGGGTTCTCCACGGCCCTCACGTACGCGGCGGCGACCATCATCCTGCTGGTGTTCTCTGTCGGGTTCGCCCAGATGGCGAAACGCATCACCGCCTCGGGAGCCTTCTACAACTTCACCACCCAGGGGCTGGGGAAGCCTGTGGGCCTCGGTGCCGGGTGGACGATCATGGTCGCTTACAGCATGATCGTCCCGGCCATCAGCGGCGGACTCGGGTTCTACCTCTCGTCGCTGCTCGACAAGTACCTCGGGTGGTCCGTCCCGTGGTGGATCTGCTCCATCGTCGGAGTCGCGTTGATGTGGCTGCTGTCGTACTTCAAGGTGACGATGGCCGGTCGTGTGCTGGGTGTAGCGCTCGGGCTAGAGATCATCATCATCTTCATCGTGGCGTTGCTCACGGTCGTGAAGGGCGGCAGCGAGGGCCAGATGCCTGAGGCGTTCAACCCCGCAACGTTCGTAGCGGCCCCCGCCATCGGCATCGGGCTCTTCTTCGCCTTCTGGTCGTGGATCGGATTCGAGACCACAGCGATCTACGGCGAGGAGACGTCGGACCCGAAGCGGGCCGTCCCACGCGCGACCTACATCGCCGTGATTACCCTGGGCGTGTTCTACACCTTCGTCGCTTACGCCGGGATCGTCGGCTTCGGGAAGGACACGGTCAAACAGGCTCAGGAGCTCGGCGCCAACTATTTCTTCGAAATGGCGGGTCGTTTCGCGGGGCTCTTCTTCCAAGACGTTCTGGACTTCCTGGTCGTTACGAGCTTCTTCGCTTGCGCGTTCGCTTTCCACAACAACGCGTCCCGTTACCTGTTCTCGATGGGCCGAGACCACATCCTTCCCGCGAGTTTGGGACGCACTCACCCTGTGCACCGGTCACCGTACGTCGCCAACGCTGTCCAGGGCATTGTTGCGATCGTCGTGATTGCCCTCTTCGCACTCGCCGGCGCCGACCCGCTCCTTCAGCTGGGTGGTTGGCTGCCCATCTTCTGCACTGCCGGGGTGGTGTTCGTGCAGCTGCTGGTCTCCATCGCAGTCATCAGGTACTTCAACAGGGTGGGCCGTTCCGGGCCCGGTGAGGTCTGGAAGACGCTCATTGCGCCGGTCATCGGCGTGCTTGCGCAGGCTGGTGTCCTTGTCTTGCTCATCATCTACATCCCGTTCCTTGCCGGGGCCGACGTGCTCGTCGTGAACCTCATACCGCTGTACGTGGCGCTGATCGGAATCGCGGGCGTTGCGTTCGCCCTATACCTCCGCCGCCGCAGCCCCGAGAGATATGCACGGATCGGCAAGATCTACGACGAGGAGGAGCAGCCGGACGCGCTCGCCGTACCGCTCGTGGAGCGGGATCCCGAACCGACCGCCTGACGTCGCTATATCCCACGTCCTAGAAGGCCCGGGTGTGCAGAACGCGCACCCGGGCCTTCGCGTCGGAGAGACTGAACGGGGTCGGCGCTGCACCGGACCGCTCCCAAGCGTGTGCATCACGCACACAACGTCGGTCGGCGCCCGCCGTAGCTTCACTAACGATTCACCTTTGGAACAACCGCGACACTGAAGCCGGAAAGAAAGGCTGCATCTATGAACAAAGAGGTTCTGATCGACGACCCGAAGCGCTACGTCGAATCATTCGTCAAAGAGCACGACATCAAGGTCATCAAGCTCGGTGCGGTGGACATCGACGGATTGTGGCGCGGCAAGCGGCTCTCAGCCCAGTACTTCGTCGAAGCGGCGTACTCCGCAGGCACGAACATCTGCAACATCCTTTTCGGCTGGGACATCGAGGACGCATCGATCTCGGACCTCACGTTCACCGGATGGCACACCGGCTACCCGGATGTGAACCTTCGCCCCGACCTCTCCACCCTCCGCACGGTTCCCGGCGAGCCCGGCGTAGCGTCCGTCATCTGCGACATCTACCAGCCCGACGGATCACTGCTGCCCATCTCGCCCCGGCAGGTACTGCAGCGGGTCGTGGAACGCTCGAACAATCTGGGTTACGCCCCGATCTGCGCCTACGAGTTCGAGTTCTACCTGTTTGAGGGAACCGCGCGTGAACTCTCGCGTCGCTCCTGGCGTGACCTCGAGCCGATCTCGACCGGCAACCACACGTACAGCGTCTACCGAGACACCGGCTCCGATCACGTCATCGGGCTGATCCGTGACAGGCTCGCCGATCAGGGCGTCTTCATCGAGGCCAGCAACAGCGAGCACGGAGCGGGTCAGTTCGAGGTCAACATCCACTACGGCGACGCTCTGCGGGCAGCCGACAGCGCCCTCGTGTTGAAGAACACCGTCAAGGAGATCGCGGCCCAGCACGGGCTGACCGCATCGTTCATGGCGAAGGTGAACAAGAACCACGCCGGTTCCTCCGGGCACGTCCACCAGAGCCTCGTGAGCGAAGCTGGCGGTGAGGCGCTCTTCGCCAATCCAGGCAACCCCGCTGAGCTCAGCGAGCTGGGTATGGCCTACCTGGCCGGCCTGGTCTCCGGCACCCGCGATCTCACCGCCATCTACCTGCCCACCATCAACTCCTACAAGCGAGTCGAGGGCGGCCAATGGGCCGGATCCAGCTCCACCTGGGGCCTCGACAACCGGACCGTCGCCATCCGCAGCATCCCGTCCGCCGGCCCCGCTGCCCGGGTCGAAAACCGAGTCGCAGGCGCGGACGCGAACCCATACCTCGTCCTGGCGGCGAACATCGCCTCCGGGCTCAGCGGCATCGAGCAGAAACTGACGCCACCGCCGGCTGTCATCGGCAACGCGTACGAGAAGGACACCGACGCCTCCCTGCGGCTGCCGAACTCGTTGGAGCCGGCCACGGAGGTCTTCGCGGAGAGCGCCCTGGCGAAGGAGTACTTCGGCGAGGAGTTCGTCCGCCACTACGCGGAGACGCGCCGGTGGGAGGTTCGCCAGTTCCACACCGCGGTCACCGACTGGGAAGTCGCCCGCTACCTCGAGCACATCTAACCAAACCGATCCGAGCACGAAGGAATAACACATGAGCAACCGACTCGAAGGCCGTTACGCCGCCGTCACGGGCGCCGCTTCCGGCAACGGCCGCGCCATCGCCGAGAAGCTGCTGGCCGACGGCGCCACCCTGGCCGCCATCGACCTCAACGCCGATGCACTGAACAGCGTCTTCGGCGACCGCCCCGAAGTCCTGCAGGTACAGGCGAACGTCGCCGACGAGGACTCGGTCAAGGCCGGCTTCGCCCAGATCGCAGACGCATTCGGCCGGCTCGACGTCCTGGTGAACAACGCCGGCATCGTCAAGTTCGGCACGTTCGAGGAGCTCTCCCGCGCCGAATGGGACCAGGTCTTCGCAGTGAACTCGACCGGGCCGTTCCTGGTCTCGCGCGAGGCTTACGGGTTGCTGCGCGCCGGAGACGGCGACCACACGCGAGCAATCGTAAACATCACCTCCGTCGAAGCCCACATCGTCATCTCGAGCAGCGGACACCCGCAGATCCACTACAACGCGTCGAAGGGTGCGCTGCTTCAGCTGACCCGCGCGCTCGCTGTGGAGGCGGCTGCCTCCGGTATCCGCGTGAACGCCGTTGCACCCGGCTTCATCGAGACGCCCTTCACCGCTGAGGCGCTCGGCAACGAGGACGTGCGCAACTGGCTGCTCGAGCGCACCCCGCTGGGACGCATCGGCAAGCCGGAAGACGTCGCCAACGGTGTCGCCTTCCTTGCTTCCGACGAGGCGAGCTGGGTCACCGGCACCACGCTGTTCGTCGACGGCGGCTGGACGATCTACTGATGCCCGCGCCGCTCATCGCCGTCAGCGCCGAGCGCAGCGAGCAGCGCTCCGCGTTCGGCCCCCGCGATTCCACCCTCCAGGTGCTCAACTACGCCGACGCCGTCGTGTCGGCTGGCGGGCGCCCAGCCATCCTGCCCGCCACCGAGACGGTCCCCTCCGATCTACTGGAGGGATTCGACGGACTCCTCCTGACCGGAGGTGGAGACCTGTCCCCGGAGATGTACGGCCAGGAGCCCGATGACTCCGTCTACGGCGTCAGCGTGTTCCGAGACCGGTTCGAGACAGCGCTGGTGGCTGAGGCCCAGCAGCGAGGACTGCCGATCCTCGCCATTTGTCGTGGGCTGCAGCTGATCAACGTCCTCCGCGGCGGCACACTCATCCAGAACCTTGAGGGGCACTGGCAGACACGGCCCTCCCACGAGCCGGACCACGAAATCGCCGTCGACGCCGGCTCACGGCTCGCCGAGGTCATCGGTGGGACGGTCATGGCCGTCAACAGCTACCACCATCAGGCGGCGGCAACGCTCGGGCAGGGTCTTCGGGTCACGGCTCGCTCCGGCGAGGTGGTGGAAGCCTTCGAGGACCCCGAGAATGACCTGATCGCGGTGCAGTGGCATCCCGAGCACCTGTTCAGCACCTCGGCCGACAACCATGCGCTCTTCGACGACCTGGTCGCCCGGGCCAGCGCCCACAAAGAAAGGAAACTGGCTAATGTCTGATCGACACGACCTCGCGGAATTCGACTTCCACGGCAAGGCACTGGATACGATCTTCGACGACTACGAGACGATGCACGAGTCGAAGCCGGTTGGGCACAGCTCCAAATACGGCGGCTTCTGGTACATCTCGAAGAGCGACGACATCTTCAACGCCGAGCAGGACCCGGACACATGGGCAGTCGGGCCGTCGATGCTGCTGCCGTCCTTCGGCACGTCCATGCCGCTCATCCCGATCGACATCGACCCGCCAGCGCATGCCGGCTTCCGCAAGCTGCTGCTCCCGATGTTCACTCCGATGGCGATCAACAAGCTGGAACCGGGCATGCACACCACAGCGGAGCAGCTTGCCGGCGAGGTGCAGACGGCGTTCCAGCAGAACGACGTCGTCGATGTCTCGGCTGCCTTCGCTCGCCCCTACCCAACGATCATCTTCAGTCGCCTCGCCGGCTACCCCGAGGCGGACTGGCCGATGTTCGACCAGTGGATCGACGACATCATCTACGAGCGCACCAAGTCGCCGGAGAAGGCAGAGGCTGCCGGCGACGACCTCATCGCTTACGTCCAGCGCCTGATCGCTGACATGCGCAATGGTGGAAGCGGCCACGGCATCATGGGAGAACTGCTCGATGCGCAGGTCGACGGCCGGCCGCTTACCGACGATGAACTGATCTCTTACGGGTACCTCCTGTTCCTCGCCGGGCTCGACACCACCGCCTGGGCCATCCGCTCCTCGCTCTGGTACCTCGCTGGGAACAAAGAAGCGCAGCAGCTGCTGCGAAAGGAGTCGGACCGCATCCCTGACGCTGCGGAGGAGTTCCTCCGCACTCTCTCGCCCGTCCAAGCGATGGCCCGCACCTGCAAACAGGACACCACCGTCAGCGGTCAGGAGATCAAGGCTGGCGAGCGTGTCGTGCTGGTGTTCGGCGCGGGCAACCGCGACCCCGAGGTGTACGAGAAGCCCAACGACATCGACATCACGCGCGAAAACAACCGCCATCTCGCCTTCGGCGGTGGCATCCACCGCTGCCTCGGGTCGAACCTGGGCCGCAAGGAGCTGGTGATCTCGCTGGAGCACTTCCTTGCGACCATCCCGGAGTTCGAGCTCGCGGAGGACGCGCCGTGGCACGGGGTCGGGTCCCTCCGTATCCGACTGACGGGAGGCAACTGACATGGCTGAGCTGTGGGTCGACCCCGCACGCTGCCAGGGACACGCGCGGTGCTACATGATCGCACCGGACACCTTCCGGATCGATGACGAGGGCTACGCCCACGTGATCGAGGGCCGTGAAAGCTCGTACGAGGAGGAGCACGTCCGCAAGGCGATCCGCACCTGTCCCGAGCGTGCGATCAAAATCCTCGGAGCTGACGGGGAATCATGAGCGGGCAGTTGGTCGTCGTGGGTGCATCGGTCGCCGCGACGGCGCTCATCGAACGGATACGTGAACTCGGGAACCGGGAGCCGATCACCGTCGTCGACAGCGACCCCGATGCGCCATACGACCGGCCTCCCGTCTCCAAGCACTACCTGGTGGAGGCGGACTCGAGCGACATCGCCGTGGACTGGAGCGACCTTGACGTCTCCCTCGTCCGCGCCCACGCAACAGGGGTGGACCCGTCGGCGAAGCTGCTGCTGATCGAGGAGGCGGGGATGAGTCGGAGCATCCCCTTCGAGAACCTCGTGATCGCCACCGGGGCCATCCCGGCCCGTCTTCCCATCGAGCCGCCGGACACGCTGGTGCTGCGAAGCGCTGACGATGCGCGTCGGCTCCGGATGCACACGGAAGGGGGTCGGTCAGTCATCATCATCGGCGCGGGCGCGATCGGGGTCGAGTTGGCGTCGTCCCTCGCTGCGCGCGGATGCACCGCGACTTTGGTTGATCGCGCAGCCGGACCGCTCGAGCGGCTCCTCGCCGGCCACCTCTCCGCCGAGACAACGGAGTGGCTGGAGTCCGCCGGGGTGCGGTGCGTCTGGAAAGCCGACATCGCGGCCATCGAGCATGCGGGCGACGGCTGGACCGTCGAACTCCGAGGTGAGGAGACGTTGCGAGCCGACCTTCTGGTCAGCGCGGTCGGCGCTCGACCCGCTGTCGCGTGGCTGCAGGGCAGCGGTCTGCTCACCGACGGTGCCCTCATCGCCGATGAGGCGGGCAGGGTCGTCGTCGAAGACCAGCCGCGCGGCGAGGTCTTCGCCATCGGCGACGTGGTGACTCGTCGACACGACGACGGGTCCCTGCAACGCACCGAGAGCTGGGCGGCCGCTCGGCAGCATGCGACCCAGCTCGCCGAGGACCTGTGCGGTGCTCAGCGCGGTACGGCGCCTAAGCCCTACTTCTGGACAGAGGTCGCCGGCCGAATGGTCCAGGTTGTCGGTTCTCTGAGCCCCGACGATGAGCTGGTGCTGGAAACCGCGAACCCAGAGAGGCGATCCGCCCTCTACCGGGCGGCGGGCGCCGGCGAGGACGAGGCGTTCATCGGCGTGAACGCGCAGCCACGGATAGCGAGAATCCTGATGGGGGCCTGACCAGCCGATCCGACTGCTGAAGGGGCATGTGCGTGCTGCACATGCCCCTTCAGCTTTGCGTGCTGCGCGCACTCCAAACGCACGCCTGGAGTGTTGGAAAGTGGGGCGAAACGGCGGCGCACCGGTGCCCCCTGTCGAAACGAGGATCGATGACGAACCAGACAATTCCCGTGTGGAACCCCGCCACGGAAGCCCAGATCGATTCTGTCCGCGCTTTCTCGAAGGACGAGGTCAACGACGTTGTCGCGCGCGCCGTGGAGGCGCAGAAGCGCTGGGTGCGGCTGCCCATCAACCGCCGTCAGCAGTTCATGTTCGATCTCGCCGACGCGATCATGGAGCACCGGGAGGAGCTAGCACGCCTCGAGTCGCAGGATGTCGGCAAGCCCATTCGCGCTGCGCTGGCTGAAGCTGAAAGCGTCGCCGGGGTGTTCCGCTACTACGGCGGGGTTATCGACAAGCTCACCGGCGACACCATCCCCGTCGACGGCGGCGTGGCGCTGACGTTCCGGGAGCCGATTGGCGTTGTCGGGGTCATCACCCCGTGGAACTTTCCGCTTCCGATCGCCAGCTGGAGCATCGCCCCCGCCCTCGCCGCGGGCAACTCGGTCATCGCGAAGCCGGCCAGCATGACGCCGTTGTCGACTCGGCGCCTCGGCGAGCTCGCCGCCGCCGTCTCTCCGATACCGGATCTTCTCCAGGTCGTGACCGGCAGCGGTGCCGCGGTCGGATCGACCCTGATCGACGACCCGCGAGTCGGCAAGATCAGCTTCACCGGGTCCACGGAAGTCGGACGCTCCATCTTGACGTCCAGCGCGGCAACGATGAAGCGAGTCACCCTCGAGCTTGGCGGTAAGTCCGCGAACGTCGTCTTCGCCGATGCCGACATCGAGAAAGCGGCGACCGCCGCGCCCTGGGCAGTGTTCGACAACACCGGTCAGGACTGCTGCGCCCGCAGCCGCGTGCTGGTGCAACGATCCGCCCTTGATGCGTTCATGGACGCGTTTGTAGACGCGACTCGATCCATGAGGATCGGAGACCCCTCCTCGCACGACACTGACCTCGGGCCGCTGGTCTCTGCCGAGCACCGCGACACTGTCCGCTCGTTCCTCGACGACGAACTGGAGGTCGTCTACCGCGGTGAAGAGCCGGACGCCGCGGGCTTCTGGATGGCACCTCACATCGCGATCGATCCGTCCGGCGCGACGCGTGCGGCACGGGAAGAGATCTTCGGCCCGGTTGCCGTCGTCATCCCGTTCGATACTGAGGAGGAGGCGGTCCGACTGGCGAACGACTCGATCTACGGCCTGAGCGGCTCCATCTGGACCAATGACATCGGCCGGGCCCTTCGCGTTGCTCGCGGGATCGAAAGCGGCACCCTCTCCGTCAACTCCAACTCCTCCGTTCGCGTTCAGGTTCCGTTCGGCGGGTTCAAGCAGTCCGGAATGGGCCGCGAACTCGGAATGGAAGGCGTCCGCGGGTTCACCGAGCACAAGTCCGTCTTCATCAACACCGCATCATGACCATGACACTCGAGATGAACGCCCAGGGCGAGCAGGAAGGGACTAGCTCCACCGACGCGGCCGAGCTGACCATCCTCTTCGGCAGCCAGACCGGCAACGCCGAGTACCTTGCGCATCAGATCCACCAGAAAGCGGCCAAGAGCGGCCAGCACGTGGATCTCTTCTCACTTGAGGAATGGCTGCACGCGGGCCCTCCATCAACGAAGCGCCTGCTGATAGTCACGTCCACTCACGACAACGGGCACATGCCCGACAACGCTGCGGAGTTCTGGGACTGGCTGCAGGGGCAGGAACCTGGAGCTCTCGACGCTCTGCCGTACGCCGTCCTCTCCATCGGCGACTCCATGTATGACGACTTCTGCAAGGCCGGCCACGACATCGACGGCCAGCTGGAGGCGCTCGGGGCCGTGCGGGTGGTGGAAGGAATCGACTGCGACATCGACTTCGAGTTCAGCGCCGGGAAGTGGTCCGGCCCGGCTGTCGAGCAGCTCCTGGCGGCTGAGCCGTGGAGTGGGACGACGGCATCGGCCGGACCGTCCGACGTCGAGGCGCAGACCGGCGGTACTGGGGAGCGCGTTCGGACGGCGAGGATCGTGCACGCGCAGAAGCTGTCGAAGCCGGGATCCGCGAAGTCGGTGGTTCACTATGAGCTCGCCTTCGACGATGATTTCGAGTACCAGCCGGGCGACTCCCTTGCAGTATTTCCCACCAACCCCGAAAGCCTGGTGGACGAGTGGATTGCTGTATTCGGCAACCCCGAAGTCGTTGTTCACGAGGAGCCGCGGTCACTGCGTAGCGTGCTGCGGGAGGATGTCGAACTTCGGCTTACTCACCCCGGACTTGTCGTCGGACTCTCGCGCCTGAAGCCGGGCAGTGCGGCGGTGCAGCGGATCATCGCCTTGATCCAGTCCGGTGACCGGGAGGAGCTCGACGCGTGGCTCTGGGGTCGCGACGTCCTCGACGTCCTCACGGACCTCGACTGCCTCGACCTGCCGATCGAAGACATCCTCGACGAGATGAGGCCGCTGCAACACCGCGACTACTCCATCGCATCAAGCCCAGCCCTGGACGAGGGGCGCGTCCACCTCACGGTCAACGGCGTCGCATACGAGGGGGCCCGCGGCAGGTATGCCGGCACGGCAACCGACTTCCTTGCGGCCCGAGCACAAGACGGCGCACCCTTCTCTGTCCGTCGGCTCCCTGCACACGAGTTCCAGCTACCAGCGAGCGACGTGCCCGTCGTGATGATCGGCCCGGGGGTGGGGGTCGCACCGTTCCGTGCATTCCTTCGCCAGCGGCAGGCAGGGGCCGGGGAAGCGGACAACTGGCTGTTCTTCGGTGATCAGCATCGAGCCTTCGACTGGCTGTACGAGGAAGAACTCAGCGACCTTCAGGATAAGGGCGCCCTCACCAGACTGAACGTCGCGTTCTCCCGGGACCAGGCGGAGAAGCACTACGTGCAGGACGAGATCCTCCGCCACGGCGACGAGATCAACGAGTGGATCAACCGAGGCGCGTACATCTTCGTCTGCGGTGACAAGAACCGGATGGCGCCCGACGTCGATCGCGCGCTGACCACGGTCCTTACCCGGGCGACAGGATCGGAGACCGACGCGCATGCCGCCCTGGCTGCGCTCAAAGCAGAGGGACGCTACGTCAAGGACGTCTACTGACAACCATCAACGACGAGCGGCGGGCCGAAGACGATCTACTCGGTCCGCCGCTACGCGCGTCGCCATTGTAAGCGCCGGCCAATCGGACGCTGCATCAAGCGAGATGCCCAGAACCTGCTCGATCCGCTGCATCCGCTGACGCAACGTGTTGCGATGAATCACCAGCCGCACGGTGGTCTCGTTCACCGACCCACCACAGCTGGCGAGGACTGACAGCGTCCGGACGAGCTGAGCTCCCTGCTCCACGTCGTAACGGACCAGGGGCTCCAGCACTTCTACCAGTCGGACGACGTCAGGAACCATGCCGCGGACTACGTCCGAGAGTGGGAGAACGTTGCGGATGTCAGAGTACGAGGCGATAGTGACCGGCTGCTCTCGGTCATAGGATTCAGCCCATTCCAGGGCTTTCTGCGCATTCGCCATCGCTTGCCTCATCTGCGCCGGTGTCGCGGCGACGTTCCCCACGCCGATGGCGGCTTGGAGCCCCACGTCCTCCGAGAGCCGCTGCACTGCTGCCAGCAGATGGCTGCTCAGCTCGGCGGAGACACGTCCTCCGGGCGCGTCCGCGAGAATCATGCCCCAGGTTGAATGAAGCAGGACGACCGCGCGCGCGCCGGCGGCCGCGGTGAGCGCTTCCTTGAGTGACCGGCTGGTGGTTTCCCAGTCGCTCCGTACGCCATGTACGCGGATCAGCACCGGGCACACCGGCCCCTCCATCCCCAGCTCCCGCAGTACGCGACCCGCTTCCGCGTCGTCATGGGTGAAACGGAGCCGCGTGGCAAGTGACGAGCCGACGGAGTTGAGGTCGACTGCTTCCAGAAGTACGCCCAGCTGCATCGCGAGTGCGCTGATGCGCTCGAAGTCCTGTGCTCGGAAACGGGCGGTGCGGTAGCAGGAGAGGATTCCACGGGAAGCGCCCATCCCCAGCGACACCGAGGTGTGCTCCATCCCGACGCAATGCTGGTCGATGCTGGCCTGCGCCGCGGCGCGGGAGTGCGTCGACCAGACCCGGTGTTCATCGTTGTCGCCGCGGAAAGCGAACATGATCGGAGCGGCTCCGCTTTCGCGCTGGCTCATGTACTCCAAGACGCAGACCTCCGCGTCGAGGAGGTCTACGAGCCGACGAGCCGCAAATTGCAGACACGGAACGAGCGCAGTTCGCGTGGCGGTCGGGAAGTCGAGAAGGAAATGAGCGCTCGCCGACTGCCGGGCGAGGTTGTCGACCGTCTCAGCTCGGACGAGCCCGCTGGCAAGCAAGCGGCCGACCTCGACGGCGATCGCCAGCTCATCCTCCCCGAAGGCTGCTTCATCCATCGAATACAGCGCGAAAACGCCACGCAACTGATTCTGTTCGTCGGCGATGGGGACGGCCAGCACGCTCTGGAACTCGTTCTCATCGATGGCGTCGAATCCCATGAATCGAGGATCGTCCTGGAGGTCCCGTTCGATGATGACTGAACGCTCTCGCAGGGCCGCCCAGCCGGCGATGCCCTCGCCGAGGCGCAGCTTGATCTCGTTGATGCCAGCTCGCTGCGGAACAGCTGTCGCCACACGCAGGACGAGCCGCTCCTCCTCGGAATCCCAGAGGTAGACGAAGACCGCCGCGGTGTCGGTTGCGCGGCCGACCAGTTCGACGGCATCCTTCGCCAGCGCGACCGGGTCGCTGCCCTCAGCGAAGAGAACCACAAGCTGCGAGAGCACTGCAGCCCGTCGTTCCGCAAGCACATCCTGCCTATCTGTCGGCACTATGTCATCCCTTCGTGCCTTTGGCGGCCGTCGTCTAACCCTTCCGCGACTTTAGGCGGGCAGCCGAGTCGGGGTCTGTGCTGGCCTCACTGCGCGATCCGCACGAATGTGCCACATGCACACAGTAGTCGTCCGTTGTTGTGGGATCCTCTTCTCCAGTTGCCTTGCGACGTTCAAGCAGACAAACTCGTGCCTACTCAATTAACGATGATTGGGGTCAGATGACCGGCACACGCGATGCGCTTCCACACCTTGCCGGACAGAACGACGGCTGGATACCGCCGACGGAGTTCTGTCCGGTATCCATCGGCGCGCGCCTCATTGCCGACCGCTGGACCATGCTGATCGTTCGAGAGATCCTCGTCGGGGTCACCCGCTTCAACGCCATTCACCGCGCATTGCCCGCGATGTCGCGATCCCTACTCTCCACCCGGCTTCAATATCTTGAAAGAATCGGCGTCGTCGAGCACGTATATGCTGACCCGTCCAGCGCCCGAGGCGAATAGCGGCTGACAGACTCCGGGCTTGCCCTGCGCCCCGTCCTCGAGGCGCTAGGTGCTTGGGCCCTCGACTGGAAGGTGCCGCCACATGCTGACGCCGAGCTCTCGGTGACATCGCTCATGTGGCAGATGTACCAAGGTCTCAACCGGGATGTGCTGCCCAAAGAGGATCTGCAACTCGCCTTCCGGTTTCCTCGCGCGAAACCAACATCGGCATATATCTACGTGAGCCCTACCAGCTCCGGCGCCTGCATCGGGGTTCCAGACCGGGAACCGGACCTGACCGTGATCGTCGAGCCGCTCGTGCTGAACGACCTCGGGTGGGGCAAACGTGCCTGTGCGGCAGCGATCGCAACAGGCGACGTCGGATTCGAAGGTTCCCCCGAACTCGCCCGGGCATACCCGACCTGGTTCCGACCAAGGTCGCTCTCGGCCTGAACCCGGCCCCAGCGCTCCCAGTACAGAAACTGGACTGGAAGGAACCGGCCCCTCCTGCTCGACTAGCGGAAAGCATGCGGGGCCGCCAAATGGCGTGCCCCTTCCCAGAGAGGACGCCCGATGGCCGACAACACACCTTCCGACGTGGACTTCCGGCGCTTGTTCGAAGCGCTTCCCAACCAGTACATCGTCGTCGACCCGAACCGAACCGTCGTCGCAGCGACGGACACCTTCCTCGCCGCAACGCTCAAGGAGCGCGACCGCATCGTCGGACGCGACATCCTCGACGTGTTCCCGAACAACCCGGAGGACCCGACCGCGAACGGCACAACGGTGCTGAGAGAATCCATCGAACGCGTCCTCGCCACCAAGGAGATCGACATCCTGCGCCCGCAGCGCTATGACATGGAGATCTCCGACGGATCCTTCGAGGTGCGCTACTGGCAGCCGTTGAACGCGCCTGTCTTCGATGCCGACGGTGAGATCGTCTTCGTCCTGCACGGAGCCGAGGACGTGACGGCTCAGATGACGGGCGCCTGATGATGCGGTACAGATCCTGCACTATTCACAAAACGGCAGATGGGATCGACTAGCGACATGTCAATCACTGTCACCCTCGTCGGAGGCCCAACGGCGGTCCTCGACCTCGCCGGCCTCCGCATCGTCACCGATCCCCGCCTTCGACGCACCGCAGGTCTACCACCACCCCATTGCAGGTCCTGTGGTCAAGAAGACCGGACCGGCATTCACCCCGGAGCAACTCGGCACTGTCGACGTGGCGCTCGCTTCACACGAGCACATCGACAACCTCGACGTGTCCGGCCGGGGTTTCCTGACGATGGTCCCCAACGCGTTCACCACCTCGCAGGTGGCGGATCAGTTCGGACCGAATGTCACCGGCCTCACCGAGTACGAGTCGGCAACTGTAGCGCTCCCCGAGGGCGGCGAACTGAAGATCACTGCCGTGCCCGCTCAGCACGGACCCGACGAGGTCGCGGAGGCGCTCGGACCGGTGATCGGGTCATCCTCGAAGCGGAAGGACATCCGACGGTCTACGTCAGCGGCGATAACTCCGAGCTCGCCGTGGTCGAGGACATCGCTGCGAGGTATCCGTCGGTTGACGTGGCGATCCTGTTCGTGGGCGGCGCAAAGTTCGACGTCATCGCCGACGGTCAGTACATCACGCTCAGCAACGAGCGCGCTCTCGAGGCGGCCAAGACTCTTGGCGCCACGAAGGTGATCGCCGTCCACGAGGACTCCTGGGCGCACTTCAGCCAGGACGCTGAGGGGATTCGCGGCTTGTTCGAGAACGCCGGCCTCGGCGACGCGATCATCGCGCTGCAGCCGGGGGAGTCGAAGACCTTCGACGCCTGATACATCCCATCGCATCTCGTCCCGTCGCAGGAGAAGGGCCACCGACTTCCCGGTCGGTGGCCCTTCTCCGAATCAGGCTGGCTGTTCTGTCGCGCTCAAACGCATCCATGTGTCGAGTACGGTGTCCGGGTTCAGCGACACCGACTCGATGCCGTTGGCGACCAGCCACTCCGCGAGGTCGGGGTGATCGCTGGGGCCTTGGCCGCAGATACCCACGTACTTACCGTGGCGCCGACATGCCGCGATAGCGAGGGAGAGCAGAGCCAGCACCGCAGGGTCGCGCTCATCGAACCGGTGAGCGACGTCAGCACTGTCGCGATCCAAACCAAGCGCGAGTTGCGTCAGGTCATTGGAGCCGATCGAGAAGCCGTCGAAGTACGGGAGGAAGTCGTCGGCGAGCAATGCGTTGCTTGGAATCTCGCACATCATGATGATCTTCAAACCGTTTTCTCCTCGACGGAGCCCGTTCTCGCCGAGGAGTTCAACCACTGCTGCCGCCTCTTCTATCGTGCGGACGAACGGAATCATCACCTGAACGTTGGTGAACCCCATCTCGTCGCGGACGAATCGCAACGCTTCGCACTCCATGCGGAAGCACTCCCGGAACTCGGGCGA
The DNA here is from genome assembly GCF_030433675.1 of Leifsonia virtsii. Lineage (GTDB taxonomy): Bacteria > Actinomycetota > Actinomycetes > Actinomycetales > Microbacteriaceae > Leifsonia > Leifsonia virtsii. The sequence goes on from NZ_JAROCB010000002.1 coordinate 22,414, forward strand.
TAGGTACCTTGAGGCTCCCCGGTAGCCGATCATCGGGTTCTCCTCGTCCGGTTCGAACCTGTCGCCGCCGAGCATGTTGGCGTACTCGTTCGATTTGAAGTCGGAGAGCCGCACGATCACCGGCTGGGGGGCGAAGGCTGCGGCGATCATGGATACGCCCTCCGCAACTCTCTTCACGAAGTACTCGCGCGGACTTCCGTAGGCCACGGTGCGGCACGCGATCTCTCGGCGGACGTCCTCCGGGAGCCGATCCGGCTCCACCAGTGCTCGCGGGTGAATGCCAACCTGCCGGTTAATAAGGAACTCGAGCCGGGCAAGGCCCACGCCGGCGTTCGGCAGGCGAGAGAACGCGAACGCCTGATCGGGCGCTCCCACGTTCATCATGATCTTCACGGGAGGTGTCGGCATGGTGTCGAGCGGCGTCTCCTCCTCCACGAAATCGAGGAGCTCGGCGAGCACCAGGCCCGTGTCGCCGTTCGCGCACGAGACTGTCACGAGGCGGCCCTCTTCGAGGTCGCGCGTTGCCGTGCCAGTGCCGACCACTGCAGGGATCCCGAGCTCACGCGCGATGATAGCGGCGTGACAGGTTCGGCCCCCGCGATTCGTCACAATCGCAGACGCTCGCTTCATGATCGGTTCCCAATCCGGGTCCGTCATATCGGCAACAAGCACATCTCCGGGGGAGAAGCTGCTCATCTGGTCCAGGTGGGAGAGCACTCGCACAGGTCCCGCCCCGATCCGCTGTCCGATGGCTCTGCCTTCGACCAGTACCGTTCCCTCTTCACGTAGCCGGAATCGACGGATCACGTTTCCACTGGCCCGGGATGCGACGGTCTCTGGCCTGGCCTGCACGATAGACAAGGTTCCGTCAAGACCGTCCTTGGCCCATTCGATGTCCATCGCTCGCCCGTAATGTTCCTCGATGATCAAGGCCAGCCTTGCCAGCTCCTCGACCTCAACGTCAGTGAGGGACAGCATCTGCCGTTCAGCCTCGGGGACATCAACGAATGTTGTGCTCGCGCCGGCAGCACGGCTGTGGGTGTAACGCATGGCGATCGCTTTCTCGCCGACCGAACGCTTCAGCACCGCCGGCCGACCCGAACGCAGCGCCATCTTTGAAACATAGAACTCATCCGGGTTCACCGCGCCCTGCACGACCGACTCTCCGAGACCGTACGAGCTGGTGACGAAGACAGCTTGGTCGAAGCCCGATTCCGTGTCCAAAGTGAACATGACACCCGATGCGCCGATGTCGGAACGTACCATCCGTTGTACGCCCGCAGAGAGAGCGACCTCGTCGTGGTCGTAGCCCTGATGGTTGCGGTATGCGATGGCGCGGTCGTTGTAGAGCGAGGCGTAGACGCGACGGATTGCGCTGAGGACGTTCTCGATCCCGCCGATGTTGAGGAAAGTCTCCTGCTGGCCCGCGAACGACGCGTCCGGGAGGTCCTCCGCGGTGGCGCTCGATCGGACCGCCCAGGTGCTGCCAGTGTCGCCGTCCTGTTTCGTCAGTTCCGCGAATGCCGCCCGGATGTCGGCTTCGACATCCGACGGGAGCGGATGCTCCTCGATCCACCGGCGAATCTCCGCACCAGTGCCGATGAGCTGGGCGACATCGTCGACGTCTGTAGCCGCTAATGCCGCGGCGATGCGACCACGGAGGTCGTCGTGAGCCAGGAAGCGTCGATAGGCGTCTGCTGTGGTCGCGAATCCCAGTGGGACGCGGACGCCGAGCCGGGTCAGGTTGGACACCATTTCGCCGAGGGAAGCGTTCTTTCCTCCGACCGCGTCGATGTCGCTCATATCGATGTGGTCGAACCAGAGGACGTTACTCATGAGCTCTCCTTTTCTTGGAATCAGGGGCGCAGCTTCAATGTCTGCAAGATCACGGCGGACATCTCTTCGACGCTCTTCGTCGAGGAGTTGAGGTAAGGGATGCCAGTCGCGCGATAGAGGATTTCGGCTCGCCGAAGTTCCCGAGTGCATTGGGCGAGACTCGAGTACCGCGATGACGGTCGTCGTTCGTGGCGGACCTGACTCAATCGCAGCGGAGTGGTTGTCAGACCGAAGCAACGGGATGCGTACCGAGCGACGTCTCGAGGGAGCCCATCGCCGGGATCGTCGTCGTCGGTCAGCGGGTAGTTTGCAACCAGGAGCCTGTACTGCAGCGCCAAGTACATGGTCGTCGGTGTTTTCCCGCACCGACTCGGCGCGACGATGATGACATCCGCGATGTCCAGGGCGCGCATGCTTTGTCCGTCGTCGTGCTCGATGGCATATTCGACCGCTCGCATCCGCCGGAAGTACTGTTCCGGGTCGCCTACGGTGTGGAACCGCCCGAGCTGCTCGGTAGCAGTCGTCGCGAGGCAGTTCTCGAGCTCGGTTAGATGGCCCTGCAGAAGGTCGATGCGCGTAGCGGGCGCGGCGGCGAGGGCATCGCTGACCGAGGCGTCCTTCGTGGTGGTGAACAGGATCGGATCAAGCCCCGCCGCGTGCGCGTCCGCAATACCCCGGACGACATCGCGGGCCCCTCCGACACTGTCGACGAACGGGATCGTGTGGCGGAGGAACGTCAGCCCAGGGAAGTTGGAGAGTAGCGCGTTGCCTAGGGTCTCAGCAGTGATGCCCGTGCTGTCGGACACGAAGTAGACCGCGCGTCGCGGCTGTGGCGTCGACATTGATGCATCACCTCGACGCTCACAATCGCAGCGTCACGACTGCAGAGCATGTGCTTTCCGCACGTCATCCCGGTGCCAGCTGTGCAGCATCGGCCCGCCATCGATGGCGGGCCCTTAAGAAGTCGCCACAACATGGAAGGGCCGTCCGCTCAATAGCGGACGGCCCCGGCTACGCCTGGATCATCTCAAACGCTTGACGGCTTGTCAGTCGGTCGCGAGTTGTCGCTCGTCTCGTTTGCGAACCATGACGAGCGCCAGCACTGCAGCTCCGAGAAGGACGGCGGCGGCCACGAGCAAGCTGCCCCGGTAGCCGGCGACGAGGTCTGCGGCGACCAGATCGGATGCCGGTGCGCTGTGGGCTGTGATCGTCGCGGCGCCATGGTGGCGTCGATCCCGCCGAGCTACCGCACCTCCCTCAAAGAAGACCACGACAAGGGCCGGCCGACCGAGGTCAAGGCGCAGATCATGGATGTGCTCGCGCTGGGCACCAGCGCCGGCGTGGAGATGCCCGCCTACCGGCGCATCGTCGACGCCCTGTCCCTCGCGCAGCTGGCGGACGCGACCGCTCGAACGACCACGAAAGGACACTGATCATGATGAACGACCTCCTGGCCCTCTCGGACCTCACCCGCATTTTCGATGCGCTGCCGGAGCCGTACGTCGTCGTCGACGGCGACCGTACCATCGTCGCCGCGACCGACTCGTTCCTGGCCAGCACCGGGGTGGGCCGCGACTGCATCGGACGGGACATCCTGGACGTCTTCCCGGACAACCCCGACGACCCGATGGCGAACGGCACCGCTGTACTGAAGGGAGCGATCGAGGACGTCATCGAAGACAAGGTGAGCCTCGACCTGCCCCCGCAGCGGTATGACATGGAGCAACCGGACGGGTCCTTCGAGGTGCGCTATTGGAAGCCGACCTTCCTCCCCGCCTTCGGAGACGACGGCGACGTGCGCTACGTGCTGCACGGAGCCGTCGACGTCACCGCGGTGATGACCGAATAGGGTCGTCCCGCCACTCGAGCGGACGCGGTGCGGAGGCTGTCGCCGCCCTCGCACCGCGTCGTTGGGCTTAACCGGAAGATCAGGAGTATCCGCCGTAACGCAATTCCGGGAGTTAATCAGCACAAACTACGATCACCGAACCGACTGGCCGCGTCATCGGAGATGTCCTGATTCATCACATCGGCCAATCTGACGTATAAAACTGACGGAGGTTGTTGACAGTCGGGTCTTCCACTTGGGAGGAAGACTGCATGACACGAGAACTCTCCGCCTCGGCCCAGCGGGCGATTGAACGGCGGGCGAATCACAAGCTCGCGGTGCTGCGGCATGTTGAGGAAGTCAGCGGCAACATCGCCGCGAGCTGCCGCTACTACGGCGTGAGCCGGCAGGCCTACTACCACTGGCTCAAGCGCTACGAGGCGGAAGGGTTCGAGGGGCTCAAGGATCGCTCTAGCGCCCCGCATCACTCACCGGCCGCGACCGATGCGGAGGTGATCGAGAAGATCCTCTGGCTGCGCCAGCAGTATCACTTCGGGCCGGAGAAGATCGCGATGTATTTGAAGCGATATCACGACATCACGATCAGCGTCTCCGGAGTCTGGCGGATCCTCAAGGAGGTCGGCCCGAACCGGTTGCCGGCTTCGCAGCGTTACAAACGTCGGGAGATCCGGTGGAAGCGCTACGAGAAGCAGCGCCCCGGCCATGCGCTGCAGGTGGATGTGAAGTTCATCGAACCTTTGGGCCAGACCGGCAAAAAGAAGCGCTACTACCAATACACCGCCATCGATGACTGCACCCGTCTGCGCGTGCTCAAGGCCTACCCGACCCACGATCAGAAGACCGCGATCCGCTTCATCGACCACGTCCTCTCCAAGCTGCCGTTCAAAGTCGAGAAGGTCCAAACCGACAACGGCAGCGGCCAGTCCTTCCACTGGCACCTGCTGGACAAGGGCATCGACCACATCCGCATCAGACCTGCCACGCCGCGGCTGAACGGCAAGATCGAGCGCTCGCACCGGATCGACGCGGAGGAGTTCTACCGGCTCCTGGAGGGGCAGGTCATCGACGACGTCAACCTCTTCAACGACCGCCTCCAACAATGGGAGGACTACTACAACTACGATCGACCACACGGAGCCCTCGCAGGCCAGACTCCTTACGAGCGACTCAAGCAGAAAACACAGGACCCGCTGTCATAGGCCTTTGTCAGTTGCACATCGGCCAATCTGACGTGTTATGTCTCAGCGCATCCGTAACGAACCTGCCTCAATAGATCGGTAACGCTTGGGGCTGTCTTGGTGGTGACACTTGTCCTCGATCTTTGAGGGATGAGTCGTGTTGAGCCTGTTGATCCTCGTGTCCGTCTCGCGATCGCCCAGTGGCCTGATGATGCGCCGCGGGGTCGGTGACGACGTTCTGTCTTGAGCACGGGATCGCCCGAAAGACGTTCTATGCGATCCGCAATCGAGCGCGGTCGGAGGGACAGGCTGCGGCACTTGAGCCACGCACCCGCCGGCCGTCGATGATCCAGAACCGGATCTCCGACGAGGTGAAGGCTCAGGCGATCGGGGTTCGTGCGGCGCTGGAGCAGTCAGGGTTGGATCACGGGCCGATCAGTGTTCACGAGAAGATGCGCGCCCTCCGGATGGAACCAGTCCCCGCGGTGTCGTCGTTAGCGCGGATCTTCCGCGACGCTGGCGTCGCTCGACTCGAGCCGAAGAAGAAGCCGCGGGCGTCCTATCGCCGGTTCGTTTATCCGGCGCCGAACGCGTGCTGGCAACTCGACGGCACCGAATACGTTCTGACCGGTGGTCGCAAGTGCGTGATCTTCCAGCTCATCGACGATCACTCCCGGCTTGCGGTGGCCTCCCACGTCTCCTGGGGTGAGACCTCCGAAGGGGCGATCGCAGTGGTCAGCAAGGGGATCGCAGCACATGGCGTCCCGCAACGGCTGCTGTCAGATAACGGGGCGGCGTTGAACCCGTCGCGGCGGGGAGTGCTGGGCCAGTTGGTCGTCTATCTGCGCTCGCTCGGCGTTGAGCCGATCACCGGCAAGCCCTATAAGCCGACCACGCAGGGGAAGAATGAGCGCTTCCACCAGACCCTGTTCCGGTTCCTCGACAAGCAACCGCTCGCCGAGACCCTTGAGCAGTTGCAAGCCCAGGTCGATGCATTCGATCTGATCTATAACACTGAGCGACCGCACCAAGGATTGCCGGGCCGGATCACTCCGACGCTGGCCTGGGCGGCGACGCCGGTGGTCGAGCCGCCTCGGCCGGTTCCGCAGCTGGCGGCCCCGCTCGCGGACGATGGCCTGCGAATGACCCGGATCCACGACAACGGCACCGTCTATGCCCGCGGCGCCAAGTTCCAAGTCAGCCGCACCCTCGCCGGCAGCATCGCCTACCGGATCGAGGAAGACGACCACCTCCTCATCTTCGGCGCCCAGGGCACCCTCTTGGCCGAATACCCGTGGCCCGAACCGGGCACCAAATACGTCGGCAACGGCCAACCCCGCGGACCCCGTGGACCACGCAAAACCCGCTAACTGTTACCGATGTCCTGAGACATAAAGTGTTACCGATGTCCTGAGGCAGAACTGTTACCGATGTCTTGAGACATCACATCGGCCAATCTGACGGCACGCCGCGATCTGCGCACATTTTGCGCACAACTGGGTGGGGTCATGAGAGGTCGTAGAGAGTTAGTCGAGCCCGTGGATCGTTGATTTTCTGCGGTTTCATGTCGACGGCGGGATGCCCAAAGGTCCCCGGATAGAGTTCGAATCCCACGCTCTCGACTCGCGACCATGAATGCTTCAAGAACCCTCTTTGGCTGGGTGTCGGCGAGCCTGAAACCGGGACAGCCAGGGGACAGTTGCAATCAACTCCGCGTTGTGCAGAGCGGTGCATTTGTTGCACGCGATGCGCGGAAATGCGGTGCTCGGCCGGGTTACTCGACCCTGCTAAGGTGGAGTCCCCGTAAGGGGACCGAGGGTTCAAATCCCTCCGTCTCCGCCACTAGATGTGGTGGTCAGGGCCGGTTTATGCCGCTCAAGCATCGCCACCCCCCCAATGTCCCACAGCTGATCTCGCTGCGGCGTCATCGCGCCCAATCGAAATGGTGTGTCGAGGTCATCGAATGAGCGGCTCCGGGAATTCGCCCGGGGTAGAGGGCAGGGACCGGTCACTCGTGCTCCGCCGGCAGTCGGGACGGAGGAAGTCGGGTGTCCCCAAGTACGCTCGGGCTATGGATGAGTTGGCTCAGGACATTACGTGGCATACGAGTCTGCCCGAACCGCTTTACCGCGTGATTGGCCGAGTCGCGCACTCATCAGCCTTGCTGGACGCGATGTTAGGTGAGTTTGCGGAAACGTTGGCCGGCGGCGTAGAAGCCTGGGTTTTTGTCTCTGGGCAAAACACTGAGTGGCTGATCCAGACCTGCCGTACCCTTCTCAAGATAACGGACCCATACAACGACAGTTTCACCGTCGATTTTCACGCCGACATCCTGCGAAACCTTGACCGGGCCAACTCCCTGCGTGTGCTCCGGAACAGAGTTGTCCACGGAACGTGGAGCAACGTTCCTTTTGCCGAGGAACCGATCTCTCGGCCATGGGGAAGCACAGCCGATTCTGATCGCGTCTATTGGGTGTCTCGCGATCGTCAGCGCAGATCCTTCGAAGAGCAAGCGATGACCGTAGCGGACGTGGATCGCCTGGCGGACGAGTTTGATCGCGTTACGGCGTCGACAATTCGCATCTACCGAGCTTTCTCTCCTCACGAGCCTGACTGGCCTCCGTTTAGGCGTTGGCGCGACCTAGGTTTCGGTGACGATGCATCCGCTGATTTGGACGACGCGGACCCGCACTAAGAGGAAGCCGACACCACTCCTCGAGCGGCGGGCCCACTCGGACTGCGTCGGTGAGGGCGAAAGTGGGCGACCGCTGACGTCATCTTGCTTCACCCTCAGCTCCTCAAACAGCTGGTCGAACGCGGCCCCCAGCGCCACGAGAGATCGAAAAGCATCGACACTTGAGCGCATCCGCGCGCGAAAAGCTGCCGTTGGGGACCGTTTGGCTGACAGTAGTGAGAGAGCCGTTCTCCATCCTTGCAGTGTTACGGTACGAGGCCCTCAGCTACCCGTGCCTCTCGCAAGAGCGAGCCCTTGAGTCGCTATCCGGCTACAAGTCACCTGCCGGTCTACTCCGACCGCTCCATAGCAGCGATTCCACCCCGACGTGCCGGAGCGTACCGCGGCGAATACGTGGATGCCTCGCTAGATTCGTCGCATGACCTTGAAGTCATGGGCGGTGAACTACATCGGGCGGCCGGTTACGGTCGCAGATCTGGTCGACCTTGCGACGGTCGAGCTCGACGATCCGTACTCTTTGCTCACGGCCCTTTACGGCTGGAAGGCAGACCACATGGCGACCACGGCAAAAGCGCTAGCTGGGGCCGGTTCGGCGGTGGCCCTCGCAACGTTGGTCCCCCTCATTCAGGTGGACTCGACCAAGAGCATCGGTTGGGGGTGGCTAATCGCGGCCTGGGTGGCCGCATCGGTCCTGATTGCAATCGGAATCATTGCCTTCTCGTTCGCTCGTCGACTGCATGCTGAGTTCGTCGCGGCTCAAGCCCTCTTAGGTGAGCTTGTCGAGATCAGGGCGTTCATTCGGCGCTATCGTGCGCAGGACGGCCGACTTTGAGCTTCGAACTCTTCATAGGCCTCTCTTCAGCGGTAATAACCGCAGTCACCACGGTTATCGCCGGGCTTGTGTTTATCGGCAACCGCGCCGAGTCTGAACTCCAGCGGGCGACCCTCGAGCGAATCCACGTCGACGCTGTGTTAGGAGAGGCGACCCTCAAGTCGGTGGGTGACCTCATCGTTCGCGACCTTGGCTCGACCTCCATGCCCGACTATGTCCGCGACACTGAAATACGCGTGCGATTCAGGCATGCATTCAATGCCGCGAGAGGCTTCCTCGGTGAACCACTCGAAGAGGCCTCCGACAACGATACGAATACAGAGCCTCCATGGCAGAGTTCAGAACCGCATTGGGCAGATACGGGTTTCACGGCAGATGGTTTGCGAGCCCTTCGAGATATTGGTAATGGCGAAGCCTGGAACGCGTTAGCAAGAATGAGGCGCATTCTCGAACAGGAGCTCTTTGCGCTGCTGAACAGTGAGTCCATCGAGTCGGTGACGAGCGCAGGGCGCCCCACCCGAGGTGGTGCGGGTCAGCTTGTGGTTGTAGCTGAAAGGGCTGGTCTTGTGTCTGAGAACGAGGCGCGCCGACTCCGCCATTCGATTGGTACGGCAAATCGAGCCATCCATGGAGAAGACGTACCGGCAGACGAAGCTGTCGATGCTGTCGTGAGCATTGATCGATTCATTCAAAGACGGCGGGGACCCGCCGTCGACTAGGGGGCGCCGGTAACGACCCTTTGGATCGGGGCCTGGGCGAGTATCCGTGGGACTGCTTTGACGTTGGCGGCGGCGGAGACGGCGAGGCTGACGGTCGTGCGCGCAGGGTCGTGGGTCGACCCTTGACGGTAGGCGGTGCGCAGCGCTGGGCCCGGTGTCGCAGGGCGTCGATATAGTCCAACGTATGCCATCGACTACGTGTCCGTTTTGCGAGCGCTACGCCAACATGACTATCAAATGGGGTCAGCTAGATGATCCGCATGCAGAGGTCAAGTTCGCGGCCACCTGTGACTTCTGCGAGGCCCTGTCGATCGCTCGAGGCCGCAATGTCAATGGAAATTACGGCGGCGTTACCACGGACCTCGGCTTTGTCCGAAAGACTGCCGCTGAGGCCGAGACTAGGAAGACACTGGAGTGGTGGCCCAAAGTGGGGGCCGCGCCCGCAGTCGAAGATGTGCCGGCCTCTATCGCTCGAGCTGCTCGCGAAGCCTATTCGTCGGCCAGCGTAGGAAATCACATGGCAGCCATCCTCATGGCTCGCACGGTTGTCGAGGCTACTGCCAAAAGCAAGGGAATCAGCGATGGCACTCTCGCATCAAAGATCAACTCGATGCAGCGGGAAGGGTTGATTCGCCCCGCTATTGCTGAGCAGGCGCATGAAGTTCGGTTTGCCGGTAACGACATGGCGCACGGAGATATTGATGCTGCCGTGGATGCAACCGATTCGGAAGAGCTTCTAGCGCTCATGGCGGAAGTGCTGAGCGAGGTCTTCCAGGGGCCCGCGAGGCTCGAACGCATTCGAGCTAAGCGACAGTCGGAGGCTCCTGATTGAGGGACTAGGGGTCGCGTCCACAAGAATGACAACACTTTGACAAGACTGGAGAGCTCCAAACATCAAGTACACGGGAGCAGCGGAGCACCATGCGAGCGGCACGGGGTGCTCCCTTTATGAAGCCGAGCCTCCACAAAGGCCCCACGATCGTGGTCAGCCTAGATTGCACTTGGTAGTGAAGAGAAGCGAAGTTCCGCGCCTTCCAGAGTGCTGGTCAGGGGTAATTCCAGCGAACAGAATTGCCTCGAGTCCGATGGAAACCTCACGGTTCACCCACGGCTCGCATTGTTGCTTAGCTCTGGCGATAGTCGAGCCCGCGCAATTGGGGTGACGGTGTCCTAGATTGGTCGCGAGCATGCCCAAAGCGTCCGCGACTGCTTCTTCGTCACTCGGGCTTGCAGCCTCTCGTGTGAGGTATCCCTCGTCGAACCCAGATACGAACTTGCCGGTCAACGGGTCTTCGCTATGAATGCCGCGTAGGGCATCCATGGGTCGGCGGACGGCTTGTTATCGCAAGCTGCATGCACGAAGCGAATCTCGGCCGGCACCCCGTATGGAACGCGATCAAAGACGACGTGCAACTGCGCGTCCCTGATCGGAACGCCGCACGTGTCGCAGACTATACGAACCGTCAACTCCTGGTCATCCTGGTGGTTCCCCGGGCGCCCGGACGGTTCTTGAATAATGCGGCTCATGGCGCCAGATTAGCGTTTCCGCTCCGGACGACCAGTTAGCCCGCAAGCCTGTGACGAGGAAGGTCCAACCGTGAGTGCCGCAGTTCACGAGGCGGCGTGGAAGTAGTGCCGCGGTGGGTTCGAAGTCCTTCGACCACCCAAAGCAGCCCGTCTGTGTGCAGCGCGCTGAGCGCTGAGCGGTGTCCCCGATTCGGCATGGGGAGGCGGCCCCTCCGCGGCGGATCGTCGGCTTGCGTCGGCTGCCCGAGTCGCCCCGAGAGTCCGCCGAGATCCGTTGATAGCGCGGCTACGACGGGATACCAATCCAGTTGGCCAATTGCTCTCCGGAACCGCAATCGTCCCGGGCTGGGATCCATGTCCCCCTTGTTGGGGTGAGCGATGCCCTCGCCTGCGCCAAGTGCGTATGGAAGCGTCAAAACGTGACTATCGCGCTGCTGATCAAGGTGCACGATGGCGTCGTCCTTGCGGCGGATAGTGCATCGACGCTCACCGCCGCGAACCCGGATGGATCCATGTCCATCATGAATATCTATAACAATGCGAACAAGGTGTTCAACCTTCATAAGGGCCTCCCCATCGGTGCAATGACTTGGGGTTTGGGTAACATCGGGCCAGCTTCCATCTCGACGTTAAGCAAGGACTTGCGAGCCAAGTTTCAGGAACAGAGCTCTGGACCCTGGGCCATTGATAGAGCCTCCTATGACATCGAGGCCGTGGCAGCTCAGGCCGCCGAGTTCTTCTACAATGACCACTTCGTTCCCCTCTATGGGAACGACGGTGGGAACACTGGTCCGGATCTGGGATACCTGGTCGGCGGCTATTCGAGCGGGGCGGACCAGCCTCGAGTGTTCGTGATCAGCTCAACCGGCCCAAACGCAGGCAAGCCGACCGAGATTCTTGCAGGCGATACGGGCGCTGCGTGGTGGGGGCAGCCCGAAGCCATCCAGCGCATTCTCACCGGCACAAGCTTGGACACCGCAGTCGCGCTGACCAACCTCGGTGTCCCCCTCCCGCAAGCGCATCAGACGGCTTCGGCGATACAGCAGCAAGTCCAGACTCAACTTGTCGTCGACGCTATGCCGATTCAGGACGCGATCGACCTCGCGGAATTCCTGGTGCACGCAACCATTCAGTACGTCCGCTTTTCGCCCGGCGGGGCTACTGTTGGCGGCCCGATCGAGATTGCTACGATCACGAAGCACGAAGGCTTCAAGTGGGTAGCGCGCAAGCATTACTTCCAGGCAAGGCTCAACCCAGCGTCGGAGATAATATGACCATGCAGAATTACCCGGGTGCCAACGTCTACAGAGCCGGCGCGACTGGGGCTGCTGCCGGGGCATCGCAAATGTCCTCAGGGTCCACCGTCGTCAACAAGGGTCAGGCGGCGTCGGCGCCGCGCGATCTTGGACGCATACTCCGTGCGCACTCGCAAACTAGCAGCGCAAAGGCCGCAAAGCGGAAGTAGCGTCCAGCACTCACCTGGCTTGGGCGCACGGCGGGGTCCGTGGCCGGAGGCAAGGCAAAATCCCGCGGCTTTCCGCTTTGTTAGCGTCGCTTCGGGCCGCGTCAGGGCTCAAATCCCGCCCGTCTCCGCCGATCGAACCCCCGCAATCCCCGCGATTTCGGGTTCTTCCGTTCAGTCGGGGCCGTGGCCGGCATCGGCGGAGGACCGATCCACCGACACCAACGACCATCGAGGAGGCCGGAACGGCATCCCGACGTCCCCCGAGTGCTAGCGTCGCCCCCATGACTGTCACCTCCCTCCTCGACATGCGCTTCGCCGCCGAACACCTCGAGGACGGGCCGCCCGCGCTGGTCGCCATCCTCGAGGACACGCGGGCGTTCGACGGCTGCCTCGGTGTGCAGATCGTCACGGATGTCACGGACCCTACCCATGTGGTCGCGGTCGAGCACTGGGAGTCGCTCGAGCATGACGAGGCGTACCGCGCCTGGCGCGCCGGGCCGGGCGCTTCGGGCCTCGGCGACTACCTGGCCGGACCGCCGACGCTTACGCGGTTCACCGATGGCGCCTCGCTCTGAGCTTGCGACCGCCGGCGTTCGCCCGATTCCGCGCAAAAGCTAGCTCGGCTAGTCAGTGAACCGCTACGTTGTCGACAGGGACGGCGAGCGGGGGCGGTCATGGCGGGAAGCGGAAGACCGGCCGGTGTGCCGCTCGACGAATCCGTCCCCACCGACGCCGGGCGGGGGCTCTCGGCCGCGGAGGTCGCCGAGCGGGTCGCCGACGGCCGGACGAACGCCTACCGGCAGGATGCCAGCCGCAGCGCGGGCAGCATCCTGAGGGCGAACGCGCTGACGCTCTTCAACGGCATCATCGCGGCGTGCTTCCTCGTGCTCCTGCTGCTGGGGCGGTGGCAGGATGCGCTCTTCGGCTTGAGCGCGCTGGCGAACACGATCATCGGCTCGGTCCAGGAGTTCCGGGCGAAGGCCGCGCTGGACCGGCTGGCCGTGCTGCACGCGCCGAACGCGCGCGTGGTGCGCGACGGCAGCCAGAGCCAGATCTCGGTGGCCGACGTCGTGCTCGACGACATCCTCGCCCTCCGCGCCGGAGACCAGGTCCCGGCGGACGCCGTGGTCGTCACGGGCGGACACCTGCAGCTGGACGAGTCCCTGCTCACCGGGGAGTCCGATCCCGTCGACAAGTCGCCGGGCGACGAGGTGCTCTCCGGGTCGGTGGTGGTCGGCGGAGAGGGGCTCGCCCGCGTGGAGCGCGTGGGCGCCGCGTCCTTCGCCAACAGGCTCTCGGCCGAGGCGAAGAAGTTCTCCCTCGTCGCCAGCGAGCTGCGCTCCTCCATCGACCGGGTGCTGCGCTGGGTCACCTGGGTGGTCGGACCGATCGCGCTGCTCGTCTTCAACGCGCAGGTCATCGCGCTGGGCGGCTGGGCGGACACGGTGTCGTCAGGGTCGTGGCGTCAGGCGGCGGTGAACACGATCGCCGCGGTGGTGGCGATGATCCCGCTCGGTCTCGTGCTGATGACGAGCATCGCGTTCGCCGTCGGGGCGGTCAAGCTGGCGCGCCAGCAGGTGCTGGCGCAGGAGCTCGCGGCGGTCGAAGGGCTCGCCCGGGTGGACCTGATCTGCCTCGACAAGACCGGCACGCTCACCGAAGGGGACATCGAGTTCGACGCCGAGTACCCGCTCGGCGACGGCCCCGACGGGTGGCGGGAGGTGCTCGCCTGGTACGGCGCCGACCCGGACGCGAACGCCACGGCGCGGTGCCTGGCGGTGCCGTACTCGCGACCGGTCGCGGGTGGGCCGACCGGGCGCATCCCCTTCTCGTCCGCACGAAAGTGGAGCGCGGTCTCGTTCGGCGCGGAGGCGCCGGGGAGCTGGGTGCTCGGCGGACCCGAGATGGTGTTCCCCGACAACCGGCTGGCGGACCGGACGGCGCAGCTCGCCGCATCCGGCCGCCGGACGCTCGTGCTCGCCCACTCTCCCCGGCCACTGCCCGACGAGGAGCGCCTGCCGGCGGACCTGGAGCCGGTCGCCGTCCTCACTTTCCGCGAGCGCATCCGCTCCGACGCGGCCGAGACGCTGCAGTACTTCGCCGACCAGGGCGTCGCCGTCCGGGTGATCTCCGGCGACAACCCGCAGACGGTCGCCGCCATCGCCCGTCAGGTGGGGCTCGACGCGCCGCAGGGCTTCGACGCCCGCGCGTTGCCGGACGACCCGGTCGAGCTGGCCGAGGTCGTGGAGCGCAACACCGTCTTCGGGCGGGTGACCCCCGACCAGAAGAAGGCGATCGTCGTCGCCCTGCAGTCCAGCGGGCACACGGTGGCGATGACCGGCGACGGCGTGAACGACGCGCTCGCGATCAAGCAGGCGGACATCGGGATCGCGATGGAGTCCGGCGCGGCCGCCACCAAAGCGGTCGCCCGGATCGTGCTGCTCGACGGCCGGTTCTCGCACCTCCCGAGCGTGGTCTCCGAAGGGCGTCAGGTCATCGCGAACATCGAGCGCGTGTCCATGCTGTTCCTCACCAAGACGGCGTACGCGACCGCGCTCGCCGTGCTGTTCGGCGCCTTCGTGCTGCAGTTCCCCTTCCTGCCGCGTCAGCTGTCGGTGATCGACGGTCTGACGATCGGGCTGCCCAGCTTCTTCCTCGCCCTGATGCCGAACGCCCGGCGCTACATCCCCGGGTTCCTGGTGCGCTCGCTCTCGTTCGCGGTCCCCGCCGGCGCGGTGATCGCCCTCACGCTGCTCGTCTACTCCTGGTCGGCCACGTCGTTCGGCATCGGCCAGCCCGAGCTGCGGACTGGCTCCACCCTGATCCTCACCATCGTGGGCCTCTGGGTGCTGACCGTGCTGTCGCGTCCGATCGACGGCTGGAAGGTGATCATCATCGGGTCGATGATGGTCGGGCTGATCCTCGTGTACTCCGTCCCGATCGCACGGGACTTCCTCCAGCTGACCGAGGTCTCCGCGGCCACCGCGCTTCTGGTGCTGGTGTTCTCGGCCGCCTGCGTCGGACTCATCGAGATCGTGCGGTTCGTGCACCGGCGGTTCGTGCACAGGCACACGGCCGCCCATGCGCCGCCGTCCGTCGGCAGCGCCGTCGTCGACGGCCGCGTCCGTCCGCCGGCCGAACTGATCGGCGCCGTCGTGATCTGCTACATCGCGGGCGTCGCGGAGATCCTCGCGGGCATCCTGCTGCTGTTCGTGCGCTACGGGGACGGCCTCGACGCGCTGGAGCGTCTCGTCATCACCGTCGTCGGAGCGATCACGATCCTGCTCGGCCTTCTGGTGATCTCGCTCGGCTCCGGGCTGACCAGGGGCAGACGGGAGGCGCGCGTGCTGCTCACAGTGCTGTTCGCCGCGTCCGCAGCGCTGAGTGTCGTGGTCCTCCTCACGGACGGGGCCGTGACGGCCTTCCGGCTGCTGGATCTCGCCATCAGCGTCGCCGTGATCGTCGTGCTGTGGACGGGGAGGGCCGCCCGCTTCTTCCGCCGCTCCGGCTCGCCGGGGCGGAGAGCGCCGACGGCCGGATGATGGCGCGGACGCCGCGGGGCGGCTCCCGTAGGCGACGGGCCGGTCTGCGCCGGTGGTCCCTCATCGCGGTTCTGGCGGCCTGCGCGACGATCGGAGCCCTCATCGCCCCCGCCGGGGTGCGGGCGTCCACGGCTGCGCAGCTTCAGCGACTGGCACGGCTGGACGCGGCGCAGATCGAGGCGGTGGTCCGGGCGGATCCCGCCCGGCTCCTGGAGCTCGCGAACGCGAACCCGGAGGAGACGGCCCGGGAATGGCCGCGTGTGCCGAAGGGGGAACGTGCGCAGCTCGAGCGACTCCTGCCCGGCTTCGTCGGGAACTTCGACGGGGTCCCGTACGCGACGCGGGACAGGGCGAACAAGCAGGTGCTGCAGCAGCGACTCGCCTCGGCGCAGGCCGCGGTGGTGTCTCGCCCGTCGGATACGGGGAACGTGCTGGCGCTCGCCGCCTACAAGGCGATCCGGGCCGCCGTGACCGTGAAGAGCCACCCGGCGAGGCACCTGGTGGAGTTCGTGCCGGGGGCGCGCCCCACCGCCGCGATCGCCATCGGGAACCTGGACACGGCGTCCATGATCACCTGGGTCATCCCGGGCATGGGCACGTACACCACCGACATGCAGCTGTGGACGCTGGCGGCGCAGAACGTGTGGGCGGCGCAGCGGGACGCCGGGGCGCCGGCCGACCATGCGGTGATCGCGTGGATGGGGTACGTGGTCCCGCCGGTCGGCATCGATGCCGCCCTCGGCGAGTACGCCGCCAGGGGAGCTCCCCTGCTGACCGAGGCGATCCGGGGCGTTCGTGCCGTGCGGGCGGATCGTCTGCCGGTCTTGAACGTCGTCGCGCACTCCTACGGGACGACGATGGCCGCCGATGCCCTGGCCGACAGCCCGCTCGGGATCGGCACGATGGTCCTCCTCGGATCGGCGGGCATCGAGGAGACCATCCGCGACGCGGCCGTCCTCCATGCCGACGCGGTCTACGCCGGCGAGGCGACCGCCGACGAGGAGGCCGCACTCGGTCGGTTCAGCCGCGTCGACCCGCGGAACCCGTCTTTCGGCGCCCGCGTCCTCGCCGTGGACGGCGACGCGGCGGCCGGCTTGAGCGCCGTCACCGGGCACGCCCCGATCCTGCACTCCAGCTACAACGACGACATCGCCACACCGGTGTGGACGGTCATCGCGTCCGTGAAGGCGCGCGAAGCCGCCTACCGCGAGCACCTCGCCGAGCACGGCTACCTCGACCGCGGCACCCAGTCGCTGCAGCAGGTCGGAATCGTCACTGCCGGCACGCGCCCGACGCCGGGCGGTCCGTCGGGCCCATCTGGAACGGCGTTGCTCCCCGAACTGCTCAGCGGCGCCGCAAGTCGAACGGGCCCGGGTTAGTCGGGGCTGCCGTCGTTGCGGGCGCCCAGCCACATAGGCACCCGGCGCCGGATGCCCAGCAGGACGAGTCCGATGATGGAGAGCACGGCGATTGCGGCGCCGAGCGCAGGCAGCCAGGGCGCGATCGCGCCGCCGCCGATGGCGAGTCCTGCTCCGGCGAGGAACGCGAGCCCGATGAGCCCGCCGAACCTGGCGAGCGTCTGACCGCCCAGGAAGGCTCCGCCGGCGAGCGCGACAGCGGTGACCAGCACGGCGACGCCGAGCCCGAGGGCCGGCAGAGTGTCGTCCTGCATGAAGAGGCCGATGATGGCGATGACGGCGCCGATCGCGTAGCCGCCGAGCGTCGTGTAGACCAGCACGCGCGTCCACCGGCTGATGGTTCGGGTGCTCAGTCGGTAACCGCGCGGTGGACGCTTCGCGGGCGGCCTGGTCGACCGCCCGGTGGAGGCGGGGTTGCCTTTCCTGCGGGATCTGCGCTTGGCCATCGACTGCACTCTAGCCGTCCCTGTAGCCTGGAGAACTTTCCTTCGACAGGAGAACATCTATGGCGCACGGCACGATTCAGCACGAGTTCCTCGATCAGGTGTTTCCGCGGATCGCGGCGGATGGCCGTGTGGCGGGCATCGCGGTGGGCGGCTCCCTCGCGAGCGGCGCGTCGGACCAGTACTCGGATGTCGACCTGGTGCTCGCGATCCACAACGACCAGTACGAGTCGGTGATGGCGGATCGTCTGGGTCTGATCGCATCGTGGTCGGCGCCGGCCGTCGCGTTCACCGGCGAGCATGTGGGGGAGCCGCGCCTGATCATCGCGCTGATGGGACCGCCGGTGCTGCACGTCGACTTCACGTTCGTGCGAGTGTCGGATTTCGCGGAGCGTGTGAGCGATCCGCGGCTGCTTTGGGATCCCACGGGCGCTCTGGCGCGGGAGCTGGTGGCGCATCCGCTGGAGGATGCGCCACTGGATCTGCAGTGGATCGAGGATCGGTTCTGGGTGTGGGTGCACTACGGCGCCACGAAGCTCGGCCGGGGTGAGCTCTTCGAGGTCCTCGACACGCTCTCGTTCCTGCGCAGTGTCGTCTTCGGCCCGTTGGCGGCGCTCCGCGCAGGGGTGGAACCCCGCGGTGTCCGGCGTCTGGAGAAGGTCGCCCCCGGCGAAGCGGCGGAACTGAGGGCGACAGTCTGCGGGTACGCCGTCGCCGAGGCTTCGGAGGCGCTGCTCGCAGCCGTGGCGCTCTATCGACGCTGGATCGGCCAGCACCCTGTCGATCGTCGCGACGCGGCGGAGAAGCTCGCGACCGACTACCTCGCCGAGATCGTGGGCCGCTGACCCTCATCCGCGGCCTCCTCGGCGGGAGCGTGCTCGTCCACGGTTCGGGCGTTCGTCAGGGTCAGGGCCCCGACGCCCGAGATGAGTCCGACCGCCACGGCCAGGACGAGGAAGGCGACCTGCTCTCCGTGGAAGAAGGACCCAGCCAGGGCGGAGGTCCAGGTTCCGCTGGGGAGCACGGTGGTGACGAGTGCGGCGATCAGGGTCCCGATGACTGCGGTTCCGAGGCTCGTCCCGACCTCCTGGGCGGCGTCGTTGAGCGCGGCGCCCATGGAGGTGCGGTTCTCGGGCATCGCGCCGACGAGCGCGACCGCGCAGATGGTCATCACGGTTCGCAGACCGATCGTCATGACGACCATCGCGACCGCGATCGCCAGGTAGTTCTTTTCCACGGCCCACGCCATGAGCAGGAGCCCCGCCGCGAGGAGGAGTGCACCGGCGAGACACGCGAAGCGATGGCCGAGCCGGCGGACGAGCCACTCGGTGAGCGGGGTCGCGAGGATCATCGTGAGGACGATCGGGAGGTTGGCGAGCCCGGCCAGCAGCGGTGACCAGCCCCACGCGTACTGGAAGTGCAGGATCAGCGAGAACATCACGCCGGCCATGGCGACGGAGGTGCCGATCTGCGCGATCGCCGCGCCCTGCACCGTGCCGCGGCGGAACAGCGTCAGGTCGAGCATGGGCGAGGCGGCCGTGCGCTCCCGCACGATGAAGAGCACGAGGGACACCACCGCGCCGACGGCGACGCCGATCGTGATCGGCGACACCCAGCCGTTCTGGATGCCGCTGGTCAGCGTGTAGCAGGCCAGGCCGATCGTCAGGACGCTGAGTGCCGCGCCCGGCAGGTCCAGGCGGTCGCGGGTGAGGCCGTCGGCCGTGTCTGCGGGCACGCCCAAGCGGACCCCGACGCAGGCGATGAGGGCGATCGGCGCGTTCACCAGCAGCAGCCACTGCCAGGGGAGGTGGGCGAGCATCGTGCCGCCGAGGAGGGGGCCGAGCACGAACCCCGACATTCCGACGACCATCATCAGCGTGATGGCGCGCATCCGGAGCTTCTCATCGTCGAAGAGCCGGAAGACCAGGGAGTTGGTGATGGGAGCCATCGCGGCTGCCGCGATTCCCAGTGCGGCCCTCAGGGCGATCAGCTCGAACGTGGTGCTCACGAGCAGCACGGCCAGGCTGATCGCGCCGAAGAGGCCGAGGCCGATCTGCAGCACCCGGCGGCGGCCGAAGCGATCGGCGATGGAACCGGCCGTCAGCAGCAGGCCGCCGAAGGTCAGCGAGTACGCGCCGGTGACCCACTGGAGCGAGGTCGTGTCTCCGCCGAGGTCGCGCCCGATCGTCGGCAGCGCGATCGACAGCAGCGTGTTGTCGACCATCTCGACGAAGAAGGCGAGGCACAGCGCGGCCAGGGGCATCCATGCGGCTTTCATCGAGGTGTACGTACGGGCTCTTCCGACGGCGATCGTGCTCATGGCGGCTTCCCAACGCTCGGAGGTGGACAGGGACGGCGAATCGAACAGCGTTCGGTGTTCGAACACAGTTCGATAGAATAGAACAATGTTCGATAAGGTGCAAGCGGGTCCTCGACCGGATCGCGTGATGGGATGGAGCCATGGCAGAGCAGAGGACCGAGAGCGCCGGCCGGCCGCGGCAGCCGCGCACCCGCACGCGCGCATCCCACTCACTGGAGTCGGTGCTGGCGGGTGCCGTCGAGATCCTCGATGAGTCCGGGGCGCAAGGGCTGACCATCCGAGCCCTGGCGGCCCGGCTCGGCGGAGGCGTCGCGAGCGTCTACTGGTATGTGTCGGGCCGCGAAGAGCTGCTCGACCTCGCCGCAGACTCCGTGCTCGGCGGCATCTTCGACCAGATCGCCGACGTCGGCTCGGACGATCCGATCGACGACCTCCGCGCGATCGCCATGGCGATGTTCGACACGATCGTCGACCGCCCCTGGCTCGGCGCGTACGTGCTGCGGGATACCGGGCTTCAGGTCCACTCGCTGCAGCTCTACGAGCGCATCGGCGAGGAGGTCATGCGCCTGGGGCTCACGCCGCGGCAGGTGTTCCACGCGACCTCGGCCGTCGTCGGATTCGTCATCGGGACGGCCGCAGACCTCGGGCAGGAGCCGCCCGCGGCCGTCGTGTCAGGCGAGGTGACGCGCGAGGAGTACCTGGCACGTATCGCAGGCGAGTGGCGCGCGCTCGATGCGACCGCGTACCCCTTCATCAACCACATCGTCGGCGAGTTCGAGCGGCACAACGACCGCGATCAGTTCGCCGCCGGGCTCGATCTCCTCCTCGCCGGACTCCGGCTGCAGTCGGAATCGGCTCGGTAGGCGCTCAGGCGGCGAGGTCGCGCGCGCTCACGACGAGCGGCGCCGCCTCGTGCTCGCCCTGGCCGACGCACACGAAGAACACGAACTCCGTCGTACTCGGCACGGTGACCACGGCGGCCGCGCTGGCGAAGACTCCGGCGGGCAGCTCTTCGAGTCGCGCCATCTCGAGGGTGCGGCGTTCAGCGTCCCGGACGATGCCCTGGAAGGCGAAGAACGCGTCCAGGTGGGCGTCGTCATCGGGGGCGCCGAGCCAGGCGACCAGCGGCGTCGATGTGTTGCGGCTGACGGGGAGGAACGAGAAGATCGCGTCGGCGACCTCTTCGAGCGAGCCGTCACCGCGCGTGACGGCGCGGTCGTCGACGGGCAACGAGGTGACGGCGATCCACTGGCCGGAGCGGACGGCGCTCAGGGTGGACAGCAGGGGTGCGGACAGGGCAGGGTTCAGCTTCGTGAGCATGGAAGTTTCGGGTACTTTCCATCGGGTTGCACGTCAAAGCGTCGGGTGAGTGGTGCGGCCGGCGGATCGCGAGCGGGTCGGGTTCGGGATGTTGTGCGGGCCGCGAGTGCAGCCTGCGATTGCGGTGGCCCAGCGAGTTTCGGGTTCGTAAGGGTTGGATCGATAGTAGGACCGTGTCGGCATTTAAGCTGACACCCGTTTGGGGGTGTTAATTCGATCGCCCGCAGGTCTGGCCGCAGGGCATCCTCACCCCCTACGGTCTGGGCATGGATCTCGGACTCTCGGGGAAAGTCGCCGTCGTGACCGGCGCGAGCAAAGGCATCGGGCTTGCCATCGTGCAGGGCCTCGTCGCGGAGGGGGTCCGGGTCGTCGCAGGCGCCCGGTCCTCGACCTCTGAGCTCGACGAACTGGTCGCCGGCGGGAGCGTCCTCTTCGAGAGCGTTGACCTGACCGAGCCGGACGCCCCCGCGCGGCTGGTCGCGCGTTCCGCCGAGTGGGGCGGGCTCGACATCCTCGTCAACAACGTCGGTGCGCTCACCTTCCGCTTCGAGGGGTTCCTCGCGATCACCGACGAGCAGTGGCTCAACTCCCTGAACCTCACCTTCCTTGCTGCCGTCCGCACCACGCGGGCCGCGATCCCGCTGCTGCTGGAGCGCGGCGGCGGCAACGTCGTCACCATCGGATCGGTCAACGCCTTCCTCCCCGACCCGCCGGTGGTCGACTACTCCGCGGCGAAGGCGGCGGTCTGGAACCTGTCCAAGGCGCTCTCCAAGGAGTTCGGTCCGCAGAACATCCGTTTCAACGTCATCAGCCCCGGTCCGGTGGCGACCCAGCTCTGGCTGGGAGACGACGGCGTCGCCGCGACGGCGGCCAGGAATATGGGTGTCGACTTCGACACGGCCCGCGACCGCGTCGTGGCCAGCCAGGGCGGCTTCTCGACCGGACGCTTCACCCAGCCGTCCGAGGTCGCCGACCTGGCGCTGCTGCTCGCAAGCAACCGCGCGGGCAACGTCACGGGCGCCGACTTCCTCATCGACGGCGGCCTCATCAAGACCCTCTGAACCACCCCGATCAACCGTTCGACTCAACCGTTCGACCCCGCAAGGAGCGCACCATGGCACGCAACGTCGTCTTCATCCACGGGCTCTGGATCCACTCCAGCGCCTGGAAACCGTGGCAGGACCTGTTCGAGAGCAAGGGATACGCGACCACCGCACCCGGCTGGCCGGGCGACCTCGAGACCGTCGAGGCGACGCGCGCGAACCCGGACGGCCTGAACAACCAGGGCATCGCGGAGATCTGCCACCACTACGCCGATCTGATCGAGAATCTCGACGAGAAGCCGATCGCCGTCGGCCACTCGTTCGGCGGGCTCATCGCCCAGGAGCTGCTCGCCAACGACCTCGTCGCGGCCGCCGCCGCGATCGACCCGGCGCCGATCAAGGGCGTCAAGATCCTGCCGTTCGCGCAGCTGAAGTCCGCGTTCCCGGTGCTCGCCAACCCCGCCAACCGATCCAGGACCGTCGCCCTGAACGCCAAGCAGTTCCGCTACGCGTTCGGCAATGCGATCAGTGAAGAGGAGTCGGACGCCCTGCACGCTGCCTGGACCATCCCGGGACCGGGCCGCCCGCTCTTTGAGGACGCCACCGCGAACTTCGTCCGCAACTCGCCGGCCGCCGTCGACGCGCACACGGCGGTTCGGGGCCCGCTGCTGCTCGGCTCGGGGACGGAGGACCACACGGTGCCGAGGTCGGTGACGGCCGCGGTGGCGAAGCTGTACGCCGACAACACATCGTCGGTGACCGAGTTCCACGAGTACGAGGGCAAGGGGCACTCGCTCACGATGGACTCCGGCTGGCAGGACGTGGCGACGGACGTGCTCGACTGGTTCGCGGCGAAGGGGTTCGCGGCCGTGTGACCGTCCGGCGCAGTCGGTTAGTATCTGCGTATGGATGCAGATAAGCCGATTTGTGGCCGCCTTCCCGACAGCCAGTACGTCGAGCTCGCGGTCGAGGTGTTCGGGATGCTGGCCGACGCGACCCGCGTGCGGATCGTGCTCGCGCTGAAGGACGCGGGCGAGCTCTCCGTGAACCACCTGGCGGACATCCTGGACAAGCAGCCGTCGGCCGTGTCCCAACACCTGGCGAAGCTGCGCCTCGCCCGCATCGTCTCCACCCGGCAGGACGGGCAGCGCGTGTTCTACCGGCTCGAGAACGAGCACGCCAGCCGGCTGGTGACCGACGCGATCTTCCAGGCGGAGCACTCGCTCGGCGGGACGCCGCGCCACCACCACCCCGAGGCCGCGGCGACGGACGAGGCGACGGCGTGAGCGGGACGCACACGCACGAACATGCGCACGAGCACGGTCATGACCGCCCGCACGCGCACGACCACGACCACGACCACCCGCACCCGCACGGCGGCGTGAAGGGCTTCCTCTACGACCTCTTCGTCCCGCACACGCACGACGCCGCCGACTCGGTGGACGACGCCCTGGAGGCGAGCAAGGCCGGGGTCACCGCGGTCAAGGTGTCGATGTTCATCCTGCTCGGCACGACGCTGCTGCAGCTGCTCTTCGTCGTGGTGACCGGGTCCGTCGCGCTGCTGGCCGACACCATCCACAACTTCGCGGACGCGCTGACGGCGGTGCCGCTCTGGATCGCCTTCGTCCTCGGCCGCCGCGTCGCCACTCGTCGCTACACGTTCGGGTTCGGCCGCGCGGAAGACCTGGCCGGGCTGTTCATCGTCTTCGTCGTTGCTCTCTCCGCGGTGGTCGCCGGATGGGAGGCGATCGACCGCTTCATCCACCCGCGGCCGGTGGAGAACGCCTGGTGGCTGATCGCCGCGGGACTCATCGGGTTCGCCGGCAACGAGCTGGTCGCGATCTACCGCATCCGGGTCGGGCGCAGGATCGGCTCCGCCGCCCTCGTCGCCGACGGCGTGCACGCACGGCTCGACGGGATCACGTCGCTCTCGGTCGTGCTCGGCGCGATCGGCGTGCTGCTCGGCTTCCCGATCGCCGACCCCATCATCGGTCTGCTCATCTCGATCTCGATCCTCGTGCTGCTCTGGGGCACCGTGAAGTCCGTCGGCGCACGCCTGATGGATGCGGTCGACCCCCAGCTGCTCGACCGCGTCGAGCACGCACTCGGGCATGTGAACGGGGTCACCGGCGTGCGTGACGTCAAGCTGCGCTGGGTGGGTCACCGCCTCCTCGGCTCAGCGGTCGTCGCGACGGACGCTGTGAGCCTGCGCGACGCCGCGCACGTGGCCGAGCACGCCTCGGAGCACGTCAGGGCCGAGCTGCGCAACCTCGACGACTTCGTCGTCACCCCTATCCCAGGGCGCCACGGATGACCGACCTGGCGCCGGATCGACGGCACGCGCTCCTCCGCACCGGCTTCACGCTGGAGTGGATCACCCTCGGCTGGAACGTCGTCGGCGTCGTCGTGCTCGCTGTCCTCGCCACCACCTCGGCGTCGGTCGCCCTGGCCGGCTTCGGCCTCGACTCGCTGATCGAGATCGGCGCCAGCACGGTCGTGATCTGGGAGCTGTCCGGCACCGGAGAGCACCGTCAGCGGCTCGCGCTCCGGCTCATCGGCGCCGCGTTCGTCGCCCTCGCCGCCTACCTCCTCGTGCAGACGGCGGTCGCCCTGCTCACCGGCCACCGACCGGACGGCAGCGTCGGCGGGATCGTCTGGACCGGCGTCACCGCCGTCGCGATGTTCGTGCTGGCGGCGCTGAAGGCCAGGACCGGTCGCGCGCTCGGCAACCCGGTGCTGCAGAAGGAGGGCCGGGTGACCATGGTGGACGGCCTGCTCGCCTGCGCCGTGCTGCTCGGCGTCCTCCTCAACACGCTCCTCGGCTGGTGGTGGGCCGACTCGGCGGCCACCCTCGTCATCGTCTACTACGCGGTGCGGGAGGCCGTCGAGATCTTCCGCGACACGGCCCGGCAGACATGAGAGTTAGCCCGCGCTGAACACTGGGAATCCGCCCGCCGGCCCGATGCCGCCGGGCGCGGATTGAGAGAATGGACGCGCGAAGGGGAGTAGCTCCGCGCCCGGTCACCCGGGCGTGAGGGCACGTCGACATACTGGCCGCGTCGGTGCGGCCCGGCGTGCCTCCCGTATCCGGGCGAGCGAGACCTTCGGTCCCATCACGGCGACCGGACTCTCCTTGCTGCATGCTGTCCGGCGCCCTCGACCGAGAGGCCGCAAGACACATGACCACCACTGAGACACGCGCGCCCGAGTCCCGAACGCTCCGACGTCTCGTCATCCCGCTGGGGATCGTCGCCCTCGTCGTCGCCCAGGGCGTCGCGCGGCGCCTGAGCGGCATCGAGCCGGCTCCGGTCGTCGGCATCGTGATGTACGGGCTCGCTATCGTCGCGGCGGCGTTCGCGCTCGCCTGGGCCGGGGAGGCGGCGGAGGTCGACATCTCCGGCGGACTGGCCGTCGGCCTGCTGGCGATCATCGCGATCCTGCCCGAGTACGCCATCGACCTCTACTTCGCCTTCACCGCCGGGTCCGACCCCAGCCAGGCTCAATACGCTGCGGCCAACATGACGGGATCGAACCGGCTGCTGCTCGGCTTCGGCTGGCCGTTCATCCTCCTGGTCGCCTACCTCGTGTTCCGCGGAGCCCGCCGCCGGAAGGCGAGCGTCGACCCGGACGTGCGGACGCGGCCCTTCGCCATCCGCCTCCCCGACGACAACCGCGTGGAGCTCGGGCTGCTGCTGATCGCCTCGCTGCTGACGCTGCTCATCCCGCTGACCGGGCAGATCCACGTGCTCCTCGGGGTCGCGCTGCTCGCCCTGTTCGTCTACTACCTGTGGCGGGTCTCCACCGGCGAGAGCGATGAGCCGGAGCTGGTCGGCGTTCCCCAGGCGATCGGGTCGCTCCCGACGGTCGCGCGACGTGTCACCGTCATCGGCATCTTCGTGCTGGCGGCCGTCGTCATCCTGCTGCTCGCGGAGCCCTTCGCGCACAGCCTGATCGCCGGGGGACGGGCGGCCGGGATCGACGACTTCCTGCTCGTGCAGTGGCTGGCCCCGCTGGCCTCCGAGGCGCCCGAGTTCGTCATCGCGATCATCTTCGCCGCCCGCGGCAAGGCGGCGATGGGCGTCGGCATCCAGCTCGCGAGCAAGGTCAACCAGTGGACGGCGCTGGTCGGCACCCTGCCGATCGCGCACCTGATCGGCGGAGGCGGCTGGGCGCTCCCGATGGACGGCCGTCAGGTCGAGGAGTTCGTCCTCACCGCGACCCAGACCCTGCTCGGCGTCGCCATGCTGATCGGCCTGCGCTTCTCCGGACGCTGGGCGGCCGCGCTGTTCGTGCTCTTCGCGGCCTCCTTCGTCTTCACCTCGACGGAGGCCCGCTGGATCGTCTCGGGCGTCTACGCCGCCCTCGCCGTCGCCCTGTTCGCGCGCCGCGCGGCGCTGCTGCCGCAGACCTTCGCGGCGCCGTTCCGCCGGGTCGCGAAAGAGTAGGAGCCGCCCTAGCGCGGGCGGCGGCGTGCCGCATCCACCGCCTGCTGGCGGGAGGTGACGCCGAGCTTGCGGTACAGGGCGCGGACGGTCGCCTTCAGGGTGTTCGGACTGATGTAGAGCTGGGCGGCGAGGCGGCCCATCGGCAGGCCGGTCGCCAGCAGGTCGAGCACCTCCCGCTCCCTCTTGGTGAGCGTGGGGAGCTTCGGGTCGCTCGGCGCGTTGTCCGTCCCGTGCAGGGTCTCGCCCGCCAGGTCGGCGAGGGCCGACGCGGCGTCCGGCGGGATGAAGCCGTAGGCCGAGAAGAGGCGCTCGCGGCCGATGATCGCGTTGGCGAGGCGGAAGGAGTCGACCGCGAGGCCGGTGTGGCCGAGCAGGAGGTGGGAGGCGGCGGCGATGAGGTGGGCGGGCGCCTCCACCCGGGGCGCAGCGGTGAGGCCGGTGGCAGCCTCGCTGCGCGCGATGGCCTCGCTCGGGCGGCCGCCGCGGTACGCCTGCACCCCTGCGAGGAGCAGGTCGAGTGCGCCGGGGGGATCGGGGAGCGGGAGATCGACCCGCAGCCGGGGCCGCAGGCGGGCGAGGCGGGCGCGCGCGGCCTTGATGTAGCGGCCGTTCGCGCCGCGAAGGTCGTGCACCTCGGGGTGGCGTTCGAGCTCGGCCTCCAGCTCGGAGTGCACGGAGGATGCGGCGTGCTGGGTGTGGGCGAGCATGGCGGCGAGCCAGGTCGCGGCCGCCCGGTGCTCCCCGAGGGGCAGGCCGAGGGCGCGGCCGAGGTGCTGCGAGGCGTCCTTCTCCCCGCGGTCGTACCGGAGCAGTGCGGAGGTGAGGAAGACGATCGCGTCGTAGCGGCTGTTCGTCGCGGGCTCGCCGTTCGCGCGGGCGAGCCAGAGCTCCGCCCGCTGCAGCCTGCCGCGCTCGGCGTGGTGCCAGGCGATGTGGCCCGCGGCCCGGCGGGCGATCACCGACTGCCCGGTCAGTCGCGCCAGCTCGTAGGAGGCTTCGTACTCCGGGAGGGCGCCGGGAGCGTCGGTCACATCCAGCGTGCGAGCCCACTGGAATCGCAGGTGGGGCAGCGAGCCGACCATGGGGGCCCGCTGCGCCGCGGGCATGGCGAGCAGCATGTCCCTCGCCTGCTCGGCCGCCGACCGCGCCTCGTCCAGGCGGCCGGCGGTGCGGGCGGAGGCCGCCTGCCCGGTCAGCAGGATGAGGGTGTTCAGGTCTCCGCTGTCGTCGTCGCGCAGCTGCGGCTCGAGCCGGGCGTCGTGGAAGAACCGGGACGGCTCCCCGTTGACAGTGACCTGCTGGAGGTAGCTGGCGGCGACCAGGAGGCCGGGCGTCTCCACGAACGCCTCCCCTGGCAGCGCCTTCAACGCGGCGAGGAGGTGCTGCGGCGCCTCGTTCGCGAAGGCGTCCCAGTTCTTCTCGATGAGGGCGGCGGCGGGGCGCCAGCCCTCCTTCTTCGCCGCGGCCGTGACCGCTGCGGCCAATCGTTGGGGATCCCGTCTGGGGTCGATGCTCGGGTGGCTCTCGTCCTCAGTGCTGTCCGAAGTCATCGCGCATTCACGAGAGTAGATTGCCAGATTCGAAAACTTTCGAGGGCCGAGGGCAGCGGCCCAGCGCCTCGTCGAGGCGTGTAACCCGAATGGGGACGTCCGTCGGCCCCCCCCTCGCGGTACGGAATGTACCCCCCTCTGGGGGACAAAAAGGGTTAAGTTCCGCCCCCGGAAGGGTCTATTTCGTCCTCCGGCGAGAAGTCGGCGTGTCGTGCCCGATTAGCTGAGTCCCGAAATGGGGGCGGTCTGTCCTCTGGAATTCGGGGAGGTCTCAGTGGGCAAGCACGAAGGTGGGAAGGGGCGCGTCGGCCTGATGCCGCAGCTCCGATCGCGGCGGATGCAGCTGGTTGCGTCGATCGGCGCGCTGGCACTGACGCTGTCGGTCGTTGCGACCACGACGCTCGTCACCACCGCCGCGCAGGCGGCTCCCGGCACCCCCGGAACACCTCAGGCGGTGACCACCGTGTTCCAGGAGAACTTCGAGAACGGCGTCGCCAACACGCCCGTGGGCCTGACGGCGTACACCGGGGCGAGTGGGCAGAAGTACACCGCGGACAACGTCTGGCTGACCAACTGCAACGGCCAGGTCCGCAACTTCAACACCCCGTCCACCACTCTCGGCAACTGTCAGACCGAGAACGACGCCGCGAGGCTGAACCAGCTGGCCTACGCGCTCGGTGTGTTCGCAGGCTCGGCCACCCCGGGCGCGAATCACGTGGTCGCGGCCTACACCGAGGGGAACCCCGGTGCGAACGCAACGGAGTTCCAGACGGTGGGCAACATCCCGCTGGCATCCTCGACGGGCCGGTTCCTGACCTTCAGCGTCGACACGGCAGCGATCAACTGCCAGGTTTCGGCACCCCTCTACCAGTTCGCCTTCCTGAACCAGGCGGGCACCGCCACCAACGTCGGTGGGCAGCTCAACGCCTGCTCCTCCGGACAGACGGTGAACACGCCGGCGAACGGTTCGGTCCCCGCGATCGCTGCCAATGTCGGTACGTACACCTCGAACGGCTCGCTGCTGTTCAGCGGTTCCTCCCTCGGGATCCGGATGCAGAACGCGAACGGTTCGGGCAGCGGCAACGACGCCGCCTTCGACAACATCCGCATCCTGGATGTGACCCCGCAGCTGGACAAGGCCTTCACCCCGACCTCCGTGCAGACCGGCGGCACCTCGACCCTCACCTTCACGGTGACCAACACCAGCGAGCTCGCCTCGAAGACCGGATGGGGCTTCACCGACACGCTGCCCGCCGGGCTCACCCTGGCCAACGGCACCGTCGGCGGCACCTGCAATGCGACGAAGACCGCCGTCGCCGGCGGCACGACCATCGCCATCACGAACGGCACCCTCACGGCCGGTCAGGCGTCCTGCACGATCACCGTGCAGGTGACCTCGCCGGTCGCCGGCAGCTTCACCAACGGTCCGGGCAACGTCACCGAGACCGGCCTGAACCCGCCGGGCGACACCACGGTCACCTTCTCCGACCTCGCCATCCCGAACATCGGCTGCACGACCGATCCTGCGATCTTCAACACCGGCTACAACGCCACCACTGGCGGCCAGATCGCCAACGGTGCGACGGATCAGCGTTGGACGGTCGCCGGCGGCTACACCGGTCTGAACTACGTGAACACCCCGACGGCTCCCGCGAACCAGTCGCACCCGCCGGCGCTGCCGCCGGCGGGCACCACATACGCTCCGGCGCAGGCGGGCAAGGTCAACAACGCCTGGGCGAACAGTCAATCGGGCAAGTCGCAGTGGATTTCCGCAAACTACGTCGACCCGGCCGTCGGCCAGAATCAGGCGCAGGGCTACGGCGACTGGTACTACCGGTACCAGTTCAACCTCGACCCGACGGTCGACCCGGCCAGCTTCGAGTTGAACATGAAGTGGCTGGCAGACAACAGCGTGAACGGCGTCTGGGTCAACGACGTCGCCCAGACCGGCACCAACCTCCCCCAGTCGCCCAGCAACCCGTGGATGGGTGGCGGCTTCGGCGCCAACTCCGCCGCGACCACCTCGATGGCGGGCAACTGGAAGACGGGCCTCAACACAATCCTCGTGCAGGTGAGCAGCGCCTACCTCGCGGAGGGTTTCGACGCCGAGGTCACCTCCACGGCGCTCTGCCCGAACCCGGGATACACGGTCGCGAAGACCGCGTCGGCGGCCACCGTGCAGCCGGGCGGCAACCTGACCTACACGGTGACGGTGAAGAACACCGGCAACATCTCGTACACCGCGGCGAACCCGGCGACGATCTCCGACAACCTGTCGGGTGTGCTGGATGACGCCGTGTACAACGGCGACGCGGCGGTGTCGTTCTCTGCGGGGTCGGCGTCGGCGGCTCCGACCGTGACGGGGTCCACCTTGTCCTGGTCCGGGCCGCTGGCGGTCGGTGAGACGGCGACGATCACCTACTCGGTGAAGGTCGATTCCCCGGACACCGGCGACCACAACCTGACCAACGCGGTGACCCCGGGCACGAACGGTGGCAGCTGTGCGACCGCGGCGGACTGCACGACGACCACGCCGGTGCAGTCGTTCTCGGTGACCAAGACGGCCGACCGCACCGAGGTGGTGCCCGGTCAGAAGGTGACGTACACGGTTACGGTAAAGAACACCGGCACGGTGGAATACACCGCGGCAGCGCCGGCCTCGTTCAGCGACGACCTGTCGGCGGTGCTGGACGATGCCACCTACAACAACGACGCGACCGGCGGCGCGACCTACACCGCACCGACCCTGTCGTGGTCGGGCGCACTCGCCGCGGGCGACACCACGACGATCACCTACTCGGTGACGGTGAACGACCCGG
Source organism: Leifsonia virtsii (assembly GCF_030433675.1). GTDB lineage: Bacteria > Actinomycetota > Actinomycetes > Actinomycetales > Microbacteriaceae > Leifsonia > Leifsonia virtsii. The sequence continues at coordinate 53,415 of NZ_JAROCB010000002.1, forward strand.
ACACCGGCGACCAGCACCTGAACAACACGGTCGTCACCCCGCCGGGCAGCGGCGGCGACTGCGACACGAACGCGGGGAACCCGGCCTGTACGGTGAACATCCCGTCCGGTTCGTACACGGTCGCGAAGGCCGCCTCGACCACCGAGGTGACCGCCGGTGACACCGTCACCTACACGATCACGGTCACGAACACCGGCGCGATCGACTACACGGCGCAGGCCCCTGCGACCTTCACCGACGACCTCTCCCGCGTGCTGGACGACGGGACGATCGTCAGCGGCCCGGACAACGGCGCCACGGTCAACGGCAACACGCTGACCTGGTCCGGCGCCCTCGCGGCCGGTGACACGGTCGTCGTCACCTACGCGGTGAAGGTGAACAACCCGGACACCGGCGACAAGGTGATGACCAACACGGTCCGGCCGAACTCGCCCGGCGGCTCGTGCGACCCCGCGGGCTCGTGCTCGACGACCACGGACGTCCGCTCGTTCACGGTGTCGAAGTCGTCGTCCCCGGCCGGCGCCGTCGCGCCGGGCGCGAAGGTGACCTACACGGTGACTGTGACGAACACGGGCACCGCGGACTTCACCGCCGGGAACCCTGCGTCGTTCAGCGACGACCTGTCGGCGGTGCTGGATGACGCCACGTACAACAACGACGCCACCAACGGTGCCACGTATGCGGCCCCGACCCTGTCGTGGTCCGGTGCGGTCGCCGCGGGTGAGAGCGTCACGGTTACCTATTCCGTGACCGTCAACACGCCGGATGCCGGAGACCACACGCTCACCAACGGTGTCGTGCCGGGCGGCGGCGGAGCGTGTGCGACCGGTGAGTGCGTCACGACGAACCCGGTGCGGTCGTACACGGTCGCCAAGACGGCGTCGGCCGGTCCTGCGCACCCGGGTGACACCGTCACCTACACGGTGACCGTGACGAACACCGGCGCAGCGGACTACACCGCCACCGACCCGGCGTCGATCACCGACGACCTGTCCGCGGTGCTGGATGACGCCACCTACGTGGCGGGTTCGGCCACCAACGGCGCCGTCGTGGCCGGGAACACCCTGACCTGGTCGGGTCCGCTCGCGGTCGCAGCCGTCCAGACGATCACCTACCAGGTGCTCGTCGGCCCGGCGGGCACCGGTGACGGCACCCTGACCAACACGGTCACGGGCGACCCCACGAAGGGCGGCTCGTGCGTCACCCCCGGCGACTGCACGACGACCACGCCGGTGCAGGCGTTCAGCGTGACCAAGACGGCCGACCAGACCGAGGTCACCCCCGGTCAGACGGTCACGTACACGGTGACGGTGACCAACACCGGCACGGTCGACTACACGGCCTCGGCTCCGGCGTCCTTCACCGACGACCTGTCGGGCCTGCTGGACGACGCCACCTACAACAACGACGCGACCAGCGGCGCGACGTACGCGGCGCCGACGCTGTCGTGGTCCGGGGCGCTCGCCGTCGGTGCGACGGTGACGGTGACCTACTCGGTGACGGTGAACGATCCGGACACCGGCGACAAGGTGATGCCGAACACGGTGGTCACCCCCACCGGTGGTGGCGGGGACTGCCCGGCCGGCACCGACAACGCCGAGTGCGCGGTCACGATCCCGTCGGGCTCGTACACGGTCGCCAAGACCGCGGACAAGTCCGAGGTCGCCCCGGGCGGCACCATCACCTACACGGTGACGGTGACGAACACCGGCAGGACCGACTACACCGCAGCGAAGCCGGCGTCGTTCCGCGACGACCTGACGAACGTGCTGGACGACGCCACCTACAACAATGACGCCACCGGCGGCGCGACCTACGCGGCTCCGATGCTGTCGTGGTCGGGACCGCTCGCGGCCGGCCAGGCGGTGAAGGTGACGTACTCGGTGACGGTGGGCAAGCAGGACTCCGGCAACCACCACCTCGTCAACGCCGTCGTGCCCACCGGCCCCGGTGGCGCCTGTGACACCGCCGGCGACTGCCTGACCAACACCCCGGTCGGCTCGTACACGGTCGACAAGACGGTGTCGACCACGAGTGCGGTCAAGCCGGGTGCGAAGGTGTCGTACACGATCACCGTCGTCAACACCGGCCAGTTCGCCTACACGTCGGCCACGCCGGCCTCCTTCACCGACGAGATGAAGGACGTGCTGGATGACGCCACCTACAACGGCGACGCCACCCACGGTGCGACGCTGAACGGGACGGTCCTGTCCTGGTCCGGCCCGCTCGCCGTCGGGGAGACTCTGACGGTCACCTACTCCGTCACGGTCAAGAGCGCGGGCAGCGGCAACGGCCGTCTGATCAACACGGTCGACCCGGCCGTGGACGGCGGCTCGTGCGACCCGGCCGGCAGCTGCGACACCAGCACGCCGATCGACCCGGGCGCGCCGGGGACCGGGCTGGCCTTCACCGGTAGCGACATCGTCGCACCCGGGATCATCGCCCTGCTTCTGCTCGGTGGTGGAGCGGCCTTCCTGCTGATCCGCCGACGCCGCGCGACGGAGTAACGAGGAGCGCACAGGGCGGGCCGGCAGTCGAGTGCCGGCCCGCCCTGTGTCGTGTGCGGCGGGTCTTGCGGATCGTTCGGTACCGTGCGAAAGTGATTCGGTACCGAACGAAAGGCGGAATGATGACGTTCGAACGCATCGCCCTGATCACGGGGGCGAATCAAGGAGTCGGCTTCCAGGTCGCGAAGGAGCTCGTGGCCAACGGCGTCACGGTTCTCCTGGGCTCGCGCGATGAGGCGAAGGGCGTCGCCGCGGCCCGGGAGATCGGCGACGGAGCCATCCCGATCCAGATCGACATCACCGACACGGCCTCGATCGAGGCGGCTCGGGCTCGGATCGAGCGCGAGTTCGGTCGGCTGGATCTCCTCGTCAACAACGCCGGGATCTCGCGTGCTGCCCGGCCCGACGGCGACTTCCTCGAGGGCTACGCCGCAGCGAACAAGGCCAGCACCGCGTCCCTGGATGAGATCCGCACGGTCTGGGAGACGAACGTCTTCGGCACCCTCGCGGTGTACCAGGCGATGCTCCCGCTGCTGCGGGAGTCGTCCGATGCGCGCATCGTGAACGTGTCGAGCGGCGTGGGGTCCCTCGCGGCCAACGCCGACCCCAGCTACCCGTACCACTCCATGTACGGCGCTGTGTATCCGGCGTCGAAGACGGCGGAGAACGCGATCACCCTCGCGATCATGGTCGAGCTCGAGGACACCGACATCAAGGTGAACCTGGTGTCGCCGGCGTTCACCGCCACGAACCTGAACTCGTTCGCGGGGACCGAATCCGTGGAGGACGGCTCACGCGAGGTGGTGCGCGTGTGCCTGCTCGGCCCCGACGGACCGAGCGGCACCTTCACCCGGTGGGAGAACCAGAGCATTCCGTGGTGACATGGATCAGGTGAAGGATTCGCTCGGAACGTGGGCGAAGCGGTACTACTACGCGAATCGGCTGGCCGTCGAGACGCTGCTGAGAGCGCACGGCGTCGGCGCGACCCAGTGGCTGGTCCTCCGCCACCTCGCCGCGGCGGGACCGACCGCACAGCGCGACCTCGGCCGCGTCATCGGCGCGGAACGGGCAGCGCTCAGCGGCATCGTGTCGACCCTGGTGCGCAAGGGCTTCGTCGAGCAGCTGACCTCCGCGGTCGATCAACGGCGACGTGAGCTCGTCCTGACGCCGTCCGGCCGCGAGCTGCTCGACGGTCTCCCGGACCCGTTCGAGGAGGTGCGCGCGGTCGCGCTCGCCGGCATCGACCATGACGAGATCGACGCCGCGATCCGGGTGCTGGAGCGCGCGATCGCCCAGGTGCAGGCCCACGATTTCAGTCGCGGGCGGTAACCGCTCTAGCTCTTCGGCCGTTCGAGACCCAGGATCGGGAACAGGAGCCCGGCCCCTGCATCCAGGCCCCCGATGAGCGCACCGCGGCCGTGGCCTCCGTTGGGAAGGTCGACGAAAGCGGTGTCGATTCCCGCACCCGTTGCGGCGGACTCCGCCTGCAGGGCGACGTGGTGGAACCCGGGGTCGTCGCGGGCGGCGGTGAAGATCGCCGTCATGCCGGCATGCGAGAAGTGGCGCAGCTTGTTGAACGGCTTGCTCGCCTCGTAGGCGTCCGCGTCGCCGTGGAACGCGTCGCGGAGGGTGGCATCCGGGTGCTCGGCTCCCGGGAAGGCTTCTCCCGAGACATCGAGGATGTTGGCGAACACATCCGGATGGTCGATCGAGAACGAGAGCGCGCAGAGGCCGCCGTTGGAGTATCCGGCCGCCGTCCAGAACCGGTGGTCCCGGGTGACCGGCAGGTGAGCGGCGGCCCACGCGGGAACGTCCTGCGTCACGTAGGTCTCCACATGACCGAGGCGGGCCGTGTCCAGGCAGAGGGTGTCGGTGTAAGGGTCGCCGAGCTGGTCGGCCACGACCACCACAGGCGCGAGGCCGTGGTGGCTCGCGGCGTACCGGTCGAGCACCGTGGCGATCGGCTCGGGATCGGGATTGCCGGGCTGACCCATCATCATCACCAGTAGCGGCAGTGCAGGCGGATGCTTCACCAGCGCCGCCGGCGGCAGGTACAGACCCGCCTCGCGGGCGCGGAACCCGCTGACCGTGCCCGGGATGGCGGCCGTACCCACCTCGCCGTGCGCCGGCATGTCGGCGGGTGGCGACCAGTGCTTCCAGAGCTCGCGGTCGTACCCGGCCGACGCGCCGGCGGGAGGCGCCAGGGTGAGCGGCTTCGAGTAGGCGACGGCCAGCGCACTGCCGAGGGTGCGGTTGATGCCGTAGTTGGCGTTGATGCCGACCGCGGCGGCGAGCGCGAAGACGGGCACTGCGGTGATCGCGACCACGGTCCGCCACCGCGGCCGGCGCCGGATGCTCGCCAGCGCCACCGCGGCGGCGACGAACGCGGCCGCGATCCAGAGGTAGTTGCCGTAGCCGAGCGACTCGCCGAAGAGGTTCAGCCAGCGCACGCAGACGAGCCAGGCGACCACGGCGGCCAGGCCGCCGACGGCCGCGGCCGCCGCGAGCACCAGGAGTCGCCGGGCGGAGTGCCGCCGCCACAGCACGAGGACGGCGAGGACCGCGGCGAGCGTGAAGACCACGATAGGAACGGGTCCGTCGACGATGTCGAGGTCGAGGAGCGCGTGAAACACCGGGGTTCCTCTCGGCCTCAGCGGTGCGGGGTCGCGGCGTGGTGGAGGACTCTGGAAATCGAACCAGACGAGTCGCCCCGATAGGCGAGTCCCCCTCGGACGCTCCGACTATAGCGGGGCGAGGCCGGCATCCCGCGTCCGGCGGACCCCGGCGTGTCAGGCACGCGCACGGGGAATGGACAGGTGGACGCTGAAGCCGTCGTGGGTGGGGCCGGAGCGCAGCGAGCCGCCGAGCAGCTCGGCGCGCTCGCGGAGACCGAGCAGCCCGAGCCGTGCACTCGGCAGGCGGAGCGGCGGCTCGGTCGCCCGCCCGTTCACGACCGTGACGCCGCAGGACTTCTCGTCCGCCCACAGGCGGACGGAGATCGGAGACCCGGGAGCATGCTTCCTGACGTTGGTCAGCGCCTCCTGCACCGTGCGGTAGACGGCGCGCTGGACGGGCGCGCTTGCGTCGGCGGGCAGCGCGCCGCTCACCACCACGGGGAGCCCGCTGGTGGCGACGAGGGCGTCCAGGTCGGAGACCGTCGGCTGCGGCGCGAGACCGGGGCTCTGCGTCCCGGCGGCGCGCAGCAGCATCACCATGTCGCGCAGCTCCTCCAGGGTCGTCGCGCTCAGCGTCCGGATCGAAGCGGCAGCGTTGCGGGTGTCGTCGTCGGCGGCCGTCACCTGCAGCGCGCCGGCCTGCACGGAGATGAGGCTGACCTGGTGCGAGACGACGTCGTGCATCTCCCGGGCGAGCTGGTTGCGCTCCCGGGCGAGCGCGGCCTGGGTGTACAGCTCGCGCTCGTGGCGCTTGGTCGCCTCCACCTCGGCGATCCGGGCGCGCAGGTCCGCCGCCGTCTGCACCAGCTGGCCCAGCAGGATCGGCGCGGCCGCGGTGGCGAGCTGGTAGACGAACGTCACCGCCGTCCAGTTCTGGTCGACGGTGAACTGGGTGGTCACCGGCCAGCCGACGGCCTCGGCCGCCGCGAAGAGCGCTCCGCACGCGAACAGCAGCCAGCGCCGCCGGGTGCGGACCGCCAGCGCGAACAGCGCGATCACCGGCGCTGCGAGGATGTTGGCGACCAGGGCGGCGGGCAGCGTCAGGGCGAAGGCGACGAGCGGCCACCGGCGACGGATCAGCAGGGCCGCGCAGGCCAGGGCGCAGAGGCCGATCGTGAGCGGGTCGGCGTCGGTCGTGTAGAGCCAGGCGTCCGCCGCCGCGACCGCGACCGCGAGGATGTCGACGGCCCAGGCCGGGATGCGGCGCCACAGCGCGACGAGGCGGTTCACGACTCCACGTTCCGGTCGTCGAGGAGCCCCGCGCGCTGGGCGGCGAGCGCGGCCTGCACCCGGCTCCCGACGCCGAGCTTCGCCAGGATGGCGCTGACGTGGTCCTTCACCGTGCCGGAGCCGAGGTAGAGGCGTCCGGCGATCTCCGCATTGGAGAGGCCGTGGGCCACGAGCGTGAGCACCTGGCGCTCCCGGTCGGTCAGCGTGGACACTCGGTCGGCCTCGGCGTCCACCGTCCTGCCGAGCCCGGGATGGCTGTCGAGGAGGGTCCGGGACGCGCGCGCGGAGAGCACGACGCCGCCCGCCGCCAGCGCCCGCACGTACTGGGCGAGCTGCTCGGGTTCGGTGTCCTTGAGCAGGAAGCCGGAGGCGCCCGAGCCGAGGGCGGCCATCACGTACTCGTCGGCGTCGAAGGTGGTCAGCATCGCGATCGCGGGCCGGTCGGGCAGTGTGTCGACCACGCTGAGCAGGGTCAGGCCGTCGACCTGCGGCATCCGGATATCGAGCAGGAGCACGTCCGGCTTCTCGGCCCGGATCACGTCGAGCGCGTCGATCCCGGCGGCGGTCCCGACGACGCGGATGTCTTCGGTCGCGTTGAGGATCATGGTGAACCCGCTGCGCACCAGCGCTTCGTCGTCCACGATCACGACACGGATCATCCGCACTCCTTCCCTCACCAGAACGCTAGGGCACGAAGCCGCGCCGCGCCCGGCCCAGCGGGCATCACCGCCGGTGGGAGGGGGAGATATCCGCCGACCGGAGGATGCGGTCCAGCCAACCGGGTGACGCGCGCGAGGCGGAGGAGGCGCTGGACTGGCATCATGTCCGTCCAGCTCTCCCGTCTCCTGCGCGCCGCGTCGCGCCTGCCGCTCACGCTCGTCGTCTCGGCGGCCGGCGCGGGCGCCGCGGTCGCGCAGGTCGTCTCGGCCGGGGAGGTCGAGCTCGCGGGCGCTCCGTTCAGCGTCGTCTCCTGGCTCATCCTCATCGGCTCGCTCGCCGCCGCCGAGTGGAGGTTCGGGAGCAGGCGCACGCTGACCGTCGCAGCGCTCGCCACCGCGGTCGGGGTCGTGCTGGGATGGGCGCTGCTGTCCGGGCTCGCGGCGCTGGGCGAGCCGCTGTCCCAGGAGGCCGTCCGGTACCAGGCGTGGACGCCGTCCGTCACGAGCGCCGCGCTCCTCTTCGCCGTCTCCACCACGCTGCGCCCCGCCGCGCGGAGCAGCATGCGCTGGGTCACCGGGACGGCGGTAGTGGCCATGCTGCTCACCAGCGGCCACGCCTCCGACGTGGCGCGGGCCCTCGCGGCGGGCGCCGGTCTCGCAGCCGGCGTCGTCGTGCGGAGGGCGGTGCCGGGGGAGGCGTGGCGCCCCGGCAGCCGCGGCCGCTGGCGCAGCATCCTGGCGTCCTCGCTCGTCGTCGTCGCGAGCGCGGTCGCCCTGGCGTCGGTGACGCCCAACGCGACCGGCGTGCTCGCCTGGACGGGTGCGGTGGTCGACCCCGCGTTCGCGCCCCTCGTCGCCGTGCTGCTCGCGGTGGGCGCCGGCCTGATCCTCACCGGTCGGCTCGTCGGCGTGCTGGTGGGCGGCGGTGCGCTCGTCGTCGTCGCGGTCGCCGCGCTCTCCGGGCTCGTCATCGTCCCGGCGCTCACCGGCGGCATCGACTGGAGCGGGCTAACCGGCGCCGACGCGGAGTGGCAGCTCGTCGCGCTGCTCGCCGGCGGACTCCCCGCGCTGCTCGTGCTGCTGTTCGCGCTCGGCGCCCGCGCGGCCCTTCGCCGGCCCGTCCCGCAGCCGACCGTGGAGGACAGGGAGCGGCTGGCCGCGGTGCTCCGTAGGAGCGGCGACGGCACGTTCGCGCACATGGCGACCTGGGCGGGCAACTCGCTCTGGTTCGATCCGGCCGGCTCCGTGGTCGCCTATCGGGTGCGCGACGGGGTGGCGTTCACCCTTGGCGACCCGGTCGGGCCGCGCCCGGACGAGGCCGCACGCGCGTTCGCCCGGTTCTGCGAGGGCCGCGGCTGGACTCCGGTGTTCTACAGCGTCCACGACGCGGCCGCCGCGGCGCTGGAGCAGGCGGGCTGGACGCGCACGGCGGTCGGCACGGAGGCCGTGGTCGACACCGCCGGCTTCACGCTCTCCGGCCGCAAGCGGCAGGACCTCCGCACCGCCGTCAACCGCGCGGAGCGCGAGGGCATGACCGCGGTCTGGACGACGTACCGCGACTGCGAGCCGGCCGTCCGCGAGCAGATCGACGCCCTCTGCTCCGGATGGGTCGAGGGCAAGCGCCTGCCCGAGATGGGGTTCACCCTCGGCGGCCTGGCCGAGCTCGACGACCCGGCGGTCCGGTTGATGGTCGCGCTCGGGGCCGACGGCCGCGTCCACGCCGTCACCAGCTGGCTGCCGCGGCTGCGCGACGGCGCCCTGGTGGGCTGGACGCTGGATGTGATGCGCCGCGACCGCGCCGGCATGCCCGGGGCGATGGAGTTCGCCATCGTCTCCGCCATCCGCCGGGCGGCCGAGGAGGGCGTGCCGGTGGTGAGCCTCTCCGGGACACCGCTCGCGGCGCACGAGGGCGCGGCGACCGGCCGCATCGCGGGCCGGCTGCGGCGGCTGCTCGAGCCGGCGTACGGATTCGCCTCCCTCGAACGGTTCAAGGCTAAATTCGGCGCGACGCCGGAGCCGCTGTGGATGTGCTTCCCGCAGCCCATGCAGCTCGGCCGGATCGCTCCGGCGCTGCTGCGCGTCTACGTGCCGGACCTGCGGCTGCGCGGGGTCGTCGGCGCGCTGCGGGCCTCGGCGTGACAGGGGCCCGGCCGGTGCGTCGGCGTCGGCCGCTCGTGGCTCTCGCTGCAGGCATCGCGCTCCTGGCCCTGCTGTCCGGCTGCAGCCTCGCGCTGCCTCGGCCGAACGCGCGTGCCGACGACCGTTCCGGCCTCCCGTCGCTGTCGGTCCGCGGGCACAGGATCGAGCCGTTCGAGGTCGTCTACCGCGTCGGCGACAAGACGCGCCGTCCGGCCCGCGAGCACGCCGAGCCGCCCACCATCGAGCTGCGGCAGACGCACCGCCTGCGGATGCGCGTCGTGAGCGGCTACCCGGCAGAGGATCTGCGGGTGGGCACCTTCTCGAGTGCCGACGCCCGCGGCGAGCCGGTCGACGGCGGCGACCAGTTCGACTGCCTCGGCGGCACCGGGTGCATGATCGAGACGCGCGCCGGCAGCGTCCACGTCAGCGTGCCGATCACGCCGTCGGTGCGGCTCGTGATCGTGCGCGAGAGGTTCGAGCTGTCCCGCGGCGCGACACTGGAGGTGGTGTGGCGCTTCCGGACCGCGGCGGCGGGGGACTGACTCACGGCGAGAAGGCGGGGCGGCCACCCCTGATAACTTTACCAACAGTGTGAGCCGTTGATAAACTTATCGCGTGCGAAACGGCCCCAACAACCCCTTCAATCCCGGCTCCGATTCCATCCCGGAGGTCTGGGCGGGGCGGATAGAACAGTTGAGCGACTGGCGGGATGTCGTCCGTCCGCGCAGGGTGGCGGGGCTCCCCGAGCGGGGACGGACGATCCTGGGCGAGCCCGGCCTCGGCAAGTCGGCGCTCGTGCGACGCATCGCGCAGGACGCGCGCAGCAGGGGGGACTGGGTGACGCCGCAGCTGCGCATCCCGTCCGGTGCCGACCCACTGAAGCTGGTGGCGGCCGCCGTGCTCGAGCTCGCTGCGAGTGCCGGTCTCCCGTCGTCTCGCGAACGGCGCATCCGGCAGGCCATCGAGCGGGTCCAGGCCGTCGCCGTGTCGGGCATCTCCCTGACCCTCCGTGCCTCGGACGGACCCGAGCCGTATACCGCGTTGACGGAGCTGCTCGTCGAAGTCGGTCGCGCCGCCATCCACCGCGGCGATGTTCTGGCCCTCATCCACATCGACGAGGTGCAGAACATCACGGACGAGAAGTCCCTCTCGCAACTGCTCATCGCCCTGGGCGATGCGCTGACCTACGAGGTCGACGTCGCCGTCCCCGGCGGAGAGTTCGTCAGCAGGACACTGCCGATCGCGGTCTATCTCACCGGGCTGCCGGATTTCGAAGACATGGCCGGCGCCCGAAAGGGAGCCACCTTCGCGCGTCGCTTCAAGACCACGACCCTCGCGCCGCTCGCCGACGACGATCTGGCCGAGGCACTGCAGCCGTTCGTCCTCGAGGGCTGGGAGGTCGCGGACGGCGATGGCGGGACCGCTCGGGTCCGCATGGACCCGGCCGCTGCAGCGACCATCATCCAGGTCTGCTGCGGAGAACCGTTCCTGTTCCAGTTGGCGGGCGAGCAGGCGTGGTACGCAGGCAGGGGCGACACGATCAGTGCCGACGAGGTCCGCTCCGGCTGGCGGGGCGCGCAGCGCGAGGCGACGGCCCATGTCGAGAGGATCCTCGAACGTCTGCCCGGCCGCGAGCGGCAGTTCCTCGACGAGATGGCGCAGCTCCCGCCCGCCGAACGATCGCTCACGCAGATCGCCGCGGCCATGGGGCTGGCCAAGCCGACGGATGCCGGCCCGACGTCACAGCGATTGGACACCGTGCGAGGGATCATCGAGCGCGGACGCCCGTATTCGTTCCGGCACCGGGCCGTCGAGGCCTACCTCACCAGCGATTGGCCGGCGATCTGACCGTTCGGGACGCTCCGGTGCCCCATCCTCACCGTACCGTCGCCCCGGGGGCTTGCCGCAAGGGGGCGGGGGCCGGGAAGAATGGCAGGCCTCACGACATCCCCGCAGAAGGAGACCGCTTGTCCGAGACCCGGGCCACGACCGACGCAGCATCCCGCCCCGAACCGTTCCACCTGCACCTGCCCGACGAGGTGCTCGCCGACCTCCGGCAGCGGCTGGAGCGCACCCGCTACCTCCCGCCCACCGACGTCGGCCGTCCCGCGGGCCTCGGCGGACCGCGGCTGAAGGAGCTGGTGGACTCCTGGCTCGCGTTCGACTGGCGGGCGGAGGAGGCGAGGCTGGCGGGCTACGAGCAGTTCGCGGCGACGGTCCGCGGGCACCGCATCCACTTCGTCCGCGTGCGCCCGGCCCGGTCGGCCGAGCGTGTCGTCCCGCTGCTCCTGCTGCACGGCTGGCCGAGCGCGTTCACCGAGTACCTGCCGCTGGCGGACGCGCTCGCAGCGTTGGCGGCCGACGACCTCGCCTTCGACATCGTCGTGCCGTCGCTGCCCGGCTTCGTCTTCTCCGAGCTGCCGGAGGGGCCCCTCACACGTGCTGCCATCGCCGAGGACCTGCACGAGCTAATGACGGTCGTGCTCGGGTTCGACCGCTACGGCGCGTTCGGCGGCGACATCGGAGGGGCCGCCGCGGGCTGGCTGGGCGCGCTGCACCCGGAGGCGATCGTCGGCCTCCAGCTGATCCATCCGCCGTTCCCGGCCGACGACAGCCCGCAGGACGACCGGGAGGCCGCCTACCTGGACGCGCTCGCCGAGTACGACGAGGAGGACGGCGGCTACAGCGCGATGATGGGCACGCGTCCGGACACCATCGCGGCCGCGCTGGCCGACTCGCCCGCCGGCCTGCTGGCGTGGATCGCCGACAAGTGGGACGACTGGGCCGACGGCGGGCTGGCGGCGGTCGAGCCCGCCGACCTCTTCCGCGTCGCCACGCTTTACTGGGCGACGGGGACGATCGCGACCTCGTTCCGGCAGTACTTCGACTGGTCGTTCAACGAGCCGCGCGCGGCGGTCGCCGCCCCGACCGCGCTGCTGCTCAGCCGCGAACCGTGGCTGGAGGGCTTCCCCCGCTCGCTGGCGGAGCGCGCCGTGACCGACCTCCGCAGCGTCGAGGTCGCGGGGGCGGGCGGCCACTTCATGGCGCTGGAGGAGCCCGAGCGCACGGCGGAGGCCGTGCGGGGGTTCTTCGCCGGGCTCGCCGACTAGGGTTCGTGTCTAGGCCTCGCGCGGCTGGGGGCGCCGGAAGACCCAGGCGACGGTCTGGCGCCAGGTGGTCCGGAGCTCCCTGCCGCGGCGCCACTCCCGCCAGGTGAGCCAGATGATGACCGCGTCGAGCACCGTGAGCACGGCGACCGCGACGGACGGCCGCACGATGAGCTCGTACAGCTGGAAGGCGAGGAACGCGCCGAGCGCCGCCATCGCCCACGGGTAGATGCGGCGGGTCCCGACCAGCAGCGCCACCACGATCGCCAGCTTCACCAGGCCGTGGAGGAGCAGGTAGGCGGCGACGAACCAGACCGAGCGACCGTGCAGGTGGGCGGCGCCGTGCACCACCAGGTTGGCGACCAGATCGTGCGGGTCCTCCGCCAGCTCGCGGGCGGTCACCCGCTCGGCGGCCCGCTGCACCTGCCCGGGCGTCACGAACAGCAGCACCGCGCCGCCGACCAGCTCGAGCAGCCCGTCGAGGCCCTTGAACAGGACTCCGATGAGGAACACGAGGTCGAGGACGCGCTCCTTCACGGCCGGCCGGCCCACTCCCGGCCGGCCCACGGGTCGTAGTCGGCCACGAGCGCCTCCTGCTCGGGGCGCTCCGCCTCGGGAACGTGCTGCAGGTTCACCCGCACGCGGTACCAGAGCGAGCTCGACCCGCGCATGCCGTCGACCAGCTCGTCGGCGGGACTGAGGTGCTCCACGACGCCGGGATGCGCCGCCTTCCAGCGCTCGAGCGCCTCCACCGCCTCGGGCTTGGTCCGGGTGCGGGCCACCTCGACGAGCGGCATGGTCGAGACCCGGCGGCCGGCGCCGTCACCCGCGCGCGGCGGCTTCTCCGCCGGTCCGAGCTCGCGGGCGAGGGCGAGCAGGCCGTCGAGCGAGCCGACGGCGTCGTCGATGCCGGCGTGGGGGTCGCCGCGTTCGGCGAAACGCTCCAGCACGGTCGGCACGGTGAACTCCTCCGGCCTGCGGGAGCGCACCTCGTCCCAGTCGAGCGGCGTCGAGACCCGCGCGTCGGGCAGCGGGCGGATGGAGTAGGCCGACGCGACCGTCCTGTCCTTCGCGTTCTGGTTGAAGTCGACGAAGACGCTCTCGCCGCGCTCCTCCTTCCACCAGCGCGCCGTCGCCAGCCCGGGCGCGCGGTTCTCCACCTCGCGCGCCAGCGTCTCCGCCGCCAGGCGCACGTCGGAGAAGCCCCACTCCGGGCGGATGCGGACCAGGATGTGCAGCCCGCGCGAGCCGCTCGTCTTGGGCCAGCCGACCAGCCCGTTGTCCTCGAGCACCTCGCGGGCGACGAACGCCACGTCGACGATCTGCGACCAGTCGACGCCGGGCATCGGGTCGAGGTCGACGCGCAGCTCGTCCGGATGGTCCAGATCCTCCGCGCGGACGGCGTGCGGGTTGAGGTCGAGACAGCCGAGGTTCGACACCCAGGCGAGGCCCGCGGCGTCGCGCAGCACCGCCTCCTCCGCCGAGGTCCCGCTCGCGTAGCGCAGGGTCGCCGTGCCGACGTACGGCGGGTGGTTCTCGGGCACGCGCTTCTGGAAGAACGGCTCCTGCCCGAGCCCCTTGGCGAAGCGCTTCAGCACCATCGGCCGTCCGCCCGCGCCGCGGAGCGCGCCGTCGGCGACCGCGACGTAGTAGTTCGCGAGGTCCAGCTTGGTCAGCCCCACCTCCGGGAACACGACCTTGTCGGGATGCGAGACACGGACCTCCTGGTCCCCCGCCTCCACGAACGCCTCTGCCCTCGCCGCACTCATGCCGCCACGCTAACCGGCAACCGCCTCCCGGGCCAGTGCCGCCGACATGCTCACGGTTCGGTCGGAGATTCGGCCGTTCAACCTGCGAATCTCCGACGTCAGCCGGCCCAGCAGGAGATTCGAACGTTCGACTGCTGATGAAGGGAGGCCGCGACCCGCGACTACCGCCACCCGGCGCCGCTGGCAAGCGCGTGTGACCGCGCATGACGCCCGCGAAACAGTAGGTCATCCGAGGTCGACCCCGGTTGCGGATTCCAGGATTCTGATGCGCACCCCCGATGCCTCAAGGAGTCCCCATGCGTTCCCGTACCTCCCGTTCCCTCGGCGCCGCGGCCGTCGTCCTGACCGGCGCGCTCGCGCTGTCGGCCTGCGCCTCCGGTTCCGACGCCGCGAGCGGCGGCGGCCAGAAGGTCACCGGCGGCACCATCGTCTACGCCCACCAGCAGGAGCCGGCCTGCGTCTTCGGCGGCTGGATCGAGCAGGCGTACCTGTCGTACCAGGTGCTCGACAACCTCACCTCCCTCGACGAGGACCACAAGGTGGTCCCGTGGCTCGCGACCTCCTGGAAGCAGTCCCCCGACGGCCTCACCTGGACCTTCGACCTCAAGAAGGGCGTGAAGTTCACCGACGGGACGCCGCTCACCGCCGCGGCCGTCGCCTACAACTTCGACTACTGGGTCAAGGGAGGCAACAGCACCGCCAAGGTCTGGCTCGACGGTTACTACAAGGACGCCAAGGCCGTCGACGACACGACCCTCCAGGTGGACCTCTCCCGCCCCTACCCGCGGCTCGCCGACAACCTGACCCAGGGCTACTTCGGCATCCAGTCGCAGCACGCGCTGGAGACGCGCACGAAGGAGCAGAACTGCGAGGCGCCGATCGGCTCGGGCGCCTTCATCGTGGACAAGTGGAACCGCGGGCAGGACATCATCCTGAAGAAGAACAAGGGCTACACCTCGCCGCCCGCGAACGCGAAGCACACCGGCCCCGCCTACGTGGACGAGATCGACTGGAAGTTCGTCGCCGACCCGACCACCCGCGTCGCCGCGTTGCAGGGCGGCCAGGTCGACGCGATCTACGACGTGCCGGCCGTGCAGTGGAACACGCTGAAGTCCGGCGGCTACCAGCTGGAGAAGTACGTCACCGCCGGCCGCCCGCAGCAGATCTCGTTCAACACGCAGCAGGGACCGTTCACCGACGAGAAGGTGCGTCAGGCCTTCGCCTACAGCCTCGACCGCAAGCAGATCGTCGACACGATCGGGCGTGGCGTCATCCCGTTCGAGGGCAACGGCGGAGTCAGCCAGACCACGCCGGGTTACAGCGAGAAGGCGGCCGGCTGGTACAGCCAGGACGTCAAGAAGGCGAACGCGCTGCTGGATGCCGCCGGCTGGACCCGCAGCGGCAGCACCGGAGTCCGCGAGAAGAACGGCACGAAGCTGACCGTCTCGCTGCCGTACGGCGCCGGCTCGATCATCAACGCCGACGGCGCCGCGATCCTGCAGGGGGTGAAGGAGCAGGCCGACAAGGTCGGCTTCGACGTGAAGCTGGTGCCGGTGCCGCAGAGCGAGTTCTTCTCGGGCAAGTACGCGGCACCCGACACGCACGACCTCGCCGCCGGCTACTGGACCGCGGTCACCGCGGGCATCCTCTACATCAACTGGCGCCCGTCCACCCCGGACGACCCCAATTACTCGAACGCCGCGTTCTACAACGACAAGACGCTCGAGCAGTACATCCTCGACGGCAACTCGGCGTCGACCGTCGACGCCCAGAACGCCTCCTACGAGAAGGCGCAGGACTACATCGCCGAGCACGCCCTGGCGATCGGCGTCTACGACCGGCTGAGCACCCTGGCGGTCGCGACCAAGCTCCACGGCGTCTGGCAGGAGCACGCACAGGGAGGACCGACGTTCTATGACGCCTACTTCGTCAAGTGAGCTGACCGCGGGGCCGATCGCGCAGAACGCGATCCGGCCCCGCCGGGCCCGCACCGTCGGCGTCACGATCCTCCGCAAGGTGGGCGCCGCCCTGGTCGTGCTGTGGGGCGCCGCGACCGTCGCGTTCTTCGCGCAGCTGGCGCTGCCGGGGGACAGGGCGACGACCATCCTGAACATCCGGGCCGGCCAGGCGCAGGCCAGGACGCCGGAGGAGCTGGCGCAGATCAACCAGCAGTACGGCCTCACCCGCCCGGTGATCGTGCAGTACGTCGACTACCTGCGCGGGCTGGTCTCTGGCGACTTCGGCACCTCGTACCAGCAGTATCGGCCGGTGACGGCGATCATCGGCGAGCAGCTGGGCGCGACGCTCACGCTGTCGCTGACCGCGATCGCGTTCGCGTGGCTGATCATGGTGGTCTGGGTGACCCTGACGGCCGGCCGCGGTCCGCGCGTCGGCGGGGTCGGCTCGACGGTGGATGTGGTGACCGCGGGCCTTCCCGCCTACTGGCTCGGCATCATCCTGCTGCTGGTGTTCGGCCTCGGGCTGCACTGGTTCCCCATCATCAGCGGCACCTCGCCCGCCGGGATCGTGCTGCCCGCGCTGACCCTCGCCATCCCGCTGGCCGGGTTCATGTCGCAGAGCGTCCGCTCCGAGTTCGAGCGGTCGCTGGAGCAGCCGTTCGTGCTCTCGGCGCGGATGCGCGGGATGGGCGAGTGGGGCATCCGGCTCCGGCACGTGCTCCGGCACGCGGTCATCCCCGCGGTGACCCTGTCGGGCTGGGCGCTCGGCGCGACCCTGTCGGGTGCGGTGATCGTGGAGTCGATCTTCTCCCGTCCGGGTATCGGCTCGGTGCTCGTCGCCGCCGTCAACTCGCAGGACCTCCCGGTCGTCACCGGGATCGTCACCCTCGTCGCGGTCGTCTACGTCGCGGCGAACCTCATCGTGGACGTCGTCTACACCGTCATCGACCCCCGGCTGGAGCTGACATGACCGCCCTCGGAACGCCGCCGGTCGCGGCGCCCCGCACCACCGCCCTCGGTGCGCGCCTCGCGCGGGCGCCGTGGGGGCTGTACCTCGCGATCGCCTTCGCCGCGCTACTGCTGGTCGCCGTCGTCGCCCCGCAGGCGCTGACGACCCACCTCCCGACAGCGATCGACTACCAGGCCGCGCTGCAGCCGCCGAGCCTCGCGCATCCGTTCGGCACCGACGAGTCGGGCCGCGACCTCTACACGCGCGTCGTCTGGGGCGCCCGCGACTCGCTCACGATCGGGCTCGGCGCGGCGGCGGTCGGCGTCGGCCTCGCGCTCATCCTGGGCACGCTCGCCGCGCTGGGCGTCAAGCCGGTGGCCGTCGTGATCGACCGGTTCGTGGAGATCCTGTTCGCCTTCCCGGCGCTGCTGCTCGCCCTGCTGCTCATC
Source organism: Leifsonia virtsii (assembly GCF_030433675.1). Lineage (GTDB taxonomy): Bacteria > Actinomycetota > Actinomycetes > Actinomycetales > Microbacteriaceae > Leifsonia > Leifsonia virtsii. Next base: position 70,857 of record NZ_JAROCB010000002.1, read on the forward strand.
GCGATCGCCGGGCCCAGCGCGGCGACGCAGGTGCTCGCGGTCGGGATCGGGACGGCGCCCGGCTACGCCCGCATGATCCGCGGGCAGATCCTCGGCGCGCGCGACTCGGGCTACGTCGAGGCCGCGACCGCGCTCGGGCACTCGCGCTGGCGGATCGTTCGCGCCCACATCCTGCCGAACGCCCTGCGCCCGCTGGTCGCGGTGTTCGCGCTGTCGATCGGGCAGTCGATCGTGTGGGCGTCGAGCCTGTCGTTCCTCGGGCTCGGCGTCGCGCCGCCCGCGTCGGAGTGGGGAGCGCTGCTCGACGCCGGCCGGCAGTACCTGACGACCGCCTGGTGGCTGGTCGTCATCCCCGGACTCGTGATCGTCGCCGTGGCTCTCGCCGCGACGACCATCGGCCGGCACATCCAGGCGCGCCTGGAGAAGGGAGAGCGGTGATGAGCATCGTCGAACGCGACGCCGACGGGATCGTGGAGCAGCTGGACTGGCCGGCGACGCGCCTGCGCGTCCGCAACCTGCGCACGTCATTCCGGGTGGACGGCGTGCAGCGTCCCGTGGTCCACGGCGTGAGCTTCGACCTGCGGCCGGGGGAGTGCGTGGCGATCGTCGGCGAGTCCGGGTCGGGCAAGTCGGTCACGGCGCGCTCGCTCGTCGGGCTCGCCGGGCGGTCGGCGACCGTGCAGGCGGACGAGCTGAGCATCCACCACGAGGACGTCCGCGGCTTCACAGCGCGGCAGTGGAAACGAATCCGCGGGCGCGACCTCGGCTTCGTGCTCCAGGACGCGCTGGTCTCGCTCGACCCGCTGCGGCCTGTCGGCCGCGAGATCGAGGAGGCGCTGCGCCTGCACGGCTGGGGCGACAGGAAGGCGCGCCGCGAGCGCGTGCTCGACCTGCTTGCGCGCGTCGGCGTCCCGTTCCCCGCGGTGCGGGCGAAGCAGCGTCCCGACCAGCTCTCCGGCGGCCTGCGCCAGCGCGCCCTGATCGCCTCGGCGATCGCGCTCGATCCGGACATCGTGATCGCCGACGAGCCCACCACCGCCCTCGACGTCACCGTGCAGGCGCAGGTGCTCGACCAGCTGGAGCGGATGAAGGAGCGCGGCGCCTCGGTCGTGCTCATCAGCCACGACCTGTCCGTCGTCGCCCGGCTGGCCGACCAGATCCTGGTCATGCGCGGCGGCGAGGTGCTGGAGCAGGGCACGGCCGCACAGGTGCTCGGCGACCCGCAGCACGAGTACACCCGGGCGCTGATCGCCGCGGTGCCGAGCGAGTCCACCCGCGGGCACGCGCTCACCCCGGGAGCCGCCGCGCTGCCCGCGAAGCCCGAGCCCGGCGCGGTCGTGCTCACCGCGACGGACCTGGTGAAGCGGTTCCACACCTCCGACGGGACCGTGACCACCGCGGTCGACCACGTCTCCTTCGACCTCCGGGCGGGCGAGACGCTGGGCATCGTCGGCGAGTCCGGATCGGGCAAGAGCACGACAGCGCGCCTCGCGCTCGGGCTCGAGTCGCTCGACGGCGGCGCCGTGACCCTGCTCGACCGGCCGTGGGCTCCGCTGCCGGAGGCGCGCCGGCGTGAGCTGCGCAGCCGCATCGCCGTCGTCTACCAGGACCCGCTCAGCTCCTTCGACCCGCGCTGGACGGTGGAGCGCATCCTGAGCGATGCCCTCCGTTCCGAGCGTTTCGCGACACCCGGCGATCGCCGTGCGCGCATCGTCGGGCTGCTCGCGCAGGTCGGCCTGCCCGAGAGCGTGCTGCCGCGGTTCCCGCTGACGCTCTCCGGCGGTCAGCGGCAGCGGGTTGCCATCGCCCGGGCGCTCGCGCCCCGCCCCGACGTGATCGTGCTCGATGAGGCCGTGTCGGCGCTGGATGTCACCATCCAGGCGCAGATCCTCGACCTGCTCGCCGTACTGCAACGGGAGTCGGGCGTCGCCTATCTCTTCATCTCCCACGACCTCGGTGTGATCAGCCACCTCAGCGACCGCGTGCTCGTGATGAAGGACGGCGTGGTGGTCGAGGAGGGGACGCCGCAGGACGTGTTCGAGCGCCCGCAGCACGCCTATACTCGTGCCCTGATCGCCGCCATCCCGGAGTTCGACCCGCGGGCCGTCGCGGCCGCATCCACCCCCGAAAGCGAGACCGCCGCATGAGCGAGCCGAAGCAGCTGTTCGTCAACCTGTTCGAGATGGCCTGCGTGAGCCACATCACGCACGGGTTGTGGCCACTGCCCGGCAACAACCGGGAGCGGTTCGCCGACCTCGACTACTGGCTGGAGCTGGCGCAGCTGCTGGAGGACGGCGGCTTCGACGGCATCTTCCTGGCCGACGTGATCGGGGCGTACGACGTGTTCCGCGGCGGACCGGAGACCGCGCTGAGGGAGGGACTGCAGAGCCCGAACCTCGACCCGCTGCTGCTCGTGCCCGCCATGGCCGCGGTCACCGAGCGGCTCGGCTTCGGCGTCACCTTCTCGACGACCTACGAGCCGCCGTTCGCGTTCGCCCGGCGCATGTCCACGCTCGACCACCTCACCAAGGGCCGCATCGGCTGGAACATCGTGACCTCGTACCTGCCGAACGCCGCGCGCAACTTCGGCCTCGACGGGGAGGTTCCGCACGACGTCCGCTACCGCTACGCCGACGAGTACCTCGACGTGCTCTACAAGCTGTGGGAGGGGTCGTGGGACGACGACGCCGTGGTCGCCGACCGCGCGTCCGGCGTCTTCACCGACCCGTCGAAGGTGCGGTACATCGACCACGTCGGAGAGCGGTTCCGCGTCGCAGGTCCCCACATCGTCCACCCGTCGGTGCAGCGCACGCCCACCCTGTTCCAAGCGACCGGGTCGCCCGCGGGCATCGAGTTCGCCGGCCGGCACGCGGAGGTTGTCTTCACCGGAGGCCGCACGAGCGACGAGTTCCGCCGCAACGCCGACGGGATGCGGGATGCGGCAGAGCGGCACGGCCGGGAGCGCGACGACATCCGGTTCATCGCCATGGCCGGGGTGATCGTCGGGCGCACGCAGGAGGAGGCCGAGGACAAGTGGCGGCTCTACCGCGAGCACGCCAGTCTCGACGGCATCCTCGCGCACAGCAGCCTGCCGGTCGACCTGACCGCGTTCCCGCGCGACATCACCGTGCGGGAGGCGCTCGCCCGCGCCGACTTCCCCGCGTCGAAGGTGCCCTACCTGCCGCTCGACACGACCGTCGGCGCCGCGCTCGACTTCATCAAGCAGGGCCGAGACGAGCGCTTCCTCGTGGTCGGAGACCCGAAGACGGTCGCCGACGAGATCGAGCGCTGGCTCGACGAGGACGGCCTCGACGGCATCAACCTACGCCAATACCACTCGTTCGATACGGCCCGCGACTTCGCCGAGCTGGTCGTCCCGGAGCTGCGTCGCCGCGGCCGCCTGCCGCAGGAGGGCGAGGTCTCGGGCACACTGCGTGAGCGGCTCTTCGGCGCCGGCCGCAGCCGCCTGCCCGAGCGGCACATCGGCGCGCGGTACCGGGGCGGGGCGAACCTCGACGCCCCAGTGGAACCCCTCCGCCTCGACTTCGAGCACGCCGCCTCGTTCTGACCCGCCCGCGACTGCGGCCGTTTGGAACGTCTGCGCCTGCGCGCGCAGCCGCAGATGTTCCGAACGGCCGCAGTCGCGGTTGGGACGCTAGGCCCGCTCCTGCAGCAGGCGCTGCCAATCGCGCGGCACGCGGTCGGCCGGGCCAGGGACGGTCTGGTCGAGGGGGTGGCTGTGCGGCGCGGCGAGCTCGGGACCGGTGGCGAAGGCCTGCGTGCGGTAGTCCCAGTACCAGTCCTCGCCCGGCTCGAAGCTCTGGATGAGCGGATGCCCGGTCGCCGCGGCGTGCTTGGTCGCGTGCGTGTTCAGGGAGTCGTCGCAGCAGCCGACGTGGCCGCACTCCGCGCAGCGCCGCAGGTGCACCCACCAGCTGCCCGTCCGGCCGCACTCGACGCATCCTGGACCCGACGGCGGGACGCTCGGGTCGATCCCCTCCACCTGCTGCGCGCTCATCCTTCTCCTCCGTGCCCTCCTCCGGTCGCGCGGGCGGCGAACCGCAGTCGCACGAAACGGTAGCCGATCCCGACGGCGACCACCACGACCCCGGCCCCGATCGCGCCGGGCGGCAGCGTCGCCACCAGCACGACGCAGCCGATCGCGCCGGCCACGGCGAGGACGCGCGGGTAGCGCCGGTGCGCGCGGTCCTGCGTCCACGCGGAGAGGTTCGCGATGAGGTAGTAGAGCAGCACGCCGAACGACGAGAAGCCGATCGCGGCGCGCAGGTCGGTGACGGCGACGAGCACGCAGACGACGAGTCCGAGCACCAGTTCGGCCCGGTACGGCACCCGGAATCGCGGGTGCACGGCCGAGAACCACCCCGGGATGTCGCGGTTGCGCGCCATCGCGAGGCTGGTGCGTCCGATTCCGGCGATCATGGCGAGCAGCGCACCGAGGGCGGCCGCCGCCGCGCCGACCCGGATGACGCCGCCCGGCCACGCGGTGCCGGAGGTGTCCGCGACCGCGGTCAGGGGCGCGGCGACCTGGGCGAGCCCGGCGGCGCCGATCGCGTGCAGCGCCGATAGGGCGACGAGGGCGTACACGACGAGCGTGATCGAGAGCGCGGTCGTGATCGCTCGCGGGATGGTGCGGGCCGGATCCACCACCTCCTCGCCCATCGTCGCCACGCGCGCGTAGCCGGCGAACGCGAAGAACAGGAACCCCGCCGACTGCAGCACGCCGTACGCGCTCACGGCCGGTCCCGGCTCCCCGGCGCTCGCCGCGGTGTGCGTGAACCCGACGACGACGGCCACGGTCAGCGCGACCAGCGAGACGGCGACCAGGATGCGCGTCAGCAGCGCGGTGCGCGTGACGCCGAGCGTGTTGACCACGGTGAGCGCGGCGACGGCGATCACCGCCACCGGCTTCACCCACGGCCCGGGCACGGCATACGTCGCAAAGGTCAGGGCCATGGCCGCGGAGCTCGCGGTCTTGCCGATCACGAACGACCAGCCGGCGAAGAACCCCGGCCACTCGCCCAGCCGCTCTCGGCCGTACACGTACGTCCCGCCCGAGGTCGGGTACTGTGCGGCGAGCTGCGCCGACGAGGTCGCGTTGCAGAAGGCGATGAAGCCGGCGACCAGCAGTCCGATCAGCAGGCCGGCGCCGGCCGCCGCGGCTGCGGGCGAGAACGCCGAGAAGACGCCCGCGCCGATCATCGAGCCGAGGCCGATCGCGATCGCGTCGCCGAGGCCGAGGCGCCGTGCGAGCGCGCCGTCCGGGGTCGGTGATGCCGTGGTCACGGGTTCGTGGGCCTTCTTCCGTGTCGTCGTCTCGCGATGGAGCAGCGGGGGATGCTGCTGCTCGCCGGTCGCAGTGTAAGGCAGCGCGGTGACGAAGACGTGTCGCGTCGACCGCCCTGGACGGGCGCGGCGCGACGGCGTACCGTCCGCGCGGTCAGGACAGAACGGAAGGAACACGCATGAGCGACGAGAAGGACCGCCCCGACGCCGATGAGCTGCCCGACGGCTCCGGCTCGGACGGCAGCGCCCCCGAGCCCGGCGAGGACACCGTCTCGGGCGGCGGCCCCGACGAGCACAAGTAACCCCATCGAGTACGCGAAGACTGCACGTTTCCGGTCTCCGGGCGTGCAGTCTTCGTGTACTCGATGGTGGGTGGAGGGCGTCAGCGGCGGTGGAAGGGGCGCACGCTGAGGGACTCGATGGTGCCGGTCGGCGGGAGGTCGACGGCGGTGCGCACCGTGGCGGCGACCATCTCGGGGGTGATCGTGTAACGGGCGTCGTAGTCGTGGCCCTCCCGGGCGACGAGGGCGCGCTGCATGTCGGTGTCCACGCGGCCGGGGTGGATGCTGGTGACGCGCACGCCGTTCGGCCGCTCCTCCTCGCGCAGGGCGTCGGTGAGGGCGCGGAGGGCGAACTTCGAGCCGGCGTAGACCCCGCCGCCTTGGCCGCTCGCCAGCCCGGAGCCGCTGTTGATCGCCACCACCAGACCGCCCGCGGCGCGCAGCGCGGGGAGCGCGCAGCGGGTGAGTACCGCGACGGCGAAGACGTTGGCCGCGAAGACGTGCTCCCAGGTCGCCGCGTCGGTCTCGGCGATGGTGCCGCCGTCCTCCACCCCTGCCGAGTGCACGAGCACGTCGAGCCGGTCGGGCAGCGGCGGGAGGGTCTCGCCGGTCAGGTCGGCGACGAGGTCGGCCACGTACGGCTCGGCCGACGGCAGCTCGGCGACGACCGCGGCCACGGTGTCGGCGTCGCGTCCGCCGACCAGGATGTGGTGCGTCCGGCCGAGGTCGGCGGCGATCGCGCGGCCGATCCCGCGCGAGGCTCCGGTCACGAGGGCAACGGGTCTGTCCATCCCTCGACCCTACGCGCCCGCGTCGGACGGCCGTGATTCGTGCCGAATGAGCGCTATTCGGCGCGAATAACGCTCATTCGGCACGAATCGCGCACGGCCGGGGCCCCACGCGGCGTGCCCTAGGGTGTGGATGTGCAGGCAGAGGGACGCGCGCCGGGCGTGCGGGAGGTCGCGGCGGCGGCCGGCGTGTCCCGGCAGACGGTGTCGCGGGTGCTCAACGACCACGCGAGCATCCGCCCGGAGACCCGCGCCCGGGTGCTGGCGGCGATGGAGGAGCTCGACTTCCGGCCCAACCGCGCCGCCCGGATGCTGACCACCGCGCGGTCGCGCACGATCGGCGTGCTCGCGTCGTCCGCCTCCTCGCTCTTCGGCCCGGCCTCGAGCATCGACGCGGTGGAGGACGCCGCGCGCGAGGTCGGCTACGCCGTGACCGTGGCGCACGCCGCCTCCCTCGAGCCGTTCGACCTCGGCGCCGCGCTCGACCACCTGCGCGCGCAGGCCGTCGAGGGGGTCGTGGTGATCGCTCCGCAGCAGCGGGTCCAGGATGCGATGGCGCACCTGGCCCTGACGGTCCCGTCGGTCACCCTGCACGGAGCAGGGGATGCCGCCGACGAGGGCGTCTTCGTCGACCAGCTGCGCGGAGCGCGCCTGGCGACGCGCCACCTGCTCGAGCGCGGCCACCGCCGTATCGCGCACCTCGCCGGTCCCGGCGACTGGTCGGAGGCGCGGGCGAGGCGCGAGGGCTTCCTGGCGGAGATGGAGGCCGCGGGCGCCGACGCGGTCGTGTCGCGGGAGGGCGACTGGACGGCCGCGTCCGGCGCCGAGATCGGCGCCGAGCTGGTGGCCGATGCGTCCATCACGGCCGTGTTCGCGTCCAACGACCAGCTCGCGCTCGGCGTGCTGCATGCGGCCAGGCTCGCCGGCCGCGACGTGCCGGGCGACCTCGCCGTGGTCGGGTTCGACGACATCCCGGAGGCCGCGTTCTTCGCGCCGCCGCTGACGACCGTGCGGCAGGAGTTCGCCGAGCTGGGCCGCCGCTGCGTCGCCCGGCTCGTGGCGTTGATCGAGGGCGGCGACCTCGCGTTCGAGGAGCCGGTGGCGCCGGTGCTGGTGGTGCGCGAGTCGTCCTGAGCGCTGGACGGCGACGATGCGCAGGGCCCCGACTGGCGCGACCTCCCGCCCCTGACGTATGCTCGCAGCACACAATGTGACCGGTCACACGAAGGAGTGGATGCCACCGTGACGCCCCCCGCCGCACCCGACCCCGGCGCGCGCGACGCGATCGCCGCCGGGCGCACCGCGCTCGGCATCGAGCTCGGCTCGACCCGCATCAAGGCCTGCCTGGTGGATGCCGACGACCCGTCCCGCGTGCTCGCCGTCGGCTCCCACGAGTGGGAGAACGCCTACGTCGACCGCCGCTGGACCTACGCCATCGACGACGTCTGGACCGGCCTCGCCGCCGCCTACGCCGACCTCGCCGCCGACGCCCGGCAGCAGCACGGCGTGACTCCTTCGACCATCGGGTCCTTCGGCGTCTCGGCGATGATGCACGGCTACCTCGCGTTCGACGCCGACGGCGGCCTGCTCGTCCCGTTCCGCACCTGGCGGAACACCGACACCGGCGAGGCGGCGCGCGAGCTCACCGAGCTGCTCGGGGTCAACATCCCGCTGCGCTGGTCGATCGCGCACCTGCACCAGGCCGTACTGAGCGCCGAGCCGCACGTTCCCGACATCCGCTTCGTCACTACCCTCGCAGGGTACGTGCACTGGCGGCTGACCGGCCGCCGCGTGCTCGGGGTCGGCGACGCGTCCGGGATGTTCCCGATCGACGCCAGCACCGCCGGCTACGACGCCGAGCTGGTCGCCCGGTACGACGGACTCGCCGCCGGCCGCATCCCGCCCCTGCTCGACCTGCTGCCCGAGGTCCTCGTCGCCGGCGACGCGGCGGGGGAGCTGACCGCCGAGGGCGCCGCGCTGCTCGATCCGACCGGTGCGCTGCAGCCGGGCGCCCTCGCCTGCCCGCCGGAGGGCGACGCCGGCACCGGGATGGTCGCGACCGCCTCGGTCGCGCCGCGCACGGGCAACGTCAGCGCCGGCACCAGCATCTTCGCCATGGTCGTGCTGGAGCGCCCGCTCGGCGCGGTGCACGAGGAGCTCGACGTCGTCACGACGCCCGCCGGCGACCCGGTGGCGATGGTCCACTGCAACAACGGCGCCAGCGAGCTGGCCGCGTTCGCCGGGCTGTTCTCCCGCTTCGCGGAGGCGTCGGGACGCCCGGCCGACCCGGACGCGGTGTTCGAGACGCTGCTCCGCGAGGCGCTGGAGGGCGACGCCGACGCCGGCGGCGTCCTCGCCTACAACCACCTCGCCGGCGAGCCGATCGCCGGGCTCTCCGAGGGCCGCCCGCTGACCGTCCGCACCCCGGGCAGCCGCTTCACCCTGGCCAACGTCATGCGCGCGCAGGTCAACGGGGTCTTCGCGACTCTGGCGCTCGGGATGCGCGTGCTCGCCGACGAGGGCGTCGCGGTCGACCGGCTGCTCGCCCACGGCGGCGTTTTCCGCACTGCCGGAGTGGCGCAGCGCCTGCTCGCCGGCGCGCTGGACGCCCCCGTCTCGGTGGCGGCGACCGCCTCGGAGGGAGGGGCCTGGGGCATCGCCGTGCTCGCGGCGTTCAGCCGGGCCCGCTCCGGCGGCGACGACTCCGGCCTCGACGCGTACCTGGGCGACCGGGTCTTCCGCTCGGTCGTCTTCGACACGGCGGAGCCCGACCCGGCCGACGTCGCCGGGTTCGCCTCCTACGTCGACCGCTACCGCGACGGCCTCGCGGTGGAGCGCGCGGCCGTGACCGCGCTGCCCGACGCATCCGCCCCCGCCACAGAAGGAGCCACCCCGTGACCGCCGAATCCGCCGCCGTCCGCGCCGTGCGCGAGCGCGTCGCCGCCCTGCACGCCGAGCTGGTCCGCTACGGCCTGGTCGTCTGGACCGGCGGCAACGTCTCCGGCCGCGTCCCGGGCGAGGACCTCTTCGTCATCAAGCCGAGCGGCGTCGACTACGACGACCTCGCACCGGAGAACATGATCCTGTGCACCCTCGACGGCGAGGTCGTCCCCGGGTCGCTGGGCTCGGAGCGGTCGCCGTCGTCCGACACCGCCGCGCACGCCTACGTGTACCGCAACATGCCGGAGGTGGGCGGAGTCGTCCACACGCACTCCACGTACGCGACCGCGTGGGCCGCCCGCGCTGAGCCCATCCCGTGCGCCATCACCGCGATGGCCGACGAGTTCGGCGGCGACATCCCGGTGGGTCCCTTCGCCATCATCGGCGACGACTCGATCGGCCGCGGCATCGTGCAGACGCTGACCGGCCACCGCAGCCGGGCCGTGCTCATGCAGAACCACGGCGTCTTCACCATCGGCCGCGACGCGCGGGATGCCGTGAAGGCCGCCGTCATGGCCGAGGACGTCGCCCGCACCATGCACATCGCCCGCCAGGGCGGCGAGATCGTCCCCATCCCGCAGGACGCCATCGACAGCCTCTTCGACCGCTACCAGAACGTGTACGGACAGAACCCGGAAGGATCCCTCCGCTGATGCCGAAGCTCACCACCTCCCTCGACGTGTACGAGGTCTGGTTCCTCACCGGGAGCCAGCACCTGTACGGCCCGGAGACCCTCGCGCAGGTCGCCGAGCAGTCGCGCGCCATCGCCGACGAGCTCGGCGCGGCTCCCGACGTCCCGGTCCGGATCGTCTGGAAGCCGGTCCTGACCGACTCCGACGCCATCCGCCGCACCGTGCTCGAGGCCAACGCCGAAGACGCCGTGATCGGCCTGATCGCGTGGATGCACACCTTCAGCCCCGCCAAGATGTGGATCGCCGGACTCGACGCCCTGCAGAAGCCGCTGCTGCACCTGCACACCCAGGCCAATGTCGAGCTGCCATGGGCAGACATCGACTTCGACTTCATGAACCTCAACCAGGCCGCGCACGGCGATCGGGAGTTCGGGTACATCCTCACCCGGCTCGGCGTCCCGCGAACCACGGTGGCGGGACACGTCTCGAATCCGGCGGTCTCCTCGCGCGTCGGCACGTGGATGCGGGCGGCGGCCGGTCACGCGGCCACCCGCACCCTGAAGCTGGCCCGTTTCGGCGACAACATGCGCTTCGTCGCCGTCACCGAGGGTGACAAGACGGAGGCGGAGCACGTCTTCGGCGTACAGGTGAACACCTGGGGCGTGAACGAGCTGGCCGAGGCGGTGGCAGCGGCGTCGGCGTCCGACGTGGACGCGCTGGTCGCCGAGTACGAGGACCTCTACGACGTCGTGCCCGAGCTCCGCCGCGGCGGCGACCGCCACGGCTCGCTGCGCGACGGCGCGGCCATCGAGCTGGGGCTGCGGTCGTTCCTGGAGGAGGGCGGCTTCGGTGCGTTCACCACCAGTTTCGAAGACCTCGGCGCGCTCAAGCAGCTGCCCGGCCTCGCCGTCCAGCGGCTGATGGCCGAGGGCTACGGCTTCGGCGCGGAGGGCGACTGGAAGACCGCGATCCTGGTGCGCGCGGCGAACGTGATGGGGGCGGGCCTGCCGGGCGGGGCATCCCTCATGGAGGACTACACGTACGACCTGACGCCCGGTGACGAGCGCATCCTCGGCGCGCACATGCTCGAGGTGAGCCCGTCGCTGACCTCCGCGCATCCGACGCTCGAGGTGCACCCGCTCGGCATCGGCGGCAAGGACGACCCGGTGCGCCTGGTCTTCAGCGCCGACCCCGGCCCTGCCGTCGTCGTGGCCCTGTCGGATGTGCGCGACCGGTTCCGTCTGGTCGCCAACGTGGTCGAGGTCGTCGAGCCGACCGCTCCGCTGCCGAAGCTCCCCGTGGGCCGCGCCGTGTGGAAGCCGGCCCCCGACTTCACCACGTCGGCGACGGCGTGGCTGGAGGCGGGCGCCGCACACCACACCGTGATGAGCACCGCGGTCGGCGTCGAGGTGTTCGAGGACTTCGCCCGCATGCTCCGCACGGAGCTCCTCGTGATCGACGACGAGACCACGCTGCGCGGCTTCCGCCGCGACCTCGAGTCGAACGCCGCCTACTACCGCCTCGCCCGCGGCCTGTAGCCCACCGAGTTGCACGTCGTGGTCGCTATCACGCTGGATTAGCGACCACGACGTGCAGTTCGTGCCGGTTACTCTAGTGCTAGAGTAACCGGCATGACGCTGACAGCTGCGGAGTTGACGGTGCTCGGGCTCCTGGTGGAGGAGCCGCGGCACGGGTACGACCTGGAGCGCGTGATCGAACGACGCGGCATCCGGCGCTGGACGGACATCGGCTTCTCGTCCATCTACTACCTGCTGGGCAAGCTCGAGGGCCGCGGTCTCGCCGCCGCCGCGGAGGATCACGCCGGTGCCGCGAAGTCGCGCCGGGTGTTCCGCGCGACCGACGAGGGACGCCGCGTCGCCGCCGAGCAGACCCTGACGTTCGTCCGGGAGGCGAGCCCGGTGCCGCATCCGTTCCTCGTCGGGCTCGCCAACCTCCCCCTGATCCCGGCTGGGGTGTATGACGAGGCGCTGCGGTCGAGGCTCGCGCAGATCGAGGCCCGCATCGACGACGTCGTGCAGGCGGAACGCGCCCAGGCGCCGCTTCCGCCCGCGGCTCGCGAGGTGTTCTCGTACTCGCTCAGTCTCCTGGAGGCGGAAAGGTCGTGGCTCCTGGAGCGGGTCGAGGTGCCTGCATGACGCACACGACGATGATCGACGGGCTCCCGACCGGGGGCGGGCCGCACTGCGAGACGACCGCGCTCGGGGTGCTGCTCGCGCACCGCGGACTGGAGCTCTCCGAGCCGATGCTGTTCGGGCTCGGCGGCGGGCTGTCCTTCCTCTACTGGGACTCGAAGCAGCAGGAGCTGCCCTTCCTCGGCGGACGCGTCAGGCCGTTCGAGCTGACCACCAACCTGGCCGCACGGTTGGGCCTGGAGCTGCACGTCTCCGAGACGGCCTCGGAGCGGAAGGCCTGGGAGGAGGTCCGTTCGGCCCTCGGCAGCGGTGTGCCCGTCGGCCTGCAGCTCGACAGCCACGACCTGGAGTACTTCGGCTCGCGCGTCCACTTCGCCGGTCACGTCGTGGCGATGTACGGCTACGACGACGAGCGCGCCTACCTTGTGGATACCGCTCAGCAGGGCGGTGCCGTCTCGACCAGCCTGGGGAGCCTGGCGACCGCCCGCTCGGCGCGCGGACCGATGTCGGCGAGGAACCGCTCGTTCACGGTCGCGCTTCCCGAACCGGCGCAGGATGTGCGCGACCGCGTGCCCGAGCTGGTGGCGGCGGCGATCGCGGACTGCGCCGAGGCGTTTCTGACCCCTCCGATCGCGAACATCGGAAACCGTGGCATCCTGACCGCGGCGAAGCGGGTGCCCGGCTGGTTCGAGCGGGTCGCTGATCCTGCGAGCGATCTGCCCACCATCGCCATGCTCATGGAGCGCGCGGGCACCGGTGGTGCGCTGTTCCGGAACCTCTACCGCGACTTCCTGGCCGAGTGCGTCGGGCTCGGACTGCCGGAGGACATCACCAGGCGCATCGCCGAGGGTCGAGACGGCTACGCCGAGTCCGCCGTGCTCTGGACGCGCGTGGCCGCCCTGATCGACGCAGCAGGGAGGGCCGGCGACCCGGAGCCCCTGGCCGAGGCCGGCCGCCGCCTGAAGGACATCGCCGCGATCGAGACCGACGCCATGTCCACCCTGCGCTCACTCGCCTCCTGACCCGCGAGGTGCTCGTCGTTGCGCGCCCCGACGGCGTGTCGGGCGCAACGACGAGCACCTCAGCGGGGAACTAGGCGCGGCGGAGCATTCGGAGGCCGGCGGGGATGGAGAGGACCGCGACGGCGGCGACGAACACTACGAGCACCGGGACCAGCGGCCACAGGATGAGCGCGACGCCGACCAGCAGCACCGGCAGGGCCAGCCCGATGTAGGCGATGAGGAAGATCGCCGCGAGCACCTCGCCGCGCCGCTCCGGCGCCGCCAGCGAAGCGGCGACCGCGATGGCCGACCGGAACTGGAGGCCGACGCCTGCCCCGGCGAGCACCCCGCTGACGAGGAAGACGGCGAGGGACGCGATCAGCACCCCGGTGGCGAGCCCGGCGAGGCCGACCAGCATCAGCACGAGGGCGAGCACCAGCTGCGACCGTGTCGAGAGTCGTCCGAACACGACCTGCGACAGTGCGGAGGCCGCGAACACCGCGAAGGGCACGAAGCCCGCGAGCAGGTGCGAGGTCTGGTGCAGCGTCCCGGCCAGCACGCTCGGCGCGAGCGAGGTGAAGAGGCCGAAGACGGCGAAGCCGGCGAAGGCGGCCACGGCCGCGGCCGAGAAGGCGCCGCGTGCCGACGCCGGAAGCGAGATCCGCTGCGGCCGGTAGGCGGGCCGCTCCTCCGCGCGCTCGACCGTCTCGGGCACGAGCGCGACCGCGACCGCCGCCACGGCGAGCACCACGAGGAAGACCGCGTACGGCAGCAGCAGCGGCGCCGGCAGGAACTGGGCGAACGCGCCGCCGATCAGCGGACCGAGAGCCAGTCCGCCCGTGTTGACGACGGTCGACACCGTCCCGGCCAGCCGCGGACCCTCCTGCGGCCGCGCCACCGCCCGCAGCTCGCTGAGGTGTGCCGTCGCGCTGGCCGTCAGCGCGCCGACGCCGATCCCCGAGATCGTGCGGGCGACGATGAGTCCGGCGACGTCGTTCCAGACCAGGAACAGGGCTGCGGACACTATCTCCAGCAGCACCGCGATGAGCACCATCCTGCGGCGCCCGGCCCAGTCGCTGAGGTGGCCGATCAGGAACAGGCTCGCGATCACGCCGACGGCGTACGCGGCGAAGATGACGGTGACGACCCAGGTCGGGAAGCCGTCGCGCGCCTGGTAGAACGCGTACAGCGGGGTCGGGACGGTGGAGAATGCCATCACCGCGAGGAACGCCGCCGCGATCACCCAGAAGCCGGCGCCATGGCGGAGCCGGAACGGGCGACGGTCGGTCGGCCGGGAGATGCGACGGGAGTCGAGCGTGCTGGTCATGCTCCGATGATGCGCCGGACCCGCAATCGAGTCCAACGGAAATAGCCGATGCTGAGCATCGATGGATACGATTGCCGCATGGACACCCGGCAGCTGGAGTACTTCGTCGCCGTCGCCGACGAGCTGAACTTCACGCGCGCCGCCGAACGCGTGTACGCCGCCCAGTCGACCGTCTCGGCCGGCATCCGCAGCCTGGAGCGCGAGCTCGGCACCGCACTGTTCGAGCGCGACGCCCACGGCGTCCGCCTCACCGACGTCGGCGAGGCCGTACTGGCCGAGGCGCGGGCATCCCTGCGGTCGGTCGAGCGGATGCGCGACCTCGCCGACCGGGAGGGCCCCCTCCGCGGCACGGTCCGGGTCGGCATCTTCACCAACCTCACGCGCGTCGACCTGCCCGGCATCATGGGCGAGTTCCACCGCAGGCACCCCGGGGTCGACCTGCGGCTCGGCCCGTCGCCGAGCGGATCGACCGGCCTGATCGAGGACGTGCGGCAGGGCCGGCTCGACATCGCCTTCCACGGCCTCCCCGACGTGGTGCCCGACCTGGTCGTGCAGCACCTGACCGACTCGCCGTTCCGTGCCGTGCTGCCCGAGGCGCATCCACTCGCCCGGCGGTCTTCGGTGTCGCTCGCCGACCTCGCGTCGGAGCCGTGGGTGGATGCGCGCGCCGGCTTCGGCAACAGGGTCGCCCTCGACCGCGCCTTCGCAGCCCTCGGACTGACCCGGCGGGTGCCGACCGAGCTCGCCGACCTGGGCGAGATCCCGCGGTTCGTGGCGTCCGGTCTCGGCGTCGCCGCCCTCCCCGAGTTGACGATCATCCCAGCCGACGGCGCCGTGGTGCTGCCGCTGCGGCCCAC
Source organism: Leifsonia virtsii (assembly GCF_030433675.1). Classification (GTDB taxonomy): domain Bacteria; phylum Actinomycetota; class Actinomycetes; order Actinomycetales; family Microbacteriaceae; genus Leifsonia; species Leifsonia virtsii. The sequence continues at coordinate 86,140 of NZ_JAROCB010000002.1, forward strand.
CATCGAGTGGAGGCTCAGCGCCATCGCGCGGGAGCGGCCCGGCCGGGCGGCCGAGGCGATGCTGCAGCTGCTGAGCGAGCGCGTCGGCTCCGTCTGAGCCGGGAAGCTTCCCTCCCGCCGCCGGATGCGCGAGACTCTCGCGCACACCACAGTAGGCAGGAGCAGCGGATGACCGACCTCACCGACGAGCTGCGGCACGAGCTCCGCCACCGCATCCGCCCGATGCGGGGGCGCGACCCGCACGAGCGCGGGCGCACCACCACGCCGCTGGAGCTCCTCTACGACCTGACCTACGTCGTGGCGTTCGCCGCAGCATCCGATCAGCTCGCGGAGCAGCTCGCCCACGGCGACGTCGGCCCGGCCCTCGGCGCGTACGCGTTCGCGATCTGGGCGGTCAGCTGGGCGTGGCTCAACTTCACCTGGTTCGCGTCGGCCTACGGCAACGACGACGTGCTGTTCCGGCTGGCGACGATCGTGCAGATGATCGGCGTGATCGTGCTGACCTACGGCCTCCCGGTCAGCTTCGAGCGCGCCGCCCACGGCGAGAGCCCGAATAACCTGCTGATGGTGATCGGCTACGTCATCATGCGGGTCCCGCAGATCCTGCTCTGGATCCGCGCCGCGCGGGAGGACCCGGACCACCGCAGGAACGCCCTCTCGTACGTGCTGATCATCTGGGTCGCGCAGGTGCTGTGGCTGCTGACCGCGCTCGTCCCGCTGCCGACCGGCGTCACGGTGACGGCCCTCGTCGTCATCGCGCTGTCCGAGATGGTGGCGCCGGTCGTCGCCACCCGCCGGTACGGGTTCTCGCCGTGGAACGCCGGGCATCTGGCCGAGCGGTTCGCGCTGCTGACGATCATCACGATCGGCGAGGTGATCGCCGCCACCACCTCCGCGGTCGGCGCACTCACGGTGGAGGAGGGATGGACGCCGGAGGCCGTGCTCATCGCGTCGAGCGGTCTCGTGATGGCAGCGGCCGTGTGGTGGACGTACTTCCTCGTCCCGTCGCGGCTGGTGCTGGAGCGGCGGCCGGAGCGCGCATTCGGCTGGCGGTACGCGCACCTCGCCCTGTTCGGCTCCATCGCGGCGATCGGCGCCGGCCTCCACCTGACCACGATCGCCGTGCAGGGCGGGGGCGTGTCGTTGCTGGGCGTCGCACTGGCGCTCGCGGTGCCGTTGGCGACCACGATCGTCCTGATCTTCCTGATCTGGAGCGTGCTGCTGCGCTCGTTCGACCTCACGCACCTGCCGCTTCTGCTGGTGACCCTGGCGCCTCTCGCCGTGGCCGTCGTGGTCGGCGCGCTCACCCATCCCGGTGAGCCGATCGACCTGGAGGAGCCCGGCGAGCTGACCGCGCTGAGCGTCGTCATCGGGCTGGTCGCCCTCGGCGCCGTCGTGGAGGTCGTCGGGCACGAGCTGGTGGGCTTCCGGCACACCCTCCGCGCCTGGCGGAACGGCGAGGGGCGGCCACCGCTCAGTGCGCCGGAGGCGCGTCCTTCGTGAGCTCGGCGTCGGCGGCCTCCTCCGCCGCGACGCCCGCCCGGCCGCCCCTGGTCTTCGCCAGGCTGGCGACCGCGGCGACCACGATCACGGCGCCGATGAACGTCAGCGAGAACCAGGTCGGGATCTCGGGGATCCACTCGACCGGGTGGCCGCCGTTGATGAACGGCAGCTCGTTGACGTGCAGCGCGTGGAAGACGAGCTTCACGCCGATGAACGCGAGGATCACGGCGAGCCCCTGCGTCAGGTAGACCAGACGCTGCAGCAGGCCGCCGATGAGGAAGAACAGCTGGCGGAGACCCATCAGCGCGAAGGCGTTGGCCGTGAAGACGATGTACGCCTCGCTGGTCAGGCCGTAGATCGCCGGGATGGAGTCCACCGCGAAGACGACGTCGATCAGGCTGATCGCGACGATCGTCAGCAGCATCGGCGTGACGAAGCGGCGGCCGTCCTTCCTGACCGTCAGGCGGTCGCCGTGGTACTCGTCGGTGACGGCGAGGTGACGGCGCAGGAAGCGCATGAACCGGTTGTCGGCTGGGTCCGAGTCATGCGACGCGAACGCCTGCCGCCAGGCCAGGAACAGCAGCAGCGCACCGAAGAGGTAGAACACCCAGGAGAAGTTCTCGATCAGCGTCGCGCCGACGGCGATGAACGCGCCGCGCAGCACCAGCGCGATGATGATGCCGATCATCAGCACCTTCTGCTGGTACGCCTTCGGCACGGCGAAGGCCGACATCAGCAGCAGGAACACGAACAGGTTGTCGACCGAGAGCACCTTCTCGGTCAGGTAGCCGGCGAAGTACTGGCCGCCGAAGTCCCAGCCCGACACCATCCCGATCCCGACGCCGAAGAGCAGCGCAAGGCCGATGTAGAACGCGGACCAGCGCGCCGACTCGCCGATCGTCGGCTCGTGCGGCTTGCGGACGTGGGCGAAGAACTCGTAGACGAAGAAGGCGATCGTCACAGCGATGGTGATGATCCAGATGAGCGGGGTGACCTGCACCGGGACTCCAAGGGGGTAGGCGGAACGTCTGCCCAAGGTCTCCTCCGCCCCGGCCGATGGACTCGGCTACGGGACCAGTGGCCCGGGATGCGATGGCGCATCCGTAATGACGGGCTCACTGCCGGCGGGAGTACTCCCCTTGCTGTCACGAGCCTACCGAGAAGTGCGCGAGGGAGGCTGGCAATCCGCCCTAAGCGGGCTCGACCGAGGCAGCGGTCACCTCGATGACGGCGTCCGGCATCCCGCTCGCGGCGGCCCACACGCGCGCCGCCGCGTAGACGTCGCGGCAGACCGCGGCCGCGGGGCGCTCCGGCCCGACGCCGATGCGGATGGCGATGCGGCCGCCGTCGACGGCGATGTCGCCTCCCGCGGGCCCACCGGTGATGGCGGAGGTCAGGGCCGCGGACACCTGGCCAAGGACGCCGCCCGACGGGTACAGCCTGGCCACCCCCGGCACTGCGGCCACAACGCCCGCGAGGGCCGTCGTGGTGTCGGCGTCGCTCGTGCTCATGCCCGTCCTCCGTCCTGTGCGCTGCGGTCGCGCACGTCCGTCACCGTCACGTCGACGGAGGCGATGGTCAGCTCCGCGTGGCGGGCCAGCTCGGAGGCGACCAGCTCGCGCACCCGGGCCGCGACCTGGGCGAGCGGGTCGCCGTAGCGCACCGAGATGTCGATGTGCACCGCGATCGGCGAGCCGGGGGTCTCCACGTCGCCGTCGAGCCGGCAGCGCCCGACGATGACGCCGTCCACCGCGTCGCCGACGCCGCGCACGAGGGCGCGGACGGCTCCCTCGGTCAGGGCGAGGTCGGCGCCCGGGTCGCTGTGCGCCAGGCGGACCCGCCTTCCGGACTGCACGTCGAGCCGGATCCCGTCGAGGATCCTGCCCACCCAGCCGTCGTCGAGGGGCGACTGCGCGGCCTCCGCTTCGAGGGCTGCACGCGTGGTGCGGCTCAGCTGCTCGAGCGCGTCGAGGGCGGCGCGGCACTCGGGGGAGTCGTCGATGCTCGGGTCGGCCGGCGTGCGGCCGCGCGCCAGATAGTCGCTCAGCTCATCGAGCGTGTGGCCGTCGACCAGGTCGTCGCCGGGGAGGATCGGGTCGGTCATCGCCAGTCCTCCATCGCCTCGAGCAGTCTCCGCCTGCCGCGCGCGAGCTGGCCGCGGACCGTCGACACCGGGATGTCGAGCTCCTGCGCGATCTCGTCGTAACTGTACTGTCCCACTTCGCGGAGCACCCAGCATCTCCTCTGCAGTTCGGGAAGGCGGTCGAGTTCTCTGGCGAGGGCCTGGTTCGCCGTGCGCACCTCGGCGATGTGGCCGGGGTCCTCGTCGGCGGGGCCCGGGGCGTCGAGCTCGGTCACATCGTCGTGCTCGCGCCTGGCGCGGATGCGGTCGATGCACCGGCGGCTCAGGATGCGCATGAGCCAGGCCTTCACGGTGGAGCCGTCCTGCAGCTCCGGCAACCGGTTCCAGGCCGTGAGGAAGGTCTCCTGGACTGCGTCGTCGGACTCGTAGGTCGAACCGAGCATGCGGGCGGCGTAGGCACGCATCAGCGGGCCGTGGCGGCGCACCAGCACCTCGAACGCGACGGTGTCGCCGTCGGCGGCGCGCCCGGCGAGGGTCTCGTCGGCGGCATCTTGCAGCGCCTCGAGGCCGATGCGTGTCACGCGGCCCCCTTCCGTCGAGCTGTGAGGCCATAGAGCAGCCAGGCACTTGATTGTAGACGGAATTCTGCTAGAAGGGTAAGTAAATAGCCTGGCTAGCTGATTGAGCATTCTCACAGGTTCCGGGCGTGACGAACCGATCCGTCGATCCGTCACAGTAGTGCGACCCACCACCGGGCCGCCCAACGGATCGGAAGGACACGACATGGCCAACACCACCGCAACCACCAGCTCGGCCCCCACGGAGACCGCGCTCGGCAAGACCGTCATCAACGACGCGGTCGTCGCCAAGGTCGCCGGCATCGCGGCCCGCGAGGTCCCCGGCGTCTACGCGCTCGGCGGCGGAGCGGCCCGCGCCCTCGGCGCGCTGCGCGAGGCGATCAACGCCACCGACCTGGGTCAGGGCATCAGCGTCGAGGTGGGCGAGAAGCAGGTCGCGGCGGACGTCACCATCGTCGCCGAGTACCCCGTCTCGCTGCAGAAGGTGGCCTCCGACGTGCGCGCCTCCATCGTCCAGGCGATCGAGCGGATCGTCGGGCTCGAGGTGACCGAGGTCAACGTCACCATCAACGACGTCCACGTGCCGAGCGACGACGACAACGAGCAGGAGGCGCGGGTCCAGTGACCACGGCGCGCTTCGGAGTCCTCGTCGGCGGCGGTCTCGCCATCGTCTGGGCGGCCTTCGGCTTCTGGGTGTTCGTCGGCGTGGCCGCCGCGGCCCTGGTCGGCTGGCTGGTCGCCCGGGTGATCGGCGGCGAGGTCGACCTGGCCCGCGTGGCCGACGCCCTGCGCGGCCGGCGCTCGTCGTCATGACCGCCGGTCGGGACCGGTTCGCGGGCATCGCGCTCGAGCACCTGGCCCGGGCGGTCGCCGCGGACGAGCTGCGGGTCGGCTACCGAGAGGTGTCGGTCCGCGTGCGGGACGAGTCCGGCGCCCTCGGCGTCCGGGTCACCGCGCCGGTCGCGCTCGCCCCGCTCGGGTCGCCCGACGTCGTCCCGCTGGTCGATCGGCTGGCGGCCGCGGGCGGGCACATCCGGGCTCGGCTCGCCGAGCTCACCGGGCTCGACGTCGCCCGGGTCGACCTCCGCGCCACCGGCGCGGTCATCACGGAGAGGAGGGTCCGATGAACCGGATCGAGAAGCGCATCCTGCGCCGCGAGACGCACTCGCCTCGCACGGTCGCCGCTTCGGCGACGGCCGTCGCCGTCGCGCTCGTCGTGACCTGGCTCTCCGTGGAGGGCGTGCTGCAGCTGCTGGGCCGTCGCCCGCTGCTGCTGTCGCCCCGCTCCCAGCTGGTGGCCCTCGCCTCAGCCCCCGACGCGGGGGCCACCTTCCTTCTCGCGACCGCTGTGCTCTCCGGACTGGTCGGCCTGTGGCTCGTGCTGCTGGCCGGCCTCCCGGGGCGGCGCCCGCGGCGGGTGCTCGCGGGCGACCGGGTCGCCATCGTCGCGGACGACGACATGCTCGCGTCCGCGCTCGCCCGGCGCGCCGCCCGCACGGCGGAGGTCTCCCCGGATGCGGTCACCGTGTCCCTCGGCCGCCGCAGCGGTGTCGTGCGCATCGTCCCGGTCAGCGGCCGCAGGGTCGACCGGGACGGCGTGCGCGACGCCGTGACGGAGGAGTTCGCCCAGGCGGGCGCCGGCCGGGCGATCCGGCTCGGCGTGCTCGTCGACCCGAACGGAAAGGTGGGATCGTGAACGACACGAACCGCGTCGTGAACCGACTGCTGCTCGCCCTGGTGGGCATCGGGTGCCTGCTGGCCTCCGGGCTGGCTGTGCTCCTCCTCGTCTCGCCGGCGGCACGTGAGCAGTGGACCTCGGTCTCGCACTCCGTCGTGCCCGCGCTCGACGCCGCGTTCGGCCGGCCGCTCTGGCCCTCGACCAGCCTCAGCCTGGCAGCCGTCGGTGCACTGGCCATCGCGGTGGTGTTCGTGGTGCTGCTTGCCGTACTCGTGCTCCGCGCGGGCCGCGGCTCGACCTCCACCGTGGTGACCGCCGCCGGAGACGACGGCTCGACCGAGGTCGCCGCCGACGTGGCGTCCGCGCTGCTGCGGGACCGGCTCCAGTCCGTCCCCGGCGTCGCCGGCGTCGACGTGAGCGCCTACCGCGTGCGGCGCGAGCCGGCGCTCCGGCTGACCGTCCGCTGCCGCCGCGGAGCGTCGCCGCGGATCGTGGCGGACGCGGTGGAGGAGGCCGTCGGGCTGCTCGACACGGCGCTCGGCATCCGGCTCCCCGTCTTCACCCAGCTGATCGGCGGCTTCCGCGCACGCCTGCGCCCCGCCGTCCGCATCGAAACGTCCACGGGGGCCGCCCGGCCTTCGTGAACTCCCGAAACACCGAACGAAAACCCCACAGAAAGGAGACAGCCATGAGCGCTGCCGACAAGATCAAGAACACCGCCCAGGAGCTGAAGGGCAAGGCCGAGGAGGCCATCGGCAAGCTGACCGACGACGACCAGAAGGTCGCGGAGGGCAAGGCCGACCAGGCCGCCGCCAAGACCAAGAACCTGGGCGAGGACGTCAAGGACATCTTCAAGAAGTGACGTCCCCGGGCTCGATTCGTGACTAATCGTGCCTATCCGCGGCGAGTGGTGACAAGGTGTCGCCACTCGCCGCGGATTTTTTTCGTCCACGGTGTCGGATCGGAACGGTCGCGTTCGTAGCAGGGGTGAGAGGTCGCCCGGACGGGGCGGCTCACGACGAGAGGACGACGACATGAAGCTCAGGACGGTCACCCAGGTCACGCTGGACGGCGTCATGCAGGGCAACGGCGGAGCCACGGAGGAGGACCGCAGGAGCGGGTTCGACCGCGGCGGGTGGGCGCTCGGGCTGGGCGACGCATCCACACATGCCCACATCAACGAGACCTACGAGCGCGCCGACGCCTTCCTCTTCGGCCGGCACACCTACGACGTGTTCGCCGGCTCGTGGGGGTCGTGGGACGCGGACCAGGTCCGCGGGTGGGAGTCCGTCTGGCGTCCCCTCAACACCCGCCCCAAGTACGTCGCGTCGACGACGCTCACCTCGCCGCGGTGGGAGGGGACGACCGTCCTCTCCGGCGACCTCGCGACGGCCGTCGCAGAGCTCAAGGCGCAGCCGGGCGGCGAGCTGCAGGTGCACGGGAGCGGCGCCCTGGTCCGCTGGCTGCTGGCGAACGGGCTCGTCGACGAGCTCGAGCTGCTGGTCGTGCCGGTCATCCTCGGCCAGGGCACCCGGTTGTTCCCGCAGGACGGCCCGGACATCGCGCTGGAGCTGCTCGACTCGCACGTCGACAGCAAGGGCGTCACCATCCAGGTGTTCCGTCCGAACGGCCGTCCGCAGTACCCGGCGGCACGATGATGCGGGATGATCGACCGATGCAGTATCTGCTGTCCGTCATCCACGACCGGCCCAGCCTCGCCGTCCCGGAGGAGCAGGCCGCGATCGACGTCTTCAACGACCGCCTGCAGACCGAGGGCTACTGGGTGTTCGCGGGCGGCCTCGGCATGCCCGACACTGCCACCGTGATCGACAACCGCGGCGACGAGCCGCTCATCACCGACGGACCGTTCGTCGAGTCGAAGGAGTTCCTCGCCGGCTTCTGGATCATCGAAGCCCCCGACCTGGACGTCGCCCTCGCCCTGGCGACCGAGGGCTCCCGCGCCTGCAACCGCAAGGTGGAGGTGCGTCCGTTCCTGTGATGCGGGAGGCGGTCGAGAGGGCGATCACCTGGGCGCACCACGAGGAGTGGGCCAGGGTGGTGGCCTCCCTCGCCCGGCGCTTCGGCGACCTGGACATCGCGGAGGAGTCGGCGGCCGAGGCGTTCGCCGTCGCCGTGGAGCGGTGGCGCGTCGACGGCGTGCCGCCCAACCCCGGCGCGTGGCTGACGACGACGGCGAACCGCAAGGCGATCGACCGCCTCCGCCGCGAGAGCAGGCGGGCGGACAAGCACAGGGAGGCGCTGCTGGTGCTCGACGACGAGCCTGCGGAGCCGGTCGGCGCGGTCGACGACGACCGGCTGCGGCTGGTGTTCACCTGCTGCCACCCGGCGCTCGCGATGCCCGCGCGGGTGGCGCTGACCCTGCGCCTGGTCGCCGGTCTGACCGTCGCGGAGATCGCGCGGGCGTTCTTCGTGCAGGAGGCCGCCATGGGCCGGCGGATCACGCGCGCGAAGGCGAAGATCGCAGCGGCGCGCATCCCGTACCGTGTGCCCTCGGCCGACGACCTGCCCGCGCGCCTGTCCGGCGTGCTGGCGGTGCTGTACCTCGTGTTCAACGAGGGCTACCTGGCGAGCGGGCCGGACACGGACCCGGTGCGCGGCGAGCTGACGGAGGAGGCCATCCGGCTCACCCGCCTGGTGCACGGGCTGCTGCCCGACGACGGCGAGACGACCGGCCTGCTCGCCCTGATGCTGCTCACCGAGGCGCGCAGGACCGGCCGCGTCTCGTCGGACGGCGAACTGGTCGCGCTCGCCGACCAGGATCGCGGCGCCTGGGACGCGGAGATGATCGCGGAGGGCCATGCCCTGGTGCGGGAGCGCCTGGCCGCGGCCAGGGCGGGTGCGCGTCCCGGCCGCTACCAGGTGCTCGCCGCGATCGGCGCGGTGCACACCTCGGCGCCGACGATGGCGGACACCGACTGGTCGCAGATCGTGTCCCTGTACGACCGGCTGGCCTCCATCGACCCGTCGCCCGTCGTGCGGCTGAACCGGGCCATCGCGGTCGCGGAGCTCGAAGGCCCGGAGGTCGCGCTGGCCGAGGTGGAGGCGCTTTCGGCCGACCTCGACGGCTACCACGCGTTCCATGCGACGCGGGCCGACCTGCTCCGCCGGCTCGGCCGGACGGCGGAGGCGCGGGAGGCATACGCCCGCGCGATCGCCCTCTCGGGGAACACGGCCGAGGCTGCGGCTCTCGCGCGGCGGCGCGACGGGCTCGGCTGACACTCCCCCCACCGCGATCGGTGCCCGGCTGTTGCGCTCTGCGTCTGCCTACTGTATACAGAATACAGACCCACCCACACAGCAGAGACACTTCAAGGATCGAGGTACTCATGTCTCGCGTCGACTCAACGGTGAGAAGGGCGCTGGCCATCACGGCGGCCGCCGCACTCGCGCTCAGCATGGCGGCCTGCTCCGGCTCGGGAGGCGGTTCCGGCACCAAGACCGTCGTCTGGTCCACCTGGGGCACCCCGGAGGAGCTCACCCGCTACAAGGAATTCGACCAGAAGTTCATGAAGGAGCATCCCGACATCAAGGTCGTGCTCCAGCCGGTCGCCGACTACGGGGATTACCACACGAAGCTCCTCGCGCAGCTCGCCTCCGGCACGGCACCGGACGTGTTCTACATCGGCGACGACAAGATCGGCCAGTTCGTCAACTCGAAGGCCCTGCTGCCGCTGACCTCGCTCATGGAGTCGTCGGCGAGCAAGACCAAGCCCGACGACTTCGCGCAGGGCCTGTTCGGAGCCACCAAAAAGGGCGACGAGTACTACGCGGCGCCCAACGACTCCAACCCTGACGCGCTCTGGTACGACAAGGCGGCGCTGAAGAAGGCCGGGGTCACCGACGACCCCGCGACCCTCGCCGCCGAGGGCAAGTGGACGACCGACGCCTTCCTCGACATGAACGAGAAGCTGCACAAGGCGGGCCTGACCGGCTCCATGTTCTGGAACTACTGGAGCACCCACTACAGCTGGATCTCGTCGCAGGGCGGGAAGGCCTTCGACGAGTCGGGCACGTTCGTCGCGAACACCGACCAGACGAGCGTCAAGGCGATGGATGTGCTGGCCAAGAACTTCCAGAACGGCACTTTCGTCGTCGCCGACACCCTCCCGGAGGGCGCAGGCGCGGACAGCGTCTTCGTCACGCACAAGGCGGGCTTCTTCGTCCAGGGCCGCTACACGATCGGCACCGTCAAGGCCGCCGGCGACCCCGAGAACTACGACGTGGCCCCGTGGCCGACGCCGTCGGGCAAGGCGGCGCCGACCGGTGTCGCGGTGAGCTACCTCGCCATCAACGCCAAGACGAAGAACAAGGACGCCGCGTTCACGTTCTGGACGAACTTCCTCTCCGCCGAGGGCCAGACCCAGCGACTGCAGGGCGGCGGCAACGCCGTGCCGTCGATCAAGGGCGCCGACAAGGTGGTGCTCGACGGCTACCCGGAGCACGCCAAGACGCTGCTGGAGATGCGCGACATCGGCTTCGAGGACTACGCCAGCGAGGCGGCCGTCCCCGGTCTGTCGAGCGACATCAGCGACAAGATGCTCGCGCTCTACCAGGGCAAGGCGTCCACGAAGGAGACGCTCGACGAGGTCGCCAAGATGATCGCCGACAAGACCGGCGGCAAGTGAGGCGGCACGCGTGACTGCACTAGGGGAAGCAACCGTCGCCGCTGAGGCCGAGGTCGTCCCCGCGCCGCCGGGCGGGCTCCGCAAGGAGTCCGCCTGGCGGCGTCGCGACCGCCGCTGGGGCTACGTCTTCGTCGGACCGCAGCTGCTCGGCATGACGCTGTTCGTCGTCGTGCCGTTCATCGCCAGCCTGGTGCTGGCGTTCGCGAAGTGGGACGGCCTCAACGATCTGAGCTGGATCGGCTTCGACAATTTCCGCACAGAGCTCTCCGACCCGCTCTTCGGACGCTCGATCGTCAACACCCTGCTGATCGCGCTGATCACCGTCCCGGTCGGCCTCGGCCTCGCCGTCGTGCTGGCGGTCGCGCTCGAGCGGCTGAAGACGCGGACGCTGTACCTCGTCCTCTTCTTCGCGCCGGTCGTGACCTCCTCCGTCGCCGTCGCCATGATCTGGCAGCAGCTCCTCCGCAAGGACGGCGTGCTCAGCGGCTTCATCGCGAACGTCTTCCACATCGCGCCGCCGGACTGGCTGGGCGACCCGCATCTGGCGCTGATCGCCGTCTGCATCGTGACCATCTGGTCGTCGGTCGGCCTGAACGTCATCATCTTCCTCGCGGGCCTGCAGAACATCTCGCCGTCGGTCATCGAGGCGGCGCGGCTCGACGGCGCCGGGGCGTTCACCCTGTTCTTCCGGGTGCGGCTGCCGCTGCTGTCGCCGATCATCTTCTTCTCGACGGTCATCGCGTTCATCAGCTCGCTGCAGACCTTCGACACCGTCTTCATCCTCACGGCGAACGCGGGACCGGACAACGCCACCCGCACGATCGTCTACCACATCTACGATCTCGGCTTCGGGAAGTTCCAGTTCGGGCCGGCGAGCGCGGCCTCGATCATCCTGCTGATCATCACGCTGGTCATCACCGGCATCCAGTTCGCCGCCCAGAAGAAGTTCGTCCACTACGAGGATGGTGCAGCATGACCGCCGCCCCCGCTCCCTCCCGCACAGCACCTGGCCCGGCAGGAGCAGCCGCACCCGTTCGTCCGCCGCGCACCGGTCGCGGCACGACCCGCGTGCGCACGACGATCCTGCACCTGGCGCTGCTCGCCGGCGGCATCCTGATGGTCTTCCCCTTCCTCTGGATGCTGCTGACCTCGTTCAAGACGCTGCCCCAGCTGCTGAACGACCCGCTCTCGCTGTGGCCGCAGCCGTTCACGCTGCAGAACTATGCGGACGCCTGGAACGACGTCCCGTTCGGCAACGCGTACTGGAACACCATCTACATCGCCGTACTCGTCGTCGTCGGCACGCTCGTGACGGCCGCGATGGCCGGGTACGCGTTCGCGCGCATCCCGTTCCGCGGCAGCAGGGTGCTCTTCGTCCTGTTCCTGGCGACGCAGATGATCCCGATGCAGGTGACCCTCATCCCCTTCTACTTCCTGATGGCGAGACTGGGATGGGTCGACTCCCACCTGGCGCTGATCGTGCCGGCGGCGCTCGCGAACCCGTTCGCGGTGTTCCTGATGCGCCAGTTCGTGCTGTCGCTGCCGAAGGAGCTGGAGGAGGCGGCGATCGTCGACGGCGCCGGTCGCTGGCGGATCTTCTGGAGCGTCATCCTGCCGAACCTCCGTCCGGGTCTCGGTGCGCTCGCGATCATCGTCGCGCTCAGCACCTGGAACAACTTCCTCCTGCCGCTCGTCATCCTCAACTCGCAGGAGCTGTTCACCGTGCCGCTGCTGCTGCAGAGCTTCCGCGGCCAGTTCGGGTCGGTGAACTACGGGCTGATTATGGCGGCGTCGGCGATCGCGACCATCCCGATGCTCATCGCCTTCGTGATCGGCCAGCGCCGCATCATCGGCAGCATGGCGGCGTCCGGGCTGGGCGGCCGGTGAGCGGCCGGTCGCCGGCGTCGCGGGTCTCGCGCTTCCTGGACCTCGTGGCCGCGCCCTTCACGCTGCCGGGCTCGCGCATCCTCGTGCTCCGCGACGGCGACGCGCTGACCGTGCGTCGCGCCGAGTACGAGCGCCCCCTCGACGAGTGCGTGGTCGTGCGCGCGCTGCGGGTCCGCGGGGCCGACGGTTCGCTCGCGCCGGTCTCGGTCGTCCGTCCGGACCGCATCGAGTTCGGCGCCGCGGGCGTCGCGCTGACCTTCGACGGGCCCGATGCGCTGACGCTGGGCGGAGAGGGGGACTGGGAGGCGGAGGTCGAACCCGTCGACGGGCCCCCGGTGCGCGTGTCGTCGGCCGACGGTGCGGTGCGTCTCTCCCCGGACGGCGTCACCCGCATCCCGGCCGCGGAGCACGGTTCTGCCCTGGCGGAGACGGCCCGGGTCTGGGACGAGTGGTTCGCCCGCACCCCCGTGGTGCGCGACGACCTCGCCGACATGACCGCCTTCTGCTGGTGGGTGCTCGGCGCCAACATCGTCTCGCTGCCCGGCCGTGGCGCCCGCGCCGTCGTGCCGTCGAAGATCGGGTACGTCGGTCTCTGGCAGTGGGATGCGTACTTCATCGCCGCGGGCCTGCGCCACGGGGACCCGGAGCTGGCGCGGGAACAGCTGGAGCTCGCCTTCGCCTTCCCGACCGCCGACGGGCAGCTTCCGGACGTCGTGCACGACGAGGGCGTGCTGGCCTCGAGCGACGACCTCCCGCCGGGCGACCGCGAGAACCTGCGCCGGGCGGGCTCCGCCATCGCCGACCCGTCCGCGCCCATCCCGCTCACCAAACCGCCGCTCGCCGCCTGGGCGCTGCGTCGGCTGGAGGGCCTGGTGGACGACCCCGCCTGGTTCGACGCGGCGTGGAAGACGGTCGCGCGCAGCCAGGAGTGGTGGTTCGCCCACTCGGATCTCGACGGCGACGGGATGCCCGAGTACGGCCACCCGTACTCGTCGGGCCTCGACGACAGCCCCGTCTTCGACGCAGAGCTGCCGGTCGCGTCGCCGGACCTGGCCGCATACCTGATCCTGCAGGACGACCTCCTCGCGGCCCGCGCCAGGGAGATCGGCGACGAGGACGCGGCGGCACGGCACGCGGCCCGGTCCGCCCGCACTCTGGAGCTGCTGGAGCGGATGTGGGACGAGGAGGCGGGGTACTTCCGGTCCTCCGGCGCCGGCGTGCCGGTGGATGCGGAGACGGCTGTCTCGCTGCTCCCGCTGCTGACCGGGAGGCTTCCGGGCCGGTACGTCGCCGGCATCCTCGCCGCACTCGACGACCCCGACCGCTTCGCCACCCCGTGGGCCGTCCCGACGGTCGCGCGCCGTGACCCGTCCTTCTCGGAGGAGCGGATGTGGCGCGGCCCGGTGTGGGTGAACGTCAACGCGCTGCTCGCCGAGGGTCTCGCCGTCTCCGGTCAGCCGGCCCGAGCGCGCGAGCTCGTCGAGCAGACGCTGCGCCTCGTCATCCACGCCGGCGGTCCGCACGAGTACTTCACGCCGACGACCGGCCGAAAGGCGCGAACCGCGACGACCGCGTTCGGCTGGTCCGCCGCCCTCTTCGTCGACCTCGCCGTGCGGGCCTCGGCCTGACCGACGGGTGCTAGCTCAAGCGCTCCCACTTGATGCCGGCGTCGGCGAGGAGGCGGCGCATGCCGTTGGTCCAGTTCGCCGCGAGGGCGGCCTTCGCGGCCGGCACGTCGCGGTGGATGAGGTGCTCGGCGATGGCCGAGTGCTCCTCGGCCGAGCGCTCCACCAGCACGTCGTCGCCGACCAGCAGCGACTCGTAGCGGTGGATGGCGCTGCGCACCTGGGTGATCTGCTCCAGAAGCGTGTGGTTGGGGCACGCGCTCAGCATGAGGTTGTGCCACTCGTCGTCCTTGCGGTTGACGACCGCGTGCTCGGCCAGGTCGTCGGTGAAGGCGGCGGCCAGCGATGCGAGGCGCTCGCCGAGGGCGGCGAGCTCGTCGACGGGGGTGAGGTCGAGCGCCAGGCCTTCGAGGGTGACGATGATCGGGCAGAGCTCCTCGAACTCCTGCGCGCTGAGGGGCACGAAGCGGAAGCCCTTGCCGTTCTCGCTCTCGATCTGGCCTTCGCTCTCGAGGGCGATGAGGGCCTCGCGGAGCGGCGTGCGGCTGACGCCGAGCTCGGCCGCGAGCTGCACCTCGTTGATGCTCTCGCCCGGCCGCACCGCGCCTGCGCGCATGCGCGCGATCAGCTCTTCGCGCACCTGGGAACGCAGGTTCTTGCGCTCAATCGCCATATCGGAAACCCCTCCAGCCGGACCGCGCTTGGCCAGCTTAGGGGTTGACCCCGGCTGGCGAACGCCATAGCGTTACTGTATACAGAATACAGTCGACAGGGTCTGAAGACAACCGTCGACGTTCGCACGACGACCGACACCGAGGAGACCGATGACGATCCCCGCGCCGCGCAGCATCCGGCTCGACGCGCTCGCCTACGGCGGCGACTACAACCCCGACCAGTGGCCGGAGGCGGTCTGGGCCGAGGATGTGCGGCTCATGGTGGAGGCGGGGGTCAACCTGGTCACACTGCCGGTCTTCTCCTGGCCCCTGCTCGAGCCGGAACCCGGTGTGTGGGACTTCGGAGGTCTCGACCGCATCGTCGACCTGCTCTGGGAGAACGGCATCAAGGTCGACCTGGCCACCGCCACGGCGACGCCGCCGGCGTGGCTCGTGCGTGAGCATCCCGAGGTCCTGCCGTGGAACGCGGACGGCGTGCGACTGGAGTTCGGATCGCGGCAGTCGTACTGCCCGAGCTCCCCGGTGTTCCGGGGGGCGGCGCTGCGCCTGACCCGCGCGCTCGCGGAGCGCTACGGCGAGCATCCCGCCCTCGCGCTGTGGCATGTGTCCAACGAGTACGGCGACCACGTCGCGCGCTGCTGGTGCCCGGAGTCCGCCCGCCACTTCCGCCGCTGGCTGGAGGGCCGCTACGGCGACATCGCGGGGCTCAACGAAGCGTGGGGCACCAGCTGCTGGGGCCAGAACTACCTCGGCTTCGAGCAGATCGAGCCACCGCGCACCGCGACGGGGCCGATCAACCCGGCGCAGCTGGTCGACTTCGAGCGCTTCTCGTCCGACGCGCTGCTCGAGCTCTTCCAGGCGGAGGTGGAGGTGCTGCGCGAGGTCACGCCCGAAATCCCGGTCACCACCAACTTCATGAGCCTGTTCCGGGAGCTCGACTACTGGGACTTCGCCGCGGCGGAGGACGTCGTCACCGACGACGCCTACCCCGACCCGGCCGACCCGTCCGCGCACGTCGGGGCCGCGCTCAACTACGGGCTGATGCGCAGCCTCAAGGACGGCAGGCCCTGGCTCCTCCTCGAGCAGGCGCCGAGCGCCGTCAGCTGGCGCGACGTGAACGTCCCCAAGGCGCCGGGGCAGATGCGTCTCGGCAGCCTGCAGGCGATCGCGCACGGCTCCGACGGCGTGATGTTCTTCCAGTGGCGCCAGGCGAAGTTCGGCCCGGAGAAGTTCCACTCGGCGATGCTCGGCCACCGCGGGGAGCGCAGCCGCACCTTCCGCGAGACGAAGGCGTTCGGCGCGGAGCTGAAGAAGCTCGAGCCCGTGCGCGGGACGCGGGTGCGCTCGTCCGTCGCCCTGGTCGCCGACTGGGACGCCTGGTGGGGCGTGACCCAGACCGAGTCCATGCCCTCGCAGCGCCTCGACTGGCTCACCGAGGCCCGCGCCTGGCACGCCGCCGCGTTCGCCCTGGGCCAGCCGGTCGACGTCGCGCGCGCGGGCGGGCCCTTCGGCGACCACCGCGTGGTGCTCGTCCCCAACCTGTACGCCGCGACCGTCGAGCAGGCCGAGGCGCTCGCCGCGTTCGTCGAGGGCGGCGGGCAGCTCGTCGTCGGGCCGTTCTCCGGCGTCGTGGACCACCGCGAGCAGGTGCACGAGGGAGGCGCGCCGGGGCCGCTGCGCGACCTGCTCGGCGTCGAGGTCGACGAGTGGTGGCCGCTTCCCGCAGACGGCCACCGCACGGTCGAGCTCGCCGGGCGCGTGCACTCCACCCGGGTCTGGGGCGAGTGGATCGAGCCGCACGACGGCACCGAGATCCTCGCCCGCTTCGCCGATGGCGACCTCGCCGGGATGCCTGCGCTCACCCGCCGCGCCCACGGCGCCGGCTCCGCCTGGTACCTCGCGGCCGGTCTCGATGAAGAGGGGATGCGCGCCGTGCTCTCCGCCGTCCTCACTGCCGCCGGTCTCCCGCTCCGGGTTCCGGACACCGCGCTCGAGGTCGTCACCCGGACCGACGGCACCACCGACTTCACCTTCGTGCTCAACCACGGCCGCGAGGCCCGGACGGCCCCGCGCATCCCGGGCGGCATCGACCTGGTCACCGGCGCGGACGCCGGGGCGGGCCTGGCGCTCGGCTCGTTCGGCGCGGCCGTGATCGAGCATCCCGCACAGCACGCGAACGAGAGGCAAGCATGACCGACCCCTTCATCCATCCCTACGTGCCGAACACGGCGCCGGCGTCGCGGCAGGCGATGCTGGAAGCGGTGGGCGCGGAGAGCGTCGACGAGTTCTACGCGGACATCCCCGCCGACCTGCGCCTCGGCCGCGACCTCGACCTGCCCGAGCCGCTGATCGCCGAGCAGGAGCTGGTGCGCCACGTCGGCGGTCTGCTGCGGCGCAACCGCGCGGTCGACCCCGGGCGACTGTTCCTGGGCGCCGGCACCTATCTGCACGCGGTTCCGGCCGTGGTGGACGAGATCATCAACCGCAGCGAGTTCCTCACCGCGTACGCGGGAGAGCCGTACGAGGACCACGGCCGCTTCCAGGCGCTGTTCCAGTACCAGTCGCTGATGGGCGAGCTGCTGAACCTGGACGTCGTCAACGTCCCGACCTACGACGGCTATCAGGCTGCGGCGACGTCGCTCGCGATGGCGACCCGCATCACCGGTCGGCGCGGCATCGTCCTGGTCAGCGACGTCCACCCAGACAAGCTGTCGAAGGTGCGCGACTACCTCCGCCCGATCGCCGACCTGACGGTCGTGCCCGGCGCCGGCGCGGAGGCGGACGTGGACGCGGCGCTCGCGCACATCGGAGAGCGAACCGCGGCCGTCTGGGTCGAGTCGCCGAGCTTCCACGGCGCGCTCGAGACCCGCCTCCCGCAGCTCGCGGAGGCCGCGCACCGGGCAGGCGCCCTGCTCGTCGTCGGCACCGACCCGATCACCCTCGGCGTGATCGCGTCGCCCGCGGACCTCGGCGCGGACATCGTGCACGGCGACATCCAGTCGCTCGGCCTGCACCCGTGGTTCGGCGGCGCCCACGCCGGTTTCATCGCCGTCGCCGACGACCCGCGGCTCGTCATGGAGCTGCCCTCCCGTCTGTTCGGGCTCGCGTCGACGGACGTCCCCGGCGAGTACGGCTTCGGCGACGTCGCCTACGACCGCACCTCCTTCGCGCTGCGCGAGGAGGGCAAGGAGTGGGTGGGCACCGCGGCAGCGCTGTGGGGTATCGCCGCCGGCGTCTACCTCGCGCTGATGGGCCCGCAGGGCATGGCCGAGCTGGGGGAGACGCTGCTCGCGCGCACCGAGTACGCGCGGCGCACGCTCACCGCGCTGCCGGGCGTGGCCGACGCCGACGGCGCCGTGCACATCCGGGAGTTCGTGCTCGACCTGTCGGCCGCCTCCCTCACCGCTCCGGCGCTCGTGACGGCGTTGCGCCTCGACGGCTTCGAGCCCGGGCTCGCGCTCGACGACCACCGTCTGCTCGTGTGCGTCACCGAGCAGAACACCCAGACCGACATCGACGACCTCGCCGCGGCGTTCGCCGCCGCGCTCGCGAACGCTGAGAAGGAGAAGACCGCGTGAGCCTGCCGATCGCTGAGAAGCCCGCCCTCCGGCGGTTCCACCAGGCACGGTGGGACGAGCCGATCGTGTTCGAGCTGCACACCCCCGGCGAGCGTGGCGTGCTGCCGTCGCGTGCGGAGGAGGGGGTGCGCGCCCTGGTCGGCGACGTCGTCGCCGCGCTGCCCGGCACCCTCCGTCGCGAGGCCCCGCCGGCTCTGCCCGAGGTCGGCCAGATGCGTGTGCTCAAGCACTACCTGCGCCTCAGCCAGGAGAATCTCGGCGCCGACCTGAATGTCGACGTCGGCCAGGGCACGTGCACCATGAAGTACGCCCCGAAGGTGAACGAGACGATCGTGCGTACCCCGGACCTCTCGGAGCTGCACCCGCTGCAGGATCAGGACTCTGCACAGGGCGTGCTGGAGATCATCTGGCGCACCGAGCGGATGCTCGCCGAGATCTCCGGCATGAGCCGGGTCTCCCTGCAGACCGGCGGGGGGTCGGAGGCGATCTGGGCCAACATCTCCATGATCCGCGCCTACCATGCGTCCCGCGGGGAGGGCGAGCAGCGCGACGAGGTGATCACCACGATCTTCTCGCACCCGTCGAACGCCGCCGCCGCGAAGATGGCCGGCTACAAGGTCATCACGATCTTCCCCGACGCCGACGGCTACCCCGACCTGGATGCGCTGCGCGCCGCCCTGTCGCCGCGCACCGCGGCGATCATGGTCACCAACCCGGAGGACACCGGCATCTACAACCCGCGCATCCGCGAGTGGGTGGAGGCCGCGCACGCCGTCGGCGCTCTGGCGTCGTACGACCAGGCGAACGCTAACGGCATCCTCGGCATCACCCGGGCGCGCGACGCCGGGTTCGACGTCTGCCACTTCAACCTGCACAAGACGTTCGGTACGCCGCACGGCTGCGGCGGCCCCGGCTCCGGGGCGAACGCGGTGTCGGAGGCGCTGGTGCCGTTCCTGCCCGGCCCCGTGGTCGAGAAGGTCGGCGACCGCTTCGTGCTCGACGCCGACCGGCCGCAGTCGATCGGCTCGGTCGCGCCGTTCTACGGCGTGGTGCCGAACATCGTCCGCACGTACGCGTGGATCCGGGCCCTCGGCGCCCCTGGCCTGCGCGCGGTGGCGGAGACCGCGGTGCTGAACAACAACTACCTGATGAAGCGCATCCTCTCCATCCCCGGAGCGAGCGCCCCGTACGCGACGGGTCGCCGCCGGATCGAGCAGGTGCGCTACTCGTGGCAGCAGCTGTTCGAGGAGACCGGCATCAGCTCGGAGGAGATCGGTGTCCGCGCCGCGGACTTCGGGATGCACTACTGGACCAGCCACCACCCGTACGTGGTGCCGCAGCCGTTCACGCTGGAGCCGACGGAGTCCTACTCCAAGGCCGAACTGGACGAGTACGCCGACGTGCTGGCCGAGGTGGCGCGCGAGGCGCGGGAGACCCCGGAGGTCGTCCGCACCGCACCGCACAACCAGACTGTGCACCACACCCACCACGACGACCTCGACGACCCGGAGCGCTGGGCGGTGACGTGGCGCGCGTACCGGCGGAAGTACTTCGGCGAGAGTGCAGCGTCCGGCGTCGCGTCGGCGTCGGCCTCCGATGAGGAAGCGGCGTGACCCGGTGACGCTCGGTCTCGTCGTGAACCCGTTCGCGGGCGTCGGCGGCCCCGCCGGCCTCGCCGGGAGCGACGGGGCGGACGTGCAGCGGGAGGCGCTGCGGCGCGGTTCCCGTCCGCGGTCGGGACAGCGCGCGGCCGAGGCGCTGCTGGTGGTCGCGGCAGCGCATCCCGGCGCCGCCGTGCTCACCGCCGCCGGGGCGATGGGAGAGGACGCGGTGCTCGCCGCCGGGCTCACACCGCGCGTCGTCCACCGGCCCTCGCAGCCGTCCACCCCGGACGACACTGCACGGGCCGCGGCCGCGGTGCGTGCCGCGGGCGCCTCGCTCGTGCTGTTCGCGGGCGGCGACGGCACGGCACGCGACGTCGCGCGCGGCGTGCCGTCGGGCACACCGGTGCTCGGCATCCCGGCGGGCGTCAAGATGTACTCGGCCTGCTTCGCCGTCGGGGCCGCCGCGGCCGGTGCGCTCGCCGCCGAGTGGATGTCCGGCCGGCCGGTGCCGACGGCGGACGCCGAGGTGCTCGACCTCGACGAGTCGCTGCTGCGCGCGGGTCGGCCCGACCCGCGGCTCTTCGCCATCGTGCCCGTCCCGGTCGCCGCCGGACGCACGCAGGCCCGCAAGGCGGCGACGCCCGCGACCGAAGGCGAGGCCGTCCAGCGCGCCGCCGCAGGCGCTGCCGCGCGCATGGAGCCGGGCGTCCGCTACCTCCTCGGTCCGGGCGGCACGACGCGCGCGCTCGGCCGCCTCCTCGGACTCGACACCACTCCGCTCGGCGTGGACGTCGTCCAGGACGGCCGCCTGCTCGCGCGCGACGTCACCGAGCAGCAGGCGTACGACGCCGTGGTCGCCCGTCCGGCTCGGGCGGTCGTGACCGTGATCGGCGGCCAGGGCTTCCTGCTCGGCCGCGGCAACCAGCAGCTCTCCGCGCGCGTGCTCGCGGCGCTGGGCGAGCATCCCCTGCTCGTCGTCGCCACCGAGCAGAAGCTCATCGACCTCGCCGGCCGGCCCCTGCTGGTCGACACCGGCGACCCTGCGCTCGACGCGCGGCTGGCCGGCCACGTGACCGTGGTCACCGGTCCCGCGACGTCGAGCATCTACCCTGTCACTGCCGTCGCCACCGCGGCGGCCCCCAGAGAAGGAGCATCCGAATGCGTCTAGCCGGCAGAACCGCCATCGTCACGGGAGGGGCCGGCGGCATCGGCCGTGCCACCTCTCTCGCCTTCGCCGCCGAGGGCGCGCGCGTCGCCGTCGTCGACCTGCAGCAGGAGGCGGCGGAGGCCGTCGCCGACGAGATCCGCGCGGCCGGCGGCGAGGCGATCGCCATCGCGGCCGACGTGTCGTCCGAGCCGGACGTCCAGGCGGCCGTCGCCGCAACAGTCGAGGCGTTCGGCGGCATCGACGTCGCCTTCAACAACGCGGGCATCATCCGGCGCACGACCGCGGTGGAGACGACAGTCGAGGAGTGGGACCGCGTGTTCGGCGTGAACGTGCGCGGCATCTTCCTCATGTGCAAGCACGTGGTGCCGGTCATGGCCGAGGCGGGCGCCGGATCCATCATCAACACGGGCAGCGGCTGGGGCCTCAAGGGCGGCGGCCAGGCCATCTCGTACTGCGCGTCGAAGGGCGCGGTCGTGAACATGACCAGGGCGCTGGCGATCGACCACGGGCCGCAGGGCATCCGCGTGAACTCGGTGAACCCGGGGGATGTGGACACGGGCATGCTGCGCGACGAAGCCCGGCAGCTCGGTCAGGAGACCGGGTCGTTCCTCGCGGAGGCCGCAGACCGACCGCTGCGCCGGATGGGGCAGCCGACCGAGATCGCGGCGGCCGTCGTCTGGCTTGCGAGCGACGAGTCCTCCTACGTCACGGGCTCGGCGCTCGTGGTCGACGGCGGCGGCATCGCCTGACGGCCGTCGCGACTCGTCACGAATCGACGCGATTCGTGACGAATCCCCGCCGTTCGTGACGAATCGCGCGCCGCGGTCACCAGTGGCGGAGCTTGTCGGGGTTGGTGACCAGCCAGGCACGGTCGACGCACGTGCGGCCATCGAGGGCGATCACCGCGACGGGGACGCCTGCTCGCGAGGCCCGCAGGCCGGGGCGGCCGTTGACCGAGCACGCGTCGAGGCGCAGGCCGTCCGGTGCGCCGAGCGTGACCGCGAGGAGCGTCAGCGCCGCGGTGACGCCGTCGGCCGGGCCGTGCGCGCGGCCGGCGACGCCACCGGAGTCCACGACGACCTGCACCTGGGGCGCCAGCAGGAGCCCCAGGCGGACCGGGTCGCCGGAGAGGTACGCGTCGCGGAACGCGGCGACCAGCGCCGCGAGCGGACCCGTCTCCGCCTCACGCCGCGCCCGCCCGCTCCTGCGCGATCGCCTCATCCGTCCGCCCTCCGCCGACCTGGCCGTCGTGTTCCTCCCGCTGCTCCCCGGGCGGCACCGGCTCCAGCCGGTCCTCGAAGTACACCCTCGACAGCGCCGCCCTCAGCCGTTCGGAGAGCCGCAGCCGGCCGTCCTGATCGGGCCGGGCGTCAGCGGGATGCGCGGCGGCAGGGCCCGCGAGCCTGACCTGCTCGTCCGTATCCACCCGGGCATGCAGCTCGACGTACTCGCCGCCGGGCAGCCGCACGATCCGGCCCGTCTCGTAGCCGTGCAGCAGGATGTCGCGGTCGCGCTTCCGCAGCGCGAGGCAGACCCGGCGGGTCACCCAGAACGCGAGCGGGGGACCGGCGACGGCGAGCACCTGGTAGGCGGCGACGACCGACTCGACGGCCACGTGGAAGTGCGTGGCGACGAGGTCGGCGCTGGCCGCTCCCCAGAGCACGCCGTAGAAGAGGAGCCCGGCCACGCCGATGCCGGTCCGGGTCGGCTCGTTCCTCGGCCGGTCGAGCAGGTGGTGGTCGCGGTGGTCGCCGGTGATCCACTCCTCGACGAACGGGTAGACCGCGACAGCGAGCAGGAACAGGCCGACGACGGCCAGCGGGACGAGGACGGCGAGCGTCCAGGTGCGCCCCAGCCATTCCACCTCCCACCCCGGCGGGATGAGCCGCAGCGCGCCGTCGAGGAACCCGGTGTACCAGTCCGGCTGGCTGCCGGCGGAGGCGTCGCCGGGCGACGACGGACCGTACAGCCAGACCGGGCTGATCGTCACCGTCGCGCCGACGAGCAGGATGGCCGCCGTCACGATGGCGAACAGGCCGCCTGCCCGCGCGGCCAGGTTCGGCAGCACGGGCACGCCGACGATGCGTTCCTCGGTCCGCCCGGGGCCGGCGAACTGCGCCGGCCGGTTCACGTAGGCGCTCCGCCAGCGCGCGGCGAGCAGCAGCACGAGCAGCACCGGCACGACCGCGACGTGGATCGGGTACAGGTTCTCGATGATCCGGCCGGGGAACTCGCCGCCGAACAGCAGCGCCGACAGCCAGGTCCCGACCACCGGGATGCCGAGGACGATGCCCTCCACGATCCGCAGGCCCGTGCCCGAGAGCATGTCGTCGGGGAGGGCGTACCCGCTCCAGCCGCCGAGCAGCGCCGTCAGGCCGAGCCCGAAAAGCAGCAGCCACGACAGCCGGCGCGGACGGCGGAACGCGCCGGTGAAGAAGGTGACCGCCAGCTGCAGGAGCAGCGCCGCGGGCAGCAGCAGCCCCGCCCAGTGGTGCGCCTGCCGGAGGAGCAGACCGCCGGGCACCTCGAACGAGATCGCGAGCGTCGACCGCAGCGCCTTCGACATCTCCGCTCCGGCGAGCGGCAGATACGGGCCGTCGTAGACGACCCGCGTCCCCGATGGCGTGTACCAGAACATCAGCAGGAACCCGGTGGCGAACAGTACGACGACGGAGGCGAGCGCGACCACGCCGAACAGGTTCGTCCAGTGCAGCGGCACACGTCGCGTCCGCAGCTCGGCGGTCAGGGCCGCCGCGCGCCGGCCGGCCGCCGTGTTCGCGAGCAGGCGCGAGGCGCGCGCGGTGAACGAGGGCCGCGGCCTCCGGTCGACGCTCATCGCACGCTCCCGGCCGGCTCGCGCTGCGCCTCGGGCACCGCCTTGTGCATCGCCCGCGGCGCCTCCCCGCCGACGAACGCGCGCCGCGGATGCTGCACCGACAGCAGCGACACGATGTCGCGTCCGAAGAGCACGGCGGTCGCCCACACCAGCAGCACCCGCACCTTCCGCTCCCACGTCGGGATGGCGAGCACGTGGTAGCCGCGATGCATCACCCACGCGAGGAACCCGGTGATGACGATGCCCTTCCACTGGAAGATGCCCTTGCCGAGCCCGAGGGTCGCGACCACGCCGAGGCTGTGGTGCACGTAGTCCTTCGGCTCGCGCCCGCGCAGCGTCGCGACGATGTTCTTCGCCAGCAGGCGCCCCTGGCGGACCGCGTGCTGTGCGTTCGGCACGGTGACCGCTCCCGCGATCGGCGACGCCAGGTCGGGCACGGCGGCGTCGTCGCCGGCCGCCCACGCGTCCGGGACGACATCCTCCGGCGTCCCCACCCGCAGGTCCGCCCGCACCATCACCGAGCCGCGGGACGTCACCGGCAGGTCGGTGTTGCGCGCGACGACCGGGTTGGCGCCGTTGCCGGCCGTCCAGACGATGGTGTGCGCGTCGAACTTCTCGCCTGTCGACAGCACCAGATGGCCGCCCTCAGCCGACACCAGCTGGGTGTCCAGGTGGATGTGCGCGCCGCGCTGCTCCAGCGACCGCACGACCCAGCGGCCCGGTCCGTCGGTGACCTCGGGCAGGATGCGGTCGCGCGCCTCGATCAGGTGGAACGACAGGTCCGAGAAGCGCAACTCGGGATACTGCCGGAGCAGAGCGGTCGCGAGCGACAGCGTCTCGCCGAAGCCTTCGACGCCCGAGAAGCCGCCGCCGACGAATGCGACGGTCAGCACGCGCGTGCGCTCCGGTCCCGGAGGCAGCACGGAGGCACGGTCGAACGCGTCCAGCAGGCGGTCGCGGATCGCCACCGCCTCCTCCACATGCTTCATGCCGATCGCGTGCTCCTTCACCCCGGGGATCGGGAACGTGCGCGTCACGGCGCCCGCGGTCACCACGACAATGTCGTAGCCGAGGTCGAACGGCTCGCCGTCCTCCGGGGCGACGGTGACGGTCTTCGAGGCGTGGTCGATGCGGGTGACGGACGCGTGGATGAGACGGGCCCGTTTCAGGTGGCTGCGCAGCGCGACGGCGGCGTGCCTGGCCTCGATGGAGCCGGCCGCGACCTCCGGCAGGAACGGCTGGTAGGTCATGTACGGGCGCGGGTCGACGACGACGATCTCGGCCTCGTCCCTCCTGAGCTTCTTCTCCAGGTTCCAGGCCGTGTAGAACCCGGCATAGCCGCCGCCCACCACGAGGATCCGGCGCATCGTGCTGCCTCCTGTCTCACCGAAAGGTGCTCTCATCAGCTAAGACAAGACAGCGCCTCGGAATGTGACAGGTCGGCGGGATTCAGGCGGGGACGGGCAGGCGCTCCAGCTTCTCCGGGTTGAGCACCCACTGCAGCCGGCGGATGCCGGCCTCGGTCACGTCGAGCGCGATGAACGCCACGACGGCGCCGTCGCGGACGAGCACCGCGGCCGGAGCGCCGTTCGCTTCGACGACGTGCACCGTCCCGTCCCAGAACCGGGTGTGGAAGGCGTGCACGTACTTCGCCACGGTCTCCCGGGTGAACACCGGGATGCGGGACGCGCGGGCGAGGCCGCCGCCGTCCGAGTAGCTGACGATGTCGGCCGCGAACAGCTTCTCCAGCTCGGCGATGTCGCCGGACTGCGCGGCCTCGAGGAAGGCGTCGAGCATCCTGCGCTGCTCGGTGTGGCCGACCTCGTGCACGTCGCGCTCCTCGGCGAGGTGCTTGCGGGCGCGGCTGACCAGCTGCCGGGCGGACGCCTCAGACCCCTGCACCACCTCCGCGATCTGCGCGTAGGGGTAGTCGAACGCCTCCCGCAGCACGTAGGCGGCGCGTTCCGTCGGCGTCAGCTTCTCCAGCAGCACGAGCACGGCGAACTCGAGCGCCTCTCCGCGCTCCGCTCCCAGTGCCGGGTCGGCGCTCGTGTCGACCGGCTCCGGCAGCCACGGACCGACGTAGCTCTCGCGGCGGGCGCGGGCCGACGTCGCGTGGTTGATGGCGAGCCGCGTCGCCGTGGTCGCGAGGAACGCGGCGGGCTCGCGCACCACGGAGCGGTCGGTGCGCTGCCAGCGCTCCCAGGTGTCCTGCACGATGTCCTCGGCGTCGGCCACCGTGCCGAGCATCCGGTACGCGATCCCGAACAGGCGGGGACGCACCGCCGCGAACTCGGTCGCGGCGGTGTCGAGGTCCTCGTGCTCTGGAGCGCGTCCCGGCATCGGCCGAATGCTACCGGTCCTGCTCCAGCCAGCGGGAGTACGTCGTGCTCCCGTACTGCTGGCGCGTGACCCGCGGGTCGTTGCCGGGGGTGAGGGAGCGGTCGTCGACCGTCCCGCCGTAGTAGCCGGCCGACGGGTCGGTGCGCACCCCCCGGCTGTCCCCGCGGGCGGCGAACAGGCGTCGGGCGAGGTCGTCGAGCCGCAGCTGCTCCGGACCGGCCACCTCGACGACGTCGTTCAGCGGCTCGGCGACCGCGACCTCCGCCAGCGCAGCGGAGACGTCGGCGGCCGCGATCGGCTGCATGAGCACGTCGGAGAGCACGGCCGTGCCGTCCCGCGTCGCACCGTCGGCCAGGGCGCCGATGAACTCGAAGAACTGCGTGGCCCGCACGATCGTGAACGGCACACCGGACTCCCGGACGATGCCCTCCTGGAGCACCTTGGCCCGCATGTACCCGATGTCGGGCATCCGGTCGGCTCCGACGATCGACAGGACGACGTGGTGCCGCACGCCGGCCTCCTTCTCTGCGGCGACGAGGTTGGTGGCTGAGCGCTCGAAGAACTCCCGCACCGCGTCGTCCGCGAACGACGGCGCGTTCGGAACGTCGACGACCACGTCGGCCCCGCGCAGCGCGCCGGCCAGGCCGTGGCCGGTGACGGCGTCGACCCCGGTCGACGGCGAGGCGGCGAGCACCTCGTGGCCGGCCTGCTGCAGCAGCTCGACGGCCCTCCGGCCGATCAGGCCGGTCCCGCCGATGACGACGATCTTCATGCGATCCTCCGTTCCGCGCGCGGACGATCCACGCGCACATCAGCTCTGACCGGAGAGCCCCGCGATCTGTGACAACAGCAGAGGGATGTCACATCCGGGCGGGCTGCCTGGTCTCATCTGTGTCCGGGTCATCCCGGCGACGGAGGGAGCACCATGTCGCTGATCGCGCTGCGCACGCCCGCACACCGGGGCCGTCGGCGGAGGACGGTCGGCGCACTGCGCTCCGCCGCGTCCTCCCGCGACCTCCGCCGGTTGCGGGAGCTCCTCGCGCCCGACGTCGCCGTCGTCGTGGATGCGGGAGAGCCCGACCGGGCCAAGGTGCGGGTCGTGCACGGCCCGGACGACGCCTCGCTGCTCCTCGTGCACGCCCTGTCGGCCCGCGACGGCCAGGAGGTGGCCGAGCGACCGGTGAACGACCGGCCTGGCCTCGTGGTGAGCCGCGGCGGCCGTCCGACGGCGGCGATCGCCGTCGACCTGGCCGACCGGCTGGTCAGCGTCGTATGGGTGCGGCTCGACCCGGCCCCGCTGCGCAGGGGCATGGCGGTGTAGGCACGATCCGCCTCCCGGTGTACGGGGTCGCGACTCGCGGCCGATCCGCCGGCGCGTTCCGGATTCCTAGGCTCGGGCAGGTGAGCACCGCCATCCCCGCCTCCCACGCCCGCCGCCGCGACCACCGCGTCCTGATCGGCGGGCTCTTCGCCGTCTACCTCGCGCTCCTCGTCTGGGCGGTGCTGTGGAAGCTGGGCGTGCCGTCGCTGCACGGCGGCGACACCCGCGCGATCAAGCTCGTGCCCTTCGTCGCGGGCGACGGCTACGGCGAGAGCGGCCCGTTCGAGATGATCGCCAACGTCGCCCTGTTCGTGCCCTTCGGCGTCTACCTCGGGCTG
This sequence comes from Leifsonia virtsii, assembly GCF_030433675.1. GTDB lineage: Bacteria > Actinomycetota > Actinomycetes > Actinomycetales > Microbacteriaceae > Leifsonia > Leifsonia virtsii. The sequence continues at coordinate 114,002 of NZ_JAROCB010000002.1, forward strand.
CTCGCGCCGAGGTGGGGATGGTGGCGGATCGGCGCGCTCGCCGCCGTCGTCAGCGTCGGGTTCGAGACCACCCAGTACGTGCTGGCGGTGGGCAGCTCGGACGTCACCGACGTCATCCTGAACACCGCGGGTGCGATCGTCGGGGTGGCGCTGCTCGCCGCCGCGCGTCGGGCGCTTGGCGCGCGGACCGCCTCCGTGCTCGCCGCAGTGTGCGCCGCGGGCACGGTGCTGGCGCTCGCCGCGAGCGCGGCGTTCGTCGCCGGCCCGGTGCGGTACGGCCCCCCTCCGGGCGAGGCGCCGCACCTGCGGCCGTGGCACGGCGCCGAGCGGGGCTGACCGCTCGTCACCCGCCCTCGCCGGACGAGCGCAGCCCCGGCAGCTCCGGGTCGACCAGGTCCGCGTAGTCCGGGTTGCGGTCGAGGAAGGCCCGGACGATCGGGCACAGCACGGTGACCGTCAGCCCGCGCGACCGCACGTCGTCGAGCACGCGGCGGATCAGCTCCGTGGCGACGCCCTGCCCGCGGTACTCGGGGAACACGGCGGCGGCGACGAGCACGAGCCGCTTCTCGGAGGGAACGGTGTAGCTGAGGCCGCCGACCACCGTGTCTCCGGAGATCGCCTCGTACGTCGACTCCGCCTTGTTGTCGGTGACGAAGAACGTGATCGTGGGGGAGTGCTCCTCCGCACGCACCTCGTCGATCAGCACGACCTGGTCCTCGGTGAGCGTGCCGACGCCGTCCGGGTAGCCGGCCTCGTCGGGGTATTCGAAGTCGTTCATGGCCATCGGTCAACCGACCGCGTCGATCGCGTCCGCGATGACGCCGACCACGCGGTCGGGGTGCGACCACATCACTAGGTGGGGCGCCCCCTCGATCTCGGTGACGCCTCGGAAGTCGCCCCTCTGGTACCCGAAGCGCTCGACGTCGGGGTTGATCGTGCGGTCCGCTCCCGGCACGATCCCCCACGCGGGTTTGGTCTTCCAGGCGGCGACCGGAGCGGCCTCCTCGAAGGCGATCGCCGCCAGGGGGCGCTGGGACACGGCGAAGACCTGGGCGACAGCAGGGTCGATTCCCCGGGCGAAGATGTCGGGGAACGCGTCGACGTCCACAGAGACGTCCGTGCCCGGGTCGGAGCCCGAGACCGGGAACGGGGTGAAGACGAGCGCCTTCGCCAGGGGCGAGTCGGGGAACCTGCCCTGCAGCTGGTTCAGGTTCTCGCCCTCGTCGAGGGCGTACCCGGCCAGGTAGACGAGACCGACGACGTTGTCGGCGGCCCCGGCGATCGTGGTGACCGCGCCGCCGTAGGAGTGGCCGACGAGGAGGACCGGCCCGTCGATGTGCTCGACGACGGACCGGATGTACTCCGAATCGGACAGCAGGCCGCGGTTGGGGAGACCGGGCACGCGCACGGTGTGCCCCTTGTCGAGCAGCTGCCGGGTGACCGGGGTGAAACTCCCCGCGTCGGCGAATGCTCCGTGGATCAGGACGATGGTCGGTGTGGCCATGAGAGTTCCTCGCTTGATTCTTCTGGTGATGCCCGAGCGGGCGAATGCGATGTCCCGCCCTCGGAGTGGAGGGCGGTCGGGGAGGCGTGTGGAACTGCTCGGAGCATAGGAGCCCCGCCGCCGCAGCGGCAAGGGGAACCGGACGTCCCATCCGGACGACAGCGCCCGGCCGAGCGCGATGCTCGACCGGGCGCTGTCCCCGTTACCGGGAGGGTGTCAGGCGCTCACCCCAGCGGACCGTAGAACGCGGGCGCGGTGCGCGCGTGCGTGGCCTGCTCGAAGGAGTACGCCAGTCCGATGAGCTGACCCTCGCTGTAGTCGCGCCCGAGGAACTCGAGGTTGACGTTCGCGCCGGTCACGGTGTTGTCGGCCGCGATGGCCTTGCCCATCGGGACGGTCACCGCCGGCATGCCGGTGTTCGGGCTCAGGCGCATGTTCGTCGACTGGGTGCTGTACGGCGTGCCGCTCGGGTAGACGATCGCATCCAGGTCGTTGTCCTCCATCAGCTGCGTCACCAGGGCGTTGCCGGTGGCGATCGCCTGGGTGTGCGTCCCGGTCGGGCCTGCCCAGTTCTGGTACGTCGTTTCGGAAACGTTGTCGCGCGAGGTGTAGATCGAGTTGCGCGAGACGACGTTGCGGCCGCTCGCCAGGATGTCGGCGATGGACCGCGCCTGCACCTGCGGGGCGAGGTGGTTCGCGATGTACGTGTTCAGGTCGTGCTTGAACTCGTTCGTGCTGCCGCTCGGCTCGCTGAGCACCGCGTTGAAGCCGGTGGTGGCGGTCAGCGGAACGACCGTCGCGCCCTGCGCGGCGAGGGTCGCCTGCGCGTCCGCCCACAGCCGGGTCACGGTCGCGTTCGAACCGATCATGGAGGTGACGAAGCCGATGCGCGCACCCTTCAGCGCCTCCGGGTCGAGCGAGGCGGTGTAGGAGGCGGGCACCTTGCCGGTCTGCTCGGACGTGATCGGGTCGGCCGCATCCACACCGGTCACGGCGTCGAGGGCGACGGCCGCGTCGGTGACGCTGCGGGCGATCGGGCCGCCGGTGTCCTGGCTGAGGGCGAGCGGGATGATCCCGTCGCGACTGGTCAGACCGACGGTGGGCCGGATGCCGACGAGCGCGTTGTACGTCGAGGGCACACGGATCGAGCCGCCGGTGTCGGTGCCGAACCCGATCCCGGCGAGGTTGGCCGCGATGGCCGCGCCCGTCCCGCCGCTGGAGCCGCCGGCCGTCTTCGTCGTGTTGTACGGGCTGGCGACGAGCAGGGACTGCCCGGCCGGCTGCCCGGAGGAGAACTCGGAGACGAAGCCGTACGCGAACTCGTCGAGGCTGGCCTTCGCGAGCAGCACCGCGCCCGCCTTGCGGAGCCCCGCGACCATGGTGGCGTCGGTCGTGGTCTGGTTGTCGTCCCAGCAGCCGCAGCCGCCCGTGGTGGGCATGTCGGCCGTGTCGTAGTTGTCCTTCACGGCGATCGGGACGCCGAGCAGCATGCTCGTCATCCCCTTCTCGGCCCGGGTGGCGTCGGCCGCAGCCGCCGCGGCGAGGGCCGTGGAGTTCGTCGTGATGATCGAGTTCAGCGCTCGGCCGCCCGGCTCCACGACGGTGCGATCGTAGGCGGCGATGCGGTCGAGGTAGCTCTGAGTGAGCTTCACCGAGGTCGTGACGCCGGCGTTCATCGCCGCCTGCATGTCGATCACGGACGCCTCGACGAGCTGGAACGGGCCGTCGTCGTAGATCATCCGCTGCGACAGCCCGGCCAGGTCGACGGCGGTGATCGTGCCGTCGCCGTCCACGTCCGCCTTCGCCACGCCGGCCCAGCCGGGCGACGTCGTGGTCTCGCCGAGGTGGCCCGCGAGCGCGCTCAGGTCGGCGCGCGTGACCTGCTCGTCGCCGGTCAGGTCGAGCGCCGTGTAGTACGGCGCCAGGAAGGCCGCACCGGTGGTGTCGGCGGGGGCGGCCGTCGCGGCGGGCACGGCGACGGCCCCGGTGGCGACCAGGCCGGCCAGGGCGGTGGACGCGAACATGATCCGGCTCTTCCTCATCGCCGTGCTCCTCTGCTTGGTTGTGCGGTTCCGGGATGTCATCGGGCCCCTCCTGCGCGTCGGCGGCGGACGGCGGTCAGCACCACGGCCGCGGCGCCGAGGAGGACCAGGAGGACGGCGCCGCCGACCCACGGGGCGAGGTCGACGTTCTGTCCGGTGCTGGCGAGGGAGCCGCGGGCCGAGTCGGATCCGGAGGACGTCACCGATCCGGGGTCGCCGGCGGTCCCGGTCGTCGGTGTGCTCCCCCCGGGAGTTCCGGAGGACGCACCGGTGACGGTGATCGACGGGCTCGCGGCCACGTTCGTGGTGGTGGCGGAGACGTTCGCGGCGTCGATCAGGCGCAGCGAGCTCACCGCGATGGCGGTCGCGCCGGGCGCCTCGGCGGTGAACTGCAGCGTGAAGGCGACCGTGCCGGCGAGTGCGGGCGAGCTGCCGAGGCGGGTGTGGATGACGTCGACGGTGCCGCCGGACGCGGTCACGGTGTCGAACCCTCCCGCCGGCGCGGTGGCCGAGCCGGCGACGTACGAGACGATGGCCGGATCGAAGCTGAACGTGGCTTCGTAGGCGTAGACGTCCGTCGCCGCTGCGAGGGTGACAGTGGCGTCGAACGTCGCGCCGTCGGCGACCGTCGCCGGGGCGGTGACCGTGACGGTGCCGCTGGTGGGAGCGGCGCTGGCGGGGGCGGCGGTGCCGACGGCGACGCCGGCTCCGATCACCGCCGCCAGGGCGAGGGGCAGGAGGCGCGAAAGACGCCTGGTGCGATGGTGCATTCGGGTGACGACCTTCCTTTGGGGGGGTGAGTGCCTGCGGCCCCACCGGCCAGGGAGGAGGATGCGTCGGAGGTGATGACGGCGACCGGCCGGCCCGCTGGGCCGGCTGCTGGAAGGTGGCGCCGTCGACTCTCGTGACGTTAGGGCCCCGCTGTTTCCGCCGGACCGCGAACGTGTTTCTGTGAAGTTACACAGACAACGGATCCAGTCCGCACGGCAGACTGGCGCCATGACGACCGCGCCCCGTCCCCGCCGGTTCCGCTTCAGCGGCTGGCTGATCGCAGCCGGCGCCTTCGTCACCGTGCTCGGTGTCACGTGGGGTCTCGCCGCCAAGGCCGCGGCCGAGCATTCGGCCGTGAGTCCCGGCACGATGCCGACGCTTCCTGTCCACGTGTACGCGCAGATCACACAGCGCGCCGCGGTGCCCGACTACGTGGGGCTCTGGATGGGCCTCGCCCTCGCCGCCATCGGCGCGGTCGTGCTGCTCGTCGGCGCCGCGAGCGCATTCGTATCCGCACGGACTGCATAGCCTCGGTTCGCGTCGCGGGACAGAGAAAGGCCCGCGCCGTCGCCCCCGATCGGCGCGGGCCGCCGTCGCTGTGAAGACGGCACCTGACCGGCCGGGCGCGCGGCGCTTGCTGCTGCGCTCGGTCAGGTCTCTCGCACATCCACGATCGCCGATGCGCCCCGACGGGAGTAGGGACTTTGGTCACTCCGCGTCGGGCGGGCGGCGCTGGCCTAGGCTTCCGGCATGGACGATCCTACCCAGGAGCAGCTGGAAGCCTCCGACAAGGTCGAGAAGCGCACGGTCGGCGGCGAGCTGCGCTACTACATCAAGAACATCCGTGAGCACTGGCCCGCTGTCGTGGAAAACGAGCCGGACGCGGCCGGGCACGAGGCGTGGTGGACGCCGGACGGCAAGTTCCACGCCACTCATGCCCAACTCCGGCGCGATGCGATGGTGGGCGGGATCGTCTGACCTGGGTCGCCTGGCGTCGGGCGCGCGGCGCGGAGCGCGGCGAGGATGGTCGCCAGGTCCACCACCTCCTGCAGCAGCGCGCCGACGACGGCCGGGATGACGCCGAACGCGGCGATGCACATCAGCACCACCGAGGCGGCGATGCCGAGCCAGATGCTCTGCAGCGCGATGGTCACCGTGCGGCGCGAGATCGCGACGGCCTCCACCACCTTGCCGATGTCGTCCACCAGGATGACGACGTCGGCCGACTCGCTCGCCGCGGTCGCGCCCTTCGCGCCCATGGCGATGCCGACGTCGGCGCTCGCCAGCACCGGCGCATCGTTGACCCCGTCGCCCACCATCGCCACCGGGCGCTCGGCGATCGAGGCGACCCGGGCCACCTTGTCCGCGGGCAGGCACTCGGCCAGGTAGTCGTCGATGCCGAGCTCTGCGGCGACACCGGCCGCTGTCTCCTTCGCGTCTCCGGTCAGCAGCTCGATGTGCGGGATGCCCAGGGCGGCGAGACCCTGCAGCATGTCGCGGGCGTTCTCCCGAGGCGGGTCCCGCTCGATCAGCGCGCCCGCGTAGGCGCCGTCGACGGCGACGTAGACGGCGAGCTCGCCGGGCGCGATGGGCTCGCGGTGCGCGTCCGGGGCGAGGGAGCGGACGAAGGAGAGCTTGCCGACGGCCACGGTCCGCTCGCCGATGCGGGCGAGCACGCCGTCGGTCGCGCGCTCTTCGGCAGACACCGCCGGGCGTAGCGGGAGCGAGTGCTCGGCCGCGGCGCGCATGACCGACGCGGCGAGCACGTGCGAGGAGTACTGTTCCGCACTGGCGGCGAGCGCGAGCAGCTCGTCGGGGTCGAAGCCGCTCGCGGCCCGCACCTCCATCAGCACCGGGCGGCCGCCGGTCAGCGTGCCGGTCTTGTCGAAGACCACCGTCTTGGCGCGGGCCAGCCGCTCGAAGACGCCGCCGTTGCGGACGATGATGCCCGACCGGGCCGACCGGCTCATCCCGCCGATGAAGGCGACGGGAGCGGCGATGATCAGCGGGCACGGCGAGGCGAGCACCAGCACCTCGGCGAATCGCACAGGGTCGCCGCTGACGAACCAGGCGAGGCCGCCCAGGAGCAGCGAGAAGACGGTGAATGGCACCGCGAAGCGGTCCGCGATCCGCACGACGCGTGCCTTCGTCTTCGACGCCTGCGCGACGAGGGCGACGATCTGCTGGTACTGGCTGTCGGCGGCGACCTGCGTCGCGCGGATCCGCACGGCGGCGGTGCCGTTCACGCTGCCGCTCAGCACCTCGTCGCCTTCCTGCTTCTCGGCCGGGAGGCTCTCCCCGGTGATCGAGGACACGTCGAACGCGGCGTGCTCGGCCAGGAGGACCGCATCCACCGGGACGACCTCGGCCGGCCGGACGAGCAGGATGTCGCCCACCCGCACCTCGTCCACGGACACATCCTCGACCGCGGTCGAGCCGTCGAACACGTAGCGGTGGGCGGTGCGCGGGTCGCGCCGGAGCAGCGCGTCCAGCTCCCGTCGTGCCCGCCGGTTGGCGTAGTCCTCGAGGGCCTCTCCGCCGGCCAGCATGAGCACGACGATGATGGCCGCCGCCAGCTCGCCCACCACGACGGTCGCGACGATCGCCACGATCGCGAGCAGGTCGACCCCCAGGCCGCCGCCGCGCAGCGTCCGGATCATGCGGACCGTGTAGCCGGCCGCCACCAGCAGGGCGAAGCCTCCCGCGAGCCACGTGGCGACCGTCGTCGCTCCGGAGAGCGCGAGCACGGCCGACACGACCCCGACGACGATCGTCAGCGCCACCAGCCAGTACCGGGCGAGCAGCCTGGCCGCGCGCGAGCGGCCCGTCGGCGGCGTCGGGTTCGTCATCCGGCGGACGACCCGGCCGCGGTCTCCGACTCCGACTCGACCGGGAGCCCGGCGTCGTAGGTGAACACCAGTCGGGCGGGCACCTCCCCCGCGAGGACCTCGCCGACGGCGGCGTTGACGTCGGAGAGGTCGCGCGGCTCGGCGACGACCCTCGTGCGTCCTGCGGCGTGCAGCGCGAACACCTCGGCGAGGTCCTGCCGGGTGCCGACGATGGAGCCGATGACCGAGATCCCCTTCAGCACCGTGTCGAAGACGGGGATGGTCAGCGTGCCCTCCGCGGGCAGCGAGACGAGCACGAGCCGTCCGCCGCGGTTCAGCGAGCGGAACGCCTGGTCGAACACCGTTGGCGCCACCGCGAGCACGATCGCGACGTCCGCCCCGCCGAGGTGGTGGATGGCCTCCACCGGGTCGACCTCCGCGGCGTTGACGGCGTGGTCGGCGCCGAGCTCGACCGCCAGCTCCAGCTTCTCCTCCGTGATGTCGACGGCGACGACCTGCGCGCCGACCAGGCGCGCGTACTGCACGGCCAGGTGGCCGAGCCCGCCGATCCCGAACACGGCGACGCGTTCGCCCGGGACGACGTGAGCGTTCTTGACCGCGGCGTACGTGGTGACGCCGGCGCAGGTGAGCGGGGCGGCGTCCAGCGGGCTGACCCCGTCGGGCACCGGCGACGCGAAGCGCGCGTCCGCGAGCGTGTACTCGGCGTAGCCGCCGTCGACGGAGTAGCCGGTGTTGTGCTGACGCTCGCACAGGTTCTCGCGGCCGTCGATGCAGTAGCGGCACTCGCCGCAGGCGTAGCCGAGCCAGGGGAGGGCGACGCGCTGGCCGACCTTGCGGGTGGTGACGCCGTCGCCGAGACGCTCGACGATGCCGACGCCCTCGTGCCCCGGAACGAAGGGGAGGCCGGGCTGGACGGGCCAGTCGCCGTTGATCGCGTGGATGTCGGTGTGGCACAGTCCGCACGCCTCCAGGCGCACCAGGACCTGGCCGGGACCCGGCGAGGGGATGGGTCGGTTCTCGAGGGTGAGCGGCTGACGGTACTGGCTCACGACGGCTGCGCGCATGGGCGGCTCCTTTCGGTATGACGCCAGTCTCCGGGCGGCGCGCGGCCCGCGGTCGGGTCGAAGGTCCCGCCGCGGGAGCCTGCCGCCCCGCGGGCCTTTCGGCCCTGCGGGCGGGTGTCCCCGGCTCGGCATCCTGGGCACGAGAGTCCGGAGAACAGAGTTCGGAGAACGCCATGAAACGCTGGATACGCATCACGCTCACCGTCCTGACCGGAGCCGTCGGCCTGACCGCCGTCGCGGGCGGACTCGCCCTGCTCGTCGCCGCGCTCACCTCCACGAACGGCGGCGGCGTCACGCCGGACCGCTCCTACCTCGGCGGGAGCCCGTTCACCTCGTACATCGTGCCGGGGCTGGTGCTGGCCGTCGTCGTCGGCGGCACGCACATCCTGGCGGCGGTGCTCACCGGCCGCGGATCGCAGGCCGGACCGTTCGCCGCCGCGGTCGCCGGGTTCGGGCTGCTGATCTGGATCTTCGTGCAGATGATGTTCATCCCGTTCAGCCCGCTCCAGGCCATCTACTTCCTCGCCGGCCTCGCCGAGCTCGGCCTGGTGCTGCTGGGGCTCGGCCTCTTCCGCCGCCGCGCGGTGGCCGCCTCGTGAGCACGACCCTCCGGTTCCTCGGCGCCACAGACACGGTCACGGGGTCGCGCTACCTGGTCGAGACCGACAGCACCCGCGTCCTCGTCGACTGCGGCCTGTTCCAGGGCTACAAGCAGCTCCGCGAGCGCAACTGGCGGCCGTTCCCGGTCGACCCCGCCTCCCTCGATGCCGTCGTCGTCAGCCACGCGCACCTCGACCACACCGGGTACCTGCCGGCGCTCGTCCGCGACGGGTTCCGCGGGCGCATCCACGCGACGACCGCGACTGCGGAGCTGAGCGGGCTGGTGCTCCCCGACAGCGGCCGCCTGCTGGAGGAGCAGGCGGAGTTCCGCGACCGCCACCACACCTCCCGGCACTCGCCGCCGCTCCCGCTCTACACCGAGCAGGACGCGCTGGCCGCGCTCGAAAGGTTCGACCCGCACCCCTTCGGCCACGACCTGAGCCTGGGGGACGTGACGGTGCGGTTCGTGCCGGCCGGCCACATCCTCGGCGCCGCCCAGGTGCTGGTGCGCACGGGCGACGGCCGCATCCACTTCACCGGCGACCTCGGCCGGGTCGACGACCCGCTCATGCGGCCGCCCGTCGCTCTGGAGGAGACCGACGTGCTGGTCTCCGAGTCCACCTACGGCGACCGCCGGCATCCGCACGTGGACGCCGCGAAGCTCCTCGGCGACATCGTCACCGACGTCTGCCGGCACGGCGGCGTCGTGCTGCTGCCCGCCTTCGCCGTCGGGCGAGCGGAGACGCTGCTGCTGCACCTGAGCAGGCTGCGGGCGCGGGACCGCATCCCCGACGTCCCGATCTTCCTCAACAGCCCGATGGCCGTCAACGCCTCCGAGATCTACGCGCGGCACCCGGAGGAGCACCGCATCGCACCGGACGAGTTCGCAGCGATGTACCGGCTGGCGACCCTGGTCCGGTCGGTGGACGAGTCGAAGCTGCTGAACCTGCGCGGCGGGCCGGCCGTCATCATCTCCGCGAGCGGGATGCTCGAGGGAGGCCGCATCCTGCACCACATCGACGCGTACGGCGGCGACCCGCGCAACGCCATCGTGCTGACCGGCTTCCAGGCCGGCGGCACGCGGGGAGCGGCGCTGCAGCGCGGGGAGCGGGTGCTGCGCATCCACGGCAAGGACGTCCCGATCCGGGCGCAGGTGCACACGCTCGAGATGCTCTCGGCGCACGCCGACGCGGCCCAGCTGGTCGACTGGATGGGGACCGCGCCCGTCGCACCGGGCTCGGTCTACCTGACCCACGGCGAGCCGGAGGCGGCCGATCAGCTGCGGCTGCGCATCCGCCGATCGCTCGGCTGGAGCGCCCGGGTGCCCGAGTTCGGCGAGACGGTCGCCGTCACCGGGACTGCGGAGCAGGCAGGCCCCGGCCGGATCGCGGCGACCGCGCCGTGAACCGGGAGGCGCGGCGCGCGACCCGGTGCCCGTAGGCGCGCCGCCGCACCGGCGTCGACGGCGGCCGCACCAGGCGGGCGTGGTACCAGACCTTCGCCGCCTCGACGAGCAGCAGGTAGGCCAGCACCATGCCGACGAGCGCCAGCAGGAACGGCGCGGGGAGCGGCGTGAAGCCGAGTACGCCGGACAGCGGCGAGTACGGCAGCCAGGTGCCGATCGCGACGACGGCGAGCACCGCGACCGTGAGCGGCAGGGACGCGCGGCTGCGCAGGAACGGCACCCGGCGCGTCCGGACGGCGAACACGATCAGCGTCTGGGTGGCGATCGACTCGATGAACCAGCCCGACCGGAACTCGGGCGGGGCCGCCTGCAGCGCGAAGAGCATCAGCCCGAAGGTCGCGAAGTCGAACAGCGAACTGATCGGGCCGAACAGCAGCATGAAGCGGCGGATGGCGCCGATGTCCCAATGCGCGGGCGCTCGCAGCTGCTCCGGGTCGACGTGGTCGGTCGGGATCGCCAGCTGGCTGGAGTCGTACAGCAGGTTGTTCAGCAGGATCTGCCCGGGCAGCATCGGCAGGAACGGCAGCACGATGGAGGCGACCGAGGCGCTGAACATGTTGCCGAAGTTGCTGGAGGTGCCCATCAGCACGTACTTGATCGTGTTGGCGAAGATGCGCCGCCCCTCGGTGACGCCGTCGGCGAGCACCCCGAGGTCCTTCTCCAGCAGCAGCACGTCGGCGGCGTCCTTCGCGACGTCGACGGCGGAGTCGACCGAGATCCCGATGTCGGCGCCGTGCAGGGCGAGCGCGTCGTTGACGCCGTCGCCGAGGAAGCCGACCGCGCGGCCCTTCCTACGCAGCACCCGGACGATGCGGGACTTCTGCTCCGGCGAGACACGGGCGAAGATCGACGCGGCGCGTGCGGCCTCCGCCAGCTCGGGGTCGCCGAGCGCGTCGACGGCGTCGCCGTCCAGCGTGCCGCCGTTCGGCCGGCCGAGCTGCGCCCACAGCCGTTCGGCGACGACCGCGCCGTCACCGGTCGCGATCTTCACCTCCACGCCCAGGTCGGCCAGTCGGTCGAGCGACTCGCGCGCACCCGGCTTGACGGCGTCAGAGAAGGCGAGGAAGCCGCGGAGCACCAGCCCCCTCTCCGCTTCCGAGTCGAGGGAGGCGATGCGGGGTGCCGGGCGGGAGGCCACGGCCACCACGCGCGCGCCCTCCTCGTACAGGCGGGACAGCGCGGCGGAGGCGTCGGCGGTCGTGCCGTCGCACAGCGGCAGGACGGACTCCGGCGCCCCCTTCACGACCACGATCGGATCCGATCCCGCGGCCTGGGAGAGGGCGGTGCACCGGCGGCGCTCGTGGTCGAACGGCTCGACGTCGAGCCGGTGGTAGGCGGCGAGCGGAGCGGCGGCCGCCCCCGGCGCCTGCCAGAGCGCCTCGTCCAGCGGATTCAGGCCGACCTGCCCCGGTGCGGCCGGGTCGGTGTCGGTGGCGAGCAGGCCGAGCAGGAGCACGTCGTCCGCCGACTCGGACCCCACCGGCACGGCGCGGTCGAACGCGATCCGGCCCGTCGTCAGGGTCCCCGTCTTGTCCGTGACAAGGAGGTCGAGGTCGCCGAGGTCCTCGATGCACACCATCCGCTTCACCAGCACGCGGCGTCGGGCGAGGGCGCGCGACCCGGCGGCCAGGCTCGTGCTCACCACCGCGGGCAGCAGCTGCGGTGTGATGCCGACGGCGATGGCGAGGGAGAACAGCAGCGACTCGATCAGCGGACGGCCGAGCAGGATCGCGGCGGCGAAGATGACCGACGTCAGGATGAGCGCGACGACCAGCAGGAACACCGAGAACCGGCCGAGCCCGCGCTGGAACTCCGTCTGCGGCTCGGTCTCGGCGAGCCCGACGGCGATGCGCCCGAACTCCGTGTCGCCCGCAGTCGCCACGACCACCCCGAGGCCGCCGCCGGCGTGCACCACGGTCCCCATCAGCGCGCAGCAGGTCAGGTCGCCGATCCCGGCTGCGGGCACCGCGGCGGTGGACTTCGTCACGGCCGCGGCCTCGCCGGTCACGATGCTCTCGTCGCACGCCAGACCGGAGACCTGGATCAGCCGCAGGTCGGCGGGCACCACCGTGCCGACCGAGAGCGCGACGACGTCGCCCGGCACCAGCTCGGTCACATCCACCTGCCGCCGCTCGCCGCCGCGCACGACGACCGCCGTGTGGCGCAGCCGGTCGTGCAGCGCGTCGGCGGCGCGCTCCGCCCGGAACTCGTTGACGAAGCCGAGCCCGACGCTCACCAGCAGGATCACCGCGATGATCGTCGCCTCGACGCCCTCGCCGACGAACGACGACACGACCGCCGTGGCGAACAGGAGGATCAGGATGGGGCTGCGCACCTGCCGCAGCAGCACGAGCCCTGGGCGGGCCCGGTGCCCGCGCACCGCGTTCGGGCCGAGCTGCGCCAGCCGTTTCGCCGCCTCCTCCACCGAGAGCCCCGCCGCCGACGAGCCGAGCGAGGCGAGCACCTCCGTGCCCTCCCGGGAGGCCGCGTCGCGGACACGGCTGACCTCCGCGGCCGCAGCCGCGGGGCGCGCCTCGATCACCGGCCGGCCGTGCGGTCGCGCCCCGGCGACCGCACCACCGCGACCGGGGTCAGCGCGTTCAGCAGCACGTCGTGGCCGACCGACCCCAGCATCACGCGCTGCACGCCCCGGCGGTCGTGCGTGCCGATGACCAGCAGCCGCGACCCCTCCGCCTCCGCCACCATCCCGCGCGCGGGCGAGGTCTCGATGGTCTCGGCGAAGACCGTCAGCCCGGGGTGCTCCGCCCGCACGCGCTCCGCGGTGTCCTCCGCGATGCGCTCGCGGCGGTCGCCGAGCGAGACCTCGGGCACCAGCCCCGCCAGCAGCGGGTTGGCGATGTAGCCGGCGCACACGATCGTCAGCGGCTCGCCCAGGGCGGCCGCCTCGTCCGCCGCGAACTCCACGGCCGGCTCGGCCCCCGGCTCGCCGTCGACGCCGACGACGACCCCCTCGCCTCCGTCCTCCCAGCCGTGCGGGACGGCGACGACGGTGCAACCGGCCACGGCGGCGACCCGCGCCGCGATGGAGCTGGCGAACGTGTGCCGCCGCTCGGCGTCGGACGGCGTCCCGAGCACCAGCAGGTCGGCCTTCGCCGACGCAGCGACCAGCTCATGGCCGACGTGGCCGAACAGCGTCCGGGTCGTCACCTCGATGTCGGGGGCGACCGTCTGCACGCTCCCCGCGTCGGACGCCTGCGAGCGGCGGTCCAGCACGGTGCGCGCGTGGTGCACCGCGATCCTCTGCTCCGCCTCCAGCAGGGTCTTCGAGGCGAGCTCCAGCAGCCGGGTCGGGCGTGGCCCGCTGTCGCCCCAGGAACGCTCGATCACGTGGCCCAGTTCGAGCCGGGCGCCGTCTCGCGCGGCCCGCTCCGCCGCCCAGTCCAGGGCGGCGCGGTGGTCGGGCTCGCCGTCCACGGCGACCATGATGGTGTCGGTCATAGCCACAGCCTCGCCGGTCCGCGCGCACAGCGTAGAGCCGAAAGTCCCGCAGGCGCCCCAGTGACTTTCGGCCCTGTGGAGTCGGCGGACGCTCGGCGAGAGTCGTCGCATGAACGAGACACCTCCGGTCGCCAGGGTGACCATCATCTACGAGTCCATGTTCGGCAACACGCGCAAGGTCGCCGAGGCGATCGCGGAGGGGCTGCGGCCGACCGCGACCGTCACCGTGCTCCCTGTGAAGGACGCGCCCGAGTCGATCGGCGAGGCCGACATCCTGATCGCGGGAGCGCCGACGCATGTGCACGGCCTCAGCCGGCCGTCCACCCGGACCGAGGCGGGCAAGTGGGCGGACGACGCCGCGCGCCACCTGACGCTGGAACCGGACGCCGAGGGCATCGGGATGCGGGAGTGGCTGGAGACCTGCGGACAGGTCCCGCCGGTCTTCGCCGCCTTCGACACCCGTGCAGACACGGCCGAGCTGTTCAGCGGATCCGCCGCCTCCCACATCGAGAAGCGGCTGCGGAAGCTCGGTTCCCGGCGGTTCCTGCCGAAGGCGAGCTTCGTGGTCGACAAGCGGAGCGTGCTCGTCGACGGCGAGCTCGAGCGGGCGCGGTCCTGGGGTCGGACCATCGGCGCCGAGCTCCGGATGCCGGTCCTGCACTGAGGGGATGACCCGGCGAGGCGCCCGGCCGTCAGCCCCGGTCGGCCGCCTCCGAGCCGTGGATCACGAGCACCGGGCAGTCCGCGTGCTCGACGCACGACCGGGACACCGACCCCAGCAGCAGCCCGGTGAACCCGCCGAGCCCGCGGCTCCCCACGATCAGCATCTCGGCGTCCTCCGACTCCGCGATCAGCTGCCGCGCGGCCGACCCGTTGCGGATCACGACCGAGTACCAGGAGGGCGCCGCCGGCCCGAACACCTCGCGCGACGCCTGCTCGGCGATCGCGTGCGCGTCGGCCTCCGGCGACCAGCCGTCCATGACATAGCCCGGCCACGACTGCGGGAACTCCCACACCGTCACCCCGACCAAGGAGCAGCCGAGGCGCTCGGCGATGCGTGCGCCCCGTCGCAGCGCGGAGAGCGACGAGGCCGAGCCGTCGACCCCGACGACGATCCGGCCGCCCGGGTGGATGCGGTCCTCCATGCCGGTCTGCTCTCCTGCGGGTGCGTTGTCAGTCATGCGGGTTGCCTTCCGTTCTCACCAGCGCTCCGGCTCGGGACGGCGGAGGAACCGCCGGCCGCTCAGGGCGTCGATGTCGATGTGGATGTAGCGGTACTTCAGCGTGGGGATCCACGGCTGCAAGGGCGCCTTCTCGGCCTCGTCGATCTCCGACTGCCGGTCCAGCTGCCGGGCGCGGCCGTGCACGACGACACTCCACGCCTCGTCGTCGGTGTACCCGTCGGTCTCGAAGGCGACCGCGCTGTGCACGGTCAGCTCCAGCAGCTTGGTTCCCGGGGCGGTGCGGATCAGGATGATCTCGCCGTCGGAGAAGTAGTTGACCGGATAGATGTCCGGCTCCCCGCCCGCCGCGGTGGCCAGGCGACCGAGCACGCCCCGCTTCAGCAGCTCGCGGCACTCGTCGCGGCTCAGTTCCTGCACCGGTTCATCCGACGGCATGGGCCTCTCCTTCCTGCTTTCGCACCGCGACAGGCTCCGCAGGCTGCGGAGCGGGCACGGGTGCGTGGACGACGATGGTGGGCGACGAGACGTTCAGCAGCACGTCGTAGGCGACCGAGCCGAGGCCGCCCTGCTGCGGCACCTCGCGCCGCGAGTCCCCGATGACCAGCAGCTCGGCCGCGCGGGCGACCTCGTTGAGCGCTGTGCCCGGTGTGCGCCGCACGACCCTGCTGCGGATGGTGATGCCCGGCTGCCGGGTGCGGGCCCTCGCCACGGCGGTGACGAGCAGCTGCCGGGCCTCGTCGTCGCGGCGCAGCTGCCAGTCGCGCAGCTCGTCGTCCCGGTCGGTCTCGAAGCGGTGATGGACGCTGGAGGAGCGCACGGCGACGAGCTCGCAGTGGTGGTCGCACGCCAGGTCGGCGGCGAGATCGATCGCGGCCATGCCGGCAGGGGTGTCGTCGACGCCCACCACGACGCCGCGCCGCAGCCGCGACTCGGTCTCCGGGATGATCGCCACGGGTCCCGTGGCGAGGTTCGCCAGTTGCAGGCTGCGCGAGCCGAACGCGCGCCCGTAGTGGAAGCCGGTCTTGTGGGTGCCGACGACGAGCATGCAGTCGGGACGGCTGTACGAGGCCAGGGTGACCATCGGACTCCCGGAGCGCAGTTCGCCCGTGATGGCGACGTTTCCCGGCGCGAGGGAGCGCGCGTTGGCGAGCTCCTCGTCCAGCAGCGCGCCGGCTCCGGAGTCGACCTCGTCGATCAGCTGCGTGCCGACCGCGCCCCACTCGTCGTCGGCGACGTGCACCAGCGACACGGCGGCCGAGTGCTCGCGCGCGTGGGCGATGGCCCAGCGGACCGCTGCCCGGGCGGGGACCGATCCGTCGACTCCGACGACGAACTCACGGATGTTCATGAGCACCTCCGCTCGCAGTCTCGCCAGGGGTCGGGCCCCTGCGAAGGGTCCTAGGTCCCGCGGGACCTTCGGCCCGGCCGACCTCAAGCCCGGTGGCTTGACTGCAGGGGAGGGAGGTCTCCATGGCTTCGATGCGCGCGTGGCGCACCACGGGTGAGGCGCGGGGTGTCGAGCTGGTCGACCTCCCGCTGCCTGCGCCGGGCGACGACGAGGTGCTGGTGCGGGTCGAGGTCTGCGGCATCTGCCGGACCGACCTGCACGTGATCGACCACGAGATCCCCGTGCACCGCGCGGCCGTGGTGCCCGGCCATCAGGTCGTCGGGCGGGTCGCAGCGGCCGGTGCCCGGGTTCACGGCGTCGCGCCGGGGGACCGGGTCGGCGTCGCGTGGCTGCGCCGCACCTGCGGCGAGTGCGCCTTCTGCCGTCGCGGCGCCGAGAACCTCTGCCCGTCGTCGCAGTACACGGGATGGGACGCCGACGGCGGTTTCGCCGAGTACCTGACGGCTCCCGCCGCCTACGTCTACCCGCTCGGAGACGACGTGGATGCGCCCGAGACCGCGCCGCTCCTCTGCGCCGGGATCATCGGCTTCCGCGCGCTGGAGCGGGCGCAGCTCCCACCCGGCGGCACGCTCGGGATCTACGGCTTCGGGTCGAGCGCGCACGTCACCGCCCAGCTCGCCCTGGCCTCCGGCGCCCGCGTCTTCGCGATGACCAGGGGCGAGCAGAACCGGGCGCTGGCGCGCGAGCTGGGCGCGGCCTTCGTCGGCGGCGAGGCCGACCAGCCGCCGGAACCGCTCGACGCAGCGATCGTCTTCGCCCCGGCCGGGACGCTGGTGCCGGTCGCGCTCCGGGCGACGGCGAGCGGCGGGACGGTCGTGCTGGCCGGGATCGAGATGTCCGACATCCCGCCGCTTTCGTACACCGATTCCCTGTTCCGGGAGCGGGACCTGCGCACGGTGACCGCCAACACCCGGGCCGACGGGATGCGCTTCCTCGCCCTCGCCGCGAACCTGCGGCTCCGGCCGAGCGTGCGCAGCATCCCGTTCGAGGGTCTCGCCGACGCGATCGGCGATCTGCGGGACGGCCGTGCGAGCGGCTCGATGGTGCTGCAGGTCGAGAGATAGGAGGAGGAGAGCATGCTCGAACGGACCGTCGTCTGTTGGAACCGTACGCCCGCCGCCGAGGCCGCGCTGGAGTGGGCGCTGCGCCGGTCGCGCGACACCGGTGAGCGCGTCGAGGTGTTCGACGTGATCGAGCGCGCCCTCTTCGAGGGCGACGGCGCGGCGCTCGAGCGCGCATCCACTCAGGAGGAGCAGCGCCTCGCCGAACGGCTGGACGAGCTCTCCACCACCCACCCCGGCGCCGTGGAGGCGAGCGCACTGCTGGTCGGCGACCCGCTGGAGGTGCTCTCCGAGCAGACCCAGCCCGACACTCTGGTCGTGGCCGGCACCTCCCACCGCGCCGGTCCGCGCGTGCGGTACGGCTGGTCGCTCGGCGCCCGCCTGGCGACCGCCGCAGCAGGACCGGTCGCCGTCGTGCCCGTCGAGGCGCCCTCCGTGGCGAAGGCGCGGACGGGCGTGGTGGTCGGCATCGACGGGTCGGAGATCGGCCGCCGGGCGCTCGACTTCGCCGCGGCCGAGGCGGCGATCCTGCAGCAGCCGCTCACCGTCGTCCACTGCTGGCGGGAGCCTCTCGCCGACGAGCCGCTCATCGTGCCGGACGACGACTTCGTCGACTCGCAGCAGCTCGTGCGGCAGGAGCTGCTCGACGAGCACGTCCGGATCATCCGGGAGGCGCGGCCCGACCTCGAGGTCCGCTCCGTCCTGCTGCGCCAGCATCCGATCGCCGGTCTCCGCGTGCAGTCCGAGCACGCCTTCATGCTCGTCGTCGGCAGCCGCCGGCTGACCGGCTGGAAGCGCACCTGGCTCGGCTCGGTCTCGCACGGCCTCCTGCTCGACCTGGCGGCCCCGACGGTGGTGGTCGGCCCGGAGACAGCCTGAACGCTTCGGAAGGGTGCCGTCGACGCCCGCTAGAGTTACACTCAGCCCGACGGCGCCCATTCCCTGCTGCCATCGTGGCGGAACCTGGAAGGGGGTGGTTCCGAATGGCGGGCGACGAGCCGATCACGTTCCCGGATGCACCCCGGGCTGAGCTGGACAACGCTCTCTCGCAGCTCGTGGAGCAGGCGAACCGTGTCCTCCAGACCCAGGGCAGACTGCGAACGCTGATGCGTGCGAACAGTGCCGTTGTCTCCCACCTCGAGCTGCCGACCGTGCTGCGGACCATCGTGGAGGCCGCGGTCGACCTGGTCGGAGCGCACTACGGAGCGCTCGGCGTCATCGCTGAGACGGGCGGACTGGAGCAGTTCATCCACGTCGGGATGCCGCAGGCAGATGTCGAACGCATCGGCCACCTGCCGGAGGGCCACGGCCTGCTCGGCGCCCTCATCGACGACCCGCGCCCGATCCGCATCGACTCGATCGCCGACGACCCGCGGTCGGCCGGCTTCCCGGCCCACCACCCGCCGATGACCGCGTTCCTCGGCGTCCCGATCACGGTGCGCGACACCGTCTACGGCAACCTGTACCTGACCGACCCCGAGTCCGGCGGCTTCAGCGAGGACGACGAGCAGCTGGTGCGGTCCCTGGCCGCGACCGCCGGTTTCGCCATCGACAACGCCCGGCTCTACGCGGAGTCGTCCGCCCGCCAGGCCTGGACCGCGTCCGCCGCGGAGATGACGGCCTCCGTACTCGGCGGCGAGGCCCCGGACGCGCTGGGAGAGCTGATCGGGCGCATTTCCGCGCTGGTCGGAGCGCGCGCCGCCTTCGTCGTCCAGCTCGACCCCGAGGAGCCGGCGGCCCGGGTGACCACGGTGGCCGACGACGACAGGGCGCTGGCCGAGGCGGCCGTCGAGGTGGACCAGGTGCGGAGCGCTCTCGAAGGGGCGCAGCCGCTCCGCCTGGACGCTCTGCGGGTCGCGACCGAGGTGGCCGGCTGGCCGCCCGGGCCCGCGCTGGTCGCGCCGTTCGCGCTGGCCGACGACCGGCCCGCGGCGCTCGTCGTCGTACGGCCGACGGGCGCACCCCGCTTCAGCGCGTTCGAGCTGGAGCGGGCGACGGGACTCGCCCGGCAGGCGTCGCTCGCGCTCGAACTCGCCGCGGCCCGTGCCGACCGGCAGCGCGCCCTGCTGCTGGAGGAGCGCGCCCGCATCGCGCGCGACCTGCACGACCACGTCATCCAGCAGCTGTTCGGGGCCGGTCTCGAGCTGCAGAGCGTCGAGTCCATGCTCGGCCCCGGTGCGCTCGCCGACCGGGTGGACGGCGCGGTCGCCTCCATCGACCAGGCGATCGCCGAGATCCGCACGGCGATCTTCGCGCTCTCCCACCAGCACAACGGTGCGGACAGCCTCCGCCACCGCGTGCTCGACATCGTGCGAGAGGTGGGAGGCGGACTGCCGGCACCCGCCACGGTGTCGTTCTCCGGCCCGGTCGACGTCGTGTCGGAGCCCGGCCTCGCCGACGACATCGCCGCGTTCGTGCGCGAGGGGCTCACCAACGTCGTCCGTCACGCGGGCGCCACATCGGCCTCCGTCTCGGTGGCGGCTTCCGGCGACGAGATCCTGGTCGTGATCGCCGACGACGGTCACGGCATCGGCGACACCACCCGCCGCAGCGGCCTGGGCAACCTGGATGAGAGGGCGAAGCGGAGGGGCGGCGCACTGACCGTCGACTCCGGCGCCGACGGCACCCGGCTCGGGCTCAGCGTCCCCGTGCCGACGACGAGAGGTACCATATGAACGGAACGGCCATCCGCGTCTTCCTCGCGGACGACCACGAGATCGTCCGCCGCGGGCTGGTCGCCCTCATCGACGCGCAGGAGGACCTGGAGGTCGTCGGCGAAGCGGCCACCGCTGCCCAGGCGCGGGCCCGCATCCTCGCGGTGCGGCCCGACGTCGCCGTGCTCGACGTGCGCCTCCCGGACGGCAGCGGTATCGACGTCTGCCGCCGCATCAAGCAGGACGAGCCCGGCATCCGGTGTCTGATGCTGACCGCGTACGACGACGAGGACGCGCTGCGGGCCGCCGTCATCGCCGGAGCCGACGGGTACGTGATCAAGGACATCCGGGGCAGTTCGCTGCTCGACGACATCCGCGCCGCGGCCCGCGGCAAGCGCCTGATCGACCCGCGCGTCGCCTCCCGGGTCTCGTCGCAGCTGCGGGAGCCGGCGGACGACCCGCGGTTCGAGTCGCTCGGGCTGCGGGAGCGGCAGGTGCTCGCCCTCATCGCCGACGGACTCACCAACCGCCAGATCGGGGAGCGCCTGGGCCTCGCGGAGAAGACGGTGAAGAACTACGTCAGCTCGCTGCTGGCCAAGCTCGGCCTGGAGCGGCGGACGCAGGCGGCCGTGCTGCAGCTCGACCACCGCGGCAGGGCCTGAGGGGACCTTCGGCCTTCTCGCCGGTTGCGCGGGAGCGGCAGGCTCGTCGCCATGGACAGCATGAGCATGACGAGAGAGACGCCGGCGCCGGAGCCCGCACCGAGCGACAAGGCGCGCGCGCACGAGCAGCTCAGGGTCCGGGAGGCCGTCGAGGCGGAGCTCGCCTGGACGCCCGAGGTGCAGAGCCCCTCCATCGGGGTCGCCGTCGACGACGGCGTGGTCACCCTGACCGGTGACGTCTCGTCGCTGCACGAGCGCATCGCCGCGGTCGGGGCCGCCGAGCGTGTCGCGGGGGTCCGGACGGTCGCCGACGAGCTGCGGCTGAAAGGCGGGGACGGCGAGCCGAGCGGGCACAAGCTCGCCGCGGCGGTCGACGCGATCCTGGCCTGGACGGCGAACGTCCCGCAGCAGGGCATCCGCGCCGAAGTGCAGGGGCACCGCGTGGTGCTCACCGGGAGCGTGGAGTGGGACTACCAGCGCGTGGCCGCCAAGACCGCGGTGCAGCACATCTACGGCGTGCACGAGGTGGACAACCGCATCGAGCTGACCCGCCGGCCGCAGGCGGAGGACGTGCTGGAGCAGATCGGCAACGCGATCACGCGCAGCGCGATCCTCGACGCCCGCCGCATCCGGGTGACCGTGGACGGCACCGAGATCACGCTCAGCGGGCATGTCGGCTCGTGGGCGGAGCGCGCCCAGGCGGTGCGCACCGCGTGGGCGTCGCCGCACGTCAGCGCGGTCCACGACCTCCTGGTCGTCGACCCGGAGAGCTTCCCGGTCACGCCCCCAGCAGCACCAGCACGTGATAGGTGACGTACACCGGCCAGACGAACGCCTCCAGCAGCCCCAGGATGACGCCCCAGAACGAGCCGTCCGAGACGGAGACGAAGTAGATCGCGGCGCCGATGTAG
This sequence comes from Leifsonia virtsii, assembly GCF_030433675.1. GTDB lineage: Bacteria > Actinomycetota > Actinomycetes > Actinomycetales > Microbacteriaceae > Leifsonia > Leifsonia virtsii. The sequence continues at coordinate 135,636 of NZ_JAROCB010000002.1, forward strand.
GCGAGCAGGAACACGAAGCCCCACGGCCCCGCGCTCTCGACCACCCGGGTGCTTCTGCTGTCTGCCATGAGAGAACCCTCCAGTTTCTCGATCGGCTAGGGATGCACAGCCCGTGCAGGTAAACTCTGCGCGACGCCGACGCGGCAATGTGCGCGCCTTCCGACGTCGGCCGAAAACAGCCCCTGCGCGGGCCCATCAGTCAGGAGATGCCGCGTGCCACGGCACATCATCACCATCGCGGGGCGACGGTTCGTCGTGGGGGACGGCGACATCGAACAGGTCAGGGGCCGCCTCCTCGAGGCGGTGCGCAACGGAGGCGAGTTCGTCGAGATGGGCGCGGTGGATGCGCTGGTCAGCCCGGGGCTGCCGGTCTTCATCGAGCGGCGCGACGAGCCGGACTCCGACCCCGAGCCCGCCGCCGGCGCGGCCACGGCCGAGGCCATCGCGATGCCCGCCGACGAGTTCGACGACTGGGGTATCTGAGCCGGGGGCACGGTTCACACCAGGCAGCCTGGGGTGACGACCACGGTCGGCACCTCGATGTGCAGGATCATCGCGTGGCTCACCGATCCGAGCAGGAAGCGGTCGACGCCGCGGTGCTGCTGCGTCCCGAGCACGAGCAGCGACGCGGAGTGGACCGGGCCGGCGAGCGCGTAGTACACCTGGTCGCGCACCAGCCGCGGCGTGACCGTCAGGTCGGGGTTGGCGCTGCGCAGGCTGCCGACCACCGAGTCCAGCATCGCCTTGTGCTCCTCCTCCAGCTCGCCGAGCAGCGGACCCTCCGACACCGCGCCCGAGACGCTCACCAGCGGGTCGAGCCAGGAGTGCACCACGACCAGCTCGTGCCCGAGCCGGCGCGCCTCCCGCGCGGCGAAGCGCGCCGCCTTGAGCGACACCTCCGACCCGTCGACACCGACCACGACGCTCGTGCGGCCCTCCTCCGGCAGCGCGGGCACTACCGCCACGGCCCCGCGCGCCGTCGCGGCGAGGCGCGCGCCGAGCGACCAGTGGTAGCGGGCGCGCGGCCCGCTGCGCTGACCCGTGCCGACGACGACCAGGTTGTCCGGCCGGGAGAACCGGCGAAGCTCCTCCACCCGATCGCCCGCCATGATGTGGGTGTTCACCCGCAGCCCAGGATGCTCGTCGCTCACCCGCGCGGCACGCTCGTCCGCGGCCTCGTGCCGTCGTGCCACCATCTCCGGTGTGACCACGCGGCCGGGGATCGGCTTCTCGTCGTCCTCGACATCCACCAGCAGGATGGCGTCGTCGTTCTGCTCGGCTCGGCGCACCGCCCACTCCAGCGCCTGCTCGGCCTCGAGCGAGCCGTCCCAGCCGACCACCGTCCCTTCGTTCATGGTCTTCCCTCCGGTCTGACCACCAGCACCGGGCAAGGCGCCTGGGTCGCGCAGTACAGGCTGACGGAGCCGAGGAACGGCGACGCCAGTCCGCTCAGCCCCCTGCTCCCGACGACGAGCATCGCCGCGTCCTTCGCCGCCTCGACGAGCACGCCCCCCGCGTGCCCGAGCTCGGCGTGCAGGTGCACCCACTCGGGCCGCGCGTCCCCGAACTCCCCGCGGACCAGCTCCTCGAGCACGCCGTACGCGACCGCTTTCGGCCCACGTCCCGGCTCCGGGTAGTACGCGTCGTACATCGACGTGGAGTGCTGCCAGGCCATCACGACCTCCAGCCGGGTGCCGAGCGCCTCGGCCAGCCGTGCCGCCTCGTGCAGGGCCCTGCGCGACTCCTCCGAGCCGTCGACGCCGCAGACGATGGGAGGCGAGACCGTCCTCGATGGCTGCATGACCGCCCCCTCAGCTGTCCGCGACGGTCTCGGGGACGACGAACGCGTACTCCTTCGGCGTCACCAGCACCGGACACGGCAGGTCGAGCAACAGATCGTGGCTGACCGAGCCGAGCATCGTCGCCGCGAGCCGTCCGCGGCCTCGGGTGCCGACGACGACGAGCGCGGCGCCCCTTCCGCGCTCGATCAGGGCCGTCGCGGGGTTCCTCCGCACGACGAGCGGGGTGATCGGCGCCTCGCGCGCGATCGGCACGTCGGCGATCGCGTCGGCGACCACCGTCTGCTCCCGCGCCAGGAAGTCCTTGTCCAGCGTCTGCCCCTCGTCGAGGGCGCGCTGGAAGACTTGCGGAACATCCCACGTGTGCACCGCCTCGATGTCTGCGCCCAGCCAGCTCGCCTCGGTGACCGCGAGCGCCAGCGCCGACCGGGCGAAGCTCGACCGGTCGATGCCGACCACCACGACGTTCCGCTTCGGCGGAGGGGTGTCCGGGATGATCGCGACCGTGCACTCCGCCTTCGCCGCGACCCGGAGGGGGAGGGAGCCGATGCGGGCGCCCGACCCGTCGATCCGCCGGTCCGTGCCGACGGCGAGCAGCGACGCGCCCTCGGCCGCGCGCAGCAGAGCGCCGGCCGGCGGCCCGTCCACCCAGCGGAACTCGGCGGAGACCCCCGGCACGAGCGACGCGACGTGGGCGCGCGCCTGCCGGAGCTCGGCCTCCACCGTGACCGAGAGATCTGTGTGCGGCCCGAAGACGGCGGCGCCGAGCCGCGTGTCGAGGGCCATCACGACGTCGAGGGTGCCACCGCGCGCACCGACGCGCAGGGCGGCCCAGTCCAGCGCCCGCCAGGCGGACGCCGTGCCGTCGAAGCCGACGACGGTCCTCCCGTCGCTCATCGCGGGCGCTCCGCCCGACCGGTCACGGTCTCCAGCCGGATGCGGTAGACCGCCGCGGACGAACCCGGCCGCCCGAGGTCGGGCCCGGCCGACGCGGAGCGTGGGATGTCGAGCGTGCGCATCATCCCGATCTCCGCGCCCGGGTGCTCGGCGCCGGCCTCCGCGAACACCGGGCGGAAGCGGTCGAGCAGGATGTCGAGGCCCTCCCGCGCGTCGGCGCCGACCAGCTGCTCGAAGAACCCCCAGGCGATCACGCTGCGCCAGTCGTCGACGCTGGAGACGTCGTCCACCTCGAAGCACACTTCCGGGTGCGACCGCAGCGCGTCCAGCTTGCGGCCCTGCGCGCTGTGGGCGTAGATGTCGCCGTCGCGGTACGCGTACGAGATGGGCACGACGTAGGGGGTCGAGCCGTCGACCAGCCCCAGCCGGCCGACGATCTGGTCTGCCAGCACGTCGTCGATCTCGTCGCGGGTCAGCTCCATCAGCATGCGTGCTCCTCACCTCGGCTCGTGTGTCGAGCCTCCCGCGGAAAACCGCACGTCCGTTAGGACTTTCGGCCCTTCGCACCGGCCCCTGCGGGCGCTTGGCTTGACGTATGAAAGCGAAGACGCAGAGCATGGGCGCGATGTCGTTCCCGGAGCTTCCGCCGGGCGGCAAGGTCGTGATCGGGGCTGTCGTCGTGTGGAGCCTCGCCTGGAAGGGCGCGTCCCTCTGGCGCGCCGCGCGCAACGGGAGCAAGCCGTGGTTCGTGACCCTGCTGCTCTCCAACACCCTCGGGGTCCTGGATGCGATCTACCTGTTCGCGGTCGACCGGCCCCACCGCAGCGAGCACCGGGTGGAGGAGGCGATCCTCGCCGCCACCGGGGAGCCGGAGCAGCTCGCCCACTCCGACGAGACGTAAGGGGACGTGGACGCCATGACGTTCTTCGAGGCCATCCAGGCGGACTTCCGCAAGTACGCGGAGTTCACCGGCGCGGCTAGACGGCCGGAGTTCTGGTGGTTCGCCCTGTTCGTGTATCTGGCCGCCGCGGCGCTGGCCGCCCTCAACATCGCCACTCCGAACGGCGTCGTGTACTTCGGCAGCAGCCTGGCGGCGGCGTTCGGCGCCGCGGCCGCGCTGCCGCTGCTCGCGGTGACCGTCCGGCGGCTGCGCGACGCCGGGTATGGCTGGGGTCACGTCTTCTGGCTGCTGCTCCCGATCGCAGGGCTCATCGTCCTCATCGTGCTGCTCGCCCAGCCCACCCGGCCCGTCGAGGCGCCGGTCGGCGCGCCCCTCGGCGGGGCACCGGCCGGGTCCGTGCCGACGGCGCCCGCCCGCTGAGGCTCAGCCCTTCGCCTGCTGGTCGAAGACGAACTGCGCCCGCTGCGCGACGAGTTCGTCGTACGTGCCGTTCTTCTCCGCCCAGCGGTGCATCTGGACGCCCTGGACGAGGATCTGCTTGGGCGTCGGCTCCTGGCCGAGCAGGTCCATCACCTCGGTGGCGAAGTCGCCGAGGTCGAGCGCGTGCGGGTTGACCCGCTCCTGGCCGCTCGACGCGACCGCCGGCGGCACCAGCTCGACCACGTCGATCCCGCTCGACGCCAGCTGCACGCGCAGCGCCTCGGAGTAGGCGTGCACGCCGGCCTTCGACGCCGCGTACGTCGCCATCGGCGGGAACGGCAGGTACGCGATCCCGGAGGTGACCGTCACGATCGTCCCGCTGCCGTGGGCGATCAGGTGCGGGGTGAACGCATCGATCACGCGGATGGTGCCCAGCAGGTTGGTCTCGACGGTGGTCTCGGCCGCGGCGTAGTGCTCCGGATCCCGGAGGTCCTCCATGAGCATGACGCCGGACATGACGATGACCGTGTCCAGCCCGGGATGCGCGGCGAGCACCGCGTCGCGCGCCTCCGCGACCGACGCGGCGTCGGTCACGTCGATGCGGACCGCGCCGAATCCCTGCTCCGCGGCCGCCGCCAGGGCGTCGCTGTCGCGCCCGCCGACCACGACCGTGCTGCCCGCCGCGGCGAACCGGCGCGCCAGCTCACGCCCGATGCCGGAGGTTCCGCCCGCGATGAAGACGGTGCGAGTGCTGATGTCCATGCGAATGTGCCTTTCTCTCTGCGCCCGGACGGTCGCCGGGCGCGGGATCGAGCATTCCTCGCGCCGCGCACCCGCGGCAGAGCCCCGGCGATCCGGGGTCCTGGCAGGGCACCCCCATCCCGCCCCGGCGCGCGTTAGCGTGAGTCCATGACGGACGACGACCGCACAAACAGGCTCGGCGCGTACCTGCGCGCCCGCCGCGACCTCGTCACCCCGGCGCAGGTGGGCCTCCCGGTCGGCGACAACCGGCGCGTCCCCGGACTCCGCCGCGAGGAGGTCGCGATGCTCGCCGGCATCAGCGCCGACTACTACCTGCGGCTCGAACGCGGCCGCGACGCCCACCCGTCGGTGCAGGTGCTCGAGTCGCTGGCGCGCGTGCTGCAGCTCGACGACGTCGAGAGCGCCTACCTCGTCGGACTCGGCGCCGACCGCCCGCGCACGGCCCGCCGCCGCCGGGTGGAGGAGCGGGTGCCCGAGCGCCTGCACCACCTGCTGGCGAGCATCGGCGTCCCGGCGTTCGTGGAGGGCCGGTCGTTCGATGTGCTCGCCTCCAACGACCTGGCCGTCGCCCTCTCCCCGCGCCTGCGCCCCGGCCACAACCGCCTCCGCTCGCTGCTGCTCGACCCCGAGGAGCAGGCCTTCCAGCGCGACTGGTCCGCCGCCACCGCGGGCATGGTCGCCGCCCTCCGCGCGAACATCGCCGACGACGTCGACGACGCTCGCTTCGTCGAACTGGTCGGCGAGCTCGCCATCTCGAGCGAGCGCTTCCGCGCCCTCTGGGCCCGCCACGACGTGCACAACCTGGAGGGCGGAACCGCCCTGATCGACCACCCCGTGGTCGGCGAGCTGCGCCTCCACCGCGACAAGCTCCCCGTCGGCGGCGTCATCCTCGTCGTCTACTACCCCGACGCCGGCAGCGAGAGCGACGAGAAGCTCCGGATGCTGGCGGGGCTGGCCCAGCCGGACCGAGCCGGCTCCGAGAGCAGGTACCCCATCGGGGACTCGGCGTAGCCGACCCGACGCCGGCCCTGGCGTCCGCGCACTCCCTGAGAACTTCTTCACCACCCAGGACTTCCTGACAGAAGCGGCCGGGCCCTATAGTCGGCGCGGGCATCATCGGGGGAGACACCAGACGTCACGCTCCGCGAACGCTCCACAACGCAGGAGGAGGTCGGTAGTCCATGAGCCTGCACGTGGCGACAGTCTTTATGGACGCTGCCGAATCGGGCGACGCGGAGACCGTCGAGCTGCTTCTGGAGGCCGGCGCCGATCCGCGTCCTGCTCTGCCTGCGTCCAAGGGTCCTTTCGCGGGAATGCGTGCGGCCGACTTGGCCCGACGGCTACGGCATTCGGAATCGGCAGAGCTGTTGGATCGGGCGGAGGCCGCCTGGGGAGCCGGGCGCGGAGGACCCGACAGAGGAGGACTCCGTTCGTGAAGGAGCTCGACCGCCACCTCAGAGCGCACTTGGGGTGCCTGGAGGGTGTTCGCACGTTCTCCGGTGTGCCGGAAGGCGTCGAGGTCGAGTTCGACCTGCTCACCTTCGAGCCGGACGAGGGCGGCTTCTCGCCGGTCGTGACGCGAGGTCTCAGCTCGCACGTCCTTGCGATGGCAACCGAGAGGAGCACACGGATCGAACTGATGATGCTCGTCCCCGCCGCGCTGTCCGAACTCGCCGAATCGCGGATCTGCGATGTCGCCCTGGACGTGGTCGGGTCTCATCGGGCTCCGGGGCGCTCCCAAGTCCTGAGGCGGCGCGGTCGGGTGTTCCCCGATTCGGACATGAACGCTCTGATGTCAGTCGCGCCGGTGTACCAGGACTCGGACTTCTTCATTCTCGACGGGCCGGCCGGCCGGGTCCTGTTCCCCTGGTTGATGCCGATCACGCAAGCGGAGGCGGACTTCGTGCTCCGTTCCGGAATCGACGCATTCGAAGCGATCCTCGAGGAGTCCGACCTCGACATGCGTGATCCTTATCGAGGGTCACTTCTGTGACGCGCCGGATCGGAGCCGCCGAATGACGAAAAGCGCCAAACTCCCGCGGACGACCGCCCTGCACGACGCCGTAGCCGCCCACGGCGGCCCCGAGAGGATCGCCGAGGTGCTCCGGGCGGGCGCGGATATCGACGAGCAGGACAGTAGCGGCAACACGGCTCTCTTCCTGGCCGCCTCCTTGGGGGACCTGGATGCGGTCACCGCGCTGCTCGACGCGGGTGCGGATCTTGAGGTCGAGAATGCGTGGGGCAATACCCCGCTGTGGGGCGCGACCATCCGTTCGCGGGGTGACGGGACCATCATCGAAGCGCTCCTGCGGCGTGGCGCGGATCCCGATCACGTCAACTCGGCGGGCAACTCGCCGAGAATGCTGGCCGAGCGGGTGGAGAACTACGATCTCGGACGGTTCTTCCCCGAAAGGAACGGTCGGTGAGCGCCCACCGAGTGTCTGGTAGGACTTGAGCATGTTCGAGAGATTCGTCGATCGTTTCGGGTCCACGGCGACCGCCCGGACCGGGGGCCGGCCGTGGCTCGATCCTCGCCTCGAACTCGCGAGCGGCTATCGATCCTTCGCTCACCTCTTCTCCGGCACGACGTTCGAGCGGGGACTACTTCGCGTGCACGACGCAGACAGCGGGCCGGTGGCTGCGAGCGTGGTCGGCGAGGCGTTTCCGGAGTACGGCGGTCGACTCAGGCCGTTCGCGTTCGACTGGCTCGGCCGTCAGTTCGTCTTGGATGAGGAACGACTGCGTTCGGGTGAACCCCTTGTGCTCCTGATGGAGCCCGGCACCGGCATGGCCCTGGAGATTCCGACGACCTTCAGCGAGCTGATCGACGACGAACTCGTCGAAAGCAGTGACGCAGCGCTGCTGGATCAGTTCTTCGAGGAATGGTCGGAGCTCAACCCGGATCACCTTCCCCTCGCTTTCGACCAGTGCGTGGGCTACGACGTGCCGTTGTTCCTCGGAGGCATCGATGGCGTCGAGAACCTCGGGGTGGTCGATACCGATGTCTACTGGACGCTCACCGGGCAATTGCGGGTCGCGACTCGATGAGCGCTGCTGAAGCGATCGCGAGAGAAGATCTGCTGGCGATCTTGCACGGCTCTTCCGCTCCACTCGCGAGCGAGGTGGAGGAAGATCTTCGCGGCGCGAACGCCCCGCTGTACAGGATGTCGATGCTGCCCGCGTCCGAACTGATACCTATCTACGAGCGCCGCCGCAACCGTGTGGAGGACGGGTCCGCGCTGGCTGAACAGCTCGACGACTGGTTGAGAGCCTTGGGGTCGCACGACGCGGTCCGGATGGTCGTGATCGATGATGCGGCGACTGTGCCTGGGATACTGCTTTCCGCGGACGCGCCCGACCTGCTCGCCATCGTCCGGCCAGGGCGCCGCTAGACCTGACTTACTCGGGCTGCCTCGGAAACCTGACCGAAACCCTCCGCGCCTATCCTGGCGGCATGGCAGGGACGGACGGGTCCGGCGCGGGGGAGTGGAACCGCTTCGCCGAGGGGTCGGTGGAGCGGCTGATGCTGTCCGCGCTGAGCGAGCGGCTCGGCACTCCGCTGCGTCCGCGCCAGCTGCTGCTCGCCGAGGGCGTCCGGGTCGAGGTCGAGGGCATGGATGCGGCCGGCACGATCGTCGTGCAGCTGGTCGCGAACCAGGGGTCCTACAAGCCGTCCTACCGCAACAAGGTGATGGCCGACATGTTCAAGCTCCTCTGGCTGCGCGCCGCGGCCCCGGCGGTCGAGCGCGCCGCCGTCGTGGTGAGCGCGGTCACGGCCCGTGCGCTCAACGGCTGGGTGGCCGTCGCGGCCGCCGACCTCGGCGTCGAGGTGTACCTGTTCGACGGCGCGGACGTCGTCCCGCTTCGCGAGCAGAGTTAACACGCAGGCAATATTCGGGCGCGGTCGCCGAAACATTGCCTGGATAGCGTTTCGTCATATCAAGCGGACTCCGCGTGGCAGACATCGAACTCGCTACGCACGCTCTCCGCCATCTGGGAACGGGCCTGTGGTCCGTGCACGGCATGGAGGGTGTGGATGGTGACGCCAGCGGTTCGGCTGACTTCGGTCGGTAAGGTCTACGGGTACGGCCCATCGGCGATGATCGCGTTGAACGACGTCGACCTGGTCGTCGAGCCCGGCCGGTTCGTCAGCCTGATCGGCCCGAGCGGATGCGGCAAGTCGACGCTGCTGCGCATCGTCGCCGGGCTCGAGTCGGCCGGTCGCGGCGAGGTCCGCGTCCACGATGTGACGCCTAGTGAGGCGGGTGCGGCGAAGCTGATCGGGCTCGTGCCGCAGACCCCGGCGCTGCTGCCGTGGCTGACCGTGCTGCAGAACGTGACGCTGCCCCAGAAGATCAACCCGGGGGCCGCCAAGCGGCGCCAGCGCATCGGCGACCTGGCCGAGCGCGGCGGCGGCAACCAGTCCCCGGACATGCTCGAGCTGCTCGACCGCGCCGGGCTGGCGGACGCCGCCCACAAGCTCCCCGCCCAGCTCTCCGGCGGCATGCAGCAGCGCGCGGCGATCGTGCGGGCCTTCGGCCTCCAGCCGGATGTCCTCCTCATGGACGAGCCGTTCTCCGCCCTCGACGAGTTCACCCGCGAGAGCCTGCAGGACCAGCTGCTCGACCTGTGGGACGAGCTGAAGACCACGGTCCTGTTCGTCACACACTCGGTCTCCGAGGCGGTCCGGATGTCCGACACCGTCGTCGTGATGGCGCCGCGCCCGGGGCGCATCGTCGACGTGATCGACATCGACCTGCCGCGGCCGCGCAACCAGAAGCTGTTCGAGGAGCGCCGCTTCCACGAATACGAAGACCTGATCAGGGATCGCCTGCACTCCGCATGGCGATCGACGGACGCGGCGTAGGAGGTCACGAGATGAGCGTCGCAACGGAACGGGCCGCCGTGTCCCCCTCGCTTCAGGATGGCGTCCCCGCCGAGCCCTCGAGGTTCAGCCTCAAGCACCCCAAGTCACGGCTGGCGTGGATCCGGCCCACGGTGTGGCTGCCGCTGGTCGTCATGCTCGCCCTCCTCGCCGGGCTGTGGCAGTGGGGCGCGGCATCCATGCCGTACCTCCTCCCGCCGCTGCAGGCGATCGGGGACTCGCTGGGCGGCAACATCGGCTACTACCTCGGCAACGCCCTCATCACGCTGGGCGAGGCGACGGCGGGCCTCGCGATCGGCTTCGTCGCCGCGTTCGTGGTCGCCGTGCTGATCAGCGAGCTGCCGGTGGCGCGTCGGGCGATCATGCCGATCGCGGTCGTGCTCAACGTCACGCCGCTGGTGGCGATCGCGCCCGCCCTCGTCGTCGCGTTCGGCTTCGGTCCGCTGCCCAAGCTCATCATCACCGCGCTGATCTGCTTCTTCCCCATCCTCATCAACACCGCGGTGGGCCTCCGGTCGGTACCGCAGCAGGTGATGCAGGTGTACAAGACGATGGATGCCTCCCGGCTCGAGATGCTCGTCCACCTCCGCATCCCCAACGCCCTGCCGTACATCTTCGCGGCCCTGCGGATCGTCTTCCCGCTCTCGATCATCGGCGCCGTCGTCGCCGAGCTCTCCGCCTCCGGGTCGACGGGCGGCCTCGGCACCGCCATCAGCGTCGCGTCGTCGATGAACCAGCTCGCCGTGGTCTACGCCGCGATCTTCGTCCTCGCGGTGATGGGCGTCCTCCTGCTCGCCCTCATCACCCTGATCGAGCGCCGCGTCCTGCACTGGCACGAGAGCTCGACCGACTGAGCCGGGGCATTACGCCCCTCCACACGCCTCCCCATACCTGTCGCCGACCGGCGACCAGGCCCGCCCCTGCCATCGTGCACCCCTGCACCACCCCATCCCCGAAGAAGGAGTGACCCATGCAGCACCGTCTCATCAAGGCCGGTCTCGCGTCCCTCACCGCCGTCGTCCTGACGCTCGGTGTCGCCGCGTGCAGTTCCGGCTCCCCCGCGGACTCCGCGTCGTCCGGCAAGGCCATCTCGGCCGAGCGCTGCGCCGAGAACAAGAAGGCCGGCACGATCACGTACCTCTCCGGCTACCAGTTCCAGTCGTCCGCCTCGATCCTGGAGTACGTCGCCGCCAGCAAGCTCGGCTACTTCGACGACCTGTGCCTGAACGTGCAGCTGAAGCCGGGAACCGGCGACACCGCGCAGAACACGAAGCTGCTCGCCAGCGGGCAGGCGTCGGTCTCCGCCATCGCCCAGCAGGACCTCATCCAGGCGCGGGCCAACGGCATCGACATCGAGGGCATCTCGTCGTACTCGAACGCGGGCCTCGACATCCTGATGACCAATCCCGACATCACCGATCTCAAGCAGCTGGATGGCAAGGTCGTCGGCCACAAGGGCTACGTCCCGGCCTCGGTCGAGGCGATGATGGTCAAGGCCGGCGTCGACTGGAAGTCGCTCACGCTGGTCAAGGAGGGCTACGACCCCTCGGTGCTGCCGCGCAAGCAGGACGGCCTCGCCGCCCTCACCGGCTTCATCTCCAACGAGCCCAACCAGCTGAAGGCGGCCGGCGACAAGGTCACGGTCTGGCAGCCGGTCAAGTATGGCATCCCCAGCTCGCTCGGCGCGATGGCGGTCAACCCGGCCTTCGCCAAGGCTCACCCGACGGCGGTTCAGGACATCCTCCGCGCCGCCCTGCACGCCTACGACTACTGCAGCTCGAGCGACGCGAACACCGAGAAGTGCGTCGGCTTCGCGGCCGACCTCTCCGGCGGCGCCACGTACGACAAGAAGCTCAACGCGACCATCTGGAAGACCGAGACCAAGGTCGTCGCCGACAACCCCACCCCCGGCCAGCCGCTCGGCGGGATGGACGAGTCCAACATCACCAAGCTCGTCGACATGCTGCACCAGTTCCAGATCGTCCCGGACAGCGTGACGGGTGACGAGGCGAAGAAGTGGTTCGACGACTCGTACATCAAGGCCATCTACAAGGGCGACACGCTCATCTGGCCCGCCCCGTAAGCCCCACCACCGAACGCAGCGAAAGGCCCCCAATGCCCGCGAAAGACTATGGGATCTTCCTCCCGATCGGAAACGGCGGCTGGATGCTCTCCACCACCGCACCGCATCCCGAAGCCACGTACGCCTGGAACAAGCGCGCGGCCCTCCACGCCGAGGAGATCGGGCTCGACTTCATCATGTCGATGGCGAAGTGGCGCGGCTTCGGCGGCACGACCGATCACTGGGGCCGGTCGCTGGAGTCGATGACCATGATGTCGGCGCTGGCCGAGGCCACCGAGCGGGTGAAGATCTGGGCCACCATGCACGCCAACGTGCACAACCCGGCGATCGCGGCGAAGATGTACGCCACGCTGCAGGACGTCTCCGGCGGCCGGGCGGGCATGAACATCGTCAATGGCGCCTACGCCGGGGAGTTCGAGCAGTTCGGTATCTGGGACCCCGCGCTCAGCCACGCCGACCGGTACACGATGACGGAGCTGTGGACGGAGGCGGTCACCCGGCTCTGGTCGGAGGACTCCGTCACCATGCACACGCCGTACTTCGACCTGGTCGACTGCGAGTCGCGGCCGCACCCGTCGGCGACGCCGACCATCATCAGCGCGGGCAAGTCGGAGGCCGCGCGCGCCTTCCAGGCACGGTTCGCCGACGGGGCCTTCCTCGCCGGCGACAGCCTGGAGGAGATGAAGGAGCTCTCCGCCGACGTCCACGCCAGGGCCGCGGCGAACGGCCGCACCTGCAAGACGTACTCCATGCTCACCGTCGTCCAGGACGAGACCGACGCGCTCGCCGAGGCGAAGGTGAAGGAGTGGGGCGCCGGTGTCGACCGGGAGGCGCTGGCGAACATGCGGGCATCGTGGGGCGTGCCGGAGGACCAGGCCCGCGCCTGGGCCTCCGGCGCGGTCGGCGAGGCGGCGTTCCAGACCGCCTACGTGGCCGGCTCTGCGCAGACCGTGACCGAGCACATCCAGTACATCGTCGGCGAGGCGGACCTCGACGGACTGATGCTGATCTTCCCCGAGTACGACCAGGACATGGTCCTGTTCGGGGAGACCGTCCTCCCTGCCCTGCGCGCGCACGACGCGGGCGGTGACCGATGAGCGACCTCCGCGAGGCGCAGCTCGCGCAGCTGACCCGGCCCGGGCGCGCCCCGGCCCTGGTCGTGGTGGACGTGCAGCGCGACTTCGGCGATCCGGACGCGCTCGGCGCCTACGGCCTGACCGACGAGGTCGTCGCCGAACTCGACGCCACCGTGACCCGCATCGGCGCCCTGGTGGACTCCGCCCGCGAGCTGGGCGTCCCGGTGGTCTGGGTGGAGCTCGGCAGCGACCCGGCCCGCCCCTGGCGGTCGAGCAACTGGCTGCGCGAGGGCGACTACGACGCCCCCATGGGCGAGACCGAGCCATGCATCGTCGGCTCTCCCGGCGCCGAGTGGTACCGGATGCAGCCCGCCGAGGGCGAGCTGCGGGTCGTCAAGCGCGGCTACAGCGGCTTCCTCGGCACCGACCTCGACCAGCGGATGCGCGCCGCCGGCTACGACTGGCTCACCATCGTGGGCCTCACCAGCGAGTGCTGCGTCGACGCGACCGCGCAGGACGCCATGCAGCTCGACTGGCCTGTCGTGGTGCCGACGGATGCGACGGCCGCGTACGACCTCGCCGTCAACGAGGCCGCGCTCGTGCAGCTGGAGCTCAACGTGGCGGTCCTCTCGGACACCGACGAGGTCGTCTCCCTCTGGAAGCAGGTGAACGTTTGAGCGGCATGCACATCGCCTACGACCTCTCCTTCACGCACACCGAGGGCCGCTGGGCCCAGCCCGGGTCGTGGGTCGGGCAGCAGTTCCCCGACGTGCGCATGTACCTGGAGGTCGCGAAGACCGCGGAGCGCGCCGGCGTCGACATGCTGTTCTTCGGCGACGGCTCCGGCATCCCGAGCACCTGGCGGGGCAGCATCGACCCGGCCGTCGAGTGGGGCATCCAGTGGCCGCGGCAGGACATGTCGCCGGTCATCGCCGCCATGTCGACGGTGACGGAGAGCATCGGTTTCGGGCTGACCTACTCGTCGACCTTCATGCACCCCTTCTACGTCGCCCGCCTGCTCAACTCGCTCGACCACGTCACCGGAGGCCGGATCGCCTTCAACGTCGTGGCCTCCAGCCGCGGCGCGGATGCGGCGAACTACGGCTACGCGCAGCTGATCGACCACGACCTGCGCTACGAGCGGATGGAGGAGTTCATCCACGTCTGCCGCGCGCTGTGGGACTCGGTGGCGCCGGACGCGATCCTGCGCGACCCGGTGACCGGCCGGTTCGCCGACCCGTCGAAGGTGCACCCCATCGACCACGACGGCCGGTTCTTCACCGTCAAGGGTCCGCTCGCCTCGGTGCCGAGCCCGCAGGTGCATCCGGTGATCGTGCAGGCCGGGAACTCGCCGCGCGGCATCGCCGGGTCGGCGGCGTTCGCCGACCTCGTCTTCGGCTTCGGGGGCAGCCTCCCCGGTCAGCAGCGTCACCGCCGCATGCTCGACGAAGCGCTCACCGCCGAGGGGCGCGACCCCGAGCACGTCGGCATCCTGTGGGCGACCCAGGCGATCGTCGGCCGCACCGCGGCGGAGGCGGCGGCGCGGCGGGATGCCGTGCTCGAGTTCTGGACGGAGGAGGCCATCGGCACGATGCTCTCGCACAACTCCGGGTACGACTTCTCGACGCTGCCCGAGTCGTTCCGGCTGGGCGAGCTGCGGGATGAGATCGTCGCGGCCCAGGCGAGCCCCGGCGGTTTCGTCGGCGCGCTCGTCGCGGAGTTCGGCGAGGACTACACGATCGGCCGGACCGAGTTCTTCGAGCACGGCTTCGAGGCCGCAAGCGGTCTCGACCACACCGTCGTCGGCGACGCCGCGACCGTGGCCGACGCCCTGGAGGAGAACTTCGCCCAGACCGGTTCGCGCGGCGGCTACATGCTGTCGAGTCCCCTCTCGATGCCGTCCGGTCTCGCCGACCTGAGCGAGCTGCTCGTGCCGGAGCTGCGTCGCCGCGGTGCCCTCGCGCCGCGGTACCCCGGCTCGACGCTCCGCGAGAACCTGGCGGTCTGAGGTGGGTGGCGCTGTGCGGCGATCGACGCGGGACTGGCTGGCTCTCGCCAGCCTCTGCCTCGGCTTCTTCATGCTGCTGCTGGACAGCACCATCACCTCAGTCGCCCTTCCCGCCCTGATCGCCGGTCTGGGCACGACGGCGACCCTCGCCATCTGGGTCAACAGCGGCTACCTGATCGCCTACGCGGTGCCCCTGCTGATCGCCGGGAGGCTGGGCGACCGGTTCGGCCGGCGGCGCATCTACCTGGTCGGGCTGGCCGCGTTCACCACCGGGTCCGTGCTCTGCGCGCTGTCGCAGGACGTCGGCTCCCTGATCGGCTGGCGCGTCGCGCAGGGTGTCGGGGCCGCGCTGATGAGCCCGCAGTGCCTCACCATCATCCGGACGCTGTTCGCCCCGCCGCGGCTCGCGGTCGCGCTCGGGATCTGGGGTGCCGTCGGCGGCGCCGCCACGGTCGCCGGCCCCATCCTCGGTGGCCTGCTCGTCGGGGCCGCCGGCTGGCCGTCGATCTTCTGGGTGAATCTGCCCATCGGGCTGATCACGGCGGCCGCCGTGCTGGTGTGGGTGCCGGTGTCGGAGCGTCAGCCCGCGCGCATCCCGCTCTGGGCGATGGCGGGCAACGCCGTCGGGGTCGCGGCCCTCGTGGTCGGCATCCAGGGAACGGATGAGGCCTCGGCCTCGGTCGCCGGCATCCCGCGCTGGCTGCTGGTCGTGCTCGGCACTGTGCTCGTGGTGAGCGTCGTGTGGCTGCAGCGCCGGTCGGGCGACCGTGCGCTGCTGCCGGTGTCGCTGTTCCGCAGCCACGGCTTCGTCACGTCGTCGTGGGGTGCGGCGGCGGCCGCGTTCTGTGTGGGCTCCGCGCCCATCCCGTTGATGCTGGCGCTGCAAGAGGATCGCGGTCTGGATGTCGTCACCGCCTCGATCGTGCTGGTGCCGATGGGCCTCGTCTGCCTGTTCGCGGCGCCCGTCTCGGCCCGGCTGAACAACACCGTCGGGCTGCGGGTCGTCGCGGTGATCGGCGGCGTCGCGCTCGTGCTCTCGATCGGCGGGACGGCCGCCCTGGTCTGGGTCGGTGCACCGCTCTGGGCCATCGCCGCGGTGTTCGCCCTGTTCGGGATCGCGAACTCGTTCCTCTGGTCGCCGTTCTCCATCGCCACGGTCAGCTCGGTCGAGCGGTCGTCGATCGGCGCCGCCTCCGGCGCCTTCAACTCGGTGAAGCAGCTCGGCGCAGTGCTCGGCAGCGCCGCGACCGCGGTCGTGCTCGCGTGGACCGGCAACGCCGTCGCGCTGGCCGTGCTCGCGCTCGTCGGGGTGCTGAGCATCGTGGCCGCCGCGCTCCTCCGCGTCACCCCCGTGGACGCCGACGGCGGCCGAGGCGTCCTCGTCGGCACGGTCGTCGGAGGCGCCGGCGCGGGCCTCGCCCTCGGCTTCCCGACCGCGAACCTCGACCTGGAGGAGCCCTCGAGCACGCCCGCGGACGGCGTCTACGTCGGCGGCTTCCGCGCCGAGTCGTGGAGCGAGCCGCTGCCCGCGTTGATCTCGGTCGGGACGAACGACACCTTCCCCGGCCGCGCGCACACCGTCGAGGTGCACGTGCTCGACTTCTCCGGCGACCTGTACGGGTTCCGCGCCGAGGTGACCGCGGACCGGCTGCTGCGCACGCAGCGGGCTTTCGCGAGCCCGGGCGAACTGGTCGAGGCCATGCGCCAGGACGAGCGGGAGGCCCGCTCCCTGCTCGCCGGGGCCCGGCATCCACACGAAAGGAAGGTCTCCTGATGTTCACCGCCGCCGTCATCGTGGGCAACCCCAAGCCGCAGTCGCGCACCCGGGACGCCGCCGAGCGCCTCGCCGCCGCCCTCGGGGTGACCGCGACGACCATCGAGGTGTCCGAGCTGGGCGCCGGCCTCCTCCGCTTCGGCGACCCCGTCGTCGCCTCGGCCGTCGCCGCCGTGCAGGATGCGGACCTCGTGATCGCCGCATCCCCCACCTACAAGGGCACCTACACCGGTCTGCTCAAGCTCTTCCTCGACCAGTTCCCGACCGCCACCGGCCTCGCCGGCCAGGTCGGCGTCCCCCTGATGCTGGGCGGCGGCCCCGCGCACGCGCTCGCCCCCGAGCTCACGCTGAAGCCCGTGCTGGTCGAGCTCGGCGCGGTCTGCCCGGCCCAGGGCCTCTACCAGCTCGACTCGAAGTACGCCGAGGAGGGGGCGCTCGACAAGTGGGTGGACGCGTGGGCCCCCGCCATCCACGCGTCACTGCGGGCTTCGCTGCGGGAGGACCGGTCACGATGACGATGACGTACGACTTCACCTCGGACCCGGAGGAGATGCGGGCCGCCTTCGCCGGCTTCCCGTCCGGCGTCGCCGCCCTCGCCGCCACCATCGGCGGCGAGCCGGTGGTGATGATCGCCTCCTCCTTCTCGGTCGGCGTCTCCTACGACCCGCCCATGGTCTCCTTCGCCGCCCAGCGCAGCTCGACCACCTGGCCCACCCTCGCCGTCGCGCCCACGATCGGCGTCTCCATCCTCGGAGAGGACCACGCCGGCAAGACCAGCCAGCTCGCCTCCCGAGACAAGCAGAACCGCCTCCGCGGAGTTCGCAAGGCCGAACTCCCGTCCGGCGCGGTCTTCCTGGAGGGCTCGCCCACCTGGCTGGAGTGCGTCGTCGAGCACAGCTACCCCGCCGGCGACCACGACATCATCGTCCTCCGCGTGCTCGCCATGATGAGCGACGAACTCCCCGCCCCGATCGTCTGGCACCAGCGGAAGGTGAAGGTGCTGTTGGAGCGGGGGGAGTGAAGGGCGGGGCGTTGTCTAACCTCGTCGCGGTGCGACGTCGTTGGGGCGCTCCGCCGCTTACGATCAGCTGGGGAGGGCACGATGGCGCGGAGGTCGCTCGCGGACCGGCTGCAGGCCGGCTTCGAGATGGTGCCGCTGGACAAGCGGACACCGGAGCAGTTCGCGAAGTCGCTGCCGGCCCGGTACGGAGCGAATGCCAAGCCGTGGGTGCGGCGGACGAGCTTCATCACGATGATCTTCGCCCTCACCGCCGTCGGTCTGACGTTCGTCGGGCTCGCGGTCGATGCGGTCGCATCCAACATCTGGTGGCAGACCCGCGCCGAAATGGTCTGCGTCATTGCTGACGACAGCCACCACGACACCTATGGCAGGTCCGGGTACCTCGGCACCGTCTACGACATCGACACCACAACCTGCGGACAGCTGCAGGTCACCGGCGGTGGAGGCGGCCTGGACGAGCAGGAAGCAGAAGCGCTCGGACGCTCGCTGCACGTCGGAACCGCGTACGAGATGGACGTTCGCGGATGGATCGGCTGGCCCGACGAGCGCCGCGCCATCGTCAGCGCGCGGCCGACGGGGGTTACTCAATGAATGGAGATACGTGAACGGGAGCGACATCGGCGAGCAGTGCTGATCTGGAAATCTGTGGCCTTCTCCCCCGAAAGAGGGGCTGAGCACCGAACCTCGACCGCGATAGCGTCCGAGTGAACTGTGAGGAGCGCTCATGTCCGACGAGGAACTGCCTCCGGCGCTCGCGGAGGCGTACAGCAACCGGAAACCATTCGGCAGAGGGTTCGAGCCTCGGCCATCGCCCAGAGACAGGCGATCCGCGAATGGTCCTCTCGCTGCGCTGGTCACCGTCTACACGCTGGCGCTCTGCGTTTCGATGATTCTGTTCTTCGTCGGGTTCGCCGCCTTCTCCAGCGATCCGCTCGGCGGCACCGGCACGATCGGTTGGGCAGGCTCGTTCGGCGCAATCGGTATCCTCGGCGGGATGCTTCACCTCGCTGTCGCCGCGATCCGTCGGGTGATCGAGGACAGCGGCGCCTGAACCCTAGTTCCGGCCGACGTATGGCGATATCTGCTCGAACGGTCGTTCTCATAAACTGACAAGGTTCACCACGGTTCGGGAGGTACAGGTGGCACGTCGTCGGGGGTTCTTCGCTGAATTGCAGCATCAGGCTCGTCTCGCCGAACAACGGCAACGCACTGCGCAGCGGCAGCACGACGCTGCGGTCCGGCGTGCAGAGCAGGCTCAGCGCGCCGCGGAACGGGCCCGCCTTGCGGCGGAGCGTGCAAGCGAAGCAGACCGTAGACGCCTCGAAAGGGAAGCCGCAGCCGCCCACGTCGCAGCGATGCAAGCGGAGGTCGACCAGCTCAACCACGACATCGCCGACCGTTACGAAACCATTGACGGGCTCCTTGCCGCAACACTCGAGGTCGATGACTACGTCGACCTCGAATTGCTTCGTGCTCGCGTCGAGCATCCGCCGTTCCACCGGCAGGACCTGCTCAACCCGATACCCGAACCCCTACCGATTCCCGATCCGCCGCTTCCCGTGCGACAGGAACCCGAAGCGGTGAAGGCAGTGTTCGGGCGGAAGCAGAAGGAAGCTGCGGCCGCCGCCGCAGTCGAAGAACAGTACGCGAGGGACTACTGGGAGTGGCACGCCGCGAACGAAACGCTGCCGGCACGTCGCGCCGCCCAATCGGAGCAACACGCGGCCGCGGAGGACGCCCGACTTGCAGAACTCGCGAAGGAGCAGGCGCTGTACCAAGCCGAATGTGAACGTCGCGAACGCGAGGTCCGCGTACAAAACGAAGAGCTCGACGGCTTGATCACCGGGCTCGCTTACGGCACTCCCGAAGCGGTTCAAGAGTACGTTTCCATCGTTCTCGCAAATTCCGTCTACCCCGAGGGTTTCAATGTGAGTCACACGGCCACATTTGAACCGTCCACCGCGGAGCTTACGATGAACGTCGTCGTCCCTGGACCGGACGAAATCCCGACGACGAAGAACTATCGGTATGTCAAAGCATCCGACGAGATCGCGGAAGCCCAACTACCGCAGAAGGACATCAAGGACCGCTACGCCGGCATTGTCAACAATGTCGCCCTCCGCAGCCTCCACGAAGTGTTCGAGGCGGACCGCCGGGGAATCATCCGCTCCATCGCCCTGGAAGTCGCAACCGACACCATCAATCCCGCGACCGGCCGACCCATCCACGTCCCCCTCGCCGCAGTTTCGGTGGACAGGGACACCTTCCTTGACTTGGACCTGTCCGCGGTCGTTCCCGCTGCAACGCTTGCACACCTGGGGGCGGTTGTTTCGAAGAACCCCGTCGGCCTGAGCCCTGTCAGCGGCGCAGGCGTCCGGCAGGTGTGACCGTGGACGGGCTGACGTTCAACCCGCCGCCTGGTTGGCCAAAACCACCACCCGGTTGGCGGCCACCAGCGGGGTGGACCCCCGATCCGTCGTGGCCGGCCGCACCCGAGGGCTGGCAGCTCTGGGTCGGCGCGGACACAACACCGGCTCCCGTGGCGGAACAGACGGAAGACGACGGTGCGGGTACACCGGCAGATCCTTTCGCCGTCCGGATCGCTCAGTTGGAGGCAGAGAACGCCGCGCTGCGGTCGCGACTGGCAGCTGGGGACGCGGGCGAATCGGTCGTGACGGATGACGCCGCCGTTCTTCAGTCAGTCGGCATCTATCGGTATCACCACCCGCTTGAATCCGCCGCGGCTTACAAAGAACGTCTCAGCGTCTTGGAAGCACGGATCTCTGCCCTGGTCGTAGAGGGCCGCGCCATCGAGAAGTCGAATCTGTTCACCTTCAACAACTCCCTCGCGCAGGGGCGTCGGATGACCGACGACCTGTCGAAGCTGATGCTCCGGGCATACAACGCTGAGGCCGAGAACAGCCTGCGCACTCTCCGAGCCGGCAATGTCGAGACCGCCAAGAGCCGGTTGGAAAGATCCCGCACAGCGATCGCAAAGCTCGGGAAGCTGATGGAGATGCGGATCAGCGACGCCTTCCACGAACTTCGCGTCGAAGAGGTCGAACTCACCGCCGACTGGTTGATGAAGAAACAGGAGGAGCGGGAGGCGCAGCGGGAAGAACGCGCTCGCCTCCGCGAGGAAGCGAAAGTGGCGAAAGAGCTCGCCGACCAGCGAGCGCAACTCGACAAAGAACGTGCACACGTCCTCAACGCGCTCGCCCTGTTGGAAGGCAACGGCGGTGCGGACCCTGAGCTGCTCGTCCGGCTCGCGGAAATCGACGAAGCGATCAAAGAAAACGACTTCCGCGCCGCAAACATCCGCGCAGGCTATGTGTACGTCATCTCCAACGAAGGAGCGTTCGGAAAGAACGTTGTCAAGATCGGTCTGACTAGGCGTCTGGAGCCGAGAGAGCGCATCGCCGAGCTGTCCGGTGCGTCCGTACCGTTTCGCTTCGACATTCACGCGCTGCACTACTCGGATGATGCCGTGTCACTAGAGACCGAGCTTCACAAGCACTTCGCCGACCGGGCGCTGAACAGGGCAAACCCGAGGAAAGAGTTCTTTTTCGCTACACCCGCCGAGGTCCGCGAAGTACTCCTTCGAAAGGTCGGAAATCTGCTCGAATACTTTGAGGATGCCGATGCGCTCGAGTTCCGACAAAGCGTTGGGCTTTGGCCGCAACCGCACGCGTTCGCTCAGAGGTTGACGACGGAGGGGGAGCAGAACCTTCCCGCACAGCCTTCCTGAAGGCTTGAATGCGGCGACGGCTTGCCCGAGTCGAAGAATGGAGCGAGTGACGGGAATCGAACCCGCGCTATCAGCTTGGGAAGCTGAGGTTCTACCATTGAACTACACTCGCGCGGCCCGGAATCCCAGTAAAACACTGGGAAGTGAGGCTGCCGCCCAGACTACCCGGTCGCGGGCCTTCGGCCAAACCCACCCCGCCGCGATCACGGTCACCGCCGCCGTCCGTAACACAACGCGAACCGCCGACGAGCCCCTGCGACGATGGATGCATGCCTCTCGACTCCCTCCCAATCCTCGACATCTCCGAACTCGATCAGGGCGACGCCGCCGCGGCCGCGTTCCGCGACAAGCTGCGCCAGGTCACCCACGATGTGGGGTTCTTCTACCTGGTCGGGCACGGCATCCCGCAGGAGTTGATCGATGAGGTGCTCGACGTCTCGCGCCGGTTCTTCGACCTGCCGGAGGCGGAGAAGCTGGCGATCGAGAACATCCACAGCCCGCAGTTCCGCGGGTACACCCGCACTGGCGAGGAGCTGACCAACGGCGCGGTCGACTGGCGGGAGCAGATCGACATCGGCGAGGAGCGCGCGACCGTCGAGGGCGGCCCCGACTTCGAGCGGCTGGAGGGGCCGAACCTGTGGCCGGACGCCCTCCCGGAGCTGGAGACCGCGATCACCCGCTGGCGCGAGGAGCTGAGTGCGCTCGCGCTGCGGCTGCTGCGCACGTGGGCGGTGTCGCTCGGTGCGCCGGCGGACGTGTTCGACGGCGCGTTCGCCGAGCGGCCGTTCACGCTGATCAAGATCGTGCGCTACCCGGGCACCACCGACGAGGTGGCGCAGCAGGGCGTCGGCGCGCACCGCGACGGCGGCGTGCTCACGCTGCTGCTGGTCGAGCCGGGCAAGGGCGGCCTGCAGGTGGAGCACGAGGGCGACTGGATCGACGCGCCCTCCATCCCCGGAGCGTTCGTCGTGAACATCGGCGAGATGCTCGAACTGGCGACCGACGGCTACCTGAAGGCGACCCTGCACCGTGTCGAGTCGCCGAAGCTCGGCACCGACCGCATCTCGATCCCGTTCTTCTTCAACCCGGCGCTGGATGCGACGGTGCCGCGGCTCGAACTGCCCGCAGAGCTGAAGGCGGAGGCGCGCGGGCTGTCGTCCGACCCGACGAACAGCCCGATCCTCGAGACCTACGGCGAGAACGTGCTCCGCTACCGGCTGCGGGCGCACCCGAACGTCGCGGCGATCCACCACGCCGACCTGCTGGCGCGGCCGACCGCCTAGACTCCGCCGGAGTAGCGTGTCGCCATGGCCGGAACCGACGACGACCCGACCGCACGCCCCTCCGAGCGGGAGCGCCAGTGGACCGCATCCCGCACGGCTGCTCGCCTGCTGTCCAACGAGCGGCCGGTGACCGCGGGGGAGCGGCTGGCGACCCTGGCGGCGTCGCCCCACGCCGCGGCGCTCGAGCCGGTCGACCTCTACGGCGGCGGCATCGTCGAGCGGCTGGAGGCGCGCATCGCCCACCTGCTCGGCAAGCCGGCCGCGCTCTGGTTCCCGACCGGGACTATGGCGCAGCAGGCGACGCTGCAGGTGTGGGCGGCGCGCCGCGGGAGCCGGCGGGTCGCCGTGCACCCGCTCCACCACACCCAGCTGCAGGAGGAGGGGGCGTTCGCCGAGCTGAGCGCGCTGGAGGCGGTCCACCCCACGACGGAACGGCGCCACCCTACGGCGGACGAACTGCGGGCCATCGACGGGCCGCTCGCTGCGGCCGTGGTGGAGCTTCCGATGCAGGAGCTCGGCTACGTGCTCCCGACGTGGGAGGAGTACGCGGCGTTCGCCGAGGCGGCGCGCGAGTGCGGCATTCCGCTGCACGTCGACGGCGCCCGGCTCTGGGAGTCGCGCACGCGCTTCGGCAGGTCGGCCGCCGAGATCGCCGCCGAGGCCGACTCCGTCTACGTCTCGATGTACAAGGGCGTCGGCGGGATCTCGGGCGCCCTGGTCGCCGCCCCGGCCGACGTGATCGAGGAGGCCCGAGGCTGGCGCACCCGCTACGGCGGCAACGTCTTCCAGCAGTTCCCGGCCGTCGTCGCGGCCCTCGATGGGCTCGACGCGCGCCTGGACCGGATGGACGCCTGGGTGCGGCACGCCGCCGTCGTCGCGGAGGGGCTGCGGCGCCTCCCCGAGCTCCGGATCGAGGGCGACCTGCCGCACATCAACGAGTTCTGGGTCAGCTGCGACCTGCCCGCCGCGAGCATCAACACGGCTGTGCTGCAGCATCTGGAGGCCACCGGCGATCGCTGGCTGCACGGCTGGTGGACGGACGGCGGTGCGTCCGTCGCGGAGGCGACGATCCGCGACGACGCGCTCAGCTGGACCGCGGACGACGTGGCCGCGGCCGGGCGTGCGGTTCTGGATCGAGCGCACTCCCTGACCGCGTGAAGCCGTTCCCGCACGCCTGCATCACATCCGGAGCCGCTGCGTCGTCTGGGAATCGAAGGGGAGGCTGCGGTGGACGATGAGAAGCACCTGGCCGAGGCGATCGGCGAGCGGCAGCGTCTGGTCGCGATCGCCTATCGGATGCTCGGGACGACGGGCGAGGCGGAGGACGCGGTCCAGGAGACTTACACGCGCTGGTACAGGATGACCGAGGCCGACCGCGACCGGATCGCCAACCCGCAGGCGTGGCTGACCCGCGTGCTGGGCCGGGTGTGCCTGGACATGCTCGGCACCGCCCGAGCGCGTCGGGAGCACTACGTCGGCGAGTGGCTGCCCGAGCCGCTGCCCGCCGGGTTCTTCAGCGCCGGCTCCACCGCCGCCGACCCGCTCGACCAGGTGACCCTCGACGACTCCGTCAGCAGCGCCCTCCTCGTCGTCCTGGAGGCGCTCACCCCGCCGGAGCGGGTGGCCTTCGTCCTGCACGACGTGTTCGCGCTTCCTTTCGACGAGATCGGGCGCATCGTCGGCCGCTCGGCGCCGGCGGTCCGCCAGCTCGCCACGACCGCGCGCCGCCGCATCCGGGAAGCCCGGGACAGGGCGGTCTCGCGCACGGAGCACAATGCCGTCGTCCAAGCGTTCGCCGCTGCGTGCTACGCGGGCGACCTGGCGGCCTTGACCAGGGTGCTGGACCCCGCCGTGGAGCTGCGATCCGACGGCGGCGGATTCGTCAGCGCCGCCCGCCGGCCGGTCTACGGCGCCGACCGGGTCGGCCGCTTCCTGCTCGGCGCGCTCGCCAAGCAGCCCGAGACCGAGGTCGAGATCCTCGAGACCACGGACGGCGCCGCGTTCGCCCTGCGCCGGGATGGCGCCGTCACCGGCATCGTCAACCTCAATGTCGTCGACGGCCGGGTCCGCGATGTCTGGATGATGCTGAATCCGCAGAAGCTGCTGCAGTGGCACGCGTGAGGATCACACTTCCGGTCGCTGCATCGTCTGGGAGGTATGAGAAAGGCACAGTTCGCCGCACTCGCCCTCTCGGCCGTGCTGGCACTCTTCGTGGGCGTATGGGCCTACGTCCTCCCGCAGAGCTTCTACGACCTCTTCCCCGGCATCCCCGGGCCCTGGGTGTCGGTCGACGGGCCCTTCAACGAGCACCTCGTCCGTGACGTCGGCGGGATGTACCTCGCGCTGGCCGCCGCGAGCGTCGCCGGGCTGATCTGGCGGAGTCCCGTGGCCTATCGGCTCCTCGGCATCGCCTGGACGGTGTTCGGAGCGCTGCACTTCGTGTACCACGTGCTCCACCTCGACCACATGACTCCCGTCGACGCGGTCGGCGAGGCGATCTCGCTGCTGGTCAGCCTGCTGCTCGGCGTGATCCTGCTCCTCCCCGCCGGCGCCGACCGGAAGGCGGTCACCCGATGAGGATCGCGATCGCCGGCGGCAACGGCACGGTCGGACGTTGGGCGACCGCGGCGGCCGCCGATCGGGGGCACGAGGTCCTCGTCCTCTCGCGTCGCACCGGCCACGACCTCGAGACCGGCGACGGGCTCGCCCCGGCGCTCGTCGGCGTGGATGCGCTCATCGACGTCACGAGCCTCTCGTCCACCTCCAAGAAACGCTCGGTCGAGTTCTTCGAGAAGGTCACCCGGAATCTCCTCGACGCCGAGACGGCCTCCGGGGTCGGGCACTACATCGCGCTCTCGATCGTCGGGATCGACGACATCGATGCCTCCTACTACGGCGGCAAGCTCGCTCAGGAGAGAGCCGTCACCGGCGGGGACGTGCCGTGGTCGATCCTGCGGGCGGCGCAGTTCCACGAGTTCGCGGAGCAGGTGCTCGTCCGCGGCGCGGTCGGTCCACTCGCCGCGGTCCCGACCGCGCTCATCCGCCCGGTCGCCGCACGCGAGGTGGGAGCACGGCTCGTAGATATCGCGGAGACCGGGCCCGCCGGCCGGACGCGCGACCTCGTCGGCCCGGAGGACGAGCGGCTGATCGACCTGGTGCGCCGCATGCTCGCCCACGACGGCGTCAAACGGCCGACGATCGAGATCACCCTGCCCGGTCTCTACTGGAAGGCCATCGCCTCGGGTGTCCTCCGGGGCACGCCCGGCGCGGACCAGGGGTCCATCACCTTCGACGAATGGCTCGACCTCGACCACCGGCCCTGACCCCCGCGCCGCCGGGCAGCGTCTCGTAGACGTCGATCCACGCCGACTCGTACGCGACCGGGTCGACGAGACCCGCCCGGCGGCGCGCGTCCAACTCCATGAGCCGGGACGCGGCGGTGCGGAGAAGCCGCACGTCCCCGAACTCGTGGAGGTCGCCGCGGACGTACTCCGACGCGACGGTCAAGACACGAGAGCGCGAGCGCAGCTCGCGGGTGAGCCGCGCGAGCACCACGAAGCCGGCGACGTACACGGTCAGCGCGGCGGCGAGGCTCAGCACGGGTCCGGCGTCGCTGAGCGCGACCATGAGCGTCCCGCCCGCGATCGCCCCGGCGACCGGCCAGCCATGCCGCAGGTGCAGCAGCCGGCGCTCGCCGCGGGTGATGCCGGGCGGGTAGACCGTCAGGCGCACCCGCTGCCAGAGGCCGGGGCTCGCGGGCGCCACGTCCAGGGTTCCCCACCGGGCGCGGCCTTCGAGCGCCCGTCGCATCATCTCGTTCACCCGTTCAGGATGCGCCGCGCGCCCGCCCGCGCGGCCGATCCTTGCGGAGCCCATACGGCCGCGGGCGGAACGCTAACGGGTTCCTGACGCCGGCGGCTCCCGGCGCTGCGCGGCCGGTCCCAGACCCTCCGAACGGAAACCGTTAGGAGTCGCCGGCCCCGCGTATGGATTGCGTTAGGACCGCATCCACGCCCCATCCACACGACTTGTATGTATCCGTGCCACCGGCCAGCGCCGGCGGCATCCGCCGTGCCGGCCGGCGCGGCGTGAAGGCCCGGATGGAGAAGAACCCTGGTGTTGGACGTCCTGTGTGTGGTGGGGATCCTTGCGCTCGCCGCGATCGTCGCCCTGATCGGAAGAGGGGTGGAGAAGCTGTGATCTTCTTCAACCTGCTGGCGGCGGCGCTCGCCGTCGCCTCGCTCGCGTACCTGGTCTACGCCCTGCTGAAGCCGGAGAAGTTCTGACATGACGTTCTGGCTCTTCCTGGCCCAGGCGGCGACCCTCGTGCTGCTGCTCGCCCTGGCCTACCGACCGCTCGGCGACTTCATGGCGGCCACCTTCACCTCCCGCAAAGACCTGCGCGTCGAGCGCGGCCTCTACCGGCTGATCGGCGTGGACCCGCGCAACCAGCAGAGCTGGCCCGCGTACTTCCGCGGCGTGCTGGCGTTCTCGGTGCTCGGCGTGCTGCTGCTCTACGTGCTGCAGCGGGCGCAGGCGATCCTGCCGTACTCGCTCGGGCTCCCCGCCGTCCCCGAGGGGCTCTCCTTCAACACGGCCATCTCGTTCGTGACCAACACGAACTGGCAGTCGTACTCGCCCGAGGTCACTCTCGGGTACACGGTCCAGCTGGCGGGGCTGGCGGTGCAGAACTTCCTGTCCGCCGCGGTCGGCATCGCCGTCGCGGTCGCGTTGGTCCGCGGGTTCGCCGCGCACCGCACCGGGACGATCGGGAACGTGTGGGTGGATGTCACCCGAGCGACCCTGCGCATCCTGCTGCCGTTCTCGATCGTCTTCGCGGTCGTCCTGATCGCCGGGGGCGTCATCCAGAACGTCAACGGCTTCCAGCACGTCACCTCGCTGACCGGATCGACGGTCACCATCCCGGGCGGACCGGTGGCGTCGCAGGAGGCGATCAAGGAACTCGGCACCAACGGCGGCGGCTTCTTCAACGCCAACTCGGCCCACCCGTTCGAGAACCCGACGGCGTGGACGAACCTGGTCGAGATCTTCCTGATGCTCGTCATCCCGTTCTCGCTGCCGCGCACCTTCGGGACGATGGTCGGCGACAAGCGGCAGGGGTACGCGATCCTCAGCGCGATGGCGGCCATCTTCGTCGTCTCGCTGACCGCGCTGACGCTGTTCGAGCTGCAGGGCGGCGGAACCGCCACCCAGGCCGCCGGCGGTGCGATGGAGGGCAAGGAGCAGCGCTTCGGCATCCTCGGCAGCACGCTGTTCGGCACGACCAGCACGCTGACCTCGACCGGCGCGGTCGACTCGATGCACGACAGCTTCACGCCGCTCGGCGGGATGATGCCGATGCTCAACATGATGACCGGCGAGGTGGCCCCCGGCGGCGTCGGCTCCGGTCTCTACGGGATGCTGGTCATCGCGATCATCGCGGTGTTCCTCGCCGGGCTCATGGTGGGCCGCACGCCCGAGTACCTGGGCAAGAAGATCGGCTCGCGCGAGATCAAGCTCGCGAGCCTCTACATCCTCACCACGCCCGCCCTCGTGCTGCTCGGCACCGGCCTGAGCTTCGCCATCCCGGCGATCAGGGACAACATCGAGAAGGTCTCGATCTGGAACCCCGGCCAGCACGGCTTCTCCGAGGTGCTGTACGCCTTCACCTCGGCCGCGAACAACAACGGCTCGGCCTTCGCCGGCCTCACCGCGAACACCCCGTGGCTGAACGCGTCGCTCGCCACCGCGATGTTCCTCGGCCGGTTCGTGCCGATCGTCTTCGTCCTGGCGCTGGCGGGCTCGCTGGCGTCGCAGGAGAAGGTCCCGGCGACCGCCGGCACCCTCCCCACGTATCGTCCGCAGTTCGTCGCGCTCGTCGTCGGAACCGTGGTCATCGTGGCCGCACTCACCTATTTCCCCGTTCTCGCGCTGGGTCCCCTGGCGGAAGGGCTGGTCTGAACCATGTCGACACTCACCGAGACCGTGGAGAACCGCGGTCACCACGAAACCGAGCGGACGAACGGGGGCGCCTTTAGCGGCCGGCAGCTGCTGACCGGGCTGCCCGGCGCGTTCCGCAAGCTCAACCCGAAGGACATGTGGCACAACCCCGTCATGTTCATCGTGGAGGTGGGGGCGGCGCTGACGACACTCCTCGCCATCGCCCAGCCGTTCCTCGGCGAGCAGAAGTCCGGCGGCTCGGCCGTCACGCTCGGCTTCACCTGGGCCATCGCCATCTGGCTGTGGCTGACCGTGCTCTTCGCGACCCTCGCCGAGTCGGTCGCCGAGGGTCGCGGCAAGGCGCAGGCGGCGAGCCTCCGCAAGACGCGCACCACCACCGTCGCCAACCGCGTCCGGAACTACGACCCGAAGGGCGACCCGGCGGCGGAAGACGCTGCGGTGGAGCAGCTGGCCTCGGCCGAGCTGACCCTCGGGGATGTCGTGATCGTCACGGCCGGCGAGCTCATCCCCGGCGACGGCGACATCGTCTGGGGCATCGCCTCGGTCGACGAGTCGGCCATCACCGGCGAGTCCGCCCCGGTGGTCCGCGAGTCCGGCGGCGACCGCAGCGCGGTGACCGGCGGCACCCGCGTGCTGTCCGACCGGATCGTCGTGCGCGTCACCAGCAAGCCGGGCGAGACCTTCGTCGACCGGATGATCCGGCTGGTGGAGGGCGCGGCCCGGCAGAAGACGCCGAACGAGATCGCGCTGAACATCCTGCTCGCCAGCCTGACGATCATCTTCGTCATCGTCGTGCTGGTGCTCGGTCCCACGGCCGGGTTCGCGAACGCGGCGCCGTCGGTGCCGGTGCTCGTCGCCCTGCTGGTGTGCCTCATCCCGACCACCATCGGCGCGCTGCTGTCGGCCATCGGCATCGCCGGCATGGACCGCCTGGTGCAGCACAACGTCCTGGCGATGTCGGGCCGTGCGGTCGAGGCGGCCGGCGACGTGACGACCCTGCTGCTCGACAAGACCGGCACGATCACCTACGGCAACCGGCAGGCGGCCGAGTTCGCGCCGGTCGGCGGGGTCCCGGATGCGGACCTCGTGAAGGCGGCGGCGCTCGCCTCGCTGAGCGACCCGACGCCCGAGGGCTCGTCGATCGTGACGCTCGCGCAGAAGCTCGGCTTCAGCCACGAGGGAGCGGTCGACGGCGAGGTGGTTCCCTTTACGGCGCAGACTCGGATGAGCGGCGTCGACTTCGCCGACGGCAGCCAGGTGCGCAAGGGCGCGGCGTCCATGGTGATCGCGTGGGCTCAGGAGTCGGGCAGTGTGCCGGCATCGACCCTCGCCGACCTCGACGCCCAGGTGCGGCGCATCTCCGAGGTCGGCGGCACGCCGCTCGCCGTGGCGACGAAGTCGGCTGCGGGGGAGGCGACCATCCTCGGCGCGATCTACCTGAAGGACATCGTCAAGTCGGGCCTCGCCGAGCGGTTCGCCGACCTGCGCAGGATGGGCATCCGCACGGTGATGATCACCGGCGACAACCCGATCACCGCCAAGGCGATCGCTGCAGAGGCGGGCGTGGACGACTTCCTGGCGGAGGCGACCCCGGAGGACAAGCTGAAGCTGATCCGGAAGGAGCAGGAGGGCGGCAACCTGGTCGCGATGACCGGGGACGGCACCAACGACGCCCCGGCGCTCGCCCAGGCGGACGTCGGCGTGGCGATGAACACCGGCACCTCGGCCGCGAAGGAGGCCGGCAACATGGTCGACCTCGACTCCGACCCGACCAAGCTGATCGACATCGTCCGCATCGGCAAGCAGCTGCTCATCACCCGCGGCGCGCTGACCACCTTCTCGATCGCCAACGACGTCGCGAAGTACTTCGCGATCATCCCGGCGATGTTCGTCGGGGTGTTCCCGGGGCTGCAGGCGCTCAACATCATGGGCCTGCACTCCGCGTCGTCGGCCATCCTCTCCGCGGTGATCTTCAACGCGATCATCATCGTCATCCTGATCCCGCTCGCGCTGCGCGGCGTCCGCTACCGGCCGCGCTCCGCCTCCTCGCTGCTGAACAGCAACCTGCTGATCTACGGCGTCGGCGGCATCATCGCCCCCTTCATCGGCATCAAGCTGATCGACCTCGTCGTCGGCCTGATCCCCGGATTCTGAAAACCGAAACGGAAGGCATCATGAACGCCTCACTCCGCGGCACCGGACGCCAGTACTGGGTCGCCCTCCGCGCACTGCTCATCTTCACCGTGGTCCTCGGGATCGCGTACCCGCTGGTGGTGACCGGTGTCGGCCAGCTCGTCGCGTCGGCGCAGGCCAACGGGTCGACCGTGACCTCGGGCGGGAAGGTCGTCGGCTCCGCACTGATCGGTCAGGGCTTCGTCGACAAGAAGGGCAACCCGCTGCCGCAGTGGTTCCAGTCGCGTCCCTCGGCCGCAGGAAACGGCTGGGATGCCGGCGCCTCCAGCGGAAGCAACCTCGGGCCGAACAACCCCGACCTGCTGAAGTCCATCGAGCAGCGCAAGAAGACGATCGAGATGGTGGATGGTGTGGCCGCCGGCAGCATCCCCGCCGACGCCGTCACCGCGTCCGGTTCGGGACTCGACCCGCACATCTCGCCGGAGTTCGCACTGCTGCAGGTGGATGCGGTGGCCAAGGCCCGCGGCATCGACGCCGACAAGGTGCGCGCGCTCGTGCAGAGCCATATCCAGCAGCGCGACCTCGGCTACCTCGGAGAGGCGACGGTCAACGTCCTCCAGCTGAACATCGCGCTCGCCGAGCTCGACCCGAGCGGGAACGAGTAGGGCACGACGCGTAAACTGGTCTGAAGCAAGCTAATCGCACCAGGTGGCTTCCGGATCCCGGACCGGCGACGGGTTTGCGGAAGGAGGCTGTCGTGCCGCTCAGGTCTGATTGGTCGACGCGCGCGTGCACCATC
This sequence comes from Leifsonia virtsii, assembly GCF_030433675.1. Classification (GTDB taxonomy): domain Bacteria; phylum Actinomycetota; class Actinomycetes; order Actinomycetales; family Microbacteriaceae; genus Leifsonia; species Leifsonia virtsii. The sequence goes on from NZ_JAROCB010000002.1 coordinate 167,186, forward strand.
GCGCGAGGGATCGACGTGGTGGGCGACCCGTGGACGCTCCTGATCTTGCGGGAGGCGTTCGCGGGCGCCCTCCGCTTCGACGAGTTCGCCGCCCGCACCGGGATCAGCGACAAGGCCCTCAGCGCCCGCCTGAAGGATGCGGTGTCGGCCGGCCTCATCGAGCGGGTCGAGATCACGGACGGCCCCCGGCCGCGCGCCGAGTACCGGCTCACCGAATCGGGCGCCGACGCGCTGCCCATCTTGCACGCCTTCGCCCTGTGGGCCGACAAGCATGCGCCCCACTCCGAGCGGGGAGCGCTCGGCATCAACTGCCGCACGTGCGGTGCGCGGGCGACGAGCGCGGACGTGTGTCTGTCGTGCGGCAACCGGCTGACCGCCGAGAACACGCGTTGGACGCGACCCGGCGAGTGGGATGGCGCCCAGGTCGACTTGCTCGGTGTGCAGCAGCCCTAGAAGTCGCACCTCCACCAAGCTTTCTCGAAGAAAGCTAAACTCGACGCATCGGGGTCGAGTCGAGAGAGGTGGAACGAGTGCGGATCCTTGTGGTGGGCGCCGGCGCTGTCGGTGGATATTTCGGGGCGCGGCTGACTCAGGCGGGAGTCGATGCGGCTTTCCTGGTGCGGCCGGCACGGGCGGACAGTCTCGCGGGAGCGGGGCTCGCCCTGGTGGAGCCGGACGGCTCCCGCGAGACGGTCCCCGTCCGCGCCCTGACGGCGACGCAACTCGCCGAGCCATGGGACGTGGTCCTCGTCGCGGTGAAAGGCTCGTCGCTCGAGGGGGCGATGGACGACATCGCGCCCGCCGTCGGTGACGGCACGGTCGTGTTGCCCTTGCTCAACGGCATGAGCCACGTCGCCCGGCTCGTCGACCGTTTCGGGGCAGGGCGCGTCCTCGGGGGAGTGTGCGAAGTCGCGACCGAGCCGGCGCCCGACGGTGCGATCCGGCAGCTCGTCCCCGGGGGGATGGTCCGGTTCGGCGAGCTCGACGGCTCGTCCTCGACCCGCGTCTCCGGGATCCAGCAGGCGTTCGCCCCCGCACGATTCGCGAGCCGCACGTCCGAGACCATCGTGCAGGACATGTGGGAGAAGTGGCTGTTCATGGCGTCGGGAGGAGCGGTGGGCGTCCTCCTCGGCGGCTCCGTCGGCGACATCGCGGCGGTCCGCGGCGGTCCCGACGCGGAAGGAAGGATCGTCGACGAGGCGCTGGCCGTGCTGGAGGCGGCCGGTCACGCCGCTCGCGCCGATGCGGCCGCGCGGGTCCGATCGGTCCTCACGGCGGAAGACTCGCCGTTCACGACCTCGCTGTTCCGCGACTTCCGGGCGGGGCGACCCACCGAGGGGGAGGCGGTGATCGGAGACTTCGTCGGCCTCGCTGAGCAGCATGGGGTCACAGTGCCTCTGCTCTCGGCCGCGGCCGTCCGCCTGCGCGTCGCATCGACAGGACGGGGTGCTTGGTGAGTGCCGAAGCCTCTCTCGTCGCCCCTGACCGCTCGACGGGGCGGAGGCGCGCGGCGGTCGCCGTCGTCCTCATCGCGGTCTTCATGAGCAACCTCGACCTGTGGGTCGTCAACGTCGCGATCACCGCGATCGGCCGCGACCTGCCCGGCAGCTCGCTCGGCGGCCTGTCCTGGGTCATCAACGGCTACTCCATCGCCCTCGCCGCACTGCTCATCGTCGCGGGGCGTGCCGCGGACCGCTACGGCGTCACGCGGATCTTTCAGGCGGGACTCATCGTCTTCACCCTGGCCTCCGCGTTGTGCGCGGTCGCCCCGGACCTCGTCGTCCTCGTCGTCTTCCGCGTCCTCCAGGGGATCGGCGGGGCGATGGTCACAACCGCCTCGCTGAGCCTCCTGCTGAGGGTCACGGAACCGGAGCGCCGCGCCCACGCGGTGCGCGACTGGGCGGCGGTCGGCGCTCTCGCCGCCGCGACAGGTCCCACGATCGGCGGCCTGCTGGTGACCCTGGACTGGCGATGGGTGTTCCTCATCAACCTGCCGATCGGGATCGTCGCGATCGTTCTGACGGCCGTACGCGCGCCGAAGTTCCCCGGCAGGGCGGGGGTACCTCATCCGGATCTGCTCAGCGCCCTCCTGCTCTCCATCGCGGTCGCTGCTCTGGTGGCATCGATCGTGCAGCTCCCGGACCAGGGTCTGACCCTCACGACGGCCATCGTCGTTCTGGTGCTCGTCCTCGCAACGGGGCTGTTCGTCCTCCGTTCCCGCAAGCACGCGAACCCCCTGATCGCCCCTGTGCTGTTCCGGCTCCGCGGATTCCCGACGGTCAACGCCGCCATGCTGATCTTCTCGGCCGGCTTCGGCATCATGCTGCTCTCCAACTCCCTCTGGCTGCAGAACGTCTGGCACTTCGGGCCGGTCCTCACCGGTCTCGCCATGGCGCCGGGCCCGCTGATGGTCCCGGTCACGACGGCGATCCTGCGACGGTTCGGGCGGAGGGTGCGCCCGATCGTCTTCGTCGCGGCCGGGGGACTCGTCTTCGGCGCAGGTATGGTCTGGGGCATCGTGATGCGCAGCGCCGAAGTCGAGTACGCCACGGTCCTGCTTCCCCAGCTCATCGCCGGTGGGGTCGGGATCGGACTCGCCATCGGGAACCTGCTGGCGACCGGGTCGGCGCTCCTCCCCGACGAGCACTCCGGCGCGGGGAGCGGAGTGCTGAACACCGCCCGCCAGATCGGCGCCAGCGTGGGCGTCGCGGTCATCGTGACGTCGCTCGCCGCGACCGGGCAGTCGATCCTCGGCTTCGACATCGCGTGGGCGGTCGCGGCGGCGTGCGGGTTCGCGCTCGCCGTGCTCGCGCTCGCCCTGGCGCGGGCGTCCGGCGGTCGGGGTGTCTCGTGAGCGGTCCCGCCACCGCCCCCGCGCAGCGCAGCAGGCGTTTGACGTTCTTCGTGGTGGTCACGGGCAGCGTGCTGGCGTCCCTCGACCTGTTCATCGTGAACATCGCATTCGGTTCCATCGGCGCGTCGTTCCCGGGCTCGGGCGCGCGGGAGCTGGCGTGGGTCCTGAACGCGTACGGGATCGCCTTCGCGTCTCTCCTCGTTCCGTTCGGACGCGTCGCGGACACGATCGGCCGCAAGCGGGTCTTCACAGCTGGGCTCGTCGTGTTCGCCGTGGCCAGCGCGGTCTGCGCTGCGGCGCCGTCGCTCTGGATCCTTGTCACGGCCCGGGCTGTGCAGGGTGCGGGTGCGGCCGCCGTCATCCCCACCAGCCTCGGACTGCTGCTCTCGTCAGCCCCACCCGCCGACCACAAGCGGCTGGTCAGCATCTGGGCGGCGACAGGCTCGATCGCCGCCGCCCTGGGTCCGACGGCCGGTGGGCTGCTGGTCCAGTTCGGCTGGAGGTGGATCTTCCTGGTCACGGTGGTGCTCGCGGCCCCCGCTCTCGCCCTCGTCGGGAGGGTGCGCGCGCAACCCGGCCGAGGCGGACGTCTCCCGGACCTCCTGGGATCTGCGGCGCTCGCGCTGTCGGCCGGACTCCTCGTATGGGTCGTCTCGTACAGCTCCGATCCGGGCACGACCGTCCTCGGGCTGAGCATCGCCGCCGGGTCTGCAGCGATCCTCGCCGTCGTCTTCGTCTGGAGGAGCCGCCGGGCGCGCGTGCCGGCGGTCGACCTCCGGGTCTTCGCGGCGCGCGGCTTCCGCTTCGCCTCGGTGGGGATGCTGTTCTTCTACGCTGCGTTCGGCATCATGCTGGTCAGTGCGCCGCTCGTGCTGACCGGCGCTCTCGGCCTTCCTCCCGCGCTCGCGGGGCTCGCGTTCGGCGCCGGACCGGCTGCGGCCGTCGCGTCCACTCTGGTGGCGGGGCGGTTGCCCCTGACGCCACGGACGCTCGGCGTCGTGGGAGGAGCGCTGTTCGCGGCCGGAGGCGCGTGGTGGCTGGCGGTCCTGGTGCCGACGGGGTCGTTGTGGTGGGGCTATGTTCCGGGCATCGTGCTGACCGGGCTCGGCGCGGGTGTCGCGCAGACGTCCTTCATCGCGGGAGGGACGGCCGGCCTCCCTGCCGCGGAGTACTCCGCCGGCGCGGGCATCCTGAACACAGGGCGCCAGATCGGCTCCGCCCTCGGGGTGGCCGGCTTCGTGGCCGTCACCGCCGTCGGCGCGCACACCGCGGCCGTGTTCGCGCCCGCCTGGGCGGTGATGACCGCGGCGGGCGCCCTGGCGCTGCTGGCGGCGCTGTGCATGGGCGGCCGCACGTCGACCGCTGCGGACATCGCGGAGCTGGAGTCGTCGGCAGGCTGACTCAGGCGTGCGCCGTCGGGGTGCGCCGCACGTGATCCTTCGCGGTCGCCGCCAGCACTTCGACGATGCGCTCCACTCCCGCGTCGCCGCGGAGGGACGAGCGGTAGGCGACGTCGATGTGGCGCTGGAGCGGGAGTGTCGGCGTGCACAGCGTCACACCGTCGGGGACGGACGATACGGTGAGGCCCGGCACGAGCGCGACACCGGCTCCCGCGGCGACGAGTTCGAGCTGCGCGGCGAAATCGACGCTCTCGGCCACGACCTTCGGCCGGAAGCCGGCCAGGCCACAGGCGCGATCCACCATCTCGTAGCAGGTCAGGTCGGCCTGCGGCGCCACCCACGCGTGCTCGGAGAGATCGGCGATGTCGACCATGGGAGCCGCGGCTGCGTCGTCGGCGCGGATCGCCAGCCAGACCCGCTCGCTCTCGAGCCGGCGGCCCACCAGGCCGTCCGGGAGGCGGCGCGGGACATTGGAGTACGAGTGGACGACGGCCACATCGGAGAGCCCGCTGAGCAGATTCGCGAGGGCTTCCGCCGGCTCGGGCGTGCTCAGGGTCAGCTGGACGCCGGAGTCCTCGGACAGGCGCCTCCAGGTGTCGGCGACGAAAGTGCGGGCGGCCGAGGGGAAGGCGGCCAGCCGGTAGGTGCCCGCCGTGCCGAGCCGGAGGGATTCCACCTCGAGCTCGGCGAGCGAGAGCCGGTCGAGAACATCCCGCCCGTGCTCGGCGAGCAGCTTCCCGGCCGGGGTGAGCGCCAGGCGCCGCCCCTGGCGCTCGGTGAGGGTGACACCGAGTTCCTTCTCGAGGGCGGAGAGCTGCATCGAGATGCCGGGCGCCGTCAGCTGGAGCTCCTCGGCGACGGCCGCGATGGTCCCCAGTCGATCCAGCTCGGCGAGCATCCGGAGCTTGCGTACGTCGATCATCTATGGACTTTAGCAGTCTCGGCTCGAATCAGAAGCGCGCGAGCTGTCATCGGGGCCTTCGTTCCGAAAAGCTAAAGCAGACTGAGTTATTGGGTCATATTTATTCACTTGTGCTGTACTCATAAGCCCATCACCCTTGGAGAGTGAAAGCAAATCGCGGAGTGCTCGCCGGTCTGGCCGTCGTCGTGCTGTGGGCCAGTGCCTTCCCCGCCATCCAGGTGGCCGCGCCGGCCTTCGGTGTCATCGGGCTCTCGTTCGTCAGACTCGCGGTGGCCATGATCGCGCTTCTGGCTTTCGCCGCGGTGAAGCGGGTCCGCCTCCCGAGGCCGCGCGACCTCGGCTGGATCGTCGCCGCGGGATTCTTCGGGATGACCGCCTACCAGCTGCTCCTCAATGAGAGCGAGCTGCACGTTCCGGCGGGTACTGCCAGCATCATCGTCGCGGCAGCACCGCTCGTCTCTGTGGCGGTCGCCTTCCTGCTCTTCCGCGAACCCGTCACGCGATTCACCGTCGTCGGCAGCCTGATCGCCCTGGCGGGGGTGGCGGTCGTGTGCCTCGCGCGCGCGGGCGTGTCCCTGTCCGCCTCCGTCTGGATCGTCGTCGCGGCGATGGTCGTGCAGGGTATCTACCATCCCCTGCAGCGGCCGCTGCTGAAGACGTACAGCGGCCTCGAGGTCGCGACGTACACGATGGTCGCCGGTACAGCGATGACGCTGCCCCTCGTCCCGTTCGGGTGGGGGCGGCTGGTCGAGGCATCGCCGACGGAATGGATCGCCGCGGTCTACCTCGGCCTACTGCCGTCCGCGCTCGGGTTCGTGCTCTGGGGCTACGCGGTCGGCCGCCTCCCGGTGGCGATCTCGACCTCCCTGCTCTACCTCGTTCCGCCGATCGCCGTCTTCATCGCCTGGGTCTGGCTGGGCGAGATCCCGCTGCCCGCCGAGCTGGTCGGCGGCCTCATCGTGATCGCCGGAGTTGTCGTGATCTCGCAGGGAGCGCGCCTCCTCCGGCGTGCTCGTCGCCGTCAGCCGGCGACGGCGTCCGCCGGGCGCTGAGCGGGGAGCCCCGTCGCACGTCCTGCGATCGCGGTCATGAGTTTGCGGGGAATCAGCCGGGGCAGCACACGGGCGACCAGCGCGTTCTCGAAACCGTGGACGGTGCTCGACTTGCTCGTCGCCAGGCTGCGCAGGCAGTGGTCGACGAGGTCGTCCGCGCCGCGTGCCCGCCCGGTCTTGGCGGCCTCGCCCGCGGTCTCGAAGAACTCGGTCTCGGTGGCCCCCGGGCACAGGGCGATCACGCGGACGCCGGTCCCGCGGAGCTCCTCCCATAGCGCTTCGGTGAACGAGAGCACGAACGCTTTCGAAGCGCCGTAGACGGCCATGTGCGGCACGGGCTGGAACGACGCGGTCGAGCCCACGTTCACGATGGTCCCCGCGCGACGGGCGAGCATCCCCGGCAGGATCCGCGTCGTCATGGCGACGACCGCGCCGCAATTGACCTGCACCTGCCGGCTGAGGGCTGCGGCGTCCGACTCCGCCACATCGGCGTGCACGCCGAATCCGGCGTTGTTGACCAGGACATCCACCCGTGTCCCAGCGGCCTCGAGGGCAGCCGCGATCCGGTCGGCTGCGCTGTCGTCGGACAGGTCGGCTGCGATGACGTCCACCCGCACGCCGTGGCGCTCGCGGAGTTCGTCGGCCACAGCGTCCAGCCTGTCGCGCCGTCGTGCGATGAGGACGACATCGTGGCCGTCGTGGGCGTAGCGCTCCGCGAACGCCTTCCCGATCCCGGACGATGCGCCAGTGATGACCGCTGCCATGGATGATGTCCTTCCCGCTCGGCGCCCAGGGCGCCCTCGATGACTTTACTAGCTTGAAGTTAGCAAAATCACCGGAGGGCGGAAGCTACACCCGCCGCAGCTGCGCCGCCGCCGGGCAGTCGAACGGGTCGCGCGCCGCGAGCCCGACGCGATTGAGGTAGCGGATCACGATCCGGTACGAGTTCACCAGGCCGGTCTCGGTGTACGGGATGTCGTGGATTGCGCAGTGCTCGCGCACCAGCTGGCGCGCGCGGCGCAGGTGCGGGCGGGCCATGCTCGGGAAGAGGTGGTGCTCGATCTGGTGGTTGAGGCCGCCCATGAGGAGGCTCATCGACCAGCCGCCGCGGATGTTGCGGGAGGTGAGCACCTGCTTGTTCAGGAAGTCGACCCGGGTGCCGGCCGGCAGCAGCGGCATGCCCTTGTGGTTCGGCGCGAACGATGCCCCCATGTAGACGCCGAAGACGGCGAGCTGGACGCCGAGGAAGGCGAACGCCATCCCGACCGGGAGCATCAGGAAGACGATCGTGACGTAGATCGACAGGCGGAGCCCGATGGCGACGAGCTCGGTGCTGCGGCGCTCGACCGGTCCGCGGGAGAGGAGCGAGCGGATCGACGTGACGTGCAGGTTGACGCCCTCCAGCAGCAGGAGCGGGAAGAAGAGGTAGCCCTGCCGGCGCGTGATGACCGCGAGCAGGCCGCGCTGCCGTGCCGCGTCCGTCTCGGTGAACGAGATGGTGTCGAACGCGATGTCCGGGTCCTTGCCCTCGGTGTTCGGGTTGGCGTGGTGGCGGGTGTGCTTCGTCATCCACCACTGGTAGCTCATGCCGACGAGCCAGGTCGCGATCAGGCGGCCGGCCCGGTCGTTCGTGGGGCCGGAGGCGAACACCTGGCGGTGCGACGCCTCATGGCCGAGGAACGCGAACTGGGTGAAGATGAGGCCGAGCGCGGCGGCGATGAGCAGCTGGAACCAGGAGTCGCCCAGCAGGATGAAGCCGGCGACGGCGCCGAGCAGCCCTGTGACGAGCACCGCGAACATGGCGATGTAGAAGCCGCGGCGCCGCTCCAGCAGGCCCTCGCCGCGGACGCGGGCGAGCAGCTCGTTGTAGGTGCTGGTGACCGGCTTGCGGCCCTCGGTGCGGGGCCGCGTCCGCAGGACGGGACCGAGAGTGGATGCAGTGATGCTGTTCCTCCGCTGAGTGTGACGACTTCCCAGCCGAGGATGCGGGCGGTTCGCCCAAGATGCCCCAAGCGTAGGCGCGCTTGCTGGGTAACCCCGGTATATTCGTCGGCAGCGGAGACCGGAGGGGACCAGGTGCGCGACGTCGACGAGCGCGAGGCGCCGTCCTCCGCCGCGCGCGTGCTGCGGGTCGCCCTGCTGGGCCTGGCCGGCGCGGCCGTGCTCACGGCGATCGGGCTCCTCACCCAGACCTCGGCCGCGCAGGCCGACGAGCGGCCGACGCCGCCGTCCCTCCTCGGGTCGGTGACGCAGGGCGTCGGCTCGCTGCTCGGCGGCGGATCGGACTCGGGCGGACTCGTCGGCTCCATCGTGACGCCGGTGACCGGCGCTGTGGATTCGACGGTGACCTCGCTCCCGGTGGTCGGCTCCGTGACCTCCGGGCTGCTCGGCGCGACCCCGACCGGCTCGGTCACCGCGCCCGTCGTCGGCGCCGTCGACCAGGTGGTCGGGGGCGTGACCGGCATCGTCTCGGGAGGCGGCGGCACCGGTACGCCGCCGACGTCGCCGGGTGACGGGGACGGCTCGGCCCCGAGCATCCCGAGCAACGCCTCCGGTTCCGGCATCGATGGCGGCGGCGACGCGGCGGCGGTCGGCACACTCGACACGGCCGCGGTCGTACCTGCGCAGCCCGCGGCCGCCCCTGCGCCGACCGCGCCGGTCGCGGCATCGGGCAGCGCGGGCAAAGCCGTCACCCTCCACCCGGCGGCCACCCCACCGCTGGTCTCGCCCACCGCCACCGCGGACCCCGCGCCGACCGCGCCCGCGCCGGGCCCGATCAGCGATACGCCGGCCTCCACGGGCGGCTCGCTCGGCTCGTCCGGTTCGTCGGGCTCCGGTCCGACCGCCGACGTCGACGGCGCCTGGACGCCTGCCTCTGCCCCAGCCGCGCTGAGGCCGTCGCCGCCCTCCGTCATCCCCCGCTCCGCTCCGCCGGGCGACCACGAGGTCAGCCCCGGATAGTCCCTCCCTCGGCGTCGGCCCTGTGCCGCGCCGGCTCGATCATGCCCCGATCGGGGCGAGGAGCCGACGCGCCGACGCGCGCTTCGTCGCGCCGTCGCGCGTCCGGAGGTTTCGGAGGACGAGCTCGTGGAACGAGCGGACAACACAACGGATCAGGCGCAGCCGTTCGCGCGCGCCTGGTCGCAACTGCACCGGGCGGTCCGTGCGCGGGCCTACGAGGACGCCGTCTCGGCGGCCAGGAGCGGCTGGTTCACGCTGCTCTCGGGGCCCGCGCACGAGGTCGCGCCGCTGCTGGAGCCGGTGCCGCCGCCGGAGCTCGACCGGCGCCCGCTCCTGTCGGCCCTGCTGGGACACGCGCAGGTGTCGATCCCGGCCCGCCGGGCGCACGCGCTGCGGCGCCTGGCGCAGGCGGAGTCCGCCGCGTCCTCGCCGGGCGGCCCGCTCCCGCCGCTCGACCGCGCGCTCATCCTGGGCGCCCAGGCCGACGTGCAGCGGCGACTCGGCCGGATGGAGGGCGCGGTCGGGGCGGCACGCGCGGCGCTCACCGCGCTCGACGGTTCGGCCCCGTCGGACCCGTCGGAGGCCCGCGAGCTGGAGGACGTGTACGCGCACCTCGGCATGTCCCTGCTCTCGTCGGGCGCGACGCAGCTGGCCCAGGAGGCCCTGGAGGAGGGCGTGCTGGTGAGCGAGCTGGCCGGCAGGGCCGCGACGCCGGGGCTGCTGGCGGCACTCGCCCTGCTGGATGCGGTGGACGGCGACCTGCCGAACGCCCGCGCCTACGCGGTGCAGGCGCGCGAGCTGTCCCCGGTTCTCGCGGGGGCGGATGCCGTGCTGCTGGACACCGCGCAGACGGTCCTCGCCCTGGAATCGGCCGACCGGAGGGAGGCGGCACGCCGTGCGGCGGAGCCCGAGCCCGATGCGGGCGGGGCTTCCGGTCCCATCTGGGTCGCTGCCGCCGCGGCGACGGCCATGCTGCACTGGGTCTCCGGCTATCCGGGTCGGGCGCTCGCCGCACTGGACCACGCGGCGGCGGCGCACGGCCGCGAGGCGCGGACTATCGCCGTCCGCAGCGCCTTCGCGCCCCTCCGAGCGTCCCTGCAGCTCGCTCTCGGGCATCCGGATGCGGCGGTCGCGGTCCTGGAGCGCGACGCCACCCGGGCGGTCGCGCGGCAGCTGGGCCACGCCAGGATCGAGCTCGTGCTCGGTCGGCATGGCGCCGCGCTGGCCGAACTCCGGGCGGCGTCGACGGCGGAGCTGTCGACGCGCGAGCTGGCGGAGGCCGCGGCGCTGGAGGCGGCCGCCCTGCTCCGCTTCTCGACCGGCCCTCGCGCGGAGGCGATCGTCGACCACCTCGGTGCCCTGCTCACGGCGACCGGCCTGCGCCTGCCGCTGCGCCTGCTGGCCGCGTCCGACTTCGCGCGGGTGTCCGAGGCGCTGGCGGCTGCGGGCTACGCCGAGTCGCTCGCGCTCGACCGCCTCGCGCCGCTCTTGCCCGAGGTCGCCGAGGAGACGCTCACCAGACGTGAGACGGCGGTGCTGAACGCCCTGCTGGAGCATCCCTCGCACGCGGCGATCGCGGCCGAGCTCGGTGTCTCGGTCAACACCGTGAAGTCGCAGCTGCGCAGCGTGTACCGCAAGCTCGGCGCCTCCACCCGCGACGAGGCGATCGCCGTGGCCCTGGACCGGAACCTCATGGTGGAGCGCGAGTGAGGTCGCAGAGCCTCAGGGGAGGGTGACCGGCACGTCGCTGAGCACGCCGTGCCGGTCTCCGTACACCGCGACGACTCCGATGCGGTGGCCGCCCGACGTCCAGCCGTAGATCGCGTCCGCCCGTCCGCTCGCATCCAGGGTGAGGGTGAAGCGGGAGGCGGTGCCGTCGGCCCACACCTCGACGAGCGTGCCCGGCTCTCCCTGCACGCTGATGGACACCGTCCCCGGCGCGCCGGAGGCCGTCACCTGGGGCACGAGCGCGCTGCCGGTGACGGGCGCGCTGTCGGGCGAGACGTTGCCCAGCCGGTCTGTCTGGCGTGCGGTGATGGCGTAGTCGACCGGGATGCTGACGAGTTCCGGCGAGCTCCAGCGACCGGTGTCGTCGGCGGTGACGGTGGCGACGACGTTGCCGTCATCGGCGAGCTCGACGGTCGCACCGGCCTCGGCCGTGCCCGTGATGACGGGGGCGAGCCGGTTCGCCTCGGCGCCGGATCCGGTGTCGACGGTCAGGATGACGGGGGCGAGGGCCGTTCGGTCGATCGCGATGCTGAATGCCGCCGGGGTCGACGTGCCGTCCGCTGTCGTCTGGACGGCGTCCAGCGTCCAGCTGCCGTCGGCGAGGCCGGAGATGTCCAGGGTGAGGGACCAGCTGCCGTCCGGCGCGACGGTCCCGGTCGCGAGCGGCGTCGAGCGGCCCGCGGCCAGGGCGGAGACGGTCGCGCCGGGGATGCCGGTGCCGGCGAGCGGGACGGTCGCGGCCGCCGTCACCCAATCCACGGGGAAGGTCGACAGCACGACAGGCGCTGCGGGCGGCACGGGGGTCGTCTTCGGCGGGCTCGCGGGGGTCGTCGCGACGGGCGCTGTGGACGCCTTCGGAGACTCGGACGCTGGCGGCGCCGCGGTCTCCGGCTGCTCCGGGACGAAGGGGACCGACGGGACGGAAGGGACGACCGGGGCCGGCACGACCGTGGGCGCGGGCGCCGAAGGCTGCGTGGCGGCCGGCCGCTCCGGGGCCTCCGCGGCCGGCGCCGCCGCCGACGTCGTGTCGCTTCCGCTGGGGCGGGACGACGCGAAGAGCTGCGGCCCGAGCACGACGGCCCCGACGATCCCCGCCGCCACGGCGACGCCCGCGACGGCGGTCCCGGTCACTGTTCCCGCGCGTCCGGCACGCGTCGCCAGCCTCCGGACTCCGCGCGCTGCGGCGGGGGCCGCTGGAGCGTTCACCTTGGCGAACGTCGCCGCCGCCGCGGTCGCCGCCGCGCCCTCGCGAACGGTCGCCGCGTACGCCGCGGCGCCGCCGACGCCGAGCAGCAGGGGGAGCAGCACGAGAGTGAGGCGGGAGCCCACGTTGCGGGCCTCCGCCGCGACGATGCTGCACTTGGCGCACTCGGCCAGGTGACGCTCGATGCGCGCGGTGTCGCGCTTGCCGAGTCCACCCCGGCTGTAGGCGCCGACGCGCTCGGTCGTCCAGCGGTGCTCCGAGCCCTCGGGGCTCGCCGCGATGTGCGCCTGGATCCACGCCTGCCGCAGCCCCTCGCGCGCCCGGTAGGCCAGCGCAGCGGTGCCGTTGGCCGTGAGGCCGAGCAGCGGCGCGACGGCGGCCGCGGTCATCTGCTCGACCTCGGTGTACCAGAGCACCTCCTGCCAGCGCTCGGGCAGGGAGCGGAACGCGGTCACCGTGAGCGAGCGGTCCAGCGCCTCCATGCTCGCCGCCTCGGTGCTGGAAGGGTCCGGGATGGCCTCGGCGTCCTCGAGCGGATGTTCGCGCCGGCGCTGCCCCCAGCCCGCGGCGACGCTGCGGATCGTGGTGAAGAGGTACGGGCGGAAACCGGTGGTCGGCCCCTTCCCGTTGCGGACCGCTGCGAGGATGCGGAGGTACGCCTCGGCGACGACGTCGTCCGGGTCCTCCGTGCTGAACGAGCGCGCGACCGTGCGCCCGGCGGCGGCGTGCCGGCGCCAGAGCTCGGCGAACGCCTCCTCGTCGCCGTCGCGAGCGGACGCGACGAGGGCGGTGTCGGACTCCTCCGGCACCGCATCCATGGTGTCCTCCTCGCGCACGCGCCGCGGCCTCTCCACTCAGCCGGCCTCGGCGAGCGCCGGCTGCGGCGCCGTCAGGTCGGTCGGCCGGTGGGCGCCTCCGCCGACGCACACCAGGAAGTGGAACGGGACACCGTGCCACGGCACCCGGATCGCGGCGTCGACCGCGTCCACTCCGCCGCGCAGCAGGGTGTCGTCGATCGCGGCCGCGGTCATCCGGCGACCGGAGCCGTCGCTCGCCAGACCCTGCATGGCGTAGGTGAGGTCGGCGATGTCGGGGTCGGCCTCCGCCGCGGTCCACCGCAGCAGCGGGTCGTGCGTGTGCCGGCTGATCGGGAGCAGGGGCAGGACCGCGCCGGCGACATGCTCCAGCGGCGCATCGACGCGGAGAGTCGGGGTGCCGTGGGCCAGCGGCGTGTCGTCGGAGGCGAACGCCAGCCAGTCGCCGGGTCGCAGCCGGTCGAGCAGGGCGACAAGCGCCGCGCTGTCGGGCGGAGCGGCGGGTAAGACGGTGTCGGGCATCACAGGTCTTTCTCGTGCACGCCGAGAGCGCCCGCCGTCGGACGGCAGGGCGCTCTCGGCGTCGAGCGGGGTTCGGGTTTCCCGTTGTCGGCGCTTCGGGTCTGCGTCGACGGTTCCGGCGGCGATTCGGGCACCGCCGGTGGTGCGCGTTCGGGTCACGCACCCATAGAAGAGATCGTCTGTTATACGGATTATGACGCGACTTGCCGGAAATTGTTTCTCGGCGCCCGTCGGCGTTCACTATCCGAACGGTCTCCCCGTGTTCCCTCGCCGTCAGGGTGAATCCGAGGGTGAAGTCCCGCGCCGGGCCGGCGGGATGTTGATAGGAAGGCAGCGCGGCACGCGGTCGAGACGAAGGGCGGCTGGGCATGGACCTCACCTACTCCGGACTCCCGCTGATCGCCGCGCACACCGAGGTCTACCGGTCACGGCTGACCGGTGACCGCATCACCGTCCGCTGCGACTGCCCGCTGGGCCGCGACCACACCTACGGCGAGTGGGTGGAGGCGACGCCCGAGTCGGACCTGCGCTGGTCGCGCGCGCTCAGCCCGCGCGGCGCCGGCGCGCACCCGTGACTGCGCCGATGACGGCGCCCGCCGCGCCGAGCACGAGCAGCACCAGGCCGGCGGTCAGCGGGAGCGTGACATCCGATCCGGTGTGCGCGAGCGTCTCCGTCGATCCAGCCGGCACGGCAGCGGGCGACGGTGCCGGGGAGCCCGGGACCGTCGGAGTGGCTGGGGCCGCGGGACCCGCCGGGTCGCCGTTCGTCCCGTTCGGCGCCGTAGGGTCGACCGCGGCGACGAAGCCGAAGTCGAGCGTCAGGTCGGAGGCGTTGTTCGTCGTCAGCGACGCCGACACGGCCGACCAGGTCGAGCTGTCCTTCGCGCGGTCGGCGCCGGCGCCGGCGACCGTCGGGAGCAGCCCGCTGAGTGCCGCGGAGGAAGCGTCGCGGTCGATGCTCACCGTGTAGTGCTGTCCCGCGCCGAGCACCGGCAGCCCGGTGAAGAGGTAGTGGCCGTTCGCGTCGGTGGTGGCCGGGCCGACCGGCGTGCCGTTCACGTCGGTTACCGGTCCGCCGTCCGGGCCGGTCAGCCGCAGCACGACGCCCGCGATGCCCTTCTCGTCCGCTCCCTGCAGTCCGTCCCTGTCGGTGTCCAGCCACACGTAGTCGCCGACGGAGACGCTCTGGACGCCGCCGCCCACGCCTCCGGCGGCGGTGCGCTTGATGGTCGTCGTCTTGGTCCACGTCTTGCCTGGCGCGGTGATCGTCACCTCGTTGCCGTAGTTGCCGGCGCTCTGATCGGTGATCGTGCCCTTGTAGGTGATGTCGATGAACTCGCTCGCGCCGACCGTGTCGATCACGAGGTGGAACCCGGTGTCCGAGCAGGTCAGGGTGTAGCGGTACGGCGAGAGCTGGCTGGTCGGCGCCCCGCCCGCGAGGCTGTTCCGGGTGGTGATCCGGATGCTGGCGCAGTCCACGACGCTCCCGGCGCCGAGCGCGTCCACGACATCCACCGGTCCGCCGAGCCCGGTCTGGTCGCCGGGCACTTCAACCGTCCAATTGATGTTGTCCTTCGGGTCGCGGGTGCCCTCGTAGGCGCCGTCGGCCCAGCTCGCGCCCTTCCAGAGGCCGCGTTCGGTGCGGACGGGCGCAGGCCCGCAGTTCGTCGTGCACGGCGTCGGCTGAGGCTTGGGCGCGATCGTGACCGTGCTGACGGAGGTGCCGAACCGCAGGATCACGGGACCGCCGGTCTCCGTCACGACGCTGTGGTCCCACTGCACGGTCAGGTAGCCGGAGCCGGAGACCGCGTCGTGGCTCGCGACGTAGTCGGTCAGCGTGAAGACGACGGTCTTGCCGTTCCACACCGCGTCGGCGACCGTCGTTCCGTCGGGCGCGGTCAGCGGGAACCGGGCCAGGCTGACCGCCGCGAGCTCATCGGGCAGGGCGAGCTGGAAGGTGTCGCCGGGGCGGCTCCCGTCGGGAACGGCCCAGGTGAAAGCGAGCCGCAGGCGCTCGCTGTAGCCGTACGAGGACTTGTCGGTGGTCACCGAGGTGACGGCGCCGGGGATCTCGGCGGCGCGCGCGGCGGTCGTTCCGGCGAGGACGCCGGCGAGGATGAGCAGAGCGGCGACGAGCGCGGCGATCGGCCGGGCCGCCGTCCGCAGGACGGTGGAGTTCATAGGGCAGCTGTCTTCCGTTGCGTCTGGTTTCGGGTTCAGGGCGCAACGAATCGCCCGGCGATCCGGCGGTCTTCGGGTCCGGCGGATGCCGCGCGCGGTTTCGGGGACCGCGTGGGAGTGCGCATTCGGGTTGCGTCCACCTGAGAGATCGGCGAAGCGGTCGATTATGACGCCGGTTCGCCGATCCCGTTCGAGGTCAGCGCGCCCGGAACCGCCTCAGACGCAGGCTGTTGCCCACGACGAAGACGCTCGAGAAGGCCATCGCCGCGCCCGCGATCATCGGGTTGAGCAGCCCGAGCGCCGCCAGCGGCAGCGCGGCAACGTTGTAGGCGAAGGCCCAGAACAGGTTGCCCTTGATGGTGCCCAGCGTGCGGCGGGCCAGGCGGATGGCGTCCACGGCCGCGCGCAGGTCACCGCGGACCAGCGTGATGTCGGCCGCCTCGATCGCGACATCCGTGCCGGTCCCCATCGCCAGCCCCAGGTCGGCCGCCGCCAGCGCGGCCGCGTCGTTGACCCCGTCGCCGACCATGGCGACCACGCGGCCCTGCGCCTGGAGCCGGGCCACCGCGTCCACCTTGTCTTCCGGCAGGACCTCGGCGATCACCTCGTGGATGCCGACCTCGTCGGCCACCCGGCGGGCGACCGCCGCGTTGTCGCCGGTGAGGAGGATGGGCGTCAGGCCGAGCGCGCGCAGGCCGGCGACGGCCTCCGCGCTCGTCGGCTTCACCGCGTCGGCGACGACGAGCAGCCCGCGCGCCTCGCCGTCCCAGGCGACGCAGACCACCGTGCGGCCCGCCGCCTCCTCGGCGTCCCGGCGTGCGGCGAGGTCCGCATCCAGCTCCATCGACCACTCGGACAGCAGGGATGCGCGGCCGACCAGCACGAGGTGGCCGTCGACGACGCCGCGGACGCCGCGCCCCGCCTCGTTCGCGAACGACTCCGGCGCCGGCAGGTCCCCGGTCCGCTCACCGGCGGCCTGGGCGACGGCACGCGCGACAGGATGCTCGGACGCGTGCTCCACGGCGCCCGCGAGCCGCAGCAGCAGCCCCTCGTCGACGCCGTCTGCCGGGACGACCGCGGTGAGCGTCATGCGGCCCTCGGTGACCGTGCCGGTCTTGTCGAGCACGATCGTGTCGACCGTCTTCGTCGACTCCAGCACCTCCGGGCCCTTGATCAGCACGCCGAGCTGCGCGCCCCGGCCGGTGCCGACCAGCAGCGCGGTCGGTGTCGCCAGGCCGAGCGCGCACGGGCAGGCGATGATGAGCACCGCGACGGCCGCGGTGAACGCGACGGCGGGGGAGGAGCCGGAGAGCAGCCAGACCGCGAGCGTGGCGACGGCGATCACGAGCACGACGGGCACGAACACCGCGGAGATGCGGTCGGCGAGCCGCTGGACCTGCGCCTTGCCCGACTGCGCGTCCCCCACCAGCTTCGCCATCTGCGCCAGCCGGGTGTCGGCGCCGACCCGGGTCGCGCGCACCACGAGCCGGCCGCCCGCGTTGACGGTGGCACCGGTCACGTCGTCGCCGGCGGTCACCTCGACGGGCGCGGACTCGCCGGTGAGCAGCGAGAGGTCGACCGCGCTCGCCCCCTCGGCGACCACGCCGTCGGTCGCGATCTTCTCGCCCGGGCGCACCACGAACAGGTCGCCGACGGCGAGGCGGTCGACCGGGATGCGCTCCTCGCGTCCCTCCCGCAGCACGGCGACATCCTTCGCGCCCAGGTCGAGCAGCGCCCGCAGCGCGGCTCCGGCCCGGCGCTTCGCGCGCTTCTCGGCGTACCGGCCGGCCAGCACGAACACCGTCACGCCGGAGGCGACCTCGAGGTAGATGTCGCCCGCGGCATCCGAAGGGCTCGCGACGAAGGTGAAGGGATGCGTCATCCCGGGCATCCCCGCCGTCCCGAAGAACAGCGCGTACAGCGACCAGGCGAACGCGGCGATCGTGCCGATCGACACCAGCGTGTCCATCGTCGCCGCCCCGTGGCGGGCGTTGACCAGCGCGGCACGGTGGAACGGCCAGCCGCCCCACACCACGACCGGCGCCGCGAGGGTGAGCGAGAGCCACTGCCAGTAGGTGAACTGGAAGGCGGGCACCATCGCGAGCACGACCACCGGAGCGGCGAGCACGGCGCTGCCGACCAGGCGGGTGCGGAGGGAGGACAGCTCGGGGTCGGCGTCCCGCTCGGGCCGCTCGGGCTCCCGCGCCGGGAGGGCGGCCGTGTAGCCGGCCTTCTCCACTTCGGCGATCAGGGTCTGCGCATCCATGCCGGCTGGCACCGACACGCGCGCCTTCTCCGTCGCGTAGTTGACCGTCGCGGTGACGCCGTCGAGGCGGTTGAGCTTCTTCTCGATCCGCATCGCGCAGGACGCGCACGTCATCCCGCCAACCTCCAGTTCGAGGTCGGTCACGCCGGTCGCCGGGGTGGTCACGGGACGCGCTACCGACGCTCTGCGCTGTAGCCCGCCTCGTCGACGGCCGCCAGCACGGCGGCGTCGTCGACCGGACCGTCCGCCGACACCGCGAGCAAACCGTCGGTCGAGGAGACCGTCACCTCGCGCACGCCGGCGACGCGGGTCACCTCCTCGGTCACCGCCCGCTCGCAGTGCTCGCACGTCATCCCGGTCACCTGGTACTCGATCGTCTGCATGCCAACCAATATACCCCTACCCGGTATCGGTGCAAGCGGCGGCCCATGATCATCGGTACGCCGGCGGCCTGTTGTTCATCGAGGTCGATTCGAATAGCAATCGCACCCGGTGAAACCGTCTCTCGCGCGCGAAGGGATGCCCGCGGCATCCCCGCTCTATTCGGCCCGCAGTGAAGCGCCCAATGCGCACGCATAGACCGGCAACCGCGGGCTGCCCCCCGTCATCAGGCTCGCGAATTCTCTGCGGTACCGCGTCATAGCGGATCGGTTAGTGCGTCATTAACGGTAGAAGGTCACCGGCGCCCCCACGTGGGGTTCGACCACCCCAGTGTGTCCCTCACACGACGCAAGGCAGTCTTTGCAGATTGGCAGAATGTGGCAGTTCGACGACTCGGACCGACAATTACTCGTTACGAACCACTCGACGTGGATACGCTCGCTGATCCATATCCCGCGTATTCCGCGCTGAGGGCAGTTCCTGGCCTCTACTGGCACGAGGGCATGAGGAGCTATGTCGCCTCGCGGTATCACGCTTGCAAGGTCGTACTAAGCGACAACTCTCGCTTCGCGAAGGACCGGAAGCGGATCGCCTCGCTGTCGTCGCCGGACATCCCCCGGAGCGTCCAGACCGAGGACCCTCCTAACAGGCTTGGACTTCGGCAGAAATTCAGACAGACACTGCGTCAGATGGATCTAGACCAGATCTGCGCGGAGGTTGGGGAGCGCTTGGACCAGCGGCTGTCCAACGCGGGTGGCGACTTCGATTTCGTACGCGACGTCGCCAACCCGGCGGCTCTCGACTTGACGGCGACAGTGTTCGGGCTCAACCAAGTTCAGGCTGAAGACTATGTGAGTTGTCACCGGGCGTTACAGCGAGCGACCGACGGCGGACTCGATCCGACCCGTCGCACAGAAGGACGTCGTGCCGGTGCGCTGTTGCAAAAGTACGCTGCCGAATGGATCGAGCAAGACGGGGTCGAAGCACTGCTCGCTCCAGCGAAAGCCTTTGCGCAGAAGTTCCCGAAGGACTACGTGATCAACACGTTTGCGGGAATGGTGAACGCGAGCTTCAGTACCGCCGCATCGCTTACGTCGGGGATATTCAGTCTCTTGGTGAGTGACCAGAACTTGGTGATCCAAGCTCGTGAGGCCATGCGATCGGGAGCCGGACTAATCGCTGCCAACGAATTCCTGAGGTTCCTGGCACCGGCTCAGGCAACCAGTCGATTCGTCGTTCAAGCCTGCGAGGTGGAGGGAACCGACCTTGAACCCGGTGACACCGTTGTGACCCTCATGGCCTCCGCCAATCGTGACCCGGACTACTTCAAAGATCCCGATGAACTTGACCTCTTTCGTTCTCCCAACCGTCACCTCTCCTTCGCGGCTGGCCCGCATCTGTGTCTCGGGAGAAGGCTTGCAGAGCAGTGGGGAGCAGAACTGATTCGCCGACTGGTCGAGACAGAACTCTTGGGCACCCTCACCACTGGCCGCGCCGCCCATCTCGACAGCGCGACAGTGAGGTCGATGGTGTCGCTTCCGGTCAGGCGGGAGTCATAGCGTGCGGACAACAGTCGGCGCAGGCATTCGACAGCGTCTAGCCGGCGTCTGCCAGATCCAGGACTGGTACGAGTCTTCGGCTGTCGACCCAATCGCCGCGGCGGCTGGTCGCGAGCCGATAGACACCGAGCGTCGAAAAACGAGGCTCGGTCATCAAATGGAGCATTCGAAAGG
Source organism: Leifsonia virtsii (assembly GCF_030433675.1). Classification (GTDB taxonomy): domain Bacteria; phylum Actinomycetota; class Actinomycetes; order Actinomycetales; family Microbacteriaceae; genus Leifsonia; species Leifsonia virtsii. The sequence continues at coordinate 187,205 of NZ_JAROCB010000002.1, forward strand.
AGGCTTTGCAATGGAGTACAACCACATCACCTGACCTGTGTGCGGAGGCTCCCATCCAATGGAGCCTCCGCACATCGACGAAACGCCAGTCAGGACGATGGAAGCATCACGATTGAGGAATCCGCTTTGACAACCGTAAATACGCACAATGACTGGGACCCGCTAAAGGAAATCATCGTTGGCTCCGCAGAAAACTACACATCTCATGACCGCGAACTGTCCTTCGATGTGTTCTTCCATGAGAATCTGTTTCGGTCTGACTGGGCTTACCCCCGCCTGACGCAAGCTACTCGACTGGACACGGGGCGACGCTCTTGGGCCATCAAGCAGCGGTACGTCGAAGAGCTTTCCGAGGACGTGGAGAGCTTGGCTGTAACGCTCTCAGCGCTGGGGGTGACGGTACGGCGCCCCAAGACTCTTCCTCCGAATGCCGCATGCATCTCAGGATTCGGGTGGGAAGCCCCACCTGTACCAGCGCTAAACATCCGCGACAACACTCTCATCGTCGGGTCTGAGATCATCGAGACCCCTCCGGCCATCCGATCTCGTTATCTTGAAACGCGACTACTCGCGCCTGTCTTCGCCGACTACTTTCGGGCCGGTGCGGATTGGACGACCATGCCGCGCCCGGTACTGACGGACACGTCATTCGACCTGTCCTACGCTCGAGACACCGAGTCGACTCTGGGCGGTCCGACAGAGCCCATCGAGGAACCGCAGCCGACCCCCTTCGACGTCGGCCTCGAGATGATTCTCGACGGCGCGCAATGTCTGCGGCTCGGGCGTGACATCATCATCAACGTTGCAAATGAGAACCATGCCTTAGCCGTGAGTTGGCTGCAGCGACATCTTGAACCTCGATACCGGATCCACGTCGTTCACCGTATGAGCGACAACCATATCGACTCGATGATTCTGGCCCTCAAACCGGGTGTCTTTTTGGCCCGGCACCCAGGCATCAAGTACCTGATGCCCGAGAAGTTCCAGAAGTGGAAATTCATCGTTCCCCCCGAGCCTGATGCGAGTAGCTTCCCTCGGTACACGGACGATGACCTTGTCTTGACCAGCCCGTACATAGACCTGAACGTGCTCTCGATCTCCCCGCACGAAGTGCTTGTGAACGAAGCGTGTGGAGGGTTGATCCGAGAACTCGAATCGCACGGCTTCACCCCCATCCCAGTACGGCACCGGCATCGCCGGCTGTTCGGTGGGGGGTTTCACTGCTTTACCCTCGACACCGTGCGCGAGGGAGCGCTGGAAGACTACTCATGAGACTGCTCATCGCGAACGACATGGACGACGCGATTGTCCACAAGGTCGATGTCCGATCCTGGGCGCAGCGCGTGATGTGGCTTGTTCAAGATGGCGATGCTGTCATCTTGATGGATGAGCCTGACGAAGATTTTGTTCGCTACGTCGCCGACGTTAAAGGGATTGACCGATCGACCTTACGTTTCCTTGTTCTGCCTGGAGCCGGGCGCTTCAATCGCAGAATGTTCGATCACGAGCTTCTCCTCGACGCGGGATTCATTTCGACTGTTCGAGAGCTCGGACACGTAGACGACGTTGTGGCTCTTTGGAACTCGCCCTTCGTCGTTCAATTCCTATGCGAATTGGGTCTGTCGCATCTATGGGAAAGCCACCGGGTATACGCCCAGGACGCGGTTGAGAGCTTCAACAACAAGGGACAATTTCGTATCTTCGCTTCTGCGGCGGGAGTGCCGATACCGGACGGGTTCACCTGCCGAACGGTGGACGAAGCGCTGTTTCACAGTCGCAGGCTCTTCGCGCGGTACCCGGCGCTGATGGTGAAGCGGGCGCATGGGGGTGGTGGCTCAGGAAACCTGCTTCTCACAAGTCAGCCGAGCGTCCAAGGGACGCGGTCGGGAAACTCAAGACGAGCCGTGGTGCACAGCCAGGAAGATCTGGCCGACTTTTGGGTGGACCAGTGGGATTGGGCATCTTCTAACGGGCGGTACCCGGTTGTGGTGGAGCGATACATTGATCAAGCCGACACCCTGTATGTCGAATACTTCCTCGACGAGACAGGGATAGGCGCAGGTGCCTCGGGAGAGCTGCATTTTGTAGACGGCAGTCTCGCACGCGAAGTAGTACCCACCCGCGCAGTCGACCCCTCAAGCGAGCTGCTCGCGGCGGCGGGGCGTCTAGCGACGGTCTATCACCGACTAGGCTGTCGCGGCTATCTGAGCGCCGACGCGATAGCCAAACAGAACGGCTACTTCGCGTTCACGGAAGTGAACCACCGGTTCACAGGGTCGACGCACCTCTACACCGTCCTACGAAAGCTGCCGAAGGTCAAAGAAGGAGACCTCTCGGTTACGCAGCTGACGTCTCCATCCGCTTGGGGAGTGCGCACCGTCGCCGCCCTTCGTGAGGCACTGGAAACGGCGAACGTCACGTACTGGAGCGACGCCACGACAGCGGTAGTTCCGATCACTCCTCCTATCGGAGAAAAGGGAGTGCTGATCCTTGCGGTCATCCACCCTCCAGGACACGACGTCCAAGAAGTGCTCAACAAAGTCGCTGAGAGCCTGATGGCGTCCAACAGCCGGTCGCAGTAGGCGAGTGAACCGAGGCATCACCAGAAAGGGGCTGACGTGCCTTTTCTCGCTAAGAGCGATTCGACGAAGCGCCAACAGCTATTGCGCGGTCCGTTCGTGCCATTCTTCATTGGAAGAACCGTTGACCTTGCCGGCGGTGCGATGACAGCAATCGTGGTGCCGCTGGCCGTTCTGGGTGCGTCGCATTCCATAACGGATGCTGGCATCGTGGCCACAGCTACCCTGCTTCCAACCCTCGCTTTCATGCTCCTCGGGGGAGTCGCCGCCGATCGGCTTACGAGACGTTCCTTGCTTGTCACCACATGCTTAGTCAGCGCCGGTATGCAGGTGGGAATGGGCGCTCTGCTGCTCAGCGGGCACTATTCACTGCTGTGGATGGCGCTGTTCGGCGTCGTGATCGGGGTCTCCTCTGCCTTCAGCGGCCCATCGCTTAGAGGAATCGTCCCAGAGCTTGTTGGGAACGCCGATTTGCAACGCGCGAACGCGGCCCTGGCGACAACCAGAAGCGCCGTCCGCGTGGCGGGTCCGATGATCGGGGGCATCCTGGTTGCGTCAGTCGGAGGGGGTTGGGCGCTCATAGTGGATGCCATCTCGTCGGTTGTGGCGGCCGCGTGTTTTCTTCTCATACCGCGGGGAAATCGACCTAGCGCACCGACCGCAGTCTGGGTGAGCCTCAAGCAAGGTTGGAGAGCATTCTCGGGTGCCCGGTGGATCTGGATCTCGAGCATAAGCTTCGCAATCATCAATGCCCTCAACGTCGCACCGGTACAGATCCTTGGCGCGGCCATCGTGGCGCCGGTCATGGGGGCGGCCAGCTGGGGAGCGCTGCTCTCAGGCCGAGTTCTGGGCACGCTCCTATCAAGTGCAGCACTTGTCAGGTTTCAGATCTCCAGGCCGTTGGTCACTGGGAGGCTGATGGGTTCGCTGATCGTGCTCCCCCTACTTGGGGTCGGACTGATCCATGAGTTCTGGTTGCTTCTCGCAATGTTCTTCGCCGGAGGAGTTGGTTCCGGAGTCCTGAATGTCACCTACGATTCAACACTTCAAGCCAAAGTTCCAACCGAAGCGATGTCAAGAGTGTCGTCGTGGGACGATCTCATTGCGTTCGCGGCGATCCCTGCCGCGCAGGTGGCAGTGGGGCCAATTGCGGCACTGCTGGGGAACGAGCGTGTAGCAATCCTTTCCGCCTGCGGAATTGCCTTGGCAGTCCTGGTTCCCTTGGCTGCATCGAGCATTCGTTCCCGTGATCTGGCGATGGCCAGCTGACCACCCGTTTCAGGGGCCCACTACCTCCATACCCTTCTTTGCCGCCACATCGCCGCACAACGCGGCCAGCCACTGCCGGACCCCGCTCCGCAACTATCCAGTCGGCGGAACTCACTTTGGAGGCGTCCGCTCTGCATGCACTCCAAAGTCTCTCCTGACGGGATCATCGCTGGGACTGAAAGGACTGGCCGCGATCGGACGCCGTGCACCCACCCGGTAGGCTGGCCCCGTGCTTCTCTCCGATCGCGATATCAAGGCCGAGCTGGATGCCGGGCGGATCGCCTTGGAGCCGTACCAGCCCGAGATGGTCCAGCCGTCGAGCATCGACGTGCGCCTCGACCGGTTCTTCCGGCTGTTCGACAACCACAAGTACCCCTTCATCGACCCGGCGGTCGACCAGCCCGAGCTGACCCGGTTCGTCGAAGTGGACGCCGACCAGCCGTTCATCTTGCACCCGGGCGAGTTCGTCCTCGGCTCCACGTTCGAGCTCGTCAGCCTCCCCGACGACGTCGCAGCGCGCCTCGAGGGCAAGAGCTCGCTCGGCCGCCTCGGCCTCCTCACGCACTCCACCGCCGGTTTCATCGACCCCGGATTCTCGGGTCACGTCACGCTCGAGCTGAGCAACGTCGCCACGCTGCCGATCAAGCTCTGGCCCGGCATGAAGATCGGCCAGATGTGCTTCTTCCGCCTCTCCTCCGCGGCCGAGCGGCCGTACGGGTCGGCGGAGTACTCCTCGCGGTACCAGGGCCAGCGCGGGCCGACGGCATCCCGCTCGTACCTGAACTTCCACCGCACCGACGTCTCCACCACCGAGGCGGGGCGACCGTCCTGACCTGAACCCGACCGAAAGGGGCACCATGAGCGAGACCACCGACGCGGCGTTCGCACGGGCCCTGATCAGTCCAGGTCCCATGCCGGAGAACCCGCAGCGGATGCAGTTGTTCGGCCGCCTGGTCGGCAGCTGGCGGGCCGACGTCCGCCTGCTCGACGAGGCCACCGGGGTGTGGGGCGAGTCGGTCAACGAGTGGCTCTTCGCCTACACGCTCGGCGGCCGCGCTGTGCAGGACGTGCTCGTCATCCGCGACGAGAGCGACCCGGAGGGGATCCGCGGCCGTGGCTCGACTATCCGGGTGTACGACACCGCCCTCGGCGCGTGGCGGGTGAACTGGTTCGGCGCGGCGAGCGGCGACTTCTGCACCCTGGTCGCGACGCCGCACCGGCGCGACGGCATCCGGCAGGACGGCACGCAGACCGACGGGCGCCCGATCCGCTGGAACTTCTCCAACATCACCGACGAGTCCTTCGAGTGGGACGGCTGGGTCTCCGACGACGAGGGTCGCACCTGGTGGCTGGAGCAGCACATCGACGCGGTCAGGACGGCGTGAGGGGTCCGCGGTGTTCGACGACTTCGACGAGCCGGGGCTCGACCGCAGCGTCTGGCTCCCGCACTACCTGCCCGCGTGGAGTTCGCTCGCCGCGACGCGGGCGAGCCACCTCATCCACGACTCGCACCTCGAGCTGAGCATCCCGCCAGAGCAGGGGCTGTGGTGCGAGGGCGACCACGAGCCGCCGCTGCGGGTCTCCGGACTGCAGACCGGCAACTTCTCGGGGCCGGTCGGGTCGACGATCGGGCAGCAGCCGTACCGCGACGGACTGCGCGTGCGCGAGGAGCAGCAGGAGTTCCGCGGCTGCCTGATCGAGCGCGGGACCGTCGGGATGCGCGCCTCGCTCTACCTCGACCGGCGATCGATGGCGTCGCTGTGGCTGGTCGGCTTCGAAGACCGGCCGGAGCGGAGCGGCGAGGTGTGCGTCATGGAGGTCTTCGGGCGCGACGTGGGCGAGGACGATGCCCTCGTCGGCATGGGGTTCCACGCGTTCCGCGATCCGCGGCTGGCGGAGGATTTCGAGCGCGTCCCACTGCAGATCGACGTGCGCGAGCCGCACGCGTACGAGGTGCATCTGGACGGGGACGAGGCGACATTCCGAGTGGACGGCCGGGTGGTCCGCATCCTCGATGCTCCGCCGCAGTACCCGCTTCAGCTCATGCTGGCGGTGTTCGACTTCCCCGAGGCTCCGGATGCGGTCGGAGCCGGGCACGCGTTCGTGCCGACGCTCTCGGTCGACCGGGTCTGGGCGACCTGATGAGCGCGCTCAGGGATTCGGCCGCAGGCATACGACGACCTGAGTTATCCACAGTTCATTGCACAGGTGGAAAATAGTGAGTGGTACTCACAGCTGACCCGAAGCTTCGACGCTCCGGTCGGCGTAGAGGGCGGGCAGCTGGAGGGTCAGCCAGGGGCTGAACGCCCATGGTGTCGCCTCGATGGCGGCCAGCAGCGAGCGTGGGTCCGCCCACGTCCACTCGGCCACCTCTGCCGGCGACGGGTCGAGCTCGCCCACGACCGTCGCCGTGAAGACCGGGCACACCTCGTACTCGACGATGCCGGCCGCGTCGACCGCGCGGTAGCGGAAGTCGGGCAGCACCGGCGCGAGGTTGTCGATCCGCGCGCCGAGCTCGTCGGACGCGCGGCGGCGGACCGCATCCTCGAATCCCTCGCCCGGGCCGGGGTGGCCGCAGAACGAGTTGGTCCAGACGCCCGGCCAGGTCGCCTTGCCGAGCGCCCGGCGCGTGACCAGGATGCGGCCCTCGCCGTCGAAGAGGTGGCACGAGAAGGCCAGGTGCAGGGGCGTCTCCGTCGTGTGCACCGTCGCCTTATCGGCTGTGCCGATGGGCGTTCCGTCCTCGGCGAGCAGCACGACCTCTTCGCGCGGTGGCGTCATGCGTCCATACTAGGCGCGCCCGCCTGGCCGTCCTCCGGGAGGTCGCTGCCCGCTGGGCGCCAGCCGAGGTTGCGTGCCATGGCCTCCAGGGTCGCCATCGTGGTGGCGTAGTCGGCCTCCGGGATGCCGTTCACGAGCTCCGCGCGCACCGTCTCGACCCGCTCGAAGGCGGCGTCGTGGGCGGCACGGCCCTCGTCGGTCAGGGTGGCGCGGTCGCCGTCGAACCAGACCCAGCCGCGCTCGACGAAGTCGGCGAGGACGCGCTGGATGCGGTGCCCGCGTCGGCCCTCGTGGTGGTGCGGGCGGCCGTGCGCACCGGGTCCCGGCTGCCCGCCGCGGCCGTACCCGTGCGACCAGGGCGCACCGGGGTGGCCGGGAGCCCAGGGGGCGCCCATCCACGGGGAGTGCGCGTACGGGCCGCGCAGGGCGCCCAGGGCGAAGCCGCGGTCGAAGCCGCGCTCGTAGCCGCGCTCGAAGGCGTGCTCGTGTCCGTCGTGGTGCTCGTGGTGCTCGTGGTGCTGTCGCTCGGCCTGAGCGGCGACGTCGCGCTCGTCGCGCGGCTCCTGCGAGCGCCACCCCGGGTGGCGTCCGTAGCCGTGGGCGCGCCCGCGTCCGCCGCCGAAGTCGCCGAAGGGGGCGCGTCCAGGCCTGCGGTCGCCGTGGGGGAGCCGCGCGGCCAGCTCGTCGGCGGTCGCAGGGTCGTCGGCGAGGGTGTGCAGGATGCGCCAGCTTCCGCGGCGCAGTCCGAGGTCGGCGAGCGTGTCGCGCATGCGCTGGTGCAGCCGGCCTTCGATCACGCCGAACCAGTATCCGGGCGGCGTCTGAGTGGAGTCGTCGATGGATGTCATCGGTAACTCTCCTTTCGATTGCATGTACTGTTACAAGTAAATGTATAGTTACATGCATGAGCGGTGAAGGTCAAGACGAGTCCCGTCCGCCAGGAGCGGACACGGTGGCGATGATCGAGCACGCGTTGCTCGCCGTGCGGCGCGACCAGTCCCGGCGGCGGCCGCCATGGGCCGACGGCATGGGGCACCAGCACGGGCACGGCCGGCGCGGCAGCCACTGGGGCGCCGGTCCGTACGGCGCAGGTCCTTTCGGGCCGGGCGGGGCGGGCCACGGCCAGGGCTCCCACGACTCGGGCTCGCATGACCCCGGGGCGCACGCGCCGTTCGGCCCCGGCGGGGCGCCGTTCGGGGATTCCGCCCTGCAGGGGCCTGGCCGCCGCTCCCGCGACGGATCGCTCGGCCGGATCGCGCGCGTGCGCATGCTCGAGGCGCTCGAAGCGGCCGACGCCGAGGGCAGCAGCCTGTCGGTCAGCGGCGTCGCCGCCGCGATCGGCGTCGACCAGCCGCGCGCCAGCCGGCTCGTGCAGGAGGGGGTCGAGCGCGGGCTGGTGCGCCGCGTCCCGGACCCGTCGGATGCGCGGCGCGCGCTCATCCAGCTCACCGCGTCCGGCCGCGAGCAGCTGACCGAGCTGCGCACGCACCGCCGTTCGGCTGTCGAGACCGCGCTCTCGGGCTTCACCCCGGAGGAGGCGCGGACCTTCGCCGAGCTCTTCGACCGCTTCGTCCGCGCCTGGCCCCGCCCCGACTGACTGCGCGATTCGTCACGAACCGCCCCGTTTCGTGACGAACGGCGCCCATTCGTCACGAACGGCGCCAACCCCGCCGCGCGATTGGTGACGAATCGCCCCGATTCGTCACGAACGGCGCCCGTTCGTCACGAAACGCGCCGGGTCAGGATGCTCGGGGCGGCGCCTTCACGGGGAGGAGCAGCGCGAGCCCCATGGCCAGCACGAGCACGATCGCGAGGATGCCCCAGAACTGTGCGCCTCCGACCGCGACGAACACCGCGAACAGCACCGGCGCGAGGAACGACACCGCACGCCCCGTCGTCGCGTACAGCCCGAAGACCTCGCCCTCGCGTCCGCTCGGCGTCACGCGGGCGAGGAAGGTCCGGCTCGCCGACTGCGCCGGCCCGACGAACAGGCACAGCACCAGCCCGCCGACCCAGAACGCCGCCGCCCCGAGGCCGTGGGTGAAGAACACCGCGAGGCCGGCGACGATCAGCCCGACCAGCGAGGTCACGATCACCGCCTTCGGCCCGAACCGGTCGTCCAGGCGGCCGGAGAGCAGCGTGCTCACCCCCGCGACGACGTTCGCCGCGATCGCGAAGATGATCACCTGGCCGCTGGTGAAGCCGAACGTGCCCTGCGCGAGGATGCCGCCGAACGTGAACACGCCGACCAGGCCGTCGCGGAACAGCGCCGAGGCGATGAGGAACAGCACGGTGTTCTTGCTCTCCTTCCACAGCCTCCCGATGTCGCGCACCAGCACGGCGTAGGAGCGGAAGAAGCCGACCCGCGGGGTGCGGGCGTTCGGCGGGATCTCCGGCACGACGAACAGCACGGGGAGGGAGAAGATCAGCGTCCAGGCCGCCGCGATGAGCGCGATGATCCGGATGTTGAGCCCGGCCTCCGTCGGCACATGCAGCAGCCCGCCGTCGCCGACGACCATCCCGAAGTACACGATGAGCAGCAGCACGATGCCGCCGAGGTACCCGGCGCCCCAGCCGAATCCGCTCACGCGCCCGACCGTCTTCGGCGTGGACACCTGCACCAGCATGGCGTTGTAGTTGACCGTCGCGATCTCGTAGAAGACCGTGCCGATCGCGACGAGCGCGACCCCGAACAGGAAGTACGACGGCTCGCCGACGACGAAGAACATCAGAGCCGTGACCACGACGACCACGCCGGTGTTGATCCCGAGCCACAGCTTGCGCCGTCCAGACCCGTCCGTGCGCTGCCCGAGCACGGGCGCGATCAGGGCGACGACCGCCCCGGCGATGCCGACGCCCCAGGCGAGGCCGCTCGACAGCACCGCGACGGCCGCGTCGTAGGCGGTGTGCGCCGGTCCCGACCCGCCCGCCTCGGCGTCGCGCGCCGCGACGACCGCCGGGTCGACGAACAGGCTGCTGGTGAGGTACACCGTGAACACGAACGTCGTGATGACGGCGTTGAACGCCGCTCCGCCCCAGTCCCACGCGGCCCACGACACCACCCAGCGGCGCGGGATGCGGCGGTCGGTCGCGCTGTCGGCGAAGAGCGGGCTCGTCGTGGTCACCAGGGCGTCGTCGCCCGCGCCCCGCGGAACATCGGTGGTCATGCGCCCACCGTAGCGCCGCCCCGGGAACGGGCGGTGAACGACGCGACCGCGGTCAGTTCGAGGCGGGGAGGCTGTAGACGGTGCCGCGGTCGTCGCCGCGGACCTGCCGGTGCAGGTTCTCCATCGTGACGTCCAGCTGGTTCGCCGTGCCCGCCGCGTCGGTGAGGTCGCGGAGCAGGCCCTCCGGCACCTCGCCGTCGTACTTGTAGTAGATCTTGTGCTCCAGGCTCGCCCAGAAGTCCATCGCGACCGTCCGCAGTTGGATCTCGACCGGCACCATCACCGGGCCCTCGCTGAGGAAGACGGGCACCTCGACGATCACGTGCAGGCTCTTGTACCCGTTCGGCTTGGGGTGCGCGATGTAGTCCTTCACCCGCAGCACGCGCACGTCCGCCTGCGCCGTCAGCAGGTCGAACACGCGGTAGACGTCCGACTGGAAGCTGCAGACGATCCGGATGCCCGCAATGTCGGTGATGGCCTCCCGGATGGCGTCGAAGCTGGGCTCGCAGTTCTTGCGGACGACCTTCTGCTCGATGCTCTCCGGCGACTTGAGCCGGGAGGAGATGTGCTCAATTGGGTTGTAGTCGTGCAGCTCGGCGAACTCCTCGCGCAGGATGCCGACCTTGGTGGAGATCTCGTCGATGCCGAACTTGTACGGCATGATGAACCGCGCGAAATCGTCCCTGAACGCCTGCACTTCGCTGAGTGTCGCGGGGTCGATGCTCTGCAACGCCTCGATCGCGCGGGTCGAGAGGAGCGGGGCTACGGGGTCCGGGTCCATGCGATCGACGCTAGCGAGGGCGCTTGTGCGGTGGGTGTGAATCGGGTCAGCGGGCGCCCTTACGCCTCCGGATGCTGCGCACCACGAAGGCGGCGCCGAGCAGCGTCATCGCCACCGCGGACCACGCGCCGGCCGGGGCGCTCCCGGTCGCCGCGAGCGCGGACGAGCCGGGCGGTGCGCCCGGCTGCCCGCCGCCGGGCCCCTCCGGGAGCCCCGGAACCCCGCCCGGAGACACGGGAGGGACGACGACGGCCGGGGCGACCGGGACGCTCACCCCGGCGAACTCGGACGCCACGTGCAGCCCGAAGAGCGTGTTGCCGGCCGCCCGCGCGATGTTGTCGACCGAGCCGGCGGCGGCGTCCCGCTCCGAGACGAGGTGCGGACGCTGAGCGCGGCACACGGTGGAGGCGCCGGGCGCGAGGTCGGAGGCGTCGCACTCGACCGCACCGCCGAGCGGATCGGTGACGGCGACTCCCGCGATCGTGGTGACCCCGATGTTGGCGACGGCGAACGACCAGGCGATGCTGCCGCCCACCGCGACCCGCCCGTCCCCGTCGGTCGGGGACGGCGCGCCGGTCTTCACGAGGCTGAGGGCGGAGACCGGGGCGAGCACCGCGACGCTCGTCGAGCTGCTCGGCGGGGCCGGTACGCCCTGCGGGCCGACGGCCGTGGCCTCGGCGGTGTTCGAGATCGTCGTCGCGCCCGAGTCGATGTCGGCCTGGTCCACCGCGTAGGTCCCTGTGCAGGAGGTCGACTCGCCTGGGCCGAGCGACTGCGTGCCGATCGAGGAGCAGTCGAGCGCGACGGCGCCGTGCCCGCTGAAGGCGACCTCGGTGAGTGCGAGCGATGACAGCGTCACGTTGCCCGTGTTGGTCACCACGAAGACGAAGGTCATCGGGTCTCCGGCGACGTACTGGTCGTCCCGGGTCACGCTCGACGACTTGACCAGCGTGAGCGCCGGCTCCGCTGCATCCACGTCGAGGGTCGCGGAGGCCGGCGCCGCATTGCCGACGCCGTCGGCCGTGCTCACCGCCCCTGCCGGGATGGTGTTGACGTAGCCGCCCGCGGCGTCGGCGGTCACCGGTACCTCGATCGTGCAGGAGCCGGCGGCCGGGATGACCCCGTCGCTCAGCCCGACGGCGGCCTGGCCGGGCACCGCCGAGAGGACGCCGCCGCACGTGCTGGCCGCCGCCGGCCCGGCCGCCACGAGCGCGCTGGGTGGGAGCGCGTCCGTCAGCGCGGCTCCGGTGAGAGCGGCGTTGTTCGGATTCGTCAGCACGATGGTCAGGGTGGAGGTGCCGCCGGCGACGATCCGCTCCGGCGTGAAGCTCTTGGCGACCGTGGGCGCGGACGAGAACTGCAGTACGACCAGGCCGTCGCCGCCCGCTTGAAGGCCGCCGCCTCCCGTGCCGATGCCCGCGACGTAATGCGGGTCGTCCGCCCTGGCGGGTGCGGCGCCCACGGCTGCGACCGTGAGCCCGCCGCCGGCGCCGCCCACGAACCCGGAACCGCCGCCGCCGGCGCCCTCCTGCGCGCACCCGTAGCCGTTGCCCGCGCCGCCGCCCCCGCCGAAGTAGCCGCCGCCACCGCCGCCTCCCGCGCCCGCGTTCGACCGGGAGGACGGACCGCCGACACCGCCCTGGTACTGCGTGCCCGGGCCGCCGGGCCAGTTCGCGCTGCTGACCCCGGGGACGCCTCCCGCGGTCTGCGTCCCACCCCCGCCGCCGGCGCCTGGAACGGGCTGGCACCCCCCGATCCCGCCCGGCCCGTTGCCGCCACCGCTCTCGCCGGTGAGGCCTCCGCCCCCTCCGCCGTTGCTCGTCGGCGGGCTCACCGCCGTCGCACCGCTCATCCCGCCCCCGCCTCCGGCCGTGATGGCGTCCGTGCCCTCCTGGAGCTGCACGGCCGACCGGCCGCCGCCGCTCCCGCCGCGGTACGAGCTGTAGGTGTCGCGCCCGCCCGCGCCCCCGCCGCCGTACGCCGGGTCGGGAGCGGCGTTGCTGCGTCCCGCGGAGCCGCCGGAGCCGACGATCACGAGAAGGCTCTCGCCCGGCGACACGGCAAGGGCGCCCTGCGCGAAGCCGCCGCCTCCTCCGTGATCGGCGCCGCCCGCTTGCGCCCTGCCGCCACCCCCGGCACCCCACGCCTTCACGAAGACGGTGCTCACGCCGTCCGGGACATCGAACCGCTGGTCGACCCCGTACGAGGGGAACACGACGCAGGATGCGTAACCCGGGTCGGGCGCACACGCCGGCTGGGTCGAGCGGGCGGCGGCAGCGGACGAGACCTCGTGGACCGGCTGGACGGCGGGCGCCATCGCACCGGCGGCGGTCAGCGCGACGGCGACCGCGACGCCGATGCGAACCCCTCCGGCTGCCAGCGTCCTCAACCCTCGTCCCTGCTGCGATGAAGACCCCCGGCCGTCGCGGGCCACGGGTCGAACGTGGCGTCAGGCTACGGGAGGAGCGCGACCGTCGAAAGACGGTGCCGTTCCACCGGAATACTTCGAACCTCCTGAAAGTTGAGTCAGGTGTACTCAAGTTTGAGGATCGACGTCTTGACAGCATCCGACCGCGGGTGACAGTCTTGAGTCGTCGAGGCTCAAGTCTTGACCCCGGACTTTCACGGCCACGAGCCAGCAACAAAGGAGAGAAGCACACATGTCACGTGCAGTAGGTATCGACCTCGGAACGACCAACTCCGTCGTCTCGGTGCTCGAGGGCGGCGAGCCCACGGTCATCGCGAACGCGGAGGGTTTCCGCACCACCCCGTCGGTGGTCGCCTTCACCAAGGACGGCGAGGTCCTCGTCGGCGAGACCGCGAAGCGTCAGGCGGTCACCAACGTCGACCGCACCATCGCGTCCGTCAAGCGCCACATGGGCACGAACTGGACCAAGGAGATCGACGGCAAGAAGTACACGCCGCAGGAGATCTCCGCGCGCATCCTGCAGAAGCTCAAGCGGGATGCGGAGCAGTACCTCGGCGACACCGTCACCGACGCGGTCATCACCGTGCCGGCGTACTTCAACGACGCCGAGCGCCAGGCCACCAAGGAGGCCGGCGAGATCGCGGGCCTCAACGTCCTCCGCATCATCAACGAGCCGACCGCGGCCGCGCTCGCGTACGGCCTCGACAAGGGCAAGGAGGACGAGCTCATCCTCGTCTTCGACCTCGGTGGCGGCACCTTCGACGTCTCCCTGCTCGAGGTGGGCAAGGACGACGACTTCTCGACCATCCAGGTGCGTTCGACGGCCGGTGACAACCGCCTCGGCGGCGACGACTGGGACCAGCGCATCGTCGACTGGCTGATCAAGAAGTTCAAGGAGACCACGGGCGTCGACGTCAGCAACGACAAGATCGCCCTGCAGCGCCTGAAGGAGGCGGCGGAGCAGGCCAAGAAGGAGCTTTCGTCGAGCATGTCGACCAGCATCCAGCTGCCCTACCTCTCGCTGACCGAGAACGGCCCGGCCAACCTCGACGAGACGCTCACCCGCGCCCAGTTCGAGCAGATGACCAGCGACCTCCTCGACCGCACCAAGAAGCCGTTCCAGGACGTCATCCGCGAGGCCGGCATCAAGGTGTCCGACATCGCCCACGTCGTGCTGGTCGGCGGCTCGACCCGTATGCCGGCCGTCTCCGAGCTCGTGAAGCAGGAGACCGGCAAGGAGCCCAACAAGGGCGTCAACCCGGACGAGGTCGTCGCCGTCGGCGCCGCCCTGCAGGCCGGTGTCCTGAAGGGCGAGCGCAAGGACGTCCTCCTCATCGACGTCACCCCGCTGTCCCTCGGCATCGAGACCAAGGGCGGGATCATGACCAAGCTCATCGAGCGCAACACGGCCATCCCGACCAAGCGCAGCGAGACCTTCACCACGGCCGACGACAACCAGCCGTCCGTCGCGATCCAGGTCTTCCAGGGCGAGCGCGAGTTCACCCGCGACAACAAGCCGCTCGGCACCTTCGAGCTGACCGGCATCGCCCCGGCCCCCCGCGGTATCCCGCAGATCGAGGTCACCTTCGACATCGACGCCAACGGCATCGTGCACGTGTCCGCCAAGGACAAGGGCACCGGCAAGGAGCAGTCGATGACCATCACCGGCGGGTCCAGCCTGCCGAAGGAGGACATCGACCGCATGGTGCGCGAGGCCGAGGAGCACGCGGCGGAGGACAAGAAGCGCCGCGAGTCCGCCGAGACCCGCAACCAGGCCGAGCAGCTCGTCTACTCGATCGAGAAGCTGATCAAGGACAACGAGGACAAGCTCCCGGAGGACGTCAAGAACGAGGTCCAGGGCGACGTCGACGGTCTGAAGACGGCTCTCGCCGGCGACGACGACGAGGCCGTGAAGACCGCGTACGAGAAGCTGAGCGCGAGCCAGCAGAAGCTCGGCGAGGCGATCTACTCGTCCGCCCAGCCCTCCGAGGCGCCGGCCGGCGACGCGGGTGACGCGCCGCAGGGCGAGTCGTCCTCCGACGACGAGGACGTCATCGACGCCGAGGTCGTCGACGACGAGGAGAAGAAGTAAGCATGTCGGACCAGAACGGCGGCTCGCAGGAGCCGGAACACGAGGAGCCGATCATCCGCGACAAGCGGAGGATCGACCCCGAGACCGGGAAGGTCCGGCAGCCCGAGGGTGAGCCGGCCGACGGCGGCGAGCACGACCTCTCCCACGAGGAGCTCGTCGACGTCGGTCCGGCCGAGGGCGAAGGCACGGAGGAGGAGGGCGGCGTCCTGAGCGACGACGACCTCGACATCCTCTCCGGCCAGACCACGGGCGAGCAGCTCGCGGCGGAACGTCTCGCCGACCTCCAGCGGGTGACCGCGGAGTACGCGAACTACCGCAAGCGCACCGAGGCCAACCGCGAGATCGAGCGCGAGCGAGCGGTCGGTGACGCGGTGAAGGGGCTCATCCCGGTGCTCGACGACCTCGAGCGCGCGGAGAAGCACGGCGATCTGGGCGAGGGCACCGCGTTCTCGGCCATCGCGGGCAAGCTGCGCGCAGCGGTCGAGCGCCTCGGCCTCACCCCGTACGGCGAGAAGGGCGAGCCCTTCGACCCGCAGATCCATGAGGCGATCTTCCAGCAGCCCACCCCCGGCGTGACGGCCGACACCGTCGCCGAGGTGGTCGAGACCGGCTACCGGCTGGGCTCCACCACCGTCCGGGTGGCGAAGGTCGTCGTCGCGGTGCCGGCCTGACCCGGCAGCAGCGCACGGCGGAGCGGCGGGGACGCGATCCCCGCCGCTCCGGTCGCCGTGCCTGCACGACTCATGCAGACTTCATCCACGACCCACAACGACTGAGAGGAGGCGCCCGTGGCTAGCCAGGACTGGTTCGACAAGGACTTCTACAAGGTGCTTGGCGTCTCCAAGGACGTCAGCGAGGCGGACCTCAAGAAGACGTACCGCAAGCTCGCGCGCAAGTACCACCCCGACTCGAACCCCGGCGACGCTGCCGCGGAGGCGAAGTTCAAGGAGATCAGCGAGGCCTACTCGGTGCTCAGCGACCCCGAGGAGCGCAAGGAGTACGACCAGATCCGCGCGATGGGCTCCGGCGCCCGGTTCACTGCGCCCGGCGGCGGCGCAGGTGCGGGCGGCTTCGACGACGTCTTCGGCGGGATGTTCGGCCAGGGCGGCAACCAGCGATACACCTTCCAGCAGGGCGGGCAGTTCGACGACGTGTTCGGCGGACTGTTCGGCAACGGACGGTTCGGCTCGTCCTCCGGTGGCTTCCGCGGTTACGGCGGCCCCACCCGCGGCCGCGACGTGACCGCCCACACCACCATCGACTTCGTGACCGCCACCAAGGGCGAGACCATCACGCTGCAGGCCGCGGACGGCAAGCCGATCAAGGTGAAGATCCCTGCAGGCGTGGCGGACGGCCAGAAGATCAAGCTGCGCGGCAAGGGCCAGCCGAGCCCCGACGGCGGCGAGGCGGGCGACATCGTGCTCACCGTCACCGTGCGCAAGCACCCGGTGTTCGAGCGCGAGGGCCTCAACCTCCGGGTGAACGTGCCGGTCACGTTCGCGGAGGCCGCGCTCGGCGCGACCATCGAGGTCCCGACCCTCGGCGGCGACCCGGTGAAGCTGCGCGTCGCGCCCGGAACCCCGAGCGGCCGCGTGCTGCGGGTCAAGGGCCGGGGCGTGGAGACGAGCAAGGGCACGGGCGACCTGCTCGCCGTCGTCCAGGTGGCCGTCCCGTCGCACCTCTCCGCCGAGGCCAAGGAGAAGCTGGAGGAGTTCGCCGCGGCGCTCCCCGCGGAGAACCCGCGCGACGACCTCCTGGCGAAGGCCCGGAGCTGACGATGGACGAGCACAGCCCGGTCTTCGTGATCTCGATCGCGGCGGAGCTGGCGGGGATGCACCCGCAAACGCTCCGCCAGTACGACCGGCTCGGCCTCGTCAGCCCCAGCCGCACCGCCGGCAAGTCGCGCCGTTACTCGATGCGCGACGTCGAGAAGCTGCAGGAGATCTCCCGCCTCGGCTCGGAGGGCGTCAGCCTGGAGGGCATCCGCCGCATCCTGGAGCTCGAGGACCAGGTGAGCGAGCTGCACGGCCGCGTGCGCGAGCTGGAAAGCGCCCTCGCCGACGAGCTCCTGAACCGCCCGGGCCGCCGCGTCTTCGCCGCGGGCTCCGCCGGAGAGGTCACCCCGCTGCCGACCGGCACCCGCACGCGCCGGAGCACCCAGCTCGTCGTCTGGCGCCCCCTCGGCCGCTGACGCCGAGTTGCGGGGGGGGGGGGGGGGGAAAACCGATTTTGCCCCCCCACCCCCCCCCAGCGGGGGGGGGGGGGGGGGGGGGGGGGGGGGCCGCCCCGCCCCCCGCGCGTCGTCGGCCCCCCCCGCGGCCGCGCCCGCCGTGTGGCGGGTGGGGGCGCCTAACCCCCCGTTTCCCCCGCCACAACGCGCAACTCGGCGAGAGCGAGTGGGCCTAGAGGGAGGAGACGCCCTGGCCGACGTACAGGGTGTTCTCGAGGTTGTGCGCCTCCTCGGCCGCGATGTCGTGGTCGATGCCCGCGCGCACCTCGCGCATCAGCTTGTGCAGCTCGGCGTGCTTCTCCGGCAGCCGGGCGTGGCCGGTGCTTGCCCACAGGTTCGAGGCCGGGAGGGTATCGCCCGCCTCGACGGCCAGCGTCCACTCCTCCGTCGTCGCGACCGAGGCGAACTCGGACTGCATGGTGACGAGCACCGAGCGGTGGAGGGCGTTCGCCGAGATCGCGCCGGCCTCGTTGACGAGGTCGAGCGTCCCGGTGGCGTCCGACAGGAACTCGACGGTGAAGCCGAGCTCCGCCGCATCCCGTGCCGTCCCTGCGCAGCAGTGCTGCGTCATGTACCCGGCGATCGTCACGGTGTCGACGCCCTCCGACCGCAGCCACGACTCCAGGTCGGTGCCGGGGAATGCCGAGACGCTGCCCTTCGTCACCACGTGGGCGGGGGTGCGGTCGGCGATCGACTCGTGCAGCGCCGCGCCTGCCGACCCGCGCGCGAACAGGGGAGAGCCCTCGTCCTCGAGGTGCTGCACCACGACCACCGGCACGCCGTGGTCGTCGGCCGCACCCCATGCGACCTCGACGTTCGGGATGGACGTCATCAGGTCAGGGAAGCAGATCTTCAGGTTGCCGGTGACGTACTCGTTCTGCAGGTCGATCACGATCAGCGCGCGCTTCATGCGAGCACTCTAGCGAGCGCCGCCGTCAGCCGCAGATCTCGGGGCGGACGGTCTCTTCCGTGCCGACCTGGATGCCGCGGACGATCCCGGTGTCGTTGTACGCCGCGAACACGATCCAGTTCCCGTTTCCGTCAGTGATCGCGTAGTTGTCGAACACGCCGAAGTAGGATCCGTGCGTCGCGATGTCCGGGTAGGCCGCCAGCAGTTCCTCGCGCGTCGAACCGATACCGATTCCGGCGGCCGTGAGCGGCGGCCCCTGGACCCCCTTGATGCCCAGCCCGAGCTGGATCGAGTCCACCGTGCGCCCGTCGGTTCCGTACGTGAGAGCCACCAGGGGTGCGCCGTCGCGCGTGTAGTAGCGGACCGGACATTCGTCCTGGTCCTCAAGGACGTAGCCGCCCATCACCGAGTCGGCGTCACCCGCCGCCATGCCGACCGACAGGGGGCCGACCGTACCGAACCCGATCACCCAGGTGGCCGGGTCGTCGGTCATGGCCGGGGCGGGAGGCGGCGTCGGCGTCGCTGTCGCTGTCGCTGTCGGCGACGGCGACAGCGAGGGCGGTGCACTCGTGGCGGCGACCGGCGGCTGCGACTCGGGAAGCCGGAGCACGCCGGACATCGCCAGCGCGACACCGCCCGTCGAGAGCCCGAGGGCTGCGATCACCAGCGCGACGACGAGAGCGACCCTGCGGAAGCCGCTGGGCGGTCCCGGGATCGTGCCCTCCGCATTCTCGACGAGCATGCGGCGAACCAGGGACGCGCGGCGCGGGTCGAACGTGGGCTGCTCGGTCATCGCGCACCTCCTGCGGTGAGTTCTTCGGTGGGGGTGTCATTCATGAGGGCGGCCAGGCGCGCCTTCGCACGCGACAGCCGGGATTTCACCGTCCCGAGCGGAACACCGAGGGCCTCTGCGGCCGCCGCCAGCGGCAGCTCCTCGACGACGCAGAGCGAGACGACGTCGCGATCGCGGGACGAGAGCCGCTCGAACGCCGTCCGGATGGACGCATGACGCGGCCAGGCGTCCAGCTGCTCGTCGACCTGCGGGGCGAAGTCCGCTTCCTCCTCCAGTGCCGACAGCCGCGCCATAGCACGGCGGTGCCGCCGCAGCGCCCGGTCGTGGTTGCTGGCGACGTGGTTGGTCGTCACCAGCAGCCAGGGGAGCGGCGAGCCGTCGACGAGCCGGATCGCGGCGCGTCTGCGCCAGGCCTCCAGGAACACGAGGGCGGTGATGTCCTCCGCGTCCTGGCGCGATGCCGCGTGCCTCGACGCGTGCCGGAAGACCCGGTCGCGGTGCTCGTCGAACAGCTCGCCGAACCGGCGGGCCTCGAGCGGAGTCGTCTTCATACCCTGATATGTCCGTTGTGTCGTCACGGGTTCCCTCACCGGAAACCCTGCGCCGAATCTAGCGTCCGGACGGCGTTCGTCGTGCAGCTCCCTACGGCCCGTGTCGCGCAGGTAGGCTCTCTCTCGGCCGTATCCCGCCCACAAGGCGCGGCGGCCGCGCGACGAAGCACACCACTCCCACGAGGAAGCCTGCGATGAGAGCCCTGTACAAGAGCGAGGCCGCACCCGGTCTCCAGCTGGTCGACGTCCCGGAGCCCGAGATGGGTCCGGCGGATGTCCGGATCCGCGTCCTTCGCACCGGCATCTGCGGAACCGACCTGCACATCCAGCGCTGGGACGACTGGGCGGCCTCCGCCGTGAAGGCGCCGCTCATCCCCGGCCACGAGTTCTTCGGCGAGGTCGTCGAGGTCGGTCCGCTCGTGCACGACGTCGAGGTCGGCGACCTGGTCTCCGGCGAGGGCCACATCGTCTGCGGCACCTGCCGCAACTGCCGCGCCGGCCGCCGCCAGATGTGCATCCGCACGCAGGGCGTTGGCGTGCAGCGCGACGGCGCCTTCGCGGAGCAGCTGGTGCTCCCGGCCACGAACGTCTGGGTGCACCACAGCGCCATCGAGCCGGAGGTCGGCGCGCTGTTCGACCCGCTCGGCAACGCCGTGCACACGGCGCTCGCCTTCCCGGTCGTCGGCGAGGACGTGCTGGTCACCGGATGCGGCCCGATCGGACTCATGGCGATCGCCGTCGCCCGCCACGTCGGCGCACGGTTCATCGTCGGCACCGACGTCAGCGCGCAGCGCCTGGAGCTCGCCCGCGGGATGGGCGCCGACTTCACCGTGGACGTCTCGAAGCACGACATCCGCGAGGCGCAGAAGGCGCTCGGCATGCGGGAGGGCTTCGACGTCGGGTTCGAGATGAGCGGGGCGCCGACCGCGCTGCCGTCGATGATCGGGAACATGAACCACGGCGGCCGCATCGCCATGCTGGGGCTCCCGTCCGAGAAGATCGCGGTCGACTGGGGGATCGTCGTCACGCACATGCTGACGCTGAAGGGAATCTACGGCCGCGAGATGTTCGAGACCTGGAACGCCATGGGCGCGATGCTGCAGACCTCCGCGGAGCTGCACGACGCCATCGCGTCGATCGTCTCGGACCGCTTCCCCGCACGTGACTGGGAGAAGGGCTTCGCCGCGGCGGCCGCGGCGGGCGGCGGCAAGGTCATCCTCGACTGGACGGAGGTCTAGACATGTACGGCGGCTTCAAGGAGCACATCGCGACGCAGCTGGCGGAGATCGAGGAGGCGGGGCTCACCAAACGGGAGCGCAGCATCCACGGCCCCCAGTCGGCGCTCATCACCGCGGACGGCCAGCAGGTGCTCAACTTCTGCGCCAACAACTACCTCGGCCTCGCCGACCACCCCGCCCTGCGCGACGCGGCCAAGACGGCCCTCGACGAGTGGGGCTACGGGATGGCGTCGGTACGGTTCATCTGCGGCACGCAGGAGCAGCACCTGGAGCTGGAGCGGCGGGTGTCGCGGTTCCTGGGCACCGAGGCGACCATCCTGTTCTCCTCCTGCTTCGACGCCAACGGCGGCGTGTTCGAGACGCTGTTCTCTGCGGAGGATGCGATCGTCTCGGACGAGCTCAACCACGCCTCGATCATCGACGGCATCCGCCTGTCGAAGGCCCAGCGCTACCGCTACAAGAACCGCGACCTGGCGGACCTGCGGGCGCAGCTGGAGGCCGCCCGCGACGCAGGCGCACGGTTCACGGTCATCGTCACCGACGGCGTCTTCTCGATGGACGGCTACATCGCCCCGCTCGCCGAGATCTGCGACCTGGCCGATGAGTTCGGCGCGCTGGTGTTCGTCGACGACTCGCACGCCGTCGGGTTCGTCGGCGAGCACGGCCGCGGCACGCCGGAGTTCTGCGGCGTCGCCGACCGGGTCGACATCTACACCGGCACGTTCGGCAAGGCGCTCGGCGGCGCCTCGGGCGGCTACGTCTCCAGCCGCCGCGAGGTCGTGGACCTGCTGCGCCAGCGCTCGCGCCCGTACCTGTTCTCGAACACGCTCGCGCCGTCGATCGTCGCCGGGACGCTGGCCGCGCTCGACCTGCTGGAGCAGTCCGACCACCTCCGGGCGCAGCTCGTGGCCAATGCGGAGCTGTTCCGGCGGCTGATGTCGGAGGCGGGCTTCGACCTGCTGCCGGGGTCGCATCCCATCGTCCCCGTCATGTTCGGGGATGCGGCGCTCACGGCGCGGATCGCGGACGAGATGCAGCGCCAGGGCGTCTACGTCACCGCGTTCTCGTACCCGGTGGTGCCGAAGGGCCGCGCCCGCATCCGGGTACAGCTGTCGGCGGCCCACACCGAGGAGGAGATCCGCCGCTGCGTCGACGCGTTCGTCGCGTCCCGCGCCGCCGTCGAGGCCTAGCCGGGCCGTGGCTCGTCACGAATCGCGCGCTTTCGTCACGAATCGCCGCGATTCGTGACGAGTGGCGGGCGACTCAGTCGTCGAGCGGCGTGCGGCGCAGCACGACGCCGCGTCGCGCGAAGAACAGCGCGAGCGTCACGATCAGGAAGAGCGCGAGCACCGACAGGTCGACCATCGCGACCGTGCCGGCGACCGCGGCCGCCTGCGTCACGGCACAGGGCCGCGCGGTCTGGTCGGCGGGGCACAGCAGCCGGTCGCCTGCACCCGTCGCACCGGCCTTCAGCCACGACCCGATCAGCTGGTTGTACCCGGTCTCGAGCCCCTTCGTGAGGGTGGGGCCGGAATGGCCCTCACCCGGGACGGCCCAATAGGTGACCTTCCAGCCGGCGTTCTCGGCGGCGGTCGCCGTCGCCTCGACCTGGGGCCGGAAGTGGTCGTCCTCCTGGCCGGTCACGAAGATGCCGACGGTCGGCTGCGGATAGTCGCGCGAGGCGAGGACGTTCGCCGGCCAGGTCGCCTCGAACGCCGCCTGGTCGCCGCCGAAGTACGTGTTGCGCGTGAAGACCGGCCGGTGCTCGCCCGGCTTGTCGGGTCCGGAGACGTCGATGACGGCGCCCCACTTCTCGGGATACTTCGCCGCCAGGTACACCGCGCACTCTCCACCGTGGGAGAACCCGGCGATGACCCGCTGGGTGCGGTCGCGCGAGACGGGGAGGTTGGCGTCGATCCAGGCCGGGACGTCCTTCGACAGGTACGTGTCGAGCTTTCCGGCGGAGGTGTCGGCGCACGGCGGGTTCTTGTCGATGGCGCCGAGCTGGTCGACCACGAGCACGAACGGCGCCTGCGCGAGCCGGTCGTCGCCGAGGCCGTGCAGCGCGTCGAGCGTCGCCCCGAGGGTCGGGTTGCCCGGCTGGCCCATCATCATCTCCACCACCGGGCGGGTGCCGGACGGGTCGCGCAGCCAGCCGGAGGGCACGAACAGGTGCGCCTCGCGAGCGGAGAAGCCGGACGCCGTCGGCGGGATGCGCACCGACAGCTGGTACCCGTCGGCGAGGGTCTTCTCGTTCACCGGCACCGCGTGCCCCGCCACGGTCGCGCTCGCGAACCCGGGCACCGCGGCGGCGCACAGCACGGCGACGGCCGACGCGGCCGCGAGCCCGGCGATCGTCGCCCGCAGCGCCCGCCGGTCCGCCGACTGCACCAGGTCGCCGATGGCGAGCGGCACGACGGTGGCGGCGAGCAGCAGCACGAACCATCCCGCGCCCACCAGGTCGGGGCGGGGGAGGAGCAGGACGCCGAGGACCACGAGCACGAGGCCCACGACCTGGCCGGCCACGACGGCGACGACCGTGCCGGTCGCACGGAGTCGCCACGCCCTGCGCGCGAACCGGTACGCCGGGTACGCGCCGACGAGCACGAGGGCGGCTGCGAGCCAGGCGACGGGGGACATAGCGGTCAGTCTAGGGGCGGTCTCCTGGATGCGAGGTACGGTGGCGAGGTGATCGTCGACAACGCCGTGTACGTGGACGGGCTGCGCACCGAGCCGCCGTCGCTGGAGGAGACCTGCGAGACGGTCCGCGACCGCGGAGGGTTCGCATGGATCGGCCTCTACCGCCCCACCGAGGACGAGCTCGGCGCGGTCGCGAAGGAGTTCGGGCTCCCGCCCCTCGCGGTGGAGGACGCGCTCTCGGGCCATCAGCGCGCGAAGGTCGAGAAGTACGGCTCGATGCTGTTCGTGGTGCTTCGCCCGGCCGAGTACGTCGATGAGACCGAGAAGGTCGAGTTCGGCGAGGTGCACCTGTTCCTGGGCGACGACTTCGTCATCACTGTGCGGCACTTCGACAGCCCCGACCTCGCCCGGGTCCGCCGCCGGCTGGAGGGCGACCCCGCGCTCCTTCGGCACGGTCCGGTCGCGGCGCTGTACGGCGTGCTCGACGAGATCGTCGACGAGTACGCGCCGGTCGTCGCGGGTCTCGAGGACGACATCGACGAGATCGAGGACCAGCTGTTCTCCGGCGATCGCGGCGTCTCGCGCCGCATCTTCGAGCTCTCGACGGAGGTCATGCACTTCCAGCGCGCGGTCGACCCGCTGCGCGACGTGATGGGCAGTCTGCGCCAGGGTCTGCTCGCGCGGCAGGAGGATGAGGACCTGCGGGATGCGTTCCGCGATGTCGAGGATCACGTCATCCGGGTGACCGAGCGCGCCGACGGGTTCCGCCAGATCCTGCAGAACGCCCTCACCGTCCACACCGCCCTGGTCGGCCAGCAGCAGAACGACGAGGTCAAGAAGATCTCCGGCTGGGCCGCCATCCTGTTCACCCCGACGCTCGTGGGAACCGTGTACGGCATGAACTTCCGCATCATGCCCGAGCTGCACTGGGCGTTCGGCTATCCCTACGCGCTCCTCCTGATGCTCGCGATGGGCGTCGGCCTCTACGTCATCTTCAAGCGCAAGCACTGGATCTGACCCGCCCCCAGCCGTCAGCTCCTGAGTTCTTCGAGCGACACGCCGCGCGGAGGTCGAAGAACTCAGGAGCTGGGGGCCTGGGAGGCGGAGGTGGCGCCGGTGTGGAGGCGCGCGTAGCCGTCGCGGAGGCCGTCGAGCAGCGCGCGCAGGCCGATCTCGAAGGCGGCGTCGGCCGGCGGTGTGTCGCCGAGAGCGGTTGAGCGGGCGCGGTAGGCGGACGCGAACGCGGGCACGGCGTCGTCGGCTCCGGCAGGGTCGAACATGTCGGCCGGGGCGATCGCGTCGAGCGCCGATCCGAGGATGAACGACTCCACCGCGACGATGGTGGGCAGCACCTCCGGCTCCGGCCATCCCGCGCGCACGAGTGCGGCGACCACGGTGTCGTACATGTGCATCGTGCGCAGCGCGCCGGTCAGCGGGAGCGTCGCGAGCAGCGCGATGGTCGGCGGATGCGCGGCGAACGCCACGCGGTACGAGCGCGCCCACGCGAGCATCGCCGCATCCCACGGTTCGGTCGCGAACACGCCGACGTCGATGCGGTCGGAGACGAGCTCGCGGACCGCCGCGATCACGTCCTCCTTGCCGTCGACATGGTTGTAGAGGGCGCTGGGCCGCACACGCAGCGCCTGCGCCAGGCGGGCCATCGTGAAGCCGTCCGCGCCCGATTCGTCGAGCAGGCGGAGGGCCGCGTGGGCGATGAGGTCGCGGGTGAGGACGGTCGTCCGGGGGCGGCCCGCGCGGCGGGCCGGGCGATCGACTTCGGCCATTGCTCTTCCCCTCCGGCTCGATCACACCCTAGTATCCGACGTAATAAAAGAACGCCGTTCATTTATTCGTAACACGGAGGTTGCATGCCCACGACCGTCTTCACCAACGGGACGATCCTCTCGAGCTACCGCGCGGACGCCGACGAGCACACTGCGGCCGCGGTCGAGGACGGCCGCATCGTCGCGGTCGGCGCCGACGCCCTCGCGCTGCGCGGGACCGCCGAGGAGACCGTCGACCTGCTCGGCGGCATACTCGCCCCCGCGTTCGGCGACGGCCACGCGCACCCGCTGCAGGGCGGCCTGGAGAAGCTCGGACCGCAGGTGCGCGGCTGCGGCTCGGTCGACGAGATCGTCGCCTGCGTGAAGGAGTGGGCGGACGCCCATCCCGAGCAGGAGTGGATCTACGGCGCCAGCTACGACGCGACCCTCGCCGCAGAGGGACTCTTCGACGCGCGCTGGCTCGACGCCGCCGTGCCCGACCGCCCCGTCGTGCTGCGCGCGTGGGACTATCACACGGTCTGGGTGAACTCGGAGGCGCTGCGCCGCGCCGGGATCGACGCGACGACGCCGGAGCCGGCGCTCGGCCGCATCCCGCGCCGTCCCGACGGGGAACCGCTCGGCATCCTGCAGGAGCCGGGCGCCGTCGACCTGCTGGTCCCGGTCGAGCCGGGCCGCACGCACGACGAGCGCGTCGAGGCGCTGCGGCTCGCGACCGCCGAGTACGCCGGGCTCGGGATCGCGTGGGTGCAGGACGCCTGGGTCGAGCAGCCCGAGGTGGAGGCGTACCTGGAGGCGTCCTCCCGCGGTCTGCTGTCCACCCGCGTCAACCTGGCCCTCCGCGCCGACCCGCTGCGCTGGCGCGACCAGGTGCCCGAGTTCGTCGAGTCGCGCCGCCGCGTCGAGGAGCTCGGCGACCCGCTGCTCACCGCCGGGACGGTCAAGGTCTTCGTCGACGGCGTCATCGAGAACCACACCGCCGCCATGCTCGCCGACTACACCGACACCCCCGGCGACCGTGGCCTCCCGAATTGGGATGCGCGCGAGCTCGCCGCCGCGGCCGTCACCTTCGACAAGCTCGGCTTCCAGTTGCACCTGCACGCCATCGGGGACGCCGCCACCCGCACCGCCCTCGACGTCTTCGAGGAGGTGGAGCGCAGCAACGGCGCCCGCGACCGCCGCCCCGTGATTGCGCACGTGCAGGTGGTCGACCCGGTCGACCTGCCGCGCTTCGCCGCCCTCGGCGTCATCGCCAACTTCGAACCGCTCTGGGCGCAGCTGGACCCGATGATGGTCGCCCTGACCATCCCGCGTCTCGGCCCCGAGCGCGAACGACTGCAGTACCCCATCCGCACGCTGCTCGGCTCTGCCGCGATCTCCTTCGGGAGCGACTGGCCGGTCAGCAGCGCCGACTGGCGGCCGGGCGTCGCGACGGCGGTCACCCGCCAGACCGACGACCGGGTGCCTGCGGGTGGATGGACCCCCGCCGAGCGCATCCCGCTCACCGACGCGCTGGAGGCCTACTCCTCCGGCGTCGCCCGCCAGGCCTTCGCCCGCACAGAGCGCGGCGAGCTGCGTCCGGGGTCCGCCCCGGACCTGGTCTGGCTCGACACCGACCCGCGTCACGTGGAGCCGCACGACCTGCGGTCCGTCCGCGTGCTCGGAACCTGGGTCGCCGGCGTCCGCCGCGCGGCCACCGTACGGAGCTGATACACCCCACCCCATCGCACTGCACCACTCATCAGAGAGGCAGCACCACATGACCACGACCGACCTGCCGCCGCAGCAGCCCAGCCTGAAGCGCGCGCTCGGCCCCACCGCACTCGTGCTGTTCGGGCTCACCTACCTCGCGCCCGTGACGGTCTTCACGACCTACGGCATCGTGACCGAGACCACGGACAACCACCTCCCCTCCGCGTACGTCGTCGCGCTCGTCGCGATGCTGTTCACGGCGCTCAGCTACGGCGCCATGTCGCGCGCGTTCCCGGTCTCCGGATCCGCGTACACGTACACGCAGCAGACGTTCGGCGGCCACGTCGGCTTCCTCACCGGGTGGACGCTGATGCTCGACTACCTGTTCCTGCCGATGATCAACTTCCTGCTGATCGGGCTGTACCTGAACACGCAGTTCCCCGACGTGCCGCAGTGGGTGTTCGCGCTCGCCGCGCTGCTTCTCACGCTGCTGTTCAACGTGCTCGGCATCACCCTGGTGAACCGGCTGAACGCGGCCATCGTGGCCCTGTCCGTGCTGCTCGTGGTCGTGTTCGCCGTGCTCGCGATCAAGGAGCTGGCGACGAACCCGTCGTCGGAGACGCCGAGCCTGATCGAGCCGTTCCTGCCCGGCAAGGGCGGCCTCGGGCCGATCTTCGCCGGCGCCGCGGTGCTCGCCCTGTCGTTCCTCGGCTTCGACGCGGTGTCGACGCTGTCGGAGGAGGCGAAGAACCCGAAGCGCGACATCCCGCGCGCCATCGTGCTCACCACGCTCATCGGCGGTGCGATCTTCATCGTCGTGTCGTGGCTGGGCGCCCTGGTCTACCCGGACTGGCGCGATTTCGCGAATGTCGACTCCGCCGGCGTCGACCTCATGGCGAAGGTCGGCGGCACGTTCCTCACCTCCTTCTTCGTCGCGGTCTACGTGGTCGGCGCATTCGGCTCCGGGATGACGACCCAGGTCAGCGTCTCGCGCATCATCTACTCGATGGGCCGGGACGGCGTGCTGCCGCGGGTGTTCGGCCGGCTGCACTCGCGCTTCCGCACGCCGTGGGTCGCCGCGCTCGCCGTGTCGGTGGTGTCGCTGCTGGCGCTGGTGCTGACGCTCGACCAGGCGGCGACCATGATCTCGTTCGGTGCGCTCGCGGCGTTCTCGATGGTCAATCTGTCGGTGATCAAGCACCACCTGTTCCCCAAGGGCGGCCGCACCGCGCCGTCGGCCGGCGAGTGGGTGCGCTACGGCGTGCGCCCGGCGATCGGCTTCGTGCTGACGGTGTGGCTGTGGACGTCGTTGACCGTCACGACGTTCATCGTCGGCCTCTCCTGGATGCTGGTGGGCGTGATCTACCTCGCCGCCCTCACCCGCGGCTTCCGTCGCAAGCCCCCGATGATGGACTTCTCCGAGAAGGAGGAGCTCGCCGACCAGCCCGCCTGACCCCTTCCCATCCACCGTCGAGTACACGAAGACTGCACGTTTTCAGCCCGAATCCGTGCAGTCTTCGTGTACTCGATGGAGGGGGGACTCGGGGGTGCTGGTTGGATGGGGAGGTGGAGTTCGAGTACGAGCGGTTGCGGCGGTGGCCGGAGGTCGAGGCGCCGAACCTGTTCGCGTCCGACGCCGCCGATCGCCTGATCGCCGACCTGGCGGGCGACGCGGTCACCGAGCCCGGGCTGGTCGTGATCGGCGACGGCTACGGCGCACTCACCCTCGCGGCCGCGGCGCGCGGCGCCCGCGGCATCCGGGTGCACCAGGATGCGCTGACCGGCGAGCGCGCGCTCGACGCCAACGCCGAGACCCTCGGGCTCGCCGGGACGTTCGAGCACCGGCCGCTGGACGACTCCCTCGTCCGCGGCGCCCGCACCGTGCTGCTGCGCCTTCCCCGGAGCCTGGACGCGCTCGCCGAGATCGCGACCCTGATCGCCGAGCACGCGCGCGCCGACGTCACCGTCTACGCCGGCGGCATGCTCAAGCACATGACCACCGCCATGAACGCCGTGCTCGCGGAGGTGTTCGGCGAGGTGTCCGCGTCGCTGGCCCGGCAGAAGGCGCGCGTGCTGACCGTGCGCGAGCCGCATCCGGCCGCAGCCACCGTGCTCGACCGCTGGCCCGAGCGCGCGTTCGACTCCGAGACCGGGCTCTGGGTGTGCGCGCACGGCGCGGCGTTCGCCGGGACCTCCGTCGACATCGGCACCCGCTTCCTTCTCACGGTGCTCGACGAGGCGGTGCCGGATGCGCGCACGGCGATCGACCTCGGCTGCGGCACCGGGGTCCTCGCCTCCGCGCTCGCCGTCTCCCGGCCGGAGCTCCGGGTCGTCGCGACCGACCAGTCCGCGGCCGCCGTCGCCTCCGCCGCCGCGACCGCGTCCGCGAACGGCGTCGCCGGCCGGGTCGCCGTGGTGCGCGACGACGGCCTGGCGTCGCAGCCGGACGCGTCGGCCGACCTGATCGTGCTCAACCCGCCGTTCCACATCGGCAGCGCGGTGCACACCGGCATCGCCCACCGGCTGTTCGCGGACGCCGGGCGGGTGCTCGCCCCCGGCGGCGAGCTGTGGGCGGTGTGGAACTCGCACCTCGGCTACCGGCCGGCCCTCGAGCGCGCGGTCGGACCGACCCGCCAGATCGCGCGCAACCCCAAGTTCACGGTCACGGCCTCACGCAGGCCGGCCTGACGGCACGTCAGCTGACGGACGATCAGCGGGCGAGCACCTCGCGCACGCCCGAGACGACGAGGCCCGCCGCGCCGAGCGACAGCGCCCGGTCGGCCTTCGCCCGCGACGGGACGATGTGGGCGAGCACCGGCTTCCCCGTCGCGTTGAGCGTCCGCCAGGCGTCGGCGGTCGCCTCGTAGTCGAGGCCGAGCCAGGACCAGCGGGCCTGCGTCGTGGTGAGCATCGAGGGATCCGCCGCCAGCTCCGACCCGTAGTAGTAGCCCCAGGTTCGGTAGCCGCGGGCCGCCGCATCCACCGGCCAGGCCTGCGCGGTGCAGTAGCCCTTCGCCACGAAGGTGCCGGTCGGGTCGGGCAGAGCCGACATGAGCGCGAACAGCTCGCCGAGGTGGTCGGTCGGCACCACCTTCGGGTCGACGAAGATCGTGTGCGTGCGGCCGTACGCCGACACCAGGTCTTCGAAGCGCAGGTACGGCTGCGGCGGCTGCTGCGGAGCGTTCGTCTCGGCGGCCGTGATCCTGTGCGCCTGCACCTTGGCCCAGGAGTGCTGTGCAGCGACGAAGCCGGTGGTTCCGGAGGTGCGGTCCAGGGTGGCGTCGTGGAGCCCGAACCAGACCCCGTCGGACGTCCGCGCCAGCGAGATCTCCAGGGCGTTGACGCCGAGCAGTACGGACTGCCGGTACGCCTCCATCGACATCTCGGGCCAGTCGAGCGAACCGCCGCGGTGGGCCACCGTGAACCCGGGACGCTGCAGCAGCCGGTCGACCAGCAGGCCGTCGGTGCGCTGGCCGGTGGCGGCCGTCGCGGTGGCGTGCGGCGTGAGCGTCCTGCTCGGCGGCGTCTTCTGCGGTCCGCCGCCCAGCAGCTGCGTCGCGAGCGCGCCCGCCCCCGCGACGACGCCGGCGCCGACGACGAACGCGACGAGCGTGCGCCGGGTCGGCCGCTTGTCGTCCGGCGGGGAAGGCTGCTGGTCCTCGGGCATGGGCAACCCTAGGCATCCGGCCCGCCCGGGATCAAGTCCCTTGGTGTAGGCACACCGAATCCGCCGCCGATATGCAATCTCACAACGTTTTCAGGGTTCGATCAGCGAAACGGCAACGGAATCAGTCGAAATCCACTTGTCTTGATCGACGGATGTTGCTAACGTCCCCCTGTCGCACACCGCCGTCGCGAGACCGCGCCGGCGTCGGCGACCCCGAAGCCAGGGAGAGCAATGACGCAGACCAGTTCCCGGCCGGACGCCCCGCACGGCGCCCAGCAGCAGACCCCGGGAGAGCAGCAGCATGCGCTGAAGGCCGACGGCGTGAGCGCCGCCGGCTCGATCGTCATGGCCGTCGCGGGCAGCGCGCCCGCGTACTCGATCGCCGCCACCACCGCCACCCTGGTCGGCGCCGCCGCCCTCGGTGCCCCCGCCGCTCTGCTCTGGTGCGGCATCCCGATGCTCGGCATCGCATGGGCGTTCCTCTACCTCGGTCGCCTCGACGTCAACGCGGGCGCGGCGTACTCGTGGGTCGCGCGGGCGCTGCACCCGATCCTCGGGTTCCTCTCCGGCTGGGCCCTCGTCATCTCGGCGACGATCTTCATGGTCGCCGGAGCGCTCCCCGCCGGCGCGATGACCGTGACGCTGTTCGCGCCGGACCAGGCGGGCAACGTCCCGCTCATCACCGGCGTCGGCGCGCTCTGGTTCCTGGTGATGGCCGCGTGCGTGCTGTTCGGCGTCCACGTGACCGCCCGCGCGCAGTGGATCATGTCGGTCATCGAGGTCGGCATCCTGATCCTGTTCGCGGTGCTGATGATCGTGCGCGCGTCCACCTCGGCGCACGCCGGACCCTCGTTCTCGTGGGACTGGCTCGGCTTCCAGCACCTCACCGGGCAGGGCGTGTTCGTCTCCGCCGCGCTGATCGCGGCCTTCTACTTCTGGGGCTGGGATGTCGCCGCCAACCTCAACGAGGAGACCAAGGACGGCCACAAGAACGCCGGCTCCGCGGGCATCATCGGCGTCATCATCGTCTTCCTGCTGTTCGAGATCTTCACCATCGCGACGATGGTCATCCTCCCGGCGAAGACCATCGAGAACAACAGCGCCAACGTGCTGTCTGTGCTGGGTGACGCCGTCTGGCCGGGGATCGGCGGCAAGATCCTCGTCATCGCGGTCGCGCTGTCGACCATCGCGACGCTGGAGACGACCCTGATCCAGGTCACCAGGACGCTGTTCTCGATGGGACGCGACCACACCATCCCGAAGGTGTTCGGCACCATCCACCGCCGCTGGAAGACCCCGGCCTTCGCGACGCTGATCGTGGTCGGGGTGTCGATCGTGCTGTTCCTCGGCGCCAACCTGATCGGCAAGACCGTCGGCGACATCATGACGAACGCCATCGCGTCCATCGGCATCCAGATCGCGTTCTACTACACGCTCGCGGGCGTGGCCGTGGTGGTCGCCTACCGCAGGGTGCTGCTGAAGTCGGCGAAGAACTTCATCCTGATCGGCCTGTGGCCGGCGGTCGGCGCGATCTTCATGGGCGTCATCTTCGTGCTCGGGATCGTGCAGAACTTCCAGAACGACGCGATCGTGGTCAACGTGCTGGGCCTCGGCCTGATCGTGGTCGGAATCGTGCCGATCCTCCTCTTCTACCGGAAGGCGCGGGAGTACTACACGCGCCGCCCGCTGGAGCTGCCGGAGGAGCTGGACGTTGCCGCGCCGCCGAACATCGACGACCGCGACCCCGCGGCGCGCTGACCGGGGGCGCCTAGATCGTTCCCCAACCATCAGCTCCTGAGTTCTTCGACCCCCACC
The DNA here is from genome assembly GCF_030433675.1 of Leifsonia virtsii. Lineage (GTDB taxonomy): Bacteria > Actinomycetota > Actinomycetes > Actinomycetales > Microbacteriaceae > Leifsonia > Leifsonia virtsii. The sequence continues at coordinate 219,619 of NZ_JAROCB010000002.1, forward strand.
CGCGTGGCGAGTCGAAGAACTCAGGAGCTGTCGGCGTCTCGGGGGTGCTCGTGCTGCTTCCGGTGCTCCGGCGAGTCGAGGAGCGAGAGCATGAACAGCAGGGCGATCAGGACGAAGATGCTGAGCGCCGCGATCAGGTCGCTCCAGGTGAACGGGATGAACTCGCCGTCGATCGACAGCACGAACACCGTCTCCACCACCCCGAACGCGATGAAGAACAGCCCGAGCAGCAGTCTCGTCATGCGCACGTTCCGGCCGCGGCGGTGCAGCTCCACCCGGCGCAGCTCCACCATCAGGGTGAGCAGGAGCAGCGGCAGCACCTGCGACAGGGTGGCCGCCGTCGCGCCGTCCATCAGCACGACGCGCACATCGGCGGGGTCGATCATGACGACAGGGTACCGCCGCGTCGGCGTTCGCACTCGGACGTGAAGTCGTCCGAAATCCGTCGAGCATTTCGGGAATTCGCCCTGGCCGAACAAAGTTGAGCTTAGTAGACTCAAGTTTGCCCAGAACACCATGGGAAGGGGACCAGATGGCGAACATGCAGGGTGCGCCCTCCACGCAGGAGGCGAAGAGCGCACTCGAACAGTACGGCGTGAACCTCACGGAGATCGCGAAGAGCGGCAAGCTCGACCCGGTGATCGGGCGGGATGCCGAGATCCGGCGCGTCAGCCAGGTGCTGACCCGTCGCACCAAGAACAACCCGGTGCTCATCGGCGAGCCCGGCGTCGGCAAGACGGCGGTCGTCGAAGGCCTCGCCCAGCGCATCGTCGCGGGGGACGTGGCCGACTCCCTGAAGGGGAAGCAGCTGGTCGCCCTCGACCTGTCCGCCCTCGTCGCCGGCGCAATGTACCGGGGGCAGTTCGAGGAGCGGCTGAAGGCCGTCCTCAAGGAGATCAACGACGCCGAGGGGCAGATCATCACGTTCGTGGACGAGCTCCACATCCTGATGGGCGCCGGCGGCGGCGAGGGGTCCGTGGCGGCCTCCAACATGCTGAAGCCGATGCTCGCCCGCGGTGAACTGCGCCTGATCGGCGCGACCACGCTCAACGAGTACCGCGAGTTCATCGAGAAGGACGCGGCCCTCGAGCGCCGCTTCCAGCAGGTCTACGTCGGCGAGCCTTCGGTGGAGGACACGGTCGCGATCCTTCGCGGCCTCAAGGGCCGGTACGAGGCGCACCACGGCGTCACGATCGAAGACTCGGCGCTGGTCGCCGCGGCCTCCCTGTCCAACCGGTACATCACCGCGCGCCAGCTTCCGGACAAGGCCATCGACCTCATCGACGAGGCCGCGTCCCGGCTCAAGATGGAGATCGACTCCGCGCCGGTCGAGATCGACACGCTGCAGCGGCAGGTGGAGCGGATGAAGCTGGAGGAGTTCGCCCTCAAGAAGGAGAAGGACGACGCCAGCAAGGAGCGCCTGGAGCAGCTGCGCCAGCGGCTGCGCGAGCAGGAGTCCCAGCTGGAGGAGCTGCAGGCCCGCTGGCGCGCCGAGAAGGCGTCGCTGAACCGGGTCGGCGAGCTGCGGTCCCAGCTGGAGGAGGCCAAGACCAAGCGCGACCTCGCGCTGCGCGACGGCCGGTACCAGGAGGCGTCCCGCATCGAGTACGAGACCATCCCGAACATCGAGCGCGAGCTCGCCGAGGCCGAGCAGGCCGAGACGGACCACCCGCGCATGGTGAACGAGCAGGTGACGGCCGACGACATCGCCGCGGTGGTGGCCGCGTGGACCGGCATCCCGGTCGACCGCCTCACCCAGGGCGAGACCGAGAAGCTGCTGAACCTGGAGTACGAGCTCGGCCGCCGCATCATCGGCCAGAAGAAGGCCGTGCAGGCGGTGGCGGATGCCGTCCGCCGCACCCGTGCGGGCATCTCCGACCCGGGCCGCCCGACCGGATCGTTCCTGTTCCTCGGCCCGACCGGCGTCGGCAAGACGGAGCTGGCCAAGGCGCTCGCCGCGTTCCTGTTCGACGACGAGAAGGCCATGGTCCGCATCGACATGAGCGAGTACGGCGAGAAGTTCTCCGTCTCGCGGCTGGTCGGCGCGCCCCCCGGCTACGTCGGCTACGAGCAGGGCGGCCAGCTGACCGAGGCTGTCCGACGTCGCCCGTACTCGGTGATCCTCCTCGACGAGGTCGAGAAGGCGCACCCCGAGGTGTTCGACGTGCTGCTCCAGGTGCTCGACGACGGCAGGCTGACCGATGGCCAGGGCCGCACGGTCGACTTCCGGAACACCATCCTGATCCTCACCTCGAACCTCGGGAGCAACTTCCTCGTCGACCCGACCCTGAGCCCGACGGAGCGCGAGGAGGCGGTGCTGCAGCAGGTCCGCCAGGCGTTCAAGCCGGAGTTCGTGAACCGTCTCGACGACATCGTCGTCTTCTCCGCGCTGAGCCAGGAGGAACTGGGCGAGATCGTCGAGCTGGGCATCGACCGGCTAATGCAGCGCCTCACCGAGCGGCGCCTGGAGCTGGCGGTCACGCCGGACGCCAGGGCCTGGCTCGCCGAGCGCGGCTACGACCCGATCTACGGCGCCCGGCCGCTACGGCGGCTCATGCAGCGCGAGATCGAGGACCGTCTGGCCACGGCCCTGCTCGCCGGCGAGATCCGCGACGGCGACCTGGTGCGGGTGGACCTCGACCGCGAGGCCGACCACCTCACGGTGGTGCCCGTGCGCGAGTAGCCGCACACGATCGGAGGGCGCCGTCCTGGATGGGACGGCGCCCTCCGTGCGCGTAGGCTCGAAGCATGCGTGCAACTGTCATCCACGGGGAGCGCGATGTGCGCCTCGAAGAGGTCCCCACCCCCACCCTGTACACCGGCCAGGGAGCCGACGGCCTCGACGCCGTCGTCCGCGTGGTCGCCGCCTGCGTCTGCGGCAGCGACCTCTGGCCCTACCGCGGCGTGACGCCGACCAAGGAACCCCACCGCATCGGCCACGAGTTCGTCGGCGTGGTCGAGCAGGTCGGCGACAACGTCCGCACCATCAAGCCGGGCGACTTCGTGATCGCGCCCTTCTACGACTGCGACATGACCTGCGTGAACTGCCGCAACGGCGTCAGCACCTCGTGCCTGCACGGCGGATGGTGGGGCGCGGACGACCGCATCGGCGGGTTCGCCGACGGCGGCCAGGGCGAGTACGTCCGCGTGCCGCACGCCGACGGCTCGCTCGTCGCGACGCCCGAGTACCCGCGCGCGGAGCTCATCCCGAGCCTGCTGACGCTGTCGGACGTGATGGGCACCGGCCACCACGCCGCCGTCTCCGCCGGGGTCACCCAGGGCAGCACGGTCGTCGTGGTCGGCGACGGCGCGGTCGGGCTGTGCGCGGTGCTCGCCTCCGCGCGGCTCGGCGCCTCGCGCATCGTCGCCATGTCGCGGCACGAGTCCCGGCAGGCGCTCGCGCGCGAGTTCGGGGCGACCGACATCGTCGCCGAGCGCGGCGACGCCGGCGTGGCCGCGGTGAAGGAGCTGTTCGACGGCATCGGCGCGGACTGCGTGCTGGAGGCCGTCGGCACGAAGGAGTCGATGGACCAGGCGATCCGTTCCGTCCGCCCGGGCGGCATGGTCGGCTACGTCGGCGTGCCGAACGGCGGCCCGGAGCTCCCGGTGCGCCCGCTCTTCCAGAGCAACATCGGCGTGAACGGTGGCGTCGCGCCGGTCCGCAACTACGTCGAGGACCTGCTGCAGGACGTCTGGTCGGGCGCCATCGAGCCCGGCAAGGTGTTCGACCTGGAGGTGCCGCTCGACGACATCGCCGAGGCGTACGCCGCGATGGATGAGCGCCGCGCCATCAAGACGCTCGTCCGGCCGTAGTACCCGCAGACACGACGGCGCCCGCCGGGGGATGAACGCATCCCGGCGGGCGCCGAGTGATTTCCGCAAGCCGCGAGGCTCAGTGGACGACCGCGATCTCCTCGAGCGCGCGGCGCGTGCGCGGGGCGCTCTCGCGACTGCGCAGCGGCTCCGGCAGGGCCTCCGGGTCGCCGAGCACGCCGAGCGCGGTCACCGAGGTGGGCACGAAGCGCTCCTCGAGGCCGAACGCCGTGCGCAGGCCCTCCGCGTCGAAGCCGCCCATCTGGTGGGCGTGCAGGCCGTCGTGGTGCGCCTGGACGGTGAGGTGCGCGACCGCCTGGCCGAGGTCGTAGACGGCCCAGCGGCGCTCGTTGCCGTCCTCGTCGACCACCTCGGCGGCGGCGACGACGAGCACCGCGGCGGAGGACGCCCAGGCCTTGTTGAAGCCGGCCAGGTTCTCGACGATCGTGGTGAACGCCTCCGTGCCGCGGCGGGCGACGATGAAGCGCCAGGGCTGCGAGTTGTTGGCGGACGGGCTCCAGCGCGCGGCCTCCAGGGCCGAGCGGAGCGCGACGTCGTCGATGCCGACGGTCGGGTCGAACGAGCGCGGGCTCCAGCGCTCGACGAGGGCGGGGAGCAGCGGCGCAGAGACGTCGGCGGTGCGCGGTGCGGCTTCGGCGATGGACATGGGGACTCCTCCGGGGATTGTTCTCAGGAAAACGACCGGCTCCATTGCCTGGCTATATCCATGTGAACACATGAATCCTGTGAGGAATTCCCTGTCTAGCCGAGAGCAGGGTCCGCGCGTCATCCTGGCGCTGACCGCGCGAGGCGGTCCATCACGAAGGGTGGATGCGATGTCAGAAGTACGAGCACAGAGCGGTTGGACGGGGTGGGTGCTGTTCGCAGCGGTGCTGCTGATCATCTCCGCCGTCCTCGACATCTTCTACGGTTTCATGGCCCTCCTCGGGCCGGACACCGGCTACTTCGTCTCCTCGTCCGGCGTGCAGACGTTCAGCCTGACGGCGTGGGGGTGGTGGTCGATCATCCTCGGCGTCCTGCTGCTCCTCGCGGGCATCTCGCTGGCGAGCGGGCGGATGTGGGCCAGGATCTTCGCGGTCATCGTGGCCGGCCTCCACGCGCTCGGGCAGCTGATCGCCTTCCCGTCGCAGCCGTGGTGGTCGATCGCCATGGTGACCATCGACATCCTCGTCATCTACGCGGTCACGGTGCACGGCCGGGAGTTGCGGAGGGACTGAGATCGTCCGTCCTCACGGACGGCGGGGGAACCCGGGGGACCACGGAGCCCGTCGGCGCGAGCAGCGCCGACGGGCTCCGTGTGTGAACGCCATGTGTCGCAAGTGTAAAAGTTCGTAACATTCACAGAGGGCTCCCATGCCCCACCTCCGGGGTACAGATCCGGCGCATCCCGGGCGCGTCGGCGAAAGCGGCGGATCGGCGCGGCTTCAGACCCGGATTTGGCTCTTGATCGGGATGTTTCGAGCTTTCGAAGAATCCGTCGCGCCGCCGCGCGCGCCCGTCGCGCCGTGTCCGCGTGTCGACGGACACGGCCCTCCGAGGGGCGACGCAACACGCCGAAGCGACCCGTTCGACCCCCACTTGCGGGCCAGCCCGTCACCCCCGTAGAACTGTCAACACCCGAACCCGACCAGATCCCCAGTGCTGTGGATGCCACCCCCACCACCACCGTGAGAGGTCCCGTCCGTGTTCATCTTCATTCTTCAGCTCCGCCACATGCTGGGCGGGCATCCCGAGTTCTACCTCTTCGCGATCTACTCGGCACTGATCTGGGTCATCTGGATCGTCAAGGTGCTCATGTCCCGCCGTTACCGCGCCTACACCGGTGAGTTCACCGGCAGCACCAGCGTCGTCGTCCCGGTGGTGGACGAGCCGCTCGACCTGTTCCGCGACGTGCTCGGCCGCATGGTCGAGCAGAAGCCGGGCGAGATCATCGTCGTCATCAACGGCGCGCCCAACCCCGAGCTGGCCGAGGTCTGCGAGGAGTTCGCCCCGCTCGTCCGCTGGGTGCACACGCCCATCCCGGGCAAGCGCAACGCCGTGATGATCGGCACCAAGATGTCGACCGGCGAGATCACCGTGCTCGTCGACTCCGACACCATCTGGACCGAGGGCACCCTCGCCGAGCTCGTCAAGCCGTTCGCCGACGAGCGCGTCGGGGGCGTGACCACGAAGCAGCGCATCCTGGAGCCGACCCGCAGCTGGATCACCCGCTGGGCGGACTGGCTGGAGAACTCTCGCGCCCTCTACTCGATGCCCGCGCAGAGCGTCGTCGGCCAGATCGGCTGCCTGCCCGGCCGCACGATCGCCTTCCGCCGCTCGATCCTGATGCGGGTCATGGACAAGTTCATGACCGAGAAGTTCCTCGGCGTCTTCCTCGAGGTCTCCGACGACCGCACGCTCACCAACCTCACCCTCAAGGAGGGCTACCGCACGGTGTACCAGCACACCAGCCTGGTCTACACCGATGCCCCGCTGAAGGTGAAGAAGCTGTTCAAGCAGCAGCTCCGCTGGGCGCGCGGCAGCCAGTACAACACGATGCGGATGCTCCCGTGGATGCTCGGCCACGCCCCGGTGCTGGCGTTCTTCTTCGTGATGGACATCATCCTGCCGTTCATGCTCGCGGGCGTCATCGGCGGCTGGATCTACCGGTCGATCACCGGCGGCGGCTACAACTTCTACGAGGGCTTCCTGAAGTCCTACGGGATCGAGGGCGGCATCCTCACCGTCGTCGCTCTGATGGTCGCGTCGTCCGTGATCAGCATGTCGATCCGGCAGATCCGGCACCTCTCCGAGAAGCCGAGCGACTTCTTCCGCCTGCCGGTGTTCATCATCGTCTCGACGTTCTTCCTCATGCCGATCCGGCTCATCGGGTTCTTCCGCATGGCGCACGCCAGTGGATGGGGCACCCGCGCCGGCGCCTACTCCGGCGGTCCTGGCGAGGTGAGCTCCGAGGAGGAGATCGCGCGGCACACCGCGGCCGCCTCCGCCCCCGCAGGTCCGGCCCTGCCCGATGCGGTCGGCGGCATGACCACCGCGACCGCGCTCGCCACCCGCACGCAGGTCGCCACCCGCGCAGAGGCCAAGGCCGCCGAGGCCCGCGCCGCCGAGGCAGCGGCGTCGGCACCCGCGCCCAAGCCCGCGCGGCGCCGCCTGAACCCCCTCGCCGCCATCCCGTACCTGATCGGAATCGCGATCCTGACCCTGGAGGCTCTCTTCCTTGTCTGACCAGACCGCCCCCTCGCGGGCCGCCGCCTGGTGGTCCCAGTCCAAGTCCCGTTCGCAGGCGACCACCGTCGCTGCGCTCGTGCTCACCGCGGTGCTCGTCGGCATCTCCGCCTACGTGTGGGTGTCGCCGACCGGCGCCCCGCTGCGCAAGGCCGTCGACCAGGCCGCGGAGGTCGTGACCCCGTTCGCCGCGCAGAACGCCGAGCTGAAGCGCAACCTCGACAAGGCGACCGAGACCATCGCGTCGCAGAAGGGCAAGCTCACCGCGCTGCAGAAGTCGACCCTCGCCGCCCAGGCGTCGGCGGCGAAGCAGCTCGCCGCAGCCCAGCAGAAGGCCGCAGCGGCAGAGGGCCAGCTGGCCAGCGTGCAGGCGCAGCTGGCGGCGGCGCAGGGCAAGTCCGGCAGCGGGTCCACCGCGTCCGGCTCCACCGCGTCCGGCTCCGGCGGGAAGGGCTCGTCCGGCGGAAGCGCCGCGGCCCCGATCACCGCGCCGTCGCGCGCTCAGCTGCTCAGCCCCGCCAAGCGCTACTACGGCATGTACACCGAGCAGGCCCCCTTCAACTGGGCCACCTTCGACGCCACCAGCGCGAAGGTCGGCGTCTCGCCGAACGTCGTCGGCTACTTCAGCGGCTGGGACGAGAACTTCCGTGCCAACGCGGTCACCCGCGCCTGGCAGCAGGGCCGGCTGCCGATGATGACCTGGGAGTCGCGCCCGATCAGCGCGGGCAACGACACGGTGGACGCGCCGGCGTACTCCCTTCCGAAGATCATCGCCGGCGACTTCGACGCCTACCTGCACCAGTACGCGAAGGACATCGTCGCGACCGGCCTGCCGCTCGGCATCCGCCTCGACCACGAGATGAACGGCATCTGGTACCCGTGGTCGGAGACCGACGGGCAGGGCAACTCGATCAACGGCAACAACGTCGGCGACTACGTGAAGATGTGGCGGCACGTCCACGACATCTTCCAGCAGGAGGGCGCCAACAACCTCGTGATGTGGATCTGGGCGCCGAACATCGTCAACAACCTGCCCGCCACGCACAAGGCCCCGGGCTACCTGGAGTCGCTCTACCCGGGTGACGCCTACGTCGACTGGGTCGGTCTCTCCGGCTACCTCCGCCCGCCGTACAAGTCGGACAACGACTTCAGCTTCGATTACACATTCAAGGCCAGCCTGGACAAGCTCCGCTCGATCACGAGCAAGCCCATCATGCTCGCCGAGGTCGGCGCATCGGAAACGGAGGGGCACAAGGCGGCCTGGATCACCTCCTTCTTCAACGCCCTCGCCAAACCGGAGAACAAGGACATCATCGGGTTCTCCTGGTTCAACCTCGCCGTCACCAGCTACGTGGAGGGCGTGCGCGCCACCAACGACTGGCGCATCGACTCCCGTGCCGACTCGCTGTCGGCCTTCATCACCGGACTCACCCGGCCAGAGGACGACTTCGCCCTCACGCCGGCCCCCTGACCCCGACCACAGGAAAGGACGATCGCCATGACCGCTCCAAAGAAGATCAAGGACCAGCCGGCCCCGCGCATCAGCGTCATCGGCACCGGCTACCTCGGCGCCACCCACGCGGCCGCCATGGCCGAGCTCGGCTTCGACGTCGTCGGCGTCGACACCGACCCGCACAAGGTCGAGGAGCTCAAGGAGGGCCGTGCGCCGTTCTTCGAGCCCGGCCTTCCGGAACTCATCCGCCGGAACGTCGCCGCCGGCCGCCTCAGCTTCACCACCGACCTGGCCGAAGCGGTCGCCGTGTCCGACGTCCACTTCATCTGCGTCGGCACGCCGCAGCAGTCGGGCTCGTTCGCCGCGAACCTCTCCTATGTGGAGGGCGCCGCCCGCGGCATCGCCGAGAACCTCACGCACGACGGCCTCATCGTCGGCAAGTCGACCGTCCCGGTCGGCACCGGCGCGCGGCTGCGGGCGATCATCGCCGACGCGGTCCCCTCCGGGATCGACGTGGAGCTCGTCTGGAACCCCGAGTTCCTGCGCGAGGGCAAGGCCGTGGAGGACACCCTGTCGCCGGACCGCCTCGTCTTCGGCGGCACCTCGGCCAAGTCGGAGGCCACCCTTCGCCGCATCTACGAGAAGCCGATCGCCGAGGGCTCGCCCGTGCTCGTCGCCGACCTGCCGACGGCCGAGCTGGTGAAGGTGAGCGCGAACGCCTTCCTCGCCACCAAGATCTCCTTCATCAACGCGATCGCCGAGGTGTGCGACGCGGCCGGCGCGGACGTCTCGCTCCTCGCCGACGCGCTCGGGCACGACAAGCGGATCGGGCGGCAGTTCCTCAACGCCGGCCTCGGCTTCGGCGGCGGCTGCCTGCCGAAGGACATCCGCGCGCTGATGTACCGCTCCAACGAGCTGGGCGCGCACGCCGCGGTCGGTCTCCTGCAGCAGGTGGACGAGATCAACATGGGCCGCCGCCAGCGAGTGATCGACCTGGCGCTGAAGGCGCTGGGCGGCTCGGTGCTCAACCGCCGCATCGGCGTGCTGGGCGCGGCCTTCAAGCCGCACACCGACGACGTGCGCGACTCGCCCGCCCTCAACGTGGCCGCGGCGCTGCACCTGCGCGGCGCGCAGGTCGTCGTCTACGACCCGCAGGCCCGCTCCACCGCACAGCGGCTGTACCCGACCCTCGGCTACGCCGACTCGATGGAGGAGGCGCTGACCGGCGCCGACCTGACGGTCGTGCTCACCGAGTGGGACGAGTTCACCACCGCCGACCCGGCCGAATTGCGTGCGATCGTCAGCGGCCGCAGCGTCATCGACGGCCGCAACTGCCTCGACGCCTCCGCCTGGAGCCGCGCAGGCTGGAGCGTCTACGCCATGGGCACGGTCCCGGAGGTCGCGCCGCTCGCGGACGACCTGGCCGCCCTCACCCCCGTCCGCTGAACCGCCGGATCACAACGACCGCAAGGAGACCATCATGACCAGTTACGTGACGAAAGCGGTGATCCCGGCAGCGGGCCTGGGGACACGGTTCCTGCCTGCGACCAAGGCGATGCCCAAGGAGATGCTGCCTGTGGTGGACAAGCCCGCCATCCAGTACGTGGTCGAGGAGGCCGTCACCTCGGGCCTCCACGACGTGCTGCTGGTGACCGGCCGCAACAAGAACGCGCTCGAGAACCACTTCGACCGCAACGCGGAGCTGGAGGACGCCCTCGAGAAGAAGGGCGACCGCGACAAGCTCCTCAAGGTCAGCTACTCCACCTCCCTCGCCGACATGCACTACGTGCGGCAGGGCGACCCGAAGGGCCTCGGTCACGCGGTCCTCCGGGCGAAGATGCACATCGGGCACGAGCCGTTCGCGGTGCTGCTCGGCGACGACATCATCGACGCCCGCGATCCGCTGCTCGCCAGGATGCTGGAGGTGCAGCACGCGCTCAACACGACCGTCGTCGCCCTGATGGAGGTGCCGCCGGAGTCCATCCACCTGTACGGCGCCGCAGCGGTGGTCGAGACGGACGACGACGACGTGGTGCGCATCACCGGACTCGTCGAGAAGCCGAGCCGCGAGAACGCGCCGTCGAACTACGCGGTCATCGGCCGCTACGTGCTGCGCCCGGAGATCTTCGACATCCTGGAGAAGACGGAGCCGGGCAAGGGCGGCGAGATCCAGCTGACCGACGCCCTCGAGGGCCTGGCCACCGCTCCGGCGTGGACCGGCGGCGTGCACGGCGTCATCTTCAAGGGGCGCCGCTACGACACGGGCGACCGGCTGGACTACCTGAAGGCGATCGTGCAGATGGCCGTGGCCCGCGAGGACCTGGGCCCGGAGCTGCTGCCGTGGCTGAAGGAGTTCGCGACGACCGCGGGTCCCGCTGAGACCGCGCCCATCCCCACGCTGCCCGCGCTCACGCCGGCCGCGTCTCCCGCGGCGCCCGCCAAGCCGGTCGTGGTCAAGCCGAAGCCCGCCGCCGCGAAACCGGCCGCAGCTCCTCATGCCCCGGAGCGCGACCTGGTGCCCGTCGCCGGGGCCTGACCACCGCAAGAGCAGGACGCGACACGCCGTCATCCCACGCGGATGGCGGCGTGTTGCGTCCTCTTGTTCGTCAGTCGGGGTCCGTCAGTCGAGACCGAGCCGCTTGAGGGTGTGCTTCTCGCTGTGGCCCGGGTCGGTCTCGATCTCGTCGATCGCGATCGGGATGCTCGGCCCGACCGCCAGCCAGACGAAGCCGTCGCGGTGCACCAGGGGCACGAGGTCCGTCGTCCCGTCGCGCAGCAGCGTCCGCACCCGCTTGAGCAGGGCGTACCCTTCGGAGGGCTTCGTCACGTAGGTCTTGCGGCGGTAGTGGATGACGTGCGCGACCGTCTTGGCGCTGAGGCCGGCCACCTCGGCTTCGGGAAGGACGTCCGCATCGGCGTCTCGGGTGTGGGTGTCGCTCATGGCACGCACGGTACGCCGCCTGCGCTAGCGTCGACAGGTGCCCCAGCCCGACGCCGCGACCCTCGACCGCCTCGCCGACCGCGGCTGGCCCGCGCTGGAGCGGGAGCCGCTCGGCGCCTGGACGCTCCGGGCCGCGTCGGGTGTCACGAACCGCGCGAACTCGGTGCTGACCGCTGGTCCGGTCGCCGATCCTGGCGCGGCGGTGGATGCGGCGGAGCGCTGGTACGCGGACCGGTCGCTCCCCGCGGTGTTCCAGGTGAGCCCGGCGTCCCCGGCCGGACTCGGCGCCCTGCTCGCCGCGCGTGGGTACCGCCAGCACTCGCAGACCGACGTCCTGGTGGCGGACCGCGCCGAGCTGCCGCCAGTGGATGCCCACGGCATCCGGATCGACGACGAGCCCGGCGAGGGCTGGATCGACACCTGGTGGTCGGTCGACGGCCGGGGCGGCGAGGCCGAGCGCGCGGTGGCCGCGCGCATCCTCACCGGCGGCCCGGCGCTCTACGCGTCGGCCGGCGACCCCGCGGCGCCGGACGCCGTCGCCCGCCTCGCCCTCGTGGGCGGGTGGGGCGGGCTGTACGCGGTGGCGACCCGGCCGGAGGCTCGGCGGCGCGGACTCGCGCGGGCGCTCGCCGGGGCGCTCGCGACGGCCGCGGCCGGGCACGGCGTGGACCGGTTGTGGCTGCAGGTGCTCGCCGGCAACGCCGCCGCCCACGCGCTCTACGCGTCGCTCGGCTTCCGCCGCGCCTCCGGGTACGCCTACTGGTCGCCGTCATCCCTGGGTCGCAACACGCCGTGACGCGCGAGCGATAACGGCGTGTCGCGTCCCCTCCATCACGCTCCGAAGATCGCGCGCAGCTCCTCGATCGGCGCCTTCGGGCTGCGGTCCTCGAACACCAGGCCGTTGGTCTCCTGGCCGGTGTCGGCCAGCTGGGTGTAGCAGTAGCCGGCGAGCGGCGCGGAGGCACGGACCGCGCCGACCAGCGCGCGCAGCCGCTCCACCAGGTCCTCCGGACTGGTCGCGGTGGAGTAGCCCCAGGCATCGGCCGGGCCGTCGTCGGTATACGAGACGCCGCCGAACTCGGTGAGCATGAGCGGCGCGTCGGTGCGCTGAGCAGGGTCGACGATGAGGCGCCGGCCGGGGAAGGTGAACTCCGCGCCGAGGATGGCCTCGCGCGTCGCGTAGCGCTCGGCGATGCGTGCCGCGTCGTGGTCGTAGTCGTGGATGGAGAGGATGTCGGAGTCGGCGTGCTCCCAGCCGTCGTTCGAGATGACCGGGCGCGACGGGTCGACCGTCCTGGTCAGCTGCACGAGCGCCTTCGCGTACGACACCATCCGCGGGTCGTGGGCGAGGTGCTGCACGCCCCAGCTCTCGTTGAGCGGCACCCAGGTGACGATCGAGGGATGCGACCGGTCGCGGTCGAGCACGGCCGACCACTCCGCGATGCTGCGGCGGACGGCCTCCGGAGTGAAGGCGTACGCGGCCGGCGCCTCGCCCCAGACCAGCAGACCGAGCTTGTCCGCCCAGAACAGGAAGCGCGGGTCCTCGTACTTCTGGTGTAGACGCGTGGCGTTGAAGCCGAGGTCGAGGATGAGTTGCGCCTCGGCGCGGAGGGCGTCGGCGCTCGGCGCGGCGGAGTGCGACTCCGGCCAGTAGCCCTGGTTGAGCACCGACCGCAGGTACAGCGGACGGTCGTTGAGCAGGAAGCGGCCGCCCTCGACCGCCGCCGAGCGCAGGCCGAGATACGACGCGACGACGTCGGCCGGCGCGTCGGGCACCTGCAGCCGGACCGTCGCATCCAGCAGCGTGGGGTGAGCGGGCGACCAGAGCAGCTCCTCGTACGCCTGACCGTTGCTCTGCCGGTGGATGCGGAGCGGCACCTCCACCTCGCGACCCGCCACCGCGGCCTCGACACTCGCGAGCGGCTCTGCGCCGAGCGCGATCTCGATGCGCACGGTGGTGCCTGCGGGCGCGGGGCGGCTCAGCCGCAGCTGCGCGGTGACCTCGCCCGCGGGCACGTCGGTCACCCAGTGCAGCTGCTCCACGCGCACCGCGGGGGCGGCCTCCAGCCAGACCGGCTGCCAGATGCCGGTCGTCCGGTGGTACCAGATGGAGTGCGGGTGGTGGCGCCAGTCCTGCTTGCCGCGGGGCTGGGCGACGTCGGCGGGGTCGTCCTCGGCCCGGATCGTCAGCGAGAGGTCGCCGTCGCCGCCGAGGTCGGCGAGATCGGTGATGTCGAGAGTGAACGGCGTGGAGCCGCCCTCGTGCGTGCCGGCCGAGCGGCCGTCCACCCACACCTCGCAGGCATGGTCGACCGCCCCGAGGTTCAGCAGCAGGCGCTCGCCCGACGGCAGCTCGTCGCGCAGCACCGTGCGCTGATACCAGACGACGGGATGGAACCCGGTGTCGCCGACGCCGGAGGCCGCCGACTCGAACGGGAACGGGACCTGGATGACACCGCTCAGCGAGCCGGACGACTCCCAGTGCTCCCGGCGGCCGCGGTCGTCGTCGTCGAATGCGAACGTCCACGGACCGGAGAGGTCGAGCCAGTCGGGCCGGACGAGCTGGGGGCGCGGGTAGCGCCCGTCCTGCGCGGTGGCCGCGGCGACGCGGCGTTCCTCGGTGAGCATCCCCCCAGCATGCACGAATCGTGCAGCGCTGTAAAGTCGGAAATCCGCCGGTGAGTTGCACGTTGTGGCGGCCATCCGGGCGGAATAGCCGCCACAACGTGCAACTCGGGGCTAGAGGGCGAGGGCGGGGGCGCTCTCGCGGGTGACGAGGGAGAACGGGGCGAGCTCGTGGCGGCCCATCCCGTCGAATCCGCCGACGCGCTCCAGCAGCATCTCGACGGCGCGGGCGGCGAGAGCCCGCATGTCCGGCGCGACCGTGCTGAGCGACGGGTAGGTGACCGCCGTCATGGGCGTGTTGTCCCAGCCGGTGATCGCCACGTCCTCCGGCACCCGGATGCCGCGCTCCTGCAGGGCGCGCAGCGCGCCGATCGCGGCCAGGTCGTCGCGGCACACCAGTCCGTCGAAGCGCACACCGGCGTCCAGTGCTGCGCCGACGGCACGCACCGCATTGCCCGCCGACACCGAGAGCGTCGAGATCAGCAGCTCCGGGTCCGGGGTGAGGCCCGCGTCCTCGAGCGCCTGCTGGTAGCCGGCCATGCGCAGCGTCGAGGTGCGCGTCGGGCGCGGGGCCTCGTGGCCGGCGAACGCGATCCTGCGGCGGCCGAGCGAGATCAGGTGCTCTGTGGCCGCACGGGCCGCCTCCACGTTGTCGATCATGATGCGGTCGACGGTGAGCGGCGCCGCGTTCTCGCCGAGCACGACGAGCGGGATGTCGATGCGCGACTGCGCGAGCTCGGCGGAGTTCATCACGCTCGGCTGGAAGATCATGCCGTCGACCAGTCCGGACTCGCCGGCGGAGACGACCGCGCGCTCGCCCTCGATGGTGCCCTCGGTCTGCTCCAGCAGCACGCGGTAACCGCGGCGCTCCGCCTCGTCGGCGACCACGCGTGCCAGCTCGGCGAAGTACGGCAGCGTCACGTCGGCGAAGGCGAGCGCCAGGAGGCCCGTGCGCCCCGTCGCCAGGCGGCGGCCCATGATGTTCGGGCGGTAGCCGAGCTCGTCGATCGCCCGCTGCACGCGCTCGCGCATCTGCGGGCTGACGTGCGCGTAGTTCCGCACGACGTTGGACACCGTCTTCATGGAGACGCCGGCGTGATCCGCCACGTCCTGAAGTCTGACCGCCATCGCCGCTCCGTTCCGCGTCATCGTCGAGGTGTTCGCGGGGTCACTCTACAGCGATGGCTCTAATGCAGGCATATCCGGGTTGACATGCCCTATGCAGCGCTGTAAATTCGGCCCACATGCCGAGTGTACCGGCTCAAGCACCACCGTCCACGCGCCCACCCGGCAACCGGGGCCGCGCGAACGGCTCACTCAAGGGAGAGATCACATGAAGAAGCGATTCGCCGCACGCGCGATCGCACTCGCGGTCACGGCGGGCCTCGGCCTGGCCCTGACCGCCTGCGGAAGCAGCGCCGGCGCAGGAGGCGCGGAAGTCTCCTCCGGCGACTACACCGGACCGAAGGTCACCATCAGCTTCTGGAACGGCTGGACGGGCGGCGCTGCACCCGTGCTCGTCCCCAAGCTCGTCGACAAGTTCAACTCGGAGCACAAGAACATCGTCGTCAAGGACGTCCCGATGGAGTGGGCCGACATCGCCCGCAAGATGCCGCTCGCGGTCAAGGCGGGCAAGGGACCGGACGTCGCGGTCGGCCATGGCGACGACATCGCGACGTACGCGGCCCAGGGCCTCGTGCTGAAGGCGGACGACATCGTGAAGGGCCTCGGCTACAAGGCGAGCGACTTCCCGGAGGGCCTGCTCGACGCCGGCAAGTACAACGGCGGCCAGTACGCCGTGCCGTGGTCGGTCACGCCGCTCGGCCTCTACGTCAACAAGGACGTGCTGAAGTCGGCGGGCGTGGACAGCATCCCCACCGACAAGGCCGGCTACCTTGCGGCGCTCGACAAGCTGAAGGCCGCGGGCGTGCAGGGCGAGTGGGTCGACGGCTACGTCTTCACCGGCACCTTCGAGTTCGAGAGCCTGCTCTGGCAGTTCGGCGGGGACCTGTTCGACAAGGACGTCACGAAGGCCACCTTCAACTCCGACGCGGGCGTCAAGGCCCTCACCTGGATGACCGACCTCATCAAGAAGGGCTACAGCCCGGCCGACGTCGCGCAGGACGGCAACATCAACGCCCTCATCGCAGGCAAGACCGCCTTCAACTGGAACGGCGTCTGGCAGACCACGAACACGGCGTTCGACAAGCTGCAGTGGGAGGCCACCGCCGTCCCGCAGATCGGCGACCAGAAGGCCGTGTGGTCCTCGTCCACCCACTGGATGTTCATGAACAACAAGGGCCAGGACAAGAACAAGACCGCGGCGGCCGCGACGTTCGTCAAGTGGATGAACGACAACTCCGCCGACTGGCCCAAGACCGGTGAGCTCCCCGCGAAGAACTCGGTCCGCAACGATCCGAAGCTGGTGCAGACCTACCCGCACCTGAAGCCGTTCCTCGACCAGCTGCCGTACGCGCACTACGAGCCGATCGCCCCGGGCATCACCACGGTGGAGGCCACCATCACCACCGCGGTGAACGAGGCGGTCACCGGCAAGAAGGACCCCAAGCAGGCGCTGGACGACGCGGTCGCGAAGGCGAACACCCTGCTGAAGCAGAACAAAGAGAAGTACGGTGACTGAGACCACCGCTTCGATCGTGGCGCCCCGGGAGACCGGGGCGCCACGCCCGCTTCGCTCGGGCCGCTCCCGGCGGCCCGGCGCGCCGCGGCGCACCGGCGTCGCGTACCTCTTCCTCGCGCCGTTCCTGGTGCTGTTCATCGTTTTCGTGCTCGGGCCCGCGGTGTTCGGCCTGTGGATCAGCCTCACCAACTGGAGCCCGTTCCGGGTGAACCAGTCGTTCGTCGGGCTGAAGAACTACCTCGACCTCTTCACGCCGGGGTCGGCGACCTCCGGCGACTTCTGGCAGTCGATGTCGGCGACCGGCATCTTCACGCTCGCCAGCGTCCCGTTCCTGCTGATCATCCCGCTGCTGGTCGCCGTGCTGCTGAACCAGAGGATCCGGGCGGGCTCGTTCTTCCGCGGCATCTTCTTCGCCCCGTACGTGCTGGGCGTCGCCGTCATCGGCGTGATCTGGAAGTACCTGCTCGACACCCAGTCCGGCATCGTCAACCACCTGCTCGGGATGCTCGGGCTGCCGGACAACCTGCCGTGGACCGTCGACACCCCCTGGGTCTGGGTGACCCTCGCCGGCGTGACCGTGTGGTGGACGATGGGGTTCAACACCGTCATCATCCTCGCCGGGCTCAAGGGCATCAGCCCCGACCTGTACGAGGCCGCCGCGCTCGACGGCGCCGGCGCCGTGCGCCAGTTCTTCAGCGTCACGCTGCCGGGCCTGCGGTCGGTGATGACCTTCGTGGTCACGATCACGATCCTCGCGAGCGCCAACATGTTCGGCCAGTCGTTCCTGATCACCAAGGGCGGCCCGGGCAACCAGACGCGCACGGCGATCATGTACATCGCCGACCAGGGCCTCTCGCAGAACAACATGGCCGCCGCCTCGGCGATGAGCTACGTGCTGTTCGCGTTCCTGGCGATCATCAGCATCATCAACTTCCGGCTCCAGCGCGAGCGGGCAGAGAAGAGCGCCTCATGACGACGACCACCACCCCCGTCCGCGAGGAGACCGCCGCACCGCGCCCGGTGCCGGCCCGCCGCAGGCAGAGCCCGCAGCGGGCGCTGCGGAAGAGCGTCCTGTACGCCGTGCTGATCGTGCTCGCGCTGATCGTCATCCTGCCGCTGGTCTGGATCCTGCTGACGTCGTTCAAGACCGACGGCGACGCCATCCGGAACCCGTACGCGGCGTTCCCGAACCCGTTCTCGACCGACGCGTACGCCACGTTGTCGAGCGGGCAGCAGCCGGTGTTCCGCTGGTTCCTCAACAGCCTGGCCGCGGCGGCGCTGCAGACCGTGATCATCCTGGTCACTGCGTCCATGGCCGCCTACGCCCTCGCGCGCCTGGAGTTCTGGGGCAAGCGGATCGTGTTCGGCCTGATCGTCGCGACGCTGCTGGTGCCGCCGGTGATCTTCCTCATCCCGAACTACCTGATCGTGCAGAACCTGGGCTGGCTGGACACCATCTGGGCCATCACGATCCCGGGCGCCGCGAGCGCGTTCGGCGTGTTCTTCCTCCGTCAGTTCTTCGTCGGGCTGCCTGCGGAGATCGAGGAGGCGGCGCGCATCGACGGTGCCGGCGACTTCCGGATCTTCCTGCAGATCGTCCTCCCGCTCGCCCGGCCGGCGCTGGCGACCCTCGCGGTGCTGAGCTTCCTGGCGAACTGGAACGACTTCCTGTGGCCGGTGTACGTGCTCCTCAGCCCCGAGAACCTCACGCTGCAGCCCGGGCTGTCGCAGCTCCAGGGCGCGTACTCCACCCACTACGCCATCGTCATGGCGGGTGCCGTGATCGCGTCGGTGCCGGTGCTCATCCTGTTCTTCTTCGCCCAGAAGCAGATCGTCGAGAGCGTGGCCACCAGCGGGGTCAAGGGGTGAGGGTGCGCCGCCTCGCGGTCGCGGCCGCCGCGGCGTCCGCGCTCGTCGCCGGGCTCGCAGGGTGCTCCCCGGGCCCGGCGCCGAGCGCGGAGTCGTCGCCCGCGGTCGCGCCGTTCCAGGTCGACAGCGACTTCCCCGACCCCGGCGCCCTGGTCGTCGGCGACCGGGTCTACGCCTACGCGACGAACACGCCCGCCGTGAACGTCCAGGTCGCCACCAGCGACGACATGAAGACGTGGACGCTGAGCGACCGTGATGCGATGCCCGACCTGCCCTCATGGGCGCTCCCCGGCAAGACGTGGGCGCCCGGCCCGGCCGAGCTAGCCGACGGCCGGTTCGCCCTGTACTTCACCGCGTCGGACGCCGCCAGCCGGCACCAGTGCATCGGCGTCGCGTTCGCCGACAAGCCGGAGGGGCCGTTCACGTCGACCGCCGACAAGCCGTTGGTCTGCCCGGTCGACGAGGGCGGGGCGATCGACGCCAGTGTGACCGCCGACGCCGACGGTCAGCGCTACCTCGTGTGGAAGAACGACGGCAACTGCTGCGGCCTCGACACCTGGATCTCGGCGCAGCCCCTCGCCGCCGACGGCGCCTCCCTGACCGGTCAGCCCACGCGCCTGATCAAGCAGACCGAGGCGTGGGAGGGTCACCTCGTCGAGGCGCCGGTGATCGTGCGTCACGACGGCGCGTACGTGCTCCTGTACTCGGCGAACGACTACGGAAACTCGTCGTACGCGACGGGGGCCGCGACGGCCACGAGTCTCCTGGGCCCGTACACCAAGGCGAAGAAGCCGCTGCTCTCGACCGCGGGCTCGAAGGGACGCTACCTCGGGCCCGGCGGCGAGGACCTGGTCACCTTCCACGGCAAGGACTGGCTGCTGTTCCACTCCTGGGACGAGGCGTTCGCCTACCGCGGGATGGACGCCGCCCCTGTCACCTGGCGTGACGGACTCCCGGAGCCGTCGTCGTGACCGGTCGTGTCCTCCGCGTCGGCCGGCACCGGGGTCCGGTCTGGAGCGGCTACTTCGCCGACCCGTTCGTCCTGCGTCTGTCGGACGGGGGCTACGTCGCCTACGGCACGCATCCCGGCAGCGACGGCGACCGTGTCTTCGAGGCGCTCGTCTCGCCCGACCTGGCCGGATGGGAGAGCGCGGGCGCCGTGCTCGAGCGCCTGCCCGCAGACTTCGGCGACGACTACTGGGCGCCCGAGGTGGCGGAGGCCGGCGGCGCGTTCTGGATGTACTACTCGGTCGGCCGCGGCATCGACGGCCACCACCTGCGGGTGGCGCGCGCGGACTCCGCCACCGGTCCGTTCCACGACGTGGGCGCGGACCTCACCCCGGGCGAGGTCTTCGCGATCGACGCGCACCCGTTCCGCGACGTCGACGGCCGCTGGTACCTCTTCTTCGCACGGGACGTGCTCGACCACGAGCGGCCGGGCACGCACCTCGCGGTCGCTCGTCTGGCCGACGGGATGACCGCGCTTGACGGCCCCATCGTGCCGGTGCTCGCGCCGAACGCCGACTGGCAGCTGTATGAGCGCGATCGCCTCATCCATGGCCGCCGCTTCGACTGGCACACGCTGGAGGGTCCTGCGGTGCTGCACCGCGAGGGACGCTACTGGCTGACCTACTCCGGCGGCGCATGGACCGGGGAGCGCTACGCCGTCGGGGTGGCCGTCGCCGACCATCCCCTCGGCCCGTGGGAGCACGTCGACCAGCCGCCGCTCCTGCGCAGCGGCGGCGGCCTGCGCGGCCCCGGGCACAACTCGCTGACCGTCGCGCCGGACGGTTCGGACGTCATCGCCTTCCACTCCTGGAACGCGGACGCGTCGGCGCGGCAGCTGCATCTCGGCACGCT
This sequence comes from Leifsonia virtsii, assembly GCF_030433675.1. GTDB lineage: Bacteria > Actinomycetota > Actinomycetes > Actinomycetales > Microbacteriaceae > Leifsonia > Leifsonia virtsii. The sequence goes on from NZ_JAROCB010000002.1 coordinate 240,067, forward strand.
CGAGGTGGTCGACGCCTGAAGCCGAGCGTCCGCCGTTAAACCACGATGCCGGGCTGTGGGAAGACTAGGGTTTCTTCACACGGCCCGGCATGCGTTCGGGGTTGCGCCGGTGGATTATTCGGGTTCCCCCGGCGTTCTTCGAGGATACACGACAATGCGACTTCGTGTGGGCCAAATGGAGGACAATTTTGTACCCCGGTCCGTCCCCAGTTTGAGGGGCACGCCTCGGGTCAGGCGCCGAGCTCCTGCTTGAGGGCGGCGACGAAGGCGTCGATGTCGTCCTCGGTGGTGTCGAAGGAGCACATCCAGCGCACCTCGTTGTTGGCGGCATCCCAGTCGTAGAACCGGAAGTGCTCGCGCAGCCGGTCGGCCACGCCGCTCGGCAGCGTGGCGAACACCCCGTTCGCCTGCGTCTCCTGGCTGAAGCCGACGCCCTGGATGCTGCCGTCGGCGATGCCTGCCTCCAGCGCGTTCCGCAGCCGCGTCGCCATGGCGTTGGCGTGCCCGGCCGACCGCAGGTACAGGTCGTCGGTGAGCAGCGCGATCAGCTGCGCCGAGATGAACCGCATCTTCGAGGCGAGCTGCATGTTCAGCTTGCGGAGGTAGATCAGCCCCTCGGACGCCGCCGGGTTGAGCACGACGACCGCCTCGCCGTACAGCATCCCGTTCTTCGTGCCGCCGAAGCTGAGCACGTCGACGCCGGCGTCGGTGGTGAACGCCCGCAGCGGCACACCGAGCGTTGCCGCCGCGTTCGAGATGCGGGAGCCGTCCATGTGCAGCTTCATGCCCTTGGCGTGCACGTGGTCGGCGATCGCGCGGATCTCCTCCACCGTGTAGGCCGTGCCGAGCTCGGTCGTCTGGGTGATGGACACGACGAGCGGCTGCGCGCGGTGCTCGTCGCCCCATCCCCACGCCTCACGGTCGATGAGCTCGGGCGTGAGCTTGCCGTCCGGTGTCTCCACGGTCAGCAGCTTGATGCCGGCGACCTTCTCGGGCGCCCCGGCCTCGTCGGTGTTGATGTGCGCGGTCTTGGCGCAGACCACGGCGCCCCAGCGCGGCAGCATCGACTGCAGTCCGACGACGTTGGCGCCGGTGCCGTTGAAGACCGGATAGACCTCGACGCCCTCGCCGAAGTGCTCGGCGAACACCTCGTGCAGCCGTGCGGTGTAGACGTCCTCGCCGTAGGCGATCTGGTGACCGCTGTTGGCGGCGGAGATGGCGTCGAGGATCTCGGGATGCACGCCCGCGTAGTTGTCGGAGGCGAAACCGCGGAGGGAGAGGTCGTGGAGTTGAAGCGTCACGGTTCCATCTTTCCAGGCGTGAGGGCGATCCGCTGGCCGTTGACCTCGGCCGCCTCCGCATCCCACAGCCCCACGACCTCCTCGCCGAGCCGCGCCTCCAGGCCTTCGAGCGTCTTCACGACGAAGACGGTCGCCGCCGACTGCGGCGCCTGCTTGGCGAAGCCCTGCGCGATCGCGCGGACCCAGGCGTCGGCCGCGGCCTTCGCCGCAGCGTAGTTGGCGCCGCCCGGGTAGGGCTTGTCGACCGCGGTCGACGACACGATCGCCAGGCGCCCGGCGGGGGAGGCGGCGAGGTCATCGAAGAAGACGCGCGTGGTGTTGCGGAGGGTGCGGAAGGCGCGCTCCAGGAAGTCCCAGTCCTCGTCGCTCTGCCCGGCGATCCCGCCGCCGCCGCGCCAGCCGCCGACGAGGTGGATGAGGCCGTCGAGGCGGCCGAACTTCAGGTGGATGCGCATTGCCAGCTCGGCGACGGCGTCCCGGTCGGCGAGGTCGCACGCGCGTGTGTCCACGCCGGGCACCGCGGCCTCCAGGGCGTCCAGCGCCTCCTGCCGGGTGCCGACCGCGAGGACGCGGGCGCCCGCGGCGACGAGGGCCCGGGCGACGGCCTCGCCGGAGGAGCTGGTCGCCCCGGCGATGAGGACGAGGCGGCCCGCCGCGCCGGACGGCCCGGCCTCCGAAGAGGGCCGGGCCGCCGGGTGCGCCGTCTGCGCGTCGGTCATACGGCGTCCGTCGTGCCGGTGATCCCTGCGGTGGACTCGATGACCGCCGCCATCTTCTTGTTGAGGGCCTCGTAGAACATCGAGAGCGGGAACTCGTCGTCCAGCACCTGGTCGGTGTAGCCCTTCGGCGGACCGGCGAGCACCTCGTCCGAGAGCCCGCGCGCCCAGTTGGAGGCCGGGTGCGGGGTCAGCGTCTCGGTGAGCATCTCGTACGCCGCCAGCCAGTGCGCCACCTTCGGCCGGTCGATCGACCGCCAGTAGAGGTCGTTGATCCGGTCGCTGAGGGCGACGACCACGTCGGGCACGTTCTCCCAGTCGATGGTGAGCTGCGTGTCCGTCCAGTGCAGCACGTCGTGCTGGTGCATCCACGCGAACAGCAGCTGGCCGCCGAGCCCGTCGTAGTTGCGCACACGGCTGCCGGTGATCGCGAAGCGGAAGATGCGGTCGAAGATCACCGCGTACTGCACCAGGTGGGCGTGGTCGCGGATCGCGCGCTGAGCGTCCGAGAGCTCCGACTCGGGCAGCGCGCTGAGCTCGCGCTCGAGCTTCACCGACTCGCGGAACGCCGTCAGGTCGCAGCGCAGCTCCTCCAGCGAGTAGAGGAAGAACGGCATCCGCTGCTTGATCATGAACGGGTCGAACGGCAGGTCGCCGCGCATGTGGCTGCGGTCGTGGATGATGTCCCACATCACGAAGGTCTCCTCCGTGAGGTGCTGGTCGTCCAGCATCGCGGCCGCGTCGTCCGGCAGCTCCAGCTTGGTGATCTCGGCGGCGGCGCGCACCACGCGGCGGTAGCGCGCGGCCTCGCGGTCCTGGAAGATCGCGCCCCAGGTGAACTGCGGGATCTCGCGCATCGCGACGGTCTCCGGGAACAGCACCGCGGAGTTGGTGTCGTAGCCGGGCGTGAAGTCGACGAACCGCAGCGCGACGAACAGCTTGTTGCCGTAGTCGCCCGCCTCGAGCTCCGCCACGAACTCCGGCCAGATCACCTCGACCAGCAGCGCCTCGACGTGACGGTCGGGGCTGCCGTTCTGCGTGTACATCGGGAACACGACCAGGTGGCCGAGCCCGTCCACGCGGTGCTGCTGCGGCTGGAACTCGTTCAGCGAGTCGAGGAAGTCGGGCACGCCGAAGCCCTCGTCCGCCCAGCGGGCGAAGTCGCGCTGCAGGGCGGCGAGGTAGAACGCGTCGTGCGGGAACGCCGGTGCGAGTGCGGCGATCGAGTCGACGATGGTGCGGACGTGCTCGGCTGCGGCCGGCCGATCGGACTCCTGCTCGACCGAGCCGTCCTTGACCTGGAGCGCCTGCAGTGCGACGGCGGCGTCCTTGAGGCGCAGCCATGCGGGATCGTTCGCGACCTCGCGGACCGGGCGGCCGTCCTCGACGACCTCGGGCTCTCCGACAATCGCGTCAGCAGTGTAGTTCTGGACGAATTGAGACATGACGAACCTCCCGTCGCTGGTCGGCCGCTCGCACGCGGCAGTGATGTGGATGAATCGAGCCTATCCGGGGATCGCAAGCGTTTTGTTGCCCATTCCGGCGGAAAAGTGCGCGATCAGCCGCGCAAGCGCAGCTATTCGCCGCCCCCGCGGCCCTCTCGATCTGTGGGACGCAACACGCCGCAACGGCAGGTGCCGACGCGGCGTGTTGCGTCCCATGGATCGTCGGGGGGTGCCCACACCCGCGCGCGCAGGCGCATACGGTACGAGGCGCGGCAGTCGCAGGCCTGCGATGATGGGGGCATGGCGAGGACGGTTCGTGGCGCGCGCGTGCTGATCACCGGCGCCGCTTCGGGGATGGGGCGGCTGTACGCCGAGCGCGCGGTGCTCGAGGGGGCACGCGCGGTCGTGCTGTGGGACCGCGACGAGGCCGCGCTGACCGAGCTGACGCACCGGCTGCGCCGGGAGATCCTCGCAGGACGCACCGCCGCCGCGTGGGGCGCGCCGGAGGGCTCGCCCAGCTCGTCGGCCGGGCGCCCGGCGACGACGGTGCTGCCGTACGTCGTCGACCTGTCGGAGCTCGGCGCGATCGCGCAGAGCGCGCAGGCGGTGCGCAAGGAGCTGGGCGGCATCGACGTCCTCATCAACAACGCGGGGATCGTCCGCGGCAAGTTCTTCTGGGAGCACGACAACGGCGAGGACACCCGCCCGACCATGCAGGTCAACGCGCTCGCGCCCATGTACGTGACGCGGGAGTTCCTGCCCGGGATGCTGCAGAGCGCCCGCGAGGCCCGTATCGTCAACATCGCCTCCGCCGCCGGCACCATCGCGAACCCCCGCATGAGCGTCTACGCCGCGAGCAAGTGGGCGGTGATCGGCTGGAGCGACAGCGTCCGGCTGGAGCTGAAGCGGCAGGGCTTCGGGCACGTCAAGGTGACGACGGTCGCCCCCAGCTACATCGACACCGGGATGTTCGAGGGTGCGCGCGGGCCGCTGCTGACCCCGGTGATGACACCGGAGTACGTGGTCGACCGGGTATGGACGGCGATGCTCGCCGGTAGGCCGATGCTGATGCTGCCGTGGACGGTCGGGCTGGCGAAGACGCTGCGCGGCATCCTGCCCGTGCGGGCCTGGGATGCGATCGCCGGCCGAATGTTCGGTGTATACGACTCCATGAACGACTTCACAGGGAGGGCGGGGTAGGACAGACCCGACCCCGAAACGTTTCCCGTGAGCGGCGCCTGTGCGCCGCCGCCCTCCCGAACGAGAGTTTTCTTGCGCCCGAAACATGCCGACCGTCCCGTATTCCGTTCCTCCCTTCGCACCGCGCTGACCGGCATCGCCGCGCTCGCCGTCGTCGCGACCGCCCTCGTGACCGGCTCCGCCTCGTACGGCGCCGCGCCGACGCAGACGACCTTCGTCGATGAGGGCTTCACCGGCACGACCGCCGGGAGCGGCTACACGCTTCCCGGGGCTCCCTCCGGTGTCAACCAGGCGTGCCTGACCGCGCGCAGCAGCACCGTGCCGACGGCCACGGACACGATCCCCGGGTGCGGCGGGACGGTGGACGCCGACGGCAATGGTGCGCTCCGGCTCACCTCGGCCAGCCTCAACCAGACCGGCGGTGTCGGCGCCCGCCAGTCCGTGCCGATCACGAAGGGCATCGACGCGGTCTTCGACAGCTACCAGTACAACGGCACGGCCGACGGAACCGGCACCACCGCCGACGGCATCGTCTTCTACCTGGCGGCGACCGACCCGTACAACCCTGCGGTTCCGACCCAGATCGGGCAGCTCGGAGGGTCGCTGGGCTACAGCAGCACGACCAGCCAGAGCGGCCTCGCCCACGCCTACCTCGGCATCGGCCTCGACCGGTACGGCAACTTCAACAATGTCGCCTTCGGCGGCAACGGCTGCCCGGGCGACGCCGGACGCGGCAGGTTCCCGAACAGCGTCACCGTCCGCGGCCCGGGCAACGGCACCACGGGGTACTGCGTCGTGAGGTCGACCGCGCCGACCACGATGGTGGGCTCGCTCAGCAAGAGCGGCGTGACGGACAGGTCGCAGGCCAAGGTCCCGGTGGAGATCGTCATCAATCCGACCGGATCGTCGCTCCCCGCGCAGAAGGCGACCGACGTCACGGTGCCCGCCGGCACCTTCGCCGTCATCTTCACGCCGATCGGCGGCACGCGTCAGGTGCTCACCGGACCTCTGCCGCAGCTCGACCCCGCCGGCAACCAGGCCGGTGTCCCCGGCTCGTGGATCGACCCCGCGACCAAGTACCCGTACAAGCTCACCTACGGCTGGGTGGCCGGGACGGGTGGCGCGTCCGACGTGCACGAGGTGAACTACCTCGAGGCCACGACGGTGGCGGGCCCGGTCCCGGTGCTCTCCGCCACCGCGTCCGGCGACGCCGGCGTCGCACACGCGGGCAACGGCACGTACACCGTCACCCCGACGGTCACGAGCGACGGCGGGACGGAGTCGCAGCTCATCCGGACCACGACCACCTTCCCCGCCGGGGTCCAGCCGGCGCTCCCCACGGCCGCCGCGGGCTGGTCGTGCTCGATCGCCGGCCAGGTCGAGACCTGCGACTACGCGGTGGACGCGTCCGCCCCGATCCAGCCGGGCACCGCTCTGCCCGCGCTGTCGCTGCCGTACACGGTCTCGGGCGCCGCACGCACCGTCACTGTCTCGACGGTGATCGCGTCGACCGACGCGGAGGCCGTCACGGTGTCCCGTGACGTCGCGATCCAGCCGCAGCAGGTCCTCGTGACCGCCGGCGACGTGACGGCGCAGCACGGTGCGACCGCCGCCCTCACGGCGACCGTCGCCTCCACGGCGAGCAGCGCGGCCACGACGCCGACCGGGACGGTGACCTTCACCGATGAGGCGACGAACCAGGTGCTCTGCACGGCGCCCCTGTCCCAGGGCGTGGCGACGTGCACGACGGTCGCCGGGGCGATCGGCGCCCACACGGTCCTGGTCGGCTACTCGGGTGACGGGGATCACGCAGCGGTGACGGGCGCGGACCGCCCGACCCTGAGGCTCACGGTCACCAAGGTCTCCGTGACGTTGGACCTCTCGGTCGCCCCGTCGGAGGTGCCGTACGGGACCGCGGCGACGCTGTCGGCGCTCGGGATCCCGTCCGACGCGCAGGGGACGCTCACGTTCTCGAGCGCGGCGGGCGAGCTGTGCACGACCACCCTGCCGGTCACCAGCTGCCCGACCCCGTCCTCGCTGGCCGCGGGCACCTACGCCGTCAGCGTCGCCTACTCGGGCGATGCGACGTACAGCGCAGCGACCTCCGGCACCGCGCCGCTGACCGTCCGGAAGGCGACGGCGACGATCGGAGGACCGGGCACCACCGGCGGCGGCAACGGCGGTAACGGCGGAAACGGCGGAAACGGCGGTAACGGCGGCGACACCGTGACCGTGACGCACGGCGGCACCACCGACCTCACGGTCGATGGGCTCCCCACCGACGCGACGGGGACGATCTCCTTCGTCACCGACGACGGCACCGTGCTCTGCACCGCCACCCTGCCGGCGACCACCTGTGCCCTGCCGGACGACCTGCCGGGCGGCGAGTACACCGTCCACTCGGTCTACAGCGGCGACGACAACTACGAGAGCGTCACGGGGCCGACGTTCACGCTGCGCGTCACCGCGCAGAAGACCGCACTCGCGGCGCGTTCGTCGGTGACCGGGTCCGGTGCGACGCTGACCGTGAGCGGTCTGCCCGCGGGTGCGACCGGGACGGTCGTCTTCCGCGACGCGGACGGTCGCCAGCTGTGCACGGTCACCCTCCCTGCCACGTCGTGCCGGGCAGAGGGCCTCGCCGTCGGAACGCACTCGATCACCGCGACGTACAGCGGCGACGCGTCGTTCGCCTCGTCCACGTCGATCGTCACGGTCACGGTCACCGCCAGCGCCGATCCGGCGCTCGCGTCGACCGGCTCCACGGTGGCGATCGGCACAGGCATCGCCGGCGCTGTGGCGCTGCTGGTGCTCGGCGGTGTGCTCCTCCTGGTGCGGCGCCGCCGGTCGGCGCCGGGCGACGGCGCCGAAGCCTGACGCGACGACAGGAGGGCCCCCCGACGGGCGGCCCTCCTGTCCGCCCGGTTCGGATTACGGCCACCGGGACTCCCGATTCTGTGAGAACTCACATACAGTGGCGTTCACGATTCGAACAAGGGAGCCGAGCGTGAGCGATCCTTCGTGGACCCAGGTGGTCAAGACCGTCGAACCGGAGCAGCCCGAGCTGAAACGCGCGCTCGGGCCCGGCCTGCTGCTCCTGTTCATCGTCGGCGACATCCTCGGCACCGGGGTCTACGCGCTCACTGGGCAGGTGGCCGCCGAGGTGGGCGGAGCGGCGTGGCTGCCGTTCCTGCTCGCGTTCGCCGTGGCGACGGTGACGGCGTTCTCCTACCTCGAGCTCGTCACCAAGTACCCGCAGGCGGCGGGGGCGGCGCTGTACACGCACAAGGCGTTCGGCATCCACTTCTTCACGTTCATCGTGTGCTTCATCGTGATGACCTCGGGCATCACGTCGGCGTCGACGGCCTCCCGTGCGTTCGCGGTGAACCTGACGATCGGGTTCGGCCTGCCGAACGACAATCTCACGACTCTTCTGATCGCGCTCGCGTTCATCGTGCTGATCATGCTGGTCAATCTCCGCGGCGTGTCCGAGAGCGTCTGGCTGAACGTGGTGCTCACGCTGGTCGAGCTGTCCGGCCTGCTGCTCGTCATCTTCATCGGGATGTGGGCGATCGCCGGCGGCAACGCCGACTGGTCGCGGGTGGTCGCGTTCGAGACCCCTGAGGACAAGGGCGTGCTGCTGGCGGTCAGCACGGCCACCTCGCTCGCGTTCTTCGCGATGGTCGGCTTCGAGGACTCGGTCAACATGGCCGAGGAGACCAAGGAGCCGAGCCGCATCTTCCCGAAGATGATGCTCAGCGGCCTCGGCATTGCAGCCGTCATCTACGTGCTGGTCTCGATCACCGTGGTGGCGCTCGTGCCGATCGGGCAGCTCGCCGGCAGCGAGACCCCGCTCGTCACGGCCGTCGAGGCGGCGGCTCCCGGCTTCCCGATCAACGACCTGCTGCCGTTCATCTCGATGTTCGCCGTCGCCAACACGGCCCTCATCAACATGATGATGGCGAGCCGTCTGCTCTACGGCATGAGCAAGCAGAAGGTGCTGCCGCCGTTCCTGGCGAAGGTGTCGCCGAAGCGCAGGACGCCGTGGACGGCCATCCTGTTCACCACGGCCCTCGCGGTCGGCCTGATCGGCTACGTGTCGCTCGACCCGAAGGGCTCGATCGTGGCGCTCCTCGGCGGCACGACGTCCCTGCTCCTGCTCGCGGTGTTCGCGGTGGTGAACGTTGCGGTGCTCGTGCTGCGGAAGCAGCCGGTCGACCACAAGCACTTCCGTGCGCCGACCGTCCTCCCGATCGTGGGCGCGATCACCTGCCTGTACCTGGTCTTCCCCTGGACTTCCGGCCGCCCGGGCGGCCAGTACACGATCGCGCTCGGGCTGCTCGCGATCGGCGTGCTGCTCTGGGTGGCGGAGCGCATCTACGCGGCGGCCGCGAAGCGGCGGTCCGGGGAGCACACGAGAGGCGGGACCGAGGAGGAAGAGGAGGCTTCCCGTCGATGATATGCATTTATAGCGACCTATAGCTTCTTGCTATAACTTCCCATAAGTTGCTAGAACGGCTGAATGGATCCGGTCAGAAATCCCTACGCTCCGGGCGCGGGTAGAAAGCCCGCGGCGCTTGTCGGCCGCGACCTCGCTCTCCGAGAGTGGATGACAGATCTGTGGTCTATGCGCCCGAATACGGGGTGATCGCCTTCACGGTTCCCGGTATGGCAGCCTTCGTTCTCCGGCAGCGCTCCTGAATCGCCTTGCAGCGTCCCGCTACGCGTCCCCCGCCCGGTGGCGGGGCTCGCCGCGCTCGACGATGGTCGCCGGGTCGAGGTCGTCCTCCGGCGGCACGGGCACGTCGCCGACGTCGTCCGGTCCGCCGGTTCCCGGGCGGACGGTGTCGCCGGTGGACTCCGACTGCTTCACCTCGGTCTCGCGCTCGCTCGACGGGCTGTAGGAGCGGTCCTTGGCTGTCTGGTCCGCGTCGATCTGGTGCTGGTCGGGGGCGACGTCCTGGTCGGCTGCGTCGCGCTGGTCGGGGGAGGCGTTCATTGGAGGGACGGTACGCGCACATCCCGGGTGGCCCAAGCCCCTGACGGGCTCCCGTGCGCGGTGTTGCCTGGTGGGACGACGAATGGAGGTCATGGATGTCTTTCCCTGAACAGCAGCAGCAACCGCCCGGCCGCACGGACGAGATGGATCCGCGCCCGGACCACGGCGAGGAGAGCTACCGCGGGAGCGGGAAGCTGACCGGAAAGGTCGCCCTCATCACCGGGGCCGACAGCGGCATCGGCAAGGCGGTCGCCATCGCCTACGCGCGCGAGGGCGCCGACGTCGCCATCTCCTACCTGGAGGAGGACGACGACGCGGAGGACACCGCGACCTGGGTGCGGGAGGCCGGCCGGAGGGCGCTCCTGCTGCGCGGGGACGTGTCCGACCCGCAGCACTGCCGCGACCTGGTGGCCCGCACGGTCGAGGAGCTCGGCGGGCTCGACATCCTGGTCAGCAACGCGGCCTACCAGATGACGCACGAGTCGCTGGAGGAGATCCCGGACGAGGAGTGGGACCACACGATCGCGACCAACGTGTCCGCGTTCTTCCACCTGACGAAGGCGGCCGTCCCGCACCTGAAGCCAGGGTCGAGCATCATCGGCTCGTCGTCGGTGAACTCCGACATGCCGTCTCCGACGCTGCTTCCCTACGCGGCGACGAAGGCGGCGATCGCGAACATGACGGCGTCACTGGCGCAGCTGCTCGGGGAGAAGGGCATCCGCGCCAACAGCGTCGCGCCCGGACCGATCTGGACGCCGCTGATCCCGTCGACCATGCCCGTCGAGAAGGTCACCCAGTTCGGGAGCGACACCCCTCTCGGGCGTGCGGGCCAGCCGGCCGAGCTCGCGCCGGTGTACGTGCTGCTCGCCTCCGACGAGGGCTCGTACATCTCGGGTGCGCGGGTGGCGGTCACGGGCGGCCGTCCCGTCCTGTAGCCCACGCACGAGAACGGCGCCGGTGGTCAGGCCGCCGGCGCCGTTCGCGTGTTCGAGGCTGAGCGGTCAGACCGTCTCGCCGCGGTCGACCTCACCGCGCCAGGCGCCGGTCTCGCCGCCCTGCGACTCGATGAACTCCTTGAAGTTCTTGAGGTCCTTCTTCACCGCGTGGTCGTCGAGGCCGAAGACCTGGCCGACCTTCTCCAGCGCGTCCGACGGCGCCCACTCCAGCTGGACCGTCACCTTGGTCTCCGTGTCGGAGAGGCGGTGGAAGGTGACGACACCGGCGTGCTCGGTGTCGCCGGCGACCGACTTCCACGCCACGCGCTCGTCGGGGATCTGCTCGGCGATGACGGTGTCGAACTGGCGCTCCACGCCGCCGATCTTGACCCGCCAGTGGTTGGTGGTGTCGTCCACCTGGGTGATCTCCTCCACCTCGTCGAGGAAGTGGGGGAAGGACTCGAACTGGGTCCACTGGTTGTACGCCGTCGTGACGGGCACGTTCACGTCGATGGACTCGGTCACTGCAGCCATGTCGGCTCCTTTCGTAACGCTTCTTGTTGTGGCGATCGGCCCCGACGCTAGGCCGGGCGCCGCGAGCGAGGTAGGGGATGGATTTCCCAGGTTGATCGTGGAAAGGCCGGCGCTCACACGGACTGCGGCGGCCCGACCGGCCAGCGCAGCAGCGCTGCGGCGGGCGCGTCGTCCGGCAGCTCGCCGTGGGAGACCACGATCACGCGGGCGTCGGTCAGGACCGCGGCGCGCGCGATCGCCACCGACGCGGGGACCACCCCCAGCTCGCCCGCGCCGAAGTCCTGCTCCGGGGCGGTGGCGATCCACGGCTGCGCGTCGAGCGCGATCGCGCGGCGCTGCCCGTCGTGGGTGCGCTCGGCCTCGCGCGGCACGCACACCAGCACGGTGTCGGCCTGGCTCTGCTCGAGCGCGGCCACGACCTCGCCGACGCCGAGCGCCTCGCTCCGGCCCTCGCCCTCCGAGCGGGTGAAGATGCGCTCAAGCGCCGCCCGCTCGTCCTCCGCGGCGACACGCGCGACGGCCTCCTCGAAGTGCCGGAACAGCTCGGCCTGGTCGTCGCCCGGCGTCGCCTCCAGCTGCTCGGAGACGAGCACGGCCTTCGCCGCCGCAGGCAGCTCCTCGGTGAGGAGTTCGACGGCGCGCACATCCCCCGCGACCAGGACAAGTCGAGGATGGAAGCGCTCGACCAGCTCCCCGACCCGCTCTGCGACCATCGCCTCGTTGTGCTTCCAGGTGTCCTCGACGTAGTGCTGGTAGCGGAGCTGCGCCCAGCCGCCGGAGGGGACCTTGTGCACGATCCCGTCCGGGTCGCCCTGCACGCGTTCGGCGTCGCCCGCCGAGGGCGCCGTCTCACCGCCGGCGGACGGGTCCAGGTCCGGACCGCGGTGCCAGATGGTCGCGCCCTCGCGGGACGCCTCCACCAGCAGGGCGTGGAAGTCGAACGCGTCCCGGGCGAGCAGGGGGAGAGGGTCGATCACGGGAGCATGCCACGCCCATCCGTCGCGCGGGATGGCGCCGAGCATGACCTGGTTCACCTCGACCCTGCCGTCGCGGACCGCGAGGAACCGGGCACTCGGGCTCGGGGTGTCGTGCTCGGCGGTGAGGGCGGCCTCCACCGCGTCGCGGTCGGGCTGCGGCGCGCCCTGCTCCTCCAGCGAGTCCAGCAGCGAGCGGTGACGCAGATCGACCGTGCGCTTGGGGTCGGGGAGGTCTCGGGAGATGTCCGCCAGCACCGTCGTCCACGGCCCCGGCTCGGCGAGCAGGGGGCCCAGGATGTCGCGCGCGGTCATCGGGAGTCCTCCTCGCCGGTCTCGGTGCTGAACACCACGGGATCCGGGCCGGTCGCGCCCGGGTCGCCGGGGTCCTCGGCGCCGGTCACGTCGTCGTCCGCGGCCCGCTCCTCTCCGTCGATCCCGGAGGCGGCCACCACCTCCTGGTCGTCCGTGTCGTCGGGCATCGGCTCGGTCTGCCGCCACTCCTCGACGTGGCTGGGACCGTGACCCTGCACGAAGGGCTGCGCCTCGTGGGCCAGCTGCTCGTCCTGGGCCGGTCCGTGCTTCGTGTTGCCTCGTTCGGCCATGTCGTTCTCCTTCCACGTGTGAAGGCCCGTGTGGGCCCGAACGCGACCGAACGAACCACCGGCCCGAGGAGGCTGCAACCTCTTGCCAGCGGACGAGATGGGGGTAGGCGTGGAGGCGTTCACACGAACGGAAGGAGAACGACATGGCCGATCGCCCCATCCAGATCGACGTGCAGAAGTACCTGAGCGGGGTGGACTACCCGGCGAGCAAAGCCGACCTGGTCGGCACCGCGCAGGGTCAGGGCGCTCCGAAGGAGGTCGTCGACGCGCTCGAAGGCCTGCCGGACCGCGAGTTCGACAGTCCGGTGCAGGTCACGGAGGGCATCGGCGGCAGCTGAGCCGCCGAAAAGTCCGGCGCCGCGGCCTCAGGCCCAGCGCCGGGCCGCCCAGCGCTCGAACAGGCCGAGCAGCGAGTCGGTGATCTTGCCGAGCACGGCCAGCAGGATGATCGCGAGGAAGAGGCGGTCGGTGCGGCCGTTGTTCTGCGAGTCGCTCAGCAGGAAGCCGAGTCCCATCGACGACGCGATCAGCTCGGCGGCGACGAGGAACAGCCACGCCTGGGCGAGAGCGAGCCGGAGGCCGGAGATGACCGACGGCAGCACTGCGGGCAGCTGGACCGTGGTGAACAGGCGGACGCCGTTCAGGCCGAACGCGCGTCCCGCCTCCACCAGGTGGCGGTCGACGTGCTTGAGGGCCGCGGCGACGGTCGTGTAGACGGGGAAGAACGCGCCGATCGCGATCAGGATGATCTTGGAGTCCTCGCCGATCTTGAACCACAGGATCAGCAGCGGCACCCAGGCGAGCGACGGGACCGCCCGGATGGCGGCGAGGGTCGGGCTGAACAGGATGTCCGACCAGCGCGACAGCCCGACCAGCGCCCCCAGCAGCAGGCCGAGCGCCGCGCCGATCGCGAAGCCGATCAGTACGCGCTGGGTCGAGATAGCGACGTACTGCCCGAGCAGGCCGCGCTGCGCGAGGTCGACCGCCGCCTCCCACACCATCGCGGGCGTCGGCAACTGCGACGACGTGAACGCGCCGGAGGTCGCGGCGACCTGCCAGACCACGAGCAGGATCACCGGGATGAGGAACCCGGCGGTGATCCGCACCCAGCGGCGGGAGGCCAGCGGGACGCGGGAGCCCGCCGGCCCCGGCCCCGGATCCGGTCGCGGCCGCTCGCGGGCGACCGAGATGCCGCCCGCGCCGGCCAGCCCGGCGCCGCCCGCGTAGATCAGCGGGCCCTCGCCTCCCGGCGCGTTGCTCGTCGTCATGGTGTCCGTCAGCCCCCGATGGCGCCCGGGTCGGCCTTCTTGGCGAAGGTCGGGTCGAGCAGCGTGTCGAGCGCCTTGTCGATGTCGGCCTGCGAGCGGACGTCGCCCGACTGGACGAAGATCGGCCCGACCTTCTTCAGCACGGCCAGCTGCGCCTTGCCCGGCACGTTGGAGACGTCCAGGTTGGTGCGCTCGGTGATGACCGTGGTGGCGACCGCCGGGTCGATGCCGGCGACGTCGGAGAGGATCTTCGCCGTCTCGTCGGGGTGCTTCTGCGCCCAGGCCCGCGCGTACTCGTAGGTGTTCACGACGGTCTGCGCCACATCCGGCTTCGACGACAGGAACGACTCGGTCGCGTTCAGGAAGCCGTAGGTGTTGAACTTCACGTTGCGGTAGATGAGCTTCGCGCCCGACTTCTCGGCGTTGGCCATGATCGGGTCGAGGCCGCTCCAGGCGTCCACGGAGCCGTTCTGGAGAGCCGCCCAGCCGTCCGCGTGCTGCAGGTTCTGGATGGTGACATCGCTCGCCGACAGGCCGTTGGCCTCCAGCGACTGCAGCAGGAAGAAGTACGGGTCTGTGCCCTTGGTGGCGGCGACCTGCTTGCCCTTGAGCTTCTTCACCGAGGTGATCGGGGAGTTCGGGCCGACGACGATCGCCGACCACTCCGGCTGCGAGTAGATGTCGATCGTCTTGATCGCGGAGCCGTTGGACCGGGCGAGCAGCGCGGCCGAGCCGGCGGTCGACCCGACGTCGATGGCGCCGGAGCGCAGCGCCTCGTTGGCCTTGTTCGAGCCGGCGGACTGCACCCAGTTGACGGTGATGTCCTGCTTCTTCAGCGCCTTCTCCAGCCAGCCCTCCTTCTTGATGACGAGGCTCAGCGGGTTGTAGGTGGCGAAGTCGATGTTGAGCGTTCCGCCCTTGGTGACGCCGGCGGTGCTCTCCGACCCGGCTGCGGCGCCCTCCCCGGCGACGCAGCCGGTCAGCAGAAGGCTCGTGGCGGCGGCGATGGCCGCGGCGGCGGTCAGGATGGTGGATGTGCGGCGCATGATGCCTCTCGGGTCGCTGTGCGTGGGGGTTTCAGTACGGGAAGACGGGGACTGCGGTGGTGCGCTGCTCGCCGTGGGCGCGTCCGTGGCGGTCGATGCCCAGGCCGTCGAGCAGCTCCGCGCGCAGGGCGGCGAGCTCTGCGGAGCCGCGATCGCGCGGACGGGCGCCGGGAACGGTGGTCACGCTGCGGATCGTGGAGCCGGCGTGCTCCGGCTCGGTGCCGAGCAGGACGACGCGGTCGGCGAGCTGCAGGGCCTCGTCTACGTCGTGGGTGACGAGCAGGATCGTGGTGGGGGCGGCCGCGTGGACGTCCAGCAGCAGGTCCTGCATGCGGAGCCGGGTGAGCGCGTCGAGGGCGCCGAACGGCTCGTCGAGCAGCAGGACGCCGGGGTTGCGGGCGAGCGCCCGGGCGAGGGATGCGCGCTGCGCCATGCCGCCGGAGACCTCGCGCGGCCGGAGGGTGGCGGCGGCGGTGAGCCCGACGAGGTCGAGCAGCCGGGCGACGCGCTCGCGGCCGGCGGCGCGGTCGAGGCCGCGGGGGAGTCCGAGCGCGACGTTGTCGGCGAGGGAACGCCACGGGAGTAGACGCGGCTCCTGGAAGCCGACGGCGCACCGTGCATCCACACCGGCGACCGGGGTGCCGTCGATCAGGGCGGCACCCGCCGTGGGGGCGTCGAGGCCGCCCGCGATGCGCAGCAGCGTCGACTTGCCGCAGCCGCTCGGGCCGAGGATCGCGACGACCTCGCCCGGCGCGATGCGGAGGGACACGTCGCGCAGCACCACGCGGTGCCGGTCGGACGACCGCTTGTCGCGCTTGTCTCGCACCTCGAAGGCGCGCCCGACACCGTCGAAGGCGACGGGGAAGGCGGAGGACAGGGCGGCGGTCATGGTGTTCCGACGCTACCGAGGGGCGGCGCTCGCCCGCTGGGCCGCTGAAACGCTACGTAATGAAAGTTGTCCGGCGGTGCCGGGGGCGCGTCAGAGGGAGGCGCCGGGGACGCCGGAGATCACGAGCGCGGCGCCGCCGATCCACACGCCGATGGCGAGCACGATGCCCACGAGCGGCACCCAGAAGGCGATGCGCCGCCGGATCAGCAGCACGACCGCGACGATGACGGCAGCGACGGTGACCGCGCCGGGGCCGAGGAGCGCGGTGAAGAACCCGGCGCTCATCCGGTCGGTGTCGCACACGGTGGACGCGCCGCACGGGTCGCTCGCGAAGACCAGGAAGAACGCGAAGAACGTGAGGCCGATGGCGATGGCCCCGCCGATCACGAGCAGGACGATCGTGGTCACGAGGTCCCACACGACGACGGGCCGGCGCGGGACGGGCGGCGGGGCGTAGCCGGGCGCGGGAGGGCCGTAGGCGGGTGGCGGCGTCGTCATCGTGGCGTCTCCTCCTGTCGTGGGTCTCAGCCGAAGATCATCGGGCGGTCGTCGTCGTCCTCGTCGCCGGCCGGCGGCGCGAGCTCGACGAGCACGGGGACGTGGTCGCTGGGGGCGTCGCCCTTGCGCTCGTTGCGGTGGATGCTCGCATCCACGACCCGGTCGGCGAAGGCGCGCGAGCCGAGGATGAAGTCGATGCGCAGTCCCTCGTTGCGCGGGAAGCGCAGCTGCTTGTAGTCCCAGTACGTGTAGCCGTCCGGGACGATCGGGCGCACGACGTCGGTGAGCCCGGCCTTCTCGAACGCGGCGAAGGCGGTGCGCTCCGGCGGCGAGATGTGGGTCGAGATGCCGGGGACGAGGCTCGGGTCGCCCACGTCGGAGTCGAGCGGGGCGACGTTCCAGTCGCCCATCAGGGCGAGCTGGAGGCCGGGGTCGTCGGCGAGCCACCGCTGGGTGTCGGCGGCGAGCGCGGCGAGCCAGTCGAGCTTGTAGACGTAGTGCGGGTCGGCGAGGGCGCGGCCGTTCGGCACGTACAGGCTCCAGAGCCGCACGCCCTCGACGGTCGCGCCGATCGCCCGCGCCTCCTTCGGCAGGTCGGGACCGTCGTGGTCCTTCAGGAAGCCGGGCATGTCGGGGAAGCCGATCTCGACGTCTTCGAGGGGCAGGCGGCTGGCGATCGCGACGCCGTTCCACTGGTTCAGGCCGTGCAGCACGACCTCGTAGCCCGCCTCCTCGAACGCGGCGTAAGGGAACTGCTCCGGCTTGCACTTGATCTCCTGCATCGCCAGGACGTCGACGTCTTCGCGGACCATCCAATCGACCACCCGGACCACGCGGGTGCGGATGGAGTTCACATTCCAGGTGGCGACGCGCATGCCCCGATCGTATCGGCCGCCGCCGACGTCCTCCGAGCCGGCGACGGGTTCGTGGACGGCTCATCGCCTGTGGACAACTCCCGGTCACCGCGGGGTTCCCCTCTAGAATCGTGGATGTGACCGACACACGACAGCAGCTCATCGACTACATCGCCGCCGAGGCCGTCTTCCACGGCGACTTCACGCTCACCAGCGGCAAGAAGGCGAGCTACTACGTCGATCTGCGCAAGGTCAGCCTCGATCACCGTGTCGCGCCGCTCATCGGGCGCGTGATGATCGACCTCATCCGCGACATCCCCGACGTCTTCGCGGTCGGCGGCATGACGATGGGGGCCGACCCGGTCGCCGCGGCGATCCTGCACCAGGGCGCCGCCCAGGGTCTCGAGTACGACGCCTTCGTGGTGCGCAAGGAGCCCAAGGACCACGGCCGCGGCAAGCAGGTCGAGGGTCCCGACCTCGAGGGCAAGCGCGTCATCGTGCTCGAGGACACCTCCACCACCGGCGGCTCGCCGCTCAAGGCGGCGGAGGCGCTCAAGAAGGTCGGCGCCGAGATCGCCGCCGTCGCGGTGGTCGTCGACCGCGACACCGGCGCTCGTGAGGCCATCGAGGCCGCGGGCTACCCCTACTACGCCGCGATCGGCCTGAAGGACCTGGGGCTGGCCTAGTGTCCGACGAGCGCGGGAGGGGCGCGGCGGACGACGGGCGTCCGGGCGACGCCGGCGAGCCGGCATCCGACGCGCAGGAACCCGAGTTCGGCAGCTCCGAGTGGCTGCTGCAGCAGCTGACCGGCGGCCGCCGCGTCGGTCGGCGGTCGGCGGAGCGTGACGACGAGGCAGGCCGGGCCGAGTCGGCTGAGGAGCCGACCGCGGTGCAGGATGCCGCGCCCGCTTCGGAGGAGATCCCGCCCGTGGCGTCCGGCGACGCGGCGGCGAACGAGCCGGCCGCGTTCGACGAGCTGCTCGGCAGCGCCGTCGCGCCGGAGGCGCCGCCCGCGGCGGCGGCCGAGCCCGGCCCCGAGCCGCAGACGGAGTTCCCGGTCGCCTTCAACTGGAACCTGACTCCCGGCGAGGGCGTCGACCCGCTTGTGGAGCCCGAACCCGGTCCGGAGCCGGAGGTCGCGTCCTCGGTCGACGTGCCCGCGGCACCGAACCCGGAGCCCGTGCACGACGACGCCGCGGAGGCTCAGGCAGCCGCGTGGGCGTCGTTCCAGAGTTCGGAGGCGGCGGCGGAGCCGACCGCGAAGCCGGAGGCGGAGCAGCCGCGCGCTGACCAGGAGGCGGAGCAGCCCGCCTGGTCGCTGTTCGACGCGCTTGTGGCCGAGGGACCGGCGCAGGGAGCGGAGGCGCCGGAGGAACCCGTCGCGCCTGCCTCGCCGGTGGCTCCGGAACCGGAGCCGGAGCCGGAGCCCGCCGCTGCGCCGGAGTACCGTTCGCCGCTGTTCGAGCCGACGCCCGCGGAAGAGCCGGAACCGCCCACCGCCGAGACCCCGGTCGCCGCCGGCTCGTGGGTGATCCCGCCCGCGGAGCCGCCTCAGCCTGCCGAGCCCGTACCGCCGCGAACGATCTTCGACCCGCCGGCGGCCGCATCCACGCCCCCGACCGACGCCGACGCCGACGAGCGCGGGCATGGGCTGGCGGCCCTGCTCGGCTTCGGTGCGCCGGAGGAGGGCGAGCAGTCCGCGCGCTCCGTCATCGGCGACACCACGAGCATCATTCCGTTGGTCCCCGGCGCCGTGCCGCCCGCCCCCGCGACTCCGGCGACGCCGCCGGCGTCCGGCCCCGCGGCCACGGAGCCGCCGTCGACCGAGTGGGCGGGTTCGCACCAGCCCGACCCGTGGCTGGACCGGCCGGGCCACGCCGATCCCGCGCCGCCGACGAACCCGGTGCTCCCGCCGATCGACGCCGCCGCCCTGTTCGAGCCCGCGACCGACACGGCGGCGCACCGGGCGGCCGCGCCGGAGCTGGATGCGCTCCTCCGCTCGGAGAGCCGTCCCGAACCCCCTACGCTGCCGGCCGAGCACTCGCTGCCGTCGGAGCCGGAGACGGTCCTCCCGCCGACCGCGGGGACCGAGCCGGAGCCGTTCGCGCCGACCGCGGCGTTCCCGGCGGTGCTGCCCTCGGAGCCGGAGATCCCGGCGGCGGAGGCCGAGATCGCCCTGGGAGGAGTGCCGTCGCCCGCGACCAGTCCGATCGACGCGGCGAGCATCGCAGCCGCCGCGGAGACCGCCGCGTTCGAGTCGCCCGCCGCCGCGGAGGAGACCCCCGACGGCGACGAGTCGGACGGTCTCGCCGAGCTGTTCGGCGACGTGGCGACGATCGACGACGCCCCGACCTACGACGCCCCGACCTACGACGCCGAGACCGACGACGCCCCGACCGACCACGCCCCGATCGAGACCGACTCCGCGGGCACCGACGACGAGCCGGCGGCCCCCGCCCGCGACGAGGCTCTCGACGAGGCCGAGCAGGAGCCCGCCGCTGCCCTCGAGGGACCACAGCTCACGGCGACCGTGCCGTTCTTCCTTCCGTCGCCGGACACTCTCGGCCCCACCGAGGAGGCCGACGGCATCGACGACGCCGCCGCCACGGGCGGACCGGCCGCCGGCGCCGCCGCGAGCCCGGCCCCCGCCGCCGCGCAGACGTCTACCCCGGTCACGGCCTCCACCTCACCGTCGGCCGCCGCCGGTCCGACAGCGGCACCGGCCGGCCCCGGCCTGTGGGGCTCGCGCAACAACCGCATCCTGTTCTCCGTGGCCGGCGGCCTCGCCGTCCTGCTGGTGCTCATCGGGCTGTTCGCGCTCGGCACCCGCATCCCGTCGCTGTTCGGCGCGGCGAAGCCGGTCCCCGCGCCGACCGCCTCGGCGGCCTCCGCCACCCCGAAGCCGACGCCGACCCCCACCCCGGTGCCCACGGTGACGCCCAAGCCGGCTCCCGTCGGCGCGGGCACGCACCCGTGGGATGCCCTCGGCGGCGGCGAGTGCATCCAGCCGTTCACCACCGTCTGGGCGCAGGAGTTCACGGTGGTCGACTGCGCGACGCCGCACACCGCCCAACTCGTCTACACGAACCTGCTGTCCGCCGATCCGGCTGCTCCGTACCCCGGCGCCGACGCGCTCGCCGGGCAGGTCCCCGGACTGTGCACCGCCTCCGGCGTGGTCGACCTGAACGCGGCCGGCG
The DNA here is from genome assembly GCF_030433675.1 of Leifsonia virtsii. Classification (GTDB taxonomy): domain Bacteria; phylum Actinomycetota; class Actinomycetes; order Actinomycetales; family Microbacteriaceae; genus Leifsonia; species Leifsonia virtsii. The sequence continues at coordinate 260,525 of NZ_JAROCB010000002.1, forward strand.
CCTACCCCGACCTGCAGGTCATCGGGTCGTTCCCCGCGACCGAGCAGCAGTGGAAGGACGGACAGCGCTCCTACTACTGCTTCGTGAACCGCTCGGGCGGCGAGCCGCTCACGACGTCCGTCGCGGGGCCCGGCCCGACGGGCTGAGCCGGGCTCAGAGCTCCGTCTCGAGCGGAGCGGCCGACACCAGCTCGTACACGCCGTTCAGCACCTCGTCCGGGCGGAACGGGTAGCGCTCGATCTCGGTGCGGTCGCTGATGCCGGTGAGCACCAGGATGGTGTGCAGCCCGGCCTCGATCCCGGCGACGACGTCGGTGTCCATCCGGTCGCCGATCATCGCCGTGTTCTCCGAGTGCGCTCCGATGCGGTTCATGGCCGAGCGGAACATCATCGGGTTCGGCTTGCCGACCACGTAGGGGTCGCGGCCGGTCGCCTTGGTGATCATGGCCGTCACCGCGCCCGTCGCGGGCAGCGGCCCCTCAGCGCTCGGACCGGTCGCGTCCGGGTTCGTGGTGATGAACCGCGCGCCCTTGCCGATCAGGCGGATCGCCTTCGTGATCGCGTCGAACGAGTAGCTGCGGGTCTCGCCGACGACCACGTAGTCCGGGTTCGTGTCGGTCATGATGAAGCCCGCCTCGTGCAGAGCGGTCGTGAGGCCGGCCTCGCCGATGACGTACGCGCTGCCGCCGGGCATCTGCGACTTGAGGAAGTCGGCGGTGGCGAGGGCGGACGTCCAGATCGACTCCTCCGGCACATCCAGGCCCGAGGTCCTCAGCCGGGCGGCGAGGTCGCGCGGCGTGAAGATCGAGTTGTTGGTGAGGACCAGGAACGGGGTGCCCTGGTCGCGCCACTGCTGGATGAGATCGGAGGCGCCCGGGAGCGCCTGGTTCTCGTGCACCAGCACGCCGTCCATGTCGGTCAGCCAGCATTCGATCTCGTCGCGACTCGTCACACGGGCCCCTTTCGCCGGGATTCGGATGCGACCAGCTTAGAGGCCGCATCCCCGCCGCGGTGAGGCCGGCCGCACCCCGGATACGCTGAGCGAGTGGACGACACCCCTCACCCGGCGCACGAGCTGAGCACGAACGGCGTCGGACCGTGGCCGGGGGACTGGCCGGACGACCCGCGCTACGACCCCGAGCTGCTCCGCCACGGCGACACCCGCAACGTCATCGACCGGTACCGCTACTGGAGCATGGAGGCGATCGTCGCCGACCTCGACCAGCACAGGCACCCGTTCCACGTGGCCATCGAGAACTGGCAGCACGACATGAACATCGGCTCCATCGTCCGCAGCGCCAACGCGTTCACCGCGGACACCGTCCACATCATCGGCCGCCGCCGCTGGAACAAGCGCGGCGCGATGGTGACCGATCGCTACCAGCACGTGACGCACCACGACGACGTGACCGGGTTCGTCGGCTGGGCGCGGGAGGCCGGGCTCCCGGTGATCGCGATCGACAATGTCCCGGGTTCCGTGCCGATCGAGACCTTCGCCCTGCCACGGGAGTGCGTGCTGCTGTTCGGCCAGGAGGGCCCCGGGCTCTCGGCTGCGGCGCTGGATGCGGCGGACGCCGTGGTCGAGATCACGCAGTTCGGCTCCACCCGCTCGATCAACGCCTCCGCCGCCGCCGCGATCGCGATGCACGCGTGGGTCACCCAGCACGTCCCCTTCCCGCCGCGCTAGCGATCGAGTTGCACGTCGTGGCGGCTATCCGGCCCGAATAACGACCACGACGTGCAACTCGGCGGGTCAGCGGTTGGCGAGGCGCCAGACGAGCTTCAGGCCCGACCAGTCGGTGTCGATCGCGGCGACTTTAACGTCGACCAGGCCGCGGGCCAGTGCGGCCTCGCGCACGACGCTGTCGCTCAGGTCGCTGACGTGGCCGCCGGCCTTCCGCGGCCAGGCCGCCCAGATCATCCCGTCGGGCCGGATGCGCTTGCCGAGGCCGTCCAGTTCCGCGAGGAGCTCTGCGGTCGAGCGGAAGAAGGCGAGGATCAGCCCGGCCGGCTCGTCGCCGACCCAGGTCACCTCCGGAGCCCCGTCGAGCGGGATGCTCCAGCCGTCGTCGGCGTGCAGCACCGAGACACGCATGCCGGGCTTGAGGCCGAGCTTCTTCCACAGCGGCGTGCCGGAGTAGCCGGCGGCGGCCGCGGTCATCCGCGCCATCCCGCGTCGTCCGCGATCCGCCGGACCGCCTCCGCATCGAGGTCGTACACCGTCGCGCCGTCGTCGGGCGCCGGCGCCGTGACGACGTGCGCCCGCACCGGGCCGTCGACCGGCACCTGCACCCAGGCGAACCCGGCCCCGCGCACCGCGCGCTCGCGCGGCGGCGGCCACAGCACGTCGGTCGTGTTCGCGACCGCCGGGGCGACGACCACGGGGATGCCGGAGGGGCCCGCCTCGGTGACCAGCCCGTGGTGGTAGTGCCCGGCGAGGATGGCGCGCACGTCTCCTGCCGCGCACACGTCGACCAGCGGCTCCGGGTCCACGAACCGCAGCGTCTCGAAGAGCAGGGTCGTCGGCGCGACCGGGGGATGGTGCAGCACCACGACCGTGCCGTTCTCCGCCGGGGTGGCGAGCACCTGGCGCAGCCGGTCGAGTTGTGCGGAGTCGACGCTGCCGTACCCTGCGCCCGGCACGCTGGTGTCGACCGTGACGATCCGGAAGCCGCGCACCGCCGTCACCGTCTCGCGCGCGCCCAGCACCTCCTCGAACCCGTCGCGCAGGTCGTGGTTGCCCATGGCGTAGACGATGGCCGCCCCGCGCTCGGCCGCCCACGGTTCGAGCGTGCCCTTCAGCCGCCGGTACGAGTCGGCGCTGCCGTCGTCGGAGAGGTCGCCCGACGCGACCACCACATCCACCTCGGCGAGCGAGCCGGCGCGCGCCAGGACCCGGTCGAGCCCTGCCAGGGTGTCGACGATCCCGTAGTGCAGGCGGCCGTCGCCGTACAGGTGCGTGTCGGAGAGGTGCAGGATGCGGAGGGCGTCGTCGGTCACGCGGCCACCCTACCGGCGACCACCGGCACGCCGAGCGGAGCCCGGCTCACTCGGTGTCGAGCGCCTCGATGATCGCGTCGACCGCGGTGAGGAGGTTGTGCAGCGCCTGCCGCTCGATCGAGTCCTCCGGCAGCTTCTGGATGTCGTAGGTGGCGGCGCTGGCCGCCTGTCGCGCCTGCGAGAGCGCCGCCTGCACTTCGAGATCGGCCATGGTGGTCCTCCCTGCGTTCGGATGCTGGTGGGCGCCACCCTATCGCCCGCGGAGGGGCGCCCACCAGGGGTGCGCGACCTAGCCGATGAGCGAGGGCCGCAGGTCGCGCAGGGTGCGGAAGTGCGTCATCCGGGTGACGCCGATGGCCGAGACGAGCAGGGCGATCAGCATCCACAGCGCGAGAACTCCGGCGTCCGCCCAGGCCGTCGCCGGATTGCCGCCGTACATCAGCTGCCGGATGCCGTCGACCGCGTACGACATGGGCAGCACGTGGTGCAGTGCGGCGAGGGGACCGGGCAGCGTCTGCCAGGGGAACGTCCCGCCCGCGGTCACCAGCTGCAGCACCATGAGCACGAGCCCGAGGAACTGCCCGACGCTGCCGAGCCAGACGTTGAGCGCCAGGATGATCGCGGCGAAGGTGACCGACGCGAGCCCCATGAGCCCGTACATCCCGAGCGGGTTGTCGATGCGGAAGCCGAGGGCGCCCGCGACGATGGCGAACAGGCCGACCATCTGGATGGCGCCGAGCAGCCCGGGGGTGAGCCAGCCCGCCAGCGTGATCTTGATCGGCGAGTGCAGTGCCGTGATGGCGCGGCGCGAGACCGGCTTGACGATGAGGAACAGCGCGTAGATGCCGATCCACCCGGCCAGCGCCACGAAGAACGGCGCAAGGCCGGCGCCGTAGGTCCCGGCGGACGTGATGGAGTCGTTCTTCAGGTTCACCGGGTCGGCGATGGTCGACGCCTGCTTCTTCTGCAGGGCGGGGGAGTTGTCCGGGATGCGGTCGACGCCGGACGTGAGCCCGTCGCTCAGCTGCACGGTGCCGTCGTGTAGGGTCGTCAGCCCGTCGCGGAGCTGGGCCGCCCCGGTCGCCGCGGTCGACGCTCCGGACGCCAGCTGGCCGGCTCCGGCCGCGGCCTGCTGCGACCCCGACGCGACCTGGGAGGCTCCGTCGGCGACCTGCCCGGCGCCGGACGCGAGCTGGTTGATCTGGCCGACCGCTCCCTGGATCTGGCTGTTGCCCGACTGCACCTTCGTGTCGAGGTCGCCGAGCACCGCCTTCACCTGGTCGAGTTGTGCCTGCGTGGCACCGGCGGCCTGCAGCCGGTCGAGCAGGTCCTGCTGCGCGGCGGGCGCTGCCGCCGCGATCTGGGCGGCGGCGGCGCTGGCCTCGTTCGCCTTGGTGGCCAGCTGCTGGTTGCCTGCGGCCACTTGCGCTGCGCCGTCGCTGACCTGCTGGGCGCCGGAGGCGAGCTGGCCGAGCTTGCTCGCCAGCTCCTGCGACCCGGAGGCCAGCTGCGAGGTGCCGTCGGCCAGCTGCGAGGCGCCGGACTGCGCGGTCGCGCTGCCGTCGACCAGCTTGCTCGCGCCGTCGGCGGCGGTGACGAGGTTCGAGCGGATGTCGGCGAGCCCGAGCAGGAACTGCTTCGCCGCCTGCTCGTTGACCTGCTTGACGATGGAGGTTCGGATCTTCTCCGCGGCCTGGGTGCCGATGGTCGAGGCCAGGTAGCTGTTGGTGTCGTTGGTGGTCAGCGTGACGACCGCCCGGTGCGGGTCGGTGCCGGAGGCCGACGCGAGCGCCGACGAGAAGTCCTTCGGGAAGGTGATGCTGAAGTCGTACTTGGAGTCGTCCACGCCGCTCGCCGCCGAGCCGGAGGCGACCCGGTGCCACTGGAACGAGCCGTCGTCGATCAGCTGCTGGGCGACGTCGTCGCCGTAGTTGACCGTCTTGCCGTCGACCGTAGCGCCCGTGTCATCCACCACGATGGCGGCGGGGATGCGGTTCAGGTTCGCGTACGGGTTCTGGTTCGCCCACAGGTACAGGCCGCCGTACAGCACCGGGACGCACATCAGGGCGATGAGCGCCACGATGGACATCGGGCTGGCCGTGAGGCGGCGGAACTCCGCCGCGATCATCTGCGGGATCTTCATGCTGTCTCCACGATCTGGTCCGGGAGATCGTCGGTGTCGTCCCGGCCGGGGTCTTCGTCGAAAGTGTCTGGTCTGGTGCCGTCCGGGCCCGTCTCACCGGGGCCTGTCTCATCCATGCGGGAGACGAGGGAGGCCGCGGCGATGGCCGCGGCGGAGGCGTCGCCGGCGACGACGAGCACCGCCTTGTCGCGGCCCGCGAGCTCGCGGGCGAAGCGCCACCACTCGACCGGGTCGCCGCCGTGGCGGTCGGGCGACACGATCACGAGCGCGTCGACGCCCTTCCGCAGAAGGGCCAGCTCGGCGAGCAGGCGGATGCGGACCGTCGGCGGAACCGTGCCGATCGCCGCGCGCGACCACTCCGACGCGCCCAGCTCGCGCAGGGTGCGGCCGACGGCGACGGGATGCGACGGCCGGCCCGCGAACATCAGCTCCTCCGCGACGATGCCCGAGACCGTGACGTCCGCCGCGGGCTCGGACACGTCGGGCGCGTCGATGAGGGCGATCCGGCGGCGCATCGCCGAGTAGTCGGTGGCGCCGTCGATGGTGACGCTGCCGGTGTCCGGCCGCATCCTCCCGGAGGCGATGAGCCCGAGCACGGTCGGGCGCTGCTCCGTCTCGGCGCGGGCGAGGGTGGCGCGACCGGTCTCGAAGGCCGCCGAGGTCTCCGGGAGCGCAGCCCCCTTGCCGACGTGGTCGAGGACGATCTTCATCGGGCGTCGCCTCCCGTGGACGCGCCGGTCGCGGCGCCGAACGCCAGCTCGGGGGTGGAGGCGATCAGCTCGCCCGCCTCCCGCCAGCCGAGCCCCGCGGCTCCGAGGCCGGCGAGCATGACGAGCCGGTGGCCCGCCTCCGGCGTCAACCGCGCGCGGGTGGCCTCGTCGAGCACGGAGACGGCGGCGTTCTCGATCAGCCGGGTGACAGTCTCGCGGTCGAGGTCGGTGCGGATGCGCCCGGACTCCATGCCGCGGCGCACGGTCTCGCGCAGCCGCTCGCGCGCCGGGTCGAGGGCGGTGCCGACCAGGTCGCGGTGCGGACCGCGGACGGCCAGCGCCGCGCTGACGCGCACGTGCTCGACCTCGGCCCAGAGGGTCGCGCCGAACAGCGCGATCTCGACCAGGGGGTCGGGATGCGACACCGGGTCGAGCAGGGCCGCCAGCCGGCGGGCGCCGCGGGTGAACACCTCGACCAGCAGCTCGTCGCGCGTGGCGAAGTGGCCGTAGACGGCACGCCGGCTGAGGCCGGCGCGGGCCGCGATGCTCTCGAGCGACGCGTCGATGTCCTCGTTGAGCGAGGCCGCCGCGGCGCCGAGGAGGGCCTCGCGGTTCGCCGCGGCGTCGCGGCGCGGCGCGCGGGTGGATTCGGTGGGCATGCGTCCAGTGTACGCCATTCGTGCACACTTGTGTGCAACTTCGTGGCTCGCGATAGGATCGAGTGCGACGGTCGTCCGCGTGGCGCCGACGCGTTCCACCCATCGAGAGGACTCAAACGTGCCCGCGATCGTGATCATCGGCGCCCAGTGGGGCGACGAAGGCAAAGGCAAGGCGACCGACGTCCTCGGCAGCCGCATCGACTACGTCGTCAAGTTCAACGGCGGCAACAACGCGGGCCACACCGTCGTCGTCGGCGATGAGAAGTACGCCCTGCACCTGTTGCCCTCCGGCATCCTGACCGAAGGCGTCACCCCGGTCATCGCGAACGGCGTCGTCGTCGACATCGAGGTGCTCTTCGAGGAGCTCGACGCGCTGATCGCCCGCGGCGTCGACGTCACGCGCCTCAAGGTCAGCTCCAACGCGCACGTCATCACCTCGTACCACCGCACGATCGACAAGGTCACAGAGCGCTTCCTCGGCAAGCGCCAGATCGGCACCACCGGCCGCGGCATCGGCCCGACCTACGCCGACAAGATCAACCGGGTCGGCATCCGCATCCAGGACCTGTTCGACGAGAACATCCTCCGCCAGAAGGTGGAGGGCGCCCTCGACCAGAAGAACCACCTGCTGGTGAAGGTCTACAACCGCCGCGCGATCGGCGTCGACGAGGTCGTGGACCAGCTGCTCGCCTACGCTGAGCGCCTGCGCCCGATGGTCGTCGACAGCTCCCTGCTGCTCAACCAGGCGCTCGAGGAGGGCAAGTACGTCCTGTTCGAGGGCGGCCAGGCGACGATGCTGGATGTGGACCACGGCACCTACCCGTTCGTGACGTCGTCCAACTCCACCGCCGGCGGCGCCGCGACCGGCTCGGGCATCGGCCCGAACCGCATCGACCGCGTGATCGGCATCGTGAAGGCGTACACCACGCGCGTCGGCGCGGGCCCCTTCCCGACCGAGCTGTTCGACGAGTGGGGCGAGTTCCTCCGCGAGCGCGGCTTCGAGTTCGGCACGACGACCGGCCGCCCCCGCCGCACCGGCTGGTACGACGCCCCCGTCGCGCGCTACACCGCACGCATCAACGGCGTCACCGACTTCGTGCTCACCAAGCTCGACACCCTGACCGGCATCGAGCGCATCCCGGTGGCCGTCGCCTACGACGTCGACGGCGTGCGCCACGACGAGGTGCCCGCCTCGCAGAGCGACTTCCACCACGCGAAGCCGATCTACGAGGAGTTCCCCGGGTGGACCGAGGACATCTCGGGCGCCCGCAGCTTCGAGGACCTGCCGAAGAACGCGCAGGACTACGTCCTCGCCCTGGAGCGCCTCTCCGGCGCCCGCATCTCCGCGATCGGCGTGGGCCCCGCCCGCGACCAGATCGTGGTGCGCCACGACCTGATCGACTGACCCGCGCCCGGCGGTCGCCCTCGGCGAGGTGCGAGTGGTTGCGGCTATCCCGGCCGAGTGGCGACATCTTGTCGCCACTCGGCCGGGTCGGTTGCCCGGGCGGTGACCGCCGCTAGAACCAGGTGCTGAGGCGCGGGGGCACGGTCGTGCGGAACAGCCGGTCGAGCGCCTCCGCGTCGCCCTGGATGCGGCCGGCGAGCGAGAGCCCGCGCACCACGTCGTGGCCGAGGTAGGCGCTGCCGAGCGCGGCGACGGGCAGTGACACGTCCGCCGTGTCCTCGGTCGCCTGCACCTCGGCGCGTCCGTCGCGGACGGTCAGGCGGAATCGGTCGCCGGCCAGCCCCAGGTCGTCGGCGACGTCGATCACGAGCGAGCCGTCCCGCTCGTAGGTTCGCGCCTGCAGGGCGGCCGGGACGTCGAGGATGCGCACCCACAGGTGGTCCTGCAGTTCGGTCACCCGGGCACCGCGGATGTCGTTCACGAGCGACTGGTACGGCTCGTCGACGCCGCGCGTCCACACCTTCACCTCGGCGACGAGGTCGAGCTCGATGAGGAACCGCCACAGGGTGCGGAGCGCCTCAGGGGTCGCCGCGGCGAGGTGGTTCACGACGACGGTGTGGCGGGTGAAGTCGTCCTCCGGGTCGTCCTTGAGGACGTAGGTGACGAAGCCCTCCGGCTCGCCCTCGGCCGAGTCGTAGCGCACCAGGCGCAGCTTGTCGGCGTCCGGGTCGCCCTTCATCGGGCCGATCAGGCGCTTCGCGAGGTACGGCTCGAGGCCGATCTCGCCCGCACGGGACGCCATGACCCGGTCGAGGACGCGCGCACCGGTCTCCTCGTACTCGGCGGGCTCGGCGAACGACAGACGCCCGGGGGTCTCGCCGCCGGCCCAGCCCACGCGCTTGGTATCGACGCTCCACGCGGTGGCCCAGGTCGCCGGGCCGAAGCCCCAGCGACCGTAGATGACCGACTCGGAGACGGTGAGGATGGCGAGCGGCAGCCCCAGCGCGTGCGCGGTGCGCAGCTCGCCGCCGAGCAGTGCGGTCGCGATGCCGCGGCGGCGGTGGGTCGGCGCGACCGTCACGGAGCTGATGGCCCAGGAGTCGACGCGCGCGCCGCCCGGCACGGTGAGCGGTGCCGGCCAGGTGTTGACGGTGCCGACCGGGTCGGAGGTTGCGCCCTCGTCGTCGTAGACGCCCGTGTTGCGCCGGCCCGCGAAGCTGCCGCGGGCCTCCTCCAGCACCTCCGCTGAGGGGCGCTTGCCGTGGAAGCCGCGGAAGTCGGCGCGGATCCAGCCCTCCAGCGCGGCGGCGTCGTCGTTGTCGAGCACGGCGTACCGGAGTCCGGTCGCGGCGAGGGCCGCCCGGGAGGTCTCGTCGAGGGGTGCGGTGAGGTAGTCCATCCCTTCACCGTATCGGCGGCGCCGGTCGCATGTCAGCTAGCGTTGAGGGCATGAAGGTGCGTGGTCTCATCCAGAGCAGCGGTACACGGGAGCTGACGGCGGAGGCCGACGACGCGCAGGCGGCGCGCGCCCTGATCGAGGAGCAGGTGCCGGAAGGGTTCGACCTGCTGCAGGTGCACAACGCGATGCCGCGCGGCGGGCGCGTGATCGCGACCGGTGTCATCCGGGAGTCCGCCGTGCGCGAGGTCGAGGCCGAGGGCGCCGACTATGCGGCCGCCAGCGCCGCCCTCCGCGCGCAGGTCCCGCCGGACCACCGCCTCCTCACCATCGTCGTCGACGCCTGACCCTCCGCGCACCGTCGAGTACACGAAGACTTCACGTTTTGCGCCGAAAAGCGTGCAGTCTTCGTGTACTCGATGGTGGGGGGTTTCAGGGGAGGGGGAAGGGCTCGGCGGCGGCGGACTCGAGCAGCGGCCAGAGGCGGGCGCCGAGGCGTGGGGAGCGGGAGGCGCGGGTCGCGGCGGCGTGCACGGGCGCGCCCTTCGTCAGCAGCGCAGGGCCGAGGTAGTCGCCGCCGGACACGTCCGGGTCGAGCACGGCCCGCACCGGGATGTGGGCTCCCGCGTCCTTGCCCTGCGTCCACGCCGCCTGCAGGTTGTCCGCGAAGCGCTTCAGCCGGCTGGGCTGGTTGACCCCGCGGATGCCGGGCGTGCGCCCGGAGGTCGAGTACCCGGGATGCACGACGATGCTGCGAACCGAGGACCCGGAGGCCCGCAGCCGCCGGTCCAGCTCGAAGCCGAACGCCTGTGCCGCGATCTTCGACCCCGAGTAGGCGCGCCAGCCGGTGTACGACTGCTCCAGCTGCAGGTCGTCGAGGCGCAGCCGTCCCATCCGGGATGCCAGCGAGCCCAGGACGACGATCCGTGCATCCCCTGTGCGCTCCAGCGCGGGGAGGACGCGGGCGGTCAGCCGGAAGTGCCCGAGCACGTTGGTCGAGAGCACGAGCTCATTGCCGTACGCGTCGGTCCGGCGCGTCCGCGGCGGGTGGACGATGCCCGCGTTGAGCACGAGCGCGTCCAGCCGGTCGAGGGCCAGCAGCGACTCCGCCGCCGCGTCGACCGAGCGCCGGTCGGCCACATCCAGCGGCATCGCCTGCACGCGCGCCCCGGGCACCCGGCGGCGGATCGCCGCGACGGCCGACTCGGCCCGCTCCGGGTCGCGGCAGGCGAGCACCACCCGTGCGCCCGCGCGGGCCAGCTGCTCGGCGGTGAAGTAGCCGACGCCCGCGTTCGCGCCCGTGATCGCCACGGTGCGGCCGTGGGCGTCCGGCAGCTCGGCCGGGTTCCAGCCCACCGTCAGCGGCCGTTCTCGCCGGCGATGCGCTCGTGGTGGTGGATGACCTCGGCGATGATGAAGTTGAGGAACTTCTCCGCGAACGCCGGGTCGAGGTGGCTCTCCTCGGCCAGGCCCCGCAGTCGCTGGATCTGCTCGCGCTCACGCTCGGGGTCGGCCGGCGGGAGCCCGTGCTCCGCCTTCAGCGCCCCCACCTGCTGCGTGAACTTGAACCGTTCGGCGAGCATGTGGATGACCGCCGCGTCGATGTTGTCGATGCTCTGGCGGATGCTGTGGAGCTGTTGGAGTGCGGCCTCCGTGTCGCTGATGTCGGGCATGCTCCGACCCTACCGGGCGGAGCATGCCCGCACCGTCACAGGCTGGGCGACGGCTCCGCGAGCACCCGGGTCAGCACCGGCCGCGTCGCGCGGAGGGCAGCCCAGACCAGCAGGATGCCGGCCGCGAGGCACCCGGCGACGGTCGCCAGGGTCAGCGGCGAGGTCAGGAGGCTGAGGCCGGTGAGCGGGAACAGCACGACCGCAGCCGTCACGGCGGAGCCGACCGAGGTGATGCGCAGCGGCGAGAGCACCGCGCGGCCGCGGGCCGCGTTCATTTCGGCGACGGGCATCCCGATGCGGTCGAGGCTCACGTAGAGGTCGCGGCGGTCGAGGATCGCGGCGGCCTGGTTCACTCCGGCCGAGCACGCCACCATCAGGAAGGAGGCGACGATCGTGATCAGCACGCCGGTGCGGATGTCGGCGACGAGCATCCGGGACTGCGCGTCCGCGCCGTCGCCCGCCGCATCCAGCACCGCGACGCCGACCCCCGCCACGACCGCGACGAAGCTGGTCATCGCCACGCCGGAGACCTGCCGCCACGCGGCCTTGGGGGACTCCAGGATGCTGCGCGCGGCGAGCAGGCGCCGCGCGGTCCTGGCGCGGCGCGCCTGCCCCGAGGCGACCAGCCTCAGCACCCACGGGCCGATCAGGTTGAGCACCGCGACCGTCCCGCCGAAGCCGACGGCGAGCACGGTCACGAGGACGCCGATGCCGGGCACCGCCGACAGCGTCGACATGGCGCCGGCGACGAGCGCGACGACCGCGACCGTGACGACCACGCGCACCCAGTGCACCCTCGGCGCCTGCTGCCGGGTGCGCACGCCGAGCGGCGACAGGATGACGCCGCGGAGTCCGACGACCGCGCTCACCGCGGCCAGCACGCCGACGCCGACCACCGCGAGCGCGACCCAGGCGGGAGCGAGCAGCACCGAGAAGCCGAGCGGTTCGCCGCGGAACGGGATCAGCGCCACCAGCGGGGACGCGACCAGCGCGACGAACGCTCCGGCCAGCGCGCCCACGACCGCGAGCACGGTCGACTCGATCACGGTGAGCGCGGTCACCATTCCGGGCGTCGCCCCGAGCAGGCGCAGGCTGGCCAGCCGGTCGTCGCGGCGGCGGGCGGAGAGTCGTGCAGCCGAGCCGCCGAGGGCCACGAGCGGGACGATCAGCAGCGAGAGCGCGATGACGGCGAGCACCTGGTACAGCCCCGCCATGTCGTCGGTCCAGCTGAAGAACGCCTGCGCGCCGCCTGCGACGATGAGCAGCAGCGCGGTCACGACGGCGAACGCGACGACCGGAAGCGCGACGGTGGAGCGGGCGGAGGCGCTGCGCCGTGCGAACAGCCAGGCCAGGCGGAGCGTGGTCATCGCGACACCACCTCGTCGACGATCCGCCCGTCCGCGAGGCGCAGCACGCGGGAGCAGCGGGAGGCGACGGTCTCGTCGTGGGTGACCACCACCAGCGAGCGGCCGCGGTCGGTGGTGGAGCGGATGAGCGCGTCCATCACCTCCGCCGAGGTCTGCGAGTCGAGCGCGCCGGTCGGCTCGTCGGCGAACACTACCGCGGCGCCCGTGGTCTGCGCCCGGGCGATCGCCACGCGCTGCGCCTGGCCGCCGGAGAGCTGCCCGATGCGCCGTGCCTCGAAGCCGGCGAGGCCGAGGGCCGCGAGCCACATGGCCGCAGTCTGCTCGGCGGCCCTGCGGTCGACGCCGTTCAGCATGAGCGGGAGGGCGACGTTCTCGAGCGCCGTCAGCTCGGGCAGCAGCAGCCCCTGCTGGAACACGAAGCCGAACGCCTCGCGGCGCAGCCGGGAGCGTCCGCGCTCGTCGAGGCCGGTGACCTCCACGGGGCCGTGCGGGGTCGCGAGCACGACCGAGCCGCTGTCGGGTGCGACGATGCCGGCCAGGCAGTGAAGCAGGGTGGTCTTGCCGGAGCCGGAGGCTCCCATGATCGCCACCGACTCCCCGGGGGCGATGCGGAAGTCGACGCCGGCGAGCGCGACGGAGCTGCCGTAGGACTTGGTGAGCGCGGCCGCGGAGAGGGCGGGCGCTGTGGCGGGTGCTGAGGTCATGCCTCCAGCCTGGCGGCCGGGTGCATCGGGCGGCATCGGGCGGGAGGCTCATCCTCGCGCCGGACCGTCATCCTCGGGAGGTCGTCCCCAGGTATGACCGGCTCGGCTTCGACCGCTCAGCTCGTGGCGACGCGCCCGACCTTCTCGGTCTTGTCCCACTTGGCCTCGGTGCCGGCCAGCTCCTTGAGGTAGGAGTCGAACGTGATCGCGCACAGCAGCGAGCCGTAGCCGGCGAGGTAGATGAGCGCGGGCGCGAGCCAGCGGCCGGCGCGCGTCTTCTCCGCCTTGCGGGCGAGCCACGCGACCACCATCGAGAACGGGATCCAGATGTAGATCGCGAGCGTGATCGCGAACAGGGCGGGACCGTCGAGGGTGACCCCGAAGAGGCCGGGCAGCCAGACGAGCATCACCGGCGGGAACAGCGCCGTCACCATGACCAGCATGTTGATGATCCCGGGGAACAGCAGCACGTGACCGATGGTGTGCTTCGTCGTCGCCCCGTCGGTCTGCGAGCCCAGGATCAGCACGAACAAGTACGCCAGCGCCGCCGAGATCCACAGCACCCGGAAGACATTGGTGGCGAGCTCGTCCTGCAGGAACAGCAGCCCGGCCAGTCCCACCGACGACAGGATCATGATGAGTGGGAGCAGCCACAGGCTGAACCACACGATCCCGAAGCTGATGCCGCCCAGGTGGTGCTTGCGCGACGGCCGGAACCACACCTTCGCGTAGCGGGCGGTGACGGTGACGTTGCCGCGTGCCCAGCGCAGCCGCTGCTTCCACAGGGCGTCGACGCGGTTCGGCTCCTCCGCGAGCACGTGGGCGTGCGGCTCGAAGACGACCTTCTTGCCGAGCAGCTGCGTCTCGAAAGTGGTGATCGTGTCCTCCGCGAGCGACGACGTGTCGATGCGCCCGCCGATCGCGATCAGGTTCTCGCGGGTGTGCAGCTGCGCTCCGCCGGCGAGGCATGCCTGCGCGCCCAGCACGTTCTGCGCACGGCGCGCGGCAGGCTGCGAGAGCACGTACTCCACACCGACGAACTTGGTGAGGTAGTTGCGCTCGGTGCTGCCCTCGCGGATGTAGGCGGACACGGCGCCGACGTCGGGGTCGGCCAGGTGCCGGGTCATGCGGCGGAGCGAGTCCGGCAGGTAGATGACGTCGGCGTCCATGATCAGGAGCGCCTCCATCCAATCGTCCTCCAGCACCCGGGCGATGCCGTGGTTGAGGGTGTGCGCCTTGCCCTGGCCGCCCTGCTCGCGGCGCAGCAGGAACACGTTGCCCGGATACTGCTCGGCGCGGTCGCGCACGACGACCGGGGTGTCGTCGGTGCTGGCGTCGTCGACGACGTAGATGCGCAGCGCCTCGCGCGGGTAGTCCAGCTTCATCAGCCGGTCGATGGAGGCGCCGATCACGGCGCCCTCGTTCCAGGCCGGCACGATGATGGCGACCCGGGGGAGGTAGGGCGCGGCCTTCTTGTAGTGGTTGATCCAGGCGTGGAAGGGGATGACCACGAACGTCGCCGCCGCCGCGATCACCGGGATGAGGCCGGAGAGCGCGAGGATCAGGCACACGATCACGCCGATCCAGTGCAGCACGGTGAGAACGTCCACCCGAGACCTCCTGTTCTACCCTGCACCCTACCGTGCGGGCCGACGCCGTAGACGGCAACAGGCCCCGGCGACGCCGGGGCCTGTTCGCGGGCGGAAGGCTGCCCGCTACCGCCGCTGGGTGGGGAGACTCCCGCCCGCGGCCAGCCGCATCAGGTCGGAGCCGAGGTCGATGCCCAGCTCGTCGCCGCCGGCGGAGCCGAACTCGTGCTGGTAGCTGTCCCACGAGGTGTCGGTGATCTTCGCCTCGACCTCCGACTCCATGAGCACGACCAGCTCACGCGCGGCCCGGTCGATGCGCTTGCCGAGGGACTTGTCCTGCCAATCCTCGGTGGACGCGAAGACCGAGGTCGGCGCGGTCATGGTGCGGAGGAAGGCGAACAGCGACCGCATCTCCCCGTCGACCACCAGCGCGTGGCGGGCCGTGCCGGCGGTGGCGCCGAGCACGACGGGCTTCGCGATCAGCAGGTCGTTGTCGAGCACCTGGAAGAACGAGGTGAACAGCCCGCTCGGGCCGGCCTTGTAGACCGGGGCCGTCGCGATGATGCCGTCGGCCTCCTTCAGCGCCTCGACCGCCTTGGTGAACTTCGGGCCGAGGTGCCCGGACGCGAGGGCCGCGCCGAGCTCCGGCAGCAGCTCCCGCAGGTCCAGGTTGAGCGTCTGGACCGTGCGGCCGTCGCGCTGGGCCGCGGCCTCCACGCGCAGGGCGAGGCGGTCGGCGAGCATCTTCGTCGACGACGGGTCGCTGACGCCCGCGTTGACGACGACGACGCGGAACGGGCGCGGGTCGGATGTGGTCATGGTCTTACCTTCTCTCGAGTCCCAGGCTGCCGGCGTCAGAGCGCCGGGTAGCTGGCCTGGAACTGCTCCTCGGTGTCCTGGTAGGGGGACGCGCCGGTGACGTTGTCGCCGCGGTTGGCGTTCGGTCGCGGCTGGCGCGGTGCGCTGTCGCCGTACTTTGCCTTCACGAGCGACTCGTGGGTGGGCGCGTCCGGGGTCTCCGGGTCCTTGCGGGCCTCGGTCTCCTTGCGCAGCACGGGGATGACGTGCTCGCCGAGCAGGTCGAGCTGCTCGAGCACCGTCTTCAGCGGCAGGCCGGCGTGATCCATCAGGAACAGCTGGCGCTGGTAGTCGCCCGCCCACTCGCGGAAGGTCAGCGTCTTGTCGATGACCTCCTGCGGGCTGCCGACGGTCAGCGGGGTCGCGTCCGTGAACTCCTCCATCGTCGGGCCGTTGCCGTAGACGGGGGCCTCGTTGAAGTACGGGCGGAACTGGTCCTTCGCGTCCTGCGAGTTCTTCGCGATGAACGCCTGGCCGCCGAGGCCGACGATCGCCTGCTTGGCGGTGCCGTGGCCGTAGTGCTCGAAGCGCTCGCGGTAGAAGGCGATCAGCCGCTGGTAGTGCTCCTTCGGCCAGAAGATGTTGTTGGCGAAGAAGC
Source organism: Leifsonia virtsii (assembly GCF_030433675.1). Lineage (GTDB taxonomy): Bacteria > Actinomycetota > Actinomycetes > Actinomycetales > Microbacteriaceae > Leifsonia > Leifsonia virtsii. Next base: position 276,626 of record NZ_JAROCB010000002.1, read on the forward strand.
CGTTGCCGTAGAACGCGGCCTGCTCGGCGATCTCCGGGGTGCGGATGCTGCCGTGCCAGACGAACGGGGGAACGTCGTCGAGCGGTCGCGGGGTGGAGGTGAAGCCCTGCAGCGGGGTGCGGAAGCGTCCCTCCCAGTCCACCACGTCCTCGTGCCACAGCCGATGCAGCAGGTTGTAGTTCTCGAGGGCGAGCGGCAGGCTCTGGCGGATGTCCTGGCCGAACCACGGGTACACAGGTCCCGTGTTGCCGCGGCCGATCATCAGGTCCATGCGGCCCTTCGACAGGTGCTGCAGCATCGCGTACTCCTCGGCGATGCGCACCGGGTCGTTCGTGGTGATCAGCGTGGTCGAGGTGGTCACCGTGAGCTTCTCGGTGAGCGCCGCGATGTGCGCGAGCAGGGTCGTGGGGGACGACGAGAAGAAGGGCGGGTTGTGGTGCTCGCCGATCGCGAAGACGTCGAGTCCGACCTCCTCCGCGTGCTTCGCGATCTTCACGATCGCGTCGATGCGCTCCGCCTCGCTCGGCGTCTCACCGGAGACCGGGTCCCGGGTGATGTCGCTGACGGAAAAGATTCCGTACTGCATGTCTGGCTCCTCTGATTGTTCTCGCCGTTTCTATGCAAACGCATATAACGCGAGGCGGGCCGATGTATTCCCATCCTGGTCCTGCCTTCCCGTATCGGGTAGGGCGGCCCGCGACTGCGGTCGTCCGGAACGATTGCGGCTGCGCGCCGGCCCGCAGTTGTTCCGAACGACCGCAGTCGCAGATGGAGGAGCAGGTCAGAGGGCCTGCGGGTCGAGATTCAGCGACTGGTCCTGGAGCAGGTTGAGGGCGCCGTCGTAGGCGCGACCGCTGGGGTTCAGCCACAGAAGATCCTGCGAGGTGATGCCGAACCGCTGCGCGACGCCGTCGAACGTGTCCCCGGCCGCGACGACGTACCGCGCCGGAGCACCGGACGCGGTCGTGTCCGGCACGCGCCCCGTCGCTCCCGCGCGCGCACCGCCGTCGACCGGGTGGACGTTGGTCGCGCGCTCCGGGATCGACCAGCGCACGGTGTTCACCGCGAGCACCTTGTCCGGGCCCAGCTCCACCGGGACTCCGTCGGCGGACGCGGCGGAGGAGTAGGTGACGAGCGTGCCGAGGTACGACGGGTTGCCGACGTAGCCGAGCTCGGCAGTCGAGGCGGCGGCCGTGCCGGTCGTGGGACCGCCGAGGCTGTGGTCGGCGACGCCGTGCCAGGTGAGGCCGTCTCCGACCTGCGGCGGGACGTCGATCAGCGTGACCGAGACGGGGATCGGGACGGTCGACGTGAAGCCGGAGTACTGGATCGAGTAGGTGTTGTCGCCGTTCGACACGATCCGGTAGTGGAAGTGGATGCTGCCCTTCGGCGACGCCACGCTCGCCTCGGCGACGGCGGTGCCCGACGGGACGGGCGCGAGCGTCGGCGGCGGACCCGGCGGAGTCGTCGGCGTCGGTGTCGCGCTGGGCGTCGGCGTCACCGGCGCGGAGTGCGTGGGCTTGGGCTTCGCGGTCGTGTGCCGCGCGACGGGCTTCGCCTGCGCCCCTCCGTCGAAGAGCGCGCACCCCGACAGCGCGACGACGAGCGCGACGAGCATCCCTGCGGCGGCCGCGCTGCGGGCACGCCTGATCGTTCGAACCATGTTCCCCCCTCCGGGAACGCTACCAAATCCGCGGTGGCCGGATCTCATCCATGCCTAGAGCGGGTACGACTCAAGGCCTCTTGTCGTTCCAGTGCAGACGTGCTGCATTACGTCCTCTAGGGAGTGGATCGCTGCTTCAACCTGGCCGAGGGGGGTGTAGGCCCCATCTGGCGCGTGCCCGGTCACACCCCAGTCCCAGCGCACCTCGGCTCCGCTGAGAGGGTCCTGAATAGCCATCGGGATAGCGGTGCGAGCTGTGACATAAGTGCCTCCGGATTCGAGATCGAGTTCGTGCTGCTCGAATTCGATACCAAAGTCGCCTGCGCCAGCTCGCCTCAGTGCGACCTGATAGTCCGAGCCCGTGTGGATTGGTGCGGCAGATACCAGGTCGGCATGCTTATCGAGGTTGTTCAGGCGTGCCAGCACCGCGAGGGCATCTGCGGCTGGCTGCTCGACATACTGGAACGGCTGGACTTGGCGGATTCGAGCAACCAATTCGGGTGGGATTGCAGACAAGGCGGGCGCGACCTTGTCCCAAGAGTCAACCGACAGGGCAGCCGGAAAAGAGACCTTGTTTCGCCTCGAGAGTCCAGCGCCCGATAGTGACGAAAGCTCCCACGCGAAACTAGAAAGGGCTCCGCGAGCGTGATGGAGGGCCTCACTCATCGTGAGGGAAAGCTGCCGCACGGGCGCAGGTTCGTCAATATCTAGATATAGAACGAACGTCTGTGGGTCTAGCTGCGTCCATGCAGGAGAGACGTGATCGCCACGGTTCCACCTCTGGGCGATCTCGAGCGTCTCCCTGGCGCGTTCTTTTGCACGCGCGAGCCTCTCCAACGGAGTGGTGGAGATGTCCACTCCAAACTCGATGGTTCGTTCACTCATGGGGTCAACGTAGAGGTTGTCGGCGCAGTCCGTGTAGCCCTCCGGGAACGCTACCAAATCCGCGGTGGCCGGATCTCATCCATTCGTGTCCGATTTCCGCACGCGCCCCGTCGGTGGCTCCCGCTAGCGTCGAAACGTGAAGATCGCCGTGCAGTTCGCCGCCATGGGGCTCATCTGGGGCGCCAGCTTCCTGTTCATGAAGGTGGCGCTCGAGGGCGTCTCGTTCGGCCAGGTGGCGTGGGCGCGGCTGGTCTTCGGGGCGGCGACGCTCGGCGTGATCGCGCTCGTGACGCGGGTGCGGCTTCCGCGCGAGCCGATCGTCTGGCTGCACTTCACCGTCGTCGCGGTCACCTACTGCGTCATCCCGTTCCTGCTGTTCGCCTGGGCGGAGCAGTACGTCTCCTCCAGCCTCGCGAGCATCTACAACGCCGTGACGCCGATCACCACCGCGATCCTGGCCACTGCCGCGTTCCGGGTCGAGAAGCTCAACCGAGACCAGGTGCTCGGCGTGCTGGTCGGGGTCGTCGGCGTCATCGTCGTGGTCGGCCCGTGGGCGGTGGATGCGCTCGCCGGCAGCCTCTGGGGCCAGCTCGCGTGCCTCGGCGCGGTGACGTGCTACGGGTTCAGCTTCGGCTACATCCGCCGGTTCATCAGCCCGCGCGAGGTGTCCGCGACCGCGAGCGCCTTCCTGAACATCGGGCTCGCCGCCGTCATCATGGTGCTGCTCACGCCGGTGGTCGCGTGGCATCCGATCTCGTTCAGCTGGCCGGTGCTGCTGTCGCTGCTGGCGCTCGGCGCGCTCGGCACGGGCGTCGTCTACATCTGGAACATGAACGTGCTGCGCGCGTGGGGCCCGACCGCCACGTCGGGCGTCACGTACGTCACGCCGGTGGTGGGCGTGGCGCTGGGCATCCTCGTGCTCGGCGAGCACCTCACCTGGAACGAGCCCGTCGGCGCGGCGATCGTGCTGGCCGGCATCCTGCTGACCCAGCAGCGCGTGCGCCTGTTCACCCGCCGGCAGGCCGAGCTCGCCGCGCGGGAGGCCGCCGCGCGTTAGGCGTGCCGCTTCAGGAACGCGAGGGTCGCGTCCAGCGCCTCGTGCGCCTCGGCGAACTTCAGGTGGAACTGGTACTCGTGCGGCAGCTGCGGTTCGTGGTTGGCCGGCCAGAACAGCTCCGTCACCTCCACCCCCTTGCCGCGCAGCGTCGTCGCCATCGGCACCGACTGCGACCAGGTGAGGCCGTCGCCGTTGCCGCCGGAGATGTAGGTGGGCGGGAAGTCGCCGGTGACGTGCCGGAGGGTGGACATCGTGGAGCCGACGTAGGTCTGCGACCAGTCCTTGTCGCCGCTGTACGACCAGAGCGCCGTCTTGAAGCCCCAGGCGAGGATGCCGTTCAGCGTCGACAGCGCCCCCAGGTCGTACACGCCGCAGTTGAGCAGGATGGCGGACAACTGCTCGCGCCGCAGCGACGGCCGGATGCCGAGCAGGTGCGCGTACTCCGGGCTCGTCGTCAGCACGGCCAGCTGGCTGGCGAGCTGCGACCCGGCCGAGTCGCCGGCGAGGACGATGCGCTCCCGGTCGATCCCGAGCTCGTCCGCGTGGGCGTCGAGGTAGGCGAGGGCCGTGTTCAGCTGCTCGACCGCGGTCGGGTACGACGCCTCCGGCCCGAGCGTGTAGTCGAGCCCGACCGTCGCGTAGCCGTGCGAGGCGAGGATGCGCAGGTACGGGTCGACGTCCTTGCTGGCGCCCGAGATCCACGCGCCGCCGTGGATCCACACGACGGCCGGCAGCGGCCCCTTCTCGCCCTCCGGCCGGAACAGGTCGAACGTCGTGTCGGGCGAGCCGGGCGCGTACCGCAGCCCGGTCTGCGCGGTCACGCCGCTGGTCGGGACGAACGGCTCCATCTCGGCGACCGTCTCGGCGGCGCCCTTCTCGAACACGCTGCGGATCACGAGCGCCGACGGCCACGGCGTGGCCCGCGCGATCCCGGCCGCGACGCCCGCAGCGGCGACCACTCCTCCGATGATCCCCGCCGTCCGGCGCGCCCGTGTCATGCCCTCACCGTATCGCGCCGTCCGCTCCTGAGTTCTTCGACCCGGCACGCCGGTGCGCGGTCGAAGAACTCAGGAGCTGACGGGTGGTCAGGCGACCGTCGGGCCGAAGTGCTCGGGGAGGGTGGAGCGGTGCACGCCGCGCAGCTCCTCGACGCCGATCGTGAAGAGGTCCTGCACCTCGAGCACCGGCTGGGCGCCGACCTCGGCGTCCGTCACGCCGATGCGGAGAACCGGGATGCCGCGTCCCTCGCACAGACCGCGGAACTTCACGTCGTCCTCGCGCGGCACGCTCACGATCACGCGGGCGGTCGACTCGGAGAAGAGCGCGGTCGCCGCGTCCACACCGTCCCGCTCCTCGATCTCGGTCAGCCAGACGCGGGCGCCGACGCCGAACCGCATGACGCTCTCGGCCAGGGCCTGCGCGAGGCCGCCGTCGGCGAGGTCGTGCGCCGACGAGATGAGCCCCTCCTGCGCGGCCGCGTGCAGCGCCTCGGCGAGCGAGCGCTCGGCGGCGAGGTCGACCGCCGGCGGGTGACCGCCCAGGTGGCCGTGGATGGTGCCCGCCCACGCCGAGCCGTCCAGCTCCTCGCGGGTGATGCCGAGGAGGTAGATGTTCTCGCCCTCGTCCTGCCAGCCGCTCGGGATGCGGCGCGCGACGTCGTCGATCACGCCGAGCACGCCGACGACGGGCGTCGGGAAGATGGGGGTGTCGCCGGTCTGGTTGTAGAACGACACGTTGCCGCCGGTGACCGGGATCTCGAGCTCCAGGCAGGCGTCGGAGAGGCCCTCGACCGCCTGCGAGAACTGCCACATGACCTCGGGGTTCTCCGGGCTGCCGAAGTTGAGGCAGTCGGTGACCGCGACCGGGACGGCGCCGGAGGCGGCGACGTTGCGGTACGCCTCGGCGAGGGCGAGCTGTGCGCCCTGCTTCGGGTCGAGCTGGCAGTAGCGGCCGTTGGCGTCCGTCGCGATGGCGAAGCCGAGGCCGGATTCCTCGTCGACCCGGATCATGCCCGCGTCGTCGGGGAAGGCGAGCGCCGTGTTGCCGCCGACGAAGTAGTCGTACTGGTCGGTGACCCAGCCCTTGTCGGCCAGGTTGGCGCTGCCCAGGAGGGCGAGCGTCTGCTCGCGCAGCTGGTCGCCGGTCGTGGGCCGGGCGAACACGGAGGCCGAGTCGTCCTGGAGGGCGTCGATCCACGTCGGGTAGGCCACGGGCCGCTCGTACACCGGGCCGTCGACCGCGACCGTGCGGGGGTCGACGTTGACGATCTCCTCGCCCTTCCAGTTGATGACGAGACGCCCGGTCTCGGTGACCTCGCCGAGCACGCTCGTCTCGACGTCCCACTTGGCGGTCACGGCGAGGAAGGCGTCGAGCAGCTCGGGCTTGACGACCGCCATCATGCGCTCCTGGCTCTCCGACATGAGGATCTCCTCCGCCGTGAGGCTCGGGTCGCGCAGCAGCACCTTGTCGAGCTCGATGAACATCCCGCCGTCGCCGTTGGACGCCAGCTCGCTGGTCGCGCACGAGATGCCGGCGGCGCCCAGGTCCTGGATGCCCTCGACCAGCTTGTCGCGGAACAGCTCGAGGCAGCACTCGATGAGCACCTTCTCGGCGAACGGGTCGCCCACCTGCACGGCCGGGCGCTTGGTCGGGCCGCCCGCGGAGAACGTGTCGGACGCGAGGATGCTGGCCCCGCCGATCCCGTCGCCGCCGGTGCGCGCGCCGAACAGCACGACCTTGTTGCCCTCGCCGGACGCGTTGGCCAGGTGCAGGTCCTCGTGGCGGAGCACGCCGACCGAGAGCGCGTTGACCAGCGGGTTGCCCTGGTACACCGGGTCGAAGTAGGTCTCGCCGCCGATGTTCGGAAGGCCCAGGCAGTTGCCGTAGAACGAGATGCCGGAGACGACGCCGTGCACGACGCGAGCGGTGTCCGGGTTGTCGATGGCGCCGAAGCGCAGCTGGTCCATCACCGCGACGGGACGCGCGCCCATCGAGATGATGTCGCGCACGATGCCGCCGACGCCGGTGGCGGCGCCCTGGAACGGCTCGATGTACGAGGGGTGGTTGTGCGACTCCACCTTGAAGGTGACCGCCCAGCCCTCGCCGACGTCGACCACGCCGGCGTTCTCGCCCATGCCGACCATGAGGTTCTTCTTCATCGCCGGGCTGACCTTCTGGCCGAACTGGCGCAGGTAGATCTTCGACGACTTGTAGGAGCAGTGCTCCGACCACATCACCGAGTACATCGCCAGCTCGCCGCTGGTGGGGCGGCGGCCGAGGATCTCGCGGATGCGGGCGTACTCGTCCTCCTTGAGCCCGAGCGCCGCGAACGGCTGCTCCCGCTCCGGGGTCTCGATCGCGTTCGCGACGGTGTCGACGACGTGCGTGGTGGTGGTGTCGGTCACGCGGGCACTCCTGGCTGGGCGGGGCAGGCGGGGGATGGGCTCCAGTCTACCGGGCGTGCCGGTGGGGTCACGCGGGGCAGAACTCCGAGGGGATGGTCTTCGACGGCCCGACCTGGATACCTCCCACCTTCCCCTCGAGAACCGCGAAGACGATCCAGGTGCCGCTGCCATTGCCGATGCCGTAGTAGCTCACGACATCGCCGTACTCGCCGGTCTTCTCGATGCCCGGGTACGCCGCCAGGAGCTCGTCGGGAGTGGACCCCACGCCGATGCCCTCTGCGGTCCTTGGCGTGGCAAGCTCGCGGTCACCGTTGGCGGTGAAGTTGTACCCGAGGTAGAGCTGATCGGTGAGCGTCGAGTCCGCCCCCCTGAACGCCGATAGAGCCAGCCCATCGGGAGCGACGAGGTCGCGCTGATGATCGCGACACACATCGTAGGTCTGATCGCTCCAACCGGGGACAAGTGCTGGCACTGTCGAGATGTCGACACCTACGCCGACCGGCCCGATGCCGTCGAAGCCGATGATCCAGGTCGACGGATCGGAGGGGTCCTGCGTCGGCGGGGTCGTCGCCGACGGTGTGAGTGTCGGTGCGGGCGTCGGCGTCGGGGTGAGGGTCGGTGTCGGCGTCGCCGTCGGCGCGGCGGCCGGAGTCAGGTCGAGCAGGCCGGTGCCCAAGGCGTAGGCGACCGTTCCTCCCGAGATCGACAGCGCCAGCACCACGAGCGTGGCGATGAGCGCGGTGCGCTTGCGTCCGCCGGCGCGTCCGGGGTGCGCGTCGGCGTTGGCGACCACGAGGTCGCGGATCGCCGCTTTGCGGCGCGGGTCGAAGGTGGGCTCGTTCATCGCTCCCCTCCGTTCATGAGTTCTGTCAGGCGTGCCTTGGCGCGGGAGAGGCGCGATTTCACGGTTCCGGGGGCGACACCGAGCGCGGCGGCGGCCTCGGTGGTGCTGAGCTCCTCCAGCACGCAGAGGGTGAGGATGTCCTGGTCGCGCTTGGGCAGCTGCGCGAGCGCGGCGCGCAGCGAGGTGCGGCGTGTGTCCCGGTCGATGCGGTCGTCCACGAAATCCGCGTGGTCCGGCGCATGCTCCGGTGGTGGCAGCTGCTGCAGCCCCTCCCGGTAGCGCCGCGACGCCCGCACGTAGTTGCGGAACACGAAGTTCGTCGTGACCAGCAGCCAGGCGACCACCGACCCGTCGACGATGCGCATCGCATCCCGTCGCCGCCAGGCCTCCAGGAAGACGACGGCGACGATGTCCTCGGCGTCGTGCAGCGACGCGGTCAGCCGCATCGCCTGCCGGAACACGCGGTCGTGGTGCAGATCGAACAGTGCGCCGAACGCGTCCGCGTCACCATCGCGCACGCGTTCGAGCACTGCCGGCTCGTCGAGTTGGATTCCCCTCACACTCTGTAGTGTCCCGGGCCGGCCCAGCGGTTCCCAAATGCCGAACTGCGCGTTGTGGCGGCTATTCCGGGCGAATAGCCGCCACAACGCGCAACTCGGCGAGCGGGGTCAGCGGAGGGCGTCAGGGGACGCGCGAGAACGGGTCGGGGATCGCTGCGAGGAGCTCCTGCGTGTAGGGGTGGGTGGCGTTGTCGATCACCTGCGAGGCCGGGCCCTGTTCCATCACGCGGCCGCCCTCCAGCACCGTGACGTCGTCGGCCAGCGCGCGGGCCGAGAGCAGGTCGTGGGTGATGTAGAGCATGGCGATGCCGCGGTCGGCGACCAGGCGCTTCAGCAGTTCGAGGATCTCGGCGCGGATGGACACGTCCAGCATCGACACAGGCTCGTCGGCGATCAGCACCACCGGGTCCGCGGCGAGGGCCCGCGCGATGACCACGCGCTGCCGCTGGCCGCCGGAGAGCTGGTGCGGCAGCTTGTCGATGAAGCGCTCGGCCGGCGTGAGCCCGACCTGTTCGAGCAGGGCGAGCGTCCGCTCCCTCACCTCGCCGCGCGCGACGCCGCCGTAGTTCCGCAGCGGCCGCGACAGCGTGTAGGCGACCGTGCTGGCGGGGTTGAGGGAGGAGAACGGGTCCTGGAACACCAGCTGCGTCGTCGCCCGGTAGGCGCGCAGCCGGGCGCCGCGCAGCGAGTCGACCGACACCGGTGAGGCCCCGGGCGCGGTCAGAGTGATCGAGCCGGTGTCGGGCCGCTCCATCCCGAGCAGCAGTCGCGCGATCGTCGACTTGCCCGAGCCCGACTGGCCGACCAGCGCGGAGACCGTGCGCTGCCTCAGGGTGAGCGACACGTCCTGCAGCGCTGTGACGCTGCGCTTGGTGCGGCCGCGGCCGACCCGGTAGGTCTTGCCGACCGATTCCATGCTCAGGATGGGCGCCTCGGTCGTCTCGGCCCGCGCCTTCGCGACACCGCCCGAGCTGACACGGTACGCATCCAGCAGCATCTCGGTGTACGGGTGCCGGGCGCCGGCCAGCAGCTCCGCCGGCGTCCCCTGCTCGACCAGCTCGCCGTCGAGCATGACCATCACGCGGTCGCTCAGCTCGAGCACCGTTCCCATGTCGTGGCTGATGAACAGCACCGCGAACCCGAGCTGCGCCTGCAGCTCGCGCAGGCGGTCCAGGATGCGACGCTGCACCAGCACGTCGAGCCCGGTGGTCGGCTCGTCGAGCACCACCAGCTTCGGCCCGAGGGCGAGCGCCAGGGCGAGGGCGACGCGCTGCTTCATCCCGCCGGAGAGCTCGTGCGGGTAGCTGTCGAGCACCTCCGGGTCGAGGTCGACCATGCGCAGCAGCTCGGCGGCGCGGTCGCGGGAGGCGGGGAGCTTGTGCGCGGTGAAGGTGTCCTTGAACTGCGCCGCGACGGTCAGCACCGGGTTGAGCGAGTTCATCGACGACTGGAAGACCGTCGACAGCGACACCCAGCGGATGCCGCGCAGCTGGTCGTCGTTCAGCCCGTCGAGGCGGCGGCCGTCGAAGACGACGCTCCCACCCTCCTGGTGCGCGGGGCGGCTCAGCAGCTGCAGCACGGCGTTGCCGAGTGTCGATTTGCCGGAACCGGACTCGCCGACCAGCCCGACGAACTCGCCGTCGTCGATGGCGAACGAGACGTCCTTGACCGCGTGGTGCGGCGCGTGGTCGCGCGGACGGTAGACGACGGACAGGTCGGTGACCTCGAGGAGTGCCACGGTCATCCCTCCCTCAGCTGGGGGTTGCTCAGCGTGTCGATGCCGAAGTTGATCAGGGTGAAGCTGGTGATGAGCAGCGCCAGCGCGAGGCCGGGGGCCACCAGCCAGGCGAACTGCCCGGTGAGCAGCGCGCCGCCGATGTTGGCCTGGTTGAGCATCGCGCCCCAGCTGACCGTCTGCGGGTCGCCGAGGCCGAGGAACGACAGTCCCGCCTCCCCGCCGATCGCGCCGAGCGCCGCGCCCATGAAGCCGACCACGATGAGCGAGGTCATGTTGGGCATGATCTCGCGCAGGATGATGCGCGGAGTGCTGTCGCCGGCGAGCCTGGCCGCCGAGATGTAGTCGCGGGTGCGGAGCGAGATGACCTGCGAGCGCTTGATGCGCGCGCCGTACGCCCAGCCGGTGATGCTGATGACGAAGATGATCATCCCGATGCCGCGCACCGGCGAATACGACGCCAGGGTCACGATCAATGGGAGCACGGGGACCACCAGCGCGAGGTTCGTCAGGAACGAGAGGATCTCATCCACGATGCCCTGGCTGTACCCGGCGACCAGGCCGATGATGAGGCCGATCGCGGTGGAGATGAGACCGGCGACGAGGCCCACGAGCAGCGAGGTGCGGGCGCCCCAGATCAGCTGACTGAAGACGTCCTCCCCGCTGTCGGTCGTGCCGAGCCAGTGCGCGCCGCTCGGGCCCTCGCTGGGGCCGCCGACGGCCGCCCGCGGGTCGTACGGCGCGATCCACGGCGCAAGGATGGCCGCGAGCACGAACACGGCGAGCAGCACCAGCCCGACGCGGCACTTGGGGTCGCGCCACAGGAGGACGTACCAGCGCGGGCCGCGGCCGGCGTTGTTGGAACGCTGGGCCGGGACTGCGGAGGTCTCGACGCCCAGCGGCTCGTTCTGGATCGAGGTCGCCGAGCTCATGCCGTGGCCGCCTTTCGCACTCGGGGGTCCAGGACGCCGTACAGCACGTCCGCCGCGAGGTTCGCGACCAGGACGCCGACGGTCGTCAGCAGGAAGATGGCCTGCAGCAGCGGGTAGTCGCTGTTGCCGACCGCCTCGAAGAGCAGCCGGCCGAGGCCGGGGTAGTTGAAGATCGTCTCGACCAGGATGGTGCCGCCCAGCAGCCCGCCGAGCGCCAGCGCGAAGCCGGTGACCGACGGCAGGATGGCGATCCTGGCCCCGTAGGTGAGCGCGATGGTGCGCTCGCCGAGGCCCTTGGCCTTCGCCAGGCGCGAGTAGTCCTCGCCGAGCGTCTGCACCATGTTGTTGCGCATCGCCAGGATCCAGCCCAGCGGGCCGGTGATGAGCAGCGCGATCATCGGGAGTGCGGCGTGGGAGATCGCGTCGCCGATGAACGGCCAGTTCCAGCCCGGCGTCGTGTCGCCGTAGCCGCCGGACTCCGGGAACACCTGCCAGGTGAAGCAGAACAGGAAGATCAGCATCAGGGCGATCCAGAAGAACGGCAGCGTTCCGAGGAACGTCGAGCCGAGGGTCAGCACGGAGTCGACGCGCGAGCCGCGGCGGTACGCCGCCCACGACCCGAGCAGAGTGCCGACCACGAACGACACGATGGTCGTCACGCCCACCAGCACGATCGTCCACGGCATGGCCTGCGCGATCACGTCCGTCACCTTGTAGGGGAAGTACGTGAACGAGACCCCGAAGTCGCCCCGGACGATCGCGCCAAGGTAGTCGAGGTACTGCTGGAAGAGGTTCTTGTCGCTCACCCCGAGCATGAGACGCACCGACTGCAGCTGCGCCGGATCGACGGACGCGTTCCGGCCGACCAGCTTGCGCACGATGGCCTCCGCCGGATCTCCCGGCTGCAGCCGGGGGATCAGGAAGTTGAGGGTGACCGCCGCCCACAGCGTCGCGACGAAGAACCCCGCTCTCCGGAGGAAGTAACGCATGGCGGGCTCCTACTTCGCCGGCGTCAGGTGGGTGAGGATGATCGGCATGTTGCTCGGCTTCGCGTACGGATCGCTCGCGCTCGGCCAGCCGACCGCCCGCTTGGTCGAGTACTCGAACCAGCTGGCGCCGTACCAGAGCGGGATGTAGGGCTTCTTCTCGTACATGATGGTCGCGAGCTCGCCGACGGTCTTCTTCTGCGCCGCCGGGTCGGGCTCCTGCCGCAGCTGGTCGATCAGCTGGTCGGTGGTGTCGTCGCGCCAGCGCACCTCGTTGGTCTTCGCGGCCTCGCCGATCGGCGCGGTCTCGCTGCTGGCCAGCGGCTCCAGGAAGTTGCGGTACATGTCGCAGCTGCCGCCGCGCACGCCGAAGGTGAGGTCGTACTGGCCGGTGAGGCGGTTCTGGTTCTGCACCTCGTAGGTCGGGTTCTGCATGTCGACGGTGATGCCGAGTGCCGAGAAGTCCTTCTGCACGATCTTCGCGGCCTGGATCCAGTCGTTCCAGCCTCCGGGGATCTGGATGGAGAAGCTCATCGGCTTGCCCTCCTTGTCCAGGCGCTTCCCGTCGGAGCCGAGCTTGTAGCCGGCCTTGTCGAGCTCGGCCTTCGCGGCCTTCACGTCGTAGGAGATGTAGCCGTCATCCGGGATGGAGGAGGGCAGCCAGTCCTTCGCGTTCGGCAGCACGAGGCTGGTCTGGCTGGCCTTCTCCACGTAGCCCTGCTGGGCGTCCTCGACGATGGAGTCCTTGTCCATCGCCTTCGCGATCGCGTCGCGGAACGACTGGTCGTCGAACGGCTTCTTGTCGAGGTTCATGTACAGGCTGATCGGCGATCCGGCCGGGAACCAGTACTTGTTGTGCTTCGGGTCCTTCGCGACGTACGACTTGTCGATGTCGGGGATGTACATCGCGTTGGAGTCGTAGTCGCCGCGGGCGAGCTTCAGCTGCTCGACCTGGCCCTGGTCGGAGTTGTTGAACTGGATCTTGTCGACCTTGATCTTGTCGGCCTGCCAGTAGCCGGGGTTCCGCGTCAGCACGAGCTTGGTCGGGCTGAACGTGCTGGTCATCATCGGACCGGTGCCCACCGGCTTCGTGTTCGTGTACGTCGTCGGGTCCTTGACCTTCGACCACAGGTGCTGGGGGACGATCAGGACGCTGTTGACCGCGACCAGGCTGCTGGCGCCCGGCCCGTCGAAGTGGAAGGTGACGCTGTCGCTGCCGGTCTTCTCCACCGACTTCAGCGACGCCCACGCACCGCGGGTGTCGAGCGCCGGGTACTTCTTGATCATGTCGAACGTGAAGACGACGTCGTCGGCGGTGAACGGCTTGCCGTCGGAGAACTTCACGCCGTCGCGCAGCGTGTAGACGAGCGTCGACGGGTCCTTCCAGTCCATCTTCGTGGCGAGCCACGGCTCGTACTTGCAGGAGTACTCGTTGAGCATCATCAGCGGCTCGTAGAGGTAGTTCCCGACGCTCAGCGCGGTGGCGAGGTAGGGGTTGTAGTTCTCCTTCGGGTTGGAGCCTCCGCCGAAGCCGCCGAAGTTGAGCATCGGGATGCGGCCGTCGCCGCCTGCCGCGCTCGATTCGCCTGTTCCGGAGCAACCGGTCATGGCCAGCGCGGCGACCGCCGCTGCGGCCACGACCGCGCTGAGCCTCCTGCGGGTCTTCGCTTGAGGGCGTCGTCGGTCCATGGTGGACACCTCCTTGTGTCGGGGGATTGGTGGTGCGGTGTTGAGGTGGGGGATTCGGTGGGATGCGCGTCCGCTACGAGGGGCAGCCGCAGCTGCTCCGGCGGACGACGTGGGAGGGGACGACCTCGCTCTCGGCGGGCCGCCCGGCGATGAGGTCGAGCAGCAGCCGGGCGGCCGTGCCGGAAAGGTCGCGGAGAGGCCTGGCGAGGGTGGTGAGCCCCGGCGTGACGAGTCCGGCCATCGGCACGTCGTCCACGCCGGTGATCGCGAGCTCGCTGCCGATCGCGACGCCCTCGCCGAGCAGCGCGAACATCAGGCCGAGCGCGAGCTCGTCGTTGGCGCACACGACGCCGTCGATCTCGCCCGCGCGGAACTGCTGCAGGATGCGCGGGGCGGCGAGCACGCCGTCCGGCTGGGTGAGCCAGGCGTGCACGGGCGCGGGCGGTTCGAGGCCGGCCGCCCGCATCGCCTCGGCGTAGTGGTCGAAGCGCGACTGGATGTCCGGCGAGTCGCTCGGGCGCCCGAGGAACACCAGGCGCGTGCGGCCGTGGTCGCGGATGAGGTGGTCGACCAGGTCGCGCATGTGCTCGTGGTCGCTGCGCACCTGCAGGGCGCCCTCCGGGATGCCGGAGCCGTCGGGGTCGCCCCCGATGATGACGACGGGCACGAGCTCCGCCAGCCGGCGGATCGTCTCCTCGTCGACCACGCCCGCGTGCACGGCCAGGCCGTCCACGCGCTCTGTCATCGCCGTCAGGTCGGCGGCGGTGTCGCGGAGGGCGTGGGTGCCGAGGATGTTGACGCTCACGCCCGCGGTGATGGCCGCGCGGTCGAAGCCCTCGATCAGTTCGCCGAAGTACGGGCCGCTGAGCCCGGGGAAGACGATGCCGAGGGCGCCGTTCCTGCGGTTGGCGAGGGCCGTCCCGAAGTGGCTGGGACGGTAGCCGTGCTCGGCGATCGCCCGGGAGACGCGCTCGCGCATCTCGGGCGAGACCTGCCCGATGCCGCGGTAGACGCGGGAGACGGTGGCGGTCGAGACGCCTGCCAGCTCCGCGATCTGGCGCACGTTGAGACGCTCGCCTTCGCGCTTTCCGCTGCCCACATCCACTCCTTCGTCGGTGCCGGTGTGCCGGGAGACCGGCGCACGCGGTGAGGGGTTGTCCTCTGCGGGCGTTTTGGTAGTCTCGCCAGTAACCGGTTGCAGTAATCGGTTACAGCGACCATAAGCCACCGATCGCACGATCACAACCCCCACCGATGAGGAAGGCCGACGATGCCCATCCCCACCCGACTGGAGCGTTCCCGCATCCTGGTCGACGGCGAGCCGCGCGTGGTGCTCGCCGGCGAGATCCACTACTTCCGGCTGGCCCGGCGCGATTGGGAGGACCGCATCCGGGCCGCCGTCGACGCCGGTCTGAACACCGTCGCGAGCTACATCCCGTGGATCTGGCACGAGCTTCCCGACGGAACGCTGGATGTCTCAGGCGACACGCGTGCGGAGCGCGACCTCGGCGCCTTCATCGACCTGTGCGCCGAGCACGGGCTGTGGTTCATCGCCCGGCCGGGGCCGTTCCAGATGGCGGAGCTCAAGAACGAGGGGCTGCCGCACCGGCTGCGGCGCGAGCACCCCGAGATCCACCCGACGGGCTGGGACGGCGCTCCCGCCACCACACGCACCGTCGACTACCTCGCCCCCGCGTTCCTGGCGGAGGCCGAGCGCTGGTACGACGCCGTGCTGCCCGTGCTCGTCTCCCGCCAGCGCGAGTACGGCGGCCCGGTCATCGCGGTGCAGCTGGACAACGAGGTCGGCATGCTCGACTGGGTCTCGAACACGCCGACCCTCACCGAGCAGGCGCGGCGGGAGTTCGCCGAGTGGTCGGGCCTGGAGGTCGACCCGCGCGGCGGCGCCGCCGGCACCGACGGCGAGCTCGCTCTCCACCACGAGCTCGCCCGGTTCACCCGCGACCGGTTCGCGCGCTACCTCCAGACCCTCGAGGGGTGGGCGCGCGATCGCGGCGTCACCGCTCCGCTGCTGGTCAACATCCACGGCACGGGCGCGGGACGCGGGCTCACCTACCCGATCGGCGTCAGCCAGCTCGCGCCCGCCTACCGCGGCAGGGAGGGCGTGACCGGCGGAACGGACATGTACCTGGGCGAGCTGACCGTCCAGAACGTCGCCGACCTGTACCTCGGCAACGCCTTCACCTCCGCGGTGCACGGCCCCGACCAGCCGCTCACGGCGCTGGAGTTCGACGCGGGCGACGGCGACTACGGCGAGGACCTCGCCTCGCTCACCTCCCCCGACGCGACGGTGCTGAAGACGCTGCTCGACGTCGCGCAGGGCACCAGGGCGATCAACTACTACCTGTTCGCGGGCGGCATCAACCCGCTGCTGGAGCGGCCGGTCGGCGACGGCGACGACCGCATCGGCTTCACCGGGGAGCGGCACGGGTTCGCCGCGCCGATCGGGCCGGAAGGCGAGCCGTCGCCCGCGCTCGCGGGAGTCGCCGAGGCGACCGCCGCCGTGCTCGCCCACGAACGGCTCTTCGCCGAGGGCGTGCAGCTGACCGACGACCTCGTGCTCGGCTTCGTCGCCGACCACTACCTGACCGAGTACACGCATCCCGCCGCCCGTCGCCGCGCCGAGCAGGTGCGCGACCGCGAGCGGCACCGCGGCTTCGGCGACCGGCATACGCTCGCCCGGGCGCTCGTGCTCGGCGGCTGGAGCTTCGGCGCGCTCGACCTTCAAGCGGCCGCAGGGTCGGATCCCGCCTGGAGCGCGGCCGCGCCCCGCGACGAGCGGGAGGGCCGCGACCGCGAGCTCGTCGTGCTCGCCACGGGGGCGGAGCTCGGGCGCGGGGTGCAGGAGTTCCTCGCCCGGCACGTCCAGACGGGAGGGCGCCTGCTGCTCGTCGGCGACCTCCCGCAGCACGACGCCGACGGCAGCCCGTGCACTGTCCTCGCCGACACACTGGGCGTCCGCGACGCCGGCCGCGCCGACGAGCGGGTCGACGCCGCAGGGGAGTACCACCCGACCGTCCGTGCCGTCGGCGCCCTCGCAGCGCACGGCGCCCGCGAGGTGCGCGTCGGCGGAGCCCAGCTGTTCGCCGGGGCGGGTGAGGAGCTGCTCCGCGAGCGCGGCGGCGGCCTGCCGGCGGCGGTCCGCGTCTCGCTCGACGGGGGCGGAGTGGCCGTGCTGCTCGGAGCCGACTACCCGGTCCACGTGGGGTTCTGGCGCGACCTGCTGGCGCTCGCCGGCGCGCGTCCCCGGCTCGAGCTGAACGCCGACCGGCCCGGGGTCGTCGCGGTCCCGATCGCCGCCGACACCGAGGCGGCGCTCGTCGCCGTCAACGTCGCGCCCTACGACGTGACCGTCGCGCCGGAGTTCGACGGCGTGCCGCTCGGCGACGGCCCGACCGTGCTCGGCCCGCGCGGCCACCGCATCCTGACCCTGCCCGCGGGAGCGGGCGCAGCACCGACCACCCACCGAACGGAGACCCACGCGTGACCCCCGACTACCGCACGTCCGACGACGGAGTGCTCTACCGCGACCTCAACGGCAACGGCCGGATGGATCCGTACGAGGATCCGCGCCTCCCGGTCGAGGACCGCGTCGCCGATCTGCTCGCCCGGCTCAGCCTGGAGGAGAAGGTCGGGCTGATGTTCCAGACCGTGATCGAGGCGGGCCAGGACGGCGCGCTCATCGAGACCGCGGGCAACATCTCCAAGTCGCCCACCTCCACGGTTGTGGTCGGCAAGCGGATGAACCACTTCAACGTCCACCAGCTGCCGGATGCGCGGCTCTCTGCGCGCTGGAGCAACGCGCTGCAGAAGCTGGCGGAGCAGACGCCGCACGGCATCCCGGTCACCGTCTCCACCGACCCGCGCCACGCGTTCGTCGACAACTCGGGCGTCTCGTTCTCCGCCGGGCACCTGTCGCAGTGGCCCGAGCCGCTCGGCCTCGGCGCGATCGGCGACGAGGAGGGCGCGCGCCGGTTCGCGGACATCGTTCGCCAGGAGTACTGCGCCATCGGCATCCGCGCGGCGCTTCATCCCACCGTCGACCTCGCGACCGAGCCGCGCTGGGCCCGGCTGCCCGGAACCCTCGGCGCCGACCCGGAGCTCGTCACCCGGCTCGCCGGCGCGTACCTCGACGGGCTGCAGGGCGGCCCGGAGCTCGGCCCGCAGTCGGTGGCCTGCACGACGAAGCACTTCCCCGGCGGCGGCCCGCAGAAGGACGGCGAGGACGCGCACTTCCCCTACGGCCGCGAGCAGACCTACACCGCGGGCCGCTTCGAAGACCACCTGGAGCCGTTCCGCGTCGCCATCGCCAAGGGCACGAGCGCGATCATGCCGTACTACGGGATGCCGGTCGCGCTGGAGCTCGATGGCGAGCCGATCGAGGAGGTCGGCTTCGGCTACAACAAGCAGATCGTGACCGGGCTGCTGCGGGAGAGGCTCGGCTACGACGGCGTCGTCGTCACCGACTGGGAGCTGGTGAACGACAACCACGTCGGCGACCAGGTGCTCCCCGCGCGCGCCTGGGGCGTGGAGGAGCTGGACCCGGAGGAGCGCATGCTGCGCATCCTGCAGGCAGGCGCCGACCAGTTCGGCGGCGAGGAGTGCGTCGACCTGCTGCTCGGGCTGGTGCGCTCCGGCCGGGTCTCGGAGGAGCGCATCGACGAGTCCGCGCGCCGGCTGCTCGCGGTGAAGTTCCGGCTCGGGCTGTTCGACGACCCCTATGTCGACGAGGAGGAGGCGGCCCGTATCGTCGGGCGCGCCGACTTCCAGGAGGCCGGGCGCCGCGCGCAAGCCGAGTCGCTCACGCTGCTGCAGGTTGCCGAGGGGGCGCTGCCGATCGCCGAGGGCGTGCGGCTCTACGTCGACGGCGCGAACCCCGAGATCGCCGCAGATTACGGCACGGTCGTCGGCTCACCCGCCGAGGCGGATGTCGCCCTGGTGCGGGTGAACGCGCCGTGGGAGCACCGCGACGACCTCTTCCTGGAGGCGTGGTTCCACCAGGGGTCGCTGGAGTTCCCGCCCGCCGAGGTGGAGCGCATCCGCTCGATCGCCGCCCAGGCGCCGGTGGTCCTGGTGGTGAACCTCGACCGGGGCGCCATCCTGACCCCGTTCGTGGACATGCCGGGCGTCGTCGCGCTCGCCGGCGTCTACGGCGCGGGCGACGCGGCCGTGCTCGACGCGCTCACCGGCCGCATCCCGCCGCGTGGACGCCTGCCGCTCGAGCTCCCGTCCTCGATGGCCGCCGTCGAGGCGCACGCTCCCGACCAGCCGGGCGGCTCCGCCGACGCGCTCTTCCCCCTCGGCCACGGCCTGCGCCTCCCCGTCCCGTCCCGCGCCTGACCCCGCCCCAACGCCAACAGCTCCTGAGTTCTTCGACCGACACGCCGGGCGTGACTCGAAGAACTCAGGAGCTGTTGGCTGGGGCCGTCAGGCCTCGACGAGGGCGGAGCGGATGACGGAGGTGAAGAAGGTGAGGCCGTCGGTGCCGGAGCGCATCGCCTCGTGGGTGTCGGGGCCGAAGCCGGGCTCGACTGCGTGCTCGGGGTGCGGCATGAGGCCGACCACGTTGCCGCGCTCGTTGCGGACGCCCGCGATGTCGTTGAGGGAGCCGTTCGGGTTGACGTCCTTGTAGCGGAAGACGACCATCCCCTCGCCCTCGAGCCGGTTCAGCTCCTCCGCCGACGCGATGAAGCCGCCCTCGCCGTTCTTCAGCGGGATGACGATCTCCTGGCCCTGCTCGAAGCCGGTCGTCCACGGGGTGGCGGCGTTCTCGACGGTCAGGTGCTGGTCGCGGCGGATGAAGTTGCCGTGGTCGTTGCGGATCAGGCCGCCGGCGACGAGGTGCGCCTCGGCGAGCATCTGGAAGCCGTTGCAGATGCCGAGCACCGGCATGCCCTTGCCCGCCGCGTCCACGACCTCGGTCATGATCGGCGAGAGGGAGGCGATGGCGCCGCAGCGCAGGTAGTCGCCGTAGGAGAAGCCGCCCGGAAGCACCAGGGCGTCGACGCCCTTCAGGTCGTGCTCGCCGTGCCAGAGCGCGACCGGCTCCGCGCCGGCGAGCCGCACGGCGCGGAGCGCGTCGCGGTCGTCGAGCGAACCGGGGAAGGTGATGACGCCGATGCGCATCAGGCGTCCACCTCGGCGGGGTAGTGGATGCCCACCACGTCTTCGATCACGGAGTTGGACAGGATCTCGCCCGCGATCTCCTCCACCGTCGCGCGCACCTCGTCGTCGATCGGACCGTCGACGCTCAGCTCGAAGCGCTTGCCGACGCGGACGCCGGTGACCCGGCCACGACCGGTGCGGGCGAGCGCGCCCGCGACGGCCTTGCCCTGCGGGTCGAGCAGCTCGGCCTTCGGCATCACTTCAACAACGATGGTGGGCACGGGGACACTCCGCTCACTCGGGCCACAAGGGTGGGGTTTCCCCACGATTCTACCGTGCGGAGAGGGTCGCGGGTTCCGGAGCGGCGACCGCGGCCGCGTGGGCGACGGCGCGCTCCTCGAGCGCTGCTCTCAGCCTCCCGAACAGGGCGGAGGAGGCGGCACCGGGCCAGTCGGCGGGGAGGGCGGCGGAGGGGAGGCCCGGGTCGCGATACGGGATGACGCGCCACTCGTCGAGCACGCGGATCCAGAGGGCGAACGCGTCGGCGTCGTCGTCGGGCGGCGTCGCCGCCGCCGGGCCGAACCGGGCGAGGAAGCCGTCGTGCGCGGCCCGGATCGCGGCGAGGTCGTACCAGCGGGCGAGCCCGGCGGCGAGGTCGCCGTGCGGGAGCGCGCCGGCGAAGAGAGCGACGGCGGGGGCCCCTGCGGCAGGCGTGGCGCCTCCGAGGCCGGCGACCGCCGACGCGAGCTCCTCCTCCAACGCGGAGGGGGCGATCCAGAGCCCGTCGGCCACCGTGCCGCAGCCCAGCGAGGCCAGCCTCCGACGCAGCCGGTCGCGAGCACCGCGGCCCTGCTCCGGGAACGACAGCGACAGCAGGCACCACGCGGACGCCTCCACGCGCTCGCCGAAGATGCGCGCGTCCCCGCGCTCCAGCATCGGGAGGGCGGCAGGGTCGAGCGCGTAGCCGGCGACGGCGTCGCGCGGCTCGCGGCGGAGCACCCCGCGCGAGCACAGCCGGGCGAGGCCGGAGCGGGCGGTCGGCGCGGGCACGCCGAGCGCATCCATCAGCCGCACCGCCCCGGCCGCGCTCATCCACCCGCCGATGGGCCGCAGGACGCTGCCGACGACGGTCCGCAGGAGCGCCGCGGCGCTGCCGCTGCTCGCCTCCAGGTCGTCGCGGGCCGAACCGTCAGTCATGCGTGAGGAGCTCGCCCAGGGTGTCGCGCACGGCCGCCATCCCGGCGCAGACCTCCTCGAAGCTCGTGCTGAGCGGCGACAGGCCGACACGCAGACCGTCGGGGTCGCGGTAGTCCGGGATGACGTCCTGCTGCCAGAGCAGCTCCGTCACCTGGCGCATGGCCGGGTGGCTCAGGGTGATGTGGCCGCCACGCCGCTCCGGGTCGCGTGGACTGGCGAGCGTCACCCCGAGCGGCGTCAGCCACTCGTCGGCCAGCGCGACGGCGAACTCGGTCAGCGCGACCGACTTCGCGCGCACCGCGTCGATGCCCGCCTCGCCGATCATGTCGACGGTGTCGCGCATGGCGAGCATCCCGACCACCGGCGGCGTGCCGCTGAGGAAGCGCCGGACGCCGTCGGCCGGGAGGTACTCCGGGCCCATCAGGAAGACGTCGCGCACGCCCATCCAGCCCTGGATCGGCTGGGTCAGCTGCGGGATCAGCCGCGCGTTCACATAGCCGAACGCCGGCGAACCGGGGCCGCCGTTCAGGTACTTGTAGGTGCAGCCGACGGCGAGGTCGACCTCGGCCGCGTCCAGCTCGACCGGCACAGAGCCCGCGGAGTGGCAGAGGTCCCACAGCACGAGCGCGCCGGCGTCGTGGACGATGCGGGTGATCGTTGCGAGATCGGCGAGGAACCCGGACCGGTAGGCGACGTGGCTCAGCACCACCAGGGCAGTCTGCGGGCCGACCGCGGCGGTGACCTGCTCGGGGGTGACCCCGGCCTCGGTGTCCGCCTCGATCCAGACCAGGCGCAGTCCGCGCTCGCGCGCGATGCCGTCGAGCAGGTAGCGGTCGGTCGGGAAGTTGTCGGTGTCGAGCACGATCTCGCTGCGCTCCGGGAGGCTGTCGACCGCCGCGCGCGCCAGCTTGTAGAGCAGGACGGTCGTCGAATCGCCGACGAACGTCTGCCCGGCTGCCGCGCCGAGCGCGACGCGGCCGAGGTCGTCGCCGATCGTGAAGGGCAGCTCCATCCACTCCTCGTCCCAGCCGCGGATGAGGCGGCCGCCCCAGCCGTTCAGCAGGAAGTCGTGGATGCGCTCGATGCTCGCGCGGGTCGGGCGCCCGAGCGAGTTGCCGTCGAAGTAGGCGACGACCGAGCTGCTGCCGTCGTCGATCCCGGCGAAGCGGCGGCGGTAGGCGGCGAGCGGGTCCGCCGCGTCGAGCGCCCGCGCTGCGGTGAGCGGGTCGGGGGAGAGGGAGGCGGGCGGGGCGGGGTCGAAGTCGGTCATGCTCGTGCTCCGGTGGTGGTGGTCGGACGGGTCATGGACGTGCTGCCTCGGCGACGAGAACTGCGACCGTCAGGCCGCGGGCGGTCGCCAGCCACTCGGGCAGGGCGTCCGGGTCGGACGGCGGCGCGGACGGGATGTGCGCCAGGCGGGCCCCGATGGTCGGCGGAGTGCCGTCGTCGGGGCGCCGCAGCCCGGCGATGGAGCGGAGCAGCGCGTGCTCCGGAACGCCGGCGTCGAGCATCCCGCGCAGCTCCCGGGCGTTGACGCCGACGGCGAGCGGGCCGTTGCCGAGGTCGGTGCCGTAGAGCACATGGCCGCCCGCGCGCGCGAACCGGCCGAGGTTGTCGGAGGCGATGCCGTGCTGCTCGGTCGGCTCGCCCCAGCCGTGGATGTCGAGCGTGCTCACCCAGGTGACGCCGCGGCGCACGCACTCGGCGATCAGGTCGTCGTCGACGCGCTCGGTGAACGGTGTGTGCGCGAGCTGATCGGCGCCGGCCGCGATCGCGCGCGCGGTCTGACCCTCGCCCTGCACGTGAACGGTCACCGGGACGCCCTGGGCGTGCGACTCCCTCACAATTCCGAGGAGGACGCGGTCATCCACAGTTTCACCGTCCTCGGTGTTGAGGGTGACCTTGATGCGGGAGGCTCCCAGCATGACATTCGCCCGCACCGCCAGCCGCGCCTCCCGCTCCCCGCCGACCTCCGTCGAGGAGCCCGGCGGCCCCCACCCGGCGTTGACCGGGTAGCCGCCCCTGCAGGTGAGGAGCGAGCCGACGATCGCGACGGAGGGCCGGGTGAGGTCGTCCGTCAGCCAGCCCGCGGCCACAGCCGGCACCCAGCCGAGGTCGATCGCGTGCGTGACGCCGCCCGCGAAGACCGCGTGCTGGTCGGTCAGGCCGAGATGGACGTGGTGGTCGGTCAGGCGCGGGAACAGCGTGCCGTCGATGCGCAGGTGGCGGCCGTCCGTGTTCGCCCGCGCGGGGACCGGGTCGTCGTCGCCGAGCGGATGCAGGCGCTCGCCGTCGCAGCGGAAGGTGGTCTCGCCGAGGAAGCGGTGGCCGGTCCAGACGGCGTCGACCGTGACGTAGGTGTCGGCGCCGGGCTCCGGCGCGCTCATGCGGGCGTCCCGATCTCGGTGCGCACGGCGTACAGCTCGGGGAAGAACGTCAACTCGAGTGCTTTCTGCAGGAAGCCGGCCCCGGTCGATCCGCCGGTGCCGGTCTTCATGCCGATCGTGCGCTGAACGGTCTTCAGGTGGCGGAAGCGCCAGAGCTGGAAGTTGTCCTCCAGGTCGACGAACTCCTCGCAGGCCTCGTACTCGCGCCAGTGGTCCGCGGCGTGCTCGTAGATCTCGCGGAAGACGGGGACGAGCTCCGGGGCGAAGACGTGCGCCTGGGTGACGTCCCGCTCCAGCAGCGCAGGCGGCACCGCGAAGCCGGCGCGGGCGAGGTACCGCAGGAACTCGTCGTAGATGCTGGGCGCCTCCAGCAGCTCGGCCAGCAGGGCGTGAGCGGCGGGGTCGCTCTCGAAGACGCTCAGCATGCGGCGGTTCTTGTTGCCGAGCACGAACTCGACCGCGCGGTACTGGTACGACTGGAAGCCCGACGAGTTGCCGAGGAACCCACGGAACTCCGCGTACTCGGTGGGCGTCAGCGTCGCCAGCACCGACCACTGCTCGGTCAGGGTGCGCTGGATGTGCTTCACGCGGGCGATGCGTTTGAGGGCGGGCGAGAGGTCGTCCGCGCGCAGCAGGTCGCGGGCCGACTCCAGCTCGTGCAGCACGAGCTTCAGCCAGAGCTCGGTGGTCTGGTGCTGGATGATGAACAGCAGCTCGTCGTGATGCGGCGGACGGCTCACCGGTCGCTGGGCGCTGAGCAGCGTCCCGAGGTCCAGATAGGAGCCGTACGACATGCGCTCGCGGAAGTCCGTGACGATGTCGGGGTCGAACTCGCGGGTGTTGTCGCCATCAACCATGCTGCAATCCTGCGCCGACCGCCCGAAAAGTGCAACACCCGTCGCTGGACGAACGTTCACCCGCGCGTAACCAGGGGGTTGGGCGCGATGCGTAGCGTGCTCGTCGGAGCCCGTCGACCCCGGTCGGGCGGTGCGCCCGGGCAGCCCCTGGCCGCGTGGACGCGGAAGGCGCGCGCCGGCTGCGGCGTCGCAGGGAGCGGAGAGAGGGGCTCGGGATGGGCAGGCACTACGACCTCGTCGTGGTCGGCGCGGGCATCGTCGGTCTCGGGCACGCCGTGGCCGCCCTCCGCCGTGGGCTGACCGTCGCCGTGGTGGACCGCGCATCCGGGATCACCGGGGCGTCGGTCCGAAATTCCGGGCACCTCTGCGTGACCGGGCAGGAGGGCGAGGCCCGCGCGTATGCGGAACTCGCGCGCGAGCTGTGGCTGACGCTCGCGCCGGAGGCCGGCTTCTGGCTGCGGGAGTCCGGCACCGTGGTCGTCGCCCGGGCGGAGGACGAGCTGGCCGTGCTCGAGGAGTTCCGGGAGCGGCGCGGCGGGCAGGACGCCCGCATCCTGACGCCTGCCGAGGTGCGCGACCGGGTGCCGGTCGCCGACGGCGTCGCGCTCGGCGGCGCCTTCCTCCCCGCCGACCTCCAGGTGGACCCGCGCGAGGCTGCCGCGGCGATCGCCCGCTGGCTCGATGCGCACGGCGTGGACTTCTTCTGGCAGACCGCGGCGGTCGGCGTGGAGACGGGACGCGTCCACACCACCCGCGGCCGGCTCGCTGGAGACGCCGTGGTCGTCGCCGTCGATCACGACCTCGACCAGCTGTTCCCGGGCCTCGCCGACGATCACGGCATCCAGCGCTGCGCGGTCGACATGCTGCTGCTGGAGGCCGACCTCGACCGCCCGCTCGACTCGCCCGTGCTCACCGGCTGGTCGCTCCTCCGCTCCCCCGGCTTCGCCCGCACGCCGAGCGCCTCCGCCCTGCGCGACCGGCTCGCCGCCGAGCAGCCGGCGCTGGCCGCGCTCGACGGAGATCACCTGTACGCGCAGCGGGCCGACGGCGCCCTGATCGCCGGGGGCACGCAGCACCGCAGCGAGGACGTATCGCCGTTCCAGCTCGAGGGGGCTTTCGAGCTGCTGCTGGAGCAGGCGCGTGAGCTGTTCGGCACCGCCGAGCTGCGCGTCCGGGAGCGCTGGCAGGGCGTGTACGCGTCGGCGCCCGACGAGTTCCTCGTCGCCTCGCCCGCCCCTGCCGTCCGCGTGGTCTCGGTGACGGCCGGCATCGGCATGACCACCGGGCTCGGCCTCGCCGACCGCGTCGTCGACGAGCTGTTCGCCGGCGCGCTCGGCTCCCTCACCTCCGCGGGCTCTGCCGCCCGCGCCCGCTAGCCGCACCGCACGAAAGGCACCACCATGACCCCTGACGGCCGCATCACCAGCGAGTTCGACGACCTGACCGTCGAGAAGACCGGCTTCGGGACCGGCGTCGCCGACGACGAGGACTGGGACGCCTTCGACGACGGCCTCGACGACGACGCCGCCGTGCGGGCGGAGGACCGCGGCGACGACGGGCGGGACGACGACCTCGCCGACCTCGAGCTCGTCGTGCTCTCCCTCGCGGGAACGACCCTTCTGGACGACGGGCTGGTGGAGCGGGCCTTCGAGCGCGCGGCCGACGCCGCCGGCATCGCCCCGGCCGCGCCCGACCGGCAGGACGCCCTGGACTTCGCGCGTCAGGCCGTCGTGCGGTCACCTCTCGCGGTGTTCCGCACTCTGACGGGCGACGACGACCAGGCGCAGCACGCCGCCGCCGTGTTCTCGTCCGCGTACGCCGACCTCGCCGCCGTCGGCGGGCTCGCCGCGGTCCCGGGCGCCGAGGACGTCATCCGTCTCCTCCGCGCCACCGGCGTCAAGGTCGCCCTCGTGACCGGCCTCTCGCAGGCCGCCCAGGACGCGGTGCTCGACGCCGTGGGCTGGCGCGACCTCGCCGACGTGACGCTGAGCGCGGACGACGGCGGCCGCGCCCGCCCGTTCCCCGACCTGCCCCTGACGGCCCTGCTGCGCACCCGCGCCTCCAGCGTCGAGGGGATGGTCGTCGTCGGCGACACCCCGGCCGACATCGCGTCGGGCATCGCCGCGGGCGCCGGGCTCGTCGTCGGCGTGCTCACCGGTGCGCACGACGAGCGCACACTGCTCGACGCGGGCGCGGACGCCGTGCTGCCCAGCGTCGCCGACCTCCCCGAGCTCCTCGGCTACCACGACCTCGCCGGGCTCGGCTCCCGGTGACGGTCAAGGCGGTGACCCCGCGCGTCGTGGAGCCGCCGGCGCGCCTGGGGATGGGGGTCAGCGTGTATCCGTCCGCCACGGCCATGGTGTGGCCGGGGGATGGGCACGCCCATGAGGCGGTCGCCGTGCCCGGCGTGCGCCTGGCGCCGGGGGACGTGCTGGTGGAGGTGGAGCTCGCGACGGTGTGCGGCTCCGACGTGCACACCGTGCTGGGCCACCGGCAGGCGCAGGCCCCGCTGGTGCTCGGCCACGAGCAGGTCGGCCGCGTCGTCGCCCTCGGCCGCGGCGGCGCGAAGACGACCGACGGGCACCGCGTCTCGCTGGGCGAGCGCGTCGTCTGGTCGGTCGCCGTGCCGTGCGGACGCTGCGCCCGCTGCCGGCGCGGCCTGCCGCAGAAGTGCGTCGGACTGCAGAAGTACGGCCACGAGCGGATGCGGCGCGGCTGGGAGCTGTCCGGCGGGTTCGCGACGCACACCCACATCCTCGACGGGACGCCGCTCGTGCGCGTCCCGGATGACATGCCGGCCGAGGTGCTCGCCCCGGCCTCCTGCTCGACGGCGACCGTCGCCGCCGCCCTCGAGGCCGCCTCCGCCATCGTCCCCCTGGAAGGCGCGCTCGTGCTCGTCGCCGGCGCCGGGATGCTCGGCCTCACCGCCACCGCGATGGCGACGGAGGCCGGCGCCCGCGTCGTCGTGAGCGAGCCGCTGCCCGAGCGCAGGGAGGCGGCGCTCGCCTTCGGCGCGGTCGGCGTGGCCGACCCGCGCGCCGCCGCCGGCTCGCCCTCCGGTCTCGCCTCCGTGCTGGCGAAAGCGGGAGGCCGGGCGCCGGCGCCGACGATCGCGCTGGAGCTCTCCGGCAACCCGTCCGCCGTCCGCTCCCTGCTCGGTGCGGTCGACGTCGGCGGGGTGCTCGTGCTCGTCGGGTCGGTGTGTCCCGGTCCGGAGCTCGGGATCGTGCCGGAGCAGCTCGTGCGGCGCCTGCTCACGATCCGCGGCGTCCACAACTACGCGCCGCGTCACCTTGAGCAGGCGGTGCGCTTCCTCGCCGAGACGTGGCAGCGCTACCCGTTCGCCGAGCAGGTGGGGGAGACCTTCCCACTGGCCGAGGTGGATCGGGCGCTCGCCGCGACGACGCACCCGCGGGTGGCGGTGCGGCCGTAGCCTGGGGTGGTGTTCGACCGCTTCTTCGACCTCATCCGGGCCGTGCCGGAGCCCGCGGACGCCGAGCTGCTGTACGGCGACGACGAGCTCGGGCGGCTGCGGGAGCGCAACCTCCGGCGCTATCTGGAGTTGCCGCACGCGCCCGTCTTGCTTCTCGGCGAGGCTCCCGGCTGGCGCGGGATGACGGTCACCGGCGTGCCGTTCACGTCCGTGCGCGAGGTGGAGGCCGGGGTGCTCCCGGGGCTCGAGCTGCCTGCGGACCCGCAGGCGCCGTGGGAGGCGTCGAGCCGGGTCTTCTGGCAGACCATGGCGCAGTGGCAGGGCCCGCTCCCGCTGTCGTGGCCGGTCTACCCGCACCACCCCTTCGTGGCAGGGAAGCCGCAGACGAACCGCACGCCGCGCTCCTCCGAGGTGCGCGCGGGCGGCCCTGTCGCTCTGGAGCTCATCGAGGCGCTCGGCATTGAGGCCGTCGTCGCCGTCGGCCGCAAGGCGCAGGGCGCGCTCGCCGAGGCCGGCATCGAGGCGCCGGCGATCCGGCACCCGGCCCAGGGCGGCGCGCGGATGTTCACCGACCAGCTGCTATCCCTCAACCGGGCGATGCTCGAATCCTGAGCCCGCCGCGCCCCTGACCCGGCGACGAGTTGCACGTCGTGGCGGCTATCCCCGTCGAATAGCGACCACGACGTGCAACTCGACGAGCCGCAGCTCAGCCCAGGGGGGTGGCCTGGCGGTGCTGGGTCACCTTGTCGAGGTAGACGGCGGCGTTCTCGGCGATGCCGCGCAGCTCGTCGTCGGTGAGCTCGCGGCGCACCTTCGCCGGAACCCCGGCGACGAGCGAGCGCGGCGGGATGTCGGCCCCCTGCGTCACAACGGCGCCGGCGGCCACCAGTGAACCCGTGCCGATGCGGGCTCCGTTGAGGATCGTCGCGCTCATCCCGATGAGCACGTCGTCCTCGATCGTGCAGCCGTGCAGCACCGCGTTGTGACCGACCGACACCCGCTCGCCGACCGTCAGCGGGAACGCCGGATCGACGTGGGCGGACACGTTGTCCTGGAGGTTGGAGTCGCGCCCGATGGCGATGGGCGCGTTGTCGGCCCGCACGACCGCGCCGTACCAGACGCTCGCGCCCGGTGCGAGCGTGACGTCGCCGACGACGGTCGCGTTCGGCGCAACCCAGGCGTCGTCCGCAACGCGCGGCGCGCGGTCCCCGGGGAGTGAGAGCAGCATCGGCGTTCCTTCCTGTCGGTTGGATGTCACGCTACCGCCCTTGACCGTTCACTGTTCCGTGCCGTATATTCCTCTTGGAATAATCGAACTGGAAGTCGAGATGGCCGAACCACGCACCCTCACCCCCCTCGCCGTCGCCGCGCTCGCGCTGCTGGCCGAGCGTCCGTCGCATCCGTACGAGATGTACCAGACGCTCATGCAGCGTTCGGAGGACCGGCTGGTCAAGGTGCGCCCCGGCTCGCTCTATCACACGGTCGATCGGCTGGAGGCCCACGGCCTCGTCCGGGCGACCGGCACAGAGCGCGAGGGCAACCGCCCCGAGCGCACCACCTACGAGATCACGGACGAGGGCACGCGGTCCCTCGGTGAGCGGATCACCGAGATCATCGGCACTCCCGTCAACGAGTACCCCGAGTTCCCGCTCGGCCTCGGCGAGTCGCACAACCTCCCGCTGGAGACCGTCGTCGCCCTGCTGCGCAAGCGGGTCTCACTCATCCGGGCCGACACGGCGGTCCTGGATGACGCCGTCGAGCACCTCACCCAGCGCGGCGTCCCCGCCAAGTACTGGATCGACGTCCGCTACCAGCGGGCGCTCGCCACGGCGGACGCGGATGTGCTGGAATCCCTGATCGCAGACCTCGAATCGGGCGTAGTGTCCTGGTCCGAGGACGAGCACTGAGAGAAGAACCATGGAACGTCAACTGAAGCCCTGGCCGGCCCTCTGGGCCCTGGTCATCGGGTTCTTCATGATCCTGATCGACACGACCATCGTGTCGGTCGCGAACCCCTCGATCATGAAAGGCCTGAACCTCGGCACCGACTACAACTCCGTCATCTGGGTCACGAGCGCCTACCTGCTCGCCTACGCCGTCCCGCTGCTCATCACCGGGAGGCTCGGCGACCGGTTCGGCCCGAAGAACCTCTACCTGATCGGCCTCGTCATCTTCACAGCGGCCTCCGCCTGGTGCGGTTTCGCCGGCCACATCGGCATCCTGATCGCCGCCCGCGTCGTGCAGGGTCTCGGCGCCGCGCTGATGACGCCGCAGACGATGGCCGTCATCACCCGCATCTTCCCGCCGGAGCGCCGCGGCGCGGCCATGGGCCTTTGGGGCGCCGTCGCCGGTGTCGCCACGCTGGTCGGCCCGCTGCTCGGCGGCGTGCTCGTCGACAGCCTGGGATGGGAGTGGATCTTCTTCATCAACGTCCCCGTCGGCATCGTGGCGTTCATCCTGGCGATGCGCCTGGTGCCGAAACTGCCGACGCACACGCACAGCTTCGACGTCCTCGGTGTGGTCCTCTCGGCCGTCGGCATGTTCCTGCTGGTGTTCGGCATCCAGGAGGGCAGCACCTACGACTGGGGCACCATCTGGGGCCCGATCTCGGTGTGGGGGCTCATCATCGCCGGCATCGTCGTACTCGCCGCCTTCGTCGTCTGGCAGGCGTTCAACAAGAAGGAGCCGCTGCTCCCGCTGCCGCTGTTCCGCGACCGCAACTTCTCGCTGTCGAACGGCGCGATCACCACGGTCGGCTTCGCCGTCACGTGCATGGCGCTGCCGCTGGTGTTCTACTTCCAGACCGTGCGCGGCCTGACCCCGACCGAGTCCGCGCTGATGCTCGCCCCCACGGCGGTCCTCTCCGGCGTGCTCGCGCCGTTCGTCGGCCGCCTGATCGACCGGGTGAACCCGCGCAACATCGCCACCCCGGCGCTGGTGCTGTTCGCCTTCGCGCTGTTCCTCTACTCCCGGATGCTGTCGCCGGATGTGAACATCTTCCTGCTGCTCATCCCGAGCGCGCTCCTCGGCATCGCGATGTCGGGCGTGTGGGGACCGATCTCCACCACCGCGACCCGCAACCTGCCGATCAGCCAGGCGGGAGCCGGCTCCGGCGTGTTCAACACCACTCGCCAGATCGGCGCGGTGCTGGGCAGCGCCTCCATCGCGGCGCTCATCTCGGGCCGCCTCGCCGTCGATCTGCCGAAGGTGCCGGGCGGCGCGGCCAACGCCAGCGAGGCCGCGGCGGGAACCGAGCTGCCGCAGATCCTGCACGCCGGCTTCACCCAGGCGATGTCGGAGGCGCTGCTGCTGCCCGCCGCGGTCGCCTTCCTCGGCGCCCTCGTCGTGGTGTGGTGGGAGCGGCCGAAGCCGCCGGCGTGGGCGAAGCCCGCCGGTGCCGGTGCGCCGGCGGATGCCGCAGCCGGCGCAGCCGAGCCGACGCACGGCGCGCACGCCGCCCCGGTGCCGGTGGACGCCGTCGCGCACGGCTCGCACGCCGCCGACGTCGCGCCCGCGACCGACGCGGCCCCGGGCGAGGAGCCGCCGCACGGCGTCCACGCCGCCCCCGTCGCGGACTGACCGCTCACGAGAGAAGGAGGTCGCAGCCGAACCGGCTGCGACCTCCTTCCCTTCTCAGGCCTTCGCGTCTCAGGCCGCTGATACTCCCGTTTCCGAGACGACCCGGACCGCGTTCGCCCACGGATCGTCGAACGTGACCGAACTCCCGTCGTCCCGCGCGGCGATGCCGTAGTGCCTCATCCGCTCGCTCAGCTCGCCGACGTCGTCCGAAGACGGCACCCGGATCTCCACCTCGCCGAGCCCGAGCGCCAGCTGCCTGCGCCCCGCGCCGCGGCTGTTCCACGTGTTCATCGCCATGTGGTGGTGGTAGCCGCCCGCGCTCACGAACAGGGCGCTGCCGCCGAGCGCGGCCGTCGTCTCGAAGCCGAGCCGGTCGACGTAGAAGGCGCGGGCCGACTCGACGTCGCCCACCGAGAGGTGCACGTGGCCGACGCCGGCGTCGCCGAACGGGGTGGCGCCGTCCTGCTCGGCCAGGGCGAGAGCACGCTCGGTGAGGTGCTCCTCGAGGAAGCCGTTGGGGTCGAGGTAGAGCGTCGCCATCTCGACCTGGCCGTGCGTCCAGCTCCACTGGCTGCGGTCGCGGTCCCAGTACAGCTCGACGCCGTTTCCCTCCGGGTCGGTGAAGTAGAACGCGGTGCTCACCAGGTGGTCGGCGCTTCCGGTGAAGGTGCCGGGTGCCCGCCTGGCGACCGAGTACACCGCGGCCGCCAGCGCCTCCTGCGTGTCGAACAGGATCGCGGTGTGGAAGAGCCCCGCCTCGCCGGGCGACGCGTGCCGCAGCTCCGGCGCGTGCACCAGGATCACCGCCGGCGTCGCGCCGCGGCCCAGGATGACCCGGTCGCCTTCCGCCGCGAGCACGCTGAGCGTGACGGCGTCGCGGTAGTAGCGGGTCATGGCGTCGAGGTCGGCGACGCGGAGGGTGACGGCGCCCATGGCGGAGTCGGCGGGCAGGAGTTCGGACATATGGATGAGAACATCCGCCCGACCGGGACTATTTCACGTCTCGATCGCGCCGCCGGTCTCGGCGAGGTAGCGGCGCAGAGTGAGCGACGGGTCCTCGGCCTGACGGCTGCGGTAGCGGGCGAAGTCGAGCTGGTCGCGCAGGGACGAACCCCCGCGCATGCGCTCGGCCTGCGCACCCTCCACCGTCTGGATGCGCAGGGCCTCCGCGAACAGCTGCTCGCGGTCGCCCGCGGCCAGCACGAGCACTCCGTCGTCGTCCCCGACCACCCAGTGCTCCGCGGTCACGGTCACCCCGTCGAGGAAGGCGGACCGCATCGCCGTGCCGGCCGGCGGCACCCGTCGCGGGCCGAACGGGTGCGCCCCGCGGCTGAACACGGGCAGCCCGATCTCGCGCAGCTGTGCCGTGTCGCGGTGCCGGCCCCAGATGACGGCGCCGGCCATCCCGGCCTCGCGCGCCTCCAGCAGCATGAGGTCGCCGACGCACGCCTCGTCGTCGCGGCCGCCGTTATCGACGACGAGCACCGCGCCGGGCGGGGCGTCGTCGATCGTCTCCAGCAGCACGTCCACGCTGCCGAGGTGCGTGACCGGGGCGGCGGGTCCGGCGAACGGGCGGCCCGGGAGCAGCGCGACCAGGCTCACGGGAGCGGTCTGCACGGCGATCCCGAGTCGCACGGCGGCGTCGGCGATCGCGGCGGTGGCGGGAATAGGGACGGGCGCGGTGTCGGATTCGGCGGCCATGACGTGACGCTATACCGCCCGGTATGCGCTGTGCGGCATGCGGACGGCCGCGCCCGGCTCGCGCCCGGATCAGTCCCCGGTCAGGCGCTCCAGGAGTTCGCGGTAGCGGGCGGCGGTCCGCTCCACGACCTCCGCGGGCAGCTGCGGCGGGGTGCCGGTCTTGTCCCAGTTCGCGGCGAGCCAGTCGCGGACGATCTGCTTGTCGAAGCTCGCCATGCGCTCCTCGGGAGTGGTGCCCGCGGCGTAGGCGGCGGCGTCCCAGTACCGGCTGGAGTCGCTGGTCAGCACCTCGTCGGCGAGGGTGATCTCGCCCGTGGTGCGGTCGGCGCCGAACTCGAACTTCGTGTCCGCGATGATGACGCCGCGCTGCTCGGCGATGGCGGCGCCGCGCTCGTAGACGTGCAGCGAGAGGCGGCGCAGCTCCTCGGCGATGTCCGGCCCGACCAGCTCGACCGTGCGCTCGAAGCTGATGTTCTCGTCGTGCTCGCCGAGCGGGGCCTTCCACGCGGGCGTGTAGATCGGCTCGGGGAGGCGGTCGCCGTTCTGCAGGCCGGCGGGCAGCGGGATGCCGCACACGCTCTGCGATGCCCGGTACTCCGCCCAGCCGCTGCCGGTCAGGTACCCACGCACGACGCACTCGATGGGGAACATGTCGAGCGGCTTCACCAGCATCGAGCGGCCCGCGACCTCGGCAGGGATGCGCTCGACGACCCGCTCGCCGTCCAGCACGTGGTCGGGGACGAGGTGGTTCGGGATGTCGTCGAGCTGGTCGAACCACCACAGGCTCAGCGTGGTCAGCAGCTCGCCCTTGCCCGGGATGCCCGGCTCCAGCACGTGGTCGAACGCGCTCACCCGGTCGCTGGCGACGACCAGGACGCTGTCGGTGTCGGCGAGGCCTGTCGCGCCCTCGGGCACATACAGGTCGCGCACCTTGCCCGAGTAGACGTGGACCCATCCCGGAAGTTCGCTCACCCGACCATCGTACGGTGCGACCGGGCGCGGCCGGGGCGCAGAGCGGCGCCCGCCGGGCAGGGGCCCGTCGGGCGCGCGGGCGCCGCATGCGTCAGCCGAGCAGCTTCGCCTTGGCGGCGGCGAACTCGTCGTCGGTGAGCACGCCCTGCGTGTGCAGGGTGGCGAGCTGCTGCAGCTGGGCCATCATGTCGTCGCCGCCGCCTGCCGCCGGCGCGGCCTGCTGCTGCGCGGCGAGCTGCTGCGCCGCGGCCTCCTGGGCCATCTGCTGCATCTGCGCCTGCTGCTGTTGCTGCTCGTACTGCTGCTGCTGGTAAGCGGCCTGCTGCTGCTCGTACGCCTGCTGCTGCTCGGCGGCCTGCTGGTCGGCCTGCGCCTGGTACTTCTGCTGCTGGTGGTGCTGCACACCACCGGCCACGGCCGAGGCCGTTCCCGCGACGACCGCTGTGCGCGCCGCCATCCCGATCAATCCCGGGCGTCCGATCCGTCTCAACGGCATGGTCTCCTCCTCAGCTCTCCGTGGTCTCGAGCTCGTCAGTCTCGAGCTCGTCGTACGCCTCCGCGGCGACCGCGTTCAGCACGGGCGCCGGGATGCGCTCGCTGTGCAGCACGACTCCGCCCGACTCGAAGAAGCGGCTCGCCAGCTCCTTCGCCCACAGGTGCTCGATCACGAGGATCGCGCCCGTCGAGCCCGGCTGGAGCAGTTCGGCGATCTCCTGCACATCCTCGTCGCCGGCGATGCCGCTCGCGTCGAGGGTGATGTCGGTCAGCCCGATGTCGCCGTCCATCTCATCCAGCTCGATGATGTCGACACCGCCGTCGGCGTGCCGCTCGATGAAGACCAGGTCGAGCAGGCGGACCGTGCCGCTGTCGACCAGTTCGAGGATCGCATCGACGACCCCTGCCGACGGTCTGTCCGTGTCGAACTGCGCGACCATGAACTCCGCCGGACCGTACTCGAATTCGGCCATCTCAGCCCCTTTCCCGCGGCCCACCCCGCTGTTCACGGGCACCATACTGCGGGCCCGGTCGGCCTGGCTACGCACTCTTTCGGCCGCTCCGGACAGCCCGTGCCGCACCCGCCTCCTCCCTAGACTGGGACGAGTCGACAGGAGGCGGATCGCCGTTTCCCGGGCGGATCGAGGAGGACCGATGGCGGAGAAGAACTGGGCGGGCAACTACGAGTACCGGGCGGCGTCCCTCGCAAGGCCGCGGTCGGTGGAGGAGCTGCGCGATCTCGTCCTCGGCGCCCCCGCGGTGCGCGCGCTCGGCAGCCGGCACTCGTTCAACGACCTGGCGGACACGCCGGGGCTGCTCGTCAGCACGGCCGACCTGCCCGGTGGGATCCGCATTGACGAGACCGCGCGCACGGTGACCGTCGGCGGCGGCGTCCGTTACGGCGACCTCGCCCAGGGGCTGCAGGAGGCCGGCTGGGCCCTGCACAACCTCGCCTCCCTCCCGCACATCTCGGTCGCCGGAGCGATCGCCACGGCAACGCACGGGTCGGGCGACCGCAACGGCAACCTGGCGACCGCGGTCTCCGGCCTCCGCATCCTGGACGGTACGGGCGAGCTGGTCGACCTGCGCCGCGGCGACGAGGGCTTCGACGGCGCGGTGGTCGGCCTCGGCGCGCTCGGCGTCGTGACCGAGGTGACCCTCGACATCCGGCCCACCTACGACGCACGGCAGCGGTTGTTCGGCGGTGTGCCGTGGGAGGCCGTCCTCGGCCGCTTCGACGAGGTCACGTCCGCCGCGTACAGCGTGAGCCTTTTCACGACCTGGGACGAGCCCGCCGTCTCCCTCGCCTGGCTGAAGGAGCTCGACGGCGTCGAGCTCCTCATCGGCGACGACTTCTTCGGCGCGCCGGCCCTGACCGAGCCGCGCCACATGATCCCGACCATGGACGTGCGCAACACCACGGAGCAGCTGGGTGTCGTCGGACCGTGGAGCGAGCGTCTGGCGCACTTCCGGTTCGCGTTCACCCCGTCGAACGGCGAGGAGATCCAGTCCGAGTACCTCGTGCCGCGGCCGCGGGCGGTGGAGGCGATCGAGGCGGTGCGCCGGCTGGCGCCGGTCGTTGCGCCGCTGCTGCAGATCTCCGAGATCCGGACCGTGGCCGCGGACGAGCTGTGGCTGTCGAGCGCGTACGAGACCGACGTGGTCGGCCTCCACTTCACCTGGGTGCGCGACCAGGAGGGCGTGGAGGCGGTGCTCCCGCAGCTGGAGGCCGAGCTCCTCCCGCTCGGCGCGCGGCCGCACTGGGGCAAGCTCTTCGTCGACCGCGACCGTGTGGTCCCGACCCTCTACCCTCGCCTGGCCGACTTCGCGGCGCTCGCCGAGCGCTTCGACCCCGCCGGGCGCTTCCGCAACCCGTACCTCACCCGCCTCCTCGGCTGACCTCCACGCCAACAGCTCCTGAGTTCTTCGAGCCGCGCACGGCGTTTCGCTCGAAGAACTCAGGAGCTGTTGGCGTCGGGAGAGGGCTCAGGAGACGCGGGCGGCGATGTCGGTGCGGTAGTGCGCGCCCTCGAGGTGGATGTGGTGCAGCGCCTCGTAGGCGCGCGCACGCGCCTCGGCGAAGCTGGTGCCGCGGGCCACGACCGACAGGACGCGGCCGCCGGTCGCGATGAGCGCGCCGCTCTCGTCGCGCGCGGTCGCGGCGTGCGCGATCGTGACCTCCGGAACGCCGGCCGCTTCGGCGAGGCCCGTGATCGGCCGACCGGTGATCGGCGCCTCCGGGTAGCCCTCGCTGGCCAGCACCACAGTGACCGCGGTGTCGAGTGCGAACTCCGGACGCGGCATCCCGCCGAGCCCTCCGGTCGCCGCCGCATAGAGCAGCGACGACAGCGGCGTGACCAGGCGCGGGAGGACGACCTGCGTCTCCGGGTCGCCGAAGCGCGCGTTGAACTCGATCACGCGGATGCCGCGGTCGGTGACGATGAGGCCGCAGTAGAGCAGCCCGATGAACGGCGTCTGCTCCTTGGCCAGGGTGCGGACCGTGGGCAGCGCGATGGTCTCGATCACCTCGTCGACGAACGTGTCGGGCAGCCAGGGGAGCGGCGAGTAGGCGCCCATCCCGCCGGTGTTGGGCCCGGCGTCGCCGTCGAGCAGCCGCTTGTAGTCTTGCGCGGGCGAGAGCGGGAGGACGTCGTGCCCGTCGCTGACCAGGAACAGCGACACCTCCTGGCCGTCGAGGAACTCCTCGACCAGCACGCCGCCGTGCCGCAGCCAGTGCGTCGCGTGCTCCACCGCCGCGGCGCGCTCCTCGGTGACCAGCACGCCCTTCCCGGCGGCCAGCCCGTCGGCCTTGACCACGTACGGGGCGCCGAACTCGTCGAGCGCGCGCTCCGCCTCCGCCAGCGTCTCCGCTCGCACCGCACGGCCCGTGGGGACGCCGGCGGCATCCATGATCCGCTTCGCGAACGCCTTCGAGCCCTCCAGCTGCGCCGCCGCCTTGCCCGGACCGAAGACCGGGATGCCGCGCGTGCGCAGCGGGTCGGCGACGCCGGCGACCAGCGGGGCCTCCGGGCCGATCACGACAAGCTCGATGCCGTTCTCGATCGCGTACTCGGTGACCGCCTGGCCGTCGAGCGGGTCGAGCCCCGCCTCCACGCGCACGTCCTGCGCGATGCCGGCGTTGCCGGGCGCCGCGACGATGTCGTGCTGCTCCTCCTCGGCCAGCAGCGCGGTGATGATGGCGTGCTCACGGGCACCGGAACCGAGGATGAGGATCTTCACGACCCCCATGGTAGAGAACTCGCGCGTGGAAGGATGGTCCACATGGCGAGAGCGAAGATCGCGGACGAGGTCGGGGGGCCCGCCGTGCGCGCCGCCGTCGCGGGCGGAGCCGACAGGAACACCACCGCGACCGCCGTGCGCTACCTCCTCCAGCTGCTGGCGGAGCGCGCCCCCGGCAACACCGTCGAGGTGCGCGTGCCGCCGTTCGGCGCCGTGCAGTGCATCCCCGGTCCCCGGCACACGCGCGGGACGCCGCCGAACGTCATCGAGACCGACGCCGCGACGTTCCTCGCCCTGGCGTCGGGTGCGCTGACATGGGACGAGGGGGTCGCCTCCGGGAGCATCCACGCGTCGGGCCAGCGCGCGTCGCTCGACGGGCTGGTGCCTCTGCGCTACTGACCCGCCGCCGGTCTGCCACTCAGGTTCGGTCTGGGAGAATAGAGGCATGAGCGACACTCCGGAACCGCCGCGCGCAGAAGAGGACGACCCGCGCGCGGAGGAGACGGTCACCCCCGCCGAGGTGCGGGTGCGGCGCTCTCCGCGCTACTTCCGCTTCATGATCACCGGGGCCGTCCTCTTCGCGATCGTGGCGCTCATCCTCACGTTCGCGTTCCCGGAGAACCCGACGTACGACCGCGGTTCGGTCTTCGGGTTCCTGCTGGCGATCGGCGTGGCCGTCGGCGTCGCGGTCGGCTCCGTGGTCGCGCTGCTGGTCGACCGGGCCACCGCCCGTCGAGCGCGCACCGTGCAGGCGGATAGAATCGACGTGCGCATCCCCGAGACCGCCGAGCCGCCCGCGCGGCAGGACGGCTCGCAGCCGGAGCCCGGCACCAGCACCACCCCGAGCGACACGCAGAGCTGAACATCCCGATTCCTGAAAGGGGTCCGCTGTGGCCGGAGGCGACGGTCTTCTCAGTCACGATCTTCTTCCCGGCGAGAAGGGGCCGCAGGACGCCTGCGGCGTCTTCGGCGTCTGGGCTCCGGGCGAGGAGGTCGCGAAGCTCAGCTACTTCGGCCTCTACGCCCTGCAGCACCGCGGGCAGGAGTCGGCCGGCATCGCGACGAGCGACGGCGACAAGATCCTCATCTACAAGGACATGGGCCTGGTCTCGCAGGTCTTCAACGAGAACGCGCTGAACTCGCTGCCCGGCCACATCGCCGTCGGCCACACGCGCTACTCGACGACCGGCGCCTCCAGCTGGCAGAACGCGCAGCCGACGCTCGGCTCGACCGCCAGCGGCACCGTCGCCCTCGGCCACAACGGCAACCTGACCAACACCGCCGAGCTGATGCAGCTGGTCCACGAGCGCTACCCGCAGCATGACGGCGAGCTCTCCCGCGGCAACACGACCGACACCGCGGTCGTCACGGCGCTCCTCACCGGCGACCTCGACCACACGCTCGAGTCGACCGCCCTGGAGGTGCTGCCCAAGCTGCGCGGCGCCTTCTGCCTCGTCTTCATGGACGAGCACACCCTGTACGCCGCGCGCGACCCGCAGGGCGTCCGCCCGCTGGTGCTCGGCCGCCTGGAGCGCGGCTGGGTGGTCGCATCCGAGACGGCCGCGCTCGACATCGTCGGCGCGAGCTTCGTGCGCGAGGTCGAGCCCGGCGAGCTGATCGCCATCGACGAGAACGGCCTGCGCTCGCAGCGCTTCGCCACCGAGAAGCGCGCCGGGTGCGTCTTCGAGTACGTCTACCTCGCCCGTCCGGACACCACCATCGCGGGACGCGGCGTGTACGAGGCCCGCGTCGAGATGGGCCGCCAGCTGGCGCGCGAGCACGAGGCCGAGGCCGACCTCGTCATCCCGACCCCCGAGTCGGGCACGCCGGCGGCGATCGGGTACGCGCAGGCGTCCGGCATCCCGTTCGGGCAGGGCCTGGTGAAGAACTCCTACGTCGGCCGTACGTTCATCCAGCCGTCGCAGACCATCCGCCAGCGCGGCATCAAGCTGAAGCTGAACCCGCTGAAGGAGGTCATCAAGGGCAAGCGCCTCGTGGTCGTCGACGACTCGATCGTCCGCGGCAACACGCAGCGCGCCCTGGTGTCCATGCTGCGGGAGGCCGGCGCCGCAGAGGTGCACGTGCGCATCTCGAGCCCGCCCATCACCTGGCCGTGCTTCTACGGCATCGACTTCGCCTCCCGCGCCGAGCTGATCGCGACCGGGCTGGGCGTCGAGGAGGTGCGCCAGTCGATCGGCGCCGACAGCCTCGGCTACCTCTCCGAGGACGGCATGATCGACGCGACCGAGCAGCCGCGCGAGCGCCTGTGCACAGCGTGCTTCACGGGCAAGTACCCGATCGAGCTGCCGGACGCGCACCACCTCGGCAAGAACCTGCTCGAGCGCCCGGTCGTGGCACCCACCGACGACGGCTCCGACGTCACGTCCGACGGCTGCGAGCCGGGCCCGGACGCCGAGTTCGAGCCGCTGCTCTCCTACGGCGACCCCGGCCGCCAGGAGTAGCCGCCCCCGATACGATGGAGCCGTGACCGACTCCACCGCTTCCTCCTCCGCCTCCTACGCCGCAGCCGGCGTCGACACCGCGGCCGGTGACCGCGCCGTCGAGCTGATGAAGGCCGCGGTCGGCCGCACGCACGGCCCGGAGGTCCTGGGCGGCGTCGGCGGGTTCGCCGGGCTGTTCGACGTGTCCTTCCTGCGCGACTTCCG
Organism: Leifsonia virtsii; assembly: GCF_030433675.1. GTDB lineage: Bacteria > Actinomycetota > Actinomycetes > Actinomycetales > Microbacteriaceae > Leifsonia > Leifsonia virtsii. Next base: position 317,031 of record NZ_JAROCB010000002.1, read on the forward strand.
CCGCCCGCTGCTCGCCACATCCACCGACGGCGTCGGCACCAAGGTCGCCATCGCGCAGGCGCTCGACAAGCACGACACCATCGGCCAGGACCTGGTGGGCATGGTCGTCGACGACATCGTCGTGGTGGGCGCCCGGCCGCTGTTCATGACCGACTACATCGCCTGCGGCAAGGTCGTCCCGGAGCGGATCGCAGCGATCGTCGAGGGCATCGCGCGGGCCTGCCAGCAGACCGGCACGGCGCTGGTCGGCGGCGAGACGGCGGAGCACCCCGGCCTCCTCGCGGCCGACGACTACGACGTCGCGGGAGCCGCGGTGGGCGCCGTCGAGGCGGATGCAGTGCTCGGCGCCGACCGCGTGAAGGACGGGGACGTCGTGCTCGCGCTCGCGTCGTCGGGCCTGCACTCGAACGGCTTCTCGCTGGTGCGCCACATCCTCGCCGCCCGCGGCATCGGCTTCACCGACCACTCCGACGACTTCGGCGGCGTCGTCGGCGAGGCGCTGCTAGAGCCGACCCGCCTCTACACCGCGCCCCTGCTGCGCGTGCTGCAGGAGCCGTCGCTCGCGGGCGCCGTCCACTCGCTCAGCCACGTGACCGGCGGCGGCATCGCGGCGAACCTCGCCCGCGTCCTGCCGGTCGGCTCCTGGGTCGAAGTGGACCGCTCGACGTGGTCGCCCACCCCGGTCTTCCGCATCCTGAGCGGCCTGGCCGGCACGAGCCTGGAGTCGAGCGAGGGCACCTGGAACCTCGGCATCGGGATGTTCGCGGTCGTCTCCCCGGAGGCGGCGGACGCCGTGGCCGCCGCGATCAGCGCCGACGGCATCCCGACCTGGCGCGCGGGAACCGTCTCGACCGCCGCACGCGACCTGACGGGCTTCGAGCAGGGGGCGAAGGGCGTCGACGGCGGCGCCGTCCGCCTCGTGGGGGCGTACGCCGCCTGACGCTCAGCGACCCACGGATTCGGCGCGTCACCCTTTCTGGGCGGGGCGGCGGGCGCCCGGCGTCGCTAGAGTGACGCTGTGAGCCGACCGCACGCCCGCCTCCGCCTGGCGTGCGCGCTCACCTTCGCGGGCATCGCGACGCTGCTCGGCGTCGCACCCGCGGCCGCAACGCCCGCGACACCGCCGGCCGGCACCCTGGTGCCGCTGGTCGACTGCGTTCAGGATGCGCCACTCGGCGCCGTCACCGCCCGCACCGTGGTGCTCGGGTACCGCTCCACCGCCTCCGCCCCCGTCGCCATCCCGGCCGGCTCGGGCGGCAACGACCTCACCTCCGGCGCCGCCGACCGCGGCCAGCCGACCTCGTTCGGGCCGGGGGAGCACCATGGCGTCTGGCTGCTGACCGTGGACGCCGCCGCCGAGCCCGACCTCGCCTGGCGCCTCGGCGACGGCGTCGCCGCCTTCGCGGGCGCGCCCGCCTGCACCGCGGCCACCTCCGTCACGCTGAGCGTTCCCGACCGCGTCTCCGCCGGCGGCACGGTGCCCGTCTGCGCGACGGTCGCCCGCATGCTGCTCGCCGCCCCGGACACCGGGACCGTCGCCTTCTCGCTGGACGGCGCCGCTCCGCTGACTGCGCCCGTGTCGCCGAGCGGCGTCGCACGCGCCGAGCTCCCCGTCGCCGCCGCAGGGGCGCACACCGTGACCGCGACCTACCAGCCGGCCCAGGGGTCGTCCCTGCTCGCATCGTCCGGCACCGCGGCCTTCACCGCCACAGCCGCGACGCCGAGCTCGCCGCTCGCGGTCGCCGCCGACTCGGTCGTCACCGGGAGCAGCAGCGTCCTGGTCACCGTCTCCCGGGCTGTGGCCCAGGGCACGGCCACGGTCGACGTGATGACGGCCGACGGCTCCGCCCGCGCGGGCGCGGACTACACCGCCGTCGCGACCACCCTGACTCTCGCCGACGGGCAGGCCTCGGCCACCGTGCGCGTGCCGTTGGGAGTCCGACCGGCCGGCTCGCCCGCGGCGACCTTCTTCGTGCTGCTCCAGCGTTCGTCCGCCGCCGTCGCGACGGCGTCCGCGACGGTCACGCTGCCCGCCGTGCCCGCGAACGGGCCGACCGCGGCCTCGGCCGCAACTTCCCGCGTCGGCGGCGGTGCAGACGGCCCGAGCGCGTCCTCCGCCCTGCCGGCCGGCGACCCGACCGCGACCGGCACGGGCACGCTCACGAACGCCGGGCAGGATCTCGCCTTCCTCCTCGGCGGCGTGCTGCTCACGGGCGGCGGCATCGCCGGCATCCTCGGCCTCGTGCGGGCGGCAGCGCTGCGCGGCCCGCGCCCGTGACAAACGTCACCCCCGGATCCTGACAACCGCTCTGCGCAGGCGCATCCTCCCGCCGCCACGCTGAAGAGGTGAACACGACACCCGCCATCCGCCTCACCGGCCTGCGCAAGACCTTCGGCGCGCTCACGGCCGTCGACGGCGTCGACCTGACCATCCGCCCGGGCGAGGTCGTCGCCCTGCTCGGGCCCAACGGCGCCGGCAAGTCCACCACCATCGACCTCGCCCTGGGCCTCGCACGGCCCACCTCCGGCGACGCGGAACTCTTCGGGGCCCCGCCGATCGCCGCGATCCGCGAGGGCCGCGTCGGCGCGATGCTGCAGGGCGGCGCGCTGCTGCCGTCCCTCACCGTGGCCGAGTCGGTCGCCCTGGTCGCGTCGGCGCACCGGCATCCGCTCACGGTCGCCGAGGCCCTGGAGCGCGCCCGCTGCACCGAGATCGCCCGCCAGCGGGTCTCGAAGCTCTCCGGCGGCCAGCTGCAGCGCGCCCGCTTCGCGGTCGCCGTCGTCTCCGACCCCGACCTGCTCTTCCTCGACGAGCCGACCGCCGCGATGGATGTGGAGGCGCGGCGCACGTTCTGGCAGTCGATGCGGGAGTTCACCGACGCCGGCCGTACCGTCGTCTTCGCCACGCACTACCTCGACGAGGCCGACGAGTACGCCGACCGGATCGTGATGATGGCCCGAGGGCGCATCGTCGCCGACGGCACCCCGGCCGAGGTGAAGGCGGTCGTCTCCGGCCGCCGCATCCGGGCCACGTCCGACTCCCCGGCGACGCCGTCGGCCCGCGCAGCGCTGCTCGAGCTCCCCGGCGTGCGCAGCGCGGAGCGGCACGGCGACCGGATCACCCTGGTCAGCGACGACTCCGACGCGACCCTGCGCGCGCTGCTGACCGCCCATCCAGACCTGCACGACATCGAACTGACCGCGCACACCATGGACGAGGCCTTCCTCGCCCTCACCGAGCAGCGCGACACCGAAGGAGCCCTCTCATGAGCATCGCCTACCTGGGGCGCGAGTCGCTCCGCCAGCTGAAGAACATGCGGTCCATGATCTTCACCCTCGCCGTCCCTCTCGTCATGCTGCTCGCGTTCGGCGGCACGTTCGGAGGGGCCGGTCAGGTGGATGCGGCCACGCGCCTGCCGTGGATCGTCGTCACCACCATCCAGGTCGCCGCGTACGGCGGCATGATGGCCGCACTGTCGCAGGCGTTCCAGATCGTCACCGAGCGCTCGATCGGCTGGAACCGTCAGCTGCGCATCACCCCGCTGAGCGGCACCGGCTACCTGGTTTCGAAGCTCGTCGCAGCCCTCGCGCTCGCGCTGTTCAGCATCCTGGTCATCGTCGCCGTCTCGATCGCGCTGTACCATCCGGACCTGTCGATGGGCAGCTGGGTGCTCGCCGGGCTCGGGATCTGGTGCGGCGTCATCCCGTTCGCGCTGCTCGGCATCCTGGTCGGCCAACTGGCCAAGCCGGAGTTCGCGCAGCCGCTGTTCATGGCGGTGTTCATGGGCATGGCGGTGCTGGGCGGACTGTGGGTCCCGCTGCAGCTCTTCCCGGCCTGGGTGGCGGATGTGGCGAAGGCGGTGCCGTCGTACTGGCTCAACCGGGTCGGGCAACTGGGCGCGCTGCAGAGCGGCGACGCGATCACCCCGGCGATCGTGCTGGCGGTGTGGACGCTCGCCCTCGGCGGCCTGATCGTGTGGCGGTACCGGCGCGACGCGGCCCGCGGCTGATCCGACCGCCCTGGCTGATCCGACGGTCCCGGCTGATCTAAGGTGGGCAACGTGTTCTCGAGCGAGGTGCAGGAGGTCCGGCCGGCCGGACCGCTCGCCCGCCTCGTCCATCCCTCGGCGTACCGCTGGTACCCCGGCGCGGCGATCGGCCTGCTCTACCAGGTGTCGGTGCTGGTCGGGCTGTGGACCTCCGACCTCCCGCTCACACAGAAGCTGCTCGCCACCGGACTGCTCGTCGTCGTGTACGTCGGCTTCCTGATCCTCCCGCCGCTGCTGTGGTGGGAGCGGGAGCGGACGCGGCTGATCGGCCTCGCCCTCTACTTCGCGCTCACCCTGCCGCTGTTCCCGCTGCTCGGCACGGTCGCGTGCTGGACCTGGGTCTACGTCGCATGCGTCGCCGGGATGGTCGTGGCGCGGACGGCGCTGGCGTTCGGGATCATCGGAGCACTGGGCGCACTGCAACTCGTCATCTTCACGGTCGGCGGCACGGTCGAGGACTACTGGTTCGTCGCGCTCGTCACGGTCTCCATCGGCGTGATGATGAGCGCGTTCGCCCGCCAGATCGACGCCCTGCGCCGGCTGAGGAACGCCCAGGGCGAGATCGCGCGGCTCGCCGTGGTCGAGGAGCGGGCGCGGTTCTCGCGCGACATGCACGACGTGCTCGGCCACTCGCTCACGGTGGTCACCGTGAAGTCGGAGCTGGCGCGCCGGCTCGTCCCCGTGGACCCGGCCCGCGCGACCGAGGAGATCGCCGACATCGAGCGGCTCAGCCGGTCCGCGCTCGCCGACCTGCGTGCGGCCGTGGCCGGCTACCGCGAGATGAGCCTGTCGACCGAGCTGGCGTCCGCGCAGGCGAGCCTCGCCGCGGCCGACATCGAGGCGCACCTCCCGCGCAACGGCGAGGAGGTCGATCCCGACCTGCGCGAGCTGTTCGGCTGGGTGCTGCGCGAGGGCGTGACCAACGTCATCCGCCACTCCGGCTCGCGGAACTGCTGGGTGACCGTCGGGCCGGACCGGCTCGACATCGAGGACGACGGGCGGGGGACGGGACTCCAGGGCACGCCTGCGCCGGTCGGGTCGTTGGTCGCCCCCGCGCAGACGCCGGGCTCCGGCCTCGCCGGCCTGCGGGCACGGGCAGCTCAGGCGGGCGCGAGCATCGCGGTCGAGCCGGGCCCGCGCGGCGGCACGCTGCTGACCGTTCGGAGGACCGCATGACCGCATCCATCCGCCTGCTGCTGGCCGACGACCAGGCACTGGTCCGCGGCGCCCTGGCGGCGCTGCTCGACCTGGAGCCGGACTTCGACGTGGTCGCGCAGGTCGGCCGCGGCGACGAGGTCGTGGAGGCCGCGCGCTCCTCCCGGGCCGACGTCGCGCTGCTCGACGTGGAGATGCCGGGCGCGGACGGCATCCAGGCCGCCGCGCAGCTGCGTTCGGCGCTGCCGGCCTGCCGGTCGCTCATCGTGACGACGTTCGGGCGGCCGGGCTACCTGCGGCGCGCGATGGAGGCGGGCGCGTCCGGCTTCGTGGTGAAGGACACCCCGTCCGGCCAACTGGCGGACGCCGTCCGCCGGGTGGCCTCGGGCTTACGCGTCGTCGACCCTGCGCTGGCCGCCGAGTCGCTCGCCTCCGGCGCCTCGCCGCTGACCGCTCGCGAGGCGGAGGTGCTCGCGGAGGCGGGCGGGGGAGGGACGATCGGCGACATCGCGCGCCGGATCCACCTCAGCGAGGGGACGGTGCGCAACCACCTGTCGAGCGCGATCGGGAAGACGGGCGCTCGCAACCGTTCGGACGCCGTCGCGATCGCGACGCGGCAGGGCTGGCTCTGAGCGGCGGAGCGCTAGGCGCGCTTCGGCGTGCCCGTCTCCTCGTCTTCGTCCGCGTAGTCGTACTCGTCGTCGGACTCGTTCGCGTCCTCCGGCTCGTAGTCGGCCCACTTCGCGTACTGGTCGTCTTCATCATGGGAGTGAGAGGTCAGCTCACGCTCGAGCGCGTCGTAGTTCACGTTCGGACTGAACGACTTCAACTGACGAGCGATCTTCGTGTGCTTTGCCTTTTGACGGCCGCGCCCCATGCGTGACCCCCTTTTGGTCCCAGCCCGGGTAGGAAAGGCTTCCCGGGGATCGAATAGAAACAGTGAAAACTAGCATGGAGTTTAGCATGCTGACTTCCACCGCCCCCGAGTTCGCGCACAGCGAGGAGTGATGGGATGAGCGCGTGACCACGACGAGGACCGAGACCCAGGTGGTGGTGATCGGTGCGGGCCAGGCGGGCCTCGCCGTCGCGTATTACCTGCGCCGGTTCGAGCTCACTCCGGGCGTCGATTTCATCGTCTACGACCGCGGTCCGATCACCGGCGGGGCGTGGCAGCACCGGTGGGATGCGCTCAAGCTGGGCAGCGCCCACCACGTGAACGATCTTCCGGGGATGTCCGAGCTCGGTCTCAGCTTCGACACGGCCGACCGGTCACTGCCCGCACGGGACATCGTCGCAGGCTACTACCGCCGCTACGAGGAGCATTTCGGGCTGCAGGTGCAGCGTCCGGTGACGGTGGAGCACGTCTTCGACCGCGGTGCGGACCTGATCGTCCAACACAGCGCGGGCGAGACCGCCACCCGGGTGGTGGTGAACGCCTCCGGAACCTGGGGTTCGCCGTTCGTCCCGTACTACCCCGGCGTCAACACATTCGCCGGGCGGCATGTGCACACGTCGACCTACGTTTCCGCCCAGGAGTTCGAGGGCCAGTCGGTCGTCGTGGTCGGCGGCGGGACGAGCGCGATCGGCTTCCTCCTGGAACTCGAGGGCGTCGCCGCGTCCCTCACCTGGGCCACCAGACGGCCGGTGGACTTCCGTGACGAGTCGGAGCTGACGATCGAGGGCGGTGTCGCCGCGGTCGCGATGCAGGATGCCGCGGCACGTGCCGGGGAGGCCCTCCCGTCGATCGTCAGCGGCACCGGCGTGCCGCGCACGCGCCGCATCGCTGCGGGCATCGAGCGGGGCCTCCTGGTGGAGCGGCCGATGTTCACCCGCGTCGAGGAGCACGGCGTCCGCTGGCCGGACGGGTCGTTCACGCAAGCAGACGCGATCATCTGGGCGACCGGGTTCCGGCCCGAGCTGCGCCACCTCGCGCCGCTCAAGCTGCGCGAGAAGGCCGGCGGCCTGACCGTTGCCTCCGGGGCGTCCTGGCAGGACTCCCGCATATTCCTCGCCGGGTATGGCCCGCAGGCGTCGACGATCGGCGCCAACCGCGCCGGGCGGATCATCGCCCGGCAGATCATGGCGCAACTCTGACACGGGACGCGCTCGGGCGCAGTTCGATCGTTCCTTGACGCAAATTATCTTCCTCGCATAGTGTTGCTTCGCCCTGCTCGGGCGCCTGCGCTCGAAGGGGGAGAATATGGTTGGTTCCGCACGCTCGCGGTGGGCCATCGTCACAGCTGTCGCAGCTCTGGTCACGGGGGGCCTCTTCGTCGCCGCCCCGGCGCAGGCGGCCACGGCCTCGATCGGAGTGACCGTCCCGATCGTCTACGCGGACGGCTGGTCCGGCGGACTGGATGTGATCGGCGACGGGTTCGCTCCGAGCTCCACGGCGACGGTCTCGCTGGACTGGGTACGGGACAGCGATGGCAGCAAGGTCCACCTCGCGGACACCACCACTCCGGTCAGCGCGACCGGAATCGTCTCGTTGACCGGCTGGGTGCCTACGCAGGCTCCGGGGATCTGGGTCGACTACACGCTCACCCTATCGGCCACGAGCGACGCGGGAGACACCTCGAACGCGGTCCCGCTCGATGTCCGCAACCCACCCGGAATCGAGACCAACGCACCGAGTCTCACGACGGCCCAGTTCATGGATCCGTCCATCGGCCTCATCGTGCAGGCCAGCGGTTTCACGCCCGGCGAGATCGTCGCCTTCTCGGCCGTCTACAACGGAGCGAATCTGCCTGCACCGAGCTCCATCATCGCGGACAAGTACGGCTCCGTGTCGTGGCAGTACGTGCGCACCGGCAGCACCGCCGCCGGCAGCGTCGTCATCAGCGCGGTCGGCGCGAACTCGCGCTGGAACACCACGGTCCCCATCACGGGGCCGACGATCGGAGCCTCCGGCACCGGCGGGTCTGGCGGCGCCGGCTCGGGCGCTCCGGCAGCCTCGGACCCGGGTGCTCCGGTTCAGGCGACGCCGCGGGCCCTCCCCGTCGTCAGCGGGTGACCGGACGCGTCCGGTGAAGGCGCGCGCTGTTGCCGCCGTCGTCGCATCGCTCGTCCTGATCGGGGGAGCCGGCGTGCTCGCCGTCGCGCTCTCGGGCCCGTCGTCGTCCACGGCAGTACCCGTCCGACCGCTTGCGAGCGCGCCGAGCAGGCCTCCGGCCGTTCCGACTCCGTCTCACACGCCGGTCGCCCCCGCCCCGCCGGCTGTGACGGCGGACCAGATGTCGCGCCTCCCGGCCGCCGACTATCGCGCGGTGATTCCGGGACTCATCGCCGAACCGTCGAGCGCCCCCTGGTCGTCGGTCTTCCAGTTGCAGGCGGACGCCCCGCTCTTCGGGTCCGACCGTGCTGTACCGGTCGCCCGATTCGAGGCGCGCGACTTCCTGGGCGAGCCGTCGGTCGTTGTGCGCGTCGCGGTCGACGGGCCGTGGTCACTGGTTCTCGTCCCCAGCAGGCAAGTGCTTCCCTCGCAGTCGAGTGCGACTCACCCGGCACCGGCGCAGAGCGCGGGCTGGCTTCCCACCAGTGCTCTGACCCCACGCGGAGCCGTGAAGAACCGCATCGTGATCTCGGTGTCCGCTCAGTCGCTGACGATCACGGACGCCGCCGGGCGACCGGAACAGACCTTCTCGGTGGGGGTCGGCGCGGCGGGCACGCCCACGCCGATCGGGGTGACGGGGTATCTCGAGGCACAGTATCTGGATCCGGCGCAGGGCCAGAGCGTCCACCGCATCCAGCTCACCTCCCTGCACGCTACGGCCGCGGACGAGCCATACGGCGGTGCGGACGGCGGGCTCATCGGCATCCACTATGAGGCGGTGTCCTCGGGTGCCGTCTCCCACGGCTGCGTCCGTCTCGGGGCGCAGGCGATCGCGGCCGTCGACGCTCTGGCACTCGGGACGCCGATCGTCATCGCCGCGTAGCCGCGCCGCGTGGACCGGGGCGCGGAGGACGCGTCAGACGGTCACCCTGCGGGGTACGCCTCCGAATCGCAGGCCCTCCACGTGGATGCTGCCGGCGTCCGGATCCGGGTCCACCTCCAGGCGCCCGGCCGGGGCGTCGGCGCGGAGGCCGAGGCGGGCCGAGAGCACGGCGACGGCGGCCGCAGCCGACCAGGCCTGCGGGCGGCAGGCCGCGGGGTAGGGGATGGGCGAGACGGTCTGCGCCGTGCTGTCGCCGGAGTGCAGCTCGGGCATCCGGTAGCCGAAGCCCAGCGCGGCGGCGAGCAGGCCGTCGGCCAGCTGCCCGGCCTCGGCGCGGAAGCCCTCGGCCGCAAGGCCCGAGATCGCGATGGCGGTATCGTGCGCCCAGACGCTGCCGCCGTGGTAGCTGAGCGGCCAGTAGCCGGCGGAGTCCGTCGACATCGTGCGGAGCCCGTAGCCCGACGACAGTTCGGGCGAGACCAGGCGGCGGGCCACCAGGGCGGACTCCTCGGGGTCGAGGATGCCGGTGCCGAGGAGGTGGCCGATGTTGCTCGTCACGGTGTCGACCTTGCGCTTCGCGGCGTCGAGTGCGACCGCGGGGTAGGCGCCCGCCGGGTCGTCGATCCAGAAGGCTGAGGCGAAGCGGGCCTTGAGGTCTGCGGCCCACGCCCGCCACTCGTTCGCGCCCTCGCGCCCGAACGCGTCGAGCAGCTCGGCGCCGCCGACGGCGGCCTCGTAGGCGTAGCCCTGCACCTCGCACAGCGCGATCGGGCCGTCCGCGAGGGTGCCGTCGCGCCACTGGATGGAATCGCCGGAGTCCTTCCAGCCCTGGTTGGCGAGGCCGTGGCCGGTGGTGTCGATGTACTCCAGGAAGCCGTCGCCGTCACTGTCGCCGACGTCGCGCATCCACGCCAGGGCCGCCTCCAGGTGGGGGAGCAGCGGCTCGACCTCGTCGCGCGGCATGCCCCACTTCCAGGCGTCGTGCAGCAGGCACACCCACAGAGCGGTGGCGTCGACCGTGCCGTAGTAGAGCGGAGGAAGCTCGACGCCCTCACCGGGGATCGTGAGCGCCGCAGGCCGCAGCTCGTGCATGATCTTGCCGGGCTGCTCCGCCGTCTCTGCGACGGTCTTCGTGCCCTGGTAGTGCGCGAGCACCCGCAGGGTCGAGGCGGCGATCTCGTGGCCGAGTGGCAGCAGCATCCGCGCCGCCCACAGCGAGTCGCGGCCGAACAGGGTGAAGAACCACGGGGCGCCCGCGGCGAGGAAGGTGTCGTCCGGACGCTCGACGGTCGACATCCGGAGCGCCTGGAGGTCGGCGACGGCACGGCCGAGCCAGGACTGCATCCGGGAGTCGCCGGTAGTCGCCCGGAACGCGCTCCACTCGGCCGACGGCTCGGCGCCCGAGACGACCGCCGTCGGGTCATCGACGTCGATGCGCCAGGCCAGCTCCGCCGATCCGTTCGCGGGCGCCTCGACGTTCCACCGCAGTGACACGCGGTCGCCGTCGACGGTCGCGGTCGCGCCCTCCGCGACGATGCGGGCCTCCACCCGTCCGCTGCGCAGCACGGCGGTCGCACCGCCCGCACCGGCCTCCACCGTCACGGGATGCTCGCTCCCGGACAGGCCGGCCTTGATGCTCTGCATCGGGCTGAAGTCGGCGCCGAGCACCACCTCCACGGTCGTGGCGACGGCCGTGCGGAGGGCGTTGCGCAGCACGATCCGCTCGGTCAGCGAGCCGGCCTGCACGCTCCGGGTGCGCTCGACGCGGACGCGGGGGTCCGCCGTCGCGTCGTCCAGCCCGCGGGCGAGGCTGGTGAAGACGCTCGTCGCCGCATCCGGCCCGGCCGTGGCGATGTGCTCCGGCACCTCGTCGCCGACCGTCAGCAGCACGCGGTCGAGGACGCGCAGGTCGGAGTGGTAGAAGCCGTGGATGCCGTGCCCGTCGATCCTCCCGTCGGGCGCGGACCAGGCCTGGGAGGGGGCGGTCAGCACGACGACGCTGTCGTGGAGGAGCGGCTGGAGGGGCTGGGTCATCGTGGAGGTCGTGCCTTCGTGTCGGTCCGGCGTCGCGGGAGCGTCGCCGGGGAGGTGCGGATCGGTGGTGCGGATGCCGGGCTCGCCGCTGGGCGGGGCGGTCGGCGCGGCGGTCGGCGGGGACGAGGTGTGTGGGGTCTCCGTTCTGCTCATGCCGCTTCCCCGCCGGTGTCGAGGAGGCGCGGTTCGAGGCGTGTCTCGCTGACGCCCCCGTCGCCGCGGACGACCCGCCACGCGGAGACTCCGGGCCGTTCGGCGACGATGTCGTCGAGCCGCGTGCCGCGATAGACCAGGCCGACGCCCTCGTCGAGTGCGTAGCCCTCGGGAAGGACGCCCTCGGCGACCGCGCGCTGGTGCGCCGGGCGCCTGGCCGGGTCGGAGTCGTAGTGGACGGCGAGCGACCCCGGCACGAAGCCGAGGCCGTCGGCGACGGCGGAGATGTCCGGGCCGAACGAGGCCGTGGTGCCGCCCTCGTGCCAGCACAGCGCCCCGGCGGAGCCTCCCGCGAGCACGACGCCCGCGCGCCAGGCTTCGGCCAGCAGTGCGTCGAGACCGTGAGCGCGCCAGACGGCGAGCAGGTTCACGACGCTGCCGCCGCTCACCCAGATGACGTCCTGCCGGAGCAGGTGCTCGCGCACGTCCTCGATGTTGCGGCGCGGGAAGAACCGGAGGTGCGTCGCTTCGACGCCCGCCGCGCGGGCCGCTTCGAGCTCGGCGCCCTCGATGTGGCGCTGATCGCCCCCTGCGGTGTTGATGTGGGTGACGCGCGGCGCGCGCCCCTCGACCCGCGCCAGCGTGATCGCGTGGTGGAGCAGGGGCCCGTAGACCGAGTCGGTCCAGGTGCCCGCGTTCAGGCCGCCGCAGGTCGCGAGGATGGTCGGCTCTGCGGCGGTCACTCCTTCACCGCCCCGTCGCTCGAGTTCATGATCCGTCGCTGGAAGACGAAGAAGAGGACCGCGACCGGGATCGTCATGATGGCCGCGGCCGCCAGCTTCAGCGGGTACTGGCTGCCCTGGCTCAGCTGCCCGCTCGCCAGGCCGGCGACGCCCTTCGTCAGCGTGGTCAGTGCCGGGTTCTGCGTCGACACGATGAAGTGCGCGAGCTCGTTCCACGACCCTTGGAAGGACAAGATGATGATGGTGATGAGAGCGGGCCGCGCCATCGGCAGCACGATCGACCAGAACACGCGGAAGGTGCCTGCCCCGTCGATGCGGGCCTGCTCCTCCACGCTGGCGGGGATCGACTCGAAGAAGCCCTTCATGATGAAGACCCCGGCCGCGTCGGTGAGCAGCGGCACGATCATGCCCGTGTACGAGTCGTAGATGCCCAGCTGGTTGATGACGAGGAACTTCGGGATGAGCAGCACGACCAGCGGCACCGACATGACGGCGACGAGGGCGGCGAACACCACGCCGCGGCCGCGGAAGCGCAGTCGCGCCAGCGCGTAGCCGGCGAGCGAGTCGAAGAACACCCGGCCGAGGGTGACGACGATCGTGACGATGGCCGAGTTGGCGAACCACACCGGGAAATCGGAGTTGAGGAAGAGCCGTTCGTACGCGGCCGTCGTGAACGTCTGGGGGATGAGGGCGACCGGGTTCGCGGTGGCCTCGGCGTCGGTCTTGAACGAGGTGGCGAGCTGGATGAGGAACGGCATGATGTAGACGACCGCCAGCACCACGAGGATCGCGTAGGTGACGGAGGTCGCGGCGATCGCCCCTCGGGAGCGATGGCGCCGTCTCGCCGGCCGCGGTGGAGCGGTGCGGGGGGACGCGGAGACGTTCTGCTCGCGCTGCACGGCGGTCGAGCTCATCGAAGCGCTCCTTTGCTGTCGGAGTCGTCCTTCTGGGCCGGGACGCTGCTCGGCGCGCCGCCCGCGGCGGTGCCGGCCGCGAGAGCCGGCTGGTAGAGCCGCATGCGTCGCTTGGACACCGGCCGCTCCCGCAGCACCCAGCGCTGGAAGAGCGTGAACACGACGATGATGACGAAGAGGATGAACGCGATCGCCGCGCCCTGACCCCACTCCTGGTTCATGAAGGAGGTCTGGTAGCTGAGGAAGGCGGGCGTCAGGGTCGTCTTGCCCGGCGCTCCCTGCGTTCCGGTGTAGATCTGGTCGAACACCTGCCAGCAGCCGATCAGGCCGAGTGTCAGCACGGTGAACAGGGTCGGCCGCAGCTGCGGGAGGGTGATGCGCCAGAAGCGCTGCCAGCCGTTCGCGCCGTCCATCATCGCGGCCTCGGTCACGTCGCCGCCGAGGTTCTGCAGGGCGGCGAGGAACAGCAGCATGAACGTTCCGCTCGTCGTGAAGACGGCCATGATGATGTAGGCCGTCATGGCGACGGACGGGCCGCCCAGCCAGTCCCACCAGGAGACGCCGAGCGCGGTGTTCTGGGTGAGCGCGGCCGGGCCCTGGGTCACGCCGAAGGCGGCGAGCAGGTCGTGGATGATGCCGCTCGGGTCGTTGAACCAGTTCGGACCGTTGATGCCCACCCACGAGAGCACCTTGTTGACGGCGCCGCTCGTGCTGAACAGGAACAGCCACAGCACGGTGATGGCGACGGAGCTCGTCACCGACGGGAAGTAGAACGCCGTGCGGAAGAAGCCGCGACCGCGCAGCACCGCACGGTTGACGAGCACCGCAAGGCCGAGCGACACGGCCGTCTGGATGGGGACGACGAGCACCACGTACCAGGCGTTGTTCTTCAGCGACATGCCGAAGTCCTGCTCCGCGAGTCCGCCGCCGGCGAGCAGCGTGGTGTAGTTGTCGAAGCCGACGAAGTGGACGTCGGAGGAGAAGGGGCTGCCCCGGCCGCCCCAGTCGGAGAAGCTCACCCACAGCGCCATCAGCACCGGGATCACGAGGAACACCCCGAGCAGCAGGATGACCGGGGCGGTGAACAACCACCCCGAGGCGGTCTCGCCGCGCCGGATTCCGGTGCGACGAGACCGACTCGTGGTTGCAGACATGGCTGGTCCTTACTCTTCCGCTGCGCCGCTTACTTGAGGAGCGCTTCGAGGTTCTTCTGCGTGGTGTCGAGGATGCTCTTCGGGTCGCCCGTCGCGAGCGACTCGAGCTTGCTGTTGAGGTCGGTCACCACGTCGGCGGAACCCTTGGCGGTCGGAACGCCCTTCGCGTAGTCGGCGGCGTTCAGGAACGGCACCAGGTCGGGGTTGTCCGACTTCCACTCGTCGGCGGCCGACTTGATCGACGGCATCGGGCCGAACGCCTTCGAGAAGGCGAGCTGGTCGTCCTTGCTCGTCAGCTTCTCGACGAGCTTGAGCGCGGCGGCCTGGTTGGGGCTGTCGGCCGCGATGCCCCAGCAGTTGGTGAACTGGAGGGTGCCCTGGCCGGCCGGGCCCTTGGGGAGCTCGGCGATCTTGTACTTGATGTTCGGGAAGTCGGACTTGAGGGCACCCGTGATCCAGTTGCCCTCGATGGTCATGGCCGCGAGACCCTTGCCGAACGCCTCGCCGCCCCAGCCGGCGCCGAGGTCCTTCGCGTACTTGAGCTCGCCGCCGTTCAGCATCTTCTTGACGAAGTCGAGCGCCTGCACGTTGGCGTCGCTGTTGGCGGTGGCCTTGGTGCTGTCGTCGTTCATCAGGTTGCCGCCGGCCTGGACCATGAAGGAGCCGATGCGGGCGTACTCACCGGAGATGCCGAGGCCGACCTGGCTGCCGGTGGTGAGCTTCTTGGAGACGGACTCGAGCTGATCCCAGGTCGTCGGGATGTCGGCGTCGGTCAGCCCCGCGGCCTTCCAGGCGTCGGTGTTGATGACGAGCTGGAGCGTGGAGAAGTCCTTCGGCGCGCAGTAGAACTTGCCGTCGTAGGTGAACGACTTGACCAGGCTCGGGTAGAAGTCGCTCTTGTTGCTCAGCTGGTCGCCGTAGGCGAGGAGCGAGCCGTTGGAGGCGTAGCCGGCGAGCGCGTCGGTCGAGAGGTAGAAGACGTCGGCCGGCTTCTTGGCGGCGAAGCCCTGGGCGAGCTGCTCGTTGAGCTTGCTCGCCGCGATGACAGACGCCTTGGTGCCGGAGCTCTTGGACCAGTCGGAGACCGCGGACTTGACCGCCGCCGTCTCGGCGTCGCCCGAGGAGCCGATCATGACCGTCAGGGCCTTGTCGGACGAGGTCAGCTTGCCGGTGTCGCCGCCGCTGCTGCCGCCGCCGAAGCCGGAACCGCAGGCGGTCAGGGTGAGGGCCGCCGCGGCGGCGACGGCGCCGCCCGCGAGCCAGCGATGTGTGATCTTGCGCATTCGTGTCTCCTTGGTGTGAGTGTGCCCGCTGCGTGGGGCGCACGCGTGAAGGGCCGGCGAGAATGTGGAGAACTCGTCCGGCGGTGCGGCTGTGAGCACCTGAGCGGCGCGCGGGGTCGAGGCGGGGGTGCTCCGCAGCGATGCGCGCATCCGACCTCCTCTGGTCCGGCCTTCTCGTGGCTCCTCTCCGAAGGTTTGAACGATCAAATCGGCACCTGCTACGGTGACTTTGAACGATCAAACCGGGATGCTTGCCACACTAACCATGCGCTTCCGGAGGTGTCAAGCAGACCAGTAGGGTCGAATCCGGCGAGCGAGGAAGGAGCGGAGATGGGAGCCCAGCCCACGGTGAGCGACGTCGCCGACGTCGCGGGCGTCTCGCGCCAGACGGTCTCCAACGTCCTCAACGCTCCCGAGCTGGTGCGCCCGGAGACGCGGGAACGCGTCCAGGCCGCCATCCACTCGCTCGGCTACCGCCCCCACGCCTCCGCGCGCCGGCTGCGCACGCAGCGGAGCTCGACGATCGGGATCCGGCTCGACCCGATCACCCAGGACGGCATCTCCGGCAGCATCCTCGACCGCTTCCTCCACGCCCTGACCGAGCAGGCCGACCGGCAGGGCCTCCGAGTGCTGCTGTTCACCGCGGCCGGTCCGGAGGACGAGATCGAGCAGTTCCGCCGTCTCTCCGACGGGGCCGACGTCGACGCCTTCGTGCTCACCTCCACGTTCCACGGCGACCCGCGCACGGAGTGGCTGATCGAGAACGGCCGGTCGTTCGTGACCTTCGGCCGGCCCTGGGGCATCGACGACATGACGGACCCCGAGCACCTTTGGGTGGATGTGGACGGCCGCTCAGGCCTGCGCGACGCCACCCGCCATCTGCTGTCGACGGCGGGCAGCCGTATCGGCTTCCTCGGCTGGCCCAGCGGGTCCGGGACCGGCGACGACCGCCGCACCGGATGGCTGGAGGCCATGCGCGAGGGCAGCGGCCTCTCCGACGACGAGCTCGCGGCGCTCGAGGTCGCGTCGGAGGACACGGTGACCCTCGGCGCCGACGCGGTGCGGCGGCTGCAGGCTGCGGCGGGTCCGCTCGACGGCCTGGTCTGCACCTCCGACTCGCTCGCCCTCGGCGCGCTCACCGCGACCGCCGGCCGGCTCCCGGTCGTCGGCTACGACGACACCCCGGTGGCCGCGTCCCTCGGCTTCTCCAGCGTCGCGCAGTCGCTCGACGAGGTCGCGGCCGGTGTGCTGGAGCTGCTGACCGGCGAGCAGGGCGGGCGGGTGCGGCCGCCTGGCGACGTGCCGGACACCCGCCACCGGCTGATCACGCCGCGCCTGGTGGTGCGCGAGGGACCGCCGCTCATCGGCTCCCGCTGATCGCGCACTCCCGAAATCCGCATGTAACGCGCCGCGGCGACAATGGAGGCATGTCTCCACAAGAGCCTCTGCTGGACGCGTCACGAGCGCGTCGCCTCCCGGTCACCGTGTCCATCACCCGTCGTGTCGACGGCAGCCGCCTGGCGGAGGTGACCCGCTGGGTGCAGTCGGGCGTCAACCTCGCCAACACGTACGAGGGCTTCCTCGGATCGGGCTGGGTGCGCGCCCACGCCGACTCCGACGAGTGGCACATGCTGTACCGCTTCGCCGACGCGGACACCCTGGAGGCCTGGGAGGTGTCGGACGACCGCGCGGACTGGCTGTACGAGGGGCGCGAGCTGGTGGAGGTGTCCCGGGTGGAGCGCCGCACCGGCATCGAGGGCTGGTTCGACGAGCCGCAGCCCGGCGTGCCGGCCGCGCCGCCGCGCTGGAAGCAGGCGGTGACGATCTGGCTCGGCTTCTTCCCGCTGTCGCTGGCCTTCGCGTACCTGGCGTCGACCTTCGTGCCCGGGTGGCACACGCTCTGGCCGCTCGCAACCGTGCTTCTCACGACGCTCTGCCTCACTCCGGTCATGACCTACGTGCTGCTGCCGTTCGTCACCCGCCTGCTGCAGCCCTGGCTGCGCCGCTGATCGCTCGGGGTTCCCCCTGAGCGCACCCTGAATCCGGCGCTCTCCCGCCGAAACGGGTTGCGCCGCGGCAACTCGCGATATATCGTGATTTACGTCAACAGTCGCGATATAACGCGAGTCACCGACGGTCCCGGCACGGACCGGAGAGCAAGGAGCAGGAACATGGCACAGGAGAAGTGGCTGATCCAGCCCGGCGAGAGCCGCACGATCGACGTCGAGGTCGTCCGCGCGCTCAAGGTCGGCTTCATCGGGGGACAGATCGACATCGTCGGGCACGACGAGCCGAGCGCGCGCATCGAGGTCCACTCGGTCACTGGGCGCGACCTCAAGATCGTGATCGACGGCGACCGGCTGGAGATCGACCACCCGCAGCTGCGCTGGGACAACTTCATCGAGGTCTTCAAGTCGATGCGGTCGAGCGCCCGCGCCGACGTCAGCGTGCTCGTCCCGCGCGACGTGGAGCTGAAGTTCGGCGTCGTCTCGGCCACGGCCCTGGTCTCGGGCCTCACCACGGATGCGCGCCTCAGCACGGTCTCCGGCGACATCGTCGTCGACGGCCTCACCGGCGACATCGAGCTCAATTCGGTGAGCGGGGAGCTCTCGGTGCGCGACCACACCGGCCGCATCTCGGCGCACACGGTCTCGGGAGACGTGACCGCGACCGGCGCCATCCGCCGCTTCTCGGCCGACGGCGTCTCCGCCGACGTGATGCTGGATGTGACCGGCACCCCGGACGACATCGCGATCAACACGGTGTCCGGCGACACGACCATCCGCATCCCGGAGGCCATCGGCGCCCGGTACCGCGTGAACACCGTCTCCGGCAAGGTGCAGCTCGACAACATGACGGTCGTCGGCGGCATGGGGAAGGGGTACACCGGCACCTCGGGAACCCTCGACGGCACCTGGGTCGAGATCAACGTGAACTCGGTCTCCGGCGACGCCGCCGTTCTGCGCAGCGCCGCCACGACGAGCGCAGGCTCGCAGGAGGCGTCCGCGTGAGTCCCGTGTTCTCGCACGGCAGCCTCCGCCTCTACCTGCTGAGCCTGCTGGAGGAGTCGCCCCGGCACGGCTACGAGCTGATCCAGGCGCTCACCGACCGCTTCGGCGGCACCTACAGCCCGAGCGCCGGCACCATCTACCCCCGGCTGGCGAAGCTGGAGGAGGAGGGCCTGGTCACCAAGACCGCGGAGGGCCGCAAGACCGTGTACGCCATCACGGACGCCGGCCGGGCCGAGCTCGAGGCGCGCCGGCCCGAGCTCGACGCGATCGAGGAGGAGGTCACCGATTCGGTGCGCCGCCTCGCCGACGAGGTGCGGGCCGGCGTCGATGACGCCATGCGCACCCTCCGCGCCGAGCTGGCCTCCGCCGCACGGCAGGCCAAGCGCAACGCCTCGCGGGTCGACCCGCGCCAGCAGGCGCGGGAGGCGGGCCGGGACGTCCGCGCGGCCGGCGCTGCGGCGGTGCGCGAGGCGGAGGCGGCGCTCAACGAGTTCCGTCAGCAGCTGCGCACCGACCTGCGTTCGGAGGCCGCGCGCGGGACGCTCCCCGAGTCCGTCGTGCCGCTCCTGAAGTCGGAGCTGGACCGCGTTCAGCGCGCCGTCGTCGAGGCCATCGGCCGGCGCTGACGGCGTCGTCGCTGCTTCGGAGAAGAGTCAGCGAATGCTCATCTCGCTCCCAGTGAGGCCGCTTCTGGCGGCGCGTCCGCGCGAATCCGCGGCGAAGGACGCGCTGCCGGATCAGCCCTCAGTGTTTGCAGATCCCCGGGAATCGGGCGGCGCGACGCGCCGGCTTGACAGTGCATTGCCAGCGAGTATGCTCGCACCTCGTGACAAATGAGGGGAGATCCCCGAAGCGCTGGTTGATCGGCGACCCGCTTCCGAGCGAAAAGCTCGAAGGACAGCTGCTCCCGAAGCACCTCGCCCTACCCATCTTCGCCTCGGACGCCCTGTCGAGCGTCGCCTACGCGCCCCAGGAACTCCTGATGATCCTGCTGCTCGGTGGGCTCGCGTTCCTGACCTTCGCGCCGTGGGTCGCCGCGGCGGTCGTGGTGCTCCTCGTCACCGTCGTGCTCAGCTACCGCCAGCTGGTCAAGGCGTACCCCTCCGGCGGCGGCGACTACGAGGTCGCCCACAAGAACCTCGGCGAGAAGGCCGGTCTGATCGTCGCCTCCGCATTGCTGGTGGACTACGTCCTCACCGTGGCGGTGTCGGTCGCGTCGGGTGTCGACAACGTCATCTCGGCGCTCCCGTTCCTCGCGCCCTGGCGGGTCGAGCTCGCCATCCTCTGCGTCATCCTCATCGCGGCCGTCAACCTGCGCGGCGTGCGGGAGTCGTCCAAGGCGTTCGCCCTCCCGACCTACATCTTCATCGGCAGCATCGCCCTGATGATCGTCACCGCCCTGGTGCGGACGGCCCTCGGCAACGCTCCTGTCGCCGAGTCCGCCGGGTACCAGGTGCACGCCGACTCGCTCACCCAGGCGGCGGTCGTGCTGCTGCTGCTGCGCGCGTTCTCCAGCGGCTGCTCCGCCCTCACCGGTGTGGAGGCGGTCGCCAACGGTGTCCCGGCCTTCCGCACTCCCAAGATCCGCAACGCCCGCGTCACGCTCGGCCTCATGGGCGGCATCGCGATCACGCTGTTCGCCGGCCTCACCGCGACCGCGCTCATCAGCGGCGTCCACTACGCCGAGAACCCGTGCGATCTGCAGGGCTGGGCGCAGTGCGCCACCTCGCCGCAGCGGAGCCTCATCGCGCAGATCGCCGCGGCCACCTTCGGCAACAACACGTTCTTCTTCTTCCTGGTGCAGGCGGCGACGGCCGTCGTCCTGCTGCTCGCGGCCAACACCGCGTTCAACGGCTTCCCGCTGCTCGGCTCGGTGCTCGCCCGCGACTCGTACGCGCCGAAGGCCCTCAACACGCGCGGCGACCGCCTGGTGTACTCGAACGGCATGATCATCCTGGCCCTCGCGGCCACGGTGCTGCTGGTCGTCTACCAGGCCAACCTGACCCAGCTCATCCAGCTGTACATCATCGGCGTGTTCGTCTCGTTCACGCTCGGCCAGTCCGGGATGGTGAAGCACTGGATCACGCTGCTGCGCTCCGGCGGGCAGACCGGCCGGGAGCGCACCGGCATCGTCCGCTCGCTGTGCATCAACGCGTTCGGCGCCTGCCTGACCGCCATCGTGCTCATCGTCGTGACGATCACCAAGTTCACGCACGGCGCGTACCTCGTCTTCATCTTCATGCCGATCCTCTGGTTCCTCATGCTCGGCGTGAACCGGTACTACCGGGATGTGGAGAAGGAGATCGAGGTCGACCCGGTGACCACCTTCGGCGCCGTCGGCGACCACGCCGTCGTGCTGGTCGGCAAGATGCAGAAGCCGGCCCTCAAGGCGCTCGACTACGCCATCGCGGCGCGGCACGACTCGATCGAGGCCGTCCACGTCTCCATCGAGGAGGAGGCGACGCAGAAGCTGCAGCGCCAGTGGGTGGAGCAGAACATCCACGTGCCGCTGACGATCATCGAGTCGCCGTACCGCGACTTCGGCATCCCGCTGGTGAAGTACCTCAAGCACCGCCGCGAGCAGCACGGCTCCGAGGTCGTGACCGTCTACCTGCCGCAGTACATCGTCGGCCACTGGTGGGAGTCGCTGCTGCACAACCACCGCGCCCGCCGGATCAGCAAGCAGCTCATGCTGTGCCACGGCGTCACCGTCGCGCTCGTGCCGTGGCTGCTCGACTCCTCGTCGTTGATCTACGGCCGCCGGTCCCGCCCGCTGCCCGGCCAGGACCGCCGAGGCGAGCCGGTGCGCCCCGTGGCGCGGCGCCCGCTGGTGCCGGCGTCGCGACCGCATGCGCGCATCCACATCCACGAGGTGCCGATCACGATCGATCAGCCGCCGCAGACCGCGGAGGACATCGCCGCGACGATCCCGGAGCCCGCGCGCGAGCCGCAGGAGGCCGGCGCCGGGTCCGGCGCGCAGCAGAAGCGGGTGCCGGCGCGAGCGAAGCGCTAGGTCCGGGCTCCGCGGGTCAGTGCGAGGCCCGCGCCTTGGCGGCGTGCCGTGCGACGCGTGCCCGGTTGCCGCAGCCGTCGGGCGTGCACCAGCGGCGCTTGCTGTTGGTGGCGACGAAGAGCTGAGAGCAGTCCTCGGCCGCGCACTCGCGGAGCCGCCCGGCGCGGAGCGCGTCGAGGACGGCGAGAAGCGACCGGATGACGGCCGCCCGGCTGCCCTCGGCCGTGCCGTCGGCCGGGGAGGCGATGGTCACCTCGAGGCCGTCGGCGCCCTGCTGCAGGTTCGGGTGCTCGGGCGCAGCGGCGAGCACGGCGTTCGCGCGCGCGACCAGGGGAGCGGACGCGTCCCGCCCTTCCCGCGCGGAGGCCAGGAGCTCGGCGGTGAGCGCGCGGAGCGCGATCGTGTCGTCCTTCGCAAGCCCGGCGAGTGGACGGGGTGAGCGCGCCGCCTGGAACGCCCAGAACTCCTCCGTCGCGTCGTCTGCGTCGAGCTGGTCGAGGGCGGGCGTGTGCGCGGTCTTGAGCGTGTTGACGAGGTCGATCGCGAGCGGTTCGCCGAGGAGCGTGAAGTGGGCCACGGGACGAGTCTAGCAAACTAATGGATAAAGTGGGCGCGAATGCGTTAGTATCATCGCCATGACCCGCGAACGCATCCCCCTCAACACCCTCGCCGTCCCGTTCGGCCTCGCCGGGCTGGCCGAGGTGTGGACCGCCGCGAGTGCCGTCCTCGGCCTGCCCGACGCCGTGCCCGACGCGTTCTGGCTCCTCGCCGGCGCCGCGTGGCTCGCCATGATCGCCGCACACGTCGTGCGCGGCATCCGCGTGCACCGCCCGCTCACCGAGCAGCTCCGGCACCCGGCGCAGGGCCCGATCGCCGCGTTGGTCCCCGTGGTCGGGATGCTGCTCGGGGCGCGGCTCCACGGTGTCCTGCCGGTCGCGGGCACCGTGCTCGTGGTCCTCTCGATCGCGACCGCGACGGTGTTCGCCGGCTGGATCCTCGCACGCTGGCTGCGCGGCACCGAGACGGCAGCGGTCCACGGCGGCTACCTGCTGCCCACGGTCGCGGCCGGGCTGATCGCCGGCACCACGGCCGCCGAGGTGGGCCTGCCCGAGGTCGGCTGGGCCGCGTTCTCGGTCGGGGTGCTGTTCTGGTTCGTCATCTTCGGCATCCTGGTCGCGCGCTTCGGCGCGCTCGCCGCGCTCCCTGGCCCGCTCGTGCCGACCATGGCCATCCTCGTCGCACCGCCGGCGGTCGCCGGTCTCGCCTGGATCGCACTGACCGGGCGCGCCGACGGCCCTGTCGTCGACGGACTCGTCGGCCTCACGGTGCTGTCCGTGCTCGTGCAGGCGGCGCTCCTCCCGCTCTACCGGCGGACGCCGTTCAGCCTCGGCGCGTGGTCGTTCACGTTCCCCTTCGCAGCGGTCGCGACGCTGTTCGTCGCGGTGTCCGCCGGCGTCCCGGTGCTGTCGGTGGTCGTGGCCGTCGCCGGTGCGGCCGCGATCACGCTGCTGGTCGGAACGGTCGCCTACCGGTCGCTCCGGCTGCTCGCCCGCTCGCGGCGCGCGGCCGAGCGCCAGCTCACCGCCGCGGACGACCGGGCGGAACGCGGCGGGGCGCACCCCGCGCGCCTGCGGGCCTGACGCAGGGGCGGGCTGCGGTCAGGGCCGGGCGCTCGCGGGGAAGGCGACCAGCGGGCCGTGCCCGGGGAGGACCAGGTCGGCGTCGCACAGCACCAGGCGGCGGGCGCTCCGGGCGGCCTCGTCCGCATCCGACTGGAAGAACGCGGGCAGCTGCTGCAGCTCGCCGGTCTCGCGCAGCAGCGGGTGACCGCTGACGATCGCGTCTCCGGTGATCAGCGCGCGCGACTCCGGCTCCAGGAAGCACACGCTTCCGCTCGTATGGCCGGGGGCGGGCACGATCCGGAGGGTGTGGCCGGTGTTCAGCCGCACCTCCTCGCCGTCGAGGGCCACCGCGTCCCGCACCCCGACGTCGGCCTTGCCGCCGGCGCGGACCGCGGCGACCGCCCAGCGCACCGTGCCGCGGGC
Source organism: Leifsonia virtsii (assembly GCF_030433675.1). GTDB lineage: Bacteria > Actinomycetota > Actinomycetes > Actinomycetales > Microbacteriaceae > Leifsonia > Leifsonia virtsii. The sequence continues at coordinate 340,520 of NZ_JAROCB010000002.1, forward strand.
GAAGATCGACGGCAGCAGGTCGCGCACGGTCACCTGCTCGGTGACGTCGCGGCGCACGTTCGGCAACTCGTCCAGGGCGGCGGCCACGACGACGCCGCGTTCGGCGGCGAACCATGCGCTCGCGCCGAGGTGGTCGGAGTGGCCGTGGGTGATCAGGATGCGCCGCAGCCCGGCAGGGTCCGCTCCCGCGATCCGGATCGACTCCTCCACCAGCGGCCGGTCGGCGGGGTAGCCGCAGTCGACCAGCTCGACGGCGCCGTCGCCGTGGAAGACGGTCCAGTTGGAGAGCGGGCCTTCGACGAAGAGGACGCCGGGGGCGACGCGGGTGGTCGAGCGGATGCTGGTCACCAGGTCACTGTAGCCGGACCGCTTGACCTTGACGTAACGTCAACTCCTAGCGTGGATGACGCACCGCACGAGAGGAGGGGGACATGGACTGGTCCATCCAGGACATCGCACGGATCGCCGGCACCACCAGCCGTACGCTGCGCCACTACGACGCCATCGGGCTGCTGAAGCCGAGCCGCGTCGGCGGCAACGGCTACCGGTACTACGACCGCGACTCCCTCGTGCGGCTGCAGCGCATCCTGCTGCTCCGCGAGCTCGGTCTCGGCCTCGACGCCGTCGGCCGCGTGCTCGACGACCGCACGGATGCGGTGCCCGCGCTGCGCGACCACCTCCAGTGGCTGCGTGCGGAGCGGGAGCGGCTGGCGCGGCAGATCGCGTCGGTCGAGTCGACGATCCACGCCGTGGAGGAAGGAGAGGAACTCGTGGCAGAGCAGATGTTCGACGGGTTCGATCACACGCAGTACAAGGAGGAGGTCGAGCAGCGCTGGGGGAAGGACGCCTACGCGGCGTCGGACCGCTGGTGGCGCAGCAAGACCCCGGAGGAGCGGGCCGAGTGGCAGGCGCGCCAGGCGCGGCTCGCCGCGGACTGGCAGGCGGCGGCCGCGTCCGGCGTCTCACCCGACTCGGAGGAGGCGCAGGCGCTCGCCCGGCGTCACGCCGACTGGCTGGCCGACATCCCGGGCACCCCGGGCTACGGCACGGGCGCGCCGCTCGCGGCGTACCTGACCGGGCTCGGCGACATGTACGTCGCCGACGAGCGCTTCGCCGCGAACTACGGCGGCCCCTCCGGGGCCGCCTTCGTGCGCGACGCCCTCCACGCCTACGCCGCCGCGCACCTCGCCTGACCCGCCCCCAGCCATCAGCTCCTGACTTTTTCGAGCAACACGCCGCGCGCAGGTCGAAGAACTCAGGAGCTGATGGCGTCGGTCAGGGGTGGCGGGGGCGGCGGGTGATGCGGTCGTCGAGCCAGTGGGCGGCGATCACGCGCGACGGGCGGGACGCACGAGATGCGGACGGCTCGCGCGGCGCCCGGGGCTCGCGGTCGGGCTGCGGAGCGCGGACGAAGGGGGAGTCCGGACGGGCGAAGCGGTCGTGCGCCGCGCGGTCGGATTCGAGCAGGATGCCGTCGCGCACGTCGAAACGGACGGCATCCTGCTCGCCCTCGAGGCCGGCCGACTGCTCGGCCGTTCCCTCGAGCTCGCTCTCCAGTCCCGCCGCAGCCGTTGCAGCGTCCTGCGGAAGGCGGATCGCGAAGAAGGGGAGGGTGATGCTGCAGAGCGGCCCGACGAGCAGCGCGAACGCGAGCGTCCCGATGCCGACGTTCCCGCCGAGCGCCCACCCGACGATGAGCACGGTCACCTCGATGGCGGTGCGCACCATCCAGATCGGCCGGCCGGTGCGGGCGTGCAGGCCCGTCATCAGGCCGTCGCGCGGGCCGGGCCCGAGGCGCGGGCCGATGTAGAGGCCGGTCGCGACCGCGAGCAGCACGAGGCCCGCGGCGAAGAACAGCACCTGCGCCCACAACTCCGTCTGCTGCGGCAGCAGGTCGAGCCCCAGCTGGGCGCTCGGTCCGACCAGCAGCACGTTCAGGATGGTGCCGAGCCCCGGCTTCTGCCGCAGCGGGATCCAGAACGCCAGCACGACGAGCCCGATCAGGTTGGTGACCCACCCGAACTCGATGCCGGTCTTGAGGGACAGGCCCTGCGCGAGCACGTCCCACGGCGACACCCCGATGCCGGCGCGGACCATGAGCGAGATGGCGATCCCGTAGAGGAACAGTCCGATCAGCAGCTGCACGATGCGGCGGGTGAGGAGGAGTCGGGTGGTCATGGCTGCAATCCAATCGCAGCGATTGGACTGGCGGCAAGATGCCAATTCGCCTAAAGTGGCCTGCATGTCGGATGCCCAGCTCACCGCCCGTTCGCTCGAACAGCTTCTCGGCTCGTGGCGGACCTCGGCGGCCGGTTATCAGGCGCTCGCCGACCGCATCCGGCTGCTTGTGCTCGACGGCCGCGTCCCGATCGGCACCCGCCTGCCCGCCGAGCGGGACCTCGCCGGCCGGCTGGAGCTCAGCCGCACCACCGTCGCGGCCGCCTACCGTCAGCTGCGCGAGGGCGGCTTCATCGACAGCGTCCGCGGTTCGGGCAGCGTCACCCGGCTCCCCGGCCGCACCCTGCCGCTTCCTGCCGTCGGCGGCGAGGGGATGCTCGACTTCACGAAAGCGTCCCTGCCCGCGGCCTCGGCCCTCCCCGCCGCCGCCCGCGCCGCCGCGGAGGAGCTGCCGCGCTTCCTCCCCGACCCCGGCTACGACCCGGTCGGCCTGCCGCACCTGCGCGAGGAGATCGCCGCCCGCTACACCCGGCGCGGTCTGCCGACGACGGCCGACCAGATCCTGGTCACCGTCGGCGCCCAGCAGGCCATCGCGCTCATCGCCCGCACGTTCCTCGGCCGAGGCGACCGGGTCGCGATCGAGGTGCCCACCTACCCGCACGCCATCGAGGCCATGCGCCTCGCCGGCGCGCGGCTGGTGCCGATGACGGTCACGGCACAGGAGGAGGGACCGCACCCGGTCGGCGACGACGCGCCGGACGGCTGGGATGCCGACGCGATCGAGCAGACCTTCCGCCGCGCCAACCCCGCGCTGGCGTACATCCTCCCCGACTTCCACAACCCGACCGGCGCCACCATGTCGCCGGCCACCCGCCGCCGGGTGCTCGCCGCGGCCGCCGCTCACGGCACGATCCTCGTCGCCGACGAGACCTGCGCCGAGCTCGACATCGACCGTCCCGGCGAGTACCTTCCGCTGCCCTGCTACGCCGACACGGATGCGGCCGGCGCGCAGATCATCATGATCGGCTCCGCCAGCAAGACGCTCTGGGGCGGCCTCCGCATCGGCTGGATCCGGGCCGAGCGGTCGCACATCCAGCGTCTGATCGGCGCGAAGCCCTCGACCGACCTCGGCACCCCGATCCTCGAGCAGCTCGTCGTCGCCAAGCTCATGCCGCAGCTGGAGACCATCGTCGAGGAGCGCAGGGAGCAGCTGCGCCTCGGCCGCGAGACCGTGCGGACGCTGGTGAGCGAGAGATTCCCCGAGTGGTCCGTCCCGCTCCAGCACGGCGGGCTCACCGCCTGGGTCGGACTCGGCGCCCCCGTCAGCTCGGCGCTCGCGCTCGCCGCGCGGAGCCACGGCCTGCTCATCGCGGCCGGGCCGCGGTTCGGGCTCGACGGCGCCTTCGAGCGCTTCCTCCGCATCCCGATCACCTACACGCCGGAGGAGTACGAGCGCGCCTTCTCCGCCCTCGAACGCGCGTGGGCGGTGGCGGCGAACGAGCCGGCGCCCTACTTCGACGCCGGGGCCCTGCCGAGCGTCGTCTGACGCTGGGGCACTCCCGCGGGAGTAGCGGGAAGTCGTACCAGGGCATGAAGAAACCGCCCACCGCGCCCTGACATACTTTCCGTGCGCCACCGTCGCCGCGCGCCCTGCAACCCGCCCTCGAGGGGAATTCCCGTGCACAACCTCGCCGTCCTGAGCATGAAGAACCGCGCCCTGATCGCGCTCATCACGATCGTCGCCGCGTTCTTCGGCGGCCTCGCGCTCACCAACCTCAAGCAGGAGCTCGCGCCGTCGATCTCCTTCCCGCAGCTGGTCGTGCTCTCCAGCTACCCCGGCGCGTCGCCGGAGGTCGTCAACCACGACGTGAGCACGCCGGTCGAGGCGGCGATCCAGGGCGTCCCGGACCTCGACAGCACGTCGGCGGTCAGCAGCACGAACCAGTCGATCATCACCGCGAAGTTCACCTACGGGACGGATCTGGCCACCGCCGAGCAGAAGATCGACCAGGCGATCAACCGCATCAAGTCGACCCTTCCGTCGGGGGTCGAGCCGCAGGTGCTCTCCGGCAGCATCGACGACCTGCCCGTGATCCAGCTCGCCGTCACCGGCGGCACGGATCAGCGCACCCTCGGCGACGACATCACCAAGCTGGCGCTGCCGGACATCAAGGACCTCACGGGCGTCAACGACGCGCAGCTCGTCGGCGAGGTGGGCCGCCGCATCACCATCACCCCGGATCCGGCCAAGCTGGCGGCGGCGGGCGTCTCGTCGTCCGCGATCAAGGATGCGCTGCAGCAGAACGGCGTGCTCATCCCGGGTGGCGACATCACGGAGAACGGCTCGACCCTGTCCATCCAGTCGGGCAAGCAGCTCGGGTCTGTGGAGGACATCGCGTCGCTGCCGCTGGTGGCGAGCGGCGCGGCGTCGGGAGGCGGTGCGGCCGCAGGCGGCGCGGCCGCCGGCGCGACCGGCGCCGGCTCGGCCGCCGGCGCGTCCGGCACGCGGGGCGGCACCGTCGTCGCCGCCCCCGCGACGCCGACCACCATCGGCGCGGTCGCGACCGTCGCCGAGACCGACGATCCGATCACCTCGCTCTCCCGTGTCGACGGCAAGCCGGCGCTCACGATCGCCGTCACCAAGCTCCCCTCGGCCAACACCGTCGCCGTCTCGCACGCCGTGACCGGCCTCATCCCGGACCTGGAGAAGAAGCTCGGGTCCGACGCCAAGATCACGGTTGTGTTCGACCAGGCTCCGTTCATCACCCAGTCGATCGACTCGCTCGCCGAGGAGGGTCTGCTCGGCCTCCTCTTCGCGGTCATCGTCATCCTGGTGTTCCTGCTGTCGATCCGGTCCACCCTGGTGACGGCCATCTCCATCCCGACCAGCGTGCTCATCACGTTCATCGTGATGTGGGCGACCGGCTACACGCTCAACATCATCACGCTCGGCGCGCTGACCATCGCGATCGGACGCGTGGTCGACGACTCGATCGTCGTCATCGAGAACATCAAACGGCAGCTCGTGCCCGGCGCCGACCGCGCCGTCACCATCGTGCGCGCGGTGCGCGAGGTGGCGGGCGCCATCACCGCCTCCACGATCACGACCGTCGCGGTGTTCCTGCCGCTCGCGTTCGTCGGCGACGTGACCGGCGAGCTGTTCCGTCCGTTCGCGCTGACGGTGACGATCGCCCTGCTGTCGTCGCTGCTCGTGGCGCTGACGATCGTGCCGGTGCTGGCCTACTGGTTCCTTCGCGCGCCGAAGGCGCACAAGCACGAGGACGTCGAGCAGGCGGACGCGTCGGCGCTCTCGGTCGACGAGGCCACGGCATCGGGCATCGACGAGCTCGAGCACCCGTCGCGGCTGCAGAAGGGGTATCTGCCGATCATCCGGTGGACGCTCCGGCACTCCTGGGTGACCATCCTCGCCGCGGTCTTCGTGCTCGTGCTCACGTTCGCCGCGCTGCCGTTCGTGAAGACCAACTTCCTCGGCTCCAGCGGCCAGAACTCCCTCACCGTGACGCAGACGCTGGACCCCGGCGCGAGCCTGCAGTCGAAGGACGACGCGGCCAAGGTCGTCGAGAAGAAGCTGCTCGCCACGGACGGGGTCAAGACCGTGCAGGTCTCCATCGGCTCCAGCGGCTCGTCGCTGCGGGACGCGTTCACCGGCGGCGGAGGAGGCACCACCTTCTCCATCACGACGGACCCGAACGCCGACCAGGAGAAGCTGCAGAACACCATCCAGGACGAGCTGGCCGGCATCAAGGACCAGGGCGAGATCACCCTCTCGGCGTCGTCCGGGTTCGGCGGCTCGACGGACATCCAGGTGGATGTGAGCGCGAGCAACGACGCGGACCTGCAGAAGGCGACCGACGCGGTCGTCGCACAGCTGCAGAAGAAGTCCTCGCTCAAGCAGGTCACCGACAACCTCAGTGCGTCCCTGCCCTACGTCGCGGTGGAGGTCGACCGCGAGAAGGCGGCGGAGGCGGGGCTGAGCGAGGTCGCGGTCGGCACGCTCGTCTCGCAGGCGATGCAGCCGACGCAGGCAGGGTCCGTCGCGATCGACAACACGACGCTGAAGATCTACCTCCAGTCGGAGAACCCGCCGACGACCGTCGCCGGGCTGTCGCAGCTCGCCATCCCGACGGCCCGCGGCGTGGTGCCGCTCGACACCCTCGCCTCGGTGCAGGAGGTCAAGGGGCCGGCGACGGTGACGACCGAGCGCGGGCTGCGCACGGCGAGCGTGACGGCGACCCCGGCGACCGACAACCTGTCGACGGCGAACGCGGACGTCGCTGCGGGCCTGAAGGCGGCAGAGCTGCCCAGCGGGGCGACCGCGAAGGTCGGCGGTGTCACGGCGAGCCAGTCGGATGCGTTCAGCCAGCTGCTGCTCGCGCTGCTCGCGGCCATCCTGATCGTCTACATCGTGATGGTTGCGACCTTCCGGTCGCTGCTGCAGCCGATCCTGCTGCTGGTGTCGGTGCCGTTCGCGGCGACCGGCGCGATCCTGCTGCAGATCGCCTCCGGCATCCCGCTCGGCGTCGCCTCGATGATCGGTCTGCTGATGCTCGTCGGCATCGTCGTCACCAACGCCATCGTGCTCATCGACCTCGTCAACCAGTACCGGCGCCGCGGGCTGACGGTGTCGGAGGCGGTGGCGCACGGAGCCTCCCGCCGTCTGCGGCCGATCCTGATGACGGCGCTGGCGACGATCGCCGCGCTGACGCCGATGGCGATCGGACTGACCGGCCATGGTGGTTTCATCTCGCAGCCGCTCGCGATCGTCGTGATCGGCGGTCTGATCTCCTCGACCGTGCTGACGCTGGTGGTCCTGCCGACGCTGTACAACCTGGTCATCGGACGCAAGGAGCGGAAGGCCGCGAAGAAGGCGGCGCGGGCCGGCGGAGAGGGCGACGGATCCGGTGGCCGGCCAGGGCCCGACGGCGACGGCGACGGCGAGGGCGAGGGCCCGCAGGGCGAGACGCCGGCGCCCGGGGCTGCCGCCGAACCGGAGTCCGTCGGCACCGCCGGCACCGTCAGGCGCGCGCCCGAGCCGCCGCTGTTCCCGCGGCCGGCGGGCGGGTCTCAGGTCTGACGTCCGGGATCCCAGACGGCGGACAGGCCCGTGCCGGTCCGCCGCGGGACGCCGCCCGGCTAGGGTCGCGGGTATGAGCGAGCTGGGCCTGTCCGTCGATCCACTGTGGCATCGGGCCGGCGACTGGCCGCCGCTCGGGCCGGACGGCGCCGACCTCACCATCCTCGGCATCCCGACGCACGAGACCTCGCTGTCCCCGACCGGCGCGCACGCCACACCGGCCGCGGTGCGTGCGGCGCTGCGGCGCTACGCGACGTTCGCGCCCGGGCTGGACGTCGAGGCACTGCGCTTCGCCGACGCCGGCGACATCGACGCTCCCGACGCTCCGGAGGGACGCGAGCGCGCAAGGGCCGCCGTCGCCGCGGCGGTCGCGGGCTCGCGCCTGACCGTCGCGATCGGCGGCGACAACAGCCTTACCGTGCCCGCCGCGCTCGGGGCGGCGGGCGACACGCTGCCGCAGGCCGGGCTGATCACCCTCGACGCTCACCACGACCTTCGCGACGGCACGTCGAACGGCTCGCCGGTGCGCGAGCTGCTGGAGGCCGGGCTCGACGGGCGCAGGGTGGTGCAGATCGGGATCGCCGACTTCGCCAACTCGGCCGCCTACGCGCGCCGCGCGGCCGACCACGGGATCACGGTCGTGACGCGCGACGAGCTGCACACGCGTCCGATCGACGACGTGATGGCGGAGGCGCTGGAGATCGCCGGGGCGGGCGGAGGGCCTGTGCACGTCGACCTCGACGTCGACGTGTGCGACCGCTCCGTCGCGCCCGGCTGCCCGGCGTCCGTGCCCGGCGGCCTGGCGGCCTGGGAGCTGCGCCGCTTCGCGCGCCTCGCCGCCGCGTCCCCTCTGGTGCGCTCGATCGACATCGCCGAGGTGGATGCCACCGCCGACACCCCCGACCAGCGCACGGTCCGCCTGGCCGCCCTCCTCGTCCTCGAGTCCGCCGCCGGCCTCGCCCAGCGCTGACCGCACCCACCGTCCAGTCCGCAAAAACTGCACGCGACACGCCGTCGCGGCGTGCAGTCTGTGAGGACTCGATGGAGGGGGTCAGGCGGGGGACCGGAGGGTGCGCGCGACGAGCGGGACGCCGGGGCGGTAGGCGAGGTGGAGGTGGCTGGGCGCGTCGAGCACGACCAGGTCGGCCCGCGCACCCGGACGCAGGTGGCCGACGTCGTCGCGCCGGAGCGCCGCCGCTCCCCCGAGCGTCGCGGCGCGCAGCGCCTCCGCAGGAGTGAGCCCCAGCTCGCGCACGGCGAGGGCGATGCAGAACGGCATCGACGACGTGAACGACGACCCGGGGTTGCAGTCGCTGGCGAGCGCGATCGTCGCGCCCGCGTCCAGCAGCCTCCGACCCGACGGGTACGGGTGCCGGGTGGAGAACTCGACGCCCGGGAGGAGGCCGGCCACCGTGTTCGAGGCCGCCAGCCGTTCGATGTCGTCGTCGGTCAGGTACGTGCAGTGGTCGACGCTCGCCGCATCCAGCTCGACCGCCAGGGCCACGCCCTCGCCCCGTCCCAGCTGCGAGGCATGCACGCGCACTCCGAGCCCCCGAGCGGCTCCGGCGGTCAGGATGCGGCGCGACTGCTCGACGCTGAACGCCCCGGTCTCGCAGAACACGTCGATCCAGCGCGCGTGCGGCGCGCACTCGTCCAGCATGGGACCCACGACGAGGTCGACGTACGCCTCGGGGTCGTGCGCGAACTCCGGCGGCACCACATGCGCGCCGAGGAAGGTGGTCTCGGCGGTCACCTCGCGAGCCAGCCGCAGCAGCCGCGCCTCGTCCTGGACAGTGAGCCCGTAGCCGCTCTTGACCTCGAACGTCGTGGTCCCCTGGGCGTGCAGCTCCGACACGAACCGGGCGAGGCCGCGGCGAAGTTCCTCGTCGGTCGCGGCCCGCGTCGCCGCCACCGTCGACCGTATGCCGCCCGCCGTATACGGCCGTCCCGCCATCCGGGCCTCGAACTCCTCTGCCCGGTCGCCGGCGAAGACGAGGTGCGTGTGCGCGTCCACGAAACCAGGGATCACGGCGGCGCCGTCGACGTCGAGCACCTCGTCCGCGTCCTCGTTCGGCGCGGCGGCGGCCGGTCCCGTCCACACCACGCGGCCGTCGACCGCGAGCAGCGCCGCATCGTGCAGCACGCCGTCCGGGCCAGGATGCGCCGGATCGAAGGTGACCAGCTCGCCGATCCCGGTGACGAGGAGAGCGCTCATGGCCGGCCGGCCCCCTGTTCGCGCATCGGGATGCGCAGCCCGCGCTCCTCCGCGACCTCCACCGCACGGTCGTAGCCTGCGTCGACGTGACGCATCACGCCCGTGCCGGGGTCGTTGACCAGCACGCGCTCGATCTTCTCCGCGGCAAGCGGAGTCCCGTCGGCGACCACGACCTGGCCCGCGTGGATGCTGCGCCCGATCCCGACGCCGCCGCCGTGGTGCAGCGACACCCAGGTGGCGCCGGATGCGGTGTTGAGCAGCGCGTTGAGCAGCGGCCAGTCGGCGATCGCGTCCGAGCCGTCCGCCATGGACTCGGTCTCCCGGTACGGCGACGCGACCGAGCCGGAGTCGAGGTGGTCCCGCCCGATCACGACGGGTGCCGACAGCTCGCCGGAGGCCACCATCTCGTTGAAGCGGAGCCCCGCCAGGTGCCGCTCCTTGTAGCCCAGCCAGCAGATGCGTGCGGGAAGGCCCTCGAAGTGCACCTTCTCGCCCGCCTGGGTGATCCAGCGGCGCAGGTGCTCGTCCTCCGGGAACAGCTCCAGCACGGCCCGGTCGGTCGCGGCGATGTCGGCCGGGTCGCCGGAGAGCGCCGCCCAGCGGAACGGTCCCTTGCCCTCCGCGAAGAGGGGGCGGATGTAGGCGGGCACGAAGCCGGGGAAGTCGAACGCCCGCTCGTAGCCGCCCAGCCGGGCCTCGGTGCGGATCGAGTTGCCGTAGTCGAAGACCTCGGCGCCGGCATCCTGGAAGCCGACCATGGCCTCCACCTGGGCGGCCATCGACCGGCGCGCGTCCTCGGTGAACCGCTCGGGATCGGCGGCCGCGCGCTCGCGCCACTCCTCGACGGTGTAGCCGATGGGCAGGTACGAGAGGGGGTCGTGCGCGCTGGTCTGGTCGGTGACGATGTCGATCGGGACGCCGCGGCGGAGCAGCTCGGGGAAGACCTCCGCCGCATTGCCGACGACGCCGACCGAGAGCGCCTGGCCCGCGTCCTTGGCCGCGAGGGCGCGGGCGATGGCGTCGTCGAGGTCGTCGGCCAGCACGTCCAGGTAGCCATGCTCGACGCGGCGCTGCAGGCGGGAGCGGTCCACATCCGCGATCAGCACGGCGCCGCCGTTGAGGGTCACGGCGAGCGGCTGCGCTCCGCCCATGCCGCCGCAGCCGCCGGTCAGGGTGAGCGTGCCGGCCAGGGAGCCGCCGAACCTCTTGCGCGCCGCCGCGCCGAACGTCTCGTACGTGCCCTGCAGGATGCCCTGCGAGCCGATGTAGATCCAGGAGCCGGCGGTCATCTGGCCGTACATGGTGAGCCCGAGCGCCTCGAGGCGGCGGAACTCGGGCCACGTCGCCCAGTCGCCGACGAGGTTCGAGTTGGCGATGAGCACGCGGGGCGCCCACTCGTGCGTGCGGAACACGCCGACCGGCTTGCCCGACTGCACGAGCAGGGTCTCGTCGGCCTCGAGGTCGCGGAGGGTCGCGACGATCGCGTCGAACGCCTCCCAGCTGCGGGCCGCGCGTCCCGTCCCGCCGTACACGACGAGGTCGTCGGGCCGCTCGGCGACCTCGGGGTCGAGGTTGTTCATCAGCATCCGCAGGGGGGCCTCGGTCTGCCAGCTCTTCGCGTTGAGCTCCGTGCCGCGCGGTGCGCGCACCGGTCGTGCTCCATCCATCGTTCGCGTTTCCTTTCGTTCGTCGCCATCAGCTCCTGAGTTCTTCGACCGACACGCCGGCGTCTTGGTCGAAAAAGTCAGGAGCTGATGGCTGGGGTCTGGGGGTGGGGAGTCAGGAGAGGGGGAGGGCGGCGGCGGCGCGGAGGGCGCCGGAGGCGACCAGGGCGTGCGCGGCCTCGATCTCGGGGGAGAGGTGGCGGTCGGGCCCGGCGCCCGGCACGACGGTGCGCAGGGCGGCGATGACGGCTCCGGTGCGCGGGCCGGGGCGGAGCGGGGCGCGCAGGTCGGCGGCGCGGGCCGCGGTCATCGCCTCGATCGCGATCACGCGGGCGAGTCCGTCGAGCGCGCGGCGCAGCTTGCGGGCGGCTGCCCAGCCCATCGACACGTGGTCCTCCTGCATGGCCGACGACGGGATGCTGTCCACCGACGCCGGCGCCGCCAGCCGCTTCAACTCGGAGACGATGCCGGCCGCCGTGTACTGCGCGATCATCAGCCCGGAGTCGACGCCGACCTCGTGCGCCAGGAACGGCGGGAGCCCCTGGTTGCGCGCAGGGTCGAGGAAGCGGTCGGTGCGCCGCTCGGACATGCTCGCGACATCCGCCACCGCGATGGCGAGGAAGTCGAGCACGTACCCGACCGGGGCGCCGTGGAAGTTGCCGTTCGACTCCACCCGCCCGTCGAGGGTCAGGACCGGGTTGTCGACCGCGGAGGCGAGCTCGCGCCCGGCGACCAGCTCGGCGTGCGCGAGGGTGTCGCGCGCCGCGCCGTGCACCTGCGGGGAGCAGCGCAGCGAGTACGCGTCCTGCACGCGCGTGCACTCGGGTCCCTTGTGGCTCGCGACGATCGGGGAGCCGGCGAGCATGGCCCGAAGGTTCGCGGCCGAGACGGCCTGCCCGGCCTGAGGGCGCAGCCGCTGCAGGTCGTCGGCGAACACCGCGTCCGTTCCGAGCAGCGCCTCGACGCTCATCGCCGCAGCGATGTCGGCGTCGGTGAGGAGCCCGTGGAGGTCGTGGATGGCGAGGGCGAGCATGCCGAGCATCCCGTCGGTTCCGTTGATGAGCGCGAGGCCCTCCTTCTCGGCGAGCACGACCGGCGGTATGCCGGCCTCGGCCAGCGCGTCGCCGGCGTCGCGCAGTTCGCCGCCGACGCGGACGCTGCCCTCGCCCATCGCCGCGAGGGCGCAGTGGGCGAGCGGCGCGAGGTCGCCCGAGCAGCCGAGCGAGCCGTACTCGTGGACGACGGGCGTGATCCCGGCGTTGAGCAGCGCGGCGTACGTCTCGACGGTCTGCGGCCGGGCGCCGGTGCGGCCGGTCATCAGGGTGGAGAGCCGGAGCAGCATGAGCGCGCGGACCACCTCCTCCTCGACCTCCGGCCCGGAGCCGGCCGCGTGCGAACGGACGAGGCTCGCCTGCAGCTGCGCCCGGCGGTCGCCGGGGATGAACGTGGTGGCGAGAGCGCCGAAGCCGGTGGAGATGCCGTAGTGCGGCTCGGCGTCGTCGGCCAGCGCCTCGACGATCGCCCGGGAGGCGGCGACGCCGTCGAGCGCGGCGGGGTCGAGCTCGACGCGCGCGCCGTGGCGCGCGACGGCGACGACCTCGTCGATGGTCAGCGGGCCCGCGCCCACGGTCACGGTGATGGTCTGGGTCTGGAGCATGCACCGATCATCGCGCCGGGCGACCGGAGGCGGACCGGGGCTAGGCTGCTCGGTGTCCGGTATCCCAGACGAAGCGGAGGTGGGATGAGCAAGGTCCCGGCGGCCGAGAACACGCTGCGCATCCTCGGCTTCCTCGGTGCCCAGCGCGGGCCGGTCCCCGCCGCCGCCATCGCGTCCGCGCTCGGGCTGCCGCGGTCCACGGTCTACCATCTGCTCGCGGTGCTGTCCGAGCACGGCTATGTGCTGCACTTCCCTGAGGCGCGCCGCTACGGGCTGGGGGTCGCCGCGTACGAACTCTCCAGCGGGTTCTCGCGGCAGCAGCCCCTGAGCCGGCTCGGGCGGCCGATCGTGGCCGCCCTCGTCGACGCGATCGGCGAGTCCGGTCACGTCGCGGTGCTGCACGGGCGCGACGTCGTCTACATCGTGGAGGAGCGGGCGCGCCGCCGGCCGCGCCTGGTCACGGACGTGGGCGTGCGGCTGCCCGCCCACCTGACGGCGAGCGGACGCGCGCTGCTGGCCACGCTGCCCGCCGAGCAGCTGCGGGCGCTGTACCCGGATGCCGCCGCCTTCGAGGATCGCACCGGCTCCGGTCCGCACTCGTATCCGGAGCTGCGCCGCCTCGTCGCGGAGGCGCGGGAGCGCGGCTACGCGACCGAGGACGGCGACGTGACCCCGGGCTTCGCCTCGGTCGCGGTGTCGGTGCGCGACCACGCCGGCTGGCCGGCCGCGGGCATCGCCGTCACCTTCCCGCGCGAGAACCTGCCGCCCGACGAATGGGACGCCCTGGCCGACCGGGTCCGCGCGGCGGCCGCGGAGCTCTCCCGCCGCATCCGGGGCAGCTGACCCGGCCCGCGCGGCCTGGCGCGCCGCTCAGGACGTGGGCGCGGCCTGCGGCAGCGGCTTCGCGTAGCAGACCGAGTACGGGTCGCCCGCGTAGGGGCCGAAGTTGGGGATGCGGACGTAACCCGCCCGCTCGTACAGCGCGATCGCCGCGTGCTGCAACGGGCCGGTCTCGAGCCGCAGCTCGGCGACCCCGGCGGCCGTGGCGACCTCCTCGACCGCGCCGAGCAGCTGCCGGGCAAGGCCCTGGCCCCGTGCGTCCTCGTGCACGAACATCCGCTTCAGCTCGGCCTCTCCCGACGCACCGAGAACGAGCGCTGCGATCCCCAGCGCACGGCCGTCGACCCGCGCCGCGAACACCGTGACGCCCGGCCTCTCCAGCTCCGCGACATCCAGCAGATAGCAGCTCTCGGCGGGGTAGAGCGAGAACGCGAACTCGTCGCTCAGCCGCAGCAGCTCCTCGAGGTCGGGCTGGCGAGGAGGCTCTGGGCGGATCACGGTCGGCACGCCTCGATGGTAGCCGCGGCGTGTGACGGCGGCGTTTCGTGCAGCGTGGGGGTGCGACCGGGAAGGCGTCGGCCGCACCCCCGCGCCGGCTCAGGCCCGGCTGGGCGTGCGGTTCTCTGCGCTGACCATCCAGGCGAACTGCTCGAGCCGCTCGATGATCGCGTGCAGCAGGTCGGCCGAGGTCGGGTCCTCCTCGTCGACGTCGTCGTGCACGTCGCGCATGGTCCGGACGACCGCCTCAAGCCGCTCGGTGATCAGGTCGACCGTCTCGGTCGTGTCGACCTCGCCGTTCGGGAACTCGGGGAGGCTCGTCTGCTCGGCCACGGTCGCGCTGCGGCCGTCGGGGGTGGCGTGCAGCGCGCGCAGGCGCTCGGCGACGTCGTCGCTGAACTCGCGGGCGGCCTCCACGATCTCGTCCAGCTGCAGGTGCAGGTCGCGGAAGTTGCGGCCGACGACGTTCCAGTGCGCCTGCTTGCCCTGCAGGTGGAGCTCGATCAGGTCGACGTGCACACGCTGCAGGTTCTGCGCGAGCTCGGCCGAGGCGACGAAGCCGTGCTCGGCGTGCTCGCGCCGCGTGGGCGCGACGCCGACGGTGCTCGTGCGGCGCACGGCCGCGGTCTTCGGTGCGGTCTTCTTCGCGGTGCTCTTGCTCGCGGTCTTGGTCTGGCTTGCGGCCACGGTGGGTCCCTTCTGCTCGATGGACACCGGTCACCGTAGGCCTCGGCGAGCCGGGAGGGAACCGGGTTGACAGAGAGGGAAAGCACTTGGCACTCTCCAATCGAGAGTGCTAAAATCTTGGGTCGAAAAGAGGGGCGAAAGAGCCCCTCACCAGCTCAATCGAAGAAAGGGGTACATCCGATGGCCATGTCGTTCGATCCTTTCTCGCAGTTGGACCGGATCGCTCAGAGCGTCTTCGACACGAGCCGCCAGCCGCGCCTCATGCCGGTCGACCTGTTCCGTGAGGGCGACCGCTACATCCTGAACGCCGACCTGCCCGGCGCCGACCCGGCGTCGGTCGACGTCGACGTCGACGGCCACCTCCTGACCATCCGCGCCGTGCGCAGCGCCGCCGACCGCGACGGCGCCCGGTGGCTCGCCCAGGAGCGGCCGTACGGCGCGTACCTGCGGCAGTTCACCATCGGCGACGACGTCGATCCCGAGGGCATCACCGCGTCGTACGACAACGGTGTGCTGAGCGTGATGATCCCGATCGCCGAGCGGGCGAAGCCGCGGAAGATCACGGTGGAGTCGACGCGCGGCAGGGACGCCAAGGCGGTCTCGGCCTAGCGTCGCGGCGCCAGCAGCGCGGAGGGCGCGTCGTCAGACGGCGGCGCGCCCCCGCGCCACCCACTCCAGGCGACGCAGGCTCTCCCGGTTGCGGATGTGCAGGATCGCGTCCGCGATCGCCTCCGGGATGAGCGCGACCGGCCCGGAGTTCGGGAACTCCTCCATCCTGACCACGCACCCGCTGCCCCGCGGCCGCACCTCGATGATCACCCGCTCGGTGCCGAACGGGCGCGTCTTCGCCTCGAGCACCATCTTCCGCGGCGGCTCCCAGACATCGACCCTGGTCTCGTCGTTGAGCACGAGCGGCCAGACGCCGACCGAATGGTGCAGGCGCGAACCGGTCGAGGGGTATCGGTCGTCGGCCGCGCGGAGCCGGGACGCGCCCACCACCCAGGTCGGATACACCCACGGGTCGGCGAGGGCGGAGAAGACCTGCTCCGGGGTGCAGGCCATGCGGCGGACGTTGACGGACATTCAGGGCTCCCGGAGGGTCGGCGGCGTGATGGAGTCGGGGATGGGGAACGGCGGGGGCGGCGCGGCGACCTGGTCCGGTGCGGGGGAGAGGTCGGGCATCCGCGTGACGCCGAACGCGTGCCGGAGCGCGCTGCGGGCCGCGTAGTAGCCGCCCAGTCCGTGCACTCCCGGCCCGGGAGCGGCGGACGCGGAGGCCAGGTACAGCCCGTGGCCCGGCATCCGCCACGGGTCGGAGGAGAGCACAGGACGCGCGACCAGCTGGCCGAAGTCCGGCGAACCGGCCGAGATGTCGCCGCCGTGGTAGTTCGGGTTGTGCTGCTCCATCTGCGCCGCCGTCATCGTGGAGGTGCCCAGGATGAGGTCGCGGAAGCCCGGCGCGAACTGCTCGATGCGCCGGATGATCGCCTCGGTGCGGTCCTCGGCCGAACCGCGCGGCACGTGCGTGTACGTCCACAGCACGTGCTTGCCCGCGGGGGCACGCGTCCCGTCGAACAGGGACGGTTGCGACACCAGCACGTAGGGCGGGTCGCTCTCGCGGCCGGCGGCGACCGCGTTCTCGGCGGCGGCGATGTCGCGGCGGCTGCCGCCCAGGTGAACGGTGGCGGTCTCGAACAGCTCGGGGTTCGTCCACGGCACGGGCCCGGCCAACGCGAAGTCGGCCTTGAAGACGCCGTTGCCGTCGCGGAACCGCCCGACGCGGCGAAGGTAGCCGGGCGCGAGGCGGTCGCCGGCGAGGCGGGCCGCATCCGCCACGTGGGTGTCGAAGACGACGACGCGCGACTCCGGGAGCTCCGCCAGCGACTCGACCGGCGTCCCTGTCACCACCTGGCCGCCGTGCGCCTCGATGTCGGCGACCATCGCGTCCGCGATGGACTGGCTTCCGCCGGCCGGGATGGGCCAGCCGCGCGCGTGGGCGTACGTGGCGAGCGTGAGGCCGGCCGCTGCCCCCGCGACGCTCGGGAGCGGCAGCGTCGTGTGCGCCAACACGCCCGCGAGCAGGGCGCCGGGCGCCTCGGTGCGGAACGGGAGGCCCCACCACGGACCGCCCTGGGCGAGCGCAGTCAACCCGAAGCGGGCGGCGACGAGTGGATGCCGCGGCACCTGCAGCAGCGCCGAGCCGGTGAACTGCGCCACGGCGTCCGCGTGCTCCACCAGAGGTCCGAGCAGGGCGCGCCAGGCAGGGCCGTCCACGCCGAGGTCCTCTGCCGTGCGCTCGAGGTCCAGGTACGCCATGGCGACCCTGCCGCCGTCGAGGGGGGTGCCGTAGGAGGCCGTCGGTACGACGAAGGGGACGCGCCGGGCCAGCCCGAAGCGGCGGAAGAAGCCGGAGGCGAAGGCCAGCGGGTGGACCGCGGAGCAGATGTCGTGCCGGAAACCCGGGAGGGTCACCTCCTCGGTCCGCAGCCCGCCGCCGACGGTCGCGTTGCGCTCGTAGACGCGGACGGAGAGGCCCGCGCGGGCGAGCGTCACCGCCGCGGACAGCCCGTTGGGGCCGGATCCGACGACGACGGCGTCCACGTGTTCGGCGGATGCAGAGCTCATACGTCCCTGTATACCCCGGGGGACGGCGGAGGCCGAGGGAGACCGGCAGCCCGCTCCCAGCATCCATCCGGTACAGTAGATCAGTCGGCTCTTGACACCGCGCCTGCCGCGCGGATGGGTTTGTCAGTCAAGTGGGCCGGTTCCGCACCCGATCGGCGGTGTGGATCACATCAATCGTGAACGGCCCCGGACACAGTTCGCCCGGGAATCATTCGGTGCGTTTCGGCGTGCCGCCGCGCACTCAAGACCAACCCAGAAAGCACATCCATGCCCGGATACAACAAAGACCGACGATCGCAGCCCTCCCGCGGCGGCGCCCCCAAGGGCGGCCAGCGGAGCCCGAAGCACCGCGGCTACCGCGCCGAGGAGACGGCTGCGCCCAAGAAGGCGCGCTGGAACGCGGAGGACCGCGCCGCGCGCGGCCGTGCCGTCTACGGCGCCCGCGACGACAGTGCCGGCGGCCGTGGCCGCGGCGAGCGACCCAACTGGGAGCCCCGCGGCAAGGACGCGCGCCGCACCGAGCGTGTGTGGGAGGAGCGGGCGCCGCGCCGCGACCGCGACGACCGTCCGCGTCGCGAGTACGACGACCGTCCGCGTCGCCAGTTCGACGACCGCGCGGAGCGTCCGCGTCGTGACTACGACGACCGTCCGCAGCGCCGGTTCGAGGACCGCTCGGAGCGTCCGCGCCGGGATGCCGGCGACCGTGCCGAGCGTCCGCGTCGCGAGTACGACGACCGACCGCGTCGCCGGTTCGACGACCGTGCCGAGCGTCCGCGTCGCTCGTTCGACGACCGCGCCGACCGTCCGCGTCGCGACAACGACGACCGTCCGCGTCGTCAGTTCGACGACCGTGCCGAGCGTCCGCGTCGCTCGTTCGACGACCGTCCGCGTCGCCAGTTCGACGACCGTGCCGACCGTCCGCGCCGCGAGTACGACGACCGTCCGCGTCGCCAGTTCGACGACCGTGCCGACCGTCCGCGCCGTTCGTTCGACGACCGCGCCGACCGTCCCCGCCGTGACTCCTCCTTCTACCCGTCGCGCGACGAGAAGCCGGCCTTCCAGCCGACCGACGACGTCGTGCTCGAGCGGCTCGAGGCGGAGGCCATCCAGGCCGAGGACGTCGACGGCGTGACCTTCGCCGACCTGGGCCTCGGCGGCAACATCGTCCGCGCGCTGGCCGAGCTCGGCGCCGACAAGCCGTTCCCGATCCAGGCCGCCACCGCCCCCGACGTGCTCGCGGGCAAGGACGTGCTCGGCCGCGGCCGCACCGGCTCCGGCAAGACCATCGCCTTCGGCGCCCCGCTCGCCGAGCGGCTCATGCAGCTGTGGGCGGAGTCGGGCAAGTCGGGCGGCAAGCGCCAGCTGGGCCGTGCCCCGCGCGCGCTGATCCTCGCCCCGACCCGTGAGCTCGCGCTCCAGATCGACCGCACCGTGCAGCCGATCGCGCGCAGCGTCGGCCTCTTCACCACGCAGATCTACGGCGGTGTCCCGCAGGGCCGCCAGGTGGGCGCGCTGCAGCGCGGCGTCGACATCGTGATCGGCACCCCCGGCCGCATCGAGGACCTCGTGGAGCAGGGCCGTCTCGACCTCAGCGAGGTCGTCATCACGGTGCTCGACGAGGCCGACCACATGTGCGACCTGGGCTTCCTGGAGCCGGTGCAGCGCATCCTGCGTCACACCGCGGAGGGCGGCCAGAAGCTGCTCTTCTCCGCCACGCTCGACTCCGGTGTCGCGCAGCTCGTCGACGAGTTCCTCGTCGACCCGGCCGTGCACGAGGTGGCGGGCGAGGACCAGGCGTCCTCGACCATCGACCACCGCGTGCTGGTGATCGAGCACCGCGACAAGGGCGCGATCATCGAGCAGCTCGCCGACCGCGACGGCAAGACCCTGGTCTTCGCCCGCACCCGCGCCTTCGCCGAGATGCTCGCCGACCAGCTGGAGGACGCCGGCATCCCCGCCGTCAGCCTGCACGGCGACCTGAACCAGTCGCGCCGCACGCGCAACCTGGCGCAGCTCACCAGCGGCCGGGTGAACGTGCTGGTGGCGACCGACGTCGCCGCCCGCGGCATCCACGTCGACGACATCGACCTGGTCATCCAGGCCGACGCTCCGGACGAGTACAAGACCTACCTGCACCGCTCCGGCCGCACCGGCCGCGCCGGCAAGCAGGGCACGGTCGTCACCCTCATCCCGAAGCACCGCCAGCGCCGCATGAACGAGCTGCTCGGCCGCGCCGAGATCGAGGCGGAGTTCGTGCCCACCGCCCCCGGCGACGACCTGCTCCTCACCCTGGCGCAGTAACCGACCCGCCAAGCTCAGAGCTCCTGAGTTCTTCGACCGTTTCGCAGCGATTCGGTCGAAGAACTCAGGAGCTCTTCGCGTCGTGCAGCGCCAGCGTGAACCGCCCGTCGTCCGACGGCTCGACTCCGGCGGCGCGGGCGAACGAGTCGAAGGCGCGGGCGGCGGCGTCGCGATCTTCCGGCGGCATGGCCGCGATGACGGCGGCGATCGCGTCTCGGCGGTGGCCGATGACGCGCTCGACGAGGCGCTCGCCGTCGGGGGTGAGGGTGAGGCGCACGTAGCGGCGGTCGTCCGGGTTCGCCTGGCGTTCGATCAGACCGGCCCGCACCAGCTTCTCGGCGGCCCGGGTCGCGTTCGAGGCGTGCACGCCGAGCTCGGTGGCGATGTCGCCCGGGTTCTGCGGGCCGCGGGTCGCGATGCGCACCAGGATGCGCAGCTGCGGCGAGGTGACGATGTGGTCGACCTCCATGACCGAGCGCGCGGCCACCCGCATCAGCACGTCCGCCGCGCGCAGGGCGGCCTCCACCGATTCGTCGTCGCTCACGGGTCCTTTCTACCGTGAACGACACCCCTTGCGGGTGCGCAACGCTTGCGGGCTCAGTCGCGGTCGATGTGCAGTGCGTCCTTCACCTTCTCGACGCCCTCGGTGATGAGCGACGTGGCGGAGTCCTTGATCGCGCCGATGCCGTCCGGGTCGCCCTTCAGCAGTGCGAGGCCGGTGTTCTTCGCGAACTCGTAGGTGATGTGCGGGGGCAGCGGCGGGACGTTCTTGCCGGTGTGCGCGTCGATCACGGTGACGCCGCGATGAGCGAACGCGGTGTCCCACGCGGCCTCGACCTCGTCGTCCGAGGTGACCGTGATTCCCTGGAAGCCGAGCAGCCGCGCCCAGCCGGCGTAGTCCACCGACTCGACCTGCTGCGAGGTCGGCCAGACCGGGTTGGCGTCCTCGGTGCGCATCTCCCACGACACCTGGCTGAGGTCGTCGTTGTGCAGCACGAGCACGACGAAGGTCGGGTCGTCGAAGCGCGACAGATACTTCTTCAGCGTGATCAGCTCGTTCATCCCGAGCATCTGGAATGCCCCGTCGCCGATCGTGCAGACGACGGTCCGGTCGGGGTAGGCGAACTTCGCGGCCTCGGCGTAGGGCATGGCTGCGAGCATGCTGGCGAGGCGACCGGAGAGGTCGCCGCGCATCCCGTCGCGCAGCCGGATGTACTGGCCGTACCAGTCGGCGGTCGTGCCGGCGTCGCAGGTGACGATGGCCCCGGCCGGGAGGCGCTTGTCGAGCTCTGCGTACACCTTCCGCGGGTTCACTGCGTCGTCGAAGTGGTTGTCGGCCTGCGCCGCCAGCTCGGCATCCCAGTCCCGCATGTCGCCCGCCACCTTCTCCTGCCACGACAGGTCCGTCTTCTGCGTGAGCAGGGGGAGCAGGCCCGCGAGCGCCGTCTTCACGTCGGCCCAGATACTCACCTCGGTCGGGTACCGCAGCCCCAGCTGCTCCGGGCGCAGATCGATCTGCACGGCCCGCGCCTGGCCGGTCTTGGGCAGGAACTGCCCGTACGGGTAGTTGGTGCCGAGGAGCACCAGGGTGTCGCACCCCTGCATCTGGTCGTAGCTGGCCCGCGAGCCGAGGAGGCCCACCTGCTGCGTGTGGAACGGGACATCGCCCGGCACGACCTGCTTGCCGCGCAGGGTGGTCACGATGCCGGCCCCGGCCAGCCGGGCGGCCTGCAGCACCTCCTCCGTTGCGCCGTCCGCGCCGGCTCCGACCAGGAACGTGACGCGCTCGCCGGCGTTGATGACCTCGGCGGCCGCGTGCAGCTGGGCGGCGGGCGGCGCGATCTCGGTCGACGGAGCGACGGCGCTGGACCGCGACACCCACATCTCGGCGCCCGGCTCGGCCATCTTCAGACCCTGCACGTCGTGCGGCAGGATGACGACGCAGGGCTGCTTGCGTGTGATCGCCGTGCGGAACGCGGTGTCGACGACCGCCTGCGCCTGCTCGGGCGACACGATCGTCTGGACGTACTCGGCGACGTCCGAGAACGCCTGCTCGAGGTTGCTCTCCTGCTGGTTGAACGTGCCGAAGGAGTTGAGTCCCTGCTGGCCGACGATGGCGACGACCGGCTGGTTGTCCATCTTGGCGTCGTAGAGACCGTTCATCAGGTGGAACCCGCCGGGGCTGGAGGTGGCGATGCAGACACCGACCTCGCCCGTGAACTTGGCGTGCGCGGTCGCCATGAACGCGCAGATCTCCTCGTGCGTCGGCCGGATGTACTCCAGGCCCTCGCCCGCGCCTTCCGCCTTGCCGAGCATCCCGTCGAACTCGCCGATGCCGTCGCCCGGGTAGCCGAACACGCGCCGCACGCCCCACTCGCGGAGCCGCCCGATCACGAACTCGCTGACTGTCTGTGCCATTCTCGAATCTCCCTCGTCCGCCGCCCGGGGCGCGCGGTCAGCGCCCATTGAACGCTGCGCGTGCGTTAAGGCAACCGCTCTGAGGGGAGGCTCAGGATGCGCCTGACGCCTGTACGCCGTGTCCAGCGCATCCGGAACCCGTAGACGACGTGTCGAGACATGGCAGGGCCGGACCTCGTATTCTCGACACTGGGCCAGACCCGTTTCAGCGAAGAAGAGGAGCGACATGAGCTACGCCGTGACCAACCCCGCCACCGGCGAGACGGTCAAGACCTTCGACACCATCAGCGACGACGACCTGCAGGCCGCGATCGCCGCAGCCGACGATGCGTTCCGCACCTGGTCGCGATCCACGTCGGTGCAGGACCGGGCCGCGCTCGTCCGCCGCGTCGGCGAACTGCACGTGGAGCGACGCCAGGAGCTGGCCGACATCATCGTGCTCGAGATGGGCAAGCCGGTCGAGCAGGCGCTCGGCGAGGTCGACTTCGCCGGAGCCATCTACGAGTACTACGCAGACCACGCGGACGAGTTCCTGAAGGACGAGCCCATCCAACTGCTCGACGGCGAGGGTTCCGCCGTCGTGCGCCGCTCGCCGCTCGGGGTGCTGCTCGGGATCATGCCGTGGAACTTCCCCTATTACCAGGTGGCCCGCTTCGCAGGCCCGAACCTCATCATCGGCAACACCATCCTGCTCAAGCACGCCGAGCAGTGCCCGGAGTCGGCCGCCGCGATCCAGCAGATCTTCCTCGACGCCGGCTTCCCGGAGGGCGCCTACGTCAACATCTACGCCAGCCACCCGCAGATCGAGACGGTCATCGCCGACCCGCGGGTGCAGGGCGTCTCGCTCACCGGCTCCGAGCGTGCCGGTGCGAAGGTCGCCGAGATCGCCGGCCGCAACCTCAAGAAGGTCGTGCTCGAGCTGGGCGGCTCCGACCCGTTCATCCTGCTCTCCACCGACGACCTGGATGCGGCGGTGCAGAACGCGGTGGACGCGCGCCTCGACAACAGCGGCCAGTCCTGCAACGCCGCCAAGCGGTTCGTGGTGATCGACGGCCTGTACGACTCCTTCCTCTCGAAGTTCACCGAGAAGCTCGCCGAGGTGGAGGCCTCCGACCCGACCAGCGAGGACTCCGCCCTCGGCCCGCTCTCGTCGCTGAAGGCGGCCGAGAACCTCGACGAGCAGGTCAAGCGCGCGGTCGAGAACGGCGCGACGCTCGTCCGCGGCGGCGGCCGCAACGGCGCCTTCTTCGAGACGACCGTGCTCACGGACGTCAGCCCGGAGAACCCCGCGTCGAAGGAGGAGTTCTTCGGACCCGTAGCGCAGGTGTTCCGCGCGAAGGACGAGGACGACGCGGTGCGCATCGCCAACGACACACCGTTCGGCCTCGGCTCGTACCTCTACACGACCGACAAGGAGCAGGCGCAGCGCGTCGCCGACAGGATCGAGGCCGGCATGGTCTTCGTGAACGTCGTGCTCGCCGATGGGGCGGAGCTGCCGTTCGGCGGCGTTAAGCGCTCCGGCTCGGGCCGTGAGCTCGGCCGCTTCGGCGCGGACGAGTTCGTCAACAAGAAGCTGATCCGCGTGGGGAACGACTGGTAAGTCGCCCCGAACGAGGAAGTCCCCGGCCGATCCGGCCGGGGACTTCTTCGTTTCCGCAGGGCGGGTCCGCCTCAGTTGAAGGTGACCACGACCTTGTCGCCGTCGATCTTGATGTCGGCGCTGATGTAGCCGGCCGCGCCGGTCAGGCTCTCCGTGGCGGGGTTACCGCTGAAGTCCTTGCCGGTGATGACCGCGGAGAACTTCCCCGGGCCGATCTTGAACTGGTAGTAGGAGTCGGCGTCGTCGATGGCCACCTTCGGCGACTCGTCCACTTTCACGGCGACGGTCGACGAGGACACGGCGATGTTGCTCGGGTAGCTCAGCTCGATCCCGCAGTCCTCGACGTCGTAGTACGACGTCTTGGCGGCGCACTCGGCGTAGTGGGCGTCCACCTGCTTCTGCACCTCGTCCAGGTACGCCTTCGACGGGGTCAGCTTCAGGTTCTTCAGCTGGTAGGTGTCGGCGGCGACGGTCAGCACGGGCGAGCCGTCGAGCTCGTAGAACTTGTTCGGCGCCTCGATGGTGTAGACGCCCGGGTACGCCTGCGTGTCCGAGTCGGCGGACGTGATGGAGTGCTCCGCCCCCGGCACGGAGAAGCCCGGGATGGTGGAGGACACGTACGGCAGCTGGTAGGTCAGGCCGCGGCTGACGTACCAGCCCTTGTCGTCCTTGTCGAGCTCGATCGTTCCGCGGTACGACTTGCCCGCCAGCTTGTAGGTGACGCTCACCTGGGTCAGGTCGGAGTTGCGGCTGCTGAGGGCGCGGGTGGCGGTCGGGGCGGTGATCCGCTTCGCCTGGCCGAGCACCTTGTCCGTCAGGAGGAAGTCCTCGTCGCCGGCATCGAGCCGCGCCAGCTTGTTCGCGGCGGAGGCGTTGCCCTTGGCGATGTCGTTCAGGTACTCCTGCGCGACCGACTTGGCGCCGGAACCGCCGAGCAGGTTCACGAGCAGCACGATCGCCACGATGACGACGGCCGCGAAGGCGAGCGCACCGCCGATGACCCACCACACCCAGCGCGGGACGACCGGCTTCTTCTTCTCCGCCGCCGGCTGGCCGTACGGGCCGGGCTGCGCCGCAGCGTACGGGTTCGGCTGTTCCGGCGCGGCCTGAGGCTGAGGCTGAGGCTGGGCGTCCGGCGCGGTAGGAGCGGGCGCCGGCTTAGCGGGCGCAGGCGTCGGCTCAGCCGCCGCGGATGCGGCCTCCGGCGTCGCCTGCGGCTCTGCGGCGGGCGTCCCGCCCTCCGCCGGTCGCTCGTTCTCGGGCACAGTCGGGTCGCTCACGATTCCCCCTCGTCGGTGTGTGCGGCAGAAGGTGTCCACCAGGAGGACACGCCGCTAAGAAAACTCTCAGAGAATACCAGTAAACCCGTATTCCACCCGCTGGGCCAGCGGCGACATCATCCGATCGGCTGATCCGCGTGGCGGTGTTCCGTGCTGGGATCGGAGGATGACGGTTCCCGCGCCCGCATCCGCTCCGATGCTCCCGAGGGCGCTCGCCCTCCTCGGCGTCGCGCTCGCCGGCGGCCTGCTCGCCGCCCCTCCTCTCCTCATCGCCGGGATGACGGCCGCCTACGTCCGCGCATGGCTCGGCCTCGGCTCCATCGACCCGACCTGGAACGACGGGGACGGCGGGCTGGTGCTCGTCGCGGTGATCGTCGTGCTGCTCATCCTCGCGGCGGTCGGGGCGGCCGTCGTCGCCCTTGCGCGGCGTGCACGCGTGCGCCCTGCCCCCGCCGCGGCCCTTTCGATCGCCCTGTCCGTCGCCGTCGCCGTGCTCGCGGTGCGGGCGATCACGCCGCTCGCCTGAGCCGTTCGCAGCGATCTCCTGTAGGCTGGCCGGAACCTGACCTGCCGTTCTCTCCTGACGAGCATCCGCCGCACCCCAGCGACGCGGACCGCCCATCCCGATCCGGCTGTACACGTCCGCGTCACGCGCGGTCACCCGGGGCCGTCACACGGCCCCTCTATTTGGAAACACGAAGGAAAGAAAACGATGGCCACAGGCACCGTCAAATGGTTCAACACGGAGAAGGGGTACGGCTTCATCGCTCCGGATGACGGCTCGGCCGACGTCTTCGCCCACTACAGCGAGATCCAGTCGAACGGCGGATTCCGCAACCTGGAAGAGAACCAGAAGGTCGAGTACGAGACGACCCGTGGGCCGAAGGGCCTGCAGGCGTCCGACATCCGCCCCCTCTGACGCGTGACGGCGCGGGACCGGCTCTCCGGTCCCGCGCCGCACCTCTGAAACGGCCGTCAAGGGGTACCGTGTGCGCAGGAGGCGCCATGGGATACCTGGTCTACGACAGCAGCACCGTCATCAACTTCGACGACCGGGTGCTGGCGCACCTCGAGGTCGTCATCGTGTCCAAGCTCCGGCGCAAGGAGTCCTTCGCGCTGAGCTGGCGCGAGTCCGCGGACAACGGCGACGGCCGGACGACCATCTGGGTCGACCCCTCCATCCCGCTCCGCTTCCGCTTCACGGGGTCGCGTCCTCCGACGCTCGACCGCGAGTGGATCGAGAAGCTGGCCGCCGCGGCCGCGAGCTCCACCGGGCTGATCGCCATCGACGAGGATGGCCAGCAGGTGATCGGCTCGACGCACGAGCGCGGCCTGTAGCCTCCGGGACGCTGTCTCTCGGTACCGGCACCCCCTTCGCTACCGTGTGCCTGCGGCGCTCTGCTCCGCCGCGGACGAGGGGGACGGCATGCACCCGACCGAGCTCACTCTCGGCACCTGGACGGTGTTCGGCGGAGGCACCTTCGTCGACCTGATCGCGGCGACGACCAACGCGCTCAACGGCGCGCTGCTGGCCCGGCGCCCCGATCACTTCCGCGACTACACGTTCGTCGGGATCGTGCTGATGGCCGTCATCGGCGGCATCGCGGGCGGGGTCACGCGCGACGTGATCCTGGAGCAGCCGCCGTCGGCGTTCACGAACCCCGCCTACATCGCGTTCTGCCTGGTGGCGGGCGTCGTCGGCTACTACGTGGCGTACGCGGGAGGCCAGCTGTTCCGCGAGGGGCTGTTCCAGTTCATGACGTCGTTCTCGCTGCCGTGGTACGCGATCATCGGGGCGCAGAAGGCGGTGGAGGCCGGCTACCCGATTCTCGGCGCGCTCGCCATCGCGGTCATCGCGCCGACCGCCGGACGCTTCCTGATCGATGTCACCAGCGGGGTGACGCCGAAGCAGTTCGTCCGCGGCGAGTGGTTCATCGCGACCGCGGTGGGCACTGGCCTGATCTGGATCGTGCTCGACGCGGTGGGCGTGCCGTACTGGCTGAGCGTGGCGGTCGCGTTCCTGGCGGGGTTCGTGTTCCGCGTCCTCGCGCTCTACCGCGGGTGGGAGGAGCCGCTCGCGCGGGGCCCCAAGGGGCTCAAGGTGCACCCGGACCGACGGCCGCTGCTCGGTCGCAAGCTGGCGGGGAGATCGCAGGAGGAGCTGCGGATGCTCGGTCTCACGGTCGACGACGAGAGCGCGGGCTGACGCTCCGGCCGTCAGTCGTCAGTCGTACCGAGCTGGTCCAGCGCGTGGCGGGCGAGGCCGGCCATGCGCGGGTTGTCGTCCGACGCGGTCGCGAGAGCGGAGGCCATCGCGACGGCCCACCCGCGTGCTCGGAGCCAGGTGGCCGCATCCGGCGGGGTCGGAAGCGCCGTGCGGAACCGCTCCCGTGCATCCCCGTCGAAGGTCAGCCACGCCGTCGCGAGGTCGGTGGCGGGGTCGCCGGACGTGACGTCGCCGAAGTCGAGCACCGCGCGCAGGCCGCCCTCGGCGTCGAGCAGCAGGTTGCCGGGGTGGAGGTCGCCGTGCAGGAGCAGCGGAGGGCCCTCCCAGCGCGGCGCGTCGAGCGCCTCGCGCCAGGCCTGCTCGAGGCCGGCGACCTGCAGCCGGCCGGAGAGGGACCGCAGCCGCAGACCCACGGCCTCCTGCCTGTCCGCGAGTGGGACGCCGCGCACCGGGTTGCGCGGCGCGTCCGGCGCCGGGACGGCGAGCTCACCGAGGAAGCGGCCCAGTGGCCCGGCCAGGCCGGAGCGCTCGGCCGCACCGACCGAGGCGCCGTCGATGCCGTCCATCCACTCGACGACGCTCCACGGCCAGGGGAAGGTCTCCGACGGGACGCCGACGCGCACCGGAGCGGGCACGGGCACGCTCGCACGCGCAGCGATCGCGGGCAGCATCCACTGCTCGTGCTCGATGAGGTGAGCGGCCACCTCACGGCGCGGGATGCGCACGGCGAGGGCGTCGCCGAGACGGAAGAGACGGTTGTCCCAGCCGTCCGACACCAGCCGCAGCGGCCCCGCGAGGTCGGGATGCTGCTCGGCGAGCAGGCGCGCGACGAGCGCCTCGTCGACGGGGATGTCGGCTGCGGGGGTGTCGCTCACCGCTCGACCGTAGCAGGGCGGCGCGGGAGATACTGCTGCGCGCACGGATCTTGCACCCTGGTCCACAATCCGCTGATTGCGTGCGTTCAGAGGCAAACGGATGCGTACTTCTGTGTGCGAGCATGGTCGGGGAGGTTCCATGACCGAGAAGTCCACCGTGTCCGCCGAGCGCATGCACGCCGTCACCCCGGAGACCCGGGAACTCGTCGACCTGGTGCTCGAGTACTCGCGCCGCCGCATCCTGAGCGAGGACACACCGCTCGACAAGCCGCTGCCGGAGTTCGAGCTGCGCCGCCTCGCCGGGCAGACCGTCTCCGAGCGGGGGATCGGCGCCGAGCGTGCGCTCGCGCTGTTCGAGCACGTGCTCGCGCCCGCGTGCATCACGACCGATCACCCCCGCTACCTCTCGTTCATCCCGACCGCGCCGACCAAGGCCGCGACCGCGTTCGACCTGGTCGTCTCCGCCAGCGCCGTCTACGGCGGATCGTGGTTGGAGGGTTCGGGCGCCGTCTACGCCGAGAATCAGGTGCTCTCCTGGCTCGCCTCCGAGTTCGGGCTCCCGCCCACCTCGGGCGGCGTGTTCGTGCAGGGCGGGACGCTCGGCAACCTGTCCGCGCTCGTCGCCGCACGCGACGCGGCCCGCACCGAGCGGGGCAACCCGGCCGGGCGCTGGGTCATCGTGTGCAGCTCGGAGGCGCACTCGTCGGTGTCGTCGGCGGCCCGGGTGATGGACGTGGACGTCGTCGCGGTCTCCCCCGGCGAGTCCGGCGTGCTCACCGGGGACGCGGTGCGCTCGGCGTTGGAGGAGTACGGCGACGCGGTGTTCGCGGTCGTCGCCACCGGCGGCTCCACCAACTTCGGCATCGTCGACGACATCGCCTCGATCGCGGCCCTGAAGTCGGAGTTCTCCTTCTGGTTGCACGTCGACGGCGCCTACGGCCTCGCCGGGATGCTGTCGCCCCTCGCCCGGCACCGGTTCGCCGGCGTGGAGGACGCGGACTCCGTGATCGTCGACCCGCACAAGTGGCTGTTCGCACCGTTCGACGCCTGCGCCCTGATCTACCGCGACCCGGAGGCCGGCCGGCGCGCCCACACCCAGCACGCCGAGTACCTCGACACCCTCACCGAGACGGTGGAGTGGAGCCCGTCCGACTACGCCGCGCACCTCACCCGGCGGGCGCGCGGTCTGCCGTTCTGGTTCTCGCTCGCCTCCCACGGCGCCGCCGCGTACCGGGACGCGGTCACCGCGTCCATCCGCCTGGCCGAGCGGATCGCCGACGAGATCGAGGGGCGGGAGGGCTTCCGTCTGGTGCGCCGGCCGCAGCTCTCGGTGGTCGTGTTCGAGCGCGAGGGCTGGAGCAAGGAGGACTATGCCGTGTGGTCCGCCCGGCTGCTGGAGGAGCAACGGGCGTTCGTCACGCCGAGCTCGCACGCCGGCCGTCCGAACACACGGTTCGCGGTGCTGAACCCGCTGACGACCTTCGAGGATCTGGTGGGCATCCTCGACACGATGGAGTGACGCCCGCAACGACGAAGGCCCCGTGCTCGCGCACGGGGCCTTCGTCGTTCGAGAGGGAGAGTGTCAGACGATGTCGTCCGACTCGCTCGAGCGTCGCGTCACACGCTCGCCCGTCGCAGGATCGACGGCCGTGCGGGTGGTGGCGACGGAGGAGCGACGCCGGGTGAGCAGCACGATCCCGATGATGATGCCGATGACTCCGGCGACCATCAGGATGTAGCCCACCAGGTGCAGGTCGATCCAGCCGACCTGGAGATTGAGGGCGAACGCGAGGATCGCCCCGATGACGACCAGGAAGATGCCAGCGCCGAGACTCATCCGTGCCTCCCTCCGGGCCTAGACCCGTCGGCTCCCGGTGAGCAGTCGCACCAGCCAGACGATCACGGCCAGGACGAGCAGGATGATGCCCACCCACAGGAGGAAGTTCAGCGACTGCACGAAGCCTCCGGTGAGCAGCAGGATGATCGCGATGATGGCGATGATGATGAGCAGGATGTTCATGGAGAAGTGTCCTTTCCTAGACAGGAACCAGCAAACGACTGCTTCAATTGCCTAGCAATCCCCTTGACTTCAGCTCCGCTTCGGCCTAGCAGTGCGCTCCGAGGCGATGCGATCGACCGTCTCGCGCATCTTCGTGAGGAAGCGGGTCACCGTCTCCGCCTCGTCGGGGCTGAGCTCCGCGGTCGCCGCGTCGATCTGCTCCTGGGCCGCAGCCAGCAGGGGGCCCGTGTCCCCGAGCGCTGCGCCGGTCGGGACCAGCTCCACCGACCGCTTGTCGGTGCTGCTGGGCCGGCGCTCCAGGAAGCCGGCGCGCACCAGGCGGTCGACCAGCAGGGTGGTGGAGGCACTCGACACGCCGAGGTAGGCGCTCACGTCCTTCGCAAACGTCGGCCGGCCTGCTGCAGTGTTGTCGAGGATGAGGCGGAGGGCCAGCAGGTCGTTCTCCCCGATGCCCATGGCAGCCCCGGTGCGGCGGCGCATGGCGGCCTCGGCGGCACGGTAGACCTGCAGCGCCTCGAGAACGCCCGTGTCGGGCCGCGGCTGCTCCGGTTCGTGCTTCACTCCTCCCAGTCATCCCCACCCCGGCCGTCGGCGCAACGGGGGTGGACCCGACTGTCGGCGGATTCACGGCGACGTGATCGGCGCGTATGCTCGCCCGGTGGACGAACGAGTGCTTCTCGACCGCTATGAACTGCGGGACCGGCTGGGCCGCGGCGGAATGGCGACGGTGTTCCGCGCGTTCGACCGGCGCCTGGAGCGCGACGTCGCCGTGAAGCTGTTCGCTCAGGGAACAGCCGTGGACGATGCCCGACGGCGCACCGAGGCGACGATGCTCGCCCGGCTGAGCCACCCGCACCTCGTCGGACTGCACGACGCGCACCTCGCCGCCGACGGCGACAGCACCCCGAGCTTCCTGGTGATGGAGCTCGTCGACGGGGAAGATCTGCGCACGCGGCTGGAGGACGGGCCGCTGCACCCGGAGGATGCGGTCGAGGTGCTTGCCGGCATCGCGGAGGCGCTGGTGGTCGTGCATGAGGCGGGGATGGTGCACCGGGATCTGAAGCCGGGCAACATCCTGCTCGCCGACCCCAGCGTGCCGGGCGGCCGGCCGGTCGTGAAGCTCGCCGACTTCGGCATCGCGCACCTCGTCGGCTCGGAGCGGATCACCACGATCGGCACCGTCATCGGCACGGCAGGCTATCTCAGCCCGGAGCAGATCTACGGCGGTGAGCCGGGGCCGTCGGCGGACATCTACTCGCTCGGGCTCGTCGTGCTGGAGGCGCTGACGGGCGTGCGGGAGTATCCGGGGACGCCGGTGGAGGCCGTGGCCGCGCGGGCGGCGCGCGACCCGCGCATCCCGGCGTCGCTGCCGGAGGACTGGCGCGGACTGCTCGGCGCGATGACCGCGCGCGACCCGGAGCTCCGGCCGAACGCGCTGGAGGTCGCGGTCATGGCGCGCGAGCTCGCGCCCGAGCTGGAGGGCTGGGAGCCCGAGGCGGCCACCGTCCCGCTCGGCGACACCGCGCCGACGGTCGTGCACCCGCGGGGGACTGCCGCCGCGGATGGAGCGGCGCTCGCCGCGGGCGGCGAGGCGGACGCTACCGGCACCGGCGCGACGCGACTGCTGCCGGCCACCCGGCGTCGCCGTCGCGGCATCCTCACGGGGGGAGTGGTCGCGGGCTCCATCCTCGCGGTGGCGGCGACCCTGGCCCTCGGCAGCATGATGGCGCCGGCGAGCGAGGAGCCGCAGAGCGTCCCGACGACGCCGCGCCCGACGCCGACGGTGCAGGCGCCGCCCGCCACGGTGACCCCGGTCGACACGACGACGGAGCAGCCGCAGCAGGAGGACACGTCGGATCAGCCGGTGCAGCAGAGCGGGCCGGCCGGCGGCGACAAGGGGAAGGGCAAGGACAAGGGCGGCGGCCCGGGCAAGGGCCACGGCGGAGGCCCCGGCAAAGGCAAGGGCTGACCGCTTCCCGACCCGCCTCTTCGCCGGTACTGTCGGGGGGTGCCCGAGCAGACCAGGACCGCCGCGATCATCGTCAACCCGGTGAAGGTGGATGAGCCGGCCCTCCGTGAGGCGCTCGCCGCCGCCGAGCAGCGCCACGGCTGGGGCGAGACGATGTGGATCGAGACCACGGAGGACGACCCCGGCGCCGGCCAGGCGCGCGAGGCGCTCGACCGCGGCGCCGACGTCGTGATCGCCGCGGGAGGCGACGGGACGGTGCGCACGGTCGCCGAGGCGCTGCAGGGCACGGGCGTGCCGCTCGCGCTCCTCCCTTCCGGCACGGGCAACCTGCTCGCCCGCAATCTGAATCTCACCCTCGACGACGTGGAGAACGCCCTCGACTCCGCCTTCGGCGGCGACGACCGGTCGATCGACGTCGGCGTCGTCGAGCTGCGCGACGGCGACGGCCGCACCCGCAAGCACTCGTACCTCGTCATGGCGGGCGTGGGCATCGACGCGCAGATGATCGCCGCGACCGACGACGACCTGAAGGCCCGGCACGGCTGGCTCGCCTACGTGAAGGCGATCGGGACGGTGCTGCGCGACAAGAACGAGCTTCGCCTCCGGTACGAGCTCGACAAGAAGGGCGTTCACTCCGTGCGGGCGCACACGGTGCTGATCGGCAACTGCGGGTCGCTGCCGGCCAACATCCTCCTGCTCCCGGAGGCGGCGGTCGACGACGGCGAGTTCGACATCGTCGTGCTGCGTCCGGAGGGCTTCATCGGCTGGGTCCAGATCGCCGTCAAGGTCTTCTGGGAGAACGGCATCCTCCGCCGCACCACCGTCGGACGCCGGCTCATGGGCGCTGACCGCGAGGTGCGCGCGATGAACTACCTGAAGGGCCGCGAGTTCGTGATGCGGCTGAACCGGCCGCAGGAGGTCGACCTCGACGGCGACCTGTTCGGCCGCGCGTCGGCCCTGCGGACGTGGGTGGACCCGTTGAGCCTGATCGTGAAGGTGCCCCGCACCAGCTGATGCGCGGCACCTTCACGTGCGTCAGGAGCGCGCCAGCAGCTCCAGCGTGTCGACGACCCGGTTGGAGAAGCCCCACTCGTTGTCGTACCAGGCGACGACCTTGACGTGCCGGCCGTCCACTCGGGTCAGCGCCGCGTCGAAGATCGACGAGGCCGGCTGCCCGGTGATGTCGCTCGACACCAGCGGGTCGTCGGCGTAGTCCAGGATGCCGCGCAGCGGCCCGTCGGCGGCGGCGCGGTAGGCGGCGAGCACCTCGTCGCGGGTGACGTCGCGGGTGACGGTCGTGTTCAGCTCCACGATCGAGCCGACGGGCACGGGAACCCGGATGGAGTCGCCCGAGAGCTTGCCGTCGAGCTGCGGCAGCACCAGGCCGATCGCCTTCGCGGCGCCGGTCGTGGTCGGTACGATGTTGACGCCGGCCGCGCGGGCGCGGCGCAGGTCGCGGTGCGGGCCGTCCTGCAGGTTCTGCTCCTGCGTGTACGCGTGCACGGTGGTCATGAAGCCGTGCTCGATCCCGGCGAGGTCGTCCAGCACCTTCGCGAGCGGCGCCAGTGCGTTGGTGGTGCACGACGCGTTGGAGACGATGACGTGGTTCTCGGCGTCGAAGGCCTCGGTGTTCACGCCGTACGCCAGGGTGACGTCGGCGCCGTCGGAGGGCGCGCTCACCAGCACGCGCTTCGCGCCGGCGGCCAGGTGGGCGCGGGCGGCCTCCGCGGAGGTGAAGCGGCCGGTGGACTCGAGCACCACATCCACGCCGAGCTCCGCCCAGGGCAGGTCGGCCGGATCGCGCTCGGCCAGCACGCGGATGGGCGTGCCGTCGACGACCAGGGTGTCGCCGTCGACCTCGACGGTGCGGCCGAGGCGGCCGAGCGAGCTGTCGTACTTCAGCAGGTGGGCGAGCGTGGCGGGCGCGGTCAGATCGTTGATCGCGACGACCTCCAGCGCGGAGTCGCGCTCCAGGAGGGCGCGCAGGGTGTTCCGGCCGATGCGGCCGAATCCGTTGATGGCGATGCGGGTCATGGGTTTCCTTTCTCGGACCGCATCCATGCTGCGCGCGTGTCCCGCCGGGCGACAGTGGCGCGCAAGACGCCTTGCGCAAGCATCCCGCCACACATCCCGCCAGCCTCCACAAGCATCGCGCCAGGCGGCGGAATCAGGCGGAGAAGGTGTGCCGGTACTCCGTCGGGGAGGTGCCCAGGATGCGCTGGAAGTGCAGGCGCAGGTTCGCGCCCGTGCCGAGCCCCACCCGCGCCGCGATCTGCTCGACGCCCAGGTCGGAGCGCTCCAGCAGCTCCCTCGCGAGGTCCACCCGGGCGCGCAGCACCCACTGCATCGGCGTGTACCCGGTGTCCTCGACGAACCGGCGGGAGAAGGTGCGGGCCGAGACCTTGGCGTTCCTGGCGAGCACCTCCAGGCTCAGCGGCTCCGCGAGGTGGGCGAGCGCCCACTCCCGCGTCTCCGCGAACAGGTCGCCGAGCGGCTCCGGCACGCTGCGCGGAACGTACTGCGCCTGGCCGCCGCTGCGGTAGGGCGCCGCCACCAGCCGCCGGGCCACGCGGTTCGACAGCCCGACCCCGTGGTCGCGCCGCACCAGGTGCAGGCAGAGGTCGATGCCGGAGGCGGCACCGGCGGAGGTGAGGATGTCGCCCTCGTCGACGAACAGCACGTTCTCGTCCACGCGCACCAGCGGATGCCGTTCCGCCAGTGCCCGCGTGTAGTGCCAGTGCGTCGTCGCCCGTCGACCGTCGAGCAGCCCGGTCGCGGCGAGGGCGAAGGCCCCCGTCGAGATCGCCGCGAGCCGGGCGCCGCGTTCGTGCGCGGCCAGCAGGGCGTCGACGACGGCCGCGGGCGGTTCCGTGGTCGCCGGCGTGCGGTATCCGGGCACGAACACCGTGTCCGCGTGCTCCAGCGCCTCCAGGCCCTCGGCGACGTGGTACGAGAGCCCGTCGCCTCCCGTGACGAGCCCCGGCGACGGGCCGCAGACGCGCACCTCGTACGGCATGCTCGGCCGGTGCGAGAACACCTGCGCCGGGATGCCGACATCGAGCGGCTTGGCGCCCTCCAGCACCAGGACGGCGACGCGGTGGTCGCTCATCGCGGCGCGGACACGATCTGCAGCAGCGCCGCACGCAGGGCGGACGGGTCGTCGACCTCGGGGAACACCTCGTCCTCCAACCCGCGCACCGCCGCGAACGCGGCGCGGCCGGCCTCGGTGATCGCGAGCACGTGGCGGCGGCGGTCCACGGGATCGGGCGCCCGGGTGACCAGGCCCTCCCGCTCGAGCCGGTCGACCGTGCGCGACATCGTCTGCGGCTCGACCTGCGCCATGCGGGCGAGGTCGGACTGCGAGTCGAAGCCGAGCTCCAGCAGGTGCAGCACGATCAGGCCGGCGTGGGTCAGCCCGCGCTGTTCCAGCGCCTCCGCCCAGGCGCGCTCGACGGCACGGGATGCGGCCCCGAGCAGCCGGCCGAGCGGCCAGTTCTCGGGCCGGTGCTCCTCGGCCTCCGCCTCACGCCTGTCCACCCCTCCATCGTACGGACCGTCGGGGCGTGACGGGGTCAGTCGGTGCCGGAGTCGAAGGCGGCGCCCTCGGAGCTGAGGTCGATGTCGCGCGAGAGCTCCTCGTCGACGGGCTCGACGCCCTCCAGGATCGCGCGGGCGCGACCCTCCTCCAGCTCGCCGACCAGCTCGCCGGTCGGGCCGCCGATGAGGCCGGCCGCGGCGTACTGCTCCAGGCGGGAGCGGGAGTCGGCGATGTCGAGGTTGCGCATGGTCAGCTGGCCGATGCGGTCGGCCGGGCCGAACGCGGAGTTGCCCACGCGCTCCATCGACAGCTTCTCCGGGTGGTAGCTGAGGGCGGGACCGGTCGTGTCGAGGATCGTGTAGTCGTCGCCGCGGCGCAGGCGCAGCGTGACCTCGCCGGTGATCGCCGAGCCGACCCAGCGCTGCAGCGACTCGCGCAGCATGAGCGACTGCGGGTCGAGCCAGCGGCCCTCGTACATCAGGCGGCCGAGGCGGCGACCCTCGTTGTGGTAGTTGGCGACCGTGTCCTCGTTGTGGATGGCGTTCAGCAGCCGCTCGTAGACGATGTGCAGCAGGGCCATGCCCGGGGCCTCGTAGATGCCGCGGCTCTTCGCCTCGATGATGCGGTTCTCGATCTGGTCGGACGCGCCGAGGCCGTGGCGGCCGCCGATCGCATTGGCCTCCAGCACCAGCGCCACCGGGTCGTCGAACTCGACGCCGTTGATCGCGACCGGACGGCCCGCCTCGAAGCGCACCGACACCGTCTCCGGGACGACCTGCACGTCGTCGCGCCAGGCGGCGACGCCCATGATCGGGTCGACGATGTCGAGGCCGGCGTCCAGCTCCTCCAGGCGCTTCGCCTCGTGGGTGGCGCCCCAGATGTTGGCGTCGGTCGAGTACGCCTTCTCGCTCGGGTCGCGGTAGGGGAAGCCGCGGGCGACGAGCCACTCGCTCATCTCGGTGCGGCCGCCCAGCTCCTCGACGAACGCGGTGTCGAGCCACGGCTTGTAGATGCGCAGGCGCGGGTTGGCGATGAGGCCGTAGCGGTAGAACCGCTCGATGTCGTTGCCCTTGTAGGTGGAGCCGTCGCCCCAGATCTCGACCCCGTCGTCCATCATCGCGCGCACGAGCATCACGCCGGTGACCGCGCGGCCGAGCGGGGTGGTGTTGAAGTAGGTCTTGCCGGCCGAGCGGATGTGGAACGCGCCGCACTGCAGCGCGATCAGCCCCTCCTCGACCAGGGCGCGCTTCGCGTCGACCAGGCGAGCGAGCTCGGCGCCGTACTCGGTCGCGCGGCCGGGGACCGCGTCGATGTCGGGCTCGTCGTACTGGCCGATGTCGGCGGTGTACGTGCAGGGGATGGCACCCTTCTCACGCATCCACGCGACCGCGCAGGAGGTGTCGAGACCCCCCGAGAACGCGATGCCGACTCGCTCACCGACGGGCAGACTGCTCAGAACCTTGGACACGGCATCCAGCTTAGCGGCGGAGGCTAGCCCCGGCCGTCGGGTGACTGCGCCGGGCATCCGCCGCCCGGGGTCGTGCGCAGCTCGAAGTGCCACGCCTCGTTGGCGTAGACCTGGCAGAGGCCCCACTCGTCGCCGAAGCGGTTCAGGAAGTCCATGGCGCCGGCGTCGGCGATGTCGACCGCGTCGCCCCGCACATGGGCGGAGTCGGCTCCCCGCTTCACCCACTTCTCGGCCTCGTCCTCGCTGCCGTACTGGCGGACGGCCTCGGCGAAGAGGTGCTCCTGGTAGCGCTCCGACCGCCAGCCGTCGGCGATCGTGATGTCGGTGCCGTCGCCGTCCTGCTTCATCGCCGCCTGAGCGTGACGCAGCGCGGAGAGGAGGTTGGGGGAGAGACGGGTGACGGCGGGCTTGTCGCTGTCGAGCGGGAGGGACGAGCCCTCGGGGATGTAGCCGTCGTCGTCGGTCAGCCCGGCATCTGCGGCTGCGCCGCGGTGGTCGCCGGATGTGGCGGGCACGCGACCCGGCGCGCCGGCCGGCTGGGCAAGCGCGCGGGACTCCGCGGTCGAGCAGCCCGCCAGAGTCGCGGCGAGCAGGAGGGACAGCGCGGCGCCGATGAGGCGCGACCGGGATGCGTGCATACCGTCCACGCTCGCATCGGCCGTCGCCGCGCCGCGTCCCCCTCGCGACCCATCCCCCTCCTCCTCGCGACCGACTCCGCCCCAGCCATCAGCTCCGGAGTTTTTCGAGTCTCGGCGGGCGATTCGCTCGAAGAACTCAGGAGCTGATGGCTGGGACGGAGACGAAGGTCAGGGGAGGGGCGGGGTGCGCGGGGGCGCGGTGCGACGCGGCGCGAAGCGCTCGAAGGCGGCGGCGAGGGCGAGCAGCGCGTTGTCGTCGTGGGCGCGGCCGGCGAAGGTGAGGCCGACGGGCATCCCGGTGTCGGACATGGTGCCCATCGGCACGGTCACGGTCGGGATGCCGAGGTGCCGCGGCACGAGGTTCCCGTTCGCGACCCACACGCCGTTGCGCCAGCCGAGGTCGGCCGACGCCGGGTTCACGTCCATGTCGGCCGGCGCGACATCGGCCACGGCCGGGAACACGACGGCGTCGAGGCCGAGGGCGTCCATCCACTGCTCCAGGTCGACGCGGCGGGTCTCCTCCAGGCCGCGCAGGCCGTCCGCCAGCTCCGGGATGCCCTCCAGCGTTGTGCCCGGATGCGAGCGCACCCACGCGGGGTAGTCGGCGATGTCGTCCTCGAACCCGTCGTAGCGGTCGGGCAGCGCCCCTTCCGGCTGCGGGAAGATCCGCGCGCCCTCAACGTCGGCGAGGGTGCTGAGCGCGGGATCGCCGTTGGCGGCGAGGAAGTCGTCCCACGCCCAGGCCGACAGGTCGACGATCTCGCGGCGCAGGAACTCCGGCCGTACCAGCCCCCGGGTGGCGATCGTCGGCGCGCCGGGCCGGTCGCCCTCGTAGTTGCTCACGGCGGGGAAATCGACTTCGACGACGGTGGCCCCCGCCGCCTCCAGGTCGCGCCGCGCTGCGTCCCACAGCGCGATGACCGACGGGCGCGTCTCGATCCGCTGACCCGTCGGTCCGCCGATGCCGGGATGCTCGGAGGTGCCCGCCTCCGGGTCCGCGTTGATGTACATCCGCGGGACGCCGACGCGCCGCCCCCCGACCGACGCGCCGTCGGCGAGCGCCGGGTACGACGCCGGCCGCACCTCCGACGCGCGAGGAAGCGGGATCCACGGCTGGGCGCGCCAGAAGTCGCCGCGCGTCTCCTCGTCGTCGGCCACGATCACCTCGAGCACCTCGAGCAGGTCGGCCATCGTGCGCGTGTGCGGCACCACGACGTCCATCGTCGGCACTAGCGGCCAGTTGCCGCGCACCGAGATGACCCCGCGCGACGGCGTGTAGGCGCAGAGCGCGTTGTTGGACGCGGGCGCGCGGCCCGAGGACCACGTCTCCTCCCCGAGCCCGAACGCCGCGAAGCTCGCCGCCGTCGCGGTGCCCGACCCGTTGGACGAGCCGGAGCCGAACGCCGCCGTGAGGTACTCCCCGTTGTACGGCGACTCCGCCCGGCCGTAGACGCCGCGCTGCATCCCGCCGTTCGCCATCGGCGGCATGTTCGTCAGCCCGAGCAGGATGGCCCCGGCGGCGCGCAGCCGCTCGATGGTGAACGCGTCGCGCTGCGCCACGAGGTGCTCGAACGCGGGCGAGCCGGCCGCCGCCGTCAGCCCGCGCGCGAGGTAACTGTCTTTCGCGGTGTACGGGATGCCGTCGAGCGGCCCGAGCGTCTCGCCGCGTGCGCGGCGCTCATCCGACGCGCGAGCCTCCGCCAGCGCATCGGGGTTGCGCACGACCACGGCGTTCAGCCGCGGCCCTGCCGTGTCGTACGCGTCGATGCGTGCGAGGTACGCCCTGACCAGCTCCACGCTCGTCGTCTCGCCCGCCTCCAGCGCGCGCCGCAGCTCGGCGATCGGCGTCTCGACGACGTCGATGCTCACGCGCCCACCGCCGGCTGCTGCTGGGTGATGCAGTGGATGCCGCCCCCGCGCGCGAAGATCGGCCGCGAGTCCACCATCGTCACCGTCCGGCCCGGATACACGGCCTCCAGGATCTCGGTCGCCTCGGCGTCGGCCCGCTCCTCGCCGAAGCCGCACGCCACGATCCCGTCGTTCACGACGAGGTGGTTGACGTAGCTCCAGTCGACGAAGCCCTCCTCGTCGCGCAGCGTCGCGGGGGCCGGAAGCTCGACGATGTCCCAGGGGCGGCCGGCGGCGTCCGTCGTGGCGGAGAGCAGTGCGTGCAGTTCGCGGGACACCGCGAAGTCCGGGTGCTCGGCGTCCCGCTGGGTGTGCAGCAGCAGCCGGCCGGGGGAGGGGATGGTCGCCACGATGTCGACGTGCCCGTTGGTGCCGAAGTCGTCGTAGTCGCGGGTGAGGCCGCGCGGCAGCCAGATCGCATGCGTCGCGCCGATTGTGCGCGCGAGCTCCGCCTCCACCCTGGCCTTGTCGGCGTAGCGGTTGCGGCGCGGGTCGAGCTGCACGGTCTCGGTGAGCAGCACCGTCCCCTCGCCGTCCACGTGGATGCCGCCGCCCTCGTTCACGAGCAGCGAGCTGATCGGCTCGGCACCGGTGCGCTCGGCGACGAAGCGCGCGATCTCGGCCGACTTCCGCCACTCGGCCCACTCGGGGTCGCCCCAGCCGTTGAAGGTCCAGTCGACGGCGCCGAGCACGCCCGGCCGCTCGTCGTCCACCACGAAGGTGGGGCCGAAGTCGCGCATCCAGAACTCGTCGAGCGGGGCCTCCACCTGCTCCACGTGCGAGCCGAGCATGCGTGCCGCGCGCTCGCGCTCGCTCGGGTCGACCACCATCGTGACCGGCTCGTACTCGGCGATCGCGTGGGCGACGGCCGTCCAGGACGCGTACGCCTCCTCGGCCGACGCCGCGTCGTCGCCGAGGGTGATGCCGGCGCGGGGGAACGCCATCCACGTCCGCTCGTGCGGTGCGGTCTCTGCAGGCATGCGCCAGGTCATCGGTGTCCTCCGCGGTTCGGCGAGTTGTTGATCAATTGATCAATAACGAGCCGAACGTACCTATACTGAGCGGACCATGTCAAGAGCCGCCCGCCGCCCTCCGGCCGAACGCCGCGCAGAGCTGTCGGCCGCCGCGCGCGACGTGGCGCTCGCCGACGGCCTCGCCGCGGTCACGCTGCGCGGCGTCGCGGCGCGGGCGGGCGTGGCCTCCGCGCTCGTGGCGCACTACCACCCGGCGATGGATGAGCTGGTCGCCTCCGCGTTCACGGCCGTCGTCGGCGCCGAGCTTGCGGAGGTGCGCGCCCTGCTCGCCGCATCCGAGGGAGCGACCGCGCAACTGGCCGCGCTGGTGGGCACCCTGCTCGACGGCAGCCGCGACGACGTCACGTTGGTCTGGGTGGAGGCCTGGGCGCTCGGCCGTCGCAACGAGGCGCTCGCCGCAGCCGTGCGTGAGCAGATGGACGCCTGGCAGGAGCTCATCCTCGGCATCGTGGAGGAGGGCGTCTCGGCCGGCGAATTCACGGTGGCGGACCCGGCGCAGACAGCCTGGCAGCTGCTCGGGATGATCGACGGCCTCAATGCGCAGGCCCTGGTCCGCTGGGGCGCGGGCGGCGACCGCGCGCCCGCTCTCGCCCGCGCGGTCGAGGGGATGCTCGGCGTCTCTCCCGGCGCCCTCGCGTGAGTGTACGGCGGATTGCCGTACACTGTGACGTATGACCGTCAAGGACAAGAGGCTCGAACTCCGGGTCACCGGTGAGCAGAAGGAGCTCATCGAGCAGGCTGCCGCCCTGGAAGGCCGGTCGGTCACGGACTTCTCCACCCACGCACTGACCGAGCACGCGCACGAGGTGATCCGGCGCGAGCACCAGCTGACCCTGGATGCCGAGCTCTTCGACGCGTTCCGCGCCGAGCTCGACCGGCCCGCAGAGGTGCTGCCCGGACTGGCCGACCTGTTCCGTCGGCCCACCGTCTTCCGTGACTGACGTCTGCACTCCCAGGCCGTTGAAGGCCGGTGACATCGTCTCCGAGTTCGACTGCGGCTCCGACGATCTCGACCGGTGGCTCCGGGCATGGGCGAGGCACAACGACGCGAACGGGGCATCGCGCACCTACGTCTCGGTCGACCCGGAGTCCGATCGGGTCGCGGGGTTCTATTGCCTCGCCGCCGGCGCCCTCACGCGCAGCGAGGCGCCGGGCCGGCTCTCGCGCAACATGCCGGATCCGATTCCCGTCGTCCTCCTCGGCCGGCTCGCCGTAGACCACCGTTACGCCGGAAGGGGACTCGGAGCGTCCCTCTTGCAGCACGCCGTCCTGCAGTCGGCGCGGGTGGGACAGGCGATCGGGATGCGTGCGATCGTCGTGCACGCGAAGGACGACGGCGCCGCACGGTTCTACGAGCGGTTCGGCTTCGTCCGCTTCCCCGGGAACGAGCGCGTCCTGTACCTGCGGGTCGCGGACGTCGAAGCGACCGCGGCGTCCCTCAGCTGATCCAGCCGAGCAGCTCGGCGCGGAACTCGTCCGGCTTCTCGATGTGCGGGGAGTGGCCGCAGTCGTCGAAGACGACCTCGCGGGTCGTGCCGCCGGCCGCGGCGTAGCGGTCGAGCACGGCGCGGGTCTGCGCGAGCATCGGCTGCGGCGGCGCGACCTCATCGCCCGGCCAGCCCGGGATGACACCGGCGGCGCCCAGCTGGTTGAGGTCGAAGAAGGAGGCGTCGCCGACGATCGCATCCACCGCCCCGTGGATCCACAGGATGGGCGGCTTCGCGGGCGCGTCGACGATGCCGGTGGTGTCGAAGTGGGTCGGCGCGAGGGTGTTGAGCACGCCGCGGGTGCCGGGTGCGAATCCGGGCCAGTGCTCGGAGGGTCCCGCGTCGCCGGGGTAGTTGTCGGGGCCGGTCGCGGTGGACAGCATCGACTCCACCCAGAGGTCCTCGTGCTCGGAGACGAAGCCGGGGGCGACGTACGAGGAGCGGTACACCGCGCGCGGGGAGGTCGGCGACTCCTCGCCGGTGTCGCCCGCGGCGAGGCGGGCGACGAAGTCGGGGTTCGCGCCCCCTCCGCCCGTGCCGGACGCGTCGGGGTTCAGCAGCGAACCGTCCGCCGCCGTGCCGCCGAAGCCGTACGGGGAGACGGTGGAGACCAGGGTCAGCGAGGCGACCAGATCGGGCCGGTCGAGCAGCAGTTGCATGACCACGCCGCCGCCGAGGCTCCAGCCGACGATGTGGACGGGGCCGAGGCCGAGCTCGTCGGCGACCGCGGCGACGTCGTCCGAGAAGTCGCGCACGCCGCGGGTGGCATCCACCGGGAGGGTCTCGCTGTGGCCGAAGCCGCGGAGGTCGACCGCGAGCGCCCGCACGCCGGCCGGAAGCGAGAGCATCAGCGGCTGCCAGAACAGCGATGACGACACGTTGCCGTGCACGAGCAGCACGGTCCGGGTCGGCTCGCCGTCGGCCGGCCGTTCGAGGACGTTGGCGGTGTAGCGGGGAGTGCGCACGGTGCGGGCGTCGATGCCGGGTAGCAGCGTACCGGTCATGCTGGTGTCTCCTTCGGGTCGGATGCGGGGGTGCGAAGCGCGGGCAGGATTTGCTCCACCCCGCGCTCGGTCATCAGGATCGTGTAGTGGTTCACGTCGTCGGTCTCGTGGAAGCCCGTGGCGGGCAGCCGCGTCCGCCACTCGGCGACGACCTCCGGCGCGTACAGCGGCGGCCCGTCGAGCAGGCCGCGTGGTGCCCGGAAGAACTCGATCGGCAGCCGCAGTGCTTCGAGCGCCTCCGTGTAGCCGTCGTCGCCGTAGAGCTCCAGCGAGTTGACCGCCACGGCGTCCTCGCTCGCGCTCGACCGCAGCCGTGGCGCCTCGCCGACGAGGTCGTAGGCGACGTACGCCGTGAACGCGTCGTTCCACCACGGGCCGATCGCGGGATGCTGCCGCCAGAACTCCTCGTACTCCGCGGGCGACGCGAACGTGCGGCGCAGGCGCGCGAGCGCGGGACCGAGCACGGCCTCGGCGACCTGCTCGCGCGGGATGCCGGCCGGCCAGGCGAGGGGGAGCCCGCCGTCGATCAGCACGAGCCGGTCGGTGCGGTCGGGGTGGCGCTCCGCGAGACGCACCGCCACGAACGCGCCCATCGAGTGCCCGGCGACGGCCGCGCGCTCGACGCCCGCCGCGTCCAGCAGCCGGGCCAGGTCGTCGGCGTGGTCGTTCAGCGTGTACGGTCCGGGCAGGTCGCCGCTGCGGCCGCGGCCGCGCAGGTCGGGCGCGATCACGCGAGTATCCGGCAGCGCGTCGGCGACGAGCTGCCAGGCCAGGTGGTTCGCGGTGATGCCGTGGATGGCGAGCAGCGGCA
The DNA here is from genome assembly GCF_030433675.1 of Leifsonia virtsii. GTDB lineage: Bacteria > Actinomycetota > Actinomycetes > Actinomycetales > Microbacteriaceae > Leifsonia > Leifsonia virtsii. Next base: position 384,557 of record NZ_JAROCB010000002.1, read on the forward strand.
TCCCGACGGCGTCCGGATGCCACACTCCAGCCGCCAGGGCGCCGCCCGGGACCGGCGCCGAGACGCGCGCGGGCGCCGTCACCGGGCGCTCCAGCCGCCGTCCATCGTGTAGCTCGCTCCGGTGACCATCCCGGAGTCGCCGCCCGCCAGCCACAGCGCGAGGCTCGCGACCTCCGTGGGTTCCACCAGGCGCTTGATCGCCGCCTCGGTGAGCATCACCTTCTCGACCACCTCGTCCTCGGGGATGCCGTGCAGCCGCGCCTGGTCGGCGATCTGCTTCTCCACCAGCGGCGTGCGCACGTAGCCCGGGTTGATGCAGTTGGAGGTGACGCCGTGCGGGCCGCCCTCCAGCGCGGTCGTCTTCGACAGCCCCTCCAGTGCGTGCTTCGCGGTCACGTACGCGGACTTGAACTCGGAGGCCCGCAGCCCGTGGACGCTGGAGATGTTGACGACGCGCCCGAACCCGCGGTCGTACATGCCGGGAAGCGCGGCGCGGATGAGCAGGAACGGCGCCTCCACCATGATCCGCAGCATCAGCGCGAAGGTCTCCGGCTCGAACTCGGGGATCGGCCGCACGTGCTGGATGCCCGCGTTGTTGACCAGGATGTCGGTCTCGACCGATGCCTCGGCGAGCTCGCGCGTCTTCGAGAGGTCGACCTCCCACGCCTCGCCGCCGATCCGCTCGGCCACCGCGCGGGCGGCCTCGCCGTCGAGGTCGGCGATCGTGACGCGGGCTCCCGCGGCGGCGAACGCCTCGGCGCACGCGAGCCCGATGCCGCTCGCTCCGCCGGTGACCAGCGCGCGCCTCCCGGTGAGATCGGTCATCCTCGACACTCCTTCCGGCCGGCCCCGCGCCGACGCGGATGCCCACGCCGCGACTCTAACCCCGCGCGCGCCCCGCATGCCAGCCTCGGAGATTCGTGCCGAATCCTCGTTATAGCGCGGCGAATACGCACATTCGGCACGAATCGGGAGGTCAGTAGGTGAGGCCGATGCGCTCCCGGATGGTGTCGAGCGTTCCCATGATGGCGACCGACTGCGACAGCGGCAGGCGGGAGTCCTCCCCGCCGCCCGCGGCGATGAGCCGCTCGATCGCGCGCGCCTGGTACTGCATCCCGCGCCCGTCGATGCGCGACTCGTACGTCTCGATGACGCGGCCGTCCGGTGCGACGACGCGGAAGCTCGTCGGGGCGTAGAAGGTGGCGTCGAGCTCGACGCGGGCGTCGGTGCCGACGATCGTCGCGCTGTTGTCGCCGGCGGCGTCGAGCTCCGTGGTCAGCGCGGCCTGGGCTCCGGAGGGGTAGCCGAGCAGGATCGACGTCTGCCGGTCCACGCCGGTGTCGGTGGGCGCCGAGAGGGCGAGCACCTTCTCCGGCGCCCCGAGCACGTCCCAGGCGAAGGAGACGGGATAGATCCCCAGGTCGAGCAGGGCGCCGCCGCCGAGCGCAGGGTTCAGCATGCGGGCCGCTGGGTCCGGGTTCGTCCGCTGATTGTGGTGGGCGACGACCGAGCGCACCTCGCCGAGGCTCCCGTCGCTGAGGATCTCCTGCAGCCGCTCCATGTGCGGCAGCCACCGCGTCCACATCGCCTCCAGGGCGACGAGCTCTGCGGCGTTCGCGGCGTCGGCGATCTGCTGCGCCTCCCGCTCGTTCATCGTGAACGGCTTCTCGACCAGCACGTGCTTGCCCGCTGCCAGCGCCAGCAGCGCGTTCGGCGCATGCTGCGGGTGCGGCGTCGCGATGTAGACGACGTCGACATCGGGGTCGGCGACCAGCTCTTCGTAGCTGCCGTGCGAGCGCGGGATGGCGTGCTCGGCCGCGAACCGCGCCGCGGACTCGGAGGTGCGGGAGCCGACGGCGGCGACGGTGTGGCCGTCGAGCTGCAGGTCGCGGGTCATGGCGGCGGCGATGCCGCCCGTGCCGAGGATGCCCCAAGCGGGCGAGGAGGTCGTCATGCGGTCATCGTACCGACGCGCCGGAGGCGGTCCGCCGACCGCCGACCCGCCCGCGCAACCTCCTCCCTTTTCGTTCGAGTGAAGAACGGAGGAGATCCGGCGCCGGAGGCACCGCCGGAACAAGAAACGGAGGAGATCCGATGGCTAGGGGGGCGAATCTCCTCCGTTTCGATCGAGGCCACGCCGCAATCAGCCGATCGGGAGGCCGACGGCCTCCTCCGCGTGGTGGCACGACACGTCGCGCAGGGGGATGCCCGGTGCGTCGAAGGGACGCAGCGGCGGGACGACCGTACGGCACTCCTCCGTCGCCATCCAGCAGCGCGGGTTGAACCGGCAGCCCGACGGCGGGTCGACCGGCGACGGCGGCTCCCCGGCGAGGATGCGCCGCTGCGCCAGCCGTCCGCGGCCCTCGCGCGTCGCGGTCGGCGTCGCCGAGAGCAGCGCCTGCGTGTACGGGTGCGACGGGCTCTCGTACAGCACGTCCGTGTCGCCGAGCTCCGCGATCCTGCCCAGGTACATGACGGCGACCCGGTCGGCGATGTGGCGCACCACCGACAGGTCGTGGGCGATGAACACGATCGAGACCCCGAGCCGACGGCGGATGTCGCCGAGCAGGTTGATGACCTGCGCCTGCACCGAAACATCCAGGGCCGACACCGGCTCGTCGCAGACGAGCACGTCCGGGTCGAGCGCGAGCGCCCGGGCGATGCCGATGCGCTGACGCTGACCGCCGGAGAACTGGTGCGGGAACCGGGTCAGCATGTCCTCGCCGAGGCCGACCAGCTCCAGCAGCTCGACCGCGCGGGCGCGCCGGGCGGCACGGTTCATCGCCCGGGCGGCCGCGATCGGCTCGGTGACGATGTCGAGCACGGTCATGCGCGGGTCGAGGGAGGCGTACGGATCCTGGAAGATCATCTGCACGCCCTCCCGCAACCGCTTCCTGTCGCGCGCGCGTCCGCGGCTCACGTCGGTGCCGCGGTAGGAGAGGGTGCCGTCGTCCGGGCGCTCGAGTCCCACGAGCATCCGCGCGAGGGTCGACTTGCCGCAGCCGGACTCGCCGACGATGCCGAGGATCTCCCCGGCGTGCAGGTCGAGCGAGATGCCGTCGACGGCCGAGACCTTCGCCGAGCGCAGGGCGGACCCGGTCGAGAACCGGCGCGCGAGGTTGCGCGCACTGAGGACGACCTCGGCGGCCGGAGCCTCGGCGGACAGGGTGTCAGACCCGGACAGGGTTTCAGGGGACGAGTTCACCGATGAGCTCCTCGGATCGGATGCAGGCGGCCCGCCGACCGGGGGCCACCTCCTCGAGCGGGGGACGGACGCTGCGGCAGGCCTCGACGGCCAGGTGGCAGCGCGGGTGGAACGAGCAGCCGGAGGGCACCCGGGCCGGACTCGGCGGCGAACCCGGGATGGTGAGCAGGTCGGACCCGCGCTGCGCCGCCTGCGGCACCGACCGCAGCAGGGCTTCCGTGTACGGGTGCGCCGGCCGGGCGAAGACGGTGTCCGCGTCGCCGGACTCGACGATCCGCCCGGCGTACATGACGGCCACCCGGTCGGCCACCTCCATCACGACGCCGAGGTCGTGCGTGATCAGCAGCACGCCCATCCCGAGCCGGTCGCGCAGCGAACCCAGCAGGTCGAGGATCTGCGCCTGCACGGTCACGTCGAGCGCGGTCGTCGGCTCGTCGGCGATGAGCAGCTCCGGCTCCAGGGCGATGGCCATGGCGATCAGGATGCGCTGCCGCATCCCGCCGGAGAACTGGTGCGGGTAGTCGTCGACCCGGCGCTCCGGGGCCGGGATGCCGACCAGCGCGAGCAGCTCGGTCGCCCGGGCCTTCGCCTCCTTGCGGGAGGCGCCGCGGTGCACCCGGAACAGCTCGCCGATCTGGTCGCCGATCGACATGACGGGGTTGAGAGCCGAGAGGGCGTCCTGCAGCACGAGGGCGATGCGCTCGCCGCGGAGGCGGCGGCGGGCCTCCTCGCCGAGGCCGAGCAGGTCGATGTCGCCGAGCCGGAGCACGTCGGCCGTGACGCGGGTGTCCTCCTCGCCGAGGCCCATGATCGCCCGGGCGGTCACCGACTTGCCCGAGCCGGACTCCCCGAGCAGCGCGACGAACTCGCCGCGTCCCACGCGGAGGTCCACCTCCCGTACGGCGGGGATGTCGGGGCCCGCGCCCGTGAAGGAGACCGAGAGGTTGCGTACCTGCAGCACGTCCGTGCTGTGCGCATTCACTGTGTCCACGTCGACATCCTCGCATGTGAGTCGTTTCCGGAATGTTTCAATCAGGAAACATCCGTGCCGAATTTCTTAATCAATGTTGACACAGCCGCCGGATATCCGCGAGATTGGCTCCTGTTGCGCCTGATTGCGCAGCACCCCCACCCCTCACCAGGACGAAGGAGACAGCGTGCTCGACCCAGCACCGCGCTACACCGGCTACACGGCCTACGACTACCTGGAACCCGGCAAGGACTACCGCGAGTTCCGCTACGCGAAGCAGATCGGCCGGGTGCCCGAGTACGCCGGCCTCGACCTCAGCGACGCCCAGAAGGAGCGGACGACGACGCTGCTCTCCGAGTCGACGGTCATCTCGCTGCACGACCACGTGCAGGTCTTCCCGGAGGACATGACCCAGCTCCGCGACCACATCCGGCAGGGCCGCGAACCAACCGGCTACCAGGGGCTGTCCCGCTCCGGCATCACCGCCGTGTTCGACAACGGGATGGACGGCACCTGCTGCATCTCCAGCGACGCCGGCTGGAAGTACCAGGACGTTCTCTTCGACCTCGGCGTCCGGATGGCCGACCTCGCCCACCAGGACTTCGTCATCAAGGGCGAGACGATCAAGGACATCGAGTACGCCGCCGAGACCGGCCGCATCGCGCACATCTTCGCGCTCGAGGCCGCGACGCCGATCGAGAACGAGGTCGACCGGCTCGACGTGCTGTACGGGTTCGGCGTGCGCCAGATGGGCATCGCGTACTCCGAGGCCAACTACCTCGGCTCCGGGCTCAAGGAGCGCGGCGACGGCGGGCTCACCTACTTCGGCGAGCGGGCGATCGAGCGGATGAACAAGCTCGGCATCGCCATCGACGTCTCGCACTCGGGCGACCGGACAGCGGTCGACGCGATCAAGGCCTCCACCATGCCGGTGTTCATCACGCACGCAGGCGCCCGCGGCCTCTGGCCGACGAACCGCATGAAGACCGACGAGACGATCATCGAGTGCGCGAAGCGCGGCGGCGTCATCGGCATCGAGGCGGCCCCGCACACCACGCTGTCGCCGCAGCACCCGCGGCACTCGCTGGAGTCGGTCATGGACCACTTCCAGTACTGCGTCGACCTGGTGGGCCTGGAGCACGTCAGCTTCGGCCCGGACACGCTGTTCGGCGACCACGTCGGACTGCACGACGCGTTCTCGTCCAACCTCTCCATCGGGCAGGCGCACGGGCACGTCGACTACGAGAAGGTCGAGTACGTCGACGGTCTCGAGAACCCGGCCGAGGAGTTCTACAACATCATCGGCTGGCTGGTGAAGCACGACTACTCCGACGACGAGATCCGCGCCGTCGTGGGTGGCAACACTCTTCGGGTCCTGAAGGAGGTGTGGGTCTGATGCGCCCACGGAAGATCGCGGTCGCGGCGGCCACCCTGGCGGTCGCGGCCCTGGCCCTGAGCGCCTGCGCTCCGAGCGCCCCGCCCGCGGCGAGCACCGCGACGGCCGGCTCGGCCACGCTCACCATCGCCACGACGACCGACGTCGTCAACTACAACCCGCTGATCGGCAACAGCCGCAGCGACTACTGGATCACCAACCTGATGTACCCGCACCTGCTGGAGATCGCGAACGACGGCTCGAAGGAGCCGCAGCTCGCCACCAAGTGGGGCTACGTCAACGACACCACCGGGTTCTACGAGATCCGCGACGACATGAAGTGGAGCGACGGAGAGCCGCTCACCGCCGAGGACGTCGCGTGGACCATGAACGCGGTCAAGAAGGACAAGCCCTCCGGCACCTTCTACGGCCAGCTCGGCAACCTGGACACGGCGAAGGCCGTCTCCAAGACCCGGGTGGAGTTCACGCTCACCAAGCCCGACTCCTCGATCGTCGAGGAGATCGGCTTCTGGGGCAACATCGTCCCGAAGCACATCTTCGAGAAGGCCGACTCGGTCGCCACCTTCCCGAACGACGGCAAGGACGGCGGCTGGGTGAGCGCCGGTCCGTACAAGCTGACCAAGGTGCAGGTCGGTCAGAGCTACACGATGGACCGGGTGGACGACTACCCGCTGGTCAAGGGCGGCACCCCGCTCTCGGCCAAGGTCGTGTACCGCGTCTTCCCGGACATCAACACCGAGATCCTGGCGCTTCAGAGCGGCGAGGTGGACGCGATCGCCAACGCCCTCCCGCCCGCGCAGGTCGCCAAGCTGAAGAGCACGAGCGGCATCACGGTGACCGAGTCGGTCGGTCTCGGCTACGCCCACATGACCTACAACATGAACAACCCGGACCTGGCGAAGCTGGAGGTGCGGCAGGCGCTCTCGCAGGCCGTCGACTACGACGCCATCCGGAAGGTCGTGCTGCAGGGGCAGGCGGTCTCCACCGGCTCCAGCCCGCTCATGCCCGTGCTGAAGGACTACTACGACAAGTCGATCAAGGAGTACTCCTTCGACACCGACAAGGCGCGGTCGCTGATGGAGAAGGCGGGCTACACCGCGGGCTCCGACGGCATGTTCCCGGTCAAGTTCCGGCTGATCTACTCGCTGCAGGACAGCGTCACCTCGCAGTGGGCGACGCTGGTGAAGGACAGCGCGGCGAAGGCCGGCATCCCGATCGAGCTGCAGGGCACGGAGCGGAACACCTACCTGGCCATGACCAACAAGGGCGACTTCGACATCTACGCCGGCAACTTCGCGATCATGGACGACCCGGTGACGAACATGACGCTCGCCTACCTGCCGAAGGGCGCCATCAACTACTCCTACGTCGACGACCCGAAGCTGAACGACCTGATCGCTCAGGGCACGGCGACGACCGACAAGCAGGAGAAGGTGAAGCTGATGCGGGAGGCCGCGAAGATCGTGCGGGACAACGTGTACGACAACATCATGTACACGCAGAACCTGTACTTCGCGTCCAGCTCCAAGTGGACCGGGTTCATCTCCAAGCCCAGTGAGCTCCTGTCCATCGTCAACCCGGTCTCGGTCGCCAGCGCGCACCCGACCGGCAAGTAGCGAAAGCGAGGCCGCCCCCGTGTCCCGGTTCCTGTTCCTCCTCCCGCGGCTGGGGAGGGGAGTGCTCACGATCTGGTTCGCCGTGACCGTGACGTTCCTCCTCCTGCGCCTGCTCCCCGGAGACCCCGCGCTGGCGGTCGCCAGCCCGAACATGACCGAGGACACGAGGGCGGCCCTGCTCAAGCAGTACGGGCTCGATCAGCCGCTGATCGTGCAGTACGGCATCTATCTGTGGCAGTTGGTCCAGGGCAACCTGGGGGTCTCGTTCACGCAGTCGATTCCTGTGCTCGACGTGCTGATGCAGAGACTCCCGTGGACCCTGCTGCTCACCGGCACCGCCCTGGTGCTCACGGTGGCCGTCGGCATCCCGCTCGGGGTGCTGGCGGCCTCCCACCGGGGCCGGTTCCTCGACAAGGTCGTGCAGATCGTCGGGGTGACCGGCCAGTCCATCTTCGTGCCGAGCATCGGCGTGCTGCTGCTGTTCGTCTTCGGGCTCATGCTGCACTGGCTGCCCATCGGCGGAGCGTACGACCAGGACGCCTACGGGCTCGCCTGGTACGGCTCGGTCGCGAGCCACCTCATCCTCCCCGCCGTCTCGCTGATGCTCGTGCAGCTCGGCTCGTACGTGCTGACGATGCGCTCGACCCTCATCGATGCGCTGGGGGAGGACTACACGACCCTCGCCCGCGCCAACGGCCTGCCCTACCGCCGGGTGCTGTGGAAGCACGCCCTCCGCAACGCGCTGCTGCCCACCACGACCCTGATCGGCCTGCAGCTCGGCTTCCTCGTCGGCGGCGCGGTGCTCACCGAGACCGTGTTCGCCTACCCGGGCATCGGCCGCGGAATCTACGAGGCCGTCACCCAGCTCGACTTCCCCGTCCTCCAGGGCGCGTTCCTCATGCTCGCCATCACCGTCGTGGTCGCGAACATGCTCACCGACACCGTCTACGGTTTCCTCGACCCGAGAGTGAAGAAGGCATGACCCAGGCAGCAGTCGTCACCGAAGCCGCCGTCGGCGTCGAGCCGGTCGCGCTCTCGAACGGGCGCGCCGCGGCCCAGACCTGGCGCGCGTTCCGGCGGGAGCCGCTCGGGATGCTGGCGCTCGCCGTGCTCATCCTGCTCACCGTCGTCGCGTGCACGGCCCCGCTCATCGCGCCGTACCCGCCGAGCTACGGCGACCCCGTGCTCGCGCCGCCGAGCGGTGCGCACTGGTTCGGCACCGACAGCCTCGGCAGGGATGTGTTCGGCGAGGTGATCTGGGGCTCGCAGCAGAGCATCCTGGTCGCCGTCGCGGCCTCCGCCATCGCCATCGTGGTGGGCACTGTCGTCGCGGTCGCGGGCGCGTACTTCCGCCGGCTCGACGGATTCATCAGCGTCGTCGTCGACCTGACGCTGTCGCTGCCGGTGCTGCCGCTGATGATCCTCATCGCGGCGCTGGTCGGGCCGAGCACGACCACGATCATCCTCGTCGTCGCCGCGTTCTCGTGGCCGGAGGTGACCCGGCTGGTGCGCTCGCAGGCGCTGACCGTGGTGCGGCTGCCGTACGTCGACGCCGCCCGGCTGATGACCTCCTCGCCGCTGTGGATCATCGTGCGCCACGTGGTGCCGGCCGTCACACCGGTCATCGTCGTCTCGGTCGTGGTCACCGCGTCCCGGGCCGTGCTCTCCGCCGCGGGCCTCGCGTTCCTCGGCCTCGGCGACCCGAACGTGTGGTCGTGGGGCCGCATCCTCTACGAGGCGCAGCAGTCGGGCGCCATGTCGAGCGCGTGGTGGCTGACCCTCTTCCCGTCCATCGCGATCCTGCTGCTGGTGCTCTCCGCCACCCTGCTCTCGATCGCCTACAACGACGCGCGCAACCCCAAGTCGCGCAAGCGCTAGAGAGGAGAGCTGTGTTCCCGACCCGGCTGACCGCCGAGACACTCGACCGCATCCAGACCCGCCTCCGCGCGCGCCTGGCCGACGAGGGCCTGGACGCCCTGCTCACGGACTCGCCGGAGGACGTCGCCTACCTCACCGGCTTCTTCCACCACCCCAGCGAGCGGCCGGTGGCGGTGTGGATGGACGTCGACGGCGAGACCGTGCTGCTCGTCCCGGAGCTCGAGCGGGAGAACGCCGAGCGCCAGTCTGCCAGGGCCGACATCGTCTCCTACCCCGAGTTCCCCGGTGTGCTGCCGCCGTTCCGCGCCCTCGCGGCGCGCGTCGGCCGCCGCGGCCGCGTCGGCTTCTCGACCGGGATGACCTGGGAGCGCCAGACCGCCGCCTTCGCAGAACTCGACGCTGCGGAGGCGGTGCCCACCCCGCTCGTGACCGTCGCGCGCTACGTGAAGCTGCCGGAGGAGGTCGCGCTGCACGCCGAGGCCGCGCGCATCACGGACCTCATGCTGGAGGCCGGGGTCGCCCTCATCCGCGAGAGCGTCGCGGCCGGCGGTGCGCTGCCGAGCGAGGCCGAGCTGGCCTCGCACGTCGGCGGGGTCGGCGTCTCGACCATGTACGCCGAGCACGACGACGTGATCGTCGTCTCCCCGCTCGCGGGCGGCCTCGTCTACGCCGGCGCGAACTCCGCGTACCCGCACGGTCTCCCGTCCGGCTACCGGCTGCAACCCGGCGACACCTTCATGCTCTCGCTCGGCTGCGCCGTCGGCGGGCGCTTCGTCGAGGGCGAGCGCACCTTCGTGCTCGGCACGCCGACCGCGGAGCAGCGGCGCTACCACGACGCCGTCCGGCTGGCCCAGGCGACCGGGAGCGGAGCCATCCGCCCCGGCCGGGAGTGCCGCGCCGCCAACGCGGAGTGCCTCGACGTCATCCGCGACGCCGGCCTCGGGGGATACCTCCGGCACCGCCAGGGCCACGGCATCGGGCTCGGGATGCACGAGCCGCCGTGGCTGGAGGACGGCGACGCGACCGTGCTCGCTGCGGGCATGATCGTCTCCAACGAGCCCGGCATCTACATCCCCGGGCACGCCGGGTACCGCATCTCCGACTCGATGCTCGTGACCGAGGAGGGCTCGCGCCCGCTGACGGCGTTCCCGCGCGACCTCGACCACTGCACGATCGACCTCTGAACCGCAGAAAGAAAGGACCACCCTGTGAGCACCGACGTCTCCCCCGAGTTCGCCGCCGCGACCACCACCGCGCAATCCGTCGAGATCAACGGCAACCGGCTCGCCGTCGAGGTGCTGGGGCCGGAGGGCGCGCCCGTCATCATCACGCACCACGGCGCCCCCGGCCTCGGGTCACGGGCGGAGCCGCGCGCCAGCTTCGGCCGGCTGGCCGACGAGTACCGGGTGGTCGTCTTCGACGCCCGCGGCTCCGGCGAGAGCGAGGGGAAGGGCGAGTTCAGCCACGAGCAGTGGGCGGCCGACATCGACGCCCTGCGCGAGTGGATCGGCGCGGAGCGGATCGTCATGGCCGGCGGCTCCTACGGCGGCTTCATGTCGCTGGAGTACGCGACGCGGTATCCCGAGCGGGTGATGGCGCTGGTGCTGCGCGACACGGCCGCCGACAACTCCCACTCGGAGCTGTCCCGCAAGAACGCCCTCGCGTCCGACCGCGTCACCGTGGACATGGAGAAGTTCGACCGCATCGACGAGGGCCGCGTGCGCGACAACGACGACCTGCGCGACTGCTGGCGCGAGATCCTGCCGCTGTACGACTTCGTTTACGACCCGGAGGCGGTGGAGCGGAAGGTCGCGGCGACCCCCTACCGGTACGAGGCGCACAATTACGCCTTCTCCAAGAACCTTCCGACCTATGATCTCAAGGGGGCGCTCCCGGGGATCACCGCACCGACGCTGGTGACCGTCGGGCGCACCGACTGGATCACCCCGGTCTCGTGCTCGGAGACGATCGCGTCGCTCATCCCGGATGCGCGGCTGGCGATCTTCGAGAAGTCGGGCCACTCCCCACAGATCGAGGAGGCGGAGGAATGGACCAGGACGGTGCGGGCCTTCCTACACGAGGTGGTGCCTCCGGTGCGGAGCGCGGCGTCCGAGTGAAGGCCCTCGACACCCTCGACGACCTCGACCGGAGGATCATCGTCGCGCTGCAGCACGACGGGCGGGCGAGCTGGACGGCCATCGCCGACATGGTGGGCAGCTCCTCCGCGACGGTCGCCCGGCGCGGCCAGCAGCTCGTCGCCGACGGCGTCGTCCGCATCGCCGTCGTGCCGGCGCTCGGCAGCTCCGGCCAGGTGGACACCTTCCTCGTCCGGCTGAACTGCCGCCCTGGCACCCAGCTGGAGGTGGCGGCCGCGCTCGTCGAGCACGCCGACGTCCGCTTCCTGACGCTCGTGACCGGGCAGTACGACATCATGGCCGAGGTCGTGGTGACGGGAGGCGCCGCGCACTACCCGCAGCTCATCCAGCAGCTGCAGTCCATCGCAGGCATCAAGCGCTGGCGCAGCGACCTCATCATGCACGTGCACAAGGTGCGCCACGACTGGAGCCGTCAGCTGTTCGCCGAGACGATGAAGCTGCCGCAGGAGGACGAGAAGACCTCGCTCGTCGACGCGGACGTCTGCGCGCCCGACCATCTCGACGAGGCCGACCGCCGCATCCTCGCCGCCCTGCGCGACGACGGCCGGGTCACCTTCCAGGCCATCGGCGACCGCACGGGGATGAACGAGTCGAGCGTGCGGCGCCGGTTCGACCGGATGCGCGCCAACCGCTGCCTCGACATCCTCACCCTGGTGCCCGCCGCGGCGCTCGGGATGGGCGCGGAGACGCTGCTGCTGGTGAAGGTGGCGCCGTCGCGGCTGGAGGCGGTGGCGGAGGCGCTGTCGGCCTATCCGGCGGTGCGGTACCTGGCGTCGCTGCTCGACGACAACTCCCTGTTCTGCGAGCTCATCACGCCCTCGGTCGCCGAGCTGAACCAGTTCATCTCGCACACCCTCTCGGTGCTCGACGGGGTGGAGGGCTGGACCGGCGCGATGGAGCTGCTGTACCTGAAGCGCGGGTTCATCGAGACGCCGTGGTGGCGGGCCCAGGTCGGGTACGAGGCCGAGGAGCAGGAGCGGCGGCGGGCTTGAGCGCGCTGCCGCGGTTCGCGTCGCAAACGGAGGAGATCGGGCACCGTTCGGCCCGGTATCCCCTCCGTTGGTGCCGAATCGCGGGTTGCGATCTGCGAATCTCCTCCCCTTCTGAAAGGGAGGAGATCGGCGACGGCACGCGGAGCGATGTCAGGGATCGGAGGAATCTCGGGTCACACCGGGACGCGATGGCCTCCGCTTGTGGAGGCGGTCGGACTTACACAGGCTCGCGCGGTCAGCCGCGGATCAGCGACCGGAGGATCTGGATGGTGTCGGCCTCGCCCGCGTCCTTGTCGTCGCGGTAGCGCTTGACCCGGGCGAACCGCAGCGCGATGCCGCCGGGGTAGCGGCTGGAGCGCTGCACGCCGTCGATCGCGATCTCGACGACGGTCGTCGGGGCGACCCAGACAGTGCCGGGGGTGCGACGCACCTCGATCTCCTGGAAGTGCTCGGTCTGCCAGGCGAGCAGCTTGTCGGTGAGCCCCTTGAAGGTCTTGCCGACCATGACGAACCCGCCGGGCTCACCGAACTCGCCCTCCGGGTCGCGTGCGCCGAGGTGGATGTTCGACAGCATGCCCTGGCGGCGTCCCGACCCCCATTCGACGGCGCGCACGACGAGGTCGTAGGTGTGCACCGGCTTCACCTTCACCCAGCTGGAGCCGCGGCGGCCGGCCGCGTAGGGCGAGTCGATCGCCTTGACGACGACGCCCTCCTGGCCGGCGGCGAGCGCGTCGCGCGAGACCCGTTCCGCGACCTCGGGGTCGGACGTGACCTCGCCCGGGATGCGGTGCTCGCCCGCGATGCGCTCCAGCTCCGCCAGCCGGGTCGACAGCGGCTCGTCGAGCAGATCGCGCCCGTCGACGTGCAATACATCGAAGAACCACGGGTGCAGCACCGTCTCGCGCGCCGCCTCCGCGCCGAAGCGACTCATCGTCTCCTGGAACGGCCGCGGGGCGCCGTCCTCGTCGAGCGACAGCGTCTCGCCGTCGAGGATGACGTCGCGCACGGGAAGCCGGCGCACCACCTCGACGACTTCCGGCAGCCGGTGGGTGATGTCGGCCAGGTTGCGCGTGAACACACGGACCTCGTCGCCGTGCCGGTGCACCTGGATGCGCGCCCCGTCGAGCTTGTACTCGACCGACGCCTCGCCGGTCGTCGCGAGGGCGTCGCTGGCGGTCGGAGCCGACGCCGCCAGCATGGGCAGCACCGGGCGGCCGACCTCGAGGCCCACCGCGTCCAGCTCGTCGGCCGTGCCGGTGAGGGCGAGCCGCGCCGTCTCGCCCAGGTCGCCCGACAGCATCGCCGCGCGGCGGACCGCCTCGCCGGTGCGGTCGGAGGCGCGGGCGACGGCGTCCGTCAGCACACCCTCCAGCGCGCCCGTGCGCATCTCGCCGAGGAGGACGCGGGCGATGAAATCCTGCTCGCGGGCGGTGGCCCGTTCGGTGAAGTCTCGAAGCGTGCGCGTGCGCTCTGCCGCCGACCCTGAGCCTCCGAGCGCGCCGAGCGCGTCGAGCAGGCGGTCGAGGTCGTCGACCGTCAGCGTCGGCTCGGCCGCGGGGTCCCCCATCGCGCCGGAGAGCCCGCGCCAGCCGACGCCCACGCGGCCCTGGCGGGCCTTGCCGACGAGAAAGCCGACCGCCGGCGCGATCTCCTCGGGCTCGAGGGCCGAGAGCAGGGCGGCCAGCGCGTCCACCTTGGCCAGGCGGGAGCGCGTGGAGGCGACGGTCTCGGTCGTCGCGACGAGCGTGTCCAGGAGCACGACCCCATCCAACCACCGACCTCGGACAGCGTCGGGGGCGCGTTCTAGGCTGGCCCCATGACCTCGCTGCCCAACATCGTCTCGGCCTTCGACCGCATCCCGGAGCCGTGGCAACCCCACCGCCTCGCGACCGTGAACGACCACGACGTGAAGGTCGCGCGCCTTCAGGGCGAGTTCGTCTGGCACGCCCACCCGGACAGCGACGAGCTGTTCCTCGTGATCGAGGGGCGCCTCACGCTGCAGCTGCGCGATCGCGACGTGGAGCTGGGCCCGAACGACGTCTTCGTCGTTCCCGCCGGCGTCGAGCACCGTCCGCGCGCCGAGCCGGAGGCGCTCGTCGTCATGGTCGAGCGTGTCGGGACCGTCAACACCGGCGACAACCCGGGGGAGCGCACCACCGAGGTGCGGGAGCTGCCGCAGGCCTGACCGAACGCGCGTCACGCCACGGGTCGCGCGCGCTATCGTCGTCTCGGGGGTCCACTTCTTAAGACGGGCGGCGCCAGGCATGGTCAGACAGGAACGGGCCGAGCGGACGCGTGCCGCCATCCTGGACGCCGCCGCGGCCGAGTTCGACGAGCACGGGTACGAGGGCGCCCGGCTGGAGCGGATCGTCGAGCGCACCGGCGCGACCAAGGGCGCGGTGTACTTCCACTTCCGGTCGAAGCTCGACATCGCGCGGGCGCTGGTGGCCGAGAAGTACGCGAACTGGCCGGTCATCATCCAGCACGTGACCGACTCGGGGCTGCGCGGCGCGGCCGCCGCGGAGGAGCTGACCCAGCGCGTCGGCGTGGTCCTCGCTCAGGATGTGCGCGTCCGGGCCGCGATGAAACTCACACAGACCGCCTTCCCGCCCTCGGCGACGGACAACCCCTACGACCGGTGGGTGCAGGTGATCGGTGGTCTGCTGACGCAGGAGGTCGAGGACCGGCGTCTGACGGGCGTCGACCCCGGCGCGCTCGCCACGGTCGCGGTGCACGGGGTGTTCGGCGCGTACATGATCGCCGACGAGCTCGGGAGGTTGGAGGGGCTCTCCTCGGACATCGCGCGCATCTGGCGGGCGCTCCGGCCGGCCCTCCAGCTCGGTTGAATACACGTATTTGCCAATAAACCGGTGAGTCCGTATGTTTTAAGCCGGGGAAACCGTGGCGCCCGCGCCGCATCCGGGGGGAGTTCGTCCCGTCTCGTTCGAGTCGGGACGTTCCCCGGCGCCCCTCATCCGCTCTGGGCGTCGCGCCGGCGGCGCAGCACACGGCGGACGATCAGCCACCCGAGCATCAGACCCGCCGCGGCATAGATCACCACGTCGATGTACTCCGTGTAGCGCTCCACGAGGTGGTACTGCGTGCCGAGCGCGAAGCCCGCGCCCACCAGCAGCGTGTTCCAGAGCAGCGTCCCGGCGAGCGTGAAGACGGCGAAGCGCCAGAACGGCATCCGCGTCGCCCCCGCGGGCAGCGAGATGAGGCTGCGTACGAGCGGCACCAGCCTCCCGAAGAAGACCGCGCCGCGGCCGTGCCGCCTCAGCCAGTCGGCGGAGCGGCGGAAGTCGGCCTCGTCGACGAGCGGCAGCCGGGAGAGCAGCCGCACGGCCCGCTCCTCGCCCAGCCGGCGGCCGAGCAGGTAGAGCAGCGCCGCGCCGGCGAAGCTGCCGAGGGTCGCGGCCACCAGCACCAGCACGAGGTTCAGTGAGCCCTGGTAGGTCAGGAACCCGGCGAACGGCAGGATCACCTCGCTCGGGATCGGCGGGAACACCACCTCCGCGAGCGCGCACACTCCGACGCCGACCTCGCCGAGCGCGACCATCACCCGGGACGCGAGGCCGGCGACGCCGCCCAGCTCCTCCGGGGCGGCGGTGGAAAGAGCGGTGATGGGATGGGGCAGGGCGAGCGTCTGTCCTGTCATGCCCGCGACGCTACCGGGCGTGGATGGGAGGGCCGTGGGTGCGGGTCAGCTCACCCGGACGAGGGTCTGCTGCCACCCCGTGGACCCGTTCGGCGCGATCGGCGTGCGCTTCTGCTCCTGCAGCCGCCCGGCGAGGTCGGTCGCCCGCACGGCGAGCGTGTGGGTGCCGGGGGTCGCGTCCCAGTCCAGCGACCACTGCACCCAGGTGTCGCGGTTGACCGGGGCCGACAGCGTCGCCTCCTGCCAGTCCCCGCCGTCCACCTGCACCTCGACCCGGCGGATGCCGACCGTCTGCGCCCAGGCGACCCCCGCGATCTTCGTCCGGCCGGCGGTGAGCGCTTTGTCGACGCGCGGGGTGTCGATCCGGCTGGACAGCTTGATCGGCGCCTTCGCGCTGTAGCCGCGCGGCGTCCAGTAGGCCTGGTCGGCGGCGAAGGTGGTCACCTTCAGCTCGGTCAGCCACTTGGTCGCCGAGACGTAGCCGTAGAGTCCGGGGACGACCATCCGCACCGGGAAGCCGTGCTCGAGGGGGAGCGGCTCGCCGTTCATCCCGACCGCGAGGATGGCGTCCCGGTCGGCGGCGGTGAGCGCCTCGAGCGGCGTGCTCGCGGTGAAGCCGTCGACGCTGCGCGAGAGCACCATGTCGGCGCCCGAGCGCGGACGCGCCAGCGCGAGCACATCGCGCACCGGCACGCCCAGCCAGCGGGCCGTGCCGACGAGGTTGCCGCCGACCTCGTTCGAGACGCAGGTGAGCGTCACGGCGTACTCGTCCAGCCCCATCCGCAGCAGGTCCTGGAAGCCGAGCTCGACCTTCTTCTCGACCATCCCGTCGATGGTCAGCCGCCAGGTGGACGGGTCGACCGACGGCACGGTGAGGGCGGTGTCCACGCGGTAGAAGTCGCGGTTGGGGGTGAACAGCGGGGAGATGCCCGGCACGTCGAGCTCGGCCCCGGCGGGCACGGTCACGCGCGAGGCGGGCGCGGGAAGGCGCAGCGCCGAGCGGATCGCGGCGATGGACGAGGTCGCCGCCGACCCCAGGCGCGCGCCGACCCCGGCCACCACGCCGCCGACGGCGGCCGCGGCGGTCAGCGCCAGGAAGCGCCGGCGGTCGACTCCGCGCGTCTCCTCGTCGTCGGCGACCCGCCAGCGCCGGAGCCATGAGACGGCGAATGTCAGCACCACCGCTCCGGCCACAGCTCCCACGGCGGGCGGCACGAACGCCAGGGGGCTCGCGCCGGCGCGCGTCACGGCGGCCGCGACCGCCGCGATCCCCGCCGCGCCGAACAGCGCGACGCCGACCCGTCGCCAGCGCAGCTCGAGCACCCCGGCGACGGCGGCCGCGACGAGCGCCGCCACCCCGACCGTCGCGATGAGGAACAGCTTGTCGTT
Organism: Leifsonia virtsii; assembly: GCF_030433675.1. Lineage (GTDB taxonomy): Bacteria > Actinomycetota > Actinomycetes > Actinomycetales > Microbacteriaceae > Leifsonia > Leifsonia virtsii. Next base: position 401,817 of record NZ_JAROCB010000002.1, read on the forward strand.
CGAGCCGAACAGCTGGATGGCGAGCTCCTTCGCCCATCGCGGCACCACGTCCACGACGAACGACCCGACGGCGACGACCGGGCTCGCATCCCGGGCGACCAGCAGCGCGGCCAGTTCCGCCGCGCCGAGGAACACGATCCCGGACACGGCGCCGGCGAGGGCGGCGAGGGCGATCGTCGCCGCGGTGCTCTTCTTCGTCGCGTTCTCCGCGGCGTTCTCGTTCTGGGGGGTCACACCGGGGGTTCGGCGCGGAGGGTGCTCGCGGATTGGGTCCAATCCGATCCCGCGACCGTCCCGAACCCCTCATGACCGCCGGGAGCGGCGGTCTCCTGATCGGCATCACATCCCTCGAAGGAGAAGTACCATGCGATCCTCTGTTCGCCTCGCCGCCGCCGGCATCCTCGCCGCGGCCGCCCTCGCCCTCACCGCCTGCTCGTCCGGAGCCGGCTCCTCGTCCAGCGACACCAGCTCGTCGATGTCGTCGTCGACGCCGTCCGCGTCCTCGTCGATGGACCCGGCCGCCGACCTGGTCGGCCCGGGCTGCGCCGCCTACGCCAAGCAGGTGCCCTCCGGGGCCGGCTCCGTCGAGGGCATGGCCCAGGACCCGGTGGCGACGGCCGCGAGCAACAACCCGCTGCTGACCACGCTGGTCGCCGCCGTCTCCGGCAAGCTGAACCCGAAGGTCAACCTGGTCGACACGCTCAACGGCGGTGACTTCACCGTGTTCGCCCCGGTGGACGACGCGTTCAAGAAGATCGACCCGGCCACCATCGACACCCTGAAGACAGACGCCGGCGCCGCGACGCTGACCTCCATCCTCACCTACCACGTGGTGCCCGGCCAGCTCTCTCCCGACAAGATCGTGGGCACGCACAAGACCGTCGAGGGCGGCGAGGTGACCGTCTCGGGTTCGGGCGACTCGCTCAAGGTGAACGACGCCAACGTGATCTGCGGCGGCGTGAAGACCGCCAACGCCACGGTGTACCTCATCGACTCGGTGCTGATGCCCCCGGCGAAGTAAGGTCTCGCTCCGACGACGGCGGTCGTCCGGAACGTCTGCTGCGGCCAGACCGCACGCACTCGTTCCGGACGACCGCCGTCGTTGCGCGCTCCGGATTGCCGTCTAGCCAGCCCGCGAAGGCGCGGGTTACCGTGCGCTCGTCGAGCCCACGAACAGGAGCCTTGGATGAACCCGAATCCGGAATCGGTGATCGGCGAGCCCCTTCCGCCCGCGCGGACGCTGCCCTTCCCCCCGCCCGCGTCCGGCAGCTTCGCCGGTCGCACGATGCAGGAGTCGACGTACTCGCCGCGCCCGCCGGAGCCGCACCTGCGCGAGGACGCCCCCAACGTCCTCATCATCCTGATCGACGACGCAGGGCCCGCCCTCCCGACGACGCTCGGCGGCGCGGTGCGCACGCCCACCCTCGACCGCATCCGGAGCAACGGGATCGGGTACAACCGGTTCCACACCACGGCCATGTGCTCTCCGACGCGCTCGTCGCTCCTGACCGGGCGCAACCACCACCGCGTCGGCAACGGCCAGGTCGCCGAGCTCGCCAACGACTGGGACGGCTACTCCGGCCGCATCCCGAAGAGCAGCGCGACGATCGCCGAGGTGCTGCGGAACTACGGCTACTCGACGGCCGCGTGGGGCAAGTGGCACAACACCCCTGCCGAGGAGACGACGTCGGCCGGGCCGTTCGACCGCTGGCCGACCGGCTACGGGTTCGACTACTTCTACGGGTTCCTCGCCGGAGAGGCGTCGCAGTACGAGCCGAACCTGGTGCGGAACACCACGATCGTGCGGCCGCCGAAGACGCCGGAGGAGGGCTACCACCTCAGCGAGGACATCGCGGACGACGCCATCGGCTGGCTGCGGAACCACAAGACCCTCGCGCCGGAGAAGCCGTTCTTGCTGTACTGGGCGACCGGCGCCATCCACGGACCGCAGCACATCATGAAGGAGTGGGCGGACAAGTACAGCGGGGCGTTCGACGACGGTTGGGACGCGTACCGCGAGCGCGCGCACGAGGGCGCGAAGGCGGCGGGCTGGATCCCCGAGGACGCCGAGCTCACCCCTCGGCCGGAGGGCCTGGACGGCTGGGACGACATCCCGGAGCACCAGAAGCCCTTCCAGCGCCGGCTGATGGAGGTGGCGGCCGGCTTCGGCGAGCACGCCGACGTGCAGGCGGGACGCCTGATCGACGAGCTCGATGCACTCGGCTACCTGGAGAACACCGTCGTCGTCTACATCTGGGGTGACAACGGCTCCTCCGGCGAGGGCCAGAACGGCACGATCAGCGAGTTCCTCGCGCAGAACCTCATCCCGACGACCGTCGACCAGCACCTCGCGGCGCTCGACGAGCTCGGCGGCCTGGACGCGCTCGGCACCCCGGCGACGGACAACCAGTACCACGCCGCCTGGGCCTGGGCGGGGTCCGCGCCCTACCAGGGGATGAAGCTGCTCGCCTCCCACCTCGGCGGCACCCGCAACCCGATGTTCATCCAGTGGGCGGGCCGCATCGAGCCGGATCCTGTGCCGCGCACGCAGTTCCATCACGTCAACGACATCGCGCCGACGCTGTACGAGATCATCGGGATCACGCCGCCGGACACGGTGAACGGCATCCCGCAGGACCCGATGGACGGGATCAGCCTCGCCTACTCGATCGACGACAGGGCGGCCGAGGGCCGGCGACGCGTGCAGTACTTCGAGATCATGGGCAGCCGCGCGATCTACGCGGACGGGTGGATGGCGTCCGCCCTCGGTCCGCGCCTCCCGTGGGTGCCGGGCGCCCCTCCCGGCATCCGCACCTGGACGCCGGACGAGGACCGCTGGGAGCTGTACGACCTCGACTCCGACTGGAGTCAGGCGCACGACCTGGCCGCCGTGCACCCGGAGAAGCTCGCCGAGCTGAAGGAGACGTGGGCGATCGAGGCGGCGAGGAACGACGCGCTGCCGATCGGAGGCGGCCTCTGGGTGCCGGCGCTGCATCCCGAGGACCGGTTCGCGCCGCCGTACACCGAGTGGGAGATGACCGGCGACACCGTGCGGGTGCCCGAGTTCTGCGCCCCCGCGCTCGGCAACCGCCCCAACACCGTGACGCTCGAGGTCGAGGCGGGGGAGCGGGCGAACGGCGTGCTCTACAAGCTCGGCGGCGCGGGCGGCGGCCTCACCGTCTACGCCATCGACGGGACGCTGCACTACGAGTACAACCTGTTCCTCGTGCAGCGGACGATCGTCCGGGCCGATTCGCCGCTTCCGGCCGGCGCCTCGACGGTCGAGGTGGTGACGACGGTGGCCGAGCCGCGGCCCGGCAGCCCGCTCCACGTCGTGCTGCGCATCGACGGCGCAGAGGTCGGCTCCGGCGACGTGCCGCTTAGCGCGCCGCTGCTGTTCACCGCGAACGACTGCCTCGACATCGGCCGCGCCTACGGTGGCGCGGTGTCGCGGGCGTACGCGTCGCGGATGCCGTTCGCCTTCGACGGGACGATCGGGCGGGTGCACATCGCGTACACCTGATCCCTCCGTCCGACGCTCCGGTGCTCAGAGGAACGCGCTGAGCGCCCCGGTGAGCCGGGTGCGTGCCGTCCGGTCGTCGATGGTCGCCGGGAGATCGCCCGGCTGGGGGCCGTAGTCGCCGAACTGCGCGTGGTTCATGCCGCCGATCTCGACCAGCTCGGCGTCGGCGGGGAGCAGGTGGCGCGCGGCGGCGATCTTGCCCGGAGTGCTCAGGCCGTCCCTGGTCCCGCCGATCGACAGCACCCGCAGGTCGCTGCCGCTAAGGTCGTTCGCGCAGTACGAGCCGAACAGCACGAGTCCGGCGACCTGCGGGTCGTCGGCGAGCTGGCACGCGCGGACCCCGCCGAGGGAGTGGCCGCCGACGTACCAGGTGGTGACCCCGGGCGCGTGCGCGGTGAAGGTGCTCAACGGCCGCTGGTCGAAGAAGGCGAGGTTGAGCGTGGGCTTCGTGACGACGACCGTCAGGCCGGTCTGCTCCACGGTCGGGGCGAGCTTGTAGAGGTAGGCGTACGGATCGACGAGCGCGCCCGGCACGAACACCAGCCCGGTGCCGGAGGCCCGGCCGGTCGGCGCGAGCACGACGGAGTCGCCGGTGTCGTGGATGCTCACCGCCGGGTCTCGCCAGACCTCGAGCGCCGGCCCGCGCTCGCCCATCATCGGCGTGGAGGCCCAGGCCAGGAAGCCGACGACCACCAGCGCGAGCACCCCGACCACGGCGACGGCGGCCGTGCGCAGCCGGCGCAGCGCTGTTCTGGACCCGTTCACGCATCTAGCGTACCCTGACAGTAAGCCAGCTGACTAATCACCAAGCGAGGGAGTTCGTATGTCGTCGCAACGCACCCGGTGGGCCGGTCTCGTCTTCATCAGCATCGCCGTCGCGCTCATCATCGTCGACTCCACGATCGTCAACGTCGCCATCCCCTCCATCGTCGACGAGCTGCACATCGGCTCGACCGGCGTGCAGTGGGTGCAGGAGTCGTACACGCTCGTGTTCGCCTCGCTGCTCCTGGTGTTCGGCACGCTCGCCGACCGGTTCGGCCGCCGGCGCATGCTGCTGATCGGCGTCGCGATCTTCACGCTCTCCTCCGTCGCGGCCGCGCTCGCGCCGACCGGAGCCTTCCTGATCGGGGCGAGGCTCGTGCAGGGCGTCGGCGGCGCGATGGTGCTCCCGACGACCCTGTCCCTGATCAACGCGGGGTTCCGCGGCCGCGAGCGGGCGATCGCCTTCGCGGTCTGGGGGTCGACGATCGGCGGCATGACGGCGCTCGGGCCGCTCCTCGGCGGCTGGCTGACGACCGCCTTCTCGTGGCGCTGGGCGTTCGGCATCAACATCCCGCTCGGGATCCTCATCGTCGTCGGCGTGCTGGCCACGGTCTCGGAATCCCGCGACTCCCGCCACGCAGGCGGGGTGGACGCCGTCGGCGCGCTCCTCTCGATCGTCACGAGCGCCTCCCTCGTCTTCGGGCTCATTGAAGGCCGCACCTACGGGTGGTGGCTGGTCGACACCCGTCCTGCGATCGGCGACTGGACCTGGCCGTTCGCGCTCTCGCCCGTCCCGATCGCCTTCGCCGTCGCGATCGCCGGTGGCGTCCTCTTCGTGCTCCGCGGCCGCGCCAGGATGCGCGCGGGGAAGAGCACGATGCTCGCACTCGACCTCTTCCGCATCCCGTCGTTCCGCAACGGCAACATCGCGGCGACGATCGTGTCGCTCGGCGAGTTCGGCATCGTGCTCGCCCTGCCGATCTGGCTGCAGAACGTGCTCGGGTACAGCGCCCTCGACACCGGGCTCATCCTGCTCGCCCTCGCGATCGGGTCGTTCGTCGCCAGCGGGTTCGCGGGCGCCTTCGGCAACCGCGTGCCTCCGGTCGCGATCGTGCGCGTGGGCCTCGCGGCCGAGATCGTCGGCGTCGCGGGCCTCGGCTTCGTGATCTCGCCGACCACGCCGTGGGGCGCGCTGATCCCCTTCCTCTTCGTCTACGGCTTCGGCGTGGGACTCGCGACCGCGCAGCTGACCGGCGTCGTGCTGAAGGACGTGCCGGTCGAGCAGAGTGGTCAGGGCTCCGGCACGCAGAGCACGGCGCGCCAGATCGGCTCCGCGCTCGGCATCGCAGTGCTCGGCACCGTTCTCTTCGCGTCCGCGACAGCTGTGCTCGACTCCTCGCTGGAGGGCCGCGGGATGCCGCAGCAGCAGCGCGACCAGGTCGTGTCGGCCGTCGTCGACAGCTCCGGTGCCGCGATCGCCGGGCTGGAGAAGGACCCCCGCACCGCCCCGATCGCGGAGGACGCGAAGGTGGCGTTCTCCGACGGGACGCGGTGGGCGGCGTTCTCCGCGGCCGGATTCCTCGTGGTCGGGCTGCTGGCCACGCTGTCCCTGGGCAGCGGGCGGCCCGAGCGGGACGACGCCGAGGTCGAGGCGCCGCCGGTCACCACCCCGGTCGCCGACAGCTGAGGCGTGCGGGCGTCAGTCGGACGGGACCCAGCGCTCGCCCGGGCGGTACGAGCCGAACGTCCACTCCCGGCCGCCGGGGTCGAGCACGCGGGCGCGCCGGCTGCCCCACTCGGTGTCCTCCGGCGGGAACACGCTGGTCGCGCCGGACCCGATCGCGCGCGCGAACATCCCGTCGACATCCGGCGTGACGAGGTACACGCCGACACCCGTGGAGGCGCCGACGAGCGGGGGCGGGAAGTACGGTGCGTCGTCCGATGCCAGCAAGACGACCGTGTCGGCGAGCCGCAGCTCGCTGTGGGCCACGGTCCCGTCCGGGCCGTTCTGCCTCTGCAGCACGTCGAAGCCGAGCTCCTCCAGCCACGCGATCGCGGCGGGGGCGTCGCGGTAGCTGAGGTACGTCGCCGAGGTGATCACGACGGCTCCTCGACCGGCAACGCCCGGTACTCGCGTCCGGCCTCCAGGTCGCCCCGGATGCCGTCGAGGACCGCCTGCACCGAGACGCGCTTCGCCTCGGTGTCGACGATGTTCGCGGGCACGGTGACGACCAGCCCGGACTGGTAGAACGCGCGGATGCGGAAGCCGCCCGCCCACGACGACGGCGAAGCGTTGTCCGACTCGGTGCCGCCCGACAGCTCGAACCGGAGCAGGCCGGAGCGGCTCTCCACCCGGGTCACCACCTGGGCGCCCGGCGTGTTGTCGTCCACCACCTCGGCGGCGACGACGGTGTGGTCGGTGAAGATGCCGACGCGCAGCGTCACGCTGGACGGCGCCGAGGCGGTCGCCGCGCCCAGGTAGATGATCGGCTGGTCGCCGACGGCGAGCTCCAGCTGGCGCAGCAGCAGCGAGTACCAGGTGGGCTTCCGGTCGAGCAGTTCGCGCAGGCCGCGCTCCTCGTCGAGCAGCGCGCGCAGCTTCTCCTGGATCGCCGACATGTCCGCCATGGGCCCTCCTCGCTCTGCGAGAAGCATATCTCTAGCCTGGCTAGAAAAGCGATGGATGAAGTGTCCCGATCAGGCCGTCGTCGTCACCTTGTAGCGCGCCCCGCGGTGCGTCTCGGGCAGCCGGTCGCCGGCGCCGTGCAGCTTGTTGCGCAGCGTGCCCGGCGCGTACTCCTCCGGGTAGGCGCCGCGCTTGCGCAGCTCCGGGATGATGAACTCCACGACGTCCTCGAACGTGCCGGGGGTGATGGCGTAGGCGAGGTTGAAGCCGTCGACGTCCGTGTCCTCCACCCACTCCTGCAGGGTGTCGGCGACCTCGGACGGCGAGCCGACGATGTACGGCCCGAGGCCGCCGATCGCGCCGTTGCGGCCGATGTCGCGCACGGTCCACTCGCCGCCCTCGGCGTTCGGGCGCTGGAAGTTGGCCACGGCCGACTGGATGGCGTTGCTGTCGACGTTGCCGATCGGCTCGTCCAGGTCGTACTTCGACAGGTCGACGCCCATCCAGCCCGACATGAACACCAGGGCGCCCTCGTCGCTCGCGTACTGCAGGAAGTCGTCGAACTTCGCCTGCGCCTTCTCGCTCGTCTCGTCGGTGATGATCGTCAGCAGCGTGTAGATGCGCGCGGAGTAGCGGTCGCGGCCGGCCGCCTCGAGCGCATCCCGCAGCTTCGAGACGGTCGCCTTGAGGCCCTCCTTGGTCGAGGCCGCCACGAAGATCGCCTCCGCGTTCTCGGCCGCGAACGAGATGCCGCGCTTCGACGCGCCCGCCTGGTAGATCACCGGGGTGCGCTGCGGGCTGGGCTCCGAGAGGTGGATGCCGGGCACGGTGAAGTGCTTGCCCTTGTGCCCGATCTCGTGCACCTTCGCCGGGTCCGTGAACACGCCGGACTCGCGGTCGCGGACGACGGCGTCGTCCTCCCAGGAGCCCTCCCACAGCTTGTAGAGCACCTCCAGGTACTCGTCGGCGTGGTCGTAGCGGTCGTCGTGCTGCAGCTGGTCGTCGTGGCCCATGTTGCGGGCCGCCGAGGGCAGGTACCCGGTGACGACGTTCCAGCCGACGCGGCCGTTCGTCAGGTGGTCGAGCGTCGACATGCGGCGCGCGAACGGGTACGGGTGCTCGTAGGCGGTGCCGGCGGTGATGCCGAAGCCCAGGTTCTCCGTCACCAGCGCCATCGCCGAGACCAGGAGGACGGGGTCGTTCACCGGAACCTGCGCGCCGTGCCGGATGGCGGCCTCGTTGCTCCCGCCGTACACGTCGTAGGTGCCGAGCACGTCCGCGATGAAGATGCCGTCGAACGTGCCGCGCTCCAGCAGCTTGGCCAGCTCGGTCCAGTAGGTGAGGTCCTTGTAGCGCCACGCCTGGTCCTCGGGGTGGCGCCACATGCCGGAGGACTGGTGGGCGACGCAGTTCATGTCGAACGCGTTGAAGCGGATCTGCCGGGTCATGGCTCCAGGATGGGCGACCCCGGCCGCCCGCGCATCCCGAGCGTCACGTTCCGTAACGACGACGCGCCGTGGCCGCTGGCGTTCGCGCCATATCCGGGCCAGCATGGGCACGCGAGCACTTCGCCACGACCTTCCCGAGAGGATGCCATGACCGACGAGTCCGACTTCGCGCCCGCCCTCCCCACCTTCGAGTCCGTCGCCGAGGAGCTGCTCCGCGACCCGGACGACGACGTGTCGCTGACCACCACCGGCCTGCACGTGCACGACCGGCTGTTCGCGTACCCCGACACCGAGGGACTGGTCGTCGACCTGCCGGTGCAGCGCGCCGACGATCTGGTCGGCCGCGAGGTCGCGGAGCCGGTGCGCGCCGGTCGCGCGGAGCCGCGCGGAGCGTGGGTCCGGATCGGCGACCCCGAGGACTGGCCGGAGCTCGCGAGCGAGGCCCACCAGTTCGTGGGCGAGCCCGCGGTCGGCCGGGAGTCGTAGCCCTCAGCCGCGACGGCTGAGGTGGTCGCGGGTGAGCGCCTCCATCTCCTCGTCACTGAGCTCGTCGAGGCGCTTGCCCTCGCGGCGGTCCAGGCGCATCCAGCGGACGAAGAGCAGGACCAGCACAGGGACGTCGGCCACCTCGGCGATGAACCACAGCAGGTCTCCCGAGAGGTGCTGGTCGTGCAGCGGCGTCGGAAACCACAGCGGCAGGCGGCCGACGATCGCGGGTGCGTGGTCGAGGATGCCGTCGTTGAGGCGGAGCAGGAGGCCCGGGATCGCGTCGAGCACCAGCTCGACGAACGCGAGCAGGAATTCGACCGTCACGAAGAACCCCGTGCGGATCACCGAGTGCGCGGCGATCGGCAGCACGAGCACCAGGCCCGCGAGCGGCGTCAGCACGGAGATCGTCCACTCCGACCACGGCGAGTCGCGCAGCACGGCGGCGACCGGCGTCAGGAAGACGAGAAAGACGGCGCACGCGATCAGCGGCGCCGCCATGGCGTTGCCGAGCGCTCGCGCCGGCCAGGAGCGCATCGCGCGGTCCGTCCTCGCTCGCCCGCGGGGCCCGAGCGCCACCCGCGCGAGGGCGACCGGCCGTCCGAGCGCCAGCAGCGCGGGGACGACGAACAGCAGCAGGGCGATGCGGGTGGTGAACGCCCAGCGGAGGTCGGTGCTCTCCGCGCCGAGGAAGCCGAACGAGACGACGGCGTAGGAGCCGAGCCCGAGCAGGAGGAAAGCGGCCGTGAACCGTTGCGGCCAGCGGTGACCGCGTCGGCGCAGCCGGAGCACGCCGCCGACGTAGAACAGCCCGGCGACCAGCAGCAGGGCGGCGGCGGCCGGGTCGAAGGACCAGGTGGTGAGGAGGACGGAGAGGGGCGGCGTGGTCGGCTCCAGGGTCGAGGGGGTCGCCGCCAATTCTGGTCCGGATCGGCCAACGCCCGCGCCCGGATCGGGCGACGCTGAGAGCACCATCAGGCGGATCCAGCGGACTCGCCGGTTCCAGGGCGGCCCGCTCCGTAGGCTCGACGACGGCCGTGCGGACCGCGCGCGGTGGGGTGCCGCTCTCGAGCCACGAGGACACGATGTCGGAGGGAGAACGACGGCAGGCGCTCGCGCGCGAACGGGCCGCGGCGACCGCGGTCGCCGCGAGAAGAGGACGTCGACGCGCGACGGCTGCCCCGCAGCCAATCCGCCCGGCGAAGCGCTCGCGCCGGCGGACCGCCGCCCTCGCCGCCTCCGGCTCCGCCGTCGCCCTGGTCGCCTGCCTCGCGATGGCGCCTCCGGCCACGGCCGACCCGATCGAGACGATCGATGCGGCGGCGTCCGGCCGGGTGACCGCGCAGCACCTGACCGTCTCAGCCGTCGTCGCCTCGGCCGGACTGGACCGCGACGACCCCGTCGCCTCCGCCGTCGCGGGCATCATCGCGGGCCACGGCGGCGCCGCGGGCGAACGCGCCGCCGATGCGATCGTGAACGCGCTCGCCGCGGGCGGCACGCGCGAGAAGATCGTCGCGACCGCCCTGACCTACCTCGGCGACCCCTACGTGCTCGACGGCGCCGACCACTCCGGCATCGACTGCTCAGGACTGGTGATGCAGGCCTATGCCGCGGTCGGCATCCGGCTCGGCCACCTCGTCCACCTGCAGGACGACGCCGGCACCCGCATCGACGAGGCCCACGCGCGCCCGGGTGACCTCGTGGTCTTCGACGACGACGAGCACATCGCCCTGTACCTGGGCGGCGGCATGCTCGTGCAGGCGCCGGAGGTCGGCCGCCCGGTAGAGGTCACGACCGTGTGGAGCGGCGTCCCGCACCACTTCACGACCCTGCTGGGGGCGACCCAGTAAGGGGAACACTGTTCGCGGTCGAGCCCTCGTCCGTGTCGCGCCGGGCCGCTACCATTCCGGCATGGTGCGAACGCCGCTCGTCGTCCAGGGCTCGGCCGGGGTCCAGCCGCTGTGGGGGAAGGCCGGGCACTACACGATCGCCTCCCTCGCCTGCGCCCACGTCGCACCGCCCGGGCTCGCCCGGCTCCTAGCGGCCAACGCGGACCGGATCAGCCTGCGATTGGACGGCGCCGAGGCGACGGCCGCGCCGAACGTGCTCGAGGCGAACCGCGACCTGGGGTTCGTCCCGCTCGCCGACGTGCCCGACCTGGTCTGGAAGAACCTCCCCAGCGCCGTGAAGGGCGGCCGCGACACCGCGTTCCGGAGCGGGCCCGAGCACCCCAACCACTACGCCGACATCGACGAGCCGCTCGACGGCGTCACCCTGCGCGAGCGTTGCATCCAGGATGCGACGAACGTCGCGGTGCCCGTCTGGCAGGACTACTACACGCGGCTCGGGCACAGCCGGCCGGACGAGCGCGGGCTGCTGCCGTTCCGCGTGCAGCAGTTCTTCTCCGAGCTCGTGGATGCAGTCCGCGCCCACGACATCGCCCGCTTCGTGGCGGCCGCCGGGCTCGTGGCGCACTACGTGGGGGACGCGTGCCAGCCCCTCCACGGCTCGTACCTCTCCGACGGGATGCCGGATCGGACGGGCGCGGGCGTCCACTCCGCCTACGAGACGACCATGGTGGACCGGCACGTGACCCAGCTCGCCTCCGGGGCGGAGCAGGCGGTGAAGGCGGCCCCGTCGCCCTCGCCGGTGACCTCGGCCCACGGAGCCGCGGTCGCCGTCGTGCAGCTGATGGACCGCTCAGCGCGCTCGGTCGCCCCGCTCGCCCTGGTGCAGGCGTACGCCGCGGTCGCGGCCAAGCCCGGCGACGCGACGGTGGCCGTGACCGACGCGCTGTGGGACCGATTCGGCACGGCCACCATCGGCCTCTTCGCCGACGGCGCGGTGACGCTGGCCGGGCTCTGGGGGAGCGCCTGGGAGCTCGCCGGCGGCGAGACCGCCTTCCCCGCGGACGCACTGTCGGCGGTCGAACCCGCCGCCCTTCAGCGCCTGTACGAGGACCCGGCGTTCGTGCCGTCGCTGGTGCTCGACGAGATCGCGCCCGTGCTGACGGCGTGACGGCCGGTCAGCGCGCGAGCGGTGGCCGCTGAACTCCCGGGGCGACCGCCTCGGCCGGATCGGCTCCGATTGCGACGATGCGGTTCGCAGCATCCACGTGCACGACCCGCGGGACGAAGGTGCGCGCCTCTGCGTCCTCGAGCTGGGCGTAGGCGATCACGATGACGGTGTCGCCGACCTCCACCAGGTGGGCCGCCGCGCCGTTCACGCCGATGACGCCGCTGCCGCGCTCGCCGGGGATCAGATAGGTCTCGAGGCGCGAGCCGTTGCTGACGTCCACGACGGACACCTGCTCGCCGGGGAGCAGGTCGGCGGCCTCCATCAGCTCCTCGTCGACGGTGAGGGAGCCGACGTAGTGCAGGTCGGCGTGGGTGACGGTGGCGCGGTGGATCTTCGCGGAGAACATGGTGCGGAGCACGTGCTCTATCCAACCACTCCCGGCCCGTCGTAGCGGAAGCCGCCTCGGCTCAGAGGGCCTCCGGGTCGAGGTTGAGGACGGCGTCCTCGTACAGGTTGCCGTCGGCGTCGAACGCGCCGCTGCCGGGGTTCAGCCACTTCAGGTCCTGGAGCGTGATCCCGAACCGGTCCGCGACCTCTGCCGGGAGGTCGCCGTGACCCACCCGGTAGCTCTTCGGGGCTCCGGAGGCGGTGGTCGCGGTGATGTCGCCGCCGGCGAGGGGCCGGGCTCCGCCGTCGACGGGGTGCACGTTCGTCTGCCGGGCGGGCACGGACCAGTGGACGGTGGTGACGGCCAGCACCTTGTCAGGCCCGAGCTCGACCGGCACGCTGTCGGCGTCGGCCGCAGCGACGGACGAGTACGTGACGAGGGCCACCAGGGAGGAGGGCGCCGTCCCGATGTTCGCGGACGACGGCGCAGCCACGGTCGAGGTGGGGCCGCCGAGCACGTGGTCGCCCACCCCGTGGTAGGTGACTCCGTCGCCGACCCGCGGCGGGGTGTCGAGCAGGGTCACCGAGATCGGGATGGGCGCGGTGTCGGTGAAGTTCGAGTACTGGGCGGAGTAGGTGTCGTCGCCGTCGGACACCATCCGGTAGTGGAAGTGGATGCTGCCCTTCGGGGAGGCGACGTCGCCCTGCGCGACGACGGTCCCGGCGGGAACCGGGGTGATGAACGGCGCGGGGGCCGGTGGTGCGCTCGGCGCGGCGGGCGCCGGCGACCCCGACGACGGGAGGGGCTGCGCCGGGCTCGGCGGGGGAGAGGAGGCGGGCGCGGTCGGCGTCGCCCGGGCGGTCTGCGTTGCGGGCGTATGCGGGCGGGTGTGGCCCAGCGCCTTCGCGGCCGTCGGCGCGCACCCCGAGAGGGCGACGAGGGCGACGGCCGCCGCCGCCACGATCACCGTCGAACGCCCCCCGGCCCTCACGGGCTCACTTTCGTTGACACGGGTCAATCATGCGGTCGCGGAGCGAAGAAGACCAAGAGGTATCCTCTGTGACTTCTGACACGATTCCCGCGCCGGGTGCGCCTCAGTGCTTGCAGTCTCCCGAGCCCGAGTCGGAGTAGTCCAGCGCCGACGCCCCGAGCCCCGGTCCCTGCAGTGCCGGCGTGTACGAGTACGTGTAGCCGTGCTGACCGAGGGTCAGCTTCAGCGTGCCGAAGCCCTGGTCGTAGCCCGTCACGACGTTCGGGTTGGCGTAGCTGCCGTCGCTGTTCTTCGCGAGCGAGTCGAGGGCCTCGCCGCCGGTGCCGACGATGAACTCCGGGATGCCGTGCTTCGGGTCGGAGGCGCCGGTCGGGTCCATCGGCTTCATCCGGGCGTATGCGTGCTCGTGCCCGTTGAGGACGAGGGTGGCGTGGTCGGCGTAGAGCAGCTTCCACCAGGCGTCCGCGACCTGTCCCTCCTGGCCGCCGGCGCCGGCCGCGGAGGCCGGGACCGTGGCTGTGGATGCGGTGGTCGCGCTGAAGGTCGGCTGGTGCCAGTAGGCGATGGTGCACTGCTGCTGGTTCTGCTGCAGGTCCTTCGCGAGCCAGCGGGTCTCCTGCGCGAGCAGGCCGCCGTCGGTGGTCGAGCAGTCGTTGTGGAACGCGGGCGAGTTGCACTCCACGTTCAGAGAGACGATGTGCCAGCGGCCGAGGTCGTAGGAGTACCAGCCCTGGTTCGCGTCGGTGTCGTCGCCCGCCTGGCCGGCGGAGTTGGGGGTGCCGCTCTTGTCGTGGCCGTTGAAGTAGGCGAAGTAGCCGCTGCCGTTCTGGCCGGCCTCGTTGTCGCCCTTCTTCGTGTACGGGTAGTACTCGTGGTTGCCGGGGGCCGGTCGCTCCAAAAACTTCAGTCCACCCCAGGCCTGCTCGAACGACTGCTCGAAGTCGCTCAGCTTGCCCACCTGGTACTGCTCGTCGCCGAGGAGCGCGACCGCATCCGGCTTCATCGCGGTGGCCTGCTTCGCCGTCGCGAACTCGGCGTCGTAGCCGCCGAGGCTGGGGCTGCCGCACTTGAGGGAGGACGGGTTGGCCGCGTTGTCATCGTCATCCGGCTCGCACGCGATGTCGCCGACCGCGGCGAGTGTGTACGTCCTGCCGTCGTCGCCTCGCGTGGTCGACGCGTACGGCCAGCCGTTGCCGATGGCGGGCGCGGCGATGGCCGCCCCGGCCCCGAGGACGGTCGCCACCACGGCGACGGCGCCGATCAGGCTGAGTGTGCGGGTGCGCGAGCGCATGGGGAACCTCCTGAGTGCGGCCGGAACGGGCGGTGTTCAGAGGCAGCATCGGAGCGGTCGGTCACATCCCGATGAACGCTGAGCGACCGGCGAGTGAACCGGGTCTGCGGGTTCTCGAAGGTGGGTTCGTACGCGTCGACGGCGGTCGCTCAGCGGGAATCGCCGGAACGGTCGTACTCGTTCCGCCAGGCGCCGGGTCGCAGTCCCGTCGCGTGCCGGAAGAAGACCGAGAAGCTCGACGCGTCGAGGAAGCCCAATGCCGCCGCACAGCCTGTGGCGCTCGACCGGTCGTGGACGAGCAAGCGCTTCGCCTCCAGCACCAGCCTGTCCACGATGTAGGCCTTGGCGGAGCGACCGGTGGCGCGCCGGACGGCACGCGCCAGGGTGCGCGGCGAGTAGCCGAGATCGTTCGCATAGAAGGCTGCGTCGTGTCGCTCCCGGAAGTGGGCTTCGACTCGGGACCGGAAGAGCGCGAACAGCGGGTCCAGCAGCTCCGTGTCGCTGTGAGGGGGCCGCAGCCGGGCGATGAGCGCAGAGAGCAGGATCGCGGGAATCTCCGGCGAACCGCCGGCGGCACCGTCGACGGTCTCCAGCACGAGGTGCCGGCAGGCCGCGTCGATGTAGGGGCGGTCCTCCTCCGGCAGCCTCCAGGTCGGCCGCACGTCGGGCGACGCGACGAGCTCGCGCGTCCCGGGTGTGACCGGGGCTGTCGGGACGAAGACGACGAGGTGACCGGTGAGCTCCGAGACGTCGTCCCAGCGGTGCACCGAACCGGGCGCGATCCAGGCCGCGTGCCCGGCTTCGAGCCGATGGCGCTGGAAGTCCACGGTGAGCGACCCCCGCCCGGAGTCGACGAGTGCGACGACGTGGAAGTCGGCTCGCTGTGTGCCGCCGGTGTTCACGGCGCGGAGTCTCTCGAACGTCATGGTTTCGACCGACGACTGACGGCGGCCCGGAGGCTGGTAGGTCATCTGCGCGATCTCGGGCATATGTCCATTTTTGACCATCTACCGACCGATCCTGGCGATGACCTGCGGCGGCCCTCGACCTTGAATAGGAAACAGAGACAAGCGAAAACACGAAGGAGAATTGGATGTCGACCACGCAGAGTGCTCTGCCCAGCTACAACCATCGGGCCGGGGCGGGACCGGCCCTGGTCTTTCTCCACTATTGGGGCGGCTCCGCACGCACCTGGGACGTCGTCCTCGACCTGCTTCCCCGACAGGAGGCCGTCAGCATCGACTTCCGCGGGTGGGGCCGGTCTCGCGGCCTGCCCGGACCCTTCGGCCTGGAGCAGCTCGCCGAGGACACCCTCGCCGTCATCGACGAGGCCGGCATCGACGACTACGTGCTCGTCGGGCACTCGATGGGCGGGAAAGTCGCCCAACTGATCGCCGCGACCAGGCCGGCGGGGCTTCGCGGGGCCGTTCTCGTCGGTTCCGGGCCGGCCGTCCCGGCAGCCGAGATAACTCCGGAGTACCAGGAGCAGCTCTCGCACGCCTACGACACTGAGGAGTCCGCGGCCGGGGCGCGCGACCATGTGCTGACCTCCACCCCACTCTCCGCGACGCTGGCGGCCCAGGTCCTGGAGGATTCGCGCGCGAGCGTCGACGATGCCCGCACCGAGTGGCCCTTGCGCGGTATCGCCGAGGATGTCTCCGACCGCACTCTCCTGATCGACGTACCTTCGTTGGTCGTCGCGGGGGAGCGTGACCGGGTCGAGCCGGTGGTCGTCCTCGAGCGAAATCTGGTGCCGTATCTCGCTGATGCCGACTTCGTCGTCCTTCCCAGGACCGGTCACCTGATGCCGTTGGAGGCGCCGGAGGCTCTCGCCGCCGCCATCGCGGCGTTCGTCGCGGATCTCCCCTGACCGGGACCGCGCGGGCGCGCCGGGTTATATAGTTGACGCATATAAACAACCGATATCCGTCACGTACCCGCGCACTCTGACAAGGAACCCGTTTGGCCCGCACCGGCATCTTCACCAAGGATCACCCGCACTACCGCTGGGTGGCGCTCTCCAACACCACCCTCGGCATGCTCATGGCGACGATCAACTCGTCGATCGTCATCATCTCGCTGCCCGCCATCTTCACCGGGGTGAAGCTCAACCCGCTCGAGCCGGGCAACGTGTCCTACCTGCTCTGGATGCTGATGGGCTACATGCTCGTCACCGCCGTGCTCGTCGTCATGTTCGGGCGCATGGGGGACCAGTTCGGACGCGTCCGCATCTACAACCTCGGGTTCGTGATCTTCACGCTGGCCGCCATCGCGCTGTGCCTCGACCCGTTCACCGGCGGCCCCGGCGCGATGTGGCTGATCGTCTGGCGGTTCGTCCAGGGTGTCGGCGGCGCCATGCTGTTCGCCAACTCGACCGCGATCCTCACCGACGCGTTCCCGGCGAACAAGCGCGGGTTCGCGCTCGGCCTCAACCAGGTCGCCGCGATCGCCGGAAGCTTCATCGGCCTCATCCTCGGCGGCGTGCTCGCCGAGGTGGACTGGCGCGCGGTGTTCTTCGTGTCCGTCCCGTTCGGCGTGATCGGCACCATCTGGTCGATCAAGTCGCTGCACGAGGTCGGCCAGAAGAACCCCGGCCGCATCGACTGGCTCGGCAACGCCACCTTCGGCATCGGCCTGATCGCGCTGCTGACCGGCATCACCTACGGCATCCAGCCCTACGGCGACTCCACCCAGGGCTGGGGCAACCCGTGGGTCCTCGGTGCGATCATCGGCGGCATCCTGCTGCTCGTCGCGTTCGTCTTCGTCGAGCTGAAGGTGCCGTCGCCCATGTTCGACATGCGGCTGTTCCGCATCCGGGCCTTCTCCTCCGGGATCTTCGCGGGGTTCCTCGCGGCGATCGGCCGCGGCGGCCTGCAGTTCATGCTCATCATCTGGCTGCAGGGCATCTGGCTGCCGCTGCACGGCTACAGCTACGAGTCGACGCCGCTCTGGGCGGGCATCTACATGCTCCCGATCACGATCGGCTTCTTGGTCGCCGGGCCGATCTCCGGCGCGCTCTCCGACCGGTTCGGCTCTCGCGCGTTCGCGACGGTCGGTCTGCTCCTGGTGGCGGCCACCTTCGTCGGCCTGCTGCTCATCCCGGTCAACTTCGAGTACTGGCAGTTCGCGCTGCTCACGGGCCTCAACGGCATCGGGTCCGGACTGTTCTCCTCGCCCAACCGCACGGCGATCATGAACAGCGTCCCGGCGAACGAACGCGGGGCCGCCTCGGGGATGGCCGGCGTCGCCCTCAACGCCGGAAGCTCGCTGTCGATCGGCATCTTCTTCTCGCTGATGATCGCGGGCCTGTCCGTGGCTCTGCCGTCGGCGCTCACCAACGGGCTGACCTCGCACGGCGTCCCGGCGAATGTGGCCGCACAGGTGGGGAACACCCCGCCGGTCGGGTCGCTGTTCGCGGCGTTCCTCGGCTACAACCCCATCCAGAGCCTGCTCGGCCCGACCGGGATCCTGTCCTCGCCGCACGTCGACGGGGCCACCCTGACCGGCAAGGAGTTCTTCCCGCAGCTGATCTCGAACCCCTTCCACGACGGACTGGTGGTCGTCTTCATCGCCGCCGCCGTCATGAGCGTCATCGGAGCCGTAGCCTCCTTCCTCGGCGGAGCGAAGTATGTTCATGGGGAGACCGCCGTACCAGAGCGAGCGGTCACCGAGGAAGGCGAGGAAGTCGGTGCCCACCGCGCATGAAGCTGACGAGCGGCCGACGGCCGGCCAGGACGACGATGTCCCCGGCCGTCTGGCCCTGGCCGTCGGGCGGCTGAACCGTCGCATCCGCTCCTCTACGGGCGGGCTGAGCCACGGTCAGCTGTCCGCCCTGTCGACGATCGTCCGGCGCGGGCCGCTGCGGCCGAGCGAGCTCGCCGCGATCGAGGTGGCCGCGGCGCCCACGATCACGCGGGTCGTCGCCGAGCTGGAGGCGCGCGGCCTCGTCGAGCGCACGCCCGATCCCGAGGACCGCCGCTCCCTGTTCGTCTCCGGCACCGACGCGGGCACCGAGCTGCTGCTCGAGGCCCGCTCCGACAGGGCACGCGCCGCCGCCGGCATCCTCGCCGACCTCACCCCCGAGCAGCTGGACGCCGTCCGCCGGGCCCTACCCGCTCTGGAGCAGGCCGCCCAGGTCACCCCACCCCCTCCGGCCCCCACCTCCTGACCCGGCGAGTTGCACGTCGTGGCGGAAATCCGGCCGGAATAGCCGCCACGACGTGCAACTCGTCGGAGGGGTGGAGAAGCGTCAGGGGCGAGGGCGCCGCGGCGGGCGCGCGGGGATCACAGGGTGGGCGCCGGTGTAGCCCTGGCGCTCGGCAGCGATCGCGAGGATGCGGCCCCGCTGCGCGTACCAGCCGACGACGAGCAGCGGGATGATGACGACCAGCGAGGCGACCGTCCAGGTCCCGGTCGGGTAGTCGAACGCCATCAGCACGACGACGCCCGCCAGGAACGCCAGCGTCAGCCAGGCCGTGAACGGTGCGCCGAACAGGCGGAAGGACGGTCGCTCCAGCTTGCCCTGCAGCGCCCAGCGCCGCAGCTGCATCTGGCACAGCACGATCATCGCCCAGCTGGTGACGATGCCCAGCGACGCGACGTTCAGCACGATGTTGAACGCCTCCTCCGGCACCACCAGATTGAGGAACACGCCGAGTACGCCGATCGCCGCGGTCAGCAGGATGCCGCCGTACGGCACTCCGCGCGCGTTCATCCGGGCGGTGAACCGGGGGCTCGCGCCGGTCTGGGCCATCGAGTGCAGGATGCGCCCGGTCGAGTACATCCCGGCGTTCAGGCTCGACAGGGCGGCGGTCAGCACGACGAAGTTCATGATCGACCCGACGACGGCGCTCAGCTGCGGACCGCCGAGGTGGCTGAAGAAGGTGACGAACGGGCTCTCGCTCCCGCTGTAGGCGCTCGCCGGGAGCAGCAGCGCGAGCAGCAGGACCGAGCCGCAGTAGAAGACCGCGATGCGGAACACGACGCTGTTGATCGCGCGCGGCATGATCTTCTCCGGGTTCGCGGTCTCGCCCGCGGCGATGCCGACCAGCTCGATCCCGGCGTAGGCGAAGACGACGCCCTGCACCAGCACGATCGCCATGGCGATGGTCGCGACGCCGTTGGGCAGCAGGCCGCCGTTCTGCGCGAGCATCGCGAATCCGGTCGGGCCGAGGTCGGTCGGCCAGCCCGCGGAGAGGACGACGATCCCGACCACGAGGAACGCCACGAGCGCGCCGACCTTGATCAGGGCGAACCAGAACTCCATCTCGCCGAACACCTTCACCGAGATGAGGTTCAGGCTGACCACCACGACCAGGGCGATGAGCGCGAGCAGCCACTGCGGGACCGCGGAGAACAGGCTCCAGTACTTCACGTAGAGGGCGACGGCGGTGGAGTCGACGATGGCGGTCATGGCCCAGTTGAGGAAGTACATCCACCCGGCGACGTACGCCATCTTCTCGCCGTAGAACTCGCGCGCGTACGACACGAACGAGCCGGAGGACGGCCGGTGCAGCACGAGCTCGCCGAGCGCCCGCAGCACCAGGAACGCGAAGAACCCGCACACCGCGTAGACGAGCACGAGCAGCGGTCCGCCGTCGTGCAGGCGGCCGCCCGCGCCGAGGAAGAGGCCGGTGCCGATGGCGCCGCCGATGGCGATCATCTGCAGCTGCCGCGATGAGAGCGACTTGTGGTAGCCCTCCTGCTCGCTCGCGAAGTCCTGCACCGCCTGGCTGACGTCGCCGAGGTGCTCGCGCCGGTTCTCGAGGTCCTCAGCCGGGTCGTGCGGTGTGGTCATGGATCGCCTCCCTCTGGTCCAGCGATCCACAGTACCCGGACGGCCGACGCCGCCCGTCAGCTCAGCGCGAGCAGCGCGGCGGCCACGATCGCCAGCACGAGCCCGACCCACTGCACCGGCGCCACCCGCTCACGCAGCACGATCGCGGCGAGCAGGATGGTGCCGGCCGGGTAGAGCGCGGTCAGCACGGACACCGTGGCGAGGTCGCCGAGCCGCAGCGCGATCAGGATGAGCAGGTTGGCTGTCGCGTCGAGGGCGCCGCCGCCCGCCGCGATGCCCGCGCCGCGCGGCTCCAGCCGCATCCCGCCGCGCAGCTGCTCCGGCAGGCCCACGGGCGGGAGATCGCCCACGGCCACCGGCACCGAACGGCGTGCGCGGGCGACCACGACGCCGACGACGGTCCACATCACCGCCGCGTTCGCCACGCGGTTCGCGATCAGGGGGACGACGCCCGAGTCGTCCGGGGTCTGGTCGATCAGGATGAGGAAGACGCCGATCATGGCGCCGGCGGCCACGGCCATCCCGAGCGCGCGAGGCCGTGGACGCACGGCGCCCTTCTCCGGCACGAAGCCGACCAGCACCACCGCGACCAGCGCGAGGCCGATGGCGACGTATCCCACCGGCTCGAAGCGGTCGCCGCCGAGCAGCCCCCACGTCAGCGGCACGAGCGCCGACACCAGTGCGGTCAGTGGCGACAGGATGCTCATGGGCCCGATCGCCAGGCAGGCGTACAGCAGTGCGACGGCGACGGTTCCGACCAGGCCGGACAGCGCTCCCCAGCCGAGGGCGGCGGCCGACCACGCGCCGCCGACCACGGGAAGGGCGAGTAGCAGCAGGACGAGACCCGCGACCGCCCCGACGGCGGTCGTGCGCAGCGGGCCGATGCGCCGCGCCGCGACCCCGCCGAGGAAGTCGGCCGAACCGTAGACGAAGGCGCCGAGCAGCCCGAGGGCCGCGGCCGGCATCAGCCGACGGCCAGACGGTACGTGTGCAGCACGGCGCCCGACGCGAAGCGGTGGAGGTCGGCGAGCTCGAACACCCACTTCTCCCGGTCGTCCGGGAAGATGCGCAGGCCGCCGCCGATCATCACCGGGAAGACCAGCAAGCGCAGCTCGTCGACCAGTCCCCAGACCAGCAGCGAGCGGACGAGGGAGGCGCTCCCGGCGACCAGGATCGGGTCGCCGTCGCCCTCCTTGAGCCGAGCGAGCCCGTCGCGGACGGGCTGCTCCAGCGCCGTCGAGTTCCAGGTCAGTTCGCCGGGGCGCGAGGTGACGATGGTCTTCGGCAGGCCGTTCATGATGTCGGCGAAGACGCCCTCGCGCGGCGGCCAGGCGGCCGCGAACTGCTCGTAGGTACGCCGTCCGAGCAGCAGGGAGCCGGCCTCCTGCACCTCACGGAGCTTGAACTCCCGAAGGTCCTCCGAGCTGAACGGGATGGTCCAGCCCGAGTGCGGGTGGGTGGGCTCGCCGCCGGGCGCCTCGACGACCCCGTCGAGGGACATGAACTCGGTCACGATGAGCCGGCGCATGTCCGCGATGCTACCCGACGGCCGCCTGTGGACGAACGGGTTCTCCACAGATCCGGCCGCTCCCGGGTGACGGTCGGAGGCCGCCGTTACGATCGAGGGATGAGCTGGAACACCGACGGCTGGGTGCCCGACGACAGGGACGCGCCTCCTCTCGACGAGGAGCCGCCGCTTCCCGAGTTCGACGACCCGTACGCCGGTGAGCCCTGGGGCGGCGCGAGTGCGTCGGGGGCCGGCGCTGCGGCCGGTGTGCGTGCGGTTCCGTCGGGCCCGCCTGTGGTGCGGGCGACGCCGCCGCGGTTCGCCTCGGCGGCCGAGGCGCTGCGCACGGTGTTCGGGTACGACGCGTTCCGCGGGCAGCAGCAGGCCATCATCGAGCGGGTGGCCGGCGGCGGCGACGCGGTCGTCCTGATGCCGACCGGCGGCGGCAAGAGCCTCTGCTACCAGATCCCGTCGCTGCTGCGGGAGGGCACGGGCGTCGTCGTCTCGCCCCTGATCGCCCTCATGCAAGATCAGGTCGACGCGCTCACCGCAGTCGGCGTCCGGGCGGCGTTCCTCAACTCGACGCAAGACGGGGCGGCGCGCGCCGCGGTCGAGCGGGCGTACCTGTCGGGCGAGCTCGACGTTCTCTACGTCGCGCCGGAGCGCCTGTCGTCGGAGGCGACCAAGCGATTCCTCGAGCGCGGCCGGGTCGCCCTGTTCGCGATCGACGAGGCGCACTGCGTCTCGCAGTGGGGCCACGACTTCCGTCCCGACTACCTCACGCTGTCCGAGCTCGCCGACCGCTGGCCCGACGTCCCGCGCATCGCGCTGACCGCCACGGCCACCGAAGCGACGCACCGCGAGCTGACCAGCCGCCTGCGGCTGGAGCAGGCGGAGCACTTCGTCTCCGACTTCGACCGCCCCAACATCCAGTACCGCATCGTGCCGAAGGTCGAGCCGCGCAAGCAGCTGCTCGACTTCATCACGACCGAGCACCCCGGCGACGCGGGCATCGTCTACGCGCTGTCGCGCAACTCGGTGGAGAAGACGGCCGAGTACCTCTCCGCGCGTGGCCTCACGGCGCTGCCGTACCACGCGGGTCTCGAGGCGTCGCAGCGCGCGGCCACCCAGTCCCGCTTCCTCCGCGAAGAGGGAGTGATCGTCGTCGCGACCATCGCCTTCGGCATGGGCATCGACAAGCCCGACGTGCGCTTCGTCGCCCACATCGACCTCCCCAAGTCGGTCGAGGGGTACTACCAGGAGACAGGCCGCGCCGGCCGCGACGGTCTGCCGTCCACCGCGTGGCTCGCCTACGGCCTGCAAGACGTCGTACAGCAGCGCCGCATGATCGACGACTCGCCCGGCGACCTCGCGCACCGGCGACGGATGACGCAGCACCTGGATGCGATGCTCGCCCTGTGCGAGACGGTGCAGTGCCGCCGCATCAACCTGCTCGGCTACTTCGGCCAGCAGTCCGGCCCGTGCGGCAACTGCGACACCTGCCTCACCCCGCCCGAGAGCTGGGACGGCACGGTTCCCGCCCAGAAGCTCCTGTCGACCGTTGTGCGTCTGCAGCGCGAGCGCAACCAGCGCTTCGGCGCGGGTCACCTGATCGACATCGTCCGCGGCAAGCGCACCCCGCGGGTCGAGCAGTACCGCCACGACCAGCTCGCGACCTGGTCGATCGGAGACGACCTCAGCGAGAGCCAATGGCGCGGCGTCGTCCGCCAGCTGATCGCCCAGGAGCTACTGAAGCCGGAGGGCGAGTACGGCGTCCTGACCATCACGCCCGAGAGCGCCGCCGTGCTCTCGGGTGACCGTCGCGTCGTCCTCCGCCGTGAGCCGGAGCGGCCCGAGCGCGCCTCCCGCGCCTCCCGCTCGGCGGTCCCCGCCGGCGTCTCCGCCGAAGACGAGCCGCTCTTCCAGGCCCTCCGCACCTGGCGGGCAGGCCAGGCACGGGAGCAGGGCGTCCCCGCCTACATCGTCTTCGGCGACGCGACCCTGCGCGCCGTCGCCTCCGCCCGTCCGGCCACCCTGGCCGACCTCGACGGCATCTCCGGCATCGGGGCCAAGAAGCGCGACGCCTACGGCGAGGCGCTCCTCTCTGTCGTGGCCACCGCCGCCGGCTGATCCTGACCGGGTCTGCGGGTAGAGGCCTCGGACGCCTCGGGTGACGGGACACCCGAGGCGACGATGGGTCACGGGTGCAGCGTGTAGTGCCTGACCGTGACGGCCTCCTCATCGGCCTCGAAGCCGGCAAGCATCCGCACGTGCCGGCGGTCGAGGTAGACGTCCTTCTTCTCGGTGAAGAACTCCTGGTCATACCAGGCGACGCCGAAGCGCACCCTCCCGCCCTCGCCGTCCCTGTTTGGGTCGACCCAGGCGAACTTCCAGTCGTACTTGCCCGGCTCGTGGGCCAGACGAAGATCGGATGCGTCGAGTGCCCTCAGGCACCTCTCGATCGCTGCATCCGTCCGAAGGGTGAAGGTCACCTCGGACTGGGCGATCTCCTGCCGACCGTCGACGCGGCTGAGCGCGTCGCCAGCGATCGAGTGAAGGCGCGGCGTTCGGGACTGGGTCATGTGTGAACCTTTCATCGTTGTGGAACGGGATGTCTACTCCCGCAACGCACACGCTAGGATGGGTCCGCATTCGGAGTCAACGATTTTAGTACGTATATCAGTATTGGAGGGTTATGAAGACGACGACCCTTGCAGCCGCTTCCGGGGTTTCAGCGCTGGGAGACACGCTCGCGGTCGTCGCTTTGATGCTCGCCCTGCAAGACCGCCCGGGTGGGAGCTTCGCCGTGTCGGCGCTCGTACTCCTCGGGTTGTTGCCGAGCGTCCTGCTCGGGCCGCTTGTCGCGCCGCTGCTGGACCGATTCGAGACGACGCGCATCCTCGCGATCACACTGGTGCTTCGTTGTCTGATCGGGGTGCTGCTCGCCTATGCCGGGGATCTGCCGTGGATGCTCGTGCTGATCGCGGCCGGTAACGTCGTCTCCGCGGTCGACTCACCCGCGATGACGCTCCTGGTGCCTGCGACGATGCGCCCTGGCGCGAATCCTGCGGTCGGGTACGCGCGCATGGACGCTGCTCGGAGCGTCGGCACCCTCGTCGGGCCGGCCATCGCGGGTCTTGCGGTCGGAGTGATCGGAACCCAGGGTGCGCTTCTCGTCGATGCAGCGACTTTCGGGGTGCTCGCGGCGGTCATCGTAGGCATGCGCGTTCGGCGGCATTCGCCGATGGAAAGATCCGCGGAGCGCCCGTCATGGTTTGCCCAGGTCGCAGCCGGCCCCGCAGCGCTGCGCCGATCGCCGACGATCGCGACGGCGGTGGTCGCGTTGGCTGCCGCGATCGTGTTCACAAGCATGATCACCGTGGCGGAGGTGGAGTATGCCCGCGACATCCTCGATGCGCCTGCGGTGGTCTACGGGGCGCTGGTGAGCGCTCAAGCCTGCGGTCGCCTTCTGTGCGCAGCGGTCGTCGCCCCGCGTATCCCGGTCTGCCTGCAGCCGTCGGCCCTCGCGGCGGGCAGTGCTCTCATGGGAGTCGCCCTGCTCGTCATGGGGCTGCTGCCGGCGACACCGGTGGCTTTCGCCGGGCTGTTCGTGGTCGGACTCGCGAACGCACTGCAGTCGATCGCGATCCGGGCGATCGTGGTCACCTCCGTCGATGAGGACCAACGCGGTCGTGCGTTCGCCGCGGTCATCGCGCTGAACAACGGCTCCACCATGCTCGGAACCGCTGCTGCGGGACCGTTGGTCGCTGTGTTCGGTGCTGCTACCGCATTGGCTGTCTCGGGCATCGGCACGCTCGTTGCCGCGATCCCTGCCGTCCGGCACGTCCGAGCGTGGCGCGGCCGGACGGACGCGACGTCAGAAGAGGCTCAGATCGACCGCTAGTGGACCCCGAGCGCTCCGCCACCCCTTCTCGCGGCCCGGAGACGGGTATACCGTGCGTCGTTCCGCCGGACGACCAGGGAATTCCTTGCGGCCTGGCGGTGTTATGACATTGAACGATTACTGCGGCGATCTCGAAGGAGGAAGTAGTAGATGGCACGAATGATCGAGGAGCTCGAGGACGAGACCGGCGCCGTCATCAAGTACAAGCGTCACGCGAACGGTCGAGGACTCGTCTCACCGACCGCGCGGGTGGCCGAGTCGGCCTACATCGAGCCGACCGCCTACGTGGAGGCCGACGCGCGCGTCGGCATGGAGGCGTACGTCGGCGCGGGCAGCTGGATCGACAAGGGCGCCACGGTGGGCGACCGCACGTTCGTGGGCGCCAACGTCCATGTGGGTGCCGGCTGCATCGTCGGCAGCGGGGTCAAGATCGGCTCCGGCGCGAAGCTCGGCGAGAACGCGATGGTCGGCAACGGCGCGCGCATCGAGCGCGACGCCAGCGTCCCGGCCGGAACGGTGATCGAGCTGAAGGGCGCGGCCGCCGCTCGCGCCGCACTCACCACGCCGCTCCGGGCCACGCGCCCGACGCAGCGCGACCTGCGCACCCCGCGCGCTCCGCGCCGCGCCGCCTGACCGCGCCCCATCCCGACCCACCCCCACCGTCGAGTCTGCAGAGACTGCACACGACGCGC
The DNA here is from genome assembly GCF_030433675.1 of Leifsonia virtsii. GTDB lineage: Bacteria > Actinomycetota > Actinomycetes > Actinomycetales > Microbacteriaceae > Leifsonia > Leifsonia virtsii. The sequence continues at coordinate 428,250 of NZ_JAROCB010000002.1, forward strand.
CGAAAGCGCGTGCAGTCTGTGCGGACTCGACGGTGGGGGTTTTGCTTTTTTGTGTGGTTCCCACAAGTTGGGGACGACACGGGGGCGGGGGGATTTGTAGGCGGCGCACCGACGGTTTTCGCCCCGGCGGGACGCGTCGTAGCGTTGCCGCATCCGCGATTTCCGTTAGGAGAGGTCATGGTCGACACTGCCGAACGCGTCCCCAGCGCGACCCCCGCCGCACCCGCGGCACCGTCCGTTCCTGAGCCCGGCCCCGCCGGTGCGTCCCCGCGCATCGACGTCGAGGCGCTCGGCCGTCAGCTCCTCGGCGCATGGGCGGAGGCCCGCCTCGCCTCGCGCGAGCTGTCGGCGCGTCCGGAGATGCAGAAGCAGGAGGGGCTCTCGGTCGCCGACCACCGCAAGCGCGTGTTCGGACAGCTGAAGCTGCTCGTCGAGCACGGCCAGGTGCACCGGGCGTTCCCGAAGTCGCTCGGCGGCGGCGAGGACAACGGAGGCAACATCGCGGCGTTCGAGGAGCTCGTCGCGGCCGACCCCTCGCTGCAGATCAAGTCCGGCGTCCAGTGGGGTCTCTTCGGTGCGGCCGTGCTGCACCTCGGCACCGAGCAGCACCACAAGAAGTACCTCCCCGCGATCATGTCGCTGGAGGTGCCGGGCGCCTTCGCCATGACGGAGACGGGGCACGGCTCGGACGTCGCGAGCGTCGGCACGACGGCGACCTACGACCCGGAGACGCAGGAGTTCGTCATCGACACCCCCTTCCGTGGCGCGTGGAAGGACTACCTCGGCAACGCAGCGATCGACGCCACGGCGGCGGTCGTGTTCGCCCAGCTGATCACGAAGGGCGTCAACCACGGCGTGCACGCCTTCTACGTCCCGATCCGGGACGCGAACGGCGACTTCCTCCCCGGCATCGGCGGTGAGGACGACGGTCAGAAGGGCGGCCTGAACGGCATCGACAACGGCCGTCTGCACTTCACCGGCGTCCGGGTGCCGCGCACCGACCTCCTCAACCGCTACGGGGATGTGGCCGAGGACGGCACCTACACCTCGCCCATCGAGAGCCCCGGCCGCCGGTTCTTCACGATGCTCGGCACGCTCGTCCAGGGCCGCGTCTCGCTCGACGGCTCCGCGGTCATCGCCTCCAGGATCGGCCTGGCCATCGCCATCACCTACGCCGACCAGCGCCGCCAGTTCACGGCGGGGAGCCCGACGGACGAGGAGGTCATCCTCGACTACCAGCGGCACCAGCGCCGGCTGCTCCCGCGGCTCGCGACCACGTACGCGGCCGGCTTCGCGCACGAGGTCTTCCTGCGGAAGTTCGACGACGTGTTCAGCGGCAAGGCGGACACCGACGCCGACCGCCAGGACCTGGAGACGATCGCTGCGGCGCTCAAGCCGCTCAGCACCTGGCACGCGCTCGACACCCTGCAGGAGGCGCGGGAGGCGTGCGGCGGCGCGGGCTTCCTCACCGAGAACCGCATCACGTCGCTGCGCCAGGATCTGGACATCTGGGTCACCTTCGAGGGCGACAACAACGTCCTGCTGCAGCTGGTCGCGAAGCGCCTGCTGACCGACTACAGCCGCAAGTTCGCCAAGGCGGACGCCGGCGCGCTCGCCCGCTACGTCGTCACGCAGGCGGCGGGTAAGGCGTACCACGGGACAGGGCTCCGCAGCGTGGCACAGACGGTGCGCGACTTCGGGTCGACCGCCCGCTCGGTCAACTGGCTGCAGGAGCCGGCGACCCAGCGGGAGCTCCTCACCGACCGCGTCGAGACGATGATCGCGACGGCCGCAGGCAGGCTGCGCCCCGCATCCAAGCTGGGCAAGAAGGCGGCGGCCGACCTGTTCAACTCGCAGCAGAACGACCTGATCGAGGCGGCCCGCGCCCACGGCGAGCTGCTGCAGTGGGAGGCGTTCACGGATGCACTGGAGCAGGCGCCGGACGAGGGCACCAAGCAGGTGCTCACCTGGCTGCGCGACCTGTTCGGGTTCGGGCTGATCGAGAAGCACCTGGCCTGGTACCTGATGAACGGCCGGCTCTCGCCGCAGCGCGCGCAGGCCGTGAGCGCGTACATCGACCGGTTGCTGACGCGCATCCGCCCGCACGCGGTCGACCTGGTGGACGCGTTCGGCTACGGTCCGGAGCTCATCCGCGCGAAGATCGCGTCCGGCGCGGAGGCCGAGCGCCAGGCCGAGGCGCGCGACTACTACGCCGAGCGCCGCGCCGCCGGGACGCTCCCGACCCCCGAGAAATCGCACAAGTCCCGCTGACCCGCCTTAGATTTGCCCCAAATCTCGGTTATGGCCGCGTCATAACAACGATTTGGGGCAAATCTCGGCCCGCGGGGGGCTAGAGGAGGTGGAGGGCGCGGACCGCGTCGCGCTCGGCCACGAGCTCGGCGACGGAGGCGTCGATCCGGGCGCGCGAGAACGCGTCGATCGACAGCCCGGGCACGATCCGCCAGGCTCCGTCGACCGAGCGCACCGGGAACGACGAGATGAGTCCCTCCGGCACGCGGTAGGAGCCGTCGGAGACGACGCCCGCGCTGGTCCAGCGCTCGCCCGTCCCGTTCACCCAGTCGTGCACGTGGTCGATGGCGGCGCTCGCCGCGGAGGCGGCTGACGACGAGCCGCGCACGTCGATGATCTCCGCGCCGCGCTTGGCGACCCGCGGGATGTACTCGCCGGCCAGCCAGCCCTCGTCGACCAGCTCCGTGGCAGGGCGTCCGTCGACCGTCGCGTGCGAGAGGTCGGGGTACTGCGTCGCCGAGTGGTTGCCCCAGACGATGACACCGTCGACGGAGCGTACGGGAACGTGCAGGTGGCGCGCCAGCTGGGCGACGGCCCGGTTGTGGTCGAGCCGCGTCATCGCGGTAAAGCGCTCGGCCGGCACGTCCGGCGCGTGCGCGCTGGCGATGAGCGCGTTCGTGTTGGCCGGGTTGCCGACGACCAGCACGCGGACGTCGGAGGCCGCGCCCGCGTTGATCGCCTCGCCCTGCGGCCCGAAGATGGCGCCGTTCGCCTCCAGCAGGTCGGCGCGCTCCATCCCGGGTCCTCTCGGGCGGGCTCCCACCAGCAATGCGATGTTGACGCCGTCGAACGCGGCCCGCGCATCGTCGGTGACGTCCACGCCGTGGAGGAGCGGATAGGCGCCGTCCTCGAGTTCGAGCGCGGTGCCCTCCGCCGCCCGCAGGCCCGCGGGGATCTCGAGCAGGCGCAGCCGCACGGGCACGTCGCGCCCGAGCAGCTGCCCCGACGCGATCCGGAACAGCAGGGCGTAGCCGATCTGCCCTCCAGCTCCGGTCACGGTGACGGTCACGGGTGCGGTGGATGCGCTCACGAGGCGAGCCTAGACCGAGCGCAACCCCTCCGGGCAGGCCGCCCGCGGGGCGTACCGTGTGCGGCATGACGTTCGATCCGAATGCCGACATCAGCCGCGGCAAGGTCAGCCGCCGGGGCCGCACGACCGGGATCGCCGCCGGCGGCGTCGGCCTCGGCGCGGTCGCGGTCTTCCTCATCGCCCAGCTGTTCGGCGTCGACCTGTCTGGTCTCGTCGGTGGAGGCGACGCCGGCGGCACCCAGCAGATCGGCACCGGCGACCAGGCCGTCAGCTGCGAGACCGGCGCCGAGGCGAACGCGAGCATCGACTGCCGCATGCAGGGCGCCGCCGCCTCCCTCGACACCTACTGGTCCGACGAGCTGCCGCAGCTGGGCGGCTCCTACTCGTCGCCGCAGTTCGTCCTGTTCACCGATCAGACGAGCACGGGATGCGGCGGAGCGACGAGCGCGGTCGGCCCGTTCTACTGCCCGCCCGACCGGACGCTGTACGTCGACACCGGGTTCTACGACGAGCTGCGGTCGCGGTTCGGGTCGAGCGGCGGGCCGCTGGCGGAGATGTACGTGGTCGCGCACGAGTGGGGTCACCACATCCAGAACCTCGCCGGGATCATGGAGCAGCACCAGAGCCGCGAGACCGGTCCGGCCTCGGACAGCGTGCGCACCGAGCTGCAGGCAGACTGCTTCGCGGGCAGCTGGGCCGGCGCCGCGTCCACGACGACCGACGGCGAGGGGCACCGCTTCCTCGAGCCGATCACGGACGCGCAGATCGCCGACGCGCTGAGCGCGGCCGCGGCGGTCGGCGATGACCGCATCCAGAAGGCCGCGACCGGCCGGGTGAACCCGGAGGGCTGGACGCACGGCTCGTCGGACCAGCGCCAGCGCTGGTTCACCACCGGCTACCGCCAGGGCGCCGCCGCCTGCGACACGTTCTCGGTGCCCGCCGCGAGCCTGTAGCCGCGGGTTCGCGCGCATCCGTGGGACGCAACACGCCGCGAAGGCGCGGGCGAAACGGCGTGTCGCGTCCCACGCCTACGGATACCCTCGGGGGATGCGCAGCCTCTATCCCGAGATCGAGCCCCACGAGAGCGGCATGCTGGAGGTCGGAGACGGCCAGCAGCTGTACTGGGAGGTGAGCGGCAACCCGGAGGGCAAGCCGGTCGTCTTCCTGCACGGCGGCCCGGGCGGCGGCACGTCCCCGGCGCACCGCCGGTTGTTCGACCCCGAGAAGTACCGCATCGTCCTGTTCGATCAGCGGATGTGCGGCCGCAGCCTCCCGCATGCCAGCGAGCCGGAGGCCGACCTCTCGGTGAACACCACCTGGCACCTGGTGGCCGACATCGAGCGGCTGCGCGAGCACCTCGGCGTCGAGCGCTGGCAGGTGTTCGGCGGATCGTGGGGGAGCACGCTGGCCCTCGCGTATGCGCAGACGCATCCCGACCGCGTGACCGAGCTGGTGCTGCGCGGGATCTTCACCCTGCGGGCGGAGGAGCTGGACTGGTTCTACGAGGGCGGTGCGTCGGCCCTGTTCCCCGACCTGTGGGAGGGGTTCCTGGAGCCGGTGCCCGTCGAGGAGCGCGGGCACCTGATCCGCGCGTACTCGCGCCTGCTGGGCGACCCCGACCCGGCCGTGCACCTGCCGGCCGCGGTGGCGTGGTCGCGCTGGGAGTCGTCCACCATCACCCTGCTGCCGCGGCCGGAGCTGGTGGAGGCGTTCACCGAGCCGGCGCACGCCGTCGCCTTCGCGCGCATCGAGAACCACTTCTTCGTCCACGGCGGCTGGTTCGAGGACGGGCAGCTGATCCGGGACGCCCCGAAGCTGGCGGGCATCCCGACCGTGATCGTGCAGGGCCGCTACGACACCTGCACCCCGCCCATGACGGCGTGGGCGCTGCACCGGGCGCTGCCGGAGGCGGAGCTGCGCATGATCCCGGACGCCGGGCACGCGTTCGACGAGCCCGGGATCCTGGACGCGCTGGTCGAGGCGACGGACCGGTTCGCCGAGGTCTGAGGGCGGCTGACCGGGTCAGCCGGCGAGTGCGGCGAGGGCCTTCCGCAGCTGAGTGGAGGAGGTCGTCATCGTGTACGGGAAGTACACGACCTCGACTCCGACCGCCGCGAACTCGCGCTCCAGCCGGAGGCCCTTCTCTGTGCCGCGCCAGTCGTCGCCTTTGAAGAACACGTCGAACCGCAGCTCGCGCCAGGTGTCGAGCTTGTCGGGGAGTGTCTCGGGGACGGCCTCGTCGACGTATTCGATGCTGCGGACGATCTCGAGCCGCTCGGCCAGCGGGATCACCGGGGTGATGCCCTTGGTCAGCTCCAGCATCTCGTCGGAGACGACGCCCGCGATCAGGTGGTCGCACTGGCTCTTGGCGTGCTTGAGGATGTTCAGGTGTCCGATGTGGAACAGATCGAACGCCCCTGCGGCGTAGCCGACGCGTCGGGTCACGGGCTTCCCCCTCTGGTTGAGATATCCTCACCTATTCTGGTGTATTAGTGAGGATTTGTCACCAGGGGAATCGGCGGCGACTGCGGGTCCGCGGAACGTCTGCGCCGGGGCGAGCGGGCGCAGATGTTCCGGGAGGCCGCAGTCGCTGGCCCGGCGGCGTCAGGCGCGAGCGCGCAGGGCTGCTGCCACCGCCTTCGTCAGGGGCTCGATCTGAGCGATCGACTGCGTGAAGATGGCGTCCGAGCGGCCATAGGGGTCGATGATGTCGCCCGGTGCGCCGCCGCGCCGGGTGGACCGCGCCCGGCCGATCGGCCGTGGCGGGCGGTGCTCCGCCGCCCAGGCGACGAGCTCGCGCCGCGACAGCTCCGCCGGGGCGTCCCCGGCGATCTCGGCGAACTCGGCGAGGGTGAAGGTGCGGCGAGCAGCGGGCGGCGTGGCCGACGCGACCCACTCCCGGTGGGCGTAGGTCGCCGTCAGGATGAGGTCGCTGCGGCGGGTGAGGTCGGGGTCCACCTGACGAGCGCGGTGCCGGCCGAGTTCCAGCCCGCGGGCGTGGAGGAGGCGGGTCATCGCGGGCTCCGCCGGCCAGCCGGTCATCGCCTCGGTGCCGGCGGACTCCACGGCGAAGGCCCGCTGGTCGGCGAGTTCCGCGGCGAGCATGGCCTCCATCGCGGGGGAGCGGCAGATGTTCCCAGTGCAGATCGCGAGGATCCGGAACGGGTCGGCGGAGGTCATCCCCCAATTGTGTCGGATGCGTCCGAGAGTCTTGCCCGGTGAGGCCCCCGACACCCCCGGCGTCACCCCCCGACACCCGAATGGGGGTAATTCTCGCTATAGCGTGCTACGGTCGTCCGCTGTTAGCTTGGTTGATTTTGACTGGCCGACGCCCCCCGGCGTTTGCTAGGGTCTCCTTCAACCTGCGGCAGGAACTGGTCTCACCTGCCGGCCCCCGTATGTTCTACCCGACGTTTGGATAGCACTTCTCTATGTCCCGACACCCCTCCCACCGTATCGAGACCAATCGGACGGCAGGCGCGAAGAAAGCACGCCTGCGCGCAGGAATCGCCCTCGCGGCCACCGCCGCGGTGGCCGCAGCCGCCGTCGGCGTCACCGCCGCCGGCGCGTCCGCCGCCCCCAACTATGTCGTCTCGCGGCAGATCGCCGCCGACACCTTCGACCGCAGCCAGGCGAACGGCTGGGGCGCCGCCTCCCTCGGCGGCGCGTACAGCGTCAGCAGCGCGGCAGCGTTCTCCGTCGGTTCCGCCTCCGGAACCCAGGCCGTCCCGCGGCCGGGCGCCTCCCTCAGCGCCACCCTCCCCTCGGCCACGGCGTCGGATGTCGACGCCGCCGCCTCCGTCGTCCTCGACGCGCTGCCCGCGAAGGGCAACGGCGTCTACTCCGGCGTCCAGGTGCGCTCGTCGGCAGGCGCCTACTACCAGGCCACCTTCCGGGTCGACGCCCAGAAGCGCGGACTGCTCTCGATCATCCGCGTCAACGGATCGACCGCGCGGCAGACGACGGTCGCCGCCGAGAAGGTCGTCCTCTCGAAGGTCGCGGCCGGCTCGCCGGTGCGCCTCGAGCTGCGCGCGACGGGCACCGGCACGGTCGCTCTGAGCGCCCGCGCCTGGACCGCCTCCTCGGCCACGCCGGACTGGCAGGTCTCGGCGGCCGACTCCTCGATCGACCGGCTCAGCCATGCCGGCTCGGTCGGGCTGTGGAGCTACGTCTCCATCAGCTCCACCGCGGCCAAGGTGCGCTTCGACGACCTGAGCGCCAGCGCGCTCAAGCCGCAGGACGCTTCCACCCCGGCCCCGCCGACCACCCCGGTCACGACGCCCACCCAGACGCCGACGCCGACTCCGACGCCGACGCAGACGACCACCCCCGCTCCGCCGACGACCGCTCCGCAGCCGCCCGTGACGACGCCCGACCCGACCCCGTCGACGGGCGCCGACACGAGCATCGACCAATCGTCCGCTCGCACGGCGACCGGCGCCGCGCCGATCGGCAGCACCTCCTACGCGATCCCGTCGGGCGCCTATTTCGTCGCGACGAGCGGTGACGACGGCGTGAGCCGTTCCACCGAGGCCGCTCCGTGGAAGACCGTGCAGCACGCGGTCGACGCGGTGCCGTCCGGCTCCACCGTCGTCGTCCGCGGCGGCACGTACCACGAGACCGTGACGATCCCGCGCGGCAAGAAGGTCACCATCCAGTCGTACCCGAAGGAGGCCGTCTGGTTCGACGGCAGCCGTTCGGTCTCGAACTGGTCGCGCTCCGGCTCCGCCTGGGTCGCGGGCAACTGGAACGTCGTCTTCGACGACAGCCCGACCTACACGCGCGGCGCCCCCGACGGCACGGCCGCGGGCTGGCAGTTCGTCAACCCGTCGTACCCCATGGCGGCCCACCCCGACCAGCTGTTCCTGGACGGCGTTGCGCTGAAGCAGGTCTCGTCGCGGTCCGCCGTGACGGCGGGCACGTTCTTCGTCGACGAGGGCTCGCACCAGCTGGTGCTCGGCTCCGACCCGTCCGGCCACGACCTGCGCGCGAGCGACACCGTGAAGGCGTTCGTCGTGCTCGGTGACGGCAGTGCGCTGAAGGGCATCGGCATCCGCCGCTACTCGCCGTCCGTGCCCGACATGGGTGCGGTGCAGGTGTACGCCAACAACGCGACGGTCGAGAACGTCGCGGTGACGGACAACGCCACCACCGGTCTCGCCTGGGGCGGCACCGACGGCACCATCGCCAACGTGACCGTTGCCCGCAACGGCATGCTCGGCGCGCAGGCGACGTACTCCGACCGCCTGAAGGTGACCGGGATGCTGGCCGACCACAACAACACCGAGCACTTCAACCGCGCCCCCGTGGCCGGTGGGTTCAAGGTGGCCCGGGCCCGCGGCATCACCGTCGCCGGCAGCAACTTCCTGAACAACGACGGCAATGCGCTGTGGTTCGACGAGTCGGTCTACAACGTGTCGGTCGCGAACAGCGACATCGTCGGCAACTCGGGCAACGGGCTCGTGGCGGAGATCTCGGCGAAGTTCGCGATCGCCAACAACGTGATCGCGCAGAACGGCATCGCCGGCATCCTCGTCAGCGACACCAACGGCGCGGACATCCGCAACAACACCATCACCGGCAACTCGCGCGACATCAATATCACGCAGGGCGACCGCCGGGCGAGCAACCTCTCCACCGCCGGGCACGACCCGCGCCAGTCGCTGCCGGACCCGACGGTCACGTGGATCACGGGCAACATCACCGTGGTGAACAACGTGCTCGCCAACTCCACCGGCAACGCGGTGCTGGCCGTCGAGGACTACAGCCACTGGCACTCGGCCGAGCAGATGGGCATCACCCTCGCGGGCAACGTCTACCAGCGGACCTCCGCCGGCGCGCCGAACTGGCTCATCGTCTGGTCGCGCGGCGCGGGCAACCCCGCGATCTTCACCTCGCTCTCCGACTTCCAGTCGGCGACGGGTCAGGACCGCACCGGGCGATCCTTCGACGGGCAGAACGTGCTCTCCGGAGCGTTCGAGCAGCTCCCGCTCGTGGGCGGCCTCACCTCGGCCCTCGCCCAGCCCCTGCCCTCCGCCGCCGCGCAGCTGACCGGCAAGCCCGCCGGCTCGCTGCAGATCGGAGCGTGGAACTGACGCACGAGGACGATCAGCGGGAGCGCACCAGCCGCGCAGCGGCGAGCACTCCTGTCAGATCCCGCCGGATCGCAGGGATGAGCAGCACAGCCGCCCCGTAGACAAGCGCGAGCGCCACGACGGCCGCCGCCACCTGGGCCACAGAGCCCAGGGCGGCGGCCGTCGTGCATGCGCCCCAGGCCGCGGTCGCCGCGACGGCGGCGCAGGAGAGCACGCGCGCAGCCCCGGCGTAGAGGCGCGCGGTCGGGACCTCGGTCTTCCACGCCAGCCAGGCGAGCGAGATCGGCCAGGAGATCGCGGGGGCGACCGCGTAGGCGACGGCGATGCCGATCACGCCCCAGAAGGATCCGACGCCGATGCAGAGGATCTTGATGGCGGCGCTCACCAGCGAGTAGTGCAGCAGCGCCCGCGTCAGCCCGCGCGAGACGTACGCCCAGTAGCCGACGAAGGCGAGGATCTGGAAAATGCCGGCGATGGCGAAGAACCTCAGGATGGGCGCCGCTTCATGCCACTGCGGTCCGAGCAGGAGCGCCGTCAGCGGCTCGGACGCGCCGGCGACGAGCGCGAGCCCGGCCACGATCGTGTAGCCGAGGGCGAGCTGGCCGCGGCAGAGCCACTCGCCGAACCTCTCCTTCTCGTCCTGCAGCCGCGAGAACACCGGGAGGGCGACGGTGGTGAGCGGGATGCGCACCTGGTTCAGTGGCGTCATCAGCAGCTGGAACGCGCGGCTGTACACGCCGAGGGAGGCCGCGCCGAACTTCACGCCGACGAGCACATTGTCGATGTTGTTGCTGACGTAGCTGACCAGCTGAGAGGCGAGCATGTTCCAGCCGAAGGCGATGAAGGCTCCGATGGGCGCGTCGCGGCGCGGGAGTCCGGGGAGCCAGCCCGCGGCGGCCACGAGCACGATCAGCAGGGCGAGCGCCTGGGTCAGCTGCTGGGCGACGAGGGCCCAGTAGCCCCAGCCGAGCAGCGCCGTGACGATCGCGACCGCCAGCGCGAGCGCCGGCGCGACGACGTCGGCCGCGGCGACCGCGCTGAAGCGCATCCGGCGCACCAGGTCGGCGCGGTACTGCGTGCCGAGCCCGTTGATCAGGAAGGTGAAGGCGAGCGCGTGCGCGATCGGCACGAGGTCGGGCTGGCCGAAGCCGAGCGCGATGAGCCCGGCCCCGGAGAACACGGCCGCGGTGAGCACCGCCCCGATCGCCGCGTTGACCCAGAACAGGTTGGTGCGCTGCCCGCGCGTGACCGTCGCCGCCTGGATGGAGGCGGACGAGAGCCCGAAGTCGCGGAAGAGCTCCCCGACGCCGATGATCGCGACCACCATCGCGATCAGGCCGTAGTCGTGCGGGCTCAGCAGCCGGGCGAGGACGACGACCGACGCGACCTGGACGACGACCTTCCCCCCCTGGGCGCCGAGGGTGACCGCCGCTCCCCGGGCTGCGCGGGCGCCGAGCCCGCTCGTGTCGCCGTGCGGGAGACCGCCGGTCTCCTCGTCGTGCCGCGAACGCTCTCTGGGGCGCTCGCCGCGGTGCGCCGGGGAGCGCGGTGTCCGGATGGTCACGATCGCCTCCCGGCGAGGGCGGCACGGCGGGCGCGCGCCCGGCGGAAGGTGCCGCGCGCCACCCGGACGACCTCGCGGAACCGCGGGAGGGCGAGGCCGAGGAGGCCGAAGCCGCGGTAGCGCGGCACGCGCATGCCGGCGAGGGTCGCGCCGGCGAGACGCCCGGCGAGGGTCGACCGGCGCGTGGTCTGCAGCGGCTGCACGGCCGCGAGGTCCTCCATCTCGATCGGGCTGACCGAGATCACGCCGGCCTCGACGGCTCGCACGATGATGTCGTACCCGCGCTCGGTGCGCGCGATGAGCGCACTGCGGCCCGCACCGTCCGCGAACACCGGGTAGCCGCGCTCGTCGGAGCGCCAGAAGTCGGCCGCGGTGATGTCGGCGCTCTCGCCGACGCCGTCGGCGCAGATCTTGCAGCGCCACTGCGCGGCAGGACCGAGCGCCGAGCCCCACGACTCGTCGTAGCTCGCGTCGCTCGAGGTGCCGTCCGGGCGCTCGACGGTGAAGCGTCCGGGCCACCCGCGTCCGCGGTACCAGAGGTCGCTCACCGGCGTTCCGGCCGGCGAGCCGAGCTCGGCGGCGAGCCGGTCGGTGGCGTGCTGGCTCGGCGTCCCTGCGCAGAAGAAGGAGAGCAGCACGGGGTCGTCGTCGCCCGGCCGTGCCGAGTGCCCGGTGGTGAGCGCACGGACGGCGCTGACCTCGCAGGGCTTGCCGACCATGACGGTCCCGGGCAGCAGCGCCTCCGGGAGGGCGGCGCTCGCCGTCGGCGCGTAGCGGGAGCCCGCGGCGGCGACGGCCTGCTCGCGGGACAGGATGCTGACGCTCACGGTCCGCCGCGGCTCGGTCTCGTCGGCCTTGGCGCCCACCATCCTGCTGGCCTGGCCGGTCTCGAGCATCCAGGCGGCCAGGGCCGTGAGCGCCCCTCCGCTGCTTCCGCGGTAGCGCACCTCGGTGTCGGTGGCCCACGCCATCCACACGCGGAGGTAGGGTCCCATCGTCGGGTGCCGGCGGCCGGTCGCGGGGTGCACCGCGCGGACCGTGACGCCGGGGCAGGCGTCCTCGAAGCGCTTCACCGCGTCGGGAGCGACCGGAGCGGCGGCCGCCGCCGCAGCCTGCTCCTCGGCGTCGTCGACCGGCGTCGGGCGCAGGTTCCCCTCGTCGTCCAGCCGCATCCGCAGACCCGGGTCGAGCAGCGCGCAGGCGCCACAGCCGCTGCAGTTGCCCGAGGCGACGACCCGGGCGACGGCCGCCCGCAAGGCCGCGGTCTCCTTCGGGATCGCGGTGGTCGGCACGGGCCGGGCGTCGGTGGTCATGCGGCGACGCGCTCCACGCTGGTCGTGAGTGCGGTGGTCGCGCGGGCGAGACGGCTCTCCGTCACGCCGAGCAGGAGGGCGGCCTCGTCGGCCAGGCCGTCGTCGGCGACCTGCGCGAGCGCGTCGCCCGCTGCGTCGGCGGCGGTGCGGAGGTCGACCGACCGGGTCCAGCCGAGGTCGCCGAGCAGCGGGCCGAACTTGCGGGAGTACGCCAGGGGGATCGCCGGGGTGCCGGTCGAGAGCGCGTTGAGGCAGGCGTGCATCCGGGAGCCGAGCACCACGTTCGCCGATGCCACCGTGCGCCGCACGTCGTCGAGATCGCGCGGGGTGACGACCTCCAGGGAGTCCCGGCGTTCTGCGGTCAGCTCGGAGATGGCGTGGATGTCGGAGTCCGGGTTGTCCGACTCGAGCACGTGGGCGAGCAGCGTGACCTCGCGGCCGTCGGCGGCCAGCCCGTCGAGCAGGCAGTGCACCGTCCGGCGGTACTCGGCGTGGTCGACGTGCGGGTTCGGATACCAGAGCAGGCCGGAGACGTTGAGCACCACATCCCGGCTCTTCTCGACCTCGGGCCGGGGCAGGGCGAACACGACGTCGGTCGTGAGCACGTCGACCGGCCGGCCGAGCGCCTTCGCCGCCTTCGCGCTCTGGTTGTCGCGGGCCATCACCAGGTCGGCGCGGCGGAGGCTACGCCGCGCGACGGCACGCCCGGTCGCGGTGTCGAACGGGCCGATGGTCTGCGGGCCCAGAACGACGGGCACGCCGGCCTGCGCCGCGAACTCGGAGACGGCCGACATGACCATCAGCCTGCGCGTGCCGTAGATGTCGGCGAAGCTGTCGCCGGAGCGCGTGTCGACGATCAGGTCGAACCCGGCGAGCCAGCGCTGCATGCCCTTGGTGCCGGTCACGCGCTCCTTGACGAGCGAGCGGAGGCGGCCGATCGGGAGCTGCGGCGCGCGCACCCCGTAGTTCTGGAAGACGATGTCCGCCTTCGGGTCGACGCGCCGCAGCAGTGCGGCGGTGCCGGCCCCGAGCGCGCGCACGCCGAGGTTGGGCGACGCATCGTCGGCCCATAGGATCAGTGTTCGCATCGACGCTCCCAAGGTCGGGTCGGGTGGAGGGTGCTCGGCGCTCTAGGTGAGACTTACTCATGTATCTTAGCTACCGGCGGTCCCGCGCGTGACCCCAGTTGAGGGCGCGTGATCCGCCGGGCGCACCGTGCCAGAGTGGAGCGCATGCCGATCGGAGGGGGAGAAGTGGCCGAGCTCGTCGTGCAGCAGTCCTTCCCCGATCCGCGCCCGACCACCAACCCGTACCTGATCATGCTGCGCGACGCGATCGCCGCCCAGTCCGACGTCGAGCTGCGCACCTTCACCTGGCGGCGCGCCCTCCTCGCCCGGTACGACGTCTTCCACGTGCACTGGCCCGAGATCCTCGTCTCCGGCCACAGCCCGCTGAAGAAGCTGGTCAGGCAGGCCCTGACGCTCGGCCTCGTCCTCAAGCTGCGGATCACGCGCACCCCCATCGTCCGCACCGCGCACAACCTCGACCTGCCCAGCGGGATCAGCCGGCGCGAGGTCTGGCTGCTGCGCCTGATCGACCGCTGGACGACGCTGCGCATCCGGCTCAACCCGCTCACGCCCGTCCCCGACGGGTCGGCGGTCGAGACCATCGAGCACGGCCACTACCGCGATTGGTTCGCGCCCTACCCGCGGCGGACCGCGATCCCCGGCCGGCTCGCCTACGTCGGCCTGGTGCGTCGGTACAAGGGCGTGGATGCGCTGATCGCGGCTTTCCGCGACGCGTTCCGCGCACCAGAAGCGCCCGCCGCGACGCTGACCGTCTCCGGCCGGCCGTCCTCCGACGAGCTCGCCGGCCAGCTTCAGGAGGAGGCGCGCGGCGACGACCGCATCTTCCTCCGCTTCGCGTTCCTCACCGACGAGGAGCTGGTGGCCGCGGTGACGGAGTCGGAGCTGATCGTGCTGCCGTACCGCGAGATGCACAACTCGGGCGGTGCGCTGTCCAGCCTCTCGCTCGACCGGCCGGTGCTCGTGCCGGACAACGACGTGAACCGGCTGCTGGCACGGGAGGTCGGCGAGACCTGGGTCCAGCGCTACGACCCCCCGCTGCGGCCGGAGCACCTGGAGCAGGCGCTCGCCGCCGTCCGCGGACGGGAGCCGGGCGACCGGCCGGACCTCGACGCGCGCAGCTGGGATGAGACCGGCCGCCGTCACGTCGCCGCCTACCGGCGTGCGATCGAGCTCAGGCGCGGGCGCCGCGGACGAACACGCCCCGCTTGACCGGCCGGCCGGTCTCGAGCGCGGCCGACAGCGATCTCGCCCGCAGCCCGGCGGCGCCGTAGAGGTCGAGCACCGCCTCCGCGAGCGCGAGCCTGTCCACCTGCGGCTCCGGTCCGTCGTCGACGCCGTCGAGCGCCGAGGCGAAGTTGTCGTGCGCCAGCAGGATCGCGCCGCGCCGCACCCCGCTCGCGGCGCTCGCGATCCGCTCCGCATCGCTGAGGGCGGCGGCGCCGTCGCGCACGCCGGTGCTCCAGATCACCGGGGTCAGGCCGGCGTCGCGGACCGACCGCCAGGCGGAGAGCGTCAGGTGCCCGTACGGCGGGCGGTACCAGCGCACCTCGCGCCCGATCGCGTCCTCGAGCTCCCGGCGGCCGTCGTGCATGCGCCGCCGGAACTCGTCCGGCGGGAGGCTGGTCGCATCCGCGTGGTCCACACCATGCAGCGCGACCTCGCTGCCGCTTTCGGCGACGGCCCTGGCGAGGCCGGGGTCGCGCCGCACCCGGGTGAGCAGCACGAAGAACGTGGCGGACGCCTCCCGCGCCGCCAGCAGGTCAAGCAGCCGGTCGGTGGTCCCGGCGACCGGCCCGTCGTCGTAGGTGAGCACGAACTCGTCGGCCGTCGTGCGCACGGAGACGATCGAGCCGGCCACGGCCGTCGCCCGCCGCACGGTCTCGCGGGCGAGATCCCTGGCCGTCATGCGCTCGCCTCCGCGACCCCGGCGCCATCGCCGTCGCGGGCGTACTCCTGGTAGACGACGCCGAGGGCGCCGGTCACCATGCCGCCGCCGCGCCAGATCGCGCGGGCGCCCCTGGCCTGGTGACGCAGCGACCGGGTCAGCGTGCCGAGCAGCCAGCGGAGCGCCCCGCCGACGACGCGAGCCGCGCCGCCGGCCACGCCCTCGACCCGGGCGAGGGCCGCCCGTCCGCGGGTGCGGGCAAGGCGGATGCGGATGGTGCTCGCCGAGTTCCCGTGGCTCCACGCGCGCTGCAGCACCCAGCGCCGCGTCATCCGCTCCGGCGGCACCATGTCGGTGATCGCGGACTCGTCGCACCACGTCATCCGGTACCCCAGCGCGTGCAGCTGGCGGCTGAACAGGGTGTCCTCGCCGCCGCTCAGCCCCAGGTCGTCGGCGAACCGGACGCCGGCTGCGCGCACCTGGTCGAGGTCGAGCAGGAGGTTGCCGGCGGCGGCCACGTCGATGGCCGAGCCGGTCGGCATGCGGCGGCGCACGAAGAACGAGCCCGCCGCAAGCCACGGGTCGAGCTGCCCGCTGAAGGCCGCGACGACGCGACCGGAGACGGCGGCCGGCCGGTCGGTGCTCAGCCAGGTGTCGAGGAGCCGCGTGAGCCAGCCGTCGTGCGGCACCTCGTCGTCGTCGATGAAGGCGAGCAGCCGTGTCCCGGCCTCCGCCAGGGCCCGGTTGCGCACGGCCGAGATGCCGGGGTGCGCCTCGACCACCGCGCGGACCCGCGGGTCGCCGAACGCGTCGACCACCGCCTTGCCGCTGCCGCCTGGGTCGTTGTCCACGATCAGCACGGACGTGGGGAAGCCGTCGCCCGCCTCGTCCGCGTGCGCGAGCAGAAGCGGCAGGAGCGCGCCGAGCTCGGCTGGACGATGGAACGTCGGCACGGCTATGGTCACTGACACCGGTTCCTCCGGTCGCACGGCCACCCCCTCACGTCAGAGCGGAAGTCTATGCCAGAGCCCACCCCCGCACGTCACGCGAGCCGAGACGACCCCTCGCCGCGGTTCGCCGGCGAGGCCGTCGTCGTGGTGAACTACGCGTCGTCCGCGCTCCTGGCGGAGAACCTCGCCGGGCTGTCGCGTGCGGCGGCCGGGCTGACCGTGGTGGTGGTGGACAGCCTCAGCTCGCCCGAGGAGCGGGACGCGGTCGTGGCGCTGTGCGAACGCGAGGGCTGGCTGGCGGTGCTCCCGCCCGACAACCCGGGCTTCGGCGCCGGGATGAACCTCGGCGTCGCGCGGGCGGCGGAGGCGGGCGCCGAGCGCGTGCTGCTGCTGAACCCGGACGCCGAGATCGCGCCGCAGGCGGCCCGGGCCCTGTTCGACGCGGTGGTCGCCTCTCCGGAGACGATGGTCGCGCCCCGCATCCTGCGTCCCGACGGGACGGTGTGGTCGGCCGGCTCCGACGTCTCGCTGGTGGACGGCCGGATGACCTCCGCGCGCCGCCGGCCGCAGCCTCCCGAGCGTCGCGCCGAGCCGTGGCTGAGCGGCGCGTGCCTGTGCCTGTCGCTGGACCTGTGGCAGCGCGCGGGAGGGTTCGCCGACGGGTACTTCCTGTACTGGGAGGACGTCGACCTGTCGTTCCGGGTGCGCGCCGCGGGCGGGGCTCTCGCCGTGCTCGACGACGTGTCGGTCACGCACGCGGAGGGCGGCACCCAGCAGGCCGGCGCGCACAGCGCGGCCACCGCGAAGTCGGAGGGCTACTACTACTTCAACATCCGCAACCGGATGCTGTTCGCCGCGCTGCACCTGGACGACGGCGACCTCGCGCACTGGCTCCGGACCTCGCCGGCCGTCGCGCGGGAGATCCTGCTGCAGGGCGGACGCCGCCAGTTCCTGCGACCCGTGGTCCCGCTCCGCGCGGCGCTGCGCGGGGTGCGCGACGGGCGGAGGATCGCGAAGGCCGAGCTGGGCGCGCGGTCGGAGGGGAAGCGATGAGACTCACCACGCGGCTGCGCCGCTACACCGAGCTCGCCAGGGGCGTGCTCCACGGGCACCCGGGCGCCCGGATCGCCTCGGGAGTCAGGATGGGCGGCCCCGGCACCTACGATCTCGCCCGCGGCAGCCACCTCCAGAAGGGCGCACGGCTGTGGGTCGGACCGGGCGCGACCCTGCGCCTGGCGCGCGGGAGCGCCATCGGGCCGCGCAGCACGGTCAACGTCGAGTCCGGCCTGACCATCGGCGAGGGCACCCGCATCTCGTGGGAGGTGCAGCTGCTCGACACCGATTTCCACCGCATCACCCGCACCGACGGCGCCGTGCTGCCGCACACCGCGCCGATCGCGATCGGCAGCCGCGTGCTCATCGGCACCGGCGCGATGGTGCTCAAGGGCGTGACCATCGGCGACGGCGCCGTGGTCGCCGCCGGCTCCGTCGTGACCCGGCCGGTCGGCCCCGGCGAGATCGTCGGGGGCAACCCGGCCAAGCGGCTCGGTGAAGCGGCCGCCTGGGACTGAGCCGCCCTCCCGCCCCTTGACCCCCTGATGAGGGGGCGACAGGTGAGGAATTCTCGTATTAAGCTGTGGGCAGCAACAGCGACCCGACCCCTGATGCGACCCGTTTCACGTTCCGTCCTCCTGCCCGAGGGAGGTGCGCGGAGACATCGTTGGCCGAGCCGTCGAGAATCCGCGAACGAGAGCGAGCATCCGAATGGGCGATGGGGGAAGACGCATCAGCGTCGCACTCGTGGGCACGCGGGGCGTGCCTGCGCGCTACGGGGGCTTCGAGACCGCCGTCGAAGAGGTGGGGAAGAGGCTCGCGGCCCGCGGCCACGACGTCCTCGTCTACTGCCGCAGCACCGGCGACGCCGAGCGGCCCGAGAGCTACGAGGGGATGCGGCTCGTGCACCGCGGCGCGATGCGCCGCCGCAGCCTCGAGACCCTGAGCCACACCGGCCTCTCGGTCGCGCACCTCCTCCGCCACCGCACGGACGCCGCGGTCGTCTTCAACGCGGCGAACTCGCCGTACCTGCCGGTGCTGCGAGCCGCGCGCATCCCCGTCGCCACCCACGTCGACGGTCTGGAGTGGCGCCGCGCCAAGTGGGGCCGCACCGGACAGGCCTACTACCGGACCGCCGAGTCGCTCGCCGTGCGCTGGTCCGACGCGCTCATCGCCGACGCCCAGGGCATAGCCGACTACTACCGCGACGAGTTCGCGGCAGACACCGAGCTGATCGCCTACGGCGCGCCGGTCGTCTCCCGCGAGTCCGACCTCCTCGCCGAGGCGGGGCTCGAGCCGCACGGCTACCACCTGGTCGTCGCCCGTTTCGAGGCCGAGAACCACGTCGACCTGATCGTCCAGGGGTACGTGCGCAGCCGCTCCACCAAGCCTCTGGTCGTCGTCGGTTCCGCGCCGTACGCCGAGGAGTACAGCGCACGGGTCCGCGAGGCCGCCGACGACCGCGTCCGGTTCCTCGGCGGGGTCTGGGACCAGCGCCTGCTCGACCAGCTCTACGCGAATGCCGCCACCTACCTGCACGGGCACTCGGTCGGCGGCACCAACCCGTCTCTGCTCCGGGCCCTCGGCGCGGGCACGGCCGTGATCGCGTACGACGTCTCGTTCAACCGCGAGGTCGCCGGCGCCGCGGCGGCCTACTTCTCCGAGGCCGCGGGCGTCGCCGCCGCGATCGACGCCGCGGACGCCGACGAGCAGCTGCTGGACGCGCGCCGCGCCGCGGCCGCCGCCCGCGCCGCCGAGTACGACTGGGACGACGTGGCCGACCGCTACGAGCGCCTCTGCCTCCGGCTGGCCGCGCGCGAGCTGGTGAAGCCCTCCCGCCCCCTCGGCCGCCAGCGCACCGGCGCCGCGGGCAGGAACGCGGCGGAGGAGCGGGCAGGCCGCATCCCCGTCGCGGGCCTCCCCGATCAGGCCGGCGGAGCCCAGGGGGTGACCCGGTGACCGGGCAGAGCGCCGGGGCGACCCGGCTCGGCGGCGACGGCTTCGGCGACGCGCTCCGCCGCCTGCGCGCCGCGCAGAAGCCGCCCGCGCGGTCCGCGCCCGCGTACTCGCGGTTCGTGAACCGCCGGATCGGCCGGTACCTCGCCGCCTGGGCGTACACGGCCCGCCTCACCCCGAACGCGGTGACCGCGATCAGCGCGGTGTGGACGTTCGCCGCCATCCTGCTGCTCGTCCTGTTCCCGCCGTCCTGGCTGCTCGGGGTGATCGTCGCCGTGCTGCTGCTGGTCGGCTACGCGTTCGACTCCGCCGACGGTCAGCTCTCGCGACTGCTCGGCACCAGCAGCCCGGCCGGCGAATGGCTCGACCACATGGTGGACGCGACCAAGGTGTCCACGATGCCGCTCGCGCTCGCCGTCGGGTTCTACCGCTTCCAGGTCGTCCCGGTCCCGTGGCTGCTCGTGCCGATCGGGTTCGCGATCGTGTCCGCGGTGCTGTTCTTCGGCATGATCCTCACCGAGCAGCTGCGCCGCCGCACCCGCGGGGCGGTGCCCCTCGCCGAGGACGCGCCCGGACGTCCCTCCTGGCTGCGCGCCATCGCCGTGCTGCCGATGGACTACGGCGTGCTCTGCCTCTCGTTCGTGACGCTCGGCGCCGTTCCGGTGTTCGTCACGCTCTACACGCTCATCGCCGCCGCCACGACGGCGTTCCTGCTCCTCGCCGCCGCGAAGTGGTTTCGTGAGTTGCGGTCCTGGACTCCCGCCCGACCCGACCAGAAGGGAGACCTCCGATGACGAAGGTCGATCGCTCAGAAGACCCCGAAGAGCAGGAGCAGCGCCCGCCGGCGAACCGGCGCCGCCGCATCCTCCTCATCGCAGGCGCCGTCGTCGCCGCCGCCGTGCTCGCCGTCGCCGTCTCGTTCGCCGCCGTGCGCGGCGCGCAGAACGCGGAGGCGGGGAAGGCGCAGGACAAGCCGGCCGGCTTCCAGCTGCCGGCACCCGACCCGAACTCGCCGCCGCCCCCGTCGGCTGCCGCGACGCCGTCTCCGTCGTCGTCGTCCTCCTCCGGCTCCGCCGCTCCGAAGACCGACAAGCGGTACGGCGCCCCGGTCGCGGCCGTCGTGGCGAAGGACGACACCGCGACCCTCGCGGGCGGCCTCAAAGCGAAGCTGCAGGTCGACGACACCAAGGCGACCGCGGTCCGCGCGGGCGAGGTCGCGGGCCCTGCGATCAAGGTGCGGCTCGAGCTGACCAACCCAGGAAGCTCGGACGTCGCGCTCTCGCAGCTCGCCGTCAACGCGTACTACGGCAGCGACTCCGCCGTCCCCGCGACCGAGCTCACCGACGGCGCCCAGCCGCTCCTCGGCACGCTGAAGGCGGGGGAGACCCGCACCGGCGTGTACGTCTTCTCCGTGCCGGACGGCAAGTCCGGCTCCGCCGTCATCACCGTGACGGATGCCGCCGGGACCCCGATCACCGTCTTCAAGTGAGCCACCCGTGACCCCCGCCGTCCACGCCATCGTCGCCGCCTCGCCCGTCAGCGGGCCGGCGCTCGACCGCACGCTCGTCAGCGTCGCGGGGCTGGCGGTGGCGGTCACGGCCTTCCTCGTGCTCCGGAGGATGCCGCGCACGGCGGTCGGGGTCTGGATCGCGGTGCTGTGCTTCGTCCCGATCTGGATCGGCCTCGGCATCGGCTTCAACGGCAACTACTATCTGCCCGCGGTGACGGCGATGGCGCTCCTCGCGACCGTCGCGCTGCTCCCGGTGCACAGCTACCGCTTCGGGATGATGGACGGCCTGGTCGCCCTGCTCGTCGTGTTCGCGCTCGCCTCGCTGATCACCGAGAACGCCGGGATCGCCCTCGGCTTCGCCTTCTCGCTGTTCACCTACTTCGTCGCGGGGTACGTCTTCGGGCGCGTCGCGGCACTGCGCGTCGACCCGACGTGGATCTACGGTGCTGTCGGCGTCGCCTTCACCGTGGTCAGCGTCCTCACCCTCATCGAGTTCTTCGGGCACTGGAACCCCTTCGTCGCCATCACCGCCAACAACTCGATGTACTCGATCTGGGGCACCATCCAGGAGCGCGGCGGGGTCGCGAGGGCCGAGGGCGCCTTCGGGCACTCGATCGCGCTCGGGTCGAGCCTGGCCATCGCGATCCCGCTGACCCTGGCCGCCCGCTTCCCGCTGCTCGTGCGTGCGGCCATGGTGCTGCTGATGCTGTCCGCGACCGTGCTGACGTTCAGCCGCATCGGGATGATCGGAGCGCTGCTCGGTCTGCTCCTGTCCATCCTGTTCATGCGGGACGCCATCTCCCGGCGCGCCCGGATCGTGCTCACCTCCTCGATCATCGCCGTCGCCGCCCTGCTGTTCCCGCTCGTGACCACCGTGTTCGACGACGCCGGTGCGGAGGCGACGGGAAGCGCGGACTACCGCGGAGACCTGCTCTCGCTGATCGGCAGCATGAACCCGGTCGGGGTCGCCGACTCGGCCCGCCGCGACTCCACCGGGCAGGTCTACTTCGGCAACTTCCGCTCGATCGACAGCCAGCTCATCCTGACCGGGCTCTCCAGCGGCTTCCTCGCCCTGCTGCTCGTGGTCCTCGCGCTCGCGATCGGGATCGTCCTCGTGGTGACCCGGCGCGCGACCCCGGCGACCATCGCGGTCGTCGCGCAGATCCCCGCGCTCGCGACCGTCGCGCTGATCACGCAGTACTCCGTTTTCCTCTGGGTCGCGGTGGGGATCGCGGCCACCACCCAGCACCTCACACCGACCGCCGCCGAGGCCACCCTCCTCGCACCGCAGCACCGCTTCCGCCCCGTGGCGGAACCGGTCGCCGAGACCGCACGCCTTCGCGAAAGGAGCGCACGCTGATGACAGCGCCAGCCCGCCACACCCCGCCCACCCGACCCGCTGCAGAGCAGGGGAAGGGCGCAGAGCCCGGCCAGCACCAGTTCGTCGCCGCCTTCCGCCGGTTCTGGTACATCATCGCGATCGGCGCGTTCGCGGGACTCATCGGCGGGTGGGGGCTCGCGCAGATCGCGACGCCCGTCTACACGGCGACTTCGAGCCTGTACTTCTCGCTCAACTTCGGCGGGTCCGCCAACGACCTCAACCAGGGCTCGACGTACACGCAGAACCAGATGCTCTCGTTCGCGCAGCTGGCGGAGTCCGCGCTCGTGCTGCAGCCGGTGATCGACCAGCTGAACCTGGAGCGGACGCCGGCGGACCTCGCCGACTCGATCAGCGTCAGCACGCCGCAGAACACCGTCATCTTGGAGCTGTCGGTCACTGACAGCGACCCGACAGAGGCGGCCGACATCGCCAACGCGGTCGCGGCGACCCTGGGCAAGCAGGTGGAGGCGATCGCGCCGAAGAGCGTGAACGGCTCCGCCACCGTGTCGGTGCGCACCATCCAGCCTGCGGTCACGCCGCAGGACCCGTCCTCGCCGAACACCCGGCTGAACCTGGTCGCAGGCTTCGTGATCGGCATCCTGCTCGGCGTCCTGGTCGTCGTGCTGCGCGAGCTGCTGGACACGCGCGTCCGGTCGGCCGAGATCGCCTCGCGCGTCGCCGGCGTGCCGATGCTCGCGCAGATCCAGCGACTGCGGCGACGGCAGCCCGGGCCCATCCTGCTCACCGACCCCCTCTCCAGCGCCGCGGAGGGCTACCGGCGCCTGCGCTCGAGCCTGGAGTTCGTGAGCGTCGACTCCGACCGGCTCGCCTTCGTGGTCACCTCGTCGATCCCGGACGAGGGCAAGTCGCTGATCTCGCTCAACCTGGCGCTGGCCCTCACCGAGGGCGACCGCAGGGTGCTCCTGGTGGATGCGGACCTGCGCCGCCCGACCCTTGCCGGGGCCACGGGCCTGCCGGGCGGCTCGGGGCTCACCTCGGTGCTTGTCGGCCGTGCGACCCTCGCCGACGTCGTGCAGACCTGGAACGGGCTGGACGTCGTCACCAGCGGGCCCATCCCGCCGAACCCCAGCGAGCTGCTCTCGTCGCGGGCGATGGCCGACTTCATCGCCCAGGTGTCGCACGACTACGACGTGGTCGTGTTCGACTCCCCGCCGATGACGGCCGTGGTGGATGCGGCGATCGTGGCGCGGGCTGTGGACGGTGCCCTGGTGGTCGCCGACCGCACTCGGGTGTCGCGCTCGCAGCTGGCGCAGACGATGGACGTGCTGGAGAAGTCCGGCGTCCGTGCGCTCGGCCTCGTGCTGAACCGCGTCGCTCCGGCGAAGAGCTCCAGCACCTACTACCGCCAGGCGGCCCCGAGCCGCGAAAGCTGGTGGCGCCGACTGACGATGCGTCGGGCTCGTCCGTCGGCGCCACCCCTCCCTCTGCCGCTCGCCGAGGCGGAGGACGACGAGGCGCCCGCGCCCGCCGACCCGGACGCCGTCGCGATCGACGCCGTCGACGACGCGCCCCTCGACGCCGAGTTCGAGGACGACCTCGCCGAAACGGACGAGGACGACGACCTCGAGCTGGCCGCCGCCGACGCGAAGCCCCCGCGCCGCTGACCCCGCCTGCGGTCGCCCGTAACGTTTGCGGCTGCGCGCGCAGCCGCAAACGTTACGGACGACCGCAGTCGCTGCGCGTGGGTCAGCGGCGGGCGGTGGCGCGGGCGAGGGCGGCGATGCGGGAGCGGTAGGTCGCGACGCTGTGGCGGCGCTCGGCCTCCTCCGCGTCGGCGGTGACGGCCTCGGCGGTCGCCTCCCAGGCACCGACCGTGCGCTCGAGCGCGTCGGCCAGAGCCGCGGCGTCGTCCGGGCGGACGGTGACGGCCGCCTGGTAGCCCGCGGTCGCCTCCAGGAGCCCGCTGGTCGCGCTCGCGATCACGGGACGGGCCGCGAGCAGTGCCTCCACGGCCGTGTTGCCGAACGGCTCGTCGACGCGGGAGGGCACGACGACGACGTCGCCGGAGCCGACGATGTCCCACACCGACGGCTGGAAGCCGTGGAACCGCACCCTGCCGTCGAGGTCCTTCGACCCGACCGACGAGGCGAGCTCCTCCTGGTACCACTCGTAGCCGGGGAAGACCGAGCCGACGACGTCGAGCTCCGCGTGCACGCCGCGGTCGCGCAGCCGTGCCACGGCGTCGACCGCGACGTCGACGCCCTTCCGCGGCGACAGCCGGCCGATGTAGGTGACCCGGAGCGGGCCGGCCAGCGTGGTGCGCGGCGGCGTGCGGCGTGAGGGTCCGGGGACGGCGTTGTAGACGACCTGCGCGCGGCGGCCGAGGCTCTCGAACGAGGTGGAGAGCACACCGGCGCTGAACCGGCTGTTCACCAGCAGCGTCCGCGACAGGAAGAGGGGGAGGGCGAGGAGGCGTCGCATCAGACGCGAGGCGCTGGCCTCGCCCTCGTGCACGTGCGTGAGCACCGGGACCCCGGCCAGCCGGGCGAGCACGGGCCAGAGCGGAACGGTGATGGTGTTGACGTAGACCAGTGCGGGGCGCTCGCGACGGAGGAGCGACATCCCGTGGACCGTCGAGGAGAGGGAAGTGGCGACGAACCGGGCGAAGCCGCGCGGGGTGAGCACGTTCTTCCGGAGCACAGGGCTCGGGCACAGCTCGACCGACGCGCCGCGGGCCCGCAGCTCGGAGAGCAGCGGGCCGTCGGACGGAACGGTGACGACGACGCGCCAGCCGTCGTCGACCAGTCCGCTCACGCTCTCGAGCATCACCCGGTCGGAGCCGTAGAGCTCCGCGCTGGGGTGGGCGACGAGGACGGTGTGCGAGGGTCGACGACGGCTGGCTTGGGTCATCCTCCGATGATCCTACTGAGCCGGGGTCACCGCGAAGTTGTCGAACTTCGTGGTGAGCGGCGTGTCGGTCGCGGTTCCGGAGAGGTAGGCCCGCAGCCCGACCACGCCGGCTGCCTGGAGGGCGGCCGTCGAGTCGGTCACGGAGGCCTGCCACGTGGTGGGCTCCGTCGTCCCGACCTTCCACACCCGGGCCCGGATGGTGGTCGGCGAGGTGCCGAACACCTGCAGGCGCACCTGGTACTGGGTACCGGGGGTGTAGGTGAGACCGGAGACGTTCACCAGCTGGAGGGCGGTGCCGCCCTGCAGCAGCTGCAGCTGGACCACGTTGTTGCTCTGGAACCAGACGCGGGCGGAGTACTCGGCCGAACCGACCACCCGGCCGAGGGCGGAGACGTAGATCCCGCCGCCGGTGGAGGTGCGATCGGTCGTGAACTGGACCGTCGTGTTCGTGTTGGTGCTCGACACGCTGTTCAGCAGCTCCGTCTTGGTGGAGCCTGCGGCCCCGACGATCTGCCCGGCGCCCGCGCTGACCGTGTAGGCCGTCGCGGATCCCGCGCCCGTCCACGCGCCGCCGAGGTCCGCCGTGCCCCAGCCGCTGGCCGAGGTGCGCTCGAACGTGTCGGAGGCGAGGGCCGCAGGCGGCGGCGCCGTCACGGTCACGGACTTGGTGGCGGTGTTGGTGCCGCCGCGGTTGTCCGTCACCGTCAGGGTGACCGTGTAGGTGCCGCCCGAGGCGTAGGCGTGGCTGGCGGTCGCCGTGGTGGCCGTCGCGCCGTCACCGAAGTCCCAGGCATAGCCGGCGATCGTGCCGTCGGGGTCGCTGGAGGCGCTCCCGTCGACCGCGACCGTCAGGCCGTTCGGGGTGGCGGTGAAGCTGGCCACCGGCGGCTGGTTCGGCGGCAGGGTCGTGGTGACCTGCTGCTGGACCGGCGTGCCCGCGAGACCCTGGTTGTCGGTGACGGTCAGGGTCACCGTGAAGGTGCCCGCGCTCCCGTAGGCGTGCGTGGGGTTCACCCCGGTGCCCGTCGTCCCGTCGCCGAAGTCCCAGGCGTAGGAGGCGACCGTGCCATCCGGGTCGGACGACGCCGAGGCGTCGAACGCGACGTTCAGGTTGGACACGCTGGAGGTGAAGGACGCGACCGGGGGCTGGTTGGCGACCACCGTGACCTGCTTGGAGGCCGTGTTGGTCGAACCCTGGTTGTCGGTCACCGTCAGGACCACCGTGTAGGTGCCGCCGGCCGCGTAGGTGTGGCTCGCGGTCGCGGTGCTCGCGGTCGTGCCGTCCCCGAAGTCCCAGGCGTACGAGGCGATCGTGCCGTCGGGGTCGTTCGAGCCGGTGCCGTCCACGTTCACCGTCAGGCTGTTCTGCGTGGTGGTGAAGGCCGCGGTCGGCGTCTGGTTCGGCAGGGTGCCGCTGGTGCCGAGCGCGTAGTGGTTGGCCACCTGCTGGGCGGTGAGGACGCTCGAGTAGATCGCCGCCTCATCCAGCGTCCCGTTGAAGTACGGGCCGGTGGAACCCCAGGTGTTGTCGCCGCCGATCCGCCAGTACCCGTTGTAGGCCTGCGCCTGGGTCTGCGGGTTGGTGCCGACCAGCTGGCCGTCCACGTACAGGTTCATGCCGTCCGGGCCCTGCGTCGCCACCGCCAGGTGCCACTGGTTGTTGTTCAGCGGCGTCGGAGAGGTGATGGTGTTGGCCTGGCCGGTCCAGACGCCGAACACGATGCGTCCGTCGTCCTGCATGTAGACGTGGCGGTCGTAGTTGCTCGACAGCCCCGTCTGCGCGTCGCCGAACCCGATGAGCTTGCCGCCCTTCGTGGTCGAGGTCTTGAACCAGATCTCCTCGGAGTAGGTGGTCGGGTTCGAGAACTGCTGGTTGCTGGTGACGATGCCGCCGTTGGACCCGCTGGTGTTCGTGTTGAACTTGACCGCCTTGTCCGTGGTGCCCGGCAGGACGCCGGACTGGTTCTTGGTGGTCGCGAGGCCGGAGTACGTGCCGTTGTTGGTGTACGCGTCCGCGCTGTTCGCGGTCGAGCCGCTCGTCTCCTCCAGCCGCCAGTAGATGTCCGGGTTCGCGTTGTACACGGCTGCGCCGTACGCGTCGGCCGGGGCCGGCGCCAGAGGCGACGGACGGCCCGAGGCGACCCACTGGTTCACCACGGTAGTGCGGTCGAGCACGGTCGGGTAGATCGAGACCTGCCCGATGGTGCCGGCGAAGAAGCTGCTGCTCGGCTGGTTGGGCCAGCCGCCGATGCTGTCGCCGCCGATCCGCCAGTAGCCGGAGTAGGCCTGGCCGCTGGTCACGTCGGTGCGCGAGCCGACCAGCTTGCCGTCAAGGTACAGCCGCATGCCGTTCGCGCCGAGCGACGCGGTGACCTGGTGCCACTGGCCGTCGTTGTAGCCGGTGCCGCTGTTCAGCGTCTGAACTCCGCCGGGGTACACCCCGAAGAAGATGCGCCCACTGTTGTCCATGTAGACGTGGCGGTCGTAGCTGCTCGAGGTGCCGACGTTCGCGTTGCCGAAGCCGATGATCTTGCCGCCGCTGGTCGTCGTCGTGTTGAACCAGGCCGACACGGTGAACGTGTTCGGTCCGGGGATGGACGACGGCGTCACGGCCCAGCCGGTCGAGCCTCCACTGAAGCTGGACGCGGTGCTGCCGCTGATCGGGCCCGCCACGCCGTTGCGGGTCACGCCGGCCTGCAGCTGCAGGTCGTTGAAGCCCACGTGGTCGTACCCGGCGGTGCCGCTCGACTCATCCAGCGGCCAGTAGGAGCTGGCTCCCGCGGTGGTCACCGAGTCGGCGTAGGGCCCGCCGCTGTCCGTCGCGGCGATCGTCACCGTGTTGCCGAGGCGCGAGATCTGGTTGCCGTCGGGGTCGGTCACGTAGACGCGGTAGGAGTGCGTCGATCCTGGCGCAAGTCCCGTGTCGATGAAGCCCATCGACGGCCGGGTCCAGAAGTTGGAGATCTGCGTGGTCTGGTAGACCGGCGTCGCGGTCTGGCCGTCGCGGACCACCTTGTACTGGAGGTTCACGTTGTCCTGGTCGTAGGTCGCGGTCCACGAGACGCGGGCCTGGCCTGCCTTGAAGGACACGGCGCTCGGCACCAGGGCGGTGTTCACGTTCGGTCCGAGCTTGCTCTTGACCACGTTGTTCATCGCGTAGCGGACGAGGCCCTGCTGGGCGACGCCGTTGACGTACGGGAACTCGCCGCCGGCGACCAGGTAGTTGCCGTTGCCGGAGACCGACCAGGCCGCCTGGCCCTGACCGGTGAAGGAGCCGGTGACATACTGCGGGAACCAGTTGAGCAGGGTCGGCGAGGGCTGACCGGTGAAGTTGGCGTAGGCGCCGTCACCGTTGTTGGTCAGGGTGCCGGTCTGCGCCTTCGAGAACGCGATCGTGTGGTGGTAGGTCCACGGGTCGGTCTGCGGGAAGCCGCCGACGTTGCCGCAGTAGTGCGGGTGACCCGCCACGTAGAGCGCGTCGTTCATCGGCCAGATGGAGTAGGTGTCGCCGTGGCAGTCCTCCATCCAGATCAGGTTGCCGGTGCTGGGGTCGGCCGAGAAGCTGCCCTCCAGGTTGCCGCCGGAGCCGAAGACGTAGCCGGAGCCGTAGACCCGGTCGTTGGTGGCCACGAGGGCCGTGATGCCGGCCTGGGTGCCCGCGTCCCGGATGACGGAGTTGGCGCCGAACGTCTGGAACGCGCCGGTGGAGCCGTCGAACATGGCGAGGCCGTAGGCGTTGTTGCCGCCGTTCACGTGCTGGAACCGCCCGCCCGCGTACACCTTGGTGCCGTCGGGGCTCACCGCGAGGGCGTCGACGACGTAGTCGGCGCTGGCCGCCCAGGCGGTGTTGGTGGACCCGTCGGAGGCGTTGATCTTCGCGATGTACGGCGTCGACACCCCGTTGGTGGTGGTGAAGGTGCCGCCGGCGTAGAGCGCGGTGTTGGTCGCCGCGAGGGCGCGCACCTGGCTCTCCATGATCGGCCGGAAGGAGCTGATCACCTGGCCGGTCGCGGTGCTGATGGCGACGATGCGGTAGTAGTTGCCGCCTCCGGCCGTCGTGAAGTCGCCGCCGACGTACACGCGCGAGCCGTCCGGCGATGCCGTGATGGCGAGCGCCTGCGCGTTCAGCGGGACGTTGAAGCTGCTGATCAGGTTGCCGGTCGTGACGTCGTAGGCGAGCAGGTTGCTGCGCGCCGTCGTGTTCGTCCCGGCCGCCGCGCCTGCGGGGCGTGCCGTGGTGAACTTGCCCGCGACGTAGACCGTGTTGCCGACGACCGTCTGCGCCCACGCGACGCCGTCGATCTGCGTGGTCGGGAGGACGTCGGCGCTCACCGTCGGTGGCGATGCGGGATTCGTCGGGTCCGGTGGCTGCGTGTCCGCGGCTGCGGGCTGCGCGATGGCGAGCCCGCCGAAGACGAGGCCGACGGCCGTGATGACCGCGGTCAGGATGCCCAGTGAGCGAGAGCGCGGGCGGGGTGTTGTGCGCATGGCAACCTCGTTGTCTGTGTGGTCGGGTGAGGGGTTGTGGGGTGCGATTGCGGGACGGGGGCGCATCAGTACGCCCCCACGGGATGTGTCAGCACCTTGAGGGTGCGCCACATGATGACGAGGTCGCCGGTGAGCGACCAGTTCTCCACGTAGTAGAGGTCGAGCCGGACGCTCTCCTCCCAGGAGAGGTCGGACCGCCCGTTCACCTGCCACATGCCGGTGAGCCCCGGCTTGATGTAGAGCCGGCGATGGACGTGGTTCTCGTAGCCCTCGACCTCCGAGGGCAGCGGCGGGCGCGGGCCGACGAGGCTCATGTCGCCGAGGAAGACGTTGACCAGCTGCGGGAGCTCGTCGAGCGAGAACTTGCGCAGGTAGTGGCCGACACGGGTGACGCGCGGGTCGTGCTTCAGCTTGAACAGCAGCCCTTGGCCCTCGTTGGCGGACCGCAGCTCGGCGAGCCGTGCCTCCGCATCCACGACCATGGACCGGAACTTGAACATCTTGAAGCGCTCGCCGTTGCGGCCGACGCGCTCCTGCGCGAAGATGACCGGCCCGTCGTCGTCGAGCTTGATGGCGACGGCGATCGCGAGGAAGAGGGGGGAGAGGAGCAGGAGCGCGAGACCGGAGGCGAAGAAGTCGAAGGCGCGCTTCAGCACGTGCTTGCCGCCCTCGAACTGCGGGATCTCCACGTGGATGAGCGGCAGTCCCTCGACGGGACGGAAGTGGATGCGCGGGCCCGCGACGTCGGTCAGCGGCGACGCGAGCACCAGCTCGGTCGCCGTGCCCTCCAGCTTCCACGCCAGGCGGCGGACGAAGTCGCCGCTGCTGAGGGCGCGGCCGGCCACGATCACCGTGTCCGCACCCAGCCGCGCCGCAGCGTCCGCGACCCCCGACAGGTCGGAGACGATCGGTACCTCGCGCTCGGGGCTGGCGATCCGGCGCCGCAGTTCGGCGTCCTTCTTCGCGCCCTTGCGCTTTCCTGTGTCGAGAGCGGCACCCACGACGTTGTAGGCCGCCCCCGACTTCTGGTGGATCTGCCGGACGACGTAGTCGACGTCGTCGAAACGGCCCACGACGAGCGCGCGGGAGAGGTAGTGGTCGAAGGTGCGCTGGCGGATCAGCCAGTGCCGCCACAGCCAGCGCGAGAACAGCACGCCGGCCATCCCGACGGGCAGCGCGACGATGAAGTAGCCGCGGGCGATGTCGACCTTCGCGACGAGGAACAGGATGGCGAGCAGGCCGAAGGTGGTGGCGGTCGCCGACACCACGCGGCGGTACTCCGAGACGCCGAGCCCGACGACCCGCGGGTCGCGGGTGTGGTAGACGGACAGCGTGAAGAGCCAGGTGGCCGCGATGATCAGCGAGAGGTAGAGGTAGTCGACGTGGAAGCCGGCGCTCGGAGCGGCGGCGTCGTCGAAGCCGAACCGCACGAAGACGGCGCCGATGGTCGCGGCGAGGATGATGATCGTGTCGGTGGCCAGCAGACGGTACCGGTAGAGACGCGCCCAGCTCTGCTCGGAGCTGATGCTCCGCAGGGCGGTGGGGGCGACCGGCGCGTGGAGCCGTGGGCGGACGACGGTCATGCGCGGGTCCGTCCGAAGGAAGCGGTCGCCGTGGACGCGGTGGGGACCGCGACCGGGGAGCCGACGGCGGCTTGGGGGAAACCGTGGTCTCGAACGGCTTCACCGCCGCCGACTCCGCTCGAGAGGCGGCCCCCGTGGCTCCGTCCGCGCCGAACGCCCCCTGGTCGGTTGGGGTTGAGTGCGGGAAGCGCTCGGCGCGGCGGAGTCGGGTACACGGGGGTCACCTACGGGTCGGGTTGGTGCTGCTTTCGGGTGGTGCGGATCGGTGAGTTCGATTCCCGTAAAGTGATTGTTCCTCACCAATTCACAAAAGTGAGAATACATCGATTTCACAGCTTCGCGTCACCCGCATTTGGGGGTGAAAATTCCTCAACTTCGCTCGAGTCGCACGTTGTGGCGGCTATTCGGGCCGGAAAGCGAGCACGACGTGCAACTCGGCCGGGGCCGGAGTCGGTGGTCGCGCCTATGGTGGGAGCATGTGCGGCAGGTTCGCGATGGACGACAGGGTCAACGCAGAGATCACGGAGTTCGTGGAGGCGACAGGACGCCGGCCCGAGGAGTGGACGGCGGACTGGGAGGCCGACTACAACATCGCGCCGACCGACGACATCCCGGTGCTGATCGACTCGGCCAAGACGCGCGAGCTGCGCTTCGAGCGCGCGCACTGGTCGCTGGTGCCGTCGTGGTCCGACACGCTGAAGCCGAAGTTCCCGACCTTCAACGCGCGCGCCGAGGACATCGCCGAGAAGTCAACCTGGCGAAAGCCCGTGCAGTCGCACCGGGCGATCGTGCTCGCGCGCGGCTACTACGAGTGGCAGGGGCCCAAGGGCAGCAAGACGCCGTACTTCATCCGCTACCCGGACGGGCAGCTCATGGGGTTCGCCGGGCTGTACTCGTGGTGGCGCGACAAGTCCAAGGCCGAGGACGACCCCGACCGCTGGGTGCTCACGGCCACGATCCTCACGTCCGACGCGGTGCAGACGCTCGCGGACATCCACGACCGCAACCCGGTCATCCTGCCCGAGGAGCTGTGGCAGCACTGGATCGACCCGTCCATCGTCGGCGACCAGGCGCTCGTCGACGAGGCCGTGCGGGCGGGCGTCGCCGAAGCGGAGACGCTGCGGTTCGACCAGGTGCGGCCGTTCAAGACCAGCGACGACGGGCCGGAGCTCATACAGCCGGTCGCGTGAGCTCGACGATGACGCTGCGGTGCGTCTCGATCCGGCGGCCGGTCTCGGTGAAGCCCAGCGCGCGCAGGGAGGCCAGGCCGTACTCGTCCGGCGCGGCGCCGGGCAGGCCCTGCGCGTCCAGCTCGATCAGCCACACCCGCGTGACATCGTCGAAGCGGCCGAGCTCGGACGCGCGCTTCACCGAGTAGGCCTGATCGGGCCACCAGGTGTTGCGGTAGTACGGGATCCGGAGGGTGACGTCGCGCACGCCGGCGAACCCGGCCGGGTAGGTGCGCATCGCGAGTCGCGGGCGCTGTGAGGGCTTCGCCGACTCGTCGAACACGACCGCGTCGCCCCGGCGCGCGTTCGCGCCCATCGCAGCACTGACCTCCGCCCAGTCGCTGTCGTTCTTGGCGTAGGGGCCGCGCTGCAGCACGTAGACGGGCGCGCACAGCGCGGCGAACACGATGGTCGCGCCCGCGGTGGCGGCGACCGTGCGGCGTGGGTCGCCGCCGATCATCCGGCCGAGCACGAGGATGCCCTCCGCGACGAGAAGCGCGGCGGCGGGCGCCGCGAAGGTCGAGTAGCGGCCGGTGTACATGGGATAGACGATGTTGACCACGAGCATCAGGCCGGTCGGCAGGAACAGCCAGGCGGCCGCCACGAGCCGCGTCGACGGAGCGCGCGGTCCGGGCATCGGCGGCAGGGTTCCGCGGCGGCGCCACGCCCTCCAGGCCGGCCACAGCCCGAGGGCCACCAGTGCCCAGGCGGGGACGGCGACCCACGGCATCCCGAACCAGAGGAAGTAGTACCAGATGGACGGGTCGTCGGGCGACGAGCTGAGGTAGGCGATCTGGCTGCGCTCCAGGTAGGCGAGCACGGCCAGCGGGAGGAGCGAGACCATCACCGCGGCCGCCGACACGGCCCAGGCGCGCAGGGAGCGCCGGGACGCCCTGCTCGCCAAGAGGATCACCCCGTGCGCGACAAGCAGGGTCACGGTGTAGAGGAAGAGGTAGGAGGTCACGGCCATCCCGGCCGCGTACAGCAGCCACGCCAGCCGCCGCGGTCCCGCCGGCAGCGACCGGCCGCGGCCGTCGATCAGCCAGAGCAGCAGGAGGGTGAGCCACGCCGCTGCCGCCGCGGTGAACGCGTACGACCGGGCCTCCTCGCCGGCGTAGGTGAGCCGGGGGAGCACGCACGCGACGACCCCGGCGACGATGGCCGCGCGGGCTCCGCCGCGGCGGCCCGCGATGAGCGTGACCGCTGCGACCGCGGCCCCGACGGCGACGGCGCTCGGCAGGCGCAGCGCGAAGGGGCTGTCGCCGGCGAGACGGATCCAGCCGTGCATGAAGAGGTAGTAGACCCCGTGGACGGCGTCCACGTGCATCAGCATCCCGAACAGGCTGCCGACCGAGCGCTTGGCCGACAGCAGGGTCGCCGCCTCGTCGCCCCAGAGGGACGGGAGCCAGCTGAAGGCGGCGCAGAGGATGGTCGCCGCGAGGCCGGCGATGAGCGCGATCGTCCAGGGCCGCACCGCGCGGAGCGGCCGGCCCGCCCGGAGGTCCGGTTCGACGAGGACGGTCATACACTCAACTTCTACGCGTCGGGCGCGAACACCGTCGAGCTAAGCAGAGAACCCTGGGCGACCCGTGGGTGAGCACTGCTGGAACTCACACCTACCGCGACTCATCCGCTTCCCCCTTTCACCGGACCCCGGGTCACCCGGCATGGCGCCGAGGACCCGGGATCCGCCCCACACACGCCAGGAACACGGCCCCGAGAGACCGTCACATCCAGCGTGCTTGGTTCAACGGTAGCGACGCGCACCTGCGCGCGGCAGAGGCTGACGCGTGCGGCGCCCGGTGGTATGAGCCGGCCTCAGACCTCGCCGCGGCGTGCTCCCGCCCACAGGTCGACGCCTGCATCGACGGCGTGCTCGTCGATCGCGGCGAGCTCCTCCGCTGAGAACTCCGTGTTTGCGAGCGCGGCGACGTTCTGCTCCAGCTGCTCGACACTGCTCGCCCCGATCACCAGCGACGTCACGCGCTCGTCGCGCAGCGCCCAGGCGAGGGCGAGCTGCGCGAGCGTCTGGCCGCGTTTCTCGGCGATGTCGTTCAGTGCCCGCAGGCGGGCGATCGCCTCGTCTGTCAGCCACTCGGCGTCGAACGACGTGCCCGCGCTTGCGCGGGACCCCTCCGGGATGCCGTTCAGGTACTTGCCGGTGAGCATGCCCTGGGCCAGGGCGGTGAAGCCGATCACGCCGACGCCCAGCTCGCCGACGGCGTCGAGCAGGCCCTCGGTCTCGATCCAGCGGTTGAGCATCGAGTACGACGGCTGGTGGATGAGCAGCGGCGTGCCGAGGTCGCGCAGGATCTCGGCGGCCCGCCGCGTCTCCTCCGCCCCGTACGAGGAGATGCCGACATAGAGGGCCTTGCCCGAGCGCACCGCGGTGTCGAGCGCCTGCATCGTCTCCTCCAGCGGAGTCGAGGGGTCGGGCCGGTGCGAGTAGAAGATGTCGACGTAGTCCAGCCCGAGGCGCGTCAGCGACTGGTCGAGGCTCGCCAGCATGTACTTGCGGCCGCCGCCGCCCTGGCCGTAGGGGCCGGGCCACATGTCCCACCCCGCCTTGCTCGACACCACGATCTCGTCACGGTACGGTCGCAGGTCTTCCGCCAGGATGCGGCCGAAGTTGGTCTCGGCCGACCCGTACGGCGGCCCGTAGTTGTTGGCCAGGTCGAAGTGCGTGATGCCGAGGTCGAACGCGCGCCGGACGATCGCGCGCTGCGTCTCGAACGGGCGGTCGTCGCCGAAGTTGTGCCACAGCCCGAGCGACAGCGCGGGCAGGTCGAGACCGCTGCGGCCGGTGCGGCGATACGTCATGTCGTCATAGCGGGACGGATCTGCGGTGAATGGCATGCCTCCACCCTCCCCGGTCATGCGCGGGAAGTCCAACAACCCGTGCCGATCTGTGCAATCGCTCGCGCTGCTCGATCCTGTGGACGGAAGCCTGTCAACCTCTGGTCGCGCATGGGTAACGGGCGGTGGCTGGGCGCATGACCGACGAACTGACCCCGAGCGACGACCCTTCGGCGAACGCCGCTCCGCACGGCGCGCCCGCGCCCTCCGACACGCCCGTCCACGACCAGCCGACCGCGGCGGGCCAGGCTCCGGCGGGTGGCGCACTCGACGGCACACCTGAGTTGCCGGCGGACGAGGAGAACGCGGACACCCTGCAGACCGATCCGCTCGCGGACGAGGAGCAGCCGTGACCGACGGCCCGAGCACCACCCGGCAGCGCGACGAGACCAAGGTCACGGAGCAGCCGGCGCTCACCACCTCCACCGGACGGGAGTGGCTGATCCTCGGAGCGCTGCTGGCCGCCGTCAGCCTGGCGGTCCTCCTGCCGCTGAGCGGGATGCGCGTCGACCTGCCCGCTGCGGGCGCGGGTGTCGTGCTCCTGCTCCTGATCGGGATGGGCGTCGCCCGCGCCGCGATCCCTCGCCGCCGCGCGCGGCTGATCACGCTCGCCGTGCTGTTCGGGCTCATGGCGCTCGTCTCGCTCGCCACCGTCCTCATCGCCGCGACGGCGGCCTTGGGCTGATCGTGCTGCCGGTCCGCACCCTGGAGACGCCGACGGCGGCCGCGCTCGGGAGCGCGACCGCCGTGCGATCAGTGAGCCGCCTGCGTCAGGTGCGGCTCGCCCCGCGGCGGAGCCAGCCGACGATGGCGGTGATGACGAAGAAGACCAAGCCGAGGATGGCCAGCCAGAGCAGACCCTTGATGGCGAAGCCCAGGATCGCGAGCACCGCCCAGATGATGAGCAGGACAATGATGAGAGCTAACATGCGTCCATCAGACCCCCGTTCGCCCCGGCGGTCAACGGTTCTCCCGGCCCCTTGCGCGCAGCGCCGGGAACCGCTAGCGAGCCCTGCGGCCGCCGTGCCGTCAGCAGCCGACGTGACCGCGCAGCGACAGGCCGTCGCCGAGCAGGCCCGCGTCGGTCAGCGCCTTCGAGATGTGGTTCATCAGGATGCCGGCGAGCATCACCTGCTCGCTCTCACCCCGGTCCTTCTCGATCTTCTCCTCGTCGGCGCTCAGCTCGTCCAGCGAGACGGGCTCCGACTGCCAGTCGTGCCGGGTGAGCAGGGCTCGCGCCTTCACGACCCGAGGGTCCGCCGTGCCGTCGGTCGTGGTGGCGAGGTCGACGGCGACCTGGACGCATCCGGTCGCCCTGCTGCCGTCGCTGAGAGTGAAGGGACGCTCCACCGTCAGGTCGTACCGTTGCGCGGTCGCCGCGGGGTCCGGCGTCGCCGCGGCGACCACCGTGCTCGGCGGCGGAGTCGCCTGGATCGCCTGGCCTGCGCACCCGCTCAGCAGCATCGCCGCCGCGACGCTCACAACCGCCGTCGTCCCCCGGACCCGTCCACGCATCCGCGTCCCCCCGTCATCCGGGTTCAGCATAGCCAGGGACTGGCCGCAGATCGGCGGTGCCCCGCTCCGGGGGCACTCGAATTGGGGCGCGCCGTGCGCGCGCCCGCGGCCCTACCGTAGGCGCATGTTCCGGTCCCCCCGAGAGCCGCGGCCCGTCCGCGGAGCAGCGGGCCGGCGGCGGCCCGACCCCGCCGTCGGCCCTCTGCTCGCGGGTGCCATGGCGGGCGGGATCCGCGACATCTACGGGCACACCGTGACCTTCGTGCCGGAGGACCTGGAGTACGTGGAGCGTCTGTTCACCGACCTGGACGCCGGCGACGGTTTCGTGGGCGACGAGTTCACACTGCAGAGCATCGGCTGCCTCATCGGCGAGATCCTGGTGCGCACCGACGGGGGACGCTGGAGCCTCGCCTCCCGTCGCACAGCGGTCCGCGATCACGCGGAGCTCGAGGTGGTCCTCCCGAACGGCCGGGCGGTGAACCCGATCCGTGCCGCCTACGACCGAGCCGGGCGGCACGGTGAGTCGGTCATCCGGTTCCGGGAGCTCGCGCTGGCGTCCTGAACGCCGGCGGGTCCACTCGCTCGCGTCAGCCGCGGCGCGGGATGCCCGGCGGCAGCGGAGGCACGAGCCTCCGCGCCACGATGGCCTCGGCCACGGCGGTGAGACCCTCCTGGTTGCGGCGGGCGTGGTCGCGCATGACGGCGAACGCGTCGTCGATGGTGATGCGGTGCAGCTGAGCGACGACGCCCTTCGCCTGCTCGATCACGATCCGGCTGTTCAGCGCGGTCTGCAGCTGCTCGCGGATGGTCTCGCTCTCGTGCAGCGTGCGCTGGTGCAGGATACCGATGGTGGCGACGTCCGCGAACGCCTGCGCCGCGACCAGATCGGTCTCGGGCAGCTCGCCGGGGGAGTCGCGCAGCAGGTTGAGGGTCCCGATCGTGGTCTCGCGCAGCCGCAGCGGGATGGCGAGGATGGCCGCGAAGCCCTCTTCGATCGCCTTGTCGCGGAACAGGCTCCAGCGCTCCGGCGTCAGGCCGAGGTCGGGCAGCGACACCATCTTGCCGGTGGTGAAGCTCTCGATGCAGGGGCCGGAGTACGCGCTGATCTGGAAGATCTCGACCAGGCGGCTCGCCTCGCTCGTCGATGCCATCAGGTCCAGCTCGCCCGCCTCGTCGGCGAGCAGCACACCGGAGGCGGTCACGTTGAGTAGGTCGCGGCAGGTGTCCACCAGCCGCTGCATCAGGTCGACGACGTCGTAGCCGGCCACCAGCGTGTCGGCCAGGCCGGCGAACGCCCGCAGGAGCTCGACTTCGCGCGTGTCGGTCATCGCGTCCGCCCCTCCCCGGTCGTGTCGGCCGAGAAGTCGAGGGCGCCGTCGACGACGTCGCGGGAGACCTCCATCATCGACCGCCCGGTGGCGAAGGCGTGGCCCTGGATCACCAGTCGCGCGTCCTCGGCGCTGATGTCGAGCTGCGCGAGCACCATCCCGCTGGCCTGGTGGATGGGCCGCCGCGAGAACGGGCTCTCCGGCTCCTCGGGGTCCGCGACGGCGGCGCGGACCAGGGCGCGGCGTAGCACCAGCCGGCCGACGAGGTCGGCGAGGGAGGCCGCCTGCCGGGTCTGAACGCGGTCCAGGGTCATCGGCCGGCGCGAGTACATGTCGACGGCGCCCACCTGCAGGGAGCCGACGAGCATGGGGAAGGCGAACGACGAGCCCACGCCGTCGGCCGCCGCCGCCTCGCTGAACACCGGCCAGGTGGAGCGGGGATGCGCGGCCAGGTCGGGCTCGATCACGGGACGCGCGGTCCTCAACGCGTCCCAGCACGGTCCGATGCCGAGGTCGAACTGCAGCTCGTCGAGCCGTGCGGCCAGCGGGTCGCTGGCGTACAGAGTCTCGGACCCGAGGAGGTCGCCCAGAGTGGAGATCGCGGTGCCGCTCACCGGGAACAGGTCGACGAACAGCCGGCCGAGATCGCGGTCCGATGGCGCGTCGCGCGGAGTTCGCGGACCGCCTGCGTGAAGCGCTCGTCGTCGTCGGACATCACCTCCATTATGGCCGCCTCTGTCTCGAACGTTCATCACGCACTGTCCCCCTGCGTCGAGGCGTTTTCAACCGGGTCGCCGCCGTCAGCGCTGCAGCGTCTCCCGCGGGTTCTCGCCGTAGCGGTCGCGGTAGGCCGCCGAGAAGCGCGCGACGTGCACGAAGCCCCACCGGTGGGCGATCTCGCGGACCGTGTCCCCGTCCGACGGGTCGGCCGCCACCAGGTCCGCGCGGGCCGCCTCCAGCCGGAGCAGCCGCAGCTGCTGGGTGGGTGTGCGGCCGAGCAGGCGCTGGAAGGCGTCCTGGAGGCCGCGCGGCGAGAGCCGGGCCGCGTCCGCGACGTCGGCGAGCGAGAACGGCTCGCTCAGGTGCTCCTCCATGTACGCGATCGCACGGCGGATCGTCGCCGGCAGCGCGCGGGCGCCGTCGGTCGGCTGCTCGAGGCCGAGCGTCGAGTTCGGGAACGCGGTCAGGAGGGTACCGATCAGGTGGCGCGTCGCGGCCTCCCAGACCAGGTCGTTGTGCAGCAGGTCGCCGTGAGCGGCGATGTCCTCCCGCACGTGCCGTTCGACCGAGCGCCAGAG
The DNA here is from genome assembly GCF_030433675.1 of Leifsonia virtsii. Classification (GTDB taxonomy): domain Bacteria; phylum Actinomycetota; class Actinomycetes; order Actinomycetales; family Microbacteriaceae; genus Leifsonia; species Leifsonia virtsii. Next base: position 467,553 of record NZ_JAROCB010000002.1, read on the forward strand.
CCGCTCGTGAGCGGGGCTGAGCGGCCGGAGCGACGAGAAGGCGACCTCGGCCCCCGCGGCCCCGAGGTGGTCGCGGGCGAACGCGTCGATGGCTGTGCGCTCGATGCGGACCTCCCGGGAGCGATGAGACGCCTCCCAGCGGGCCCGGATGTCGACCGGGGGGAGCAGGACGACGCCCGCGGAGTCGAGCTCCTCTCCGGCGACGGTGAGCGCGACGCGGCCCTCGTAGACGTCGCCGATGGAGAAGAAACTGTTCCCGTCCGTCCGCGCGTGCGCGCTCCCCGTCCAGTCGGTGCGGGCGAGCGCGACGGTCTTGTCGCCGCTCTCGGCGACCGACACCGCGAACCCGTCGGGGTCGTCGGTGCCGAGTTCGAGGTTCTGGTAGGTGCGGCCCAGGCGCTCCTCGGCGTCCTCGGGATGGGTCGCGGCCCACGCGAGGCTGTACTGCATGTCCTTCCCCCTTGACGGCGTGCACGGTCTTGCGTCGCCGGGGTCTGGGGTGACGAGGTCGATGGTAGCCCGGCGGGGAGGCGCGTAAAGCCCGGGAGACCGATGAACGCAGCCCAGTTGTACCAGCCGCGGCCTGAGCGGCCTTCCGCCGCGGGATTGGTATGTTGTCTGCTGTGAAGACCCCCACGATCACCACGCGCGTCTCCCGCGAGCTGGGCATGGCCATCAACCACGGCATCTACCAGCCGGGCACCAAACTTCCGGGTGAGCGGCTGCTGGCCGAGAGCCTGCACGTCAGCCGCAGCACCGTGCGGATGGCGCTGGAGGATCTGGAACGCCAGGGCCGGGTGGCCCGCTCGCCGCAGCGCGGCTGGTTCGTGCCGAGCCCGACCGTCGGCGAGCCGCCGAGCACGCTGGAGAGCTTCACCGAGATGGCCCGCCACCGCGGGCACACGCCCACCGCGCAGGTGCTGGAGAAGACCGTGCGGTCGGCGACGCTCGACGAGGCCAGTCAGCTCGGCATCGCCCCGGGGGCCGAGGTGCTCGGACTGGTCCGGCTGCGCGGCATGAACTCCACGCCGATCTGCGTGGACCGGAACGTCATCCCGCTCGCCGTCGCCAAGCCGCTGGTGGAGGTCGACCTCACCGACGCCTCGCTCTACGAGAGTCTGCAGAACCACTGCGGCGTGCGCATCTTCCGCAGCGCCTACAGCGTGCAGGCCGAGGCGGCCAGTGCCGAGATCACCGGGCTGCTGCGCATCCAGCCGGGGAGCCCGGTGCTGGTCGGGCGCGAGATCGCCTACGACCGCACCGGGGCCCCTGTGCTGCTCGGGCTGAACACCTACCGCGGCGACGCCTACCGCTTCCACGCGGACCTGTACCGCGCGGAGTAGCGCCGCTCCCGGTCAGCGCCGCTCCCGGTCAGCGCAGCGGGGGCAGGATGTCCTTCTGCAGCTCGAGCAGCTCGTCCACCATCGCGACGGCCCGGTTGTGGTTGTCGACGACCGGGTCGAGCAGCACGGCCTGCAACAGCTTGGCCTTCGACTGCTCCGCGTACGCCTCGACGAGGAGCTTGTGGATGCTGCCCTGCAGGCGCACCATCGCGAACACGGCCTCCGGCAGCGGCTCCACCGGGACCGGCACCAGCCGGCCGTCCTGGACCGTGGCGGCGACCTCCACCACCATGTCGTCCGGGAGGTCGGGGATGGCGCCCCGGTTGGGCACGTTGACGGCGGGGAGGTCGCGCTCGACGCCGCACGCGACCCACTCGATGATCGGGATGGCGAGCTCCTCCGAGGGGACGAGCGGCCGGTCCGTCAGGGCGTCCTGCAGCGACTTCTGCGCGTGCGTCGCCGGCTGGTACGGGCGGTCGGTGTCCGCGAAGCGGATCTCGTAGTACCACTCCGGCGTCTCCGCGCCCTCGCGCCAGGGCGAGCCGTCGGCGGGGTCGTGGAAGTACTGCAGCTGCGCCGGGACGTAGTCGTCGGCCCAGGAGAGGTACTCGCCGATGTGGTTGGCGCTCGGGGAGGGCCACAGCCCGAAGCGTCGGAACAGGATGCGCGACAGACCCACCTCGTGCCAGTCCGACACCCAGTTGGCGGCGTGCTCGCGCTCGCGCAGCACCGGGTAGAGGTCTTCGCCGGTCGCCCGGTCGCGGATGCGCTGGAACCAGGTGAAGTGGTTGATGCCCGCCGCCGCGAGGTCCAGCTCGTCGAGCGGACGCTCGAGCAGCGCCGACACCTGCCGGGCCCCCTGGAAGTAGCCGTGGCAGAGTCCGACCACCTTCACGTCGGTGAGGCGTGTGATCGCCTCGCAGACCTTGTGCTCGGGGTTCGAGAAGTTGATGAACAGGGCGTCGGGCGCGAGCCGCTCGATCGCGCGCGCGATCTCGAGCAGCGGGCCGAACTGCCGCAGCGCGTGGAACAGGCCGCCGGGGCCTCCGTTCTCGCCGTAGACCTGGCGGAAGCCGTACTTCCGCGGCACCGCGAAGTCCTGCGACCAGTAGTGGTAGCGGTTCACCTCGATGGCGGTCAACACGAAGTCGGCGCCGGTCACGGCCTGCTCGAGGTCGGTGGTGGAGGAGACCGTCGCGGCGTGGCCGAGCTGCCCGATGACCGAGCGCGCGTACTCCTCCATCTCGGCGAGGGGGCCGGCCGCGATGTCCATGAGCACGATGTCGAGGCCCGTGGCGGCGATCGGCTTGCTGAGGAGGAGGTCGCGGATGATGGTGCCGGCGAACTCGCGGCTTCCCGCGCCGATGAGGGTGACTTTCATGGGGTGGATGTCTCCGATCGTGATGGTGATGGTCAGTGCGCGCCGACGGCGAGGCCGCGCGCAAGCGCGACGGCGCCGTCGACGGGCGGCCGGTCGAGGATGCTGAGGGGGAGGCCGGGGCGGAGGTGCGCCAGCGACGAGCGGAAGGCCTCCTGGAGGCGGGGCTGACGTTCGATCACCGAGCCGCCGGCGACGACGGACTCGGCATGGATGCCGCGCCGGATCAGCCGGTCGACCAGCCGGGCGAGGTGGGCGCCGGCGTCGTGGATGACGGCCGCGGCGAGGGCGGAGCCGTCGTCCGCCGCGGCGAACACCTCCGGCGCCCGGCCGCCCAGCGCCTCGGCCGAACCCGCCTCGGTGACGGCGAGGGCGAGCTCGTCGGTGTCGTCCGCCGCGAAGGCCGCGAGCAGCCGGGTGCCGAGCGCATCGAGGGGCTCGCCGCGGTCGCGACCGTTCAGCACGGCGCGGGTCGCCTCCCGGACCAGGCCCGCGGCGCTTCCCTCGTCGCCGAGCATCCACCCCCATCCTCCCGCGGTCACCAGAGCGCCGCCGGCGTCTCGCGCGGTGGCGATGGACCCGGTGCCGACGACGACGCCGATGGCATGCGCGGCGCCCATGGCGGGCGGGATGAGCTCGGAGTCGTTGACGACGAGCACGGGGCCGTCGAGGTGGCGCCGCAGCGCCCGCTCCAGGTCGTGGCACTGTTCGGTGTTCTCGCAGCCGTGGGCGCCGATCGCGACGGCGGCGCCGCGGATCCCCGGCCCGAAGGCGTCGACGAGCAGGCGGCTGAGCCCCCGGGCGTCGGCCTCGGGGTCGCCGAGCCCGGTGCGCCAGCCGGCCGACGGGACGACGAGCTCGCTGCGAGCGGAGGCGTCGGCCGCGTCGCCGGAGACGACCACGATGTGGGTCTTGGTCCCGCCGATGTCGATGCCTGCCGACCGCGTCATTCGCTCCGCCTCGTGTGTTCGGGCCGTCGGCTGCTCCGGCGACGCGTTCACGCTAGTCAACCGGAGCCCAGTTATGCCAGTTGCGGAGCAATTAACAACCAGATTGCGCACTGGTCCGCTTGCTTCAGCGACCCAGCCGGGCGCGAGATCGCGGATTTTCGCGTACCAGTTGGCGAAATGGTTGTTAATTCGTCCCCAAGTGGACTCACTGGGCTGTTTAAGCATAGCGTTGGGGCCGCGTCGCACCGCGGCGTGAACACACGGCACGGGTTAAGGGAGACTCGAATGAAGAAGCGTCACATCGTCGGAGCGGTCGCTCTGGCGGCCGGACTGGCCCTCGGCCTGTCGGCGTGCGCACCGGGTGGATCGACGGCGGCGGACGCATCGTCCCGGCCCGTCTCCAAAGACGTTTCCGGCAAGGACGTGACCCTCAAGATCCTCGACTTCTGGCAGAACGACGAGGGCAAGTGGATGGACTCCGTCGTCAAGGAGTTCGAGAAGAAGCACCCGAACATCACCATCAAGCGCACGACGCAGGACTGGGGCCAGGTCAACAACACCGTCGGCCTTCGCCTTGCGGACCCGAACGGGCCAGACATCGCGCTGGTCAACAACGGCTGGTCGGCCATGGGCACCCTCGCCAAGGGCGGCCGCATCCTGAACCTCGACGCCTACTCGAAGCTGTACGGCTGGGACAAGGAGTTCCCCGACACCATCGCGCGCCAGACCGAGTTCACCCCGGACGGCAAGGAGATGGGCACCGGCTCGCTGTTCGCCACGCCGGCCGCGCGGTCGTCGCTGATCGGCCTGTATTACAACAAGACCGTGCTCGACAAGCTGGGCCTGCCCGTGCCGAAGACGCTCGCCGACTTCGAGAAGGACGCGGCGGCGGTCAAGGCGGCCGGCCAGGTGCCGATCGCGTACGGCTCGCAGGACAAGGGGTCGTCGACCTCCATCCTGTTCGCGCTGCAGAACCTGTACGCCTCCGCCGACAAGATCGGCGACTTCGTCTACTCCAACGGCACCGTCCCCATCACCGACACCGGCATCGTGCAGGCGGCGACCGATGTGAAGAAGTGGGCGGACGAGGGCTGGTTCACCCCGAACTACGCCGGCATCCAGTACGCCGACGCGCAGAACGAGTTCCTCACCGGCAAGGCCGCCTTCCGCTTCGAGTACACCGGGTCGCTGGCGTTCTCGGAGGCGCAGAACCAGGAGTTCGGCTACGTGCAGCTGCCGCAGGTCGATGGGGGGAAGGTCGTCGGCACCGGCGCCTCCGCCGCCAACCTGGCCATCTCGTCCAAGTCGAAGAACCCGGACGCCGCCGCCGCCTTCCTCGACTTCATGGCGGGCAAGGCGTCCGCGCAGTCGGCGGTCGACCACGGCTTCCTCCCGCTGCTTCACTCCGACCTCACCATCCCGTCCGGCAACGCGGAGCTCGGGACCGAGATCGCGGCCCAGCAGTCGCTCGACAAGAGCAACGGCTACACGCCCTACTTCGACTGGTCGACGCCGACGATGCTCGACACCATCGGCGGCCAGCTGCAGCAGCTGTACGCCGGCCAGGTGACGCCGAAGCAGCTCGCCGACGCCGGCCAGCAGGACTACGACGCCTTCCAGGCGAAGCGGACGAAGGGCTGAAGCCGATGTCCTCCTCTCAACTGGTGCAGCGGCCGGAGGCCTCGGCCGCTGCACCGGCGGCGCGCGGCCGGGCGACCCGGTCCCGTGCGCGGGCGCTGTCGCCGCGGGCGCGTAAGCGCCGCTGGCTCGGCCTCGCGTTCGCCGCCCCCGCCCTGCTGTTCTACGGGTTCGTCGTGCTCGTGCCGATCCTGCAGAGCGTCAACTACTCCTTCTACAGCTGGGACGGCGTGAGTGCCGCGCAGTGGGTGGGACTCGGCAACTACGTGTCGTTCTTCACCGATCCGGCTCTGCTGGAGTCGCTCGGTCACGTGCTGGTGCTGGTCGTCTTCTTCGCGCTCATCCCGATCGCGCTCGGCCTGCTGTCGGCCGCCCTGCTCGGCCGCGGGAAGATGACCGGGAGCGGCGTCTACCGCTGGCTGCTGTTCCTGCCGCAGGTGCTCACGAGCGTCGTCGTCGCGGTGATCTGGAAGCGCATCTACGGACCGGACGGGCCGCTCAACTCGGCGCTGCGCGCCGTCGGCCTCGGCGACCTGGCCAAGAACTGGCTCGGCGACTTCACCTGGGCACTCCCGGCGCTGGGCGTCATCGGCACCTGGACGGCGATGGGCCTGTGCATGGTCCTCTTCGTCGCCGGTGTCGCCGCGGTGCCGAACGAGCTGTTCGAGCAGGCCCGCATCGACGGCGCCGGCCCGATCCGCGAGTTCTTCTCCATCACGCTGCCGAGCCTCAAGGGCCAGGTGGCGGTCGCACTCACGCTGACCGTCACAGGGGCGCTGCGGGCGTTCGACCTGGTCTGGGTCACGACCCAGGGCGGCCCGGGCAGCTCCACCACGACCCCCGCGCTGCTGCTCTACCGCAAGGCGTTCCTGAACCCGGACGTCGGGATGGCCGCCGCGATCGGCATCATCCTGGCGATCGTCTGCCTGGTGGTCGCCGTCGTCATCACCCGACTCTCCGAGGAGAAGAACGCATGATCTCCCGCGCCGAGCGCGTGCTGAACCACTCCGTGCTGATCCTGGTCTCGATCTTCGTCCTCTTCCCCGTGGTGTGGTTCCTCTTCACCGCGCTGAGCCCTGCCCGCAGTGGACAGCTCGACCTCCTGCACCCGCAGTGGAGCAACTTCGCGACGGCCTGGAACGCCGGCGCCTTCGGGCCCGCGATGCTCGCGTCGGCCGTCATCACGGTCGGCGCGGTCGCCGGCCAGGTCGTCCTCGCCGTGCTCTCCGGCTACGCCTTCGGGGTGCTCGGGGTGGCGGGGCAGCGCGTGCTGTTCCCGCTCATCCTGTTCGGCCTGATGATCTCGGCCGAGGTGTTCATCATCCCGCTGTACTACACGTTCCAGGCCATGGGCCTGACGAACTCCTGGCTGGGCCTCATCATGATCCAGATCGGGATGGGCGTGCCCTTCGGGGCGTTCTGGATGCGGGCGACCTTCCGCGCGGTCCCGCCGTCCCTGATCGAGGCGGCCGAGATGGACGGCGCGCGGTCGTGGCGCATCCTCTGGCAGGTGCTGCTCCCGATCTCCCGGCCGGCCGTGCTGACGCTCGCGCTGCTGTCCTTCATGTGGACGTGGAACGACTTCTTCCTGTCGCTGGTCTTCATCGCCGACCCGGCGATCCAGCCCGCGACGCTGGCGCTCGGCGTCTTCCAGGGCAAGAACACGCTCGACGTGAACCTGCTCGCGGCCGGTTCGCTCATCGTCGCCGTGCCGGTGCTCCTGCTCTACGCGTTCTTCCAGCGCCACTTCATCAGCGGCGTGCTCAACGGCGCGATCAAGGAGTGAACGGGCACGACCCGTCCCTCCTGCCGGCCCCTCATCCCAGACAAGGAGTCCCGATGCGCATCGCGCCTGAAATCCTCGACACCCCGGACGACGTCGGCCGTGCGGCCGCCGTGCAGATCGCCGACGCGATCGAGGCGGCCTCCGCTGCGGGCCGGAGGTTCGTCCTCGGCTGTCCGAGCGGCCGCAGCCCGCAGACCACGTACGAGCAGCTCGCCGCGATCGTGGCGGAGCGCGGGCTCGACCTCAGCCGGGTGGTCGTCGCGCTGATGGACGAGTACGTGGAGCAGACCGCCGACGGCTTCCGTCCGGTCGACCCGGCGCTGCCGCACAGCTGCGTCGGCTTCGGGCGGCGCGACATCCTGGACCGGCTGAACGCCGTGGCCTTTCCCGGGCACCGCATCCCGGAGGAGAACCTGTGGGCGCCGGACCCGCGCGCGGCAGACGGCGACTACGACCGTGCGCTCGAGGAGGCCGGAGGGATCGACCTGTTCCTGCTCGCCTCCGGCGCGTCCGACGGCCACGTCGCGCTGAACCCCGTCGGCGCCGCGGCCGACACGGTGACGCGGGTCGTGACGCTGGGCGACGACACCCGGCGCGACAACCTCGGCACCTTCCCGAGCCTGCGAAGCCTCGACGAGGCGCCCCGCTACGGCGTGACGGTGGGCATCCGCACCATCCGGGAGCTGTCCCGCGCGGTCATCATGGTCGTCACCGGCGAGCACAAGCAGTCGACCGTGCGCCGGCTCGCGGCCGCCGAGGCGTACGAGCCGGACTGGCCCGCGACCATCTTCACCCAGTGCTCGTCCCCCCGCTTCCTGGTGGACCGCGCCGCCGCCGGCCTGCTGCAGACCGCGCTGTGAGCGGGCAGCCGGCCGTGCCGCCGTTCGACGTCGAGGCGACCCTCGCGGCGTTGACGCTGGAGGAGAAGGCGTCGCTGCTCTCCGGCGTCGACGACTGGTTCACGCAGGCGATCGACCGGCCGGGGCTCGCCGCCCCCGTCCCGGCGGTCGAGGTGGGCGACGGCCCGCACGGCCTGCGCAAGGAGACCGGGGTCGACATGGTCTGGGTGCCGGCCACCGGGTTCCCGACGGCCTCCGCGATGGGCGCGTCCTGGGACCGCGACCTGATGCGCCGGGTCGGCGCGGCCATCGGCGAGGAGGCCCGCGCGGAGGGCGTGCAGGTCGTGCTCGGTCCCGGCGTCAACATGAAGCGCTCGCCGCTGTGCGGACGGAACTTCGAGTACTTCTCCGAGGACCCGCTGCACTCGGGCGAGCTCGGCGCCGCGTACGTCCAGGGCGTCCAGTCGACCGGCGTCGGCACCTCGCTCAAGCACTTCGCCGCGAACAACCAGGAGATCGAGCGCACCCGCATCTCGGTCGTCGCCGACGAGCGGACGCTGCGCGAGACCTACCTCTCCGCGTTCGAGCGCGTGGTCGCGAAGGCCGATCCGTGGACGGTGATGTGCTCCTACAACCGGCTGCTCGGCGTCCATGCGTCGCAGAACCGCTGGCTGCTGACCGAGGTGCTGCGGGAGGACTGGGGCTTCCGCGGCGCGGTGGTCTCCGACTGGAACGCGGTGCACGACCGGGTCGCGGCGCTGCGCGCCGGTCTCGACCTGGAGATGCCAGGCGAGGAGGGCCGCACGGACGCGGAGGTCGTCGCCGCGGTGCGCGCCGGGCTGCTCGACGAGTCCGTGGTCGACGACGCGGCCCGCCGGGTGCTGACCCTCGTCGCCCGCGCCTACCCGGGCCCGGACCTGGTCGACGGACCGGTGATGGCGCTCGGTCATCAGGCGGGCGACCGGCTGACCGCCGAGCAGCTGCGGCTGCTGCGCGCCGACGATCACCACGCGCTCGCCCGGGAGGCCGCCGCGGCCTGCATCACGCTGCTGCGCAACGAGCCGGTGGCAGGACGGGGTGCGCCGGCACTGCCGCTGGCCGAGACGGACGGCGGCGCGATCGCCGTGATCGGTGCGTTCGCCGAGCGCGCCCGCATCCAGGGCGGCGGCTCCTCCGGCGTGGACCCGACGCGGGTCGATGCGCCTCTCTACGCCCTCCGGGCCATCGCAGGCGAGCGCATCGCGTATGCGCCCGGCTATGTCTACGCCACACGGAACGCGTACCAGGACGACAACCTCGCCATCCTCGCCGCGCACGGGATCGGGCACGACGAGTCCCGTCCGAACGTCGCCCGCCGCTCCGCCACCCTGGCGAAGGAGCTGCAGCTCGCCGAGGCGGTGCAGCGCGCCGGACGCGGGCCGCTCTCGCCCGTCGCCGAGCGGCTGATCGACGAGGCCGCGCACCTCGCCGAGAGCGCGGAGACCATCGTGGTCTTCGCCGGCCTCCCGCTCTCGTACGAGCAGGAGGCGAACGACCGGGACTCCCTCGACCTCCCCGCCGACCAGGTCGCGCTGCTCGCGCGCCTCGCCGACGTGCGGGACCGCACCGGCGCCTCCCTGATCGTGGTGCTGTCCAACGGCTCCCCGGTCGCGATGGACCCGTGGCACGACCGCGTGGACGCGATCGTGGAGGCGTGGCTCGGCGGCCAAGGGCTCGGGCATGCCGTGGCCGACGTGCTGTTCGGCCGCACGAATCCCTCGGGCCGGACCGCGGAGACCTTCCCGCTCGCCGTCGAGGACACCCCCGGGTTTCCGAACTGGATCGGCGAGCGCGGGACCGTGCTCTACGGCGAGGGCGTCTTCATCGGGTACCGCTGGTACGACGCGCTGCGGCGCGGCGTGCGCTACCCGTTCGGCCACGGCCTGTCGTACACCTCCTTCTCCTACCGGGACCTGGCGGTGGAGGTGGTGGATGCGGACGCTGGGACCGTCGCCGTCTCCGCCGTCGTGCGCAACGACGGCGACCGCGCCGGCGCCGAGGTCGTGCAACTGTACGTCGGCGACCCGGACGCCGAGGTGCACCGTCCCGTGCGCGAGCTGCGCGGCTTCGAGAAGGTGCGCCTCGCGCCGGGGGAGGAGGCACGCGTCTCCTTCACGTTGGAGAACCGCGACTTCGCCTACTGGGACACGGCGGCGCTGCGGCCCGACGGGCGCACGGGGCTGTGGCGGCGGGAGGGCGGCGAGTTCCGCATCGAGGTCGGTTCGTCGTCGCGCGACCTGCGCCTGTCGGCCACGATCGAGCTGCCCGACGACCCGGCGATCCCGCCGCTCGTCCCCGACGCGGAGCTGATCGACATCGCGGCGTCGCGGTTCGTCCAGGGCCACGCCGGCTGAGGCTCGCGCGGCCGTGGGCCTTTAGCCCTTCCCGGGCGACGATCGCCGGGCGCACCATGGGTGTGCAGCGAGGCGCTGGTCCGTCTCGGCCCGGGGGGGGGGGGGGGGGGGGGTGACGGACCGGTGGTCGCCCGCGCGACCTGGACCCGCGGTCGAAGCGGGGTGGACGATCGCGCCAGAGGGCGACCGGCTCGTGCCGCAACAGGGGGCTGATGCGGCACGAGCCATCCACCGCTACGGTACGAGCGGGCCGTCACCCGGCGCAGGCGCCACGGGCGCGACCGGTCCCGCCGCATGCTCTGCCATCACCGGCTCCGGCGCGGGCGGCAGGCTCCACGGCCGCAGCCGCCGCAGGTGCAGCAGCTCGGCGCCCAGCCCGAAGAACACCATGGCGAGCCAGACCAGGATGTTCAGCCACGGCACCTGCAGCGCCGCGATCAGGATGATGCCGCCGAGGAACGACGTGAGCACCGGATGCGGCCGCCCACGGAGCACCAGCCGTCCCAGGTAGTAGGAGCTCACGAGGAAGGTGGCGAGCGTCAGCACGATCCAGATCAGCAGCCCGGCCAGCGCCAGCGGCGCCCCGATGATCGTCACGAGCAGGAAGAGCAGCGCGAACGGCACCACGATGGAGGCGACGAAGCCGACCAGCAGCGCCCGCCAGGGCGACGGCATGAGCTCGTCCGTGACGCGATGCAGCCAGCGCGGCACGAGCAGGCCCGCGGCGACCGTGATGAGGCTTAGGGCGATGAGCGCGTACAGCAGCCCGAGCGCCCAGCCCAGCACCACCGCCCACGGCGAGATCTCCACCCGCTGCGCCGGTTGCGGCTCGATGTGGTCCACCGTGCCGGACACGGCGCCGTCGGCGATGCGCGCGGTCTTGCTGCTCGAATAGGTGACGTCCCCGCCGACCGTGCCGTCGATCCGCAGGTCGCCGACGCTCAGCAGCAGGTCGCGGCCGACATCCCCGGAGATCCCTGCCGTGGCCACGGTCGCGACGATGTCCTTCCCGACCCGGCCGTCGCGGGCGACCACGAGGTCGGCGCCGAAGATGGTGGCGCTGCGCGTCACCTCGCCGTTGATGGTCACCGTCTGGGCGGCGAGCCGGAGGTTGCCGTCCACCCTCCCCGTGATCGTGATGGTCTGCGCGGCCGCGATCACGTCGCCCGTGACGTCGCCGCTGATGGTGACGCTCTGCGCGGCGGCGTAGACGTCGCCGTCGACCGTGTCGGAGACGTCGACGGAGGTCCCGCTGTAGAGGTGCGGTCCGGGGCCGTCGTTCACGGCCAGCCGGGCGGTGGCGGCGGTGGCGCCGCCGATGCCGACGGCGACGGCGGCCGCCACGGCGGTCAGCGCGACCAGACGGACGACGCGTGCTCGAACGCTCATGTCATTCCTCGACCTTCGGTTGGGAGGCGGTGGGTTCGGTTCGTGTCGAGTGAATCCGCGGGGCCACTGCCGCGGGGAGGGCAGAAAGTCCCTCGGCGGGATGGAGGTGCCTCGTCACAGCTCCAGCTCGCGGGTCTCGCCCGTGTGGAGGAGTACCGGCTGCCCCTCGACGACGATCCGGACCGGGTCCGCGAACCCGGGCGCCGAGGCGATCCGCAGCAGGTCCTGCGTGATCGTCACCGCCAGCCGGTGCCCGCGGTAGACGATCGTGAACGCGAGGGAGTCGAGTTCCGCGGGCAGCAGCGGGTGGAACCAGAGCATGTCCGCCCGCGCCTCGAGGCCCGCGTAGCACCGGGTCAGCAGGTCGACGGAGCCGGCCATCGCCGCCAGGTGGATGCCCTGCTTCGTCGTCCCGCCCTGGATGTCGGAGAGGTCGCTCTGCAGAGTCCGCTCCAGGAACTCCCACGACCGGCTGCGGTCGCGCCGGGCCTCCAGCCACGAGTGCACCACGTTCGAGAGCGTCGACCCGTACGTCGAGGTGCGCGAGTACCGCTCGACCGTGCGCACGACGGCGTCCGCGTCGAGCGGGTACCCCAGGTGCTTGAGCAGCTCGCGGAGCTCCTCGGCCGAGAACAGGTACAGCAGCATGAGCGAGTCCGGCTGCTTGGAGACCTGGTAGCGGTCGGTGCTGTCACCCTCCGCGTTCAGGATCAGGTCGAGGCGCTGGATGTTCGGGTACCGGCCGCGGTACGCATCCAGATCGAGGGTCGCCAGGCCGTCGTACCCGGCGAACTGCGACAGCGTGCCGTCGGCGTTGAACACGATCCTGAGCCGCTTGGCGATGTGGGACCAGCGCTCGACCTCGCCGGCCGAGAAGGAGAGCGACGCGTACGCGGACGCGTCAGGGCGCACGGACAGGATGCGCGCTGTGTCCACCGCGCGCAGGAGCACCCAGGCGGTCATCACGTTCGTGTACACGTTGTCGGTCAGGCCCGCGCCGGGATGTTCCGGCGGCCCGTCGTGGAACTCGTCGGGCCCCATGACCCCCGCGATCGAGTAGCGTCCGGAGGCCTCGTCCCACTCGGCGAGGGAGGCGAAGTAGCGGGCGATGTCGACGATGAGCTCCGCGCCCTCCTCCGCGAGGTAGTCGGCGTCGCCGGTCAGCTGATAGTACTGCCACACGCTGTAGGCGATGCCGAGGCCGACGTGCCGCTGCAGGTGCGAGTGGTCGGGCATCCACGATCCGGTGAGCGGGTTGAACAGCCGGTCGGGCGTGACGTCCTCCCCGGTCGTCGCGCTCTGCCAGGGGAAGCACGCGCCCGCGTGCCCCGCCTCGGCCGCCGCGACGCGGGCGGCCGGCAGCCTCCGCCGCCGGTAGCCGAGCAGGGCGCGGGTCACGGCGGGCCGGCGGAGCGTGAGCACCGGGTAGACGAAGAGCTCGTCCCAGAAGACGTGGCCGCCGTAGCCGTCGCCGCTGAGACCGCGCGCGGGAACACCGGCGTCGAGGTCGGAGTCCACACCCGCGAGGGTCTGCAGCAGGTGGAACGTGTTCAGGTGGAGGGCGAGGTCGACCTCGCCCTCCGGGCGGATCTCGCAGGCGAAGTCGGTCCACAGCCGTTCCCACGCCTCGGCGTGGTCGTCGAGCAGCCGCGCGAACCGTGGTGCGCGGGCCAGTGTCCCCTGGGCGGCCTCGGCCGCAGAGCGGATGGCGCGGTCGCGGGACGTGCTCACCGACGCGATCTTCTCGACGGCGACGCTCCGGCCGTCCTCGAGGTCGACGGTGAACTCGTGGAAGAGGGCGGGCCCGTCCTGGACGAGCTGCGGCGGTTCCGTCGCCGGGCCGCCGTCGCGGAACACCCGAGTCCGCACCGCCAGCCCGATGTGCACGCCGGAGCCGGGCGTCTCCACCGTGCACAGCAGCGTGTCGGGGGAGACCTCCGACAGCCGGCCGGCGGCGGTGCGGGTGGGGGAGGCGTCGATGCCGGACCGGACGGTGAGCCGGCCGCTCCAGCCGCGCGCGGTGACGGTGGCCTCCACCGCGGCGAGCCGGGGCGCCCCCTGCGACACGATGCGGCGGAACCGGATGACGCTCTCGCGGCCACGCTCGTCGCGCGCGACGACCGTGCGCCGGAGCACTCCCTGGCGCAGGTCCAGGTCCTGCCGGAAGGCGACGACGTCGGCGTCGTCGATGCGGAACCACTCCCCGTCGTCGACGCGGAGGAGGAGTGGCAGCCAGCTGGGAGCGTCGACCAGCCGGTCGTCGGCGTCCGGATCGTCGCCCGAGGTGTCGTACACCCCGGCGAGCGAGGCGCCGGGCCGGTGGATGCCGTCCACCGTCGCCTCCTCGGCGGCGCCGCGCACGGCCTGATAGCCGCTGGACAGTGTGCAGAGGCTCTCCCTCGTGCCCTCCTCGGCGGGGTCGTAGCCGGTGAACTCCAGCACCCAGCTGTCCGGCGCCCCGGTGCGGACGATGCGGGAGGACGCGGTCGCTCCGAGCGCGCCGAGGTCGGCCACCACCGCGTCCGCTCCGGCCCTGCGGAGGGCGGCCGCACGGCGCGGCATCGGGGCGATGCCGACCACGAGACCGAACCCGCCGGCGCGCGCGGCGCGGACGCCGGCCTCCGAGTCCTCCACGAGCAGGGCGTCACCCGCGCGCACGCCGAGCCGCCGGCACGCCTCGAGGAACAGGGCGGGGTCGGGTTTGGATGCCAGCCCCAGCTCCCGGGCCACCTCGCCGTCGACCACCTCGTCGAGGAACGGCCGGAACGGCGTCCGGTCGAGGATCGCCTGGGCGTTGCGGCTCGCCGTCGCCACCGCGATCCGCATCCCGGCCGCCTCGAGCGCCGTGAGGAACGGCACGGCCCCTGCGACCAGCGGGATGCCGTCGGAGCCCCCGAGCAGGTCCTGGAACAGCCGTTGCTTCCTCTCCGCCAGCCGGGCGACCAGCGCCGCAGGAGAGCGCTCGCCGACGACGCCGCGGGAGGCGAGGAAGGTCCGGATGCCGTCCTCCCGGCTCCGCCCGTCCACCCACCGCTCGTAGTCGGCCGGGGCGAACGGTGCCGCGTCCGGCGCGAGCCGGGGCAGCTCCTCCTGGAAGAGCGCCGCCCAGGCGCGCGCGTGCAGGTCGCGGGTGAGCGTGAGCACTCCGTCCAGGTCGAGCACGGCCGCGGTGACGGGCAGGTCGAGGAGGACGTCCATGGTCGCGCCCTCCTCCGCCGTCCCGACGTCAGTGCCCGTGGGCGCCCGATGCCGCGGCGGAGTCGCCGCGGTGCTCGATGTGCGCGTCGGGTCCGGGGAAGACGAGCGTGGTCCGCTCGTCGTCCTCCCACCGCACCTGGTATGGGGGAGCGCCGCCCTCGCCGTGCACCTCCTGGATCAGGCCGACCCGCGCCGGCCCTTCGAGGTGGTTGGAGGCGATGATCAAGAAGTCTCCGACGTGCGCCTGCATGCTGCACCGCCCTTCGCTGCGCGTCCCGTCGTCACGGGTGCAGAGGAAGCGTAGGCGCGCGGGCCGGGAGCAGGGCGGGGCCAAAGTCCCGTCGATCGGCGGTTGTGCTTTATTACTGCAAGTTGCAGAATTATGCCACCGCTCATCTGCGTTCAGAGAGGAACACTATGAAGAGGATCATCCAGGCGATGGTCGCCTCGCTCGCCCTCGCCGCCGCGGCCGTCGCCGCGCCCGCGCTCGGGGCCGCGTCGGCGCCACCCTCCGCCGCCGCCACACCGGGCTGGACCGCGCTCGCCGCGGGGTCCGAGCCGCAATCCAACCCGCTCAAGGGCTTCATCCCGTACCAAGGGTCGTATTCGACCTTCCCGTACACGATGGAGTGGGCGTACTTCCCCGTCAACGCCGTCATGAGCGGGCCCAACACCTTCAACTGGTCGCAGGTCGACAGCGTCCTGAACGACATCGCGTCGCGCGGCCACCAGACCGCGTTCCGTTTCTACCTCGACTATCCGACCAAGCCGAGCGGCATCCCTCAGTACCTGATCAACGGCGGCCTGACGACCCACTCCTACAACGACTACGGCAACAACGGCGTCAGCGTCTCGCCGAACTACGACGACCCCAACCTCCGGACGGCGATGGACCAGTTCATCGCCGCGCTCGGCGCCCGGTACGACGGCGACGCCCGCGTCGGCTTCGTGCAGGCGGGGCTGCTCGGGTTCTGGGGCGAGTGGCACACCTACCCGTACAACGGGACCAACGGCCAGCCCGACTGGTTCGCATCCAGTGCGACGCAGGCGCAGATCCTGAACGACTTCGTGAACGCGTTCCACACCACGAAGCTCGAGGTGCGGCAGCCGAACACCCAGAACGCCTCGCTGCCGATCGGCTACCACGACGACTCCTTCGCCCTGGAGACCAAGACCAGCTCGCTGGGCTGGCACTTCATGGACAACATGGCCGCCGCGGGTGCGACGAACAAGTGGCAGACGCAGTCCATCGGCGGCGAACTTCGGCCGGAGCTCCAGTCGTGCATCTTCAGCACCTCCGGCTGCCCGGTCATCGAGGACGGCGGGGACAACGACTTCCCCGGGAGCGTCAGCCAGACGCACGTGAGCTGGCTGCTGAACCACTACGCGTTCCAGACCGGCTACTCCGCCTCCGACAAGCCGCGCGCCCTCGCCGGCGCGCAGTCGATGGGCTACTCGTTCCGTGCGACGGAGGCGCTGGTGCCCACCACCATCGCCACCGGCAGCAGCGCGTCGGTCGGCATCACGATCTCCAACGTCGGGATCGCGCCGTTCTACTACTCTTGGCCGATCACGCTCGCGCTGGTCGACGGCTCGGGAACGATCGTCAAGCAGTCGACCACGTCGTGGCACGTCTCCGACATCGCCAGCGACGCGTCGAAGCAGTTTACGGGGACGTTCGCGACCTCCGGCGTCGCGAACGGCAGCTACCGGCTGCTCGCCCAGGTGACCAACCCGCTCTCGGGCGGCGCGCCCATCCGGTTCGCTAACGCGGCGCAAGACACCGTGAAGTCGGGCTGGCTCACGCTCGGCACGACCACGGTGTCGACCGGGGCGACGGGCGCGAGCTACGAGGCGGAGGCGCCCGCGAACACGCTGACCGGCACCGCCGTCGTGGCCTCCTGCTCGGGATGCTCGGGCGGCTCGAAGGTCGGCTACCTCGGCAACGGGGCGACGCTCACCGTGAACGGCGTCGCGGGAGGCTTCTCCAGCTTCCGCATCGCCTACGCCTCGGCCGTGGCGCGGAACGCCACGGTGAAGGTCGACGGCGGCACGGCGACCTCGGTCGCGTTCCCGGCCACCGCCGACTGGAACACGGTCGGCACGGTGACGGTGAACCTGGCGCTCCCGTCCGGGACGCACACGATCACGATCGCCAACCCGTCGGACTGGGCGCCCGACATCGACCGGGTCATCACCGGATGACCCGCTGAGACGGCGGCCCCGGGGACCCGCAGCGGCTCCGGGGCCGACGCCGTCAGCCGCGCAGCAGGGCCCGCGTCTCGGCCGGGTCCGGGAACGACTCCCGCTCTCGGACGGCGCCGTCCAGCACCGCCGCGAGGCGGTCGGACGCGAGGCTGATGCCGCCCATCGCCACGGCCTCCGAGCCGAGCGTGGAGGCGACCACCGTCGGCGCGAGCGGCACGATGCCGCGCAGCGACTCCTCGAACCGGGGGAGGAAGACGTCGGCGCTCGGCGAGCTGCCGCCGCCGATCACGAGCAACTCCGGATCGATCGCCAGCGTCATCGCCGCGGCCCCCGTCGCCAGGTCGTCGGCGAACTCGCGCACGGCCTCCGCCGCCGCCGGGTCGCCCGTGCGTGCGCGCTCGAAGATCTCCTCGCGGCTGGGGCGCGGGGTCTCCAGCACGGCCTGCCCGTAGCGCTCGTTGAGCTCGGCCCAGCGCAGCTCCGGCATCTCGCCGACGATGCCGGCCGCGCCGTGCACGCCGCGGTGCACGCGTCCGTTCACGATCGAGGCGCCGCTCGTGCGCGCGCCGCACAGGATGTAGACCACGTCGGTGTGGCCGCGGGCGGCGCCGATCGCGAGCTCCGCCTGCGCGCCGAGCGCGACATCGCCCTCCACCAGCACCGCCGCGTCGTACTCGCGGCGGAACCGCTCGCGCAGGTCGAGCCCGATCCACCCCGGCATGCCGGTGCCGCCGAAGTGCAGCACTTCTCCCGCGGTGCTGATCGCGCCGGGGGAGCCGATGGTGACCGCCCAGAGGTCCTCCCGGCCGAGCCCCAGCGACGCGAGCAACTCGTCGCCGACCCGCAGCGCGGAGTCGATGCGCGTCGCGGCGGCGTCGGACTCTGCGGTGGCCGCCGTGCGCTCCCCTCGGACGTGGCCGGTGAGGTCGGTGACCACGGCGAAGATGTGGTTAGCGCCGATGTCGAGCGAGAGGAAGTGCCCGAGCCCGGGCGCCGGGCGGTACGTCGCGGCCGGGCGCCCCAGGCGGCCCGCGGGCGCGCTGTCCGCCGCTGCGACCCAGCCGGCCTCCATCAGGTCGCTGATGATCGCGTCGATCGCGGTGCGCGAGAGCCCGGAGTCGGCGGCGAGGTCGCGCATCGTCTGCGGACGCTCCAGCACCGCGCGCAGGATGCCCCACGAGTTCATCCGCCGCAGCAGGGAGCGGCTGCCGACGGCCGGTTCGACACCGGGGATAAGGGCCTCTCGTGCCATGTCATCCTCACTCTTGCGCTTTATAACGGCAACTTGCATAATTAAGCCGTCCACCCGACTTTACCGCGGATGGGCCGCCCAACGATCCGCGAATCGCTCACGGATCGATCCACCCCTACTGCGCCAAGGACGGCAGCACGCCCGCGGCGCCGAGAGGATGCCATGACAGCCCTCCTCCCGAGAGCCGCCCGCGGCACCGGCGCAGTGCCGCGCCGCCGCCGGCGGGACGACCGCAGGGTCGCCTGGCTCTTCATCGCGCCGGTCCTGATCGGGTTCGCGGTCTTCTACCTGTACCCGACGGTCCGCGGCGTGTGGTGGTCGTTCACCGACTACAGCCTGCTCGGCGACCCGACCTTCGTCGGCGTCAAGAACTACGCCGCCGTGCTCCAGGACAAGGAGTTCTGGAACTCGATGGGCGTCACCCTCTACTACGTGATCGTCAACGTGACGACGCAGACCGCGCTCGCGCTGCTCCTCGCCGCGCTCATGCACCGCCTCACCCGGTCGGTGATGCTGCGCACCACCCTGCTGCTGCCGTGGCTCGTCCCGAACGTCACGGTCGGCCTCGTCTGGCTCTGGCTGCTCGACACCAACCTCGGCTTCGTGAACCACCTCATCACCTCCATGGGCCTGCCGGCGGTCGGCTTCTTCACCAACCCGGCCCTCGGCATCCCCACGATCTCGATCGTGAACACGTGGGCCTTCACCGGCTACACCGCGCTGCTGTTCTACGCGGGGATGCTGCAGATCCCGGCCGACCTGTACGAGAGCGCCTCGCTCGACGGCGCGGGCGAGTGGAGGCTGTTCACCCGCATCACGCTCCCGCTGCTGCGGCCGGTGATGGCGTTGGTGCTCGTGGTGTCGCTGATCGGCTCGTTCCAGATCTTCGACACGGTCGCGGTCACCACCAAGGGCGGCCCGGTGAACGCCACACGGGTCATCTACTACTACATCTACCAACAGGCGTTCACCTTCTTCCACATGGGCTACGCCGCCACCATGGCCATCGTCCTCGTGGTCATCCTCGGCGTGCTCACCGCCGTGCAGCTCCGGCTCCTCCGCGCCTCCGAATCCCAGCTCGCCTAGGACATCGCCATGACCATGACACAACCCGCAACGCCCGTCCTCTCCGCCGAGACCGCGACGCCGCCCGTCCCCGTGCGCGTCACCACCCGGCGCCGCTTCTCGATCGGCCGCGCGCTCGGCTGGACGGTGCTGATCGTCTCGCTCGTGCTGACGCTGTTCCCCTTCTACTGGATGCTGAAGACCGCGCTGACGCCCGCCGCCGACGTGATCAAGGACTCGGGATCGTTCTTCCCGGGCAGCCCGACCCTGATCAACTTCGCGCGCGTGCTCGGCTTCCTGAGTCCCGCGGAGGACCAGGCCGCCGGCGGCTCGGGAGCCTCGATCAACTTCCTCCTCTACCTCTGGAACTCGATCGTCTACTGCTCCCTGATCGGCTTCTTCCAGACGCTGTTCTGCGCCATGGGCGGCTACGCCTTCGCCCGGCTGCGGTTCCCCGGCCGCAACGTCCTCTTCGCCGTGCTCATCGCGGCGCTCATGGTGCCCGGCATCTTCACGCTGCTGCCCAACTTCGTGCTCGTGCGCGACCTGGGGCTGCTCAACAACGTGTTCGGGATGGTCGCGCCGAGCCTGCTGATGACGCCGTTCGCGCTGTTCTTCCTCCGTCAGTTCTTCCTCAACATCCCGGTGGATGTGGAAGAGGCGGCCATGCTCGACGGCGCAGGGAAGATCCGGGTGTTCTGGCGGGTCGCCCTCCCGATGAGCCGGGGCCCGCTCATCACGATCGGGCTCATCACGGTCGTCTGGGCGTGGAAGGACTACCTCTGGCCGCTGCTGATCGGCCGCGACGAGAGCGTCCGGACCATGACCGTCGCGCTCGGCGTGTACCTGCAGCAGTCGCCCAACACGCAACCCGACTGGACCGGGCTCATGGCCGGCTCGACGCTGTCGGTCATCCCCGTGCTCATCCTCCTGATCTTCCTCGGCCGCCGGATCGTCGAATCGCTCAACTTCACCGGCATCAAGTAACCCCTCCCCACCCGAGCACCATCCACACAGAGAGAGAAATCGAATGAGAAAGCTCCGTCGCGTCGCCGCCATCGCTGCCGCCGCCGCACTGCTCGCCGGGCTCACGGCGTGCTCGTCCGCCGGATCCGGCGGGAACGAGAAGGTGACCCTGCAGTACTGGATGTGGGACGACACCCAGGTGCCGGCCTACCAGCAGTGCGCCCAGCAGTTCGCCAAGGAGAACCCGAACATCACCATCAAGATCTCGCAGGCGGCCTGGGGTCAGTACTGGACCAACCTGTCCACGCAGATCGCCGCGGGCAGCGCCCCCGACGTCTGGGTCGACCAGGCGTCGTACTACCCGCAGTTCGTGCAGGACAAGCAGATCGTCGACATCCAGCCCATGGTCGAGAAGGACAAGGTCGATCTGAGCCAGTACGTCGACGGCCTCGCCGACCTGTGGAAGGTGGGCGACGCCCGCTACGGCCTGCCGAAGGACTGGGACACGATGGGCCTGGTCTACAACAAGGCCGACCTGAAGGCGGCCGGCATCGACGAGGCGTCGCTCGCCGACCTCACCTGGAACCCGAACGACGGCGGCACCTTCGAGCAGACGATCGCCAAGCTGACGGTCGACAAGAACGGCCACAACGGTCTCGACCCGGCCTTCGACAAGAACAACGTGAAGGTCTACGGCTTCCTGCCCGAGTGGGCGGACGGCTCGCAGGGCCAGAACGGCTGGGGCAACTTCGCAGCATCCACCGGCTGGACCTACGCCGATAAGAACCCGTTCGGCACCAAGTTCAACTACAGCGACCCGAAGCTCGCCAAGACCGTGCAGTGGCTGGCCGACCTCTCCGACAAGGGCTACGCGCCCAAGCTCGACGTGCAGTCGACGCTGGCCCGCTCCGAGGTGCTCGCGAACAACGGCGGCGCGCTGACGACGCTCGGCTCGTTCAACCTCTCCGCGTACAAGGGCAAGACCGACCAGTTCGGCTTCGCGCCGCTGCCGATCGGGCCCGAGGGCCGAAAGTCGGCCATCAACGGCCTGTCCGACGCGATCTACGCCGGGAGCAAGCACAAGGACGAGGCCTGGAAGTGGGTCAAGTACCTCGCCTCCGCCGACTGCCAGAACACGGTGGCCGCCACCGGCGTGGTCTTCCCCGCCATCAAGGAGGCGTCGGAGAAGTCGGCCCAGGTGCGCGAGAAGGACGGCCTGAACGCCCAGGTCTTCCTCGACGAGCAGAAGGCCAAGGACGGCACCTTCATCATCCCGATCAGCTACCACGGCACGGAGATCAGCCAGATCGTCCAGGACGCGATCCAGAGCGTCGCCCTCGGCCAGCAGGACGCGAAGTCCGCGCTGGGTAAGGCGAACGACCAGGTCAACGCGCTCTTCAAGTAGCCGACGGGCGGGGGCGGCCGCGCGCCGCCCCCGCCCCCTCCACCCGGCCTGACGGCCCCACCCAGAAAGCTCAGCATGCTGCACACCTTCGACTTCGACGGACTCCGCATCCCCGCCAACCTCCCGAGGGTGCCCTCGCCGGTGCCCGGCGGGTTCGTCGTGCCGGCCGGCCCGGTCGCGCTCCTGCACCCCTTCGGCGACACGGAGTTCTACCGGCACGGCTGGAACTCGTGGAGCCCCTCCGGCTGGGCGCGCACCGACGGCGAGACCATCGGGATCAAGGACAGCCCGAACCGGCTGCTGACCGCCGACGACGCCGCCAACGAGACGCCGCACGCCCACTCCGGAGCGGCGGTCGGAGCGATCGCCGGCACCGACGGCGACGTGCTCCTTCTCGGCGCCCTGGGTGTCGGCTCGCCCCGCGTCGGGGCGGACCGCAACGTGCTCTGGGGCCGGGCGGAGGAGCACACCGCCGACTGGTTCGTGGCCTACGGCCCCGAACGGCAGGTGTTCGCCGACTACGCCGACCTGGTGTCGGAGCGGCTCGGCCGCCGCACCGGAAGCGCCGGCACCGTGTGGAGCAGCTGGTACTCCTACTTCGAGGGGATCGACGAGGAGCTCGTCGCCCGCACCGTCTCCGACCTCGCCGGCTACCCGTTCGACGTCTTCCAGCTCGACGACGGCTGGGAGCCGATCGTCGGCGACTGGGTCGCGGGCCCCAAGTTCCCCTCCGGCATGGCCGTCACCGCGCGCACCATCGCCGACGCCGGCTTCACGCCCGGCCTGTGGCTCGCGCCGCTGATCGCCCTGCCCGGTTCGGAGCTCGCCCGCACCCGTCCCGACCTGCTCGTGCAGGACGACGACGGCCGGCCCCTCATCACCGGCTACAACTGGGGCTCGCACTACCACTCGCTCGACACCACTCAGGACGAGGTCAAGGACCACCTGCGCGAGGTCTTCGAGACCGTCGTCGGCTGGGGTTACCGCTACCTCAAGCTCGACTTCATGTACGCCGGGGCCGTGACGGGCAAGCGCAGCATCCCGCTGCACCGGGAGGCCGTCTACCGCGAGGCCGTGCAGCACATCCGCTCGGTCGTCGGCGACTCGGTGTACCTGCTGGGATGCGGCGTGCCGATGATCCCGAGCGTCGGCGTCTTCGACGGCGCCCGCGTCGGACCGGACGTCGGGGCCTTCTGGGACAACGCCGAGCGGCCCGGCGACCCGTCGGGCGTCGGCGCTCGCAACTCCATCGTCGCCTCGATCAACCGTGCCTGGATGAAGCGCCTCTACGAGGTCGACCCGGACGCCGTCTACTTCCGCAGCGCCCGCAGCCTGCTCGACGACGGCGAGCGCCAGGCGCTGCGCGACACCGCGGCAATCCTGGAGTTCCGCTCGACCTCCGACCCGATCGCCTGGCTGAGCGCGCAGGAGCGGGAGCAGCTGATCGCGTACATGGAGGAGACCTCCGTGATCGAGCAGACCGGCCGCTACTCCTTCCGCATCGACGGACGCGAGGTCGACCTGACGCCGATCGTGACCGGCACGGTGGTGACCGACGCGGCGTCGCTCGTGGTCTGACCGCGAGCGGGGCCGCCCCGGCGGGTCAGGCCAGGGTCATGAAGAGCTTCTGAAGCTCGTCGACCGTCATCGGGTCGGTGTCGTCGTCGGGGTCGGTGATGCACTTCTGCATCGCCGTCGAGATGATCTGGAAACCGGCCTTGTCGAGTGCGCTCGAGACGGCGGCGAGCTGGATGACGACGTCCCGGCACTTGCCGCCGTTCTCGACGGCGGCGATGACCGCGTTC
The DNA here is from genome assembly GCF_030433675.1 of Leifsonia virtsii. GTDB lineage: Bacteria > Actinomycetota > Actinomycetes > Actinomycetales > Microbacteriaceae > Leifsonia > Leifsonia virtsii. The sequence continues at coordinate 491,168 of NZ_JAROCB010000002.1, forward strand.
AGCTGTCCCTGCGCGCGGCGCAGACGGTTGAGCACGGGCTTGATGTCGGCGGGGGTCGCGGCCACGGTGGTCTTCTCTCTCAATGCGTCCGGCGCGGGCGAGCCGGTGTCGGTACCCGCCAGGGTATCTGTTCGGGCCATGTCAGCCACGCCCGAAGAGCCGGCCGAAGAACCCGCCGCCGGAGGCGGCTGCCTTCTCGGCGTCGGTGTGGTTTCCGTTGCACCACTGGTTCGCGGGGACGCGGCGGCGGACGTCGGCGATGTGCTGGCCGCAGCCGCTCCAGGTGGTCTTTCCGCAGACTTTGCAGGTGGCGGGGTAGCACATGGGGTGGGACTCTCCTTCTCGATGGATGGTGCGGGGCCGATTCGTTATACCCCCCTCCGTATAGTACGATACGGGGGAGGGTATACCAAACGGCCCCAGGAGGTACGCAGCATGAAGACCGTGATCGTCGGCGGAGTCGCCGGAGGGATGTCTGCAGCGACCCGGCTGCGCAGGCTCGACGAGTCGGCGGAGATCGTCGTGTTCGAGCGCGGCCCCTATGTCTCCTACGCGAACTGCGGGCTGCCCTACTACGTCGGCGGGGTCATCACGGACCGCTCGTCGCTGCTGCTGCAGACGCCGCAGTCGCTCGCCGCGCGTTTCCGGCTGGACGTGCGCACCGGGCACGAGGTGATCGGCGTCGACCCGGTCGCCCGCACGGTGTCGGTGCTCGACCTCGCTGCGGGCGACACCTTCGTCGAGAGCTACGACGAGCTGATCCTCGCCGTCGGTGCGACCGCGCGAGAGGCGGCAGGGCACCCCGGCATCCCCACCCACACGCTGCGGACGGTCGAAGACGTGGATGCGATCGGCGCGCTGGTGGACGCCGCGGCGGACCACCCGTCGGCGCTGGTCGTCGGTGGCGGGTTCATCGGACTGGAGGCCGTCGAGAACCTGGTGCGACGCGGCATCCATGTGACCCTCATCCAGCGGTCGGCGCAGATCCTCACCCCGCTCGATGCGGAGATGGTGGCGCCGCTGCAGGCGCAGCTGCGCAGCCACGGCGTCGACGTGCGCACCTCCGTCACCATCGACGAGGTCTCCGCGGGCGCCGTGCTGCTCAGCGACGGCGCGACGCTGCGGCCCGACTTCATCGTCGACGCGTCCGGGGTCGTGCCCAGCGTCGATCTGGCCCGTTCCGCCGGGCTCCGGATCGGGCCGACCGGCGGGATCGCCGTGGACGACTCCAACCGCACCAGCGATCCGCACATCTTCGCCGTCGGCGACGGCGTCGAGAAGATCGACGCCCTCTCCGGGTCGGAGACGCTGGTCACGATGGCGGGCCTGGCCAACCGCCACGGTCGCTCCGTCGCCGACGTCATCGCCGGCCGTCAGGAGCACAACACCCCGGCGCTCGGAACCGCGATCGTGAAGGTCTTCGACACGGTCGCCGCGAAGGTCGGCTGGAGCGAGCGGCAGCTGGTCGCCGCGGGCCGCGCGCATCGCGTCATCCACACCCACCCCGCCTCGCACGCCACCTACTACCCGGGCGCCCAGCCGATGTCGACGAAGCTGCTCGTAGACCCGGGGTCGGATGCGATCCTCGGTGCACAGATCGTCGGCGGGGAGGGCGTCGACAAGCGCATCGACGTGATCGCGGTCGCCATGACCGGCGGGATCACCGCCTCCGGCCTCGCACGCCTCGAGCTGGCCTACGCCCCGCAGTTCGGCTCCGCGAAGGACCCGGTCAACCAGCTCGGCTACGTCGCCGACAACCTCCGCACCGGCGCGACGCGCAGCATCCAGTGGCACGAACTCGACGCGGCACTGGCGGCGGGGTCGACGCTCGTCGACGTGCGCACCCCCGGCGAATTCGCCGCAGGCGCCATCCCCGGCGCCGTGAACATACCGGTCGACGACCTCCGCGACCGGGTCGCGGAGCTGCCGGACGGGCCTCTCGTGGTGCACTGCCAGGTCGGCCAGCGCGGCCACACGGCCGCGCGCATCCTCACCCAGTACGGCCGCGACGTCGTCAACCTCGACGGCGGCTACCGCACCTGGGTCGCCGGCGCATCCCTCGGGTCGCGCGAGGCGGTCGGCACGGGGCGCTGAGCACGTCGCGTCACAAGTTCTGCTTGTGGCGCGACAAGGATGTCCGGCTGGTCACGGGTGAGCGGACGCGAGAGCGTCGAAGCATGGAACTCTCACCCCTCCTGACCCTGCCGAGCCGGGCCGGCGCCCGCGCCGGGGCCGTGGCGCCCGGTCTCGCCCTGACCCTCCTCATCGCCCTCGCGGCCACCGGCGTCTCCCGTATCGTTCCCGCTGTCGGCAGCGCGCTTCCCGCGCTCCTGATCGGGGTCGTCGTCAGCCTCATCCGCCGACCGGGCGGCCGGTTCGCCGCGGGGGTGACGTTCTCGTCGAAGTTCGTGCTGCAGATCGCGGTCGTGCTCCTCGGCGTGCAGCTCTCCCTCTCCAGCGTGCTCGTGGTCGGACTGCAGTCGCTGCCGGTGATGCTCTCCACTCTCGCCGTGTGCCTCCTCGCGGCGTGGGGCATCGGTCGTGCTCTCCGCATCCCGCGTCGCGAGCGCACGCTCATCGGCGTCGGCACCGGAATCTGCGGTGCATCCGCGATCGCCGCCGTGTCGCCGATCATCGGCGCCGCCAGTTCGGAGATCGCCTATGCCGTCTCGACCATCTTCCTGTTCAACGCGGTCGCCGTGCTGGTCTTCCCGCTGATCGGCCACGCGCTCGGGATGAGCACCCACGCGTTCGGGCTGTTCGCGGGCACCGCAGTGAACGACACGAGCTCGGTCGTCGCCGCCGCGAGCCTGTTCGCGACGTCGGCGCTCGGCTTCGCCGTCGTGGTCAAGCTCGTGCGCACGCTCATGATCGTCCCGATCAGCGTGGTGCTCGCGGTCGTCGAGCACCGGAGGCGGAACTCCGGAGCCCCCCTCACCGTGCGGCGGCTGGTCGGCCTCATCCCGTGGTTCCTCGTCGGCTTCCTCGTGGTCGCGACGGCGAACTCGCTCGTCGCGATCCCGCCGGGTCTGCACGACGCGCTGGTCACGGTGAGCGTGTTCCTCGTGGCGGTGGCGCTCGGCGGCATAGGCCTCTCCACCGATATCGGCGCCATCCGCCGAGCCGGCTGGCGCCCCCTGCTGCTGGGAGCGGTGCTGTCGACGCTCGTCACCCTGACGAGCCTCGGCGTCCTCGCCGTCACCGGCCAGCTCTGACCGGTGGTCAGGAGACCGACCGGACGACGTCCAGCAGCGCGCGTGCGCTGGTGGGCACGCCCGACCCTCCCCGCCGCCACACGGCGGTCAGCGGCCGGGTGATGCGCAGCTGACGGATTGGGACCTTGACCAGGGTCCCGGCCGCGAGCTGCTCGCGGACGGCGAGGATGCTCAGCACCGCCGGGTGCTCGCCGGCCGCCGCCGTCGCGCGGATCGCGCTGGTGGAGGAGAGCTCGAACGCGGGGCGGGCAGGCGAGTGACCCTGTTCCGCCAGGGCCCGCTCGAACGCCAGCCGGGTGCCGGAGCCGACCTCGCGCGACACCAGAGGAGTGCGGGCGAGCTCCTCCGCCGACACGCTCCGCGACCGCCGGGCCCACGGATGGCCTCGGCCGACGACGACGACCAGCTCGTCCGACGCGAAGACAGATGTCGCCAGGTCGGTGGGGACCTCGGGCGTCTCGATGAACCCGATGGTCGCGGCGCCGTCCCGCACCGCGGCGAGCACCGCCTCGCTGTTTGCTGCCGTCAGCTCGATGCGCGGCCCGTGTCCGTCCGCGCCCAGCGCGGTGAGCCAGCGGGGCGCGAGGTGCTCCGCGATCGTCATGCTCGCGGCGATCCGCAGGGTCTCCTCCGTCGCCCCGCGGAGGGACGCGACGGAGGCGTCGAACCGGTCGGCCGCCTCCACGACCTCGGCCGCCCACTCCGCGACGAGTGCCCCGGTCTCGGTCGGCCGGGCGCCCCGGCTGCTTCTTACGAGAAGGGGTGCGCCGACCTCGCGCTCGAGAGCGGCCAGCCGGAGCGACGCCGCCTGCTGCGTCACGCCCGCCTCGCGCGCGGCGGCGGAGATGCTCCCCGACCGGACGACCGCCGTCAGCAGCCTCAGCCCCGCGAGGTCCACGGGCGTCCCACATTCTGCACGCGCCAACGCTATCGCCCCGGTCGCCCGCACGGCGGAGGGCGCGTGAGTACGGTGGGGAGCATCCACTACATCGGCCGGAGGGATTCGGGATGCTCACCCAGGACGCCGTCGCGTGACCGCCCTTCCCACCGACGCGGAGCGCCGGGTCGCCCTGCGGCGGATGAAGGTGCTGGCGACCAGCCTGCTCGCCGCGGCCGCGGTGGTGTTCGCCGTCGCGTTCGCGCTGCAGGACCGCTACCCGTGGCTCGGGTTCGTCCGGGCCGCCGCGGAAGGCGCGATGGTGGGCGCGCTCGCCGACTGGTTCGCGGTCACCGCGCTGTTCCGGCATCCGCTCGGGCTGCGTATCCCGCACACCGCGATCATCCCCACGCGCAAGGACGAGATCGGCGCGAGCCTCGGGGCGTTCGTGGAGACCAACTTCCTCTCCGACGAGGTGGTCGCCGGCAAGCTGTCGACCATCGACCTCGCCGGCGCCGCCGCGGGCTGGCTCTCCGACCCGCGCATCGCCCGGCGCGTCGTCGCCGAGTTCTCGCAGGGTCTGACGGGGCTCGTCGGTCTGCTCGACGACGACCGGATGCGGGAGGCGGTGGAGGCGGTCGTGCGCGCGCAGCTCGTCGCGCCGCAGTGGGGGCCGCCCCTCGGCCGGCTCGGGGCTCGGGTCCTCGAGTCGGGTGGCCACCAGGAGGCGGTGGAACTGCTGCTGGACCGGCTCGACGAGTGGCTCGCCGCCCATCCCGAGGCGTTCGAGGCGGTCGTGACGCGGCGGCTGCCGTCGTGGCTGCCGTCGTTCGTGGACCGCGCGATCGACGAGCGGCTGCACGCGCAGGCCCGCCGCTTCGTGCGGGAGCTGCGCGACGACCCGGACCACCGGCTCCGCCGATCGCTCGACGAATACCTCGCGCAGCTCGCCGACCGGCTGCAGCACGATGACGCCACGATCGAGCGACTGGAGCAGGCGAAGGGGCGGGCGTTCGACGATCCGCGCATCCGGGAGCTGGCCGCCTCCGCCTGGACGGCCGCCCGCGGCGCCGCGATCGGCGCGCTCTCGGATGAGGACGGCGAGCTGCGGAGGCGGGCGGAGGCGCTGCTCGGTGACGCCGCCCGCCGTCTGCTCGCCGACGACGAGCTGCGGGCCTCGCTCAACGCCCGGCTGACCGACGCCGCGCTGCATCTGGTGACGAGCTACCGGAGCGACATCGCCCACGTCATCGCCGAGACGGTGCAGTCGTGGGACCCGGCGGAGACCACCGACAAGATCGAGACGCAGGTCGGCCGCGACCTCCAGTTCATCCGCATCAACGGCACGGTCGTCGGCGCGCTCGCCGGCCTCGCGATCTACAGCGTCGCCACCGCGATCTCGACCCTGCTCTGAGCGCCGGCGGCGACGGTCGCTGCGATGCGGCGGACCGCCTCGACGACGGTGGAGGGGTTGCAGGCCAGGTTGATCCGCGCGAAACCGCGGCCCGGCTCCCCGAAGGGCAGGCCGGAGTTGAGGGCGACGCGTCCCGTCTCGATCAGGACGCGGGCGGGGTCGTCGCCGAGTCCCGCGTCCCGGAAATCGAGCCAGGCGAGGTAGCCTGCGTCGGGCCGGACGACGCGGACCGCCGGCGCGTGCTGCGCCAGCTCGGCCTCGAGCAGGCGCACGTTGCGGACGATCGCGTCCACCAGGTCGTCCCGCCAGCGCAGGCAGGAGAGCGCGGCGACGTTGGCGTGGAGGCCGAGGATGCTCGTGCGGGCGGCGAGCTCGTCCGGCAGCGTGGTCAGGAGTGCGGCCGACCGCTCGTCCGCCGCGACGATGACCGCGCACTTCAGGGCGGCGAGGTTCCACGCCTTGCTTGCGGAGCTGACGGTGACGGCCTGGGCGCCGGTGGCCCGCGCGACCGGCGCGAAGGGGGTGAAGCGTCCACCGGGATGCGTGAGCGGAGCGTGCACCTCGTCGCTGACGACGAACACGTCGTAGCGGGCGGCGAGGGCGGCGAGCTGCTCCAGCACATCCCGGCTGTGACATCGCCCGGTCGGATTCTGCGGGTTGCACAGCAGTAGCGCGTCGGCGCCCGCGGCGAAGGCGGCCTCGAGCCCGGCGAGGTCGAGCGACCAGTCCGCGTCCTCCCGCAGCGGCACCGTGACGGCGACGGCGTCCGCCTCCTCCACCATCTCGAAGAACGGCGGGTAGACCGGAGGCGTGAGCACGACGCGGCCGCCGGCCTCCGGCAGCACAAGGCGCAGCGCCTCCACCACCCCGACCGTCACGTCCGTCGCCAGGTGCACCCAGGCGGGGTCGACCTCCCAGCCCCACTCGTCGCGCCCGAAGGCGGCGAAAGCGGGCGCGAGCGGCCCGGCGGAGTCGAGGTAGCCGGTGTCGGAGTGCCGTAGCGTCTCGGCCACCCGGTCCAGGATGGCCGGCTCGACGTCGAAGTCCATCTCCGCGACGAAGACCGGCAGCACGTCCGCGGGGTAGCGGCGCCACTTGATGCTCGACCTGGTCGCGTACAGCTGCTCCAGGGGCCGGGCCGGTCCGAAGCTCATACACACGGATCATGCCGTGGCCGCCGCGCGAGCGCGAACCGCGACGTCAGAAAGCGTAGTGAAAGGGCTCGGGTGCCCTGCGATTCGTCACGAATCGGCGCCATTCGTCACGAAGCGCGCCCATTCGTCACGAATCGCGGCGGCCGGCGGGCGGCGGCTACGGAGTGGGGCTGTTCAGCACCAGGGCCTCGGCCGCGCTCTCGTACCAGGCGCCGGCCGGGGGTCCGCCGTTGCAGGGGCCGTCGCTGGCGCCGGGGTGCTTCACCCAGAGCAGGGCGTCCAGCTTGGTGGAGGTCGACTGGGTGATCTGCGGGTTCTGGCCGAGACCGGCCCCGGGCGGGTTGCACCATGTGCCCGTCCAGCCGTTGCCGTTGCGGGACACGTCGATCACGAAGTGCTTCCAGCCGACGCGGGAGGAGACCTTCCCCGCGTAGTCGCGCTCGGTCTGGGTGGCGTCGAAGTTGGAGACGTTGGTGAAGAACCCGCGTGCACTCGCGATGCCCGCGGCGTTCAGGTAGGCGGCCTGAACGTCCGGGGTGAGCCAGCGGGCGTTGCCGCCGTCGAGATAGGTGGACAGCCCCGCTGCCGCCAATATCCCGACCGCGGACTGCAGCAGTGGAAGCCGGGTGGCGGCCACCCCGGCGCACTTGGCGCTGGAGAGCATGGCGAGGGAGTCCGGTTCGACCAGGACGACCGCGCGGCTCCCCGCCAACGAGGCCGCCACCTGCCGCGTCCAGTCGAGGTACTGGTCGGCCGTGTAGCCGCCGGCCGAATAGCCGCCGCAGTCCCGATCCGGGATGGCGTAGGTGACGAACACCGGTGTCGCGCCCTGGGCGGCGGCCGCGCGCAGGTGGCGCTGGATCACGCTGACCAGCAGCGTCGGCGTGTACCAGTCGCCCAGCCACACGGCCGTCGGCTGGCTCGCAATGCGTCCGATGAGCGCGGCCCTGGCCGTGTCGCCCTGGGCGAGGAGGGAGTCGTACACGCGCTGGGCGTCGCTGGTCGGGTCGACGTACAGGCGACTGCCGAAGGCGGGAGGATCGTCGGCGCGGGCGGGCGGAGCCGTCGGCGCCGTCACGAGCGCAGCCGCCACGACGGCTGCGCCGACCAGGGAGGCGATCACTCTGCGCATACCCGGACTATCGGCCGGGACGCGGCGACGGTCAGCGAGTTCGTGCGAATGAACGGGGGATCACCGTCCCGTGGGACCAAGAAACCCCCGGCTTCCACAGGGGACCGGGGGTTATGGTGGCTCCGACCGGCATCGATCCGGTGACCTTTCGATTTTCAGTCGAACGCTCTACCAACTGAGCTACAGAGCCGTGCCGCCGAAGCGGCGGGCCGCTGCGAACAGCGGCCATAGACGGAAGCCCTTCCGGAAGGAAGGGCTTGTCGCCGTGGCGACCCTGACGGGACTTGAACCCGCGACCTCCGCCGTGACAGGGCGGCACGCTAACCAACTGCGCTACAGGGCCTTATTGTGGTGCTTTTTAAATTGTAGTGGCGTCCGTTGGACGTGACCCCAACGGGATTCGAACCCGTGCTACCGCCGTGAAAGGGCGGCGTCCTAGGCCGCTAAACGATGGGGCCGGATCGTCCCGAATCGCTCTCGCTTTCCGATGACCACCGACGCATAAGCATACGGAAGTGCGGGCGAGAATGCGAATCGGGTCCGGATCCCGGGCGGGTCGGCCGCATCGAGGATCTCTCGCTTCTCGCAACGCCCCCGCTGAATACCCCGTCGTCGCCCGTCCTCGCCATAGTCTGCGGCCCAGGCGGTCCCCCGGCCGCCCGTGCGCCGGCACGCCACCTCGACCGATTCCGGCCACCCGAAGCTGGGTGTCCCGGGACTCTCCTTGGTAGAGTTGCGCCTGTTGACAGGGTGACTGATGTGACGTGTGTGACGAATGTGAATGCAGAGTGAGCGGGTCGAGAACACCATGAGACGCCAGAGAACCAGCAGAACGGTCCTCCCGATCGAGCCGGTACGCGGCCGTCGCCGGCTGGTCCGTGGCGCCGTCGCCGCTCTCTCCATCGCTGTCGTCACCGCGGTCGGCTCTGTCGCCGCCCCGGCCTACGCCGACTACCCGAGCTGGCAGGACGTCCAGAACGCCAAGGCGAACGAGGCCGCCGCCGCCGCGCAGGTGACCCGCATCAACGACCTCATCGGCCAGCTCAAGCAGGAGGTCGCGGACACGCAGGCCGCGGCCGTCAAGCGGGGCGAGGAACTCGCGGCGGCGCAGGAGGCTCTCGACAATGCGACGATGGACGCCCTCGACCTCGAGTCGCAGGCCGCCGCGAGCCAGAAGAAGGCGGACGACGCCAGCACTCAGGCGGGCAAGCTCGCCGCCCAGCTCTACCGCACCGGTGGCCGCAACCTGTCGGCCAACCTCTTCCTCAGCGGCAACAACGCCACCTCGACCAGCCCGGAGCGGCTGCTCTCCGACCTCGGCAGCATGTCCAAGCTGGTCGAGCAGTCCAACAAGGTCTACGCCGACGCCAAGGCGGCCCAGAACACGGCCAAGGCGCTCGCGCTCAAGGCGGACGCCGCGAAGGCCGTCCGCGAGAAGCTGAAGGTCGCGGCCGACGCCGCGATGCAGGCCGCGATCGAGGCGGCCAAGGCGGCGCAGGACAAGCTGGCCGAGCAGCAGAAGCAGATCGTCGTCATGCAGGCACAGCTGGCGGCGCTCAAGGACACGACCACGAAGGTCGTCTCGGGCTACGAGGCGGGCGTCGCCGCAGCGGCCGCGGCCGCCGCGGCCCGCGGCTCCGCAGGACTCCCCGGCGGCACGGTCGGCCCGCAGGGCTGGGCCGTCCCGGCCGGCGGTCCGATCACCGACGGGTTCGGCGCGCGGCCGTCGCCCGGCGGCGTCGGCAGCACCTACCACCTCGGCATCGACATCGGCGCCGGCTGCAACTCGCCGATCTACGCGGCGCACGACGGCACTGTGATCTACGCGGGCCCGAACGGCTCGTACGGCAACTTCGTGCTCATCGACAACGGCGGCGGCATCAAGACCGGCTACGCCCACATCCGCGACGGCGGCATCCTCGTCGGCATCGGCCAGAGCGTCGGCGCGGGTCAGCCCATCGCGCGCGTCGGCACGACCGGCGCGTCCACCGGCTGCCACCTCCACTACGAGGTGCGCGTCAACGACACGAAGATCGACGGAATCCCTTTCATGAGAGACAGGCAGGCACCCCTTGGCTGACGCGAACGAGAAGACCAGCCGGGTGCGCCCCGGGCTCGCCATCGGGGCGGGCGTCATGGGCGCGGTCACGGCATCCATCGGCATCGTCACTCCCGCACAAGCGGTCGACTACCCGTCGTGGAACGACGTCCAGCAGGCGAAGGACAACGTCGCCAACCAGCAGGCGATGATCGACAACATCACGACGCTGATCGGCGGCCTGCAGTCGAACGTGGACGCGGCCCGCATCGCCTCGGAGAAGGCGGCTGAGGCATACTTTCAGGCGAAGGACGCACTGGACGCGGCGACGGCGAAGGCCGACGACCTCCAGAAGCAGGCGACCGACGCCGCGGCCAAGGCCAAGACGTCGAAGATGCGCGCGGGACTCCTCGCGTCGCACCTCGCCAAGTCGGGTGGGGGAGACGTCACCACCGACCTGATGCTCAAGGGCGGCGGATCGGGCTCTGCGGCGGACAAGCTGCTGTTCCAGCTCGGCACGATGAGCAAGCTCACGGAGCAGTCGAAGGCCGTCTACGACCAGGCGACGAAGGACAAGAACACGGCGGACGCCCTCACCGCGCAGGCGAAGGCGGCCAAGACCGAGCGAGAGTCGCTGGCGACGGAGGCCGACAAGGCCCTCGCGGCGGCGCAGTCCGCTCAGGCCGCGGCGCAGTCCGCGTTGGCGACCCAGCAGCAGAAGTCGACCGAGCTCGTCGCGCAGCTGGCCACCCTGAAGAACACTTCGGCGCAGACGGAGGCCGCGTACCTCCAGGGCGAGCAGGTCAAGGCGCAGCAGGAGGCCGCGGCGCGTGCAGCCGCTGCGGCTGCGGCGGCGGCAGCCGCAGCGAACAACCCGCCTGCGCCCTCGGGCGGCGGCGGCTCGGCCCCCAGCAGCGGAGGCGGTGGCGGCAGCAGCGCTCCGGCCGCGCCTCCGGCCGCGAACGGCAATGTGGTGCAGACCGCGATCGCCTACGCCCAGGCCCAGCTCGGCAAGCCGTACATCTTCGGCGGCGAGGGCCCCGTGGGCTATGACTGCTCCGGCCTGACGATGAAGGCCTACGCTTACGCGGGCGTCTATATCGGCTCGCACTCGGTCAACAACCAGTACTACACCGCGGCCAACCGCGGCCAGCTGGTGTCGTACAGCGCAAGGCAGCCGGGCGACCTCATCTTCTGGGGTTCAGGCCCTGGAGACTTCTACCACGTCGGCATCTACATCGGGGGCGGCAGGATGATCGCCGCGCCGACCGAGGGCGACGTCGTCAAGACGCAGTCCGTCTGGGGTTCCCCGTGGCGGATGGTCGCGCGCCCCAGCGCCTGATCCCACCGCTGCCGCAACGCAAACAGCTCCGGACTTCTTCGACCGAATCCGCGTGGATCGGTCGAAAAAGTCCGGAGCTGTTGGCTTGGGCGGGCCCGCGGGAGGGGTCAGTGGCCCTCGGCGGCGAGCTTCGCGATCGCCTTCTGCACGAGGGAGTCGGCCTCGGCCGCATCGCCCCAGCCCTCGATGTTGACGAACTTGCCCGGCTCTAGGTCCTTGTAGCGGGCGAAGAAGTGCTCGATCTCCTTGCGGGTCTGCTCCGGGATGTCGTTCACATCCTGGATGTGCTGCCAGCGCGGGTCCTTGTACGGCACGGCGATGATCTTCGCGTCGCCGCCCGCCTCGTCGCTCATGTTGAGCACGGCGACCGGGCGCACCTTGACGCCGACGCCCGGGAACACCGGGTACTCGAGCAGCACGAGCGCGTCCAGCGGGTCGCCGTCGTCGCCCAGGGTGTTCTCGAAGAAGCCGTAGTCGGTCGGGTACACGAAGCTCGTGAACAGCACCCGGTCGAGGTAGACGCGACCGGTCTCGTGGTCCACCTCGTACTTGTTGCGGCTCCCCTTGGGGATCTCGATGACGACGTCGTATTCGGCCATGCCGTACTCCTTATGTGGTCGTGATTCGGCACTAACGTTACTAGGTGCCCCTCAACGGTCAGGATGCTTCCGGGCGCCGCCCGCGCCTCACCCCGCCGATCGCCGACGCCCGCCGCGCGGTGCGGACCGCGCTCGCCGCGGCGGCCGCCCTCCCTCCGGTCGACCCGCACGACGACCACGGCCCCGCCCGTCCCGCGCCGCTCTCCGCCGGCGGCCTCGTGCTCGTCGGCCTGAGCGGGGGAGCCGACTCCCTGGCGCTCGCCGCGGCGACCGCCTTCGAGGCGCCGCGCGCCGGATTCCGCGCCGGGGCCGTCGTGGTCGACCACGGCCTCCAGGAGGGGTCGGACGCCGTCGCGGCGCGTGCCGCCGGACAGGCCGCCGCGCTCGGGCTCGACCCCGTCCTCGTCGAGCGCGTCTCGGTCGACGAGGACGGCGGGCCGGAGGGCGCCGCCCGCGCCGCCCGGCACGCCGCCTTCGACCGGGCGCTGGTGGAGACCGGCGCAGAGCGCGTCCTGCTCGCCCACACGCTCGACGACCAGGCCGAGACGGTGCTGCTCGGGCTCGCGCGCGGCTCCGGACCGTCGAGCCTGCAGGGGATGCTGCCGGACACTGGCCGGCTGCTCCGCCCCTTCCTCGGGCTGCGTCGCGCCGAGACGCGGGCCTTCTGCGCCGACAGCGGGCTGGAGCCCTGGGACGACCCGCACAACGACGACCCCTCCTACACGCGCGTGCGCGTGCGGAACGCCGTGCTCCCGGTGCTGGAGCGCGAGCTCGGCCCGGGTGTCGCCGAGGCGCTGGCGCGCACGGCCGAGCAGCTGCGCGAAGACGACGACGCCCTCGACGGACTCGCACTCGAGTGGGCGCAGGAGCTGGTCAGCCAGGCCGACGACGGCTCCGTCGCGCTCGACGTCCGCGGGCTCGCGGCCGACCCGGCGGCACTGCGGCAGCGCATCATCCGCCTCGTCGTCTCCGCGGAGTTCGGCGTCTCGCTCACCCGCGCCCACACCCTGGCCGTCGCAGCCCTCATCACCGACTGGCACGGGCAGGGGCCGGTCGATCTGCCAGGCGTTAGAGTGGTCAGGCAGAACGGGCTGCTCACGTTTCACCCCACCACGTAAGCCACGTAAGGACAGCGCCACCCCCATGGAACTCACGGACGCTCAGGCCGACCTCACCGAGATTCTGATCACCGAGGAGCAGATCCGCTCCCGCATCGCCGAGCTGGCCAGGGACGTGGAGCGCGACTACGCGGGCAAAGACGTTCTGCTCATCGGCGTGCTCAAGGGCGCGGTCATGGTCATGGCCGACCTGTCCCGCGAGCTGCGCATCCCGGTCACCATGGACTGGATGGCCGTCAGCTCGTACGGCAGCGGCACGCAGTCGAGCGGGGTCGTCCGCATCCTGAAGGACCTCGACACCGACCTCAGCGGCAAGACCGTCCTCATCGTCGAGGACATCATCGACTCGGGCCTCACGCTGTCGTGGCTGCTGTCGAACCTGAAGAGCCGCGGACCCGAGTCGATCGAGATCTTCACCCTGCTCCGGAAGCCCGAGGCGGCGCGCGTCGAGATCGACGTGAAGTACGTCGGCTTCGAGATCCCCAACAAGTTCGTCGTCGGCTACGGCCTCGACTTCGACGAGCGCTACCGCACCCTCCGCGGGGTCGGCATCCTGGCGCCCGCCGTCTACAGCTGACGCCGCCCCGGGGCACGCAGACCGCCCAGAGCGAACACGCAGGCGGCCCACAGCGGCCAGGCGGTACTGTGGTCGCACCATGAACGTCAAGAAGATCTTCCGCGGCCCGATCCTGTACGTCGTGCTCGCGATCATCGCGGTGTGGATCGGCTCGAGCCTGATCACGATGTCCGGCTTCAAGAGCGTCTCCACCCAGAAGGGCCTGGAGTACCTCGCCCAGGACAAGGTGTCGAGCGCGAAGATCGTCGACGGCGAGAACCGCGTCGACCTGACGCTCAAAGAGCCGGACGGCAACCTGGGCAACCAGGTGCAGTTCTACTACGTCACGCCGCGCGGCCAGGACGTCGTGAAGGCCGTCGACGACGCGAACCTCCCCAAGGGCTACGACGACGAGGTGCCGCAGCCGAACTGGTTCGTCAACATCCTCGGCTTCCTCATCCCGGCTCTGCTGATCGGCGTGTTCTTCTGGATCATGCTCTCCGGCATGCAGGGCGGCGGCAACAAGGTCATGCAGTTCGGCAAGTCGCGGGCGAAGCTCGTCACGAAGGAGACGCCGAAGGTCACCTTCGACGACGTCGCCGGGTCCGACGAGGCCATCGAGGAGCTGCAGGAGATCAAGGACTTCCTGAAGGAGCCGGCCAAGTTCCAGGCGGTCGGCGCCCGCATCCCGAAGGGCGTGCTGCTGTACGGCCCTCCCGGTACCGGCAAGACCCTGCTCGCCCGCGCCGTCGCGGGTGAGGCGGGCGTGCCGTTCTACTCGATCTCGGGTTCCGACTTCGTCGAGATGTTCGTCGGCGTCGGCGCGAGCCGTGTCCGCGACCTGTTCCAGCAGGCCAAGGAGAACTCTCCGGCCATCATCTTCATCGACGAGATCGACGCCGTCGGCCGTCACCGCGGCGCGGGCCTCGGCGGCGGGCACGACGAGCGCGAGCAGACGCTCAACCAGCTGCTCGTGGAGATGGACGGCTTCGACCCGAAGACCAACGTCATCCTGATCGCGGCGACCAACCGCCCCGACATCCTCGACCCGGCCCTGCTGCGTCCCGGCCGCTTCGACCGCCAGATCGGCGTGGATGCGCCCGACCTGCTCGGCCGCAAGAAGATCCTCGAGGTGCACGGCCGCGGCAAGCCGCTCGCGGCGTCGGTCGACCTCGAGGTGCTGGCCCGCAAGACCCCCGGTTTCACCGGTGCCGACCTGGCGAACGTGCTGAACGAGGCCGCGCTGCTCACCGCACGCTCCAACGCGCAGCTCATCGACAACCGTGCGCTGGATGAGGCCGTCGACCGCGTGATCGCCGGTCCGCAGAAGCGCACGCGCGTCATGAAGGACCAGGAGAAGCTCATCACGGCGTACCACGAGGGCGGCCACGCCCTCGCCGCCGCGGCGATGCGCCACACCGACCCGGTGACGAAGATCACCATCCTGCCGCGCGGCCGCGCCCTCGGCTACACGATGGTGATGCCGCTGGAGGACAAGTACTCCGTCACCCGCAACGAGCTGCTCGACCAGCTCGCCTACGCCATGGGCGGCCGCGTCGCGGAGGAGATCGTCTTCCACGACCCGACCACCGGCGCCTCGAACGACATCGAGAAGGCGACCTCCATCGCCCGCAAGATGGTCACCGAGTACGGCATGAGCGCCGACATCGGCTCCGTCAAGCTGGGCCAGGCGAACGGCGAGATGTTCCTCGGCCGCGACATGGGCCACCAGCGCGACTACTCCGAGCGCATCGCCGAGCAGGTCGACGCCGAGGTGCGCGCCCTCATCGAGAAGGCGCACGACGAGGCGTGGGAGGTCATCAACGACAACCGTGCCGTGCTCGACCGCCTCGCCGCGGCCCTGCTGGAGCACGAGACCCTCGACCACAACCAGATCGCGGAGATCTTCGCCGACGTGAAGAAGCTGCCGGAGCGCCCGCAGTGGCTCTCCAGCGACAAGCGCCCGATCTCGGACGTCCCGCCGATCCCGTTCCCGAAGGCCCCGATCGACGCGGGCGCGGTGGACGGCGGCGTCGACTCCGAGCCGCCGGCCGCGAAGCCGAAGCGCTCGCCCGCGATCAAGCCCCGACCGGCCACCGCCTAGGTCCGCCTCGCGCATGAGCGGCATCGATCGTCCGCGCATCGAGGCGGCCGTCGCCGAGATCCTCGCCGCCATCGGCGAGGATCCGGCGCGTCCGGGACTGGAGTCGACGCCGTCGCGCGTCGCCGACGCCTACGCCGAGTTCTTCGCCGGCGTCGGCCGCGACCCTGTCGACGACCTCGGCGCGCCGGTGCCGCTCGAGTCCGGACGTCAAGCCGAGACCGTGCTGCTGCGCGACATCGAGTTCCGCTCGGTGTGCGAGCACCACCTGCTGCCGTTCCTCGGCGTCGCGCACGTCGCGTACCTGCCGGGGGAGACCGTGGTCGGGCTCGGCCGCATCCCGAAGGTCATCGAGACGCTGGCGTCCCGTCCGCAGATCCAGGAGCGGCTGACCGAGCAGATCGCCGACGCGATCGAGCAGGGCACCGCGGCCCGCGGCGTGCTGGTGGTGCTGGACGCCGCCCACACCTGCGTGACCACGCGCGGCGCCCGACAGACCCGGAGCACGACGGTCACCGTCGCGGCCCGCGGCGCGTACACCGAGCCTGCGGCCCGGGCGGAGCTCATCGCCCTGATCGGACACGGCGCCGAGTGACTCTCATCATGGGCGTCCTCAACGTGACGCCGGACTCGTTCAGCGACGGCGGGCTCTGGCTCGAGCCCGACGCCGCCATCGCCCACGGCCTTGAGCTGGCGGCGCAGGGTGCGGATCTGGTCGACGTCGGGGGCGAGTCCACCCGGCCCGGAGCGCTCCGCGTGGAGCCGGACGAGGAGCGCAAGCGCGTCGTCCCGGTGATCCGCGAGCTGGCATCCCGCGGGGTGACCGTGAGCGTCGACACCCTCAACGCCTCCACCGCGCGCGCCGCGGTCGAGGCGGGCGCCGCCATCATCAACGACGTGTCCGGCGGCCTCGCCGACGCCGGGATGCCCGACGCCGTGCTCGACACCGGTGCCCAGTACGTGGTCATGCACTGGCGCGGGCGCCTCGACGCAGGCGACTCCCGCGCGGTGTACCGGCACACGGTCGCCGAGGTGCGGGCGGAGCTCTCCGCCCGGGTCACCGACCTGCTCCAGCGCGGAGTCGACCCGGCGAAGCTGATCCTCGACCCGGGCCTCGGGTTCTCGAAGAACGCCGGCCACAACTGGCAGGTGCTCGCCGGGCTCCACGAGATCGAGACGCTCGGCTACCCGGTGCTGATCGGCGCCTCCCGCAAGCGGTTCCTCGGCGCCCTGCTGCCCGAAGGCGCGCCGGTCGAGGACCGCGACTCCCCGACCGCCGTCATCTCCGCGCTCGCGGCGCAGGCCGGCGCCTGGGCCGTTCGGGTGCACGACGTGCCGTCGACCCGGATCGCCCTCGACGTCGTCCGGGCGTGGCAAGCTGGATCCGATGAGTAGCACCCAGTCGCGCCCGACCGATTCGATCGTCCTCACCGGCCTTCGCGTGCGGGCCAACCACGGCGTGTTCGACTTCGAGCGCGCGGACGGTCAGGACTTCGTCGTCGACGTGACCGCGTGGCTCGACCTGTCGGTGGCCGCCAAGGGCGACGACCTCGGCGCGACCGTCCACTACGGCGAGCTCGCCGAGGAGGTGGTCGCCGCCGTCGAGCGCGACCCCGTCGACCTCATCGAGACCGTCGCCGAGCGCGTGGCCGCCACGGTGCTCGCGCACGAGCCGGTCGACGCGGTCGAGGTGACCGTCCACAAACCGCAGGCGCCGATCACCGTGCCCTTCGCCGACGTCGCCGTCCGCATCGTCCGGAGCCGGGCATGAACGCCGCGCCCCTCGGCAAGCCGGTGCGGATGCGCGTCGGCGTGCCCGCCGTGCTCGCGTTCGGCAGCAATCTCGGCGACCGCGCCGCGACCATCCGGGCCGCCGTCGACCTGCTCGCCGAGGAGCCCGGCATCGACGTGCGCGCCGTGTCGCGGCTGTACGAGACCCCGGCGCTGAAGCCGGAGGGCATCGACGAGGAGGCGCCCGCATACCTCAACGCCGTCGCGCTCGTCCACACCCTGCTCGAGCCCCTCGACCTGCTCGGCCTGATCAACGCCGTCGAGGACCGCCTGGGCCGCGTCCGAGAGCAGCGCTGGGGCGACCGGACGCTCGACATCGACATCGTCGACTACGGCGGGATCGTGTCGGACGACGACCCGCGCATCGTGCTCCCGCACCCGCGCGCCCACGAGCGTGCCTTCGTGCTCGTGCCGTGGCTCGACGTCGATCCCGGCGCGCAGCTGCCCGGCTACGGTCCGGTGTCGGCGCTGGCGGAGCAGGCCACCGACCCGGTGCGGCTCTGGACGGACCCGGCGAAGGGGGAGCAGTCGTGAAACGCACGCGCGCGACCTCCCTCATCGGGCTGGGCGTCGGCGGACTCGTCGTCGGCTTCCTCGCCGAGCTCGCGGCCTCCGGGATGGGCCAGGCGATCTTCATCCCGCCGCTCACCCTCCCGATCACGCTGCTGGCGGTCGCCGTGCTCGTCATCGCGTTCGCCATCCCGATCCGCCGGGCCGTGCGCGGCCGCAGCGTGCGGCGCATCGACCCGTTCCAGGCGACGCGCATCGTCGTGCTCGCCAAGGCCTGCAGCCTGAGCGGGGCGCTGCTGACCGGCGTGGGCGTCGGCATCGGCGCCTACCTGCTGTCGCGGGATGTGCTGCCCGGCGGCAACGCCATCCTGCTCACCGCGCTCGCCACGGCGGGAGCCGTGATCCTGCTCGTCGCGGGACTGGTGGCCGAGCTGTTCTGCACCCTCCCGCCGGGCGACGACGACGAGCGCAGGGAGCGGGTCCATGCCGGAACGGATTGACCTGAACGTCGGCGAGTGGCGCCGCGTCTCGCCGAAGTACGTGCTGGTGGTGATCTCCGGCACCGTGATCACGGGCCTCATCCTCTCCGCCGCGAGCCTGTTCCTCTGGCTCGTCGGCGGCTGGCCCTTCGGCTGGCTCGCACTCACCGTCGTGGTCGTCATCACCGTGATCGCACTGATCATCGCGCCGCGCCGAGCCCGCTCGATCGGCTACCGCCTGCGCGACGACGACCTGCTGTTCCGGCGCGGCATCATGTTCCAGCGCTTCGTCTCCGTGCCCTACGGGCGCATGCAGCTCATCGACATCAACCGGGGACCGGTCAGCCGGATGCTGGGGCTGGCCGACCTGAAGTTCGTCACGGCGGCCGCGTCCACCGGGGTGATGGTGCCCGGTCTCCCCGAACCCGAGGCCGCGGAGCTGCGCGACCGGCTCGTCGAGCTGGCGGAGAGCAGGCGGGCGGGGCTGTGAACGTCCGTGGGGCGCTGCCCGGCGGCGCACCGCTCTCGGCGGCGGAGCGCGCGGCCGAGCGGTACACCGACGGCGAGTGGCACCGGCTGCATCCCGCGACCCCGCTGCTGCGCGGCGGCATCGTCTTCATCGCCGTCTTCGGCTTCGTGCTCTCCAACCTGCGCGAGCGGCTGATCTCGTTCTTCGTCGGGGCGCCCGATTACGGCGGGGATCCGCTCGACGCGATCTACAACCATGGCTGGGAGGGCTGGGCACTGCTCGGCGTCGCGGTCGTGCTGCTGCTGTGCCTCGCCGCCTTCTACCTGTCGTGGCGGATGCACAGCTTCCGGATCACGGGCGACGCGGTGGAGGTGCGCAGCGGCATCCTGTTCCGGACGCAGCGCAAGGCGCGGCTCGACCGCATCCAGGGCATCAACGTCGTGCGGCCGGTGCTCGCACGCATCTTCGGCGCTGCGAAGCTGGACATCTCGGTGGCGGGCCACGACGCGAACGTGCAGCTCGCCTACCTCGGGTCGACGCTGGCGGATGGACTGCGCGGCGACGTGCTGCGGCTCGCGTCGGGCGTGCGGGCGGCGGAGGCGGGGGAGGCTGTCGCGGCGCAGGGACCGGCGGCTCCGGGAGCACCGGGCGTGCCGGGCGTTCCGGGGGCGCCGGCCGGCGCATCGCGCGCCTCGGCTGTCGGCGACCTCGTCGGCCGCCGGGTGAACGAGTTCCTGGCGCCGGAGCTCGACCCGAACGCCGCGCCGCCGGAGTCGGTCGTCAAGATCCCGCCGCTGCGGCTGCTCGGGTCGCTGCTGCTCAGCGGGTTCACCGTCTTCGTCGTGATCGTGGTCGCCTTCCTGATCTGGGGCGCCTCGACCGGGTCCGCCTGGCTGCTCATCGTCGTGCTCCCCGGCCTGATCGGGTCGGCGAGCTTCTACGTCAACCGTTTCACCAAGTCGTTGCGGTACTCGATCGCCGGCACCCCCGACGGAGTCCGCGTCGGCTTCGGACTGCTCAGCACGAGCAACGAGACGCTGCCGCCGGGGCGCATCCATGCTGTCGAGGTGCTGCAGCCGCTGCTGTGGCGACCGTTCGGCTGGTGGCAGATCCGCATCGACACCGCAGGCCACTCGCGCGAGAAGGGCGCGGCCGGGCAGCCGAACACGACCATGCTGCCGGTCGGCGACGCGACCGATGTCTCGCGCGTGCTCGCCCTCGTGCTGCCCGGGCTCGCCGCGGAGGAGGAGCGGCGCGCGATCGAGGCCGGGATGGTCTCGGCGGGGCGTGACGGCTTCGTCGGCAGCCCGCGTCGGGCGGCCTGGTTCCGGCCGCTCTCGTGGCAGCGCACCGGCTACCTGCTGCTCGACGACACCGTCCTGCTCCGGCGCGGGTTCGTCTGGCGCAGCCTCGCGGTGGTCCCGCTCGCGCGGCTGCAGAGCCTGGAGCTGAAGCAGGGTCCGCTGGACGCCGCCCTCCGGCTCTCCGAGGCGCGCTTCCACACGGTTTCCGGTCCGGTCAGGCCGCGCCTCGCCGCGATCGACGCGTCGACCGGCGTGCGGCTGTTCGAGGAGGTGGCCGCGCGCACGATCGCCGCGGCGGCGGCCGACCGCAGCCACCGCTGGGGGAGCGTCGCGCCGAGCGCGGCGCCTGGCGACGGCCCGTCCGCCGCGGCCCCGATCACCGACGTCCCGTCTTCCGAGGAGGAACACTGATGCTCCCGTCCGCCCGCCCGCCGTCGCAGCGTTCCGGCCGGCTCGGGGTCGGCATCGTCGGCTCCGGCCGTGTCGGCCCCGTGCTCGGGCTCGCCCTCGCCGGCGCCGGTCACGCTCTCGTGGGCGTCTCCGCCGTGTCCGAGGCCAGCCGCGAGCGGGCCGAGGGGATGCTGCCGAACGTCCCCCTGCTCGACGTCCCGACCCTGGTGGAGCGCAGCGAGCTGGTCCTCCTCGCCGTGCCGGAGCCGGAGCTGCCGGCCCTCGTCGCCGGTCTCGCCGCGACCGGCACCTGGCAGCCGGGCCAGATCGTGCTGCACACCGCCCCTGGCCGGGGGATCGACGTGCTCGCCCCCGCGGCTGCGGCCGGTGCCATCCCGCTGGCCATCCATCCCGCGCTGGAGTTCACCGGGACGAGCCTCGACCTGGCGCGCCTGTCCGAGAGCTACTTCGCGGTGACCGCGCCGGCAGCCGTGCTGCCGATCGCGCAGGCCCTCGTGGTCGAGATGGGCGGCGAGCCGGTGGTCGTCGCCGAGGCGGACCGCGCGGCCTATGCCGAGGCGATCGCGACGGCGACGTCGTTCTCGCGCTCGATCGTCGAGCAGTCCACCGGGCTGCTGCGCGACATCGGGGTGGAGAATCCCGGGTCGTTCCTCAGCTCGCTCGTCCGCTCGGCGGTCGACAACGCGCTCACCCGCGCGGGCGCACCCACCCGGCTGGACCTCGACGTGCTGGACGCGATCGAGGACGGCACCCCTCCCGGCGCCAGGGACGACGGCCGCGGCTGGTTCCTCCGCGGCGAGTAGCCTTGATCCGGCCGGTGGAGAACCAGCCGGAGGGACGAGCATGCCAGAGATCATCACCAGCATCGCCGAGCTGCGGGCGCGGATCGCCGGAGCACGGCGCACCGCGATGCAGGACGGCCCGGCGGACGCGCCCACCGGACGCGTGGTCCTCGTGCCGACGATGGGCGCCCTCCACGAGGGTCACCTGCGCCTGGTGTCGCGAGCCCGGGATCTCGGCGGGGTGGTCGTCGTCTCGATCTTCGTCAACCCGCTGCAGTTCGGCCCGGGGGAGGACCTCGAGCGCTACCCCCGCACGCTCGAGGCCGACTTGGTCGCACTGGAGGGCCTCGCCGACATCGTCTTCGCACCCACCGCCGCCGAGATGTACCCGTCGGGTCCGTCCGAGACGCGGGTGACCGCGGGCGAGTCGGGCACGCT
Organism: Leifsonia virtsii; assembly: GCF_030433675.1. Classification (GTDB taxonomy): domain Bacteria; phylum Actinomycetota; class Actinomycetes; order Actinomycetales; family Microbacteriaceae; genus Leifsonia; species Leifsonia virtsii. The sequence continues at coordinate 512,898 of NZ_JAROCB010000002.1, forward strand.
CTTCGAGGGCGCGTCCCGTCCCGGGCACTTCGACGGCGTGCTCACCGTCGTGACGAAGCTCTTCAACATCGTCCAGCCCGACGTGGCCGTGTTCGGGCAGAAGGACGCCCAGCAGGTGCACGTGATCGGCCGGATGGTCGAGGATCTCAACCTGCCCGTCACGATCGCCGTCGTCGACACCGTCCGTGAGGACGACGGTCTCGCTCTCTCGAGCCGCAACCGCTACCTGGGCGCCGACGACCGGCTCGCCGCCGTCACCCTGTCGGAGGCCCTCGCCGCCGGGGCGGACGCGGCCGCCGACGGCGTCGCCGCCGCCCTCGCAGCGGCCCGCGCGCGCATCGAGGCGCGACCGGCGGTTAAGCTGGACTATCTCGCGATCGTCGACCCGGAGAGCTTCCGGGAGGCCTCGCCTGACCACCACGGTCCGGCTCTGATGCTGATCGCCGCCCGGGTGGGCACGACCCGCCTGATCGACAACCAGCGCCTCACGACGTGACCGCGAGCCGACCAGCCCCGACCGACCGCCCTGTTCGATAAGGAAAGACAGCGATGACCGACGCGCAGACCACCGCGGCCGACCGCGAGCCCGCCGACGCCGGCGAGGAGGACGTCAGCGAGCAGAAGGCGGTACGGCTCGGCAAGCGCGAGCGCCTGATCGCCGAGGCCGCCGACGCGAGCGGCGGAGCGTACCCGGTGCAGGTGCCGGTCACCACCACGATCCCGGCCGTCCGAGCCGAGTGGGGGCACCTGCAGGCCGACGAGGCCTCCGGCGAGGTCGTCGGCATCGCCGGCCGCGTCATCCACCTGCGGAACACCGGCAAGCTCTGCTTCGCCGTGCTGCAGGCCGGCGACGGGTCGCGCATCCAGGTCATGGTCTCGCTCGGCGAGGTCGGCCAGGAGGCGCTCGACGCCTGGAAGGAGCTCGTCGACCTCGGCGACCACGTGTTCGTCTCCGGCGAGGTGATCTCCAGTCGCCGCGGCGAGCTCTCGGTGATGGTGACCGAGTGGCGGATCGCCGCGAAGGCGCTGCTTCCGCTGCCCAACCTGCACAACGAGCTGAGCGAGGAGACCCGGGTGCGTGCCCGCTACCTCGACCTGATCGCCCGCGAGCAGGCGCGCAAGACCGTCATCGACCGGGCGAAGGCCGTAGCGAGCCTGCGCAGCACGTTCGCCGAGCGCGAGTTCGTCGAGGTCGAGACGCCCATGCTGCAGGTGATGCACGGCGGCGCGTCGGCGCGCCCGTTCGTCACCCACTCCAACGCGTTCGACACCGAGCTGTACCTCCGCATCGCCCCGGAGCTCTACCTGAAGCGCGCGGTCGTCGGCGGCATCGACCGGGTGTTCGAGATCAACCGCAACTTCCGCAACGAGGGCGCCGACTCCACCCATTCGCCGGAGTTCGCGATGCTGGAGGCCTACCAGGCGTACGGCGACTACAACTCGATCGCCGACCTGACGCAGACCCTGATCCAGGATGCGGCGGTCGCCGTCTCCGGCTCGCACGTCGTCACCTGGGCCGACGGCACCGAGTACGACCTCGGCGGCCAGTGGGACCGCATCCGGATGTACGACAGCCTCTCGGACGCCATCGGCGAGGAGATCACGCCCGAGACCCCGATCGAGCGCCTGCGTGAGCTTGCCGCGCTCGCCGGCATCGAGATCGAGCACCCGCTGGCCGGCAAGTATGTCGAGGAGCTGTGGGAGCACCACGTCAAGACCGACCTGGTGCGCCCGACGTTCGTCATGGACTTCCCGGTCGACACCAGCCCGCTCGTGCGTGCGCACCGCTCGCGCGAGGGCGTCGTGGAGAAGTGGGACCTGTACACGCGCGGGTTCGAGCTGGCCACCGGCTACTCGGAGCTCGTCGACCCTGTCGTGCAGCGCGAGCGCTTCGTCGAGCAGGCGAAGCTCGCGGCCGCGGGCGACAACGAGGCCATGCGCCTGGACGAGGAGTTCCTGCGGGCGCTCGAGTTCGGGATGCCGCCGACCGGTGGCATGGGCATGGGCATCGACCGCCTGCTGATGGCGCTGACGGGTCTCGGCATCCGCGAGACCATCCTCTTCCCGCTGGTCAAGTAGCCTCCCAGGCCACGGCACTACGATGAAGGCGATATGAACGACATCCTCGGTGGCTTCGTCTGGGCGCTCGCGCCGACCGTGCTGGTCGGCCTGCTGTTCTGGGCGATCATGCGCTTCATCGTGCGCGCCGACCGCAACGAGCGGAAGGCGTACAGCAGGCTGGAGGCGCAGGAGCGCGCCCGTCGCGGGCTCGCCCCGAAGCCCTGACGTCTGCCGCGTACCGCGCGCACCCGATACGGTAGCCCTGGGGACGCGTCCGCGTCCCTCTGACTTCGCCGGAGGGACGTGTGCATGGAGACGGGATTCTGGGTCTCGGTCTCCATCTGGGTCGCCCTTCTCGTCGACTTCATCATCCGCGTGCTGGCGATCATCATCGTGCCGCGGAACCGCAAGCCCACGTCGGCGACCGCGTGGCTGCTGGCCATCTTCCTCATCCCGTACATCGGCATCCTGTTCTTCCTGCTGATCGGCAGCTACAAGCTCCCGAAGAGCCGGCGGAAGAAGCAGGAGGAGATCAACCGCTTCATCATCGAGAGCACCGAGGGCATCGAGCGGGTGCGGCGTGACCACCCGTGGCCGCCGTGGCTGGAGGGCGTGGTCGAGCTCAACCGCAACCTCGGCGCGATGCCGCTCGTCGGCGGCAACCGCGCGACGCTGAACGGCGACTACGAGGGCTCGCTGAACGCGATGGCGGAGGAGATCCGGAAGGCGCGGAAGTACATCCACGTCGAGTTCTACATCCTGTCTCTCGACAAGACGACCGGCCCGTTCTTCGACGCGCTCGAGGAGGCGGTGAAGCGGGGAGTGGTCGTGCGTGTGCTGCTCGACCACATCGCCTCGCTGCGCACGCCCGACTACAAGCGCACCACGAAGCGCCTCACCGCGATGGGCGCGAAGTGGCAGCTCATGCTCCCCGTGCAGCCGCTCAAGGGCAAGTACCAGCGACCGGACCTGCGCAACCACCGCAAGCTGCTGATCGTGGACGGCCGTGTCGCCTTCATGGGGTCGCAGAATGTCATCGACCGCAGCTACAACAAGAAGTCGAACATCCGGCGCGGGCTCAAGTGGAAAGAGCTCATCGTGCGTCTGGAGGGCCCGATCGTCGCCGGTCTGAACGCGATCTTCATCACCGACTGGTACAGCGAGACCGACGAGCTGCTGCAGCGCGAGACCGAGCCGATCACCGACGAGATCGACCCGAACGAGCTGGACGCCCAGGTGGTCCCCTCCGGACCCGGGTTCGCGGGCGAGAACAACCTCCGGCTCTTCCTGGCCCTGCTGTATTACGCGCAGGAGCGCATCGTCATCACCTCGCCCTACTTCGTGCCGGACGACGCCATGCTCATGGCCATCACCTCCGCCGTGCAGCGCGGCATCTCTGTCGACCTGTTCGTCTCGGAGATCGGCGACCAGGCCCTCGTCTACCACGCCCAGCGGTCGTACTACGAGGCGCTGCTGCGTGCGGGCGTGCGGATCTGGATGTACAAGGCGCCCTACATCCTGCACGCCAAGCACTTCACGATCGACAACGACGTGGCCGTCATCGGCTCGAGCAACATGGACATGCGCTCGTTCCAGCTCAACATGGAGGTCTCCCTCATGGTGCGCGGCCGCTCGTTCGTCGACGAGATGCGCAAGGTCGAGGACGGCTACCGCCGCGACAGCCGCGAACTCACGCTCGAGGAGTGGATGAAGCAGCCGCTGCGCTCCACCGTGCTCGACAACCTGGCCCGGCTGACCTCGGCGCTGCAGTAGCCGCCTCGTGTGGTCGACCACGGTCGATCACGCCACGGCCAGCTCGCGGACGAGGCGCACGTCGCACCAGGGTCGCGCCGCTGCGGCGAGCCGTTCGTCGGCGGTGAGCAGGGGAAGCTCCAGGACGTGCGCAAGCGCCACGTACATCGCGTCGTAGGCGCTGAGGCTCTCGCGCCACCGCCAGGCGTACTCCCAGAGCGGTTCGTGCTCCATGCGCATGATGTCGAGCCGATAGAAGCCGAGGACGAAGCGCTCGTAGTCGTCCGGTTGGCCTCGCTCGCGCATCGCATGGCGCCGGACCGTGCTCAGGAATTCCGGATCGAGGAGATGGGGCGCCACAAGAATGCACTCCTCCAACTCGGGATGATGTTGGAAGACGGACGGGCCGCCCGAGTCGAGGAGGTCGACCACGGCGCTGCAATCCACCACGGCGGATTTCATCGGTCGTCGCGATCTTGACGAATGGAGGCGACGATCTCGTCGGTGCCCATCCCCAGCGGTCGCCAGGGCTCGGCCGGCGCGGAGGGATGCTCGGTGGAGGCGCGACTCTCGGCCGACACCTCTCTCCACCGCTCGTCGATACGCAGCTTCTCGGCGATGCGCGTCAACTCGCGGCGCAGGTACTCGGAATACGAGAGGCCTTTGGCCGCCGCCTCTCCCTTCAGCCGGTCGTTGACCGCCGGATCCAGATCTCTGACTTGCACGGTGACTCCCATGGTTCGATTCTATGAGTGGGTGCATGCGAAAGCAATGGATTTGCATGCATGGGAACCAGTGTGCCCGGTCGGGCAGGGTCGCCGAACCTCTCCGGCGAAGTTGTGGAGAACCGGCGGGAATGTGGTGCTGTGGACGGAACCGAGGCCGCCCTAGCCGCGGGGCCGCAGGCGCACCGTGGGGAGCTCCGGAGCGGGGAGCGGCGCGCCGTCGTAGCCCTCGACCGTGCCGAAGCGGCCGTGCGGCTCCGCGGCCGCGATCACCTCGCCCTGCCAGTCGGCGCGGAACGCCACGATCTCGTCGTGACTGCGGCCGATGAAGTTCCACCACATCACGATCTGCTCGCCGAGCGGCTCGCCGCCCAGCAGCACGATGCGCGTCGGCGTCGCCGCCGTGACCGCGACCCGGGAGCGACCCGGCGACAGGTACGCAAGGTGCGAGACGGGCACCGCGACGCCGTTCACGGTCACATCGCCCGCGTCGACCAGGACGCCGTGCTCGAACGTCGCATCCAGCGGCACCTCGATCGTCGCGCCCGCGGGGATCACCAACTCCGCCCCGAGGAGCGGCGAGAACACCGTCGCCGTGGTGCCGCTGCCGGCCAGCGACCCGACGAAGGTGCGCACCGTGGCCGGGCCGATGCTGCCGGCGACGGGGGCGTGGTGCTCGAAGAACGGCGCGATGTCCCGGGACGCCTCCGGCAGCGCCACCCACAGCTGGACGCCGTGCAGCCGTCGGGTGCCCGGCGTCGAGACCTCCGAGTGGCTGATCCCGCGGCCGGCCGTCATCAGGTTGAGCTCGCCCGGCCGCACCAGCGCGTGGCTGCCGACGCTGTCGCGGTGATCGATCTCCCCTTCGAACAGCCAGCTGACCGTCTGCAGGCCCGTGTGGGGATGCGGCGGCACGCGCATGCCTCCGGTGGCGTCCACGTCGTCCGGGCCGTAGTGGTCGACGAAGCACCAGCCGCCGATCAGCGACCGGCGGCGCTGCGGCAGCGTGCGTCGTACGTTCATCGCCCGCGGACCGCCGAGCGGCACGTCCCGCGGCTCCAGCAGCTCGACATCGGCCTCGTCGAGCACGGCGGTGCCCGCCACGAGCTCGGCCGGATCGCGTTCGAGGTTGCTCATAGCGGCATCCTAGGCTTGCACGGCCGGCTTCGAGCCGCGCTCCCTAGAATGGGCGCGTGCCCCGGACCGCCGCCCGCCTCCTCCCCGCCGTCGCGGCCCTCGCCGCGGTCGCCGCCCTGGTCGGCTGCTCCTCGGCGCCCGGGCGCCCGGTCGAGGACTACGCGGGCGAGCCGAAGGGCGTGGAGGCCCCGGCCAGCAGCGCGGGCGGATCGTCGTGGGCGGTCTGGATGGAGGACGGGACGCGCCTCGCGATCGTCCTCTACGGCTCCTCCACCTGCCCGCCGAAGGTCGACCACATCCGCTCCTCCGGCGCCACGAGGATCACGGCCACCCTCGCCCCCGCGCCCGGCGGCATCTGCACGCACGACTACGTGCCGCACACGACGGTGTTCGCCACCCCCGACGGCACGTCGAAGACCGCGGAGGTCGGCGTCGAACTGCCGGACCAGACCCTCACGCTGCCCGCCCGGCAGGGCTGAGCGCGGCCGAACCCTGGCGTCCCCTGAGACCCGTCACGCCCACGGCGAACAGGGCCGCGGGACGGGGGACCCGGTGGTTACTCTCTTTGTATCGACGCCGAACCTGCCCGGAGTCGTACGAGGAGTAGACATGTTCGAGAGATTCACCGACCGAGCCCGCCGTGTGGTCGTCCTGGCCCAGGAAGAGGCCAAGATGCTGAACCACAACTACATCGGGACGGAGCACATCCTGCTCGGCCTGATCCACGAGGGAGAGGGCGTCGCCGCCAAGGCCCTCGAGTCGCTCGGCATCTCGCTCGACGCGGTGCGCGAGCAGGTCCAGGACATCATCGGCCAGGGCCAGCAGCAGCCGACCGGTCACATCCCCTTCACGCCGCGCGCGAAGAAGGTGCTGGAGCTCAGCCTCCGCGAGGCCCTCCAGCTCGGCCACAACTACATCGGCACCGAGCACATCCTGCTCGGCCTCATCCGCGAGGGCGAGGGCGTCGCCGCCCAGGTGCTCGTCAAGCTGGGCGCCGACCTCAACCGCGTCCGCCAGCAGGTCATCCAGCTCCTCTCGGGTTACCAGGGCAAGGAGCAGGTCCAGGTCGGCGGCAACGATCAGCAGACCGCGCAGGCCGGTAGCCAGATCCTCGACCAGTTCGGTCGCAACCTCACGCAGGCGGCGCGCGACAACAAGCTCGACCCGGTGATCGGGCGCGAGAAGGAGATCGAGCGCGTCATGCAGATCCTGTCGCGCCGCTCCAAGAACAACCCCGTGCTGATCGGCGAGCCCGGCGTCGGCAAGACCGCCGTCGTCGAGGGCCTCGCGCAGGCGATCGTCCGCGGCGACGTGCCGGAGACGCTGAAGGACAAGCAGCTTTACACGCTCGACCTCGGCTCGCTCATCGCCGGCTCCCGTTACCGCGGCGACTTCGAGGAGCGCCTGAAGAAGGTCACCAAGGAGATCCGCACCCGCGGCGACATCATCACCTTCATCGACGAGATCCACACCCTCGTCGGCGCGGGTGCCGCCGAAGGCGCCATCGACGCGGCTTCGATCCTCAAGCCGCTCCTCGCCCGCGGCGAGCTGCAGACGATCGGCGCCACGACCCTCGACGAGTACCGCAAGCACTTCGAGAAGGACGCCGCGCTCGAGCGCCGGTTCCAGCCCATCCAGGTCGCGGAGCCGTCGCTGCCCCACGCGATCAACATCCTCAAGGGCCTGCGCGACCGCTACGAGGCGCACCACAAGGTGTCCATCACCGACGGCGCGATCGTCGCGGCGGCGAACCTGGCCGACCGCTACATCCAGGACCGCTTCCTCCCGGACAAGGCCATCGACCTGATCGACGAGGCCGGCGCCCGCCTCCGCCTGTCGATCCTGTCGGCGCCGCCGGAGCTGCGCGAGTTCGACGACAAGATCGCCGCCGTGCGCTCCCAGAAGGAGGCCGCGATCGAGGACCAGGACTTCGAGAAGGCCGCGAGCCTGCGCGACGAGGAGAAGAACCTCCTCGGCGAGCGGCTGCGCCTCGAGAAGCAGTGGCGCTCGGGCGAGGTCAAGACCACGGCAGAGGTCGACGAGGGCCTCATCGCCGAGGTGCTGGCCCAGGCGACCGGCATCCCGGTGTTCAAGCTCACCGAGGAGGAGTCGGCTCGACTCGTCTACATGGAGAAGGCGCTGCACGAGCGCGTCATCGGCCAGGAGGAGGCCATCGCGGCCCTCTCGCGGACGATCCGCCGCACCCGCGCCGGCCTGAAGGACCCGAAGCGTCCCTCCGGCTCGTTCATCTTCGCCGGGCCCACCGGCGTCGGTAAGACCGAGCTGGCGAAGGCGCTCGCCGAGTTCCTGTTCGACGACGAGTCGGCCATGATCTCCCTCGACATGTCGGAGTACGGTGAGAAGCACACCGTCTCCCGCCTGTTCGGCGCCCCTCCCGGGTTCGTCGGCTTCGAGGAGGGCGGCCAGCTGACCGAGAAGGTCCGCCGCAAGCCGTTCAGCGTGGTGCTGTTCGACGAGATCGAGAAGGCGCACCCCGACATCTTCAACTCGCTGCTCCAGATCCTGGAGGAGGGACGTCTGACGGATGGTCAGGGCCGCGTGGTCGACTTCAAGAACACCGTCATCATCATGACCACGAACCTCGGCACGAAGGACATCTCCGGCGGCCCCGTCGGCTTCCAGATCGAGGGCGACCCGACGACCGGCTACGACCGGATGCGCGGCAAGGTCTACGAGGAGCTGAAGAAGAACTTCAAGCCGGAGTTCCTGAACCGTGTCGACGAGATCATCGTGTTCCCGCAGCTCAGCAAGCCGGAGCTGCTGCAGATCGTCGACCTGTTCATCAAGCGCCTGTCGACCCGCCTGCTCGACCGCGACATGACCATCGAGCTGACCGTCCCGGCGAAGGAGCGGCTGATCGAGGTCGGGTTCGACCCGACACTCGGCGCCCGCCCGCTCCGCCGCGCGGTGCAGCACGAGATCGAGGACCGGCTGAGCGAGAAGATCCTGCACGGCGAGCTGAACGCGGGCGACCACGTCCACGTCGACTTCGCCGACGGCGACTTCGTGTTCACGACGACGGCCCGCAAGGAGCCGATCGGCGCCGGCATCAACGCCGCCGCCGCGATCGGCACGGGGCCTGCCACGCCGGACCTCGCCGCGAACGACTGACGCACGCCCCACCGGAACGGCCGGTGCCCGCTCGACGGGCACCGGCCGTTCCGCGTTTCCGGTACTCCCCGCGACGCAGGCGGCCCGCTAGCCTGACCGCGAGATCGCGCCAGGGCGGCCGCGGGGAGGAGACCACGATGTCGGATGCGGACGAGACGATGCCGAAGGACGCGACGCAGCACACCCGTGCGGCCAACCGGGCGGCGCGGGACACGCTGCCGCTGAGCGACCGGCGTGACTACGAGGACGCGGCCCGCGGTTTCGTCGGTGCCCCGGCCGACCCCGTGATCCGCCGGGCCGACGGCTTCCCTGTGCTCGACCTGACGTCCCACGACTTCGTCGACGCGTCCGAGGAGGCGCCCGACACCGTCCATCCGAGCCTCTGGAGGCACGCCCAGGTCAACAACCATCACGGGCTGTTCGAGGTCGCCGAGGGCGTCTACCAGCTGCGCGGGATGGACCTGGCGAACATCACGATCGTCGAGGGCGACACCGGGATCATCGTCATCGACCCGCTGAGCTTCGCCGAGACCGCCCGCGCCGCCCTCGCGCTGTACCGGGAGCACCGCGGCGACAGGCCCGTGACCGGGCTCGTCTACACGCACAGCCACGTGGACCACTTCAGCGGATCGCGGGCGATCGTCGAGGACGCGCACGGCGGTGACTTCCCGGTCATCGCCCCGGAGGGCTTCCTGTATGAAGCCGCGGCCGAGAACGTCTACGCGGGCACGGCGATGACCAGGCGCGCCCTGTACATGTACGGCCCGCTCCTCGCACCCGGGCCGCGCGGCCAGGTGGATGCCGGGCTCGCCAACACGCTCGGCGCCGGCGGCAGCGCTACCCTGGTGCCGCCGACCGACCTCATCCGCGAGACGGGGGAGACCCGGACCGTCGACGGAGTGGAGATGACCTTCCAGATGGCACCGGGAACCGAGGCGCCGGCAGAGTTCCTCATCCACTTCCCGGCGCTGCGTCTGCTGTGCGTGGCGGAGGACGCCAACCATCTGATGCACAACCTCTACACGCTGCGCGGCGCCCAGGTGCGCGATGCGGCCACCTGGTGGAAGACCCTCAACCAGACGATCGGGCTGTTCGGCGACGACACCGACGTGCTGGTCGGCCAGCACGGCTGGCCGCGCTGGGGCACCGCCGACATCCGCGAGTATCTGGCGAACCAGCGCGACCTGTACAAGTTCATCCACGACGAGACCCTGCGGCTCGCCAACCGGGGGCTGACGATGCCGGAGATCGCGGAGGAGCTGCGGCTGCCGGCCGGCCTCGACCGCGAGTGGTACAGCCACGGCTACTACGGGTCGCTCAGCCACAACGCGAAGGCCGTCTACCAGCGTTACCTCGGCTGGTACGACTCGCATCCCGCGCACCTGAACCAGCTCCCGCCGGCGGAGGCGGGGCCGCGCTACGTCGAATACATGGGCGGGGCGGACGCCGTGGTCGAGAAGGCGCGCGTCGCGTACGACGCCGGCGACTACCGCTGGGTGGCCGAGGTGCTCACGCACGTCGTGTTCGCCGACCCGTCGAACCGGGCGGCGGCGCTGCTGCAGGCGGACGCGTTCGAGCAGCTCGGGTACCAGTCCGAGAACCCGACCTGGCGCAACGAGTACCTCATGGGGGCGCTGGAGTTGCGCAACGGCGTCAGGAACCTCGGCGACATCCAGCTGGCGACCCCGGACGTCTTCGCGGCCATGTCCCCGGAGATGATCCTCGACTTCGCCGGTATCAAGCTCGACGCCGGGCGCACCGGCGACGAGCCGTTCGCGCTGGGCTGGACGGTCACCGACGCCGATGGCGGCCCGGCGACCTTCCTGCTGGAGGTGCGCAACGGCGTGCTCGTCTACACGCGCGACGGGTTGCTCGACGGGACGGTGGCGCGGGCGTCGTCGAGCAAGGCGGCGCTGGCCGCAGCCCTGTTCGGAGGACGTTCCCTCGACGACCTCGTCGGTTCGGGCGACGCGAGCGTCGAGGGTGACCGTGCGGCGGTGGACCGGCTGTTTGGGATGCTGGACGACTTCCCGCTGTGGTTCCCGATCGTGCAGCCCTGACGGCTGTGCGGTCGTGAGCCCGCGGCGGTCCGAGGGGGGTCCCGGCCGTCGGTAGGCTGGAACGGTGAGCGGTGACAGCGGGCCAGGGTTCAGCATCCGGAGGGCGCGGACGAGTGACGTTCCGCGCATCCAGCAGCTGGTGGAGCCGCTGGTGCAGCGACGCATCCTTCTCGGCAAGGAGATGGTGACGCTCTACGAGGCCGTGCAGGAGTTCCGGGTCGCGCAGAACGCCGACGGCGAGCTGATCGGCTGCGGCGCGCTGCACGTCATGTGGAGCGACCTCGGCGAGGTGCGCACGCTCGCGGTGGCGGACGAGTGGCTGGGCCGCGGCGTCGGTCGGGCGCTGCTCGGGAGGCTGGAGTCGGACGCGCGGGAGCTCGGGCTCGACCGGCTGTTCTGCCTGACGTTCGAGGTCGGCTTCTTCGGGCGCAACGGTTTCGAGGACATGGGCGAGGCGACGGTCGATCCGGCCCTGTACGCGGAGCTGCTGCGCTCCCACGACGAGGGTGTCGCCGAGTTCCTGGATCTGGCCCGTGTGAAGCCGAACACCCTCGGCAACACCCGCATGATCAAGCACCTCTGAGCATGCTCTGACGGCCGGGCGCGCCTGCCGGGCGTGTCTGGGGGCCGTGGCTATAGTGCGGGCATGTCGACGTTCAAGAACCCGGTCGGCCCGCAGCCGAGCAGCGTCTACTGGCGTCGTCGGCTCATCGTCCTCATCGGACTGGTCGCCGTCGTCGTCGTCATCGTCCTGATCGTGGTGCGCCCCGGTTCCGCGGGTGGAGAGCCCGCGAAGAAGCAGCCGGCGCCCGCCTCGACCACCACGCCGGCCGCCGCGACGAGCATCCCCACCAGCAGCGCGAGCGCCGACGGCAAGCCGTGCGCGCCGGGCGATGTGAAGGTGGAGGCCGTCACCGACAAGGACGTCTACGCCGCGGGGGAGCTGCCGCAGCTCTCGGTGGCGCTGACGAATACCGGCTCGGCGGCCTGCACGATCGACGCCGGGACCGCGAAGCAGGCCTTCACGATCACGAGCGGCTCGGAGGTGTACTGGAAGTCCACGGACTGCCAGACCGACAAGGTGGATGCCGAGGTGCTGCTGCAGCCCGGCAAGACCATCTCGTCGCAGGCGCCGATCACCTGGGACCGCACCCGCTCCGACCCGTCGACCTGCCAGGCGCAGCGTCCGCAGGTTCCCGCGGGCGGCGCGTCGTATCACCTGGAGACGAGCGTCTCCGACGTGAAGAGTTCGCAGACGAAGCAGTTCATCCTGCAGTGACGTCGGATGCCGAGGCCGTGTCGGTCTCCCGGAGGTAGGCGCCGGCGACCTCGCGCACCTCGACGCCGGAGCCGTGGCGCATGGCCGGGTTCTGGCGCGCGAGCGCGAGCGCGGCCTCCCGGTCGCTCGCCTCGACGATGCCGATGCCGGCGATCAGTTCTTTGCTCTCGGTGTACGGGCCGTCGGTCTCGCCGTCGGCGCGGAGGGAGCGAGCCGTCTCGGGCGGGGTGAGAGCATAGGCGGCGACCAGCGCCCCCGCGCGGATGAGGTCGTCGGAGTGCCGGTCGTGCTCGGCGAGTTCGGCGGCGTCGTGCTCGGCGCTCGGGTCGAAGTGGATGAAGATGGCGTAGAGCGGCATCGGGGTGTCCTTCCGTGGTTCTGTGTCTTACCCGTGCGTCGAACGACCGGGCCCGGATTCGACACGCGCCGTCAGAACGCGGCGTCGAGCTCCCGTTCGCGATCCGTCGACGCAGCGGTGAAGGCGAGCCGGAGCGCCTCCCGGATGGACGCACTGCGGTCGTCGACCCGGGTCGAGAAGCCGAGTCTGGCCGCCTCCGCCGTGCGCTGCTTGCCACTGACCACGGGCCGGACCTCGCCGGCCAGGCTGATCTCGCCGAAGGCCGCGAGGGTGTGCGGGATGGCACGGTCGGTCGCGGCGGAGGCGATCGCCAGCGCGATGGCGAGGTCGGCGCCGGGCTCGTTCAGCCGCACGCCGCCGACCGTGGAGACGTACACGTCCTTGTCGCCGAGGCGGATGCCCGCCCGGCGTTCGAGCACCGCGAGCAGCATGGCGACGCGCGACGCGTCAACGCCGTTGGTGACGCGTCGCGGGTTGGGCGCCGTCGTGCCGACGACGAGCGCCTGCACCTCGACCGGCAGTGGGCGCCGGCCTTCCATCGCCACCGTCACGCAGGTGCCGGACACGGGCGTCGTGCTGCGGCTGAGGAAGAGGCCGCTCGGGTCGGGCACCTCGGCGATGCCGTCTCCGGCCATCTCGAAGCAGCCGACCTCGTCGGTCGGACCGAAGCGGTTCTTGAGCGCCCGGACGAAGCGCAGCGCAGTCTGGCGGTCGCCTTCGAACTGGCAGACCACATCCACCAGATGCTCGAGCAGGCGGGGGCCGGCGATAGAGCCGTCTTTGGTGACGTGGCCGACGATGACGATGGGCAAGTCGCGCTCTTTGGCGACCCGGATGAGCGTGCTCGCGACCTCGCGCACCTGGCTCGGGCCGCCCGCGATGCCCTCGGTGGACCCGCTCGACACCGTCTGGACGGAGTCGACGATCACCAGCGCCGGGTCGACCGCGTCGATCTGCGCGACGATGGTGGCGAGGTCGGTTTCGGAGGCGAGGTAGAGCGAGTCGTGCACGGCGCCTGTGCGCTCTGCGCGCATGCGCACCTGGCTCACCGACTCCTCCGCGCTGACGTAGAGCACGCGGTTGCGTGCGCGGGCGGCGCGGGACGCCACCTCGAGCAGCAGGGTCGACTTGCCGACGCCCGGCTCGCCGCTCAGCAGGATGGCCGCGCCGGGGACGATGCCGCCGCCGAGCACGCGGTCGAACTCCCCGATGCCGCTCGGCCGCCGGTCGACGCCGTCGGCGCGGATGTCGGTGATCGCGCGGGCCTCCCGGCCGGCGGCGATCGTCACCGGCTTGAGGGCGCGGAGCACACCCGTGGGCTGTGCCTGCTCGGCGAGCGTGCCCCACGCGTCGCACTCGGAGCACCGGCCCACCCACTTCGCAGTCGACCAGCCGCACTCGGAACAGCGATAGTTGACGGACGCCTTCGCCACGGCACCTCCCCTCCTCGATCGGGCTCAACACTACGGGCAGCCACCGTCATCGGACGGAGGATCGCGGCGGCTGTGGAGATCGTCCGCGCAGGACCGCCTGTGGGCACTTCTGCGGGTCGTCCGTCGCGGGCACAATGGGCCGCATGGCTGACCGCACCTTCACCCTCCGTTCCGGTCGCGTCGTCGGGCTCTCCGGCTTCGGCGACTCCGACGCCGAGCGCCTGGTGGTGTTCTGCCACCCCGCGCCGGGCTCGTCGATGTTCGATCCCGACCCGGACGCCTCCGCCGAGCGCAGCGCCCACATCGTCGCGCTCGACCGCCCCGGCTACGGCTCGAGCGAGCCCTGGCCGGCGGGGACCTGGCCCAGCATCACCGGCGCCGCGGACGACATCGCCGAGTACGTGCGGTCGGTCGTGGTGGCCGAGTCGGTGATCGGGGTCAGCCGTCCGCGCACGATCGGGGTCGTCGGATGGTCGGCCGGCGGTCGCGTGGCGCTCGCACTGGCCGCCCGGCACCCCCAGCTGGTGGACCGGGTCGCCATCGTCGGCACGCCGGCGCCGAACGAGGCGGTCCCCTGGATCGAGCCGCAGCTGCAGGCGATGTCGGACCGGCTGTCCGCCATGGAGCCCGATGCCGCCCGGGCTCAGCTGAGCGGGATGCTGCAGCCGCAGGCCGACGCGGTGGCGGCCGCCTCGGAGCCGGGGGACGTGCCGCTCGACCTGCTCGGCATCGGCGCCGTCGACCAGCAGGTGCTGGCGCGCCCGGGTCTGCGCGACCGGCTCGGGCGGATGCTGGAGGACGCGTTCCGGCAGGGCACCGTGGGCGTGGCCGATGACATCCTGAGCTACACCGCCCGCCCGTGGGGCTTCGACCTCGCGGACGTGGCGGCGAAGACGCTGGTGATCGCGGGCCAGGCGGATGCCGTCGCCGGCCACGCACACGCCGCCTGGTATCAGCGCTCGCTGCCGGACGCCCGGATGGAGATGGTCCCGGGCGCCGGGCATCTGGTCGTCGCGCCGATGTGGGACCGCATCCTGTCGCACGTGGCGCCGAACCGGGTCAGGCGCTGAGCGGCTCCGCCGTGCTCTCCACAGTGCGCTCGGCGGTCCCGGTGCGCGGGTAGAGCTCACGCGCCCGGGCGGTGGCGGCCGGCAGGAACGCCGACGCCCACACCCGGTAGCCGTGGTCGTTGGGGTGGAACAGGTCCTCGGCGAACTGCGTGAACGCGCCCCGGATGCCCTGCCGGCGCATCGTCGCGTGCAGCGGCACGACCTGCAGCCCGCGTGCCGCGGCCTCCTCGCGCAGGATGCGGTTGCCCTCCGCGACGAGCCGCTCGTTCCACGGCAGGTAGAAGTAGGGGAGGTCGGCGACGATCGCGTGGTCGGGCACCGCGGCGAACACGGCTCGCAGCCCCGCGCGGAACCGCTCCGGGTCGAACGCCGCGATGTCGTTGGCGCCGATCGACACCGTCACGATGTCTGGCCGGAGGGACGTGAACTTCGGCAGCTGGTCGGCCACCGCGAGCGCGACCGTCGCGCCCGAGACCGAGAGGTTGACGACCCGGACCGTGCGCCCGGTGACCGCGCGCAGGTGGTCGGCGATGACCCCGACGTAGCTGTTCTTGGGCGCCGACGCCCCGATGCCCTGCGCCGCGCTGTCGCCGATGGCCACATACAGCAGCTCGCCGGGGTCGTTGGCCGCGTCCCGCCACCACCTCGAGTGCACAGGCAGCATCTCGTTGAGCCGCACGCGCCCCTCCGCGACGGACGCGCGCTTCGCCTGCACCCGCTGCCACCCGACCGCCGCCAGCACCGCGCCGGCCGCCAGACCGGCCAGGGCGGACAGGATGCGGGGGAGAGCCTTCATGCGAGGAACAGTACCCCGGACCACCGACCCGCGGACGCCCACCTCCCCGATTGGAGACGACCGCCCGAATCGCGTACGATAGTCCGCGGTACCGTGTCCGAGCGGCCGAAGGTGCAACTCTCGAAAAGTTGTGTGGGTGAAAGCCCACCGTGGGTTCAAATCCCACCGGTACCGCCACGTCGAAGCCCCCGGATCCCAGTGTTTACAAAGGATCCGGGGGTTTTCGCTCTCCCGGGCTCGGATGTAGCTCCCGGGCCCGAAGCCGGATGGCGGTCGACTACTCCCGCTCGATATCCGTGTTGCGCCTCCACACCAGATACGGCTCGAGTTGTTCGAATCGGAAGAGCGCGTTCCTAATGTTTCCCTCGGTCGCCGGGTCGTGGTCGGGGAGCTCGTCGTTCAGCGCGGAAACGGGGACATCCCAGATCCGGTCGATCGAGACGTGACCCTCCATGGAGGCGATCCCGCGCTCGAGATCGACCTTGAAGCCCGAACTCGCGTCATCGAGCAGAACCATGACGATACGGTCGACCTTCTCGGCGTCGTAGGGCTGTGCGTTGTAGCGAGCGAGCGCCACGTGCAGCTCGCCCTTGTACTTCTCCAGACGCACCGACTTGGCGTTGCGCCGGACGAGCGTGCCGTCTTCCACGCTCGTCACGTCCAGTGCTCTGGTCCCGCCGCCATACCACGTGGCATCGGCGTCCCGGCCCGACGCCTCTGCACGTTCGGCCACGATGGCCTCGACCAGACCAGCACGGACACTCGGGAGGTCGCAGTTCTCCCAATCGGTGAACCGGCGGTCGATGTCGGACAGGTTGCTCACGTTTCCCCCTTGAGGTTCGGCTGGAGGTCTTGATCGTCACCCTCCTGAGATCACCAATCGACACTTCGCACACGCTTGTTAGGCGGGCGTGAACCTGGCCGAGCGTCCCCCTGTCACCCCAGCCAGGTCATGAGGCCCCAACCTGAGCCGATCTGCGTGCGCGTGTCGAACGCGGATTCGCCGGTTCCGCGGTAGAGCCACAGGGCGCCGCGCGGGTCGGCGGCCACGACGTCGTTCGTTCCGTCGCCGTCGAAGTCGCCCACGGAGACGATCTGGGTCATGCCGCGCCATCCGCTGCCGACCTGGAGGCGGGGCAACCACCTCGTGAGGGTGTGCGGGTACAGCCACAAGGCACCGGCGGCGTCCTCGGCGAGAAGGTCAGGCTGGCCGTCGCCGTTGAAGTCGCCGACTCCGGCGAGGGCGACCATTCCTGCCCATCCCGAGCCGATAGCGGTCGCCTTCAGCCAACCTCCCGTACCGTTCCCCGGATAGAGGAGGAGGCGGCCGCTTGTGTCGGTCGCGACGATGTCCGCGGTGCCGTCCCCGGTGAAGTCGCCGACACCCACGATCTTCGTCATGATGTTCCACCCGGTGCCGACGGCCCGCCGCGCACCCCAGCCTCCTGCACCGTTGCCCGGGTAGAGCCAGAGCACGCCCGAGCTGTCGCGGGCCAGAACGTCGGGGTGCCCGTCGCCGTTGAAGTCGCCGGGGGCGACGATGGCGGTCATCACGTTCCAACCGCTGCCGACCTGGCTCGTGGTGGGCGTCGCCCAGCCCCCTGCGCCGTTGGCGTGGTAGGAGAAGAGCCCTCCCGCCGTGTTCCGGGCGAGGACGTCCGGGTGCGCGTCTCCCGAGTAGTCGTGAAGGCGCGGGCGCGGTGCTCGCAGGGTGATGTCCACCGTCGCCGTCGCGGCGTCGCTGGCCGTCACCGTCACGGAGATCGAACCGGACTCGTTCGTCACGGTGTCGTTGTGGAACTCCAGGCCGCCGCTGCCGTCCCATCCGTTGATCACGGCCGCATCGTTGTAGGGATTGCGGGTGTCCGGTTGGGTGATGACCACGGACCCGTTGTCCGGGGTACTCGTGAGCAGGCGTACCCCTCGCGACTCCTCGACCAGGTCCTCCGCGGCAGCGTCCATCGCGAACACGTTGTCGTAGACGTATGCCGGCGGCGATGTCCACCCGTAGCCGGAGCGGTCCTCGAGGTAATACGTGCTCTGGGTCGCTGGATCGGTCAGTTGCAGCATCGAGGGCAGCTGAGCGTCTGCGGCCCATTGGAGCCGCTGGGACTTCCACGTGTGCACCGCCTCCCCCTGGGCGAGAGCGAACCTCGGCGCGCCCGCGGCCGGCACCCAGCCGAGCATGGCGAGCGTGCGGGAGTTGAGGTTGTCCGGGCTGTCGTAGCCCTCCCAGATGTTCCCCATCACGTCGTAGCCGTCGCCGTATGCGTAGGTGGTGCAGTTCGGTCCGCCCGTGGTACGCCCGCAGAAGGCGAGATCCGACGAACCGATCCCGAAGTTGACGCCGATGCCCTGCGCCAGAAGCATACGGTCGACGCTGAGGCCGACTGTCTCCGAGATCAGCCCGCTGCTCCCGATCCCGTCGCCGATGGTCGAGATCCCGCTCCAGGCGTCCGCGCAGCCGGGAGGCAGGATCACATCGAGGTGATGAGCCCCTCCCGGTGGCGGAGTGTCGAGGTAGTTCTGTGCCGAGGCGTAGCCGAGCGCGACGGCGGCCTGATCCCAGAGCGTGTCGATGCTCTGCGAGCACGGTTGATCCGAACTGAGGACGGGGACGGTGGGGGTCGTCGTGAACGTGATGACCTTGGCAGGGTCGGTCGTGCGGTCCTGGACGGACTGCCAGTGCCAGAAGTCCCCGATCCGCGTCGCCAGTTCCACAAGCGCGGATTGGTCGTAGACGGAGGAATCGACCGGCGCGACACCGACCGGATTGATCACCACGAGATCGAGGACGTGGCTCTGGGCGACCGTCGCGACGCCCGGCGTCACGGTCGCGGCGGATACTGCGAGGGGCGTCGCCGATGCGCCGGAGGTGAATCGAGCGGCGGCCCTCCCGCTGCGAACGGAGACCGTCCCATCGAAGATGGCACCGGTCTTGGCCCCTGCCGGGATGTCGCCGGAGATCGGCACGCGGGTGCCGTCGGCCGTCGTCACCGTATAGGCAGTCGTCGGTGCGCCCTCGCTGAGCGACTGGCCCTTCTTGAGCACCGGCTCGGTCCGCGTCACGCGGAGGGTGCCGTGGAGGTGCTCGGCCTGTATCGCGGGAGCGCCCGCTGCCGTCGGTCGCGGCGCTGCGGCCGATGCCGGCTCCACCGCCCCGGCCAGTCCCGCGGTCGCGAGCAGAAGTGTCAGGGTGATCGCACAACCGGCGCGCAGGCGGGAGGGGGCGACGTTTCGGGTGGCCGTCACAGGGGTCCTCTGCAGAGTTCACGGGTAGATCATCAGAACGTAGCAGTTGAGCGGTCCTCGCTTCTTGCGCCCGAATGGGGGACAGCGCAGGAGCCCGATCTCGGCAGCGTCGGCCGAAGGGAGCCCCCGTTCGGGTGCCAGAACCAACGGTTCGCAGTCACTAGAGTGATCCCGCCGGTCCGCTGCACCGATCCGGACCACCTGTTGTGCCGGAATCGAGGAATGCGTGAGAAGACTGCGTCTGCGAGTGGCCCTGGCCGCGGTCATCGCGATGGTCGTGACCCTGGTGGCCTGGCCCGGCCCGGCCCTGGCGGCGGCGGCGATCAGGTGGTCGCCTCCCACCGCGACGACCGACTGCACAACCCTCCAGGCCGGGTTCTACCACTCGCTCCACGTCACGGCCACGATCAGCGGCCTTCCCGCGTCGACGACGTACACCGTGCGCGTGTACGACAGCACCTCGAACGCCGTCGGCGCGGACGGTCAGGTCACCACCGACACGCAGGGCGGCGCGGCGCTCGACTTCTCGGTCTCCGGCGCGGTGGTCTCCGGGGACTTCTACTCCGTCTTGCTCTCGTCCGGGCCGACCGTGATCACCCGGGCCATGGTCAACGCGAGCACCTGCGCGTCCGGGGTGGCGCCCACCGGCAATCTGTCGGCCGACGCGGTGTGCTCCACACGATTCCTCGGCAACTGGGGCGACCTCCAGGCGTTCTCGTACCGCGTGCACGGCACCGTGACGGGGTTCGTCCCCGGCGAGACCTATACGCTGTCGGCGGCCGGCGCATCCGGGGCGCCCGCCGCCGTCGCCGATGCGACCGGTGCTGTCGCATATGACTTCACGGTCACCGGACCCTTGACGACGTCCGGCGCGATGATCCAGACGACGAGCCAGGCCCAGCCGGTCGGGGAGGCCATGTTCGTCAAGGCCGACCCGTGCCCGGCGATGAAGACCGACTTCCCGAGCCTGCGTCCCACAGAGTCGGACGTCAACGGCGACGGCCAGTCCGACCTCCTGGCGATCGACTACAGCGGACGTCTCCTCTATTACCAGAACGAGTCGTCGCAGAACGCGGGCGGTGTCCCCTTCACCACGTCGCGTGTCATCGGATCGGGCTGGGGGCCGCAATACGGCATCCGGATGCAGGCGGCTGGGGATCTGACAGGCGACGGCTACTCGGAACTCGTCGTGATCCGCTCTGACGGTGCTCTTGTGGCCTACTACAACAACATCAACTCGAATGCAGGGCGGATGCCGTACGCCTCGGCGACGCTCATCGGCAGCGGCTGGCAGCCGTTCGTCGACGTGACGCTCGGCGATGTCAACCATGACGGTTTCGCGGATCTCATCGCGGAGCGCTCCGACCACACATACTGGCTGTACATGAACCATTTCGCGACGAACCCGGGTCACCAGCCGTTCACCTCCGGGGTCCGGATCGCCGCTCCCGGGTACGAGAGCGCGTACGGCATGGCAGCGGTGGACGCGAATACCGACGGGTTCGCCGACCTGTGGAGCTACTCGGGCTGGATGGCACCCAACCTGACCCCCGCAGGCGCCACCGCGCCGTTCGGCGCGTACCTGGCGGTGGAAACGAACGCACTGAGCGCGATCGGCGCGCTCCAGCCGCAGTCGGGCTGGGCCGTCGGCCACTACTCGTATTCTCCGATGTCTCCCGGGGTCCTGATAGCGAATCCGAACGGGAACGGCTCGCTGGTGTACATCCAGGTGCTGGATGGAACGGGAACCACCTCGTCCACCGTCATCGGCTCGGGCTGGCAGAGCATCAGGACGCTCATCTCCTGATCAGGAACGTCGGCCTCGATCACCGGAACGTCGGATCGGCCGATGACTTCGAGGCTGACGGCGCCGAAACCCGCCACGTGCGAGCTCCCGTGTTCCTCTGGGATCCGGGCGCCGGGACACGGTCGTGCGGCTCCTCGAAACGGAGCCGTATGGTGCAACCACCGTCGGCCCTGCGACGCGGTCGGCACGCATCCACCCCGGTGGCTAGACTTCGTCTCATGAAGCGCGCCACCATCTACGACGTGGCTCGTCACGCCGGCGTGTCGCATCAGACCGTGACCCGGTATCTGAACGGCTTCGAGGGCATTCGGCCGGCGACCCGGGAGAAGGTCCAGGCCGCCCTGGACGAGCTGAACTACCGGCCGAACGGTGCGGCGCGGTGGCTCCGATCGCGGCAGTCGAACCGTATCGGGATCCTTGCGCACCGCATGGAGCTGTCCGGCCCGGGGCGGATCGTGGCCGGGGCGACGACGGCCGCGCGCAGCCGGGGCTTCGTCCTCGACATCGCGTCGATGGACGGCGAAGACCAGGTGTCCGTGGATGAAGCGCTCGACGTGATCATGGAGCATCAGATCGCGGGGGTGTTCGCGACGGCGCAGACCGATGTGGTCCGGGCGGCGATCGAGAATCGCGGGATCGACATCCCCATCGCGATGGACTCGGCGGAGGGACTCTCGTCGACGAGTGTCAATCCGCGCTCCCTCCCCGGCAAGCTGGCGGCCGCGCACTTGGCCGACCTCGGGCACACGCGCGTCGCGTTCGTGAACGGCCCGCCGGTCTGGATCGCGGCGAACCAGCGCCGCGAGGGCTTCGTCGAGGTCGCGGCCGAACGGCGGATGGACATCGTCTGGGAGGGCGAGGGGGACTGGTCCGCCGAGTCGGGCTACCGCGCCGCCCGAGAACTGCCGGAGGAGGTCACGGCGGTCGCCCTGGCCAACGACAGCATGGCGATCGGGTTGATCTACGGTCTGGCGGAGCGCGGGATCCGCGTGCCCGACGACGTCAGTGTGATCGGTATGGACGACGCGCCGGAGGCCCGATTCCATCTTCCTCCGCTCTCGACGGTCCGTCTCGACTTCGAGGGGGAGGGCGCCTACCTGATGAACACGCTCATCGCGAAGATCGAGGGGGACGACCTCTCCACGGTCCCCGGTTACCGGCTTCCCGAGCTCGAGGTGCGGGGTTCCACGGGCGCGGTCCGCACCGCGGAAGCTCGCCGGTAACCATCCGGTCACGACTCTTGTGAGTCGGGCGGCACCTGTGTAACCTTGCCACCAAGCCAAATGTTGTCGACAACATGGGCGGGAGTGCTCCGTCAATGTTGTCGACAACATGCACTGATGCGGAAGGTCGACGATGACGCAGAACCCCCGATTCCCCGGCGTGCTCTTCGGAGCCGCGTACTACGCGGAATACCAGGAGGAGGGGACGCTCGATCGCGACCTCGACCTGATGGTGGAGGCAGGGTTCACGGTCATCCGGGTGGGCGAGTCGGTGTGGTCGACCTGGGAGCCGCGCAACGGCGAGTTCGACCTCGACTGGCTCCAGCCGGTGCTGGACGGCGCGCACGCGCGGGGCCTCGCGGTCGTCCTGGGAACGCCGACCTACGCCATCCCGCCGTGGCTGCAGACGCTGCACCCGGAGATCGCGTCGGTCGACCGGCAGGGGCACGCGCTCGGGTGGGGCGCCCGGCAGGAGATGGACCAGTCCGTCCCGGTCTACCGCTGGTACGCGGAGCGCATCATCCGTAAGGTCGTCAGCCGCTACGCCGACCACCCGGCCGTGATCGGCTACCAGGTGGACAACGAGCCGGGGAACAACCTCCCCCATAACGAGAGCACCTTCCAGGCGTTCGTCTCCTGGCTGCGTACGCGCTACGGCTCTGTCGAACGGCTCAACCAGGAGTGGGGCCTGGTGTACTGGTCGCACCGCATCGCCGAATGGTCGGAGCTGTGGCGCCCGGGCGGCAACCTCATGCCGCAGTACCAGCTGGAGTGGCGCCGCTTCCAGGGCGAGCAGGCGACCGAGCTCATCGCCTGGCAGGCGGGGATCGTGCGGGAGTACGCCCGCGACGACCAGTTCGTCACGACCTGCATCTCGTACTCGCGTCCGCAGATCTCCGACGACGAGCTCGCGGCCTCCCTCGACATCACTGCGGGCAACCCCTACTACCTGATGCAGGACGGCCTCTCGGCCGACGTCGACCTCCCTCGCCGCGCCGACTGGTGGCACACCGGTCCATGGGCGCTCTTCCAGTGGGCGGACCGGGCGTACTCGTCCCGCCAGGAGCGCTTTCTCGTGACGGAGACCAACGCTCAGTCGATCGGCGGGCCCTGGCAGAACCAGCCCCCCTTCCCCGGGCAGATCAAGCAGGCGGCGTTCGCCCTCGTCGCCCGCGGCTCCCGCATGATCGAGTACTGGCACTGGCACACTCTGCACTTCGGAGTCGAGACCTACTGGGGCGGGGTCCTGCCGCACAGCCAGGTGCCCGGCCGCATCTACCGGGAGGTTGCGGAGCTCGGCGGGAGCCTGAAGCGTATCGGGGGCGCCCTCGACGGGTTCGAGCCGGATGCCGACGTGCTGCTGCTGCACTCGACCGACACCAAATGGTCGTTCGAGTTCTATCCTCCGCTCGCGACGGACGAGGGGGAGGCCGACAGGCGCTCGTACGCTCGCATCGTTGACGCGTTCCAGCGCGGTCTCACCGAGGCAGGAGTGCAGGTGCGCGTCCAGCACAGCCGGCAGTTCGCGAAGCAGTCCGCCGCCGAGCTGGCCGAGCGCTACCCGGTGCTGATCGCAGCCGCCGAGTACGTCGCCGACGACGACGTGCTCGACGCCCTGCGCGCATACGCCGAGGCCGGCGGCCACCTGGTGCTCGGCATCCGCACGGGCTACGGCGACCAGCTCGCCCGCGCCCGCCGCGGGGTCGCGCCGGACCGACTGCACGATGCCGCCGGGGTCTGGTACGACGAGTACTCCAATCTGGCGGCCCCCCTGACGGTGAGCGCCTCGTCGGGTCTCGAGCTGGAGGCCGGTTCGCAGGCCACCGCGTGGGTCGACGTGCTCACCCTCGACGGGGCGGAGCCGCTCGTCTCCTACGAGCCGACCGAGCTCGGGGCGGAGGCCGCGATCACCACCACGGCCTTCGGCGCGGGCCGCGTGACCTACGTCGGCACCGTGCCGAATGCCCCGCTCGCCCGGAGCCTCGCACGGTGGCTCGT
Organism: Leifsonia virtsii; assembly: GCF_030433675.1. GTDB lineage: Bacteria > Actinomycetota > Actinomycetes > Actinomycetales > Microbacteriaceae > Leifsonia > Leifsonia virtsii. The sequence continues at coordinate 536,981 of NZ_JAROCB010000002.1, forward strand.
CCCGCACACCGCCGCGACCGTCTGGCGCACCGGGAACCCTGTCACGGTCAGCACAGGCCGATCTGCCGCAGGCGCGCTCGCGTTCCTGCACAACTGGTCGGGGGCCGCGCACGTCGTCACCGTGCCCGCCGACAGCATCCACCTCGAGACCGGCGAACACTACGCCGCCGGCTCCCCGTACACCCTCGGGCCGCGCGACGTCGCCGTCTTCGAGGTCGCCGACTCACACGCGTGAGTGGGAACACCAAGAGAAAGAGAACGATCATGAGGAAGAAAGCCTCGAGGACAGCAGCGGCGCTGGGCACCGGCATTCTGGCTGTCGCACTCGCACTCACCGGCTGCACGGGCGGAGGCGGCGGCACCGCCGACAACACGAAGCCGGTGTCGCAGTCCGAGATCGACAAGGCGATGAAGACCCCGACCACCCTCACCTTCTGGACATGGGTGCCCGACATCAAGAACGAGGTCGCGCTCTTCGAGAAGAAGTACCCGGCGATCAAGGTCGACGTCGAGAACGTCGGCCAGGGCGCACCGCACTACCAGAAGCTGCGCACGGCACTGAAGGCGGGCAAGGGCGCCCCGGACGTGGCTCAGATCGAGTTCCAGTACATCTCCTCGTTCACCGTGACGGACAGCCTCCTGAATCTCGCTCCGTACGGGGCGTCGGACCTCGGCGACCAGTACGTGCCGTGGGTGTGGAACCAGGTCAAGCAGGGTGACGGGGTCTACGCCATCCCGCAGGACTCCGGCCCGATGGGCAACCTCTATCGCGAGGACATCCTGGCCAAGGCCGGCATCACCACGCCGCCCAAGACCTGGGACGAGTACGCGGCCGACGCGGCGACCGTCAAGGAGAAGACGGGCGTCTACATGTCGAACCTCGCCTCCGGTCAGGCCGGGCAGATGCTCGGGCTGCTCTGGCAGGCGGGCGTCAAGCCGTTCGGCTACGACGGCAAGAAGGGCGTGAAGGTCGACGTGAACAGCGCCGAGGCCAAAAAGGTCGCCGCCTACTGGCAGGACCTGGTGCAGAAGGGCTACGTGTCCACCGACCCCGACTTCACCGACAGCTGGTACCAGGGCCTGGCGAACGGCAAGTACGCCGGCTGGCTCACCGCCGCGTGGGCGCCGGTCTTCCTGCAGGGCACGGCGGCCAAGACCTCGGGGCTCTGGCGGGCGGCCGAGCTGCCGCAGACGCCAGGAACCAAGCCGGCGTCCGGGAACTGGGGAGGCTCGTCCGACGCGGTCCTGAAGACGACGAAGAACCCGATCGCTGCCTACGAGCTGGCCAAGTTCATCAACAACGACCCGGAGTCGACGCTGATGTTCGCCAACAAGCAGTTCCTGTTCCCGACGTCCACCGCGACTCTGAAGGACCCGGCCTTCGTCGACCAGCAGGCGGCGTTCTACGGCGGACAGAAGGTCAACGAGCTGTTCGCGAACATCTCCACCACCGTCGACACCAAGTTCGACTGGCTGCCCTACATGGACTACGCCTACTCGAGCTACACCGAGACCGTGGGCAAGGCGCTCTCGGCGAAGGGCGACCTGTCGGCCGGCCTCGACGCGTGGCAGAAGGCGCTCGTGACCTACGGTACCCAGCAGGGCTTCTCCGTCAACAAGTAGAGACGTCGCGGCGGCGGGATGCTCCCCGCCGCCGCGCGGCCCTGACAGAACAAGGGAGTTCACCATGACCCAGTCCGTGGCACCCGCGAGGGAGCGCGCGCAGCGAGCTGCGCCGTCGCGGCCCCGACGGAACGCCAACCAGAGGCGACTCAATCGTGCTGCCTACCTCTTCGTGGCGCCGTTCATGCTCGTGTTCGTCGTGATGCTGCTCCTGCCGCTCTTCTACTCCGGCTACCTGAGCCTGTTCACGACGCAGCTGATCGGCGGCCAGACCTTCGCCTGGTTCGCCAACTACGCACGCGCCTTCACCGATCCGGACTTCCTCGCGGGCCTCGGCAGGATGGCGCTGTTCCTCGTCATCCAGGTGCCCATCATGCTGGCGCTGTCGCTCTTCTTCGCTCTCGCCCTCGACAGCGGCCGGGTGCGCGGCTCCGTCGCCCTCCGGTTGCTGATCTTCCTGCCGTTCGCCGTCCCCGGCGTGGTGGCGACGCTGATGTGGGGATACCTGTACGGCAACGACTTCGGTCCGATCGCTCAGACCTTCCGCGCGGTCGGGCTGGGGGCGCCCGACCTGCTCAGCGCCCAGAACATGCTCGGCTCGATGATGAACATCGTGACGTGGGCCTTCGTCGGCTACAACATGATCATCATGTACGCCGCACTCCGGTCGATCCCGACGGAGCTGTACGAGGCCGCCGAGATCGACGGCGCAAGCCAGTGGCGCGTCGCCTGGAGCATCAAGATCCCGGGCATCCGGCCGGCCATCATCCTCACCGTGATCTTCTCGATCATCGGCACGTTCCAGCTCTTCAACGAGCCGAGCCTGTTGCACGCCATCGCGCCGAACGTGATCGACAACGGGTACACGCCTAACTACTACGCGTACAACCTCGCGTTCACCAACCAGGACGTCAACTACGCCGCCGCGATCGCGTTCCTGCTCGGGATCGTCATCGCGATCGTGTCGTACGTCGTCCAGCTGACCACCCAGCGCAAGGAGGCGCGCAATGACTGAGACGGCGACACGCGCGACGCTGCCGGGTACCGCCGGCGCGAGGGCATCGGGCCGGACCCGCGGCCGGGCGAAGGCGTACAACCGGCAGACCCGGCGGAGCACCCTCCTGACCGTTCTGCTCTGGATCTGTGCTCTCTACTTCGTGCTGCCCATCGTCTGGCTGTTCATCGCGTCGACCAAGAGCAATGCCGACCTGTTCACGACCTTCGGCTTCGCTTTCGGGCACACGTTCGAGCTGTTCTCCAACATCGGCGCCGTCTTCACGGCGCAGAACGGCATCTACGTGCACTGGGCGATCAACACGCTCGTGTACGCCCTGGTGAGCGCGGTCGGCGCGTCGCTGCTGGCAACCATGGCCGGTTACGCGTTCGCCAAGTACCGCTTCCCGGGTGCGGTGCTGATGTTCAGCGTCGTGCTCGGCGCCATCATGATCCCGCTGACCGCCCTCGCCCTCCCGACCTACCTGATGTTCAGCCAGATCGGGATCACGAACACCCCGGCCGCGGTCATCGTGCCGTCGCTGGTCAGCCCCTTCGGGGTGTTCCTGATGCGCGTCTATGCCGCCGATGCGATCCCCGACTCGATGATCGAGGCGGGGAGGGTCGACGGCGCGGGCGAGTTCCGCATCTTCTGGCAGGTCGGACTCCGCTTGCTGGCCCCGGGCATCGTCACGGTGTTCCTGTTCGCCCTGGTCGGCACCTGGAACAACTACTTCCTGCCCCTTATCATGCTGAACAGCTCGGAGCTCTACCCGCTCACGGTCGGCCTCGCGCAGCAGCAGGCCACCAGCGCCGCGGGCGGAGGTTCGCAGGCCCTGTTCTCCGTCGTCATCACGGGCTCGCTGGTGTCGATCATCCCGTTGGTCATCGCGTTCCTCTTCCTGCAGAGGTACTGGACCACGGGCCTTGCGAGCGGAAGCGTGAAGGAGTGACCGGCGTGGTACTGAAGGACGCGTTCGCCTACGGAGGCGACTACAACCCCGAGCAGTGGGCGCCGGAGGTCTGGCGCGAGGATGTCGAGCTGATGAACCGCGCCGGGGTGAACCTGGTCTCGGTCGGCATCTTCTCGTGGGCCAGGATCGAGCCTCGCGACGGCGAGTTCGACTTCGCCTGGCTGGACGAGGTGCTCGACCTGCTGCACGCAGGCGGGGTGCGCGTCGACCTGGCCACCGCGACGGCCTCGCCGCCGCCGTGGCTCGCGGTCGCTCATCCGGAGATGCTCCCCGTGACCGCGGAGGGCGTCACCCTCTCGTCGGGCAGCCGCCAGGCGTACTGCCCGAGCTCTCCGGTCTACCGCCGCTACGCCTCGCGGCTGGTGCAGGCGATCGTCGAGCGGTACGCCGACCATCCCGCGCTCGCGCTCTGGCACGTCAACAACGAGTACGGCTGCCATGTCAGCCACTGCTACTGCGACGTCTCGGCCGCCGCATTCCGTCGCTGGCTGGAGGCGAAGTACGGCACCATCGAGGCGCTCAACGACGCCTGGGGCACCGCGTTCTGGTCGCAGCACTACGCGGGGTTCGACGAGATCCTGCCGCCACGCGCCGCGCCGACCTTCACGAACCCGACGCAGGTGCTCGACTTCGATCGGTTCAGCTCGGACGAGCTGCTCGACTGCTTCCGGATGGAGAAGGCGATCATCCGGTCCCGGTCTAGTCTGCCGGTGACGACGAACTTCATGGGCTTCTTCAAGGCCGCGGACTACTGGGCCTGGGCCGAGGAGGTGGACGTCGTGTCCGACGACTCCTATCCCGACCCGGCGGACCCGCGCTCGCCCGTGTACGCGGCGATGCAGCGCGATCTGATGCGCTCTCTCGGCGGCGGCGCCCCGTGGTTGCTGATGGAGCAGGCGCCGAGTGCGGTCAACTGGCGGGAGCGCAACGCCGCCAAGCTGCCGGGTCAGATGCGGGCCTGGTCGTATCAGAGCATCGCGCGCGGGGCCGACGGGATCCTCTTCTTCCAGTGGCGCCAGGCCGTGGCAGGTGCCGAGAAGTTCCACTCCGGCATGCTTCCGCACAGCGGGACGGACACGCGCGTGTTCCGCGAGGTGGAGGAGCTGGGCGGCGAGCTGAAGGCCTTGGCCGGTACCCCCGACCTTCTCGGGGCGCCCGTGGAGGCGCAGGTCGCGATCGTCTTCGACTGGGATTCCTGGTGGGCGGTCGAGCAACCAGCGTCGCCGACGCGCACGAGCTACGTGGAGGAGGTCTTCTCCTGGTACGCGGCCCTGGCGGCGGCCGGCGCGACGGTCGACTTCGTCCGGGCGACCGACGACCTCCGCAGGTATCGGGCCGTGATCGTCCCGACTCTCTTCGTCGCGAGCGACGGGCAGCTCGAAGCCCTCGACCGGTACGCCTCCGAGGGCGGCACCCTCGTCGTGGGGTTCCTGACCGGGGTCCTCGATCACGACCTCCACGCCAGGGCCGGCGGTTACCTGGGGGCGCTGCGCCGCGCGCTGGGTGTGTGGATCGAGGAGTTCGCACCGCCGGCCGCGCCCGACCTGCGTGCGTTCGGCGGCGGCGAGCCGCCGGCGTTGTCCGTGCGCGGCGAGGTGATCGGGGGAACCGGCGCTGCGGCACAGTGGGCGGAGTACGTGAGGGTGGAGACCGCGGAGGTGCAGGCGGTGTTCGAGGGAGGTGCTCTGGACGGGCACCCGGCGCTCACTCGCCATCAGCACGGTGACGGGGTCGCCTGGTACGTGGCCACGCGTCTCGAGGCGGCGCCGCTCGCGAACCTCCTCCATGCCGTCCTCGACGGCGCGGGTGTGGACCGTCTGCCGGCGATACCTGGTGTGGAGTTGGTGAGACGGGGCCGCGTGCTCGTGGCGATAAACCATTCCCCGGAGGCCGTTGTCCTCGACCTCGCCGGCACGGAGCTGCTCACCGGTTCTCCTGCGGCGGGACTCTCGCTCGGCTCGATGGGGGTGGTGTTGATCGTCGAGTGAGGGACTACCGGTGGCTCGCTCGCATCCGATCGAGCCACCGACTCCCGTCACCCTCGGACGAGCACCTGCGCTTCCCACGGGCCCAGACGGCCGTCGCCGACGGGTGACGGCGCGTCGCTGTTGGTGAGCAACAGCGACGCGCCCCGCCACGCGTCCACCTCCTCGAGGTCGTAGGCCGCGGGCTCCCCGGACAGATTGGCGAGAACCAGCATCTGCCGGTTTCCCAGTGAACGGACGTAGGCGAACACGGTCGGATGCCGATCGAGCAGGAGCCGGAAGCTCCCATCCGAAACGACACGCTCCTCGTGGCGCAGGGCGACCAGCGCCTTGTAGTGCGAGAGCACGGAGCGGGGATCTCCGGCCTGCGCGACCGCGTTGATGTGCGTGAAGTTCGGGTTCACAGTGATCCACGGCTCGCCGGTGGTGAACCCTCCGTTGGGCTCAGCGGACCACTGCACGGGGGTGCGTGCGTTGTCGCGGCTCATCGCATGCAGAGCGGCAAGCGCATCATCGGGCGACCGTCCGTGGGTGGCCAGCGCGTCGGCGTAATGGTTGAGCGACTCGATGTCGCGGAAGTCCTCGATGCGGGTGAACGGCATGTTGGTCATGCCGAGCTCCTCGCCCTGGAAGATGTACGGTGTGCCGCGCAGAAGGTGGAGCACCGTCGCCAGAGCGGTGGCCGACTCACGCCAGTGCACGCCGTCATCGCCGAATCGGCTGACCACCCGGGGCTGGTCGTGGTTGTTCCAGTACAGACTGTTCCAGCCGACGTCGGACAGCCCTTCCTGCCAGCGGACGAGCGATTCCTTGACCTCCAGCGGGGTCGCAGAACCGGGATCGAACTTGCCGTCCGGCCCATGGTCGAGGCCGACGTGCTCGAACTGGAAGACCATGTCGACCTCGGCTCGCTGCGGATCGGTGAAGAGTCTCGCTTCTTCCACGGTCACCCCGGGCATCTCCCCGACAGTCAGGTAGGCGCCCGTCCGGTGCGCGAACACGCGCCGGTTCATCTCCTGGAGGAACTCGTGGATGCGTGGCCCTCCGGCGTAGAACGGGAACCCGTCGCCGTAGGTTGCTCGAGGAGGCACCTTTCCGTCCGGCAGCGATGCTTCCTTGGAGAGGAAGTTGATGACGTCCATCCGGAAGCCGTCGACCCCGCGGTCGAGCCACCAGTTCATCATCTCGTAGATCGCCTCGCGCACCTCCGGGTTCTCCCAGTTGAGGTCCGGCTGCTTGCGCGAGAAGAGATGCAGGAAGTACTCACCGGAATCCCGGTCGTACTGCCAGGCGGAACCGGAGAAGAACGATCCCCAGTTGTTCGGCTCGGCCCCCGGCTCTCCGCCGGCGAAGCCGTCGCGGGGTGGCCGCCACCAGTACCAGTCGCGCTTGGCGCTGCCGATTCCCGACGCGGACTCGACGAACCAGGGGTGCTCGTCGGAGGTGTGGTTGACGACGAGGTCCATGACCAGTTTCATTCCTCGGGCATGGACCTCCTCGAGCAGTCTGTCGAAGTCGTCGAGAGTGCCGTAGACCGGGTCGATGGCCTGGTAATCGCTGATGTCGTAGCCGTTGTCGTCCCCGGGCGAGCTGTAGATCGGCGAGAGCCAGATCACGTCGACCCCGAGCCGCTGCAGGTGGTCGAGACGCTGGATGATGCCGCGCAGGTCGCCGATGCCGTCGCCGTCGGAGTCGGCGAAGCTGCGTGGATAGATCTGGTAGACGACGGCCGACCGCCACCAGGGCGCATCGTCGGTGGCGACGCCGCCCGTACGGACGTCTGACGGGTCGGTGGTGAGATCGCTCACAGTGTGTCTTTCGGGTCGAGGTCGATGAGCACGAGCTGCCAGGTGCCGGGCGCAGGAAGGAGAGCCGTCGCATGCGTGCCGTCGACCGTGACCTCCACGTCGACAAGTCTCGGCAGCGCATCCGGGCCGGCCACCCGGACCCGCGGGGTGGACCCGGCCGTCGCGCGGATGCGGAGCGATCCGTTCCCGATGTCGGCGACGGGCTCCTTGGGCGCGTCCCACAGATCGTCCGGCTGTCCAGCCAGGTTGATGAGATGGACGAGCAGTCCGCGGGGTGTCTGGACGACGCGTCGCCAGACGGTCCCGGAAGCGGCCTCCCCGCCGACCGGCGTTTTCTCATAGGCCACGTCGAGGTCGTCGTTGTACGGGCCCGCGTAGGAGCCGGTCACGTCGGTGTTCCCGGGGTCGAACAGGAGCTCGTCATGCTCGACCATGAAGTCGTACCAGCGACGGAGGAGGTCGGCGGTGGAGGGCTCGACGACGTGGTTGCGCACGTAGTAGGGATCGACCAGGATGCGATCGGCCTCGCCGGCGAGCAGCTGGGTGGCGCCGTGCGAGAACAGCGTCGCCATGGTGAACGCTGTGGCCCGGTCGGCCGCGTCGGCGGGCGCGGAGTCGTACACGTGCTGGTAGGCCGCGATGGCGATCGGCTTGTCGCCTCCCGCAGCACGGGCGCGCGTCACGACAGCGGCGAGAGAGCCGAGCGTCACGTGCGGATCCCACACTTCGATGTAAACGGCATCCTGAGGGCTCGCCGCGGTCGTCCAGGTGGGGAAGTCGTTGACGTTGTTGAAGACGAGATGGGACCCCGGGAGGCGGTCCCTCACGCCCTCGATGAGCGCCGCGAACGACTGCGCGACGTCGACGGCGTGCCCGTCCGCACGGCGGGCATGCTTGGGGTAGCCGTACTGGTCGAGATGGAAGCCGTCGAAGCCCACCCTGTCCACGGCGGCGGCGAGTTCGGTGCGCAGGTGGGACAACCACGGCACCGCCGCTGGGTCGACGATGAACAGGAAGTCGCCGAGCGCGAAAGGCGCGCTCGCGGCATCGAGGAGAGCCCACTGCCGCCAGTCCTGCCACTCGGCGGGGCCGACTGCGTACACGGCCGCGTACCCGAGGGCGCGTGCCCCGGCGCCCCGGACCGCCTCGATCAGGCGCCGGACCGTGGCGAGCGACACGGGCTGACCGAGCGCATCCTCGTAGTCCTCGCCGCCGCCCAGCAGGTCCGCGTGCCGGTATGCCCAGTCGTAGAACTGCACGTCGGTCAAGTGCAGGCGGCGGACCGTGTCGACGAGACCCCCCGGGTCGCGGCCGGGGGAGTAGTCGACGGTGAACCCATAGCGCAGCCGGAGTGCGTCCGCACCGGCGATGTGGAGCGCCGAACGCAACGGCGCTGCGCCCGTGCCATCCGTCCATTCGAGCCCGTAGCCGCCCGGAGGCAGCGAGCCGAGGGTGACGAATCCGTCTCCCGGCGTGGGGAGGGACGTGAGACGTTCGCCCAGATGCCAGAGCGTGAGTTCTCCCGGCTCGGAGACGCCCCGGAGCTCGACGCGGACCTCCTGCCCTGGGCCGAACCAGGCGCGCTCGGGAAGCAGCTCGCTCATCCCTTCACCGCCCCCGAGGTCAGACCCTGGACGAAATAGCGCTGGAACACCAGGAAGACCACGATCACCGGGACGACTGCGATCACCGACGCGGCGAAGACGAGACCCCACTGGGTGGCGTTCTCACCCTGGAAGAGGGCGATGGCGATCGGGAGCGTGCGTCGCTGCGGGTTGTTGATGATGGTGAGGGCCCAGGCGAACTCGTCCCAGCAGGAGAGGAAGGTGAAGATCGTCGCCGTCGCCAGGGCCGGCTTGGCCAGGGGGAGCGCGAGGCGCCAGTAGCGGGTCCACGCGCTGGCGCCGTCGACCTGCATCGCCTGGTCGAGTTCGACCGGGATGGAGGCGAAGAACCCCCGCAGCAGGAACGTGTTGAGGGCGAGGGAACCGGCTACGTAGAACACGATCAGGCCGCCGAGCGAGTCGATGAGACCGAAGAACTTCGCGATGATGAACTGCGGGATGATCAGCATCATCGCGGGGACGACCAACCCGATCAGCAGGATGCGGAACAGCGTCTCGCGCCCGGCGAACCGGTAGCGCGCGAAGCCGTACGCCATCATCGAGCTGATCAGCACCGACAGCGCCGTCGACACCACGGCGACGATGCTGGAGTTGAGGAAGTAGAGCCCGAAATCCTGGGTGGTCAAGGCTTGGACGTAGTTGTCCGTCGTCGCCGGGTTCGGGATGAACTGCGGTGGCACAGTCAGCACGTAGGCCTGGCTCTTGAAGCTCGTGGAGAGCATGTAGAGGAACGGCGTCACCATGATCGCCGCGCCCACCACCAGGACGGCGATCCGCACCGCCGCACCGGCGCGTCGACGGGTCGCCGTGCCGGATCGGACGGGGCGCTGCGTGATGCGGGGACTGTTCGCGGTCGCGGTCACGCGAGATCCTCTCCGCTGCGGTCGCGGAAGACGCGCAGCTGGATGACGGCCAGTACGAAGACGATGACGGCGAGGATGACGGCGAGTGCCGAGCCGTAGCCGAAATCGAGGTACTTGAAGGCCTGGTCGTACATGTAGGTCAGGACGACATCCGTCTGCCCTCCCGGTCCGCCTCCGGTCATGACCAGGACCGAGGTGAACACGTTGAAGCCGCCGATGACGAGCATCACCGTGACGAACAGGAGCGATGGCCAGATCGCCGGCAGGGTGACGACGCGGAAGCGTTGCCACCGACCCGCACCATCCATCGTGGCGGCCTCTTCGAGCGACTGGGGCACCCCCTGCAGGGCGGCGAGGAAGATCATCATCGACCAGCCGACCCCTTTCCAGACGCCGAGCGCGCAGATCGCGACGAGCGCGGTCCATCGCCCGGAGAGCCAGGAGACGTCGGAGTTCATCAGGTGGAGGAAGTCGTGCAGCGTGAAGTTGACGAGACCGCCGTCGGCGAACAGGTACTTGAACAGCAGTGACACGACGACCCAGCTCGTCACGACCGGCAGGTAGAACAGGATGCGGAACAACGGCTGAGTCGGGCTCTTCCGTTTCAGCAGCACCGCGATCAGCAACCCCAGGACGATCTGGGGCGGCACGGTGAACAGCATGTAGATCCCACTGTTGGTCAGGCTCAACCAGAAGTGCGGGTCCTCGAACGCCCGGATGTAGTTCTCGAACCCGAGGAACCGGCTGACTGCGCCGGCCATGATCTTCCAGTCGAAGAAGCTCATCTGGACCGCCTGCAGGATCGGCAGGAGGATCAGCACGCCGAACAGGATCATCCCGGGGGCGATGAACAGGTAGGGCGTGGCCCCGGCGCTGAGACGGCTCGCGGTGATGGGGCGGCGGGGCCGTCCCCTTTCTCGGGTGAGGTCGTCTGGGCGCCGCGGCGCGGCGGGGCCGGGCCCCGCCGCGCGCGTGGTCTTCTCGGTCGTGGTGCTCACGGCGTCACTTCGCGGTCAGCAGCGGGTCGATCTGCTGAGCCGCCGAGGTGAGCGCGTCCTTGACGCTGGTCGACCCGGTGAAAGCGGGCGTGAGCGCGGCACTCAGGATGCCGTCTACCTTGGCGCCCTGGGGGATGGCCAGACGTGACTTGGCGGTCTTCAGCTGGTCGGCGAACGTCGCGAAGTACGGGTCGATGGCGGACTGCTGGGGGGCGAGGGCCGGGATGACGGTCATCTGGCCGGTCTTGGCCATCTCGATCTGGAACTTCTCGGACTGAGTGAAGCGGATGAACTTCTGCGCCGCGTCCTGGTTCTTGGACGATGCCGTCAGGACGATGTCCTCCCCGCCCACGACACTGGTGGATGCGCCGTCGCCCTTGGGGACCGGAGCGTAGATCGGTGAGAAGTCCTTGTACTGGCCGGCCCAGATCGCCTTCATCCAGGGGCCGTCGAGGATGGTCGCATACTTTCCGGTCGGCAGCCCGTCGGACGTCGACGTCGCGCCCTGATTGCCGGTGATGAGGTTCGGGATTTGCCCCTCCTTGTAGAGGTCGACCAGCATCTGCACCGCCGCGACCGACTTCGCCCCGTCGAGGTAGCCGCTGGCCTTGGTCAGGCCGGCGTTGGTGACCGCTCCGCCGTTCGACCAGATCCACGGGTAGATGTTCCACCCGCCGAGGCCGCTGTCGGCGAAGACCGATACGCCGGTCCCCTTCAGCTTCGCGGCCATCTGCTTGAGCTCGTCGAATGTGGCGGGAGGCGCGCTCATCCCGGCCGTGTCCAGCGCCTTCTGTGACGTGATGAGCACTCGCGTGTTCGTGTCGAGCGGCAGGCCGTAGTACTTGCCGTCGTACCTGTTGGTCGAGAGCGTGCCCGGGTAGACGGCCTTGGAAAGCTTGCCGAAGTCGGACATGGAGTCGGAGAGCGGAGTGAGCACCCCGAGCTGGGCGAGCTGCGGCACCCAGCCGATGTCTGAGCGGACGAGGTCGGGGAGGCTTCCCCCGGCGGCGCTGGTGGTCAGCTTCTGCAGGAGGCTGTCGTACGGGATGTCGACGTAATCGACCTTGATGTCGGGGTTGGCCTTCTCGAAGGCGGGGATCAGGGTCTTGTTCAGCGCGTCCTGCTGGGCGGAGTTCCCGCCGTTGCCGTACGAGCCCCAGAAGGTGAGGGTGACGGGGTGATCGGATGACCCGCCGGACGAGCCGCTGGTCGCCGAGCATCCACTCGCGATCAGGGCGATGGATGCCGCGAGCGCCGCCGTAGCGGCCAGTGCGGTGGAACGCTTCATTGCAGTTCTCCTTCGGAAGGGAGCGCCCGGATGAAGCGCCCCGCGGTGTGGAGTTATTTCTATTGCAGAAACAACCCGGTGTCAATATGTGGCTGAAAGCACCATTCCAGCCGCGGTTCGTTGATTGACGAAACAATCCCGGCATGCCAAAGTGAAGGGGCAGGAAAGCGAAGGGGAACCAGTGACGATCGCTGCACCGACATGGACGCCGGATACTGGGGCGTCGCGTTCCGTCGCGCTCGAGGTCCTCCTCAACGGCCCGCTTTCACGCAGCGAGATCGCCCGCCGTCTCGACCTCTCTCCAGGTTCTCTCACGCGTCTCAGCACTCCTCTGATCGAGACGGGCCTCCTCGTCGAGACCGGAGAGGTGGCCGAGGGTCGCACGGGCCGCCCCTCGAGACCGCTGGACGTCGTCGCGGGGTCGCGCCACTTCATCGGCATGAAACTGATGGCAGACAGGGTGCAGGGCGTCGCCACGGACCTCCGAGCGAACGTCATCGCGACGGACACGGTGGAATTCGGCTCCCGCGAGCCCGGAGCCGTCGCCGATGCGATCGCGGAACTGGCACGGCGCCTCAGCCGCGACGTGCCCCCGGTCACCGCATTGGGCATCGGTCTCGGCGGCCGTATCGCCGACAACTCCCGGGTCGCCAGCGCGGCTTTCCTCGAGTGGGAGGATGTGCCGCTCGTCGACATGATCGAGCAGCGCACGGGGATCTCCACGGTGATCGAGAACGATGTCGTGGCCTTCACCGAGGCGGAGCACTGGTTCGGCTACGGGCGCGGTCTTGATCGGTTCGCCGTGATCACGCTCGGCGCCGGCATCGGGTACGGCCTCGTCATCCACGACGGCATCGTGGCCGACGACGATACCGGCATCGGGCTCATCGGGCACTGGCCGCTCGATCCGCTCGGTCCGCTCTGTCCGGCCGGCCACCGGGGCTGCGCGCGCAGCGTGCTCACGCAAGAGGCCATCGTGCAGGAGGTCGGGAGCGCCCTAGGGCGACCGGTCGGCTACGACGAAGCCCTCACGCTCGCCGAGGCGGGCGAGCCCGCGGCACGCCGGGTCGTGTCCGACGCCGGGAGGGGTCTCGGCAGGCTCCTGGCCGCCGTGGCCAATCTCACGATGCCCGAGCGGATCATTCTCGGCGGGGAGGGAGTGCGCCTGGTCGAGGTCGCCCGGGAGGAGATCGACCACGGCATCGCCGCAGATCGTGACCCGAGGGCGAAGCGTCTCGACCTCATCACGACGTCGGGCGACAACGTCGAGTGGTGCCGCGGCGGGGCTGTGATCGCGATCCAGACCTACGTGCTCGGCACCCACCCGGGGTTTCGTTAGCTAGGCGCGGCCGAGCGTCCGCCGGGATTCACTAGCTGCCCCCTGGGTGCCGGTGGTGCTGCCGCATCCCATCCAGCCACCGCTGGTCGGCTGCGAGCTGCGCCTCGATCGTGCGGCGGATGGGCCCGTCGCACACGTGGAGGTGGAGGCCGATGACCTGGCCGATTCCGTACCAGCGTGAGAGCTCGCCCTGGATGGCGGGTGCGTCGGAGGGATCCGCCGCCAGCCGCTCGCGCAGCAGGACGAGCGCGTCGGCGTACTCGTCGTAGCCGCGGAGGACGTCGGCCTCGATCACCGGGACGTCGGATCGGCCAATCAGCTCGAGGCTGATGGCTCCGAATCCGGCATCGAAGTCCAGCGAACGGGTCAACCACGCGAGCTGGCGCATCTGCTCGTCGAACAGTGCGTCTGCGCGCCGTCGCTTGAGCTCCCGGGCGCGCCATGCGCGCCGGGCGCGCGCACGATTGGCGCGGACGGCGAACCAGCCCGGGGCGGTGAGCGGCTCCTGCCGAGGCGGGACCAGGCAGGCGTCGGAGCGCTCCACCCACGGGTCACCGGGGCGGAACCCCGCGCGGTACGCCTCGGCGGCGATCCCGGCGTGGTGCACGCCTTCGGCGATCCAGGCGGCCACCTCGCGAGGATCTGTGAAACCCGCGTTCACCCAGGACTGGGCGTACAGCCTTCGCAGCTCACGGTCTGCGGCACCCGCCGAGTCGGACGGGTGCCCCTCGGCCGGTTCGCCGATGACTTCCGCGATCACGTCGACCTGAACCTGCTGCTCCAACTCGTCTCCCTCGCTCGCCCGCCACGCGTTCGCCCGGCGATCAAGACTTGCAAGCGGACGGCCGATCGCCCGGGTCGAAAGTCCCGTGAGCGCTGGGCCACCCGGGATGCGGACCCATGACCTACCCCCGGACGGCGTCGACGACGACGTCCGCGACGTCCGGGTCCCACGTGAGGGCCCGTTCCCACGGCAGGCCGACGGCGTCGGCAAAGAAGATGCTGTGAACGTCGGGGAACGCCGCGCGATGCGGGGTGTCCAGCACCGGCGCCTCCACTCCGACGGCCGAGGCGCTCGTCCGCGCGACGAGTCCGTCGTGCGGCCACAACGAGTCCGGGGTGTCGTGGGACGCGAAGTAGTCGCCGGCGATGACCGTGACGGGGATGCCGTCCAGCACGCCGGCTTGCGCGGCGTTCCACCCGTCCGGGCCGGTGAGGTAGGGCGCGCTCACCTGCTCGGCGGCGCCCTGCGAGTTCTCGTGCGCGAAGCGTGCGGACTCGGTCAGGATCCGCTCGGTGAAGGGGTCGCCGTGAGCGTCCTCCAGGGTGATCGAGCCGGCGAGGTGATCGCCGAGGAGGGAGCCGGTCCACGGCGTCCCGATGGTGACCAGCCCGCGGATGGCGACGGGCGAGCCGTGCGCCCTGGTGTGGGCGATCGCGGCGCGTGAGAAGAGGCCGCCCATGGAGTGGCCGACGAGCACGGCCTCCGTCACCGCGTACTCGGCGGCGAGGTGACCCAGGAAGGCGTGGAGGGACGTCCCGGCATCCGCCAGGGTCCCGACGGCGTTGATCGTCAGTTCCGCGGGCAGCTCGAACGGGACGTCGCCGAACCCCTCCCAGCCGGTGTCCTCGGTCACGGTTCCCGCGCCGACGCGCGCGGGTGCGGTGAACGTCCGCGCGCCCGCCGCCAGGAGGCGCGAGCGGAGCGCCGTCATGGTGTTGCCCGCCGCGAGGCCGCGGCGGGCCGCGCCCTCCGGGGTGGTGAACGGGGTGACCGCGGCGCCGCCGGAGACCAGGATGACATCCCTCATGCTCGCGAGCCTAAGGGAAGTCAGCCTGCATCACTTGTCGCCGGCGTCGCTCGCGCTGTCGGCGTTCTTGCCTGCCGCTTTGAGGTCGGCCGCGGCGGCGTCGTCGATCGCCTTCTCCACGATGTGGTCGGCCTTCTCGAGCGCCTTGCGGATCTTGATCTCGCCGGGATTGGAGACGAGCGCGATGATGCCGGAGTGGCCGGGCTCGATCGCGTCCTCCAGCTCCTTCGCCAGCTCCTTCTTGTGGTGGCGCTCGCGCAGCTTGCCGAAGATGCCGCCGCCGGCGCCGACCACGAGGGCGCTGCCGATGATCGAGGGCGGGAACAGGACGCCGAGGACGGCACCGCCGACGGCGCCCCAGGCGAGGCCCTCGCGGGTGCTGTGATCGGTGGCCTTCTGCACCTCGAGCTTGCCGTCGGTGTCGCGTCGGACGACGACGACCCCGTCGATCTTGACCGTCGCGCCGTCCTCGACCTTCTTGAGCTCCTCGTAGGCCTCCATGGCGATGTCGGTGTCCGCGAAGTCGGCGGCGAGCAGGGTGTAGGCGCCGTCGCTGACGCCCGCTGCGCGGACCTCGACGGTGTCGTCGTCCGCGCCGGGCTGGGCGGTGGGAGTGGATGATGAGTCGGTCATGTCGGGCCTCCTGAAAGCGTGGTGACTGCCGTTCGGCCGCAAGTATAGGAACGGGGTTCGCGCGTGGCTATGCAGCATTCGCGGAGGGACTCGCCGCTACGCCTCCGCGGCCTCCGCGGCCGCGAGACGCCGGCCGTCGCGCGCGGTGACGGCGTGGCCGAAGACGGTGGCGGCGGTGATGAGCACGGCCGCGGTGAACAGTCCCGCCGAGAGGTGGACGCGCAGCAGCAGCGCACCGGCGAAGGCGCCCGCGGCGATGAGGGCGATGGCGAGGACGCGGCGCGGCCAGCGCTGGCCGGTGCGGAGTCCGAACCAGGAGTCGGCGGCGAGGCCCGTGATGGTGGAGGTGACGACGACCGTGGTCACGTCGGCGACCGACAGGTGGCGGGCGGCGGCCGCCTGCAGGCCCATGGCGAAGGCGAGGCCACCGGTGATCGTGAGGGCGATCGGCGCGGCGGGGTGGCCGTCGACGGCGGCGAGCACGCCGGTGAGCGCGACGAGGGTGGCGACGACGGCGAACATGGTCGTCGTACGCCTCGACCAGCCGGTGCCGGCGGCGCGGAGCACGCGTCCGGAGACGATGGCGCCGACCATGAACGCGGCCAGCGCGAGCGACGGGCCGGCGATCGGCAGGTTGTCGGCGCCGGCCAGCGCCATCCCGAGGATGACGACGTTGCCGGTCATGTTGCCGGTGAAGACGCGGTCGAGTCCGAGATAGCCGACGGCGTCGACCACGCCGGTGGTGAACGTCAGCGCGAGCATCGGGGCGAGGTGCGCCAGCCGGGAGAGCGTGGACGGGCGCTCGGCCAGGGCCGGGTCGGCGAGAGGGGTCGACATCATTCTCCTTGGTCGGTCATGAGCGCGGTTCGGTCGTCAGCTCGGTGGCGAGGTCGAGCATACGGGCGACAAGCTGCACGTCGTCCCCACGCGAGCCCACCAGGCAGAGGCCGCCGGCGGCGCCGCGCGGTCCGAGGAGCGGTGCACTGACGGCCGGCGCGCGCAGGGCGCCCGCGATCGAGGTGAGGCGGGTCGTGGCGGCGCGGACGGCATCCAGCGACGCGGGCGCGATGTCGAGCGGCGGCGGTGTGGTCGGGGTGGAGGGGAGGACGAGCACGTCGTCGCCGAGGAGCTCCCGCAACCGCAGGGCGTGGCCGTCGAGGGCGGCCCGTGCGGCCGACTCGTCGTCGGCGGTGACGAGCTGCGCGGCGGCGAACCGGCCGGCGACGTCGGCGCTCAGCGAGCCGGGATGGGCGAGGATCCAGGCGCCGTGCGACCGCCACGCCTCGGCGGCCTGCACGGTACGGAACGCGGCCGCCAGTTCGTCGAGCGGGTAGGCGACACGGCGAACAGGGCCGAGCCGGTCGAGGGCAGCGTCGAAGGCCGCCGCGACGGGGTCGGTCAGCCGGAGGTCCTCCAGCGTCACCAGGCCCGCGGCGGACGCGGTGGTGGATGCGCCGAGCACGCTCTCGGCCACCCGGAGCAGGGTCTCGCCGTCGCGGGCGAGCCAGCCGGCCGTGTCGAAGCTGGGGGCGAGCGGCAGCATCCCGCTGGTGTCCACGGCTCCGTGGGTGGTGCGCAGACCCCAGAGCCCCTGGTACGACGCGGGTACCCGGATGGAGCCAGCCGTGTCGGTCGCGAGCCCGACCATGGCCTCGCCTAGCGCGACGGCGGCCGCCGGGCCGCTGGAGGAGCCGCCTGGCAGGTGGCCGCGGTGCAGGACGTTCGGGGTCGGTGGATGGTGCGGGTTGACCCCGGTGAGGCTGTACGCGAACTCGTCGGTGACCGCGACGCCGCGCACGCTCGCGCCGCGGTCGAGCAGCTGCTGGACCGCGGTGGCGTTGGCCGTTTCCGGGTCGCGTCCGGCGAGGAAGGCGGGGACGCCGCCGCCGAGCCGCTGCCCGGCGACAGCGAAGACGTCCTTGACGGCGACGGTCATGCCGTCGAGCGCGCCGGGGCTCGCGGCAGGGAGCAGGGGCGCGCCGGCGACGCGCCAGACACGCTCGTCCAGGGCGCTCGCCGGGGCGCCGACGTGGGCCACGGCGATCCTCCAGCCGTCGGGCGTGCGCCGCCAGACCTGGGTCAGGGCGGCGCTGCGACCGGAGGCTGAGGTGGTCGCGATTGTGACGGCCGACTCGGGGGAGAGGACGACGACCTCGAGGCGTAGGAGCAACCGCGCCGGGGCACCGCCGCGCAGCCTGCGGAAGCGCGCGATCGCGCCGTGCCCGGTGAGCACGCCATCCGCGTCCGTTCGCACCGCGGCGGGGCCGTCGACGAAGAAGGCGTCGAGCAGGGCGACGTCGTCCTCCGCGAGAGCCCGCTCGTAGCTCAGCGCGGCCTCCACCAGCCCGTCGGGGATCGTGTCGCCGTCGAGCGCGACGACCTCAGGCTCACGCAAAGTCGGCCTTCCGGATGCGGGCGTGCGCGCCCTTGACCCCGTCGACCACCTGCGAGATGTCGAAGTCGGTCGCGGCGCTGAGGTACGCGTAGGCGGAGGCCTCGTCGAGGCCGTACCGCACGCCGAGCAGGTCGATGGCGGCGCGCACGCAGTGGCGGACCGCGAGGTCGAGGTCCTCATCCAGGCCGACCGGCACCCAGCACTCGTCGGTCTCGACCAGTGGGCCGTTCAGCGTGCCGAACCGTTCGGCGGCGTCGGCGGCGGGCACCAGGTCGAACCGCACCGTGGCGGTCAGCGAGCCCTCGACGGCGGTCAGCGCGACCTCGCCGTCGCCCTGCGCGAAGTGCGGGTCGCCGACGTAGGCGAGCGCGCCGGGCACGAGCACCGGGAGGTGAAGGCGCGAGCCGGCGGTGAGCAGCCGGATGTCGAGGTTGCCGCCGTGGGGCCCGGGCGGCACCGAGTGGGGCCGGTCGGCGCCGGGAACGGCCACGCCCATGATCCCGAGGAACGGGTCGACCGGGAACACGGGAGCGCGCCCGGTCTCCACCCGGATCGTCGCCCGGCCGGGACCGACCAGCTCGGCCAGCACGCTGCGCTCGGCGCCGCCGGTGGGCAGGTCGCCGGCGAGCGCGCCCTTTCCGTGCCGGTTCGAGACGATGCCGTACGGGACGCGCGGCTCGGCCGACAGCAGCGTCATCGTCAGCACGTCGCCGACCCGGGCGCCGTCGACGGCGATCGGGCCGACGACCACGTGCGGTCCGTCGAGCTCCGACCGCGTGCACTCCCGGGCGATGGCGACGGCCTCCGGCAGCACCTCGTGCGGCTCGAAGCCGAACGACCCGAAGAAGGCGACCGGGTCCGAGCCCTGCCCGGGCAGCAGGCCTTCGTGGCTGACCGTCTGGAAGGTGACCGCGTCTCCCGGCCGCACGGTGAGCACCGGGGCGTCGGTCTCGCAGGGCAGGCGCCCCCAGAAGACCGTGCCGGGCTCGGCTGCGAGCTCGTGTGCTGCGGGGGCTGGTGCGCTGTCCGGCGAGGTCATGTCGCCGCCCTCCGATCGGTTCGGTGTCGTCAGCGACATGTGGATGAAACAATCATTCCGTACAGTGACGCTACGAAACAACTCTTACATTCGGGAGGATCCCATCGCCATTCCGACGCTCTCCCCGCCGCCCCGCCTGTTGATGGGCCCGGGGCCGATCAACGCCCACCCGCGCGTCCTCCGGGCGATGTCCGCGCCCCTCGTCGGGCAGTTCGACCCGGCGATGACCGAGTACATGAACGAGGTCATGGCCGCGTATCGCGAGGTCTTCCGCACCGCGAACGAGGCCACCGTCCTGGTCGACGGGACCTCCCGAGCCGGCATCGAGGCCGCCCTCGTCTCGCTGATCGAGCCGGGCGACCGGGTGCTCGTGCCGGTGTTCGGACGGTTCGGGCTGCTGCTGACCGAGATCGCGGGCCGCTGCGGCGCCGAGGTGCACACAATCGAGACCGCGTGGGGGACCGTCTTCGACGAGCAGGAGATCATCGACGCCATCCATCGCGTCCGCCCGGCGCTGGTCGCGCTCGTGCACGGCGACACCTCGACAACCATGCTGCAGCCGCTGGAGCGGGTGGGCGCGGTCTGCCGCGACGAGGGCGTGCTCCTGTACGCGGATGTGACCGCCTCGCTCGGCGGGAACGCGTTCGAGCAGGACGCCTGGAATGTCGACGTCGCCACGGCCGGACTGCAGAAGTGCCTCTCCGGGCCGTCCGGCAGCGCGCCGATCTCGCTCTCGCCCGCCGCGGTCGCGGTGCTCGACCGGCGCAGGAGTGTGGAGGCGGGGATCGCGGCCGCGGGCGCGACCGTCTCGCAGGCGCGCATCCACTCGAACTACTTCGACCTCGCGATGATCCTCGACTACTGGGGCGAGCAACGGCTCAACCACCACACCGAGGCCGCGAGCATGCTCTACGCGGCGCGCGAGTGCGCCGCGCTGCTGCTCGAGGAGGGCATCGACGCCGCGGTGGAGCGGCACCGCCGTCACGGCGCCGCCATGCTCGCGGGCCTGAAGGGGCTGGGGCTCACGGTGTTCGGCGACGAGGCGCACCGGATGAACAACGTCGTGGCCGTCAACATCCCGGACGGGGTGGAGGGCGACGCGGTGCGCGCCGCGATGCTGACCGACTTCGGCATCGAGATCGGGACCTCGTTCGGGCCGCTGCACGGCAAGGTCTGGCGAGTCGGGGTCATGGGCTACAACGCCCGTCGCGACGCCGTGCTCACGACGCTGACCGCGCTCGACAGCACCCTGCGCCGTGCCGGCTTCGCCGCTCCTGCCGACGCCGGCGTCGCGGCGGCGCTCGCCGTGTACGCGGAGGAGGCTCGATGACGGCGGATGTCACGGCAGACGCCCGCGAACTGCTCGACCGCTGCGACGAGCTCGCCGCGATCTCCTCCCTCCCCGTCGGCATCGAGCGCGTGTACCTCTCCCCGCAGCACGCCGAGGCGCATGCCCGTGCCGCGGAGTGGATGGCCGAGGCCGGCCTGACCGTGAGGCAGGACGCCGCGGGCAACCTGGTCGGGCGGCTGGAGGGCCGGAGCCCTGGCCTCCCGGCGCTACTCCTCGGATCGCACCTCGACACGGTCCCCGACGCGGGTCGCTACGACGGCATCCTCGGGGTGCTGTCGGCGATCGCCGTCGTGCGGAGGATCGCCGCGCGGGCGGCAACGCTCCCGTTCGCGGTCGAGGTGATCGCGTTCGGCGACGAGGAGGGCACGCGTTTCGGGACGACGCTGCTCGGCAGCGCGGCCGTCGCCGGAGCCTGGCGCGACGAGTGGTGGGAGCTGACCGATTGCGACGGCGTCACGCTGCGGGAGGCCTTCGAACGCTTCAGGCTCGACCCCGCGCGCATCGGCGAGGCGAACCGCGCCGGGGAAGTGCTCGCCTACCTGGAGACCCACATCGAGCAGGGGCCACGCCTGGAGGACCTCGACCTGCCGCTCGGCGTGGTCACGGGCATCGCGGCCGCCCGCCGGATGTCCCTCACCTTCCACGGCGAGGCGCGGCACTGCGCGACGCCGTACGACCGCCGGCACGACGCCCTGCTCGGCGCAGCCCAGGCGGTGGTCGCCATCGAGCGCACTGCGCGGTCGCTCGGGGCGATGGCGACGGTGGGACGGATGGAGGTCGCGCCGGGGGCGGTGAACGTGATCCCCGGCACGGCGACGTTGTCGCTCGACCTCCGCGCCGAGACCGATGCGGAACGGGATGCCGCCCTCGAGGCAATCCTCGCCGAGCTCGCGACGATCTGCCGGGAGCGCGGCCTGACGCTCGAACGGCACGACACCCACACCGCGGCCGCCGTGCTCTGCGACGCGAGGCTGCAGGACGCGATCGGCGAGGCGATCGCATCGGTCGGGCAGGCGGACGCGACCGGCTCCGTCCCGCGGCTGTTCAGCGTCGCCGGCCACGACGCGATGGCCGTCGCCGGTATCGCGCCGGTGGGCATGACCTTCGTGCGGTGCGCGGGCGGCATCAGCCACCACGCCGACGAGGCGGTCACCCTCGACGACGTCGCCGCCGCGATCGACGCGCTGGAGCGGACCGTGGAGGCGCTGGCACGCACTCAGGCGTCGAGCTCGCCGAGCTCCTCGTAGACGGAGGAGATCGCGGAGACGCGGCGGGTGCCGGCGGACCCGCCGGCGTCCAGCACCGCGTCGGCCAGCACGCTGACCACACTCATCGCGGCGGCGTAGCTGTCGAACGCGCCGACCGACTCCAGGGGGCACTCCAGCCACAGGTCCGCCAGCGTCGCGTAGCGGCGGGCGCTGGAGTCGGCGAGCAGAATGACTGTCGCCGGCGACGCGGCCAGCACGCGCATCAGCTCGCCGAAGCTCGACAGCCGCCGGCGGAAGCCGACGACGACCACCGCGTCCCGTTCGGTCAGCTGGGCGAGCTCCTCGCCGAGGGACTGACCGGGCTGCGGGTGCACGCCCACGCGGGGGCGGCATTGGAGCAGCGCCGTCCGCAGGTGCAGCGCCACGGGGTAGCTGTTGCGGTACCCGATCGTGAGGACGGTGTCGGCGTCCGCGAGGGTCTTGGCGGCCTGCTGCAGGGTCTCCTCGTGGATGGTCTCGAGCAGGCGCTGGAGGTTGCGGGTCTCCCGTGCGACGTGCTCCGAAAGCACGGCGGCTCCGGCCGTGTCGGTGCCGCTGATCGGGACGCCGGCGGTGCGCAGGCCCCGCACGTGCGCCTTCACCGCCGCGAAGTCCTCGAAGCCGAGCGAGGCGAACAGGCGGCTGACCGTCGCCTGCGAGGTGCCGCTCAGCTCGGCGAGCTCGCTGACGCTGTAGCTGGCGATGTCTCCCAGGTGGTCGAGCACGGCGTCGGCGACCCGCTGCGATTTGGGCGGCAGCTCCGCGTAGACCTTCTCGATGCGCCGGTCGATGGGGCCATCCGGACTGCGCGTCGTGGGCGTGGTCATGGCCTTTCCCCCGGTCGGCGGGACTGCCGGAGCGCAGTCATCACGACCCTAACCCACGCCCATTGTTTCGCCGGCGTAAAACCTCTGCGACGAAGTGCCGCGACCGCGCATCCTGCGCCTTTCGGGCTGGATCGAGTGGATAGCGTCGACGGTGAGGAAGGGACCGGAACGATAGCGAACACCATTCCGTCAGAATCCGGCGGGCGGCAGCTCGTCCTGCGGCGTGTCCACGTCGCGGCCGTCGGCCAGTCGCCCGCACTCCACGCGTTCGGCCCCGTTGGCGCTCAGGTAGCGGCGGCCGCCCTCGTCGCCGCGCAGGGTCGCGCCCATCGCCGACCAGTGCGCGCGCCCCACGACCACGGGATGCCCTGGTCGTCCGTCGTACTCCGCCTGGCGCAGCGTGTCCTCTCCCGGGTTCACGGTCAGGCGCCGGACAACCGCGGGCGTGAGCCCCGGCAGATCGACGAGGGTCACGACGGCGGCGTCGGGCTGCGGAGAGAGGCGCTCGACCCAGCGCAGTCCGCCCCGCAGGGAGACGCTGAGGCCTTCGTCCCAGCGCGCGGCGACGAGCGTGCCGACCCGCGGATCCGCCGGGACCAGCGGCAGCGCCTCCTGCGCGCGCGCCCCGAGCACGACGACCACGCGGGAGCAGCCGCCCTCCAACAGCAGCCGGACGGCCCGCGCCGACCACGGCTCGCCATCGGGCGTGCGGAGGAGGGCCTTCGGGGTGCCCATCCGGCTCCCCGCGCCGGCCGCCAGAACGATGCCCGCGAACTCCATCCCGCCAGTCAACACCACGAGCCAGACCCCACGGAGGACCGATGACCACGACGATCGACGCCGAGACGCTGCGCGCCGTCCTTCCGACCGCCCTCGCCGTGCCGCGCTGGGTGGACGACGTCGTCGCGCGGGCGCCCTACGACACGCTCGACGCCCTGGTGGGCGCGGCTGTCGCGGCGGCGACGCCGCTGAGCGAGGCGGAGATCGACCAGGCCCTCTCGCACCACCCCCGGATCGGCGAGCGTCCGGTCGGCGAGGGGGCGTCGCAGCAGCTCTCCCGGAGGGAGCAGCAGGCGGCCGACGCGGACGACGCCGAACTCGCGACGGCGATCGCGGCCGGGAACCGTGCCTACGAGGAACGGTTCGGGCGCGTGTTCCTCATCCGCGCGGCGGGTCGTTCCCGCCGCGACGTGCTCGCCGAGCTGGAGCGCCGGCTTGGCAACCCGGACGAGGCCGAGCTCGCCGAGGTCGCCGAGCAGCTGCGGCAGATCGCGGCGCTGCGGCTGCGCACCCTGCTGGCGACGCCACGCAGCCGTGTCACCACGCACGTGCTCGACACCGCCGCCGGGAGGCCGGCCGCCGGCGTGCCGGTGCACCTCGACTCCTGGACCGGCGCCGGATGGCAGCGGCTGGCGTCGGGCGTGACCGACACCGACGGACGCATCGCGGAACTCGGACCCGTCGACCTCGACGCCGGCCGCTACCGGCTGACCTTCGCGACGGCCGCGTACCTCGGACCGGACGCGTTCTTCCCCGAGATCCTCGTGGTGTTCGCGATCGCCGATCCCGATGCCCACTATCACGTGCCCCTCCTGCTCAGCCCGTTCGGCTACTCCACTTACCGCGGAAGCTGACGCCCGCCATCGAGTCCGCGAAGAGTACCCACCGGGACGGCGTGTCGCGGGCATTTTTCGCGGACTCGATGACGGGGCGACGGGGTCAGTAGTCGGTGCGGGCGGTGTCCGCCAGCCAGGCGTCGAACGGCTCGGCGGCGGCCTCGACCCGCAGCTCGACCACCGGGGTCGGCCAGGTCGCGCGGTCGCGCGCGAACAGCTCGTAGAACTCGCGGTCGTCGAAGCCCGCCCGCGCGGCGTCGTGCCGGTCGGCAGCGAAGACCACGCGCTCCACGCGCGCCCAGAGCGCGGCCGACGCGCACAGCGGGCACGGCTCGCACGAGGTGTACAGCGTCGCCCCGGCCAGGGAGAAGTCGCCGACGATCGCGCAGGCGGCGCGGATCGCCGTCACCTCGGCGTGCGCGGTCGGGTCGTTGTCGCGGGTCACCCGGTTCTGGCCGGTCGCGAGCAGGGCGCCGTCCCGCACGATGACGGCGCCGAACGGACCGCCGCCTGCGGCGACGTTCTCGGTCGCCAGCCGCACCGCGAGGTCGAGCCAGGGCGCGTCGGAGGCCGCGGCGCTCATGCGAGCCCCGCCGATGCGCGCCAGGCGCTGCCCGCATCCGGGGCGCCGTCGCGGACGATGGTCGCCTCGATCAGACCGTAGGGGCGGTCGGCGGCGAAGAAGACCTCGTTGGGGTTCTCCGAGCCGAAGGGCGAGAGGTCCACGACGAAGTGGTGCTTGTTGGGGGCCACGAGCCGGATCTCCGCGAGCTCGGGCACCGCATCCAGTGCCGCCGTGCCCATGTGCCAGAGCGTCTGCTGCAGGGCGAGCGACTGGAGGGTCGCGAACTCCTTGACGAGGGCGGCGGTGATGCGGGTGTACGTGTCCTCCCAGTCCACGTCGACCGTCGCGAACCGCCACTTGGCGACCACCGAGGTCGCCATGACGCGGTCGTGCGTCTCCGGCAGCGTCGTGTACCCGTCCTTCAGGAAGCCGGCGAACTCGCTTCCGGTCGACTTCAGCAGCACCAGGTCCTTGACGCCGCCGATCACGTGCTCGCGGCGGGCGTCGCCCTCACCCTCGACGGTGATCGCCGCGGTGCGGATCTCCGGGCCGGTGCGCAGCCAGGTGTGGTCGTGCTCTGCACCGTCGACGACCGCCCGGCGCCAGGAGAACTCCTCGATCTCGATGCGGGCCCCGGAGACCGGCTCGACGTCGTCGACGAAGTGACGGGCGAGGGTGAGCCCGAAATCCTCGATCGACCCGAGGCCGTGCTCTTTGGCGAAGGCGTAGGCGGTGTTCTTCTGGCTGTCGGTGGGGAGCACCTTCGACTGGTCGCCGGTGAGGTACGCGTCCTCGAACGAGCCCCGCAGCGCGGTCGTGACGTTCACGTCCCGGATCTCGTGACGCGGGGCGTCGCGGTAGATGCGGACGAGGCGGGTCTCGGCCTTCCCGTACTGGTGGTCCTGGAGGGTGTACGACATGGTGCTCCGTTTCTCGTTCTGGGTGGTCACAGCGGCCGGGTGAGGAGGGCGCCGTTCGGCTCCCCGTCTGTCCGCCCGCCGCGCAGGTAGGTGTCGCGGGCGACGCCGTGCAGCAGTCGTCCGTCGTACGCGGTCACCGGGTTCTTGTGCCGCAGCAGGGCGGCCTCCACGCGGAAGGTCTCGTCGGGGGCGAAGACGACGAGGTCGGCGTCTGCACCTTCCCGGATGCGGCCCTTGCCGGCGAGGCCGACCAGGTCCGCGGTGGAGGCCGCCATCCACGACACGACCCTTTCCAGCGGGATGCCGCGGCGCCGGGCCTCGGTCCAGGTCGCCGCGAGCCCGACCTGCAGACCGGCGATGCCGCCCCAGGCCACGCCGAAGTCGCCGCCGCCCGCGGTCTTCAGCTCGACAGTGCTCGGCGAGTGGTCGGTGACGACGCAGTCGAGCGTGCCGTCGAGCAGGGCGGCCCAGAGCAGGTCGCGGTTGGCGGCGTCCCGGATGGGCGGGCAGCACTTGAACTGCGTGCCGCCCTCCGGCACCTCCTCCTCGGAGATGGTGAGGTAGTGGGGACAGGTCTCCGCCGTGATCCGCAGGCCCTCGGCCTTCGCCTGCGCCAGCAGGGGCAGCACAGCGGCGGAGGAGACGTGGAGGATGTGCGCGCGGGCACCGGTGCGCCGCACGCCGTCGATGACCCGCTGCACCGCGACGGCCTCCGCCTCGGGCGGCCGCGACCCGACGAACGCGGGATACGACGTGCCGACATGCCCGGGATGCGCGTCGAGCACGCCCGGATCCTCGGCGTGCACGATCAGCAGCCCGTCGAACGCGGCGACCTCGTCGAGAGCCCGGTCCAGCTCTTCCGGGCTGAGGTGCGGGAACTCGTCGACCCCCGACGGCGCGAGGAACGCCTTGAAGCCGAACACGCCC
Source organism: Leifsonia virtsii (assembly GCF_030433675.1). Lineage (GTDB taxonomy): Bacteria > Actinomycetota > Actinomycetes > Actinomycetales > Microbacteriaceae > Leifsonia > Leifsonia virtsii. Next base: position 563,808 of record NZ_JAROCB010000002.1, read on the forward strand.
GCGTCGTGGAGGTCGCGCAGCCGGCCCAGGTTGGCGGGGATGGCCCCGCCCCAGAACCCCACATCGACGCGCGCCGCCGCCGCGGCCCTGGCGCGCTTGACCTCCAGAGCCGCCCGGTCGACGGTCGGCGGGATGCTGTTCAGCGGCATGTCGACGATGGTCGTGACGCCGCCGGCGGCCGCGGCGGCGGTGGCCGAGGCGAAGCCCTCCCACTGCGTGCGGCCGGGCTCGTTGACGTGGACGTGCGTGTCCACGATCCCGGGCAGCAGCACCTCGTCGTCGGCCAGCACGACCTCCGTCGCAGCGGCGAGCGGCGTTCCGGGCTCGGCGACGACGGCGATCCTGCCGTCCTGCACACCCACGACCACGCTGCGGACGCCGCCGGGGAGCACCGCGCGCCCGCGGAAGACGAGGTCGAGCGTGCGCTCAGCCGGGGAGGTGGCTGACGGCCCAGCCGTCGCCGCTGCGACGGTACTCGATGCGGTTGCTCGGTCCATCCGTGTCCCCCCTCCAGAACGTCACCCGGGTGGGCGTGACGCGGTAGCCGACCCAGGTCGGCGGTGCGCTGAGCGCGCCGTCCGGGTGGTCGGACCCGAAACGGTCCCAGCGCTCGCGCCGTGCGTTGCGCGGGAGCGCCGCGGTCGGCGCGTCGTTGGTCCAGGCGAGCAGCTGCAGGTAGCGCGAGCGCTCGGCGAAGGCGGCGTCGGAGGCGGCCGCGTCGGTCGGCACGGCGTAGCCCTGCACGATCACCTGGCGGCCGGCGTCCGGCCAGACCAGGGCGAGCGCGACCCGCGGATCGGCGGCCAGCTCGTGCGCCTTCCGCGACCGGGTGTCGGTGTGGAAGGACAGCGCGTTGCCGTCGAACCCGCTGAGCAGCACGTTGCGCGTGTCCGGGAAGCCGTCCAGCCCGATCGTCGACAGGGTCATCAGGGGCCGCAGCTCGCTCTCGGCCGGCGGCAGCCAGCGGCCGAGCAGGCCGAGCGGCTCCGGGTCGATCTCGTCGACGTCGTCCTTGTCGTGTCCGAAGGCGGGGCTGGAGGTGATCACGCCGGCGCCTCCGTCGGGTGGAAGGCCGCGATCTCCTTGAGCGAGGCGACGGCCTGCCCGACCGAGTGCTCGAACAGGAGCGCTCCGTAGGACGCGTCGGCCTGCAGCGCGTCGCCGACGACGCCGGCTGGCCCGAAGTCGTCGCTCAGCCAGCCGAAGCTCACCGGCTTGCCGTTGAAGCCGAGGTACTCGAAGTCGGCGATGTGCTCCGGCACCCAGCGGTCGGCGAGCGACAGGTCGACGAGGTCGGGACGGATGTGCATCAGCACCGAGGTCTCGGTCGTGCCGCCGTGGATGCCGAGGCCGCGCTCGTCGGCGCCGCGCCCGTCCGGCGACGGGGTGTTCACCAGCGACGGCATGAGGAAGGTGCGCAGCCCGAACCGGCGGCGGATCTCGCGCAGCGCGACCTGCAGCAGCGCCACGTTGCCGCCGTGCCCGTTGAGGAACACCATCCGGGTGGCACCGGTGGACGCGACCGACCGGCCGAGGTCGACGACTGTCTCCATCATGGTCTCCCAGCGCAGCCACACGGTGCCGGGGGCCCAGCTGTGCTCGTCCGACTTGGTGTACGCGAGCGTGGGCAGGATCCACACGTCGAGTCCCTCGGTGGCCGCGCGCTCGACCGCCGCGTTGCCGATCACGTCGGCCAGCAGGTAGTCGGTGATGAGCGGAAGGTGCGGCCCGTGGTGCTCGACGGCCCCGGTGGGGACGACCACGATCGACTCGGGGCCGAGCGCGGCGGCGGCCGCCGGGCCGGAGAGTTCGGCCAGCTTGCGCGACGGCGCGGCGCTCACAGCTGGCTCCCGGTGGCGACGGCGGCGCGCTTCAGCTTGCCGGGGTTCAGGAGTCCGGCGGGGTCGGTCTGCTCGGCCAGGGCCGCGGTGCGCTCGGGCTGGTAGTCGACGAACCACTGGTGCGGGTTGTGGTAGCCGACCCCGAGCTCGGCGAGACGCTCGAAGCCGGCGTAGACCTGCTCCTCGCTCTCGTAGACGCCGGCGATCATCCCGATCGGCCGGCCGCGCTGCGCCTCGATGTGGAGCATGCCCCCGGGGTAGACCGCGTGCACCTCGTCGATGCGCTCGACCAGGGCGTCGCCGGAGACCTCGACGTGGAAGTAGGTGTCGGGGTAGGCCTTCTGCAGCCACTCGATCGGGTGGTTGTAGGAGATCATGCTGATCTTCATGGTGGTCTGGGCGCCGTCGCGGACGTCCTCCACGCGGCCGCCCGCCGCCTCGACCAGGGCGGTCGCGGCCTCGACGGAGGCGATGTCGAGGATGGCGCGCAGGCTGGCGCGGTCCGCCGGGATGCCGGGGTCGCTCGGCAGCGCGTTCGCCAGCGTCGGCAGGTCGGCCGAGACCAGACGCGGCGTCGGCTCGAGCTCGGCGAACTCCCGGATCACCGAGAGCGCCTGGCCGAAGTCGTCGAAGCTGGCGAAGAAGCCGCGCCAGTCCTGCAGCGGCTCGAGCTTGACCGTCACGCGGGCGATGATGCCGGCGGTGCCGTAGTTGTGGATGTACGGCTCGGTCGCCTCGCCCTCGAGGTGGATGAGCTGCGCGTCCGGGACGGCGTGCACGACGTCGAGCGCGAGGGCGAAGCCGGTGTGCAGCATCCCGTGCTTGATCGATCCGGTGCCGCCGGAGCCGCCGGAGAGGAAGCCGCCGATGGTCGACTGCGCCGTGGAGGGGTACATCAGGATCTGCTGGCCGGTCTTGTTCGCCGCCTGCTCCAGCGCGACCATCGTGGCTCCGGCGTCGGCGGTGATGAAGCCGTCCCCGACCTCCACGATCGTGCGGGCCCGAGACATGTCGAGCACGAGGCCGCCGTGCATCGGGATGCCCTGGCCGTAGTTGCCCGTGCCCTTGCCGCGCGGTGTGATCGGCACGCCGTGGCGGACGGCGGCGCCGACGGTGAGGGCGATCTCTTCCGCCGTGGCCGGGTAGGCGACCAGGTCGGCGAGGCCGAGCGGCAGCTTCGAGCGGATGACCGGGGAGAGGTGCGAGCCGTCGATGGAGGCCTTCTCCCGGGCGGCGAGGTCGCTGGTCACCCCGCGCTCGCCGAGCAGAGCACGCAGCTCCGCTTCGAGCGCGGCGACCTCCGAGGCGAGGGATGCGGTGGCGGTGTCGTTCATTCGTGTTCCTGTCGTTCGAGCGGTCAATGCATCACCATTCCGCCGGTGACGTTGAAGGCCTGGCCGGTGAGGTAGGCGGCGTCCGGGGAAGCGAGGAAGGCGGCGACGGCGGAGACGTCGCCGGGTTCGCCGAGGCGGCCGAGCGGGGAGTAGGAGGACCAGAGCTCGATGTCCGCCGCGGTCCGGGTGTCCGCGCCCATCTCGGTGAGCACGTACCCGGGGCAGAGGCAGTTGGCGGTGATCCCGTGGCAGCCGAGCTCCAGAGCGGTGACACGGGTGAGGGCGATGACGGCGGCCTTGGAGGCGGCGTAGTGCGCTTGACCTGCGCCACCGGCCTTGCCCGCCATGCTGGCGAGGTTGATGATCGTGCCGGCCACGCCGTCCTCGATCATGCGCCTGGCGGCGACCTGCGTGGTCACGAGCATGGGCCGGGTGTTGATGGCGAACATGAGGTCCCAGTCCTCGACCGGGATGTCCAGCAGGGGCGAGAAGCGCAGGATGCCGGCGTTGTTCACCAGGATGTCGATGCCGCCGAGGCCGTCGATCGCCTCGCCGAGGCCGTCGCGTGTGGCCTGGGCGTCGGAGAGGTCGACCGGGACGAAGCGCCCGTCGATCTCGGCGGCGACCGACTCACCCGGGTCGGCGAGCCGGTCGAGCAGGGCGACCGTCGCGCCGTCGGCGGCGAGCCGGCGGGCGATGGCCGCCCCGATCCCGCGCGCCCCGCCGGTGACGACGGCCCGCTTGCCGGACAGCCGTGCGCCCGGGGTCGCCGCCGTCGTCACCGGTGGGGTGCTCACGGGTCAGAACCCGATCGACTTGTCGAGGAACTCGTTGGTGAAGAGGTCCGTCGCCTTCAGCCCCGCCTTGGGGGCCGAGCCGGTCTTCGTGAAGATCGGCGTGGTGATGTCGATGACCTTCTGGACGCGGGACTCGTCGAAGTCGCCGACGTAGCCGTTGTCGCCGTTGCTGGCGATCTTCAGCTTCTTCATCTGCGAGACGCCGAAGTCGGCGACCTGCTCGTCGTACACCCAGCCGTTGTTGTACGAGTTGACGAGCTGCACGATGAGCTTGTTCGTCTCGGACGGGTTGTGGATGTAGTCCACGTCGGCCTGCTGCAGGACCGGCACCAGCTTCTTCAGGCACGGGGTCAGCTTCTCGAGGTCGCCGGTGCGCACCGAGACGGACTCCGGGTAGATGGGGTAGCCGGTGTCGTTGACGAGCTGGAACTTGACCGGCTTGCCCCAGGCCGAGACCTCGTGCTCGTAGATGTACGGCTCGGCGGTGGCGAAGCCCTGCTGGCCGTCCTTGCCCTTCGCGGTCACGAATTTGGCCGGCGTGCCGTCGTAGCTGCCGTCGGTCACCGAGGTCGGCAGGATGCCCGCGCCCTGGAGGTAGGACATGTACGCGGCGCCGTTGAAGTAGCGGACGACTCCGCCGTCCTTCTCGAGCGCGGCGCCCAGGTCCTTGACCGTCTTCACGTCGGGGTAGGTCTTCGGGTCCCACATGATCATCTGCGGCGAGATGTCGTTCTCGGCGAAGACCGCGGTGGTCGGCAGGCTGTCGGACAGCTGCACGGCCTCGTCGGTCGTGACGTAGCCGAGGGTGATGTCCTTGTCCTTGTACATCTGCGAGCTGACCGTCTGGTAGCCGATCGCCGGTCCGCCGGAGCGGATCGAGACCTTGACCCCGGTGGGCTTGCCCTGGGAGTAGAGGTCGCCGGTGACGGACTTCTGGTTCGCGTCGATGCTCGGGTTGGGGCCGAGCAGCTGGTACAGGTGGCCGTGGTCGGCCTCCGGGTTCCAGTCGGTCTGGATGGTGACGGTCGCCGGGCAGACGCCGGAGAGGTCGACCGCGGCCGCCGTCGAGGTCGACGACGGGGCGTCGGCCGCGCCGCCGCCTGCGCAGGCCGTGAGGGCCACGACCGCGGCGACGATCGCGCCTCCGGCCAGGGTGGAGCGTCGTGCTGTTCGGTGCATCAGGACTCCGTTTCGATACAGGTGTGGTGCAGGGGGTGGGGGTCGCGACCGGCCGGATCAGCCGAAGTCGTACCACTTGCCGACGGCGAGCTTTCCGAGCAGGCCGAAGAAGAGGAACACGGCGACGCCCAGGAGTGACGCCGTGATGATCGCGGCGAAGGTCCCCGGGCCGTTGAGCCGGGAGGTCGACACCTGGATGAGGACGCCGAGGCCGGGGGTGCCGCGCTGGAAGAACTGGTCGCCGACGATCGCGCCGATGACCGACAGTCCGGCCGCCGTGCGCAGCCCGACGAAGATCGACGGCAGGGCGGCGGGGAACTGGAGCTTGGTCAGCCGCGTCCAGCGTCCTGCGCCCTGGAGCTGGAACAGCTCGCGCTGGCCGCGGTCCGCGGACTGCAGGCCGAACAGGGTGTTGGAGACCATCGGGAAGATCGAGATCATCACGGTGACGATCACCCGGGAGAGGAACTCGTAGCCGAACAGGGCGCCGATCAGCGGCACGAGGGCGAGGATCGGGATGCACTGCAGGATCACGGCGTACGGGTAGAGCGAGCGCTCGATCCACTTGGCCTGCGACATCAGCACCGCCCACGCGACGCCGATGACGATGGCGACGCTCAGGCCGGTCAGTGCGACCACCGTGGAGTTCAGGAGGTCGGCGCCGAGCTGCGGCGTGAAGTACGGATCGGCGAACATCGACACCAGCACCAGGTGCGGGTAGGGCACGAGGAACGCCAGCTGCTGCGACGCGTAGTACCAGGCCGCGGCGTACCAGAGCCCGATGAGCACGACGAGCACGGCCAGCGGCTGCCACCACTGCAGCGACTTGTAGGAGCGGCGGATCCTGGCCTCCCGGGCGGCGCGCTGGCCGGCCCGAGCGGAGGCGGCGGGCGAGGCATCGGCCGTGACGGCCACGTTCTCGGCGACGTTCGTCATCAGTTGTGCCCTTCTCGGAGGGAGTGCGAGACCCGGCCGACGAGGTCGGCGAACTCGGGGGTGAAGCGGATGTCGGGGTCGCGCGGCATCGGGAACGGGACGTCGAACGTGGTGACGATCGATCCAGGGCGGCCGGACATGACGACCACCTTGGTGGAGAGGTAGACCGCCTCCGACACCGAGTGGGTGATGAACAGCCCGGCGAACTGCTGCTCGGCGAACAGACGCAGCAGCTCGTCGTTCAGGCGCTCGCGGGTGATCTCGTCGAGCGCGCCGAACGGCTCGTCGAAGAGGAACAGCTCGGGGTCGAGGGTGAGCGAGCGCGCCAGCGAGGTGCGCATCCGCATGCCGCCGGAGAGCTGCTTCGGCAGGTGCTTCTCGAAGCCCTTCAGGCCGACCAGCTCGATCGCCTTCTCGGCCTTCGCGGCCCGCTCGGCGCGCGGGACGCCGCCGAGCTCGGCCAGCAGCTGCACGTTGGCGTTCACGTTGCGCCAGGGGAGCAGGGTCGCGTCCTGGAAGACGTAGCCGATGCGGTCCGTCCGCAGTTCGGCGGTGCCGTCGGAGGCGGACTCGAGGCCGGAGGCGATGCGCAGCAGCGTGCTCTTGCCGCAGCCCGACGGGCCGACGACGCTGACGAACTCGCCGCGCGAGACGGAAAGGTCGACGCCGCGGAGGGCCACGGTGCCGTTCGGGAAGGTCATCTCGACGTTGCGGAAGTCGAGCAGCGGGGCCGTCGTCGTGGGCGGCGCGGGTGATTCAGCGAGGGTCATGCGACCGGTCACCTCGTTTCGAGAAGGAGCGATGGGGCGGGGAGGGGTGCGGCGACGGTGCGCCGCACTTCGCAGTGGGCGACGAGCTGGCCGTCGTGGATCACGAAGCGGTCGTCGGGAGCGTTGGCGATGGCGTCGGCGAGGTCGGCGGCGCGGACGGCGAGGAACTCCGCCCGAGCTCCGGGCGTCGCGCCGGCCGGCGGGAGGTGCATGACGGAGCGGGCGCCGTCGCTGACCGCGGCGTACGCCTCGTCGAGCGTGAGGTGCCCGGCGGTGACGAGCAGGCTCGCGGTCTCCAGCGCGTCGCTCCGGCCGACGGGGTTGAACGGGTCGCGCACGTTGTCGGCGCCGGCGCCGACGCGGACCCCCGCGTCGAGCAGGGCCCGCAGTGCGGTGAGTCCGCGCGGGACGGAGTGCTCGTGCTCCCAGCCCTGCAGGTAGAGGTTCGTGATCGGCAGCGTCACGATCCCGATGTTGCTGGCGAGCACCTCCTCGATGACGGGAGCCAGCTCCGCCGCCTCCATCGTGCCGAGGCGCACGCAGTGGCCGGCCGAGAGCGAGGTGCCCTCGGGCCACGACCGCACCGTGCGCGCGTACTGGGTGAGCGTGAGGACGCCGCCGAGGTTCTCGTCGGTGTGCAGGTCGACGCCGAGACCGCGGCGCTCGGCGATGGCCAGCAGGCGGGCGAGGTCGCCCGCGGGGTCCGGTGCGAGATGCGGTGCGCCTCCGACCAGGTCGACGCCGAGGTCGAGCACGGCCTCCACATCCTCGTCGGGGGAGAGGTGGCCGCCGAGCGCGACCAGCTCGATGTCGATGAGGCCCTTCAGCTCCTCGCGCACCTGCACCAGCGCCTGAGCTCCGCGCAGCGGCGCAGGTCCCACGAGCACGTCGACGTGACAGCGGATCGCGGTGGTGCCGTTGGCGAGCATCGCGAGCGCCTGGGTGCGGGCGCGCTCGACGATGCTCTCGACGGTCATGGTGGTCGAGTAGGCGCGCCAGGAGTCGATCGCGGAGACCAGGTCGCCCATGGGAGGCCGGATGAGGTCCCAGGAGAGCGCCTTGTCCAGGTGAGCGTGCGGCTCGGCGGGCGCCGTCAGCAGCAGGTGACCGCTCAGGTCGAGCGTCTCCGCCGCGTCGTCCTCGGCGAGCGGCCCGGGGTGGGCGGGCTCGACCGAGACGACGACGCCGTCCTGGATGCGGACATCCACGACGGCCCCGTCCGGCAGCGTGGCGTTGCGCAGCAGGCTCAGGGTTCGGGGGAGTTGCGTGGTCACGGGCGACCTCCTTCGCGGTCTCGGCGGCCGGTGGGCCGATCGTCGCGACGGCGGAACGATCGTGGCAGAATGTTGATGCCCTCAACATCTAGGAATCTACGCACGGCGCGTTTCCCGCAGGTAACGCGGCCATTTCCGATTGTTAATTGCCCGTCGCGTCGCCCCGGCGAGCGCCCCCGAGGGAGGAAGTTGAACCCCATGCCGAACCGACCAACCGATCGCCCGGCGCCGCGTGAGGGCACGCCGCAGGAGCCCGTCGGCCCGCGCGTCATCGACGAGCAGGCCGCGCGCATCGGCTCCCGCATCCGCACCCTGCGCCGCGCGCACGGGATGACCCTCGTGCAGCTGGCGGCCCTGACGGAGCTCTCGCACCCATTCCTCAGCCAGCTCGAGCGCGGTCATGCGCGGCCCAGCATGGTGTCGCTCGAGCGCATCGCCCGGGCGCTCGGCAGCAGCCAGGTCGAGCTGCTGGCCGCGGCGGACACCGAACGGCGCCGGCCCGGCGACATCCGCCCCGACGTGCTGCGGGCCAGTGAGGGCGTGCGGGGTCCGTTCGCGGAGGGCGAGGCCCGGCTGCTCGCGCACGGTGCGCGCGGTTTCGAGCCGATGGAGTTCGTCGGCGCCAACACCGACCCCGGCGACTACTACGAGCACGAGGAGGATGAGTTCATCTACGTGATGCGCGGCAGCGTCCTCGCGGACTTCGCCGACCAGGGCCGCTTCGTGCTCGACGCGGGCGACTCCATCTACTACTACGGCGGCACACCGCACCGGTGGAGCGCGCTGAGCGACGAGGGCTACCACCTGTTCCTGGTCAAGCAGAAGGGTGCGGACGAGTGACCGGCGAGCAGGAGTTCGAGGTCGTCGTCACCCATCGGGCTCCGGCCGCAGAGGGTGTCGTGCTGCTGGAGCTCGCCCGTCCCGACGGGAGCCCGCTGCCGGCCTGGAGCCCCGGCGCCCACATCGACCTCGTGCTCGTGCCGGGCGAGACGCCGCAGCAGAACCTGGAGCGGCAGTACTCGCTCTGCGGCGACCCCGCCGACACCGCCGTCTGGCGCATCGGCGTGCTGCGCGAGCCGGAGGGCCGCGGCGGCTCGGCCCACGTGCACGACACCGTCCGCGTCGGCGACAGGCTCGTCGTGCGCGGACCGCGCTCCCACTTCGCCCTCGCCGACGGCGACGGACCCGTGCTGTTCGTCGCGGGCGGCATCGGCATCACGCCGATCCTGCCGATGATCGCCGCCGCGGAGGCGGACGGCCGCGACTGGCGGCTGGCCTACGCCGGGCGGTCGCAGGCCACGATGGCCTTCGTCGAGGAGCTGACCGCCGCGCACGGCGACCGCGTGGAGGTGTTCGCGCGCGACGAGGACCGGCGGCTCGATCTCGCCGCTTGGACGGCCGCGGCGGCCGACGGCGTGCCCGTGCACTGCTGCGGCCCCACGCGCATGGTCGACGAGGTGGAGGCGCTGAGCGCGGCCTGGCCCGCCGGCGCCCTGCACCGCGAACGGTTCGAGCCGAAGACGCCGGAGGAGCATTCGCCGGACGTCGCCTTCGAGGTCGAGCTGGAGTTGTCCGGGCTCACGCTGACCGTCCCGGCCGACCGCTCCATCCTCGAGGTCGTGGAGGAGGCGGGGGCGCTGGTCCTCTCCTCGTGCCGGGAGGGCACCTGCGGCACCTGCGAGACGCCGGTGCTCGAGGGCGAGGTCGACCATCGGGACTCGGTGCTCACCCCGGGGGAGCAGGCAGCGAACACGGCCATGATGATCTGCGTGTCGCGCGCCGCCTGCCCGCGCCTCGTCCTCGAACTCTGACCGAGTTGCACGTAGTGGCGGCAAAGCAACGGAAATAGCCGCCGCAACGTGCAACTCGGCGGCCTTCAGGCAGCGCGGGCCATCCGCTCGCGGAGGGACCGGACGATGTCCGTCTCGGGTTCGTTCACGAGGCGGTAGTCGCGGACGACGATGCGACCCGCGACGACCACGTGCCGCGGGCGGCGGCCCGGGGAGGCCCAGAGCAGGCCGGCGAGCGGGTCGGCGACACCCGCATCGGCGACGCCCGACACGTCCCACACGCACAGGTCTCCGGCGGCGCCCGGGCGCAGGTGGCCGAGGTCGTCGCGGCCGAGGCCCGCGGCGGAGCCGCTGGTCGACATCTCCAGCACCTCGGCCGCGGCGAGCGGCGGTCCGACGAGCGGCGCGACCTGCATCGCGAGGCGGGCGTCGGCGAGCAGGTGCCCGGCGTCGTTGCTGCCTCCGCCGCTCGTGCCCAATCCCACCGGGATGCCGGCCGCGCGCAGGGCCGCGACGGGCGCGATCCCCCAGCCCATCGGCAGGTCGCAGCCGGGCGCGTGCGTCGCGGTCGTCCCGGTCGCAGCGATCCGGGCGATCTCGTCCGGGGTGACGCCGCAGAGGTGGGCGAGCGTGACGTCGGGGCCGAGCCAGCCCCACTCGTCGAGCAGCTCGATCGGCCGGCGGCCGTACTTCTCGGCGGCGATCGCGACATCCACCTGCTCGTTGGCCTGGGTGCGGCGGCGGAGGCCGTGGCGGGCCGCGACCTCGCCGAGGAGCTCGAACGTCTCGCGGGCGTCGCTGTGCACGCCGGCCGGTCCGACCGCGACCTGCAGCATCCCGTCGTCGCTGACGCCGCCGCGGGCGCCGGGGACGAGTGCCTGCACGACCGCCTCGGCCGAGGCGGCGGCCTCCTGCGGGTCGTCGCGGGCCGACCCGCGCACGAAGACCAGCCGCGAGCCGAGCCGGGCGGCGGAGCCCGCGACCGCGCGCGCCAGGTCGGCCGACGCGGCCGCGGAGAGCCCGGCGGGCCAGGTCAGCTGGTGGTCGGCCACGGTCGTGACGCCGCAGAGGAGTCCCTCGGCGATCCCGACAGCCGCGGCGGCGGCGCACAACTCCGCGTCCACCCGGGCGCGCGCGTAGGCCGCCGCCATCGTGGGCAGCCAGTCGGCCATCGGAACGCCGCGCGTGCCCGGCAGGGTCCGGAACGCGCTCTGCAGGAGGTGGTGGTGCGCGTTCACGAGGCCCGGCGTCACCACGCAGCCGGCGGCGTCGAGCTCCTCGGAGTCGGGCGAGTCCAGCGTGGTCGGCGGTCCCGCCGTCACGACGCCCTCCTCGATGCGGAGGTCGCCCTCCGCCACTGTCTGAGGGTCGATCAGGATCACGTCGGCGTTGCGCACGGTCAGCATGACTGCGTGTCTATCAGCCGATTGTGTCGGGCGCGTCTCACGCCGGAAACGTGCCGGTCACACGCCCCGCATAGCCTCGCGGCATGCTCGAACTCGCGCGCGCCCTGGCCGAGCGGGCCGCCTCCGGCAGGCCGCTCGCGGTCGCGACCGTGGTCGGGATCGACGGCAGCGCTCCCCGGGCCGTCGGCGCGACCATGTTCGTGGACGCCGACGGCGCCGTGGTGGGCAGCATCTCGGGCGGCTGCGTCGAAGGCGCGGTCGTCGAGGCCTGCCACGCGGTGCTGGAGGGCGCCGATCCCGCCGTCGTCCGGTACGGCATCAGCGACGAGGCCGCCATGGGCGTCGGGCTGATGTGCGGGGGCGACCTCGACGTGTACATCGAGCGCCTGCCCGCGCAGGACCGGCCGGTGCTGGAGGCTGCCCGAGACGGCGCCGCGGCCAGCGTCGGGACGATCGTCGACGGACCGCGGGCGCTGATCGGCGCACGCGTCTCCGAGCTCACCGACGCGCAGCTCCGCGATGCCGGCGCCGAGGGGGTCACCGCCTCCCGGATCCGGGCGGAGCACGACGCGCACGCCCGGGCCGGACGCAGCGCCGCATGGCGCGTGCAGTGCGGGCCGGTGGAGCTGACGGTCTTCACCGACATCGCCCTCGTCGCACCGCGGCTGCTGATCTTCGGCGCCGTCGACTTCTCCGCCGCGCTGGCGGATGCCGGACGGCTGCTCGGCTACCACGTGACCGTCTGCGACGCCCGCGCGGTCTTCGCGACCCCCGAGCGGTTCCCTGGTGCGCACGAGGTGGTGCGGGCGTGGCCGCACGTCTACCTGGGCGAAGCCCCGGTGGACGAGCGCACCGTCGTGTGCGTGCTCACCCACGACCTCAAGTTCGACGTGCCGCTGCTGGCGCTCGCGCTCGAACTCCCGGTCGCGTACGTCGGAGCGATGGGCTCGCGACGAACCCACGAGCGCCGGATGCGCGCCCTGCGCGAGCACGGCGTCCCCGAGTCCGCGCTCGAACGCCTGCATTCGCCGATCGGGCTGGACATCGGGGCCTCGACGCCGGCCGAGACCGCCGTGTCCATCCTCGCCGAGGTGATCGCCGCGCGCGGCGGCGCCTCCGGCCGGTCGCTCAGCGGCACGGCCGGGCCCATCCATCGCTCGACCGAGAGCGTCGGGGTCGCCGGCTGACGCCGAGCTGGGTCGCGAGCTCAGGCGCCCTGTGCCCCGGCGAGCCGCCACACGCGGTCGCGCCCCATCGGCAGAGCGTAGGGCCGCACGCCGATCGCGTCCCGGATCGCGTTCGCGAGCGCGGGAGCCACCGGGTTGTACGGAGCCTCGCTCATCGACTTCGCACCCTTCGGGCCGATGGCGTCGACCGTCTCCGCGAAGAGCACCTCCGTGCGCGGCACATCCGCGAACTGGGGGATGTGGTAGTTCCGCAGGGTGCGGGTGGCCACCCCGCCCGCGCCGTCGAGGCGCACCTCCTCGTACAGCGCCGTCCCGATCGCCTGGGCGGTGCCGCCCTCGATCTGCCCGCGCAGCTGCTCGGGGTTGATGACCACGCCGGCGTCGGCCGCCTGCACCGACCGCAGGATGCGCACCTCGCCGGTCGACTCGTCCACCGCGACGCGGAACCCGTGCACGTTGAAGGCGACAGACCGCGGGGTGCCGTCGTGCGACCCGGTGGCGACGAGAGCCTCCTCGCCCGGGGCAGCCGCGGCGACGATCGATGCCCAGCCGAGCATCCGGTCGCCGGTCCGGACGCCGTCGGGCAGGAACTCCCCGTCGCCCGCGACCGCGACGATGCGGGCGCGCAGCCGCTCGGCCGCGAGCACGAGCGCCTTGCCGGCGACGACGGTGCCCGCCGAGCCGAACGCGCCGGTGTCGTAGGGGGTCACGTCGGTGTCCGACTGCTCGATGACGATGCGCGAGACGTCGGCGTCGAGCACGTCTGCCACGAACTGCGCGTGCGCCGTGGTCGTGCCGTTGCCGAACTCCGCCGTGCCGACCCGCACCCGCAGGCGCCCGTCCGGCAGGAGGGCGACCGAGGTGTCGGCGAAGTGCCCGCGCGGCGGCATGGTCGCGATCATGGCGATGGCCATCCCCTCGCCGACGCGCCAGTCGCCGCCCTCGGGCACGGGCGCCGTGCTGTCGTCCGGCCGCGCCAGGGCCTCCTGGACGAGGTCGATGCACTGGTCGAGGCCGTAGCTGCCGAACCCGAGGTCGCTCTGCTCGTCCGGATCGGTCACCGTCATGGCGTCGCCGGGACGCACCACGTTGCGGCGGCGGAACTCGAACGGGTCCAGTCCCACCCGCCGGGCGAGCTCGTCCATCGCGGACTCGACGGCGAACGCCACCTGCCCGAGGCCGTAGCCGCGGAAGGCGCCGGACGGCGGGTTGTTCGTGTAGACGACCTCCGCATCCACCCGCTTGTTGGCGCAGCGGTAGACGGCCAGCGACTCCCCGACACTGTGGAACATCACGCCGCGCGAGTGGTTGCCGTAGGCGCCGGTGTCCGAGAGCAGGTCGACCGCGATCGCGGTGAGGCGGCCGTCGGCGTCCGCCCCGGCCCGCACGGAGACGCGCATCGGGTGCCGCACCGGCGCGACCGTGAACTGGTCCTCGCGGGTGAACTCGTACTGCACCGGCCGGCGCAACCTCAGCACGGCGGCGAGCACGAGGTCTTCGGTCAGCATCTCCTGCTTGCCGCCGAATCCGCCTCCCACCCGTACGGTGGTGACCCGCAGCTCGTCGCGGCCGAGCCCGAAGACGTGGCACAGCTCGTCGCGCACCAGCCACGGCACCTGGGAGCTCGTCCGCAGCACGAACCGGCCGTCGTCGTCGACCCAGCCGCGTGCCGCGTGGGTCTCGAGCGCGACGTGCGAGACCCGCTGCGTCGTCCACTCGCCCTCGACGACCGCGGCCGACGTCGCGAGCGCGGCCGTCACATCCCCGGCCTCCTCGTGCTTCGCGGCGATCACGTTGCGGTGCGCCTCGTCGACCCGGTCCTCCGGGGTGCGCTCGGGATGGAGGAGTGGAGCGCCGGGGGAGCGCGCGGCCTCGGGGTCGTGGACCGAGGGGAGGACCTCGTAGCCGACCTCGATCAGGCGGCAGGCCTCCTCGGCGATGGCGCGGGAGTCGGCGACGACGGCGGCGACCCGCTGGCCGCGGAACCGCATCACGGTGTCGATCAGCCGGGTGTCGTCGGGGTCGTCGGTGCGGCTCTGGTGGCGTCCGGTCGAGTAGCGCACGTCGGGCGCGTCGGCCGCGGTGAGGACGAGCCGTACCCCGGGCAGGACCTGCGCTCGCGAGGTGTCGATGGAGGTGACGCGCGCGTGCGCATGCGGGCTGCCGACCACCGCGAGGTGCAGCAGACCCTCGGTGGCGAGATCCAGGGTGTACGGCTCGCGGCCCGTGACGACCCGCTCGGCCGCCGGCGGGGCGACGGACGCGCCGAACGGTCTCCCCGCCGGCGCCTGCTCGACGTTGGCGCGCCCGCAGAGCGCGTCGCCGATCGAGCGGTAGCCGGTGCACCGGCAGAGGTTGCCCTTCATCCGCTCGGGCAGCTCCTCGCGGGGGACGTCGCCGAGGGTGGAGGCGGTGACGATCATCCCCGCCGTGCAGTACCCGCACTGGAACCCGCCGGCGTCGACGAAGGCGCGCTGCAGCGGGTGCAGGTCGCCGGGTGACCCGAGTCCGGCGACGGTCGTGATCTCGCGGTCGGCCGCGCGCTGCGCCGGGAAGATGCAGGAGTGGACGGGCGACCCGTCGACCAGCACGGTGCACGCTCCGCAGTCTCCCGCGTCGCAGCCCTTCTTGACCTCGAAGTGCTCGTGCTCGCGCAGCACGGTACGCAGGCACTGCCCGGCGGCGGGCTCGGAGGTGCGCTCCTCGCCGTTCACGGTGAACCGGATGATCCTCGCACTCATCTCGCGCCCTCTCGCTCGGCCAGCTCGGTGCGGAGCTCCTCGGCCAGCCGCAGGGTGATCGCCCTGCGCCAGTCCGGGCTCCCGTGCGGGTCGTCGTACCACTCCGGGATGGTGTCGAGCGTCGCCCGCAGTTCCGGCGCGGTGGGGATGCCGTCGAACCGGAAGCGATACGGGTGCGGCGTGGCGGCGGTCACGACGACGGTGAACCTCCCGTCGGCGTCGCGCCGGCCGACGACGAAGGCGGCGGAGCGGCCCAGCGGACGGAGGGAAGCCTTGCGCGACGCGGTCTCGCCCGTGAGCGCGAGGGCTGGCAGGTCGATGGCGCGCAGCAGGTCGCCGTGGTCGAGCACGGTCCGCCCGGGGCCGACGATGAGGTCGAGGGCGTCGAGCGTTCGCACGGTCCCATCCGGCCCCCACACCTCGAGCGAGGCGTCGAGGGCTACGGTCAGCGCGGCCATCGGTGCGGCCGCGAGCGCCAGGCAGAGGTTGCCGCCGACCGTTGCGACGTTCCACACCTTGAACGACCCGAGGAGGGCGCGGCAGCTCTCGCGGAACAGCGGCTCGGCCGTCCAGCCTGTGTCGTGGAGGGCAGCGAGCTCGGCCAGCGTGCACGTCGCCGCGAGGCGGAGACCGGCGGCGGAGGACTCCACCGCCGGCCAGGCCAGTGCCGTCAGATCGACGAGGCCGGTGACGTCGGGCTGGGGCTCGGAGAAGAGCCACGAGCCGCCCGCCAGGAACGTCTCGCCCTCAGCCAGGCGGAGTTCGGCCGGGCGGGTGGGCCGGCGGAAGCTGTCGACAGTGTTGATGTCCACGACCACCTCCAGAATGTTGACCCATTCAACATCAGGATTGTGTCGGGCTTGTTAAGACTTCGGCCCCCATGTAACAGCTTGAAGAAACCCGCCTCCGGAGCGCTGCGGACCGGTTAGGAATGACAGCGTGATGGACACCGCACTCGCCGCATGGCTCCTGGTCGCGATCTCGGCCGTGGGCATGACGGCGCTCGCCATCCACGACTGGAGGACGAGCGACGCGCCCGACGAGGAGCGTGCGACGGTCCTGCGGGAGCCCTAGCGGAACAGCTCCACGTTGTCGCCGACCCAGGTCCGGAAGGTCCGGGAGGGGCGTCCGGTGATGCGGGTGTACTCGCCGGAGATTTCCGGGGTGGCACCCACGGCGTCGCGCCAGTCGCCGATGATCTGCCGCACCCACACCTCGGGCACGTGCTGCGACAGGAGAGCGAACGACTCCGCCTCGGACTGCTCGATCACCGAGACCGGCCGGCCGATCACCGAGCCGATGGTCTCGACCTGGTCGCGCAGCGTGAGCCGCTCGGGGCCGGTGAGGACGGGAGCGGCGTCGAGGAGTGCATCCCCGGTCAGTGCGATCACGGCCACCTCGGCGATGTCCGCCTCGTGGATCGGGACCTGCACGGCGTCCGGATACGGAAGCGACACGGCGCTCTCGGCTCTCACGCTCCAGCTCCAGCGCGCCGCGTTGCTGGCGAAGCCGCCCGGCCGAAGGAACGTGTGACCGAGTCCTGAGTCCACGATCGCCCGCTCGACGCGCAGGAACCGCGACCCGTTGAAGTCGTCCTCCGCGCCGGGGAACGTCACCGCGGAGGAGGACAGCAGCACGACGTGGCGCACCCCGGAACGGCGCAGCTGGGCGGCCAGTGCTTCGGGATCGTCGAGGTCGGCGTAGAGGAAGACG
Source organism: Leifsonia virtsii (assembly GCF_030433675.1). GTDB lineage: Bacteria > Actinomycetota > Actinomycetes > Actinomycetales > Microbacteriaceae > Leifsonia > Leifsonia virtsii. The sequence goes on from NZ_JAROCB010000002.1 coordinate 580,776, forward strand.
CGCTCCACGCCCTCCAGGGCGGGGGCGAGCGAGGACGGGTCGTTGAGGTCCGCGGCCATCACCTCGACCTGGTCCGGGAGCGAGAGCGTCTGGGATCGACGGCTCGTCGCCCGCACCCCTTCCTCGCGCTCCAATAGCCCGGCGACGACCAGGCTCCCGATCGCGCCGCTCGCACCGACCACCAGCACCGACATGACTCCTCCTCCGTCCCGCGCTCTGACGAACGCTGTTCGCGAACAATGTTCGTCTAGAACGGTGATCGTGTCAAGCGCTATGCTGGGACCATGCCGCTGCCTGCCGAGCCCGTGTCGCGCCGGGACCGCCCGGCCAAACCGCCTCTGACGCGCCGGGCCATCGTCGATGCCGTCCTCGCGCTGATCCGCGACCGCGGGGTTGAGTCGGTGACTCTTCGCGACGTCGCAGCGGCGATGAACACCGGGCCCGCATCCCTGTACGCCTACTTCGGCAGCCGCGACCTTCTCCTGGAGCATGCGCTCGACGAGGTCTACGCGAGCGTCCGACTCGTGGATGTGGTCGAGGGCGACTGGCGGGCCGCGCTGAGCGCGACCATCGCCAACACGGTCGACGCACTCGAGTCCTATCCCGGCATCGGCGCGGTGGCGCTCGGCACCATCCCGACGCTGCCCGGGGCGCTGCGGCTGGCCGAGCACGAGCTGGCACTGATGGAGCTCGGCGGCATCCCGGAAGCGGATGCCGCGCTCGCCGTCGACCTCATCGCCCAGTTCGCGGCGAGCACCGCGGTCGAACGCGCCGTGCGCGACCGCGCGGGTGCCTCCGACGACCGCGACGACGTCCTGGCCGTCTACACGGACGCCGACCCGGAGCTGTTCCCGCGGGTGCGTCGTCTCGCGCCGCAGCTGACAGGAGCGGACGAGCGCAGGCGACGCGACTTCGCCATAGGCATCATCGTCGCGGGACTCGCCTCGACCAGTCGAGGGTGAGCGCGCCGGGCCTGCTCAGCAGCTGCGGTACGCATACCCGGCATCGTCCGGACCGGCGAGGGAGAGGGCACGTTCACAAGCTCCGCATCGGTGCGCCGGGGGCGGGCGGATGCCGTCGTTCGCGCATGAAGGCGGCATCCGCCCGCTCCCGGCGCACCGGGCGCGGGCGGGCGGTCAGGCCAGGAGGGCGGCGTCCACGGTGTGCGCGTGCAGGGAGGAGGCGAGCATCTCCATCCCCGTCCCCGGGGTGAGGGGTGCGCGGTAGCGTCCCCCTTCGATGACGGCGGGGGCGACGAAGTGCTCGTGCAGGTGGGTCGTGTACTCGATCAGCCGGTCGTGCATGCTGCCCGAGACGGCGACGAAGTCGAACATCGAGAAGTGCTGCACGGCCTCGCAGAGCCCGACGCCTCCCGCGTGCGGGCAGACGGGCACGCCGAACTTCGCCGCGAGCAGCAGGATGGCGACGTTCTCGTTCACGCCGGCGACGCGCGTGGAGTCGATCTGGACGACGGAGGCCGCCTCGGCCTGCAGCAGCTGCTTGAACAGCACCCGGCTCATACCGTGCTCGCCGGTCGCGATCCGGATGGGCGCCACCGCCCGCGCGATGGCCGCGTGCGCGAGCACGTCGTCCGGGCTGGTCGGCTCCTCCACCCAGGCCAGGTCGAAGGGGGCGAGCGCGTGGATCCACTCGATCGCCTGGTCCCGGTCCCAGCGCTGATTGGCGTCGATGGCGATGCGGATGCCGGGGCCGACGGTCTCGCGGGCGATGCCGAGCCGGCGGATGTCGTCCTCCAGCCTGTCGCCGACCTTGAGCTTGATCTGGGTGAAGCCCTCGTCCACGGCCTCGCGGGCGAGCCGACGCAGCTTGTCGTCCGAGTAGCCGAGCCAGCCGGGCGTCGTGGTGTACCCGGGGTAGCCGGAGGCCAGCAGCTCGGCCTCCCGCTCCGCGCGGCCGGGCGCCGCGGCGCGGAGGAGGTCCAGCGCCTCGTCGGGCGTGAGGGCGTCGGTGAGGTACCGGAAGTCGACGAGCGACACGAGCTCCTCGGGGCTCATGCGCGAGAGCAGCTGCCAGAGGGGGAGTCCGGCGCGCTTGGCCTTGAGGTCCCAGAACGCGTTCACGACGGCGCCGATCGCCATATGCATGACGCCCTTCTCCGGGCCGAGCCAGCGCAGCTGCGAGTCGTGGACGAACTCGCGCCAGAAGCCGCCGAGGTCGTCGAGCACCGCCTCCACGTCGCGGCCGACCACGCGGTGCGCGACGGCGTCGATGGCGGCGACCTGCACGTCGTTCCCGCGCCCGATCGTGAAGACGAACGCGTGACCTTCGATGCCGTCCCCGGCGTCCGTGGTCACCCGCAGGTAGGCCGCGGAGTAGTCGGGGTCGGGGTTCATGGCGTCGGAGCCGTCGAGCATCGCCGACGTCTCGAATCGCACGTCGAGGGTCTCGAAGCCGGTGACGATGCTCACTCCGTTGTCCTTCCGTTCGGCTAACCAATATCCTATTGGATATAGCTCGCATTCGTGCAACACGAAAGCCCGGCCCCGAAAAAGGAACCGGGCTTCGCGGCGGTCAGCCCGCCTGCTCGGCCTTCGCCAGGCTGGCCGAGATGCGCGCGTAGGACTTGGTGATGTGGTCGAGCATGGACTTCTCGGCGGTCGCCGGCTTGCCGCTGCGCAGCGCCTCAAGCACCGCCTCGTGCTCGCCGGAGGTCTCCTCCACCACGCCGTGCTGGAAGTAGATGCGGTACTGGTGCATGTGCGAGCGCAGGCGCCCGATCGCGTCGGCCAGCAGGGCGTTGCCCGAGTGCTCGGCGATCAGCCGGTGGAACTCGGCGTCCTGGTTGGCGAAGTCCTTGTAGTCCTTGAAGCGGTCGTCGCCGGTGTGCGCCGCCTGGCCGCTGCGGTGCATCGCCTCGACCAGCCCCTCCAGCTGCTTCAGCGCCTCGGCGTCGAGCTCGCCCGCGGCGTTGCGGGCGGCGTACGGCTCCAGCAGCCGCCGCATCTCGAACAGCTGGCGGAGGCCGTCGCTGTCGAGCAGAGGAGCGGCGGTGTACCCCTTGAGCGCCTTCTTGACGACGAGCCCCTCCGACTCCAGACGCGCGAGGGCCTCGCGCACCGGCGTGGGCGAGACGTTGAGCTGCCGCGCGATGCCGTCGATGCTCGCCCGGCTGCCCGGCTCGATCACCTGGTCCATCAGCAGGCCGAGCACCGCGTCGTACACGTCGTCCGCCAGCGCCCGGCGGGCCGGCAGGAAGTGTTCCCCCGATTGGATCGTCATGTGCACATCCTAGGTCTGCCGTAGCGGTTCCGAGAGGATAGAGGATGCAGGATCCTCACCCCAGCAGTCCCTCCTCCCGCAACTCCTCCCAGACCGCCTCGGGCACGGGCGCGTCGGCCAGGGCGGCGTTGCGCTCGATCTGCTCCGGGGCGTCCGCACCGAGCACCACCGTGGACACGGCCGGGTGGCGGAGCGGGAACTGCACCGCGAGCTCCGGGACGGTCGTGCCGTGGCGCTCCGCGACGTCGGCGATCCGCTCGACGCGGGCGACGAGCTCCGGCGGGGCGGCGCTGTACTCGAACGTGGCCCCGGCACGCGGCCGCTCCGTGGCGAGGATGCCGGAGGCGAAGACGGCCGCGACGGCGACCGAGACCCCGCGCTCCTGCGCCGCGGGGAGGAGCTTGTGCTCGGCGGCCGGGTCGAGCAGCGTGTAGCGGTTGGCGCACATCACGATGTCGAGGTCGGTCTCGCGGATGAAGCGGGTCAGCATCCCGGTCTGGTTCATGCCGGCGCCGTAGGAGCGGATGACGCCCTGCGAGCGCAGCTCCTCTAGGGCGGGGAACGCGCCCTCCAGCGCCTCCCGCTCGAACTCGTCGGGGTCGTGCACGAACAGCACGTCGATGCGGTCGACGCCGAGCCGCGCCAGCGAGTCCTCGACCGAGCGCAGCACGCCGTCGCGGGAGTAGTCCCTCCGCCGGCGGCGCGTGGCTGGCACGTCGAACAGGTTCGCGATGTCGGTCTCGCCCGGCCGGTAGTCCGGGTTCGGTTCGATCACGCGGCCGACCTTCGTCGACAGCACGTACTCGTCGCGCGGCAGGTCGCGCAGGCCCGCGCCGAGCCGCTCCTCCGAGAGGCCGACCCCGTAATGCGGTGCGGTGTCGAAATAGCGGATGCCCGCCTGCCACGCCGCGGGGACGATCCGCGGCCAGACGTCCTCCGGCCGTGCGGCGTAGAGATTGCCGAGCGCCGCAGCGCCGTAGCCGATCGGCCCGACGGTGAGCCCGCCGCGTCCGAACGGCCGGGACGTGCGCAGCATCAGGCCACCCGCAGAGCGTCGACGGCGTCCAGGTCCCACTCGATGCCCAGCCCGGGAGACGAGGGCGCGAGGGCTCGCCCGTCGCGGATCGCAAGCTCCGAGCGCGTCACCGCGCGCAGCTGCGGGATGTGCTCCAGGTAGAGCGCGTTCGGCACCGCGCAGCACAGCGACACGTGCAGCTCCATCAGGAAGTGCGGCGCGACCGAGACGTTGAAGGCCTCGGCGAGGTGCGCGACCTTGAGCCACGGGGTGATCCCGCCGACCCGGGCGACGTCCACCTGGACGATGGAGGCGGCACCCGACTGCAGGTACTCGCGGAAGTGCCCGACCGAGTAGATGGACTCGCCGACCGCGACCGGCACGCTGGTCGACTCCGCGAGCCGCCGGTGGCCCGCCACGTCCTCGGCGGGGAGCGGCTCCTCGAACCAGAAGATGTCCAGCTTCTCGAACAGCGCGGCGCGGCGGATCGCCTCGGCGGCGGTCATGGACTGGTTGGCGTCGACCATGATGTCCATCCTGTCCCCGACGGCCTCCCGCACGGCGAGCAGCCGGTCGTAGTCCTCGTGCGCGCGCGGCTTGCCGACCTTGATCTTCACTCCGCCGAGGCCCCTGGCCTGCGACTCGAGCGCCTGAGCGACGAGCTCGTCCGTGCCGAAGTGCAGCCACCCTCCCTCGGTGTCGTAGAGCGGGATGCTCGGCTGCGCGCCGCCGGCGACCACCCAGAGCGGGAGCCCGGCGGCCTTGCAGCGTGCGTCCCACACGGCCGTGTCGACCGCGGCCAGGGCGAGCGAGGTGATCAGCCCGACCGTGGTCGCCCGGGTCGAGGAGAACAGGGCGCGCCAGACGTCCTCCGGGCGGTTCGCGTCCAGCCCCACGAGCACGTCGAGCAGCGTCTCGCGCAGCAGGCTCAGCACGGCGCCACCGCCGGTGCCGATGGTGTAGCTGTAGCCGATGCCTTCGACGCCGCCCGCGGTGCGGAGGCGGACGAAGATCGTCTCCTGCTTGAGGAACGACTGCACCGCATCCGTGCGGACGGTCTCCACCTCCAGGTCGCTGAGCCAGGCCTCGGCGCTGACGATCGTGCCGTCGACGGAGGTGCGGGAGGCGGGAGGGGCGAGGGTCATGGTTCTTCCTTCTGGTGTCGGCACGGGTCAGCGTCCGCCGAAGCCGCCGAGGGCGACGCCCTTGATCAGCTGGCGCTGCAGCACGGCGACGATGATCAGCGACGGGATGATCGCGATGGTGGAGGCGGCCATCATCAGGCTCCACTGGGTGCCGTGCTCGCCGGTGAACATGGAGAGACCGAGCGGCACAGTCGCAAGCTCCTGGCTGTTGATGATGATGAGCGGCCACAGGTAGGAGTTGTAGTAGCCGACGAAGGAGAAGACGCCGAGCACCGAGATCGGGGCGGTGAGCTGCGGGAGCAGCACCGACCACAGCGTCCGGAAGCGGGAGGCGCCGTCGATCAGCGCGGCCTCCTCGAACTCGACCGGGATGGTGAGGAAGAACTGCCGCAGCAGGAACGTGCCGAACGCGGTGAAAGCGAACGGGATGATCAGAGCCGCGTACGTGTCGACCAGGCCGAGCTGGTTCATCATGATGAACAGCGGGACGACCAGCACCTCCTGCGGGAGCACCAGCGTCAGCACGTAGAGCAGGAACAGCCGGTCGCGGTACTTGAACCGCAGCCGCGAGAACGCGTAGGCGGACAGCACCGCCACGATCACCGACAGCAGCGCGCCGCAGATCGAGACGAAGAAGCCGTTGAAGATGAACCGCCCGAACGGCACCAGCGTCCAGGCGTCGACGAAGTTCGACCACTTCACCTCGGAGCCGATGAAGGACGGCTTCGGCGAGAACACCTCGGACTCGGGCTTCAGGGCCGAGAAGAACATCCAGATGAACGGGAAGGTGAAGACCAACGCCACCACCGCCATCACCAGGGTGTTCAGCCAGGTCTTGGCGACGACCGCGCGCTGGGCGGGGCGCAGCCGGCGGCGGCCGCGGGTGAGCGTGTCACTTGTCATAGTTGACCCACCTCTTCTGGCCGGCGAACTGCAGCGCGGTGATGAGCATGACGACGATGAACAGCATCCACGCCAGCGCCGAGGCGTAGCCGAGACGGTCGAAGACGAAGCCGTTGCGGTACAGGTACAGCACGAACGTGTTCGTCGCCTCGCCGGGGCCTCCCTGGGTCAGGATCTGCGGCTGCACGAACACCTGGAAGGCGCCGATCATCGTCATCGTCATGGTGAAGAACAGCGAGGGCGAGATCATCGGCAGGATGATCGAGCGCAGCCGCTGCCAGGCGTTCGTGCCGTCCATCCGCGACGCCTCGAGGATCTCCTTCGGGATGCCGCCGAGGCCGGCGGAGAGCACGATCACGTTGTAGCCGAACGACTGCCACACCGACATCGCGATCACCGACGCCAGCGCGAACCGGGAGTCGGAGAGCCAGCTCGGCCCGTCGATGCCGATGCCGGCGAGGGCCGAGTTGACCAGTCCGTCGTCGCTCAGCAGCAGGCGCCAGACGAGGGCGTTGGCCACCATCGGCGTGATCGCCGGGAGGAAGAAGACGACCCGCCAGAAGCCCGCGAACTTGATCCGGGTGTTCAGCCAGAGCGAGACCGCAAGGGCGAGGACCAGGTTGAGCGCCGTGTAGACGAAGGCGAAGATCACCGTGTTGAGCAGCACGGTGTAGAAGGTGGGGTCGCTGAACAGCTTCTGGTAGTTGGCGAGGCCGAGGAAGGTCGGCGAGCCGAAGAGCGGCCACTCGAACAGGCTGATGACCAGCGAGCCGATCAGCGGCACCACGATGAAGAAGACGAACCCGGCGAGCCCGGGCCACAGGTAGGCGAGGGCCGTCCAGCCGTCGCCGCGGCGCTTGCGGCCGAGGCGCGGGGGAGTGGGGTGCGGCACGCCGAACGGGCGGGTCGCGGGCGCGGCGGGCGCCGCCGTCTCCTCCGAGACGACGGCGCCCGTGATCAGCGGTGAGGCCATGCCCTAGTTCCCCACCGAGTTCTGGATCGTGCTCAGCACGTCCTTCGCGGTCTTGTCACCCCGGTATCCTTCGACGCCGTACTGGGTGAACAGGGTCTCCACCTGGTTCCAGGTGGGGGTGGTGAGCTGCGCCGTCGCGTTCTTCAGCAGCGCCTGCACCGCGGCGTACGCCTCGGGCGACTTGCCCTCCGCCCAGGCGGACTGCGCATCGGCCCGCGAGGGGACGATGCCGCGCTTCTCGGCCTGGCCCTTCAGGACGCTGGTGTCGGTCATGGCGACGATCGCCTTGAACGCGCCGTCCGGGTCCTTGCAGTTCTTCGCGATGCCGAAGCCGGAGCCTGCGGTCATGCCGTGCGCGTCGCCGGAGGTGCTCGGGACGATGGTGACGCCCATCTTGAACTTCGCGGCCTCGGCGAAGGTGCCGTACATCCACGGTCCCTCGATCAGCATGTCGACGGCTCCGCTGGTGAAGGCCGCCTGCGACGCGTCGGAGCCGTCGGCGGCCTCCGGCGCCTTGGCGATGCCCTCCTTGCTCACCAGGTCGAAGTACGACTGCACCTGGTCGACGAGCTTGGAGTTGGTCAGGTCGAGCTTCGAGCCCTTCACCGCCTCCGCGCCGTCGGCGATCGCCCAGGCGTTCGGGATGAAGAAGCCGGGGGAGATCGCGAGCGCCTTGTGGTCGCCCGTGGTCAGCTTCTTCGCGTCGGCGAGGAACTGCTCCCGGCTGTAGCTGGTGCTCGGCGCCTGAAGCCCGGCCTTCGCGAAGTTGTCCGCGTTGTAGTACAGGACGATCGGCTCCGCGTCGTAGGGGATGGCGCGGATGGTCCCGTCGACCGTCATGCCCTTGAGCATCGAGGAGTCGAACGCGGACGTGTCGAGCTTGTACTTCTTGATCAGGTCGTCGAGCGGCATGAGCAGCCCGGACAGCTCCTGGGCCCGTGCGGCCTGCGTGGTCAGCAGGCAGGGCGGGTTGGAGCCGCTGAGGCGGGTCTTGACCTTGGTCCAGTAGTCGTTGAAGCTCGGTCCCTCGATGGTGACGTCGAGGCTCGGATCGACCTTCTTGCCGAGGTCGATGAAGGACTGCCACTGGTCGCGGTCGCTCTGACTGCTGACCCAGGTGTACATGCTGATCGGGCCGCCCTTGGCGTCGCCCCCGCTCCCGCCGGCACAACCGGCCAGGGCGGTGAGGGCTCCCGTGATGAGGACGGCGGTTCCGATCCGGATCGCCCTGCTCTTGCTTCGTGCTGTCACGTGCTGTGCCTCCTCCATTGGATTCACGCGGTTCGGGTGATGCAGATCCTATAGGGTCTACGATATAGGCTCTGCGGCGAGCTTAGAGGTGAGAGTCCGCCGCGGTCAAGCGAAATCGATCGCGATCACGTCGATCGGGGCTCCGGACGGCTGCGGAGCCGGGATGCGCAGCTCGCCGAGCGGGTCGACGCCGGGGGCCGGCTGCTCGTGCACCTCAAGGTTCACCTCGTAGGGCAGCGGGTCGCCGGTGGCCAGCAGGCGCGCGCCGGGTCACCCGGCCGACCGGGATGCCACGGACCACGACCTGCTCGATCGGGCGCGCGACGAGGTGCAGGTACAGCGTGCCCGGCCGGGCCGTCGACGGACCGTAGTAGTCCACGCCGACCGTGGGGGAGACGCCGACGACGCTCTCGGCGTGCACGTCCATCCACGCGCCGATCTCCTCCAGTGTGCGCACCTGCGACTCGTTCAGGCTTCCGTCGCCCTTCGGGCCGATGTTGAGCAGGAGGTTGCCGCCGCGGCTCGCGACCTCGATCAGCGTGGTGATGAGCGAGGTCGTGCTCTTGCTCTTCGTGTCGCCGGGACGCCAGGCCCACATCTGCCCGATCGTCATGCACAGTTCCCACGGCCCCTCCGGCGCGGTCACCGGGAAGCCCTGCTCGGGCGTCTTGTAGTCGCCCTGGCCGAGCAGGCGGTCGTTGATCACCACGTCGGGCTGGAGCGACTTGATCAGGCTGCGCAGCCCGGCGCTGTCCCACTCCTCCTCCGACCGCTCCCACTCGCCGTCGAACCAGAGCAGGTCGATGGTGCCGTACTCCGTCAGGAGCTCGGTGAGCTGACCGCGCAGGTACTGCTGGTAGCGCTGCCACTGCTCCGCGGTCGGGCGGCGGTGCCGGTCGTCCGCGACCGGGGTCCCTGCGTTCGCCGGGTCGCCGGCGGCCGGCCAGTGCTCCAGCGCGTAGGGGCGGTCCTCCATCCGGAAGGCCGGGTAGTCGGGGTGGTTCCAGTCCGGGAGGCTGTAGTAGATGCCGACGCGGATGCCCTCCGCGCGGATCGCCTCGACGAACTCCCGCGTGATGTCGCGGCCGAACGGCGAGTGCTCGATGCCGAAGTCCGAGTGCTCGGTGTGGAACATGGCGTAGCCGGCGTGGTGGCGGGCCGTGAAGACGACGTAGCGGGCGCCGGCGCGCTTGGCGAGGCGGGCGAGCGCGACCGCATCCCACTCCACGGGGTCGAAGGTCGCCGCCGTCGACTGGTACTCCTCGACCGTCACGGTGTCCTCGACGCCGTCGGAACCCGGGATGATGGAACGGCCGACCAGCGGCCAGGAGATCTCGATGCCCTGCTGGCTGGCGTGGTCCCAATGCACGAACAGTCCGAAGCCTGCTCCGATGAACCACTCGCCGCCCGGCAGGCGGAAGTCGGTGGGCCGGACGAACGAGGCGGGTGGTGCGTCGAGCGTGGTGGTCACAAGGCTCTCCTTCGAGTCATTGAGCGCAGATGCTATTGCCTATAGGATATGGACGCGGTCGGCATTCCACAATCGCGGCCGGCATCCATTCGACGACGAAGGAGACCCAGCGTGGCCATGTTCACAGACGACCCCGTCCGCCCGGAGAACTACCGCCGCTTCGAGCGCGAGGTGCCGGAATGGTTCACCGACGCGAAGCTGGGCATCTTCGTGCACTGGGGCCCGTACTCGGTCCCGGCGTGGGCCGAGCCGATCGGCGAGCTGGGCACCATCGACCCGAAGTACTGGTTCGCGCACAACCCGTACGCCGAGTGGTACTACAACACCATCCGCATCCCGGGCAGCCCGGCGGCCGAGCACCAGCGCGAGGTGTACGGGGGCGCGCCCTACGACGACTTCCTCGACCAGTGGGACCCGGCCGAGTTCGACCCCGACGCGTTCATGGCCCTGGTCAAGAGCACCGGCGCCCGCTACTTCGTGCCGACGACCAAGCATCACGACGGTGTGACCCTGTGGGATGCGCCCGGCACCGACGGCCGCAACACGGTGGCCCGCGGACCGCACCGCGACCTGGTCGGCGACTTCGAGCGCGCGGCGCGGGCGGCGGGCATCCGCTTCGGCGTCTACTACTCGGGAGGCCTCGACTGGCACTTCGCCGACCTCGAGCCGATCACGGACAACGGGCAGGCGTTCCGTCGCCCGGTCGACGCCGCCTACGCCGAGTACGCCTACGAGCACGTCTCCGACCTGATCGACCGCTACCGGCCCGACGTGCTGTGGGGCGACATCGAGTGGCCCGACGCGGGCAAGCCGAGCGGGCCGTTCAGCATGGAGCGGCTGTTCGACAAGTTCTACGAGGCCGCGCCGGACGGCGTCTCCAACGACCGCTGGGGCACGACGCACTGGGACTTCCGCACCAGCGAGTACCAGAACGGCACGAACGTCGAGGGCAGCGGCGCATGGGAGAACTGCCGCGGGATCGGCTACTCGTTCGGCCACAACACGCAGGAGGACGAGCGGCACCTGCTCAGCGGACCGGACGCGGTCGCGTCGTTCGTCGACATCGTCTCCCGCGGCGGCAACCTGCTGCTCAACGTCGGGCTGACCGCGCGCGGCACCGTTCCCGACCTGCAGCGGCGGACGCTGGAGCACCTGGCGGCCTGGAACGCGATCAACGGGGAGGCGGTGTTCGGCTCCCGGCCGCTCGACCCGTCGATCGCCGCCGCCTCCGACGAGCCGTGGCTGCGCTGGACGCGGACCGGCGACGTGGCGAACGCCTTCGTCGGCGCGACCGGGTCGGTGCGTCTCGACGGCGTCTCGGCGGCCGTCCTCGCCGAGACCGCCCGGCTCGCCGACGGCTCGGCTCTCGCGGTGTCGCGGGACGGCGACGCGCTCGTGGCCGAGCTGCCGGCGCCGTCCGTCGCCGGGCCGACCCTCGTGCGCTTCGACCTGGCCGCCGCATGACGCTCGACGCCCACCTGCACCTCTGGGACCTCGAGCACGGCACGTACTCATGGCTGAGCGACGCCGTCGCGCCGATCAACCGCACCTTCCGGTTCGAGGAGGTCGAGCCGCAGCTGCGCGCGACGGGAGTGGACCGGGTCGTGCTGGTGCAGGCGGCGGGCACGTCGGAGGACTCGGCGGCGATGTTCGCGGTCGCCGCGCAGCAGCCCATGGTCGCCGGGGTGGTGGCCTGGGTCGACCTCCGGGATCCGTCCGCGGTCGGCGACGCCCTCGACAGCTGGGCCGCCGCAGGGCCGCTGGTCGGCATCCGGCACCTCATCCACGACGAGGCGGACCCGGACTGGCTCGCCCAGCCGGCTGTCCACCGCTCGCTCGCGGTGCTGGCGTCCCGCGGCCTCGCCTACGACGTGATCGGGGTGCTGCCCCGGCACCTGGAGCACGCGGTCGCCCTCGCGGACGAGCTGCCCGAGCTGCGGCTCGTGGTGGACCACCTCGGGACGCCGCCGGTCGGGTCGGAGGCGGGCGAGTGGGGGAGGCTCATCGACGAGCTCGGGAGCCGGCCCAATGTCTTCGTGAAGCTGTCGGGCCTCACCACGCTCGGCCCCGCCGGCCGGGCGTCGGCCGGCGACCTCCGGCCGTACGTCGACCGCGCGCTCGACGCGTTCGGCCCGTCGCGCATGCTGTACGGCGGCGACTGGCCGGTCTCGACCCTGGCGACCCCGTACGCGGAGACGTTCGCCGTCGCGCGCGAGCTGATCGCGGCGCTGACCCCCGCCGAACGCGACGACATCCTCGCCGGCTCCGCCGCCCGCGCGTACCGCCTCCCCTGACCCGCGCGATTTGGCGCAAATCGTGGGTATGCGTGCGGCGATGACCGCGATTTGCGCCAAATCTCAGGCGTCTGTGGGCTCGGCCGCGTGGTGACGGAGGGGGTGGAGGCGGGTCAGCTGGGTGACGTGGGCGGGGGTGAGTTCGTCGAGGGTGCGGACTTGGAGGAGTTTCATGGTGCGCACGAGTTGGTCGGTGAGGATGTGGATGGTGCGGTCGACGCCTTCGCGGCCGCCGGCCATGAGCCCGTAGAGGTAGGCGCGGCCGATGAGGGTGAACTTGGCGCCGAGGGCGTAGGCGGCGATGATGTCGGCGCCGTTCATGATCCCGGTGTCCACCGCGATCTCCGTGTGGTGGCCGACCTCGCGGGCGACGGTGGGGAGGAGGTGGAAGGGGATGGGGGCCCGGTCCAGTTGCCGTCCGCCGTGGTTGGACAAGACGATGCCGTCGACGCCGTGGTCGGTGAGCGTCTTCGCGTCCTCCAGGGTCTGCACCCCTTTGATGACGAGTTTCCCCGGCCAGAGCGCCCGGATCTCGGCGAGGTCGTCGTAGTCGATGGAGGGGTCCATGGCGGCGTTGAGGAGGTCGCCGACGGTGCCGCCGGTCGCGGACAGGGACGCGAACTCCAGTTTCGGGGTGGTCAGGAAGTCGTACCACCACCACGGCCTGGGGATCGCGTTCAGGATCGTGCCCAGGGTCAGCTGGGGTGGGATGGAGAACCCGTTGCGCTTATCCCGCAACCGCGCCCCCGCCACCGGGGTGTCCACGGTGAAGAACAGGGTGTCGAACCCGGCCGCGGCGGCCCGTTCGACCAGCCCGTACGAAATCTCTTTCTGCCGCATCACATACAGCTGGAACCAGTTCCGCCCGTGCGGGTTCGCCGCTTTCACCCCCTCGATCGACGTCGTCCCCAACGTCGATAACGTGAACGGGATCCCTGCCGCACCGGCAGCACCGGCGCCCGCGGTCTCGCCCTCGGTCTGCATCAGGCGGGTGAACCCGGTCGGGGCGATCCCGAACGGCAGAGCCGACGGGCCACCCCAGATCTGACACGACGTGTCGACGGTGGACACGTCCTTCAGGATCGAGGGGTGGAACTCCACATCCTGGAACGCCTGCCTGGCCCGCGCCAACGACAACTCCCCCTCGGCCGCGCCTTCCGTGTAATCGAACGCCGCCTTCGGCGTCCTGCGGCGAGCGATCCGGCGCAGGTCCTCGATCGTCAACGCCGACTCCAGACGACGCTTCTTCAGATCAAGCTCCGGCTTCTTGAACTGCATGAGTTCCAGCAACTCCGCCGGACGCGGAAACTGACGATCGACCATGTGCGGGCTCACCTCCGGGGACGCAGCGAGTACATCCCGCCGTCGACGGGCAGTATGACGCCATTGCTCGCCCCCGACGACGGCGAGGCGAGATAGGCGACGGCCTCGGCGACCTCCTGCGGCTGCACGAGTCGGCCGCTCGGCTGACGCGCCTCCAGTGCGGCGCGCTCGGCCTCCGGGTCGGCAGCCGAGTCGAGCAGGCGACCCACCCAGGGGGTGTCGGCGGTGCCGGGGGCGACCGCGTTGACGCGGATCCCGAGCGGGAGGCAGTCGGCGGCGATCGCGAGCGTCATGGCCGAGATCGCGCCCTTCGACGCGGAGTACAGCACCCGCTGCGGGAGCCCCGCCCAGGCCGCGATGGAGCTCGTCAGCACCACGGCAGGCGAGGGCGACTCGCGCAGGTGCGGCATCGCGTGGCGCACCGTGCGGGCCGAGCCGATGACGTTCACGTTCAGCACGCGCATCCACTCGTCGTCATCGTTCGCCTCGATGTCGCCCTGCGCTCCGATGCCGGCGTTGGCGATGACGACGTCCAGGCGGCCGGCCCGCGCGACCACCTCGGCGATCGCTTCGCGCACGCTGGCGTCGTCGCCGATGTCGCAGCGGACGCCGGTGTGCGGCGCGGCCACGGCGTCGGGCGCCAGGTCGAGCGCGAACACGCGCGCGCCCTGCGCGGCCAGCTCGTCGGCGATCGCTTTGCCGAGCCCGGACGCGCCGCCCGTCACGGCGGCCACCAGGCCATCGAAGTGCGACATCCTCGTCTCCTTGCGTTGTGTGTGAATCCGGGGCCGGTCAGAGAGCCGGGCGGACCGTGGAGCGCTGCGCCCCGAGCCCGTCGATCTCGACCTCGACGACGTCGCCCGCCGCCAGGTAGGGGAAGCGGCCGGAGAGGCCGACGCCCTCCGGCGTCCCGGTGTTGATCAGGTCGCCGGGCTCGAGCACGGTGAACCGGCTCAGCCGGTAGACGATCTCGGCGACGTCGAAGATGAGGTCGCTGGTGGAGGAGTCCTGCCGCGGCTCGCCGTTGACGCGCGAGCGGATGCCCAGCCCGGAGCCGTCGCCCACCTCGGCCGTCGGCACCAGCCACGGACCGAGCGGATTGAACGTCTCGAAGCTCTTGCCCTTGCTCCACTGGCCGAGGGAGCGCTGCAGCTGGTACTCGCGCTCGGAGACGTCGTTCGCGACGGCGAAGCCGGCGATGTGCTGCAGCGCCTGCTCGGGGGAGTCGAGGTAGCGCGCCCGGGTGCCGATGACGGCCGCGAGCTCCACCTCCCAGTCGGTGGTCGTCGAGCCTGGCGGCAGCAGGATGTCGTCGAAGGGCCCGACTACGGTGTTCGGGTGCTTGTAGAACACGACGATGTCGGTCGGCGGCTCGGCGCCGGACTCCCGTGCGTGCGCCGCGTAGTTCATGCCGATGCAGATGACCGCCTGCGGCCGGGCGATGGGGGCTCCGATGCGCAGGCACGCGGTGTCGAGCTCCGGGAGCTCGCCGGCGGCCGCTGCGGCCGTGGCCCGGGCGAGCCCGTCGGAGGCGAGGAACGCGCCGTCGATGTCGGCGGTCAGGGGGCGGAGATCCCACGTCGTGGTGCCGTCGCCGACGGCCGGGATCTCGGCTCCACTCTCGCCGAGCCGCATGAATCGCATCGAGGTCCTTTCGCTCGCATTCCGCCTCCGAGCCTATTACTATTTCCTATAGGAATTCAATCCACCACCAGCGAGGGAGCTGCCGGATGCGCGTCGCGCTTCACTCCATTCTCCGCGAGGGCCATGAGGCCGCGTACGATGCCGACCACGCCGCCATCCCGGACGACCTGGTGGTCTCGTTCGAGCGCGTCGGCATCCACGACTGGCAGATCTGGCGCAGCGGCCGGGACCTCTTCCACCTGGTCGAATGCGACGACTTCGCCGCCGCGATGCGGGCCCTCGACGACGACCCGGCCAACCGGCGCTGGCAGGAGTCGATCAACCGTCACGTCGACCACTTCGTGACCGACGGCCCGGGCCCCGAGGGGATGGTGCTCCCGCTGGTCTGGACGCTCACCGCCCAGCGCGCCGACGCCTAGCCGAGTCCGAGCCCTGCGCCGACCCCGAAGCGCTCGCGCAGCACCGCCAGCGCCCCGCGCCGGTCGGCCGTCGCGCCCGCCTCGTGCCCGGCGCCCGGCCACTCCCGCAGCGTCACCTGACCCGCATAGGCCTCCGCCGCAGCACGGGCGGTCTCGGGAGGGCAGATGCCGTCCACCAGGCCGTCGCTGATCCAGCCGGGCGCCGTCGCGTGGCGTGCGGAGGTGACGCCGTCCACGTACGCGAGGGTCCGCGCGACCGTGTCGGCGCGGTCGGGATGCTGCTCCAGGTAGGTGCGGAGCTCCAGCCACGGACCGTTCGCCGCGAGCCTCAGGCCGAGCGGCGCCGCGGTGAGGAACGGCGCCTGCGCCAGCACCGCGGCGAGGCCGGGTTGCAGGGCGCCGACGCCGAGGGCGATGCCGCCGCCCTGGCTGTTGCCGATGGCGGCGACGCGGTCGGCGTCCACCTCGTCGAGCGAGCGCAGGGCGTCCACCGCGCGCGCCGCATCCACGAAGACGCCGCGGTAATAGAAGAGGTACGGATCCTCGATCCCGTCGAGGAGGTGACCGGTGCTGCCGCCGCCCTGCGCGTGCGTGTTCATCACGAGCTGGGCGAAGCCGGCGACCGGCCAGGTGAGGTCGTCGATCGGGTCGAGCCGGCCGGCGCCGTACCCGTTGAAGTGCACGACGGCCGGCAGCGGGCCGGTGCGGTGGCGCGGCAGCCGCAGCCAGCCGCTCACGCGGCGTCCGTCCGCGCCGGCGAACGAGACGTCGAAGACGTCCACGGCCGTGAGTCCGGTGTCCACCGCCTCCCGGCGGATGGCGAGCGGGTGCCGCCGGGCGTCGTCGAGCGCCGACGCCCAGTACTCCTCGTAGTCGTCGGGGGTGGGCAGAAGCCCGGCGCCCAGCAGGGCGGCCGGGGAGGCGGGGGAGCCGGACATGCGGCGGCCTTTCTGAGGGGGTGGGCCGGGACGCGCGTCCCGGCCCACCCGGCGGATCAGCGGACGGTGTAGCGGACGGCGTCGGCGCGCATCACGGCGCCCGACTCCTTCACCACCATGATGGTGTGCTGCGCGTTCCGGAGGCCGGAGACGCTGTACACCTTCTGCTGGGTGCGACGGGTGTCGCTGTGCGTGTCGACCTGCTTGACGAGCTTGCCGTCCACGTACACGTCGACGACGCCCTGGTCAGGTCCCGTCGGCGCGAGCCAGTCGACTCCCGTGCCCGTGAACGTGAACGACACGGAGGCTCCCGCCTGGGTCGTGGCGTGCACGTCGTCGAGGTAGTCGCCGCGGAAGCCGACGCTCAGCGTGCTCGCCCCGACCGGCAGTGTCTTCAGGTACGACGGCTGCAGGGTGACGGTCGAGCCGGACACGGTGTAGTCGGTGCCCTTCGTGAGCGCCGTGCCGTTCGCCGTGATGCCGGTGAACTCGTCCGGGTCGCGCAGCACCGAGAAGGTCGCCGGGGCCGGCGCCTTCGTGTCGAACGACACGCTCGACGGGTCGATCAGGCTCGGCTGGATGACGTCGAGCCGGTCGAGCAGCATGAACTGCCCCGACTTCATCACCACGCGCAGCGTGTGCTGCCCGTTGGTGAGGCCGTTCGTCGTGAACACCGTCTGCTGCGCGGTGTGCGAGGCGGTCGGGATGTTGGCGCTGACCGTCTTCACGAACTGCCCGTCGATGTACACGTCGGCGTCGCCCTCCGAGGAGTCGAGCTCGGTGAGGTACGACACTCCCGTCCCGGTGAACGTGTACGAGAACGAGTCGCCCGGGTGCTCGGCGTAGTGCACGTCGTCCTGGTAGTCGCCGAAGCCGCGCCCGTTGCTGTAGCCCCACTGGCCGGAGTACGCGATGCCCGAATCGGTGTCGTTGACGCTCGTCGTGCGGGTCGGGCCGGTGGAGACCGGCGGCGCCGGCGTGCCCGTGTCGGTCACGTTGACGGTGAGCGGCTGGGAGGTCGAGGCGACCTCGTTTCCGCCGTTGCGGGTCCAGTCGCCGCCGTAGGTGACGCCCTGGGCGTCGTCGTTCACGGTGACCGTCGCGCCCTTGTCGGGTGTGACCTTGAGCAGCCGGACACCGTGGATCGGCACGTCGGACGCGGTGAACGACCCGTCCGCGCGCCCGAGGTTCTTGCGGGCCCACAGGTCGCGGACGCTCGCGGAACCGGTCAGCCCGATGTCGGACCATTTCGCGGTGATGTCGGACTCGGCGCGGCCCAAGTTGAACAGGGCGACCGTGTAGCTGCCGTCCTTGTTCAGCGCGTACCAGACCTGCTGCTTCGCGGTGGAGGAGACGGGCCGTGCGGGCACGCCGGCCTGGTCGACGCCGACGACCTCGGGGTTGGTGAGGAGGTCGACGCCCAGCTTGTCGAGCTTGGTCAGGTCGTTGCCGGTGTACATCGGAGCTGCCGAGATCGCCCACAGCGTGGTGGCGGTGCGACGCTCGTCCGGGGTCAGGCCGTCCATCTTGCCGTTGCCGACGTCGAGCGAGTCGAAGTCGTTCCAGCCGCCGGGGCCGGCGTAGCGCCACCAGTCTGCCGCGCGCGGGAAGAGGCGGGCGATGTTGTTCCACTCGGTGAGCGCCTCGCCGCTGCAGTAGCACTCGACGTCCCACTCCACGCGCCAGCCGTTGGCGTACTTCTTCCAGTAGTCGGCGTTGTTGATGTCGAGCGCCCAGGAGAGCTCGAACCAGATCTTGTGCTTCTTCAGCGCCTGCGACCAGGCGGCGACGTCGGCGCGCGCATCCACCGAGCCGTCGCTGATGCCGGAGCCGGGGGTGACGCTGTCGAACTTGACGAAGTCCACGCCCCAGGCCGCCAGCTGGTCGACGATGGAGTCGACGTACTTCTGCGCGCATGGGTTCGAGAAGTCGATCGCGTAGCCGATCTTCCAGTAGTCGGCCTGCTGCAGCGGCTGCTTGACGATGTCGTGGGTGTTGCAGCCCGGCGCGTTCGCGATCGGGTAGCCCTTCTGGTATACCTCCGGGCCGATGCCGGGGATCAGGTACACGCCGAACTTCTGCTTGTTGGCGTGGATGTGGTCGATGACCTTCTTCAGCCCCTGCGGGTAGAGCGTGGTGCTCGGGGTCGGACGGCCGTTGGCGTCCACCCCGTCGCTCCAGCCGGCGTCGACGTTGATGCGGTCGTAGCCGGCCTTCTGCAGTGTCTTGTGCATGGCGTCGGACTGGGCGATGAGCTGGTCGGCGGTGATCCACTTCCCGTTGCCCGAGTAGACCTGCATGCTGTAGCTGCTCCAGCCCATGTAGGGCTTGAGTGCCCACGGGTCGGCGGTGGAGGCGGCCGGCGGGATGGGCGTCGGCACGCTTGCGGTGGCCGACTTCGGCGCGGCGGTCGGCTTCGCCGTCGGCGTCGCGGTCGCGGTCGGTGTCGCGGTCGGTGCGGACGTCTCGGCCGGCGTCGCGGTCGGCGTCGGCGTCCCGGTCGGAGCGGCCGTCGGAGTCGGTGTCGCTGTCGGCTCCGGTGTCGGCGTGGCGCCGGCGGGGACGGCCGCGGCCGCCACGATCCCCAGCGCCGCGACCGTCACGACGAGAGCCCGGAGGCTCCGTCGTGTACGCGTCGTGCGGGTCATGTTCTTCCTCTCTGAAGAGCCCCGGCGCGTCGGTGCGCCTGGGGTGTTCGGTGCGGTGGGCCGTCTGTGGGGCGTGCCCGGCCGCGCCCGGTGGCTCTAGGCCAGCCGGACGAGGTCGAAGAGCATCGCCTGCTGCGGGTTGAGGGTCGGGAGGGGGACGCCGGCGACCGCCAGCACGGAGCCGGGGAGCGTGACACCCTCTGGTTGCAGGGCTGCGGTGATCCATGCCGGGTCGGCGGCCTGATGCCTGCTCGCCTGGCCGAACTCGTTCCGGACGCGCACGGAGTAGCGGGTGTCGGGGTCGAGCCCGGGGAAGCGGACCCGGCCGGACTGGCCGGGGGCGGAGGTGACGAGCCTGGCCCAGGTGTAGACGGCGCGGGAGCCGTCCTGCGCAACGATCCCGGTGAACGCGGTGGCCTCGTCGGCCAGGTCGGCGTTGACGATCCGGCCCGAGTGGATGAGGCCGCGAAGCTCGCGGTAGACCCCCGCCCAGCGGGCGATGCGGTCGAGCTCGTCCTCGTCCGCCTCCTGCAGGTCCCACTCGATGCCGGCGTGCGCGGTGAGCGCGACGATCAGCCGGAACGACAGGTCGGTGCGACGGGAGGTGGTGTGCGAGCGCTCGGCGCCGAGGTGCGAGCCGATGAGCTCCGGCGGGAGCAGCATCCTGGTCCAGCGCTCGATCTGCAGCCGCTCCACTGGGTCGTTGCAGTCGGAGGCCCAGACCCGGTCGGTGCGCTCCAGGATGCCGAGGTCGACCCGGCCGCCGCCGCCGGAGCAGGTCTCGATCTCGAGGTGCGGGTGGCGGGCGCGGAGCGTGTCGAGCATCCGGTAGAGCGCGAGCGTCTGCTCGTGGACGGCGGGCCGGTCGACGCCGACGTAACCGCTGACCGCCTCGGAGAGGTCCCGGTTGTGGTCCCACTTGATGTAGTCGACGGCGTATTCGTCGACCACGGCGCTGATCTGCTCCAGCACGTGCGCGTAGGCGTCGGGACGCGTCAGGTCGAGCACGTACTGCGCCCGGGCGGTGGCGCCGAGCTCCTGCCGGGGCCCGAGCACCCAGTCGGGGTGCTCGCGGGCGAGGTCGGAGTCGAGGTTGACCATCTCGGGTTCGAACCAGATGCCGAACTGCATCCCGTGCGAGCGCACCAGGTCGACCAGCGGGCTCAGACCGTCGGGCCACACCGTGCGGTCGACGAACCAGTCGCCGAGCCCCGCGTTGTCCTCGCGGCGGCCGTGGAACCAGCCGTCGTCGAGCACGAAGCGCTCCGCACCGACCCGCGCCGCGCGCTCGACCAGGGCGGTCAGCCGCGCCAGGTCGTGGTCGAAGTAGACCGCCTCCCACGAGTTGAGGGTGAGGGGACGCGGCGACTGCGGGTGCGTCGGCCGTGCCCGCAGCCGCCGGTGCAGCCGGTCGGCGAGCCCGTCGAGGCCCGAGTCTGACCAGACGAAGAGGGCCGTCGGTGCGACGTAGCGGTCGCCGTCGGCCAGGGCGATCTCGCCGGGGCGGAGACCTTCGCCGGCCCCGAGCACTGCGGAGAACGCCCCGGCGCCCTCGGTGAGCCGTTCGACGAGGTATTCGCCGTCGCCGCTCCAGGCCAGGTGCGTCGCCCACGCCTCGCCGCGGCCGAAGCCGAGGTCTTCGGTGCCCGCGACGACGAGGAAGGGGGCGTCGTGCCCCGGCTTGCCTCGGCGCGCGCGGCGCACGTGGCTGCCGTAGAACAGCCGGCCGCGCTGCGGCGCCCGCTCGCGGCACCACTTGCCGGTGAAGTCGAGGATGTCGACGGCGCGCTCCGGGACGGGCAGCATCACGCGCAGCGCGTCGAGGGTGTAGGGGATGGTGGCGCCGTCGCCGGCGAGGGATGCGTCGCGGACGAGGGTCGCATCCACCGAGAGCACGCCGAAACGGTCGAGCGCGATCGTCATCGTCGTGCGCAGCCCGGTGATCTCGTCGGCCAGGTCGATCTCGATCGTGCCGCCGTGCTCGCCGTCGGAGCGGTGGCGCACGGCCTCGGTGCGCGGCCGCGGCGTGGTCGCCGTGCCCGCCGCGTGGCCCTCCTGCGCAGGCGTGCCGGCCCAGCCCTCGAACTCGCTCGGCAGCAGGCTGAACGTGCGCGGGACATCGGGCGAATTGTTGAGCACCGCCGGGCCGCCGGTCTCCCGGAGGGCTTCGGCCGCGGCGTCGTCGAGAGGCCCGGGATCCGCGCCCCAGTGCAGCACACGAGGCACGCGCCCAGCCGTGTCGAGGACGAGGGAGGTGCCTGCGGCGCGCAGGCTCAGAACGGCGCCATAGCCGTCGAGCATGAAGGACTCCTCGGACGTTTCCGGTTACTTGACAGTGTCAATTAACCATGCCTAGTGTTTCGAATGCAACCCCGAGAAGGAAGACCGATGACGATCTCCACCGAGACACTCCAGCTCGCCTGGCGCGAGCCAGCAGGCCACTGGGAGGAAGCGATCCCGATCGGGGACGGCCTCCTCAGCGCCATGGTCCACGGCGGCGCAGGCGGCCGCTATCAGGTGAACGACGCGACCGTCTGGTCGGGCACACCGGAGACCACGGCGGAGGAACTGCGCCGGGTCGTCGCGCAGGGTGCGGGGCCCGAGCGCCTCCGCGAGGTGCGTGCGGCGCTCGCCGCCGGCGACCTCTCCCGCGCGGAGGAGCTGCTGCTCACCTTCGAGGGCCGCTACAGCCAGGAGTTCCTCCCGTTCGTCGACCTCACGGTCGAGCTACCCGGCGCGACCCCGGTCGAGGGGGAGCCCGCGCGGGTCCTGGATCTCGACCGGCACGTCGTCGAGGAGTCGCTGCAGGCCGGAGCGGCCCGCGTCGAGCGCGCGTCGTGGGTCGAAGACCGTACCCTCTTCATCTCGATCGAGGCCAGCGAGCCGCTGCCCGAGGTGCGCATCGCCCTCGCCACGCCGCTCCGCGAGCTGTCGCGGTCTCTGCGTGACGGCGTGCTGACGCTCGACCTCGCCGTCCCGGTCGACGGGGCGCCCCTGCACGAACAGTCCGTCGTCCCACCGCTGCGCTACGCGGAGCGGGGCGACGCAGACTACGACGCCTTCGCCGCCGCGGCCCTCGCGGTGCGGAGCGACGGCACGGCGGAGCCGGGGGACCACGGTCTCACGGTCCGCGGTGGCCGTCGGCTGCTGATCGCCCTCTCGTCGTCGACCCGCGCTGAGTCGTGGTGGGCCGGCGCGGACGACGAGTGGCGGACCGTCTCCCGTGAGACGATCCGGGACCGCGCCGTCACCCGAGCCCTCGGCGCCATCGCCGCGGGCGCGGGACAGCGGGAAGGCGCGCTGCGTCACCCCGCGGCGGCGCGGTTCGCGATCGGCGGCAGGCGCGAGGGGCGGTGGGATGTCGAGGCCGACATCCTGCGCGGTTCGGACGACGGGCTGCGTGCGACCGTCGCGGCCGAGTACGGGCGCTACCTGCTCACGTCGTCCTCCCGGACGGGCGGCCCCGCGGCCAACCTGCAGGGCATCTGGAACGGCGAGCTGCGCCCCGCGTGGTCGTCGAACTACACGATCAACATCAACACCGAGATGAACTACTGGGCCGCCGGCCCGCTCGGCGTCATCGAGCACGCGGAACCGCTGATCTCGCTGGTCGAGCGGTTGGCGGCGACCGGTCGCGACGTCGCCAGGGAGCTCTACGGCTGCCGCGGCTGGGTCGCGCACCACAACAGCGACCTGTGGGGCTGGAGCCTGCCGGTCGGCATGGGTCACGGCGCGCCGAGCTGGGCGATCTGGATGATGGGCGGCGTCTGGCTCACCCACTCGCTCTGGGACCACTACGAGTTCACGGCGGACGACGATCTGCTGCGCGACCGGATCCAGCCCCTGCTGCGCGGCGCCGCCGAGTTCTGCCTCGACTGGCTCCAGGTCGGTCCCGACGGCCGCGCCTTCCTCTCCCCGTCGACCTCGCCGGAGAACTCCTACCGGGACGCCGACGGGGTGCCGCGCGCGCTCGGCCTCACCGCGACGATGGACCTCGAGCTGATCCGCTCGCTCTTCGCGCGGACCCTGCGCGCCATCCAGGTGCTGGGCGACCCCGACCCGCTGCGGGGCGAGCTGGAGGCGGCGCTCGCCACGATCCCCGAGCCCCCGGTCGGCGGCGACGGCCGCCTGCTCGAATGGTCGGAGGAGGTGCCGGAGCACGAGCCCGCCCATCGGCACCTGTCGCCCCTGGTCGGCCTCTACCCGCTCGACCTGATCACGCCCGAGGGCACGCCCGCGCTCGCCGACGCCTCCCGCCGCTTCCTCGACGCGCGCGGCCCCGGCGCGATGGGCTGGTCGTGGGCCTGGAAGATCGCCCTGCGCGCACGCCTCGGCGACGGCGAGGCGGCCCACGAGCTGCTGCAGCAGGCGCTCACGCCGTACGACGGTGACGCCCGCCGGCATGGACCGGTCGACGGCTCCGAGTGGGGCGGTCTGCTGCCCAACCTGTTCAGCACGCACCCGCCGTTCCAGATCGACGGGAACCTCGGCTTCCCCGCGGGCATCGCCGAACTGCTGCTGCAGAGCCACGGGGGAGTCGTCCACCTGCTGCCTGCGTTGCCGAGCGCCTGGCCGGAGGGCCGGGCGACCGGGCTCGGCGTGCGCGGCGGGCTCTCCGCCGACCTCGTCTGGTCCGGCGGGAGGCTGGAGTCGACCGTCCTGCGGAACCCCCGCGCTGAGCCGTGCGATGTGCGGCTGCGGTACGACGGCACGGAGGTCGAGGTCCGGCTTGCCGCCGGAGGCGAGCAGGCGATCGACGGGGTCCTGCGAGAGGCGGTCGCGACTCCCTAAGGTGGAGGCATGGACGACGAGCTACGGCAGCGCATCGCGCTGCTCGCCTCGTCGTCGGATGCGGCGACCCGCGTCTTCACCACCATCCTGACCCGCAGCCCGGTCAGCCGCATCGACGTCGCCCGGATGACCGGCCTGTCGCAGGCCGCCGTGACCAAGGCGGTGACGCCGCTGGTGGCCGCCGGGCTCGTGGACGACTCGCTCGGCCTCGCGCCGACCGGTCTGCCCGGGCGGCCGGCGAACCCGGTGGCGATCGTCCCGGATGCGGTGGTCGCGCTCGGCATCAAGGTGAACGTCGACGAGCTGGTCGGCGTCGCCACCGACCTGACCACGCGCATCCTCGCCGCCGACCGCCTGCCGCTCGCCTCGCACGACCCCGCGGCCGTGGTCGAAGCCGTCGCCGCCCTCTGCGGGCGGCTGGCGCAGTCGCTCGGCGGCCTCCGCTCGCGCGTCGCCCGCATCGGCGTCTCGGTCTCGGGCGACGTGGACACGGCGACCGGCGTGGTGCGCGACTCGGCCATCATGGGCTGGCGCGGCGTCCGCCTGGCGGCAGCCCTGCGAGAGCGTCTGGAGGCGGACGTCGTCGTCGACAACGATGTGCGCGCCCTCACGATCGGCGAGCACTGGTTCGGCGTCGGCCTCGGCACTCGCTCCTTCTGCATCGTCACGATCGGGCGCGGCATCGGCAGCGGCCTGCACCTGAACGGCGAGGTCGTGGAGGGCGCCTTCGGCGTCGCCGGCGAGATCGGCCACCTTCCGCTGGCCTCGCCCGACCGCGTCTGCGCCTGCGGCCGCCGCGGCTGCGTGGAGGCCGTCGCCGCCACGAGCGCCATCGTCGCCGCGGCGTCGGCCGCGCACGGCCGCCCGCTGACGATCGAGGAGGTCGTCGAGCTGGCGCACGCCGGCGACCCGGCGGCGGTCGAGGCCTTCGGCGAGGCGGGAGCGGTCATCGGCGCCGCCATCGCCAGCCTGGTCAACCTCGTCGGCCCGGAGCTCGTGATCATCGGCGGCGAGGGCGTCGCCGAGTTCGGCCTGTACGAGGAACGGCTGCGAGCCGTCTACGCCGAGCACGTCTTCGCGTCGGCCGACCGCTGCCGGATCGTCGTGCGCCCGCACACCTTCGAGGACTGGGCGCGCGGGGCGGCGGCGACGGCCATCCGGTCGCTCGTGGTCTGACCCGTCGTCATTCCCCCGTCGCCGCGGTGCTCGCGGTGATCGCCTCGCGCAGGGCCGCGACGGCGGCGCCGCGGGCCCAGTCGGTGAAGGTGTGCCGCTGCACCACCAGGCGGCAGTTGGCGGCGGCGCCGAAGGCGTGCGCCAGGAACTCCTCGCGGAACCGGCGCTCGTAGAGGTCGTAGTCCATGACGCCCTCGCCGGCGATCACGACGACCTCCGGGCCGAACAGGTTCACGGTCGCCGCGACGGCCGCGCCGATGGCCGTGCCCGCGCGCTCGAAGGCGGCGACCGCGGCCGGGTCGCCCTCGTGTGCGAGCCGGATGACACCCGCCAGGGTCAGCTCCGGGTCGCCGTGCTCGAGGCTCACCGCGTCGCGGATGGCCCGGGACGATGCCACGGCCTCCACGCAGCCACGACGGCCACAGACGCACAGGGCGTCGGAGGACGCCAGCGGCAGGTGGCCGATCTCGCCCGCGACACCGTGCGCGCCGACCACCACGTCGTCGTTCACGTAGATGCCGCAGCCGATGCCCGCACCGATCGTGATGATGGCGAACGACTCCGCGTCCCTGCCCGCCCCGAACCACTGCTCCGACTTCGCCAGAGCACGCACGTCGTTCTCGACGGTGATCGGGAGGGGGAGCTCGGCGGCGAGCCGCTCGCCGAGCGCGAAATGGCTCCAGCCGAGCAGCGGGGAGTGCCGCACGAGCCCGGTGCTGCTGTCGATGTCGCCGGAGACCGAGACGCCGACTCCGGCGATGCTGGCCGCGTCGCCGCCGAGCTGCGCGATCAGCGACCTCACGGAGGTCACGATCGCGTCGACCGTGCTGTCCGGATCGTGGCTCTTCAGCCGCCGCCGGGTGGACCCGAGGACCTCGTTGCCCAGGCTGACGGTGACGGCGAAGATCTCGTCCTGGTTGACCTTGACCCCGATCGCGATCATCGAGCGGGGGACGACGCTCAGCGGACGGACGGGACGCCCTGGGAAGGAGTGCTCCGCGTGCTCGCCCACCGTGACGTAGCCGCCCTCGATCAGCGGGTTGACCGTCTTGGTCACCTTGGCCTGCGACAGTCCGGTGAGGCGGCCGATGTCGAGCCGGCTGACCGGCCCGTGGGTGATGATCCGCGTGAAGATCTCCGCGGAGCGGGGCGTGCCGAGCTCCGGTCTCCGGCGGGTGCCAACGTCGTCGAGTGGCATATCGAGAGAGTAGCTCATGCCGCCGCTTTCTTTCTGTCGTGTTCGAATGCGCGACGGCCCCCAACGGCGCGAATCGCGTGCGGTCGCCGTTCTCGGTCGAGCGATGACCTGCTGTCAGGATAGATTATTGACAACGGTAAGGAAATAGGTTTTGCTGTACCCAGTCCGGGCGGACCAAGGCCCGCCCGGCTCGATTCGTTCAGGAGTCTTCGATGACGAAGCTGCAACACCGTGGGCACACGGGGGTGCGCGGATGACCAGCGCCCCGCCCGTGACCACAACGACCACCCCACCCGCCGCACGGACCGCCGCACCGCCGGTCCGCCGCATCCCGACCCGCCGCAAGACCCTCGGTCAGCGCTGGCGGATCGCGCTGCGGCGGCACTGGCAGCTCTACCTGCTGACGCTCCTGCCGCTGGCGTACTTCGTGATCTTCAAGTACGTGCCGGTCTCCAACGCGGTCATCGCGTTCAAGGACTACAGCCCGGTGCTCGGCGTGTGGGGGAGCCCGTGGAACGGGTTCGCGAACTTCGCGGCGATGCTGCAGAACCCGCAGTTCCCGACCCTGGTCTCCAACACCCTCATCCTCTCCGGATACGCGGTGCTGGCGAGCTTCCCCATCCCGATCATCCTGGCGCTCGCGCTCAACGAGGTGCGCCACCGCTGGTTCCAGAAGACCGTGCAGCTGGTCACGTACGCCCCGTACTTCATCTCCACCGTGGTCGTCGTGTCGATGCTGATCCTGATCATGGCGCCCCGGCTCGGGATCGTCAGCCAGGTCTTCGGGTTCTTCGGCGTCCAGTCGCCCGACCTCCTCGGCAACCCCGACTACTTCCGCAACATCTACGTCTGGTCGGACGTGTGGCAGACCGCCGGCTACTCCGCGGTCATCTACATGGCGGCGCTCTCCGGCATCGACCCCTCGCTGTACGAGGCGGCGCGCGTGGACGGCGCGTCCCGCCTCCGCAAGATCTGGCACGTCGACATCCCGGGCATCATGCCCACGGCGATGATCGTGCTCATCCTGAGCGTCGGCAACATCATGGCGATCGGGTTCGAGAAGGTGTTCCTGCTGCAGAACCCGCTGAACCTCGGGCAGTCCGAGATCATCGCGACCTACGTCTACAAGCTGGGCATCCTTAACGCCGACTTCGGGACGGCGACCGCCGTCGGCCTCTTCAATTCCGTCGTCAACCTCGTGCTGCTCCTCATCGTCAACTGGGTGGCACGCCGACTGAGTGGGAGCGGACTGTGGTGACCATCGATTCTCCGGCCGAGCGGACGCGGGTGCGGCCCGCGACGGCGGCCAAGAACATCAAGAAGCCGCGGAGGATCCGGGAGTCGCCCGGCGATCGCGCCCTGCTGGTCGTCATCTACCTCGGCCTCACCCTGGCCGTGCTGGTCGTGCTGCTGCCGCTGCTGTACATCGTGGCCAGCTCCTTCTCCTCCCCGCACGCGGTCACGGCCGGGCAGGTGTTCCTCTGGCCCGTCGACTTCACGCTCAAGGGCTACCAGACGGTCCTCTCCGACCCGCAGGTGCTCCTCGGCTACGCCAACTCGCTGTTCTACATGATCGCCGGGACGCTGATCAGCACGACCCTGACGGTCTGCCTGGCCTGGCCGCTCTCGCGCCGCACCTTCATGGGCCGCAACGTGATCATGTCGCTGCTGCTGTTCACGATGCTGTTCAGCGGCGGCCTCATCCCGACCTACATGGTCGTGCAGAACCTCGGCCTGCTCGACACCCGCTGGGCGCTCCTGCTGCCGCAGGCCGTCGCGGTGTGGCAGGTCATCATCGCCCGCACCTTCTTCCGCTCGGCGATCCCGGAGGAGCTCGTCGAGGCGGCGTCGCTCGACGGCGCGAGCGACTGGCGGTTCCTGTGGACCGTCGTGCTTCCGCTGTCGAAGCCCCTCATCGCCGTCATCGCGCTCATGTACGCGATCGGCCAGTGGAACGGCTACTTCGACGCGCTCCTCTACCTGAAGAGCTCCGATCTCTTCCCGCTCCAGCTGGTGCTGCGCAACATCCTCGTCCTCAACTCGACCAACGGCGGGGTGAGCGACCTGGCGGCGCAGGCGCAGAACCAGGAGCTGGTCAACCTGCTCAAGTACGCGCTGATCGTCATCACCAGCGTCCCCGTGCTGATCATCTACCCGTTCGTCGCGCGCTACTTCAACAAGGGCGTGCTGATCGGGTCGGTCAAGGGCTGAGCCCCGAAGACCCCACGAAGCCACCACAACGCACCATCCGTATCCCGAAACACATCCTGGTTCCAAAGGAGGAACGCACCATGTTCTCGAAGACCGATCGGCGATCCCGCAGAGGGCGGACGCGCGCACTCGTCGCCGCCGTCGGCGGCACCGCCGCACTGATGGCCCTCTCCGCCTGCACCCCGGCGGCCTCCAGCGCCGACGACAAGATCGGCGGCACCGCCCACCTGACCGTGTTCGCGCAGCAGGGGACCGGCCAGGACCTGGCCACCAACGCCTTCACCAAGGAGGTGGAGAAGAAATTCAACATCAAGTTCAGCTGGCAGACCACCACCCAGGACTCGTCGGTGGCTCCCGAGAAGCGGCAGATCCTGATGGCGAGCGGCGACTACGCCGACGCCTTCCTCCTGATCCCGTGGGTCGACCAGTTCAACCAGGTGGACGTCGAGAAGCTCGCCAAGCAGGGCGTCGCCCTCCCGCTCAACGACCTGATCAAGCAGTACGCGCCCGACATCCAGAAGGTGCTGGACGGCAACGCCGACTACAAGGCGATGGTCACCTCGCCCGACGGCAAGATCTACGGCCTGCCGCAGCTGGCCGAGACGCTGCACATCCAGTACCCGTCGAAGCTCTGGATCAACACGGACTGGCTGAAGAAGCTGAACCTCCAGATGCCGAAGACGACCGCCGACATGACGAAGGTGCTCGAGGCGTTCAAGAACGACGACCCGAACGGCAACGGGCAGAAGGACGAGATCCCGCTCAGCGGCGACTCGCACGACACGCTCATCCCGTTCTTCATGAACGCGTTCATCTACGACCCGCAGAACCCGGACAAGGGCATCCAGTCGACGACGGTGCTCAACAAGGGCAAGGTCGACATCCAGGCGAACAAGGACGGCTGGCGCGAGGGCCTGAAGTACATCAAGTCGCTGTGGGACGCGGGCCTGATCGACAAGGGCGCCTTCACCCAGAACCCGGCGGCGCTCGCCCAGGAGGGCAACAACGCGGGACCGGTGCTGCTCGGCAGCGCCAGCGGCCTGCACCCGTACATCTTCGTCAGCCCCGGCGCGAAGGACGGCCGTGACAAGCAGTACGACGCCGTGCCCCCGCTGACCGGCCCGGACGGCGCCGACTACGCCACCTACGCGTTCGGCAGCACGCCCGGCGCCACCTTCCTGCTCACCAACAAGGCGTCCAAGAACGACCAGGTCGCCGCGATCAAGATGGTGAACTACCTCTTCACCGAGCAGGGCCAGCTCGACGGCAACTTCGGCCCGGAGGGCAAGGGCTGGGCGAAGGCCGGCGCCGACGACAAAGCGCTCGACCCGAGCGAGAAGGCGGCGTTCGTCAACCTGCAGCTCGACCAGGATGCGGCCAACGCCGTGCAGTGGGGCGCGCTGTCGACTTACAACCAGAACGCGGCGTTCCGCGGTTCGCAGGCCGTCCCGACCGACATCTACGACACCTCCGGCTACGAGCGCCGGCTCTTCGAGGCCACCCAGCTGTACAAGGGCCACGAGGACAAGAGCCAGATCTACCCGACCTGGAAGGTATGGCCCGACCCGGCGAAGGCGACCCAGGTGGCGACGCAGCAGACGAACATCGACAACTACGTCACGCAGAACGCGCTCGCCTTCATCACCGGTTCGAAGAACATCGACACCGACTGGGACTCCTACGTGAAGGGCTTCGACGGCCTCGGGCTCAAGGACTACCTGAGCACCCTGCAGGCCGCGTACGACAAGTCCAAGAAGTAGCGGACCCCCAACGAGCGGCCGGGTCCCGGAGACTCCGGGCCCGGCCGCTTCGCGTCCGACCCACCGATCTCCAGCCGCCACGGTACGGTCGGAGATTCGGGCGGTATCCCTCCGGATCTCCGACGGATGTCAGCCCAGCAGGAGATTCGAACGTTCGATCGCTCACCGTCGAGACCGGCGCAGCAGAGGCGTAGCCACCGACCTTCCGTCTCGCTACCCTGACGCCAGGGCCGCCCGGGAGCGGGCGGTGTCGCGGAAAGGGGGGAGTCATGTCTCGTGTCTCGGTCGTCACCGGTGCCGCCTCGGGGATCGGACGGGCGACGAAGGAGCTCTTGGAGAGCCGGGGCGAGCGCGTGATCGGGGTCGACATCCACGACGCCGACGTGATCGTCGACCTGTCGACCGCGGAGGGCCGCGCGGGCCTCGCGGACGGGGTGCGGCGGGTGGACGACGGACCGGTGGACGCGGTGCTCGCGATCGCCGGCCTCGCCGCCGCCGCGCCGCCGACCGTCGCGGTGAACTACTTCGGCACGATCGCCACGCTCGAGGGCCTGCGGCCGCTGCTGGCCGGATCGCCGGCGCCGCGGGCGGTGCTGGTCTCGTCGATGGCCGCCCTGATGCCGACCGACGGCGAGCTGGTCGGGCTGCTCGCGGCGGGCGACGAGCTCGCGGCGCTGGCCCGTGCCGGGGAGCTGGCGCAGGATCCCGCGACGACGGGCGCGCAGATCTACTCGTCGACGAAGCTCGCTCTCGACAAGTGGGTCCGCCGCCAGGCCGCCACCGAGCAGTGGGCCGGCGCGGGCATCCCGCTGAACGCCGTCGCGCCCGGCATCATCGCGACGCCCATGACGGCGGACCTGATCGGGACGCCGGAGGCGCGCCACGCACTGCTCGGGCTGGTGCCCATGCCGCTGAACGGGATCGCCGAGCCGATCGTCGTCGCGCGCCTGCTGGCCTGGCTGACGAGCGAGGAGAACACGCACCTCTGCGGCCAGATCGTCTACGTCGACGGCGGCAGCGACGTCGTCCTGCGCGGCGACAGCGTGTGGTGAGCCCCGCCCCGGGGGCTGCGGAGAAGGTGCCGTACCTCGCCGCGGACGGGCACAGGAACCTGGCCGCGCTGGGCGTCGCCGCGGTCGTGACCCTCGTCGCGTTCTTCGCCTACGGCGCCTTCTCCCGGGTGCGCTTCACCGCCGACAGCGTCGCCGTCACGGCGTTCGTCTTCTGGATCGCGTACTCCGTCGCGTTCCTCGTGATGACGCACGCGCTCCTCGGCCGGGTGGACCGGCGGACGCTCGCCCGCTGGATCACCGCGACGGCGGGTCCGATCCGCACCCTCCCGACCATCAACGCCCAGTGGTCGGTGCTCGCCACCATCGCGGTCGGCGCCGTGCTGGTGCTGCCGGGCCTGCTCGACAGCGTGCTGGCGAACATCCTCAGCTTCGCCGTCGTCGTCAGCTCCTGGCTGGTCACGGTGACCGCCTACGCAGTGCACTACGCCCGGCTGGACGCGGAGCACCGCTCGGTCGAGCTGCCCGGCGACAGGGGAGACGGGCCCGTGTTCGCCGACTTCTACTACCTGTCGGCGCAGATCGCGACGACGTTCTCGTCGTCGGACGTGAACATCCTGACCACCCGTGCCCGCCGGGTCGTGACCGGGCAAACCTACATCGCGTTCGCGTTCAGCACGTTCATCATCGCGCTGCTCATCAGCGTGCTGTTCCTCAGCACGTGATGTCGGACCCCCGCATCCGGCTGGCCCAGCGGGATGCGGAGGAGGCCGGATACTCGCTAGAGTGACGGATCGTGCCGACGGGCACGCATCCGACCATCGACCCGGGGGGACCGCCATGGCCTCTGCACACGATTTCTTCCTGCTCGGCGACCACGAGGCCGCGAAGCACCTCGTCGCCTCCACCCTGCAGGGCGAGGGCTTCACGGTCACCACCACGCC
This sequence comes from Leifsonia virtsii, assembly GCF_030433675.1. GTDB lineage: Bacteria > Actinomycetota > Actinomycetes > Actinomycetales > Microbacteriaceae > Leifsonia > Leifsonia virtsii. The sequence goes on from NZ_JAROCB010000002.1 coordinate 613,130, forward strand.
GACCGGGGGACTGCTCGCCAAGCGGGGGAGCGCCGCCGCCACCGTGTGGCTGGGGGGTCTCGCCGGCAAGAACTTCCACATGTCCTTCGTCGTCGACTTCATGGTCGACCAGCAGGGCCGGCTCGTCGCGCGCCTCAACCGCAACATGACCGGCGGCGCCCTGAAGGGCGGAGCCATCGGCGCCGCCAAGACGAACACGGCGTTCGAGCAGACCGCCAACGCGATCGGCTCCGCCCTCCACCAGGCGGGCGTGCTGGCCGAGAGCATCTCGCAGCCGTAGGCCGCATCCACCTCACCCGCCTCACCCGACAGGAGACACCTCACCATGACCGACCAGAACCCGCAGAACTACCCGCCCGCGCCGCAGCAGGGCTACCCGCAGCAGCCGGCGTACGCGCCGTACCCGGCGCAGCCGGCCGGCACCAACGTGCTCGCGATCATCTCGCTCATCGGCGCCTTCGTCTTCCCGCTCGCCGGCGTGATCTGCGGACACATCGCGCTGAGCCAGATCAAGCGCACCGGCGAGAACGGCCGCGGTCTCGCCATCGCCGGCCTCATCATCGGCTACGTGTACATCGCGTTCGTCGTGCTGTTCGTGATCATCGCGATCATCGCGGGCGTGATCGCCGCGTCGAGCGGGTCGAGCTACAGCTACTGAGCCCTAGCCGCGGAGGCGGCCCGGTCAGGCGGCGTGGAAGAAGTGCCGCTCGACCGGGTCGCCTTCGCAGTATGAGCGTACCGCGTCCCACAGCTCCCGGTCGCGGCCGGTGAAACGCTGGGTGCGCTGCCGCGCGAATTCGCCCCACGACGGGACGAGGAAGGTCTCGAGCAGCGTCTCGGCGTCCTCGCCGCTGCGGTACAGCCGCCACCGGTAACCGCCGGTGCGCCGCCGGCTGTCGCCCACGCGGCGGATCGCCTCCCCGAACGCCGCCTGGTCCGCCTGCGGCACCCGGTAGGCGATCTCGATCAGTACCGGCCCGTCAGTGGGTTCCGGCTCGAACACGAGCATCGGCTCCGGCCAGGAGTTCGCGATGCTGCGGTCGATGGTGGAGGTGCCCGGCAGGAGCGGCAGGATCGCGACGCTTGCCGCAACGGCCAGCAGCAGCACGGCCGCGATCATCAAGGCTGCGGTCGTGCCGAGGCCCTGAGCCACCAGGCCAAACGCGAACGAGCCGACGGCCATCGAGCCCATGAAGAACAGGATGTAGACCGAGACGGCCCGCGACCGCACCCACTGCGGCAGGGTCAGCTGCAGCGCGGCGTTGAGCACGGTCAGCGTCCCGATCCACGCGAGGCCCGCGATGGCGAGCACGACGAGGGCGACGACGAACGGGGCGAAGGCGGCCGCGGCCGACCCGGCCGCGAACAGCACGGCGCTGGCGGCGATGATCGCATTGTCGCTGACACGCTTCCGCGCGAGCGGCAGGAGGAACACGCCCGCCACCGCGCCGACGCCCAGCGCGCCGAGCAGCAGGCCGTAGCCGCTCGAGTCCAGCCCGAGCCGCGTCGCGGTCAGCGGCAGCAGAGCCCACAGCGCGCTCGCCGGGAACGCGAACAGCACGGACCGCAGCAGGATGCGGCGCACGAGGTGGGCGGAGAGCGTGTAGCGGACCCCCGCGCGCAGGGCAGGAAGGAACCGTTCGCGGTCGTCGAGTCCCTGCTGTTGCGGCCGGCGCCACCAGATCAGCGCGACCACCGCGACGACGAAGCTCAGCGCGTTGATGCCGAACACGACCGCCGTGCCGAACAGCGAGAGCACGACGCCGGCCAGGGCGGGGCCGATCGCGCGGGCGCCGTTGACGGTCACGCCGCCGAGCGCGGCGGCGGCGACCACCTCCTCCCGGGGCACGAGCTCCGGCTGGATGGCCTGCCAGGCCGGCGAGGTGAGCGTGGAGGCGACCCCCAGCAGCAGCGTCACCAGGAGCAGCAGCGGAGCGGTCAGCGCCCCCGCCGCCGTCACGATCGTCAGGGCGACCGCGAGCACGGCGCTCGCCACCGACCCCCAGATCAGCAGCTTGCGGCGGTCGAACGAGTCGGCGAGCACGCCGGCCGGCAGCGAGAACAGCACCGCGGGCACCAGGCTCGCGGTCTGCACCAGGGCGATGACGATGCTGTCGGCGTGCGCCTCCACCAGGAACCACTGCGCGCCGACCGTCTGCATCCAGGTGCCGATGTTGCTGCCCAGCTGGGCGAACCACAGCGTGCGGAACACCGTGCGGGCGAGCGGCGCCCAGGGGGAGACGGCGGGCGCTGCCGCGGCGGCAGGCGCGGCCGTCGGCTGCCCGGTCACGAGCGGTCCGTCGCGGAGGCCGGGCCGGCGGCCAGCAGGTCGCGCAGCCGCCCGTAGCGGGTCTCCTGGTAGGCGCCGTGCACGACGATGAGCACGATCGCCGCCGCGACGCCGACCGCGATGCTGAGCGGGAGGCTGCGCGACGGCAGGTAGACCAGGAGCGAGACCCCGACCCCGGCGACCATCGAGTTGACGATCGCGATGGCGGAGGAGATCGTGAAGAAGACGCCGCGCCGGTACCCGCGCTGGCCGATCTCCAGCAGCTCGTTGGGCGCCCGTCCCGCAGGCATCGGGAAGTACGCGCCGGCGCCGGGGAGGAGACCCGCGTAGTAGCGGCGGATGCGCTGAATCGACGCGAGGGCGGCCACGTCCTCCAGCGAGGTCTGCACCAGCCGCTCGTAGGTGAAGACGCCGAGGATGACGACGACCGGGATGATCACGCCGAGGAAGCCGAAGGCGAACGGCGTCGCGGCGAGGAAGCCGAAGGCGACGAGAGCGCTCGACAGCGTCATCAGGTACAGGGATGCCCGGCTGCTGGACTCGCTGACGGTGATGCCGCGCGCCGACTCCAGCACGAAGTGCTCCGTCAGCAGCGCGTTGTAGAAGGCGAGCGGGCGGTCGCCCAGGGAGGCGGCCGAGTCGGCCGCGTCCGGAAGCTCGGCGGCCGCGTCGCTCACCGGGTCACCTCGAGCTCGCCCGGCCACCGCCCCAGCTCGGACGCCGCGCTGTGGGTCGCGTGCAGGAACGCCTGCACCAGCGCCTCCGGGTCGGCGGAGCGGCGCACCACCTCGTACGGCAGCAGGAACTCGCCCAGCTCCGCGCTGAAGTACGCACCCTCCGGGACCGGGGCGTCCGCGTAGCCCTCCGGCGCCGGGTACGCGTACGAGTAGTACGCGCCCTCGGCACCGCCGCCCGGCCAGAATCCCGCGCTGCTCAGCTCGTGCGAGTACCCCTCGTGCATCACGCTGTCAGGGCAGTTCGGAGCGCCACCGGGATGCTGCGGCGCGGTGCGGCCGGAGAACCGGGTGACCGCCAGGTCCATCGCGCCCCAGAAGTAGTGCACCGGGCTGACCTTGCCGACGAACCCGGAACGGAAGCGCTGCAGCTGCTGCTCGGCGTCGATCAGCTGGCGCCAGAACGCCTGCGCCTGCTCCGGCACATAGGTGCAGTGGCCGGTGTCTTCCGCGAACGGGATCGCGACCTCCACCTCGTTCGGAACCGGGTGGATGCGCACCTCGACGCCGAGCTCGCCGAGGGCGCCCAGCGTCGCCTCGTAGAACGACGCCACCGACTGGCCCGCGAAGGGCACCGTGCGCCGGCCGCCGTCGCTCGTGCGGACGACCAGCTCGTGCTCGACGAAGTCGAACTCCAGGTCGAGGATGCCGGCGGGCACCGGGATGGGACCGGTGCCGAGTCCGCGCGCGCTCAGGTACAGCGTCACGTGCCACCAGTGGTTCACCGGCGGCGTCAGGGCCATCCGGATCTTGCCGACGATCTGCGTCCACAGGTGGAGCGTCTCGCGGGTGGCCTGCCAGGAGTCGACGGGGAGTTCGGGGCGCATGGGGTCCTTCCGAATCGGGCGGGCGCCTTCAGCCTAAACGCCGCGCGCACCATTTGCGCCGGGTCGGACCCCCGGGGAAAACTGGGGGCATGGCCCTCGACCGCGTCCTCGCCGCCGATGTCGCCGATGTCCGCGGCTTCCTGCAGCAGGCGGACCTCACGCTGGCCGGGCTGGACGAGCCGACCGTGGCGCTGTGGGTGGAGCGGGACGACACCGGAACGATCGTCGGGAGCACGGGCTTCGAGCTGAGCAGGGACGGCGCGCACGCGCTCGTGCGCAGCGTCGCGGTCGCCCCGGGCCGCCGGGCCTCCGGTGCCGGCTCCCGTTTGGCGCTGTTCGCGATCGAGCAGGCGCGTGCGGCCGGCGCCGGGCGGGCGTGGCTGTTCTCGCGACGGTCGGGCGGCTTCTGGCAGAAGCTGGGCTTCGCGAGTGCCGACCGCGAGGAACTCGCCGCTGCCCTCCCCGACGCCTACCAGGTGCGGCTCTTCACCGAGAGCGGCCAGCTCGACCGCGAGGTCGCGTGGTCGCTCGCGCTCTGAGCCGCCCCCGCCGGCCCTACAGCAGGGTGCTGCCCAGCACCCGGTGTGCGACGGAGATGGACTCGCCGCTCACCACCGAGCGCGGCGACGCCAGGAACGCGATGAGGTCGGCGATCTGCTCGGGCGACGACTCGCCGCCGCGCCCCGGCGCGACCGTCGTGTCGGGCGTGGTCGTCACGAGCCCCGGGTTGACGACGTTGACCGCGACCCCGGTGCCGGCCAGCTCGTCGGCCAGGTTCTTGGCGATGAGGATGGTGGAGGCGTTGCGCACCGACGCGGTGATGCTGCCGGTGAAGTAGGCGTTCTGGCCGCTGATGACGACGATCCGGCCGAAGCCGGCCTCCCGCATCGACGGGGTCGCGGCGTTGGCGACGCGGAGGAACGCCAGCGCCTTCCCGTCCACGGCCTTCAGGATCTGCTCGGGGTCCGAGCTGCGCGCCGGGTCGAGGGTCTGCGCGGGTGGGGCGGCGGTGACCACCAGCGCGTCGATGCGGCCGTGGCGTTCCAGCACGGTGGCGATGGCGCGGCGCACGCTGTCCTCGTCGGAGGCGTCGAGTGCCACGCGGCCGTCGTCCTCGCCCGCGCTGCGGGAGGCGACGACCACGGTCGCCCCCTCGGCGCGGAGCCGGTCGGCGGCCGCCGAGCCGATGAAGCCGGTGCCGCCCACGACCAGGGCGACGCGATTCGTGAAGTCGAGATCCATGTCGGGGACAACCGGGGAGCGCCGCGGGCGATTCCCTCCGGACGGCGGCGCCCGGAGGGTGCCGGGCGCCGCCGGGGCTCATCCGGCCGTCAGGCGTTCGCGCCAGCCGGGTGGAGGACGACCTTCGTCCAGCCGTCGTCGCGGTTGTCGAAGTGCTCGTACGCGTCGGGTGCCTCATCGAGGCTCAGCTCGTGGCTGACGATCCAGGACGGGGTCGCCTTGCCGGCGGCGATCAGGTCGCGCAGTCGCCGGTTGTACTTCTTCACCGGCGCCTGCCCGCTGCCCATGGTCTGCCCACGGAACCAGAACTGCCCGTAGTCGAACACGACCTCGCCCTGCTTCGCCAGCTCGTCGGATGCACCGGGATCCTGCGGGACGTAGACGCCGACCACCCCGATCGTGCCGGTGAATCGAACCGACTGCACCAGCCGGTTCAGCGTCATGTTCGGGTGCTCGTGGCCCTCGACGTCGTGCGCCTGGTAGCCGACGCACTCGCACCCGTTGTCGGCTCCGAGCCCCATGGTCAGCTCGTTGACGGCCTCCACCGGGTCCACCTTGGAGTCGTCGATCGCGATGGCCCCGATCTCCTCCGCCAGCTTCAGGCGGTCGGGATGGCGATCCACCACCATCACACGGCTCGCGCCCTTGAGCGTGGCCGAGTAGGCGGCCATCAGGCCGACCGGGCCGGCGCCGTAGATCACGGTCTGATCGCCCGGCTTCACCTGGGCCATCTCGGTGGCGTGGTACCCGGTCGGGAAGATGTCGGCCAGCATCACGTAGTCCGACTGCTTCTCCGCGGCGTCCTCGCCCAGCCGCAGGCAGTTGAAGTCGCCCCACGGCACCCGCAGCAGGTCGGCCTGCCCGCCGGCCCACGGACCCATGTCCGCGAACCCGTACGCGGCCCCGGCCCACTCCTTCTTGGGCTGCGCGGTCAGACAGTAGTTGGTGAGGCCCCGCTCGCAGTTCTTGCAGTGCCCGCACGCGACATTGAACGGCAGGACGACGTACTCGCCCACCTGGACCTTGTCGACACCCGAGCCGACCTCGACCACCCGGCCCAGGTTCTCGTGGCCGAACCATCGCCCGGTCTCGAAGTCCGTCCGGCCCTCGTACATGTGCAGGTCGGACCCGCAGATGTTGGTCGAGGTGATCTGCACGAGGACGTCCGTCGGCCGCTCGATCCGGGCGTCCGGGACATCCTGGACGCTGACCTGACGCGGACCGTCGTATACGACTGCTTTCATTGCTTCTTCCCTCCATCGATGGATACGAGGGGCGGCGCTCGCTCATCCCGATCCGGGCGTCGCTCCGCTACCGCACGCACCGTAGGCGCGAATCCCGCCGGCGGACCCGCTTGACAGATGGAGGCGGGCAGAGTGACCCGTGTCTCAGCGCAGCATGGCCGTCATCGGCGTCGCCTGGGCGACCTCGGCGGTCAGTGGAGGCAGGCCCCACGCGTCCTCGATGGTGCGCAGCAGCGAAAAGTAGTGGGTGAACGGCTGCGACGCGACGGCGTGCGGGCGTGCCGCGGGGCCGGCGAAGATGCAGGCCACGGTGTTGTCCGCCGAGTCGCCCTCGTCGAAGGTGATCACCAGCAGCGAGCGCTGCCCGGTGAAGGCGGGCGACTCCAGGATGCGCGGGATGTTGTCCCGCAGCCACGCATCCCCGTGGGCGATGGAGCAGTCGTGCATGTCGTCGCACAGGCTCGGGCCGATGAAGGCGAAGTCGGGCAGCGACGTGGTCGTGGCGAGGTCGCCCGCCAGGCGGTCGTAGGGGACGTCGTGGCTGCGGCAGTAGGCCGGGTCGGAGGTGACGCTCGGGAAGTAAAGGAACGGGTTGTGCTTCACCGCGTACAGCGGGGTGTTGGCCGTGGCGCAGGGCGTCGGCATGCTCTCGGCGTACATCCGCCAGGTCCGGCCGGCCGGGTCGAGCGCCTGTGCGATGTTCGGGCCGGTGTCCAGGCACGATCCGCCCGGCGGGTTGCAGTCGGTGGTGATGCCCGCGGTCGTGCCGCTGGTCAGCGCCAGGTAGTTGGGCAGGCTGGGATGCGCGACGGCCGAGTACCGACTCGCCTGCGCCGACGACTGCGCGAGTCCGTTCAGGTACGGCGCTGCCGGGTTGCCGACGATCGACTGCGCCGGCTTGTTCTCCTCGACGACGACCACGATGTGCTGGATCGCCCCCGGCGTCGGCGACGGACTGGTCCCGGCGTCGCCGGTCGGGCTCCCGGGGCGAGCCGGCAGTGCGTCCCCGCTGCACGCGCACAGCGCGAGCGCCAGTACGACCATGCCTACGGCACCGGGAACACGCTTCGCCATTTCTGGAGATTACGCGCCCCTCCGCTCGAACGTCAGGGTGGTGAAACGGTAGATTTGTCGTGGCTTTCAGAGGAATCCATCCGTGGATTATCTGTGCTCCTTTCGGGTTCCGGGTGCTAGGGTGATGGCGGAGGTGGTCCCGATGAACATGGCGACGACGACTCGCAATGCCCACGCGGCATCCGCGAAGATCGGCATCCGCGAGATCACGAGGCGCCTGAACTCCGCGTTGGGGGCGACGTTGGTCGCGTCCCTCGCCGGGAGCAAGGACCCGAAGATCAGCTACAAGTGGGCTCGCGCCGACGGTCCCGAGCCGAACTACGATGCCGTACGCAGGCTTCAGTTCGCCCATACCCAGTGGTTGGCGATCACGGCATCGGAGGGCGAGCACGTGGCGCGGATGTGGTTCATCGGCTCGAACCCACTCCTGGACTACGACACCCCGGTCGATGCGATTCGCGAGAACCGATTCAAGGAGGCGGCTGCGGCCGCCGCGGCGATGGTCGAGGACGGCTTCGTCGGGTGACGGATCGGGTGGATGCAGCGACCGGACTGCACCTCGTTTCGAGTCCGGTGATGCCCGTCTACCGCGTGGCGAAGTCGTCCTACGGCCCCATGAATCCGCCCGTGCGGGAGGGGACTAAGAGGCGCGCGTGGAGTCGCTGGGACACGCCGGGCCGCACCGTCTACGCGTCCGACAGCCCCGAGACCGCCTTCATCGAAGCGTTGGCCTGGGCTCACGACGAAGCCGCGAGCCGAAACCGAGCCATTCGGAAGACGGCAGACCTCTTCGGGATTTCGGCAAAAGCTGCACGCGAGATGGTCGAAGCGGATTGGCTCAAGGCGGGGAACATGCAGCCAGGCTGGCTCCCCTCCATCTGGCGCGACGGTCGGCGTGTATACAAGTTGACGTTCCCGGAAGGCTGGTGGGTCGATGTAATGAGCAGCGGCACGCTGTCTGCGATCTCCGCCGGGCTCGAGGATGTGCTCCTCAAGCGGGGAATCAGCGGGACGTTGACGCTGTCGGAGGTCACTTCGAACGACCGCAAGCTGACGACGCGAATCGCGACATGGCTCCGCGAAGAGGTCACGCTGGAAGACGGAACGCAGCCGCTAGGCATCCGATTCACCTCGAAGTACGGGCGTTCCGCTGAGACAGACGGGACCTCATGGGCCTACTGGATGCGGACGATCGACGCTGGGCTATCCGTCGAGCCGGTGGGTGTCGATAGCGGAGAGCCGATCGAGCTGACCGACGCAGCCTTCACGCGCGCGCTGCGTTTCCATCGCATCGATTCGCGCTAAGAGCCCGGACGGTCGAGGCGTCGGCCGAGGACGACGTGCAGCACGGCCCCGCATGCGAGTGCCGCGAGAGTGAGCACCCACCCGAGCAGGAACAGCAGGCCGAGGCGGTCGGTCCGCTGCTCGAAGGCGGCGAGGGACTGGCCGGCCGCGATCACGACCTGGCCCTCGCGGGCGGTCGTCAGGGCCAGCCGCACCCCGGGCTCCGGCTCCCACGTGAGGTGGTCCGACCCGTTGGCGACCGTGCTCTGCAGCACGCCCTCCGGGATGCGTGCCCGCTTCCCGTCGAGGTAGCCGTCGCCCGCGATCGGCCGTCCGTCGGCGTTGTAGACGACGTAGAACGGCATCCTGCTCTCGGCGACGTTCACACGGGGGTTCTGCGCCGCCCCGGGGGTGTCGCTGCCCGACACCGAGACCAGCTGCGAGATCAGCGCCTGCGGGGCGTCGTCGGCCGACGACCTGTCGCCCTGCTGGACAGCCCCGTACACCGCGCCGATCGCCACCGTCGCCACGAGCGCTCCGACGATCCAGGGGACCAGCCGATCCACCGTTCGCATCACCATGGCCACAGCATAGGAACCTCAGGTGAACGCGCGCGTCGTCCTCGCGACGGATTCCGGGTCAGTGATCGAACCGCTCCCAGCGTCCGTCGCCGACCACCTCGATGTCTCCGTCGACCACGGCGATGGCGGTCTGGTCGTCGATCGCGTACGACCGGCCGGGGATGCGCGTCGCCCAGCGCCGGGCGGCCTCGAGAGTGTTGCCGCTCCATCCGGGGTAGTCGAGGTGGGGGAAGATCGAGAAGTCGACGAGGCCGAGTGTGTCGTCCGGGCCGTCCGGCTGCCAGTCGAGGAACTCGCCGCCGACGCGCGGGGTCAGCACCATGCTGCCCGCGCTCACTCCGACCCACACTGTGTCGGTGAGCTCGGGCAGCAGGTCGGCGAGCTTCGAGCGCTGCAGCCAGGTCGCGAGGTACCGGGCCTCCCCGCCGTCGACGAGCAGCACGTCCGCCTCGCGCACCCACGGCACCCAGCGCTCGTCGTCGATGCTGGGCAGCGCGGTCAGCTCGAGCACGCCGACGGATCGCCAGCCGAGGCCGACGAGGCTGCCGTCACCGCGTCCTGCCGTCGACCTCCAGACGCTCTGCGGACCGCAGACGGGCTGTCCCCATTGAGCGGTGGGGATGAACAGGGCGTCGCTCTCGGCGATCGGCTTGCCGAGCATCCCGATCAGCGCGTCGCGGATGCCCTGGTTCGTGACACCGCCCGAGGTGAGCAGCAGCTTCATCGACGACCTCCCCGACCGACATGCCGAATCGCCGACCACCCTAGACCCGCGCCGCGGCCCCGCTCACGCGCAGGAACACGGTGAGCCAGGCGAACACGATCACGCCGGCGATCAACTCGGTCGCGGTGAGCACGTAGTAGCCGGTGACGAAGAAGACGGCCGCGACCACGATCACTGCGAACGACACGTAGCCGAACACCAGGAACGAACGCGGCGCCTCCGGCAGCGCGCGGCGCACCCAGAACACGAGCAGGGTGAACGCGATCAGCATCCCGACCGCCGAGACGTTGTGCAGGATGCGGGAGACATCCAGCGGGAACAGCCCGACCCCGGCCAGGAGCAGCCCGATCAGGATGAGGCAGACCCGCACGCGCAGCCGCGCCGGCCGGTCCGCCGGCTCGACGTGCGTCAGGTCCGTCGCGTACCGGGCGATGGCGGCCATCATGAGCCCGGCAACGATGAGGGTCAGATTGAAGGTGAGCGACGAGACGCTGTCCGACATCCCGAGGGCGCTCAGGTGCAGTTTCCACCAGTACGGGTCCGGGGCGCTCAGCATGGCGGCGACGATACCGACGACGGCGAACACCGCGAGCAGGCTCGACAGCCGCATGAGGTCGATGCGGGCGGCGGAGAGGAACACGGCGTAGGCGGTGAAGCCGACGGCGGCGCCGACCAGCACGCTCGCCGAGAGCGCGTAGACGGTCGCATCCGTGAAGCCGTTCGCGAGGATCGCGCCGAGCACCAGCCAGCCCAGCGTCGCGGTGATGCCGTGCGCGATCGCGATCACAGCGGTGTCGAAGACGGCCGTCCCGGTCGCCGAGCGGGGGCGGGGGACTCGCCCGCAGGACGGTCCGGCCGGCCGCCGAACGCGGTCAGCGACGTGCGGTGCCAGAGCCGGCCGACGACGTAGGCGGCGACGCCGATCACCCCGGCCGCGAGGGCCGCGAACTGGGAGCACGAGCCGGGACCGGCGATCGGCAGGGACCGCCCCCAGAAGAACGGGGCCGACACGATCACGCCGACGACGAGTGCTGCGGCGCCGACCACGATCGAGGCGCCTTCGAGGTCGAGGGCGGCGGCACGCGCCGACATCCGCTCCGTTCCGCCGTGCCGGACGCCGGTCATCCGCGCCTCCTCGCTCGGGGGCATGATGCCTCCGCGCCGCCCGGTGCGGCAAGGGGACGACTGCCCCCGATGATCCGTCTTCCCGCGCCCCGGAGCACGGCGTTACCATGCGCGCGAGACCGGGGTCATCCGGGGGGACGCGGGGGTGGAGATGGACGCGGACGCGCACGGGGAGCAGGCCTTCCCGGAGATCGACGACCACGGCATGATCGGCGACCTGCAGACCGTCGCGCTCGTCTCCGACGCGGGGAGCATCGACTGGTTCTGCGCCCCGCGGTTCGACTCGCCCTCGGTGTTCGCCTCGCTGCTCGACCGGGAGAAGGGCGGGTACTTCCGCATCCACGCCCGCGGGGAGCGGATGCGCGTGAAGCAGATGTACTTCCCGCAGACCGCGGTGCTCATCACCCGGTTCATGTCGGAGGGCGGCGTCGGCGAGGTGATCGACTTCATGCCCGTCGCCGACGAGCCGACTGTCGCGACCCCCAGCCGTACCATCGTGCGGGCCGTGCGCGTGGTGCGCGGCGAGCTGACCTTCCACGTGGAATGCCGTCCGCGTTTCGACTACGGCCGCCGGTCCTACACCGCGCGCGCCTCCCGTCACGGCGTGCTGTTCGAGGCCGACGGGATGAGCGCTGCGCTGCACGGCGTCGGCGAGGACGCGCTCGACGGGGACGACGTCGACACCACGATCACGCTGTCCGCGGGGGAGCGCCGGCTCTTGGCCTTCGAGACGGAACCGACCGGCGAACCCCGGGAGCTCGGCCGCGCCCGCGGCAACCGGCTGTTCCGCGACACCGTCGCCTTCTGGCGCGACTGGCTGTCCCGGAGCACCTACACCGGCCGCTGGCGCGAGGCGGTGGAGCGCTCCGCCATGGTCCTCAAACTGCTGCAGTACGCCCCGACCGGAGCCCTCGTCGCCGCACCGACCGCTGCGCTGCCCGAGCAGCTCGGCGGCGTGCGCAACTGGGACTACCGCTACACCTGGATCCGCGACGCGTCGTTCTCGGTCTCGTCGCTGCTGTCCCTCGGCTACACCGAGGAGGCCGTCTCGTTCATGCTCTGGGTGGGCGATCGCGTCGTCGAGCAGGTGGGCGAGGACTCCGGGCCGCTGAAGATCATGTACCGGATCGACGGCTCCTCCGACCTGGAGGAGCTCACCCTCGATCACTTCGAGGGCTACGCCGGGTCGACCCCGGTGCACGTCGGGAACGGCGCCGCCGACCAGCTGCAGCTCGACATCTACGGGGAGGCGCTGGAGGCGCTCGCCGTGGGCGAGCGGTTCCGGCCTCTGGGCGACCCCGGCTGGACCAAGCTGCGCGGCATCCTCGACTGGCTCGCCGAGAACTGGGACCAGCCCGACGAGGGCGTCTGGGAGACCCGCGGCGGCCGGAAGGACTTCACCTACGGCCGGATCATGTGCTGGGTCGCGTTCGACCGCGCCATCCGCATCGCCCGCGACCGGGGCCTCCCCGCGCCGCTCGAGCGCTGGATGGCCGCGCGCGACGCGATCTACGAGCAGGTCTTCACCCGCTGCTGGAACCCGGAGCGGAAGGCGTTCACGCAGTATCCCGGCACCGATGTTGTGGATGCGATCACCCTGCTGATGCCGAGGGTGGGCATGATCTCGCCGCAGGACCCGAAGTGGCTGTCGACGCTCGACGCGATCGGCGACGAGCTGGTCAGCGACAGCCTGGTGTACCGCTACAACCCGGCCGCCTCGCCCGATGGGCTGCCCGGGGAGGAGGGCACCTTCTCGCTCTGCTCCTTCTTCTACGTGATGGCGCTGACCGACGCCGGGCGCCTGGACGAGGCCGAGTACGCCTTCGAGAAGATGCTCACCTACGGCAACCACGTCGGCCTGTACGCGGAGGAGATCGACCCCTCCGGCCTGCAACTGGGGAACTTCCCGCAGGCCTTCACCCATCTGGCGCTGATCCGCGCCGCGAACGACCTCGACGCGGCGCTCGCGGCACGCTCGCGGCGTTGAACCGGGCGGACGGGGGATCGCCGTGAGGGGTTCGTGGACGCTCGTCCCGCTGGCGCTGGCGCAGTTCATCTGCTCCTTCGCCGGCTCGAACATGAACGTGATGCTCAACGACATGAGCCGCGACCTCGGCACGACCGTCGCGGGCATCCAGCTGTCGATCACGCTGTTCCTGCTCACGATGGCAGCGCTGATGGTGCCGTTCGGGAAGCTGACCGACGTGCTCGGCCGCAAGGTGTGCTTCCTGCTTGGCCTCGGCGTCTACGGGGTCGGCGCGGTGCTCAGCGCGCTGTCGCCGGGGCTCGGGCTGCTCATCCTGGGCAACTCGATCCTGGAGGGCGCGGGAACCGCCCTGCTCATCCCGCCGGTCTACATCCTGGTGACGCTCTATTGGAAGGACGTGCAGGGTCGGGCGCGGGCATTCGGCCTGGTCAGCGCGGCCGGCGGCGTCGGGGCCGCCACGGGTCCGCTCATCGGCGGCTGGATCTGCAGCGCCATCAGCTGGCGCGCCGCCTTCCTCTTCCAGGCACTGATCATCGTCGTCATCATCGTGTTCGCGCTCGCGCTCAAGGACCCGCTGGCCGCGGACCTCTCACGGCCCTACGACGTGCTCGGCGCGGTGCTCTCCGGCGGCGGCCTGGTGGTGTTCGTGGCCGGCATCCTCGCCATCGACCGCGTGCCGCTGCTCGCGGTCGTCCTGCTGATCGCCGGCGCCGGGATCGTCGCACTCTTCTTCGTCTGGATCCGCCGACTCGAACGCCGCGGTCGTGAGCCGCTGCTGTCCACCGCGCTGTTCCGCAACCGGGTCTCGAACCTGGGCCTGGCCACCCAGAACTTCCAGTGGCTGCTGCTGATGGGCATCTCGTTCCTCGTCTCCAGCCACCTGCAGGTGGTCCGCCAGTACAGCGCGATCGAGACCGGCGTCATCTTCACCGCGGCGACCGTCGGCATCCTCGCGTCGTCGCTCGCAGCGGGACGCCTGGTGCGGCTGGTCGCCCAGCGCACGCTCATCCTCGTGGGCTTCGTGGTGACGGGCATCGGCACGCTGCTGCTCCTGTTGGTGGGCGCGATCCCGGGCGCCTGGCCGTTCGCGCCCGGGCTGCTCGTCATCGGGCTCGGCGTCGGCGTGATGCTGACGCCGAGTGTCAACGTCGTCCAGTCCGCCTTCCCGGAGGCGCAGCAGGGGGAGATCTCCGGACTCTCCCGCAGCGTCTCCAACCTCGGCTCGAGTTTCGGTACCGCGATCGTGGCGACGGTGCTCGGTTTCGGTGCGGGGGAGCGCGCCGGCGGCTACGTGCTCGCGATGCTGGTGCTCGTCGTGGTCGCACTCGGCGGCGCTGTGGTCTCCGGGTTCCTGCCGCACAAGCGCCCGGACGCGGTGCCCGCGGCGACGTGAGGAGGTCGCCCGCGCTATCCTGGTCGCCGCGGCGACGAGACGGGTGCTGGAGCGATGACGCCATGAGGGCAGCGGTGCTGGGCAGCATCAACATCGACCTCGTCGCCACCGCGCCTCGCCTTCCGAAGCCGGGGGAGACGGTCATCGGGCGCGGCTTCCATCGCGAGCCCGGCGGCAAGGGCGCGAACCAGGCGATCGCCGCCGCGCGCCTGGGCGCCGACGTGACCATGTTCGGCGCAGTCGGCGAGGACGCGGACGGTGACCTTGCCCTCGCCGCGCTGCGGGATGCGGGGGTGGACGTCGAGAACGTGCGTCGCGTCGGCGAGCCGACCGGTGTCGCGCTCATCGTGACCGGCGACGACGGCGAGAACCAGATCGTCGTCAGCGCCGGGGCGAACGACGAGGCACGGCCGCCCGCGGTCGGCGGGTTCGACCTGCTGATCGCGCAGCTCGAGGTGCCGGTGGAGGTAGTGGAGGCAGCGTTCCTGTCCACGGACGCCTTCACCGTCCTGAACGCCTCACCGACGCGCGACCTCCCCGAGGCGCTCGTGCGGCGGGCCGACCTGATCGTGGTCAACGAGCACGAGTATGCGCAGCTGTCGCTCGGCACAGCTCGACGCGTGATCGTCACCTCCGGCAGCGCGGGCTCCGCGCTCGTCGAGAACGGCGAGCGGCGAGTGGAGGTCCCCGCCAAGCAGGCGACGGTCGTCAACTCGGTCGGCGCGGGCGACGCCTATTGCGCGGCCGTCGCCCTCTGCCTGGCCGCAGGCGTCGACGCGCCGAGGGCTCTCGCCACGGCGTCCGCGGTAGCCGCCGACGCCGTGGCCGACCCGGCCTCCCAGCCGGTCCTCCGTGCGCTCCGCGACTACGAGGCGATCGCCTGAGCGCTGACGTCGTCCGCCCTCGTGACGGTTCCGTCGCCACGCCTCCGGTCCCTAAGCTGGACGACGTGTCGAGTGGGGTGAGGGATGCGTACGCGCGCCGGTCGGCCGAATACATCGACCTGTTCGGCTCCATGGAGCCCGTGCATCCCGCCGATCTGCAACTCGTGACCACGTGGGCCGACTCCCTCGAGGGCCCGGTGATCGATGCGGGATGCGGTCCGGGGCAGTGGACGGATCACCTCGCCTCGCGCGGGAAGGACGTGAGCGGCGTCGACCTTGTGCCGGAGTTCATCTCCCGAGCACGGCGGAGCTATCCCGGAGTCCGGTTCGATGTCGGCGGCTTCGACCGGCTTGACGCCGAGACCTCCTCGATCGGCGGCGTTCTGTCGTGGTACTCGTTGATCCACCGGGAACCGGACGACATCCGGGCGCCGCTGCGCGAGTTCGCCCGGGTGCTGCGCCCCGGCGCAGGCCTGCTCGTCGGATTCTTCACCTGGCCGACGTTGGAACGGTTCCCGCACGCTGTGGTCGACGGCTACCGCTGGCCTGTGCCGCTCCTCGCTTCAGAGGTGGAGGCCGCCGGGTTCGACGTGGTCGAGACGTACGAACGGACGCAGTCGGGTGCCCGCCCCCAGGGCGCGATCGTGGCTCGGCGGCGGTCCGGTCAGTAGGGAGCGTCTCCGCTCAGGAGTGCTCCTCCACGTACTCCTCCGGGTCCTCGTCGTGCGGGGCCACACCGGCCGCGGCATGGCGGGACTCGAAGGCGAGGAACGCCACCGCCATCCGGTGCCGCTCGTCGCGGTCGAGGTGCCGTCGCACGTCGGTGAGACCCTGACGCTCCTCCTCCGCCATGTGGTCGCTGTTGACCTCGTTGACCTCCGCGATCGCCTTCAGCCAGTCGATCGAGCCCACCTCGTGGTCGTCGACGCCCGCGATCGCGTCGCGGATCTCGTTGTGGTCGTGGATGGCGTCCTCGGTCTCCTCCTGCGGCGACTCCTTCTCGACCAGGTCGCGCTGCAGCTTCACCAGCCGCGGGTAGAAGAGCAGCTCCTCCGCCTTCGCGTGGACCTCCAGCAGGATCCTCAGGCGGCCCCACACCGCCGACAGCGCGTCCCGATCCGACGTGTCGATCTCCTCCAGCATCGCGAACATGCGACGCTGCTCGTGGTGGTCGGAGAGGATGACCTCGGTGATGTCCACGGCGACTCCTTCCTCGGCGGCGCCCGCGGCGGGTGCCCGTCTGCGCTGCACGGTACTCGCAGAGGACCCAGGAGTCTGCTACCGCGGAGCGTCGCCCGGCGGCTCCTCCGGCGGGGGCGCGGCATAGAGCGGCTGACCTCCGGCCGGACCGGCGTACGGGAGGGGGACCTGCGGGCGGCTGTAGTCCTGCGGCGTCGAAAACGTCCCCGGGGTGGGCGCGACGTAGCCGGGCACCTCGCCGTCCGGGCGATCGAACCGGGCACCGCGCGGGTTGGGCGGCAGGATCGTCATGACCAGGATCGCGAAGCCGCCGAGGCTCGGGATGAGGAGCAGCAGCAGGAAGAGCCCGCTCAGGTCGACGTCGTGGAGCCGCCGCGCCGCGAGGGCGAGCCCCGGGATGACCGTGGCGAGCCACCAGCCGACGAGCAGGATCACGCCGACCGCGATCCCCGGCCCCGGAGTGAAGCTCCCCTCGGAGTCGACGCTCGAGCCGACCATCGCACCGGCCAGCGCGACCAGGTACAGGGCGAACAGGATGAGCGCGTCGGCGAGCGCCCACCACCAGTATTCGCTGCGGCTCGCCCTGCCGTCGAACCGTGCGTACTTCTTCCAGTAGCGGATGAAGGCCTCGCCGAACGAGGCGCCATAGCAGGGCGCCCACAGGGGCGCGCGCGGCGCCGCCTGCGTTCCGGGCTCGATCATGGTGACCCCCTCGATCCGGCGCCGGGCGCACCGGACGCCGCCAGGATACTGCGGTGCGAGGTGACGGCGCGGGACCTTGGCCTCGCCGAGTCAGCCGTCGCCGAGCAGCACCAGCTCGCCGGTCGTGCGCGTCATCGCGACGTAGCGGTCCACCGCCGCCTCGATCACCGCCGCCTCGATCACCGCGGCCGGGTCGGCGACGATGCCGGGAGCGTCGTCGGCCAGCAGCACCAGGTCGAACTCGAGTCCCTTCGCCTCGACAGCGGTCAGCGACCGCACGCGCTCGGTCGCACGGAAGGCGGGGTCGCCGATCACGCAGGCGGTTCCCTCGTCGTGCGCCGCCAGCCACTCCCGGAGGATTCGGTCGCGCTCCGAGCGTGCGGCGCGGCGCACCGGGATGCCGTTGTCGCGGATCGACGACGGCACGTTCGCGTCGGGCAGCACGGCGCGGATGACGGGCGCCGCCTCCGCCATGACGGCGGCCGGCGTCCGGTAGTTGATCGATAGTGAGGCCACGGTCACGTCCGTCAGGCCCAGGCCGCCGAGCCGCTCCTCCCAGCTCTCGGGGAAGCCGTGCCGGGCCTGGGCGCGGTCGCCCACCACGGTCAGGCTGCGGGACGGCACTCGCCGGAGCAGCATGCCCCACTCGGCCGGCGTCAGCTCCTGTGCCTCGTCGACCACGACGTGCGCGAACGGCCCGGCGAGCACCTCCTCCGCCGAGGTGACCGGCGCGCCCAGGGTGTCGAGTGCGCCGCGGAGGTCCTGGCCGCGCAGCATCGACATCGTCTTGAGGTCGGAGTCGTCGGTCGCGATGAGGGTCTGCACCACGTCGTCCATCACGGCCCGGTCCGCCGCGGCGGCGGCCTCCGCGCGGCGGCGGCGCACCTCGCGCTCCGGGTCGCCCGCGCGCTGGAGGGCGGCATCCAGCAGCGGGACGTCGGACAGTGTCCACGGGCTCGACGCCGGCCGCTGCAGGAGGGCCGCCTCCTCCGCGGTCAGCCACGGCGCGCACCGCCGCAGCAGTCTGGGCGAACCCCACAGACTCCGGACGAGCGCGAACGGATCGAGCAGCGGCCACACCGTGTCGAACACGCGCCGCAACTCCGGGTCCTCGGAGAGCCCGCGGCGGATCGTGTCGGCATCCGCGTCCGGGCCGCTCAGGCCGTAGGCGTCGAACTGCTCCTCGTCGTCGAAGCCGCGCCGCTGCTCGTCGTCCCAGCCGGAGCCCGCGTCGCCCCATCCCCCGTCGCCCCACGGGCCGTCGCGGCGCGGACCGTCGTCACCGGCCTGCGCGGAGACGACGTCGACCAGCAGCTCCAGGAGGGCGCGCCACAGTTCGCCGCGTGCGTCGTTGTGCGACGCGGCGGGGTCGGCGGCGCCCATCACCTCCGCCCACTCCCGCTGGCCGATCCGCAGGTCGCCCCACGGCGTCTCGACGACTGTCGCGCCGGCGGGCGGTCGTTCGGCGAGCCGGATGGCCGCCTCGACCGCTCCGGGCATGCGCGCGTCGCCCTTCAGCAGTGCGACGCGGCCGTCCGCCTCCGGGACTGCCGCGTCGACGCCGGGCACGAGGTCGGCCAGCGTGGACGTGCGCACGCCCTCCTCGCCGAGCCCGGGGAGGATGTCGGCGACGTAGTCGGTGTACGCGTGCGACGGCCCCACGAACAGCACGCCGCCGTGCCCGCTCTGCACCACGGGGTCGGAGTACAGCAGGTAGGCCGCCCGGTGCAGCGCCACCACCGTCTTCCCGGTGCCGGGGCCGCCGTCGACCACGAGGGTGCCGCGTCCGCTCGCCCGGATGATGAGATCCTGGTCCGCCTGGATGGTGCCGAGCACATCCCGCATTCGCCGGGTGCGGGAGGCGCCGAGGCTCGCGATGAAGACGGACTGGTCGTCCAGCGCCGCGGTCGGCTCCCCGTCGCCGCGCCCGTCGTCGCTGAGGGCCTCGTCCCAGTAGTCGGTGATCCGGCGGTCGCTCCAGCGGTAGCGGCGCCGCGACCGGGCGCCCATCGGCTCCGCCCGGGTGGCACCGAAGAACGGTTCGGCCGCGGGAGCGCGCCAGTCGACCAGCAGCCGGTCGCCGTCGCCGTCGGTCACCCCGACGCGGCCGATGTACAGCGTCCCGGACTCGCCCACCACCCGCCCGATGCAGAGGTCGGGTCCGTAGCGGCGGAGCAGCCGGAGGCGCTGCGTGATGCGGCGCACCTCCAGGTCGCGCTCGTACGCGTCCTGACCTGTCGCCGTCGTGCCGAGCTCCGCGGCGAGCCGCCGCTCCAGCTCCTCGACCTCCGCCGAGAGCGTGCGCTCCAGCCGGGCGAAGTGCTCGACATCGTCGCCGATCAGGGCGGGGTCGGCCTTGGCGGGGTGGGCGTCGAGGGCGAACGGAGGGAGGGCGGCAACGGTCATGGGGTCCCTTCGAGAAAGCGCAGGGTGACGATTCTGGACCACCACCGGGGCCTTGCTGCAAGAGGGGTCCCCTCGGATATCCTGGAAATGCGGGGAGGGGAGCGCGGGGACGAGCGCAGGGGAATGACCGGCGCGGCCGCGGGGTTCGACCTCTCATGAGTGAGACCGCGAGCGCCGCCACCGCAGAGTCGCCCGTCCGCCCGGTGCTGGAAGACCTCGAGAGCCTTCTGCTGCGCCTCGACTGGACGCTGCTGGGCTTCGCTCAGACCGCGCTCGCCGCCGGCCGCAGCACCGTGGTGCCCGCCGGTTCGGTCCGCTTCCACTACGTGGTCTCCGGCTCCGTCGAGATCGCCGGGTGTGCGCTGCCGGTCAGGCTGACCGCGGGCGACTTCCTGATGCTGCCGCGCGCCGGGGCGCACCGGGTCACCGCGAGCGAGGACGCCGTCGTCGCCTCCGGCGAGCTGGCCGCGGCGAGCACCTCCGGGCAGCCGTTCACCCTCGCGCTGCCGGAGTCGTTCGGCGCGTGCGGGTTCGTCGTGCGCGAGCCGTCCATGGGGCCGCTGATCCAGACGCTCGGCATCGAGTTCGGGCGCATGCGGACCGGCAACTGCCTGATGGCGAGCCGGATCGCGACCATCATCGCCTCCGCCGCCGTGCGCTCCTGGGTGGAGAACGGATGCGCTCCCGACCAGTGGCTGGTCAGCGTCCGCGACCCGCACATCGCCCGGGCCGTCGCCGCGATGCGCGAGGCGCCCGGGGAGCCGTGGACGGTGGAGCGGCTGGCCCGCGTCGCGAGCGCCTCCCGCACGGTGTTCGCCGAGCGGTTCCGGGAGCTGGTGGGCGACTCGCCCAACCGCTACCTGACCGCCGTGCGGATGGAGCACGCTGCACGGCTGCTGCGCGACGGCCGGCTGAGCGTCGCCGACGTCGCATCCCGTCTCGGCTACAGCTCCGACGTCGCGTTCAGCCGCGCGTTCCGCCGCCACACCGGGGAGAGCCCGGCGACCTGGAGGCGGGAGACCGCGGGCGCGACCGCGCTCCCGGCCTAGGCGTCCGTGTCAGCCGTCCGTGTCAGCCGTCCGTGCGCCGGCGGCGCGCCGTGCTGAGCAGCACACCGCCGAGCACGGCGACGATGCCTCCGGCGACGAGCGCCTCCTTGACGCCCGCGCCGTCGACCAGCAGGCCGCCCGCCGCGGCGCCGAGCGCGATCGCGAGCTGGAACGCGGCGACCACGAGCCCTCCGGCCGCCTCCATCCGCTCCGGCTCCACGCGTGCCGCCCAGGTCTGCACGAGCGTCGGGACGCCGCCGAACGCGAAGCCCCACAGCACGACGGCGGCGACGGCGAGCGGCACCTGGTTCGGCAGCAGCGCGAACACCGTGACCGCGGCCCCGAGCACGGCGGGCATCACCACGAGCCCGGTGCGCAGCCTCCGGTCGGCGACGACGCCGGCCACGAGGTTCCCGGCGAAACCGCCGAGGCCGTAGGCGGCGAGCAGCGCGGCGAGGCCGGCCGTGGTCAGGCCCGGGATGTCGGCCGCCCCCAGCCGGATATAGGTGAAGCCGGCGAAGTGGCCCCCGGCGAGCAGCGCGATCCCGAGCAGCCCGACGAGCATGACCGGCGACCGCAGTGCCCCGAAGAGCGCCCGGACTCCGGAGCCCTGGGCGGGCGCCACCCGCGGCAGGAGGAACCGCTGCGCGACGGCCGCGGCGACCGACATGACCGCCACCAGCACGAACACCGCACGCCAGCCCCAGAGGGCGCCGAGGAACGCGCCGAGTGGCACGGCGACCACGGTGGCGAGCGAGACGCCCGTGTTGACGATCATCATCGCCCGGCCGAGGTGGGCGGGCGGCACCAGTTGCGCGGCGACGGCGACGGCCATCGACCAGAAGCCCGAGATCGCGATCCCGAGCAGCACGCGGGCGACGAGCAGCACCCAGAACTGCGGCGCGGTGGCGACCAGGATGTTGGACAGCGCCGCCAGCAGCGCGAGCCCGACCAGGAGGGTGCGCCGGTCGAGGCGACGGAACAGCGGCCCGATCGCGGGGCCCGCGACGACGCCGATCAGGGCGGTGGCCGTGACAGCCTGCCCCGCCGTCCCCTCGGTGATGTGAAGGCCGGAGGCGATCGGCGACAGCAGGCTGGCCGGGAGGAACTCCGCGGTCACCAGCGCGAACACGCCGGCCATCAGCGCGACGACCCCGCCCCACGACGCCCGGCCTTCGGGCTTGACGGCGGGAACGGAGGCGGTGTCCGGCACGGGGGAGGTCTCGACGCTCATGCCCTCAGTCTGGCGGCGGCCGGTCTGCCGCACCCGACCGATCGTCCGCCTCACCTGATCGACCGTCCGGACCTCCCCGCCATCAGCTCCGGACTTGTTCGACCGACACGCCGCCGAGAACGCGAAGAACTCAGGAGTTGACGGCTGCGGCAGGGCGCTAGTCGCGCTCCTCGTCGGCCTCGAGCTCTTCGTCGGCGTCGACGAACGAGTCGTCGGACTCGGTCGCGCGGACGGCCGCGAGGGCCTCCGCCTCCGCGGCGTCGGACGCCTCCTGCTCCCGCCTGTGCCTGGCCATGTCGCTCCCTCCGCTATCTGCACTATACGAGCGGAGGCTTCATTCCGCGCCTGCCGCGCACTACCGTGATCCCGTGCTGATCTACTCGATGGGGGTCTCGGCCGACGGCTTCATCGCCGACGACGAGGGCGCGTTCGACTTCACGGCGCCGGGTGACGAGCAGTTCCGCTTCCAGGCCGGGCAGGTGGCGCGGCTGGGCGGCTACCTGCTGGGGCGCCGGCTGTACGAGACGATGCGCGTGTGGGACACCGACCCGTCCCTGCGCGCTCCGCGGTCGGGCGCGGCGTTCGCGGAGAGCTGGGCGGCGCTCCCGAAGGTCGTCTTCAGCCGCACGCTGACCGAGGTCGAGGGCAACGCCCGCCTGGCGACCGGCTCGGTCGAGGAGGAGGTGGCGGCCGCCCTCGCCTCGGCGGAGGGCGACGTCTCGATCGGCGGAGCGGACCTCGCCGCCGAGGCGATCCGGCTCGATCTCGTCGACGAGTACCGGCTGTTCCGCTACCCCGTGGTCATCGGCAGGGGCACCCGCTATTGGCCGGACCTCGACCAGCGGCTGCCGCTCGCCCTGGTCGGCACGCGCACCTTCGGCGGCCGGGTCGTCTACGAGGAGTACCGGAGGCTGCGCTACGCGGACTCCGCCGTCCCGGTCTGATTGAACAGGTAGTACACGCTCAGCGCCGCGAACCCGACGAGCATCGCCGGGGCGTAGAGCACGCCGATGACGGTGAGCAGCGGGTAGAACAGCGTCCCCGCCCCGAACCGCAGCAGCGCGGCACGCCGGACCGGAGGCTGCATCGCCCCCGCCCGCACCGCGCCGAGCGTGATGCGCCCGTACAGGAGCGTGAACGCCACGGCGAAACCCGTGCACACGCCCCCGTACAGCACGGCGGCGACGCGGATGTCGGCGGGGTCGCCCTCCACCAGGGCGCCGGAGAGCGTGGAGGTGGTGAACGGGATGGCCGTGACGAACATCAGCAGGATGAGGTTCCAGAACAGCAGCAGCCGGTCGACGGAGGTGGTCAGCCGGAAGATCGAGTGGTGGTTCACCCAGATCACGCCGATCACGAGGAAGCTGACGACGTACGCGGCGAACGACGGCCACGCCGCGAGCAGCTGCGCCAGCAGGCTGTGCTCCCGGCTCGGCTCCAGGTGCAGGTCGAGCACGAGGAGGGTGATGGCGACCGCCAGCACGCCGTCGCTGAACGCTTCCAGCCTGACCTTCGTCACGGTTCCTCCGTCGCTGCGCCGTCGCGGCGCGCACCCCGTCGCGCGCGCTCGCGACGATTCTGCCCGCGGCTGCCCGGGATGGCACGCGACCGTGCCGTGGGCGCGCCGGGACGCTACCGTTTGTCGTGTCACGGCGAGCACGCGGAGGGGCCGATGGCGGACACGATCATGGTGGCGGTGGACGGGGAGCCGGAGCACCGCGCCGCCCTCGACTGGGCCGCCGCCCGTGCCGCGTGGATGCCGGCGAGGCTGGAGCTCATCCACGTCGTCGAGCGCTCGTTCGCCGACAGCGGGGAGCAGTCGGGCCGGATGCTGACGCTCGCCGGGCGTGCGCTGGTCGCGGAGGAGGAGCGGTACGCGCTGCGGCGCGCCCGTGCCGCACTGCACCTGGAGCACGCGGACGCCGACCCGCCGCGCGCGGAGCCGGAGATCCGCAGCCGGGTCGTGGTCGGGCACGCCGGACGCGACGTCGTGACGGCCTCCGCCGGAGCCGTGCTCCTGGTCGTCGGCACTCCGCCCGCCGCGCGGACGCAGCGCGCCCTGGCCGGCTCGATCGCGGCGAGGGTCGCGTCCGCGGCCGCGTGCACGGTGGTGGCGGTCCCGCACGGCTGGCGCGGTCACGGGCACGGGGTCGTCGTCGGCGTCGACGGGGAGCCTCCGACCGGGCCGGCGGTGGACTTCGCGGCCGACGAGGCCGCGCGGCTGGGAGAGCCGCTGGTGGTCGTGTACGCGGGCTACGCCGTGGGTGCGGTGCGCGACGGGCGCCAACCTGCCGGCCCGGCCACGGTGGGCGATGTGCGGGAGCGGATCGTCGAGGATGCCGTCGACCGCGCCCGCCGGCGGCACCTCCGGCTCGTCGTGCGCACGCGCGTGGTCGAGGCGGCGCCGTCGGCCGGCCTCGTCTCCGAGGCGCACGGCGCCAGGATGCTCGTGCTGGGCACGCACGACCGGCGCGGCGTGAAGCGTGTCGTGCTCGGGTCAGTCGGTCACGACGTGCTGCTGCGCGCACGCCTGCCGGTGGTGATCGCGCGGGCCGCGACGGTCTCCGTCAGCCCTTCGTCAGATCCTGCGCCAGCATGACCAGGATGCCGCTCGGTCCGCGCAGGTACGTCAGCTTGTAGATGTCGCGGTAGTTCGCGACACCGCGCAGCGGACGGCAGCCGTGCTTCGCCGCGATCGCGAGCGCCTCGTCGATGTCGTCGACCGAGAACGCGACGCGGTGCATCCCGATCTCGTTCGGAAGCGTCGGCTCCGTCTCGATCGCGTCCGGGTGGAGGTACTCGAACAGTTCGAGGCTGCCCTGCCCATCGGGCGTCTGCAGCATGGCGATGTTCGCGTGGTTGCCGTCGAGGCCGACGGCGGTGTCCGTCCACTCGCCGCTCACCGTGTCGCGGCCGACCACCGTCAGCCCGAGGTCGGTGAAGAACGAGATCGCCTCCTCCAGGTCGCGGACCGCGATGCCGACATTCTCCAGGTGGATGGCCATGCGCGGGATGCTACCAGCGGCCCGGCCGCCGCGCCGACTGCTGCGATTCGGGTCGTCTGCGGGTGCGCGAGCAGGCGCAGACGTGACGGGACGCCGCGGTCGCTAGCCGGGAATGGTCGGTCCGAGCGTGGCGCCGCCCTGCTCGGCTCCGCTGCCGCCCTTCAGCTCCACGATGATCGTGCGCGTCGGCGTGTCCCCGGTGTTGCTTCCCGCGTGCGTCTGCGCCGGGATCCACACCGCCTGTCCGGCGGGCAGCTCGACGTCGGCGCTGCGGCCGCCGGATTCGAGGCGGCGGGAGAACGCGGTCAGCGTGACCATGACCGAGTCGGGATGCCGGTGCTCTGTCGTCCGGTCGCCCGGCTCGTCACGGTACGCCAGGACGCGGACGCGGTCGTTCTCCCACAGCACCGAGTAGTGCGCGGGGTTGCTGACCACCGGGTCGTCGTCGTCCACGCCCGCAGGGTAGCTCCGGCGGCGGGCTCCCGGCCAGACCCGCGCGCTAGGATCGTGCCGGCAGTTGCGACACCGCAACGGCTTCGCGGCGAAGGAGGGACGCTCCCGATGGATCTGACCAGCCTGCTCGGCATCGAGACGCCGCTCGTGCTCGGCCCGTTCGGCGGGATGTCGTCGGTCGAGCTGACCGCGACCGTCAGCGAGATAGGCGGCCTGGGCTCTTTCGGCCTCTACGGCCTCGGGCCCGACCGCATCGCCGAGGTCGCCCGCGAGCTGCGGGAGCGGACCTCGCGCCCGTTCGCCCTCAATCTGTGGCTTCCGCTCCGGCGCCCGGGCGAGGCCGCGCCGGGTGAGGGCTTCGATCGCGGCGACTACGACCGCGCCGTCGACGCCCTCCGCCCGCTGTTCGAGGAGGCCGGCGCCGAGGTCCCGGGCTGGCCGGTCGCGCCGCTGCCGGGCTTCGACCTGCAGCTGGAGGCCGCCCTCGCGGCGCGCCCAGCCGTCCTGAGCTTCGTCTTCGGCGTCCCGTCGCCCGAGCTGGTCGAGGAAGCGCACCGCCGCGGCATCCGCGTGGTCGGCACCGCGACGACCGTGCCCGAGGCGGTGGCGCTGCAGGAGGGTGGAGTGGATGCGGTGGTCGCATCCGGAGCCGAGGCGGCCGGGCATCGCCCGTCGTTCCTCGCCGACCCCGAGTCGAGCCTGGTGGGGAGCTTCTCGCTCATCCCGCAGGTCGTCGACGCCGTCGACGTCCCCGTCATCGCCGCGGGAGGCATCGCGGACCGCCGCGGCGTGGCCGCCGCGTTCGCCCTCGGTGCGAGCGCCGTGCAGGTCGGCTCGGCCTTCCTCGCCACCCGCCAGTCGGTCGCGCCCGCGGTGCACCGCGACCGCATCCGCTCGGCGCAGGCGCACGAGACCGTGCTGACCCGGGCCATGAGCGGGCGTTCGGCGCGCGGGCTGCCGAACCGTGCCGTCCGCACCATCGAGCGGTCGGGCGCCATCGCGCCGTTCCCGCTGCAGAACATCCTCACCGGCGTCTTCCGCCGGGCGGCGTCGCAGCAGGGCGAGGCGGATCTGCTGTCTCTGTGGATGGGGCAGAGCGCCGGTCTCGCCCGTCACGACGACGCCGTGGAGGTGTTCGCGGAGCTCGCCGCCGGCCTGCCGAGCGCACCGCGCTAGCGAGAAGGCCCGTGCCGCCGCGGCGCGCGCCCGCCAGAATGGTCGCGTGCAGCAGCGACTGAGTCGGGTCACGACGACCGACGGCACCGAGCTGGCCGTCGCCACCGTCGGCGAGGGCCGTCCGGTCGTGTACGTCTCCGGCTGGCTCAGTCACCTCGAACGGGGCTGGGAGCTGCCGCCGGAGCGGGCTTTCCTCGAGGGGATGGCCGAGGGCGTCCGGCTGGTCCGCTACGACCGTGCCGGCTGCGGCCTGTCGCCCGCGACCGGGAGGCCGCCGTCGCTGGACTACGAGCTCGAGCAGCTGGCCGCCGTCGTCGCGCCGCTCGGCCCGGAGCCGTTCGACCTCGTCGGCGCCTCCCTCGGGGCGCTGGTCGCCGTGGCGTGGACAGCCGCGCATCCCGGAACCGTCCGCCGACTCGTGCTGTACGGCGGCTGGGTCTCCGGCGACGCCGTGTCGCCGCCGAGCGCCCGCGAGCACGTGTTGGGGCTGGTGGAGTCGCACTGGGGTCTCGGCTCGGACGTGCTGACCGACATCTTCGCCCCCGACGCCCCGGCCGCCGCCCGCGCGCGCTTCGGCCGGTACCAGCGCGAGTCGTCCGACGCGCAGACCGCGCGGGCGCTGCTCGCCCTCAGCTACCGGCTCGACGTCTCCGACCTGCTCGGCTCGGTGCGCGCGCCGACCCTGGTGGTGCACCGCGTCCTGGACCGCGCGGCCCCCGTCGCCCAGGCGGAGGCGCTCGCGGCCGGCATCCCGGGCGCGGAGCTGGTGGTGCTGCCGGGCCGGTCGCACCTCCCGTGGGCGGGAGACGCTCCGGAGCTGGTGGCGACCATCCGCCGCTTCCTCGGGCTGCGGGTCGCACGGACCGCGCCGGGGACGCTGACCCCGCGGCAGCGCGAGGTCGCCGCCCTGATCGCCGAGGGCTGCACCAACCGGCAGATCGCCGCCCGGCTCGGCATCGACGAGCGCTCCGCCGAGGGGCACGTCGAGCGTATCCTGCTGCGGCTCGGGTTCCGGTCGCGGGCGCAGGTGGCAGCCTGGTTCGTGGAGCAGCAGGAGGCCGGCCGCGGCGAAGTGGGGTGACTCCACGCCTGCCCGGCCTGCGGTGCGCGGCCAGAGTGGACGCATGACCGAGAGCATCGCCGACACCGGGTCCGACACCGGCTTCCGCCAGCACGCCGGGCGAGGCCGCTTCAACGCCGCGTTCTTCCGGGCGATGGGCCCGTACCTGGATGCGGAACTCGGCCCCCGCAAGCGGCGCGTCTTCGCCGGGCTGGGGGACCGGGTCGTCGAACTCGGCCCCGGCGTCGGCGCCAACCTTCCGTACCTGCCCGCCGGTGCGACCCTCGTCGCCATCGAACCCAACCGCGCCATGCAAGCCGGACTGCGGGCCGCCGCACGCCGCCACGGCATCCGGCTCGACCTCCACGAGCGCACCGCCGAGCGCACCGGCCTGCCGGACGCGAGCGCCGACACCGTCATCTCGTCGCTCGTGCTGTGCTCGGTCGCCGACCCGGCCGCCGCGCTCGCCGAGGTGCGCCGCATCCTCCGCCCCGGTGGCACCTTCCGCTTCGCCGAGCACGTCGCCGCCCCCGACGGCACCGCGACGCGCACCACCCAGCGCGTGCTGCGCCGCCCGTGGGCGTGGACCTTCGAGGGCTGCTCGTGCGAGCGCGACCTGGAGGGCGCCATCCGCGCCGCCGGGTTCGCCGAGGTGGAGGTGGAGCGCTACCGGCTGCGCACGCCGTTCGTCCCGTTCAACACGCACATCGCGGGGGTCGCGCGGGTTTGAGGGGCGGCCCCGATCAGTAGTCCTCGCGCCGGTCCTGCTCCGCGTCGACCACCGGCTCCAGTTCCGAGAGCTCCAGCAGGGCCGCGCGGAGCTGGCGGATGAGCCACTCCTCCGACGTCTCGCCGCCGGCCACCACCGAGTCGAGGCGGGCGAGGCGTTCGTTCGCCGAACCGCGAAGGTCGTCCACGATGTCCTCCGATCCGCGGCCGCGGTGGCCGCCTGGTGCGAGGCTAGCGGCCGGTGGTGCGGTCCGCCAGGGCGGCGCCCGCGTTCGCGCCGCGCAGGATCGACGACATCTTCTTGCCGCGGGCCACCTCGTCCACGAGCTTGTCCATGTAGCGGATGCGCTGCGTGAGCGGGTCCTCGATCTCCTCCACGCGCACCCCGCAGATGACGCCGGTGATCAGCGACGCGTCCGGGTTCAGGTGCGGCGCCTCGGCGAAGAACGTCTCGAGGTCGCGGCCGTCGTCGATCGCGGCGCGCAGCCCGTCCCGGTCGTAGCCGGTCAGCCAGCAGATGACGGTGTCGACGTCGTCGGCGCTGCGGCCCTTGCGCTCCACCTTCGCCACGTAGAGGGGATGGATGCTCGCGAAGCTCATCCGGAACAGCCGGTCCATGGGCATCACGGCCTCCGTTCCGTCGTCGGCCGCGACCGGCGCAGGTACTGCCGCGAGCGCGCGATCTGCTGGTCGAGAGCGTCCACCGTCCGCTCCATGCTGCCGATCGCCTCGTTCCGGTAGGTGTCGATGCTGTCCATGGTCGCGAAGACGTCGTCGAAGGCGCGCTGCAGCACCTCCACGTCGACGGCCGAGGAGGTCTGCTCCTTCTGCACCTGCTCGGTCTGGGTGCGCAGCACCTCGCCGGTGCGGCCGATGAGCGCGTTCGTGCTCTGGTGCAGCGCGGACAGCTGGTCGATGACCAGGCGCTGGTTCTCCAGCGCCTGCGCGACCACGACGGCGGTGCGCAGTGCGGAGACGGTGGTGGTCTTGGCCCGGTCGACGCCCTTGATGAGTTCGACGTTGTTCTTCTTGATCACGTCGAGCGCGAGGTAGGCCTGCACGGAGACGGCGATCTGGGTGGTCAGGTCCTGGCGGCGCTGGCGGATGGGGAACAGCGCCTCCTTCTCCAGCAGCGTCGCGCGGTCGGGGTCGGTCATGCGCAGGTCCGCTGCGGCCTCGACGGTGGCGCGGTCGAGCGCGGCGGCCAGCACGACGTACTCGTTGAGCCGCTCGGTCGTCTTCCAGAGTGCCGCGCGCTCCTTCTCGATCTCGACGTTGTCGCGGCGCAGCCACTCCTCGCCGTGGTCGAGCGCGGCGACGATGCCGTCGAGCTGCTTCTGCGCCGACTCGAAGCGCTGCACGTAGGCGCGCAGGCGGCGGCCGCCGGGCATCCGCGTGAGCATCCGGTTGCGGCCGGTGAGGTGCTGGGGGTCGAAGTCGCTGACCGTGGCTCGGAGCTCCTGCAGCGTCCGGATGACCCCGTACTGCGGGTCCGTCTTGATCTGCTTGCCGCGGGCGGCGGCGAGCGACGCGGCGGGCCGGTCGAGCAGCTGCCGGGAGGCGTCGCTCGACGCGCGCATCTCGGCGTCGCCGAGGTGCGAGAAGCCGATGATCTTGCGGGTGAAGGCCTCGCTGCCCGGCTCGGCGGCGGCGAGCTCTCGGATGAAGTCGCGCGCTCGCGTCTCGAGCTCCGCCTCGCGCTCGGGCGATACGGCGACCATGCCGACGGCCTGGTCCTCCGGCAGCTCGGGCACGGCCTCCGGGGGCCGCAACGGTTCCTCGGGTGCGACGTTCATGCGCTGCTCCTCCCCACACGGTGACAGGTCCGTGCTGACACGATATATCGCGATTCGGCCGCTGGGCAGGGGTCGCAGGGAACACTCAGGGCGTCCGTCGATCGTGTCTAGCCACCGCGTCCCTGCCGCGCGTAGCCTCCGGGGCCATGAACAGGATGCGCACGGCCGGACTGGCGGCCCTCTTCGCCGCCCTGCTCCTCACGGCGTGCACCAGCCCGCAGGGCGGCACGGACGTCTCGGGCAAGTGGGGCAGCACCGATCCGGGGCAGCCGAACCTGATCGTCAATTCCGACGGCTCCTACAGTGGCTCCGACGGCTGCAACACGATGACCGGAAAGGGCACCATCTCCGGCAACACGATCGAGCTCGGCACGGTGGCCATGACCCAGAAGCAGTGCAGCGACGTGGACACGTGGATGTCGAAGGCCGAGAAGGGCACCGTCGACGGCAACATCATGACGATGTACGACTCGTCGGGGAAGTCGATCGGGCGGCTCGACCGCAACGACTGAGCGTCGGCGCGCGGTGCCGGAATGGGCGGCGGGCGCGTAGCGTTCCGGATGTCGGACGACGACGGAGGGAGCGCGATGAGCGAGACGGGCGGAGTAGGCACCGGGACGCGGGAGTTCTTCGCGGAGGTGGCCCGGGAGTTCCTGCAGCACTACACGCACGGACCCCGGTTCGTCGCGGTCACCGGGGTGCCGGACGCCGATCCCGGCCGGATCGCCGACGGGTTCGCGGCGGCGCTGCGCGACGCGGGCCAGGAGGCGGAGCGGACGACGCGCTCGCTGGAGACCGGCGCCGACGATTTCCGGACGGACGTGGTCGGCGCGTTCCGGTCGCGCGACGCGGTGCTCGTCGTCGACGGCCCCGGGCTGCTCGGGCCGGACTTCCGCGGCTTCTGGAACTTCTCGCTGTGGGTCGAGCACGACCCGGAGCGGAGCCCTGACTGGTCGTTCGTCACGACCGGCCAGAAGGACCCGCTCGGCGCGCCGCGCGAGGTCGCGTCCGTCCTGCTTGACGACACCGACCCCGAGCGGCCGCGCCGGCTGTGGGCCGACTCCTGCTGAGGCGCCGGCCCGGTCAGCGCTAGGCCCGAGGGCGGTCGAAGCGCGCGCCCTCGGGCTTGGAGGGCAGCAGCGTGAGGATGAGCAGGACGAACGGGATGAAGCCGAGGAAGAACAGCGGCCCCGGCAGGTTGGCGTCGTGCAGGCGGCGCCAGGTGAGCGAGAGATACGGCACCAGCGTCCCGAAGGTCCACACGAGGATGAGCAGACTCGGCACCCAGAACAAGGGGCCGGGCGTCGACGCCCCGTCGGCGTTGACGAAAGTGCCCCGGCCGCCCAGCGCGAGGGCCAGCAGCTCCAGGGCGACCGTGACCAGGAAGCTGACGAGGTACCACCACCAGTACTCGCTGCGGCTGGCGCGGCCGCTGAAGTCCGCGTACTTCTTGAAGAAACGCTGGAACGCCTGGGGGAGCGAGGCGCCGTACAGCGGGGCCCAGAGCGGGGTCTCGCCGGCGCCGCTCTGTGCGGGCGGTGCGGGCTGATACTGCGGAGACGTCACGGGGAGTCCTTTCCAAGCCACGTGGTCGGTGAGGTGGAGCGGGCACAGTCAATCGCATGGGAGCGACCTGTGCGTCTTTCGTGACGTGGCGTGTCCTCCATTGCCGGTGGGCCAGCGCCGTGACGACCCCTCGACGGGGCTCAGCCGAGGGAGTCGAGCTCCTCGTGCACGAAGCGGGCGAACTGCTCCGCCGCGGCCGACTGCGACCGGGTGCGGTTGCGGGCGAGGCCGATCACGCGCGTCGCCTCGTCCCGCAGAGGCACCGCGACGATCCCGGGCTCGGCCGGGGTGTCCGGGATGAGGGCGACCCCGACCGCGTCCCGCACCAGTCCGCGCAGCGTGGAGAGCTCGCTCACCTCGATCACCGGATCCATCACGACCCCGTGGGCGGCGAAGTAGGCGTCGGCGATGTGCCGGAGGCCGGACCCGGTGCGCAGCGCGACGAGGTCGTAGGGCTCGAGGTCGGGCACGCTCACGGCATCCCGCTCGGCGAGCGGATGCCCCTCGGGCACGCCGAGCACGAGCCGCTCGGCGGTGAGCGGCAGCCACTCGATCTCGGGATCGCGCGGGTCGGGGCTGAGGAACGCCACGTCCGTCGCGCCGTCGCGCAGCGCGTCGAGCACGGTGTCGGCCGTCCCGCCGCTCAGCACGAACCGGATGTCGGGGAACAGCGCGCGGTACTCGCTGATCACGCGCGGGATGAGCCAG
Source organism: Leifsonia virtsii (assembly GCF_030433675.1). Taxonomy (GTDB): domain Bacteria; phylum Actinomycetota; class Actinomycetes; order Actinomycetales; family Microbacteriaceae; genus Leifsonia; species Leifsonia virtsii. Next base: position 645,603 of record NZ_JAROCB010000002.1, read on the forward strand.
CCGCCGAACGACGACACGTAGCCGATGGACACGGTCCCGCCGGACGGGTCCCGCAGGGCCGCGATGCGGGCGCGGGCGTTCTCCAGCTCCGACTCGGCCCGGACCGCGTGGGCGAGGAGGATCTCGCCGTACTGGTTCAGCTCCAGGTGCCCGCGGCGGCGTTCGAACAGCTCGACGCCCATCTCCTGCTCCAGCCGGGCCAGCGAGCGCGTGAGGGTCGACTGCGAGACGCCGAGGGTCTCGGCGGCGAGGGCCGGATGGCCCTCCGCTGCCAGGGCCCGGAAGTGGGCGATCTCGTCGATCCGCATGCCTCTCATCATGGCGCATCGCGAACGTCACCCGGTCGGTGCTCAAATGAGCGGTCTACCCCTGAACGAGTTTTCTGTACGTTCACACACGAGAAACAGTCCCGTTCGACGGATTCTCTACGTTGGCCGCGGACCATCCCACACGCACCTCACCGACCGAGGAGAACAATGTCAACCAGATTCGGCAGGCTGGCGCGCGCCGCGGCCGCCGCCATCGCGGGAGCCGGCCTCGCGGCCGGTGCGCTCGTCGCGACCCCCGCGTTCGCCAGCACGGACGGCAGCGGTGTCGTCATCAATGAGGCCTACCTCTCCGGCGGCAGCGCCGGGGCGGCCTTCACGAACAAGTTCGTCGAGCTCTACAACCCGGGCGACAGCGCGGTCAGCCTGGCCGGCTGGAGCCTGCAGTACCGCCCCGCGACCGGCACGGCGGCCTCCACCGGCGTCGTGCCGCTGACCGGCTCGATCGGCGCGAAGGGCTACTACCTCGTCGGCGGCGGCTCCAACGGCTCGAACGGCCAGGCGCTGCCGACGCCGGACCTGGCGAGCAACGCCCTGAACCCCAGCGGCACGACGGGCACGCTGATCCTGGCCAAGACGGCCTCCGCCCTCACGCTGCCGACCGGCTCGGTGACCGGGAACGCGAGCGTCGCCGATCTCCTCGGCTACGGCACCTCCAACACGTTCGAGACCGCGAAGGCGACCGCACCCAGCGGCAACACCGACGTGAAGTCGCTGGTGCGCACGAGCGCGAAGGACACGGACGACAACAGCGCCGACTTCACCCTGAGCGCGACGATCACCCCGCAGAACGCGGCGTCGGCGCCCGGCGACCCGGGCACGGGAGACCCCGGGACCGGCGACCCCGGCACCCCGGGAGACACCCTCCCGATCGCCGAGATCCAGGGCACCGGCGACACAAGCCCGAAGGCGGGAACCACGGTGACCACCTCCGGCGTCGTGACCGCGCAGTACGCGACCGGCGGCTTCAACGGCTTCTACATCCAGACCCCGGGCACCGGCGGCGCGGTCGACCTCGCGACGCACACCGCGTCCGACGCCGTCTTCGTCTTCGGCTCGTCCTTCGCCGGACAGGTCGCCGCGGGCGACTACGTGAAGGTCACCGGAGCGGTCAGCGAGTTCAACGGGCTCACGGAGATCACCGCGACCGGTGTGACCAAGCTCGACGCCTCGACCGTCACCGCACCGGTGCCGGCGACCGTCGGCCTGCCCGCGACCGCGGCGCAGCGCGAGAGCCTGGAGGGCATGCTGATCGCGCCGCAGGGCGCGTTCACCGTCACCGACGTCTACTCGGCGAACCAGTACGGCGAGATCGGTCTTGCGGCGGGCGACAAGCCGCTCGTGCAGCCGACCGAGGCCGCGCGCCCCGGCACCGCGGAGTACACCGCCGTCGTCGCCGACAACGCGGCGCGCGCGGTCACGCTCGACGACGGCGCGTCGACCAACTTCCTCAGCAACGCGAACAAGTCGAAGCCGCTGCCCTACCTGTCGGTCACGAACCCGGTGCGCGTGGGCGCCCCGGTCGCGTTCACCAAGCCGGTCATCCTCGACTACCGCAACAACACGTGGAAGTTCCAGCCGACCAGCGAGCTGACCCCGGCGAACGCGGACGCGGTCCAGCCGGTGACGTTCACCAACACCCGAGCGGCGGCCCCGGAGAACGTCGGAGGCGACCTGCGCCTGGCGACCTTCAACGTGCTCAACTACTTCACCACCACCGGTGACCAGCTGACCGGCTGCACGTTCTACACCGACCGCGACGGCAACCCCATCACGGTCAACAGCGGCTGCGACGCCCGCGGTGCCGCGAACGCGGAGAATCTGAAGCGCCAGCAGGACAAGATCGTCTCGGCCATCAACGGCCTCACGGCGGACGTCGTCTCGCTGGAGGAGATCGAGAACTCGGCCCGCTTCGGCGAGGACCGCGACTCCGCCCTCAGCACCCTCGTGGCGGCGCTCAATGCGGCCGCAGGCGGAGAGGTTTGGGGCTACGTGAAGTCCCCGTCGGCACTGCCGGCGACCGAGGACGTCATCCGCACCGCGTTCATCTACAAGAAGGCGACCGCGGAGCCGGTCGGCGCGTCGAAGATCCTCGACGACCCGGCCTTCTCCAATGCCCGACAGCCGCTCGCGCAGGCCTTCAAGAAGGTCGGCGCGAAGGACTCCACGGCGTTCCTCGCGATCGTGAACCATTTCAAGTCGAAGGGTTCCGGCTCGGGCGCCGACGCGGACCAGGGCGACGGACAGGGCGCCTCGAACGCCTCGCGCGTCAAGCAGGCGCAGGCCCTGGTGGCCTTCGCCGACGAGCGCAAGGCGGCGCTGAAGACCGACAAGGTGCTCCTCATCGGCGACTTCAACGCGTACCTGAAGGAGGACCCGATCAAGGTCCTGACCGACGCCGGCTACGTCGACCAGGTCAGCACCCGCACGTCGAAGGCCACGTACTCCTTCGGCGGCACGGTCGGCTCCCTCGACCACGTGCTCGCCTCGCCCGCGCTGAACAGCACGATCACCGGCGCGGACGTCTGGAACATCAACTCGGGCGAGTCGGTGGCGCTGGAGTACAGCCGCTACAACTACAACGTCACGAACTTCTACGAGCCAGGACCGTACCGGTCCTCCGACCACGACCCGATCGTCGTGGGGCTCGGGCTCCTGCCGAAGCCGGTGACGCTCAACCTGATGAACATCAACGACTTCCACGGCCGGATCGACGCCAACACCGTGAAGTTCGCGGGCACGATCGAGAAGCTCCGTTCAGAGGCGGGCGAGGCCAACTCGCTCTTCCTCTCCGCGGGCGACAACATCGGCGCCTCCCTGTTCGCCTCGGCCTCGGCCGGCGACATCCCGACGATCGACGTGCTGAACGCCCTCGACCTCAAGACGAGCGCGGTCGGCAACCACGAGTTCGACAAGGGCTACGCCGACCTGACCGGGCGTGTGAAGGACGCCGCGGCGTTCTCCTACCTCGGCGCGAACGTCTACAAGAAGGGCACGAAGGACCCGGCGCTGCCCGAGTACGCGACCTTCCAGGTCGACGGCCTGACGGTCGGCGTCATCGGCGCGGTCACCGAGGAGACCCCGACCCTGGTCTCGCCCGGCGGAGTCTCGACGGTCGACTTCGGCGACCCGGTGGATGCGGTCAACCGCGTCGCCGGCCAGCTCACCGACGGCGACCCGTCCAACGGCGAGGCGGATGTGATCGTGGCCGAGTACCACGAGGGCGCCGGCTTCGGCACGCCCGAGGGTGCGACGCTCGACCAGGAGGTGGCGGCGGGCGGAGCGTTCGCCGACATCGTCACCAAGACGAGTGCGAAGGTCTCGGCGATCTTCACCGGTCACACGCACAAGCAGTACGCGTGGGACGCCCCGATCCCGGGTGTCTCCGGCAAGACCCGCCCGATCCTCCAGACCGGCAGCTATGGCGAGAACATCGGCCAGATCACGCTGACGGTCGACCCGGAGTCGGACGCGGTCACCGCCTACACCGCCCGCAACGTCGCCCGCACGACGGACGCCGACACCGCCCTCGTCGCCGCGTACCCGCGGGTCGCGGCGGTCAAGACGATCGTCGACAAGGCGCTCGCGGATGCGGCCGTGATCGGCAACCAGAAGGTCGGCTCGGTGACGAAGGACATCACCACCGCCTACCTGAACGGTGCGCGCGATGACCGGATGAGCGAGTCCACCCTCGGGAACCTCGTCGCCGACTCCCTGCTGTCGACCCTGTCGCCGGCGGAGCTCGGTGGCGCCGAGATCGGCGTCGTCAACCCGGGCGGCCTCCGTGCGGAGCTGCTCTACGGCACCGACGGCAGCGTCACCTACGCCCAGGCCAACGCGGTGCTGCCGTTCGTGAACAACCTGTGGACCACGACCCTCACCGGGGCCCAGTTCAAGCAGGCGCTCGAGCAGCAGTGGCAGCGCAACGCCGACGGCACCGTGCCGAGCCGGCCGTTCCTCAACCTGGGGCTGTCGAAGAACGTCTCGTACACGTACGACGCCGGCCGCGCCGAGGGCGACCGCATCACGAGCATCATCGTGAATGGGAAGCCGATCGACCCGGCGAAGTCGTACCGCATCGGGTCGTTCTCCTTCCTGCTCCAGGGCGGTGACAACTTCCGCGCCTTCGCGGCAGGGAAGGACACCAAGGACTCCGGCCTGATCGACCGGGACGCCTGGATCTCCTACATCCAGAAGAACAGCCCGCTCTCGCCCAGCTTCGCGAAGCTCGGCGTCGGCGTCAGCGGGGTGCCGACCGGCACGCTGCAGCGCGGCCAGCAGGTCACCCTCCAGGTGTCCAAGCTGAACCTGACCTCGCTCGGCAGCCCGGCCAACACGAAGCTGGACCTCACCTGGAACGGCTCGGCCGCTCTCGGCTCCGCCCCGGTGGACGCCGCGGGCAACGCGACGGTGACCTTCACGGTCCCGGCGGATGCGGCAGGCGCCAGCACGCTGGTGCTGACCGCGCCGGACTCGGGAACGGTCGTGCGCGTCCCGCTCGCCGTGGCCGACGCCCCGTCGAACCCGAAGCCGGGCACCGACCCCAAGGCCGCCAAGGAGTCGGCGCTCAAGAAGGCGCTCGAGGACAAGGTGACCGTCGACAAGGACACCTACAAGCCGGGTGAGGCGATCCGCGTCACCGTGGGCGCCGCGCACGCGGGCGAGTGGGTCTCCGTCTGGCTGTACTCGCCGGCGCAGAACGTCGGCGGCGGCTGGGTGCAGGTGCCGGCGGACGGCGTCCTGAAGCTCACGCTTCCGAAGGACGCGGGCAACGGCCAGCACAAGCTGTCGGTGCAGAGCGCGACGGGCGACGTGATCGGCTGGACGACACTGAAGGTGAAGGCCGACAAGCCGCACACCGGCATCCCGGTGCTCGACTGGCTGCTCGACCTGCTGGACCGCATCTTCGGCTGGTTCTAGCCGGAACGCGGCGGACGCCGGGCGCGCTGATGGCGCGCCCGGCGTTTCCGCGTTCCCGGAGCAGTGGAGAACGGAGGAGGAGTGACGCGGTTCCTTCGCGATCCTCCGCCGCTCGGCGCGCCACACCGCCGATCCGGGCCGCAGCTCCTCCCTTCTCGACGACGGCCGGAAACGGAGGAGGTCGGCCGGCGACACGCCGTCGACTGCGGGGAAGGGAGGAACTCCGCGGCTGGCAGACCCGCCGGCTCCTCCCTTCTCGACGGCTGAGTCGGGTCAGACCTCGAAGTACAGGTGCGCGTGGAGGCTGCAGCCGGGGTTGAACGCGGCGGCGCAGCGCGGGCAGGCGTCCACCTCCAGGTACTCCGCGATGGTCAGCTCGTGCCCGCAGACGCCGCACAGCACGGCGTGCTCGCGGCGGTCCGACCGCGGCCACTGCCGGGCCGGATGGCCGGCCGCCTCGGCGTGGCAGAGGTGGCACGGGTAGTACTCGCCGCAGCAGGCGAACTTCAGCGCGACGACGTCGAGCGGCGTCCGGTAGTGGATGCAGCGGGTCGCGTCGTCGACGACCGGTCCGAGCACGCGCGGCCGGCCGGTCATCGCACGCCCCGCGCGGCCAGGGCCTCGCCGAGCTGGTCGGCGTGCTTGAGCGAGAGGATGAGGAAGGGCACCGCGAAGAAGCGTAACCCCGGGCGCGCGCCACGCGCCCGCTGCGCCTCCCGCACGTCGCCGGCGAGGCGGGCGACGACGGGCACGGTCGTCAAGGTCACGGTCAGCAGCACAGCGGCGCGCTCGGAGTCGAGGCCGAGGCGGTCGAGGGGGCGCAGCCCGCGCTCCACCGCGTCCAGGAGGTCGGTCAGGCGGGTGGTCAGCGACACCAGGCCGGCCAATAGCACCGCCGCCGTGACCCGCGCCGTGTTCGCGACCGCCGCCTCCGGCCCGAGGAGGATCGACTGCAAGCCGAGGGTGATGACGATCAGCCAGCGGAGCGCGAGCGTCTGGCGCGCCAGCTCGCGCATTCCGAGCAGCCCGTCGCCCAGCCCCGCACACGCGTAGACGACGACGACCACGCCGGCGGCCACGGCGGCCGACCACCACCACGATGGAAGGAGCGACACCGCGAGCACCAGTGCCAGCAGGAGCAGCAGCTTCGGACCGGCGGGCATCCGGTGCAGGATGCCGTCCCCCGGCCGGTACAGGCTCAGCACGCGAGCACCGCCTCGTACTCGGCGATGACGTCGGCCGGACGCCCGACCGCCTCCACGCGCCCGCCCGCGAACAGGACGGCCGCGTCGCAGCGAGCCGCCAGGGCGAGGTCGTGCGTGACCAGCACGAGCCGATGACCGGCGTCCGCCAGCAGGTGGTCGGCCACGAGTCGCGCGTTGCGTGCGTCGAGGTAGGTGGTCGGCTCGTCGGCGATCACCAGCTCGGGACGGCGCACGAACGCGCCGGCGAGGGCGAGCAGCTGCTTCTGGCCGCCGGAGAGCTCGTGCGATGACCGCTCCCGCAACTCGGACAGCCCGAAGCGTGCGAGCGTCTCCTGCACCCGTCGCCGTGTCTCGTCCCGGCCGAGCCGGTCGGGACGAAGCGAGAAGGCGACATCCTCGGCGACCGTCGGCATGACGATCTGCGCGTCCGGGTTGCTGAACACCACGGCGACGCGGCGGCGCAGCTCGGCTGCCTGCCGCACCGGATCGAGACCCAGGATGCGCGCGGTGCCCGCGGTCGGCGCCACCAAGCCCGCGGCGAGGCGCGCGAAGGTCGACTTGCCCGAGCCGTTCTCTCCCACGACGGCGACCGTTCGCGCGTCGAGGTCGAGGTCGACGCCGCGGAGGGCGTCGACCTCGCCCAGGCGCACGCCGACCCCGTCGAGCAGCAGAGCGCGCGAGGTCACGGCACCCGCGGCTCGGACGCCTCCGACGCCGGGGCGACGGCAGCCTCCGCCTCCGGCGCAGCCGCGCCGCGCGGCGTCACCCAGTTCCGTCGGAAGGCCCGCGGGTACGCCCGCACCAGCGTCATCACGATCGCGGTCGCGATCACGGCCTTGGCCAGGTCGCCCGGTACGAACACGAGACTCGACTTCGCGATCACGTCGAGCGGCAGCCGCAGCACCAGGCTCGTCACCGGCACCCCGAAGGCGTAGACGACGAGGATGCCGCCCACGACCATCCCGAGGAGCGTGCGCCACCACACCGGCCTGCGGTTGCCCGCGTGGACGATGAGCCCGATGACGAACGCCCCGACGATCCAGCCGAACAGGTAGCCGGCGGTCGGGCCGACGAACACGCCCAGGCCGCCCGTCCCGCCGGAGAGCAGGGGCAGGCCGAGGGCGACGAGCGCCAGGAGGACCGCCATCGAGAGGGCGCCGAGCCACGGGCCCAGGATGGCGCCGGCCAGCATCACGCCGAGTGTCTGCGCCGTGATCGGCACGGAGCCGAAGACGCTGATGCCGCCGGGGAGGCCGAGAACGGCGACGATCGCCGCGAAGACGGCGACGCGGGCGAGGTCGGTGGCGTCGAGCCGGCGTCGGGTGGGAGTCGAGAGGGTCACGGGCGCATCCTTACCTGAACGGTGTTCACCTGAACAGCGTTCACTATACTGACGAGATGGCAGGGAACGAAACCGGACGGCGGCACTCGCGCGACGACGTGGCGGAGGCGGCCCTTCGCATCCTCGATGACCTCGGCCTGCCCGACCTCACGATGCGGCGGCTTGCGTCGGCGCTGGATGTGCAGCCGAGCGCGCTATACCATCACTTCCCGAACAAGCAGTCGATGCTGGCCGAGGTCGCCGACCGCATCGTTGCGGCCCGCCGCCCCGTGGCTCAGCCAGACGTCGCTCCGTGGCAGGCCGCCGTGCGCGCCGAAGCCGACGCCCTGCGCGACGCGCTGCTCGCCTACCGCGACGGCGCTGAAGTCGTCTCCAGCACGCTCGCCCTCGGGCTCGGTTCGCCCGAGACTGTGGAGCGCCTGGCCCGGGCGGTGGCGCTGGGCGGCTTCGACGAGGAGACCTCACGTCGCGCGGCGACCGCGCTCCTGCACTTCGTGCTCGGTCACGTCTCGCACGAGCAGCAGCGGCTGCAGTACGACTCCCTCGGCGTGCTCGCCGACGCCGAGACGTCGCCGCTCGACGAGGACGACCCGGCTGCTGCCTTCGCGTTCGGCGTTGGGCTGCTGGTCGGGGGACTGGAGCTCAGTCGCTCCCGAAGGTGACCTTCCAGCCGCCCACGACGTGCACGGCCAGGTTGTAGAGGGCGGCGAAGATCGCGCCGAGGGCGGACACCACGATCACCTCGAGCAGCGCGACGACCAGCGTGAAGGTCATCACGTTCGAGAACGTCAGTCCCGCGACCAGCGCGGCGCCCTGGTCGCCGGCGATGTCGGCCAGGAAGGCGCTCACCGAGCCGACCACGCCGAAGCGGTCGAGCAGCCACCACGCGCCCAGCCCCAGGGCGACCGTGATCACGGCCACGATGATGCTCACCAGGAACGAGATCTTCAGGGCGGACCAGAAGTCGATGTAGACCAGCCGCATCGTCGCGCGCTTCTTCTGCTTCTTGCCCCGAGACGCCATTCCCGACCTTCCCCACTGCAGCTCCGGCCGTCGCCGGCGCTCCCCGGCCGCCAGTCTACGGGACGGCCGCCGCTGCACCCGGAGGCCGAGCCTGAGAGTCCATACCGATCGTCCGGTTCCGGGGGTAGACTCGGGATGTCTCCCGGCGCGGCCGTAGCGGATTGGGGGCGCTGCGGCCGGGTCGGCTGCGACGCGAAGGCCGCGGACTCAGCGCACGAGCTCCGTCAGCGACCGCAGCCGCTCGAACTCGGCCGGCGGCACGATCCCGGGCAGCAGCACCGTCCACAGGTCCCTGACCCGCGCGAGCAGGTCGGCCCGGTGCGTCAGAGTCTCCGAGACCAGCTGGATGCCGGTGTACGCCGGCACCACGACGCTCGCGAGCATCGTCGTGTCGATCTCCGGCCGCAGGTCGCCCTCCTCGGCCGCGCGGCGGAACAGGGACTCGGCCGTGTGCAGCCAGTCCTCGTAGGGCTCGGTCACCGGCGGGTCGAACAGCGACACGTCCGTCGTCAGCCGGATGCCGGCCGACACCACGGGGTCGGTCAGCAATTGCCGTGCGAGCGCGACGCTGAGCAGCACCATCGTCTCCAGCCCCGGCCGCCCCTCGTCGACCACGCGGGCCGCAATCGTCATCGTCCGCGCGTGCTGCTCGGCGATGACGGCGCGCGCCAGGTCGTCCTTCGACGGGAAGTGGAAGTACAGAGCGCCCTTGGTGACGCCGGCCTCCGTGGCGATGTCCGCGATGGAGGCGAGGCCGTAGCCCCGGCGGCCGAACACCGCGGCGGCACCCGCCACGATCGTCCCGCGTGTGACGTGCGCCCGCTCCTGCTTCACCATGATGGCCCTCACGTTAACGCACAGTTCCCGTGCGCGGGATGGATGATCTGCTCGCACAGCGTAGCGTTGGGCTTGCCGGGTGCGCTCCGTGCGCTCGGACCATCATCGACCGAGCCGAGGGAGCACCGCATGCCGACTGTCGCCGACACCATCGTCGAGATCCTCCAGGATGCCGGGGTGAGCCGCGTCTACGGCATTCCCGGCGACTCGCTGAACGGCTTCACGGATGCGCTCCGCCGCAGCAGCGGCGCCATCCGCTGGGAGCACGTGCGGCATGAGGAGGCGGCGGCGTTCGCGGCCTCGGCGGAGGCGGCGCTGACCGGAGAGCTCGCGGTGTGCGCGGGCAGCTGCGGCCCCGGCAACACCCACCTCATCAACGGCCTGTACGACGCCAACCGCAGCCGTGTCCCCGTGCTCGCCATCGCCGCGCAGATCCCCGGAGCGGAGATCGGCAGCGGCTACTTCCAGGAGACGCACCCGCAGGAGCTCTTCCGCGAGGCCGCGGTCTACACGGAGCTGGTCAGCCAGGCCGACCAGATGCCGCGCATCCTCGAGATCGCGATGCGCACCGCGGTCGAGCGCCGCGGGGTCGCCGTCGTGGTCGTCCCCGGCGAGATCTTCCTGGCCGACAGCGCGGGCCGCAAGAAGTCGGCCCCGATCACGTTCTCGCCGCGCGTGACCCGGCCCACCGATCCCGAGCTGGCCGCCGCCGCCGACATCCTGAACTCCGCGAAGCGCGTCACGATCCTCGCCGGCGCGGGCGCCGAGGGCGCGCACGCGCAGCTGGTCGAGATCGCGGGCGCCCTCAAGGCCCCGATCGTGCACGCCATGCGCGGCAAGGAGTTCGTCGAGTACGACAACCCGTACGACGTCGGCATGACCGGACTGCTCGGCTTCTCCTCCGGCTACCGCGCGATGGAGTCGTGCGACGCGCTGCTCATGCTCGGCACCGACTTCCCGTACCAGCAGTTCTATCCGTCGAAGGCGAAGATCGTCCAGGTCGACATCCGCGGCGAGAACCTCGGCAGGCGCGTCCCGCTCGACCTCGGCCTCGTCGGCAGCGTCAAGGACACGGTGGAGGCGCTGCTCCCGCTGCTCGACCAGCGCACCGACCGCAAGCACCTCGACTCGTCGCTGGCCCACTACGCCAAGACCCGCAAGAGCCTCGACGACCTGGCCGTCAACGACCGCAACCGCACGCCCATCCACCCGCAGTACGTCGCGCGGCTGGTGAGCGAGCTGGCCTCCGACGACGCGGTGTTCATCCCGGACGTCGGATCGCCGGTGGTCTGGGCGGCCCGCTACCTGCACATGAACGGCAAGCGGCGGCTGATCGGGTCGTTCACCCACGGCAGCATGGCCAACGCGCTGCCGCAGGCGATCGGGGCGCAGACCGCGTTCCCGGGGCGGCAGGTGGTGGCGCTCGCCGGCGACGGCGGGCTCGCCATGCTGCTCGGCGAGCTGCTCACCCTCCGGCAGAACAAGCTTCCGGTGAAGATCGTCGTCTTCAACAACTCCTCGCTGAACTTCGTGGAGGTGGAGATGAAGGCGGCCGGGTTCGTCACCTTCGGCACGGGCCTCGAGAACCCGGACTTCGCCAAGGTGGCCGAGGCGGTCGGGTTCTACGGGCGGCGCGTCGAGCGGCCGGACGAGCTGGAGGGCGCCCTCCGCGACGCGTTCGCGCACGACGGCCCCGCGCTGGTGGACGTGGTGACCGCGCGGCAGGAGCTCAGCATCCCGCCGGCGATCACGGCCAAGCAGGTCGGCGGGTTCACGCTCTACGCCCTGCGGACCATCATGAACGGCCGTGGCGACGAGCTCATCGACCTCGCCGACACGAACGTGTTCCGGCGCCTCTTCGACTGAGAACAACGAATTTCTGTATTCCGCGTTATCAACGGTGAACTGATCCGTCTACAGGAGTGAGGGCGATGCTCCAGTCGTCTTCACGACGAAGGGATGGATCATGCTCGAACGCCGGAAACACACGGGGCTCCGGCCCTGGTCGCGCCGCACGCGGTTCGTCGCGGCGGCGGCCGCCGCGACCGCCGTCGCGCTCTCGTTGCTCACCGGGACGGCCGCCAGCGCCGCGCCGAAGGGCTACCTCGCTCTTGGCGACTCCTACGCCGCCGGGCAGGCGATCGGCGGGGTGAAGGGAGCGGACGCCGCCTGTCTGCAGTCGGCGCACAACTACCCCTCGCAGGTGGCCGAGAACCTCGGGCTGACACTCACCGACAACACCTGCAGCGGGGCCGTGCTCGACGACGTGTTCACCACGTCGGCGGCCGGCCGGGCGCCGCAGGCGAGCGCACCCGCCGACTCGATCTCGCTGATCACGCTCACCATGGGCGGCAACGACCTCGGCTTCGCGCCCATCCTCACCCAGTGCCTCGCGGTCTCGCCCGCCGGCCCGCTCACCGGCGGCGACGCGTCCTGCAAGGCGAAGCACACCGCGAACGGCACGGACGACGTGCTGGCGAAGCTGACGAACGAGGTGACGCCGAAGTTCGCCGCGACGCTGGCGAAACTGCGCTCCACGTACCCGGCCGCGCGGATCATGGTCGTCGGCTACCTTCCGCTGATGCCCGACGCGGCGCACACGCCGGCCGGAGGCTGCTACTCCAAGCTCACCTTCCAGGGCACGAGCTTCCCGTTCGTCACGAGCGACCTCGAGTGGATGAACTCCATCCAGCGCGCGATGGACGTGCAGTTCGACCGGGCGGCGGAGGACGCGGGCGTCGAGTACCTCTCCCAGCTGACGGTGGCGGCCGGTCACACGGCCTGCTCGGCGGCCGGCGCTCCGTACATCGCACCGCTCACGATCAACGGACTCTCCGGTGCGACGCCGACCTCGCTGCACCCCAACGAGGCGGGGCTCGCGTTCGCCGGGCAGTCGGCCACGTCGGCGCTGAGCACGCGGGCGGCCTTCCAGGGCATCCGCGGCCAGCTCGTGCCGCAGGGAGGCGACGCGTACGAGCTGCAGATCGTGGTGCCGAAGACGCTCGGCGACATGCCCGACGTCTTCGCGTCGAAGAACGGCCAGTACCTGGCCAACGTCAAGGGAGGCAGCGGCTACTACCTGAGTAAGCGCGTCGGCGCCCAGACCATCACGTACGCCCAGCCCGTGACCGTGGCGCCGCGCGATCAGGTCGAGCTGCGGGTGTACCAGAACGGCACCCGTCAGGTGCTGACGCCGCTTCCCGATTCCTTCCGAGGGGTGACCGGCCAGCTGGTCCGCACGGGCGACACGACCTACTCGCTCCAGGTGTGGGTCCCGCTGAACACGCTGTACCAGACGCCCGACGTGTCTGCCCGGGTCAACGGTGCGTACTCCGGACACGTCAGCGGCCCGTACGCCTACTACCTCGACCTGGGTTCGGCACCGGGCTACACCGTCTACTCGAGGACGGTCACGCTGAAGCCGGGCGACACGGTCGTCCTCAACGTCACCTCGACCGGCGAGAAGCAGACGCTGAGCTAGTTGATGCAGACCTTGTCGCTGTAGTTGGTGGCGGGGCCGGTCGGCGTGGGCGAGGGCTGCGGTGCGGTGGTGCCGCCGCCCGAGCCCCCGCCGCTCGAGCCGCCGGCGCCCGGCGCAGTGGGCATGATGCCGTCCTCGCCGAGGATGACGGTGACCGTGCTGACGTCGGCGGTCTGCTGCACCGCCGCGCCCGGCAGGTAGGCGGCCACGGCCTTGGCCTGCGCCTCCTTGCCCGCCGGGTACTGGATGACCGTGGTCGGCCGCGAGTCGGCGTCGCCAGGGGTGCCCGTGCGGAAGCCCGCGGCGGCGAGCGTCTGGGTGCCCGTGGTCGCCGCACCGTTCTCGCTGCCGCCGTTCAGGACCGTGACCGAGGTGTCGGCCGGCTTCGCCGCGGTCGCCTTGTCGTAGTCGCTCGGGGTGCCCATGAGGCTCTGGATGAACGCGGGCATCGCCGCCGTGTCCACCTCGACGATGGACAGGTCCTCGCCGTCGACCGTGATCGTCGGCGTGCCGGTGATCGGGATGGTCGCCGACTGGATCTTGCCGCCGGTCAGGCCCTGCAGCTGCGCCGCGAGCTGGAGGAAGTTGAGGCCCGGATCGGTCTCGAGCGAGCCGCTCACCGCATCCAGCACCTTGGTCAGCTTGCCCGGGTTCAGCAGCGTCCCCGCGGAGAGGAACTTGTGCGCCTCGACCGAGAGGAAGTACTGCTGCCGCACCACGCGGTCCAGGTCGCCGCGGGGGAGCCCGTGGCGCTGACGCACGAACGACAGCGCCTGCTTGGCGTCGAGGGTCGAGACCCCGGCCGGGAAGTTCGCGCCGGAGTACGGGTCGTCGACGGCCTCGTTGAGGCACACCTGCACCGGACCCAGCGCCTGGGCGATCGTGTAGAAGCCGAGCAGCGAGACGCGCACGTAGTGGTCGATGCTGAGCCCGGTCAGGTTCTGCACCGTCTGGATGAGCAGCTTCGCGCCGGCCGTCGGGTCGGACGCTCCGCCGCCGAGGGAGAAGGCGGCGTTGAGCTTGTTCATGCCGTGGCCGGGCACGTCCACCCACGAGTCGCGCGGGAGCGAGATGAGCGTGGCCGACTTCCCATTGGCGGGGATGTGCAGCACCATCATCGTGTCGGTGTTGGTGCCGCCGCCGTCCTCTGTGGTGCTCAGCTGGTCCAGCTCGGCCTGGGTCGCCCCGGCCGGGCGGTGGTCGTCGCCGACGAGCAGGATGTTCTGGTCCTGGCCGTCCACGTCGTTGCCCGACTTGGAGATGACGTCGACGTGCTTCACACCGCCGACGAACCGGAAGTAGCTGTAGGCGGCATAGCCGCCGACCACGATCAGCAGCACGGCGAGGGCGCCGGCCGTCCAGGCGATGATCCGCTTGGTGCGGCGGCGCTTGCGGGAGCCCTTGCCGCGGCCGGGGCCCGTGCCGCCGGCTCCGCCCGTGCCGTCGTCGCCGCCGCGGCCTCCGCCGTCGCCGCCGCGGCCTCCGCCGTTGCGTCCGCCTCCGCCGTTGCGTCCGGCGCCCTCACCGCCGAGCCCGGGCGCGTCGCCGCCGAGCCCGAACGGGTCGAACGGCGCGGGCGTCCCGCCCCCCGTCGGCACGCCGGAGGCCGGCCTCGTGGCGCGGACGGGTCGGCGCGGGTCGGTCGGTGGCACGCGTCCGAAGACCTCGGTCGCCGGCGGCTGCTGGTCGCTGCCGTCGGCGCCGGGCCCGGAGGCGGGGAAATTCGGGCGTCGCACACGGAAACGCTAGGGGGCGTCGGCTTGGAACCCGCTGGTTTCGCGCCGTGTTCCCGACGAATCGCCAGGAATTCCGCCACGGCCTCCCAGCGGACGGCGGTCGATCGGGGCCGCGGCCGTGTGAGAACGCTCACCTTCGCGGCGGTGCCGGGCGTGCCGGCGTGCCCGCGGTCAGTCGTCGCAGTCGTCCTGCTGCGGGCAGTCCTCGTCCGAGATCGCCGTGTTCATCGTCCGCGCGATCCCGAGCAGGGCGTCCTGCTGATCCGATGTCAGCGCGTCGAACAGGATGCGGCGGATGGTCGCGGAGTGCTTCGGCAGCGCACGCACGACCACGCGGCGTCCCTCGCCCGTGAGGTGGATCCACATGGCGCGCCGGTCCTCCGCGCACTCCTGCCGTTCGACGAGGCCGCGGGACACCATCCGCGTCACCTGGTGCGAGACGCGGCTCTTCTCCCAGCCGGTGATATCGACCAGGTCGCGTACCCGAAGTCGTCGGCCGGGCGAGCGCACGAGAGCCATCAGCACCTCCAGCTCGGAGATGGAGATGCCGTCGTCGTGCTGGAGCTGAGCGTCGAGGGTACGGTCGAATCCGCGGCGCATGAGGTGGAAGGCGCGGAACAGCTCCAGCTCGTCGTCCGTGAGCTTGCGCGGGTCCGGACGGGTGCGCGCGGTGGCCATACGCCATCCTGACACGTCGGGCAGGCGATGCAGTGGCCTCAGTGCGCGAGCGACTCCAGGAAGACGACCAGCACACCGAGCGCGACGAGCACCAGCAGCACCGCGAACTGCCTCCAGCCGGAGAGACCGGTGCGCGACACCGCGATGCGTGCGATGACGGCGAGCGAGGCGATGAGGGCGACGATCGCGATGACGAGTCCTGTGCGGTCCTCGATCACGTCGAACACGGCCAGCCCGATGCTGATCAGCGGCACGACCAGCACGCCGAGAGCGCGCGACGACACCGCCACCATGTGCCGGAACTCCCGCACCGACGGCAGGGTGCTGTGCGCGATCATGTGCGAAACGAGGTCGGAGGCGAGGCCCGCGAGCAGGACGCCGATGACCGAGACGACCAGCGTCCACAGGATGCCGGGGGAGTCGAGCGCGTCGCCGTGCGCGTTCGTCGCCATCAGGATGGCGAGCGTCGTGAACGTGACGTAGATCCGCTCGCGCAGGCGGTCGCCGGCCTGGCGGCGTTCCTCCTCCGTCGCGTCGGGCGGGAGATGCGTGTCGTCGTTGCGGTGGATGCGCTCGTCGGACATGCCGCGAGCCTAGCGGGAGGCCCGGGAATGATCGGCGCAGTGACCGCGTTCGCGTTGGATGACACGTCATCAAAAGGAAGGCTGACATGACGAAGATCGCGATCATCATCGGGAGCACCCGCCCCGGACGCAACGGCGAGGCCGTCGCCCGCTGGGTGTACGAGAACGCCGCAAAGCGCACCGGCGTCGAGTACGAGCTCGTCGACCTGAAGGACTGGGACCTCCCGCACCTCGACGAGGCGATGCCCGCCGCCATGGGGCAGTACGCGGGAGAGCACACCAAGGCCTGGGCGGCGAAGATCGCCGAGTTCGACGGCTACCTGTTCGTCACCCCCGAGTACAACCACAGCACCTCCGGCGCGCTCAAGAACGCGATCGACTACGTCGGCGCTGAGTGGTACAACAAGGCGGCCGGTTTCGTCAGCTACGGCGTCTTCGGCGGCGCCCGCGCGGTCGAGCACCTCCGTCTCGTGCTGTCGCAGCTGCAGGTCGCGACCGTGAGCGCCTTCGTGGGCCTGAGCCTCGCGCACGACTTCGAGAACTGGCAGCTGAAGCCGACCGAGCAGCAGACGGCCGCGCTGACGCCGCTGTTCGACCAGCTCGAGTCGTGGTCCGGCGCCCTCGCCACCGTCCGTACGGCCTCCGCCTCGGACGAGGACCAGGACGAGGACGACGCCGCGGCCTGACCCGCTTCGCGCACATCGCTTCCGGCGCCGCCGTCACCGCGGTCCCGGGTGAGACCTGCCCGGTCTGCCGGCTTCGCTACGTCTGGCAGACCGGGCAGTAGTACGTCACCCGTTCCTCCAGCTCGGTGCGCCCGAGCGACGACGAACGGATGGGCGTGCCGCATCGCCGACATGGCTGGCCGCGCCGGCCGTAGACCCAGGTGTTCCGTCCGCGCCGGGTGTCCCCGGTGGTGACGCGTACTGTGCGGTCGCGGTTCGCCGTGATGAGACGGTGGCCGAGAGCGACCGCCGCCGGCAGGTCGGCCTCGCGCACCGGCCGGGTGGGCAGCATCCCGCGCAGGAAGCAGAGCTCGTTGGCGTAGACGTTGCCGAGCCCGGCGAGGTTCCGCTGGTCGAGTAGGGCGACCGCGACCGGAGTGTCGGGATGCTCCGCGAGCCGCCGCAGAGCCTCGTCGGCGTCCCAATCCGGCCCGAGCAGGTCCGGTCCGAGGTGACCGACCACGTCGTCCTCGCGCTCGCGCGGCAGCACCTCCAGGATCCCGAGCTGGAACCCGACCGCCTGCGCGCTCTCGGTGGTGAGCACCGCGCGCGCCTGGTAGCCGGGATGCCGCCAGCGGCCGCCCGGCGGGTACACCTCCCACGAGCCCTCCATCTTCAGGTGGCTGTGGATGGTCTGGTCGCCGACGTGCATCAGCAGATGCTTTCCGCGGCTCACCACCTCGTCCATCCGCTGCCCGGAGAGGTCGACCGTCGCGTACTGGGGAACGCGGAAGTCGGTCGCGGTGAGCACCTGCCCGGCGAGGGTGCGATGGAGCCGCTGCGCCGCCTGGTAGACGGTGTCGCCCTCAGGCACGGGCGCGTCCCGGGACCAGGGCCGGTGTCGGCTGGGCGGGTGTCGACCGGGCCGTTCTCGTGTCGGTCATCCGCGCAGCCTCAGCCCGCGCGGCGTGGCGAGGAAGCCCGCCTCGGACAGTGCGTCGCCGAGCGGTGAGCCGAGCACGAAACCGCCGTTGACGGTCTCGACCGCGAGCTTGTCGACCCGGCGGCCGGTGACGAGCGCGGCGAGGGCCCGGGCCGCCGCAGCGAGCATGTGGGGAGCGTCGGCGTCGGCCGGTTCAGCGGGTTCGGCAGCGCCTCCGGAAGCGGTCGCGGCACCGGGGACGAAACAGAGCAGGCTCTTGCCGCCGCGCTCGACGTAGAGGGCGAGCTCGCCGTCGACCAGCACCACCAGGGCGCCGGCCTTGCGGCCCGGCCGATGGCCCGTGCCGCTCTCGCCGGGCACCGCGGGCCACGGCAGGGCGGCGCCGTACGGGTTGGCGGGGTCGGTGGCCGCGAGCGCGACCGCCTCGAACGGACGCTGTTGGGTGTGGTCGCGCGCGTACGAGCGCAGCCGGTCCACCGTGGCGCCGCTCGCGAACTGGGCGGCGCCGAGCGTCTCGATGAAGTATCCGCGCCGGGCGCGGCCTGTCTCCTCGAAACCGCTGAGCACCTTGTAGGCGAGGGCGAAGCCGCCCGGCGTGCCCTCGTTCATCACCGAGCCGCGGGTGACGACGCCGTACCGGTCGAGCAGGGTCTCGGCCTGCCCGTGGGCGCGCACCGTCGAGTCGAGGTCGCGAACGGGGAGCAGCGACCAGCGGCCGGCGACCGTCGGCGGCCCCATCCGGGTCACCATCGCCGAGCGGGTGGCCGCCCTGCCGCGGTACATCCTCGCCCGCGTCGGCTGCCGTGGTCGCTTGTGGGCGCCGGAGCCGCCGGCGGTGAGCGTGCGCAGGGGAGCGAGGGTGTCGTTGGTCACGCGCCCGCCCCAGACCAGGTCCCAGAGCGCGGTGACCAGCTCGGCGTCGTCGATCGCCGAGCCGCGCTCGGCGCCGAGCGTGTCGGAGAGCTGCCGGAAGAAGTACCCGCCGCCCCGGCCCAGGGCCTCCAGGATGCCGCGCTGCAGCTCGTCGGGCTCGTGATCCGAGGGCGGGGCGAGCGTGAGAGGGGCGCTGTCGGCCAGGTGCAGACTGATCCAGCCGTCGTCGCCGGGCAGGCTGCCGTCGCCCGCCCAGATGACCTCGCCGGTCGCGGTCAGCTCGTCGAGCATGGCCGGGCTGTAGTCGGAGACGCGGCTGGGCAGCACGAGGGACTCCCAGGCGGACGCGGGGATGCGCGCGCCGGCCAGCTGCTCGATCACCGAGGCCACGGCATCCACCCCGCGCAGCGTGGAGCCGACGTGCTGCCACTCGGGAAGGAAGCGCCCGTACGTGGTCGTGTCGACCGGCTCGACCTCGTGGCGGAGCGCCGCGAGGGACATCCGCCGCAGCCGGCGGAGCACTTCGGCGTCGCTCCACTCGCTGCCGTGCGCGTGCGGACGGAACTCGCCCTCCACCACGCGTCCGTCGCGTGCCAGCCGGCGCAGGGCGTCGTGAACGATCGCGGGCCCCAGCCCGAACCGGGAGGCGACCTCGGCCGTCTCGAACGGACCGTGCGTGCGGGCGAAGCGGCTCACCAGGTCGCCCAGCGGGTCTTCCACAGGCTCGATGAACGCGACGGGCACGCCGATCGGCAGCGGGACGCCGAGCGCGTCGCGCAGGCGGCTGGCATCCTCGATCGCGGCGAACCGCTCCACCCCCGCGATCGTCACCACGAGAGCACGGCGGGTGTCGACCAGGGTCGCCAGGTGCGCGGAGGCCGTCTCGCGGTCGGCGTGCGGCGTCGCGGCGACGTCGTCGGCGTCGGGGCCCGACGACGTCTCATCGGGATCGGTCGCCGCGCTGGCGACCGCAGCGGCGTCGGCTTCGAGTCGTTCGGCCACCTCGTCCACCGACAGCGGGCCGAGCAGGCGCAGCAGATCGGCCACGCCCTCCACACCGCGCACGCGCCGCTCCGGGGCGAGCCGCTGCAGCTGCAGCTCGACGCGCTCGATGACCGCGGGGTCGAGCAGTTCACGCAGCTCGGCACGGCCGAGCAGCTCGGCCAGCAGACCGGCGTCGAGCGAGAGCGCGGCGGCGCGGCGTTCGGCGAGCGGGCTGTCGCCCTCGTACATGAACGCAGCGACATATCCGAACAGCAGTGAGCGGGCGAAGGGCGATGCGGTCTCGGTCGCGGCCTCGACCAGCCGGATGCTGCGCTGCTCGATCTGCTTGGCGACGTCGGTGAGGGCGCCGAGGTCGTAGACGTCTTGCAGAACTTCGCGGATGGTCTCCAGGATGATCGGGAAGCTCGGGTACTTGCGCGCCACATCCAGCAGCTGCGCCGCCTTCTGCCGCTGCTGCCAGAGCGGGGAGCGCTTGCCCGGGTTGTACTTCGGGAGCAGCAGCGCCCGAGCCGCCGACTCGCGGAACCGCGAGGCGAACAGGGCCGACCCGCCGACCTCGGCGGTCACCAGCTCGTCGAGCTCGGCCGGCTCGAACACGAACAGCTCGCCGCCGGGCGGCTGCGCCTCGGTGTCGGGGATGCGCACGACGATCCCGTCGTCGGCCGCCATCGCCCCCGCGTCGATGCCGTAGCGCTCGCGCACGCGCGCCTGCACCGCCAGCGCCCACGGCGAGTGCACCTGCATGCCGAACGGGGAATGCAGCACGACGCGCCAGTCGCCCAGCTCGTCGCGGAAGCGCTCGACGACGAGCGTCTTGTCGGTCGGGACGTGTCCGGTCGCCTCCTTCTGCTCGCGCAGGAAGGCGAGCAGGTTGCTCGTCGCCCAGGCGTCGAGCCCGGCCTCGACGCAGCGGAGCTCGGCGTCGGCGGGGGAGGCGCTGCTGAGCTCGCGGGTGAACGCTCCCACCGCGCGACCGAGTTCGGCCGGTCGCCCGATGCCGTCGCCCTTCCAGAACGGCAGACGCCCGGGCTCGCCGAACGCGGGCGTGACCAGCACGCGGTCGTGGGTGATCTCCTGGATGCGCCAGCTGGTCGAGCCCAGCGCGAAGACGTCGCCCACCCGCGACTCGTAGACCATCTCCTCGTCGAGCTCGCCGACCCGGCTGGCCTTCTCGCCCACCATGTAGACGCCGAACAGGCCGCGATCCGGGATGGTGCCGCCGCTCGTGACGGCGAGTCGCTGGGCGCCGGGGCGACCGGTGATCACCCCGGTGTCGCGGTCCCAGACGATGCGCGGGCGCAGCTCGGCGAACTCGTCCGACGGGTACCGGCCGGCGAGCAGGTCGAGGGTGGCGTCGTAGGCGCTGCGCGGGAGGGTGGAGAACGGTGCGCTGCGGCGGACGATGTCGAACCAGTCGTCGGCGTCGATCGGCTCGAGCGCCGTGGCGGCGACCGTCTGCTGCGCCAGGATGTCGAGCGGGTTCGCGGGCACCCGCAGCGACTCGATCAGTCCGGCGGTCATCCGCTCGGTCGCGACCGCCGAGTGGATGAGGTCGGCCCGGTGCTTCGGGAACACCACGCCGCGGGAGATCTCGCCCACCTGGTGGCCCGCGCGGCCGACGCGCTGCAGACCGCTCGCGACGGAGGGCGGTGCCTCGACCTGCACGACCAGGTCGACCGCGCCCATGTCGATGCCGAGCTCGAGGCTCGACGTGGCGACGACGCAGCGGAGCCTTCCCGTCTTGAGGTCGTCTTCGATCAGCGCCCGCTGCTCCTTGCTCACCGAGCCGTGGTGGGCCCGCGCCAGCACCAGCGTCTCGGCGTCGGCGACCGCCTGCGACCCGCGCGTCTGCCCGGAGCCGCCCATGAGTTCCGCCGGCGCCCGCCGAGGGGTGTCGCCGTCGGGGGCGCCCGTGTCGACGGCGCCGCCCAGCACGCGCTCCTCGTAGATCTCGTTGAACCGGGCGGTGAGCCGCTCCGCCAGCCGCCGGGAGTTGGCGAACACGATGGTGGACCGGTTCTCCAGCACCCGGTCGACGATCGCCTCCTCGACGTGCGGCCAGATGGAGCCGGCCTGCGGCGGGGAGCCGTCGCCCGGGTTCTCGCTGGCGTACGTCGACGTGCCGAGCTCGCTCATGTCCTCGACCGGGACCACGACCCGCAGGTCGAAGCGCTTGCCGGAGGGCGGCGCCACGACCTCCACCGGTGCGTCGCCCGCCAGGAAGCGCGCCACCTCCTCCGGAGGACGGACCGTCGCCGACAGCCCGATGCGCTGCGCCGGGCGTTCGAGCAGCGCGTCGAGACGCTCGAGCGACAGCGCCAGGTGGGCGCCGCGCTTCGTGGACGCGACGGCGTGCACCTCGTCGACGATCACGGTCTCCACCCCGGCGAGCGTCTCGCGCGCCTGGGAGGTGAGCATCAGGAACAGCGACTCCGGCGTGGTGATCAGGATGTCCGGCGGGTTGCTGAGCAGCGCCCGCCGGTCGGAGGCCGGGGTGTCGCCGGAGCGGACGCCGACGCTCACGTGCGGAGGCTCAGCCCCGAGGCGCTTGGCCGTCTGGGTGACGCCGACCAGAGGGGCGCGGAGGTTGCGCTCGACGTCGACGCCGAGCGCCTTGAGTGGAGAGATGTACAGCACGCGCGTGCCCGCCTTGGCCTCGGCCGGGCGGGGATCGGTGGCGAGCCGGTCGATCGCCCACAGGAACGACGCGAGCGTCTTGCCCGAACCGGTGGGCGCGATCACCAGTGCGTGCTTGCCATGCGAGATCGCCTCCCACGCCCCCTGCTGCGCTGCCGTGGGCGCGGCGAAGGCCCCGCGGAACCACTCGCGGGTCGCGGGGGAGAATCGATCGAGCACGTCGCTCATCCCCCCATCCTGCACCCGACCACCGACACTGTCAGGGGCGGCCGCAAGACCTGTGGATAACGCTCAGCGAGGCAGGTTGCCGCGGATGAACGTGGAGATGTCGCCGAGCTCGAGCGGCGAGATCGCGTGGCCCATCCCCTCGTAGATGCGCGCGTCGAGGGCGGAGTGCTGCGGCAGCCACTCGGTCGTGCGGGAGAGCGAGGTGGCCGGGATCGCGTCGTCGAGCGTCCCGCGCCCCCAGAACACCGGGACCTGCGCCTGCGCGAGCTCCGCATCCCGGGGCTGCGAGCCCTGCACGACGAACCCGGAGAGCTGGACTGCATAGTCGAAGCGCTCCGGTGCGTGCCGGAGCAGCTGTAGCGCCATCGCACCGCCCTGGGAGAAGCCGAGCAGGCCGGTGGGCACCCGCGGCTGCTCGTCGAGCCACTCGAGCACGGCGCGGGCGGCGGCGTCGGCATTGCCCGCGAGCGGGTCGCCCGGAAGGTTCGTGAAGCGCGAGAACCACGCGAACCCCGCGCCCTCGGGGATGGGCGCGCGCAGTGACGCGATCACCGGCTCCAGCGGGAGGTAGGCGGCGATTCCGAAGAGGTCGGCCTCGTCTGAGGCGTACCCGTGCAGGAGGACGAGCAGGGGGCGACCGGCGCGGTCGCGCTCCGACGCGGACCACAGCACGGCGTCGCGGTCGATTCGCAGGTCGGGAGCGGGGAAGGGCACCCTCCATTCTGATCCCACCCGGCATTCCGTCCACAGCCCCCGTCGGAGTGCCGCCCATCCACAGATCGTCTTGTCCCTCGTAGGTGGATGCATGCCCCTTCCGTAGGATTCATGCATGAGCGTACGCACTCCCGATCCGGACCCAACGCCCGATCCGCTGCCCGGCGACGGGCCGCAGCCGGGCCCCGCCTGGCTGTCCGACATCGAGCTGGAGCAGATCCGGCGGCGGCTTCCGCTGCTCTATGTCGAGGCGGTGCCGGTGCGGGTCGACGGGCTCGGGCAGGTGACCGAGGTCGGCATCCTCTTGCGGGCCAACGCCGTGGGCCAGATCACGCGCACGCTCGTCTCCGGCCGCGTGATGTACGGCGAGACACTGCGCGAGGCGCTCTTCCGCCACCTGGAGAAAGACCTCGGGCCGATGGCCTTCCCGCAGCTGCCGGCGAGCCCCGTGCCCTTCCAGGTAGCCGAGTACTTCCCGATGCCGGGGGTGTCGCCGTACACCGACGAGCGTCAGCATGCTGTCTCGCTCGCCTACGTGGTCCCGGTGACGGGCACGTGCGACCCGCGCCAGGATGCGCTGGAGCTGACCTGGATGACGCCGGAGGAGGCCACGTCACTCACGGTGAGCGAGGAGCTGGAAGGGGGCAGGGGCGCGCTCGTCAAGGCGGCGATGGCGTCGCTCGGTCGCATCGCCTGAGCCTTCGCGACCGCTTCGGATCGCCTCTTGACGAGCTTGGCTAGTGGTATTAGCTTTATGGCTATGACCACTTCAGTCGCGTCGCAGGTACGCTACCTGCAGCGCCCCGACGGGCGCATCAGCTATACGGTCGAGGGCCACGGGCCACTCGTCGTGGCGGTCCCCGGCATGGGCGACCTCCGCTCCAGCTACCGCGAGCTCGTTCCGGCCCTCGTCGCCGCCGGCTACCGCGTCGCGGTCACCGACCTGCGCGCCCACGGAGACTCCGACACCACCTTCCGCGAGTTCGGCGACATCGCCACGGCCCGCGACGTCCTCGCCCTCGTGGAGGAGCTCGGCGGCCCGGCCGTCGTCCTCGGCAACTCGATGGGCGCCGCCGCCGCGGCCTGGGCCGCAGCCGAGCGCCCGGATCTTATCGCCGGTCTCGCGTTCTACGGCCCCCTGCTCCGCGATCCCGCGATGGGCTCCGCGATGACCGGCCTCCTCCACTTCTCGTACCGGGTGCTGTTCGCCCGGCCGTGGGGGGCGTCGGCGTGGGCCGGCTACTACCGCAGCACGCTCAACCGCGGCACGAAGGCGCCGTGGCTGGACGAGCACGTCGCCGCCATCCGGTCCTCGCTGAAGGAGCCGGGGCGCCTCGCGGGCTTCCGCCACCTGACGCTGCAGCTGACGCACTCGGTCGTCGAGCCGCGCCTTCCGGAGATCACGGCGCCGATGCTCGCGTTCGTCGGCGAGCTTGACCCCGACTACCGCGACACGGACGCCGAGGTGGCGTGGATGGAGTCGCAGCGCGTCCGGGTCGTCCGGGTTCCGGAGGCCGCGCACTACCCGCACGCGCAGCGTCCCGACGTCGCGGTGCCCGGCACGCTCGAGTTCCTCGCGCCCCTCCGCACCGCCGACGCGTCGGCCTGGGCCGCGCGTGCCTAGGGCGGGGCTGACCCGGGCCGCCGTCACGGCGGTGGCGATCGAGCTGGTGGACGAGGGCGGCACCTCCGGCTTCGAGCGGCTCACCCTCGCCGCCGTGGCCGCGCGTGCCGGGGTCGCCGTCCCGAGCCTCTACAAGCACGTCGCATCGCTCGACGACCTGCGCCGGCTGGTGGCGACGGAGTCGCTCGCCGAGCTCACCCGCGTGCTCGCCGCGGCGACCATCGGCCGCGCGGGGCCCGAGGCGGTGCGCGCGGCGGCGGACGCGATTCGGGACTTCGCCCGCCGGCACCCGGGCCGGTACGCCGCGACGCAGGTCGCGCCGCACGGGTCGGAGCCGGCCGACGCCGAACTGGTGGCGCGCGCCGAGGAGACCATCGCCGTGCTGGCCGGGGTGCTCCGGGGCTTCGGCCTGCCCGACGACGAACTGGTGGATGCGATCAGAATGCTGCGCAGCGCCATCCACGGCTTCGTCACCCTCGAGCTGGGCGGCGGCTTCGGCCTCCCCGACGACCTCGACCGCAGCTATGCCGTGCTGGTCGACGGCGTCACCGCCGGCATCGAGCGCCTCGCAAAAGCGCCCCAGATGTGAGTAATGGCGGCTATTCGGACCGAATAGCCGCCATTACTCACATCTCGGGGAGGTGGGCGTCAGCCCTGGGCGCGACGCGAGCCGCGACCGCGGCGCACCGACCCGTCGCCGGACGACGAGGTCGAGTAGACGGCGCCCGAAGCGCGACCGCCGCCCTGCGACGCGCCCTGCTTGCCCGAGCGCTGACCGGATGCGGACGAGCGCTGACCCGACGCGCCGTGCTCGGCGTGACCTGTGCGGCCGCCTACGGCCGGAGCCCCGCCCGGACGCTGGCCGCGCCCGCGGCGACGCGAGCCGCCGCCCTGCGCCCCGGCACCGTCGATGCGGCCCTGACCGGAACCGGACGCGGCGCCCTGCCTGCCGGATCCGCCCTGGCCGTTCCGGCCGGCTCCCGAGCCCTGACCGGCCGCAGCACCGCCCGCGCGGCGGGCGCGCTTGCGCTGCGCGTTCGCGCCCTGCGACGTCCCGCCGCCCGCGTTCCGCGGCTGCACCGGGGCCGGCGCGACGCGCGGCGCGACATCGCCCACCAGGGAGACGACGGCGGGCGAGCCCGCCGTCACGCGCTGCGGAGCGACCGCGATCGCGGCCTTGCGGAGCAGGGTGCGGACGTCGTCCGCCTGCGAGGACAGCATCACGGTGACGACGTCGCCCGCGCTGCCGGCCCGGGCGGTGCGGCCCGAGCGGTGCAGGTACGCCTTGTGCTCCGCCGGCGGGTCGACGTGAACGACCAGTTCCACGTTGTCCACGTGCACGCCGCGTGCCGCGACGTCCGTGGCGACGAGCACCTTCACGCTGCCGTCGCCGAACGCCGCCAGGTTGCGGTCGCGGGCGCCCTGCGCGAGGTTGCCGTGCAGGTCGACGGCGGGGATGCCGGAGGCTGTCAGCTGCTTGGCGAGCTTCTTCGCCTGGTGCTTGGTGCGGGTGAACAGGATACGGCGGCTCGTGCCGGAGGCGAGGGCCTCCACGAGCGCCTTCTTCTCGTCCGGGGTGTCGACCTGCAGCACGTGGTGGGTCATCGCCTCGACCGGGCTGGTCTCGTCGTCGACCGAGTGAAGCACGGGGGAGTGCAGGAAGCGGGTGACCAGCTTGTCCACGCCGTTGTCCAGCGTGGCCGAGAACAGCAGGCGCTGGCCGTCCTTGGGGGTGGCGGACATGATGCGGGTCACGACGGGCAGGAAGCCCAGGTCGGCCATGTGGTCGGCCTCGTCGAGCACGGTGATCTCGACGGCGTCCAGCGACACGAAGCCCTGCTTCATGAGGTCTTCGAGGCGACCGGGGCAGGCGACCAGGATGTCGACGCCGGCCTTGAGCTCGGCGACCTGCTTGTTCTGCGAGACGCCGCCGAAGACGGTGGACACGCGAAGCGAGTAGGCGTCGGCGAGCGGGCGGAAGGTGGCCGCGATCTGGGTGGCCAGCTCGCGGGTCGGCGCGAGCACGAGGGCCAGCGGACGGCCGGCCCGGCGGCGGCCGCCGGCGAGCACGGTGCCGAGGCGCGCGACGAGCGGCAGCGCGAAGGCGATGGTCTTGCCGGAGCCGGTCTTGCCGCGGCCGAGAACGTCCTTGCCGGCGAGGGCGTCGGGCAGCGTGTCGGCCTGGATGGGGAACGCGGTGGTCTTGCCGTCGGCCGCGAGGACCGAGACGAGCGGGGTGGGGACGCCGAGGTCGGCGAAAGTCTGAGACAAAGGTGTGCCTTTCGGGCGGGGACCCGGTCGGCATGCGGCGGACCGGGCGGATGGCGAGCGCACCGAGCGGCGCGATCGTTCGCCGTATGAAGAGAAGCGTGCGGGGCGGAGTCGGAAGGTGACCGACACAGGCCCGGCGCGACGCGAAGCGTTTCTACGACGCAGCGGGCAGAATCGGCCCGCACCACCACTCTAGGGCATACGGCCGTGCGGGTGCTGAGAGCGCGGACACATCCGGAGGTCGTAGACTGTCGGCCCGGAAACGAGAGGTGGCCATGGGCGTGGTGGAGTCGGAGCTCGAACGCGAACGCGCCGTGGTCTCGGAGCTGTACCAGCGGCTCGATCGACTGCGCGCGGAGACGGAGGAGCGGCTGGCCCGCGTCCGCCGCGACAGCGTCGGGAGCAACCACCAGGCGCGCAGCGAACGGGACGCGTTCGCGCGGCTGTACGAGGATCAGCTGACCCAACTGCGGGAGGTGGATTCGCGCCTCGTCTTCGGCCGTCTGCTGCTGGAGCAGCCGATGGACGGCTCCGACCACCGCTACATCGGACGGGTGGGGCTCCGCGACGAGGAGGAGCGCTCGGTGCTGGTGGACTGGCGCGCTCAGCAGGCCGGAGCGTTCTACCAGGCGACCGCGAGCGAGCCGATGGGGGTGCGCGCCCGGCGCCACCTGACCATGTCCGGGCGGCAGGTCACGCGCATCGACGACGAGGTGTTCGACGAGGCGCTGCTCGACGGCGATCAGGCGCAGGAGAAGGTGCAGGGCGAGGGTGCACTGCTCGCCGCCCTGACCGCGCAGCGCACCGGGCGCATGCACGACATCGTCGCGACCATCCAGGCCGAGCAGGACCGCATCATCCGGTCCGACCTCCGCGGCGCGCTCGTCGTGCAGGGCGGACCGGGCACCGGCAAGACCGCGGTGGCCCTGCACCGCGCCGCCTACCTGCTGTACGCGAACCGGCAGCGGCTGAGCGCCTCCGGTGTGCTGGTCGTCGGCCCGTCGACCGCCTTCCTGCGGTACATCGAGGCCGTGCTTCCGTCGCTCGGTGAGACCGGCGTCGTCATGTCGACGCTCGGCGACCTGTTCCCCGGCGTGGAGGCGACGGCCGAGGACGCGCCGGAGGCCGCGGTCTTGAAGGGCTCGGCGCAGATGGCGCGGCTGCTCTCCCGCGCGGTGAAGTCGCGGCAGAAGGCGCCGGCCGAGGAGCAGACGATCGTCGTCGACAACGAGCGGCTGACGGTGGCGCCGGAGCTCGTCCAGCGCGCCATCGCGAAGGCCCAGCGCACCGGCAAGCCGCACAACGTCGCCCGGGTGACCTTCGTGAAGCACGCGCTCGCCGAGTTGACCGACCAGCTCGCGGCCCAGCTGCGCGCGTCCGGCTCCACGATCGACGACGCCGACCTGAAGGTGCTGCGGGAGGACCTGCGCACCTCGTACGACGTCCGGGTGCTGCTCAACACGGCCTGGCTGCCGTTGACCCCGCAGAAGCTGCTGCAGGACCTCTACGCACGGCCCGCCTGGCTCGCCGAGCTGACCCCGCGCTGGTCGGAGGCGCAGCGGGCCGCCCTGCTGCGGGACCGGTCGGAGCCGTTCACAGTCTCCGACGTCCCGCTGCTGGATGAGGCGGCCGAGCTGCTCGGGGACTTCCCCGGCAGGCCGGACCCCGCCGACCGCGAGCGGGAGCGGCAGCGCAAGCGCGACCTCGAGAATGCGCGGGCCGCCATCCGGAACATGGGCGTCCAGGGCCTGGTCAGCGCCGAGCAGCTGGCGGACGGCTTCGCCGAGCAGGTCGACCGCGGCACTACCGCCGAGCGCGCCGCCGCCGACCGCAGCTGGACGTACGGCCACGTCGTCGTGGACGAGGCGCAGGAGCTCTCGCCGATGCAGTGGCGGGTGCTGCTGCGCCGCTGCCCGATGAAGTCGTTCACGATCGTCGGCGACATCGCGCAGGTCGCGTCGGCTGCGGGTGCGATCAGCTGGCGGGATGCGCTCCAGCCGCTGTTCAAGGACGCCTGGCGGCTCGAGGAGCTGACGGTCAACTACCGCACGCCCGCGCAGATCACCCGCGAGGCCGAGCGGATCGCCGCCGACGCGGGCCTGCCGATCACGCCGACCCGCGCGGTGCGGGAGGGCGAGTGGCCGATCCGGCGGGTCGCCGCCGCCTCCGCGGAGCCCGGCGCGCTCGGCGACGCCGTGGCGGAGGCCGTCGCGCACGACCGCGGGATCGACGACACCGGCACGGTCGCCGTCATCGCGACGGCCGCCGACCTCTCCGCCGTCGCCGAGGCCGTCGCCGCCCGCTTCGGCGATCAGGCCGGCCGGGGCGCCGCGGGCCTGACGCGGCCGATCGCCGTCCTGACCGGCTACGAGGCGAAGGGCCTGGAGTTCGACGCCGTCGTCCTGGCGGACCCCGACGCCCTCGCCGCCGAGTCCCCGCGCGGCGCCGCCTCCCTCTACGTCGCCATGACGCGCCCCACCCAGCGCCTCACCCTCGTCGCCCGCTGACCCCCACCGTCGAGTCCGCAAAGACTGCACGCGACACGCCGTCCGGGCGTGCAGTCTTTGCGGACTCGATGGAGGGGGGTCAGGCGGCGGGATAGCGCTCGCCGACGGGGACCTCGACGGGGAGGGTGTTGCCGGCCTGCGCGAGGGGGCACGCCCAGGCGGGGTCGTATGCGCACGACGGGTTGTACGCGAAGTTAAAGTCGAGCACGATGCTCGCGCCCTCGTCGTCCCAGTCGAGGCCCAGGTCGGCGCCCTTGATCGTGTCGATCAGGTAGCGTCCGCCGCCGTAGGTCCCGCCCGGCCGACCGGCGAGGGCGTCCTTCACCGGCACGAACAGGCCGCCGCCGTACGACGCCAGTTTCCACACGTCGAGCGTGCCGGCGAGGGGCACGCGCACCGTGCCGAGCAGCTCGAACGGTACGACGCCGTCGGTGCCGGTCTCGACGTCCATCCGCTTCGGCTCGGCCGCCGGGTGCACGGGCAGCTCGAACCGCCAGTCCGGGTCGTACGGCGTGACCGGCAGTCCCGTGAACCGCTCGCGGTCCTCCGGCAGCAGCGGGGAGGCGGGATGCGACGAGAACAGGTCGTTGCGGCACGAGATCCAGTGCGCGTGCGCCTCGACCGGGTCGTGCGCGGCCAGCCTGCGCACGGACGCGTACATCGCGAATACGCGACGGCGCCAGTCCGCGGTCTGCGCGGCGGTCACCGCCCGCGCCGGTCCGCCCTCCGCCGGGAGTTCCGTGGTCTGCTCCGCGCTCGTCATCGTTCCTCCGCGCTCGTCGTCTCCGGGACGCGTCCGTCGTCGTCCCGCCGTTCGGGATCGTAGGCCCAGGTGGGGGCGAGCCGCCGCAGGCGCGCACCGCGCCACTGCCAGAACAGCCAGAAGGCGTACCAGGCGAACGGGGTCAGCGCGCCGGCGCGCACGATCAGCTGGTCGCGGTACAGGGTCCGCAGCCGCCCCCGCTCGTCCGGTCCGGCCGGGTCGGGCGCGATCGCCATGCGGTGGTCGAGCCGGGGCACCGCGGCGAGCATCCCGCCGGTGCCGCCTCCGCTGTCCCGCAGGATGCGCGTCCCCGCCTCCCGCGGGTCGAGCGGCCGCAGCGTGTCGAGCCGGATCGCCTGCGTGCCGACGGTGAACGCGCCGAGCGCCTTCACTGTCACACGGTGCTCCGCGCCCCAGGTGGTCGGGAAGCCGCCGGGCTCGTCCGAGCGGAAGTCCAGCCACGGCAGCGCGACCTCGCGGAACGCGGTCGGGCTCTGCAGGGCCCGCCAGGCGGCGTCCGGGTCGCAGTCGAGCATCAGCTTCAGCAGCACGCGCATGCTCTCAGTGTCGCCCCTGCGCGGGCTGCGGCGGCCTCAGGATGCCGTTCTCAGAGGCATTCCCCGGCTCGCGCCAGCAGCAGCTCCCGTTCCCTCTCGTTGCCCGTCATCGCCGCGGCCCGCTCGAACTCCTGCCGCGCCTCCGCCGTGCGCCCGAGCCGTTGCAGCAGGTCGGCGCGCACCGACGGCAGGAGGTGGTACGACGACAGCGCGCCGTCGATCGCCAGCCGGTCGACCACTTCCAGCCCCGCCTCCGGGCCGTACGCCATCGACAGCGCGACGGCGCGGTTCAGTTCGACGACCGCCGAGGGCCGAAGCTCGGCGAGCGCGCCGTAGAGCGCGACGATCTCCTCCCAGTCGGTCGCCGCGGCGGTCGGCGCGGTCGCGTGGCAGGCGGCGATCGCGGCCTGCAGCGCGTACGGCCCGCGGCTCACCGGGGGCCGCCTGCTCGTGCGCAGCTCGTCGCTGCGGGCGAGCGCCGCGACCCCGCGGCGGATCAGGATGCGGTCCCAGCGGGCGCGATCCTGGTCCTGCAGCAGGATGGGCGAGCCGTCCGGGGCCGTGCGCGCCCGGAGCCGCGACGCCTGGAACTCCATCAGCGCCACCAGCCCGTGCACTTCGGGCTCGCGCGGCGTCAGCTCGGCGAGCACGCGGCCGAGGCGCAGAGCTTCGCGGCAGAGGTCGGGCCGGATCCAGTCCTCTCCCGCGGTCGCCGCGTAGCCCTCGTTGAAGATCAGGTAGACCACCTCGAGCACCGACGTGAGGCGCTCGGGGAACTCGGCCCGCTCCGGCACCTCGAACGGCACGCCGGCCGCGCTGAGCGTGCGCTTGGCCCGGACGATCCGCTGCGCCATCGTGGCGGGCGGCACCAGGAAGGCGCGTGCGATCTCCTCGGTCGACAGTCCGCCGAGGAGCTTGAGCGTCAGCGCGACGCGAGCGGGCTGAGGGAGGACGGGGTGGCACGCCACGAAGACGAGCCGCAGCAGGTCGTCGCCGATCGGCTCCTGGACGGCCCGGGCGGGGTCGTCGTCGCCGAGCTCCTGCTCCAGGTGGTGGGCGATCGCGGCGTAGCGGTCGTCGAGGCGCTCGCGGCGGCGCCAGCCGTCGACGGCGCGCCGCTTGGCGACCGTGGTCAACCAGGCGCCGGGGTTGCGCGGGACGCCGGTCTCCGGCCACTGCTCGAGGGCCGCGACCAGGGCGTCCTGCGCAAGCTCCTCCGCGAGGCCGACGTCGCCGGTGGAGCGGGCGAGGCCGGCGATCAGGCGGCCCGACTCGATGCGCCAGACCGATTCGACGGTCCGCCGTACCTCGTCGTCGTCCGTCCGCATGGTCCCATCCTGTCGTCGCCGGTCCCCGCCGTCACGTATACGTCGTGTTGAGTTCCGTGATTTCGACATCCCGTGACGGTGGTGTGCGCTACAACGGGAGCATGGCGATCCGGTACTGGCTCGGGGTGGTGCAGCAGGACCACGTGCTGCGCGGGGTCGCGGGCGGGTTCGCCCAGGTGAACCACGGCGCCAGGGCGCCGCTCGCGCAGATGGGCCCGGCCGACGGCTTCGTCTACTACTCGCCCCGCGTCTCGTACCCCGACGGCGAGCCGCTGAAGCAGTTCACCGCGGTCGGCCGTATCGCCGACGACGAGGTGTTCCAGGTCACGCAGGGTCCGGCGATGCGCGGCCCGGCCGGAGACTTCCTGCCCTGGCGGCGCCGGGTCGACTGGGACCACGACGCCGTCGCCACGCCCATCCGCCCGCTCCTCGACGCGCTGGACTTCACCCGCGACCGCGCGGGCTGGGGCTATCAGCTGCGCCGCGGCGTGATCGAGCTCACCCGGCACGACTTCGAGCTGATCCGCCGGCAGATGCGACCGTCACCGGGCGAAACACGGAAGGGCCGCCCGCCCGCCCGCATTACGATGGCCCGGTGACCCAGCAGGCCCTCCTCTCCACCGTCCCCGCCGCTCACCGCCAGGCCAAGTACCAGGTGCGCTTCGACTGGGGTGTGGAGGGTGCGGTCGCTGTGGCCGCCGACGCCGACGTGGTGGTGTGGGTGGATGCGCTCCCCGCCGATGCCGGCGCTCCCGCCGCCCCGGCCGATCTGCCCGGCGACGGCGCGGTGCTGGTCGCGGGCCTGACCGACGCCGCCGCCGTCGCGCAGTGGATCCTGGACGAGCAGGTCCGCCTCGGCCGCCGGGCGATGATCTCGCTCGTCGCCGCGGGCGCGACCACCCCGGCCGGCTCACCGCGGTTCGCGGTCGAGGACCTGCTCGCCGCGGGCGCCGTCGTCGACGCGCTCGCCGCACTTGGAATCGACTACTCCTCGCCGGAGGCCGCCGCCGCCTGCGCCTCCTTCACGGGCCTCCGCGGCGCGGTCGCACACCTGCTCACCGCCTCCGTCTCCGGGCAGGAGCGGATCGCCGCGGGCGAGGCCGCGGCCGACATCGCCGTCCTCGGCCGGCTCGGCACCTCCGATGCTGTGACCGTGCTGCGAGCCTCCCGGCAGAGCGGTGCGCCCGCGGCGGAATGATCGCCCGGCCGCGTACGTTGGCGGTTCACAGGAGGTTTATTCGATGAAAGCCGTGCTGAACGACACCGTGATCGCCGAGGCCCCGCAGGAGGACCTCATCCGCATCGAGGGCAACTGGTACTTCCCGCCGGCGAGCGTGAAGTCCGAGTACCTCGTCGAGAGCGACACGCCCTACACGTGTCCGTGGAAGGGCGAGTGCCAGTACTTCTCCGTGAAGTCCGACTCCGGTCTACTGCAGGACCGCGCGTGGAGCTACCCGACGCCATACCCGAGCTCGTTCGACCGGGTGGGCAAGGACTACAGCAATTACGTCGCCTTCTGGAAGGACGTCCGCGTCGTCGACTGACGACGCCGGAGGCACGATGTTCCGACTCGGCCGTCGCCCGGGGCTCATGGCCCTGGCGGCGGCCGCGCTCGTCCTCGCGGGCTGCTCGTCCCCGGCCCCCGATCCGACCGTGACGCGCACGCCCACGGCGACGCCGCGGCCGAGCGGGTCCTCTGCGCCGGTCGCCGCCATCCCGTGGCAGCCGGGCACCGACACGACCGTCCTGGAGACCGGCCTGGACGCGCCGTGGTCGGTGGTCCCGCTGCCGAGCGGCTCCGCGCTGATCAGCGAGCGCGACTCCGGCCTCGTCCGCGAGCGGCTGCCGCAGGGCGGCCTGCGCGACGTGGGCACCGTCCCGGGCGTCGTGCACCAGGGGGAGGGCGGCCTGCTCGGCCTGGCGGTGCAGGACAAGGCGGCGCCCTCCCACCTGTACGCCTACCTGACGACCGCGGACGACAACCGGGTGGTCCGGATGCCCCTGACCGGCGTGCCCGGCAGCTACGCGATCGGCGCGCCCGAGCCCGTCGTCACCGGCATCCCGAAGGCGTCCAACCACGACGGCGGGCGCATCGCGTTCGGCCCGGACGGGATGCTCTACATCACCGCCGGCGACGCCTCGAATCCCTCGAACGCGCAGGACGTCGCCTCCCTCGGCGGCAAGATCCTCCGCGTCACCCCGGAGGGGCAGGTGCCGGGCGACAACCCGTTCCCGGGTTCGCCGGTGTGGTCGTACGGCCACCGCAACCCGCAGGGCATCGGCTGGGATTCGCGCGGCACCATGTGGGCGAGCGAGTTCGGCCAGAACACCTGGGACGAGCTCAACATCATCCACTCGGGGTCGAACTACGGCTGGCCCGTGGTGGAGGGCATCGGCGGTGACCCGAAGTACACCGACCCGGTCGCGCAGTGGCCGACCGACGAGGCCAGCCCGAGCGGACTGGCCGTGGTCGGCGACACCGTCTTCCTCGCGGCGCTGCGCGGGCAGCGGCTGTGGACGGCGTGGTCGACAGCCGGCGCGGCCCCGGTGACCGTCGCGCCGTTCTTCGACGGCGCGTTCGGACGCCTGCGCGACGTCGT
Organism: Leifsonia virtsii; assembly: GCF_030433675.1. Taxonomy (GTDB): domain Bacteria; phylum Actinomycetota; class Actinomycetes; order Actinomycetales; family Microbacteriaceae; genus Leifsonia; species Leifsonia virtsii. The sequence goes on from NZ_JAROCB010000002.1 coordinate 680,450, forward strand.
CGCCCGCGGCGACCGGCTCTGGCTGCTGACGAACAACACCGACGGCCGTGGATCGCCCCAGAGCGGGGACGACCGGTTGATCGAGGTGCCGCTCGTGCCGGCGGTGGGCCTGAAGCACCCGGGCTGACGCGCTCCACCCGGTAGTCTGGTGGGGAACCACCGATCGGGAGCAGAACCCTGAGCATCATCCTCGGATACGATCCGGCCACCTTGCGCGAGCGCGTCGATCTCCGCGCTGCCGACGAGCGTCTCGAGGAGCTCGGCAGCCTGCGGAGCCTTTCCGCGCTCAACGAGAAGACCGTGCTGCTCCGCCTGCTCGGCCGGCTGGACGACGCGATCGAGGTCGCCAACGAGGCGGTGCGTCAGGCCCGGTTCACCGGCGACCGCGAGCAGCTGCTCGGCGCCCGCGTCCGCCGCGCCCAGGTGCTGCAGTACCAGGGCAAGACCGACGAGGCGATCGTGGAGCTCACCGGCTGCGTCGACGAGGCGCGCGGCCGGGAGTGGACGGCGCTGGAGGCGTTCGCCATCCAGAACCGCGGCAAGGTGTGGTTCGACACCGGCGACTTCGAGAACGCGCTGGCCGACATGACCGCCGCCGTCTTCCTGCGCGAGAAGCTAGGCGCGTCGCCCGCCGAGATCCAGGCGGCCCTCACGGCGGTCGCCGTCGTGCAGACGGCGCTCGACGCGCACCGCGGCGCCGCGCCCGCATCCGACGCTGAGGGCGACCCCGATCACGCGTAGGATGCAGGCCATGGAGGTTGTGAGCTCTCCCGCGGGAGGTCGTGCCTGATGGCCGAGCTCGACCGCGTGCGCCGCTGGGCGGAGGCCCTGATCGCCCTCCACCTCGACCCGGCGCACTGGAGCTTCGGCTTCGACAACGCGAAGACGCGCGCCGGTCAGTGCAACTTCACCGACAAGCGCATCACGGTCTCCCGCTACCTGGCGTCGCGGTACGAGGACGACGAGATCCACCAGATCCTGCTGCACGAGGTCGCGCATGCGCTCGCCGGTCCGCGGGCAGGCCACGGCCCGAAGTGGCGGGCGATCGCCCTCGACCTCGGCTACGAGGGCAAGCGGCTGCACGGCGGTGCGATCGCCGACGACCTGGCGCCGTGGGTCGGCACCTGCCCCAACGGGCACACCCACTACCGCTATCGGAAGCCGGCTCGGGCGCTCGCGTGCGGCGCATGCAGTCGCCGGTTCGACGCGGCCAACCTGATCTCGTGGCAGCACCGAGAGGTGTCGGCCTCCCAGCGGAAGGTCGCGGCGGCGGCTGCTGCGGAATAGCCCGTTCTCCGCGGAGCCCGTTCTCAGAGCCGCGCCGCGCCGAGGCGTTCGTCCAGCGAATCCCGGACGGCCGGCCACTCCTCACGCAGGATCGAGTACACGGCGGTGTCGCGCCACGTGCCGTCCGCACGGCGCTGGGTGTGCCGGAGGACGCCCTCGAAGCTCGCACCGAGGCGCAGGATGGCGGAGCGCGAGCGCTCGTTGAGCACGTCGGCCTGCAGCTTGACGCGCTCGAAGCCGTGGTCGAACGCGGTGCCGAGCAGCAGCCGCTTGGTCTCGGCGTTGACCCGGCCGCCCCAGGCCTCCGGGGCGTAGGCCGTCCAGCCGATGTGCGCCGACTCGTTCGCCAGGTCGAAGTCGCCGAGCGTGGTCGTGCCGACGAGCCGGTCGCCGTCGCGCAGCACGACGGCGGTGACGTTGCTGCGGTCCCAGTCGAGGTAGCGGAGGATGAACTCGCGCCACTCCTCGTAGGTGTCCCGGTACGCGGCAGGGCCGCCGCCCCATCCGCCCGCGAACACCTCGGGGTGCCCGATCGCGTCGAACAGGTCGGGGAGGTCGTCGAGCGTGAGCGCGCGCAGCAGGACCGTCGAGCCCTCCAGCGTCGCGTGCGGGTCCGGGCGTGTCGCGGTCATCCGCCCAGTATGCCGTGCGCCGGGGCCGCGCGCCGTCCGTCTCCGGTAGGGTTTTCCGGGCGCCTGGCGTCGTGTCGGAGGACGCTGCGGTAACCGAATATATTGGTTACATGGCGACCGAAGCGATCGTGACCAGGGGAACCGGCCAGTGGATGGAACCGGCCGACGGCCAACGTTGGTGGTTCGACTCCGGCTCGCTCGCGCTCGACTTCGCCTACACCGGCGGCCTCGACCACCCCGAGGTGGAGGAGTGGCAGACGGTCCGCGACCCCGCCACCCTCAACGCCTGGCTGACCGAGCGTTTCCCGGAGGTGGCGCCGACGGCGGGTGAGCGCGAGCTGCGCGACGCCCGCACCCTCCGCTCCGCGATCGGCCGGCTGGCGCGCCAGGCGAGCCTCGGCCAGCAGTTGGAGCCGGACGACGTGGATGTGATCAACCTGTTCGCGGCGACGCCCGACATCCCGCCGGTGCTCGTCGGCGGCGGCCGTCAGGCGGGCCGGACCAACGCCCGCCCGCACCAGGCTCTCGGCTCGATCGCGCGCGACGCCGTCCGTCTGTTCGGCCCCGACGTCGACGGCCGCATCCGCGAGTGCTCGGCGGACGACTGCGACCTCGTCTACCTCGACACCTCGCGCAGCGGCACGCGCCGCTGGTGCTCCATGCAGCGCTGCGGCAACCGCGCGAAGGTGCGCGCTCACCGGGCGAGGGCGGCGGCCACGCGCTGACTCCGCGTCCGTAGCTGGCCAGTGATCAGGCACGCCAGAATAGGGGTATGCCGCGTTCCGTCGACCTCAACAGCGACCTGGGCGAGTCGTTCGGCGCCTGGACGATGGGCGACGACACCGCGCTGCTGCGGATCGTGTCGAGCGCGAACGTCGCCTGCGGCTTCCACGCGGGCGACGCGTCCACGATGCTCTCCACGTGCCGGGAGGCCGCGGCGAACGGCGTGACCGTCGGCGCGCACGTCTCCTACCGCGACCTGGCCGGCTTCGGGCGGCGCGCGATGGAGGTGCCCGCCGGCGAGCTGCGCGACGAGGTGCTGTACCAGCTCTCCGCCCTCGCCGGGCTGGCCCGCGTGGCCGGTACCGCCGTCCGCTACGTCAAGCCGCACGGCGCCCTCTACAACCGGATCGTCGCCGACGAACGCCAGGCCCGGGCCGTGGTGGACGCAGTGGTCGCGTTCGACCCGCGCCTCGCGATGCTGGGCCTCGCCGGCTCCGCGGTGGAGCGTGCGGCGGAGGAGGCCGGGCTCCGCTTCGTGCGGGAGGCGTTCGTCGACCGCAGCTACCGCGCAGACGGCACGCTCGTGCCGCGCGGCGAGCCCGGTGCTCTGCTCACGGACGACGCCGCGATCGCCGAGCGCGCGGTCCGCATGGTCGCCGACGGAGTGGTGACCGCCGCCGACGGCAGCGACATCGCCGTGACCGTCGATTCGCTCTGCGTCCACGGCGACACCCCCGGCGCCGTCGCCATGGCCGCGGCCGTGCGGGAGGCCCTGGCCGCGGCCGGCGTCGAGGTCGGGCCGTTCGCATGACCGGCCGCCGCATCCTGCCGTACGGCGACCACGCCCTGCTCGTGGAGCTGGACGACCTGGACGCGGTGCTCGCCCTGTTCCGCGGCCTCGACGCCTCCCGTCCCGATGGCGTCGTCGAGCTCGTGCCCGCCGCGCGCACCATCGCGGTCGTCGTCGAGCCGCGCGTCCTGCCGCTGAGCGCCGCCGCCGGCTGGCTGGAGCGCACGGCGCCTCTGGCCGCGGCCGACGTCGAGGAGCGGCTGGTCGAGCTCGACGTCGTCTACGACGGGGCGGACCTGGACGACGTCGCCCGGCTTACGGGCCTGTCGCCGGCGGAGGTCGTCGCCGCGCACACCGGCGCGACCTGGCGGGTCGCCTTCGGCGGCTTTGCCCCCGGCTTCGCGTATCTGGTGACCGACGGCGACGCCCTCGCGGTGCCGCGCCGCGCGACGCCGCGCACCGCCGTGCCCGCCGGCTCCGTCGGGCTCGCCGGAGCCTTCAGCGGCGTCTACCCGCGCTCCAGCCCCGGCGGCTGGCAGCTGATCGGACGCACGGACGCCGTGCTGTGGGATGAGACCGCCGACCCGCCCGCGCTGCTGCGGCCGGGGACGGTCGTGCGCTTCCGGGAGGCCGGATGAGCCTCCGCGTGCTGGCCACGGGTCCGCTCGCCCTGGTGCAGGACCTCGGGCGCCCCGGCCTCGCGGCGGTCGGCGTCGGCCGCTCCGGTGCGCTCGACCGCGGCGCCCTCCGGCTGGCGAACCGTCTTCTCGGCAACGACGAGGGCGACGCCGGCATCGAGGTGCTCCTCGGCGGCCTGGAGGTGCGGTTCGAGCGCGACGCCTGGTTCGCGGTGACGGGCGCGACCGGTCCGCTCCTGCTCGACGGCCGTCCGGTGGATGCCCACCTCGCCGTGCCCGCGCGCGCCGGCCAGCGGCTCCGCCTCGGGAGCGCGGCCTCCGGCACCCGCTGGTACCTCGCCGTGCGCGGCGGGGTCGCCGTCCCGCCGGTGCTCGGCTCGCGCTCCCGCGACACGCTCGCCGGCCTGGGGCCCGCTCCGCTGGCGGAGGGCGACCTGCTGCCGGTCGGCGAGCATCCCGGAACCGACCTCCCGCTGCTCGACTTCGTGCCGGTCGCGGAGCCGGGGACGGGCGCGGTGGAGATCCGGGCGCATCGCGGCCCGCGCGCCGACTGGTTCACGCCCGCGGCGCTCGACGCCTTCTTCACGGTCGGCTGGCGCGCGGGGGCGGAGAGCGACCGCGTCGGCATCCGTCTCGACGCCGAGCGGACGCCCGCCCACGCCGTCGGGGTCGAGCCGCGGCACGGTCCGCTGCTCGAGCGCGCCGTCACGGCCGAGCTGCCGAGTGAGCCCATGGTCGCGGGCGCGGTGCAGGTGTCGCCCGACGGGCGCCCGACGGTCCTGCTCGCCGACCACCCGGTGACCGGAGGCTACCCGGTGATCGCCGTCGTCGCCGACGCCTCGCTCGACGCCTTCGCGCAGCTGCGGCCGGGTCAGCCGGTGACGTTCCGGCACGCCTGACCCGGCCGCCGGCGGTCGGTCAGTCCCGCCGCGTGCCGGACTGGAAGATGCTCCGCGCCGGGGTGGGCGACGGGACGCTCGTCGCATCCGTCACGATCGGCGCGCCAGAGGCGAACGTGCGCAGCTCCTCGCCGGCGACGGCCTTCGCGGGGTGCGGACCGCTCGCCAGCAGCCGCGGCAGCCACTCCAGCGGGAGCGGCGAGTTCGACCCGACCAGCACGACGTTCCCGAAGCGGCGGCCCTTCAGCACCTGCGTCTCGGCCAGCGCCGCCACGTTCTCGACCACCGCGCCCAGCGTCGACACCTGGCTGCGGGCGAACGACAGCGGGGGACCGTCCGCGACGTTCACGAGCACGATCCCGTCCGGCTTCAGCAGCGAGACGGCCGAGCGGTAGAACTCGACGCTCGTCACGTGCGCGGGCGTACGCGAGCCGCTGAAGATGTCCACCACGAGCAGGTCGACCGAGCCGCCGAGCCCGGCGGGCAGCTTGCCGACCACCTCGCGGGCGTCGCCGTGCCGGATGCGGATCTGCGCGTAGCGGGGGAGCGGCAGGTTCTCGCGCACCAGGTCGACGAGCCGGCTCTCCAGCTCCACCACCTGCTGCCGCGACCCGGGCCGGGTGTACGCGATGTAGCGCGGGAGGGTCAGCGCCCCGGCGCCCAGGTGGACCGCGGTGATCGGCTCGCCCGGGTCGCCGATCACGTCGATGACATTGCCCATCCGCTGCACGTACTCGAAGAACAGCTGCGACGGGTCGTCGAGGTTCACGTGCGACTGCGGGGTGCCGTCCACCACCAGCTGGTACGCGCCCGGCACGAACCGGTCCGGCTCGATGGTCGCCTGGAAGCCGCTCTCGGACAGGACGACAGACGGGTTCTGCCCATGGCGGTCAGGCGGGAGCGGGTTCTGCGGCACACCGGCAGCCTAGTCGCGCCTCCACCTCGTCCGCCGTGGATCTCCACCCGGCCTCCACCCTGCGGTGGTGCCGCCGCGGGGCGCGCGCGGCGAGGCTGAGGACATGACCATTCAGACCATCGCCAACGCGCTCCTCATCCTCCTCGTCATCGGCTGGATCGGCGTGCGCCAGATGACCTGGCGTCCGGTCGCGCTCGCCAAGATGTGGCGCTCGCCGCTGATCTTCGCGGTCGTCGGCGTCATCCTTCTCGCGCAGCAGGTGAAGCCGGCCGCGATCACCCCGCTCGACCTCGCCATCGTCGCCGGTGAGCTCGTCCTCTCCCTCGGCGTCGGCGCGTGGATGGGCGCGATCGCCCACTTCCGTCGGCTCCCGCAGCCGATCGCGACCGGCAAGGACGGACGTGACATCGCGGTGTACGAGTCGCGCACCGGCGCCCTCGGGCTCGTGCTCTGGGTTGTCGTCGTCGCGGTCCGCGTCGGCCTCGACGTCCTGGCCGCGCAGGCCGGCTCGCACCTGGCCTCCGCGACCGGCATCATCCTGCTGGTCCTCGCCGCCAACCGGCTCTCCCGCACGGCGGTCTTCGCGGCCCGACTCGATCGGCACGCGGCGCTCGCCGCATGATGGTGGGGTGAACCTCTCCGTCCGGCCGACCCCGCTCTCCCTCGCGCTGACCGCGGTCGGCGCCGTGGCCGTCGGCTACGGGCTCGTCACCTCCCACACCGCGCAGCGTCCGGTGTGGGCGCTGACGGTCGCGCTGGCGGTCACGGCGCTGTGGGTCGTGCGCAGCGTGCTCGCCCGGGCCGGGCAGCGCGTCGCGGCCCTGGTCTGCGCCGTCGTCATGGTGGTGGCCGGCTCATTCGTCGCCGCCCCCACCAACGGCGTCGCCCTCGTCCCGGCAGCGGTCGGCATCGTCGCGCTGCTGGGCGACGTGACGTACTCGCTGTGGCTGGGCTTCGGGCTCTCCGCGGTCGGCCTCGCCCTGATCCCCGTCGGCGCGGTGCCGGCCGGGGCGAGCGTCCCGGCCGTGCTGGCCGAGATGGGCGGCCTGGTCCTCGCGGTCTTCGCCGGACTCAGCCGCCGCCAGTTCCGCCGGGCCGAGGAACAGGTGGCGCTCCTGCGCGAGCGGGACCTCGCCCTCCGCGAGGAGGAGTCGCGGGTGGCGATCGCCCGCGACCTGCACGACGTGCTCGCCCACAGCCTCGGTGGCCTCGTGATCCAGCTGGACGCGGTGGATGCCCTGCTCGAGTCGGGTGACGCGGCCGCCGCCCGCACCCGGGTGCTGGATGCGCGGGCGCTCGCCGCGGAGGGGCTCGCCGACGCCCGCCGCGCGGTGGCGGCGCTGCGTGAGCCGGCCGAGGGGTCGCGCACGCCGGTGGCGCCGTCCGACCTCGAGGCGGAGCTGCGGGAGCTGGTGGACGCCCACCGGGCGCTCGGCGGCGAGGCCGAGCTGTCCGTCCACGGGTCGCCCTCGGTGCTCGACTCCGCGCAGGCGACCGCTGTGCGGCGCGCGCTGCAGGAGGCACTGAGCAACGCCCGCAAACACGCGCCGGGCGCTGCGGTCGCCGCGCGCCTCGACTGGCAGACTGACCGGGTGCGGCTGACCGTCTCCAACCCGATCGTCTCCGGTGATTCCGCGTTGTCGTCCTCCGGCGGCGGGCACGGGCTCGACGGGATGCGCGAGCGCTTCGCCGCGCTCGCCGCGGGAGGGTCGGCGACCGCGTCGGCGGCCGACAGTCGCTTCACCGTCACGGCGGAGGCCGTGCTGCGATGACCGGCGAGCGCCCCATCCGCGTCGCCGTCGCCGACGACCAGGCGATCGTCCGCGACGGCCTGGTCACGCTGCTCGGGCTGCTGCCCGACATGGAGGTCGTCGGGGAGGCGTCCGACGGCGAGGAGGCGGTGGCGCTCGCCGTCACCGAGAAGCCGGACGTGCTGCTGATGGACCTGCGCATGCCCGTACTCGACGGAGCCGCCGCCACCGCCCGGGTCGCCGCCGAGGCGCCGGGGACGGCCGTGCTCGTGCTCACCACCTACGCCGACGACGCCTCCATCGTCGGAGCCCTGCGCGCCGGAGCCCGCGGGTACCTGACCAAGGACGCCGGACGGACGGAGCTCGCCGCTGCCGTGCGCGCGGTCGCGAGCGGCCAGTCCACCTTCGCGCCCGAGGTCGGCGCCCGCATCGTCGGATCGCTGACCGCGGCGGCCCCCGCCGGACCGGACGCCGCGGGCGCGCTCCTGACCCGTTTCCCGTCGCTGACCCGCCGCGAGGCCGAGGTGCTCGCCCTCGTCGCCGACGGCCTCAGCAACGCGGAGATCGCGGGCGCGCTGTTCGTCAGCGTCGCCACCGTGAAGACGCACATCAACGCGATCTTCGCCAAGCTCGCCGTGCGCGACCGCGCCCAGGCGATCACCCTCGTGCGCGCCTGACGCCGCGCGCGACGCCGCGACTGCGCCCCTCCGGAACGATTGCGCCCCGTCGCGCGCCCGCACACGTTCCGTACGGGCGCAGTCGCTTCGCGCGGGGCGGTAGCGCAGGCGTCCCGGTCGGGGAAGGATGGACGGCGTGAGCGACCCGAGCACCCCTCCCGCCGACCTCGTCCTGGTGACCGGCGGCTCCGGCTTCGTCGGGGCGCACTGCGTCCTCGCACTGCTGCAGGCCGGCTACCGTGTGCGCACGACGATCCGCACGCCCGCGCGGGCGGCCGACGTCCGCGCGCAGCTGACCGCGGGCGGCCTCGACGACCCCGGAGACCGGCTGGAGTTCGCCGTCGCCGACCTGACCCGCGACGACGGCTGGGCGGAGGCGGTCGACGGCGTCCGGTTCGTGCTCCACGTCGCCTCGCCGTTCCCCACGTCGCAGCCCAAGGACCCGGACGAGCTGATCGTCCCCGCGCGCGACGGCGCCCTGCGCGTGCTGCGCGCGGCGCGGGACGCGGGGGTGGAGCGCGTCGTGCTCACCTCGTCGTTCGCGGCGATCGGCTACGGTCACGCGCCGACCGACCGCGCGTTCACCGAGGAGGACTGGACCGAGCTCGACAGCGGCCGCGCGGTGAGCGCCTACGTCCAGTCGAAGACCATCGCCGAGCGCGAGGCGTGGGCTTTCGTCCACGACGAGGGCGGCGAGCTGCAGCTCGCGACGGTGAACCCGGTCGGCATCCTCGGCCCGGTGCTCGGGCCGGACGTCTCGAGCTCGGTCGAGCTGATCCGGATGGTGAAGGAGGGCCGTCTCCCGCGCCTGCCCGACGTGCACTTCGGCGTCGTGGACGTGCGCGATGTCGCCGGCCTGCACCTGCTCGCCATGACCAGGCCCGAGGCGGTGGGTCAGCGCTTCCTCGCCATCGCGGGGGACGTGATGAGCGCGCAGGAGGTCGCCCTCCTCATCCGCGGTCACCTGGGCGAGGCCGCCGGGCGCCGGGTGAGCACGAAGCTGATGCCGGCCTGGATGCTCAAGGCCGTCGCCCCGTTCAGCCGCCGCGTCCGCGACTCGCTGCCCGACATCGGGACCGTGCGGCGCGCCTCCGCCGAGAAGGCCCGCACGATGCTCGGCTGGTCGCCGCGACCGCGCGAAGAGGCCGTCATCGCGACCGTCGACACGCTCCCGACCTACCGCTCGCACCGCTCCTGAAACCCCGGAATTCCAAGGGAGAACGGCGGGAATACCCGGGCCAGACGCGCGTTATACACGAGGACGCGTCTTCGGTCAAGAAAAAGACTGGACACGGCGCGTCTATTTGACATATAGTTGTTCTTTGCGCTCCCAGTCAAACTTCTGCCTTCATATTGCGGTCGGCTCTGACTTCTCCTCGCGCGCCTGGGCCCGTTCTCTCGGGTCAGATACGGCGGCGCGACCCGGCTGGGAGTACTCGTCCAGACAACTACACGACCGACAGTAACTGGCCCGACGGGGCCCCGGAGGTTATTTCCTTGGCTGCTGCGCGCAACGCAACCAACACCGACAAGACACCCAAGAACGGACGAGCCGCATCTCGTCTCTCGTTCGCCAAGATCACGGACACCCTCACCGTTCCCGATCTGCTCGCTCTGCAGACCGAGAGCTTCGACTGGCTGGTCGGAAACGACGCGTGGAAGGCTCGCGTCGCCGAAGCCCAGGCCGAGGGTCGTCAGGATCTGCCCGCCAGCACGGGCCTCGAGGAGATCTTCGAGGAGATCTCTCCCATCGAGGACCTCGGCGAGACCATGCAGCTCTCCTTCACGAACCCCTTCCTCGAAGAGAAGAAGTACTCGATCGACGAGTGCAAGGAGAAGGGCAAGACCTACGCGGCCCCGCTCTACGTCGAGGCCGAGTTCATGAACCACCTCACCGGTGAGATCAAGACCCAGACGGTCTTCATGGGCGACTTCCCGCTCATGACCGAGCGAGGCACCTTCATCATCAACGGCACCGAGCGTGTCGTCGTGTCGCAGCTCGTCCGTTCGCCGGGCGTGTACTTCGAGGCGACCGCCGACAAGACGTCCGACAAGGACATCTACTCGGCGCGCGTGATCCCGAGCCGCGGCGCGTGGCTCGAGTTCGAGATCGACAAGCGCGACCAGGTCGGCGTCCGCATCGACCGCAAGCGCAAGCAGTCGGTCACGGTGTTCCTGAAGGCCCTCGGCCTCACGAGCGAGGAGATCCTCTCCGAGTTCGCCGGGTACCAGTCCATCGAGCTGACCCTCGAGAAGGACGCCATCCTCACCAAGGAGGAGGCCCTCAAGGACATCTACCGCAAGCTCCGTCCGGGCGAGCAGGTCGCCGCCGAGGCCGCGCGTGCGCTGCTCGACAACTTCTACTTCAACCCGAAGCGCTACGACCTCGCCAAGGTCGGCCGTTACAAGATCAACCGCAAGCTGGGCCTCGAGGCCCCGCTGACGGACTCGGTGCTGACCGTCCAGGACATCATCGCCACGATCAAGTACCTGGTCGCCCTGCACGACGGCCAGACCACGTTCAAGGGGCTCCGCAACGGCGTCGAGACCGACATCCGTCTCGACATCGACGACATCGACCACTTCGGCAACCGTCGTATCCGCGCCGTCGGCGAGCTCATCCAGAACCAGGTCCGCACCGGCCTGTCCCGCATGGAGCGCGTCGTCCGCGAGCGCATGACCACGCAGGACATCGAGGCGATCACCCCGCAGACCCTGATCAACGTGCGACCGGTCGTCGCCGCGATCAAGGAGTTCTTCGGAACGTCGCAGCTGTCGCAGTTCATGGACCAGAACAACCCGCTCGCGGGTCTGACCCACAAGCGCCGCCTCTCCGCGCTCGGCCCCGGTGGTCTGAGCCGTGAGCGCGCCGGCGTCGAGGTCCGTGACGTGCACCCGTCGCACTACGGCCGCATGTGCCCGATCGAGACCCCTGAAGGCCCGAACATCGGTCTGATCGGCTCGCTCGCGTCCTTCGCGCGCATCAACTCCTTCGGCTTCATCGAGACGCCGTACCGCAAGGTCGTCGACGGCCGGGTCACCGACCAGATCGACTACCTGACCGCTTCGGAGGAGGACGACTTCGTCGTCGCGCAGGCCAACGCCCCGCTCGACGCGAACGGCCACTTCGTCGAGGAGCGCGTGCTCGCCCGTCAGAAGGGCGGCGAGGTCGACCTGATCCCCGCCGAGGAGATCGGCTACATGGACGTCTCCCCGCGCCAGATGGTGTCGGTGGGTACGTCGCTGATCCCGTTCCTCGAGCACGACGACGCCAACCGAGCCCTCATGGGTGCGAACATGCAGCGCCAGGCGGTGCCGCTGCTCCGCTCGGAGAGCCCGGTCGTCGGAACCGGTATGGAGGGCTACGCGGCCATCGACGCCGGTGACGTGGTCACCGCCGAGAAGTCCGGTGTGGTCACCGAGGTCTCGGCCGACGCGGTCACCGTGATGGCGGACGACGGCACGTACCAGACCTACTACCTGCGCAAATTCGACCGCTCCAACCAGGGCACGTCGTACAACCACCGCGTGATCGTCGACGAGGGCGACCGGATCGAGGCGGGCGAGGTCGTCGCAGACGGCCCGGCCACCGAGAACGGCGAGCTCGCGCTCGGCAAGAACCTGCTGGTCGCGTTCATGCCGTGGGAGGGTCACAACTTCGAGGACGCGATCATCCTCAGCCAGAACCTGGTGAAGGACGACACCCTCTCCTCGATCCACATCGAGGAGTACGAGGTCGACGCCCGCGACACCAAGCTCGGCAAGGAGGAGATCACCCGCGACCTCCCGAACGTGAGCCCCGACCTGCTCGCCGACCTCGACGAGCGCGGCATCATCCGCATCGGCGCCGAGGTGCGCCCCGGCGACATCCTCGTCGGCAAGGTCACGCCGAAGGGCGAGACCGAGCTGTCGGCCGAGGAGCGCCTGCTCCGCGCGATCTTCAACGAGAAGAGCCGCGAGGTGCGCGACACCTCCCTCAAGGTCCCGCACGGCGAGGAGGGCACCATCATCGGTGTCAAGGTCTTCGACGCGCAGGACGGCGACGACGAGCTCGGCTCCGGCGTGAACCAGCGCGTGGTGGTCTACATCGCCCAGAAGCGCAAGATCACCGCGGGCGACAAGCTCGCCGGCCGTCACGGCAACAAGGGCGTCATCTCCAAGATCCTGCCGGTCGAGGACATGCCGTTCCTCGCCGACGGGACGCCGGTCGACGTCATCCTGAACCCGCTGGGTGTTCCGGGCCGCATGAACTTCGGTCAGGTCCTGGAGATCCACCTCGGCTGGATCGCCAAGAACGGCTGGGAGATCAAGGGCAAGCCGAAGTGGGCCGCTGAGCTCCCCGAGGCCGCCTTCTCGGCCGAGCCGAACACGAAGGTCGCGACCCCGGTGTTCGACGGTGCGAAGGAGGAGGAGATCGCCGGTCTGCTCGACTCGACGCTCCCGACCCGCGACGGCGACCGCCTGATCGGCTCCTCCGGCAAGACGCAGCTGTTCGACGGCCGCTCCGGCGAGCCGTACCCGGACCCGGTGTCTGTCGGCTACATGTACATCCTGAAGCTGCACCACCTGGTCGACGACAAGATCCACGCGCGCTCGACCGGCCCGTACTCGATGATCACCCAGCAGCCGCTCGGTGGTAAGGCGCAGTTCGGTGGCCAGCGCTTCGGTGAGATGGAGGTGTGGGCCCTCGAGGCCTACGGTGCGGCGTACGCGCTGCAGGAGCTCCTGACCATCAAGTCGGATGACATCCTCGGCCGCGTCAAGGTCTACGAGGCCATCGTCAAGGGTGAGAACATCCAGGAGCCGGGCATCCCGGAGTCCTTCAAGGTGCTCATCAAGGAGATGCAGTCCCTCTGCCTGAACGTGGAGGTGCTCTCGGCCGACGGCCAGGCGGTCAGCCTGCGCGACTCGGACGACGAGGCCTTCCGCGCCGCGGAGGAGCTGGGCATCAACATCTCCTCCCGCTTCGAGTCCTCGTCGATCGACGAGATCTAAGCGGCAGCCAGACCAACTGACGAATCTTCAATAGGAGAGAGTGAACACATTGCTCGACGCAACAACTTTTGACGAGCTGCGTATCGGCCTGGCCACCGCTGACGACATCCGTCGTTGGAGCTACGGCGAGGTCAAGAAGCCGGAGACCATCAACTACCGGACCCTGAAGCCGGAGAAGGACGGCCTCTTCGGCGAGCAGATCTTCGGACCGTCCCGGGACTGGGAGTGCTCGTGCGGCAAGTACAAGCGCGTCCGGTTCAAGGGCATCGTCTGCGAGCGCTGCGGCGTGGAGGTCACCAAGTCCTCCGTCCGTCGTGAGCGCATGGGCCACATCGAGCTCGCCGCCCCGGTGACGCACATCTGGTACTTCAAGGGTGTCCCGAGCCGCCTCGGCTACCTGCTCGACATGGCGCCGAAGGACCTCGAGAAGGTCATCTACTTCGCCGCCTACATGGTGATCGAGGTGGACGAGGAGGGTCGCCACGCCGACCTCCCCGGCCTCGAGAACGAGCTGCGCCTGGAGATCAAGACGCTGTCCGACCAGCGCGACGCCCGCGTCGCCGAGCGTCTGCAGCGCCTGGAGACCGACCTCGCCGCACTGGAGGAGGAGGGCGCGAAGGCCGACCAGAAGCGTCGTGTCAAGGACACGGCGGAGAAGGAGATGGGCCAGCTGCGCAAGTCCTTCGACGAGGACATCGCGCGACTCGAGCGCGTGTGGGAGTCGTTCCGCACGCTCAAGGTCGGCGACCTCAAGCCGGAGGACGCGGACTTCAACGAGCTGCTCGACCGCTACGGCCTGTACTTCGAGGCCTACATGGGCGCCGAGGCGATCAAGCGTCGCCTGCAGGCCTTCGACCTGAACGCCGAGGCCGAGCTGCTCCGCGAGCAGATCGCCACCGGCAAGGGCCAGAAGAAGATCCGCGCGATCAAGCGACTGCGCGTGGTGTCGTCGTTCCTGGCGACCGGCAACTCGCCGGCCGCGATGGTCCTCGACGTGGTCCCGGTGATCCCGCCGGAGCTGCGCCCGATGGTCCAGCTCGACGGTGGCCGTTTCGCCACCTCCGACCTGAACGACCTGTACCGCCGCGTGATCAACCGCAACAACCGCCTGCGTCGTCTGCTCGACCTCGGCGCGCCCGAGATCATCGTGAACAACGAGAAGCGCATGCTGCAGGAGGCCGTCGACGCGCTGTTCGACAACGGCCGCCGCGGCCGCCCCGTGACGGGTACCGGCAACCGCGCCCTCAAGTCCCTCAGCGACATGCTGAAGGGAAAGCAGGGTCGCTTCCGCCAGAACCTGCTCGGAAAGCGCGTGGACTACTCGGGCCGTTCGGTCATCATCGTGGGTCCGCAGCTCAAGCTGCACCAGTGCGGTCTGCCCAAGCAGATGGCGCTGGAGCTGTTCAAGCCGTTCGTCATCAAGCGCCTGATCGACCTGAGCCACGCTCAGAACATCAAGGCCGCGAAGCGGATGGTGGAGCGTTCGCGCCCGCAGGTGTGGGACGTGCTCGAGGAGATCATCCGCGAGCGCCCCGTGCTCCTGAACCGCGCGCCCACGCTGCACCGTCTGGGCATCCAGGCGTTCGAGCCGCAGCTGGTCGAGGGCAAGGCCATCCAGCTCCACCCGCTCGTCTGCGCCGCGTTCAACGCGGACTTCGACGGCGACCAGATGGCGGTGCACCTGCCGCTGTCGGTGGAGGCCCAGGCCGAGGCCCGCATCCTGATGCTCGCCTCGAACAACATCCTGAAGCCGTCGGACGGCCGCCCGGTCACCCTGCCCTCGCAGGACATGATCATCGGTCTGCACCACCTCACCACCGTCCGCGAGGGCGCTGAGGGTGAGGGTCGCGCGTTCTCCTCGGTCTCCGAGGCGATCCTCGCGAAGGACCAGGGCTCGCTGCACCTGAACGCCAAGGTCAAGATCCGTCTCGACAACTACGTGCCGTCGGACGCCGCCGACACCGGGACCGAGCCGACCACCGCGATCGTGGAGACGACGCTGGGCCGTGCCCTCTTCAACGAGGCGCTCCCCGCGGACTACCCCTACGTGGAGGCCGTCGCCGACAAGGGCACGATCTCGTCGATCGTGAACGCGCTGGCGGAGCGGTACCCGAAGGTGGAGGTCGCCGCTGCACTCGACCGGATCAAGGACGCCGGCTTCTACTGGGGCACCCGCTCGGGCGTCACGGTGTCGCTGAGCGACATCCTGACCCCGCCGAACAAGGCGCAGATCGTGGCCGGCTACGAGAAGAAGGCCGCCAAGATCACGTCCGAGTTCGAGAAGGGTCTGACGACCGACCTCGAGCGTCGCCAGGAGCTGGTGAAGATCTGGACCGAGGCCACCAACGAGGTCGCCGAGGCCATGCGCGCCAACTTCCCGGCGGACAACACCATCAACCGCATGGTGACGTCCGGTGCCCGTGGTAACTGGCTGCAGGTCCGCAACATCGCCGGTATGCGCGGTCTGGTGAACAACCCGAAGGGTGAGATCATCCCCCGTCCGATCATCTCCTCGTACCGCGAGGGGCTGTCGGTGGCGGAGTACTTCATCGCGACGCACGGTGCCCGTAAGGGTCTGGCCGACACGGCCCTCCGTACGGCGGACTCGGGCTACCTGACCCGTCGTCTGGTGGACGTCTCGCAGGATGTCATCATCCGCGAGGACGACTGCGGCACGACCAAGGGTCTCGACCTGCCGATCGCCACGGTCGGTGCGGACGGCACCCTCACCCGCGACCCGAACGTCGAGAACTCGGTGTTCGCCCGTACCCTGGCCGCCGACGCGGTCGGGACGGACGGCTCCGTGGTCGCCAAGGCGGGCGAGGACGTGGGCGACGTGCTCATCGACAAGCTGGTCGCCGCCGGCGTCACCGACATCAAGGTCCGCTCCGTGCTGACCTGCGAGTCGGCGGTCGGCGTCTGCGCCGCCTGCTACGGCCGTTCGCTCGCGACCGGCAAGCTGGTGGACATCGGCGAGGCGGTCGGCATCATCGCCGCCCAGTCGATCGGCGAGCCCGGAACGCAGCTCACCATGCGTACGTTCCACACCGGTGGTTCGGCCTCCGCGGACGACATCACCCAGGGTCTGCCGCGCGTCCAGGAGCTGTTCGAGGCCCGTACCCCGAAGGGTGCGTCCCCGATCGCCGAGGCCGCAGGCCGCATCGTCATCGAGGAGACGGACAAGTCCCGCAAGGTCATCCTGACCCCGGACAACGGCGACGAGCCGCACGTCTACCCGGTGCTGAAGCGTTCGACCCTCCTGGTGGAGGACGGGCAGCACGTCGAGCTCGGCCAGCAGCTGATCGTCGGCACGGTCGACCCGAAGGAGGTTCTGCGCGTCAAGGGTGTCCGCGAGGTGCAGAAGCACCTGGTGGGCGGCGTGCAGGGCGTCTACCGCTCGCAGGGTGTGCCGATCCACGACAAGCACATCGAGGTCATCGTCCGCCAGATGCTCCGCAAGGTCACCGTCGTCGACCACGGCGACACCGACCTGCTGCCGGGTGAGCTCGTCGACCGTTCGCGGTACAACGAGATCAACCGTGCTGCGCTGCAGGAGGGCAAGAAGACGGCGTCCGCCCGTCAGGAGGTCATGGGTATCACCAAGGCCTCGCTGGCGACCGAGTCGTGGCTGTCGGCCGCGTCCTTCCAGGAGACCACCCGCGTCCTGACGCAGGCGGCCATGGAGGGCAAGTCCGACCCGCTGATCGGTCTCAAGGAGAACGTCATCATCGGTAAGCTCATCCCGGCCGGCACGGGCCTGTCCCGCTACCGGAACGTCTCGGTCGAGGCGACGGAGGAGGCCAAGGCGGAGCGGTACCCCAACCGCATCTTCGCCGACGACTCCGCGTTCAACGAGAGCGACCTGAGCTTCGTCGACTTCGACAGCTTCAGCTCCGACGACTACACCCCGGGCACCTACAACTAAGGTCCCCGTACGACGGGCCCCCGGCGCATCGCGCCGGGGGCCTTCGTCGTTCCCGGGGCCTGCGATTCGGTGCGGCCGCGATCTGGGAGGATGGGAGCATGTGGCGGCAGCTTCTGGAGTACACGGACACGCTCGGCCGGGCGATGGTCGGTTTCGCGGCCGTGCTGCTGGTCGTGGCCGTCGTCAGCTTCGTCGTCGGCATCGCCCAGGCGGCATCCGGGCACGGCGCCGTCACCCTGCCGTACTGGCTGACGACCATGGGTTCGGCGGTCGTCGCCGGCCTGCTGGTGTACCTGGCGAGCCGCCGCGGCAAGCTGCGCTGAGAATCCCCGCACGGGCAGGTATTATCGCGCGTCGGCGCTCTGGCGGCTCCGGGAGGCCTCCCGGAGCATGGATGCATGTCCCACGAGCGAGTGCCCCCCACCGGTGTGGCACCCTCTCGCGGGTCTGTCGGTGGTCCGAGGCGGCTGAATAGGGTGAGCACGCCCTGCCGACCGGGGAGTCTCGCCCCCGACCGGTCGGGTCTGCCGTTCACCCGACTTTGCCGGCAGCCGCTTTCCGTAGGAGGTCCCCGTGGCGTCCATGACCGAGATCCTGATCCTCCACGGCCACCTGCCGATCGAGTACCTCGACCGCGTGGCGACCGAGCCGACGGCGGATGAGGCCGTCGTGCGCGAACTGATATCCCGTGGCGCCATCACGTCGTCGCAGCTGGCGCGCGCCCGTGCGGCGCAGGCCGGCCTCCCGTTCGTCGAGCTGGCCGACTACCCGGTGGACCGCTCCGCCGTCGCCGCGGTTCCCGGCGCACTCTGCCGCCGCCACACGGTGCTCCCGATCGGCATCGCCGAGGGGATGATCGTGCTCGCCATGGCCGACCCCGGCAACGTCTTCGCGATCGACGACGTGCGCGCGGCGTCGCGCCTGAACGTCGCGGCCGCGGTCGCGGACGAGGCGGACCTGCGCGCCGCGATCGACCGCTACATCCGCGCCGACGACGAGCTCAGCGACCTCACCTCGACCCTGGAGGAGGAGACGGCGCGCGTCGAGGACACGGCCGTCGCCGAGTCGTCCGACGACGACGCCCCCATCGTCCGGTTCGTGAACCTGCTGGTCAGCCAGGCCATCCAGGACCACGCCTCCGACATCCACATCGAGCCGGCCGAGCACGACGTGCGTGTGCGCTACCGCATCGACGGCGTGCTGCACGCCATGCAGTCGGCGCCGAAGAGCATCCAGAACGGCGTCATCTCCCGCCTGAAGATCATGTCGGACATCGACATCGCCGAGCGCCGCAAACCGCAGGACGGCCGCATGTCGGTCGTGCACGGCGGCCGCCAGATCGACCTCCGCGTCGCCACGCTGCCGACGGTGTGGGGCGAGAAGGTCGTCATGCGCATCCTGGACAACACCAACACCGGCATGACGCTGGGCGACCTCAACCTGCTGGAGCGCAACTTCGAGACCTACCGCGCCTCCTACTCGAAGCCGTACGGAATGATCCTGGTCACCGGCCCGACCGGCTCCGGCAAGTCGACCACGCTCTACACCACGCTCAACGCCGTGGCGCGGCCCGAGATCAACGTCATCACGGTGGAGGACCCGGTCGAGTACCGGATGCCCGGCATCAACCAGGTGCAGGTCAACCCGAAGGCCGGCCTCACGTTCGCGAGCGCGCTCCGCAGCATCCTGCGCTCCGATCCCGACGTCGTGCTGCTGGGCGAGATCCGCGACCACGAGACGGCGCAGATCGCCATCGAGGCGTCGCTGACCGGCCACCTGGTGCTCTCGACCCTGCACACCAACGACGCTCCCAGCGCCGTCACCCGCCTCACCGAGATGGACATCGAACCGTTCCTCGTCGGGTCGGCACTGGACTGCGTGGTCGCCCAGCGCCTCGCCCGCCGCCTCTGCGACCGGTGCAAGCAGCCGGGCTCGTTCGTGGCCGACGACCTGCGCCGCCTCCGCTTCCCCGTCGCAGACGACGTGCCGACCCTCTTCGTACCGGTCGGCTGCCCCGCCTGCTCCAACACCGGCTACCGCGGCCGCATCGCCGTGCACGAGGTCATGGCCGTGACCGAGGACATCGAGCGCCTCGCCGTCGAGCGGGCCTCCAGCGCCGAGATCGGCCGCACCGCCCGCGAGCAGGGCATGCTGACGCTGCGCGAGGACGGCTGGGAGAAGGCCAAGCTCGGCCTGACATCCGTCGAAGAGATCCTGAGAGTGGTCGCCTAGGAGGGCACATGACGAACGACGAGAGCTGGGGAGGCTTCCCGCCGCCGACCGACAAGCCGGTCTACGAGATCCCGGTGACGCCGCCCGGCGCGACCGCCGCAGGCTGGGCGCCGGGGTCGGGCGTGCCGCTCGGGGCGCCGCCGGTGTGGTCGCCGCCTGCGGCGGCGGGGCCTGTGGTACCTGCTGTGCCGGAGCAGGCGAGCGCTCCGCCGACGTTCCCCGACGTCGTCCGCGCGGAGCCCCTCGGTCAGGAGGCGCCCTCACCGGCGCCCGCTGTTGCTGCGCAGACGTCCCAGCTCCCCGTCTGGGATCTCGCCGACAGTGCGCCGGCCCCGCGTCTGGTGCCCGGAGGCCGGCGTGCCGCCCAGCAGTTGGAGAACGCTCCACGGGCCGACGGTGCTGCGGAGGGCCGCACGTTCGACGAGGACACGTCGACCCTCACTCCGGCGGAGAGGGAGGCGCTCGACCGGGCCGACCCGGAGCTGGTGAACGCGCTGCGCGAGGTCGTGCTCCAGCGGGCTTCCGACCTCCACGTGACCGTGGGTGCACCGCCGATGGTTCGTATCGATGGCTCGCTCACGCCGGCTGTGGCGAGCGCTCCCTGGGGCACGGAGCGCACGATGGCCGCGCTCATGAGCCTCCTGACCGAGAAGCAGCGGGACGCGTTCCGGCGCGAACTGGAGCTGGACTTCGCCTTCACGATCTCCGCCAACTCGCGCTTCCGCGTCAACCTGTATCAGCAGCGCGGTTCGGTCGGCGCAGCCTTCCGTCTCATCCCGACGGAGATCAAGCAGCTGCGTGAGCTCGGCGTCCCCGAGCAGATCGGTCGCTTCTCGTCCCTCCCGCGCGGACTCGTGCTCGTGACCGGACCGACGGGTTCCGGCAAGTCGACGACCCTCGCGGCCCTCGTCGACCTCGTGAACTCGACCCGAGCCGACCACATCGTGACGGTCGAGGACCCGATCGAGTTCATGCACACCCACAAGAAGTCGATCGTCAACCAGCGCGAAGTCGGCCACGACACCCACAGCTTTAACAACGCGCTGAAGCACGTGCTGCGCCAGGACCCCGACGTCATCCTCATCGGCGAGCTCCGCGACCTGGAGACGATCTCGGTCGCGCTGACCGCCGCCGAGACCGGCCACCTGGTCTTCGCGACGCTGCACACGCAGGACGCCCCGCAGACGATCGACCGCGTCATCGACGTCTTCCCGCCCCACCAGCAAGGCCAGGTGCGCGCCCAGCTGGCCGCGACCTTGCAGGGGGTCGTCTGCCAGACGCTCGTAAAGCGCGCCTCGGGGCGCGGTCGTGCCGTCGCCACCGAGGTGCTCATGATGACGCCGGCCATCGCGAACCTCATCCGCGAGGGCAAGACCTACCAGATCGCGTCGGCTATGCAGGCGGGAGCAGGCGACGGCATGCATACCATGGACCAACATCTCGCCGACTTGGTCGACAGCGGAACCATCACACGTCAGGCGGCGCTGGAGAAGGCGCATGACCTCGAGAGCATCACCCGCCTCATCCAGCGCGCCGAGTCGCCCAGTGATGCCGCGTCGCGTGCGATGGCCGTGAGCGGGCCCGACTTCGGCGACAGCTACTCGGCAGGGGTGCGCTGATGGCGACGACCAGCACCTACACCTACCGTGGGCGCAACGGCACCGGTCGGTTGGTCAAGGGCAAGCTCGACGCGCCGGGCGAAGCAGCCGTGCTCACGAGGCTACGGACCATGGGCGTCTCGCCGATCGAGATCGCCGAGGCACCGGCCGCGACGGGACTCAACCGCGAGGTCAACCTCTCCTTCGGCAGCGGTGTCAAGTTGAAGGACCTCGCCGTCCTCAGTCGGCAGATGGCCACGATGACCGGTTCCGGTCTCTCGCTCCTGAAGACCCTGAACATCCTGGCCGAGCAGACCGAGAACAAGAAGCTTGCTGCGACGATGCGCGAGGTCTGCACTGATGTCGAGACGGGACTGTCGGTCTCGGATTCGATGAAGAAGCACGCCGAAGTCTTCCCGCCGCTCATGATCAACATGGTGCGCGCGGGGGAGACGGGAGGCTTCCTCGACAGTGCCCTGGAATCTGTGGCGGCCAACTTCGAGAAGGAGGTCAAACTCCGCGGAACGATCAAGTCGGCGCTCACCTACCCCGTCATAGTCCTCATCATGTCGATCGTCGCGGTCGTGGCGATGCTGCTGTTTATCGTCCCGGTCTTCGAGAACATGTTCAAGGGACTGGGCGGCACGCTGCCGCTTCCGACCCAGATCCTCGTGGTCGCTTCGCATGCGATGGTGTGGATCGCTCCCGTGCTGCTCGTCGGTGCGATCGTCTTCGCCGTCTGGTGGGGGCGGAACAAGCACAAGCCGGAGGTGCGACGGCGGGTCGACCCGGTGAAACTCAAGATCCCCGTCTTCGGAAAGCTGCTCAAGAAGATCGCCGTGGCACGGTTCAGTCGCAACTTCGCCAACATGATCTCTGCGGGCGTCCCGATCCTCCAGGCGCTCAAGATCGTCGGAGAGACGAGTGGTAACTGGGTGATAGAGAACGCGCTGGCCGACGTCGCGGATTCGGTGCGGCAGGGTGAGTCGATCGCCCGTCCGCTGGCCGCTCACCCCGTGTTCCCCACTATGGTGACGCAGATGGTCGCTGTCGGCGAGGATTCCGGGGCTCTGGAGACGATGCTCACCAAGATCGCCGACTTCTACGAGCAGGAGGTGGAGGCGGCGACGGAGCAGCTCACCGCGATGATCGAACCGCTCATGATCGCCTTCCTCGGCGTCGTGATCGGCGGCATGGTCATCGCTCTGTACATGCCCATCTTCCAGATCGCGACGCTGGTCAAGTGACCGTTCACATCGTCCCTGTCACCTGAACGGGGAATCACCCGAAGTGGGGCGGATTGTAGAGCAAATTGCCCCCTTTTGTGGGATTCTGCAGGGAATTTTCCGCGAATTACCATCAACTCGCCGGACGGGAAACTCGCACCGATCGGCTGAACGACTCATCCCGACCGATTGGACACTGCAATGTACTTCCGACTCATGGGCAAGCTGAGCGCCCGTCGCAAGGGCCTCCTGGAGGAGGGCGAGAAGGGCTTCACCCTGATCGAGCTCCTCGTGGTGGTCATCATCATCGGCATTCTCGCCGCGATCGCCATCCCGGTGTACCTGGGCATCCAGAACAACGCCAAGAACAGCGCCGCCAAGTCCGACCTCACCAACGCGAAGACCGCCGTCGTCGCCTACCAGACGCAGAACAGCGCCCTGCCGGCCACGATCGACGCCACCACTCTGGGCACCTACGGTTACAGCGGCGGCAGCGTCGCCTGGAGCCCGTCGGCGCCGGCCACGACCGCCACCACCTACTGCCTCGTGGCCACCAGCGCGTCGGGCGACAAGTTCTACACGACCGACAACTCGGGCGTCTCGGCCGCCAACACCAAGCCGACGGGATGCTGACCTCGGTCGCATAACGCAGCACAGGCGACGTCGGGGCGGGGGAGCAGCGATTCCCTCGCCCCGATGCCGCATCAGACACACACTCCACCCGAAGGAGGTGAAGATGTTCCGCTGGCTACGCCGTCTCGACGACGAGTCGGGCCTCACCCTGATCGAGGTGATGGTCGCGATGTTCGTCTTCGGCCTCATCTCGGTGGGGATCGCCGCGTCGTTGACGAACGCGCTTCAACTCACCCGCGACACCCGCGCCCGCGAGATCGCGACCAACCTCGCGGCGCAGGAGATCGACCTGGACCGGTCGGTCAAGGACGTCTTCTCGGTCACCGACACCTCCTGGACGACCGTCGTGAACAACACGACGTTCACGGTCACGCGGAACACCGACTGGGTCTCGACCAACAACAACAGCGTCGCGTGCGGCGCGGGCGGCGGCACCCTGCAGTACAAGAAGGTGAACATCAGTGTCACGTGGCTCGGCATGTCCGCGGCGACCGCGCCGGTCCGCTCCGACACGCTGATCGCCCCCAACAACCGCATCAACGACCCCGCGCTCGGCACCATCATCGTCTCGGTCAAATCCGCCTCCGGCGCGGGTACACCGGGCATCTCGGTCTCCGTCTCCCCCTCGAGCCCGGCGAACGGGGCCGTCTCCCTCGCCGCCCAGCCTCCGGTCACAGACTCGGACGGCTGCACGTACGCCCTCAAGGTGACGCCCGGCAACTACGACGTGACCTTGTCGAACACGAACTACCTCGACATCGCGCAGAACCCCACTCCTGTCCTGAAGAACGTGCAGGTCACCGCGGGCGCGGCGGCCCCGGCGCCGTTCACGTACGACAACAGCGGCGTCTTCACCCTCAATTACGGCTCGGCGTCGGCCCTCCGTCCCGCCAACCTCCAGCTCACCTTCGTGAGCGTGATCGGCGGCCCGTACGTGCAGGCCGTCGGAACGAACGCCTCGCAGCGGCTCTTCCCCTTCACCGACGGATACGCCACCCTCGCGGGCGCCTACGTTCCACCGGTCGGCTCCGCCCCCAGCTGCGTCGATGTCGATCCCGCGCAGTGGACGACACCTGCAGCGGATGGGGCGGTGGGCCAACCCGCGAAGACCGCGGCGGCCCTGCCCGGCCAGATCGTGCCGACGCAGCCCATCAACCTGGGAGTCGTGACCGTCTCCGGCCTCGCAGCGAACACTTTCATCACCGCAGTCTCGCGGGCTCCAATCGCCGGCACCGGCGACCCAGGATGCTCCACAGGCAATATCTACAGGTTCCCGAAGATCGCAGTCGCAGGCTCCGCCACGATCGCCCTCCCGTTCGGCACCTGGACGTTGTACACGGGCACCGCGTCCGGCGCCACCACCACAGTCGTCCCCACGACCTCGGTCGCGTTCGTCACCCGTGGCATCGCGACGCCGGCTCAGAACGCCATCACTCTCGACCCGAGGCAGGTGGGCGGTCCATGAGCGCGCAACGGGCGCTGAAGGCTGAGGACGGTTTCACCATCGCCGAGATGCTGGTGGCAATGGCGATACTCGGGCTACTCCTCGCCATGGTTGCCGGTTTCTTCTCGCTGACGACGAAAGCCTTTGCGCAGAACGAGCAGATCGGCGGAAATGCCAAGTCGGCTTCGAACGTGATGAACGAGATCTCGCGCATCCTGCGCGCCGCCACAGAGAACCCCGTCAGCGGGCAGTCGCTCAACGACCCGGCGTTCGTCGCGGCCACACCGGAGTCCGTCACTGTCTACGCATACGTGAACCTCGCGTCCTCACTCGAGCAGCCAGTCAAGGTGATGTTCTCTCTGGATGCCAAACGCAACGTCGTCGAGACCAAATACGCGGCGTACGCCATCAGCCCTGGGTACTGGGGCTTTCAGAGCTCGCCGAGTTCGGTGCGGACCCTCGGCGGAACCGTGGTGACTCAGACAGGGTCCAACCCATCGTTGTTCACCTACCTCGGCGTCGACGGAACCGCGATCGCCATCCCCTCCGGTGGCTACACGACCAGTAATCTGCGGAGCATCGCGGCCGTGCGTGTGACCCTCACCATCAGTGGCAACACCACAGGCAACGCCTATAACGTCACGCTTCAGAACACTGTCGGCCTTCCCAACCTGCCCCTTGCGAGGACCCTGTGACGCGCCTCAGCAGGCTTTTGACCCGCGCCGGAGAGACCGGACCGCGCGACACTGGCATGGCGCTTGCCTCCGTCATCGGCATCGGCGCCGCGCTGTTCATCCTCGTCGGGGTGACTCTTGCTGCGTCCGTAGGGGGCCTGCGTAAGTCGAGCGGGGACCAGGACTGGAATGCAGCGATGTCCGCCGCCTATGCCGGTGTCGAGGACTATCAGGCGAAGCTGGCCAACGACAACACCTACCAGCAGTATGGGAATTCGAACGCGCCCTTCAGCTCCACCAGCTCGTTCACCAGCACTAATGGCAACCCCGCGTTCGGTGTCGGATCGGGCGGGTCGTGGGCGACCGTTCCTGGAAGCGGCAATCGTGCGTTCTATCGCTACGAGGTCGACAACTCGAAATACTCGACCTCCGGAACCCTGCGGTTGCGCTCGACCGGATGGGTCGGCTCCATGACACGGTCCATCGTCGCCGACCTGAAACAGTCCGGGTTCATCGACTTCCTCTACTTCACCGACTACGAGATCCAGGACCCCGCGACGTCGTCGACGTCCTGCACGCCGGCCTACGCGTGGGCCGTTTCCAGCCGCCCGAACTGCACGACCATCCAGTTCGCCGCGGCAGACACGATCAACGGACCGGTGCACTCCAACGACACCCTGCAGATCTGCGGGACCACCTTCAACAACATCGTGACCACCGGTTACAAGCCGACTTCGGGTCCTGCGTACATCATCCCCTCGGGATGCTCGGCGGGAACCTTCGCCATCAGCGGCTACCCGCGGTACAGCCCGGTGGTGGCCATGCCGTCCACCAACACTCAGATGAAGCAGGAGACCCGCACCGATCTCACGACGGTTCCGCGCCCGGGCTGCCTCTACACCGGACCGACCACTATCACCTTCAACAACAACGGAACGATGACGGTGCGCAGCCCCTGGACGAAAGCGACCAACGTGCAGGGCGATCCGCCGACGAGCGGCAGCATCAGCTCGCAGTGCGGTACCCCGGGTTACGCGACCTCCGGCAAGCTCGGAAGTCCGGCCGGCCAGACGATTCCCGTGCCCGCCAACAATCTCCTGTTCGTGCAGACGGTACCGAGCATCGTCGGCGACCCGAACTACACCGCTCCCGGCTCGTTCCCCTCCAACTTCACCTGCTCGAACTCGTCGGGGAGCACCGGCACGAGCAACGGACTCGGCTACCCCACCGTGAACGAGAAGGCGCCATCGTCGTCGACCTCGGCGCCTTCCTACGGCTGCCGTAACGGCGATGTGTTCGTCCAAGGCGCCGTCCACGCGGCGACCACTGTAGCTGCGGACAACTACGTCTACATCGTCGGCGACGTCACCTACGTCGACTCGCAAGCCGACATGCTGGGGCTCGTCGGCCAGAATGCCGTGTGGGTCTACAACCCGGTCGATTCCTCCGGAAATCTGCTCGACTCCTCTACCGGCGGGCGTGAGGTCGACGCCGCCATCCTGTCGGTCGCGCACACCTTCCAGGTGCAGAACTACACCGCGGGAAAGAAGGGGACCCTGACTGTCAAGGGTGCGATAGCCCAGAAGTTCCGCGGTCCTGTGGCCCAGTCGAGCGGCGGGACCATCACGACCGGCTACATCAAGAACTATGTCTACGACGCCCGGCTGCAGTACACGGCCCCGCCGAAGTTCCTCTCGCCGGTGTCCACCACCTATGGGACGAGTGCGGTCGTGGAAGTGAAGACCGCCTTCGCTCCGAGCGGAGCCGTGATCCCATGACCCTCCCTCTCTTCCTGGTCCTTGTTACTGCGGGGATGGGCGCGTTCGGCGCCATCATCGGCTCGTTCTTGAATGTCGTCGCCTATCGCGTCCCGATCGGCAAGTCGGTCGTGCACCCGCCGAGCGCGTGCCCGAACTGCGGTCATCAGGTCCGGGCTCGTGACAACGTGCCCGTGCTGTCGTGGATGCTGCTCCGCGGGCGCTGCCGCGACTGCCGCTCGCCGATCTCCTGGCGTTATCCGGTGGTCGAGGCGGCCACGGGCATCTTCTTCGCGCTGGTCGGCTGGTGGAGCTGGTCGGCCAACCAGGCTGCCGGGTCTCTCGCCGGCGCGGTCGTCGTCCTCGTCGCCTACCTGTGCTTCGCAGGCCTGTCGGTCGCTCTCACCCTCATCGACCTCGACGTGCATCGTCTTCCCGACGCGCTGGTGCTGCCGGGCCTGGTGGTCGGGACGCTACTGCTCGGCGTGGGATCCCTCCTCGCGGGCGACCCCGGCGCCATCTTGCGCGCCCTCGTCGGCGCCGGCCTGCTCTTCGCGTTCTACCTCGTCACGGCGCTCGTCAAGCCCGGCGGGATGGGCTTCGGCGACGTGAAGCTCGCTGCGCTGATCGGCCTCTACCTGGCGTACCAGGGATGGTCGTCGCTCGTCGTCGGCGCCTTCGCCGCCTTCGTGGTCGGGGGCGTCGTCGCGATCGCGTTGCTCGCGCTGCGCCGCCTCGGCCGGCGCGACGGCATCCCCTTCGGCCCGTGGATGCTCCTCGGGGCGTGGCTCGGACTCTTCTTCGGCGAACCGATCGGGAACGCCTACCTCGCACTCATCGGTCTGCGCTGACGGAAACAGGAGACGCATCATGGCCAACAGAATCACCGGAGTCGACATCGGATCGACGACCATACGCGCAGTGGAGGTGGAGAATCCCGGGCGCCCCAACCCGAGCCTCATCCGCCACGCCTCGATCCCCATCCCGCGGGGTGCCGTGGCGCGCGGCGAGGTTGTCGAGCCCAACACCGTCGCCGCCTGTCTGCGCCAACTGTGGACGACCCATCGCTTCTCCTCGAAGAAGGTGGTGCTGGGCGTCGGCAACCAAAGGGTGCTGGTCCGGGACCTCAGCGTGGCCGCCGCTCCTCGCCAGCAGATCAGAGAAGCTCTGCCGTTCAACGTTCAGGACATGCTGCCCGTCCCGGTGTCCGAGGCCCTGCTCGACTTCTATCCCATCGGGCCGAACCCCGCCAACCCGGGCGAGGTGCAGGGGTTGCTCGTGGCAGCGGTGAAGGAAGCCGTGCTGGGCACCGTCCGCGCGGTCGAGAGCGCCGGGCTCAACACGACCGAGGTGGACCTCATCCCCTTCGCTCTGAGCCGGGCGCTGGCGCCCGCACAGTCGGGTACCTCGGCGAACGTCCTCATCGAGGTCGGGGCGACCGCGACGACCGTGGTCGTCGAACGGTCCGGGATCCCGCAGTTCGTGCGCATCATCCCCGCCGGCGGGGACGACCTCACCCGCGCCCTGGGAAGCGAGCTCAACCTCGAGGAACCGCAGGCCGAGGAGCTCAAGCGCGGTCTGGGACTCGCGCGAAGCGTGGATTCGCCCGATCAGCAGCGGGCAGTCGAAATCATCTACCGGGTGACGGGCGAATTGTTGACCAGTATCCGCAACACGATCACCTTCTTCGCCAACACCCGCCCGGACCAGCCGATCGGCCGCGTCGTGTTGACCGGCGGCGGGACGCAGCTGCCCGGCTTCCCTGAAGCGCTCGGCGAGATGACGCGGCTCGAGGTCGTCCCCGGCGACCCACTGGGCAAGTTCACCCTCACCCGTAAGCTCTCCGCCTCGCGCCTCGCCGCGGAGCGGTCGGAGCTGACCATCGCCCTCGGGCTCGTTCTTGGGAGTGCCGCATGAGTATCGCAGCGGGTTCCGAATCGGACGCGGTCGCCGGCCGCGCCAAACGCAAGAGCCCGGCTCCGCCGAAGAAGGCCGCTCCGCCCCCGATGCTCGCCGTGACAGCGCCCCGCGCGGATCTTCTCCCACCGGAGATCCGGGCGCTGCGCAAGGCCAGAGGTGTTCGTCACCTGCTGGTGTACGTCGTCGCCGGAACCCTCGTCCTGGTCGTTCTCGGTGCGCTCGGCGCCACCGCACTGTCGGAGTCGATGAGAGCGAGCGTCGTCGATGCGCAGCAGCAGACCACGACGATCCTCGCGCAGCAGAAGAACTACATCAAGGCGCAGGACGCTCAGCGCCAGGTGGCGCTTCTCAAAGCCGCGCAGGTCAGGGGCGCGTCGACTGAGATCTTCTGGAGTGGCTACATCGACAAGATCCAAGCCGCTCTTCCCGCCGGTGTCGTCGTGGTCGGCATCAACATCAAGTCGGCTTCGCCGATCGCGCCGTTCGAGCAGCCCTCGTCACCGTTGCAGGGACCTCGCGTAGCCACGGTCGACCTCCAGGCCGCGAGCAGCTCGGTCCCGAATCTCGCGGACTGGGTCACCGCACTGTCGGCTCTGCCCGGATACAGCGACGCAATCCCGGGAACGACAACGCGCGACGATACCACGGGGGCGTACCTCTCGAACGTGACGCTCCATCTCAACGACGCGGCTTTCGACGGTCGCTTCTCAGAGAAAGGCAAGTGACGTGAACACCACACGGCTCTGGACGATCGGCGCGATCGTCCTCGCGGCAGTGATCCTCGTCGGAGGCTGGTTCCTCGCCATCCAACCACAGCTCTCTTCGGCCTCCGATGCCGTGGCCGAGCGCGCGTCCGTCGATGCGACCAACGCCGCCAACCTCGCCAAGCTCGCACAACTCAAGAAGGACTACGGCAAGCTTTCGGAGACCGACAAGGAGCTGGCGGCTCTTCGCCGCTCGATCCCAACGGAGACGCCCGACTATCCGAGTTTCATGAAGGACCTTGCTGCTGCTGCGGCCAGCGATTCGGTCGTGGTCACGTCGATCACGTTCTCGGACGCGGTCGCCGATCAGGGCGCCGAGCAAGGCGCCGCTAAAGCAGGAGGGAGCGGCGACGGGGCTGCCAACGGCTCGTCGACCGCGTCGCCGTCGCCGACGGCAACGCCGACGCCTGCTCCCACCGCCGGCTCGGCGAACGGAGCGGCGGCGCCCATGGCAGGATCGCTCATCGGGACGGCTGTCTCCGTGACGGTGAAGGGCTCGTGGGATCAGTGCAAGGCGTTCCTCGCGTCGATGCAGTCGGGAAGCCGCCTGTTCCTCGTCACCAGCGCGAGCCAGCTGCCGGCAGACGACGGGGCGGCCTGGGAGGGCAAGATCGGCGGCTACATCTACACACTGCAGGCGAAGGCGGAAGCTTCCGACGCATCCAAGTGACCCCGCCCCGCCCCGCCTCCCTGGACACCGCGACCCCCGTTGCTACAGTGGGCGACGACGGGACCCGCCGGGTCCATGGAGGTGCCACTGATGAGCGACACGCCGGATTCCGCGCCGAAGCGGTCGACGTACGAGCCCGGACCGGATTCGGAGCAGCCTGCCGCGGAGCAGGTCGCGCCGGCGACGGCCCCCGCCGAGTCGGCGGCCGCCGAGCCGGCCACGGATACGGGCGCGCAGAACGTGGAGCCGCCGTCGGACCCCGTCTCCGCACGCGGTCACGTGAACCGTCCCGCGGAAGGCGGCGAGCCGCAGGCGCCCGCTGCGCCCGCCGCGCCCGCCGAGCCGCCGCGTCCCGCCGCCATCGCCGAGCCGGAGCCGGTCACGGCCAGCGACGACGAGGTGGCAGCCGCGATCGCTCGTAACAGCACGCAGCCGGGGGCCACCGCCGCCGGCGACGCCACGGTCGACACCGCTTCTCCGGCCGAGTCGGCCGCGCCGGTGATCGTCGCCGCCGAGGCCGCGAACGTCCGCCAGGCGGCCACCGCCGCCGCAGGCGCCGCGGACGCCACCGCCGCCTACGGCACCGTCCCGGCCACCGCCGCCACCGCCGCGACCGCCACCGCCGCAGCCCCGGCCGCGGCCCCGGCGCCCCAGCCGGTCGCCCCCATCTACCTGCAGCGTCCCGAGCCGCCCAAGAAGAAGAGCAACCGCGGCGTCGGCATCCTGATCGCCCTGGTCGGCACGGCCGCGTTCGCGGTGCTGTGGGTCGCGGCGGTGCTCGTCGTGGGCTCGCTGCTGACGCCGAGCAACGAGTTCGGTCCGGCGCTGCGCGAGTTCTTCACCGGCGGCAACGCCGTCGGCCTGCGCGGCTGGGCGCCGGTGCTGGCGTTCTTCATCGGGATGGTCGTCCTCGTCCAGATCCTGAACCGCGCCCGCTGGTGGGCCTACATCCTCGGCGGGCTGTTCGTGGCCGTGTTCGTGTACTTCGTCTACGTCGGCGCGAGCCTGGTGGAGGGGCAGTACTGGCTGCGCACCCCGGGCGAGTTCGCGATCCTGCTGCGGGCCACCTGGGTGAACCCGTTCGCGGTGCTCGCCGGCGTCATCGCCCGCGAGATCTCGATCTGGACCGGCGCCTGGCTCGCCGCCCGCGGCCGCAAGCTCAAGGCGCGCAACGCGGAGGCGCAGGCGGACTACGAGCAGCAGCTCGCCGACGCGCAGAACCAGGCCGTCGCAGCCTACGCTCAGCAGGGCTACTGAGCGGCGGTCCGCCGCATGCCTGACGACCGGACGTACGCCACCGTCATCGCGTTCTTCGCAGCGGGGCTGTACCTTGCGCTGATCGTCGCCGCCTTCGGGCTGGTCTCGCTCGCGACCGACACCGAGGTGGTGGCCGACCCTGCCATGGGCCCGCTGGTGGGGCCGGTCATGGTCGGCGCGGCCACGCTGATGCTGCTCGTCTTCCTCATCGTGCTCGGGACGCGCGTGCCGGCGGACAGGCAGCGCGTCTCCCCGGGCGTCGCCCTCGGCGTCGGCTTCGCCTGCTACCTCGTGTACGCGGCGTCGGGAGCGATCGCGGGCTCCCTGGCGGACCCGGGCGGGCCGCTCCGCTACGTGCTGTTCGCGTTCGCGCAACTCGGCGGGTGGCCGGCGATCACGGCGGGGATCGCCGCATTCGTCGTCACCCTGCTGTACCAGCTGGTGCTGGTCGGCCGCTTCCGCCAGCGCGGACGCCCGCGCTGGCCCTGGGAGCGCGACGACGACGACTAGCGCGTCTGCGCCCTGACGGAACGTCCGCGGGTGCGCGCGCAGCCGCAGACGTTCCGTCAGGGAGCAGTCAGACCCGCACTCGGGCGGGGAGGGACGCGTCCACCAGCGGCACCTGCACGCGCGTGAACCCGCCCTTCTGGATGAGGACGCCGCGGCCGGGAGGGAACTCCGACCGGTTCAGCCGGGGCAGCGGGGTCTTCAGCAGCAGGTCGCCCTCGATCGAGTCCGGCTGCAGCAGCAGGCCGCGGCGGCCGTTCTTCACCTCGCCGAGGAGCGGCCACGACGTGCCCCAGGCGCTGGTCTCCGCCTCGGCGACCAACAGGTGGTCGCTTCGGCGCACGGCGCGCACGAGCTCCACGATGGGGGAGTCGGCGGGCGTCTGCAGGAAGTCCCCGATGCTCTCCACGAACACCGCGATCCGGCCCTCGGTGTCCGGGTCGGCGATGGCGGTGGTCAGGTCCTTGGCGAGCTCGGCCGCGTCGGCGGGCGTCAGCGCGCGGTCGGTCCACAGCGCGGAGCCGGCGAGCGGCGACCGGGCCGAGCCGACGTAGTAGAGGCGCGTCTCGGCGTCGAACCGGGCGACGGCGTCCGCGATCGCCGCGAGCGCGGTGGTCCGGCCGCTCGCCGGGGGACCGGCGAGCAGCAGCGTGCCGGAAGGATCGAAGCCGAGCGGCCCCAGGTCGGCGTCCCCGATGCCGAGCACCGGCTTCCCGCCGACGCTGTCGGGCAGCGACGCCGGATCCAGCTCCTTCGGCATGGAGCCGACGACCGGCGCGTGTGGGATTCCCGCGCGCTCCATCGCCTCGGCGAGCCGTCGGACCGCCTCCGACTGGTCCGCGACGGCGCGCGAGCCGCCCAGCACGGCGACCTGCGTCTCGTAGCCGTCGACGATGGCGCGGCCGGGAGGGGAGGCGGGCGACAGGATGTCGCTCGGCACGTCGAGCATCCCGTACCCGTCGTCGGCGAGCCGCAGCACGACGCGGCGCTGCACGAGCGAGCCGATCGCGGTCGGCACGGCACCCGCGCGGTCGCCGGTGAGGGCGACGTGCATCCCGAGACGTCGGCCGTCGGCGAGCAGGTCGCGGAACACGTCGTACCACTGCGACCGGCCGGCCGGGATCTCGAAGTCCTCGCGGAAGCTGGGGAACCCGTCGACGAGCAGCAGGATGCGCGGCTCGTCGAGCCGCCCGGTCAGCGACCGGTACTCGGTGATGTTCGACGCGTTCGCCTCGGCGAAGCGCGGGCCGCGATCCTCCAGCGTCTCCTTGAGCATCCGGAAGAGGCGGATGATGCGCTCCGGGTCGTCGCCCGGGATGATCGAGCCGACGTGCGGCAGCTTCTCCAGCATCCGGAGGCTGCCCGCGCCGAAGTCGAGCCCGTAGACGTGCACCGGCCCGCCGCGCGGGGTGATCGCTGCGGCCGACGCGAGGGTGCGCAGCACGGTCGACTTGCCCGAACCGCCGGTGCCGAAGACGGCGAGGTTGCCGTCCACGTCCGGGTTGAAGTAGACCGGGCGCTGCTCCTGGCGGTCGGGGATGTCGGCGACCCCCAGCAGGAGCTCGGAGTCGGTGCGCTGCCGCAGCAGTCCGAGGTCGTAGACGCCCGCCAGCTCGTCGAGCCACGGTCGCCGGGGAGCGGGAAGATGCGCGGCCGTGTGTGCGCCGATCATGGTGGCGACGAGCCGCTGCTGGTCGGTCGGCCCGAGTTCGCGTTCCGGCTCCTCGGCAGCGCGCGGCTCTTCCCAGCGCACCTCGCCGCCGAAACGCAGCTCCGCCACCTCCACGCCCGCCCGCTCGGGCTCGCGAGAGGTCCAACCTCCCGCATAGGCGGACTGGAAGCGCGTCAGCCGGCCCGGTCCGGTCTTGGCGAGGCCGCGGCCGGGGAGCCCCTGGTCGAAGTGCGCCGCGTCGGCCACCCCGACGACGTCCTGGCTATCCGACTCGTCCGCCATCCGGAGGGCGATGCGCAGGTTGGTGTTGGCCCGCAGATTGTCCTTGATGACGCCGGCGGGTCGCTGCGTGGCCATGATCAGGTGGATGCCGAGCGAGCGCCCGCGCTGGGCGATGTCGACGACGCCGTCCACGAACTCCGGCACGTCGCCGACGAGCGCGGCGAACTCGTCGATGACCAGCACGAGCGCGGGCGGACTGTCGGGGTCGCCGCGCTTCTCCAGCTCGAGCAGATCCTTGGCCTTCTTGCGGTTCAACAGGTGCTCGCGGTAGTGCAGCTCCGCCCGCAGACTGGTGAGCGCGCGGCGGACGAGGTGCGGTGAGAGGTCGGTCACGAGTCCGACGCAGTGCGGCAGGTTCACGCAGTCGGCGAAGGCCGAGCCGCCCTTGTAGTCGACGAAGAGGAACGTGACGCGGTCAGGGCTGTACTCGGCGGCCATCCCGAGCACCCAGGCCTGCAGGAACTCGCTCTTCCCCGCGCCCGTGGTGCCGCCGACGAGCGCGTGCGGTCCCTGCGTGCGCAGGTCGAGGTGCATCGCGTCCACGCCGGCCGAGCCGATGATCGCGCGCAACGTGCCCGGCCGGCGCTTGGCAGGCCGGGTGCCGGCGGTGCGGTCGTGGATGGACGCGTTCTGCCGCCAGCGGTCGATCACCGCACTCGATGACTCGGCGAGGTCGTAGCCGAGCAGGCTGACCAGCGAGACGTTCCGCGGAAGGTCCGAGGCGTCTGCGACAAGCGCTCCCGCATCGATCACGGGCGCCATCCGCTTGGCGTAGTCGAGGGCGACATCGGATGTGATGGGCTCGGTCACGACATCCGGGATCGTCTCTCCGAGGCGCACGAACCCGACGGTGGCGCGGTCCGGTGCGTCGGCGTGCTCCACGTAGGTGCGGCACACGGCGGGCAGGGCCGCCGTGTCGGTGCTCACCCAGATCGGGAACACGCCCGCGTCGGCGGCGGACTCCGCCAGCTGCACCAGGCGCGCGCGGTCGATGGAGACGTCGTCGGAGATGACCACCACGACGGCGGGGATGGGGGAGGGCGTGCCGTCGTCGGTCGCCTGGGAGCCCACCTCGGCGCCGCGCTGCAGGGCAGCCCGCTCCTGCTCCATCGCGCCGCGCCGCTTCGCCTCGCGGATCGCGGCGAGCCGGTCGGCGACAAGGTCCTCGATCGCGCCGAGCACGCTCGCAGCACTCGACGCGCTGTCGGCCAGGTGGCCGCCGGCGAGCGGGCTGTGCGGGGACGACGTGTGCGGCATCCACTTGAGCCACTCCAGCTCGCGCGACCAGCGGGGCGACACGAGTGCCGCGACGACGAGCTCGGCGGGGGAGTGCAGGGCGGTCAGCTGCACGAGGGTGGCGTTCACGCTGCCCACGGTGTGCTCGACCGGACCGGCGATCCCGAGCGCGCCGGACTCGTACAGGTTGTCGAGCACCGGCACGGGCTCGACCCGTTCGTGCGCCTGGATCACCGCGTCGAGCCGCTCCTGGAACTCGACGATCATCTCGCCGCGGTCGTTGTTCTGGATGGTGTTGCGCGAGAGCATCGAACCGACGCCGAGCTGCACGTTGAGGAACGACCAGTGCTCGGGGCGCCTGGTCCACAGCAGAGGGCCCCGCTGCAGCGCCTCGGCGAGGGCGGCGTGCGTCGTGGGAGACTCCGCCCGCCGCAACTCGATCTCCCGCTCGCGCTCGACGTCCAGCTTCTCCGTCAGCGCCTCCAGGCGCTTGTCGAACACGGCGATCGCCTTCTTCAGCCGGCGCTTGCCGCGGGAGCGGCCGGTCACGTAGTTGCCGATCATCATGACCGGCGAGAGCAGCACGAACAGCAGGGACGTGGGGTTCTTGGTGAGGAAGAACATCGCGCCGCCGAGCAGCAGAGGCGTGATCATCGCCAGCAGCGGGAAGGGCGGATCCTCTTTCTCCTGCGGCACCTCGGGCGCCTGGAAGACCGTGCCGGAGTAGCGTCGCTCCACCCGTGGCGAGCGGTTGAAGAAGATCGGACCCGCCTTGGGCGCTGCGGCCGGGATGCCGGAGAGGCCGGCGACCGTGATCCGCACCTCCGTGTCGCCGATGAGCAGCGTCTCGGACCTGTTCACCGTGAATCGCGCGATCAGGCCGCCGTCGACCACGACCCCGTTGGCGGAGCCCAGGTCGACGACCTCCACGCCGTCTCCGGTCTCCAGCCGGACATGCTTCTTGGACACCAGCGGATCGTTCAGCACGATGTCGCACGAGGCGTCGCGTCCGAGGACGGTCGTCCCGCGGCGCAACGGGTACTCCGCGCCCGTGTCCGGTCCGCTCACCACTCGCAGTGTCGCGACCACCGGTGCATCGCCCAGATCGGTCGGTGCGAAGTAGACGCCCGCGTCGGCCAGGCGCACCGTGGCACCGCTGCCGATCCACGCCTCGCCGATCGGAGCATCGGGCGGCAGCACGAGCGGCTCGGCCTGCCCAGGGAGCGTGGCGCTCAGCGTCAGGCCGCGCAGGTCGGTCGCGGGTGCGTTCCCCGGGCGCGGGTCGATGCGCTGCACGGTGGCGGCGACCTCGGCGATGCTGGCGGCGGCGTCGGCGGTGACGACGATGTCGTCGCTCGCGCCGGACGATCGGGCGAGAGTGAGTTTCAAGCGCACGACACGACGATACTCATTCCCCGCGCGCGGAAAGCATGGGGACCGCTCCCCATCGTCCGTTCTCCACCTCGTCGGTATGTTGGCTTCGGACAACGAGAGAAGGGGGACCGCCATGACCGACCTGAAGCTGGATCTGCAGCTGCTGGGTCAGCTCAAGTCCGACCTCGACGCGATCGTCAAGGAGTTCAAGGGCGCCGACGACTTCAGCGACGACGTGGCGGAGGCCACGGGGCACGACGGTCTGGGCGGTCACGTGCGCGACTTCGCACACAAGTGGAACGACAAGCGGAAGAGCATGACCGAGTCGGTGGAGGGCCTCGAGAAGTCCGTCTCCGCCGTCACCGACGGCTTCACCGAAGTGGATCAGGGACTCGCGAAGGCGCTCGAGGACGCAGCGAGCGAGTCGCCCGAGAAGTACCCGACCCCGCCCGCGGCGAACTGAGAGAGGACCTGTCGATGAGCGACGTCGAATACCAGCCGCTGAAGGGCGACCCGGACCTCGTCCAGTCCAAGGCGCAGCACTACGCCGAGATCGCGGACGCGATCCAGCGCTCGGTCACGACCCTCAAGAAGATCGGCGATGTCGATGCGATGGTCTCCAAAGCCGTCGACGCGTTCCGTGACTCGGCGAAGGATGTGGCGGCCGACATCGCCAAGGCGAAGGACCGCTACCGCGAGACCGCGGACGCGCTGCTCCAGTACTCGTCCTCGTTGCGGACGGCGCAGGACAGCGCCAGGACGGCGATCGCTCACATCGAGGAGAAGCAGCAGGCGGCCGAGTCGGCGCATCACACCGCGGCCACCGCCCAGCACGCGGCCGACACGGCGGCCGACGCCGACAAGTCGACCGCGGACACCGCCGCGAAGAAGTCGAAGGATGCGGCGGACGACGCCGACAGCGCTCTGCGCGCCGCCCACGCCGAGTGGCACGCTGCGCTCGACGCGAAGAACACCGCTGCGGAGAAGGCCATCACCGCGATCGTGAACGTGGTGGACAAGAACAACCACGGCCTCGAGGACTCCTGGTGGGACAACTGGGGAGCGACGCTGTTCGACATCCTCAAGGTGGTGTGCAAGTGGGCGGGCGTGCTGGCGATCTTCTTCGCCTGGGTGCCCATCCTCGGTCAGATCCTGATCGTCCTCGGGGCGATCGGCGCTCTGATCGATCTGGTGCAGTCGATCGTCAACGTGATCAACGGCGACGGGACCTGGGGCGACGTCATCTTCGCGGCCGTCGGGGCCGTGCTCACCATCTTCGGCGGCAAGATCTTCGCGATGGCCGCCAAGAACCTGCGCGCCGTCGCGATCGTCCGCACCGGCGTGACCGACTCCCGTGCGCTCGCTCGCCTGCAGGGCGTCGGCATGCACAGCAAGGACTTCATGTCGGCGGCGAAGGCCAACGAGGCCCTCGCCAAGCCGCTGTCCGATGTCTTCAAGTCCCCGTTCGTGCGCTCGGAGGCCCAGCAGGCGGCGATGCAGGCGTTCAAGTCCGGCACCAAGACGCCCGGCGAGCTCATCAAAGCCGCGGCGAAGGAGGCGTTCCCCTCGATGAACCTGAGCCTCAAGGGCGGACTCGGCGTCAACGCCGACCTGGCCAACTTCGCCAAGCTCGCGATCGAGAATCCCGGCCTCGCCACCACCGGTATGAAGATCACGGCCGGCGCCGCGACGGTGTACCAGTTGCAGTCGTCCGTGAAGATCGTCTCCGGCGCGATCGGCGGTTTCGGAGACAACCCGGTTGGCCAGGCGGTCGACACCGGCTCGTCGTTCCTCACCGGCGACTACGACAAGGTGGGGGGCGCCGCCGGGGGCACCATCGGCGTGGTCAAGGACATCTACAACATCTCCCGCACCGGCACGAAGTGAGGCCAGCGGGTAACGTACTGAGCGTGCGAGGGGAGCACTGTGACGGCTAGGGACACACGGCGCGACATCGTCGACTTCGGCATCGGCCTGCTCGAATCGTGGTACCCGATGCCGCTGGCCGCCGCCTCCGGCCCGGAGTGGAGCCGCGAGCTGGCGGAGGCGCTGACCGCGGACATCGACGCGCAGCGCCGGTTGTCGGAGGAGCTGGAGCTGGCGCGCAGCCGGTTCCGCTCGATCGGCAACCCCACGCTCACGGCTGCCGTCTGGATCCCGTTCCCGCAGATCGGCCGCGCCGGCGCCGCCGCCGTCTTCTCCCTCGCACCCGTCGACCTGCTGGGCGATCCGGACACGTACGAGGCGGCACTCGCCTCACCCGAGGTCGATCCGGACGGTGCGGAGAGCTACTACGCCGTCCAGACCTGGCGCTCGCAGATCGACGCGGGAGAGGTCGTCGGATCGCACAATCTCATCGCGCACCTCGGCGCGGGAGGCGGTGCCGAGCTGGAGGAGCGCGTGGTCGCGGTGGTCTATCCACCCGGCGCCGCACAGGCCGTGCAGTTCGTCGTCTCGGCGGAGAACCTCGGCGTGTTTACCGACATGGTGCAGGATGTGCAGGACCTGGTGTCCACCCTGACCGTCAGCCTGGCGGTCGGACCGACCCCCGAAGCCGCCCCGACCGACACGGAAGAGGTCCCGTGACCCACACCGCCCGATCCCCGCAGGGCTCCTATTCGATCGTGCTGCCCGGCACCTGGGCGGCGATTCCGCTGGAGGACGAGGACCGGCTCCGCGAGCGCGTCCGGTCGCTGGTGCTGGAGCGCGTCGGCCGCAACGACCGCCTCGCGCGTGTGCGCAAGGAGGCTCGCGACGAGCTGATCGAGACGGCCGTGCGCGCCCGCACCGCCGGGGCCACCGCGTTCTGGATGTCGCTGGAGGTCCTGCCCGGCATCCCGCTCCCGGCGTCCCTCATCGCGACGGACCGGCCGTGGCCGGAGGAGACCGAAGGCCTGGCGGACGACGTGCGCGCCCGCCTGCTCGCCGCGCGCCCGGGCGCCGAGGTGCTCGAGCAGCGCAGCGGACCGGTCGCTCGCACCCGCGAGCTGGGGGAGGACGCGATCGGCGAGCTGCGCGAGCCCAGCGTGTACCTGGAGTACTCGGTCCCGTACCCGCATGGCGGCGGCCTGCTGTCCATCAGCGTCTCGGCGCCGACCGCGCGCGACGCCGACCTCTACACCGCGTTCTTCGATTCCATCGTCGATTCGCTGACCTGGGCGGAGACGGCCTCGTGACCGAGGAATTGACCGGAGAGGCGCTCGCGGCCCGGCGCGCGCACGTCGCCGAGGCCAACCGCAAGTTCGGGAAGGTGCTCTCGATCATCGGCGCCGTGCTCGCGGCCGTCGCCTTCCTGCTGCTCGTCCTCGGCGGCATCCTTCTCACCTGGATCGCGTCCGACCCGCCCGGGCTGCAGGGGTCGAGCGCCGACGACCTGCGCGGGCTGGCCGCCGTCGGAATGAGCGCCGTTCCTGGCGTGCTGGCGCTCTTCGCCATGTGCGGGCTGGTCGCCGGCGAGCAGATCCGTCGCGGCGGGATGGGGCGCAACCCCGCCCCGCCCGACACGGTTCTGCCGAACGCGACCTTCGTCTCACGCTTTCGGGTGCTCCCGACCGGCTGGCACGTGCTCTGGGTGGTCGTCGGTCTCCTCGTCTCGTTCGTCCTCGTGGGTCTTCCCCTCATCTCGTGGTTCACAGGAGGCTGGCCGGGCAGTGTGGACGGCTCCGAGCAGTTCGCCCAGTACTGGCTGATCTACGGCTCGATCGCCTTCGGGGTGACGGTCGCCTCGGCCGTGTCGCTGCTCAAGAAGACGGCGTACCTACACTCGCTGCGCTCCGGCCGGATCGTGAGCGGTCGG
Organism: Leifsonia virtsii; assembly: GCF_030433675.1. Classification (GTDB taxonomy): domain Bacteria; phylum Actinomycetota; class Actinomycetes; order Actinomycetales; family Microbacteriaceae; genus Leifsonia; species Leifsonia virtsii. Next base: position 720,725 of record NZ_JAROCB010000002.1, read on the forward strand.
CCCGCAGCGGGCCAGAAGTTCTGGCGCTGGTTCGACTACCGCTGGCGCTTCGACCTCTGGCTGGCCGGACTCGGAGCGATGCTGGCCGTGCTGGCGCTCACCCCGCTGTCGGAGGCCGTCGGACCGGACGCGTCGCCGGGGGAGCTCGCCTCCGCACTGCCCGCCACGCTGTCCTTCCTCGCCCTGGGCCTGGTGCTCGTGGTCGCGGGCGTGGTCTGCACGCTGAACTTCTGGCGCGCGGGCGAAGAGCTCGGCTCAGGCGAGTCCGCCGCGTGAGCCGGGCTACCGCGGCGGGGAGCCGGATGGGGAGTGCTCCCCATTCCGTCCACCGCCGCGGCCTGGTTAGGTGGACGTAGCTGGTCGGCCCCGGGGGTACGGCCTCTCTCGAACAAACGAAGGGAAATGGACCGACATGGCCAACATGAACGTCACGTACGGCGAGATGACCGATGCCGCCAACCGCCTCATCGCGGGCAAGGACGACATCACCGCGAAGCTCCACGAGCTCCAGAACCTGGTGAACGGACTCGTCAACGGCGGCTTCGTCACCGACCAGGCGTCCGGCGCCTTCCACACCTCCTACGAGCAGTTCACCAAGGGCACCACCGACGCGGTGAACGGCCTCGACGGGATGTCGCAGTTCCTCACCAAGGCGGCCGACGCTCTGCAGAACGTCGACAGCGAGCTCGCCAAGGGCATCGGCGGCTGAGTCGCCGCAGTACCGTCGAAGAGCGCGGGTACCCCGAAAGGGTGCCCGCGCTCTTCCGCGTTCCGCCCCTAGGCTGAGAGCCGTCGAAGGGGGGGATCGATGAGCATCGGTTCCGAGGGGGCGCCGGTGCGCCGGATGCGCGTGCGGTGGTACTGGTGGGTTCTGGGGTTCGCGGCGGTCCTCAGCACGGCAGCCGGGGCCTTCTTCTCCGCGAGCACGGTGGCTGCGGCGCAGAACATGCCGAGGACCGTGGTCGCCCGCTACCTCGACGCGCTGGTGCACGGCAACGCCCGGGAGGCGATGGCGCTCGGCGGCATCCACGCGGGCAAGGGCGACGTCCTGCTCGACCAGAAGGCGTACGCGACCGCGACCGACCGCATCGCGTCCTACACCCTCTCCTCCCCGGTCACCCGGAAGGGCGTGACGACGGTCGTGGCCACGGTGCAGCAGGGCGACAGGCCCTACCAGCGATCGTTCCGTGTCGTGCGCGCGGGCGGGCTCCCGTTCCTGCCGCTCTGGAAGCTCGCCCCGGTGACGCCGGACACGGTCGAGGTCGAGGCGGACGGCCCGTCCGGGCTCGTCTTCACGGTCGGCGGGAAGACGCCGAAGGTCGAGGACCGCATCGCGAAGCTGCGCGCACTGCCGGGGAGCTACCCGGTCGAGTTCGCCCGGGCGAGCGGAGACTACTCGGTGAAGAGCGGCGTCGCCGTGTCGCACGGCGTCGGCAGCGTGATCACGCCGACGGTGTTCGCCGCCGAGATCTCCGACTCCGGCGCTGCCGCGGCGAAGGCCGCGGTCGAATCCTGGCTCGACACCTGCCTCGCGACCCAGGAGTCCGCTCCCGCGAACTGCCCCTTCTACGTCCAGGCGCCGGTCACGCCCGGCGTGCAGATGAGCGACATCCACTGGTCGCTCGTCACGCGCCCGGAGGTCGACGTGCTCTACGGCGCCTGGTACGACGGCGGCTGGGACGTGCAGGGCAGGAACGGCAGCGTCACGGCGACCGCCACGCTGACCCGGACCTCGGACGGCGCGAGCGCTCAGGTGACGACGGAGGAGATCCCTTTCCAGTACTCGGGAACCGTCACCTTCACCGGCGACGGCGCGGTGTTCACCCCGCTGTTCGACGACGGTTCGGCGCAGGGCTGACGGTCCCGGCCGCATCCCTTTTCGCCCTGCGCGGACAGAGCCCCGCACGGCCCCCGCTCATTTGACCGCACGGGTGCCGCCGGATAGTATTTATCGGGTGTGCGCTCTGTCGCGCGCTCGTCTCATGCCCTCTTCCGGGCGGGAGCCGAGCGAGCCGGCACGTACTCATCCGATGGGCAGGGAGACCGCACGGGACCCCAGCCCCCACGGCATATCGGCCGGCGGTAACGCCAGTGGGCCGATCCCCCACGAACCCCCATGCCCGTCCGACGGGTCGGTGGCTCATGGGAACCAGCAACAACTGTCACCGTGCAGTCCATATAAGGAGAAGTTCAGTGCCAACCATTCAGCAGTTGGTCCGCAAGGGACGGACGCCGAAGGTCACCAAGACCAAGGCCCCCGCCCTGAAGGCCAACCCCCAGCAGCGCGGCGTGTGCACCCGTGTCTACACCACCACCCCCAAGAAGCCGAACTCGGCGCTCCGCAAGGTCGCCCGTGTGAAGCTCTCGAACGGGACCGAGGTCACCGCTTACATCCCCGGTGAGGGCCACAACCTGCAGGAGCACTCGATGGTGCTCGTCCGCGGCGGCCGCGTGAAGGACCTGCCCGGCGTCCGCTACAAGATCGTCCGTGGCGCGCTCGACACCCAGGCCGTCAAGAACCGCAAGCAGGCTCGCAGCCGTTACGGCGCGAAGATGGAGAAGAAGTAATGCCTCGCAAGGGTCCCGCTCCCAAGCGCCCCGTCGTCGCCGACCCCGTGTACGGCGCCCCGGTCGTCAGCCAGCTCGTCAACAAGATCCTCCTCGACGGCAAGAAGGGCCTCGCCGAGCGCATCGTCTACGACGCGCTCGAGGGCGTCGCCACCAAGTCCGGCCAGGACGCGGTCGTCACGCTGAAGAAGGCGCTCGACAACATCCGCCCGACCCTCGAGGTCCGCAGCCGCCGCGTCGGTGGCTCGACCTACCAGGTGCCGGTCGAGGTCAAGCCGCACCGCGCCAACACGCTGGCGCTGCGCTGGCTCACCAGCTACGCCAAGGGCCGTCGTGAGAAGACGATGACCGAGCGTCTCCAGAACGAGATCCTGGACGCGTCCAACGGTCTCGGCGCCGCGGTCAAGCGCCGCGAGGACACGCACAAGATGGCCGAGTCGAACAAGGCCTTCGCGCACTACCGCTGGTAACAAATCTCGCCGCCCGGGCGTTATACGTAACAGTGCCGCGCCCGGGCGGCACACTTCCACTCTCTACTTTTCGGAGGAACCCTGTGGCACAGGACGTGCTCACCGACCTGAAGAAGGTCCGCAACATCGGCATCATGGCCCACATCGATGCCGGCAAGACCACCACGACCGAGCGCATCCTGTTCTACACGGGCGTCAACCACAAGATCGGCGAGACGCACGACGGCGCCTCGACCACCGACTGGATGGAGCAGGAGAAGGAGCGCGGCATCACCATCACGTCCGCGGCGGTCACCTGTTTCTGGAACAAGAACCAGATCAACATCATCGACACGCCCGGACACGTCGACTTCACCGTCGAGGTGGAGCGCTCGCTCCGCGTCCTCGACGGCGCGGTCGCGGTGTTCGACGCGAAGGAGGGCGTCGAGCCCCAGTCGGAGACCGTGTGGCGCCAGGCCGACAAGTACAACGTCCCGCGCATCTGCTTCGTCAACAAGATGGACAAGCTGGGCGCCGACTTCTACTTCACGGTCGACACCATCGTCTCCCGCCTCGGCGCCAAGCCGCTGGTGATGCAGCTCCCGATCGGGTCCGAGTCCGACTTCATCGGCGTCGTCGACCTCATCGAGATGCGCGCGCTGGTCTGGCCGGGCGACGCCAAGGGCGATGTGACCATGGGCGCCAAGTACGAGGTCCAGGAGATCCCCGCCGACCTCAAGGACAAGGCGGAGGAGTACCGCGCGAAGCTGATCGAGACCGTCGCCGAGACCGACGACGTGCTGCTCGAGAAGTTCTTCGGCGGCGAGGAGATCACCGTTCCGGAGATCAAGGCGGCCATCCGCAAGCTCACCGTGAACAACGAGATCTACCCCGTTCTCTGCGGTTCCGCGTTTAAGAACCGTGGCGTGCAGCCGATGCTCGACGCCGTGATCGACTACCTCCCGTCGCCGCTGGACGTGCCCGCCATCGAGGCGCACAACCCGCGTGACGAGGAGGAGGTCATCATGCGTCACGCCGACGCGACCGAGCCGTTCTCGGCGCTGGCCTTCAAGGTCGCCGTGCACCCGTTCTTCGGTCGTCTCACCTACGTGCGCGTCTACTCGGGCCGCATCGACTCCGGCGCCCAGGTCGTCAACTCGACCAAGGGCAAGAAGGAGCGCATCGGCAAGATCTTCCAGATGCACGCCAACAAGGAGAACCCGGTCGACTTCGTCACCGCCGGCAACATCTACGCGGTGATCGGCCTCAAGGACACCACCACCGGTGACACCCTGAGCGACCCGGACAACCAGGTCGTCCTGGAGTCCATGACGTTCCCGGAGCCGGTCATCGAGGTCGCCATCGAGCCGAAGACCAAGGCCGACCAGGAGAAGCTGGGCACCGCGATCCAGAAGCTCGCCGAAGAGGACCCGACGTTCCGCACCGAGCAGAACCAGGAGACCGGTCAGACGGTCATCAAGGGCATGGGCGAGCTCCACCTCGACATCCTCGTGGACCGCATGAAGCGCGAGTTCAACGTCGAGGCCAACGTGGGCAAGCCGCAGGTGGCCTACCGCGAGACCATCCGCCGCACGGTGGAGAAGTACGACTACACCCACAAGAAGCAGACCGGTGGTTCCGGTCAGTTCGCGAAGGTGCAGATCAGCCTGGAGCCCATGGATGTCACCCCGGAGACGTCGTACGAGTTCGTGAACGCCGTCACCGGCGGTCGCGTGCCGCGCGAGTACATCCCCTCGGTGGACGCGGGCATCCAGGACGCGATGCAGGTCGGCGTGCTCGCCGGCTTCCCGACGGTGGGCGTCAAGGCGACGCTCCTCGATGGTGCAGCGCACGACGTCGACTCCTCGGAGATGGCGTTCAAGATCGCCGGCTCGATGGCCTACAAGGAGGCCGCTCGGAAGGCGAACCCGGTGCTCCTCGAGCCGCTCATGGCGGTCGAGGTGCGTACGCCGGAGGAGTACATGGGCGACGTCATCGGCGACCTGAACTCCCGTCGCGGGCAGATCCAGTCCATGGAGGACGCCAGCGGTGTCAAGGTGGTGCGTGCCAACGTCCCGCTGTCCGAGATGTTCGGCTACATCGGCGACCTGCGGTCCAAGACCTCGGGCCGTGCGGTGTACTCGATGCAGTTCGACAGCTACGCGGAGGTCCCGAAGGCTGTGGCCGACGAGATCGTCCAGAAGAGCAAGGGCGAGTGACCTCGGTCGCTGCTCCCAGGCAACATCCCGTAACATAAGAAACCAATCCCGCAGATCCACCGGTCGAAATCCGTCGACCGGAGGACCTGCACGAGAGTCCTGAGGAGGACCACAGTGGCTAAGGCCAAGTTCGAGCGGACTAAGCCGCACGTGAACATCGGAACCATCGGTCACGTCGACCACGGCAAGACGACGCTCACCGCGGCGATCTCCAAGGTGCTTGCTGACAAGTACCCGTCGGCGACCAACGTGCAGCGCGACTTCGCGTCGATCGACTCGGCTCCGGAAGAGCGTCAGCGTGGTATCACGATCAACATCTCGCACGTCGAGTACGAGACGCCGAAGCGCCACTACGCGCACGTCGACGCCCCGGGTCACGCCGACTACATCAAGAACATGATCACCGGTGCGGCTCAGATGGACGGCGCGATCCTCGTGGTCGCCGCCACCGACGGCCCGATGGCTCAGACCCGTGAGCACGTTCTGCTCGCCAAGCAGGTCGGCGTTCCGTACCTGCTCGTCGCGCTGAACAAGTCCGACATGGTCGACGACGAGGAGATCCTGGAGCTCGTCGAGCTCGAGGTCCGTGAGCTGCTCTCCAGCCAGGACTTCGACGGCGACAACGCGCCGGTCGTCCGCGTCTCGGGCCTGAAGGCTCTCGAGGGCGACGAGAAGTGGGTCCAGTCGGTTCTGGACCTCATGGACGCCGTCGACGAGTCCATCCCGGACCCGGTGCGCGACAAGGACAAGCCGTTCCTGATGCCGATCGAGGACGTCTTCACGATCACCGGTCGTGGCACCGTCGTCACCGGTCGCGCCGAGCGCGGCACCCTCGCCATCAACTCCGAGGTCGAGATCGTCGGCATCCGCCCGACGCAGAAGACCACGGTCACCGGTATCGAGATGTTCCACAAGCAGCTCGACGAGGCCTGGGCCGGCGAGAACTGTGGTCTGCTCCTCCGCGGCACCAAGCGCGAGGACGTGGAGCGCGGTCAGGTCGTGGCGAAGCCGGGTTCGGTTACCCCGCACACCAACTTCGAGGGCACTGCCTACATCCTCTCGAAGGACGAGGGTGGCCGTCACAACCCCTTCTACACGAACTACCGTCCGCAGTTCTACTTCCGCACCACCGACGTCACCGGCGTCATCTCGCTGCCCGAGGGCACCGAGATGGTCATGCCCGGCGACACCACCGACATGTCGGTCGAGCTGATCCAGCCGATCGCCATGGAGGAGGGCCTCGGCTTCGCGATCCGTGAGGGTGGCCGCACCGTCGGCGCCGGCACGGTGACCAAGATCAACAAGTAAGTCTCTTCGACTTCACTCGGGAAAGGGTCGGACCTTCGGGTCCGGCCCTTTTTCGTTCCCCAGGGGTTTACCTCTCGGCTCCGCCGTCGCAGAATTGACGCACCGTTTCAACCGGACGGTTCCGACGACGAGAGGAGCGCCTATGGATACGCACGGCCTCGCAAACCAGCCCACACCGCTGACGAGTTCTCGTAACGGAAGTTCCGGGGCCGCGTAGCGGTCGTGACATTCAGCTAGTGGCGGCGCGAGGCGCCACTGAAGAGCGGGGTCGGCGATGCCGGCCCCGCTCCCTCGTTCACGGCGTGGGCCTGCGCATGTGCTGGACGAACCAGCCGGGGTCGAGGTCGTACTCCAGCTCGACCCCGGAGCTCAGCCGAACCACGAGCGTGTAGGAGTCGACGGGGCCGCCGTGCCCGGCCGCCGGCTTGGCGTCAGGGGAGCACACGCCGTCGTCATCCTCGCGCATTCCTCCGGCTCCCTCCCGTCGGACGACCTTGGACGCAATCGTGCACCACTGCACCCCGATCCTGGTACTCCCCAATTTCGCCCCGCCCGCCGCGACTGCGCCCTCCCGTAACGAGTGCGGGTGCGCGAGCACCCGCAGACGTTTCCAACCGCCGCAGTTGCGAAGTGTCCACAGGGGCGGGCGGCGGCGGGTTGTCCACCGAGAGCAGGAGACGGCCGGGCGGGATGGGCATGGCGGGGTAGACACAGGAGATGAGTTCTCCCTCCACCCCTGTCCGCATGGTGCTTGCCCGCGAGCTGATCGATCATGCCGAGACGCGGCAGCAGCACGCACGCGCCGCCAGGCGAGGGACGGAGGTGCGGATCGGGCGCGGCGCCTACGTGGACCGGGACACGTGGGATGCACTCCCGCCTGGCGAGCGGGACGTGCTGAGGCTACGCGCCTACGCCCGGGCCCGAACCGTCCCGCCCGTGTTCTCGCACTGGTCGGCGGTCGCACTCCACGGCTTGCCCTTCGCGGGGGAGAAGGGCGAGGAGATCCACATCGCCGTCGGGCAGAGCGCCGGTGGCCGCTCCGCCGGGCGCATCCGGGCGCACTCGATCCGGGTTCCAGCCGAGGACATCGTGGAGGTCGCCGGCCTGCGCTGCACGAGCCGGGAGAGGACCGTGATGGACATCGCGGCGTCGGGTCGGCTTCCTGATGCGGTCGCGATCACCGACGCCGTGCTCCGCGAGCCCGGCCCGCGTGATGAGGCCGACCGCGAGGCGCTTCTCGGAGCCTGGCTGCGGGCTCAGCCGCAGCGGGGTCACCGGCGTGCGCTCGAGGTCGTGGCGCTGGCCGACGGCCGTGCCGAGTCGCCCCTCGAATCCCTCAGCCGCGTGGTCATGTACAGGTCGGGGATGCCCAAGCCCGAGCTGCAGCGTGCCTTCTCGGATGGGAGGGGCAGCATCGGGTTCGCCGACTTCGCGTGGCCGGACCAGCGCGTGATCGGCGAGGCGGACGGTGCGGTCAAGTATCTCGACACAGCGATGCGCGGGGGACGCTCCGCCGAGCAGGTCGTGGTCGACGAGAAGGTGCGCGAGGACCGGCTGCGTGCCTTGGGCTGGCGCGTCGTACGCTGGACGTGGTCCGACGCGCACCGGGAAGCGCCCCTCGTCGCGGCCCTCACCGCCGCGGGCGTGCCGGCCGATCCGACCCATCGCTGGATCGACTGCGCCCTCCCGTAACGACGGCGGGTGCGCGAGCGGGCGCATTCGTTCCGCAGGGGCGCAGTCGCGGCGCACGGGCGCGACACGCCCGGGTTGCAGCATCGGCTCCGATCTGGCAAACTTGTCTAGTTCAACATTCCGGAACGTGTGTGCAGGTGCGCGTACCGACCGGATCACTGCCAGGCAGTGCATAGCCCACCGCACGGGTCTCACGATCCGCGGGACGAGGTTAGGCCGCAGGCAGCAGGACACGCTCACATCGACAAACGCCGAGGCCAGGGGCTATCTCTGTGCCAAGAGCCGGTCGTGAGAGTTGACAGAAGAATAGTGGCGTTCCCCACGCGTACGTCGCACCGCGTCCAATGCGAAGAACAGCTCGAGAGAGCCGTCTCGTACGACGCCATAACAAGAGAGAGAGTCAGACATGGCGGGACAGAAGATCCGCATTCGGCTTAAGTCGTATGACCACGAGGTCATCGACACCTCGGCGCGCAAGATCGTCGACACGGTGACCCGTGCAGGCGCGACCGTCGTCGGCCCGGTGCCCCTTCCCACCGAGAAGAACGTGGTCGTCGTGATCCGTTCGCCCCACAAGTACAAGGACAGCCGCGAGCACTTCGAGATGCGCACGCACAAGCGGCTGATCGACATCATCGACCCGACCCCGAAGGCCGTCGACTCGCTCATGCGTCTCGACCTGCCGGCGGACGTCAACATCGAGATCAAGCTCTAAGGGGGAGTGCCGCTATGTCCAACAAAGACACCAAGACTTCCAAGGGCCTCCTCGGCAAGAAGCTCGGCATGACCCAGGTCTGGGACGAGAACAACAAGCTCATCCCCGTGACCGTCATCGAGATCACGCCGAACGTCGTGACCCAGGTCCGCACCCCCGAGGCCGACGGCTACAACGCCGTCCAGATCGCCTACGGCCAGATCGACCCGCGCAAGGTCAACAAGCCGTCCGCCGGTCACTTCGACAAGGCGGGCGTCACGCCGCGCCGTCACCTCACCGAGGTCCGCACCGCGGACGCCGCCGAGTACTCGGCCGGTCAGGAGCTCACCGTCGACGGCACCTTCGAGGCCGGCCAGCTGGTCGACGTCGTCGGCACCTCGAAGGGCAAGGGCTTCGCCGGTGTGATGAAGCGTCACAACTTCCAGGGCGTCTCCGCTTCGCACGGTGCGCACCGCAACCACCGCAAGCCGGGCTCCATCGGCGCCTCCTCGACCCCGAGCCGTGTCTTCAAGGGCATGCGCATGGCCGGTCGCATGGGTGGCGAGCGCGTCACCGTCCTGAACCTCAAGGTCCAGGCCGTCGACGCCGAGAAGGGCCTGCTGCTGGTCAAGGGAGCCGTCCCCGGCGCCCGTGGCCGCATCGTTTTCGTCCGCAACGCAGTGAAGGGGGCCTAATCAGATGGCTACCTCGATTGACGTCGTCGACCTCAAGGGCAAGAAGGCCGGCTCCATCGAGCTTCCCGAGGCCCTGTTCGACGTTCAGACCAACATCCCGCTGATCCACCAGGTCGTGACGGCGCAGCTCGCCGCCGCCCGCCAGGGCACGCACAAGACCAAGGGTCGCGGCGAGGTCTCCGGCGCCGGCCGCAAGCCGTTCAAGCAGAAGGGCACCGGCCGCGCTCGTCAGGGCTCGATCCGCGCTCCTCAGATGACCGGTGGTGGCATCGTCCACGGCCCGACGCCGCGCAGCTACGCGCAGCGCACCCCGAAGAAGATGATCGCCGCTGCTCTGCTCGGCGCCCTCTCGGACCGCGCCCGCGGCGCCCGCGTCCACGCCGTCCAGGCCTTCACCGCCGGTGACGCGCCCTCGACCAAGGCCGTCGTCGAGCTGCTCAGCGGCATCGCGACCTCGAAGCACGTCCTGATCGTGCTCGAGCGCGACGACGAGCTGGCCTTCAAGAGCGTCCGCAACATCCCGACCGTGCACGTTCTGACCTACGACCAGCTGAACGCCTACGACGTCCTGGTGAGCGACGACATCGTCTTCTCGCAGGCCGCCCTCGAGGGCTTCATCGCTGCCAAGTCCAACAAGGAAGAGGTGAACGCGTAATGGCCGCCGTCAACAAGGACCCGCGCGACATCATCATCGCCCCGGTCGTCTCTGAGAAGAGCTACGGCCTGATCGACGAGGGCAAGTACACGTTCATCGTCGACCCGCGCTCGAACAAGACCGAGATCAAGCTCGCCATCGAGTCGATCTTCAAGGTCGAGGTCGCGTCGATCAACACCCTGAACCGCCAGGGCAAGACCCGCCGCACCAAGTTCGGCATCGGCAAGCGCAAGGACACGAAGCGTGCCATCGTCACGCTGAAGTCCGGTTCCATCGACATCTTCACGGCCGTCGGCTGAGCGAAGGACTAGAGGAAGACAGACATGGCTATTCGTAACTACAAGCCCACGACCCCCGGTCGTCGCGGCTCCTCGGTCGCCGACTTCGCCGAGATCACCCGCTCGACGCCGGAGAAGTCCCTTCTCCGCCCGCTGTCGAAGACCGGTGGCCGCAACAACCAGGGCCGCATCACGACCCGTCACATCGGTGGTGGCCACAAGCGCCAGTATCGCGTGATCGACTTCCGTCGCAACGACAAGGACGGCGTCAACGCCAAGGTCGCCCACATCGAGTACGACCCCAACCGCACCGCGCGCATCGCGCTGCTGCACTTCGTGGACGGTACCAAGCGCTACATCCTGGCGCCGGCCGGCCTGAAGCAGGGCGACATCGTCGAGTCGGGCGCGGGCTCGGACATCAAGCCGGGCAACAACCTGCCGCTGCGCAACATCCCGACCGGTACCGTCGTGCACGCGATCGAGCTGAAGCCGGGCGGCGGTGCCAAGATGGCCCGCTCCGCCGGTGCCTCGGTGCGTCTCGTCGCGAAGGACGGCCCGTACGCCCAGCTGCGCCTCCCCTCGGGCGAGGTCCGCAACGTGGACGCCCGCTGCCGCGCCACCATCGGCGAGGTCGGCAACGCCGAGCAGTCGAACATCAACTGGGGCAAGGCCGGCCGCATGCGCTGGAAGGGCGTCCGCCCGACCGTCCGCGGTGTCGCGATGAACCCGATCGACCACCCGCACGGTGGTGGTGAGGGCAAGACCTCCGGTGGTCGCCACCCGGTCAGCCCGTGGGGTCAGAAGGAAGGCCGTACGCGCCACCCCAACAAGGAAAGCGACAAGCTCATCGTCCGCCGCCGTAACGCCGGCAAGAAGCGCAAGTAGGAGTTCGAGAAGATGCCACGCAGTCTCAAGAAGGGCCCCTTCGTCGACGAGCACCTGTTTCGCAAGGTGGTCGCCGCGAACGAGGCCAACAGCAAGAACGTGATCAAGACCTGGTCGCGCCGCTCGATGATCGTCCCGGCCATGCTGGGTCACACCATCGCGGTGCACGACGGTCGCAAGCACATCCCGGTGTTCGTCACCGAGACCATGGTCGGCCACAAGCTCGGCGAGTTCGCGCCGACCCGCACCTTCCGTGGACACGTGAAGGACGACAAGAAGGGTCGTCGCCGCTAACGCGGTGACGAGTAGGAGGAGAGAAATGGTGGAGTCGATCGCACGCGTGCGACACATCCGCGTCACCCCCATGAAGGCCCGCCGCGTCGTCGACCTGATCCGCGGCAAGCAGGCCCAGGAGGCCCTGGCCATCCTGAAGTTCGCGCCGCAGAGCGCGAGCGAGCCGGTGTACAAGCTCGTCGCCTCGGCCATCGCCAACGCGCGGGTCAAGGCCGACCAGAGCAACACCTACCTGGACGAGCAGGACCTCTACGTGAGCCGCGCCTTCGTGGACGAGGGCACCACCCTCAAGCGGTTCCAGCCGCGAGCACAGGGTCGGGCCTTCCGCATCAACAAGCGCACCAGCCACATCACGATCGTCCTCGCGACGCCGGATGAGGTCGAGGACGCCAAGGCTACGAAGAAGGCGAGCAAGTAATGGGCCAGAAAGTCAACCCGTACGGCTTCCGTCTCGGGATCACCACCGACCACGTGTCGCGCTGGTTCTCGGACAGCACGAAGCCGGGGCAGAAGTACAGCGACTACCTCGCCGAGGACGTCAAGATCCGTACCCTGCTGAAGACCTCGCTCGACCGCGCGGGCGTGTCCCGCATCGAGATCGAGCGCACCCGCGACCGCGTCCGCGTCGACATCCACACCGCCCGTCCGGGCATCGTGATCGGTCGTCGTGGCGCCGAGGCCGAGCGCATCCGCGCCGACCTCGAGAAGCTCTCGGGCAAGCAGATCCAGCTGAACATCCTCGAGGTCAAGAACCCCGAGGCCGACGCCCAGCTCGTCGCCCAGGGCATCGCCGAGCAGCTCGCCGCCCGTGTGGCCTTCCGCCGCGCGATGCGCAAGGGCCTGCAGGGCGCGCAGCGCGCCGGCGCCAAGGGTGTCCGCATCCAGGTGTCCGGCCGTCTCGGCGGCGCCGAGATGAGCCGCTCCGAGTTCTACCGCGAGGGTCGTGTGCCGCTGCACACGCTCCGCGCCAACATCGACTACGGCTTCTACGAGGCCAAGACCACCTTCGGTCGCATCGGTGTCAAGGTGTGGATCTACAAGGGCGACATCACGAACAAGGAACTCGCTCGCGAGCAGGCCAACCAGAAGCCGTCGCGCGAGCGCAACGACCGTCCGCGCCGCGGTGGCCGGGGCAACGCCCCCGAGACCCAGGCCGCGCCGGCCGCAGCAGGAGTTGAGGCATAACCATGTTGATCCCACGCAGAGTCAAGCACCGCAAGCAGCACCACCCCGGCCGTAGCGGCCAGGCGACCGGTGGCACGAAGGTCTCCTTCGGCGAGTTCGGCATCCAGGCCCTGACGCCCGCTTACGTGACCAACCGTCAGATCGAGTCCGCTCGTATCGCCATGACGCGTCACATCAAGCGTGGCGGCAAGGTGTGGATCAACATCTACCCCGACCGTCCGCTCACGAAGAAGCCGGCCGAGACCCGCATGGGTTCCGGTAAGGGTTCGCCGGAGTGGTGGGTCGCGAACGTCAAGCCGGGTCGCGTCCTCTTCGAGGTCTCGGGTGTCTCCGAGCAGCTCGCTCGTGAGGCCATGACCCGTGCAATCCACAAGCTGCCCCTCAAGGCACGCATCATCAAGCGCGAGGAGGGCGACGCGTAATGGCGATCGGTTCCAAGGAGCTTGCCTCGAGCGAGCTCGACACCTTTGAAGACGAGCGTCTCGTCGACGAGCTGAAGAAGGCCAAGGAGGAGCTGTTCAACCTGCGCTTCCAGTCGGCCACCGGTCAGCTCGAGAGCCACGGCCGCCTGCGCGCCGTGAAGCGCGACATCGCTCGTATCTACACCGTGATCCGTGAGCGCGAGCTCGGGATCCGGGCGACCCCGGCTCCGGCCGAGGCCGCGCCCAAGGCTGAGAAGAAGTCCCGCGCCAAGAAGGCGGCCCCCGCCGCCGAGGCCGAGGACACCACGAATGAGGAGGCCAAGTAATGGCTGAGACCACCAAGGCCGCGGCCGCGGAGTCGACGGCCGACGAGGCCATCGTCCGCGGGTACCGCAAGGCCCGCCGCGGCTACGTCGTCAGCGACAAGATGGACAAGACCATCGTCGTCGAGGTCGAGGACCGCGTGAAGCACCCCCTGTACGGCAAGGTCATCCGCCGCACCTCCAAGGTGAAGGCGCACGACGAGAACAACACCGCCGGCATCGGCGACCTCGTTCTCATCAACGAGACCCGCCCGCTGAGCGCCAGCAAGCGCTGGAGGCTCGTGGAGATTCTGGAGAAGGCGAAGTGATCCAGCAGGAATCCCGACTCAAGGTCGCCGACAACACCGGCGCCAAGGAGCTCCTCGCGATCCGCGTGCTCGGCGGCTCCAGCCGTCGCTACGCGGGCCTGGGCGACGTCATCGTCGCCACGGTCAAGGACGCGATCCCGGGTGGGAACGTCAAGAAGGGCGACGTCGTCAAGGCGGTCGTCGTGCGTGTTCGCAAGAACACCCGCCGCCCGGACGGCTCCTACATCAAGTTCGACGAGAACGCCGCGGTCATCCTGAAGAACGACGGTGACCCCCGCGGCACCCGCATCTTCGGACCGGTCGGCCGCGAGCTCCGCGACAAGAAGTTCATGAAGATCATCTCGCTCGCACCGGAGGTGCTGTAACCCATGGCGAACATCAAGAAGGGCGACCTGGTCCAGGTCATCTCGGGCCGCTCGCAGGCCCGCGGTGGTGACCGTGGCAAGCAGGGCAAGGTCATCGAGGTTCTCGTCGAGCAGAACCGCGTGATCGTCGAGGGCGTCAACTTCGTGACCAAGCACGTTCGCGTCGGACAGACGCAGCGCGGCACGAAGACCGGCGGCATCGAGACCCACGAGGCCCCGATCCACGTCTCCAACGTGGCCCTGGTCGACCCCGAGACCAAGAAGCCGACCCGCGTCGGCTTCCGCGAAGAGAGCGTCACGAAGGACGGCGTCACCAAGACGGTCCGCGTTCGTTACGCCAAGAAGTCTGGTAAGGACCTGTAATGACCGACACTGCAGTGGAGACTGGCAAAATCCAGCCCCGCCTCAAGCAGAAGTACAAGAACGAGATCTCCAAGCAGCTCCAGGGCGACTTCGGTTTCACGAACGTGCACCAGGTGCCCGGTCTCGTGAAGATCGTCGTCAACATGGGTGTCGGCGAGGCGGCTCGTGACGGCAAGGTGATCGACGGTGCGGTCAACGACCTCACCCTGATCACCGGCCAGAAGCCGCAGGTCACGAAGGCCCGCAAGTCCATCGCGCAGTTCAAGCTGCGCGAGGGCCAGCCGATCGGTGCGCACGTCACGCTGCGCGGCGACCGGATGTGGGAGTTCCTCGACCGTCTGCTCACGCTCGCTCTGCCCCGTATCCGCGACTTCCGCGGTCTCTCGGACAAGCAGTTCGACGGCAACGGCAACTACACGTTCGGTCTCACGGAGCAGTCGATGTTCCACGAGATCAACCAGGACCGCATCGACCGCGTCCGCGGCATGGACATCACTGTGGTGACCACCGCGAAGAACGACGACGAGGGCCGCGCGCTGCTCAAGCAGCTCGGCTTCCCGTTCCGTTCCTCCGACGCGGCCAACTAAGGCCCACCCGCGGGCCGGCCGACCCGGCCGGCCCGCTTCCACCACAGGTCGTCAGTCGTGTAACGGCTGAACGAAACCTGGTGATCCGTAAGGAAAAACCGAAATGACCATGACAGATCCGGTCGCAGACATGCTGACCAGACTGCGCAACGCGAACTCGGCTCACCACGACACCGTGTCGATGCCGCACTCGAAGCTCAAGGCGCACATCGCCGAGATCCTCACCACCGAGGGCTACATCTCCGGCTGGGAGGTCACCGACGCCCGCGTCGGCAAGACCCTGACGCTGCAGCTCAAGTTCGGTCCGAACCGCGAGCGTTCCATCGCCGGTATCAAGCGCGTGTCGAAGCCCGGCCTTCGCGTCTACGCGAAGTCCACGGAGCTCCCCAAGGTGCTCGGCGGGCTCGGCGTCGCCATCCTGTCCACCTCCTCCGGTCTGCTCACGGACCGTCAGGCTGAGAAGAAGGGCGTGGGTGGGGAAGTCCTCGCCTACGTGTGGTAATCCGCCATGTCGCGTATTGGAAGACTGCCCATCGACGTCCCGGCAGGGGTCGATGTGAAGATCGACGGCCAGGCCGTCACCGTCAAGGGCCCGAAGGGTGAGCTCAGCCTCACCGTCGCCAGCCCGATCGAGGTCAAGCTGGAGGAGAACCAGGTCCTGGTGACCCGTCCGGACGACGAGCGCGAGTCGCGTTCGCTGCACGGCCTGACCCGCACCCTCATCAACAACCAGATCATCGGCGTCACCCAGGGCTACTCCAAGGGCCTGGAGATCGTCGGCACCGGTTACCGCGTGGTCCAGAAGGGCGCGGCCGTCGAGTTCGCGCTCGGCTTCTCGCACCCGGTGACCGTCGAGCCGCCGGCCGGGATCACCTTCACGGTCGAGGGCAACAACCGCCTGACCGTGGCCGGAATCGACAAGCAGGCCGTCGGTGAGGTCGCCGCGAACATCCGCAAGATCCGCAAGCCCGAGCCGTACAAGGGCAAGGGTGTGCGCTACGCCGGCGAGGTCGTTCGTCGCAAGGCCGGAAAGGCTGGTAAGTAATCATGGCTCTGGGTACCAGAGGAAAGAGCAAGGCGGCCGCCCGCGACCGCCGTCACACCCGCCTTCGCAAGAAGATCGAGGGCACCGCGGTCCGTCCGCGCCTGGTCGTCACCCGTTCGGCCCGCCACGTCTTCGTGCAGGTCGTCGACGACGCGAAGGGCCACACGCTGGCCTCCGCGTCCACCATGGAGGCGGACCTCCGCGGCTTCGACGGTGACAAGACCGCCAAGGCCCGCAAGGTCGGCGAACTCGTGGCCGAGCGCGCGAAGAGCGCCGGTGTCGAGGCCGTCGTGTTCGACCGTGGAGGCAGCAAGTATGCCGGCCGCGTCGCCGCTGTCGCCGAGGGCGCTCGTGAGGGCGGACTGAACCTGTGAGCGACGAGAACAACAAGGAGCAGACCGTGACCGATCAGGTAACGGACAGCGCGCAGCCGGTCGAGACCGCTGCGTCCACCGACAACAACACGACGGGCCGCGGTGAGCGCGAGCCCCGCCGTGGCGGTCGCGACCGCAACCAGGGCCGCGGCGACCGCGGTGGCCGTGACGCCGACAAGAGCCAGTTCCTGGAGCGCGTCGTCACCATCAACCGCGTCTCCAAGGTCGTGAAGGGTGGTCGTCGCTTCAGCTTCACCGCTCTCGTGGTCGTCGGCGACGGCAACGGTCTGGTGGGCGTCGGCTACGGCAAGGCCCGTGAGGTGCCGCTGGCGATCTCGAAGGGCGTCGAGGAGGCGAAGAAGAACTTCTTCCGCGTCCCGCGCGTCGGCAACACCATCCCGCACCCGGTGCAGGGTGAGGCCGCCGCCGGCGTCGTCCTCCTGCGTCCGGCCGCCGCCGGTACCGGTGTTATCGCCGGTGGCCCGGTGCGCGCCGTGCTCGAGTGCGCCGGCATCCACGACGTCCTGAGCAAGTCGCTCGGCTCGTCCAACACGATCAACATCGTGCACGCGACCGTCGAGGCGCTGCAGCAGCTCGAGGAGCCCCGTGCCGTCGCTGCCCGCCGTGGTCTCGACTACGACCAGGTGGCCCCGGCTCGCCTGCTGCGTGCCGAGGCTGAGGCGGCCGAGGCCGCCGCGACCGCGAAGGCAGGTGCCTGATGGCTGCGCGTCTGAAGATCACGCAGATCAAGTCGAAAGTGAGCGAGAAGCAGTACCAGCGCGACACGCTGCGCAGTCTGGGACTGAAGCGCATCGGTGACGTCGTCGTCCGCGAGGACAACCCGCAGAACCGCGGGTACGTCAACACCGTCGCTCACCTGGTGAAGGTTGAGGAGATCGACTAATGGCTGACGAGAAGGCCACCACTGAGGCCGCCGACTCGGCGGTCGAGAAGAAGGCTCCGGCGAAGAAGGCTCCGGCCAAGAAGGCGCCGGCTGCGGCCGCTGCCGAGAAGCCGGCCGCCGAGAAGAAGGCGCCCGCGAAGAAGGCTCCGGCCAAGGCTGCTGCTGACAAGGCCGCCGCCGACAAGGCGGACGACACCGTAGCGGAGAAGCCGGCCAAGAAGCCGGCCGCCAAGAAGGACGTCGCGGAGCCCCGCGAGCAGGTCCTGAAGGTGCACCACCTCCGTCCGGCCGCCGGCGCCAAGAAGGACCGGACCCGCGTCGGACGCGGTGAGGGCTCCAAGGGTAAGACGGCCGGCCGCGGTACCAAGGGAACCAAGGCGCGCTACCAGGTGCGTCCCGGCTTCCAGGGCGGCCAGCTTCCGCTGCACATGCGTGCGCCGAAGCTGCGCGGCTTCAAGAACCCGTTCCGCGTCGAGTACCAGGTCGTGAACCTGGAGAAGCTCGCCGAGCTGTACCCGGCCGGCGGTGACGTCACCGTCGCCGACCTGGTCGCCAAGGGTGCCGTTCGCAAGAACGAAAAGGTCAAGGTTCTCGGCAACGGGGACATTGCGGTTAAGCTGAACGTTGCGGTCGACAAGGTCTCCGGCTCTGCCGAGCAGAAGATCGTCGCCGCTGGTGGTTCCGTCAAGTAGCCATCCGTACAGCAGTCGAGTCGGGTGGCCGGGAGACCGGCCACCCGACTGACTCTTAGGAAAGCAGGACGCAGGATTGTTTAGCGCCGTCGCGCGGATCTTCCGCACCCCGGATCTTCGCAAGAAGATCCTCTTCACCCTGGCGATCATCGCCCTCTTCCGGCTGGGTTCCTTCATCCCTGCGCCGTTCGTCGACTTCGGCAACGTCCAGACCTGTCTGAACGCCAACCAGGACACCTCGGGCCTCTACTCGCTGGTGAACCTGTTCTCCGGCGGCGCCCTGCTCAAACTCTCGATCTTCGCGCTCGGCATCATGCCGTACATCACCGCGTCGATCATCGTGCAGCTGCTGCGCGTGGTCATCCCGCGCTTCGAGACCCTCTACAAGGAGGGTCAGGCCGGCCAGGCCAAGCTGACGCAGTACACGCGTTACCTCACCATCGCGCTGGGCGTGCTCCAGTCGACGACCCTCATCACCGTCGCCCGCAGCGGCGCGCTGTTCGGCACCACCGCCGTCTCGCAGTGCACGCAGCTGATCACGGACGACTCCTGGTACGCGATCATGCTCATGGTCATCACCATGACCGCCGGCACCGGCCTCATCATGTGGATGGGCGAGCTCGTCACCGAGCGCGGCATCGGCAACGGCATGTCGCTCCTCATCTTCACCTCCATCGCGGCGCAGTTCCCGTCGTCGCTGTGGGCGGTCGGCCAGTCGCAGGGCATCGAGATCCTGCTGGTCGTGATCGCCATCGGCCTGCTCATCGTGATGGGCGTCGTCTTCGTCGAGCAGTCGCAGCGGCGCATCCCGGTGCAGTATGCGAAGCGCATGGTCGGGCGACGCACGTACGGCGGCAACAACACGTACATCCCGATCAAGGTGAACATGGCCGGCGTCGTGCCCGTCATCTTCGCCTCGTCGCTGCTGTACCTGCCCGCCCTGATCGCGCAGTTCAACCAGCCGGCCGCGGGCAAGGCCCCGGCGCCGTGGGTCACCTGGATCACGAACTACCTGACCAAGGGCGACCACCCGCTGTACATGCTGCTCTACTTCCTCCTGATCGTCGGGTTCACGTACTTCTACGTCGCGATCACCTTCAACCCGGAGGAGGTCGCGGACAACATGAAGAAGTACGGCGGCTTCATCCCCGGTATCCGCGCGGGCCGCCCGACGGCCGAGTACCTCGACTACGTGCTCACCCGCGTGACGCTGCCCGGCTCGTTCTATCTCGGCATCATCGCGCTGATCCCGTTGGTCGCCTTCGCGTTGATCGGCGCAAGCCAGAACTTCATGTTCGGCGGCACGTCCATCCTGATCATCGTCGGTGTCGGACTGGAGACGGTCAAGCAGATCGACTCCCAGCTCCAGCAGCGGCACTACGAAGGGCTTCTGCGTTGACCCGAATGCTGATCGTCGGTCCCCCCGGAGCGGGAAAGGGCACCCAGGCCTCCCGCATCACCACCACCTACGGGATCCCCGACATCTCCACGGGCGACATCTTCCGGGCCAACATCAAGAACGAGACCGAGCTCGGCAAGCAGGTCAAGGCGATCGTGGACGCGGGCGACTACGTCCCCGACAGCCTCACCAACCAGCTCGTGGCGGACCGCCTGGGCGAGGAGGACGCTGCGGGCGGGTTCCTCCTCGACGGCTACCCGCGCACCCTGGCGCAGGTCGACTACCTCGACGAGCTGCTGGCGGGCAAGGGCCAGAAGCTCGACGCGGTGATCCAGCTGACCGCCGACCAGGAGGAGATCGTCCAGCGCCTCACCAAGCGCGCCCAGGAGCAGGGCCGCGCGGACGACTCCGAGGACGCGATCCGTCACCGCCAGGAGGTCTACCTCCGCGAGACGTCGCCGCTCGTCGACGTGTACCGCGAGCGCGGGCTGCTCGTCCCGGTCGACGGGCTCGGCGGCATCGACGAGGTCGCCGAGCGCATCGCGGCGGCCCTGGCCGAGCGCGGCATCCACCCGGTCGCCGGCGCCTCCGCCGGCGAGACCGTGGCCTGACGGCCAGCGCCTCTCGATGATCCTCCGCCGCTCGATCTACAAGACGCCTGCCCAGCTGCGCGACATGGTCGCGCCGGGGCTGGCGACCGCCGCCTCCCTCGACGCCGTGGCCGCTGCCGTCGCGCCGGGCATCTCGACGCTGGAACTCGACTCCCTCGCCGAGCAGGCGATCGTCGCCGCGGGCGGCGCGTCGAACTTCCAGCTGGAGCCCGGCTACCACCACACCATCTGCGCCTCAGTGAACGACGAGGTCGTGCACGGGATCCCCGGCTCGCGCATCCTGCAGCCGGGCGACATCCTCTCGGTCGACAGCGGCGCCATCCTCGGCGGCTGGAACGGGGATGCTGCGCGCACGTTCGTGCTGCCGGACCCGGCGAACCCCGAGCGGGTCGAGGAGCGCCGTCGCCTCTCCGACGTGACCGAGCAGTCGCTGTGGCGCGGGATCGCGACGCTGGCGTCGGCCCGCCACCTCAACGAGGTGGGGGAGGCGATCGAGGACCACATCCTCGCCCAGGGCGACTACGGCATCCTCACCGACTACATCGGTCACGGCATCGGCCGGAGGATGCACGAGGAGCCGCCGGTGTTCAACTACCGCGTGCGCGCGAAGGGCCCGGAGGTGCGTCCGGGTCTGGTCGTGGCCATCGAGCCGATGGTGGTGCTCGGCGACCAGGAGACCTACGTGAAGGACGACGGCTGGACCGTCGCCACGGAGGACGGCTCGGCCGCGGCGCACTGGGAGCACAGCGTCGCCGTGCACGAGGGCGGGATCTGGGTGCTCACCGCCGCCGACGGAGGGGCCGCCGGCCTCGCCGCGTTCGGCGTGACGCCTGTGCCGATCGCGTGACCGGCCTCGTCGCGGGAGACCGTTCGCTCAGAGCGGGCGCAGATGATACACGCGGATTGGCGCAAACGCGCCCTTTCGCATAAGATAGATCCTTGGTGTCTTAGGCACGTTTTCCACGTGCCTTCCGCCGATCAACGCACGACCAGCAAACCACGACTTTTAGCGACAGTGAGGCTATGGCCAAAAAAGACGGTGTCATCGAGATCGAAGGATCCGTGATCGAGGCTCTCCCCAACGCGATGTTCCGCGTCGAGCTGACCAACGGTCACAAGGTTCTTGCCCACATCTCAGGCAAGATGCGTCAGCACTACATCCGCATCCTCCCGGAGGACCGCGTGATCGTCGAGCTGAGCCCCTACGATCTGACCCGCGGCCGGATCGTCTACCGCTACAAGTAAAGGTCTGCTGTAAGTAACGGCCACGCCACCGGGTAGCCCCTGGCGAGGTACGAGGACAGCGAACGAAGGTAAGAATCACAATGAAGGTCAACCCCTCGGTCAAGAGGATCTGCGACAAGTGCAAGGTCATCCGTCGCAACGGCCGCGTCATGGTCATCTGCGAGAACCCGCGCCACAAGCAGCGCCA
Source organism: Leifsonia virtsii (assembly GCF_030433675.1). Lineage (GTDB taxonomy): Bacteria > Actinomycetota > Actinomycetes > Actinomycetales > Microbacteriaceae > Leifsonia > Leifsonia virtsii. The sequence goes on from NZ_JAROCB010000002.1 coordinate 742,472, forward strand.
GGGCTGAACGCAGCGTCATAACCGAATAGAGAACAGGCGATCCCAGATCCCGCGCCGGCCAGGCCTGCGCGGGGGACACCCTCGGAGGAGGCCGGGGCACCGGGACCGCTGCAGACCTCCACTCATCATAGGAGAAGCCAACACATGGCACGTCTAGCAGGCGTCGACATCCCGCGCGAGAAGCGCGTGGAGGTCGCACTCACCTACATCTACGGAGTCGGTCGCACCCGCGCCCTCCAGACTCTGCGCGAGACCGAGATCTCGGGCGACATCCGCGTCAAGGACCTTACCGACGACCAGCTCGTCGCTCTCCGCGACTACATCGAGGGCAACTTCAAGGTGGAGGGTGACCTCCGTCGCGAGGTCGCCGCCGACATCCGCCGCAAGGTCGAGATCGGCAGCTACGAGGGTATCCGCCACCGCAAGGGCCTCCCGGTCCGCGGCCAGCGCACCAAGACGAACGCGCGCACCCGTAAGGGACCGAAGCGCACGGTCGCCGGTAAGAAGAAGGCTCGCTAGGCCGACAACCAGGATTGCAGGAGTAGATAAATGGCAGCACCCAAGTCGGCCGCTCGTAAGCCGCGCAAGAAGGAAAAGAAGAACATCGCTGTGGGCCAGGCCCACATCAAGAGCACGTTCAACAACACGATCGTCTCGATCACCGACACCACCGGTGCGGTCATCAGCTGGGCCTCGTCCGGCGGCGTCGGGTTCAAGGGCTCCCGCAAGTCGACCCCGTTCGCGGCGCAGCTCGCGGCCGAGTCGGCTGCGCGTCAGGCGCAGGAGCACGGCATGAAGAAGGTCGACGTCTTCGTCAAGGGCCCGGGCTCGGGTCGCGAGACCGCGATCCGTTCGCTCCAGGCCGCCGGCCTCGAGGTGGGCTCGATCAACGACGTCACCCCGCAGGCGCACAACGGCTGCCGCCCGCCGAAGCGTCGCCGCGTCTAAGTTCTCTTCACGTCCGCCGCAGGCGGCGGTCCCCACGGGCCGCCGCCTGACGGCGTGACACCCCCACCTCAGTAGAAGCAAGTGTCATATAGCGGACACTTAGCCGGAAGGAATCAACAGTGCTCATTGCACAGCGTCCTACGCTCACCGAAGAGAACATCTCCGAGTTCCGCTCGCGGTTCGTCATCGAGCCGCTGGAGCCGGGCTTCGGTTACACCCTCGGCAACTCCCTGCGTCGCACCCTCCTCTCCTCCATCCCGGGCGCTGCGGTCACCAGCATCCGCATCGACGGCGTGCTGCACGAGTTCAGCACCGTTCCGGGTGTGAAGGAGGATGTCACCGAGATCATCCTGAACATCAAGGGTCTCGTGGTCTCGAGCGAGCACGACGAGCCGATCACCGCGTACCTCCGCAAGACCGGCGCCGGTCAGGTCACCGCCGCCGACATCTCGGCCCCGGCCGGTGTGGAGATCCACAACCCCGAGCTGGTCATCGCGACCCTCAACGACAAGGCGAAGTTCGAGGTCGAGCTGACCATCGAGCGCGGCCGCGGCTACGTCTCGGCCCAGCAGAACCGCAACGAGTACAGCGAGGCGGGCCAGATCCCGATCGACTCGATCTACTCGCCGGTCCTCAAGGTCACCTACCGCGTCGAGGCCACCCGTGCCGGCGAGCGCACCGACTTCGACCGTCTCGTGGTCGACGTCGAGACCAAGCCCGCCATCAGCCCGCGCGACGCGATCGCTTCGGCCGGCCGCACCCTGGTCGAGCTGTTCGGTCTGGCCCGCGAGCTCAACAGCGCGGCCGAGGGCATCGAGATCGGCCCGGCGCCGGTCGACGCCGTCCTCAGCTCCGAGCTGTCGATGCCGATCGAGGACCTGGACCTGTCGGTCCGCTCCTACAACTGCCTCAAGCGCGAGGGCATCAACACCGTGAGCGAGCTCGTCTCGCTGTCGGAGACGCAGCTCATGAACATCCGCAACTTCGGTCAGAAGTCGGTGGATGAGGTCAAGGACAAGCTGACGGAGATGGGCCTGTCGCTGAAGGACTCGGTCCCCGGGTTCGACGGCGCCCACTTCTACAGCGGCTACGACGAGGACGAGTCCACCACCATCTGAGGCACGTCCCCCGACTAAGCCATCAGACCTTTTCAACACTGGAGATAACCGATCATGCCTAAGCCCACCAAGGGCCCCCGCCTCGGGGGCGGCCCGGCGCACGAGCGCCTGCTGCTCGCCAACCTGGCCGCTGCGCTCTTCACGCACAAGAGCATCAAGACCACCGAGACCAAGGCCAAGCGCCTCCGTCCCGTGGCCGAGCGCCTGATCACGTTCGCGAAGCGCGGCGACCTGCACGCCCGCCGTCGCGTCCTGGCCGTGATCCAGGACAAGACCGTCGTGCACGAGCTGTTCACGCAGATCGCGCCGCTGGTCGCCGAGCGTGAGGGCGGCTACACCCGCATCACCAAGCTCGGCTACCGCAAGGGTGACAACGCGCCGATGGCGCAGATCGAGCTCGTGCTCGAGCCGGTCGCCCCGAAGGTGAAGTCCTCGAAGTCGTCCGCCGCGCCGAAGGCCGCCGCCCCGGTCGAGGAGCCGGCCGCCGAGGAGACCACCGAGGCTCCGGCCGAGGAGACCTCGACCGAGACCGCCGCCGCCGAGGCGGAGGTCGTGGAGGACGCGACCGCCGACGCCGACGCCGCCGGCGAGACCGACGCAGAGGCCGAGGCCGAGAAGGCGTAACCTCCTTCGCCTGCACGTACGAAGGCCCCGCATCCGAGCGATGCGGGGCCTTCGTCGTTCCCGCGGTTCTTCTATGGTGGGAGGCATGACCTCGACCGACGACACCGTCCTCGTCCCGCTCCGCGAGCGGGTGGCGGCTCCGCCGACGCACCGACCGTCGCATCCCGAGATCGTGGAGTGGCGCCCGGTGACCCTCGCCGATCTGGATGCGGTGCTGGAGGTGGTCCGCGCGATCGACGCCGCCGACCACCCGAACTACCTGACCACCAGGGAAGAGCTCGAGGAGGAGCTCGGCTACAGCTTCATCGACCTGGAGGCGGACTCTCTGCTCGCCCTCACCGCGGAGGGCCGGGTGGCCGCCGTCGGCATCGTCATGGAGCCGCCCCGGCAGGAGACGCTCGTGCGCGAGTTCATGAACGGCGGCGTCCATCCCGAGTTCCGCGGCCGCGGGATCGGCCGGGAGCTGCTCGCCTGGCAGCGGGCGCGCGGGGAGCAGAAGCTGGCCGCCTCGGACAAGACCCTGCCCGGCTGGCTGGTCGGGTACGCCGACGCGCGCGCGTCCGACCGCAGGCGGCTGCTGGAGGCGAGCGGGTTCGAGGTGGTGCGGTACTTCCAGACGATGGAGCGCGACCTCTCCGACCCCATCCCGGAGGTGACGCCGGTCGGTGACGTGCGGATCGAGCCGTACCGCCCGGAGCTGTCGGCCGTCGCGCACCGGGTGCGGAACGACGCGTTCCGCGACCACTGGGGCAGCCAGCCGCTGACGGACGAGCAGTTCGCCGGGCTGGTCTCGGGCTCCTTCGTCGCCGACCTGTCGTTCGTGGCATTCGTCGGGGACGAGCCGGCCGGCGTGCTGCTCACCGATGTCGCGGAGGGCGACTGGCCGGGGCAAGGGTTCTCCAGCTCGTACGTGTCGACGGTCGCGGTGATCCGGCCCTTCCGCGGGCGCCGCATCGCGCCGACCCTGTTGCGCCACGTGCTGCTCGCGTCAGCGGCGCGCGGCCTCGACAAGGTGGTGCTCGACGTCGACGCGGAGAACCCGACCGGCGCCCTCGGGCTCTACACCGGGATGGGCTTCGCGACGACGCAGCAGGAGCTGGGGCTCGTCCGTGCTTACTGAGAGCGAGGGGTCCGTTGAGACCGACGGGCCTGGCGGGGCGGAGACCAGGCGCTACCGGCTCGACGTCGCCTACCAGGGCACCGACTTCAACGGCTGGGGTCGCCAGCCCGGCCTGCGGACCGTGCAGGGGACGCTGGAGGACTCACTCGCGACGATCTTCCGTCGTGCGGGCCGACCGCCGTTGCTGACGGTGGCGGGCCGTACCGATGCGGGCGTCCACGCGGTCGGGCAGGTCGCCCACGTCGACCTGACGGCGGCGCAGGAGGCCGTGCTGCGCAAGCCGCACGGCAAGCGGCCGCCCCTGTCGGCGGAGGAGGCGCTCGGCCGGCGGCTCAACGGCGTGCTCGGCCCGGTGTCCGACGTGGTCGTCCTCGCGGCGACCGTCGCGCCTGCCGGGTTCGACGCCCGCTTCTCGGCACTGTGGCGGAGGTACGAGTACCGCGTCGCCGACCGCCTGGCCCTGCGCGACCCGCTGCAGCGGCACCGCACCGCGTGGGTGTCGTCCGACCTCGACGCCGACGCGATGGACATCGCCTCCCACGGACTCCTGGGGCTGCACGACTTCGCCAGCTACTGCAAGGCGCGGGAGGGCGCGACGACCATCCGCACCCTGCAGGCCTTCGCCTGGCGCCGCGACCCGGACGGCGTGCTCGTGGCAGACCTCACGGCCGACGCGTTCTGCCACAGCATGGTGCGTGCGCTGGTCGGCGCGTGCGTCGAGGTGGGGGAGGGCAAGCTGGCACCCGGCGACCTCGTAAGCCTGCGCGACGAGAGGCGCCGCACGAGCGCCTTCAAGGTGATGCCCGCCCGCGGACTCACGCTCATGGAGGTCGGGTACCCGGAGGGGGCGGAGCTGGCCCTGCGGGCCGAGCGCACGCGGGCGATGCGCGAGCTGTAACCCGCCGCTCAGCTCAGGGTCTGCGCGCCGATGACCGACAGCAGCCGCAGCTTGTCGGCGGACTCGCTGCCCGGAACCGCCGTGTAGACGAGCAGCGAGTGGGCGTGTCCCGGATCGACGAGCTGCTGGCAGTGCAACTCGGGCTCTCCCACCTCCGGATGCACGAAGTGCTTCACCTCCGTCGGTCGGAGCCCGACCTCATGCGCGGCCCAGAGCCGGCGGAACTCGTCGCTGCGCGCGCTCAGGTACTCCGCCAGGGCGGCCGCCCGGGAACCCGGTCCGCGCGTCGTGGCGATCTCGCGCAGACCCGATGCGAACATCCGGCTGAGGAACTCGTGGTCGCGTGCGGCGTACAGGCGGCGCGCGTCCGGATCGGTGAACCAGCGCACGCCCAGGCTGCGCTCCGGTCCGCGCAGGGACGCGGTGTCGCCGGTGAGGGCGACGCCCATCCTGCTCTGCCGCAGCGTCTCGCCGAGCTCGGTGACGATCTCCGCCGGGGTGTCGTCGAGCCGGTCGAGCACCCGGAGCAGGCCGGGGCTCACATGCTCGCTCTCCGAGCCGTGGGCGGGAGGGGTGTGCCCGGCGAGCCGGAACAGGTGATCGCGTTCGGCGTGGGAGAGGTGCAGTCCTTGCGCGATCGACGCGAGCATCTGCTCCGACGGCTGCGGGCCGCGCTCGCGCTCCAGCCGCGCGTAGTAGTCGACCGACATGTGGGACAGCGCGGCCACCTCCTCGCGGCGCAGCCCGGAGGTGCGGCGACGGCTGCCGCGGGGGAGCCCGACATCCTCCGGCTGCAGCAGCTCGCGTCGCGTGCGGAGGAACTCGGCGAGCCCGATGCGATCGATCACCCCTCATGTCTACCGCCCCGCGTGTCCCGTAGCCACGGATCGTCGGGCCGTGGCTACGGCACGGCCGCACGGTTCAGGGTGGAACCACCGAGAGAAGGAGAACCAGGATGGCACGGAGCATCGACATCGACATCCCGCCGCTGAGGGGACGCCGTGCGGTCGTCACCGGGGCGAGCGACGGCATGGGGGTCGTAATCGCGGAACGACTGGCCGGCGCGGGCGCGGAGGTCGTCCTGCCCGTCCGTGACCGGGCGAAGGGCGAGGCGGCCGTGCAGCGCATCCGTTCGAGGGTGCCCGACGCGGCGCTCGTGCTGCGCGACCTCGACCTGGCCTCGCTCGAGTCCGTCGCGGCCTTCGGCGACCGGATGCGCGCCGACGGCGACCCCGTCCACGTGCTCGTCAACAACGCGGGGCTGATGACCCCTCCCGAGCGCCGCACCACCGCGGACGGCTTCGAGCTGCAGTGGGGCACCAACCATCTGGGCCACGTCGCGCTCGTCGGCGCCCTGTTCCCGCTGCTGCAGGAGGGGAGGGCGCGGGTGACCTCGCAGGTGAGCGTCGCGGCGAGGAGCGGCTCCATCGACTGGGACGACCTCGGGAGCGAGCGCAGCTACCGTGCGCAGCGCGCCTACAGCGCCTCGAAGATCGCGCTCGGCCTGTTCGGGCTCGAGCTCGACCGCCGCAGCACGGCGAACGCGTGGGGCATCGTCAGCAACCTCTCGCATCCCGGTGTCGCCCCCACCAACCTGCTCGCCGCGCAGCCCGGCTACGGTCGCTCGTCGGACACGGGGGCGGTGCGCGTCATCCGCTGGCTCTCGGCGCGGGGAGTGCTCCTCGGGACTCCGGAAACCGCCGCCCTTCCCGCGCTGCTCGCGGCCACCGCGCCGGACTCGGCCGGAGGCCGCATGTACGGACCGAGCGGGCCCGGCCACCTGGGCGGCGCGCCCGCGGAGCAGGCCCTCTACGCGCCGCTGCGCGACGCCGCGGAGGCTGCTCGGGTCTGGGAGGTGTCGGAGCAGCAGACCGGGATCGCCCTCCCCGCGGCGCAGCGCTGACCGAGGAGCAGAGGTTCCACCCGGTTTGACCGCGTACACTGCCCTCCCGTACTATTGATCTTTGGTGTCCGCGCCTCCTGCGGCGTGACACACGAACGTGAGCCCTCCACCGGCATCGGTTCCCTCTTCCCAAGAGACGAACCCCCATCGGAGCGGGATTCACGAACACCTCCGTTCGAGACAGAAAGCAGCCACTACTGTGACGCGCACCTATTCCCCGAAGGCAGACGAGATCCAGCGCGACTGGGTCGTCATCGACGCGACCGATGTCGTGCTCGGCCGTCTCGCCAGCCACACCGCCGCCCTCCTCCGCGGCAAGCACAAGCCGACCTTCGCTCCGCACATGGACTCCGGCGACTTCGTCATCATCGTCAACGCCGACAAGGTCGCGCTGACCGGCCAGAAGGCTGCGCAGAAGAAGGCGTACCGCCACTCCGGCTACCCGGGCGGCCTCAAGGCCACCACGTACTCGGAGCTGCTCGAGAAGAACCCCGTGCGCGCCGTCGAGAAGGCCGTCCGCGGAATGCTGCCGAAGAACTCCATCGGCCGCGCCCAGCTCCGCAAGCTGAAGGTCTACACCGGAAGCGAGCACCCGCACGCCGCCCAGCAGCCGAAGCAGTACACGCTCGGCCAGGTCGCGCAGTAACGCGCGTAGACGACTTTCAGACTTAGAGACAAAGGATTATCACCACCGTGGCGAAGATCGCAGACAGCATCGACACTGCCCAGGTCGAGAACGTCGAGTCCTACTCGACCGAGACCCCGGCCTCCGAGGCCCCGGCCGCCCCGCGCGCCGTCCTCTCCGTCCCCGGCGCGGCCGTCGGCCGCCGCAAGGAGGCCATCGCGCGCGTGCGCCTGGTCCCGGGTTCCGGCACCATCACGGTCAACGGCCGTGAGTTCGCGGACTACTTCCCGAACAAGCTCCACCAGCAGCTCATCAACGACCCGTTCAAGGTGCTCGACCTCATCGGCTCCTACGACGTGGTCGCCCGCATCACCGGCGGCGGCCCCTCGGGCCAGGCGGGCGCGCTGCGCCTCGCCATCGCGCGTGCGCTCAACGAGATCGACCGCGAGAACAACCGCCCGACGCTGAAGAAGGCCGGCTTCCTCACCCGTGACGCCCGAGTCACCGAGCGCAAGAAGGCCGGTCTCAAGAAGGCCCGTAAGGCGTCGCAGTTCTCCAAGCGTTGACGCTCGCGAGCGTCTAGGCTTCGGTCCATGCCCCGCCTTTTCGGAACCGACGGCGTTCGCGGCCTCGCGAACGGCAGTCTCACCGCCGACCTGGCGCTCGGCCTTGCGCAGTCAGCAGCAGCTGTACTGACGCAAGGCCGAAGCGCCGAGGCGCGCCGCGCAGCCGGCAAGCGCCCGACGGCGATCGTCGCCCGCGACCCCCGCGTCTCGGGCGAGTTCCTCTCCGCGGCCGTCGCCGCCGGGCTCGCCAGCTCCGGCATCGACGTGTACGACGCGGGAGTCATCCCCACGCCGGCCACGGCCTTCCTCATCTCCGACTTCGACGCCGACTTCGGGGTGATGGTGTCGGCCTCGCACAACCCGGCGCCCGACAACGGGATCAAGATCTTCGCCCGCGGCGGCACCAAGCTGCCCGACATCGTCGAGGACCGGATCGAGCAGCACCTCGACCTCGACAAGCTGACCCCGACCGGCGCCGACGTCGGCCGCATCCGCCGTTTCGCGGACGCGGAGGACCGGTACGTGCTCCACCTGCTGGCGAGCCTGCCCCATCGGCTCGACGGCATCCACGTGGTGCTCGACTGCGCCCACGGGGCCGCCGCCGGCATCTCGCCCGAGGTCTTCACCGACGCCGGCGCACGCGTCACTGTCATCGGCGACGCCCCCGACGGCATCAACATCAACGACGGGGTCGGCTCGACCCACCTCGACAACCTGGCGAAGGCCGTCCTGGCTGCCGGCGCAGACGTCGGCATCGCCCACGACGGCGACGCGGACCGCTGCCTCGCGATCGACGCCGAGGGCAACATCGTCGACGGCGACCAGATCATGGCGATCCTCGCGGTCGGGATGAAGGAGCGCGGCAAGCTCCGCGACGACACCCTCGTCGCGACCGTGATGAGCAACCTCGGCCTGAAGCTCGCCATGCGCGACAACGGGATCCGGGTGGTCGAGACCGCGGTCGGCGACCGCTACGTGCTCGAGGAGATGAACGAGAACGACTACTCGCTCGGCGGCGAGCAGTCGGGACACGTCATCATGCGCGAGTTCGCGACCACCGGCGACGGCATCCTCACCGGGCTGCACCTCCTCTCGGAGATGGCCAGGAAGGGCAAGACGCTCGCGGAGCTCGCCAAGGTCATGACCGTCTACCCGCAGGTCATGGTCAACGTGAAGGGCGTGGATCACCACGCCGTGCACACCGACGAGGGCCTGCGCGCGGCCGTGCAGACGGCGGAGAGCGCGCTCGGTGACACCGGCCGCGTGCTGCTGCGCCCCTCCGGCACGGAGCCGCTGGTCCGCGTGATGGTGGAGGCCTCCGACCAGGTCACCGCGGAGCGGCTCGCGAACGAGCTCGCCGACGTGGTGCGGGAGCGCCTGGCGCTCTAGCCGCGTCCGGTCGCCCGCGCGTCTGCGCCCGTCCGGAACGAGTGCGCCTGCGCGGGCAGCCGCAGACGTTCCGGACGGGCGCAGTCGCGGCGTGCGGTCAGCGGCCCTCTTCGGCCCGGCGGGCCGCGATGAAGTCGGCGACCGAGTAGGCGCGGGCGTTCCGCGGCAGCATCCCGTCGCCGTAGAGACCGGCCATCAGCTCCGCGGGGTCGGTGTCGAGCGCCGTGGCGATGCGGACGATCGTGTGGAGTTCGGAGTTGGCCTCGCCGCGCTCGACCCGGCCGTAGTTGGTGACGTGCATGTCGGCGAGGTTGGCGATCTCCTCCTGGCTCATCCCGAGAGCGACGCGGGTGGACCGGACGCGCTGGCCGAAGAGTTCGGCGGCGCGGGAGCGAGGGGTCGGCATGCTTCATGCCTACCGAATGCCTGCATTGCAGACCAGAGCGTCTAGGTCCGTGGCTCACAGTGCTGAGGTGTAAGAGCCCTGCTTTTCACTGCTCGTGCGCACGCTTCGCAGCGATAAAGTCGGCGACGGAGTACGCGCGCGAGCGGTCCGGCAGCATCGCGGTGCCGTGCAGCCCGGCCATCAGGATCGCCGGGTCGACATCCAGAGCCGTCGCGATGCGGACGATGGTGTGCAGCTCGGAGTTGGCTTCGCCGCGCTCGATCCGGCCGTAGTTGGTGACGTGCATGTCGGCCAGGTTCGCGATGTCCTCCTGGCTCATGGCGAGCGCGATGCGCGCCTCGCGCACGCGTCGGCCGAAGACGTCGGCGGCCCGGGATCGCGGTGCTGGCATACCTCATGTCTATGGCATCGTCACCTGGACGGCCAGAGCGCCACGACCTCCCGCGTCCGTGCCCCAGGTGGCAGGGGAGTCAGAGCTTCCGGAGCAGGACAGAGCTCACGGCGTGCTCCGAATCCTTGCGGAGGACGAGCTTCGCGCGCGACCGCGTCGGCCGGATGTTCTGCACCAGGTTCGGCTCGTTGATGCTCGTCCAGATGCTCGCGGCACGGGCGCGCGCCTCGTCCTCGGTCAGTTCCGCGTAGCGGTGGAAGTACGACTTGGGGTTCGCGAACGCCCCGCGCTGCAGCTTCAGGAAGCGCTCCTCGTACCAGTGCGCGATGTCCCGCTGCCGGGCGTCGACGTACAGGGAGAAGTCGAACAGGTCACTCACGGCGAGCCGGTTGCCGCCGCCGGCGGGCTGCAGCACGTTGAGGCCCTCGACGATCAGCACGTCCGGACGGCGCACGACGATCTCCGCGTCCGGGACGATGTCGTAACTGAGGTGCGAGTAGAACGGCGCGCGCACCTCCGGCGCCCCGCTCTTCACCGCGGTGACGAAGCGGAGCAGCGCCTTGCGGTCGTACGACTCGGGGAAGCCCTTGCGCTCCATCAGGCCGCGGCGCTGCAGCTCGGCGTTCGGGAGCAGGAACCCGTCGGTGGTGACCAGTTCGACCCGGGGAGTGTCGTCCCAGCGCGAGAGCAGTTCGCGCAGCAGGCGCGCGATGGTCGACTTGCCGACCGCGACCGACCCGGCGACGCCGATGACGAACGGCGTGCTCGCCGCGCGCTCTCCCAGGAAGTCGCTGGTCGCCCGGTGCAGCTGCTTCGTGCCGGCGACGTAGAGGTTGAGCAGGCGACTCAGCGGGAGGTAGACCTCCTCGACCTCGCGCATGTCGAGGGGGTCGCCGAGACCGCGCAACTGCACGATCTCCGTCTCCTGCAGCGGGAGGCGGGTGTTCTGCGCCAGTTCCGCCCAGTCGGCCCTGCCGAGCTCGACGAACGGGGTGGAGGAGTCGCCGTGGGGGAGCATAGGGCACCCAGTCTAGGGGTGCGCTCCCAGCAGGTCCGGACCTTCACCCACGGTAGACTCGGACCTATGTGTGGAATCGTGGGGTACGTCGGTACCGACAAGAGCCTCGAGGTGCTCCTTGGCGGCCTGAAGCGCCTGGAGTACCGCGGATACGACTCGGCCGGCATCGCCGTGATCGGGCCGGACGGGGCCCTCGGCACCGCGAAGAAGGCCGGGAAGCTCTCGGTGCTGACCGAGGACCTGCAGGAGCACCCCATCCCGAACGGCCAGACCGGCATCGGGCACACCCGTTGGGCCACCCACGGCGGACCGACCGACGTGAACGCCCACCCGCACCTGGGCGACGACGGCCGCCTCGCCGTCATCCACAACGGCATCATCGAGAACTTCGCGACGCTGAAGGACGAGCTGCTCGCCGACGGCTTCGCCTTCGAGTCGGAGACCGACACCGAGGTCGCCGCCGTGCTGCTCGGCCGCGAGTACCGCCGCACCGGCGACCTGCCGCAGGCGTTCCAGAGCGTCGTCTCGCGGCTGGAGGGCGCCTTCACGCTGCTGGCGATGCACCAGGACCAGCCGCACGTCGTCGTCGGCGCCCGCCGCAACTCGCCGCTCGTGATCGGGCTCGGGGAGGGCGAGAACTTCCTCGGCTCCGATGTCGCCGCCTTCGTCGAGCACACCCGCCGGGCGATGGCGATCGGCCAGGACCAGATCGTGACGATCACGCCCGACAGCGTGACGGTCACCGACTTCGCGGGCGCTCCCGTCGAGGTGGAGCCGTTCGAGGTCGCCTGGGACGCGTCGGCCGCCGAGAAGGGCGGCTGGTCCTCCTTCATGGCGAAGGAGATCGCCGAGGAGCCCGACGCGGTCGCGAACACGCTGCGCGGCCGGATCGCGGGCGAGGCCGTGCACATCCCGGAGCTCGACGCGCTCGGCGACGACTACTTCGCCGGGATCGACCGCATCACGATCATCGCCTGCGGCACCGCCGCCTACGCCGGTGTCGTCGGCAGCTACGCGATCGAGAAGTGGGCGCGCGTCCCCGTGACGGTCGAGCTCAGCCACGAGTTCCGCTACCGCGAGCCGGTGCTCACCGACGGAACGCTGGTCGTCTCCATCAGCCAGTCGGGCGAGACGATGGACACGCTGATGGCCGTCAAGTACGCCCGCGAGGCCGGCGCCAAGGCCATCTCGGTGTGCAACACGCAGGGCGCGACCATCCCGCGCGAGTCGGACGCCGCGCTCTACACGCACGCGGGCCCGGAGGTCGCGGTCGCCTCGACGAAGGCGTTCGTCGCCCAGATCACCGCGCTCTACCTCTTCGGTCTGCACCTCGCCCGCATCCGCGGGACCCTGACGGCCGCGCAGCAGCGCGACGCCATCGACGAACTGCAGCAGATCCCGGAGAAGATCGCGACCGTGCTCGAGTCGCACGCCGAGATCGCCCAGCTCGCCAAGTGGATGTCGGACACGCGCTCCGTGCTCTTCCTCGGCCGTCACGTCGGCTACCCGATCGCGCTGGAGGGTGCGCTCAAGCTCAAGGAACTGGCCTACATCCACGCCGAGGGCTTCGCCGCTGGCGAGCTGAAGCACGGCCCGATCGCGCTGATCGAGCCGGGTCAGCCCGTGTTCGTGGTCGTTCCGAGCCCGCGCTGGTCGGACGAGCTGCACAAGAAGGTCGTCTCGAACATCCAGGAGATCCGCGCCCGCGGCGCCCGCGTCATCGCGATCGCCGAGGCCGGTGACGCGGCCGTGCTGCCGTTCGCCGACGAGGTCATCCGCATCCCGCTGGCCGCTCCGCTGTTCGAGCCGCTGCTCGCGGTCATCCCGCTGCAGGTCTTCGCGATGGAGCTCTCCGCCGCGAAGGGCCTCGACGTCGACCAGCCGCGCAACCTGGCCAAGTCCGTCACCGTGGAGTGACCCCGTGATCGCCGGCATCGGGGTCGACGTGGTCGACCTCGCCCGCTTCGAGCGGTCGATCGAGCGCACCCCGAAGCTGCGCGAGCGGCTGTTCACGGAGGCCGAGCGTCCGCTGCCGGTGCACTCGCTCGCCGCTCGGTTCGCCGCGAAGGAGGCGCTGATCAAGGCGCTCGGCGGCTCGGAGGGCGTGCGCTGGCACGACATGGAGATCGTCCCGGACGAGGAGAGGAACCCCGGTTTCGTGCTGCACAACGTGGTCGAGGCGCAGGTGCGCGAGCGCGGCATCGTGCGGATCCATGTCTCGATGTCGCACGACGCCGGGATCGCGACCGCGTTCGTCGTGACGGAGTCGGCGCCGTGACGCCCGCGTTCCGGGAGCGCGTCGTCGACCTGGACGCGGTGGCCGCCAATGTGCGGCGCCTGCGCGAGCTGGTGCCGACCCCGCACGCGATGGTGGTCGTGAAGGCCGACGCCTACGGGCACGGCGCGGTCGAGTGCGCGCGGGCGGCGCTCGCCGGCGGCGCGGACTGGCTCGGGGTCGCCGAGATCGCCGAGGGTCTCGCCCTGCGCGAGGCCGGCATCGCCGCCCCCGTGCTGGCCTGGCTGCACGATCCGGACGAGGACTTCGTGCTGGCGGTCCGCGCCGACATCGACCTCGGTCTGTCGTCGCTCGCCCAGCTGGAGACGGCCGCGGCCGCCGGTGACGGCGAGTCCCCGGTCGCGGTGCAGCTGAAGGTGGAGACCGGCCTCAGCCGCAACGGCGTCGCCGAGCAGGACTGGGACGCCGTCTTCGCCCGGGCGCTCGAGCTCGAGGACGCGGGGCGGATCGTGGTGCGCGGCATCTTCTCGCATCTCTCCAACGCCTCGCCGGAGGACGACCTCGCCGCGGTCGCTGTGTACGAGCGGGCGCTCGCGCGCGCCGGGGCCGCGGGCCTGCGGCCGGAGCTGCGGCACCTCGCCGCCAGCGCCGCGGCGCTCACCCTGCCGGAGGCCCGGTACGACCTGGTCCGGTTCGGCATCGCCGCCTACGGTCTGTCGCCGTTCGGCGGCCGGCGCGGCGCCGAACTCGGCCTGCGCCCGGCGATGACCGTGCGCGGCCGCGTGGCCGCCGTCCGGCGGGTGCCGGCCGGCAAGGGCGTCTCGTACGACTACACGTACCGCACCACCGAGGAGACCACGCTGGTGCTGGTGCCGCTCGGGTACGCCGAGGGCGTCCCGCGGCACGCGTCGAACCGCGCGCCGGTATCCATCGGCGGCCGCACCTTCCGGATCAGCGGCCGGGTCGCGATGGACCAGTTCATCGTCGACGTGGGCGACCTGGAGGTGCAGGTCGGCGACGAGGTCGTGCTGTTCGGTGACCCGACGACCGGCGTGCCGAGCGCGGACGACTGGGCCGAGGCGGCGGACACGATCAACTGGGAGATCGTCACGCGGCTGGGCGGCCGCCTGTCGCGCACCTTCGTCGGAGGCGCGGAGTGACGACGCGCCGGATCGCCACGGCCGAGGAGATGCACGCCTTCGGCCGGGAGCTCGCGTGCGCGCTGCGCGCCGGCGACCTGGTCGTGCTGTCCGGGCCGCTCGGCGCGGGCAAGACCACCCTCACCCGCGGCATCGGGGAGGGCCTGGGGGTGCGGGGCCCGGTGACCAGCCCCACGTTCGTGCTCGCCCGCACGCACCCGAGCCTCGCCGGCGGCACGCCGCTCGTGCACGTCGACGCGTATCGGCTCTCCAGCGCCCTCGAGCTCGACGACCTCGACATCGACTTCGCCCGCTCCGTCGTCGTGGTGGAGTGGGGCGCCGGGATGCTGGACGGCGTCGCTGAGTCGTGGCTGGAGGTCGCGATCGAGCGACCGACCGGCGCCGACGAGCGGCAGGATGCGGGAGACCCGTCCGAGGCGGAGGAGCCGGGAGAGATCGGCGAGGCCGACGAGCCGCGCACGGTGACGGTCACGGGCTACGGCCCGCGCTGGGCGGGCACGCCGGCTGTCGGCGATCCCGCTTAAGCTGGAGGCATGCTCCTCGCCATCGACACGTCCGCCGGCACCAGCGTGGCAGTGGTGGACCGCGACGGCGGCGTGCTGTCGGAGGTCATCGAGACCGACACCATGCGCCACGCCGAGGTCATCGGAACGCTCATCGACGAGGCCCTGACCGCCTCGGGTGTCGAGGTGCGCGCGCTCTCGGGCGTCGTCGCCGGAATGGGGCCGGGTCCGTTCACCGGGTTGCGCGTCGGCATCGCCGCCGCCAAGGCCTTCGCGATCGGTGCGGGCAAGCCGCTCGTCCCGGTGGTCAGCCACGACGCCGTGGCCTACGACTGGTACGCCGAGGGCAACAGCGGTCCCGTGGTCGTCGTGACCGACGCCCGGCGCCGCGAGCGGTACTGGACCGCGTATTCGGGCGCCGACGGCTTCGGCCTGCCGGTGCGCCTCGACGGGCCCGGGCTGGCGAAGCCGGACGAGCTGCCGCATCCCGACCTGCCCCGGCTCGACGCGCAGATCGTGCCGGCCGGCCGGCTCGGCATGCTCGCCGAGCTGCGCTACGCGAACGGCCTGCCGATGGACGCCGACGAGGCGCTGTACCTCCGGTCGCCCGACGTGACGCTCTCCGCCGGACCGAAGCGGGTGACGGCGTGACCGCCTACCAGCTGCGCCGGGCGCAGGCGGAGGACGTGACGGCGATCATGGAGCTGGAACGATCGATCTTCGTGAACGACGCCTGGTCGGAGCGGTCGATGCTCTCCGAGGTGACGGGCGAGCACGGCTACTACCTGGTCGCGTTCGATCTGGAGACGCCCGACCGCATCGACGGGTATGCCGGGCTGCTGGCGCCGCGGGGCGGGGCGGAGGGCGACATCCAGACCATCGCCGTGGCGCCGCACGCCCGCCGCCGCGGCCTCGGGCGTACGCTCATGCTCGCCCTCATCGCCGAGACCCGTCGCCGGGGAGCGCGCGAGCTGTTCCTGGAGGTGCGGGCGGACAACCCCGGCGCCCAGGCGCTGTACCGCGAGCTCGGCTTCGAGGAGATCGGCGTGCGCCCGCGCTACTACCAGCCGGACGGTGTGGACGCGATCGTGATGCGTCTCGCCGTCCCGAACCCGGAGACCACCCTGGCATGACCCACCCCGACGCCTCTGCGGCCGCCCCTCTGGTGCTCGGCATCGAGACCTCCTGCGACGAGACCGGCGTCGGCATCGTCCGCGGCACTACCCTGCTCTCCAACACGATCGCCTCGTCGATGGAGGAGCACGCCCGCTACGGCGGTGTCGTGCCGGAGGTGGCGGCGCGCGCCCACCTGGAGGCGCTGGAGCCGACGCTCCGGACCGCCGTCGAGGACGCGGGCATCCGGCTGGCCGACGTGGATGCGATCGCCGTCACCAGTGGACCGGGCCTCTCCGGGGCCCTCATGGTCGGGGTCGGCGCGGCCAAGGCGCTCGCCGTATCCCTCGGCAAGCCGCTCTACGCCGTCAACCACCTCGTCGGGCACGTCGGGGCGGACCTTCTCGACGCCGCGGGCGGACCGGGTCACCCGGTCGAGCTTCCCACGATCGCGCTGCTGGTCTCCGGAGGCCACACGTCGCTGCTGCTGGTGCGCGACCTCGTCTCCGACGTGCGGCTGCTCGGCGAGACGATCGACGACGCGGCGGGGGAGGCGTTCGACAAGGTCGCGCGCGTGCTCGGGCTGCCGTACCCCGGCGGGCCCCAGATCGACCGGGTCGCCGCCGACGGCGACCCGAAGGCGATCCGCTTCCCGCGCGGGCTCACCAAGCCCAAGGATCTGGAGCAGCACCGCTACGACTTCTCGTTCTCGGGTCTCAAGACCGCGGTCGCCCGCTGGGTCGAGCAGCGCCAGGACGCCGGCGAGGAGGTGCCGGTGGCCGACGTCGCCGCCTCCTTCCGCGAGGCGGTCGCCGACGTGCTCATCACCAAGGCGCTGGCGGCCTGCCGCGACTTCGACGTCCCGCGCCTGCTGCTCGGCGGCGGCGTCGTCGCGAATGCGCGGGTGCGCCAGCTGGCGATCGCGCGGGCGGCGGAGGCGGGCGTCGCCCTGCGCATCCCGGCGCTCTCGCTGTGCACCGACAACGGGGCGATGATCGCCGCGCTCGGCGCACAGCTGATCATGGCGGGGCACGGGCCGAGCGAGTTGACGTTCTCGGCCGACTCGACCCTGCCGGTGACGGACATTCAGGTCACCCGCTGAGAGGTGCGTTGACACCCCCGCGCGGGCCCTGCCACCATGGAAGCGATACAGCGTTCTCTCAGGATCTTCCCTTCCCGTGAGGCGCCGACCGCACGCTTCCAGCACTGAAGGAGATGGGTCCCATGACCGATCCGAACGCTCCCGCCGACCCGGCGGACCCGAACGCCCAGAACGGCTCCGTCCCGCCGGCCGCCCCGACCCCGCCGACGCCTCCCGCGGCACCGGTTCCGCCCGCGCCGCCCGCCGGTGACACCGGCGCGGTGCCACCGCCTCCCGCCCCGGGCTACGGCCAGCAGCCGCCGGCCCAGCCGTACGGCCAGCAGCCTCCTGCTCAGCCCTACGGCCAGCAGCCTCCCTCGCCGGGTTACGCGCAGCCGGGCCAGCCGTACGGCCAGCCGGGTCAGCAGCCCTACGGCCAGCCCGCCTACGGGCAGCCGGCGCCGGGTTACACCCAGCCGTACGCGCAGCCGGCCGCCAAGTCGCCGATCCTGAGCATCCTCTCGCTCGTCGGCGGCATCCTCGGCATCGTGCTCAACATCGCCTGGGGCATCGGCTTCCTGTTCGGCATCGCGGCGATCGTGCTCGGCTTCATCGGCCGCAATAAGGAGCCGCAGGCCCGCGGATTCTGGCTGACCGGAATCATCCTCGGCTTCGTCAGCCTGGCGATCGCGATCATCTACTGGATCTTCCTCGCGATCATCTTCGCGAGCATCGCGAACAGCTACCCGAGCACCTACTGAGGTGCCCCGCCGGGCGGCTCACAGCCGCTCGGCGAGCAGTGCCGTGTGCCGCCCGGCGACCCTGGTCAGGACCAGGGTCGCCGGGCGGTCGCCGTTGAGGGACAGGCGGCGACGCAGGGCCGCGGGGTCCACATCCACACCGCGCTTCTTGATCTCGAGCGTGCCGATGCCGCGCTGGCGCAGCGCCTTCTTGAGGTCCTTCTCGGCGTAGGGCAGCGTCTCCAGGATGCGGAACCCGGCGGCGAAGGGCGTCGCGGCGGGCGCGTCGGCCGTGATGTAGGCGATCTGCTCGGACAGCATCCGCCCGTCGATGCTGCGCGCGAGGTCGCCGATGAGGCGGGCGCGGATCACGGCGCCGTCCGGCTCGTAGAGGTACTCTCCGAGCGGGCCCGCCTCGACGTCCTCGCTGTCGGCGTCGGCCGTCAGCTCGTCGGCCGCGTCGCCGCGCAGCACGAGTGCGGCCCGGTGGATGCCGGGCCGGGCCAGCGCGCCGAACCACAGCCCCAGCTCCACGACCTGGCCGTCGACCGAGATCCACTGCGCCTCGGCGGTGGACGGGATGAGGTCGCGGTCGAAACCCGGGCCGAGCTTGAGCCCGACCGATCGCCCGGTGGCGAGCTCGTACGCGAAACCGAGCGACGGCGTGTAGTCGTCGGGATCGGTCAGGCGCTCGGTCTGGGTGTGCCCGGCGGTGCGGCGGGCAGGGTCGAGGAAGACTCCGTCGATCCCGCGCAGGTCCACGTCCTCCGCGCGCTTCTGCTCCACGACGGCGCTGGGGAACGGCGCCAGGTTGAAGGACGCGATGGCCGCGGTCACCTCGTCGGCGTCGACGGCGGTCACATCCAGCTCCAGGGCGGCGAGAGCGAGCGCATCGCCGCCGATCCCGCAGCCCAGGTCGGCGACCGAGCGCAGGCCCGCTGCGCGGAACCGGCCCGCGTGCCGCGCGGCGACCGGGAGGCGCGTGGCCTGCTCCAGGCCGGCCTCCGTGAAGAGCATCTGGGAGGCGAAGTCGCCGAACTTCGCCTGCGCCTTCCTGCGCAGCTTCGACTGGGTCAGCACGGCGGCGACCAGCGCGGGGGAGTGGCCCTGCTTGCGCAGCTCGCTCACCAGCTGCAGCACGTCCCGCTCGCTCCGATACGGGGGGAGGGAGTCGAGCAGCCGAAGCCCCTCGGGGCTCAGCAGCGCGACCAGCTCGGACCGTTCCATGGTGTCAACGCTACCCTTGGCACTCACGTTGCGTGACTGCTAACGCACCCCCTAGACTCGTGTTAGCACTCTCACCACGAGTTTGCTAATCAGTCTTCGTCTAGCTCCACAGGAAAGGGGTCAACGTGTCGGTCTCCATCAAGCCGCTCGAGGATCGCATCGTCATCAAGCAGGTCGAGGCTGAGCAGACCACTGCTTCCGGTCTGGTCATCCCCGACACCGCCAAGGAGAAGCCGCAGGAGGGCGAGGTCGTCGCCGTGGGCCCGGGCCGCATCGACGACAACGGCAATCGCATCCCGCTCGACGTCGCCGTCGGCGACAAGGTGATCTACTCCAAGTACGGCGGCACCGAGGTCAAGTTCGGCGGCGAGGACTACCTCGTCCTGTCGGCTCGCGACGTGCTCGCGGTCGTCGTGCGCTGACGCGACAACCCTCTTCCGACGGCCCGGCTGCCCTGTGCAGCCGGGCCGTCGTCGTTTGCCCCGGCACGACTGTGCGTGTCGGTGCGCGGAGGTAGAGTCGGGTGAGTGGCAGCACCCTCCGACGACCTCACCTCGCACCGCACCTCCGGCCTCGTGTACGCGGTCTCCGCGTACGTGCTCTGGGGCATCCTCCCCATCTACTTCCTGGCTCTTGCGCCCTCCAGCGCCTGGGAGATCGTCGCCTGGCGGATCGTCTTCTCGCTCGGGTTCTGCGCCATCGCCCTGACCGTCACGCGCACCTGGAAGACGTTCGGCCGCCTGCTCACCGACCGGCGCGTGCTCTTCACGATGGGTCTCGCCGGCGTCCTCATCTACGTCAACTGGCAGACCTACGTGCTCGCGACCGTGAGCGGGCACGTCGTGGAGGCCGCGCTCGGCTACTTCATCAACCCGATCGTCACCGTCTTCCTCGGCGTCCTCGTGCAGCGGGAGCGCCTGCGCGTGGCGCAGTGGGTGGCGGTCGGCGTGAGCATCGTCGCGGTGATCGTCCTGGCGGTCGGCTACGGCTCGATGCCGTGGATCGCCCTCATCCTCGCGTTCTCGTTCGGCCTCTACGGCCTGATCAAGAAGCGCGTCGGCAACCGGGTGGATGCGCTCTCCGGCCTCACGCTCGAGACGATGTGGCTGACCCCGGTGGCGGTCATCCAGCTCATCGTCGTCGGCGTGACGGCCGGGCTCACCATCGGCACCGCCGGCGTCTGGCACACCGTGCTGCTGGTCGGGGCCGGAGTCATCACCGCCGTCCCGCTGCTGTTCTTCGCGGCGGCGTCGCGCCGGCTCCCGCTGGTCTACATGGGCTTCATCCAGTACTTCGCGCCCTTCATCCAGTTCATCGTGGGCGTGGCCGTGCTGCACGAGGCGATGCCGCCCGAGCGCTGGCTCGGCTTCGCCATCGTGTGGCTGGCGCTCGTCATCCTGAGCGTCGACATGATCGTCGCCGCCCGGCAGGGGAAGCGCGCGGCGGAGCTCGACCTGGCGACCGTCGACTAGCCACAGGATGCGCGGAATACCCGTCCAGGTTCTGCCGTTACCATTGAGCATCCACAGTCGCGCATCTTCTTGATAGGGGTGAAATGGATCAGCCCGATCCGTTCGGTTTCATCGGTTTGACCTACGACGACGTCATGCTGCTCCCCGGGCACACCGACGTCATCCCGAGCGAGGCGGACACCTCGACTCGCCTGACCCGGCGCATCACGATGGCCACGCCTCTGCTCTCGAGCGCGATGGACACGGTCACCGAGTCCCGGATGGCCGTCGCCATGGCTCGTCACGGCGGCATCGGCATCATCCACCGCAACCTCTCCATCGAGGACCAGGCTGCGCACGTCGACAAGGTGAAGCGCTCCGAGTCGGGCATGATCACCAACCCGGTGACCACCACGCCCGACGCCACCGTCGAAGAGGTCGACGCGCTGTGCGGCCAGTTCCGCGTCAGCGGCCTGCCGGTGGTCGAGCCCGACGGCACCCTGGTCGGCATCATCACCAACCGCGACATGCGCTTCGTCTCGCCGTTCGAGCGGTCGACCACGAAGGTGCGCGACGTGATGACCCGTCAGCCGCTCATCACCGCCCCGGTGGGCATCGACCCGGACTCCGCGGTCGCCATCTTCGCCGAGCACAAGATCGAGAAGCTGCCCCTGGTCGACGCCGACGGCAAGCTCCGCGGCCTCATCACGGTCAAGGACTTCGACAAGAGCGAGAAGTACCCGGACGCCACGAAGGACGACGAGGGCCGCCTGCGCGTCGGCGCCGCGATCGGCTTCTTCGGCGACGCCTGGCAGCGCGCGATGACGCTCGTCGACGCGGGGGTCGACGTGATCGTCGTCGACACCGCCAACGGCGACAGCGCCGGCGTGCTCGACATCATCCGCCGCCTCAAGGCCGAGCCGCGCGCCTCCCACGTGGACGTCATCGGCGGCAACGTCGCGACCCGGTCCGGCGCGCAGGCGCTCATCGACGCGGGCGCGGACGCGATCAAGGTCGGTGTCGGCCCCGGCTCCATCTGCACCACGCGCGTGGTCGCCGGCGTCGGCGTCCCGCAGGTGACCGCGGTCTACGAGGCGTCGCTCGCCGCGCGCGAGGCGAACGTCCCGCTGATCGCCGACGGCGGCCTGCAGTACTCCGGCGACATCGCCAAGGCGCTCGTCGCCGGCGCGGACAGCGTCATGCTGGGCTCGCTGCTCGCGGGAACGTCGGAGTCTCCCGGCGAGCTCGTGTTCGTCAACGGCAAGCAGTTCAAGAACTACCGCGGCATGGGCTCGCTCGGCGCGCTCCAGACCCGCGGCAAGAAGACCTCGTACTCGCGCGACCGGTACTTCCAGGCGGATGTGCCGAG
Organism: Leifsonia virtsii; assembly: GCF_030433675.1. GTDB lineage: Bacteria > Actinomycetota > Actinomycetes > Actinomycetales > Microbacteriaceae > Leifsonia > Leifsonia virtsii. The sequence continues at coordinate 764,358 of NZ_JAROCB010000002.1, forward strand.
CGACGAGCAGCTGATCGCCGAGGGCATCGAGGGTCAGGTGCCGTTCCGTGGCCCGCTCTCGGCCGTGTCGTACCAGCTGGTCGGCGGCCTCCGTCAGTCGATGTTCTACGTCGGCGCCCGCACCATCCCCGAGCTGAAGGCGAACGGCAAGTTCGTCCGCATCACGGCCGCAGGGCTGAAGGAGTCGCACCCGCACGACGTGCAGATGGTCGTGGAGGCGCCAAACTACCGCCGCTGAGCCGCGAACCTCACTCGAAACCGCCGCCCGCCTTTCCGCGGGCGGCGGTTTCGTCTAATCTGGAAGGCTTTGCCCGCCACCAGATCAGGATCCCCGCATGTCTCACATCGACGTCTCCGGCGTCTCGTACACGCTCGCCGACGGCCGTCCACTGCTCGACGAGGTCTCCTTCCGCGTCGGGGACGGGCGGGTGGCCGCGCTGATCGGCGCGAACGGCGCGGGCAAGTCAACGCTGCTGCGGATCATCCGCGGCGAGGTGCGGCCCGACTCCGGCAACGTGGCCATCGACGGCGGACTCGGGGTGATGGACCAGTTCGTCGGCCACGTCCGTGACGAGCGCAGGGTGCACGACCTGCTCGTGAGCGTGGCGCCTGCGGCCGTGCGCGCCGCAGCCGAGGCGCTGGAGGCCGCCGAAAACGCGATCATCGAGCGCGACGAGACGGACACGCAGCTGCGCTACGCCACCGCGCTCTCCGAGTACGCCGACGCCGGCGGGTACGACCAGGAGGTCGTCTGGGACCAGTGCACGGTCGCCGCCCTCGGCATCCCGTTCGAGCGTGCACGCTACCGCGCGGTGCGGACGCTGTCGGGCGGTGAGCAGAAGCGACTGGTGCTCGAGGCGCTGCTGCGCGGGCCGGAGCAGGTGCTCCTCCTCGACGAGCCCGACAACTACCTCGACGTGCCCGCCAAGCGCTGGCTCGAGGAGCAGCTGCGCGCGACCCCGAAGACGGTGCTCGTCGTCTCGCACGACCGCGAGCTGCTCGCCAACGCCGCCGACCGCATCGTCACGCTGGAGCTCGGCGCGGCCGGGAACACCACCTGGACGCACGGCGGCGGCTTCGCCGGTTACCACGACGCGCGCCGCGAGCGGATGGAGCGGCTGGAGGAGCTGCGCCGGCGCTGGGACGAGGAGCACGCGAAGCTGAAGGCCCTCGTGCTGCGCTTCAAGGAGAAGGCGAAGTACAACAGCGACCTCGCGAGCGCCTACCAAGCGGCGCAGACCCGGCTCGCCCGGTTCGAGACCGCCGGGCCGCCGCAGGCGGTGCCGCGGGAGCAGAACGTCCGGATGCGGCTGACCGGCGCCCGCACCGGCCGGCGCGTGCTCGAGTGCACCGATCTGGAGCTGACCGGGCTGATGCGTCCGTTCGACGCCGAGGTGTGGTTCGGCGAGCGGGTCGCCGTCCTCGGCTCCAACGGCTCCGGCAAGTCGCACTTCCTGCGGCTGCTCGCCGCAGGCGGCACCGACCCAGACCCGTCCGCGGGCCACCTGGCGTCGGCGGACGTGGCGGGTGCGCCCGTGCCGCACACCGGGACCGCGAAGCTCGGCGCCCGCGTGGCACCGGGGCTGTTCGCCCAGGCGCACGAGCATCCCGAGCTCGTCGGGCGCACGCTGCTCGAGATCCTGCACCGCGGCGACGACCGGCGCGACGGGCTCCCGCGGGAGGCGGCGAGCCGCGTGCTCGACCGCTATGGGCTCGCGGGTGCGGCCGAGCAGGCGTTCGAGTCGCTCTCGGGCGGACAGCAGGCGCGCCTCCAGATCCTGCTGCTCGAGCTGTCCGGCGCGACGCTGCTGCTGCTCGACGAGCCGACTGACAACCTCGACCTCGTCTCCGCGGAGGCGCTGGAGGAGGGTCTCGCCGGCTTCGAGGGCACCGTGGTCGCGGTCACCCACGACCGCTGGTTCGCGCGCGGCTTCGACCGCTTCCTGGTGTTCGGCTCGGACGGCGCCGTCTACGAGACGGACGAGCCGGTCTGGGACGAGCGCCGGGTGGCGCGCTCCCGCTGACCGGACCCAGTTGCACGTCGTGGCGGCTATTCCCGCCGATTAGCCGCCACGACGCGCAACTCGGCGGCACTCCGGTCAGCGGCGGGTGAGCTCCGCGATGCGGTCGATCGCCTCGGTCAGCACCTCGGGGGAGCAGGCCAGGTTGAGGCGAACGAACCCCGCGCCCTGCGTGCCGAAGTCCGCGCCCGGGTTGAGGGCCACGCGCGCCTCCTCCAGGATGCGCGCCGCGGGGTCGTCGCCCCAGCCGAGCTCCCGGAAGTCGAGCCAGGCGAGGTAGCCGGCATGCGGCTCGCGATAGCCGACGCGCGGCAGCCGGTCGGTGAGCAGCACGGACAGCAGGGCGCGGTTCGTCTCGATCGCGCGCAGCGCGCCGTCGAGCCACTCCTGGCCGTGACGGTAGGCCGCCTCCGTGGAGATGCGTCCGAACTGGCTGGTGCGGACCTCGACCTCGATCGGAAGGGCGTGGATGCGCTCCGCCAGCTCCGGGGAGCCCGCGACGAAGAGCGCGCACTTGAGGCCGGCGAGGTTCCAGGCCTTGCTGGCCGCATGCGCCGCGACGCCGACGCGCCGGGCGTCGTCGGACACCGACAGGAACGGCGTGAACGTGGCGTCGGAGTGCGTCAGCGGGGCGTGCACTTCGTCGCTGACCACGTGGACGCCGTGGCGCGCGGCCAGGGCGGCCACCGCCTCCAGCTCCTCCCGCGGGTGCACGAGGCCGAGCGGATTGTGCGGGTTGCACAGCAGGAACGCCCTGGCGCCGCCGGCGAAGGCGCGTTCGAGCCCGGCCAGGTCGAGCGCCCAGCCGCGCCCGTCCGTCCCGCCCTCCAGCAGGGGGACCTCCTCGACGACTCCGCCGGCCTCCGGGATCAGTTCGAAGAACGGCGGGTACACGGGAGGGGTGATGACGACGCGGTCGCCCGGCTCGATCAGCATGCGCAGCGCCTCGACGATCACGACGCTGACGTCCGTGGTGGTGCGGGTGTGCGCCGGGTCGACGCTCCAGCCCCAGCGGGCGCCGACGTAGTCGGTGAACGCCCGCTGCGTGCGGTCGTCGGGGCCGATGTAGCCGGTGTCGCTGCGGTCGACGGCGGCGTGCAGCGCCTGCGCGATGGGAGGCGCGAGCGGGTAGTCCATCTCGGCGACGAACAGCGGGAGCACGTCGTCCGGGTAGGCGCGCCACTTCTCGCTCGTGCGCTGGCGAAGGCGGGGGAGGGATTCGGCTTCGACGATCACACGACCACCCTCCCACAGGCCGCGGCCTAGACTGGATCACGTGAGTATGGAGATCGAGATCGGGCGCGCCAAGCGCGCACGCCGCGTGTACGCCTTCGACGACATCGCGGTGGTTCCCAGCCGTCGCACCCGCGACCCCGAAGACGTCTCGGTGTCGTGGTCGATCGACGCCTACCAGTTCTCCATCCCGTTCCTCGCCGCCCCGATGGACTCGGTGGTCTCGCCGACGACCGCGATCATGATGGGCCAGCTGGGTGGCCTCGGCGTGCTCGACCTCGAGGGCCTATGGACGCGCTACGAGGACCCGGAGCCGCTGCTCGCCGAGATCCGCGAGCTGCCGGCCGAGCGCGCCACCAGCCGCATGCAGGAGATCTACGCCGAGCCGATCAAGCCCGAGCTCGTCACCCGCCGCCTCGCCGAGATCCGCGAGGGAGGCGTGACGGTCGCCGGCGCCCTCTCGCCGCAGCGCACGCAGGAGCTGTACCAGACCGTCGTCGAGGCGGGCGTCGACCTGTTCGTCATCCGCGGCACCACCGTGTCCGCCGAGCACGTCTCGAAGAACGTCGAGCCGCTGAACCTCAAGAAGTTCATCTACGAGCTGGATGTGCCGGTCATCGTCGGCGGCGCCGCCACCTACACCGCGGCGCTGCACCTGATGCGCACCGGAGCGGCCGGCGTGCTCGTCGGCTTCGGCGGAGGGGCCGCGTCCACCACCCGGTCCACCCTCGGCATCCACGCGCCCATGGCGACCGCGGTCGCCGACGTCGCCGGCGCCCGCCGCGACTACATGGACGAGTCGGGCGGCCGCTACGTGCACGTCATCGCAGACGGCGGCCTCGGCAGCTCCGGCGACATCGTCAAGGCCATCGCGTGCGGCGCCGACGCGGTCATGCTCGGCACGACCCTCGCCCGTGCGACGGACGCCCCCGGCGGCGGCTGGCACTGGGGCGCCGAGGCCCACCATTCGCAGCTGCCGCGCGGCAACCGGGTGGCGGTCGGCCAGGTGGCGCCGCTGGAGGAGATCCTCTACGGGCCTGCCCCGGTGGCCGAAGGCTCTGCGAATCTGGTGGGAGCATTGCGTCGGAGCATGGCGACGACGGGATACTCGGACCTGAAGGAGTTCCAGCGCGTCGAGGTGGTCGTCGCGCCCTACCGAACGCAGTAGGACCAGGTGCCGGCCGACGGCGGCCGGGGAGGGAGAGAACGATGACCGTATCCCAATCGGCTCCGGGTGGGGACAGGCACGCCACCCCCGCGTCGAACCCGGCCGTGACGTACCCGTCGCGACTCGGTCCGGCCGAGCGGGCCGCCGCGATCGCGGCGCTCAAGGACACCGAGCTCGACATCCTGGTGGTCGGCGGCGGAATCGTCGGCGCGGGGTCCGCGGTCGACGCGGCGACGCGCGGCCTGACGACGGGCCTGGTGGAGGCGCGCGACTTCGCCTCCGGCACCTCCAGCCGTTCGTCGAAGCTCGTGCACGGCGGCATCCGCTACCTGGAGCAGCTCGACTTCCGGCTCGTGCGCGAAGCACTCATCGAGCGCGGGCTGCTGCTGCAGCGCATTGCGCCGCACCTGGTGAAGCCGGTGCGCTTCCTCTACCCGCTGCACAAGAGGGTCTGGGAGCGGTTCTACATCGGCGCCGGCATGCTGCTGTACGACATCTTCTCGTACACCGGAGGCCGTCCTCCGGGGGTCCCGCACCACCGCCACCTCAGCAAGCGGCAGGTGCTGAACGCGATCCCGTCGATGAACAAGGACGCCCTGGTCGGCGGCATCACCTACTACGACGCGCAGGTGGACGATGCGCGGTACGTGGCCAACCTGGTCCGCACGGCGGCGCACTACGGCGCGCACGTCGCGTCCCGGGTCCGCGTCGAGGGCTTCATCAAGGTGGGCGAGCGCGTCGTCGGCGTCCGTGCGCACGACCTCGAGACCGACGAGCGGTTCGAGATCCGTGCGAAGCAGGTGGTCAACGCGACCGGCGTGTGGACCGACGACACCCAGTCGATGGTAGGCGAGCGCGGACAGTTCAAGGTGCGTGCGTCCAAGGGCATCCACCTCGTCGTTCCGCGGGACCGCTTCCAGTCGAAGATGGGTCTGCTGCTGCGCACCGAGAAGAGCGTGCTCTTCGTCATCCCGTGGGGCAGGCACTGGCTGATCGGCACGACCGACACGGACTGGCACCTCGACAAAGCGCACCCTGCGGCGACCGCCGCCGACATCGACTACCTGCTGGCGCACGTCAACGAGGTGCTCAACGTGCCGCTGACCCGAGAGGACGTGGAGGGCGTCTACGCCGGGCTGCGGCCGCTGCTGGCGGGGGAGTCCGAGCAGACGTCGAAGCTGTCGCGCGAGCACCTGGTCGCGCACTCGGTGCCGGGTCTCGTCGTCATCGCGGGCGGCAAGTGGACCACCTACCGCGTGATGGCGAAGGACGCGGTGGATGCGGCCGTCAGCGCGATCGACGGCAAGATCCCCGAGTCGGCGACGATGGACATCGCCCTGGTCGGAGCGGAGGGGTACCGGGCCGCTTGGAACCGCCGCGGTCGCATCGCGAAGGAGACCGGCCTCCACGTCGCCAGGATCGAGCACCTGCTCAACCGGTACGGCACGATGGCGGAGGACATCCTGGCGCTCATCCGCGAGGATCCGTCGCTGGCCGACCCGCTGCCCGGCGCCGACGACTACGTCGGTGCGGAGGTCGTCTACGCTGCCACGCATGAGGGAGCCCTGCACCTGGAGGACGTGCTCGCCCGCCGCACCCGCATCTCGATCGAGGCGTGGGACCGCGGCGTGTCGGCCGCCCCCGTCGCCGCGGCGCTGATGGCGCGGGTGCACGGCTGGGACAAGGAGCGGGAGGAGCGCGAGGTGCGCACCTACCTGAAGCGGGTGGAGGCCGAGCGCGGCAGCCAGCTTCAGCCCGACGACGAGTCCGCCGAGCGCATCCGCCTGGAGGCGCCCGACATCGTCGAGGAGGACGCCGCCGCCGCGAAGCGCGCCAAGACGTCCGCCAAGGGCTGACCTCCCGACACCGACTGCGGCGTCCCGGAACGACCGCGCGCGGGCGAACCGCCGCGGACGTTCCAGGACGCCGCAGTCGTGCCCGGCCAAATAGGGGCCGCCGCGCCTCCGGTAGACTGGAACCTCACCCCCCTTATGCCGGAGAACCCGGCGGATGGAGACGGCTGATGGTTGACGTTCGACGGGTCAAGCTGCCCGGGGTCGGGGTGCTGCACACCTTCGTGACCGACGATGGCGGCAAAGTCGGCGTCATCGCGCATCGCTCGGGGCACAGCGACCTGATCACCTTCTCGGACCACGAGGACGGCACGGACGTGACCAAGGTGTCGCTCCGGCTGAACGAGGATGAGGCGCACACGCTCGCAGAACTCCTCGGCGGCACGCAGATCACCGAGACGCTCACCGCCCTCGACCAGATCCCGGGGCTGAGCATCGACTGGTTCACCGTCGACTACGACGACTACATCGCCGGCCAGCAGCTCGGCGCCCCCGGCGACCGCGGCTTCGTCGGCCTCACGGTCGTCGCGGTCGTCCGCGGGGACTCCGCCAACCCGGCGCCCGCCCCCGACTTCAAGGTGTTCCCCGGCGACACGCTCGTCGTCGCAGGCACGCCGGAGAAGGTCGCGAAGGCGTTCTCCTTCTTCCGCACCGGCGAGGTCGCTGCACGGGTCGCCGCCGACGCGCCGCCGGGGGGCTGATCCTCCGATGCATCTCGGCGAAGACCTCATCGTTCTCGGCATCCTCCTGCTCGTCGCGTACGTGCTCGGGCGCCTCGGCAAGCTGGTGGGTCTCCCCGCGATCCCCGTCTACATGCTCGTGGGACTGCTGGCCAGCCCGCACACCGGCTGGTTCCCGCTCAACTTCGAGAGCCACTACATCGAGCTCATCGCGATCTTCGGGCTCATCCTGCTGCTGTTCAACCTGGGCCTGGAGTTCGACCAGGACGAGTTCTTCGGCAACTTCGGCAAGCTCATCGTCTCGGGCGGCTCGTACATCCTCATCAACATGGGGGTCGGGCTGGTGTTCGGCTTCATGGTCGGCTGGGGGACGCGCGAGGCGCTCATCATCGCCGGTATGACGGCGACCTCGTCCTCCGCGATCGTGACGAAGCTGCTCATCGAGCTCCGCCGGCTGGCCAACACCGAGACGCCCATGATCCTCGGCGTCACCGTGGTCGAGGACATCTTCATCGCGATCTACCTGGCGATCGTCTCGGTGGTGCTGAGCGGCGAGACCGACTTCTGGCCGGTCGTGGGCAAGCTGGCGGTGGCGTTCGCGTTCCTCGTGGTCATGTTCACGATCGCCCGCTGGGGCGGCCGGTTCGTCTCGCGGCTGTTCCGCACCAAGGACGACGAGCTGTTCACGATCCTGTTCTTCGGCTTCGCGGTGCTGTTCGCCGGTCTCGGCGAGATCATCGGCGTCACCGACGCGATCGGGGCGTTCCTCATCGGCCTCGTGCTCGGCGCGACGAAGTACCGCAACAAGATCGAGCACATCGCCATCCCGCTGCGGGATGTCTTCGCCGCGTTCTTCTTCCTGAACTTCGGCCTCGCCCTCGACCCGGCGAAATTCCCGTCGGTGCTCGTGCCGGTGCTGGTCGCCGTGCTGCTGACCATCGTGCTCAACATCGCCGCCGGCCAGTTCGTCGCGTGGATCAACGGCTTCGGTGTGCAGGCCGGCATCAACACCACGGTGATCCTGCAGAACCGCGGCGAGTTCGCGCTGATCCTCGCGACCCTGTCGCTCGCGGCCGGGCTCGACGAACGCATCCAGCCGTTCGCCGGACTGTACGTGCTGATCATGGCGGTGCTGGGCCCGATCCTCGCAGCGAACTCCGAGAGGATCGGTGCGATGATCCTACGGACCGGCCCGAAACGCCGGCGCGAACGGAAGAAGAAGACGCGCGATCCCATGCTCGACGAGGAGATCGCGCTCGTCGAGGCCGCGACCGCCGACCTCGACTCCGACGCGCGCCGCGAGGGGACGAGCGCGGACGAGACACGGCAGGCCGTGGACCGTATCGTCGAGCGGGCCATGCAGGACGACTTGAGCGGCGAACGGGAACGGGACTGACCATCGACACGACCACGGGAGGCACACCGGCGACCGGCGAGACCACCCTCTTCCAGATGATGCTGCGCCCGCGATGGATCGGCGCGCTGATCTTCGCGCTGCTCCTCGCCGCCGGGTTCGCCTGGCTCGGCCAGTGGCAGCTGGAGCGCGCCGTGGAGTCGGGCAAGGCCGTGGAGGCGCCGACGGAGACCGTCCTGCCGCTCGCGAAGGTGGCCGCGCCGTCGTCCCCTCTGCGGGACGCCACGGTCGGGCAGCTGGTCGAGTTCACCGGGGCGTTCGTGCCCGGCGACTACCAGCTGCTGGAGGGCCGCCTCAACGACGGCCGCTCGGGCTGGTGGGTCGTCGGTCATCTGACCCTGCAGCGCGACGGGCAGCCTGTCGCGCTCGCCGTGGCCCGTGGCTGGGCACCGGATGAGGCGAGTGCGAAGGCCGCGATGGCCCGGCTGGCGAACGAGTCGGCCGATCCGCAGCGGGTCGTCGGCCGCATCCTGCCGGACGAGCAGCCGCAGGTGCCCGACAAGTCGGACCCGACGGCGATGAAGAGCCTCGGCGTCGGCCAGCTCTACAACCTCTGGACGGGCGTCGACGGCGTGGACGTCTACGCCGCGTACGTCGTCGAGCGCGGAGCCCCGGCCGGGCTCGTGCAGATCGACTCCCCGCCCCCGATCGCGCAGACCGAGCTGAACTGGCTGAACGTGTTCTACGCCGTCGAGTGGATCATCTTCGCCGGCTTCGCGGTCTTCCTCTGGTACCGGCTGGTACGGGACGCGAAAGAGCGCGAGGACGAGCTGCGGGAGCTCGAAGCGCAGGAGGCTCAGACCGCGGGGAACGTGCAGGCCGAGCGCCTAGAATAGCCGCATGCCCCTCGCTCCCAAGCTCGAAGACTTCCCGAAGATCCGCGGGGCGCTCCGGTTCTACCAGGTGTTCGCGTACGTCACGGGGATCATGCTTCTCCTGCTGTGCGCCGAGATGATCGTCAAGTACGGGCTCGGCTATCAGCTGTTCGCGTTCAGCAACTACGGCGTCCTCACCTTCGTCCCCGTGCAGACCGCGGTGGCGCCGACCGGCGTCGACCTGAGCACGGGCATCCTGATCGCGCACGGCTGGCTGTACGTCGTGTACCTGATCTCCGACTTCCGCCTGTGGTCGCTCATGCGCTGGCCGTTCACGAAGTTCGTCACGATCGCCCTCGGCGGCGTCGTGCCGTTCCTGTCGTTCTTCGTGGAGGCGCGCATCAGCAAGCAGGTGAAGACCTACCTGGCCGGCCGCGAGGCCGAATCCGTGATACCCGTGGAGGCGACAAATTAGCGGAGATTCCATGAGTGCAGACGCTGCGTTCACCGACATGCTGGGCGGGGCAGACTCCGCCAACCCGTCCGGGCCCGTGCTCGTGGTCGACTTCGGTGCGCAGTACGCGCAGCTGATCGCCCGCCGCGTCCGCGAGGCGAACGTGTACTCGGAGATCGTGCCGCACACCGTGACGGCGTCCGAGATCGCGGCGAAGCACCCGTCCGGCATCGTGCTGTCCGGCGGCCCGTCGTCGGTGTACGAGGAAGGCGCGCCGCGGCTCGACGAGGCGATCTTCGACCTCGGCGTCCCGGTGCTCGGCATCTGCTACGGCTTCCAGGTGATGGCGACGGCGCTCGGCGGCGAGGTCGCGAAGACCGGCCAGCGCGAGTACGGCTCCACCGCCGTCCGGATCTCCGACTCCGGCGTCCTCCTCGACGGTCAGCCGGCCGAGCAGACCGCATGGATGAGCCACGGCGACTCGGTCTCCCGCGCTCCCGAGGGCTTCGAGGTGCTGGCCTCGACCGACGGCACCCCGGTCGCCGCGTTCGCGAACGACGAGCGTCGCCTGTACGGCGTGCAGTGGCATCCCGAGGTGAAGCACTCCACCTACGGCCAGGCCGTGCTGGAGAACTTCCTGCACCGCGCCGCCGGCATCCCGGCCGACTGGAACAGCGGCAACGTGATCGCCGACCAGGTCGCCGCCATCCAGGCGCAGGTCGGCTCGGGCCGCGTCATCTGCGCGCTCTCGGGAGGCGTGGACTCCGCGGTCGCCGCCGCGCTCGTGCACAAGGCCGTCGGCGACCAGCTGGTGTGCGTGTTCGTCGACCACGGCCTGCTCCGGAAGGACGAGGCGCGCCAGGTCGAGGAGGACTACGTCGCCGCCACGGGCGTGCGCCTGGTGACCGTGAACGCGCAGGAGCAGTTCCTGAACGCGCTCGCCGGCGTCAGCGACCCGGAGACGAAGCGCAAGATCATCGGCCGCGAGTTCATCCGCGTGTTCGAGAAGGCGCAGGCCGACCTGATCGCGGAGGCCGCGAGCGAGGGCGACCCGATCCGCTTCCTCGTGCAGGGCACGCTCTATCCCGACGTGGTGGAGTCGGGCGGCGGCACGGGCACCGCGAACATCAAGAGCCACCACAACGTGGGCGGCCTGCCGGAGGATCTGCAGTTCGAGCTCGTCGAGCCGCTGCGCACCCTGTTCAAGGACGAGGTGCGCGCCATCGGCCGCGAGCTCGGGCTCCCCGAGGCGATCGTCTCGCGCCAGCCGTTCCCGGGTCCTGGCCTCGGCATCCGCATCGTCGGCGAGGTCACGCAGGAGCGCCTCGACCTGCTCCGCGACGCCGACGCCATCGTCCGGGCCGAGCTGACGGCCGCCGGCCTCGACCAGGAGATCTGGCAGTGCCCGGTCGTGCTGCTGGCCGACGTGCGCTCGGTGGGCGTGCAGGGCGACGGCCGCACCTACGGTCACCCGATCGTGCTGCGCCCGGTGTCCAGCGAGGACGCCATGACGGCCGACTGGACCCGCCTGCCGTACGACCTTCTGGCGAAGATCTCGAACCGCATCACCAACGAGGTGGACGGCGTCAACCGCGTCGTGCTCGACGTCACGTCGAAGCCGCCGGGGACCATCGAGTGGGAGTGACCCTCCCCTGACGCGAGAAGGCCCGGGATGCTGCGAGCATCCCGGGCCTTCTGCGTTACTGCGCGGCGTCGTCAGTCGCGCGAGATGGCGAGCATCCGCAGGATCTCGAGGTACAGCCAGATGACCGTGACCATGATGCCGAAGGCGCCGGACCAACCGTAGATGCGCGGGGCGCGGTTGGCAACGCCCTGCTTGATCGCGTCGAAGTCGAGGACCAGCGAGTAGGCGCCGAGCAGGACGACCAGGACGCCGATGATCAGGCCCAGCTTGATGCCGGTGTTACCGAGCTCGACGCTGTTGAGGCCGAACGCGCCGTTGGTGGCGCCGGTCCACATCAGGACGACGTTGACCAGCGAGTAGGCGAGGTAGCCGAACATCGCGATCAGGAAGATCTTGGTGGCCTTCGCGGACGCGCGGATCTTGCCGGAGGCGAACAGCGCCAGCGTCACTCCCACGACGGCGAAGGTCGCGATGACCGCCTGGATGACGATGCCCGACCACTGCGACTCGAAGAACATCGAGATCGCGCCGAGGAAGATGCCCTGTGCGGCCGAGTAGCCGAGCACGAGACCGGGGACAGGTCGCTTCTTGAAGATGTTGACGAGCGCGAGGACGAAACCGATGATCGCGGCCGGGATGGCGAGGACGGGGACGAACCAGCCGACGCCGGCGCCCGCGAGCAGGAGGACGAAGCAGATCGCCGTCTTGGTGATCGTGTCCTCGACCGTCATCCGGTCGGTGTCCACCGCCGTCGCGGACGGCGCCTGGTACATCTGCTCCAGGTTCTCGGCGGTCGCGGTCGCGGCCTGACCGTTGTTGGAGAACGCCGGGTTGGTGGAGAAGGCCGGGTTGGTGAGTGCCATGAGCTCCTCGTTCTAAAGGGACCGGGTGTGGTCTTCTTCAGTCCAATCTACTGTTTTCTTTTCTGAGAGTTCTGACAGATTGCCATGAATCGAATCGGACGGCGATCCATCGGGCCAGCCAGGCGGCCGCGACGATGACCGCGGTGCTGGTCAGGATGGTGATCCACCCCTGCTGGTAGTCGTGCACGAACCGTGGGAGGGCGACGCTCCACAGGATCGGCAGCAGCAGGACCGCGAAGGAGGGGAGCGGGCGCAGCCGCACCAAAAGCCAGGCCGCCAGGGCGACGGCGTAGCACCACGCGAAACCGGATCCGCCGAGCATGAGCCAGGTGAAACCGAGCACCGGGACGGGCACGGCGACCCTCCGGCCGATGGTGGACGGGAGGACGGCCCACCCCGCGGGCTGCATCAGCGACCCGACGAGGAGCAGCGGGAGGCTGTACGCGGTCGTGCCGAGCACGCAGGCGGTTCCGACGAACAGCATCGCCAGGCCGGCGACCAGTCGTGGACGGTAGGCGCCCCAGCGCAGCGGGAGCCGGGAGGCGGGCTCCCTCCACCGTGACGGCGACGGGTTCGGGTCGGCGGACACGCGTCGATTCTGGCACCCCGCGGCTCCCGGTGCGGGGACGCGCCGCCGCTAGGATCGGGCCATGCGCGCTCGAACGGCTCCCGTGGTGATCGGCCACCGTGGGGCGCCGGGCTACCGGCCGGAGCACACCAGGGCGTCGTACGAGCTGGCGTTCCGGCTCGGGGCCGACGCCGTCGAGCCGGACGTCGTGGCTACGAAGGACGGCGTCCTCGTGCTGCGGCACGAGAACGAGATATCAGGCACCACGGATGTCGCAGGTCACCCCGAGTTCGCCGATCGCCGCACGACCAAGGAGGTCGACGGGTCGCCGCTCACCGGGTGGTTCACCGAGGACTTCACCTGGGACGAGTTGTCGACGCTGAGGGCGCGGGAGCGCATCCCGGGCCTGCGCCAGCCGAGCTCGACGTTCGACGACCACTACCCGCTGCTGCGGCTGCGCGACCTCCTCGACCTGATCGACCGGACGGGCGACGCCGGTCCGCAGGCGCCAGGGCTCGTGGCCGAGCTGAAGCACGCCACCTACTTCGACGCGGCGGGCTACCCGCTGGACGAGCTGTTCCTCGCCGAGCTCGCCGACGCCGGCTGGACGGACCGCGCCGGTGTCGTGGTGGAGAGCTTCGAGCACACGGTGCTCACCCGCCTGCACGAGCGTGGCTTCCGCGGTCGCCGGGTCTACCTGCTGGAGGACTCCGGCGCTCCCGCAGACCGCGTCGCCGCGCTCGGCTCTGCGGCTCCCGGCTACGAGACCGACCTCAGTCTCCGCGGGCTGTACGCCCTCGGTTCCGCCGCGCGGTCGGCGGCGGAACGCGTGGACGGCATCAGCGTGGAGACCGCGCAGGTGCTGTCCTCGGGCTCGGTGTCCGTCGCCCTGTTCGGCGAGGAGGACGCCGCCGATGTCGGCGCGGTCACCTCCGACCTCGTCGACCTCGCGCACTCGGCGGGCCTCGCGGTCTTCTGCTGGACGCTTCGCCCGGAGAACGGCATGCTTCCGGAGGAGTTCCGGACTCCCGGCGCGGACTCCGACTGGGGCGACTGGCGACGCTTCTTCTCGATCCTCCTCCACTCCGGGGTGGACGGCGTGTTCGCCGATCATCCCGACCTCGCGGTCGCCGTCCGCGACGGCCGCTGAGGCCGATCGCCCCGCTCCCGGCCGAATGACGGTGGCAGCGACTAAAATCGTCTTCAGCATGACGAGCCTCCCCGACGCCCCGCAGACCACCCCTTCCTCCGTACCGATCATCCTGGACGGATGGCAGGGCGACGGTGGCGACGGCTCCGCGCGCGCCGGCTCGGCGGCGGGCGGTGACGGCGGCTCGGGGGGACGCTGGCGCGGCCCGAGCGAGCGCCTCTTCGAGGGGCTCAACCCGCAGCAGCGGGAGGCGGCCGAGTATCGCGGGCAGGCCCTGCTCATCGTGGCCGGCGCCGGTTCCGGTAAGACCAGCGTGCTCACCCGGCGCATCGCGGGTCTCATCGAGAGCCGTGAGGCGTGGCCGAGCGAGATCCTTGCCATCACCTTCACGAACAAGGCCGCGAACGAGATGCGCGAGCGCGTCGAGCAGCTGCTCGGCGGCAAGGCGCAGGGCATGTGGATCTCGACGTTCCACTCCGCCTGCGTCCGCATCCTCCGCCGCGAGGCGGAGACCATCGGCAAGACCGCCAGCTTCACGATCTACGACTCCGGTGATACCCGCGCCCTCCTCAAGCGGATCATCAAGGAGCTCGACGCCGACACGCTGGGCTTCACGGTGGGCGGTGCGGCGAACCGCATCTCCAAACTCAAGAACGAGCTGACCGACCTGGAGACGTTCGCGCGGTCCGCCAACCTGAGCGATCCGCAGGAGGTGATGTTCCTCGAGATCTTCCGGCAGTACACGCGGGAGCTCCGGCGGGCCAACGCCTTCGACTTCGACGACCTCATCGCCGAGACGGTGTTCCTGTTCCGTGCCTTCCCGCGGGTGGCGGCGCTCTATCAGAGCCGGTTCCGTCACATCCTGGTCGACGAGTACCAGGACACCAACCACGCCCAGTACTCGCTCATCCGCGAGCTGACGATGCCGGTCGCCCCCGACATCGTCGACGACCTGGAGTCGCACGGCCGCAACGTCCGTCCGCTCCGCGACGCGGCGGGCGTCATCCCGAGCGCGTCGCTGACCGTCGTCGGCGACTCCGACCAGTCGATCTACGCCTTCCGAGGCGCCGACATCCGCAACATCGTGGAGTTCGAGCGCGACTTCCCGGGTGCGAAGGTCGTGCTGCTCGAGCAGAACTACCGGTCGACGCAGAACATCCTGAGCGCCGCCAACGCCGTCATCGCCAACAACTTCGACCGCAAGGACAAGAAGCTGTGGACCGCCGTCGGCGATGGCGAGAAGATCATCGGCTATACCGGGTACTCGGGCCACGACGAGGCGCAGTTCGTTGCGGACGAGATCGAGAAGCTGCACGGCGCGGGCATGGCCTACAAGGACATCGCGGTGTTCTACCGCACCAACGCCCAGACCCGTGCACTGGAGGAGATCTTCATCCGCTCGGCGCTGCCCTACAAGGTCATGGGCGGCACCAAGTTCTACGAACGCGCCGAGATCAAGGACTCCATGGCGTACCTGATCACGGTCGCCAACCCGGACGACATGCTCGCGCTCCGCCGCATCCTGAACACGCCGAAGCGCGGGATCGGCCCGGCGACGGAGACGCAGCTGGCGAGCTACGCGGAGGACAACGGGCTCACGTTCCGCGCCGCCATGCGCGACGCCGCCTCCCTGGGTCTCGGCCCGAAGGTGACGAACGCGATCCTTCAGCTGTCGGGCCTGCTCGACGAGGCGGCGGCCAAGATCGACCCGTCGAACCCGGCCGGGGTCTCCCCGGTCGCGGATGTGCTGACCTTCCTGCTCGACGGAAGCGGCTACATCGAGACGCTGCGCAACAGCCGCGACCCGCAGGACGAGGCGCGTGCGGAGAACGTGGACGAACTCGTGGCGGTGACGCGCGAGTTCGCGCGCAACAACCCTGACGGCACTCTGGTCGACTTCCTCACCGAGGTGTCGCTCGTCGCCGCCGCGGACGAGATCGATGACTCCAGCGGCGCGGTCTCGCTGATGACCCTGCACACCGCGAAGGGCCTCGAGTACGACGCCGTGTTCCTCACCGGGATCGAGGAGGACCTGCTCCCGCACCGCATGTCGGCGAACGAGCCGGGAGGGCCGGCCGAGGAGCGTCGGCTGTTCTATGTCGGCATCACGCGGGCGAAGAAGCGCCTGTTCCTGTCGCTGGCGATGACGCGGGCGCAGTTCGGCGAGACCGCGGTCGCGATGCCCAGTCGGTACCTTCAAGAGATCCCCGCCGATCTGATCGAGTGGCGGCAGTCTCCGGGGTCTGCGAACGGCCGCGGTGGCACCCAGTCGCGTGCTCTGAACGCCCGCCGCCCCGGTCTGGGTGCCGGCTCCGGCGGCTCGGGAGGCTCCGGCTGGAACGACAGCCTCGCCGCCGCGCCGTTCCGCCAGGAGCGGCCGAAGGCGGAGTGGCCCAACCGTGTCACGGGCAAGGTGCGTGACAACGGCGACCTCGAGCTGGCGCCGGGAGACCGCATCCGGCACGCCGACTTCGGCGACGGCCGCGTCACACAGGTCACGGGACAGGGCGCCAAGCGCGTCGCGCACGTGCAGTTCGAGAAGGTGGGCGCGAAGAAGCTCCTCATCAAGATCGCCCCGATCGACAAGCTGTGAGGGCGGACGCCTCCGCGCCGCGCAACCTCGAGGTCGGGCTCCGTGCCGCCCTCGCCGTCGCGGTTCCGCTGTTCACCCTGTTCGCGCTGGGCCGGCTCGACCTGACCGCGTATGCCACCTTCGGCGCGTTCACCGCGCTGTACGGCCGGAACGAGCCGTACCGGCTGCGCATCCGCACGCTGACCGTCGCGGCGATCGCCCTGCTGCTCAGCATCGCCGCAGGAACGGGGCTCGCGGTGCTGGGCGAGCCTCTGCCCCTGGTCGCGCTCGCGCTCGTGATCGTCGTCGGCGGCGGGACGCTCTTCGTGACGGTCTTCCAGATGATGCCGCCGCAGGCGCTGTTCTTCGTCTTCGCGCTGCTGGTGTGCGCGGCGGTGCCCACCCCGGCCGCGGAGGCGCTTCCCCGGCTCGGGATCGCCGCGGCCGCCGCCGCATTCGCGTGGCTGCTCACGATGTCGGGGTGGGCGATCCGGCGGATCCCCGGGATCGAGCGCGGCGTGCTGGCCCGCTGGCGGCTGGTCACCGAGCTCCGCCGCCGCCCGGCGCTCGACATCGCGGCGCTGCGCGATCCGCGCGTCTGGCTCACGGTCGGGCAGAACGTCCTCGGCGTCGTCATCGCGGGCGGAATCGCCCTGCTGTTCGGCTTCGGCCATGCCTACTGGGCCGTCGTCAGCGTCGTCGCGGTGATCCCTCCGGCCCGCGCCGCGCACTCGATCTCGCGCTCGCTGCACCGCATCGTCGGGACCATCGTCGGCGTCGCGGTGACGGCCGTGCTTCTCGTCTGGTCGCCGCCGGCATTCGCCGTGATCTGCATCATCGTGATCTGCCAGTTCTTCGCGGAGATCCTGGTCGCCCGGCACTACGGGGCGGCGCTGGTGTTCATCACCCCGCTCGCGCTCTCCGTCTCGCACCTCGCGAGTCCCACACCGCTTCCCGTGCTCGTGGTCGACCGTGTGCTCGAGACGGTGCTGGGCGCGGCGGTCGGCATCCTGCTGGTGCTGCTCGCCCGGCTGGTCGAGCGTAGGCGCGGCCTCCCGGCCTAACCGTCGGCGAGCCGGGCCTTCGTCGTCGCAGGAGCCGAGCTCACCAGCCTGCGGAGCTTCGCGAGGTAGCGATCCCGGAGGAGGCGCCGGAGCCGCACCGGCAGTCGCGTGTAGATGCGGGCAGTCCAGCGCATCGCTCGGTCGAAGCGCCGCTGCCTGGCCGCGTCCCACTCCAGCCGGAACTGCGCGCGCACGGCCGGAGGCAGCAGTCCGGCGGTGACAAGACGCAGCAGCGGAAGACCCGGCCGCATCCACCACGACACCCCGGACGGGTACAGGATCTGGCGCGATACCGCGAGGACGTCGGCATCGACCCGGAGGGACCCGACCATCCCCTCCCAATAGCGGTCGAACGCAGCGCGGTCGGCAGGCCACTGTTCGTGCGAGAGCTGGAGGTTGGACAGCGCCCGCGAGAGCTCCCGGTAGGCAAGCCCGGCCTGGGGCGGCGAGAGCGGCCCGAAGACCCGCCCGTGCAGGTCCATCATCGTCTGGTAGAGGGTGGCCGCCACCCACAACTGCAGTTCCGGATCGAAAGCGTTGTAGGTCGTTCCACTCGCGGGGTCGACGCCCCTCACCGGAGCGTGCGCCCGGTTCACCAGTCGGCGCATCGCCGCCTGCTCCTCCGGTGTTCCGTACATGGTCGCTGTGAGGTAGAGCACCGTGCCCTCGAACCGGTCCATCAACCGCGAGGCGAAGTCGCTGTGGTCGACCACTCCACGGCCCACCCCCGGATGCGCGATCTGAAGCAGCAGCGCACGCGGGCCGCCGGCGAGCGTCAAGGCCTCCGCCGCGATGTCCTCCACCGCGACCGGCCGGAAGCCTCTGCCGTTCCCCATCGCTCCATCGTGCCGCCCGTGCCTGCGAAGGCGCGGAGAGGGTCGCCATCGCGCGGTTCATCGTCCGAACCAGGTCGAGCGCGGGCGCCGCGGCCCGACGAGCCGGCCGGCGACGAGCCGAGGGGAGCGGGTGGGGCGCGTCACCTCGCGCACGTGGCGGGCGCGGCGGGGTCCCGCAGGCGGGCCTTCCTGCTCCACGCGGACCTGCCTGCCAGCCGGGGACCCGCCGCCGGGCGACCGGGACGCCCGGCGCCCGCGGAGGCGTGCCACCGTCAGCATGGTCGCCCCGGCGAGGCCGGCGCCGGTCCCGCAGAGCGCCGGCACGACCGAGTCCGCGGCGCCGGTCGCGGCGAGCTCCGCCTGGCCGACGACCGCCGCTGCCGGAGTGGTCACCCGGGTCGTCTCGCTCGCGATGCCGAAGGACGACTGCCAGGGCTTGATCCGCTCGCCTCCCTCACCCGGATCGGTGCGTTCCGGGTCGATCCGCTCCGTCCAGACGTAGTAGCCGTCCGCAGGCAGCGTGCAGGTGGGCGTCGTGTACCGGCCCGTCCCCTCCACGACCGTCTCGACCGTGCAGACCACCGGGGCACCGGCCGGTGGCTCCTGGGCCGGGGCGATCGGTTGGTCGAAGGGGCCGTGGAGTGTGCTCTGCACGACGGCCGTGACCGGGGAGAAGCCGTCATCGGTCTGGCGGACGCCCCAGCTGGGGAGAAGCCCGTCTCCCGTGTCGACCGAGACGACGAGCGTGTCCGAGATCTCCGCACCGGGCCGCGCCTCGGGCGTCGAGGTCTGCGTCTCGACGCGCGGCTGGAACGGCAGCGGGGATGGACCGGTGACATCGGCAGACGCGCTCGCCGTCGCGGAGGACGGCTGGGCGATCAGGACCGCCTGAGCGTCGACCGCGGGAAGCGCGACCGTGATCCGATTGCCGTAGGGGAGGTCTCCCGTGGTCGCGGTGGCACTGACGGCGACGCTCGACTCGGTGCCCGTCGGAACGAACTCGACGTCTGTCCCTGTCGGCAGGGAGGATGCCGTCGATGCGTCGGCGAAGGTCGCTCCGGAGAGCGTGGTCTGCACGCGGTGCGCCCCGGGTGGCAGCACCTCGGGTCCGGAGAGGCGGTCGACCGTCAGCTCGACGCGGACCCGGCCCGGCCCGGTCTCGGCGAGCTCCACTACGACGGCCGCACGCACCCCGGTGGACGCCCGGGCCGCGGCCTCCTCCAGCATGCTGTTCGCGCGGGCGAACACCGCGTCGGCGTCGCCGCCCGCCCGGTCCGCCCTGGCGCGTGCCTGATCCGCGGGGAGACCGGCGTACATCCAGGTGGCGAGCTGGCCCGCCGCGGCGGTGACGCGGTCGCCCGTTCCCGCCCAGGTGCGGGCGATGTAGGCGAACACGGCCGACTGCTCCGGCGTCCACCAACCGGTCGAAGCGGCGTCGGCATAGCTGTACGGCAGGCCCGTGGGCGCCGTCTTGCCGGGATGGAGGCAGAAGCCGAGAGTGCCGTCGTCGAGGTGGTACGAGCCGAGCCACCAGCCGTCTGCCGACAGGTAACCGGGGCCGTGGCCGTCGCCGGTCAGCGCACGTGCGGGTGCTGACACCAGGAGGCTGTGCAGGATTCCGAGGAAGACGGCGAGCCCCGCGAGGCTCACCGCCGTGATCAAGGTCAAAGGTCGTTGGGTCATGCATCCACCGTCGCGGGGGCGGCGGGCGCGTGGTCCGGATCCGGCGGATCTGTGGAGAGGAGCCCCGATCCTTCGCCTGTGTGCACCTTGGCGGATTCGGGGCGTTCAGGCGGACGCGCTAAAGTTCTTCCTGGCGAATTTATCTCGGCGTCGAGCTATTCTCGCGTCGGGCCGCCTCGAGGAATCAGCCGGCAGCCACGAGCGCACCGGGCAATCAGCGGATTGGATAACCGTGGATCTATACGAGTACCAGGCCAGAGACCTGTTCGAGAAGTACGGGGTCCCGGTCCTTCCGGGCATCGTCGCCGACACCCCTGAGGAGGTGCGCGCCGCGGCCGAGAAGCTGGGCGGTGTCACCGTCGTCAAGGCGCAGGTCAAGACCGGCGGCCGCGGCAAGGCCGGCGGCGTCAAGGTGGCCAAGAACCCGGACGAGGCGGAGGAGGCCGCGAAGGCGATCCTCGGGCTCGACATCAAGGGCCACGTCGTCCGCCGCGTGATGGTCGCCGGCGGCGCCCGGATCGCCCGCGAGTTCTACTTCTCGGTGCTCCTGGACCGGGCCAACCGCTCCTACCTCTCGCTGACCAGCGTCGAGGGCGGCATGGAGATCGAGCAGCTCGCCGTGGAGAAGCCGGAGGCGCTCGCCCGCGTCGAGGTCGACCCCCGCGGCGGCATCGACCACGCGAAGGCCGTCGAGATCGCGAAAGCCGCCGGCTTCCCGGAGGACCTCGTCGAGAAGGTCGCCGACGTCTTCGTGAAGCTGTACGAGGTCTACACCGGCGAGGACGCGACCCTCGTCGAGGTCAACCCGCTCGTCCTCACCGAGGAGGGCGACATCATCGCCCTCGACGGCAAGGTCTCGCTCGACGAGAACGCCGACTTCCGCCACCCCGACCACGAGGAGCTCGAGGACAAGGCCGCGGCCGACCCGCTGGAGGCCAAGGCCAAGGCCGCGAACCTCAACTACGTCAAGCTCGACGGCCAGGTCGGCATCATCGGCAACGGCGCGGGCCTCGTCATGTCGACCCTGGATGTCGTCTCCTACGCCGGCGAGAAGCACGGCGGCGTCAAGCCCGCGAACTTCCTCGACATCGGCGGCGGCGCGTCCGCCGAGGTGATGGCGAATGGTCTGGACGTCATCCTCAACGACCCGCAGGTCAAGAGCGTCTTCGTCAACGTGTTCGGCGGCATCACGGCGTGCGACGCGGTCGCGAACGGCATCGTGAAGGCCCTGGAGATCCTCGGCGGCGAGGCCAACAAGCCGCTCGTGGTGCGCCTGGACGGCAACAAGGTCGACGAGGGCCGCCGCATCCTCACCGAGGCGAACCACCCGCTGGTGACCCTCGCGCTCACCATGGACGAGGGCGCCGACAAGGCCGCCGAGCTGGCCGCGAAGTAAGCGAAGGACGAACGAACATGTCTATCTTCCTCAACAAGGACTCCAAGGTCATCGTCCAGGGCATCACCGGCGGCGAGGGCACCAAGCACACGGCGCTGATGCTGAAGGCCGGCACCCAGGTCGTCGGCGGCGTGAACGCCCGCAAGGCCGGCACCACGGTCACGCACGGCGACGTCGAGCTGCCCGTGTTCGGCACCGTCGTCGAGGCGATCGAGAAGACCGGCGCCGACGTGTCGATCATCTTCGTGCCCCCGGCGTTCGCGAAGGACGCGATGGTGGAGGCGATCGACGCCGAGATCCCGCTGCTCGTCGTCATCACCGAGGGCATCCCGGTGCAGGACTCGGCCGAGGCCTGGGCCTACGCCAAGGAGAAGGGCAACAAGACCCGGATCATTGGCCCGAACTGCCCCGGCATCATCACCCCCGGTGAGTCGCTCGTCGGCATCACCCCGGCCACGATCACCGGCAAGGGCCCGATCGGGCTCGTGTCGAAGTCCGGCACGCTGACCTACCAGATGATGTACGAACTGCGCGACCTGGGCTTCTCCACCGCGATCGGCATCGGCGGCGACCCGGTCATCGGCACCACCCACATCGACGCGCTCGCCGCGTTCGAGGCCGACCCGGAGACCAAGGCGATCGTGATGATCGGCGAGATCGGCGGCGACGCCGAGGAGCGCGCGGCCGAATTCATCAAGGCCAACGTCACCAAGCCGGTCGTCGGCTACGTCGCCGGCTTCACGGCCCCCGAGGGCAAGACCATGGGCCACGCCGGCGCCATCGTCTCCGGCTCTGCGGGCACCGCGCAGGCGAAGAAGGAGGCCCTCGAGGCCGCCGGCGTGAAGGTCGGCAAGACGCCGTCCGAGACCGCCGCCCTGCTGCGCGAGGTGTACGCCGCGCTGTAACGGCAGCACGCACTAAGCGCGAGGCCGGGATCCGTCAGGGTCCCGGCCTCGTGTCGTCTGCGCCGAAACTGCTCTCTGCCCGAGCCTCGACCCCGCGCGTTACAGTGTCGCCACCTGGACGCCGGAAGGGGAGGCCGATGGCGCGTCTCACGAACGCCGAGCTCCTGCAGCGCATCGCAGCGCTGGAGGAGGAGAACACCGCCCTCCGGCAGCAGGCCGAAGCCGACCCGGACGCGACGCGGCCGCTCCCGCCGCCGGCCGAACCGGTGAAGCACCGCCGCAGCTGGGCCTGGACGCTGCTCGCGGTCGTGCTGATCGTGCTCGGCGCGATCCTGGCGCCGGTCGCTGTCGTGGCGTCGTGGGCGAAGATCCAGCTGACCGACACCGACTCGTTCGTCGCGACCTATGCGCCGCTCGCGAAGGACCCGGGCGTGCAGGCGTTCATCACCGATCAGGCGGTGAAGGCCGTGCAGGACCACGTCGACATCCCGCAGGTCACCTCGCAGGTGATCGACGGCATCACCGAGCTCGGGACGGGTCCGGTGGCGACGAAGGCCCTGAACGCCCTCAAGGGGCCGCTGGCGCAGGGCATCGTGTCGCTGATGACCTCCACCGTGCAGAGGTTCGTCGCCTCGGATGCGTTCGCCCAGGTCTGGGAGCAGGCTCTGCGCACCAGCCACGACCAGCTCGTCGCGACGATGCAGAACGATCCGAAGGCGGCGGTCACGGTCGGGGCGGACGGCTCGATCGGCATCCAGCTCGGCCCCATCATCGACCGGGTGAAACAGCTGCTGGTGGATCAGGGGCTCACCTTCGCCTCGCAGATCCCGTCCGTGGACCGCACGGTGACGGTGGCGCAGAACTCCTCCATCCCGACACTGCAGCTGTTCTACGGACTGGCGATCGCCGCGGGCGCGTGGCTGCCGTGGGTGGCCATCGGCCTGCTCGCGCTCGGCGTGATCGTGGCGCGGCGGCGCGCGCTCGCCCTCGTCTGGGCGTCGGTCGCGCTCGCTCTGGCGATGGGCCTGACCCTCGCGGCGCTCGCCGTCGGTCGGATCGTCTTCGTCGCGTCCGCCTCGCCGTCGCTGGTCCCGTCGAAGCTGGCGCAGACGCTGTATTCGACCGTGACGGATGCGATGATCGCCACCGCGGTCGCGGTGCTGGTCCTCGCGCTGGCCGTCGCGCTCGTCGGCTGGTACGCCGGCCCCTTCGCGGTGCCCCGCCGCCTGCGCGGGTTCTTCCAGTCCGGCGTCGCGTCGGCGCGGGCCGCGGCGGAACGCCACGGCATCACGACGGGCAGGGTCGGCGAGTGGCTGTACGCGCAGCGCGCCCTCCTCCGCGCCGCCGTCGCCGTGATCGCGGCCGCCGTCGTGCTGTTCGTGCGGCCCATCACACCGGCCCTCGTCATCTGGACGCTGGTGCTCTCCGCGCTCGCCGTCGCCCTCCTGGAGCTGCTGCAGCGTCCCGTGATCACGGTCCCGGAGGAGGTGGACGACGACACCCCCGTGATGACGGTCTCCTGAGCGTCGAAGTGTCGGCGGCTCGGGCCGCGGCGCCGCCGGTAGGCTCCGTTCGGTCATGAGTCGCACAACCGTCGCCCTGCTCGCCGCGCTGGAGGCGCTCATCGTCGCCGCCATCGGCCTCGGCATCTGCCTTGTCCCCATCGCGATCCTGTGGGCGGCGCAGTACCAGCTGGGCGCCGACTTCACCGTGGTGTGGCGGTCGGCCGCGGACATCTGGCTGGTCGGTCACGGCGTCAACCTGACCGTCTCGCTCGACCCGCAGACCGTCGCGCAGCTGGGGCTTCCCGCCGCAGGGACGCCGTTCCAGCTGACCATCGCCCTGCTGGGCTTGGCGGTCCTCACCGCAGGTCTCGGCGTCCGGACCGGGATGCGCGCCGCCGAGACCGGTCAGCGTCTCGTCGGCGCGGCGAGTGCTCTGCTGACGTTCGCCGTGATCGCGACGCTCGTCGTGCTGACCGCCGGGGCGCCGATGGTGCAGCCGTCGATCTGGCAGGGGATCGTGCTGCCCCCGTTCGTCTACGGGATCGGCATCGCCGCCGGCCTCGGGTTCGCGGCTCTGCGCGGCACGACCGACGAGGAGGCGGCGCTGCGCTCGGTCGAGGGTCGCGGCGGCGAGGCGGGCGTCGGTCGCGCGGAAGACGGCGGGGGAGCCGTGCTCTCCCTTCTCCGCACCCGGACCCGCGTGATCCCGGAGGCACTCGCCGACGGCGCCGTCGCCGCCCTGCGCGCCGGCTCGGCCGCGACCGCCATCGTGATCGGCCTCGCGGCACTCGTGCTCGCGCTCCTCATCTTCGGCAACTACGGCGCCATCATCGGCCTCTACGAGCAGCTGCAGACCGGCGTCGCGGGTGGCGTCGCCCTGACCGTCGGCCAGCTCGCGATCCTCCCGAATCTGGTGGTGTGGATGGCGTCCTGGCTGATCGGCCCCGGCTTCGCGATCGGCACGGGCTCCGCCGTCAGCCCGCTCGGGACGGCGCTCGGGCCGCTGCCCGGGCTGCCGCTGTTCGGGGTCATCCCGCCGGGCGGTTACGCCTTCGGGCTCGTCGGCGTCGTGGTCCCGATCCTCGCCGGCTTCGTCTGCGGAGTGCTGCTGCGCGCGCGCCCAGGCGCCCACCGGATCGACGGCGTGCGCTCGATCGCCCTGACGGCCCTCGGGATGGGCGCCGTCGCCGGCATCGAGCTCGGCCTGCTCGCCTGGTGGTCCTCCGGGGCGCTCGGCCCGGGCCGGCTGCACGACGTCGGTCCGAACCCGTGGCTGGTCGGCGCGCTCGCGGCCGCCGAGGTCGCGGTCGCCGCGGCCATCGGCCTCGCGGTCTCCGGCCGGGGAGCCTTCGGCCGGGTCGCCTCGGGCCGCGGCCGGCGGTGATCGGGGCCGTCGCTCGCCGCTAGGCTGGTGGGGTGCTCTCGATTGTGGTGCTGATCTCCGGCGGTGGCTCCAACCTGCGCGCTCTGCTGGAGGCGTCGGAGGACGCCGAGTTCCCGGCGCGCGTCGTCGCCGTCGGTGCTGACCGCGAGGCGGACGGGTTCGAGCATGCCGAGCGGTTCGGCATCCCGACATTCACCGTGCCGTTCACGTCGTACGCGAGCCGGGAGGAGTGGGGCGACGCCCTGCTGGAGCAGATCCGGCAGTGGGAGCCCGACCTCACCATTCTGTCCGGGTTCATGCGACTGGTGCCCCCGCGTGTCGTCGAGGCGCTCTCCCCGAACCTCATCAACACGCACCCCGCCTACCTGCCGGAGTTCCCCGGGGCCCACGCGGTGCGGGATGCGATCGCGGCGGGCGTGACCCAGACCGGCGCGAGCCTCATCGTCGTCGACAACGGAGTGGACGCGGGCCCGATCATCAGCCAGGAGCGCGTGGAGGTGCTGCCCGGCGACACCGAGGCCGCCCTGCACGAGCGCATTAAACCCGTGGAGCGACGGCTGCTCATCGACGCCGTGCTCGACATCGCCAACGGACACATCGACCTCGAGGAGCTTGCCAGAGCATGAGCGGACCCCGCCACGACGCCAGCCTGTACCGCGAACGGGACCTCGTTCCCGTCCGCCGCGCCCTGATCTCGGTCAGCGACAAGACCGGGCTGCTCGACCTGGCCGCTGCTCTCGCAGCCGCCGGCGTCGAGATGGTCTCGACCGGCTCGACCGCGCAGACGATCCGGGATGCGGGCCACGAGGTGACCGACGTCGCCAGCGTGACCGGGTTCCCGGAGTCGCTCGACGGCCGCGTCAAGACGCTGCACCCGGCCATCCACTCCGGTCTCCTCGCCGACCTGCGGCTCGCCTCGCACGAGGAGCAGCTGAAGGATCTGGGCATCGATCCGTTCGAGCTCGTGGTCGTGAACCTGTACCCGTTCGTCGAGACCGTCGCCTCCGGTGCGGTCGGCAACGACGTCGTCGAGCAGATCGACATCGGCGGCCCGGCGATGGTCCGCGCGTCGGCGAAGAACCACGCGAACGTCGCGATCGTGGTCTCGCCCGACGACTACTCCGCCGTGATCGAGGCCGTCGCCGCGGGCGGCACGACCTTCGACCAGCGGCGCGAGCTCGCCTCCAAGGCCTTCGCGCACACCGCCGCCTACGACGGCGCTGTGGCGGCCTGGTTCGCGGGGCAGGCGCCCTCGACCGACGATTTCCCTGAGCGCTGGGAGGCCCGCGCCGAGCTCAAGCAGACGCTGCGCTACGGCGAGAACTCGCACCAGGCCGCGGCCCTCTACGCCGACCCGGCCGGACGCGGCATCGCCCAGGCGACCCAGCTCGGCGGCAAGGAGATGTCGTACAACAACTACGTCGACGCCGACGCGGCGCTGCGCAGCGCGTACGACTTCGACCAGCCGGCCGTCGCCATCATCAAGCACGCCAACCCGTGCGGCATCGCGGTCGCAAACGACATCGCCGAGGCTCACCGCAAGGCGCACGAGTGCGACCCGGTCTCGGCGTACGGCGGCGTCATCGCGGCCAACCGCACGGTGACCCTCGCCATGGCCGAGACGGTCAAGGGCATCTTCACCGAGGTGCTCATCGCTCCGGCGTACGAGCCCGAGGCGCTGGAGCTTCTGCAGACCAAGAAGAACCTGCGCATCCTGCAGCTGCCGGAGGACTACGCGCGTGCGCTCACCGAGTTCCGGCAGATCTCCGGTGGCGTGCTCGTGCAGGACAGCGACCGGTTCGACGGCTTCACCTCCGCCGGATGGACGCTCGTCGCCGGCGAGGAGGCCGACGCGGCGACCCGCGCCGACCTCGAGTTCGCCTGGAAGGCGTGCCGCGCGGTCAAGTCGAACGCCATCCTGCTCGCCCACGACGGCGCCTCCGTCGGCGTCGGCATGGGCCAGGTCAACCGCGTCGACTCCTGCAACCTGGCGGTCAGCCGGGCGGGCGACCGTGCCCGCGGGTCGGTGGCGGCCTCCGACGCGTTCTTCCCCTTCGCGGACGGCCCGCAGATCCTGATCGACGCCGGCGTGCGGGCGATCGTGCAGCCGGGCGGCAGCATCCGCGACGAGGAGGTCGTCGAGGCGGCCAAGGCGGCCGGTGTGACGATGTACTTCACGGGGGAGCGGCACTTCTTCCACTGAGGCCGCGTCGCACGTTGCTTCGGTGTCGCGGGCGCGGGAGAATGGACGGCGGTCCACAAGACCGCCACACCTTTTCACCGCGATCCCACGAGGAGACACCGATGTCCGTCCTGCCTGCCGACCTGCCGCACGAAACACTGCACGTGGTGAAGGGGAGGCGGAGCGGCCTCACCATCAGCATCGCGGTCCACTCCACCGTCCTCGGTCCCGCCCTCGGCGGCTGCCGGGTCTGGACGTACGACTCCTGGCAGGAGGCCGTGGCCGACTCGCTGCGCCTGGCCGAGGGCATGACGATGAAGAACGCGGCCGCGGGGCTCAACCGCGGCGGCGGCAAGGCGGTCGTCTACGTGCCGCGCGGCACGACCCTGACCCCGACCGAACGCTACGAGGCCATGCTCGACCTCGGCGACGCCGTCGAGACGCTCGGGGGCAGCTACATGACCGCCGAAGACGTGGGCACGAGCGCCGAGGACATGTCGGTCGTCGCCACGCGGACCGCGCACGTGTGCGGGCTCCCGCCGTCGGAGGGCGGCGTGGGCGAGCCGAGCGACGCGACCGCGGCCGGCGTCTACGCGGGGCTGCAGTCGACCCTCGAGCGGGTCTTCGGCAGCCGCTCCGTGGCCGGCCGGCACGTGATCGTGCTGGGGCTCGGGCACGTCGGCTCGCTGATCGCGATGCGGCTGGCGAGCGAGGGCGCCGTGCTGACGGTCACCGACGTGAACCCCGCGAAGCGCGCGCTCGCCGAGGCGATCGGCGCCACCTGGGTCGAGCCCGAGGTGGCGCACCGGGTCGAGGGCGACGTGTTCGTCCCGGCCGGCGTCGGGGGCGTGCTCACCGAGCGCGTCATCGACGAGCTGCGCGTGCGCGCGGTCGTCGGGCCGGCCAACAACCAGCTGGCGGAGCGCCCGGGGGCGGAGCGGCTGGCCGCCCGTGGCATCCTGTGGGCTCCGGACTTCGTGGTCAACGCAGGCGGGGTCATCTTCCTCTCGATGGCCGGGGAGCCCGGGGTGACCGCCGAGGCGACGCAGGAGCGGGTCGAGCGCATCGGCGACACGGTGTCAGAGATCTTCCGGGTCGCGGCCGAGCGCGGCGTCACGACGCTGGAGGCAGCGGAGGAGCTGGCGCTCGGCCGGCTGCGGGAGCCAGCGAACGCATAGCAGCGCTCCGCTAGGTTGGATGCCATGACGTCTTCCTGGGGCCGTAGGCTCGCCGCATCCATCTCCGCCGCTGTCGCCGTCGCCGCGATCGCGTTCGTCGCCTCGACGTTCGTGATCCTGGTGGCGAGCCAGCTGAACTCGGCGGCGCTCGCCACCACGACGCCGTACGTGGGATGGAACACACTCGTCGCGCTGGTGCTCGGCTTCGGCGCGGGTCTCCTCGGTGGCTTCGAGCGGCGCTGGATCGCCGTGGTCACCGGCATCGTGCTCGCCCTGGTGAGCACGCTGCTCGGCACGCTGATCCTGTTCACGGTGCTCAAGGTCAACCTCTCCGGCGAGGCGTGGGGCCAGCTGTTCCAGTCGTTCGTCGGCATCAACCTGCCGTTCTGGCTGGCGGTCGCGATCGCGTTCCCGACCGCCGGCTACGCGGTGTTCCGCGCGATCGAGGGCGGGGAGCGCACCGAGCGCCGCATCGCGCTCGTGCGCATCCCCGCCGCCAACCTCGCCGAGGGCCTCGTCACCCACATCGACCGCGAGCCGGTGGATGCGGAGCTCGCCGACAAGCAGTGGGACGCCTACGTCGCCGCGCTGTCCGAGGCCGGCTGGCAGACCGTCGAGGTGGCGAGCGCCGACCGCATGGCCGACTCCGTGTTCGTCGAGGACACGGCCGTGGTCCTCGGCGACGTCGCCGTCGTCACCCGTCCGGGCGCCGAGTCGCGGCAGAACGAGCCGGAGGGAACCGAGGCCGCGCTGCGCGCGCAGGGCCTGCACCTGGAGCGGATCGTCGCGCCGGGCACGCTCGAGGGCGGCGACGTCCTCAAGGTCGGCTCGACCGTGTACGTCGGCCGCGGAGGCCGGACGAACGCCGAGGGGATCCGCCAGCTGCGCGCCATCGCCGGCCCGCTCGGCTACTCGGTCGTCGCCGTGCCGGTGACCAAGGCGCTGCACCTGAAGACCGCCGTGACCGCCCTGCCCGACGGCACCGTCATCGGGTACGAGCCCATCGTGGACGACCCGCGCATCTTCGAGCGCTTCCTCCCGGTGCCCGAGGCGCACGGCACCGCAGTCGTGGTGCTCTCCGAGGACACCGTGCTGATGTCGTCCTCCGCGCCGCAGTCGGTCGCCCTGGTCGAGGACCTCGGCTACACGGTCGTCCAGGTCGACATCTCGGAGTTCGAGAAGCTCGAGGGCTGCGTGACCTGCCTCTCCATCCGCATCCGCTGACGCGGGCGGGCCGCCGCCGCGACTGCGTGCGTGCGGAACCACTGCGACGGGTCGACCCGCCGCAGTCGTTCCAGACGACCGCATTCAAGAAAACTCTTGCTAACTCCCTCAGCCTGGCAATATGCTGTAGGGCTGCCTTGTCGCGGCACTGAGGACGCATACATCGAGGCTGGGAGGACGCCATGACGACGATCGAGACCGCACGAAAGACCACCGTGCCCGGGTCCGTCGCCGCCCTTGTGGCCGGCGCCCGACCGTACGGGCGGTAGGTCACCCGCCCCGCGCGCCGTTCCCGCGCGCACCCGCACCCTCTCTCACAGGGTCTGCCACCGCCGGCAGGCCTTCGGCGACTCCTCCGCGCGGTCGCCGCCGACCCACGACGTCGGACCACTCACAGAAAACGGAATCTCCATGTCTGTCGCCACGGCACAGAAGAACACCACGAAGAAGCGGTCGAGCACCGTCCGCACCCTGCTGCGCATCCTGCCGTTCGCCAAGTCCGCCGCGCCCCGTATCGTGCTCGGGATGGTCGCCGCGCTGCTCGCCAGCCTGGTCGCCCTGAGCATCCCGCAGGTGCTGCGCTGGCTGGTCGACGGCCCGCTCTCGACCGGTGACCCCAGCGCCGTCTGGCCGGCCGCCCTGCTCGTCGTCGGGCTGGGCGCGGCGGAGGCCGTGTTCATCTCGCTTCGGCGCTGGTTCGTGCTCACCCCGGGCACCCACGTCGAGGCGCGGATGCGCAACGCGCTCTACGCGCAACTGCAGGACCTGCCCGTCGCCTTCCACGACCGCTGGCCGAGCGGCCAGCTGCTGTCGCGCGCCGTCAGCGACCTCAGCCTGATCCGCCGCTGGCTGTCCTTCGGCATCGTGCTGCTGGTGGTCAATGTGGTCACGATCGTGGTCGGCTTCGCCATCCTGATCGGCTGGAACTGGATCCTCGGGCTCATCTTCCTGGTGTGCTCGGTGCCGCTGTGGATCTACGGCTTCGTCTTCGAGAACAAATACTCGGTCGTCGCCCGTCGCAGCCAGGACCAGGCGGGCGACCTCGCCACGGCCGTGGAGGAGTCGGTGCACGGCATCCGCGTGCTCAAGGCGTTCGGCCGCGGCAAGCACGCCCTGAAGAGCTTCGAGTCGCAGGCGGAGCAGCTCCGCGGCACCGAGATCGAGAAGGCCAAGGCGATCGCGGGCATCTGGCTGTGGCTGCTGCTGGTGCCGGACATCGCGTTCGCGATCTCCCTCGTCGTCGGCGTCTGGCTCTCGTCGCAGGGTCAGCTGTCGGTGGGCGAGCTGGTCGCGTTCTTCGCGACGGCCACCGTTCTGCGGTTCCCGATCGAGTCGATCGGCTTCCTGCTCTCGATGACGTTCGACACCCGCACCGCGGCCGACCGCTTCTTCGAGGTGATGGACGAGACCAACGCGATCACCGATCCCGCCGACCCGAAGACGATCGAGGAGCCTCGCGGCGAGCTCGTCTTCGACGACGTGCACTTCCGCTACCAGGACTCGCCGGAGCGCTTCCCCGACCTGCTCGACGGCGTGCGCCTGACGGTGAAGCCGGGGGAGACGATGGCCCTGGTGGGCCTGACCGGCTCCGGCAAGTCGACCCTGACCGCCCTCACCACGCGTCTGTACGACGTGACCGGAGGCGCGGTGAAGGTCGACGGCGTCGACGTGCGCGACCTCACGCGCTACGACCTGCGCAAGGCGATCGCCATGGCGTTCGAGGACGCGACCCTGTTCTCGGCGTCCGTGCGCGACAACGTCCTGCTCGGCCGCGACGGTCTCGACCCGGTGTCGGCGGAGGCGGAGCGAGTGCTCACCGAGGCGCTCGAAATCGCCCAGGCGGGCTTCGTCTACGACCTGCCCGAGGGCGTCGAGACGAAGGTCGGCGAGGAGGGGCTCAGCCTCTCCGGCGGCCAGCGGCAGCGCCTCGCGCTGGCGCGGGCGGTGGCGGCGAACCCGAGCATCCTGGTGCTCGACGACCCGCTGTCGGCGCTCGACGTGGACACGGAGGCGCTGGTCGAGGCCGCCCTCCGTCGGGTGCTCGCCTCCACCACCGCGCTGATCGTCGCGCACCGGCCGTCCACGGTCATGCTCGCCGACCGGGTCGCGCTGCTGGAGGACGGCCGCATCACCGCGGTCGGCACCCACAGCGAGCTGCTCGCCACCAGCGAGCACTACCGCTTCGTCATCTCCAGCCTGGAGGACGAACAGAACGAGGAGATCCTGGAGGAGGTGAACCTGTGAGCACGACGACAGTGCTGGGCGTCGAAGGCGAGGAGCGCAACGACCTCAGCAAGGAGGAGAGCAGGCAGATCCGCACGCGTTCGCTGCGGCTGCTCGGTTCGCTGCTGCACCCGCTGCGGTCGCGGCTGCTGCTGACCGCGGTGGTGGTCGTGGTGAGCACGGCCGCCCAGGTGGCCGGACCCGCGATCATCGCCTTCGGCATCGACAACGGGCTGCCGGCCCTGCTGAAGCAGAACTGGTTCCCGCTGGCCGCCGCGGGCGTCGCGTACCTGGTCACCGGCGTCATCGGCGCCGGCCTGATCGCCTGGTACACCGTGCTGAGCGCACGGATCAGCCAGGCCATCCTGATCGACCTGCGCAAGCGCGTGTTCCTGCACACGCAGAAGCTCTCGCTGGAGTTCCACGAGTCGTACACGTCCGGCCGCATCATCTCGCGCCAGACCAGCGACCTCGACTCCATCCGCGAGCTGCTCGACTCGGGCATCAACCAGCTGGTGCAGGGCGTGCTGTACATGCTGTTCATCGCGATCGCGCTGTTCTCGATCGACTGGGCGAGCGGTGTGGTGCTGGTGTGCTCGCTGGTGCCGCTGTACCTGTTGACCCGCTGGTTCCAGAAGCGCTCGCAGAGGCTGTTCCGCATCTCGCGGGTGGCGTCGGCGAAGCTGATCGTGCACTTCGTGGAGACCATGACCGGCATCCGCGCGGTCAAGGCGTTCCGCAAGGAGAAGCGCAACGAGAAGGAGTTCGGCGGACTGGTCGAGGACTACCGGGATGTGAACGCCCGCGTCATCCAGCTGTTCGGGATCTTCGACCCCGGCCTGGTGATGATCGGCAACGTCGCGGTCGGCGTCGTGCTGCTCGTCGGCGGCTTCCGGGTCGCCGACGGCCAGCTCGCGATCGGCGTGCTGCTGGCGGTGCTGCTGTACACCCGCCGCTTCTTCGACCCGATCGAGGAGATGGCGATGTTCTACAACTCCTACCAGTCGGCCGCGGCCGCCCTGGAGAAGATCTCCGGAGTGCTGGAGGAGGAGCCGAGCGTCCCCGACCCGGTGAAGCCGGTCGACCTGTGGGAGGCGCAGGGCCACGTCCACTTCGACGGGGTCACCTTCGCGTACAAGCAGGATCGCGTGATCCTGCCGGAGTTCACGCTCGACATCCCGGCGGGACAGACCGTCGCGCTGGTGGGCTCCACGGGTGCGGGCAAGTCGACCCTGGCCAAGCTGATCTCGCGGTTCTACGACCCCAGCGAGGGCTCGGTGACGCTGGACGGCGTGGATCTGCGCGATCTGCACCCGAAGGACCTGCGCCGAGCGATCGTCATGGTGACGCAGGAGGCGTACCTGTTCAGCGGCTCGGTCGCCGACAACATCGCGCTCGGCAAGCCGGACGCGACGCGCGAGGAGATCGTGCGGGCGGCCGAGGCGGTGGGCGCCCACGAGTTCATCGAGGGCCTCCCCAACGGCTACGACACCGACGTCAACAAGCGCGGCGGCCGGGTCTCGGCGGGTCAGCGGCAGCTGATCTCGTTCGCCCGGGCGTTCCTCGCCGACCCGTCGGTGCTCATCCTGGACGAGGCCACCAGCTCGCTCGACATCCCGAGCGAGCGCCTGGTGCAGGAGGCGCTGCAGACGCTGCTCGCCGACCGCACCGCCGTCATCATCGCGCACCGCCTGTCGACCGTCGCCATCGCGGACCGCGTGCTGGTGATGGAGCACGGCCGCGTGGTGGAGGACGGCACGCCGGACGACCTGATCGCCGGCACCGGCCGCTTCGCCCAGCTGCACGCGGCCTGGCGCGACTCGCTCGTATAGAGCGCGGCGAGGCAGGGCTCCGGCGGGGGCCGCGGGACGAGCGTCCCGTGGCCCCCGCCGCCTGTCACCGGGCGGCGAGGGGTCGAGTCAGCCGGCCGGCGACCAGGTGGTCCGCGCACGCGCCGGGCGGCGCTGGGCGCGGGAGGGTGTGCGGGTGCGGGCGCGGACGATGACGACCTCGGCTCCCGCATCGATGTAGCCGCTCGCGGTGGCGGGGTCGGCGTACCGTTCGTCCGCTCCGCTGACGATGGTGATGCAGTCAGCGACGACCGCGCGGCCGAGCGACGCGGTGACGACCGTGCCGAAGGTCGCGGGGGCGACGAGCGAGCGGACACTGCGGGCGAGCTCGGCGACCTCGGCCGGGCGCACGGACGCGCGCGTCGCCAGGATCTCACCGAGGTCGAGCATCCCGGGCCGGGACCCCGTCGCCGCGGCGATCGCGGTGTACGCGGCGCCGGCCTCGCGCAGGTCGGCGGCGATCCGCGCGGCCGGGGCACCCGCGGGCAGGCGGAGGGAGAGGCCTGCCACGCGGATGCCGAGGATCTGGGCGTGACGCGCGGCCGCGACCGCGTGCTCCGGGGGGAGCCGGAGCAGCACGGCGGTCCCGGCCGGCGCGCCGACGAAGACATCGAGCGCGTGGACGTCGTCCACGACGAAGAGGCGAACGCCGGCGTCCCAGGCGCGGCGGCGCTCCTGCCACGGCGCACCGGTCGCGGCGTGCAGCACGCGGCGCGGGTCGGCGTCGACGCGGCGGAGCGCCTCCAGCCCGGCGTCGCTCGCCACGCTGAAGCCGGAACCGTCCGCTGCGAAGCCGGCCAGCAGACGGGGG
The DNA here is from genome assembly GCF_030433675.1 of Leifsonia virtsii. Lineage (GTDB taxonomy): Bacteria > Actinomycetota > Actinomycetes > Actinomycetales > Microbacteriaceae > Leifsonia > Leifsonia virtsii. The sequence continues at coordinate 799,035 of NZ_JAROCB010000002.1, forward strand.
TGCGCGAGGGCCGTCACCTCGTACCGCGCGTCCACCCACGGCAGCGCCTCGCGCAGCTCGCGGAACCGGCGGGCGGCGCGGTCGAGGTCGATCACGACCACGGGAGAGGGCGCTCCGCCCGCGGCCGCCCTCGGCACCGGGCCGGTCCGGACGGCCGTGCCGTCGGGGTCGGCGGCGCCGGTCGGGTCGGCGGCTCGCGTGGCGGTGGACATCGCCCTCTCCTCGGTCGTGCGTCCCGCCGCGGAGGGCGGGAACCCCGCCGTTCGGGTCGGTGAGGTTGCCTCATATCGTGGCGTGGGCCCGATCTGACCCACATCCGGGGGGTCACGACATTCCGAATGCGTGGAGGCACGGATGAACGGCGGGTTCCGTGCGGAGATGATGGGCACATGTCCCTCCGTGTTGTGATCGTCGACGACCACGAACGGTTCCGCGAACAGGCCGCGGAACTGCTCCGCCTGGAGCGGTTCACGGTCGTGGGCGACACCGACACGGCAGCCAGGGGCGTCGAATTGAGCAGACGGCTGACCCCTGACGTCGTCCTGCTCGACATCGGTCTGCCGGACGCCAGCGGCTTCGACGTGGTGCCCGCGATGCGGGCCTTCGGGGCGGCCGTGGTGCTCACCTCGAGCCGATCCGCGACGGACTACGGCAGACGCGTCGCCGACAGCGGGGCAGAGGGCTTCATCAGCAAAGAAGAACTGACCGGTGAGGCGATCCGCAGCCTGCTAAGGTAAGCGCGTGAGCGGGGGACAGACAGATGGTTCCCGCGCGCTCCGGGTGGCCGTCGCCGACGATGCAGTGCTGCTGCGTGAAGGGATCGGTCAGATCCTGCGTGCGGGCGGCATGGAGGTCGTCGCGTCCGTCGACACCGCCGAGGAACTCCTCGGGACGGTGGCGGACGACGACGGCATCGACGCCATCGTGCTCGACATCAAGATGCCGCCGACGCACACCGACGAGGGCCTCCGGGCGCTGGAGCGGCTGCGGGCCGGCGGCAACCGCTCCGGAGTGCTGCTGCTCTCCATGTACACGACCGCGTCGTACGCGATCCGCGCGATGAGCGCGGGCAGCGGCACCGGCTACCTCCTGAAGGACCGGGTGGCCGACGCCGACACGCTGGTCAGCGCCGTGCGCACGGTCGCCCGCGGCGGTTCCGTCGTCGACCCGGAGGTGGTGCAGCTGCTCGTGAGCGCCCGCTCCTCGGAGGCCGCGGTCGAGTCGCTGTCCGCCCGCGAACGCGACGTGCTGCGGCTCATGGCCGAGGGCAAGTCGAACGTCGGCATCGCCGGCGACCTGCACCTCAGCCTCCGCACGGTGGAGTCGCACATCGGCCACATCATGGCCAAGCTCGGCGTGGAGGACTCCGCCGAGGGCCATCGCAGGGTGCTCGCCGTGCTGCGGTTCCTCGGCCGGGACGCCTGAGCCGATGGACGCCGGACGACCGGCCTTCGCGCGCATCGCCCTCCGCGCGCTCGCCGTGGCGGTGGCCACCGCCTCCAACGTGATCGCGCAGGTGATCAGCGCGATGACCGGCGACTACGGCCCGCGCCCGGCGGGCCTCGGCTGGGCCCTCGTCTTCATCTCCGTCGCCATGGTCTACATCGTGTGCGCGGTGATCGCCTGGCGCATCGTGCGCAGCCCCGTCCCGGGCTGGCTGATGGTCGGCGCGGCGCTGTTCTGGTCGGCCGGCGCCTGGTACCCGCTGGTGCGCCAGTGGGGCTGGGTCTGGCCGTGGCTGGAGGGCGTCACCGACCTGTGGGCCGTGCTGGTCGGCATCCTGGTGCTCTGCTATCCGACCGGGCGGCTGACCGCACGCTTCGATCGTGTGGTGGTGCTGGCGGTGACCGTCGTGTTCGCCGTCCGGCTCGGCGGCATCCTGCTGTTCTCCTCCCCGACACCGACCGAGTGCGGATGCGCGACCAACCCGTACGCGGTGCTGCCGAGCGACACCGCCGACTTCTGGATGGGCATCGGCTGGCGCGCGGTCGGCCTCGCCCTGATGCTGACGGTCGCCGCACGCCTGATCGCCCGCTGGTTCACGAGCTCCCTCCCGGCCCGGCGCGTGGCGTTCGTGATGCCGCTGGCCATCCTGCTCTGGTGCTACGGCACGGTCCAGGAATCGCTGAGCTTCGCCCTGGGGTGGGACGGCGGATGGCTGCAATTCATCCCGCCTGTCGCGATCGCACTCATCCCTCCCGCGTTCGTCGGGGGAGTCATGTACGCCCGCGGTCTCCGCTCCCGCGTCGCCGACCTGGTGATCGTGGCGCGAGACAAGGTCGACCGGGAGCTGTGGGAGTCGAGCCTCGCCCGCACGCTGCACGACCCGTCGCTGCGGGTGTTCTGGTGGGACGAACCGCTGCAGACGTACCAGACCAGCGACGGGAAGCCTGTCCCCGACGCCGGCCCCACCGACCGGCCGGGCCGGTCGACGCTCGCCATCGACTCCGATCAGGGTCCGATCGCCCTCATCGAGCACGACGTGGCCCTCGCCCAGGACGACCGGCTGCTCGACGCCGTCTCGTCCGCCCTGTTGCTCTCCGTCGACAACGACCGGCTGCGGGAGCGCCTGCAGCGCACCATCCAGGAGCTGCGGGAGTCGCGCCTGCGCATCGTCGAGGAGGGCTACCTCGCCCGCCGCAGGCTCGAACGCGACCTGCACGACGGCAGCCAGCAGCAGCTGGTCTCGCTCGCGATCAGCCTGCGGATCGCCACCGCGAAGGCCGAGGCGCACGGCGACGAGGATCTGGCAGGCGACCTCCAGCGCGCCTCCGGGCAGCTCGCCGACGCGCTGCGCGAACTGCGCGAGCTCGCCCGCGGCATCCACCCGACCGTGCTCACCGACGGCGACCTGCGCTCGGCCATCGAGGAGCTCGGGATGCGCAGCCACCTGCCCGTCGAGGTGCACGTCGACATGCCGGGGCGGCTGCCGGAGGTCGTCGAGGAGACCATCTACTACTGCGTCTCCGAGTGCCTCGCGAACGCCGCGAAGCACGCGCGCGCCCGCACCTGCTCGGTCGTGGTCTCGGCCGTCGACTCCACCGTCAGCGTGGTCGTGAAGGACGACGGTCAGGGCGGAGCCCGCATCGAGCCCGGCGGCGGCCTCGAGGGGCTGCGCGACCGCGTCGAGGCGGTGTCCGGTCGTGCCGACGTGCGCTCGGTCGAGGGGCTCGGCACGATCGTGGAGCTGACCATCCCGATCGGCGCCTGACCCGGCGCCCGCGGCGAGTGCTGTGGTTCGGAACGAGTGCGGCCGCTCGAGCGTGCGCAGACGTTCCGCAGGGCCGCAGTCGCGCGGGACCCTACTTCGTGGCGGCCTTCGCGGCCCAGACCTGCGCGCCGATGGCGAAGGCGGACCATCCGCCGGGGCAGCCGAAGGCCTCGGCCGGCAGCCCGTCGACCGGCCACCAACTGTCCTGGATCGCCGGCTTCGGCACCGGGACCTTGTCCTTGCACACCCCGGGCTTGAGCAGCGTCGGCGACGTGTACGTCATGATGGCCGAGCCGTTCTGGCGGTCGTAGTCGACCCGGATGATCGTGGCGTCGTCCGGCACGAAACCGGGCGAGCCGAACGCGGAGGTGCCCGCCGCCTTCATGTCCTTCGCCGTGTCGAAGATCTCCGCCTCGACGTGCGGCTCGAACGCGCTCACCACCGAGCATCCGGAGAGGGTCAGAGCGAGCAGGGAGATCGTCGCGATGACTCCGGCGGTTCGGATGCGGGGCACGGGCAGCTCCAGGGAAAGCGGACAGGGTCTGTTAACGCAGTGAACACTACGTGGCTGAGCGAATCATCGGCCGGAGGGATGATTCCCCCCACCCTCATCCCACGGTACAGCCCCGTCGAGCCGCGCGGCGCGCAGGTCGACGCGGTACGGCGCGTCCCCGCCGCCGAGCAGCGGTGTGCCCTCCGCCCGGTAGTGCTGCAGGGCGAGGTGCTCGTGGTTCGCGGGAGGGTGGCCGCTCGCCCGCACCACGCGCCACCACGGCACGTCGCCGCCGTAGTACGCCATGACCTGGCCGACCATGCGGGCCGCCCGGGAGCCGAGCGTCGCGGCGACGTCGCCGTAGGTCATCACGCGGCCCGGCGGGATGGCGTCGACCACCTCCAGGACGCGCTCGACGAAGGAACCGGGCCCGTCGTCCGTGCCCGCCCGGTCGTCAGAGATCGAGGGCACCGATCGTCTCGCCGTACTGCGTCTCGCCGATCGGCTGGAAGCCGCTGCGGAGGAAGAACTGCTCGGGGCCGAGCTCGCCGGACTCCCAGATGACGTAGAGGCGCTCGTGGCCGCGGGCGCGGGCCTCGTCGGCCAGGGCGCGCACGGCGAAGGTGCCGATGCCGCGGCCCTGGTCGTCCGCGTCCACGTTGATGCGCCAGAGGATGGCCTTGAACTCCTCGTGCTCGGCGTTGGGGTCGAAGCTGCCCATGACGAACGCGACGACCTCGTCGCCGTCGAGCACGACGCGCTGCCACGAGGTGGTCGGGTCGGGGATGGCCGCAGCGGCCGAGTAGGAGACCGGAGCCACGAACTGCTCCTGGCCGGGCTTCAGTGTGAGCGCGTTCGCCGCCACCACGTTCCGTGCGCTCAACTCTTCCAGTCTCAACTCAGCCATGACGAAAGGGTAACGTGCGCGGGCGACCGCGGCATAGCTCGGCCGCAACCCGACGGTTCGCCGGGAGAAAGTGTCTCGATGTCAAGATAGTTGCCGCGAGCGGGTAAGCTGTCGTCGGCTGAAACGGCAGACACCCCAGGAGAACCATGGACAAGATCAAGGTTGACGGAACGGTCGTCGAACTCGACGGCGACGAGATGACTCGCATCATCTGGAAGGCCATCAAAGACTCCCTCATCCACCCGTACCTCGACGTGAACCTCGAGTACTACGACCTCGGCATCCAGAAGCGCGACGAGACCGACGACCAGATCACCATCGACGCGGCGCACGCCATCCAGAAGCACGGCGTCGGCGTGAAGTGCGCGACGATCACGCCCGACGAGGCGCGCGTCGAGGAGTTCGGCCTGAAGAAGATGTGGCGGAGCCCGAACGGCACGATCCGCAACATCCTCGGCGGCGTCGTGTTCCGCGAGCCGATCATCATCTCGAACATCCCGCGGCTGGTCCCGGGCTGGAACAAGCCGATCGTCATCGGCCGTCACGCCTTCGGCGACCAGTACCGTGCGACGGACTTCGTCTTCGACGGCCCCGGGACGCTGACCATGAGCTTCCAGCCGGCCGACGGCGGCGAGGCGCAGTCGTTCGAGATCTACCAGGCGCCCGGCGCCGGCGTCGCGATGGGCATGTACAACCAGGACGCGTCCATCCGCGACTTCGCCCGCGCCTCCTTCAACTACGGCCTCGACCGTCAGTACCCGGTGTACCTCTCCACCAAGAACACGATCCTGAAGGCCTACGACGGCCGCTTCAAGGACCTGTTCCAGGAGGTCTTCGACACCGAGTACAAGGAGAAGTTCGACGCCGCCGGCCTCACCTACGAGCACCGCCTGATCGACGACATGGTCGCCTCCAGCCTCAAGTGGGAGGGCGGCTACGTCTGGGCCTGCAAGAACTACGACGGCGACGTCCAGTCCGACACGGTCGCGCAGGGCTTCGGCTCGCTCGGCCTGATGACCTCGGTGCTGACCACCCCGGACGGCTCCGTCGTCGAGGCGGAGGCCGCGCACGGCACGGTGACCCGCCACTACCGCCAGTACCAGCAGGGCAAGCCCACCTCCACCAACCCGATCGCCTCGATCTTCGCCTGGACGCGCGGCCTCGCGCACCGCGGGAAGCTCGACGGCAACCAGGAGCTGATCGACTTCACCCACACCCTCGAGGACGTCGTGGTGAAGACGGTCGAGGAGGGCAAGATGACCAAGGACCTCGCGCTCCTGGTCGGCCCGGACCAGAAGTACCTCACGACGGAGGAGTTCCTGGACGCGATCGCCGAGAACCTGAAGGCCCGCCTCTCCTGACCCTCGCCCGCCACATTCGTGCCGAATGTGCGCAATCCCTCACGGATAGCGCACATTCGGCACGAATCGTTAACGGGTCAGCGGGCGGTCCAGCCGCCGTCGATGGGGACGGTCACCCCGGTGATGAGCGACGCGGAGGGGGAGGCCAGGAACGCGACGGCGCCTGACACCTCGCGCGGCTGACCGATGCGGTGCAGCGCGGCGATGCGGTCGACCGTGTCGGCCCGGAACGCGTCGTCCGAAAGCGCGGCGGCGGTGCCGTCGGTCTCGACGAAGGTCGGTGCCACCGCGTTCACCCGGATGCCGTACTGCCCCCACTCCACGGCGAGGCAGCGGGTGAGGTGCACGACCGCGGCCTTCGCGCTGCAGTACGACGACTCGCCGGGGAGGGCGACGAGCCCGGCCTGCGAGGCGATGTTCACGATCGCGCCGCCGCCGTGTCCGCGCATGTGCTTCGCCAGATGCTGCGAGAGGAAGAACGTCGACCGCGTGTTGAGCTGCCAGACGCGCTCGAAGTCCTCCTCGGTGACCTCGAGCGCCGGGGCGTCGATGCCGCCGCCCGCGTTGTTGATCAGGATGTCGATCGGTCCATGCTCGGCGATCGCGCCGTCGATCGCGGAGCGGCAGGCGGCGAGGTCGAGCACGTCCATGCGGATCGCCGAGGCCTGGACGCCGAACGCGCGCAGCTCCCCGACGAGCCCGGCGGCCCCATCGGGGTCGCGGACGCCGAGGACGACGTCGGCGCCCTGGCCGGCGAGTTCGAGCGCGATCTCCCGCCCGAGGCCTCGGCTGGCGGCGGTGACGAGGGCGCGGGAGCCGGTGAGCGAGAAGAGCGTGCGGGTGGCGGCGGGTGTGGAGTCGGTCATGCCAGGAGCGTAGCCCCGCGCCGGGTCATAGCCCGATCAGCCGACGCTCGGAGGCGGTCTCCTCGCCGGCGACGAGCACCTCGACGCCGGCGCGCTCGAGTGCCTCGGCGAGCTCGGCTGGCGGCTCCGCATCCGTGACGAGGTAGTCGGCCCGGTCGAGCTCCGCGATCTGCGCGAACAGCGGCTCGGTGAACTTCGAGGAGTCGGCGAGGATGGCGACGCGTCCCGAGCGCTCCATCATCTCGCCCATCATCACGGCCTCCGACAGGTTGCTCGTCGTGTAGCCGCCGGGAGCGGAGACGGCGCCGACCGAGATGAGCGCGAGGTCGCAGCGCAGCTGGAGGTCGCGGCCGCCCTGCAGCTGGAGGCTGACCGGCCCGACGGTGGCCTGGCCGGTGAGGCGGACCGTGCCGCCGAAGAAGTAGAGGTCGCGCACGATCTTCGGCGAGATCTCGCTGGGGATCCGGAGGTTGTTCGTCGCGATGGTGAGGTCGCGGAGCTCGCCGAGGTGGCGGACCGCCGCGAGCGTCGTGGTGCCGGCGTTGATCATGAGCACGGAGTTGCTGCTCACCAGGGTGGCCGCCAGGGCGCCGATCCTGTCCTTCTCGTCGGTGTGCATCTGCAGCCGGACGTCGAGCTTCTTCTCCACGCCGGCGACCGCGTCGACGCTCACCGCGCCGCCGTGCGTGCGCACGACCAGGCCCTCCTGGTGGAGCTGCTGCAGGTCGCGGCGCACGGTGTCGGGGGAGACGTCGAATCGTTCGGCGAGCTCCGAGACGGTGACCTGCTCCGCCTGCGAGACGTACGCCACCAGTTCGGCCTTCCGGCCGGCCGGGAGGCGCCCTGATGCGGATGACATTCGTTTGACCACGCATCATTCTTAACAGGATTTGCGGGTTTGTGCCAGCTTTTCGTCGGTTTTCGCCGATTTGGCGGATTTGCTCTTGCAGTATCCGCAGAGCCGTGCGTAAAATCGCATCAGTCCGCACAAATCGGTAATTTCAAGCATATTCAAGCAGAATCTTGAATGCCCTCGGATAGGAGAACGATGAGCAACGACGCTCGGGGCCGGTCCCGCCGGCTCACCCGCACCACGACCGTCGCCGCAGTGGCGACCGCCGCGCTGCTCGCCATGGCGGGCTGCGCAGGCACGTCCGGTGGCGGCGACTCGAACGGGAAGGTCCAGCTGACCTTCTCGCAGTGGTGGGCTCCGGAGATGCCCTCCGGTGCGCTGCAGGGCCTGATCGACGACTTCGAGAAGGAGAACCCCAAGATCTCGGTGAAGCTGATCAGCGCGCCGTTCCAGTCGCTGCAGACCCAGACCATCTCGCAGGCCGCCTCCGGCACGCTCCCGGACGTCGTCGGCCTCGACGGGGCTTGGGTGAACCCGCTCTACAAGCAGGGAGCTCTGCTGAACCTCAGCGACGCGATGAAGAAGGCGAAGTACGACCCGTCGGAGCTCGCCAGCCAGGTCGGCTACTCGGGCTCGACGTACATGATCCCGGTCGTCAACTTCGTGTACCCGCTCTTCACCAACGACGCCATCCTGCAGAAGGCCGGGATCTCGACGCCGCCGTCGAACTGGTCGGAGTTCGAGGACGACGCCAAGAAGATCTCGGCCGCGGGCGACGCGAAGGGCTGGGTCGTCCCGCTCGGCACGACCAACCCCAACGGCGTGCAGAACGACATCCTCTCCTGGGCGTGGGCCTCCGGCGGATCGATGCTGAAGGACGGCAAGCCCGACCTGACGAACAACTCCGACGTCTCGGGCGCGGTCGACATGGTCAAGAGCCTCATCCAGGCCAACGCGGTGCTCCCCGGCGCGAACGCGCTGCAGGAGACCGACAAGGTCGAGAACTTCATCAACGGCCGCGTCGGGATGATGGTCGACTCCCTCGCCCACATCACCACCATCACCAAGGGCAACCCCAACCTGAAGTTCACGGTCTCGGCGCAGCCGGCGAAGGACGGCTACTCGGGCGAGCGCGGCATCCTCACCGCCTCGTGGGGCATCGGCGTCTCGGCCAAGTCCGCCCACCCCGCGGAGGCGTGGAAGCTCGTGCAGTACCTGATGAGCGAGAAGGCGAACGCGAAGCTGTCGACCCTCGCCAACGGGTTCCCCGGCAACAAGACCGCCTCGCCGGACCTCTCCGGCGCCGACGCCCACTTCCAGCAGGCGTTCGACATCTACAAGAAGAGCAAGCCCGTGAACGAGTTCACCGGCCTGCCCTCCGCCAACCAGCTGATGACCGACTTCCTCACCGAGTTCCAGAAGTCGGCCGACGGCCAGGAGTCGACCAGCCAGATGCTCTCGAACGTGCAGAGCGCGTGGAAGCAGCAGTTCTAGCGGCCTGACCCGGCCATCAGCCAAGACCCCCCGCCGGTCGCGTGTCCCCCGCGCGCGGCCGGCGGGATGGGAGGACGAGGACATGACCACCAACCTTCTGACCAGGACGCACCCCCGCGACGATGCGGCGCCCGTCCCGCCCGTGCGGCCGCACAGACGCCGCCGCTCGCTCGGCTCGCGCATCGAGCCCTACCTGATGATCAGCCCGACGGTGCTGCTCATCCTGGGACTGATGGTGGTCCCGATCGTCATCGTCATCGGCTACTCGCTGATGGACAACACCATCACCAACCCGACGCCGAAGTTCGTCGGCATCGCCAACTACCTCACCGTGCTCGGCTCGCCCGCCTTCTGGGGCGCGGCCGCCAACACCCTGCTCTTCACCGTCGTGAGCGTCGTCGCCCACATGGTCATCGGCGTCCTGTTCGCCCTCATGCTCAACTCCAAGACCATGGCGAAGGTGCCGCGGGCGATCTTCCGGGCCATCTACATCCTCCCGTGGATCTTCACCGCGTCGGTGGTCGCCGTGCTGTGGAGGCTGCTGCTCGACCCGAGCGGCGTCATCAACTACCTGCTGGAGAGCCTCGGGCTCATCCATGAGGCCGTGCCGTGGCTCGGTCTGCCGCAGACCGCCCTCATCGCCGTCACGGTGATCAACATCTGGTCCGGCTACCCGTTCTTCATGATCAGCCTGCTCGCCGGACTGCAGGGCATCCCCTCCGACCTCTACGAGGCGGCGAGGGTGGACGGCGCCGGCCCCATCCGCCAGTTCGTCAGCGTGACGCTGCCGGGCCTCAAGCCCATCCTCTACAGCATGGCGCTGCTCGACCTGCTCTGGACGACGCAGCAGTTCACCCTGATCTGGGCGACCACCGGAGGCGGCCCGCTCGGCTCGACCGAGATGCTCAGCACCTACACGTACAAGCTCGCGTTCAACAGCTACCAGTTCTCGCTGGCCTCCACGAGCGCCGTGCTCGTGCTCGCCGCCTCGCTCGTCGTCGCTGTCTTCTACGTCCGCCGCCAGAGGAAGGAGGAGCGCCGATGACCGTCGCTGCCGCCCGCCCCACCCGCGTCGGCTCGGCCCGGGCCACCCGCCGCCGCGTCTCCGCCCGCATCGGGCTGTACGCCGCCCTCACCGTCGGCGCCGTCTTCGCCGGCTTCCCCGTGCTCTGGATGCTGTCCAGCTCGTTCAAGTCGAACGCCAACATCTTCGCGTACCCGCCGAAGCTGTTCGACGGCTCGTTCTCGTTCGCGCCGTACCTCGCCGTGCTGAGCAACCCGACCGAGATCGGGTACTTCGTCAACAGCTACATCGTGGCGCTGTCGGTGACCGTCGTGACCCTGCTGGTCGCGGTGCTGACCGGGTACGTGTTCAGCCGCTACGAGTTCCCGCTGAAGCGCATCCTGAACGTGGTGATCATCGGCGTCCAGGCGGTGCCGCCGATCACGCTGCTGATCCCGTTCTTCGGCATCATGGTCGGCCTCGGGCTCTACAACACCTACCAGGGCCTGATCATCACCTACGTCGTGTTCACGCTGCCGTACGCGGTGATCATGATGACCGCGTACTTCAACAGCCTCCCGCGTGAGCTGGACGAGGCGGCGAAGGTGGACGGCGCGAGCTCGCGCTCGATCCTGTGGCGCATCCTCGTGCCGGTCTCGGTGCCCGGGATGGTCTCGGTCGGGCTCTACACCTTCATGATCTCGTGGAACGAGTACCTGTTCGCCCTCACCCTCACCCAGACGGACGACCGCCGCACGGTGCCGGTCGGCATCCAGTTGCTGATGGGCCAGAACAACTACCTCTGGAACGAGGTCATGGCCATGAGCATCCTCGGCTCGATCCCCGTGCTCGTCCTCTTCCTGATCTTCCAGCGCTACTTCATCGGCGGCCTCGCCGCGGGCGCAGTGAAGTCCTGATCCACCAACAGAAACAAGGAGAACCCAACGTGTTGATCGATGGCAAAGACCTGCTCGCCGTAGCGGACGCCCATGACTTCGCGGTCCCCGCTTTCAACGTGAGCGACTACGCGATGAGCAACGGCCTCTTCGAGGTGTGCGAGCAGAAGGGTGCGCCCTGGATCCTCGCGATCCACCCCGACGAGGTGTCGCACATCGGCCAGGATGTGATCGTGGCCCTCCGCGAACGCGCGCACCGCTCGTCGGTGCCCGTCGCCATCCACTGGGACCACGGCGGCGGCTACGACGAGATCCTCACGGCGATCCGCATCGGCTTCACGTCGGTGATGATCGACGGCTCGATGCTGCCGTTCGAGGAGAACGTCGCGCTGACCCGCCGGGTCGTGGAGGCCGCGCACGCCGTTGGCCTCTCGGTCGAGGGCGAGCTGGGCACGATCGGCAAGACCGACGACCAGGCCGAGGCCGGCACCGACGACATCATCTACACCGACCCCGCACAGGCGCTCGAGTTCGTCGAGCGCACCGGTGTGGACAGCCTGGCGGTCGCGATCGGCACGCGGCACGGCATCTACCCGGCGACGCTGGCGCCCGAGCTGAAGCTCGACCTGCTCACCGAGATCAAGCGCGCGGTCGGCATCCCGCTGGTGCTGCACGGCGGGTCGAACAACCCCGATTCGGAGATCGCGCAGGCGGTCACACTCGGCGTCAACAAGATCAACATCTCCAGCGACATCAAGGTGGCCTACTTCGACGCGATGCGTTCCGTGCTCGCCGATCCCGGCCTCCGCGAGCCGAACCTGATCGAGCCGCCGGCGGTGGTGGCGATGCAGAAGGTTGCGGCGCAGAAGATCGACCTGTTCGGCGCGGCCGGCAAGGCGCACCTGTACGCCGACGGCCTGGCCGACGCGACGCTCGCCGAGCGCGAGCAGGGGGTGCTGGTCCACTGATGGCCGGGGATGCGGTGCTCGGACTCGGCGGAACGATCGACTTCGAGCTGCACTGGGATGCCGGCGCGCTCGAGGCGGCGGCCGCCGCGGCGGGCATCGCGTCCCTGACCGACGGGCCGCCTGCGGTGATCGACTCCGAGCGCGCGCTGGTGCTCTCGGTGCTGCACCACCTGCGGAGCGGGACCGGCGGCGAGCACTTCGTGGAGTCGGCCGAGGTGATCGAGGCCTTCGCCGGCCGCTTCGGCTACCGCACGACGCTCGGCGGCACCCCGGTGCGCGCCGCCCTCGCGATGAGCGCGCTGGGCGTCGGGAGCACGGTGCACCTGGTGTCGATTGACGACGACGTGCGCCGGCTGCTCCCGCCCGACGTCGAGTACGTGTGCAGCGCGGTCGAGGACTCCACCGACCCGCACCTGATCGTGCAGTTCCCCGCCGGGGCGTGCATCCGGCTGGCGGGGGAGGAGGTCGTCGCCCCGGCGGCGAACCGGCTGATCTACCCGTGCGACCTGCCGAACGCCCGGCTTGTGCTGAGCGAGCGGCTGCCGGAGGTGCTGGCCGGGGCGAGGGTGTTCCTCATCTCGGGGTTGAACTCCATCCAGGACCCGGCGATCCTGCAGGCGAGGCTTGCGCAGCTGCGCGACGCGGTGCGGGTGCTGCCGCCGGGTGCGACCGTGCTCTACGAGGACGCGGCCTACCACGTCCCTGCGTTCGCCGCGGAAGTGCACGCGGGGCTGGCGCCGGTGCTGGATGTGTTCAGCCTCAACGAGGACGAGCTGATGACCGCGGTCGGCCGGCCGGTCGACCTGCGCGACGCGGCCGAGGTCGCGGCGGCGGTCGAGCAGCTGGCGCAGCGCCTCGGCGTCCCGGCGGTCGTGCTGCACACCCGCTTCTTCGCCACGGCGTACGGCGAGGGGGCGGAGCGGCTGCGCCCGTTCCTGGAGGGCGGCGTCGCCGTCTCCGCGGCGCGCTACGCGGTGGGCGACGGCGCGACGCGGTCGGAGGTCGAGCAGCTGTGGTCCGTCGGTCCCCGCAGTGCGGTCGGGGCCGCCGTCGCGGAGCGGCTGCCACAGCTCGGGCCGTTCGTGGCGGTGCCCGCGCTCGATCTCTCGGACGTCGCGCATCCCACCACCATCGGGCTCGGCGACTCGTTCGTCGGGGGCGCGGTCGCCGCGCTCGTCGGCGTTCCCGTCTGACACCGCCTGTGACCCGGGCCTGCGGCCCGCGCTCCCTGTATCCCGTGCGGACGTCGGCAGGGAGCGCGGACCGGAGGCCCGTCGTCGTGTAACGACTTCGTTTCGTCTCTTGCAATTCATTTGTTCGTAAGCTTTACTAACAAACATGACAACGACCGAGGTGCAGGGTGGCACCAATGGGCTGGGTCCGGGACGGGTGCTCCGGCCCCGCGCGAAAGTGCTGCCCGAGCACGCCCGCAGCCACAACCGTTCCCTGGTGCTGCAGACGCTCTACCGCTCCGGGCGGCTGAGCCGGGCGGACCTCGCCCGCGAGACCGGCCTCACGCGGGTCACCGTGTCCGACCTCGTCGCGGAGCTCCTCGCCGAGGGACTCGTCGTCGAGCTCGGCCAGCGCGAGTCCGCCCGGCCGGGCAAGCCGGCCGTGCTGCTCGACATCGACCGCGGCGCCCACCAGATCGTCGGCGTCGACCTCAGCGACCACGACCGCTTCCGCGGCGCGGTCATGGACCTCGACGGTGCGATCCTCGCCAGGGCCGAGGTCATGCTCGCGGACGACGAGGGGGGTTCCGCCGCCACGGGCGAGACCGCCGCCGCCAAGGTCGACGCGCTCGTGGACCGGCTCGTCGCCGCGGCCACGGCCCCGATCCTCGGGCTCGGCGTCGGCTCGCCGGGTGTCGTCGATCTGAGCGGCACCATCCTCACCGCCCCGAACCTCGGCTGGAAGGACCTGCCGCTCCAGCGGCGGCTCGCCTCCCGCACCGGCCTCCCCGTCGTGGTCGCGAACGACGCCAACGTCGCGGCGCTCGCCGAGCACACCTACGGCGACGCGGCGGGCGACATGATGCTGATCCGGATCGGGCACGGCATCGGCGCGGGGCTCCTCGTCGCCGGCGCCCTCGTCTACGGCAGCCACTACGCGGCGGGCGAGATCGGCCAGGTCATGGTCGGGACCGACCTCGGCCTCGACGCCACCTACAGCCGGGACCAGGTGCTCGAGCACTGGCTCAGCGTCCCGCAGCTGCAGCGCGGCATCCAGGCGGCCCATGCCTCAGGGAACGACGCGACCCCCGTGCTGCGGGAGGCCGGACAGCGCCTCGGCATCGCCCTCGCGCCGGTCGTCGGCGCCCTCAACCTGTCGGAGATCGTGCTCAGCGGCCCGACCGAACTGCTCGACGGCCCCCTCGCGGAGGCGACCGTCCACACGCTCCGGAACCGGACGATGGCCGAGAACCACGCCGATCTGTCCCTCCGGATGACCACGCAAGGGCAGGACATCGTCCTGCGCGGCGCGGCCGTACTCGTCCTCTCCGGACAACTCGGGGTCTCTTGACACAGCACGACCCGATACACCCGACCCCTGCACCGACGGTGCGCTGCAGCCGCAGCCACTGACACTCAAGAAAGGAACCAGCAATGAAGAGAAAGCTCGTCGGCCTCGCCGCTGTGGCAACAGCTTCCGCTCTCGTGCTCGCCGGATGCGCCTCGGGAGGCTCGACCGCAGCGAGCACCGACGGCAAGGGCAAGACGGTCACCCTGTGGCTGGTCGGCTCCGACACCCCGGACGCACTCCGCAACTACCTCAAGACGGAGTTCGCCAAGGAGACCGGGGCGACGCTCAAGATCGAGCAGCAGGACTGGAGCGACATCGTCACCAAGCTCACCACCGCCCTGCCCGACGCGAAGAACACCCCCGACGTGACCGAGATCGGCAACACGCAGTCGCCGACCTTCACCAACGTCGGCGCCTTCCTCGACGTCTCCGACATGTACAAGGACCTGGGCGGAAGCGACCTGCTCCAGTCGTTCGTCGACGCGGGCAAGGTCGACGGCAAGAACTACACGCTGCCCTACTACTTCGGCTCGCGCTACATGTTCTACCGCAAGGACGTCTACCAGGCGGCCGGTGCGACGGTCCCGACCACGCTCGACCAGTTCAACACCACCGTGGCGGACATCACGGCCAAGAACCCGAAGAACATCAACAACTTCTCCGGCTTCTTCCTCGGCGGCCAGGACTGGCGCGACGGCATCTCCTGGATCTTCGCCAACGGCGGGGACATCGCCCAGAAGAAGGACGGCAAGTGGGTCGGCACCCTCGAGTCGGCCGACTCGCTGAAGGGCCTCCAGCAGCTACAGGACCTGTACAAGAACGCATCCAAGGCGCCGAACGACGCCAAGGACTCGAACCAGTACATCTACCTGAACGACACCGACCAGACGCTCGACGCCAGCGGCAACAAGACCGGTGACACCTCCCTCGCGGCGGCCACCATCATGGCACCGGGATGGGCGCACTGGTCGATCGGCGACCTGTCGCAGAAGGACGGCAAGCCGGTCCGCACCTGGAACGACGCCACCTTCGGCACCTACGTGCTCCCGGGCAACGACGGCAAGCCCGCCCCGGTGTTCGCCGGCGGCTCCAACATCGGCATCTCGGCGAAGACCTCGGAGCCCGGCCTGTCGAAGACGCTCCTGAAGATCATCTTCTCGAAGGAGTACCAGGAGATGCTCGGCAAGAACGGCCTCGGCCCGGCGAACTCGAAGTACACCTCCTCGCTGGGCGACGACCAGTTCGCGAAGGCGCTGATCGAGTCCGCGTCCAACTCCAAGCTGACCCCCGCCGCCCCCGGCTGGGCGAGCGTGGAGGCGGGCAACGTGATGGAGGAGTTCTTCTCCAAGATCCGCGACGCCGCCGACCTCAAGGCGCTGGCGCAGGAGTACGACAAGAAGCTCGACGGCATGCTGAACGCCAAGAGCTGACCATCTCCACCCGATTGACGCGACGCGCCGTGCCGGAAAGCGCCGGCACGGCGTGTCGCGTCAACAAGACTTCACCCAAGGAGGGAGGACGCCCGTGACCGCCACAGAGGACACCCGCCTCGTCCTGCCGCAGGCACCGCGGCCCGCGGCGACGCAGCCGCGCCGCCGCCGGGGCAGGATCACGCCGTACGCGCTGCTGCTCCCGGCCATCGTCATCCTGCTCGTCGCGCTCGGCTACCCGATCGTCTGGCAGTTCGTCACCGCGATGCAGCACTTCGGCCTCGCGCAGCAGTTCGGTAAGCCGGCCGAGTTCGTGTGGTTCGAGAACTACATCACGCTGTTCTCCGACTCGTACACCTGGGTCGTCGTCGCCCGGTCTATCGCCTTCTGCCTGGTGACCGCCTTCGTGACGGTCGTGATCGGGGTCGGGATGGCGCTGCTGATGAACGCCGTCGGACGGACCGTCCGCATCATCCTGCAGGTCGCCCTGCTGCTCGCCTGGGCCATGCCGGTCGTCGCCGCGATGACCGTCTGGAACTGGCTCTTCGACTGGCGTCGCGGCGTCATCAACTACACGCTGACCTCGTGGGGCCTCGACTTCCAGGACCACAACTGGCTGCAGAACCCGCTCTCGTTCTTCTTCGTCGCGATGGTCATCATCGTGTGGATGAGCGTCCCCTTCGTCGCCTTCTCGGTCTACGCCGGCCTGACCCAGGTCTCCACGGAGGTCGTCGAGGCCGCGCAGATGGACGGCGCTCGGGGCTGGCAGAGGCTGCGCTACATCATCCTGCCGATCATCCGGCCGGTGCTCGGGATCGTGCTGCTGCTGCAGATCATCTGGGACCTGCGCGTGTTCGCCCAGATCAAGCTGCTGCAGGACAAGGGCTCGATCGCCAGCGAGACCAACCTGCTCGGCACCTACATCTACCAGCTCGGCGTCGGCTCGAGCGACTTCGCGATGGCGAGCGCCGTCAGCGTCTTCGTGCTCGTGCTGACCGTCGCCCTCAGCTGGTTCTACGTCCGCTCGCTGCTCAAGGAGGACGAATCGTGACCGCCGCGACTTCGACCAGAACGTCCGCCGCCACGGCGCGCCCGCGCCCGCGCCGCCGCATCCGCCCCTCGCGCGTGCTGCTCGGCGCGCTCGGGGTCGTGCTCGCGCTGATCTGGGTCTTCCCGGTGTACTGGATGGTGAACTCGGCGCTGCTGCCGAACGTCATCCTGCAGAACACCACGCCCACCTGGCTGCCGTTCGGGGGCTCGTTCGACAACTTCACCGCCGTCGTCGCCGGCGGGACGTTCTTCCCGGCGCTGGGCATGAGCCTGGCCGTCGCGCTCATCACCGTCGTGTGCTGCCTGGCGTTCGCGTTCCTCGCCGCGCTGGCGATCAGCCGGTTCAAGTTCCGCGGGCGGCGCTCCTTCGTGCTCGCAGTGCTGCTCATCCAGATGCTGCCCGCCGAGGGTCTCTTCATCGCGCAGTACAAGCTGATGGGCACGCTCGGTCTCCTCAACACCGTCGTCGGCGTCAGCATCCTCTACATCGCCGCCGTCGTGCCGTTCACGATCTGGATGCTGCGCGGCTTCGTCGCCGGCATCCCCGCCGATCTGGAGGAGGCGGCGATGGTGGACGGCCTGAGCCGCACGCAGGCGTTCCTGCGGATCACCTTCCCGCTGCTCGCGCCGGGCCTCGTCGCCTCCGGGGTGTACGCGTTCCTCCAGGCGTGGAACGAGTTCACCGTGGCGCTCGTCATCCTTCCGCAGTCGAGCAGCGCGACCCTGCCGCTGTGGCTCCGCGGCTTCGTGCAGCAGTCCGCGTCCCGCGCCACCGACTGGGGGCAGGTCATGGCGGCGTCGACGCTGGTCGCCGTCCCGGTGATCATCTTCTTCCTGATCGTGCAGGGCCGGATGACCAGCGGCCTGGTGAGCGGGGCGGTGAAGGGGTGAGCGGGACCTCCGTCACGACCGCCCCGGCGGACGCGGAGCTGCGCAGGAGCATCGCCGCGACCCTGCTGCCCGGCTTCGTCGGCACCACCCTGCCCGCCTGGCTCGAGGCCCGGCTGCGCGCCGGGCTCGGCGGGGTCTGCCTGTTCGGGCAGAACATCGCATCGATCCAGCAGCTGCGCGCCCTCACCGGCGCCATCCGCGCCGCCAACCCCGACGCGGTCATCGCGATCGACGAGGAGGGCGGCGACGTCACGCGGCTCCACTACGCCACCGGGTCGCCGTTCCCGGGCAACGCCGTGCTCGGCCGCCTCGACGACACCGTTCTCACCGAGCGCGCCGGCCGCCGGGTGGGGGAGGAGCTGCGCAGCGCGGGCGTGACCCTCGACTTCGCCCCCGACGTCGACATCAACTCCAACCCGGACAACCCGGTGATCGGGGTGCGCAGCTTCGGCGCCTCGCCCGAGCTCGTCGCGCGGCATGCCGCCGCGTGGACGCGCGGACTGCAGTCCACCGGCATCGCGGCTGCCGCCAAGCACTTCCCGGGTCACGGCGACACCGCCGCGGACTCGCACCTGGAACTGCCCGTCGTCGACGTGCCGGTCGAGGTGCTGCGCGAGCGGGAGCTGGTGCCCTTCCGCGCCGCGGTCGAGGCCGGTGCCCGGGCCGTGATGACCTCGCACATCCTGCTGCCGCAGCTCGACCCGGAGCTACCCGCCACCATGAGCCCGGCCATCCTCGGGATGCTGCGCGACGAGCTCGGCTTCGAGGGCGTGATCGTCACCGACGCGCTGGATATGCACGGCGCGAGCGGGGAGCGCGGCATCCCGGAGGCCGCCGTCCTCGCGCTCGCCGCGGGCTGCGACCTGCTCTGCATCGGCACCGAGAACACCGACGCCCAGCTGCAGGCGATCGAGGACGCCATCGCAGACGCGGTCGCCGCCTCCCGCCTCACCCCCGCTCGCCTCGCCGATGCCGCTCAGCGCGTCCACGCCCTCTCCGCCTCCGTCGAGTCCGCCCCCGTCCAGTCCGCCCCCGTCCAGTCCGCCCCCGTCCAGTCCGCACAGACTGCACGCGACACGCCGGAGGACCGTGCAGTCTCTGCGGACTCGGTGGTGGGGGCGTTCGACGTGAGCGAAACAGGACGGGAGTGGGTGAGGGCGCACGGAGGTGCGGCGTACTCGGTGGTGCGGGTGGAGACCGTGGCGAACATCGCGGTCGGGGTCGCCCCGTGGGGGCCGTTCGCGGCGGCGGAGGGCGCACCTCGGGATCCGGCTGCCGCGGCGTTCGCGGCGCAGCCGGTCGTGGTGCTCACCGAAGGGGCCGACTCCGCGCTCGCGCTCGACGCGTCGCTGCCCGTGCTCGTCGTCGGGAAGGACCTCCACCGTCACGCTTTCGCCCGTGCGGCGATCGACCGCCTGCGCGCGGAACGTGAGAATGTGGTCGTCGTGGACATGGGCTGGCCTGCACCCGACCGCGCGTACGCGGACATCGCCACCTTCGGCGCCTCCCGGCTGGTCGGCCAGGCGCTGCTCGAACTGCTCGGTCGCGGCTCGTGAGGCTCGGGATCGACATCGGCGGGACCAAGACGGACGCGGTCGCCGTCGACGAGAGCGGCGCGCTCGCGCAGCGCGTGCGTCTGGCCACGGGGTTCGGGCACGCGGCGGTCGTCGAGACGGCCGTCACGGCCGTGTCGCGCATCGGCGAGCTCACCGGGCTGACCCCGGCCGGCTTCCAGTCCATCGGCGTCGGCGTGCCCGGGATGGTCGACACCGTCTCCGGTCACGTCGCCCACGCCGTCAACCTGGGGCTCGAGCGGCTCGAACTCGGCGGCATGCTGGCCGGCCGGCTCGGTGTGGGCGTCCGCGTCGAGAACGACGTCAAGGCGGCGGCCCTCGGCACCTACCACCTGCTGCGGCTCAGCGGCACGATGGCGTTCCTCAACCTCGGCACCGGGATGGCGGCGGGCATCGTGGTCGACGGCCGGTTGTGGCGGGGGAGCACCGGGATCGCGGGCGAGATCGGCCACATCCCTGTCGACCCGGCGGGCGCCCTGTGCGGCTGCGGCCAGCGCGGCTGCCTCGAGACCGTCGCGAGCGGCTCCGGCATCGCCCGCCAGTGGCCGACCGACGATCCGCTGCCGGTGCGCGCCGTGTTCGCCGCGGCCTCCGACGGCGACCGCGAGGCCCAGGCGATCAAGGCTAGGCTGGCTGCGGGCATCGCCTCCGCGGTGCGCATCCTCGTGCTCACCGTCGACGTCGGCACCGTCGTGATCGGCGGCGGACTGAGCCACCTGGGGGAGCGCCTGCTCGGTGACGTCCACGAGGTGCTGCACGACTGGGAGCGCACGTCGCCGTTCCTGGCGTCGCTCGACCTTCCCGCGCGGGTGCGCCTCGTCCCGGAAGGAACCCCCGTCGCCGCGCTCGGAGCGGCCCTCGTAGGAGAGAACTGATGGCCGAAATCGTCGTCGTCCGCGACCAGGATGCTGCGGGCGAGCTCGCCGCGGGCAGCATTCTGGATCTGATCGCCGCCAAGCCGGATGCCGTGCTGGGGCTGGCGACAGGCTCGACGCCGCTCGTGGTGTACCGGGCTCTGGAGCGCGGCATCCGCGAGCGCGGCATCGACGTGTCGCACGTGCGCGGCTACGCGCTGGACGAGTACGTGGGGCTTCCGGCCGATCATCCCGAGTCGTACCGGGCGGTGATCACGCGGGAGGTGGTGGAGCCGCTGGGGCTCACGCCGTCGCTCATCCACGTGCCGAACGGGTCGTTGGAGGGCATCGAGCACGCCGGAGCCGACTACGAGAAGGCCATCGCCCAGTCCGGCGGGGTGGACGTGCAGCTGCTGGGCATCGGGACGGACGGGCACATCGGGTTCAATGAGCCCGGGTCGTCGTTCGCTTCGGTCACGCGGGTGAAGACGCTGACCGAGCAGACCCGCAAGGACAACGCCCGGTTCTTCGCCTCGGAGGACGACGTGCCGATGCACTGCATCACTCAGGGGCTCTCGACGATCCTGAAGGCGCGGCATCTGCTGCTGCTGGCCTTCGGCGAGGGCAAGGCGGAGGCGCTGGCCGGTGCGGTGGAGGGGCCGGTGTCGGCCTCCAACCCCGGTTCGGCTGTCCAGCTCCACCCGCACGTGACCGTGCTGGTGGACGAGGCCGCCGCCTCACGGCTGCGCAACCTCGACTACTACCGCTACGCCTACGCCAACAAGCCCGCCTGGCAGACCCTCTGACGGCCGGGTCAGCCGGCGAGGACGGCGCCGTCGGCGACGACCGTGCGGACGCGCCAGTCGTGGTCGAGCAGCACGGCGTCGGCCAGGTAGCCGGCGTGCAGCCGGCCGAGGCGGTGGTCCTCGCCGAGCACCCGCGCCGGGGTTCGGGTCAGGGCGGTCACCGCGGCGACCGGGTCGACGCCGGCGAGGGTGACGGCGTTGCGGAGGGCCGCATCCTGGGTCAGGGTGGAGCCGGCGATCGTGTCGGTTCCGGAGAGCACGGCCAGTCCGTCGTGCACGGTCACGTTGAGGCCGCCCAGCCGGTAGTCGCCGTCGGTCGCTCCCGCCGCGGCCATCGCGTCGGTCACCAGCGCGACGCGGCCCGGCGCCTCGCGGAACAGGAGAGCGGCGACCGACGGGTGCACGTGCAGTCCGTCGAGGATGAGCTCCAGGGTCACCTCGGGGTTCTCGATGGCCGCCATCACCGGCCCGGGGGCGCGGTGGTGGATGCCCGGCATGGCGTTGAAAGCGTGCGTCAGCAGCCGTGCGCCCACCTCGAACGCGCGAGCGGTCTGCGCGTAGTCGGCGGTGGTGTGCCCGACGCCGACGACGACGCCGGCCTCGATCAGTACGCCGATCGCCTCCAGCGCGTTCGGCAGTTCCGGGGCGATGGTGGCGGTGCGGAGCGTGCCGCGCGCGGCACCGAGCAGCTCTTCGACCGCCTCCGGCTCCGGGTCGCGCAGGAAGCGCGCGTCGTGCGCGCCCCGGCGTTCCGGCGCCAGGAAGGGACCCTCGAGGTGGGAACCCAGCACCAGGGGGTCGGTCGCGGTCAGCTCGGCGACGATCCCGAGGCTCTCCCGCAGGGAGGCCAGCGGATTCGCGACGTGCGAGACGAGCGACCGGGTGGTGCCGTGAGCGCGGTGGGTGGCGAGGGCGGCGCGCATCTCTTCCACGCCGTCGTCGTAGGGGTGACCGCCGCCGCCGTGGCAGTGCAGGTCGATGAAGCCGGGGGTGAGCCAGCGGCCCTGGCCGTCGATCACGGTGACGTCGGCCGCGCCTGCGTGCGTGCGCCATCCCGTGCCCGTCCCGGTGGTCGTGATGTGCGCGCCGTCGGCCACCAGCCAGAAGTCATCGGAGCGGCCGTCGGCATCGAGCTTGCGGGCGCTGTGGACGACGAGGCCGCTCATGCGAACTCGCGCCGTCCGTTGAGGACGCCGCTGACCGTGGCGACCACCGCGAACGCGATCGCGACGACCGGCTGGCCGAGGTCCCACCAGGCGAAGGCCGCGGACCCCATGACGACGATCTCGACGATCGCCTTCACGAACGCGTCGACGTGCAGCACCGCCTTCGGCGAGCGGAACAGCGCCCAGAGCAGGATCGCGATCGCGGGAGCGCCGATGCCGACCAGGATGTTCCAGGGCAGCGGCCACGCCAGGAAGCCCCAGAGGCCGAGCGAGACGATGGCGAACAGTTCGAGCACGAACCGGAGCACGTCGTTGACGCCCACCTTGACGGCGGGATGCTGATCGGGCGCAGAAGTCACCGCTCCAGTTTACGGGGCCGCCGTTACCGGAAGATGATCGTCCTGGCGCCGTCGAGCAGGACGCGGTCCTCGGCGAACCACTTCACCGCCTGCGTCAGGGTGCGGCTCTCCTCGTCCTGGCCGATCGCCACGAGCTCCTGCACGGTGTTGGTGTGGTCCACGCGCACCACGTTCTGCTCGATGATGGGCCCCTCGTCGAGGTCGCTCGTGACGAAATGGGCCGTCGCGCCGATCAGCTTCACGCCGCGGGCGTGGGCCTGGCGGTAGGGGTTCGCGCCCTTGAAGCCGGGCAGGAACGAGTGATGGATGTTGATCGCGCGCCCCGCGAGCTTCTCGCACAGCTCGGGCGACAGGATCTGCATGTAACGGGCGAGCACGACCAGCTCGATGTCGTGCTCCTCGACCGCCTCCAGGATGCGCTGCTCGAAGGCCGCCTTCTCCTCTGCGTCGCTCACCGGGTGCGACTCGAACGGGACGCCGTAGAACCCGGCGAGATCGCTCAGGGTGTCGTGGTTGGAGAGCACCAGCGGGATCTCGACCGGCAGCTGGCCGGCGCGCTGCCGGAACAGCAGGTCGTTGAGGCAGTGCGCCGCCTTCGAGACCAGCACGAGGGTGCGCAGCGGGCGGCCGACGTTGTCGACGCGGTGCGTCATCCCGAACCGTTCGACGACGGGGGCGAGGGCCTCCTCGAACTCGCCCCGGCTGGCCTCCGACTCGACCTGCAGGCGCATGAAGAAGCGCCCGGTGTCGGTGCTCGCGAACTGCTGGCTCTCGGTGATGTTGCCGCGGGCCGCCACGATCGACCCGCTGACGGCGTGCACGATGCCCGGGCGGTCGGCGCAGCTGAAGGTGAGCACCCAGTGGTTGGAGGGGGACGAGTCGGTCACCAGATCAGGGTAGCGGTATCCGTAGGGGCTGTTAGGATCGATTGATATCCAAAATATGTCTGCATTCAGGGGGCATTCATGATGAAGCAGATTTCCGTCGTCGTCGATCTGGACGTGGACATCTACGAGACCATCGAGACCATGGCACGTGGCGAGAGCCGGACGGTCGGCGAGGAGCTCGAATACATCGCCGGACGGGTGGCCGTCGGGGAGCCCGTCGACCCGCGGCCGAACTACAAGAAGCTGGGCTTCGTGGAGTTCATCCGAAACCGGGTGGAAGCGATGGACGAATGATCCTTCTTGACACGAACGTCCTATCGGAATTCGCCAAACCCGAACCGAACCCGCGAGTGCTTTCCTGGATGGCCTCTGTCGGCGAGAACGAGCTGCGAATCTCGGCGGTCACCGTGATGGAGATGCTTACCGGAGCCAATCGCATGCAGGACGGCCACCCGTCGGAGCGCAAGGCCGAGGTCATCCTCGAGATTCTGGGGTACTTCCACGCGCGCACGCTCTCATTCGGTCCCGTCGCCGCCGCGGAGTGTGCGACGATCCGATCGCTCCGGGCGGCGGCAGGACGCCCGATCGCGCTGGCCGATGCGATGATCGCCGCCACGGCGATTGCTGCAGAGGCCGATGCGGTCGCCACTCGCGACAAGGACTTCGCAGGAACGGGCATCCGGGTCCTGAACCCCTGGGCGGCCTTAGGCGCGTCGGATGTTGACGATCGCCGCAGCGTGCACCACGATCGGTGCATGACCACCACCGGCGAGGACACGCCCGACGCCCGGACCGGCGCGGCGTCCGCCTTCAACGTCGAGCTCAACGGGCTCAACACCATCCACGAGAGCGAGCGGAAGGGACGGCCGCGCGACCTGTTCTGGCCATGGTTCGGCGCGAACGTGTCGGTGTTCGGGCTCAGCTACGGCTCGTTCCTGCTCGGCTTCGGCATCTCGTTCTGGCAGGCGACCATCATCGGCGTGGTCGGCATCGTCGCCTCCTTCCTGCTGTGCGGGGTCATCGCGCTCGCGGGCAAGCGCGGCTCGGCCCCGACGATGGTGCTCAGCCGGGCCGTGTTCGGAGTCGAGGGCAACCGCGTCCCGTCGTTCCTGTCCTGGCTCCTGACGGTCGGCTGGGAGACGGTGCTCGTCTCCCTCGCGGCGCTCGCCACCGCGACGGTGTTCCAGCAGCTCGGCTGGGAGGGCGGCATCGTCACCAAGCTGGTGGCGCTCATCGTCGTCGTGGCTCTCGTCATCGTCGGCGGGGTGGTCGGCTTCCACCTGATCATGCGCATGCAGATGGTGATCACGATCGTGACCGGCGTGCTCACGGTCCTCTACATCCTGCTCGTGCTGAACCACATCGACCTCGGTGCGGTCGCCGCGCTCCCCGCCGGCGACACGCCTCACGTGATCGGCGGGTTCGTCTTCATGCTCACCGGTTTCGGGCTCGGCTGGGTGAACGCGGCGGCGGACTACTCCCGCTACCTTCCGCGCTCCTCCCGCAGCGGAGCGGTGGTGGGGTGGACGACGTTCGGCTCCTCCCTCGCGCCCGTCATCCTTCTGATCTTCGGCATCCTGCTCGCCGGGTCGTCCACGAAGCTGAGTCAGGCGATCGGGGCGGACCCGATCGGCGCGCTCGCCACGCTGCTCCCGACCTGGTTCCTGGTGCCGTTCGTGATCGTCGCCGTGCTCGGCCTCGTCGGCGGCGCGGTGCTCGACATCTACTCCTCCGGGCTGGCGCTGCTGAGCGTGGGCGTTCGCGTGCCGCGGTACGTCGCGGCAGGCATCGACGGCGTCATCATGACCGCCGGCGCCATCTACGTCGTGCTCTTCGCCACCGACTTCATCGGGCCGTTCCAGGGCTTCCTCATCACCCTGGGCGTGCCGATCGCGGCGTGGTGCGGCATCTTCGTGGCCGACATCCAGCTGCGCAAGCGCGACTACGCGGAGGCCGAGCTGTACGACAGGAACGGGCGCTACGGGTCCGTGCGCTGGCTGCCGATCGCGCTCATCGTCATCGGCACGGCGATCGGCTGGGGCCTGGTGACGAACACCTACGCCGACTGGCTGAGCTGGCAGGGTTACCTTCTCGGTCCGATCGGCGGCAAGCAGGGGGACTGGGCGTTCGCCAACCTCGGCGTGCTCGTCGCCCTCGTGATCGGCTACCTCGGCACCCTGCTCTTCTCGCGGAACGCCGTGCGACGCCAGGAGCAGCGGTGACCGACGACGCGACCCTCGTGGTCGTCGACATGCAGCAGGTGTTCGGCGATCCGGCGAGCGCGTGGTTCACGCCGCGGTTCGCCGAGGCGGAGGCGGCCATCGCGGGCCTCGTGCCCGCGTTCGGCGACCGCGTCGTCTTCACGCGCTTCAGCGCGCCCGAGCGTCCGGAAGGCGCCTGGGTGCCGTACTACGAGCAGTGGCCGTTCGCGCTCGTCCCCGCGGACGACCCGATCTACGACCTGGTGCTCGCGTTCCGCGACACGGGCCACGCGGTCGTCACCGAGCCGACCTTCGGCAAGTGGGGCCCGTCGCTGCGGGAGGCGCTGCGCGGCTCGGCGGAGGTGGTGCTCGCCGGTGTCTCCACCGACTGCTGCGTGCTCAGCACGGCCCTCGGCGCCGCCGACGCGGGCGTGCACATCCGGGTGGCCGCGGACGCCTGCGCCGGCCTGAGCGACGACGACCACCGGCGTGCCCTGGATGCGATGGCCCTGTACGCCCCCTTGATCGAGATCACGGACACCGCCGCCGTGCTTGACGGCCTCCGGTAGAATCGGGAGTGGTCGGCGGTTCCCGCACGGCCCTGGGCGCGCACATCGGCGCGTAGTCGACCCGCCATTCCCCCCGGCGACTCCGGGACGCGCACCGCGCGGAATGGCCGGGGAACGCCATCCGTTGGACAGATCCGGTATGACTGCCACTTCGACGACCCCGGCGCGCGTCGCGCCGAAATTCCCCTGGACGGGGCTGATCGCCCTCGCCGCCGCCACCTTCCTCTCGGTGACCAGCGAGATGATCCCGACCGGGCTCCTGCCCGACATGAGTGCCTCCCTCGGGGTGAGCGAGGCGCAGATCGGCCTGCTGGTGACCGTGTTCGCGTTCACGGTCGTGGTGACGAGCACGCCTCTCACCGCGCTCACCCGGCGCTGGCCGCGGCACGGGCTGCTGATCGGCATCCTGGTGGTGCTCGCCGTCTCGAACGGGCTCACCGCGATCGCGCCGAGCTACGAGTTCGTCGTCGGCTCGCGCATCCTCGGAGGAGTCGCGCATGGCATGTTCTGGTCGATCGTCGGCGCCTACGCCGGGCACCTGGTGCCGAAGGAGCAGATCGGCCGCGCGGTGTCGATCACGCTGGGCGGCGGGACGCTCGCCTTCGTGCTCGGCGTGCCGCTCGGCACCTTCGCGGGGCACGTCTTCGGCTGGCGGCTGTCGTTCGGGCTGCTGGCCGGTCTGATGGTCGTGGGCGCGCTGGTCATCTGGCGGTTCCTCCCCGCTGTGCAGCGGGATGCGGACGGCGCGTCGCCCCGCCGCCGGGACCGCTCGGCGCCTCGGGTGCGCGACCGCAGCATCCCCGCGGTCGTCATGGTGTGCGGGATCGCGGCCGTGACGATGGTCGGCCACTATGCCTTCTACACGTTCGTCGTGCCCTTCCTCACCGGGCCGATGGGCGTGCCCGCGGGGAACGTCGGAGCCCTGCTCTTCGTCTACGGCATCGCCGGAGCGGGCGGCCTGCTGCTCGCGGGGTCCGTGCTCGGTCCGCGTCCGCAGCTGGGGCTGATCGTGACGCTGCTGGTCACCGGGCTGTCCGTCGCGGTGCTCGCCCTGGTCGCCGCGCAGCCGGTCGCCGCCCTGGTCGCGTTCCTGCTCTGGGGCCTGGCCTTCGGCGCGCTCCCGCCGCTGCTGCAGACGCGTCTCCTGCACACCTCGTCGCCGGCGTTCCGCGACACCGCGAGCGCGCTGTACACGACCTCGTTCAACATCGGGATCGGCGGCGGCGCACTGGTCGGCTCGCTCATCTTCGACGCGGGCGGGCTCATGGTGCTGCCGTGGTGCTACGTCGGGCTGCTGCTCGTGTCGGTCGTGCTCGTCGCGATCGTGGGCCGCATGGAGCGCCGTCCCTGATCCCGGCGCCGCGTCAACCCGTGCCCGCGGACCCGTCCCGACGGGTACCATCCAAGAGGCGTACAGCGGACGGCCGAACCGGATGGGACGATGACAGCGGGCACGACGAGCACCAGGCGACCGGTCGCCCCCGAACCGCTGGGAGTTCCGCGCCGGCTGCGCTTCGCCGGCCGCGAGGTCCCGTGGTGGGCGGCCGTCCTGGTCCTCTATGCCGTCTCGCGGCTGCTGACGACGGCGCTGATGCTCGCGCTGTTCATCGCCGCCACGGTCGGGCACTGGGAGTTCGCCAGTCCCCGGATGAACCCGACGTTCTTCACGTTCTCCGGCTCGTGGGACGGCTCCTACTACAGCCAGATCGTCGAGCAGGGCTACCCGACCTCGCTCCCGCTCGACAGCGACGGCTCGGTGCAGCAGAACCCGTGGGCGTTCCTCCCGCTGTTCCCGCTGATCGTGCGCGGGCTGATGTTCGTCACCGGTCTCGGCTTCTATCCGGCCGGCTTCACCGTGGCGATCGTGTTCGGGGCGGCGGCGAGCGTCGTGCTGTTCCGCCTCGTGGCGGCCCGCGCGGGAGTGTCGAGCGCGTTCTGGGCGACGGCGTTCTTCTGCTTCAGCCCGCTGTCCTTCGTGCTGCAGATCGCGTACGCCGAGACGCTGTTCTTCTTCCTGATGTTCGCCGCACTGCTCGCCATGATCCACCGCCGCTACTGGGTGATGCTGCCGTTCGGGGTGGCCGCGGCGTTCACGCGGCCCGGCGCGCTCGCGCTGCCGCTGGCTCTCGCCATCGTCCTCGTCGTGCGTTTCGTGAGAGCCCGCCGCGGCGCTGAGACGTTCCGGCCCCGCGAGCAGCTCACCATGCTCGTCACCGGGGCTCTGATGGCGGTCGCCGGGATGGCGTGGCCGATCATCGCCGCGGTCGTCACCGGTACGGGCGACGCGTACGTCAGCACCGAGCTGTCGTGGTGGACCGGCTTCATCGGCAACGTCGCGTTCGTCCCGCTGACCCCGTGGTTCCTGCTCAGTTGGCGGTACCTGAGCATCCTCGGCGCGCTGATCGTGATCGGGATCGTCGCCGGCTACACCTGGATCCTGACCCGGCCCTCCGTGCGCGCCCTCGGCACCGAGGTGATCGCGTACGCGGCGAGCTACGGGCTCTACCTGTTCGCGGTGTTCCTCCCGCAGCAGAGCACGTTCCGGCTGCTGCTGCCGCTCGCGCCGCTGGCCGGCGCCCGCGGGCTGACGCGCCACCGGAAGGCGCGGAAGGCCGCGCTGCTGACCTGCATCGCGCTGCAGCCGGTCGCGCTCGTGCTGCTCTGGTTCATCGGGTACCCGTGACCTGCGCGGTGTCCGCTCAGCCGGCGCCGGGCTCCGTGGCCAGCTGCCGCCACGGCACCTCCGGCACGCGACGGTAGCCCGTCCCTGCAGCGTCCCAGTGTTCGGCCAGCGCGGCCAGCCGCTCGGCGAACTCCTCCAGGTCGCGCGCGGCCTCGACCGGCTCGGTGTCGGCCGAGGCGGGCGACCACCCGATCTCGGCGACGGCCGCGAGACGCGGGAACACCATCTCCTCGACGTCGTCGATGGTCGGGACGGTCTCAGTCCACAGCGGCGCCTCGACGCCGAGGATGTGCGCGTCGCCGAGCCCGGGCACGATGCGCGCCGGGTCCCAGACGTAGGAGTCGCGGAGCGTGGTCGGACCGCCGGCCCAGTCCTGGCCGATCGGGTCGCCGTCCTCGTACACGATGTCGAGGTAGGCGACGTCCGAGGGCGACAGGATGACGGACCCGCCGTTGCGGACGAAGGCGAGAGCGAGGTCGGCCGCGCGGTCGCGGGGAGTCGTGAAGTCCCAGTACTGGCCGACGGTCCCCGCGGGAAGTCCCTCGACCTTCCCCACCTCGTGCCAGCCGACCGGGGTCTTGCCGTTCGCGGCGATGACGGCGGCGGCATCCTGAACGAACTCGGCGAAGTCACCGGGCGCGGTGCTGAGCGCCTCGTCGCCGCCCAGATGCAGGAAGGGCCCGGGGGTGAGCGCGGCGACCTCGCGCACGACGTCGCGAACGAACCGTCGCGTCGTCTCGTCGCGCGACAGGAGGCTGCTGAAACCGACCTCCCGGCCGGTGTAGAGCTCCGGCGCGACGCCGTCCGCCGTGAGCTCGGGATACGACGCGAGCGCGGCGTTGGTGTGCCCGGGCATGTCGATCTCCGGCACGATCGTCACGTGCCGGGCCGCGGCATATGCGACGAGGTCGCGGAACTCGCGCTGCGTGTAGAAGCCGCCGCGGCTGCCGTCGCTGCCGGTGGAGCCGCCGATGCGGGTCAGGTCGGGCCACGACTCGATCTGGATGCGCCAGCCCTGGTCGTCGGTCAGGTGCAGGTGGAGATGGTTGACCTTGAGCAGCACGATCGCATCGATGAACCGTTCGACCTCGGCGGGCGTGAAGAAGTGGCGGGCCACATCCAGCATCGCCCCGCGGTATCGGAAGCGGGGATGATCGTGGACGCTCACCGCGTCGATCGCGAGCGCGTCGCCGCCGGCCGCGGGCAGCAGCTGCCGGAGAGTCTGCACACCCCAGAACGCGCCGGCCGGGGTGGCCGCGCCGATGCGCACGCCCTCTGCGGCGACCTCGAGCGTGTAGCCCTCCTCGCTGTCGGAGCCGTCCGCGTGCGGCCCCTCGCCCGGCGCGATCACGATGGCGATGTCGCCGAATGCCGGAGGCTCGTCCACGATCTCGGGCTCGCGGCCGCAATCCGTCGCGAGTTCTGCGCGCAGCAGAACGGCGACGTCGTGGGCGCCAGGCCCGGCCACGCTGATGCGGGCGGCGGGGGAGAGGGTGAAGGGGGCGGCATCCAGCTGGTCCATGCGGACAGGGCGGGGCACGACCACGCTGGCTCCTTGCACGTCGGGGACTGGGGGCCGACGTCGCCCGCCCCACGAGGGTCGGCCACAGCGAGTATTGCAGGAGCCTTTACTTATGGGCAAGGGTTCCGCCCCCGGCCCGCTTTGCTATGCTGGCCAGGTCGCAACTGGCGCTCAGATGGTCACCATCGGGGAGCGACACGCAACCTCCTTGAACACGGGTGGATTCGGCCGCGCGCCTGGGTCGATACGCAGATGGTCCACCCCTGTCCGAAGGAGCCGGTTTTGACCGACACGTTGCCCTCCACCTTCACCGCCCCGCTCTCCGAGGTCGACCCGGAGATCGCCGAGGTGCTGCAGCTCGAGCTCGGTCGCCAGCGCGACTACCTCGAGATGATCGCCTCCGAGAACTTCGTGCCGCGCGCGGTGCTCGAAGCGGTCGGCTCGGTGCTCACCAACAAGTACGCCGAGGGCTACCCGGGCCGCCGCTACTACGGCGGCTGCGAGTACGTCGACATCGCGGAGCAGCTGGCGATCGACCGGGCGAAGGCCCTGTTCGGCGCCGAGTACGCCAACGTCCAGCCGCACTCCGGCGCCTCGGCCAACGCCGCAGTGCTGTCGGCGATCGCGACGCCGGGCGACACCATCCTGGGCCTGGAGCTCGCCCACGGCGGCCACCTCACCCACGGGATGAAGCTCAACTTCTCCGGCAAGCTCTACAACGCCGTGTCGTACGGCGTCGACCCGGAGACCTTCCTCGTCGACATGAACGTCGTGCGCGACAAGGCGCTGGAGCACAAGCCGCAGGTCATCATCGCCGGCTGGTCCGCCTACCCGCGCCAGCTCGACTTCGCCGCCTTCCGCGAGATCGCGGACGAGGTGGGCGCCAAGCTCTGGGTCGACATGGCGCACTTCGCCGGCCTCGTCGCCGCCGGTCTCCACCCGTCGCCCGTGCCGTTCGCCGACGTCGTCAGCTCCACGGTGCACAAGACCATCGGCGGCCCGCGTTCCGGCTTCATCGTCAGCCGCGACACGGAGCTCGCCAAGAAGCTCAACTCCAACGTCTTCCCCGGCCAGCAGGGCGGACCGCTCATGCACGTGATCGCGGCCAAGGCGACCGCGTTCAAGCTCGCCGCGACGGAGGAGTTCAAGGACCGCCAGCAGCGCACCATCCGCGGCGCGCAGCTCCTGGCCGAGCGCCTGACCGCCGAGGACTCCCGCGCCGCAGGCGTCGACGTGCTCACCGGAGGCACCGACGTGCACCTGGTGCTCGCCGACCTGCGCACCTCGGAGCTCGACGGCCAGCAGGCGGAGGACGTGCTGCACGAGGTCGGCATCACCGTGAACCGCAATGCGGTGCCCTTCGACCCGCGCCCGCCGATGGTGACCTCCGGCCTCCGCATCGGCACGCCGGCGCTCGCGACCCGCGGCTTCGGCGACACCGAGTTCACCGAGGTGGCCGATATCATCGCCCTCGCGCTGCGCCCCGGCGCCGACACCCGTGCCCTCCGCGCGCGCGTCGACGCTCTGACCGCGGCCTTCCCGCTCTACCCCGGCCTGACCCCGTCCGGCCAGGAGGGCTTCCCGGTCGAGCTCCCCTCCTCGATCTGACCCACCCCACAATCGCTTGCTCGCTTATTCCGCTGTTTCGTGCCTGAAACGCGGATTAAGCGAGGAATGGATGAAAGGCAAAGCGTGACGGCACGGATTCTGGACGGGAAGGCGACCGCCGCCGAGATCAAGGCGGAGCTGAAGGAGCGCGTCAGCGCCCTGCGAGAGAAGGGCGTCGTCCCCGGGCTCGGCACCATCCTCGTCGGGGATGACCCGGGCTCGCAGTGGTACGTCGCGGGCAAGCACCGCGACTGCGCAGAGGTGGGCATCGCATCCATCCGCCGCGACCTGCCCGCCGACATCTCGCAGGCCGAGCTCGAGGCCGTCGTCGAGGAGCTCAACGCCGACCCGGACTGCACCGGCTTCATCGTGCAGCTCCCGCTCCCCGGGCACCTCGACACCGATGCGATCCTGGAGCTGGTCGACCCGGCGAAGGACGCCGACGGCCTCCACCCCACGAACCTCGGCCGCCTGGTGCTGAACGTGAACCGCCCGATCACCTCCCCGCTCCCGTGCACCCCGCGCGGAGTCATCGAGCTGATGCTGCGCCACGACATCGACATCCGCGGCAAGGACGTCGTGGTCGTCGGCCGCGGCGTCACCGTCGGCCGCCCGATCGGCTCGCTGCTCACCCGCCGCGAGCTCAACGCGACCGTCACCCTCACCCACACCGGCACCCGCGACCTCGACGCCCACCTTCGCCGCGCAGACATCATCGTCGCGGCGGCGGGCGTCGCGGGCCTCGTCACTGCCGCGAACGTCAAGCCGGGCGCGATCGTGCTCGACGTCGGCGTCAGCCGCGTGGAGGACCCGGTGACCGGCAAGAGCGTCGTCGCGGGCGACGTGGCTCCGGATGTGGCCGAGGTCGCCTCCTGGGTGTCGCCCAACCCGGGCGGCGTCGGGCCGATGACCCGCGCGCTCCTGCTGCAGAATGTCGTCGAGTCCGCGGAGCGGGAGCTGGCGTGACCGACGCCGAGCGCACGCATCCGGCCGTCGAGCGCGTCGAGGCGGCGCTGCTCGCGGCCGGGGTGGAGCCGCGGGTGCGGTGGTTCGAGACCGCGACGCCGACCGCCGTCGCAGCCGCCGCGGAGCTGGGCGTGGAGGTCGGCGCGATCGCCAACTCCCTCGTCTTCACCATCGACGGGGACCCGCTGCTCGTGATGACCTCCGGCGCGCACCGCGTCGACACGCAGTTCCTCGGCGAGCGGCTCGGTGGCCGCATCCGCCGCGCCGACGCCGACACCGTGAAGGCGGCGACCGGCCAGACGATCGGCGGCGTCGCACCCGTCGGCCACCCGGCGCCGCTGCGGACCGTGGTGGATGTGGCGCTCGCCGGCTACCCGGAGGTCTGGGCCGCGGCGGGCCACGCGCACACGGTGTTCCCGACCACGTTCGACGAGCTGGTCCGCCTCACCGGCGGCGAGCCCGGGCCGGTGGAGCCGGGGCCGGTGGAGCCGGGGCCGGCGTCGGCCTGACGACGGAGCCGCGTCCGACCGGAGGCGGACGATCCAGGACGGTGCTCGCCGTTACCGTCGACGCATGAGGTCGTCCACCCGCCGTACGCTCGCCGTCACCGTCGGCGTTCTCTTGGTCGGATTCGGACTGTACGCCGGCGTGATGCAGCTGGGTGCGGCATGGAAGAACCCGTGCTCCCGCTTCGGCACTGCACCTCCCGGCGCCGTGGTCTCGGAGACCCCGGCGGTGGTCCGCGAACAGCGGAGCTTCTGGCCGCTCGGCAGCGTCTGCGACTGGCGCCGAGCCGACGGCCGGGGGACCGTGAGGAGCGACAACGGCGACTTCGCCCTGTCAGCCGCGACGTACGCGGCGATCGTCGGCGGACTCACGCTGACCCTCCTCGGCGGTCGGCCGCGCAGCCCTTAGCCCTCGAACACCACCACGAACCGCTTGCGCACGACGCGCTCGCCCGGCTCGCCGCGCAGCTCGCCGAGCGCCGCGAGCACGCGGTCCAGGATGCCCGGCCGCAGCGGCAGGGGCGCCTCGTCCGGCTGCTCGACCGTGCCCGCGGGGTAGTCGACGCCTGGCGCGGAGGACATCTCGACGTGCGCGCCGCGTAGCTCCCGCACGGGAGCCGTCGGGTCGTCACGGAACCGGATCAGCCGCTCGATCGTCGCCCGGTACTGCGGAAGGTCGCGCACGTACAGCCGCGCCGGGAGCACCGTGTCGCCGGTGAACAGGATGCCGGTGCGGCGGTCGAAGAACACGACGGCGGAGGGCTCGTGGCCCGGGCCGCCGATGACGTCGACGACGCGGCGGCCGAGGTCGAACGCGACCGTGTCGTCCGGCCACGAGCGGAAGCCGAAGAAGCCGATCACTTCGGCGGGGCTGGTCCCGACGACCGTGGTGCCCGGCCGGTCCCGCAGCAGCGCGTCGCCGGCGATGTGGTCGCGGTGCGCGTGCGAGTGCGCGACCACGAGCGGATAGGGCCGGACGAACACGACGGGATTGCGGCGCAGCCACTCGGCGATGAGCCCCTCGACGGTCGCGCGGAGCGGGAAGACGGACTCGTCGGTGGTCGCACCGGTGTCGATGAGCAGCGCGCGCTCGCGGCCGAAGAGCAGGAACAGGAAGGGCGCCTCCCAGTGCGAGAGCTTCGGCTGGCGCACCTGGACCGTGTCCGCGTCCAGCCAGGTCACCTCCGGCGCAGCATCCCCCATCACAGGCCCCACTCTGCCAACCCCCGGTGAACCCCAGGTGAACAACACCTCGGCGTCAGCTCTCGCGGCGGGCGCCCTCGGAGGCCGCGACGGTGAACACGTCGGGGGCGGCGAAGGCGTGCTCGGCGAAGGCGCCGTCCAGGGCGACCTGCACCCGGCTGACCGCGTCCGACGGGACCAGCGCGATGGCCGAGCCGCCGAAGCCGCCGCCGGTCATGCGCGCGCCGATGGCACCGTTCGCCTGCGCGGTCTCGACGGCGAGGTCGAGTTCCGGCACCGAGATCTCGAAGTCGTCCCGCATCGAGACGTGGGAGGCGTCGAGCAGCTCGCCGATCGCCCGCGGGCCTTGCTCGCGCAGGGTGCGCACGGTGTCGAGCACGCGCTGGTCCTCGGTGACGATGTGGCGGACGCGACGGAACGTCACGTCGTCGAGCACCTCGCGCGCGCGGTCCAGGTCGGCGACCGACACGTCCCGCAGTGCCTCGACGCCGAGCACACGAGCGCCCTCCTCGCAGGAGGCGCGCCGGTCGGCGTACCCGCCGGTCGCGTGGGCGTGCGTGACGCCGGTGTCGATGATGAGGATCTCGAGCCCGGCCTCCTCGAGGCCGAGCGGCACGATCTGCGACTCAAGCGAGCGGCAGTCCAGGAAGACGGCCGCGTCGCGCCGGCCGAGGAGCGAGGCGGACTGGTCCATGATCCCGGTCGGGGCGCCGACGGCGACGTTCTCGGCGCGCTGCCCCACCCGCGCGAGCGTGCGGCGGTCGAAGCCGAGCCGCCAGAGCTCGTCGAGCGCCACCAGCACGGCGCTCTCGATCGCGGCGGACGACGAGAGCCCGGCGCCGACCGGCACGTTGGAGTCGAGCAGGATGTCGACCCCGGGCACAGCCTGCAGGTCGGCCCCGAACTCGCCGAGAGCCCAGGCGACGCCGAGCGGGTAGGCCGACCAGCCGCTCAGCACCTCCGGGCGGAGCTCGTCGAGGGACACCTCCACCAGCTCGTCGGCGAACGTGCTCCCGACGCGCAGCATGCGGTCGTCTCGCGCTCCGACGGCCGCGACCGTCCGGCGGTTGATCGCGAAGGGAAGCACGAAGCCGAGGTTGTAGTCGGTGTGCTCGCCGATCAGGTTGACGCGGCCGGGAGCCGACCACACACCGTCGGGCTCGCGGCCGAACACCTCGGCGAAGTCGTCGCGGACACCCGTGCGCAGGTCGGTCATCGGTCAGCCTCTCGGTCGGTCGTGGATGCGGGGGCGACGGGCTCGGTCACGAGCCCCGTGACGGAGACGGGCAGCTCGCCGACCGGATTCTCGCGGTCCGCCTTCGCGACGGCGTCGCGCAGGGCGGCGGCGGCCCGCTCCGGCGGGATGTCGCCCACCCAGGCGCCCATGGCGGCCTCGGAGCCGGCCAGGAACTTCAGCTTATCCGCGCCGCGGCGGGGCGAGGTCAGCTGCAGCATGAGCCGGATCTCGTCCCGACGCACGCCGACCGGCGCCTGGTGCCACGCGGCGATGTACGGCGTGGGGGAGTCGTAGAGCGCGTCCACCCCGCGGAGCACGCGCAGGTACAGCGTCGCGAGCTCGTCGCGCTCGGCGGCGCTCGTCTCGGTCAGATCGGCGACATGGCGGTGGGGGAGCACGTGGATCTCGATCGGCCAGCGCGCGGCGAACGGCACGAACGCGGTCCAGTGCTCGCCCGCGAGCACCACGCGCTCGGACGCCCGCTCGCGCTCCAGGATGTCGGCGAACAGCGTCGGCCCGTAGGAGTCGAGCGAGCGGATGAGGGCGGAGGTGCGCGGGGTGATGTACGGGTAGGCGTAGATCTGGCCGTGCGGGTGGTGCAGCGTGACGCCGATCGCCTCGCCGCGGTTCTCGAACGGGAAGACCTGGCGCACGCCCGGAAGCGCGGAGAGCGCGGCGGTCCGGTCGGCCCACGCCTCGATGACCGTCCGGGCGCGGGACGGTGTGAGGCTCCCGAACGCGCCGGCGGTGGCCGGGCTGAAGCAGACGACCTCGCAGCGGCCGACGGAGGCGCGGGTGCGTTCCAGGCCGACCTGCGCGAGGTCCTCGATGCCCTCGGGTGCGTTGCCGTCCTCGAGCAGCGGACCGAACGACGGCGACTTGTTCTCGAAGACGGCGACGTCGTACAGGTCGGGGATCTCCGACGGGTTGGTCGGCGTCGCGGGGGCGAGTGGGTCGAGCTCGGCCGGGGGGAGCATGACGCGGTTCTGCCGCGCTGCGGCGATCGAGACCCACTCGCCGGTGAGCGGGTCCTGCCGCATGGTGGCGGTCGCGGGACGAGGGGCCGGCTCCCGGCCGTCCGGCTTGCGCGCCGGCGACAGGGCCGTGTCGGCGTCGTCGTAGTAGATGAGCTCCCGGCCGTCGGAGAGACGGGTGGGACGCTTCGTGATCGCGGCCATGCGTTCCTTTCGTTTCCGAAAGGAAGGATACGCGGATGCTTTCGTATTGACAAGAATCCGCAAGCGTTCCACCATGGGCGGATGAGCGAACCGCTGCCCGCCGCGCTCCGCCGCGAGCGGATGCTGGAGCTGATCGGCCGTGCCGGCTTCGCTCGCGTCTCCGATCTCAGCGAGGCGTTCCAGGTCTCCGACGTCACCGTGCGCAGCGACCTCGACGCGCTCGACCGCGAGCAGAGCATCCGGCGTGTCCACGGCGGGGCGGTGCTCAGGACCGCCGGGATGCGCGAGGCCAGCTTCGAGGAGGCCCTGGAGTCGTCCGCGGACGAGAAGCGCCGCATCGGTCAGGCCGCGGCGGCCATGGTCGCCTCCGGGAGCAGCGTCCTCCTGGATGTCGGCACCACGACCACGGCGATCGCGCGGGCGCTCGTCGAGCGGGAGGACCTGGAGCAGGTGACGGTGATCACCAACGGGCTCACCATCGCGCTCGAACTGGAGCGCGCCATCCCGCGCTTCGACGTCGTCGTCACCGGCGGCACACTCCGCCCCCTGCAGCACTCGCTGGTCGAGCCGCTCGCGGCCGTGCTGCTGGAGCGCGTCCACGCCGACCTGGCCTTCATCGGCTGCACCGGCGTCCACCCGACGGGCGGCATCACCAACGTGAACCTGCCAGAGGCGGACCTCAAACGCGTGATGGTGGGCTCCGCCGAGCGCGCGGTCGTGGTGGCCGACGGCAGCAAGCTCGGCCGCACGCACCTGGGCCGCATCGCCGCCCTCGGCGAGGTCGCCGAGCTCGTCACGGGGATATCGGCTGCGCCGGAGGACGTCGAGGCGTTGCGGGATGCGGGTCTCCCTGTCGTCGTCGCCTGAGGCCTACCCTGGTGGCATGCGACCAGCGACCGGCGAACAGTACGAGCTCGACTTCGGCGACCTGAGCGCCACGATCACGCAGGTGGGCGCCGGCATCCGGTCGCTCCGCTTCGCCGAGTCGGACCTCACCGAGCCGTACGGGGTCCACGAGCAGCCGCCGTCGGCGTGCGGGATCGTGCTGGTGCCGTGGCCGAACAGGGTCGCCGACGGCCGCTGGGAGCTCGACGGGGAGCCGCGTCAGCTCGACCTGACCGAGCCGGCCAAACGGAACGCCATCCACGGCCTGCTCCGCCGCCGCCCGTACGAGCTGGTCGACCGCACCGACTCGACCGTGACGCAGTCCGCCACGATCTTCCCGGAGCCGGGGTATCCGTTCCTGCTCGAGACGTCCGTGACGCACGAGCTGCACACCGACGGCCTCCAGGTCACCCACGCGATCGTCAACGCGGGCGACCGGCCGGCGCCGGTCGCGGTCGGTGCGCATCCGTACCTCCGGATCGCCGACGTGACGCCGGAGCAGCTCACGGTCACGGTCGCGGCGCGCTCGCGCTTCGAGGTGGACGCTCGCAGCAACGTCGTCGCCCAGCTGCCGGTCGAGGGGACCGACTTCGACCTCTCGGCCGGCCGTCGCGTCAGCGACCTCGACCTCGACACCGGGTTCGCCGACCTGCCGGACGGGCCGGTGGAGCACGTGCTCGCTGCCGACGACGGGCGCCGGGTCGTGCTGTGGGGCGACGACGCCTTCCGCTACGTTCAGGTGTTCACGCACCGGTCCTTCGCGACGAAACCCGGGGGAGTCGCCCTCGCGATCCAGCCGATGACCGCTCCGGCGAACGCCCTCAACTCCGGAACGGGTCTGCGCTGGCTGGAGCCGGGCGAGACCTGGACCGTGAGCTGGGGCATCCGGCCGGAGGGGTTCGGCGGCGAGGCCTACCTGGCCAGCTGGGGGTAGAGCACGCGGACGTCCTCGTGCAGCCGCGACTTCACGTGGCGCGCGACGTCGCCGACGATCGCCTCGGCGTCGCCGGCCTGCACGGCGTCGAGCGCCTCGGCGACGACCTGCTGCGGCGGCACCTTGTCCGCCGTGACGTCCGCGGCCATGTCGGTGTCGACGTAGCCGACGTGGACGCCGACGACCTGGATGCCGCGGGGCGCCAGCTCCACGCGGGTCGAGTTGCTCGCGGACCACATCGCGGCCTTCGACGCGCTGTACGAGCCGGTCGCCAGCCAGCTGAGGGCCGAGTGCATGGTGACGATCGCGCCGCCGCCGTTCGCCTCGATCGCCGGGGCGAAGGCACGCGTGAGGAGGACAGGTCCCCAGTAGTTGGTGTCGAGCTCGCGCCGGACCTCGTCCAGGTCGCCGGTGACCAGCGACTGGTTCGCCGCGATCCCCGCGTTGTTCACGAGGATGGTGACGTCGGGGGCCGCCTCCGCGGCAGCGGCGATGCTCTTCGGGTCGGTCACGTCGAGCGCGAGCGGGACCACGCGCGGGTCGTCCGTGGCGATCGTCTCTGGGCGGCGCGCGGCGGCGTAGACCTTGGCGGCTCCGCGCTCGAGGAGCTCGGCGACGAAGGCGGCGCCGAGGCCGCGGTTGGCGCCGGTGACGAGGGCGACGCGTCCGGTGATGTCGGTCATGGGGGAGTCCTTCCGGAAAAGTAAACCGATCTGTGTATCGAGTACCGGGACAATGTACACAGATCGGTTTACTTTTCGCAAGCCTGTCCGTAGACTGAATCCGTGACGACGACAGCGGGAGCCAAGCCGAAGCCGCGCGAGCGGGTGCTGGATGCGGCCGCGCGCCTGTTCGTGCGCGAGGGCGTCAACGCGGTCGGCGTGGACCGCCTGGCCCAGGAGGCGGGCGTCTCGAAGCGGTCGATCTATCAGCACTTCGACGGCAAGGACGCGATCGTCGCGACGATGCTGCAGGAGTACGGCCCAGGGGTGGTCGCGGGCTACTTCGCACCCGACGACGAGGGCACACCGCGGGAGCGGACGCTGCACGTGTTCGAGGCCCTGCACGAGGCGGCGCGGGTGAGCGACTTCTACGGCTGCCCGTTCGTCAACGTGGCCACCGAGCTGCGCGATCGGGAGCATCCCGCCGCGGTCGTGGCACGGCGCTACAAGGACCGGCTGACGGAGTACTTCGAGCGCCAGGCCGTGGCCGCGGGCGCGGGCGACCCGCAGCTGCTGGCCGTGCAGCTGACCCTGCTCTTCGACGGCGCCTCCGCCAGCGCGGCCATGCGCGGCGGCACGCCCGACGCGGCCCTCGACGCCGCCGCGCAGCTGTTCGACGCCGCGGTGCGGCCGCGCTGACCTTCGTCGGGGATCCGCCTACGGCGAGATCGACAGGAAGATGAACGCCGCGAACAGGACCAGATGGATGCCGCCCTGCAGCCGCACCGCGCGTCCCTGCACGATCGTCAGGATGCTGACCAGCACGGTGAGGATGAGCAGCACGATCTGACTGGCGCCGAGACCGAGGTGCAGTGCGCCAGGAAGCCAGATCGAGGCGACGGCGATCGCCGGGATGGTCAGGCCGATGCTGGCCATGGCGGAGCCGAGCGCGAGGTTCAGGCTCGTCTGAGTGCGGTTGCGGTTCGCCGCCTTCGCCGCCGCGATGCCCTCGGGGAGGAGCACCAGCAAGGCGATCACCACGCCGACGAAGGACTGCGGCAAACCGATGCCGGTCACGGCCCGCTCGATCGGCGTGGACTCCAGCTTCGCCAGGCCGACGACGGCGACGAGGGAGACGAACAGCAGCCCGAGGCTGATCAGCGCTGTGCGGTTCGACGGCGCGGCCGCGTGGTCGTCCTCCGTCAGGGGCTGCCCTTTGCTGCCGACGGGCAGGAAGAAGTCGCGATGCGCGACGGTCTGTGTGAAGACGAACATCCCGTAGAGGGCGAGGGACGCGACGGCCGCGAACACGAGCTGCGGGCCCGAGAACACGGGCCCCGGCGTGCTCGTGAAGCTCGGCAGCACCAGGGTGAGCGTCGCCAGGGCGGTGACGGTCGCGAGCGCCGCGCCGCTGCCCTGGGCGTTGAACGCGGTCGACTCGCGGCGGGAGGCGCTCAGCAGCAGCGACAGCCCGACGATGCCGTTCATGGTGATCATGACGGCGGAGAAGACGGTGTCGCGCGCGAGCTCGGGCGAATCCTTCCCCGTGGTCATCAGCGTGACGATCAGGGCGACCTCGATCACGGTCACGGCGACCGCGAGGACCAGCGAACCGAAGGGCTCGCCGACCCGGTGGGCGACCACCTCGGCGTGCTGCACGGCGGCGAGCACCGTTCCGGCCAGTACGACGGCGATCACCACGACGGCCACCGTGTTCAGCTCCACCGCCCAGAACGCCACCAGGACCACGACGCCGACCAGCGGCACCACGACCGTCCACCATCGTGCGAGCCAGGAGCCGAGCGCTTTCATGCATCCATCCTGCCAGGCGCCCCCTGCCGAGCGGCGGGGATCCGCCGGGCTGTGGAGAACCCGCAGCCAGGACCTCCCGAAGGCGGCGCACCCCGGCGGGTCCGCGCGGCGTCCGCGGCCCGGCGTGATGGGATGGCCCCATGACCGGGAAGCAGACCCTCCGCGCGGCCTCGGCCGCCGCCGTCGCCCTCGCCGTCGCGCTCGTCGTCACCGCCTGCGCCACCCCGAACTCCGGGCAGGACACCGGGACGCCGACCGGCTCATCGTCGTCGTCGAGCACCGCCACCACGACTCCGCGCCCCACCTCGACCTCCACCGCGGTGCCCATCGAGGGCCAGTGCGACACCGGCAAGCTCACCGGCAGCATCGGCCAGGGCGGCGGAGGTGCGGCGGGCAGCGTGGAGGTGACACTGGTGCTGACCAACAACGGTTCGACCGAGTGCTCCCTGCAGGGCTGGCCGGGCGTGTCCTTCGTCGGTGACGGCAACGGAACGCAGCTCGGGGCCGCCGCGACCTTCGACCGCAGCACGCCGCATCCCACCGTGGTGCTGCAGCCCGGCGGCACCGCCGTTGCGCCCCTGAAGATCACGCAGGCCCTCAACTACGACGAGGCCACCTGCAAGCCGAAGCCGGCCGACGGGTTCCGGGTCTACCCGCCCGGGTCGACTGAGTCGCTGTTCGTGAAGGACGCGAACGTCACCGCCTGCACCTCCGACACCGTCTCCCTGCTGACCGTCGGGGCGCTGGTCGCCGGCTGACCCGTCGGCCGTCCGACCGCGGGCACCTGAGCGATCAGGAGCAGACGCGCGCGATGGTGCCACGCCAGGCGTGGCGCACGGAGCCGAGTGCGGCCTCCACGCCGTCCGCGGCGGCCTGCTGGGAGCCGGGAATCGACGCCGCCTGGACCCGCCCGGCCAGCTCGGAGAGCGACCCGCGCACGTCCGCCAGTCCGTCGGCGACGGAGTCGGTCGCGAGGTCGGAGGTGCGCGCATCGAACGCGGCGATCGCCGACAGCACCGCTCGTGCCGCGTCCCGGTCGGCAGGCCGGAGCGGCAGCCGCGCGTCGAGCGCCGCGTCCAGCGCATGCCGGGCGCTCGCGACCACCGTGCAGTCGCGCCCCCGCGCGGCGGAGGCCTCCGCGAAGAGCGGGAACTCGGACTGCAGGGCGACGGAGAGCACGAGCGTTGCGGCCACGATCCCGGCCGCGAGCGCCAGCGCACCGGACCGCAGTGCGGGCGCCCCCGCCCGCCGCACGCCTCCCGGCGCGACGACCGGAGGCGCATCCCCGGCCTGCCGCGTGCCCCGCCCCGACGCCGGCGGCTTCTCCAGAATCGTCGCCACGACAGCACGCTACCGCCCGAGGGTGAACTGTTCGTTGCCGGATTCCGTCGTCGGCGACCGGCCGTCGGCGCGCCAGTACGCTGGACCCGTGCCATCGATCCCCTCCGCGCCCGGGCGATCCACGCCGGGCTGGCTCGTTCGGCTGATCGTCGTGACGGCCCTCGTCGGCGTCGGCGCGGGCGTCGGCGGAGGGCTCGTGTACCTGGGGCTGCACGCCATCCAGCACCTCGCCTTCGGGTACTCGGAGGGCGACTTCTACGAGGGCCTCCTCGACGCGCCTCCGGTGAACCGGGTGGTCGCGCTCGCCGTCGCCGGCGTCATCGGCGGCGTCGGCTGGTGGGCCCTCCGGCGCTGGGGCGCGCGCTCGCCGTCGCACGCGGTCGTCTCGGTGGAGCAGGCGGTCGGCGGGCGCCGGATGCCCGGCGTCGTGACCCTCTTCAACGCGGGGCTGCAGGTGATCATCGTCGGGCTCGGGGCGTCGATCGGACGCGAGGTCGCCCCGCGCGAGGTCGGTGCGCTGTGGGCGGGCTGGCTCGCCGAGCGCGCCGGTGTGACCGCACGCGAGCGCCGCATCCTGGTCGCCTGCGGTGCGGGCGCCGGACTCGCGGCGGTCTACAACGTCCCGTTCGGCGGTGCGGTCTTCGCGGTCGAGATCCTGCTGGCGGAGGTGAGCTTCGCCACCGTCCTCCCGGCGTTCGCGACCTCGGCCATCGCGGCGCTGGTGGCGCGGGCGGTCGTGCCGGCGAACCCGCTCTACCAGCTCCCCGAGCTGCACCTGTCGCCGACCGTCGTCGTCTGGTCGCTGCTCGCCGGCCCGCTGATCGGGCTCGCAGCCGTGGGTTTCGTGCGCGGGGCGCGGTTCGCCCAGGACCACCGCCCGAAGTCGTGGGGCATCCTCATCGTGATGCCGCTGACGTTCGTCGCCGTGGGGGTCGCCTCGCTGTGGCTTCCGGCGATCCTCGGCAACGGGCGGGCGCTCGGCCAGCTGGCGTTCGCCGCGGCGCTCCCGCTGATCGTCATCCTGCTCACGACGCTGGTCAAGGCCGCGGCCACGATCGGGACCATCGGCGCGGGCGCGGCCGGCGGAACCCTGACGCCCTCCCTCGCGATCGGTGCCGGCCTTGGTCTCGCCGGCGGCGCGGTGTGGAGTCACCTGTGGCCCGGCGCCCCGCTTCCGGCCTTCGCCCTGATCGGGGCGGCGGCGTTCCTGGCGGTCACCATGCGCGCGCCGCTGACCGCCCTCCTGCTGACGGTGGAGTTCACCGGCCAGGGGCCCGACCTGCTCGTGCCGATCATGCTGTGCATCGCCGGCGCCGTCGCTGTCGGCTACGTGCTCGAGCGCGCCCGCGTCACGGGGGTGGCGTAGGCGGGGCCGTCCGGCATTCGCTACGGTGTCGGGATGGACGCGACGCGCACGATCGAGGTGCTCGTCTCGGGGATGGACTACGCCTGCTGCGGCGTGCCGTTCGCCGTGGGAGACGACATCGGCTTCTCGCTCACCGGACTGCCCGCGGACCCGGCCCGACCGGATGCACCTCAGTTCGCCGACGAGCGCCACAACGTCTCCGACCTGC
Organism: Leifsonia virtsii; assembly: GCF_030433675.1. Classification (GTDB taxonomy): domain Bacteria; phylum Actinomycetota; class Actinomycetes; order Actinomycetales; family Microbacteriaceae; genus Leifsonia; species Leifsonia virtsii. Next base: position 843,508 of record NZ_JAROCB010000002.1, read on the forward strand.
CTCTGGTCGACGTCCGAGGACGGGTCGAGCGCATCGTCGCGGTGCACTCGCGCCTGGTCCCCGTGCCCGGCGCGCACCACCGCACGAGCGACCCCGGCGACACCGTCGAGCGTGAGGTGGATGCGGTCCCCGTCGACGACCTGCCGGAGGGCTATTCGGGTGCCGACTACCGGGTGCGGCTGCGCATCCCCGCGACTGCGGCGCTCCCCGAGCGCCCGGAACGCCGCGTCGACTCTCCCGTCGCCGAGGAGGCGACGCCGGCTTCCAGCGCGCCGCCGCCGCTCACCGCGGTGATCGACGAGGTCGAGGCCCGGTACGCGGACAGTGTCGAAATCCTGCGCGGACGCGGCGACGCCTCAGCGACCATCGCACCGCGCCGTCCTGGCGCGGTGACGGTGCGCTGGAACGCCCACTGCGACACGATCTCCGTCGAACTCGAACGAGCGGTCTGGCGTCTCTCCTGGGACGCGGCGGGCGTCGAGACGGTGCGCGACCTCGTCGACGCGGCGGAGCACGGCCGATTCGCCGAACGCCTCGAGGGCGGCCGTCTGGTGGCTCGTGCGACGCTGCGCGACGGCCGGACCCTGTCCACCTCGTCCGACGTCACGCCGACGCCTCAGTTCGGCTTCTCGATGATGACCGTCTCGGCGCACGACCGCCTGACCCGGGCTCGGTCGGCGGAGCCGTATCCGCCGTGGATGGGCGCGACGTCGGCGGTCGACTTTTCCTAAGGGTTTATATACCCTGGCGTTTATGCCACACGCCTCACGCGAGACGACGGGCCGATGGTGGACTGAAAAGTCTACGAAGTCCGATATTCTGCACCACGTGAATTCTCCCATCCTGTCCACGCGTCTCTTCGCGCTCGACGGGCTCCGGGTCTTCGCCGTCATCGCGGTCTTCGTCTTCCACGCCTACCAAGACAGGATGCTCGGCGGCGAGGTCGGCGTCGACGTCTTCTTCGTCCTGAGCGGCTTCGTGATCACCCTCCTGCTGCTGCGCGAGTGGACGGCGACCCGGCGCATCCGGTTCGGTCGCTTCTACCTGCTCCGGCTCGCGCGACTCTGGCCTGCGCTCCTGGCGATGTGCGCGGCGGTCGCTGTCATCGCGATCTTCCGCCACGACCTGCTGTACCGGAACGGCGCCTGGGACGCGCTCTGGGGCGCGACCTACGTGGAGAACATCGTGCGCGCCGCGACCCCGATCGACGGGCTCACCGCCAGCCCCATCGGGCACACCTGGACCCTCGGCGTGGAGGAGCAGTTCTACCTCGTCTGGCCGATCCTGCTCGTCGTCCTGCTGCGCTGGCTCAGCCTCCGCTCCGCCGCGGTCGTGACGGCCGCGCTGTCACTGGTCCCGCTCGGGATGCGCATCCTGCTCTGGCACGGCGGCCTCGGCGCCAATCGCGTGACCAACGGCCTCGACACGCGTGCCGATCAGTTGCTGTTCGGCTGCGCGCTCGCCCTGGTGCTCGTCGGCTGGCCGTCCCTCGCCCGCTGGTTCCAGCGGATCAGCCGCTTCCTGATGTGGCCGGCGCTGGCCGCCCTCGCCTGGATCGCCCTGTTCTATCCGTACCGCACCCTGGACCCGGCCGGGCTCGCCTACCACCACCGCTTCGGCTTCGTCGTGACCGGCCTCCTGGCGGCGGTTGTGATCTGCGGTCTGGCGACCAACCCCGCCTCGCCGCTCACCCGCGGCCTCTCCGTCCGCTGGCTCAGCTGGCCGGGCCGCAACCTGTCGTACGGGTTCTACCTGTGGCATTACCCCGTGCTCGGGATGATCCCCGCGCTCGCCGGGCCGCAGATCGTCCGCGTGGGCCTGGCCTTCCTCATCACGACCGCCCTGGCACTGCTGTCCTGGCGCTTCGTCGAGCGCCCCATCCGCGCCTGGGCGCACGCCCGCCTCGACGCCCGCGCCGCCCTGGCGGCCGGCCGGCCCTCGCCGGAGGTCCAGTCCGCCTGAGGCGGCCCCGCGCGGCGACCGTGCTCCGCCGTGCTCGGCGACCGGCCTGGGTCGGGGATTCGAACGCATAGCGCCCGAATCTCCGACGGGAGGCGGCCCAGACGGAGATTCGAATCGACTCCGTTCCCCGTTACGCCCGGGCCGACTGCCGGATCAGTAGTGATACCGAGCCTGAAGGACGATCACGTAGGCGTCGTCCACCAAGTACACGAGCCGGTTCGCTTCGTCGATGCGACGTGACCAGGCGCCGGCCAGAGCGTGTTTCAGCGGTTCCGGTTTCCCGACGCCGTCGAACGGATCATCCCGCAGGATGTCCTCGATCAGAAGGTTGATCCGCTTGAGCGTTCGCCCGTCGTGGCCTTGCCAGTAGAGGTAGTCCTCCTAGCCGCCGGCGGTCCAGGCGAGCTTGCGGTCAGTCACTGGTCAGGTCGTGCTCGGCGATGTCTCCGGAGCGGGCGCTCTCGATCGCGTCGATGAGGCGTCGTGCGTTCTTGGGGGAGCGCAGGAGGTAGGTCGTCTCGACCAGCGAGTCGTACTCGTCCTTCGACATCAGTACGGCCGAGCCGCGCTTGGACGTGATCTCGACCTCGGTCCGGTCGAGATTCACGCGTTCGATGAGGCCGAACAGGTCGCTGCGAGCTTCGCTTGCCGTGATGGCCATGATCCCTCCAAGTGGTGCAAGATCTCGTACCACTCGTGGCGTTGCCGCGCGCGTCCGTCACTCGGTGGGCCCCGTGGGGCTCGAACCCACGACCCGCGGATTAAAAGTCCGATGCTCTACCGACTGAGCTAGAGGCCCGTCCCACCAATCTAGCGTGGATTCATTCCGCCCGGCGGCCGGTGCTCCTGGCGGGCGGGGGCAGAATGGAGGGATGTCGGATCGGTTCCACAAGCCCACCTTCTTCACGAGCGGGATGTTCGAGGCGTTCATGGGCGGGGAGGACCCGGCGCAGATCAGCCGGGTCGCGCACGAGACCGCCCGCGCCCTGCTCGCGCGGGTGCGCGACAACCCCGAGCCCGAGGTCGTCGACCGGCTCGTCGCGTTCACCGACGCCAACGGCATCGACGCGATCGCCGAGCTGTGGTCGCGGTCCACGGCGAAGAGCCTGCCCGGTGCGCTCTGGCGCATCTACCTGCTGCGGCTGCTGATCCGCCAGGACGCCGAGGGCACCGCCTACCTGTACCAGCGGGGCACCGAGGTGCTGCCGTCCATCGACGCGGTCGTCGCCGGGGCGCCGACGCCGGCGGGGCCGGCGGAGATCACCGAGCTGGCCGACCGCATCCTGCGCGGGCTGTTCGAGGGGGACTTCGCCGTCGCGCTCGACCGCGCCGCCGCGTTCTGCCGGGTCACCGCGGCAGGCGCCGCATCGATCGCGGACGACCGGGACGTGCTCGACCCGGAGCGGGCGAGCGAGCTCACCACCCGTGCGCTGCGGTTCACGCGCACGGCGGAGGAACTGACGGCGTGCGCCCGGCTGTGGCGGGCCGACTCGCTCGACTGAACCCTGGGAGATCAACCCTCGCCGGGCACCCGCCGTTCTCGGGCCGCGAACGCCACGCCGACACGCCGGCGGAACGGCTCCTGTACACTGGATGTCGCCGGGCCGCAGTAACCCCGGGCTCCAAAACTAGCCGCTTCGAGCGGCCTCGCGCCGAGAGGCGTTCTGCGGCCCGGCACTTTTTCTGTCGAGAGCGGAGACGACGTGGAAGACGCCCCGGCGGCCGAACTCGACGCCCTGCTCGTGCGCACGGCCCAGGGCGACCAGCAGGCGTTCTCGCTCTTCTACGACGCGACCGCATCCCGGGTCCTCGGCCTCATCCGTCGGCTGCTCGTCGACGCCGCGCAGTCGGAGGAGGTCGCCCAGGAGGTCTTCCTGGAAGCGTGGCAATCCGCTGCGCGGTTCGATCCGAATAAGGGTCGAGCGCAGACGTGGATCCTGACGATGGCCCACCGTCGTGCGGTGGACCGCATCCGCGCATCCCAGGCGTCCCGCGACAGGGACGCCGTGATCGGGATGCGCGACCTGCCCACCGCGTACGACCAGGTCGCTGAGACGGTGGAGGTGCGTGTGGAGCACGAGAGGGTGGAGGTGGCGATGCGGACGCTGACCGAGCCGCAGCGCCAGGCCATCACCCTCGCCTACTACGGCGGACTCAGCCAATCGGAGGTCGCCGCACAGCTGGGCATCCCGCTCGGCACAGCGAAGACACGGCTGCGCGATGCGATGATACGGCTGCGAGAAGAACTGGGGGTGACGACATGACCGACGAGAACGACCGCCGACGCGGGGACGACCCCGAGCGCCTCGGGTACCGCCTCGGCGCGGAGAACGAGGCGGAGGCGCGCTCCTTCGAGGATGTCGCTGCCGAACTCGCGCTCGCGGCTGAGCCGGTGCAGCCACGGCCGGAGCTGAAGGCGGCGCTGTTCGCACGCCTCGCGGACATCCCGCAGCTGCCTGCGCAGTCGGCCGACGAGACACCGGCCCCGGCACCGGAATCCGTCCCGGCGCCGACCCAGGCGCCTGCCCTCACGCCCGCCGAGCGCACGGCGCGTCGTCGCTGGTTCCAGCGTCCAGGCCTGATCCTCGGCGCGGCCGCAGCCGCCGTGCTGCTCTTCGTCGGCGGCGCCTTCGTCGGCTCCACGCTCTCCGGCAGCAACTCTTACCAGTCGCAGCAGGCCTCGGCCCTCGCCGAGATCAACGCGGCACCGGACGTCCAGCGAGCGACGGCGGAGGTCACGGGCGGCGGGACCGCGACCCTGGTCTGGTCGGGGAAGCTCGGCCGGTCCGCGCTCGTCGCCGACCAGCTCCCGCCGCTGCCGAACGACAAGACCTACGAGCTCTGGTACATCCGCGACGGCAAGGCCATCCCGGCCGGCACGATGAACCCCTCGGGCTCCGGGTCGACCTGGCGCGTCCTCACCGGCGACATGGCCGCGGGCGACACCGTCGGCGTCACGGTGGAGCCGTCCGGCGGCTCTGACCGCCCCACGACCGACCCGATCGTCGCCATCTCCTCCTGACGGCGCCGACCTTCCACCGCTTCCGCGAAGAATCCCACGAAACGCATCGTTTCGTGGGATTCTTCGCGGAAGAGACGGCGGGGGATCAGCCGAAGCGGCCGGAGACGTAGTCCTCGGTGGCCTGCACGGTCGGGTTCGAGAAGATCATGTTCGTGTCGTTGTACTCGATCAGCTTGCCCGGCTTGCCGGTGCCCGCGATGTTGAAGAACGCGGTGCGGTCCGAGACACGGCTCGCCTGCTGCATGTTGTGGGTCACGATCACGATCGTGTAGTCGTTCTTCAGCTCCTCGATCAGGTCCTCGATGGCGAGGGTCGAGATCGGGTCGAGCGCCGAGCACGGCTCGTCCATCAGCAGCACGTCGGGGGAGACGGCGATGGCGCGCGCGATGCACAGACGCTGCTGCTGGCCGCCGGAGAGGCCGGAGCCGGGGAGGTTCAGGCGGTCCTTGACCTCGTTCCACAGGTTGGCGCCCTGCAGCGACTTCTCGACGAGGTCGTCGGCGTCGCTCTTCGACATCCGGCGGTTGTTGAGCTTCACGCCGGCGAGCACGTTGTCGCGGATGCTCATGGTCGGGAACGGGTTCGGCCGCTGGAACACCATGCCCACCTGGCGGCGGACGAGCACCGGGTCGACGCCGGCGCCGTACAGGTTGTTGCCGTCGATGAGCACCTCGCCCTCGACGTAGGCGCCGGGGATGACCTCGTGCATGCGGTTCAGCGTGCGGAGGAACGTCGACTTGCCGCATCCCGACGGGCCGATGAAGGCGGTGACGGTGCGGGGCTCGATGGTGAGCGACACGCCCTCCACGGCGCGGAAGCTGCCGTAGTAGACGTTGAGGTCGTTGACTTCGATGCGCTTTGACACGCCATGACTCCTTAGAAGATTTGGCCTTGTGGGTTCGGGTGCGGGCTCAGCGGCCGTACTTGGGGGCGAAGGCCTTGGCGATGATGCGGCCGATGAGGTTGAGCAGCATCACGATGATGATGAGGGCGAGCGCGCCGGTCCAGGCGCGGTCGATGGAGGCCTGCGCGTGCAGACCGGCCGCCTGCGTGTACTGGGTGTACACGAACACCGGGAGGGCCATCATCCGGTCGTTGAAGAGGTCGTAGTTCATGCTGGTGGTGAAGCCGGCGACGATCAGCAGCGGGGCCGTCTCGCCGATCACGCGCGCGATCGCCAGCATGACGCCGGTGACGAGACCCGCGATCGAGGTCGGCAGCACGACCTTCAGCACCGTCAGCCACTTCGGCACTCCCAGCGCGAGCGACGCCTCGCGCAGCTCGTTCGGCACGATGCGGAGGATCTCCTCGCTGGAGCGGACGACGACCGGGATCATCAGCACCGACAGTGCGACGGCTCCCATGAAGCCGTTGCGGATGCCGGGGCCGAAGAACAGCGCGAACAGCGCGTAGGCGAACAGGCCCGCGACGATCGAGGGGATGCCGGTCATGACATCCACGAAGAAGGTGATGCCGCGCGCGAGCATCCCGCGCCCGTACTCGACCAGGTAGATCGAGGTGAGCAGCCCGATCGGAACCGAGATGACGGCCGCCATCAGGGTGATCTCGAGGGTACCGACGATGGCGTGCAGCGCGCCGCCGCCGTCGCCGATGACGTTGCGCATCGACTCGGAGAAGAACGCGATGTCGAAGCGGGCGAGGCCCTGCGTGACGACGGTCCAGCCGAGGGAGATCAGCGGGAGCAGCGCGATGATGAACGCGGTGGCGACGAGCGAGGTGACGAGCCGGTCGATCGCCTTGCGCGAGCCCTCGATCAGCAGCGAGGTGACGTAGATGGCGATGTCGAACAGCACGGTGCCGAAGAAGATCGCTCCGACGATGTTGAAGCCCTTGGTCGCGCCGCTCGCCGCGAGCATCGCGAACACGGCGCCGATGACGAGCCAGGAGACGACGAGCATCGTCCAGGGAGCCCAGCCGGGCAGCTTGCCCGCGGTGTAGGAGTTGGTGAGCGGACGCGGGGCGGTGGCGGTCGTGGTGGCCATCAGTTCGCTCCAGAGAAGGCCTTGCGGCGGCTGACGATGTAGCGGGCGAGCATGTTGATCAGCAGCGTCACCACGAACAGCACCAGGCCGGATGCGATGAGGGCGTTGACGCCGATGCCGGTCGCCTCGGGGAACTGCAGCGCGATGTTCGCCGCGATGGTGTTCGGGCTCTGGGCCTGCAGGAGCGCGAACTTCACGATCAGCGCGGGGGAGAGCACCATGGCGATGGCGAGCGTCTCGCCCAGCGCGCGGCCGAGGCCGAGCATCATCGCCGACACGATGCCGCTGCGGGCGAAGGGGAGCACGGCCATCTTGACCATCTCCCAGCGCGTCGCGCCGAGGGCGAGGGCCGCCTCCTCGTGCAGGCGCGGGGTCTGCAGGAAGATCTCGCGGCAGATGGCGGTCATGATCGGGATGACCATGACGGCGAGCACGAGGCCGGCGGTGAGGATGGTGCGTCCGGTGCCGGAGACCGGCGGCGCGAAGAGCGGGATCCAGCCGAGGTTGTCGCCCAGCCAGACGTAGAACGGCTGCACGAACGAGGACAGCGTCGCGATGCCCCAGAGGCCGAAGACGACGGAGGGGACGGCCGCGAGCAGGTCGATGATGTAGCCCAGCACCTGCGCGACCCGGCGGGGCGCATAGTGCGAGATGAAGAGCGCGATGCCGATGGAGAGCGGGGTCGCGATGAGCAGCGCGATGACGGCGGCCCAGATGGTGCCGAAGACGAGCGGCCAGACCCACGACCAGAAGTTGGTGGCGTTGTTCGGCAGCTCGCCGGCCTTGGCGAACAGCGCGGGGATGCTCTGCAGGACGAGGAAGAGGGCGACGGCGGCGAGGGTGGCGAGGATGAGCGACCCCGCGACGACGGTGCTGGTGGAGAAGACCCGGTCGCCGAGGCGGACCTTCGCTCTCGGCCTGATGGCTCCTGCGGTTCCGGCGGTCATTCCTTGCTTTCTCTCATCGGGTGTGCCGCCCGGTGGGCGGCTGAGGGCGGGAGCGCCGCTCGGCCCGGACTGCGTGTGCAGCCCAGGCCGAGCGGTCCGGTGTTACTTGATGCTGCTGACGGCCTTCGAGACCTTGTCGGCGAGGTCGCTCGACAGCGGGGCCGAGCCGGCCTGCTCCGCGGCGGCCTTCTGGGCGTCGCTGGAGATGATGTAGTTCACGTAGCCCTTGACCAGGTCCGCCTTGGCGGCGTCCTTGTACTCCTGGCACGCGATCACGTAGGAGACCAGCACGAGCGGCCAGGCGCCCTTGGTGGTGTCCTTGCGGTCGATCTGGATGGCGAGGTCGTTCGTCTCGCGACCGCTGGCGATCGGGGAGGCCGCGACCACGGCGGCCGCACCGTCGGCGCTGATCTTCTCGTAGTTGGTGCCGACCTTCAGCTGGGCGATGCTGAGGCCCGCCGAGCCGGACTCGTCGATGTAGGTGATCGAGTTCTTCGCGTTCTTGGTGGCGTCCGCGACACCCGAGGTGCCCTTCGCGGCGTCGCCGACCTGGAACGGGAAGGTCTGGGAGGCCGGAGCGGTCCAGACATCGGGGGCGTTGGCCGCGAGGTACTCGGTGAAGTTCTGCGTGGTGCCCGAGTCGTCGGAGCGGTGCACGACCGTGATCGGAGCCGACGGGAGCGAGGCGCCCGAGTTCTGGTCCTTGATCTTGGCGTCGTCCCAGGTGGTGATCTTGCCCGAGAAGATGCCCGCGATGGTCGCGGCGTCGAGCTTGAGGTCCTTCACGCCGTCCACGTTGTACGCGATGGCGATCGGGGAGATGTAGACCGGGAGGTCGATGCCCTTGCTGTTCGCGGCGCAGCCCGCGAACGTGCTGGCGAGCTCCTCCGTCTTGAGGGCGGCGTCGGAGCCGGCGAAGTCCGCCGCGCCCGAGATGAAGCTCTTGCGGCCGGCGCCCGAACCCTGCGGGTCGTAGTTGACGGTGGCCTTCGGGTTGGCCTGCTGGAAGCCGGCGGCCCAGACGGTCTGCGCCGCGCCCTGGGCGGACGAGCCGATGCCGTTCAGCGTGCCGGAGAAGTTCGTCGCAGCAGCCGTCGTGGTCGACGGGGTGCTGCCCTCGTTCGCCGCGCAGGCGGTGAGAGAGATGGCGGCCGCGGCGAGCAGAGCCACAGGAGCGCCGATGCGCTTGAGATTCACAGTTGTCCCTTCGGGGATCAGTAACAACAGGACGGGGCCGGTGCGACCCGTGCGTGACGCTATTCCCGATGTCTGTCCAGAGTCCCCCGCAGCGGTAAACGGAAGGTTAACGCGGGGTGTTCTCTTGTGCTCGAAGGGCGCTAAACCGCTGGAGCGTACGTCTCGATCGACACGATTCCGGAGGCGGGGTTGGTGGCGGAGAGGTGCACGACCGAGAAGCCGCCGGTGTCGAGGTCGGCGGCGTCGTTGAGGTAGCCGCCCGGCATGGTGCCGGTGGCGAGCGCGATCTCGCGCATGATCTCCGGAAGGACCGGGCCGTGGCTGCACAGCACCGCGGTCTTGCGGGAGCGGATGCGCTTGCCGACGACGCGGCGGACCTCGCCCGCGCCCTCCTCGTAGGCGTCCTGGCTGATCCCGTGATCGCGGCTGGGCTTGATGCCGGTGCTGGCGGCGAGCGGTGCGACCGTGGTGACGCAGCGGACGGCGTCGCTCGTGACGATGCGCTTGGGGCGCCAGGCCTGCAGCGTCGGGACGTCGGCGGCCGCCTGCCGCACCCCGCGCTCGGTGAGCGGCCGGGCGGCATCGGAGCCGTCCCAGCCGTCGCGGGGCGCTGCCTTGCCGTGCCGGAGGGCGATGAGGGCGAAGGTGGAGGTGATGCCCTGGTGCACGAGCGCGTCGAACGCGTCGAGGATCTCGACGTCGCGCTCGTACGTGAGGTAACCGCGTGCCTTCTTGATGGTGACCCACTCGATCGCGGCGATCTCAGTATTCGGCACGAAGGTGGAGCGCTCGATCGCCTTGTCGGAGACCTCGGCCGCCCAGAAGTGCACGATCTTGTCCCGTCCACTTCCGAGCGCGTACGTGGACACGCCAAGCGGGACGCCGAGCCCGATGGCGAGCCCGGTCTCCTCCTGGATCTCGCGGACGGCGGTCTGCGGGAGCGTCTCGCCCGGATCGACCTTGCCTTTGGGGATCGTCACGTCGCCGTACTTGGTGCGGTGCACCACGAGCACGACGATGCGGTCGTCCACGACCCGCCAGCAGAGGGCGCCCGCGGCGTAGATGGCCGGGCTCACCGCCTCGTTCCCGTGCGGGAGCTGCGCGGACGGTGGCTGTACTGCTGGATGAGCTTGCTCTGCAGGTCGACCAGGGGCTTGCCGTTCTCGTCGAGGTGGTGCCGCGTCCAGACGCCGTCCTGGTCGAGCTTCCACGTGGCGGTGCGCTCGTCGAAGGCGAGGTCGAACAGGTCTTCCAGCTCGCGCACGTGGTCCGGGTCGCTGAGGCGCACCAGCGCCTCGACGCGACGGTCGAGGTTGCGGTGCATCATGTCGGCGCTGCCGATGTAGACCTGCGGCTCCCCGCCGTTGACGAACGAGAAGACGCGCGAGTGCTCGAGGTAGCGGCCGAGCACGGAGCGCACCCGGATGTTCTCGGACAGCCCCTCGCGCCCGGGGACCACGCCGCAGATGCCGCGCACCCACAGGTCGACGGGGACGCCGGCCTGGCTGGCGCGGTAGAGGGCGTCGATGATCGCCTCGTCGACGATGGAGTTGAGCTTGATCCGGATGCCCGACGGCCGCCCGGCCTCGGCGTTGGCCCGCTCGGTGTCGATGCGCTTGAGCAGCCCCTTGCGCAGGTGGAGCGGGGCGACGAGCAGCCGCTTGAACTTCTTCTCGATCGCGTAGCCCGAGAGCTCGTTGAACAGGCGGGTGAGGTCCTTGCCCACCTGGTCGTCGTCGGTGAAGAGCCCGAGGTCTTCGTAGATGCGCGAGGTCTTCGGGTTGTAGTTGCCCGTTCCGATGTGGCTGTAGCTCTTCAGCACGCCCTTCTCCTCGCGGATGACGAGCGCCAGCTTGCAGTGGGTCTTGAGGCCGACGAGGCCGTAGACCACGTGCACGCCCGCCTTCTCGAGCTTGCGTGCCCAGGAGATGTTGTTCTGCTCGTCGAAGCGCGCCTTGATCTCGACGAGCGCCAGCACCTGCTTGCCGGCCTCCGCCGCGTCGATCAGAGCCTCGACGATCGGGCTGTCGCCGGAGGTGCGGTACAGGGTCTGCTTGATGGCGAGCACGTGCGGGTCGGCCGCGGCCTGCTCCAGGAACGCCTGGACGCTGGTGGCGAAGGACTCGTAGGGGTGGTGCACCAGGACGTCTTGCCGCGCGATCGCCGCGAAGATGTCGGGCTTGGCGTTCGGCTCGCTCGGCATGAGCTGCGCCGGCGTGGTCGGCACGTGGTTCGGGTAGTGGAGGTCGGGACGGTCGATCTTCGCCAGATCGAACAGGCCGCCGAGGTCGAGCGGCGCGGGCAGCCGATAGACCTCCTGCTCGGTCACGTCGAGCTCGCGGACCAGGAGGCCGAGCGTGACCGCATCCATGTCGTCGGTGACCTCGAGGCGGATCGGCGGACCGAACCGGCGGCGCAGCAGCTCGCGCTCCAGCGCCTGGATGAGGTTCTCCGTCTCGTCCTCGTCGATCTCGACGTCTTCGTTGCGGGTGACGCGGAAGACGTGGTGGTCGAGGATCTCCATGCCGGGGAAGAGGTCGCCCAGGTGGTTGGCGATGAGGTCTTCGAGCATGATGAAGCGCACCTGGCCGAGGCCCTCGCGCTGGTCGATGCGCACGAAGCGGGGGAGCATCTGCGGCACCTTGAGGCGGGCGAACTGCTCCTTGCCCGAGCGGGAGTTGCGCACCCGCACCGAGAGGTTGAGCGAGAGCCCGGAGATGTAAGGGAACGGGTGCGCCGGGTCGACCGCGAGCGGCATCAGCACCGGGAAGATCTGCTGCGAGAACACCTCGCGCATCTGCGCCTTGTCGGCCTCGTCGAGGTCGTCCCACGTCGCCACCGTGATGCCGGCCTCCGCCAGGGCCGGCTGCACCAGGTCGTGGTAGGCGCGGGCGTGGCGCAGCTGCAGCTCGTGGGCCTTCTCCGAGATGTCGGCCAGCACCTCCTGCGGCGCGCGGCCGACGTTGGTCGGAACCGCGAGGCCGGTGGCGATGCGGCGCTTCAGCCCTGCGACGCGCACCATGAAGAACTCGTCGAGGTTGCTCGCGAAGATGGCGAGGAAGTTGGCGCGCTCCAGCACTGGGAGCAGCGGGTCCTCCGCAAGCTCGAGCACCCGCTGGTTGAACGCCAGCCAGCTCAGCTCGCGGTCGAGGTAGCGGTCCTCCGGCAGCGTCGGGTCGGGCTCGTAGATGAAGGGAGCGAAGTCGTCGTCGAAGTCACTGCCCAGGCTCCCGCCCAGCCCGGAGTCAAGAAGGCCGTTCTCGAGGGTCGTGCGCTCGTCCATCCCCCCATCATGTCACCGCAGACGCGCGCCAGGGACGGCCGCACGTAAACGGTGGATAAACGCCTGGCTGTGGAGAGAGCGGCGTGCTCGTCCGGGTCAGGGGCGGACCGATGTCGGCAGCCGGTCGTTGTCGTCCTCGTAGACGTTGAAGCGGTAGCCGACGTTCCGCACGGTGCCGATGAGTGACTCCAGGTCGCCCAGCTTGGCGCGCAGCCGCCGCACGTGCACGTCGACCGTGCGCGTGCCGCCGAAGTAGTCGTAGCCCCACACCTCGCTCAGCAGCTGCTCGCGGGTGAAGACGCGAGAGGGATGCGTCGCGAAGAAGCGGAGCAGCTCGAACTCCTTGAAGGTGAGGTCGAGCTGACGCCCGTGCGCCTTCGCCGAGTAGCTGGCCTCGTCGATCGTGATGCCGGAGGCCTGGATCTTGCTCTGCGCGTGCTCCTGGGTCTGCCGGCCGATCGCCAGGCGGATGCGCGCATCCACCTCGGCCGGACCCGCGTTGTCGAGCACGACGTCGCTGACGCCCCAGTCGGCGCTCACGGCGGTCAGGCCGCCCTCGGTGAGCACCAGCACGAGCGGGACGGTGACGCCCGTCGTGGTGAGGATCTTGCACAGCGACTTGGCGCTCGCCAGGTCGCGCCGCGCGTCCACGAAGATCAGGTCGCAGCTCGGTGCGTTCACGAGCGCCGCAGGCTCGGCGGGGATATGGCGCACCCGGTGGCTGAGCAGCGCGAGGGACGGCAGCACCTCCGCGTCGCTCACGGAGGCGGCGGATCCCGGTGCTGCTGTGCCGCTGGAGGCCTGCCCGGAGGCGTTCGACGCAGACGTGAGGATCAGAAGTTGCGCCACCCATTCCTCCTCATCCGTCTGTGCCGCAATGCTACCGGAAATGCGCGACACCCCTTTCCGCGGGCTCCGGCAGTAGGGGCGGGCCCCGCGCGGGGCACAATGGGAGCGTGAGCGACGACATCCCGGACACCCCCGCACCGCACGCGCTCGGCCCTGCCGCAGCGGCCGGCGCCGTCCAGCCGCCGCTTCCGCGGTGGGCGACGGCGCTGAGCATCGGCTCGGTCTGGGTCGTCGCGCTCGTGCTCGGCGTGCTGATCGGCTCGCTCTCGCGTCCTGCGGCGTACGCCTCCTGGCTCTCGCTCGCCCTGGCGGTCTGCGCGCTGCTCGGCTTCGTCTCTCAGCTCGCCACTCAGCAGAAGGACGGCTTCGTCACGCGGCTGGCGGCGACCCTCACCGGCAGCTTCGTCATCCTGGGCGCGATCGGCGCCGTCCTCGCCCTCGTCGCAGGACTCCGCTGACACCACCGGCCGATGTCGGCGGCGGCCGGTTAGACTGGACGCATGCTGGTCGCTCTCGAACTCTTCTTCATCGGCCTTCTCGGCCTGGCTACGCTCGCGATCCTCGGCGTCTCCGGGGTCGTGGTCTACAACCTCTTCCGCGGTCAGCGCTGAGCGTCCCGCTCCCATGATCGAGATCCCCACCGACCTTCCGGCCGAGCTGGTCCCCCTCTCCTGGCTGATCGGGGTGTGGGAGGGTACCGGTGTGCTCGACTACGCCGTCGAGGAGGAGCACACGCAGCGGGAGTTCGGCCAGCGCATCAGCTTCAGCCACGACGGCCTCGGGTACCTCAACTACTCGTCCACCTCGTGGATCCTCGACGAGGAGAACACGCCCCTCGCCGCGGAGACGGGGTACTGGCGCCTGCACCGCAAGCTCGTGGAGGGTGACGCCGGCCCCGCGATGCTGCCGGGCATCGGCGCGCGGCCGTTCTCCACCGCGCAGTCGGTCGAGGCTCTGCGCAACTCGAACGGCGCCTTCGACATCGACGTCTCGATCATCCATCCCGACGGAGTGAGCGAGCTCTACCTCGGCCAGGTCGCCGGCCCGCGCATCGATCTCGCGACCGACGCGGTGCTGCGCACGGCCGGGGCCAAGGAGTACACGGCCGCGACCCGGCTCTACGGGCTGGTGGAAGGCCACCTGCTCTGGGCGTGGGACATCGCCGCCCTCGGGCAGGAGCTGCGCACGCACGCCTCCGCCCGTCTCGCCAAGGTCGACTGAAGGCTGCCGTGAGCGACGCGTCCCCCTCTCCGTTCCTCGACCTGCCCGGCGCGGTCGACACGACCGACGCAGGCGTCCCGGCCCACTACGGCGGCCCGCTCGCCGAGCAGCGAGCGCTCGCCGAGGGCGGCGCCATCGTCGACCTCTCCGACCGTGCCGTGCTCACCATCCAGGGCCCCGACCGGCTCAGCTGGCTGAACTCGCTGACCAGCCAGGCGTTGACCGGCTTGCGGCCGGGGGAGTCGTCCGAGACCCTGCTGCTGGATGTGACCGGGCGCGTCGAGCACGCCGTCCGCCTCCTCGACGACGGCGAGACGCTGTGGCTGCTGGTGGACCGGCCCGAGGCCGCCGGACTGCTCGCCTGGCTCGACTCGATGCGGTTCATGCTGCGCGTCGAGCTGGCCGACCGCACCGCCGATCTCGCCACCATCGGCACGCTGGGCGACCCGCCGCTGCCGATCGCGGCCCCGAACGGCGTGCCGCTCATCTGGCACGACCCGTGGCGCGCGGTGGCCCCCGGCGGCCACCAGTACGCCCGCGGCGAGCACCCCGGCGCCGGGTGGACGTGGAGCGAGCGCCTCATCCCGCGCGACGCCCTGCCGTCGCTCGTCGCGCGCGTGCGCACCGGCGAGCTCTCCGCGGCGGGCACCCTGGCGGCCGATGCCCTGCGCATCGCGGCCTGGCGTCCGCGGTTCGCCACCGAGGTCGACGAGCGCACGATCCCGCACGAGCTCGACTGGCTGCGCACGGCCGTGCACCTCAGCAAGGGCTGCTACCGCGGCCAGGAGACGGTGGCGAAGGTGCACAACCTCGGCCACCCTCCGCGCCGCCTGGTGATGCTGCACCTCGACGGGTCGGAGGGTGTGCATCCTGCGCCTGGCGCGGTCGTCTCGCTCGACGGGGCCGAGGTCGGCTCGGTGACGTCCTCCGCGCTCCACTACGAGCTCGGGCCGATTGCGCTCGCCGTGGTGAAGCGCTCCGCCGATGCCGGCGCGACCCTGACGGTGGATGCCGACGGCACGCCCGTCGCCGCCGCGCAGGAGATCGTGGTGCCGCCGGAGGCCGGGGCGGAGGCGCACGTGCCGCGGCTCCCGCGCCTCGGCGCCGTGACGCGCACCCCGCGCCAGTAGTCCTGTAGCCCCGCCTTCCCGCTGGGCCGCTGTTTTTTGGCACGCCGTTGTGACTCGGAGTTAGGTTAAGCTAACCTAACTTCCGTGACTGCGACCGCCGGCCTCTCCGCCACCGACGTGACCATCGCCTATGACGGGACGGATGTGGTCCACGGCGCCGATCTCGTCCTCGCTGCCGGCCGCGTGACGGCCCTCATCGGGCCGAACGGCAGCGGCAAGTCGACGCTCCTGCGCGCCGTCGCTCGGCTGAAGCACGCCCGCACAGGCCGTGTGCTGCTCCCCGCCGGCGACGACGTGGGCGAGGCTGACACCGTCGACGCCCTCGCTCTCTCGCGCCGAGACTTCGCCCGGCGCGTGACCCTGCTCGCCCAGAATCGTCCGACTCCGGCGGGCCTGCGCGTCCGTGACGTCGTCGGGTTCGGCCGGCACCCGCATCGCCGCGGCTTCCGCTCCGCCGACCCCGACGGCCGGGCCGCCGTGGACCGCGCGCTGGAGCTCACCGGGGTCACCGCGTTCGCCGACCGCGGCGTCGAAGCCCTGTCCGGCGGGCAGCTGCAGCGCGTCTGGCTCGCCTGCTGCCTGGCGCAGCAGACCGACGTGCTGCTGCTCGACGAGCCGACCACGTACCTCGACCTGCGCTACCAGGTCGAGATCCTCGACCTGGTGCGGGAGCTCGCCGACCTGCACGGCGTCACGGTCGGTCTCGTGCTGCACGACCTCGACCAGGCCGCCGCCGTCTCCGACCGCGTCGTGCTGCTGCAGGACGGCCGGGTCGTCGCCTCCGGTACCGCCGCCGAGGTGTACGACCCCGAGCTCCTCTCCGACGTCTACGGCATCCGCATCGATGTCGAGACCGACCCGGCCTCCGGCGTCCCGCGCACGCGGGCCGTCGGCGCCCACCACCTCCGAACCGAAAGGACCCGATGAACCTCCGACGACGACACCTTCCCGTGGCCGCCCTGGCCGCTGCCGCGCTGCTCGCTCTCACCGGCTGCGGCACGACGGAGGCCGCGAGCGGCGAGACGCCGGGAGCCGGCTCCCTCACCGTCACGGATGCGCGCGGCGAGACGGTCCGGCTCGACGGACCCGCCAAGAAGGTCATCGGGACGGAGTGGAACGTCGTGGAGATGCTGCTCACCCTGGGCGTTACCCCGGTCGGCGTCGCGGACGTGAAGGGCTACTCCGCGTGGGACACCGCCGAGAAGCTGCCGAAGGGCGTCAAGGACATCGGCACACGCGGTGAGCCCAGCGTCGACACCGTCGCCGCCCTCAAGCCGGACCTGGTGGTGGCCACGACCGACCTCTCCGACTCCGCCATCGACCAGCTGGAGCGCGTCGCGCCGGTCGTCGTGGTCCGCTCGGCCGACACCTCCGGGCAGCTGAAGCTCGTCGCCGACAACGTGAACCTGATCGCGAAGGCGACGGGGACGCAGAGCCGCGCGAAGACAGAGCTCGCCGCTTGGGAGACCACCCTCGCCGACGGCAAGCGCAGGCTGGCGGACGCCGGTCTCGCCGGTGCGAAGGTCGCCTTCGCCGACGGCTGGCTGCAGGGGAACAGCGTGTCCATCCGGCCCTACGTGAAGGGTTCTCTCATCTCCGACGTGAACGCCGCCCTCGGGCTGACCGACCCGTGGTCCCTCAAGGGCGACGAGGCGTACGGGCTCGCCGCGACCGACGTGGAGGGGCTGACCGCCTTGGGCGACGTGCGGTTCGTCTACGTCGCCAATGACACGGAAGGAGGCGACCCGTTCCGGGACGGGCTGAAGGACAACGCGGTGTGGGCCTCTCTCCCGTTCGTCACGGCGGGGCAGGTGCACCGTCTGCCCGACGGCATCTGGATGTTCGGCGGTCCGGCCTCCATGTCCCAGTACGTCGATGCGCTCGTCGACGCCCTGACCAGGTGACGGCGGCGGTCGCGCTCGACCGCGTCGGGGCCCGGCGGCTCGCGCTGCTCGCCGCCGCCGCCCTGGTGGCGGTGGCGGCGCTGAGCATCGTGCACCTCGGTCAGGGCACCGCGGCATTCGGCCCCGACGCCCTGTGGCGGGCGGTCACCGGCTCCGGCGCGAGCCAGGCCGACGCCGTCCTCGCGGCCTCCCGGCTGCCCCGGCTCGTCGCGGGCCTCGTCGTGGGCGCCGCGCTGGGGGCGGCCGGCGCCGCCCTGCAGTCCGTCTCGCGCAATCCGCTCGCCTCGCCGGACACGCTCGCCGTCAATGCCGGCGCGTACCTGGCCGTCGTCGCCGTCGCCGCGTTCGGCGTCGCCCTCCCGGTGCTTCCCGCAGGCGCGACCGCTTTCGTGGGCGGCCTCGCGGCGGCCGTCGTCGTGCTCGGTCTGTCCCGCGGCGGCGCGGGCCCGGTGCGGCTGGTGCTGGCGGGCTCCGCCCTCACCCTGGCGCTCAGCGGCGTCAGCGGGATGCTGCTCCTGTTCTACTCGCAGGAGACGACCGGCCTGTTCGCCTGGGGCAACGGTTCGCTCGCGCAGACCGGGATGGGCGGGGTCGTGCAGTTGCTGCCGCTGGCCGCCGTCGCGTTCGCCGGGCTGCTGGTCATGGGACGCCGGCTCGACATCCTCGGGCTCGGCGACGACGGAGCGGCCGCGGTCGGCGTCGACCCGCGCACCACGCGGGCTGTCGTCGTCGTGCTCGCGGTCCTTCTCTCCGCCGTCGCCGTCACGATCGCCGGCCCGATCGCGTTCGTCGGGCTGTGCGCGCCGGCGATCGTGCGGCTCCTCGTCCCACGGGTACCCGGGCTCGGCCGCCACCGCGCGTTCCTGCCTGCATCCGCCGTCGCCGGGGTGCTCGTCGTGCTGACGGCCGACGTGCTGCTGCGCGCGGTGTTCGGCGCGCAGGCGGGGGTGTCTGTTCCGACCGGAGTCGTCACCACGGTGTTCGGCGCCATCGTGCTGGTCTGGCTGGCGTACCGGTCCCGGGACACCTCCTCGAACACGGCGACGACCGCGTTCGTCCGGCTGCGGAGCCGGCGCGCCTTCGTCCTCGCGCTCGTCGTATGCTGTGCGGCGCTCGTCGGAGCGGTGGTCGCCGCGGTCCTGCTGGGGGATGCGCGCCTGCTGCTGGGCGACGTCGCCAACGGGATCGCGGGCCGCGCCGGACGGGTGGTGACGTACGTGCTCGACACCCGCTTGCCGCGGGTCGCCGCTGCACTCCTCGCCGGGGCGGCGCTCGCTCTCGCCGGCGCCATCGTGCAGGCCGTCTCCCGCAATCCGCTGGCCGAGCCGGGCATCCTCGGCGTCGTCGGGGGAGCGGGCGTCGGCGCGATCGCGGTCATCACGGCGGTGCCGCTGGCATCGTTCTGGGCGATCGGCGGGGCGGCGCTCGCGGGGGCCGCCGCCGCGGCCGCGCTGGTGTTCGGCCTCGCCGCCCGGCGCGGGCTGGAGCAGAACCGGCTGCTGCTGATCGGCATCGGCGTCTGGTCGGGCACGACGGCGCTCACCAGCCTGCTGATCGTGCTGACCGACCCCTACAACGCGGCGAAGGCGCTCGTCTGGCTGTCCGGGTCGACCTACGGGCGCACGTTCCCGCAGGTGCTGCCCGTCCTGGTCGCGCTCGCGGTGTCGGTTCCGCTGCTGGCGGCATCCACTCGCCGGCTCGACCTCGTCGGCCTCGATCCGGACACCCCGCGCCTGCTGGGCGTCCCCCTCGGCCGCACCCGGCTCGGGCTGCTGACGATCGCGGTGGCCCTGACGGCGGCCGCCGTCGCGGCGGTCGGTGTGATCGGCTTCGTCGGCCTTGTCGCGCCGCATGCCGCTCGTTCGCTCGTCGGGCAGCGGAACGCCCGCGTGCTGCCCGTCGCCGCGCTGCTCGGCGCCATCCTGGTGAGCGTCGCCGACACCGTCGGACGGACGATCATCGCCCCGGCCCAGATCCCGGTGGGCCTCGTGACCGCCGTGATCGGCGCCCCCTACTTCCTCTGGCTCCTCTACCGCTCCCGCGCCGAGTCCTGATCGGCCGGGGCGACGGCGGGCCACGCGACGGTGAGCTCGCCGAGGCGCCAGCGGGAGCGGCCGCCGACGACGGGCCAGCCGCCGTCGCGCATGCCTTGGGCGACGGCGATCCAGCGCTGGGTCGGGCCGTAGGCGGCGAGGGGAGAGTGGATGCGCCACAGCCGGTCGAGCTCGGACAGGAAGGCGTGCACGCGCTCGCCGGGGACGTTGCGGTGGATGAGCGCCTTGGGCAGCCGCTCGGCGACGACCGACGGCGCGTCGAGGTCGCGCAGCCGCAGCGACACCGTCAGCGTGCGCGGACCCTCCGGCCCGAGCGCGACCCAGCTGGAGATCCGGCCGATCTCGTCGCAGGTGCCCTCGACGAGCAGGCCGCCGGGCTGCAGGCGCGAGCGCATCCGCGCCCACGCGTCCGGCACCTCAGCCTCGCGGTACTGCCGCAGCACGTTGAACGCCCGGATGACGGCGGCGCCTCGGCCGCCGGGCAGCGGCACCTCGAAGCCGCCGAGGGCGAATCGGATGCGGGCCCGCGGGTCGAAGCCGGTGCGGCCCTCCCGGACCGCGGCGAGCTGCTCGTCGGCCGTCCGCACGCGCGCCGGCTCGATCTCCAGGCCGACGACCTCGACATCCGGTCGCACCTTCGCCAGGCGCTGCTGCAGTTCGAGCGCCGTCACCCCGCTCGCGCCGTAGCCGAGGTCGACGACCACGGGGTCCGAGGTGCGCCGCAGCACCGGCTGGGCCGCGATCCACCGGTCGACGCGGCGCAGCCGGTTGGTGTTCGTCGTGCCACGGGTGACCGTGCCGACGGCGCCGGAAGCCATGCGTCCATCCTGCCAGCGCCCTCGGGCCCGGACGTGGCGGCGGGCGCCGACACGATAGATTGGGGGTATGGCCGCTCCCTACACCCTGATCCTCCTGCGCCACGGCAGCAGCGAGTGGAACGAGAAGAACCTGTTCACCGGCTGGGTCGACGTGCGTCTCAGCGAGACCGGCGTCGCCGAGGCCAAGCGTGCGGGCGAGCTGCTCCGCGACTCCGGGCTCACGCCCGACGTGCTGCACACCTCGGTGCTGACCCGTGCCATCCAGACCGCGAACTACGCGCTCGACGTGGCCGACCGGCTGTGGATCCCGGTGCAGCGCTCCTGGCGGCTCAACGAGCGCCACTACGGCGCGCTGCAGGGCCTCGACAAGGCGGAGACGCTGGAGAAGTACGGTCCGGAGCAGTTCCAGCTGTGGCGCCGCTCGTTCGACGTGCCGCCGCCGCCGCTCGCCGACGACAGCGAGTTCTCGCAGGTCGGCGACCCCCGCTACGCCGGCCTCGGCGACGACCTGCCGCGCACCGAGTGCCTGAAGGACGTCATCGCCCGGATGCTGCCCTACTGGGAGTCCGACATCACGCGCGACCTCTCCGCAGGCAAGACGGTGCTCGTCACCGCCCACGGCAACTCGCTGCGCGCCCTGGTGAAGCACCTCGACGGCATCTCCGACGACGACATCGCCGGCCTCAACATCCCGACCGGCATCCCGCTGGTGTACAAGCTCGGCGAGGACTTCACGCCGCTCGAGCCGTCGTACTACCTCGACCCCGAGGCCGCCGCCGCCGGCGCCGCCGCGGTCGCCGCACAGGGCAAGAAGTAGCCACGACCAGCACCTTCGTCGTCGTCGCGTTCCTCACGGGACGCGGCGACGACGTGTTTCCGGCCACGTTCCCGGCCGCCGACTGGCCGCTGCACGTCACGATCGTGCCGCCCTTCGAGACGGAGCTGGACGCGGACGCGGTGGCTGCGCTGCTGCCGCGCGTCGCACCCATCCCGGTGGCGGGCGGTGCGCGGGAGCGGTTCGGCGCGCACCGCACCGTCCCGGTCACGGTCCTCCGGCCGTCGACGCCGCTCCTGGCGTTGCACACTGCGGCGGTCGACGCGCTGGAGGCCGCGGGCGCGACCCTCCGCGATGCCCATCACCTGCGCGAGGGCTACCGGGCGCACGCCACCGATCAGCGCACGGGCCGGTTGCACCCCGGCGAGCGCGCGGTCCTCACCGAGCTCTCCGTCGTCGCTCGCGCCCCCGGGGGCCTCCGCCGCGTCGCCGCCCGCGTCCCCCTCCATCCCTGACCCCGACCCAAGCAAAGAGCTCCTGAGTTTTTCGAGCAAATCCGCTCGGATTGCTCGAAAAACTCAGGAGCTCTTGGCTTGGGGCTCGGAGTTGGGCTCAGGAGGCGAGCTCGGGGGCCCAGTCGCCGGTCGCGAGGTACTGCACCTTCTTGGCGATCGAGACCGCGTGGTCCGCGAAGCGCTCGTGGTAGCGGGAGGCGAGGGTCGCGTCCACCGTGTCCACGGCCTGACCCTTCCACGTCTCGCCGAGCACCTTGTCGAACACGCTGATGTGCAGCTCGTCGATGTCGTCGTCGTCGTTGCGGATCTCGTCGGCGAGGCGGATGTCCTGCGTCCGGAGCAGCTCGGCGAGCTTCTCGGCGATCTGCACGTCCAGGCGGCCCATCTCGGAGAACGTCGAGCGCAGGCTCTTCGGGACCACCTTGTCCGGGAAGCGGTAGCGCGCCAGCTGTGCGATGTGCTCGGCCATGTCGCCCATGCGCTCGAGCGAGGCGCTGATGCGCAGCGCGCTGACGACGATGCGGAGGTCGCGGGCGACCGGCTGCTGGCGGGCGAGGATCTGGATGGACAGCTCGTCCAGCAGCACCGTCAGCTCGTCGATGCGGTGGTCGTTGGCGATGACGTCCTCCGCGAGCGTCACATCCGACTCGTTGAACGCGGCCGTCGCATTCCTGATGGACACGACGACCAGCTCGGCGATCTCGACGAGGCGGTCCTGAACTTCCGCCAGCTCCTGCTGGAAGACTTCGCGCATGGGGTGTGGTCCTTCCTGGCGTGCGCGGGCACGCGGGATGTCGGGGCCTTCTGGTCCCGTCTAGCATGTTCGCCGCGGCAGGTTAACAAACGGTGCCGCCCGGCTGAACACTGTCTAACGTACCCGCGAAAACACGCGGCAGGACGCCGGATGCGTCGCTGCGTTCACTTTCGCATCACCTACGCTTGGCCCTATGGACTCCACCTGGTTGGTGCTGCTGTCGCTGGGCCTGGGGCTCGCCGTCGGCGCCGGTTTCGTGTGGATCCTGCACATCGCCGCACGCCGGGGCGACAACGCCGCGCAGGTGGTGAATCCGGCGGTGCCGGACGGGGTCGACCAGGTGCTCGACGCCCTGGAGTCGGCGGGCGTGGTGCTCGACCCGTCGAACAACGTCATCAAGGCCTCGCCGGGCGCTCACGCGATCGGGCTGGTGTGGAACGGCGCGCTCGTGCACCCGCACCTCGTCGACCTGGTCGACCGGGTCCGCCGCACGGGGGAGTCGGTCACCGAGGAGTGCGAGCTCTCGCGCGGACCGTTCGGCGACGCCGGCATCCACCTGAGCGTGCGGGTGGCGAGGCTCGGCTCGCGCTACATCCTGCTGCTCGCGGAGGACCGCACCGAGTCGTTCCGGCTGGAGGCGGTGCGGCGCGACTTCGTCGCCAACATCAGCCACGAGCTGAAGACCCCGATCGGCGCAGTGAGCCTGCTCGCGGAGGCGCTGGACGGCGCCTCCGACGACCCGGAGCAGGTGCGGCGCTTCGCCCTGCGGCTCTCGGAGGAGGCGCAGCGCCTCGCCCGTATCACGCAGGACATCATCGAGCTGAGCCGGCTGCAGGCGACGGATGCGCTGGGCGACGCCGTCCCGCTGTCCGCCAGCAAGGTGGTCAAGGCGGCCGTCGACCAGAACCGCGTCGCGGCCGAGACCCGCAACATCGAGATCGCGATGCGCGGCGACAAGCAGGCGCAGGTGCTCGGCAACGAAGCGCTGCTCGTGACCGCGGTGCACAACCTCATCTCGAACGCCATCCAGTACTCGCCGGACGACTCCCGCATCGGGATCGGCGTGCGCAACGCCGACGGGGTGGTCGAGATCGCGGTGACCGACCAGGGCGAGGGCATCCCGGAGGAGGACCTCGACCGCGTGTTCGAGCGCTTCTTCCGCGTCGACCAGGCCCGCTCGCGCAACACCGGCGGCACCGGCCTCGGCCTCTCGATCGTCAAGCACGCCGTCCAGAACCACGGCGGTGACGTGCGCGTCTGGTCGCAGCCCGGCCGCGGCTCCACCTTCACCATCCGGCTGCCCGAGGCCTCCACCGTCCGACCCCCGATAGGAGACAATCCGTGACATCCATCCTGCTCGTCGAGGATGAGGCCGCGCTCAGCGAGCCGCTCGCCTACCTGCTCAAGCGCGAGGGCTACGAGGTCGAGGTGGCGGAGGACGGCCCGACCGCCCTCGCCGCGTTCGACCGCGACGGCGCCGACCTGATCCTCCTCGACCTGATGCTCCCGGGCATCCCGGGAACCGAGGTGTGCCGGGAGATCCGCACGCGCTCCACCGTCCCGATCATCATGCTGACCGCGAAGGACTCGGAGGTGGACATCGTGGTCGGGCTGGAGCTCGGCGCCGACGACTACGTGACGAAGCCGTACTCCTCGCGCGAGCTGCTCGCCCGCATCCGCGCCGTCCTGCGCCGCCGGGTCGAGGAGGACGAGCACGTGGACGACGGCGTGCTGGAGGCCGGCACCGTGCGCATGGATGTGGACCGTCACACCGTCGCCGTCAACGGCGAGGAGATCTCCATGCCGCTGAAGGAATTCGAGCTGCTCGAGCTGCTGCTGCGGAACGCCGGACGCGTGCTGACCCGCGGCCAGCTGATCGACCGGGTGTGGGGGAGCGACTACTTCGGCGACACCAAGACGCTCGACGTGCACATCAAGCGCATCCGCTCCCGCATCGAGGAGAGCCCGTCGGAGCCGCGGATGCTCGTGACGGTGCGCGGGCTCGGCTACCGCTTCAACGCCTGAGCACGTCCCTGCACGACGAAGCCGCCCGGTGCGCGATGCGCCGGGCGGCTTCGTCTCGTGTGGGGCCGGCTCAGCCGGCGGCCGGCAGGATCGTCGGCGGCACGAGGCTGGAGTACTCGGGCAGGCCACCGTCGAGCACGGGGACCTTGAGGTTGACCCCGGTCTGGTCGCCGTACTGGAAGTAGACCGGGAAGAGGCTGCCGGGCTTGGCGGTGAATTCCGGGATGAGCACGTTGCTCGGGCCGCCGGTCTCCGGGTCCTGGCCGAGCTGCTTCACCTGGCCTGGCTTGACGGTCACCTCCGCGGCGCTCGAGCCCTTGTCGCCTGCCGTGATGGCGACGCGCTGGCTCGTGGAGCCGGTGTTCACCAGGGTGACCACGAGGTTGCCGACGGTGCCGTCCTTCGCGTCGGTGACGATGAGCGCGTTGCGGACGTCAACCGTGCCGACGCTGCCGCTGACGCCGTCGCTCGCGTCGTAATGCTTGGTGGTCGCCTGCGGGGCGATGAGACCGCATCCCGCGGTGCTGAACGCGACGGCCAGGGCGAGGGCGACGGTCGTCGCGACTCGAGCTTTCACTGATGACCCTCCAGGTGGTTTCTCCCTGCAACTCTAGCCCATCGCGGGGGCGGTTCCGGGGGCCTGGGAGGCGTGAGGGCGAACCTTAGCATGTGCCTCGTGTGGTATCCTATTCATTGCTGAAGGGACAACAAATCTATGCTTTTCGAGGTTGGCGAGACCGTCGTCTATCCGCACCACGGTGCCGCAACGATCACCGAAGTCAAGAAGAGAATCATCAAGGGTGAAGAGAAGCTGTACCTCAAGCTCAACGTGACGCAGGGCGACCTGACCATCGAGGTCCCCGCCGAGAACGTCGATCTGGTCGGTGTGCGCGACGTCATCGGCAAGGAGGGTCTCGACCGCGTTTTCGAGGTGCTGCGAGCCCCCTTCACCGAGGAGCCCACCAACTGGTCGCGTCGCTACAAGGCCAACCTGGAGAAGCTGGCCTCCGGCGACGTCATCAAGGTGTCCGAGGTCGTCCGCGACCTGTGGCGCCGTGACCAGGACCGCGGCCTCTCCGCCGGCGAGAAGCGCATGCTCGCCAAGGCGCGGCAGATCCTCATCTCCGAGCTGGCCCTGGCCGAGAAGACCGACGACGAGCAGGCGTCCAGCCTCCTCGACGAGGTGCTCGCCTCCTAGGCTGCTCCACCCCGACTCACGGCCCCGTCGCTCTCCGAGCGGCGGGGCCGTCGTCGTTCCCGGCGACTGCGCCCTTTCGGAACGTCTGCGGCGCGGCGCGCGGGCGCAGACGTTCCGAAACGCAGCACTCGCGGCGCGGGGTGCCGGTACGGTGGTCGGGTGGAGAGCAGCAGCACACCCCGGATCGCCGTCGTCGTGGTCGCGGCGGGGAGCGGCACGCGCCTCGGCGCCGGGCAGCCCAAGGCGTTCGTGACCCTGCAGGGCCGGACCCTGCTGGAGCGGTCGCTGCATGCCGTGCGCGGCATGCGCCACACCGCCGACGCGATCGTCGTCGCCCCGGCCGACCGCGTCGACGACGCTGCCTGGCTCGCCGAGCGGTCCCTGGGCCGCCCGGCCACCGTGGTCGAGGGCGGCGCCACCCGGCAGCTCTCGGTCGCCGAAGGCCTCGCCGTCGTCGACCCGCACGTGGATGTGGTCCTCGTGCACGACGCCGCCCGCGCCCTCGCGCCCTCGGCCTTGTTCGACGCCGTCGTGGACGCGGTGCGGGAGCGCGGCTACGGCGTGGTCCCCGGGCTCCCGGTCAGCGACACCGTGAAGCGGGTCGGCGACGACGGCGAGGTGCACGACACCGTCGACCGGTCCGCGCTGGCCGCCGTGCAGACCCCGCAGGCGTTCCCCCGCGAGCAGCTGCTCACCGCCTACGCGCTCGCGCAGAGCGACGAGACCGACGACGCCGGCCTCGTCGCCGCCGCCGGCTTCCGGGTGGACGTGGTCCCCGGCGACGCGCACGCCTTCAAGGTGACGACGCCGTGGGACCTGCGCCGGGCCGAGGAGCTGCTCTCCGGCACCGGTGCGCCGCGCATCGGCGTGGGCAGCGACACGCATGCCGTCGAACCGTCCGCCGAGCTCTGGCTGGCCGGTCTGCACTGGCCGGGCGAGCCGGGTCTCGCCGGACACAGCGACGGCGACGCGGTCGCCCACGCGATCGTCGACGCGCTGCTCTCGGCCGCAGGGCTCGGCGACATCGGCGGGGTGTTCGGGACGGGCGATCCGCGTTTCGCCGGCGCGCACGGCGAGGTGTTCCTCGCGGAGGCGCGGCGACGCATCGAGGAGGCCGGCTTCCGGATCGGCAACGTCGCGGTGCAGGTGATCGGCAACCGCCCGAAGCTCGGGCCGCGCAGGCGGGAGGCGGAGGAGCGGCTGTCGACCATCCTCGGCGCCCCGGTCTCGCTCGGCGCGACCACGACCGACGGGCTCGGATTCACCGGCCGCGGCGAGGGCGTCACCGCGAACGCGACGGCGCTGCTGCTCGCGTGACCGGATCCCGCAGGCCGTAGCCGTCCGTCCCGCGCAGGCCTAGGGTGGCTTCGGGCGTCACGGCGACGCGGAACAGGAGCTCCGGAGATGGCGGCAACGGACACCGAGACGGTCGCGAAGGCGTACATCCAGGCGGTCGGCGCCCACGATCCCGAGGCGCTCGAGAAGCTGCTCGACGACCAGGTGCGGGCCGAGTTCGCCGGGAGCACGAGCGACAAGGAGGCCTGGCTGACGGCCCTGAAGCGGCTCATGCCGGCGCTCGTGCGCAACGAGCTGCGCGAGGTGTTCACCGCGGGCGACCGTGCCTGCGTCGTCTACGACTTCGTCACCGACACCTCCGCCGGCGCGGTGCGCTGCGTCGAGCTGCTGACGGTCGTCGACGGCCGCATCACGCAGATCGAGCTGCTGCTCGACCGGGCGGCGTTCGCGCCCGTCAACGCCGAGCTGGCCGAGCGCGCGAAGCAGTAGCCGCGGCGAGCCGCCCACGACCCGTAGGCTTGTGCCGTGACTCTTCGGCTCTACGACACCCGGGCGGCGGCGCTGCGCGACTTCGTCCCGCTGCGCGACGGCGAGGTCGGCATGTACGTGTGCGGTCCGACCGTGCAGTCGTCGCCGCACATCGGGCACCTCCGCTCCGCCCTCGTGTACGACCAGCTGCGCCGGTGGATGACGTACCGCGGCTACGATGTCACGCTCGTCCGCAACGTGACCGACATCGACGACAAGATCCTCGTCAACGCGGCGGCGGCCCAGGCGGAGGGCGGCAGCGAGGAGTGGTGGGCGCTCGCGTACCGCTTCGAGCTGGAGTTCACCGACGCCTACCGCGCCCTCGGTGTGCAGCCGCCGACGTACGAGCCGCGGGCGACCGCCAGCATCCCGCAGATGCAGGAGATCATCCAGCGCCTCATCGACGCTGGTCACGCGTACGCCGCGACCGACGGCTCCGGCGACGTGTACTTCGACGTGAAGAGCTGGCCGGCCTACGGCGAGCTCACCCGGCAGAGCATCGACAACATGGAGGCCGCGGCCGACGCCGACCCGCGCGCCAAGCGCGACCCGCGCGACTTCGCCCTGTGGAAGGGCCGCAAGGACGACGAGCCCGCGTCGGCAGCGTTCCCCTCTCCGTGGGGTGACGGGCGACCGGGATGGCACATCGAGTGCTCCGCGATGTCGCGGCGCTACCTCGGACCGCAGTTCGACATCCACGGCGGCGGCCTCGACCTGCGGTTCCCGCACCACGAGAACGAGCTGGCCCAGTCGACCGCCGCGGGCGATGCGTTCGCGAACTACTGGGTGCACAACGGCCTGGTGCACGTCAACGGCCAGAAGATGAGCAAGTCGCTCGGCAACTCGATCTACGCCGCCGACCTGCTCGGCGCCGCGCGTCCGCTGGTGGTCCGCTACTACCTCGGCTCGGCGCACTACCGCTCCACCATCGACTTCCACGACGGCTCGCTGAGCGAGGCGGAGGCGGCGCTCGACCGCATCGCCGGCTTCTTCGAGCGCGTGGAGCGCCGGCTCTCCGGCACCCGGTTCGCCGGGCACGGCGTCGAGGTCGTGCCGGAGGCGTTCGCCGAGGCCATGGACGACGACCTCGCCGTCCCGCAGGCGCTCGCCGTGCTGCACGACACCGTGCGTTCAGGCAACGCGGCGCTGGATGCGGAAGACTTGGAGGCGGCCGCCACCGCCCGCGGGCACGTCCTCGCCATGACGGAGGTGCTCGGCATCAACCCGCTGTCGCCGCAGTGGCGCACGAGCGGGTCCACCGCGGCCGAGTCGGCCCTCGGCGAGCTGATCGGCACCCTGCTCGCCGACCGGCAGCAGGCGAGGGCCGACCGCGACTTCGCCGCGGCCGATCGCATCCGCGACGAGCTGGCGGCGGCAGGAATCACCATCGAAGACACCCCGACGGGGTCGCATTGGAGCATCGGATCATGAAGAACTCGGGTGGGAAGCCCCGCGCCGGAGCCGTCCGGAAGAGCAAGAAGGGCCCCCAGGTGGGCACCGGCGGCCACGGCCGCAAGGCGCTGGAGGGCAGGGGCCCGACCCCGAAGGCGGAGGACCGCGAGTACCACAAGGCGCACAAGGCCAAGGCGCTCCGCGAGCGCGCGGCCGAGAAGGCCGGCCAGCGGGGCGGGCGGGATGCGGCCCCGCGCGGCGCGTCCGGCGCCTCGCGTCGCGCCAAGAGCGGGGACGAGAGCGAGATCGTCACCGGTCGCAACTCGGTGCTGGAGGCGCTGCGGGCCGACATCCCCGCCTCGACGCTGTACGTGGCGGCCCGGGTGGAGTTCGACGACCGGATGAAGGAGATCCTCTCGATCGCGACCGGCCGTGCCATCCCGATCCTCGAGGTCATGCGCCCGGAGCTCGACCGCCTCGCCGGCCGCGACGCGGTGCACCAGGGCGTCGCGCTCAAGGTGCCGCCGTACGAGTACGCGCACCCCGGCGAGCTGCTCGACCGCACCGTCCGCCGCGGGCAGACCCCGCTGTTCGTCGCGCTCGACGGCATCACCGACCCGCGCAACCTCGGAGCGATCATCCGCTCCACCGCGGCGTTCGGCGGTCAGGGTGTGATCGTGCCGCAGCGCCGCTCGGTCGGCATGACGGCGGCGGCGTGGAAGACCTCAGCGGGTGCGGCGGCGCGCACGCCCGTCGCGATGGCGGCGAACCTCACCCAGACGCTGAAGGACTTCAAGAAGGCGGGCGTGTTCGTGCTCGGTCTCGACGGGGGAGGGGACGTCAGCCTTCCCGGGCTGTCGTTCGCCGACCGTCCCGTCGTCATCGTGGTCGGGAGCGAGGGCAAGGGCCTCTCCCGCCTCGTGACGGAGACCTGCGACGCGATCGTCAGCATCCCGATCGAGGCCGCGACAGAGTCGCTGAACGCCGGCATCGCCGCGAGCGTCACCCTCTACGAGATCGCCAAGCTCCGCGCCGAGGCCGGCACCCGCTGAGGTGCACGTCGTGGTGGCCATCGAGCCGCGATATCGACCACGACGTGCACCTCGGGTCAGATGCGGCGGCGCCGCGGCGTGACGGCAGCGGCGACCACGGCGGTCTTGGCGACCGGAGCGGGCCCGGGCGTCACGGCACGCGTGACGACGGCCGCCTTGGCGACGGGGGCCCGGACGACGGGCGCGAGGCCCACACGTGCGACTCTCATTCGGAGACCTCCTGCTTCTCGCTCTCGGCCTCGCCGTCGGCCTCGGCGTCCGCCTCCAGGGCGGCCGCGATGTCCTGGCTGTGGATGCGGCCGTCGGCGACCAGCCGACCGCCCGCCTTGCGCGCCGCGACCGCGAACGGTGCGGCCCACACGTTCTCGTACACGAGGGCGCCCGCGACACTGCCCGGCTCCATCGCCTCGGCCAGCGCCGCGATGTCGGCCTCGGCGAGGAAGTCGGCGACGTCCTCCACGAGGCTTCCCAGCGTGTCGTCGTCGCTGTCGAGCTCGGAGAGCTCCACCGCGTCGATGTCGCCGTTCTCGTCCTTGGCGATCACGATGGCGTCGACCACGCGGATGGTGCCCGCGTCGACCAGCGCCCGGATCTCGTCGATCACCTCACCGGAGAAGTTCTGCTCCCCGGGTGGGAACTCGATGATGACGTAGTCGATCGGCCCAAGCGTCTGTATTTCGTCGTCGGTCATGGCGATCCTCTCTGCTCCTGGTGCGCACAGTGTCGCATCGTGGACACCGCCCGCGGCAGACAGCAAAAAGGGCTCGTCAGACCTTCGACCGCCAGTCGTCGTCCTCGTCCTCGTCGTCGGGTGCCGCGCCGCCCAGCACCGGGATGCTGATGGTCTCGGTGGGCGGCGCGATGACCGTGGCCTCGTCGCGGCGGTGGCGCAGGATGTCGTTGATGTAGGAGGTCAGCGCCTCGGCGAGGGGCACATCCCGTCCCTCCTTCTGCGACATGAACCAGCGGTGCTCCAGCAGCTGGTGGAACACCTCGGCCGGCTCCAGCTTGCCCTTCAGATCGGCCGGGATGGAGCGGATGACGGGCTCGAACACGCGCATCAGCCACTCGTGAGCCATCGCCTCTTCGTCGAGACCCTCCTTGCCGAGCGTGGCGGCGTAGGAGTCGAGGTCGTTGAGCAGGCGGCGCGCCTGGTTCTCGCCGGTGTCGAGGCCGGTGAGGCGCAGCAGGCGGCGCTGATGGTGGCCGGCATCCACGACCTTCGGCTGGATGCGCACCTTCGTGCCCTCCTCCGAGGTCTTGATCGCCAGCTCCTCGATGTCGAAGCCGAGCTCGTTGAGCCGCTCGACGCGTTCGCTGATGCGCCAGCGCTCCGACGACGAGAACGACTCGCTGCCGGTCAGCTCCTTCCAGAGCGAGCGGTAGGCGGCGACGATGCCGTCGGAGACGCGGATGGGGTCGAGCTCCTCGTCCGCGCGGCCGCCGGCCTCCAGGTCCATCAGCTCGCCGGCGATGTTCACGCGGGCGATCTCGAGGTCGTTCTCGCGCTGGCCGTTCGAGAGGCCGCCCTCGTACAGCTGGCCGGTCTCCGCATCCACCAGGTAGGCGGCGAACGCGCCGGCGTCACGGCGGAACAGCGTGTTCGAGAGCGACACGTCGCCCCAGAAGAAGCCGACGATGTGGAGGCGGACCAGCAGCACCGCCAGCGCGTCCACCAGACGCGTCGCGGTGTCGGGCCGCAGCGTCTGCGAGAACAGCGCGCGGTAGGGGAGGGAGAACTTGAGGTGCCGCGTCACCAGCGCCGCATTGAGCGGGGTCCCGTCGTCGTCCGTGCGGTTCTTGATGACCGCGACCGGGTCGACGCAGGGCACGTCGAGGCGCTGCAGGGTGCGCAGCATGTCATACTCGCGCTGCGCCATCTCGGCCGTCGTCTCCTTGATGGCGATGACGTAGCCCGAGAGGTTCGCGAAACGCACCAGGTGCCGGCTGATGCCCTTGGGCAGCAGGGCGATGTGCTCGTTCGACCACTCCTCCAGCGGGATGTTCCAGGGGAGGTCGAGGAGCGCCGGGTCGACGGTCGCTGCGGTGATGTTGACGGATCCGGCCACGATGGTCCTAACGGTCGGTGGTGCAGCGGTGGCCGCTGCGTGAAAGCACTCTGCCGCAGCCCGGGTTCCGGACTGCGGCAGAGTGAGGAATCGCTCTTCGGACCTTAGTCGACGACGGCGCCGCCGAGGCGCTCGCCCGACTCCGCGTTGAAGACGTGCACGTGGCCCGGCTTCGGCGTGATGTAGACCGTGTCGCCCGCGTTCGGGTGGACGCGGCCGTCGACGCGGCCGACGATGTCGGTGCGCTTGCCCTCGACCTCGGAGTGGCCGTACAGGTAGCCGTCGGCGCCGAGCTCCTCGACGAGGTCGACCGTGACCTTCAGGCCGCTGCCCTCGGTGTTCGAGACGACGACGTCCTCCGGGCGGACACCGATGGTGACCGACTGGCCGGCGCCGGCGAGGGTGTCGCGCTCGACCGGCACGACGGCCGAACCGAACTTGATGCCGCCGTCGGTGACGTCGGCCGTGAACAGGTTCATGGCCGGGCTGCCGATGAAGCCGGCGACGAACACGTTGTTCGGCTGCGCGTACAGGTCGCGCGGGGTGCCGACCTGCTGCAGCACGCCGTCCTTGAGCACCGCGATGCGGTCGCCCATGGTCAGCGCCTCGGTCTGGTCGTGGGTCACGTACACCGTGGTGACGCCGAGGCGGCGGGTCAGGGACGCGATCTGCGTGCGGGTCTGGACGCGGAGCTTGGCGTCGAGGTTCGACAGCGGCTCGTCCATGAGGAACACCTGGGGGGAGCGGACGATCGCGCGGCCCATGGCGACGCGCTGACGCTGACCACCGGAGAGCGCCTTCGGCTTGCGGCCGAGGTACGGCTCCAGGTCGAGCAGCTTGGCGGCCTCGAGGACGCGCTGTGCGCGCTCCTCCTTGCCGACGCCCGCGATCTTGAGCGCGAAGCCCATGTTCTCGGCGACGGTCATGTGCGGGTACAGCGCGTAGTTCTGGAACACCATCGCGATGTCGCGGTCCTTCGGCGGGACGTCGGTGACGTTGCGCTCGCCGATGAAGATGTTGCCGTCGTTGACCTCTTCGAGGCCCGCGAGCATGCGGAGCGAGGTGGACTTACCGCAACCCGAGGGGCCGACGAGGACGAGGAACTCGCCGTCTGCGATCTCGAGGTCCAGTGCGTCCACGGCGGGGCGGGTGGAGCCCGGGTAGAGCCGGGTCGCCTTGTCGTAGGTGACTGTCGCCATTTTGTCTTTTCTCCTTCACCGGCAGGTACGTGCCGGACGATCCGTTGTGAATGGATGAACGTGGTCGACGTCCGATGGCGTCGATGCCACGTGGCCATAATATGGCATCGGCGGACATGCTCTCGACCGCGGGACCCACGCACGGTCGGGCGGGCTGTTCCGCCTGCTGTACCGTGCGTCCAGCCACCGTCTGGTTCATTCCCAGACTGCCGTTCTACGCTGTCCCGGTTGTGTGGCGTCGGATGCGCGCCCCACGCGCCGCGTCCCCCGCGCGGCCGTCCGACCCCCGAGAGCAGTATCCGGAAGACATGAGCCAAGAGACCCCCCAGCCCGACGACAGCCGACCGGGCGACGTCCGCGCTGCCGCGCGGGAGAAAGCGCGACAGCTCCGCACCTCGCACCAGCGGAAGGAGCGCAGGCGCCGGGCCCTGATCGGCGGAGGCATCACGGTCGCCGTGATCGCCGTGCTCGCGATCGTCGCCGTCGTCCTTGTCGGAGCGATCCGGCCGACCGTTCCCGGCCCCAAGAACATGGCGAGCGACGGCGTCCTCGTCGGCTCGGGCCTCAAGGTGAAGACGACCACGGCGCTCAAAGCCGACGCCGCGCCCGTCACCAGCACGCCGGACCCCTCCGGCAGCACCGTCGACATCCGCATCTACGCGGACTACCTGTGCAAGCTGTGCGGCGACTTCCAGCGCACCAACCTCAAGCAGCTGGAGCCGCTGGTGAAGAACGGCGCGGTCACGGTGGAGATGCATCCCGTCGCGATCTACACCAGCCACTCCGCCGGCACAAAGTACTCCCTGCGTGCCGCGAACGCCGCGGCCTGCGTCGCGAACTACGACCCGAACGCCTTCTGGAAGTTCAACGCGTCGCTGTTCGAGAAGCAGCCGGCCGAGGGTGGCCCTGGCCTCAGCGACGACGTGCTGAAGAAGCGTGCGGAGGCCTCCGGGGCGTCCCGGACGAACGACATCGACGCGTGCATCGACGACGGACGCTTCAAGTCGTGGGTGACGACCGCGTCCGACCGGGCGCTGAGCGGCCCCATCCCGAATTCGGACGTCAAGAAGATGACCAACGCGCTGCTGGTGCTGGTGAACGGCAAGCCGTACACCGGCTCGCTGACGAGCGCCGACGACTTCAAGGCGTTCGTGCTGCAGGCGCAGGGCGACCAGTACAGCTCGACGGCCACGCCGACGCCCACCCCCTCGGCGACGCCGTAGGCGCTGGCCGCTGGGGCCGGTCGGCCCCGGCAGCCTCTAGGATGGTGGCGGCGGGTGACCGCCGTCGCCGGCTTAGCTCAGTTGGTAGAGCACTCGCCTTGTAAGCGAGCGGTCGCGGGTTCGAGTCCCGCAGCCGGCTCCCGTGCTCGCCGCGTCATGTCCTGTGCGTCATGTTCTATGCGCACGTGGCGTCTCTGTGGATGTGACCCACCACAGCGACTCCTCCCACCCCCTCCTCCTCGACGCCCCGGAGCGTCCCGGCCGTCTGGAGGCCGACACCGCGGCAGCGATCGGCGCGAGTATCGTCGGCGCCCTGTGCGTCGTCGTCTGCGCCGTCGGACTGATCCGGGTCTACCTGGGGCCGTTGGGTGCCGTACCCGTCGTGCTCGCCGGCGTCGCGACGGCGATCGTCGCCTGCGCCCTGCTCGCCGGTGGCGTCTGGGCCTGGGTGCAGGATCGCGCCAGGCGCTCCGGCTGAGCGGTGGGCCGCCTCAGTCGGCCGTCGCGACGGCCGGCGCGAGCAGGAGCCGGTCGAGCGCCTCGCGGGGGCTGGTGGCGTGACGCACGGCCTCATCCCACACCCGCTCGTACGCCGCCTGGCTCACCGGCAGGGAGCGGGACCGGTTGCGCCGCCCCCGTGTCTGCGGGGTGGGCAGTCGCAGCAGACGCTCGCGCAGCAGGAACGGCAGGTTGTCGACCGGCGCGATGCCCCGGCGGCCCTGCCGCAGCGAGACGACCAGCTCGCCGGTGTTCGTCGCGTGCCGCACCTGCGCGATGGTCATGCCGCTGAACCGGGCGAACTCGCCGATGCTCATCAGTTCGGGGAGTTTGCCGATGTACTCCTCTGCGATCGCCCCGCGCAGGTGCAGCCACGACTCCCTGGTGCGCTGCTCCCGCTGCGCGTCGTGATGGGTCGTTGTTTCCTCGTTCATCTCGCTCCCCCGTCGGTCGGCTCTGCTGGGTGGTTCTACCTCTAGGGACGAGCCATCGACGCCCGGCATGACGCGGTAGACAGGGGAATCCACCCCGGTTTCTGGCGCTCAGGGCTGCGCGGTCTCGCCGGAGCCGCGACGGCGCTCCAGCTCCTGCTCGAGGCGGCGGATGCGCTCGGCGCGGCCGGCCTCCTCGATCTCGCGCTCCAGGGCGTCGAGCTGGGCCTGCGTCTCCGTCGCCGGTGCAGCCTGGGTCGCGCTCGCCGGGGGCACCGAGGCGACGGGCGCCGCGGGTGCGGCGCCGCGCCCGCGGCCCAGGGCGAACCAGAGGGCGCTTCCGATCAGCGGCAGCAGGATCACGACGAGCAGCCAGGCCGGCTTCGGCAGGCGGCGCACGCGGGAGCGGTCGCGGAGGGACACGTCCACGATCGTGTACACGTACACCGCGAGCAGCAGCACGGACGCGGTGACCATGCCGCAGAGTCTAGGGCGCTCACCCGAAGGCGAGCACCTCGTCGCCCCAGCCGGCCCGCAGGGCGGCGTCGAGGTCGGAGGCGACGCGGTCCTCGCGGGCCACGACGAGGCTCCTCCTGCTCTCCGTGTCGTAGGGGGGCCAGCCGTCGCCGGGGGTGCCGGAGCGGGCGAACGACGCCCAGCGCGTGAGCATCCGGTCCGACACCGCGTCGGCATCGGAGCGGCCGCCCAGCAGGAACGACGGGTCGTGGGGGAGGCCGCCGAACTCGCCCCAGACGTAGGGCAGGTCGGTGGCGTGCGCCGCGCCGATGCCGCTCAGTCGGAGCAGCGGGGGTGCGAAGTCGAAGCGGTACAGGTAGGTCGGCGCGATCGCGGCGTGCCCGGCGGCGACCCAGAGCGCCGGCATCCGGAACGCGATGTCCGTCGCCACGCGGACGCCGAGCGAGAGCCGCGTCCGTGGGTACGCGGCGAGCACCCGGCTGGGCGGCGGGAGGCGCAGCCCGCGCTCGCGCTCCTCCTGCATCGCGGCGAACATCCGCTGCAGCGCGGGCCGCCGGATCGGGAGCAGAGGCGACCGCATCAGGCGGAACAGGGTCGCCTCGTCGCGATTGGTCCCGACGACGAGGGGAACGGGGAGGCCGCGGCCGTCGCTGAGGACGCGCAGCGGCGCCTCCGGCAGCAGGTCGTCGCCCACCGTCGGCGCGAACGCCAGCCTGCCGGGGTGCTCGCGCGGGATCTCGGTGTACACCGCCGCGCCCGCGGCCACGATCGACTCCACCGGCGCCTGCCGCGGGTCGCCACCGCCCGGCAGTGCGCCGAGGTGCTCGGTGAACCGCCGGGCGACCGTCGCGGAGCGCTCCGGGCCGTACATCGAGCCGGCCGGGGGACTCTGCGCGATCGCGCGCTGGAACAGCCCGGCGGCCGCAGGGCTCGCGAGGAGAGCCGTGACGAGTCCGGCGCCCGCGCTCTGGCCGAACACGGTCACCGCGTGCGGGTCGCCGCCGAACGCCCGGATGTTGTCGCGCACCCAGCGCAGCGCGAGCAGTACATCCCGCAGCGCCACGTTGGTCTCCGCGTCGTCGACGCCCGCGGCGCGCAGATCGAGGAAGCCGAGGGCGCCGAGCCGGTAGCCGACCGTCACGACGACGACGTCGCCCCGCACCACGAGCGCGTCTCCGCGGTAGACCAGTTGGCTGGTCGCCCCGACCGCGTAGGCGCCGCCGTGCAGCCAGACCATCACCGGGCGCAACCCGCCGACGGGTGGGGGAGCGGAGGGGCGGACGACGTTGAGGAACAGGCAGTCCTCATCCATCCGGGCCTCGTCGCCGCCGGCGAGCGGGACGGACGGGTTCGGACGCTGCGGAGCCGCCGGCGCGAAGTCGCCGGCGTCGGCGGTGCCCGTCCAGGGCGCGGCAGGCACGGGCGCGCGCCACCGCAACCGGCCGGTCGGCGGCTCGGCGTAGCGGATGCCGCGCCAGGCGGCGACACGGCCGTCGTCGCGGCCGCGGACCGCGCCCGCGGCCGTGACGACGACCGGCCGCTCGCTCACGCCTGCTCGGTCTCCTCCCACTGCATGAACGGCCGCAGCTCCAGCTGGCCGTTGCGCGCCATCGGGTGCCGGGAGGCGATCTCGATCGCCTCGTCGAGGTCGTCCACCTCCAGGATGTCGAAGCCGCAGATCCACTCCTTCGTCTCGGCGAACGGCCCGTCGGTGACGTAGACCTTTCCGTCGCGGACGCGCACCACGCGCGCCTCGCTCGGCGGCTGCAGCACCTCGCCGATGACGCGCTTGCCCGAGGCGTCCAGCTCGTCGACCCACAGGTCGACGTCGGACTCGTCGGACTCGGCGTCCCGCTCGGTGGCGGTGACGACGAACATCATGTACTTCATCGTTCTGTCCTCTCGATCGTGAACGTGTCATCCGGACGTCGAACGGATCAGCCCCCGTTCGACATTCTGGCCCGAGGAGGATCGATGGCCCAGCGTCCGAGTCGAGGCTCCGCTCCTCGACAGGTCCGCCGTGAGCGAGTTAGTGTAGCCTTACCTTACTTATTCACCCCGTCCGAAAGGCCGCCGTGACCATCCTCGCCCCCGCCCTCACCGACCGCCCACGGCCCGCCTACCGGCCGTATCGCGCGGTCGTGGCCGAGGTCAGGAGGCTGAGCCCGCTCTTCACGCGCGTCACCTTCCACTGCGACGACTTCGAGCACTTCGGCACGGAGTGCCTGGACCAGCGCATCAAGCTCGTCTTCCCACTCCCGGACGGCAGCTTCTCCGACCTCGGCGTCGACGACGAGGAGGCCCACTTCGCCGGCGACTGGTACACGCGCTGGCGCGAGCTGCCCGAGCACAGGCGCAACCCCTTCCGCACGTACACCGTGCGGGCGATCGACCCGGTCGGCTGCCGCCTCGACATCGACTTCGTCGTCCACGCCGACGGCGGCCCCGCGGCGCGCTGGCTGCTCGCGGCCGAAGCCGGCGACGAGCTCGTGGTGATCGGTCCGGACGCCCGCAGCGAGCACCGCGGCGTCGGCATCGACTGGCGTCCGGGCGACGCGCGGGAGCTCCTCCTCGCGGGCGACGAGACGGCCGCGCCGGCCATCGCGTCCATCCTGGAGTCGCTCCCCACGGACCGCCGGGCGCACGCCTTCATCGAGGTGCGGCATCCGGAGGACGTGATCGAGCTCGCGGCGCCCGCTCACGCGACGGTCACCTGGCTGCACCGAGGGGATGCGGCGACCGGCGCGGCCCTCGACCCGGCCGTGCGCCGCTGGCTGGCCGCGAACGAGCGCATCGTCGCCGCAGCGGCCGCGCCCGGCGCGCAGCGGCTCGACGATGTGGACATCGACCGCGACGTCCTCTGGGAGACGCCGGAGACCGCCGGCACCGGCCTCTACGCGTGGATCGCGGGGGAGTCGGCGGCGGTGAAGACGCTGCGCCGGATGCTCGTGCGCGAGCACGGGATCGACCGCTCGCGCGTCGCCTTCATGGGCTACTGGCGCCGCGGCCGATCCGAGAACTGAACCGGCTGCTCGGCCTGGCCTACTTGTCCTCGCGCTCGACGCCGCGGAACACGTCCGGGTAGTCGTCGAGCCAGGACCAGTGGCTGACCGGCCAGCTGATCACGAACGCCTTGCCGACCACGTCGGAGAGAGGCACGAACCCCTTGCCCGGGTCGTCCATGTGGTAGCGGGAGTCGGCCGAGTTGTAGCGGTTGTCGCCCATCACCCAGACCTTGCCGGCCGGGACGGTGACGTCGAACGACTTCTCGGAGACGGCCTCCACGCCGGCGGGCAGCAGCACGTACGGCTCCTTCAGCGGGACGCCGTTGACGCTCATCTGACCGAGCGCGTTGCAGCAGCTGATGTGGTCGCCGGGAAGGCCGATGAGCCGCTTCACCAGGTGCTGGTCGGAGTCCGAGGCGCCGAGGCCGACGAAGTCGAGCACCGCGCCGACGCCCTGCTGCACGGCGTTGCCCGTCGGCGGGGGCGCGGGGGGCAGCCAGCCGCCCGGATCCTTGAACACGACGACATCGCCGCGCTGCAGTCCGAACACCTTCGGCTGGAGCTCGTTCACGATGATCCGGTCGTTGATCTGGAGCGTGTTCTCCATCGACCCCGAAGGGATGTAGAACGAGCGCGCCACGAACGTCTTGATCAGGAACGACACCAGGACGGCGACGACAAAGATGACCACCACATCCCGCAGCAGGGTCTTCCAGCTGGAGGCGCGCCGGGCGGATCGTCGCGGGCGCGTGGTGGCAGTGCTGTCGGTCACAGTCAATCACCGTAACGTGCCGAGGCTGTGAGCCGCATCCAACCTCGTTCGGGTGTCTTGTTGTCCGCCCGGCCTGGTGAGAACATCTCACTACGGGTTCGCGGCAGG
The DNA here is from genome assembly GCF_030433675.1 of Leifsonia virtsii. Classification (GTDB taxonomy): domain Bacteria; phylum Actinomycetota; class Actinomycetes; order Actinomycetales; family Microbacteriaceae; genus Leifsonia; species Leifsonia virtsii. The sequence goes on from NZ_JAROCB010000002.1 coordinate 883,215, forward strand.
TTCCGCGGGCGCGGCAGCATCATGGGGACCAGGCTCAGGCGACACCGGCTTGCGACGCGATCCGCGGGACCGCGCCGGATGGGTCCTGCGTGGGCCGCGCTGCTCCTGGTCGCGGGGACGCTGTTGGCGGCGCCGCAGGCCGCGACCGCCGACGAGTGCCCGGCGGTGTGTGCGACGCCCGCGCCGACGGAGGGGACGGCGACGCCCACGCCCGAGCCGACGCCGTCCGAGGATCCGACGCCGACGCCGGATCCGACCCCGACCCCGACCCCGACACCGACGCCGGATCCGACGCCCACTCCGACTCCCACGCCGACACCGACTCCAACGCCGACTCCGACCGGGACCTCGACTCCCGCCCCCTCTCCATCGCAGCCCGCGCCCGACCCCGCGGCCGCGTCGCCGAGCGACCAGATCACCCTCTCGGCGCCCGAGCTGCCGGTGTTCCAGACCCTCGACCCGGCCGAGCTGGAGCAGACGGTGCAGCTGGCGAGCGAGCTCGCGGCGGCGCAGCAGCAGCTCGCCGACGCCACCACCGCCTCCGAGGACGCCCAGCGCGAGCACGACAGGGCCCAGGCCTCGGCGGACGCGCTGACCAAGCAGGCGGAGGCCGCGCAGAAGCGGTCGGCCGAGGCGGCGGCGTTCGTCACCGCCCTGATCCGCACCTCCGGCACCCGGCTGCTCACCCAGGACCCGATCACCGCGGCGCTGCAGGGCCCGGGCGACCTGCTGACCAAGCTCGGGGCGGCCGACCGGCTGTCGGCGCTGTCGCGCGACCGCGACGCGGCGATCCGGGAGGCCGCGCAAGCGAAGAAGACCGCGGAGACGCTCGCCGGGCAGGCGCAGGCCGCCGTGGACGCGGCCTCGGCCGTCGACGTCGAGAGCAGTCTCCAGGCCGTCACCGCCGCCCAGTCCCGGGTGGACGCGGCGTCGGCGGCGCTCGCCGCGGCGCCCTCGGTGATGCAGGCGGGATCGGGGTGGCAGGTGCTCACCTCGAACCCGGCACTGGTCGCCGACGGCTGGGCGCTCCCGGTGCACGGACCGCTGACCGACGTGTTCGGGCCGCGACCGTCCCGTCCGCTCGGCACCGACCCGTTCCATCCCGGCGACGACATCGGCGCAGCCTGCGGCACGACCATCTACGCCGCCGCGGCGGGCACCGTCGTCCGCGCCGGGCCGTTCAGCGGGTACGGCAACTTCATCCTGATCGACCACGGCGGCGGGGTCGAGACCGCGTACGGCCACATCCGCGACGGCGGCATCGGCGTCACGGTGGGCCAGCAGGTCGCGGCGGGCCAGCCCATCGCGCAGGTCGGGTCCACCGGTCTCTCGACGGGCTGCCACCTCCACTTCGAGGTGCGCGTCAACGGACTGCAGATCGACCCGCAGCCGTTCCTCGCGGCGCGCGGGGTCGTCGTCGGCACCCGCTGAACCTCCGCATTGCCCGCGACCCCGGCGCGCAAACGCGGGAGCGGGCGTACGGTTCAGGCATGACGGAACTCACCGAGCTGGTCGGCACGTGGATGCGGCGACAGCGCTGGTACTCGACGAAGAACGTCGAGCCCCGCCTGCGCCTGCTCGCCTCGTTCGAGGCCGAACCGGCGGACGCCGACGTCCGCATCGTCACCCACTTCTTCTGCGACGACGCACCGCGCACCCCGCGCGTGTACCAGGTCCCGGTCGTCGCGCGTCCGGCCCGCGACGGCGACGAGGCGGCGCTGATCGGGGAGGCCGGAGGGAGATTCCTCTACGACGGGCCGACCGAGGAGGCCTATGTCGCCTCCCTCGTCCGTCTGATGACCGGCGCGCAGCGCGCAGACGGCAGGGACGCTCATGCGCAGGGGCACACGCTCTCCCGGCCGATCGCCGTGCGGTCGTCGCGCAGACTGACGGGGGAGCAGTCCAACACCTCCATCGTGGGCGAGCTGGAGGACGGCCGGCGCGCACTCATCAAGGTGTTCCGTGTCGTGCAGAACGGCGAGAACCCCGACGTCTCCACCCTCGCGGCCCTCACCTCCGGAGGCTCGCGCCGCACGCCCTCACTGCTCGGCTGGCTGACCGGCCGCTGGCCGACGCCCGACGGCGGCTCGGCGGCGGGCGAGCTCGCCCTGATGCAGGACTTCGTGCCCGGTGCGGAGGACGGCTGGGAGCTGGCCGTCAGCGCCGCCGAACAGGGCGAGGACTTCACCGAGCGCGCCTTCGACCTCGGTGCGGGCACCGCGGAGCTGCACCGCCTGATGGCCCGCGTGCTCCCGACCACGCCGGCGACGGCGGAGGACGTGGCCCTCGCCCTCGACGGCATGTTCCGCCGGCTGACCGTCACCACGACCGAGGTTCCGGAGGTGGAGCAGCTGCGCGCCGGCATTGCCGCGGTGTACGAGGAGGCGGCGGCCGCGCCGCTGCCCGTGCTGCAACGCATCCACGGCGACCTGCACCTCGGCCAGGTGCTCTACGCTCCCGAGCGCGGCTGGCAGTTCATCGACTTCGAGGGGGAGCCGCTGCGCCCGCTCGCCGAGCGCTCCCTGCCGGACGCGACGATGCGGGATGTGGCGGGCATGCTGCGCTCGTTCGATTATGTCGCGGGGTCGCTGGCCCGGCGCGAGACGCCCATCGACGCGACCGGCTGGGCCGCGGACGCCAGGAAGGCGTACCTCGACGGCTACGCCTCGGTCGCGGGTTCCGAGGTGGACGACTTCCACCTGTTGCTCGACGCGTTCGAGCTCGACAAGGCGGTGTACGAGATCGCGTACGAGGCGCGCCACCGTCCCGCGTGGATCCCGATCCCGCTCTCGGCGGTGCAGCGGCTGCTCGCGACGCGCGTGCGCTGACCCTGTCGGAGGCCTGGCGGCGACGTCCGGCCGCGTCATAGTCCTGCGAGGCCCACCGTCTAAGAGGGTGTGACTCGTCTCCTCCCTCGAGCCCGCGGTGTCCTCGCGCGGGCGGCCGTATGCGCGGCAGCCGTCGTGCTCGCACTGCTCGCCGCCGTCGCGCCCGTGTCGGCGGCGGCCGCGGCACCGGCGCCGGTGTGCAGTTCGTCTGCCGACGTCTCCTCCTGCGACGCCGACGGCGACACCGTGCCGGACACGGTCGAGCGGGTCGTCTGCGGTTCGGCGACCTGTGCGACGGGCCGTGAGGACCGCGACCGGGACGGAATCCCGGACTGGGTGGAGGTCGTCGCCTGCGGCTCCGTGACGTGCGCGTCCCCGACTCGCGACTCCGTCGGAGACGCGATCCCGGACTACGCCCGGCAGATCGTGTGCGGTTCGGCCACATGTTGGACCGGCAACGCCGACGCCAACGAGAACGGCGTGCCGAAGTGGGCCTCCGTCGTCATCTGCGGCACCGTGTCGTGCGCCACCGGGCACGAGGACTACGACGCCGACGGCGTCTCGGACGCGATCCAGCTGGCGGCGTGCGTCCTGGGTCGTGGCGATCTGGCCAAGACCGGCGCGAGCATCGCGATCGGCGTGATCGCCGCCGTCGCGGGGGCCCTCATCGTCACCGGCATGGCGCTCGCGCGCAAGCGGCGCCTGTTCTCCGCCGCCCTCGACGCCGGCGCCGCCGCCTGATGCGCCGGTCATGGACGCGGTCGGCGGTCACCTCCCTCGCGCTGGGAGCCCTCGTCGCGACGGGCACGGTGACACCCGCCGAGGCGGCGCCGTGGGAGATCGCGCGCCGCACGTCCGCCGCGACCCTCGCCGAGGTGCGTGCCGCCGCGGCGGACCGCGAGGTGCGCGAGAAGGAGGAGACGACCGCCCCTCCGCCGGTGACCGAGGGCACCGTCCGCCCTGGCGCGACGTCGAAGGTCGCGGCCGAGAGCCTCGGCGTGACCGCGACCTTCTCGGGGCACACCGTCGACGACCAGCTGACCGTCACCGTGGGCGAAGCGCCCAGGACGGCCGAGGTCTCCGCGCGGGCTGAGCAGCCGGGCGGCGGCGTCCCGGTCTCCGATCCCGTCGAGATCACCGCCGTGGACGGCGCGGGCAAGGAGCGCACCTCGTTCCCGGCGAAGCGCGTCGACACCCGCGGCGGGGGCGGCAAGGGGCCCGTCGTGTCGGATGTCGTACCCGGGCTCGCCCTCGCGCTGAAGCCCGACTCGAAGGCGGTGAAGGCCGCCGACGTCGAGCTCGCGACGCTCCGCATCTACACGCGCGAAGGGGCGGGGGACCCCTGGGTGCAGCTGCCGTCCTACTACGACACGAAGACCGGGCTGGTGAAGGGCGAGTCGACGCACCTGTCGCAGTTCGTGGTGATCGGCACGAAGTTCGTCCCGCCTCCCGGACCGGTCGTGGTCCTCGACCCCGACAACGACGACGGTCGCGTCACGACTCCGGCCCCGCCGGTATCGGAGCTCGGCTACAACATCCGACTCGCACAGCTCGTCCGCGGGATCCTGCAGCAAGACTGCCGGGCTTCGGTGCAACTCACCCGTGAGGACCCGGCCGTCCCGTTCGTCAGTCGCACGACACGCGCTGGGATCGCGGCGAGCTTCAACCCCGTGGCGACGGTCGGGCTCGCGTTCAACACGCTCGACGGCGAGTCGTGGGGCGGTGGGGATGCGTCGCTCGGCGGCTCGCAGGTCTACTCGCGCGGCGGGGGCGCCGACGACGCGCTGTCGAACGCTCTCGTCGGCAACCTGCCCACGTACACGACACGGCCGGCCAGGAACCTGGGCAACAACGGCACCTTCCCGGGCAGCGAGTTCGACGGGGTTCCCGGCGCCCTGACCCACCTCGAGGCGCTCTTCCTCGACAACAACCTCGATCGGGCGATCATCGACGACCCGGCAGGCTTCCAGCACATCGCCAACGGCGTTCTGGTCGGCCTCGGCACCTGGCTCGAGACGCAGGGCTTCGACTGCACGGATCCCGTGACCGGCGGCTGGCCCGCTCCGCCGTCGGCCGCCGACATCGCCCGCTGGCGTCTGCTCGGCCTGCAGAACTACCTGACCTACGGCGGGGAGCCGTTCTCGTTCTCCACCGGCAACCTGGTGGAGCAGGAGAAGCTCTTCTCCCTTCCCGGTCTCGGCGGCTCGACCACCGACCTGACGCTGTTCTACAACTCGCAGGACGGCCGGCTCTCCCGCGTGGGCGCCGGCTGGTCGTTCGGGCTCGGCGCCCGCGCGCAACGCTTCGACGACGGAGGCGTCATGGTCGTACGCGGCGACGGCGCCAGCTTCGTCTTCAACCCGGACGGCGCCGGCGGCTACCGCACAGAGCCCGGCCTGCACCAGACGCTGACCGAGCAGCCCGGCGGCCGGCTCCTGCTGACGGATGTCTCCGGGGAGTCCTGGGTCTTCGACGCAGGCGACATCGAGGGCATCGGCGAGCTCATCTCGCACACGGATGAGAACGGCAGCACGACCGCGCTGAGCTACGGCCCGGCGGATCCCGACGTGCAGCAGTTCGTCCCGCTCACGTCCATCACCGTGCCCGGTGGCCAGGTCATCCAGGTGCAATCGGACGCCGAGGGGCGCGTGACCGGGTTCACCCGGCCTGGCGGCGATCGCTGGAGCCTCGAGTACGACGCCGCGGGCGACCTGCGCACCATCACGCTGCCCGACGGGCGCACGCATCGGTTCGCCTACGACGGGTCCCACCAGCTGCTCACCGCGACGGATGCGACCGGAACGCTGTACCTGAGGAACGAGTACGACGGCGCGGGGCGCATCGTGAAGCAGTGGGACGCGGCCGGCAAGCTCCGCACCCTCGACTATTCGAAGGCCGGTCAGACCACTTACACCGACACACTCGGCCGGAAGAGCGTGTACTTCTACGACTCGGCGTTCCGGGTCACGAAGGTGCAGCATCCCGACGGCACGACGGCGTCGTTCGCGTTCGACGGCCAGAACAACGTCACGACCTCGACCGACGAGAACGCACACACCACGCGGTACGCCTACGACAGTTCCGGCAACATCCTGAGCGAGACCACGCCCTCCGGCCAGGTGATCAAGTACACCTACACACCGACCGGGCGGCTCGCGACGAAGACGGACGCGGGCGGGGCGAAGGGCGCGGCCCGCACCTGGGCATACGACTACGATGCCGCCGGCCGTCTGACCACGGTGCATCAGCCCGACGGGACTGCACTTACGCGCCGCTACGACGCCGCCGGGAACCTGGTCGCGTCCGTCCAGCCGTCGGGTGCGACCACCACCTACGGGCACGATGCTGCGGGCAACATCACGACCGTCACCGACGCGACCGGTGCCGTGACCCGGTACGCCTACGATGCCGCGGGACGGATCACGTCCGTCACCGATGCGAACGGCCGCACGACCGGATACTCCTGGGACAGCGGCGATCGGGTCACCGCCGTGACCGACCCGGCGGGCGGAGTCACGGTCTACGGCTACGAGCCGAACGACCACGTCTCGTCGGTGACCGACCCTGCCGGCGGGCGGAGCGCATTCGTATGGGACGCACTCTTCCACCTGACGCAGACGACAAATCCGGTCGGCGGCGTCACCGCCTACACGTACGACGGTGAGGACTCACTCATCGGCGCGAAGAACCCGCTCGGCGACACGACGAATTACCGCACCGACGGCCAGGACCGTGTGACGGAGGTGACCGACCCGAACGGCGGCAACTGGAAGCGCGAGTACGACGGCGTCGGCAACGTGACACGTGTCACGTCGCCGACCGGCGCATCCACCAGGTACGCCTACAACGCGTCCGGCAACCTGCTGTCGCAGACGGACCCGACCGGCGCCGTCACCCGGTACGCGTACGACGGAGTCGGTCGCCCGGTGGCGGTGACGGACGCGGACGGCGTGACCACCCGCTTCGCCTACGACGTGATGGACCGCGTCACCCGGGTGACCGACGGCGCGGGAAAGCACACCGACTACGCCTACGACGCCGACGGGAACGTCGTCACGGTCACCGACCGTAAGGGCGACGCCACGGTGTACGCGTACGACGCCGCCGGCCGGCTGCGCTCGTCGACGACCCCGACCGGGTCGACCACCTCCTACTCGTACGACTCCGTCGGAAACGTCGTCGCGACGACCGACCCGCTCGGCCGCTCCACCACGATCGCGTACACGCCGACCGATCAGGTCGCCTCGGTCACGGACGCGGCCGGGAACACGACCTCCTACGGCTACGACGGCGCCGGACGCCGCACCTCCGTGACGGATGCGAACGGCCACACCACGCGTTACGCCTACGACCCGGCCGGCCGCCAGACCGGCCTGACCGACCCGACGGGAGCGACGACCGCCTACGGGTATGACGTAGGCGGCAGGCAGACCTCTCTCACCGCTCCGGGCGGGAGCATCACCCGGTACGAGTACGACCCTGCGGGTCAGCTGACGCAGGTCGTCGAAGGGTACAAGAAGGGCGCGAAGCCGGGTCCCGCCGTCAACGTCTCGACCCGTTACGCGTACGACCCCGATGGCAACCTGCTGACGGTCTCGGACCCGAACGGGCACACCACCCGCTACACCGTGGACGCTGCCGGCCGCACCACGAGCGAGACGAACCCGGTCGGCAACACCAGTCGCAGGACCTACACGGCCGCCGGCCGGGAGTCGTCCGTCGTCACGGGCACGGGTGCGACGACGAGCTTCCGGTACGACAAGCGCGGCGACCTGGTCCGGCAGGATGCCGCAGGCGCGATCGCGACCTTCGAGTACGACAGCGAGCAGAACCTCATCGCCGTCACCGACCCGGGCGGGGTGACCGGGTTCCAGTACGACGCCGACGGCCGGATCACCGTCCAGCTCGACCAGCAGGGCGGTCGGCTGAAGACGGCGTACGACAAGGCGGGACAGACGGCGAGTGTCACCCTCCCGACCGGTAAGAAGCTGTCGTACACCTACGACCGCGCCGGCCGGGCGACCTCGCAGTCGTCGCCGTGGGGCGACCTGGCCTACGCGTGGGATGCCGTCGGCAACCTCACCCGCCTGGACCGCTCGACGGGCGTCGGCTCGGCGTACGCCTACGACGCCGCGGACCGCGTCACGGCGATCACGCACACGACCCCGCAGCCGTCCGCTCCTGCCGTCCCTGTGGCGACACCGACGCCGGCGCCGTATGCGAAGGGCTCCGCCGCAGCCACGGCATGCACCGGAGTCTCCGGCTACCTGGGGGCTCGTGCGGCATCTACGACCGCAGCCCCGCTGTGCGAGAAGGCGGCGGAGTACGTGAAAGTCCGCACCCTCCCGGCCGAGGGCAACCCCGTCCCGGATGGAGGCGTGCTCTCGTACCGCTACGCGTACGACGCCGACGGCAACGTCACCTCCGCGACCCGGAGGATCGCGTCCACGCCGGACAAGCTGGGTTCGTCCGCGCTGCCGACGACCCCTGCTCCCGCCACCTCCGTCACGACATCGACGACGGACTACGCCTACGACCCGCTGGGCCGCCTTGCGTCATCGAAGACCACGGCGGGGGAAAAGAACACTTACGGCTATGACGCCGCCGGGAACCGGACGAGCTGGTCCCGGTCGGGCGCGAAGGACGGCGACTTCTCGCAGCGTGCGTCGTTCAACGACGCCAACCAGCTGACCGGGTCGGAGACCAGCGGTCGTGGTCGTGGCGTGAGCGCTGGCACCGCATCGTATTCGTACGACGCCGCGGGCAACCGGGTGAATCAGACGGTGGCGGGTGTGTCGACGCGGTTCGCGTACAACCCGGCGGGTCAGACAACGGAGGTCGCGCGTGAGGGCCGGACGACCTCGTACGGCTACGACGGCCTGGGCCGGAACACGTCCGTGACCGACCAGTCCCGGTACGGGACTTCGACCACCCGTACCGTCTTCGACGGCCTCCAGCCCGCCCAGCAGTCCGCGCGGTCCACCGGCACGACCACGCTGATCCGGGACGCGCTGGGCAGCCTGGCCGAGCATGTCACCCAGGACGGCACCGCCACCTGGGACCTGCTCGACCGCCTCGGCTCGACGGTCGCCGGCGCGGCCGGCGGTTCGATCACGCAGTTGTCCTCCTACGAGGACTGGGGCGCCCAGCGTTTCGAGACGGGCGCCTGGTCGGCACCCGAGAACTTCACCGGCGAGTCGACCGACCCGACCGAGGGCCTCAACCACTACTACGCCCGCACCTACGACCCGGCAGCGGCCGTGTGGACGAGTGCGGACCCGTGGCGCGGCCTCCTGACCCAGCCCCAGTCGCTGCACCGCTACGCGTACGTCGAGAACGACCCGGCGACGTCGTTCGACGAACTCGGCTTCAAGGCGAAGCAGCAGCGACTGAAGCTGCCACCGCCGCTGCCGAAGTGCGAACCGCTGCGTCAGAAGTGCGGAGGCTCGCCGTTGCCGATTGCTGGGACGGGTCCCACCAACATGTGCATCAGCGACCCCCGCCCACCGTGCTCATCGCAATACCTACCGCCGAGCCCACAGCCGTCGAGAGGTCCCGGATCGCCAGAAAGGCCGAAGGCGACTGGGCCGAACAGCAAGAGCGACGTCACGGACAGCCACGGATGCAAGCCAGGCACACTTTGGCAAAGCAACGCCTATACGAACGGGAAGTGCGAGTCGGTCGAGGTCCTGAAGCAACAGGCTGCAAATGTGGGCAAGTTCTTCGACTTGTTGGGTTGGATCGGCGCGGCCGCTGGATTGGCTTCCCTCATCCCGGGCCTTCAGTGGCTCGCTCCCATCGCCCTAGTGGCTGGTGCAGCCAGCACAATTTACAACTGCGTTGTAGGCGGAAAGAAGGTCGGGAGTTGCATCGTCGGCATCGTAGGTACTGTCATTCCCGGTGCAGGGAAGCTGTTGGGCGCTGCGCTAAGAGGGAAAGTCGAGGCGTGGATCTCAGACGCGCTGTCTCAGGGGTTTGGTGCCCTGGGGATCGCAGGAGACGGATTTGGGATTGCGCAATTGGATGGTTTCAAGTGAACGCATATGACGAAATCGAGCAGCACGACTTGTTGCCCGGCCCGAGTGCCAACAAATGGGCGGAGGTTGCCATCGTCGGCGGAGTCGTCTGGATCGTAGGAACGGTCGGGTCGCTGACTTGTGCGCTTGCCCTGGTTCGCGACACGGGAGTGCTCGATCCCACCACCTTGAGTTTCATGGGTCTCTTCGTTGGTGGCCTCGCGGCACTCGCGTTCTCGACCTGGATGATGAAGGCCAAGGAGAAGAAGGAACTAAGCGCGGGCTACACGACGATGGCCCAGGGACACTACGAGGTTGAGCGACGTCATTCGCCAACGGGAGCGATCATGCGGCGTGCAGGCCAGCCAGCCTTGACCCAGGCGCAGTGGAAAGCTGCGATGGCCGCCGTTCGAGCTTACGAGCAGCGGTCAGGACGCGGCGCCAGGAAGCAGCGGTAATGGGGCATTGCTCAGGCCTTATCCTCCGAGTCGCAATGAGTGCCCACGATCGCTCGGTCTGAATGCGTCCGCTGACAAACCACAAACCGGGGCACGGTGCTGAGACCGATCGTCCGCGACGCAATTGACCCGTTCGGTGCAGTCATCGGCGGCCTCGGCGGTTGGAAGAGTGCTGGCGGCAACTGGCCAGCGGTTAGGTGAGCATGGTGAGTGAAACGACCCCTCCTTACGCGGACAGTATGCCTTTGGTGATCTTGGCCATCACAGTGCCGCTAGCGCTTGTGGTCGTCGTGGCCATTGTCCATGCTGCGTTGACGAATACCGGTGGGACCAGAAGGCGGCCGCCGACGCCTACGCCCTGCTCATCGCCGCAGCTGCTGGCTCCGCATGACGACCGCTGACCTCGCCTCCACGATCCTCTGGAACAGGAGCGCTCTCAACGGTGCTGGGTGGATGAGTTGCATCCTCATACTCGAGGGCGGGGTTCTCGAGCTTCGTGGCGACAGCGGTACGGTGTTCCGTTCGCCGGTTTCGGCGGTCACTGCTCGCATCACGCCGCCGGGTGACCTGGAGATCAGGATCGCGGGCGAGCCGGCTCGCTACCGTCTCACGGTGTACAGCAACTGGACGACCCCGCAGCCGACGCCGCGACAGCTCCTGGTGCTCCGCGAAGCGCAGCTGCGGACGGGTACTTCGCAGCGCGCACAGGCGATCATTCCCGCATGGCGGCGGGCGCTGGAGGAGTCCGGGGCACACGTCGTGGGCCGCCGCGGTCATGGCCCGTTCTACGTCATCGCTGCATGCGTCGTTGTGCCGGCGGTCACGGTCGTGCTCCTGACCTTCGCCACCCTCACCGCCCCGTGAACCGCGGCTTCCGCTTCTCCTGGAACGCCGCAAACCCTTCCCGATAGTCCGCCGTGTCGCGCAGCTGCGCCTGGGCGGCGTTCTCGGCGGCCACGGAGCCCCACAGGTCGAGGGGGCCGTCGCGGAGGGCGTCGATGATGCGCTTGCTCGCCAGGAACGCCTGGGTGGCGCCGGTCGCGGCGGCGCGGGCGGCGGCGTCCACGGCCGCGTCCAGCTCGTCGGCCGGGAGGGAACGGGAGAAGAGGCCGCCGGCGACCGCCTCGGCGCCGGAGATGAGCGTGCCCGAGTAGATGAGGTCGAGCGCGCGGTGGGGGCCGAGCCGGGAGACCAGGAGCCAGTGCCCGCCCGAGTCGAGGGTGGCGCCGAGCGCCGCGAACGGGGAGCCCACCTTGGCGTCGTCGGCGACGTAGACGACGTCCGTCGCGACCAGGAGGCCGAGGCCTACACCGAGGCACGCGCCCTGAGCGGCGGCGAAGGTGGGGGCGGGGAAGTCCGCGATCCGGTGCAGCAGCGGCGCGACCAGGCGGTCGAGGTAGCCGCTGACGTCGTCGGTGGTCGGGTCGACGCCCGCGATGTCACGGCCGGCGCAGAAGGCGCGGCCCTCGCCGCGCAGGACGAGGGCGCGCACGTTCGCGGCGGCGGCGTCGTCGTAGGCGGTGGCGAGGGCGCGGAGGTCGTCCGGGCCGAGCGCGTTCAGCTTCGACGGCGCGTTCAGGGTCACGTGGGCGATGTCGTCGGCGATGTCCAGGTCGATCACGCGTGGCCTCCAATTCAGACGTCGTAGTCGACGACGACGCGGTCGGTGAGGGGATGGGACTGGCAGGTGAGCACGTAGCCGCGCTCGAGCTCCTCCGGCTCCAGCGCGTAGTTCTCCGTCATGCGCACGTCGCCCGAGACCAGGCGGGCGCGGCAGGTGCCGCAGACGCCGCCGGTGCAGGCGAAGGGGACGTCCGGCCGCACCCGGAGGGCCGCGTTCAGCACCGACTCGTTGGCGTCGACCGGCGTGCTCACACTCGACGTCATCCCGTCGAGCGTGAACTCGATCTCGGCGGTGCGCTCGCCGTCGTGCACGACCACAGGTCTGCCGATGTCGCCGCGCGGCTCCACAGGGTCGCCGGTGGTGAACAGTTCGAAGTGGATGCGGTCCCGCGGCACGCCGTACTCCTCCAGCACGTCGCGGCACAGCTGTACCAGCTCGAAGGGCCCGCACAGGAACCACTCGTCGACCGACGACGGCGGCACCAGCGCGTCCAGCATCCGCCGCAGCCGGTCCTCGTCGATGCGGCCCGACAGCAGCGGCGCCGACCGCTGCTCGCGGGAGAGCACGTGGTGCAGCGCGAGGCGCGCCGGGTAGCGGTCCTTGAGGTCGGCCAGCTCCTCCAGGAACATGACGTCGATCGCGGTGCGGTTGGTGTAGACGAGGGTGAAGCGGGAGTCCGGCGAGCCGGAGAGCACGCTGCCCGCGAGCGCCATCAAGGGGGTGATCCCGGAACCGGCGGCGATGCCGACGATGTGCCGGCCGGCGGTGCGGGCCGGGTCGATGGTGAAGGTCCCTTGCGGGCTCATCACGTCGATCTCGTCGCCCGGGCGCAGCTCGCTCGTCGCCCAGGTGGAGAACGCACCGCCCAGTTCGCGCTTGATCGCGACGCTCAGACGCCCGGCCGACGGCGGACGGCACAGCGAGTAGCTGCGCCGCAGCTCCCGCCCGCCGACGTGAGCGCGGAGGGCGACATGCTGGCCGGGCAGGTAGTCGTACTCGCCGCGCAGCTCGTCCGGCACGGCGAAGGTGACCTCGACGCTCGCAGCGGTGAGCGGCCGCACGTCGGCGACGGCGAGGGAGTGGAAGCGGGCGCGCGCCATCCTCAGATCGCCTTGAAGTGGTCGAACGGCTCGCCGCAGCCGCGGCAGACGAACAGCGCCTTGCACGAGGTCGACCCGAAGTGGGCGACCTCGCGGGTGTCGAGCGAGCCGCAGTGCGGGCACTTCACCGACAGGCGGAGGCTGACGGGACCTGTGGCGGACGGCGGGGCGATGCCGAACTCCTTCAGCGCGGTGCGGCCCTTCGCGCTGATCCAGTCCGTGGTCCAGGCGGGGGAGAGCTCCAGCCGCACGCGCACGTCGCCGAAACCGGCGGCGGCGAGCGCGCGCACGACATCCTCCCGGATGGCGTCCATGGCCGGGCAGCCGGAGTAGGTGGGGGTGATGACGACCTCCACACCGTCGTCCGTGACGGTCACCTCGCGCAGCACCCCCAGGTCGTCGATGCTCAGCACCGGCACCTCCGGGTCGACCACCGCAGCGGCGGCCGACCAGGCGCGGGCGGCGTCGGCGTGATGCGTCACCATGTCGCCCCCGGATGCTGACGCGCCAGCACCTGCAGCTCGGCGAGCAGCGGCGCCAGGTGCTCCGAGTGCCGGCCGCGCCGCCCGCCGCCCGCGGCGTGGAACGCCTGCGGCGGCTCCAGCCCGGCCTCCGCCAGCACCGGCGCGGTGTCGGCGTCGAACGCGGCGCGGAGGGTGGAGGGGCGGACGGCGACGCCGTCCAGCTCCTCCAGCACCGGCTCGTCGGCGAACAGTTCGTCGACGTACGGCCACAGGTCGTCCATCGCACGCAGCAGGCGGCGACGGGACTCGTCGGTGCCGAGGGCGAGGCGCAGCATCCACTGGTCGGCGTGGTCGCGGTGGTAGTCGACCTCCTTGACCGCCTTCGCGGCCACCCCGGCGAGCACGGGGTCGGTGGAGGCGCGCAACCGGTCGTACAGCGCGTACAGGTAGTGCGCGGTGGCGAACTGGCGCACGATCGTGTGCGCGAAGTCGCCGTTCGGCTGCTCGAACAGGTGCGCGGAACGGAAGTCGCCCTCGTCTCGCCAGTAGGCGAGGTCGTCCTCGCTGCGGCCGTCGGCCGAGCCCGCGTACCGGAGAAGACTGCGGGCGTGGCCGAGCAGGTCAAGCGCGATGTTGGCGAGGGCGACGTCCTCCTCCAGTTCGGGCGCGCGCGTGATCCAGCCGCCGAGGCGCTGGGCTAGGACGAGGGAGTCGTCGCCGAGCCACAGAGCGTACTCGGCGACCGCGGAAGAGGCCGGGGCGTCGGCGCTGACGAACTCGTCGGACAGCGTCACGGCGCTCAGCTCGACGTGGCCGTGCTCGGTGTCGGTCACAGGTGCTTGACCCCCTCGGCGGCGGTGTAGTAGGTGGCGTGGCGGAAGTTCTTGCCCTCCGGGGAGGTGAAGAAGGCGTCCTTGGCGTCGGGGTCGCTCGCGGTGATCGCGTCGGAGCGCACCACCCAGATCGAGACGCCCTCGCCGCGGCGGGTGTACAGGTCGCGCGCGTTGCGGACGGCCAGCTCCTCGTCCGGGGCGTGCAGTGAGCCGACATGGACGTGGCTGAGGCCCCGCGAGGCGCGCACGAAGACCTCCCAGAGCGGCCACGGCTGTGCGGCCGTCGGCTCGGCGCTCATGCGACGGCCTCCGCGGTCGCCGCCGCCCGTGAGGCCGCTTGCTTCGCGGCGTACGCGGCCGCGGCCTCCCGCACCCACGCGCCGTCCTCGTGGGCCTCGCGCCGGCGTTGCAGCCGCTGCGCGTTGCACGGGCCGCGGCCGGCGATGACCTCCTGCAGCTCGCTCCAGTCGATCGGGCCGAGGTCGTACGCCTGCCGTTGCTCGTTCCAGCGCAGGTCGGGGTCGGGGAGGGTGACGCCGAGCGCCTCCGCCTGCGGCACCAGCATGGCGACGAAGCGCTGCCGCAGCTCGTCGTTCGAGAAGCGCTTGATCTTCCACCCCATCGAGCGCGCCGAGTTGGGGGAGTCGGCGTCGGGCGGGCCGAACATCATCAGCGACGGCCAGTACCAGCGGTCGACCGCATCCTGAGCCATCCTCTGCTGCTCGGGCGTCCCGCGCATGAGCGTCAGCAGGATCTCGAACCCCTGCCGCTGGTGGAACGACTCCTCCTTGCAGATGCGCACCATCGCCCGGCCGTACGGGGCGTACGAGCAGCGGCACAGCGGCACCTGGTTGCAGATCGCGGCGCCGTCGACGAGCCAGCCGATGGCGCCGATGTCGGCCCAGCTGAGGGTCGGGTAGTTGAAGATCGACGAGTACTTGGCCTTGCCGGCGAGCAGCTGCTCGGTCAGCTCGTCGCGCGTGACGCCCAGGGTCTCGGTCGCCGAGTAGAGGTAGAGGCCGTGGCCGGCCTCGTCCTGCACCTTGGCCATCAGGATGGCCTTGCGCTTCAGGCTCGGAGCGCGTGATATCCAGTTGGCCTCCGGCTGCATGCCGATGATCTCGGAGTGGGCGTGCTGCGACATCTGCCGGATGAGCGTGCGCCGGTAGTCGTCCGGCATCCAGTCGCGCGGCTCGATGCGGTCGTCGGCGGCGATGAGCTCGTCGAACCGGGCCGCTTCGGTGTTCGCCTCGGCACCTGCCTCGGTGGTGGTCTCCATCGACCTCCCCTTTACTTACTGATCGTTCGGTCAGTATATGCCGGATCGGGGCCGCCGTGCCAGACTGGGCGCATGACCGACGTCCTGCGCCGAGGCCGCCCCGGCTACGACCAGCGCGGCATCCTCGAGGTCGCGGTGGCGGCGTTCAACGAGCACGGGTACGACGCGACCTCGATCGGGATGCTCGCCGACCGGCTGGGGCTGTCGAAGTCGGCGATCTACCACCACGTCTCGTCGAAGGACGAATTGCTCGGCCTCGCGCTCGACGAGGCGCTCGACGGCCTGGAGGGCGTGCTGCGGGCTCCGGAGACGGAGGCCGGCACGGCGGCCGACCGGCTCGCGTACGTGCTGCGCGGCGCGGTGCGCGTGCTCGCCGACCGGCTGCCGTACGTGACGCTGCTGCTGCGCGTGCGCGGCAACACGGAGGTGGAGCGGTCGGCGCTGGGACGCCGCCGCGCGTTCGACCACGCGGTCGCCGCGCTCGTCGCGGAGGCCCGCGCGGAAGGCTCCCTGCGCACCGACGCCGACCCGGCGGTCGTCGCGCGCCTCCTGTTCGGCATGATCAACTCGCTCACCGAGTGGTACGACCCCGCGGGTCCCCTGACCCCCGACGACCTCGCCGACATCATCCTCGCCCTCGCCCTCCGCTGACCCGGGGTGCCGCCACCATCGAGTCCGCAAAGAGTGCACGCTCCGACGGCGTGTCGCGTGCAGTCTTTGCGGACTCGACGGTGGCGGCTACTTGGCGACGAGGGTGAGCACGTCGTAGGTGGCGACGAGCTCGTCTCGCTGGTTGAGGATGCGGGCGTCCCAGCGCACCTCGCCGTAGTCGTCCGTCTCGCGCGGGGTGATCTGCTTCGCGGTCAGGGCGACCCGGATGCTGTCGCCGGGCACGACCGGCGTCAGGAACCGCAGGTCCTCCAGGCCGTAGTTGGCGAGCACCGGGCCCGGCTCGGGGTCGACGAACAGTCCGGCCGCCCACGACACCAGCAGGTAGCCGTGCGCCACCCGGCCGGGGAAGAACGGGTTCGCGGCGGCGGCCTCCTCGTCCATGTGCGCGTAGAAGGTGTCACCGGTGAAGGTCGCGAACTCCTCGATGTCGTCGAGGCTCACCCGTCGCGGCCCGGACTTCACCTGGTCGCCGATGCGCAGCGTCGCCAGCGACTTGCGGAACGGATGCGGCCCCTCCGCCGACGCCGCCGCGCCCGGGTGCCACACCCCGGTGATCGCGGTCAGCTGGTCGGGGGAGCCCTGCAGCGCGGTCCGCTGCATGTGGTTCAGCACCGCCCGGATGCCGCCGAGCTCCTCGCCTCCGCCCGCGCGTCCCGGCCCCCCGTGCACCAGGTGCGGCATGGGCGAGCCGTGGCCGGTGGAGGTGCGCGCGTCGTCGCGGTCGAGCACCAGGATGCGGCCGTTGTAGGCCGCCGAGCCGAGCACGAAGGTGCGCGCGAACGCGGGGTCGTGCGTCGCGACGCTGGTGACCAGCGAGCCGCCGCCGCGCGCCACCAGCTCCACCGCCTCCGCCGGGTCCTCGTACGCGAGCACGCTGGCGACCGGCCCGAACGCCTCGACGGTGTGCGCCTCGGGCGTCCACGCGTCGGCGAAGCGGAGCAGCAGGGGAGCGACGAACGCGCCCTCCGGCGCCACCCCGGTGGTGCCGTCGGCGTGCGTCACCGTCGGCTGGTCGAGACCGCCGAGCACCAGCTCGCCGCCGGCGGCGACCAGACGCGCGACCTGACGCAGCACCTCCTCCCGCTGCGTGCGCGACGCGAGCGGCCCCATGGTAACGCCCTCCGCGCGCGGGTCGCCGACGACCACGCGCGACGCAATCCGGTCGCGGACGGCGGCGACCACGTCGTCCACGAGCGGCGCCGGCACGATCGCGCGCCGGATGGCGGTGCACTTCTGGCCCGACTTCGCCGTCAGCTCGACGACGAGCCCCTTCACGTAGGCGTCGAACTCGGGCGTGCCGGTCACGGCGTCCGGCCCGAGCACCGACGCGTTGATGGAGTCGGTCTCGCTCGTGAACCGCACGCCGCCGGTCTGCACGGCGTCGTGCGCCTTCAGCCGCTCCGCCGTGGACGCGGAGCCGGTGAACGCCACCAGGTCGCCCAGCCGCAGGTGGTCGAACAGGTCGGGCACTGACCCGGAGACGAGCTGCAGCGAGCCCGCGGGGAGCAGCCCGGAGTCGACCATGATCCGCACCGCCGCCTCGGCGATCAAGGCGGTCGGGGTCGCCGGCTTCACCAGGGTCGGCATCCCGGCGAGGAATGACGGACCGAACTTCTCCAGCATCCCCCAGACCGGGAAGTTGAACGCGTTGATCTGCACGGCGACGCCCGGCAGCCGTGTGTAGACGTGCCGGCCGAGGAAGCTGCCGTCCTTCGACAGCGACTCCGCCGGGCCGTCGAGAACGACCTGCGCGTTCGGGAGCTCTCGGCGGCCCTTGGACCCGTACGTGAACAGGGCGCCGATGCCGCCGTCGACGTCGATCCAGGCGTCGGATCGGGTGGCGCCGGCCTGCGCGGACAGCGCGTACAGCTCGTCCTTCCGCTCGGTGAGCGCCTGGGCGAGCTGCTTCAGGAGCAGTGCGCGCTGGTGGAAGGTCAGCTCGCCGAGTGAGCGCTGGCCCGCGGTCCTGGCGTGCTCCAGCGCGCCGCCGAGGTCGAGGCCGGCCGTGCTGACCCGGGTGATGAGCTCCCCGGTGGAGGCGTCGAGCACGTCGGCCGCGCCGTCCTCGGTGTCGGGCGTCCACCATCCGTCGCGGAGGTAGCTGGGCAGGATCATGGGTGGCTCCTTCGATTCGAGGGGCGAGTGTATGCGTAAGCTGACGGCATGGCCGACGGCGACTGGACGATCGAACTGGGCGAGCTCGATACGAAGATGGGTGTGCGCATCCTGGAGCAGTCGGCGGAGCGCGTGGTCGCGACCATGCCCGTGGAGGGCAACCGCCAATCGTTCGGCCTGCTGCATGGCGGCGCCTCTGTGGCGTTCGCGGAGGCGCTGGGGTCGTGGGCGGCCGTCATCCATGCGGGTCCGGGGCGCAGCGCGGTCGGCGTGGACATCAACGCGACGCACCACCGGTCGGCGCGCTCGGGCCTCGTGACGGGCGTCGCGACCGCGATCCGGCTCGGCCGCACGATCGCGTCGCACGAGATCGTCATCACCGACGAGGAGGGCAACCGGCTCTGCACGGCGCGCATCACCAACCTCATCATCGACGCCCCGGAGAGGTAGGGGCGCCGGGGGCGTCGCCCTCGGTCCAGTCGTAGAAGCCGCGGCCCGACTTCCGCCCGAGCATGCCCTCGGCGACCATCCGCCGCAGCAGTTCCGGAGGCTCGAACCGGGGGCCGAGTTCGCGCGCGAGGTACTCGGCGATGTCGAGCCGCACATCCAGCCCGACGATGTCGGTGAGCCGGAGCGGGCCGACCGGATGCTTGTAGCCGAGCGTCATCGCCGTGTCGATGTCCTCGGGCGTCGCGACGCCGTCCTCCACCATCCGGATCGCCTCGAGACCCAGCAGGACCCCGAGTCGCGAGGAGGCGAAGCCGGGGGAGTCGCGCACCGTGACCGGCGTCTTGCCGATCGCGCGGATCCAGCGCTCTGCGGCCTCTGCGGCCGTCGGTGCTGTCGCGGTGCCGGTGACCAGTTCGACCAGCGTGGACGCGGGCACGGGATTGAAGAAGTGCATCCCGAGGAACGCGCCCGGGCGTTGCAGCCCCTCGGCCAGCACGTCGATCGACAGGGACGAGGTGTTGGTCGCGAGCACGGCATCCACCGGGAGCAGGTCCTCCGCCCTCTGCAGGGCCTCGCGCTTGAGGCCGACCAGCTCGGGCACCGCCTCGACGGCGAGGCCGGCTCCGTTGAGCGCCTCCCAGGTGACGGTGACCAGCAGGCGTTCGGGGTCGGGCGTCGCGGCCCCGCGGCGGACGCTGCCCTCCACCGCCGCGAGGATGCGGTCGCGCGCCTCGGCCGCCGCCGACGCGTCCCGCTCGATCACGACGACCTCCGCGCCCGCCATCAGGAAGGCGTGCGCGATGCCCGCACCCATCCGGCCGCCGCCGATGACAGCGATCCGCTCGGGAAGTGCCGCCTCGGTCATGTGCGTCTCCTCCGTTCCAGGAACTCGGTCATCCTCCGGTGCTTCTCCGGAGAGCCGAAGAGCTCGGCCTGCGCCTCCCGCTCTGCGGCGGGGTGCCGCTCGGCGGGCTCCCGCAGCACGCGCTTGGTGTGCCGGGTGGCGAGCGGGTCGTTCGCGGCGATCCGGTCGGCGAGTGCGTGGGCGGCGGCGAGCAGGTCGTCCGCCTCGTGCAGCGACGACACCAGGCCCGCGGCCAGGGCTTCCTCGCCGGTCAGGATGCGGCCGGTCAGCACGAGCTCGGTCGCAAGCGGCAGGCCGACCAGCGCGGGGAGCCGCCACAGTGCGCCGGCGGCCGCGATGATCCCGAGGCCGGTCTCCGGGTTGCCGATGCGCAGGCGCGGCGTGCCGAGGCGCAGGTCGGCGGCGTACGCGAGTTCGGCCCCTCCGCCCAGCGCGTAACCGTCGAGGGCGGCGACCACCGGCATGGGCAGGTCGGCGATGCGGGTGAACACCGAGTCGTTGATGCCGAGCGCGGCGTCGGCGGCGGTGCGATCGCGCAGCTCGGCGATGTCGGCGCCCGACGCGAACACCCCGCCCGAACCGGTGAGGATTAGGATGCGCGGCTCGCGCTCCAGGGACTCGCACACGTCGTGCAGCTCGTCCACCATCCGCTGGTCGATCGCGTTGCGCCGCTCCGGCCGGTCGAGGGTCACCACCACGCGGTCGGGGAACTCGTCGACCGTGAGGCTGCGGGTGCCGCTCATACCGCCTCCACGATGAGCGAGGTGCCCTGGCCGACGCCGACGCACATGGTGGCGAGGCCGTAGCGTGCGCCCTCCCGCTCCATCCGGCCGAGCAGGGTGACCAGGATGCGCGACCCGCTCGACCCGAGCGCGTGGCCGAGGGCGATCGCGCCGCCGTCGGCGTTCACCGTCGCGGGGTCGAGCCCGAGCCGGCGGATGCACGCGAGCGCCTGGCTGGCGAACGCCTCGTTGAGCTCGACCGCGCCCAGGTCGGAGACGTCGAGGCCGGCGCGCGCCAGGGCCTTCTGCGTGGCGGGCACCGGGCCGAGCCCCATGACCTCCGGGGCGACGCCGGCGCTCGCCGCGGCGACGATGCGGGCGCGCGGCCGCAGCCCGTGGCGCTCGACCGCCTCCGCACTCGCCACGACGATCGCCGAGGCGCCGTCGTTCAGCGGGGAGGAGTTGCCCGCCGTCACGACGGAGCCTGCGGCGACGACGGGCTTCAAGCGCGAGAGGGCGTCCAGGCTGGTGTCGCGCCGGATGCCCTCGTCGGTCGCGACCGGCCCGGCGGGGGTGTCGACCGCGAGCAGCTCGGCGTCGAACCGTCCCGCGTCGGCCGCGGCGGCCGCCCGCCGATGGCTCTGCAGGGCGAAGGCGTCGGCCTCCTCGCGGGTGATGCCGTCGATCCTGGCGACCTCCTCGGCCGTCTCCGGCATCGTGTAGGTGGCCTTGTCGCGGGCCAGCAGGCGGGGGTTTGTGAAGCGCCAGCCGATCGACGTGTCGTACTGCGGGCCGGGCTTCGCGTAGGCGCGCTCCGGCTTGCCCTGCACCCAGGGGGCGCGGGTCATCGACTCGACGCCGCCCGCGACGACGAGGTCGGCGTCGCCGGCGCGGATGCCCTGCGCGGCCTGGATGACGGCGGTCAGGCCCGAGGCGCACAGCCGGTTGACGGTGAGAGCGGGGATCTCGTCGGGCAGCCCGGCGAGGAGGACGGCCATCCGGGCGACGTTGCGGTTGTCCTCGCCCGCCTGGTTGGCCGCGCCGAGCACCACCTCGTCGAGTGCGTCGCCGGGAACGCCGGCGCGGCGGACCACCTCGCCGACGACCAGCGCCGCGAGGTCGTCGGGCCGGACGCCCGCCAGCGCGCCGCCGTAGCGGCCGACCGGTGTGCGCACCCCGTCGACCAGGTAGGCCTCCGCCATCGTGCCCTCTCCCTCGACGCCACGAATTACCGAACAATCGTTCAGCAATTGCATCGTCGCAGAACCCGCCGTCGCAATCAACCCGCCGCCCACGCCACTAGCGTCCCCGCCATCGGTTCCTCGATTAATCCGGGCTTTCGGGGTCGAATCGCGGACTAATCGAGGAAGCGATGGTTGGGGACGGGTCAGGGGGAGGGGGAGGGAGAGGGGGAGGCGGCGCGGGCGCGGCGGCGGGAGGCGCGCTCCGCGGCGGCGACGACGTAGGCGAGCACGAGCACCGCGCAGGCGACCGTCACCGCCGCCGGCAGCACCGCCCCGAGCGGCACCAGCAGCAGTGACAGCACGACCGCGGGCACGCCCCACCGCAGCACCACCCGCCACTCGTCGCCGTAGCGCCGGGAGATTACCGTGTTCGCGAAGTAGAACAGCGCGATCCCGCCGCCGAGGCACAGCGAGAGCGCGAGCGGGAGCGGCTCGCCAGGATGCGCGATCGCCGCCGACAGTGCTCCCGACAGCGCCGTCACCCCGGCCAGCAGGAGGAACGGCAGGAACGCCACCGTGTCCCGGACGCCGCGGATGTCGCCGCGGGCGAGCAGACGCTCCAGCCCCTGGTGCATCGCGTCCACCCCGTACAGGAAGAACGTCCACGCCAGCCCGGCGGCGATGAGCAGGCCGAGCAGGCCGACGACAGCCCCGGCCGCGGTCCACGTCGCGCTCACCGCCGCGACGATGCTGAGCACGGACTCGCCGAGCACGATGATCACCAGCAGCCCGAACCGCTCCGACAGGTGGTCGACGTTCAGCGTCTCGAACGCTCCGGACGCCCAGCTCGACGCCGTCGTGATCAGCAGCACGACCTCGAGCGCGATCGCGACGGCCCACAGCACGTACCCGGCCGGCTCCGGCAGCACGATCGAGACCAGCCAGAGCACTGCCGTGACACCGTTATAGACGCTGATCCGGATGCGCGAGCCGACCCCGTCGGCCCACGACAGCCGGATCCAGGCCACAAGCAGCACGATCCGCAGCGCCGCGTTCCCGGCCGCGAACAGCCACGCCCGCTCGCCGATCGCCTCGGGGGCGGCGACGGCCATCGCGCCGACCGCCACCATGGCCAGCAGCATCACCAGCGACAGCCCGCGCCGGGTGAGCCGCCGCGACACGTTGACGACGAAGGTCAGGTTGCCCCACGACCACCACACGGCGGCGAACAGGGCGAGAAACACCCCGATCGCCGCGAACCCGGGATGCTCGTGGAGGCCGTGCGCCAGCTGCCCGACCAGCGCCACGAAGATCAGATCGAAGAACAGCTCCATCCAGTCGGCCCTGCCCGGGTCGCGGTCGCTGTTCCCGATCATCCTCATCGCAGGTCGTGGTCCTCGAACACGAGCGAGGTCTTCGTGTCGCGCACGGAGGGGATGGCGGTGAGCTCCTCCAGCACCACGCGCCGCAGGTCCTCGTTGTCGCGGGCCCGCACCAGCAGGATGACGTCGAAGTCGCCGCCGACCAGCGCGAAGTGCTCCACCTCCGGGATGCGCTGCAGCCGCTCGCGCAGGTCGTGCCAGTCCGCCTGCTCCACCCGCAGCGTCACGTACGCGGACGACGCCCGCCCCGAGCGCCGCGGGTCGACCTTCGCGGTGAACCCCGTGATGACGCCCTCCGACACCAGCCGGGAGACCCGCGAGTAGGCGTTGGCGCGCGACACGTGGGCCGCCTCCGCCACGGAGGTGATGGAGGCGCGGCCGTCCGCGCGCAGAGCGTCCAGGATCCGTACGTCGATGTCGTCCATGGTGCTGGACAGTCTGGCACCGATCCCGGCCGTGCGCACCCGTTCGTCTCGACTCGCGCGCACCCGTAGCGTTCCGCGTCTGCCGAAGTCATCCTGGGGAGGAGCGACGTCTTTCGAAGGAGAACAGATGCACGCGGACGATCTGCTGCCCGGCGACACCCCGCTGCGGCTCATCGACCAGGATGGCGCGTCCCACCCGGACGACCGCCACCGGATGCCCACGGCCGACACCCTGCTGGAGGGCTACCGCCGGCTCGTGCTGGCCCGGAGGATCAACGACCAGGCCGACGCGCTGGTGCGCCAGGGCCGCCTCGCGGTCTATCCGTCGTCGCACGGCCAGGAGGCGTGCGAGATCGCCGCCGCGATGGTCCTCGGCGAGCAGGACTGGCTCTTCCCGACCTACCGCGACAGCGTCGCCGTCATCGCCCGCGGCGTCGACCCGTTCGAGGCGTTCGTGCTGCTCCGCGGCGACTGGCACTCCGGGTACGACCCGCACGAGCACCACGTGGCGCCGCAGTCGACGCCGCTCGCGACGCAGCTGCTGCACGCGGTCGGCTTCGCGCACGCCGCCCGGATGCGCGGCGAGGACACCGTCGTGCTCGCCCTCTGCGGTGACGGCGCGACGAGCGAGGGCGACTTCCACGAGGCGCTCAACTTCGCCGCCGTCTTCCACCTGCCCGTCGTCTTCCTCGTGCAGAACAACGGCTACGCGATCTCCGTGCCGCTCAGCCGGCAGACGGCGGCTCCGAGCCTCGCCCACAAGGGCGTCGGGTACGGGATGCGCGGCCGGCTGGTCGACGGCAACGACCTGGCCGCGCTGCTCGCGGTGCTCGGCGACGCGGTCGCGGAGGCGCGCGACGGCGGCGGCCCGACCCTGGTCGAGGCCCTGACCTACCGGATGAAGTCGCACACCAACGCCGACGACGCCACCCGCTACCGCACCGACGACGAGGTGGAGCCGTGGCGCGCCCGCGACCCGCTGCTGCGCCTGGCCACCTGGTTGACCGCCGAGGGAGCACTCAGCGAGGGCGACGACGCCGAGGCGCACGCGCACGCCGAGCGGGTCGCCGCCGAGCTTCGCACGGCGATCATGGCCGACGCGGAACCGCATCCCGAAGACCTGTTCGCCCACGTCTACGCCAGCCCGACGCCCCAGCTGCGCGAGCAGGCGGAGCAGCTCGCCGGCGAGCTCGCCGCAGCGGAGGAGGCCGCACGATGACCCTGATGCACGATGCCCCGGCGGAGCGGCCGGCCACCCCGGCGCCCGCCACCCTGACGATGGCGCAGGCCCTCAACCGCGCGCTCGCCGATGCGCTCGCCGCCGACCCGACCGTCGTCGTCTTCGGCGAGGACGTCGGCCCGCTCGGCGGCGTCTTCCGCATCACCGACGGGCTGACCGCCCGCTTCGGCGAGGACCGCTGCTTCGACACCCCGCTCGCCGAGGCCGGCATCGTCGGCACAGCGGTCGGGATGGCGATGAACGGGATGCGCCCGGTCGTCGAGATGCAGTTCGACGCCTTCGCCTACCCGGCGTTCGAGCAGATCGTCGACCACGTCGCCAAGATGGGCAACCGCACGCGCGGGCGGATGCGGCTGCCGCTGGTCATCCGCATCCCGTACGCCGGCGGCATCGGCGGGGTCGAGCACCACTCCGACTCGTCGGAGGCGTACTACGTGCACACGCCCGGCCTGACCGTGGTGTCGCCGACGACCCCGCAGGACGCGTACGGGCTGCTGCGCGCCGCGATCGCGCATCCCGACCCGGTGATCTTCCTCGAGCCGAAGAAGCTGTACTGGTCGACCGGCGTGGTGGACACGGAGGCTCCGCTTCCGGAGATCGGCCGCGCCCGTGTCGCGCGGGAGGGGACCGACGCGACGCTCATCGCGTACGGACCCTCGGTCCCGGTGGCGCTCGCCGCCGCCGAGGCCGCCGCGGAGGACGGCCGCAGCCTCGGCGTGATCGACCTGCGCTCGCTTGTGCCGTTCGACGACGAGACGGTGTGCGCCGCGGTGCGCGCGACGGGCCGGGCGGTGGTCATCGCCGAGGCTCCTGGCTTCGCGAGCATGGCGGCCGAGATCGCGGCGCGCGTCTCGGAGCGCTGCTTCCACCACCTGCTCGCCCCGGTGCGGCGCGTGGCCGGCTTCGACACTCCGTTCGCGCCGCCCAAGCTGGAGCGGTTCTACCTGCCGGATGTCGACCGCGTCCTGGACGCCGTCGACGCGCTGCAGTGGGAGGACGCGTGAGCCCCCGGGTGTTCACCCTCCCCGACCTGGGGGAGGGGCTGACCGACGCCGAACTGGTCCGCTGGCTGGTCGCGGTGGGAGACACGGTCACGACCGATCAGCCCATCGCCGAGGTGGAGACCGCGAAGTCGGTGGTGGAGGTGCCGTCGCCGTTCGCCGGACGGGTCGCAGCGCTTCACGGCGACGAGGGCGAGACGATCCTCGTCGGCGCTCCGCTGCTGGAGGTGGAGGAGGAGACGGCGGCTGCCGCGCCGGCCGCGTCCGGCTCGGGGCAGGTGCTCGTCGGGTACGGTACGACCGCGCACGGCGCGCGGAGGACCCGCGCGGCGCGGGCCGGTGGCGCTGCTACGGCCGTGGCGACGTCTCCGGCGTCCGCGCCGCCGCGCGGCCGGATCGTCCCGGTCGTCTCCCCGGTCGTGCGCGCGCTGGCGCGCAGCCACGGCATCGACCTGGCCACGCTGCGCCCCAGCCGACCCGACGGTGTGGTGACGAGACGGGATGTGGAGGCCGCCTTCGCGACCGCATCCGCAGGCGTGACCACCTCGCCGCAGAGCACGCCCGCGCCCGCGCCCCTCACCGACCCCGGCGCCTCCGACCCCCGCACGGGCCTCACCGTCGCCGCGACGACCCCGTTCTCGCGCCTGCGCCGCACCGTGGCCGAGACGATGACGCGCAGCCGCTCCGAGATCCCGGAGGCGACCGTCTGGGTGGATGTGGACGCGACCGAGCTGTGGGACGGCCGCCGTCGGCTGGCCCGGGACGGCCGCGCCCCGTCGTTCCTCTCCTTCGTCGCGCGGTTCGCCCTCGCAGCGCTGGCGCGGCATCCCGAGCTCGCGGGCCGCGTCGCCCCCGACGGACAGGGTCTCGTCACCTTCGAGGGCGTCAACCTCGGCTTCGCAGCCGACACCGAGCGGGGACTGCTCGTGCCCGTGGTGCGCCGCGCCGACCGGCTCTCGGTTCGCGAGCTCGACGCCGAGCTCGACCGGCTGGCACGCGCGGCCCGTGAGGGGAAGCTGCCGCCGGCCGACCTCGCGGGGTCGACCTTCACGATCAACAACTACGGCAGCCTGGGCGTCGACGGCAGCGCCGCGATCATCAACCACCCGGAGGTCGCCATCCTCGGCCTCGGCCGCGCCATCGAGCGGCCCTGGGTGGTGGAGGGCGCGGTCGTGCCCCGGCGCATCCTGCAGCTCTCGCTCGTCTTCGACCACCGGGTCACCGACGGCGGCGTCGCGGCGGCCTTGCTTCGCGAGGTCGCGGACGCGATCGAGTCGCCGCTCGGCGCCCTCGCCGACCTCCCCGGCGCCGTCGGCGGCCGGGCGTAGGGTGGCGGCATGAGCGACAAGAAGAACGACGACGACTACGACCTCAGCGAGGAGAAGGAGGTCGCGCCCGAGGAGAACATCGACTGGCTGCCCCAGCCGGAGCCGACCGACGGCGAAGCGCCCGCGCCCTGAGCTCCTGCGCCCCGAGCCAAGGCGTCACGGCATAGGGTGGGAGGAGTGACCCCTCGCTCCCTCCCGCTCTGGCTCGCCCTCGTCCTCGCGCTGCTGTGCGGTGCTCTGGTGGCGATCCAGTCCCGCATCAACGGGGAGCTGGGCAGCAGGCTCGGCGACGGCTTCACCGCCGCAAGCATCTCGTTCGGCTCGGGACTCGTCATCCTCTGCATCGCCCTCGCCATCGCTCCCGTCGGCCGGCGCGGTCTCGCGCGGGTCCGGGAGGCGCTCCGCGACCGGCGGCTGCGCTGGTGGTACGTCTGCGGCGGCGCCGCCGGCTCCTTCCTGGTGCTCTCGCAGGGCCTCGCCGCGGCGGCGCTCGGCGTCGCCCTGTTCACCGTCGCGGTCGTCGCGGGACAGACGCTCAGCGGTCTCGTGCTCGATCGCGTCGGCATCGGCCCGGGCGGCCGCCGTCCGTTGACGCCGGCGCGGCTCGTCGGCGCGCTGCTCGCCCTCGTCGCCGTCACCTGGGCGGTGTCCGCCCAATTCGGCGGCAGCGCCCCGGTGCTCCTCATGCTGCTCCCGTTCATCGCCGGCCTCGGCACCGGGTGGCAGCAGGCGGTGAACGGGCAGGTCCGCGTGGTCGCCGAGAGCGCCCTCACCGCGACCTTCATCAACTTCGCCGTCGGCACGACTGTGCTCGTCGTGCTGATGCTGGTGCGCTGGGGCGTCGGCGGGATGCCGCAGCGGCTGCCGGCGGAGCCGTGGCTCTACATCGGCGGCGCGCTCGGCTGCGTGTTCATCGGCGTCACCGCGCTGCTGGTCCGGATCACCGGCGTCCTGCTGCTCGGACTCGCGACGGTCGCCGGCCAGCTCGCCGCGGCGCTGCTGCTCGACCTGCTGCTCCCGACGGCCGGACACCAGCTGGCGTTCTCCACCATCGGCGGCACGCTGCTCGCGATCGTCGCCGTCGCGATCGCCAGCGTCCGGTGGCGCGGCCGGACGCGGGCCGGCGCCTAGCGTCGGAGAGCCGGCGGGTCACTCCAGGGTCGTCAGGAACCGCTCCGGGTCGATCGTCGTGCGGTGACCCTCCTTGCTGTCCGCGGGGATCCCCCCGACGTACAGCCAGCCCAGCAGCCGCTCGTTCTTCGCCAGGCCGTGCATCCGGTGCACCGCCTTCGACCGGGTGTGGTGGCCGGTCCGCCACATCACGCCCCAGCCCGCGTCGTGCAGCAACAGGCTCAGGATGTGCGCGACACCGGATGCGACCGCGTCCTGCTCCCAACCGGGCACCTTCTCGCTCTTCGTCCGGACCGACACGATCGCCAGCAGCAGCGAGGAGCGCAGCGGCTTGGCGGCGAGCTTCTCCGCGTCCGTCCCGCTCGCCTTCGCGTCGGCGACGAACGCCCGGCCCAGCCGCTCCCGCGCTTCGCCGCGCAGCTCGATCAGCCGCCACGGGTGCAGCGCGCTGTGGTCGGCGACCCGGCCGGCCGCCGCGACGAGGGGCAGCAGCTCCTCGTGCGTCGGCGCGTCCGCCGTCACCCGCGAGTACGACCGCCGCGCGGCGACGCGGCCCGCGAGCTCGGTCATCACGCCTCCGGCGTGAAATTCAGCGAGATCGAGTTCATGCAGTAACGGTCGCCCGTCGGAGTGCCGAAGCCGTCCGGGAAGACGTGGCCCAGGTGCGAGCCGCAGCTCGCGCAGCGGACCTCGGTGCGCACCATGCCGAGGCTGGTGTCCTCGAGCAGCTGGACCGCCTCCGGGCGCACCGACTCGTAGAAGCTCGGCCAGCCGCATCCCGAGTCGAACTTCGTGCCCGACTTGAACAGCTCGGCGCCGCACGCCGCACAGGTGTAGAGGCCGGCGCGGCCCTCGTCGAGCAGCTCGCCCGTCCACGGGCGCTCCGTCCCCGCCTCGCGCAGCACCGCGTACTGCTCAGGGCTGAGCTCCTCGCGCCACTCGTCCTCGGTCTTGGAGACGGTGTAGCCGTCCTCGGCGGTGTGGTTCTGTGCCATGCCTGTCCCTTTCGTCGTCACCAGACTAAACGGCGCGGTTCCGGATCCTGTTCCCGTTGCGTCCCGCGACGTGCCGCGGCGAAACGGGGAACACACAGGACCAGCGCCCTAGGATGACGTGCGAACGCGGGGCACGACCGGGATGCCGGCCGCCCGGCGTCCGCGACGAGGGAAGGCGGTGCGCGTGACCCGGTCAGCCGACGGACGGCGTGCCACCGAGCACGAGCCCTCGGAAGCGGGCGGCCTGAGCGAACGGGATGCCGCGATCCTCGCGTTCGAACGCCAGTGGTGGCGTCACGCCGGAGCCAAAGAGCAGGCCATCCGCGAGGAGTTCGGTCTGTCGGCGGCTCGGTACTATCAGTTGCTCGGTGCGCTGATCGACTCTCCGGCGGCACTTCGCCACGACCCCATGCTCGTCAAGCGGCTGCTCCGGCTGCGCGAGGCGAGACTGGCCGCACGACACGCACGGACGCTCCCGTCCGGCGACCGACCCTGAGGACCCCCACCCCCGATGGCAGAGAAGTTCCCCCGCGACCGGTTCGACGAGATCCCGGACGACCTCCAGCGCGTCGGCGCCCACCGGGCCCCACGCCGTCGCGGCCGCGGCTGGATCGCCGTCGGCTGGGCGGCGCTCGCCACCGTGCTGCTCGTCGGCGCGGGCATCTTCGGACTCTCACTCGTGAACGGCAGCATCGACTTCCACGGGCCGTCCGGCACCGGGTCGCGCACCGCATCCACGACGCCGACCGCGACGCCGACCCCGACGATCGTCCCGACCGTGAACCCGTCCCTCAACGTCAACGTGCTCAACGGCACCGCGAAAGAGGGGCTCGCCGCCTCCGTGGGCGAGAAGCTCAAGGCCGCCGGGTGGAAGGTCGGAGCGCTCGCGAACGCCGACAAGACCGACCTCGCGGCCACCATCGTCTACTACGGCGACCCGGCCAACCAGGCGGCGGCGCTCGGCGTCGCGCAGTCCCTCCCCGGGGCCACGATCCAGCAGAGCACCGCCTTCAGCGACACCGGCGCCGACATCACCGTGGTCATCGGCGCGAACTATCCGGGCTGAGCGCGCTCGTCCCATTGTTTCGCGCGTGTTTAAGTTCGGACACAATTCGGAACGGATTCCCGAAAACACTGGCGACGCGGGGCATTGCACGCATTAGGATCGGGAGTCAACGTGCGGCGTCGGATCGCGCGAGCGACACAGCAATGGGAGTAATGCATGGCGAACGGGACCGTGAAGTGGTTCAACGCTGAGAAGGGCTACGGCTTCATCACCGTCGAAGGTGGGGGACAGGACGTTTTCGTTCATTACTCCGCGATCGACATGAACGGATACAAGGTTCTCGAGGAGGGCCAGCAGGTCGTGTTCGAGGTCGGCTCCGGGCAAAAGGGCCCGCAGGCCGAGTCGGTGCGCCTGGCCTGACCGGCAGCGCGACGAAACCCGTGAGACGCCGTCCCCTGCGGGGGGCGGCGTTTCGCCGTTGTGGGAGCTTTGCGTCATCCTCGGTCGCAGGCTCCACCCTCGGTCGCAGGCTCCCTCGGCGCTGGGGTCGCGGCATCGCTCCGCGCTGCCCTCAGCTCCACCGCGCGGCGCTGGGGTCGCGGCATCGCTCCGCGCTGCTCTGAGCTCCACCGCGCGCGCTTGCACTCTCCCGCTCCGAGTGCCAGAATCGCTTTAGCACTCCATCTGATCGAGTGCTAATCAACGGAATCTTTCGCAGACGTCCGGGAGGGACGAGAAACACATGGCAAAGATCATTGCTTTCGACGAGGACGCGCGCCGCGGCCTCGAGCGCGGCCTGAACACCCTGGCCGACACGGTCAAGGTGACCCTGGGTCCGCGTGGTCGCAACGTCGTCCTCGAGAAGAAGTGGGGCGCCCCGACGATCACGAACGACGGCGTCTCCATCGCGAAGGAGATCGAGCTCGACGACCCGTACGAGAAGATCGGTGCGGAGCTCGTCAAGGAGGTCGCGAAGAAGACCGACGACGTCGCCGGTGACGGCACCACCACGGCGACCGTGCTCGCCCAGGCCCTGGTCAAGGAGGGCCTGCGCAACGTCGCGGCCGGCGCCGACCCCATCACGCTGAAGCGCGGCATCGAGAAGGCCGTCGCGGCGGTCACCGAGGAGCTCATCGCCTCCGCCAAGGAGGTCGAGACCAAGGAGGAGATCGCGGCCACCGCGTCCATCTCCGCCGGCGACACCACCATCGGCGAGATCATCGCCGAGGCGATCGACAAGGTCGGCAAGGAGGGCGTCGTCACCGTCGAGGAGTCGAACACCTTCGGCACCGAGCTCGAGCTGACCGAGGGCATGCGCTTCGACAAGGGCTTCCTGTCGCAGTACTTCGTCACCGACCAGGACCGCCAGGAGGCGGTGTTCGAGGACCCGTACATCCTCATCGCGAACCAGAAGATCAGCAACATCAAGGACCTTCTGCCGATCGTCGACAAGGTGATCCAGGCCAACAAGCCGCTCCTCATCATCGCTGAGGACGTCGACGGCGAGGCGCTGGCGACTCTGATCGTCAACAAGATCCGCGGCATCTTCAAGTCCGTCGCCGTCAAGGCTCCGGGCTTCGGCGACCGCCGCAAGGCCATGCTGCAGGACATCGCGATCCTCACCGGCGGCCAGGTCATCTCCGAGGAGGTCGGCCTCAAGCTCGAGAACGTCACCCTCGACCTGCTCGGCCAGGCCCGCAAGGTCGTCATCACCAAGGACGAGACCACCATCGTCGAGGGCGCGGGCGACCCCGAGGCCATCGCCGGTCGCGTGCAGCAGATCCGCAACGAGATCGAGTCGACCGACTCGGACTACGACCGCGAGAAGCTGCAGGAGCGCCTCGCCAAGCTCGCGGGCGGCGTCGCCGTCATCAAGGCGGGCGCGGCCACCGAGGTCGAGCTCAAGGAGCGCAAGCACCGCATCGAGGACGCCGTCCGCAACGCGAAGGCCGCCGTCGAGGAGGGCATCGTCGCCGGTGGTGGCGTCGCCCTCATCCAGGCCGGCAAGACCGCGTTCGAGAAGCTGGAGCTGACCGGCGACGAGGCCACCGGTGCCAACATCGTCAAGGTCGCCATCGAGGCTCCGCTGAAGCAGATCGCCATCAACGCGGGCCTCGAGGCCGGCGTCGTGGTCGAGAAGGTCCGCAACCTCCCGGTCGGCTCCGGCCTCAACGCCGCGACCGGCGAGTACGTCGACATGCTGGCCTCCGGCATCAACGACCCGGTGAAGGTCACCCGCTCGGCGCTGCAGAACGCGGCGTCCATCGCGGGCCTGTTCCTCACCACCGAGGCCGTCGTCGCCGACAAGCCCGAGAAGAACCCGGCGCCGGTCGGCGACCCGGGCGCGGGCATGGACTTCTAAGTCCCACCCACCACGAAGAGGGCGTCTCCCCGTTGGGGAGGCGCCCTCTTCGCGTCCGGCGCCGCACGCGATCCGTGGGACGCAACACGCCGCGTCGCCGTCACCATAACGGCGTGTTGCGTCCCGCGGATACGCCAGGTGACACAACACGCCGCGCGCCCGGCGGCCGCCGCGGCGCGTCGCGTCAACCAGGTGTCCGGCCGCCGGGGCGCCGCACGCGATCCATGGGACGCAACACGCCGCATCGCCGCCGGCGTAGCGGCGTTTTGCGCCCCACGGATGCGCCTGGTTGACACAACACTCCGGCCGCCGGGCGGCCGCCGCGGCGCGTTGCGTCAACCAGGCGGCGGCCGGGCGGGCGTTACGGGGTGAGCGGCTTGGGGGCGGCGGGGGAGCCGGCCAGGGGCAGGGAGACGCGGAAGGTGGCGCCGCCGCCCTCGGTGTCGACGACCTCCACGGTGCCGTTGTGGGCGGCCACGATCGACGACACGATCGCGAGGCCCAGGCCGCTGCCGCCGGTCTCGCGGGCGCGGGACGTGTCGGCGCGCCAGAAGCGCTGGAAGATCTTCTCCCGGATCTGCGGCGGGATGCCCTCGCCGTGGTCCCGCACCTCCAGGGTCGCCCGTTCGCTGCGGTGGTCGATCTGCACCGCGATCTCGATCGGGCTGCCCTCCGGCGTGTAGCGCAGGGCGTTCCCCATCAGGTTGGTGACCACCTGGCGGAGCTTGTTCTCCTCCGCGAGCACGATCGCCGGCTCCGTCGGCGGGTGCTGCGCGAGCACGACCTTCTCGGTCGTGCTGATCGGGAGCGGGCCGGTGGACGCGCGCCTGCTGCGCCCGCGCCGCAGCCGGGCGAGCGCGGACCCGGCGAAGGCGATCGGGCCTGTCGCGTTCGACGGACGACCGGCGAGGTCGGGCACCGTCATCGGCACCGTGTCGACGCCGGGCTCCGGCTCCTCGTCCCGTTCCGGCTGCACCGGCTCGGGCGTGAGCACGGTGACGACGCGTCCGGGGGCCCCGGCCATGGTGTCCATCGCCGCGTCCTGGGCGATCTTCACCAGGTCGACGCGCGTGAGGTCGAGCGGCTTGGTCTCGTCGAGGCGGGCGAGCTCCAGGAGGTCCTCGACGAGGGTCCCCATCCGGATCGCCTCCTTCTCGATGCGGTCCATGGCCTGCGCCACGTCCTCCGGAGTCTGCAGCGCGCCCATCCGGTACAGCTCGGCGTAGCCGCGCACCGAGACCAGGGGAGTGCGCAGCTCGTGCGAGGCGTCGCCCACGAATCGGCGCATCTGGTCGATGGTGCGCGCGCGGTCGCTGAAGGCGCGGTCGATCCGGTTCAGCATGGTGTTGAGGGAGCGGTTCAGCCGCCCGACCTCGGTGTTGGGCGTCGCGCCGCCGAGGCGCTGGCTGAAGTCGCCGTCCGCGATGGCGGCCGCGGTCTGCTCCACCTCGCGCAGCGGAGCGAACGTCGTTGTCACCAGCATGCGCGTGAGTCCCGCGCCGACGATGATGACGATGACGCCGAAGCCGAGGAAGATCGCGAGGAAGCTCGCCATCACGGTGTCGATCTGCGACGTGGTGGTCGCCACGATCGCTGTCGCCAGCTCGCCCGAGTTGGCGAATGTCTGCGTGGTGGCGAGTGCGCGGTACGTGGTGCGCCCGTCGTTGCTCTGCAATGTGAAGGGGCCGAGCATCGCCTTGGCCTCGGGCAGCGTCAGCGTCTGCGGGATGTCGGGGCGGTGCGCGTACGGGATGTTCTTCCAGTTGTACGTGACCAGCTTGCCGTTGGAGTCGTACAGCGCCGCGAAGTAGTCCGAGGGGCTCGAATCGGTCGCGATCTTGTCGCCCTCTGTCGAGGAGCTGAACAGGTACGTGTTCAGGTACGACGCCCCCGACGCCGCCGACAGTTGCGCATCCAGCTGGTCGAGCAGCACCGGCTTCAGCATCGACATCGTGCCGATGCCGGTCACGAGCAGCCCGAGCGTCAGCATCAGCACGGTCACGCCCGTGATCTTCGTGCGGAGGGAGATCGCGTTCCAGCGGTCGAGCAGGCGTGAGTGCATCAGGCCGTCAGTCTATGCGGGGGATGCTGTGCCGGGCATGTGTGCTCCCGGTGACCCAGCTCAGGCCTTGGCGGCCTTGAGCATGTAGCCGAAGCCGCGCTTGGTCTGGATGAGCGGCTCGCTGGAGTGCGCATCCACCTTGCGGCGCAGGTACGAGATGTACGACTCGACGATGCCGGCGTCGCCGTTGAAGTCGTACTCCCAGACGTGGTCGAGGATCTGCGCCTTCGACAGCACGCGGTTGGGGTTGAGCATCAGGTAGCGCAGCAGCTTGAACTCGGTCGGCGAGAGCTCGATCGGGGTGTCGCCGACGAAGACCTCGTGGGTGTCCTGGTCCATCGTCAGCTCGCCCGCGCGGATCACGGCGTCCTCGTCGGCCTGCATCGTGCGGCGCAGGATGGCCTTGATGCGGGCGACGATCTCGTCGAGGCTGAACGGCTTGGTCACGTAGTCGTCGCCGCCGACCGTGAGCCCGGTGATCTTGTCCTCCGTGTCGTCCTTCGCCGTGAGGAAGAGGATGGGCGCGGTGTAGCCGGCGCCGCGGAGTCGCTTGGTGACGCCGAACCCGTTCATGTCGGGGAGCATGACGTCGAGGATGATGAGGTCTGGCTCCTCTTCGAGGACCGCGGAGATCGCCTGCGCGCCGTTGCCGACCGCCCGGACGGCGAACCCGGCGAAACGGAGGCTGGTGGTGAGGAGATCGCGGATGTTCGGCTCGTCGTCGACGATGAGAATGCGGGGTCCGGCGTTCATGCACACCATTATCTGCGCGTGGGCTGAGTCCTACCTGTGAGCCGTCGGTGCGCGATGAGTGCGCGGGTCTGGCGCCCGCAGTGTGAAGAGTGGATGCTGAGGTCATGTCGAATCCCACCGTCGTCATCGCGGGCGCCGGCCTGGCCGGTGCGACCGTCGCGACCGAGCTGCGCGAGCGCGGCTTCGAGGGGCGGATCCTGCTGCTCGGCGCCGAGGAGCACCGCCCCTACATCCGGCCGCCGCTGTCCAAGGAGTACCTGAAAGGGGACGCGCCCGTCGACGACGCCGACGTCCATCCCGGGCACTGGTACGCCGAGCACGCGGTCGAGTTCCTGCCGGGTGTCACGGCCGGCTCGTTCGACCCGGGCGCGCACGAGCTGTTCGTCTCCGAGGGCGGGCGTATCACCTACGACAGCCTGGTGCTGGCGACCGGCGCGAGCGCACGGCCGCTCGGCGTGCCCGGCAGCGGGCACGGCGCCGTCTTCCCGCTGCGCACCAGGGAGGACGCCGGCCGGCTGCGCGCCGCTCTCGAGGTCGGCGGCCGCCGCGTCGTCGTGGTCGGATCGGGCTGGATCGGGCTCGAGGTCGCCGCCGCGGCCCGCGGCTACGGCAACGAGGTCACCGTCCTCGGCCGCGCCGCCGTGCCGCTGAGCGCCGCGATCGGCCCGGAACTCGGCGCGGTCTTCGAGCGGCTGCACCGCGACAACGGCGTCACCGTCCGCAACGGCGCGAAGGTGGTCGGCGTCGACGGAGGCGCCGAGCAGGTGGTCGTGCTCGCCTCGGGCGAGCGCATCCCCGCCGACGTGGTCGTCGCGGGGGTCGGGGCGACGCCGAACACCCAGGTGGCCGAGCGCAGCGGCGTGCGGCTCTCCAACGGCGTGCTCACCGACAAGGGGATGCGCACCAGCATCGACGACGTGTACGCCGTGGGCGACGTGGCCAACCCGTTCCTCCCCGCGCTCGGCCGGCACTACCGCAACGAGCACTGGGCGAACGCGATCGCCGGCGGCACGGTGGCCGCGCACGCCATCCTCGGCGAGCGCGCGTCGTACGACGACATCCCGTACTTCTACTCCGACCAATACGATCTGGGCATGGAGTATTCGGGCTACCCGCCGCTGGCCGCTGGCAGCCGCGTCGTCTTCCGGGGCGACGTGGAGGCGCGCGAGTTCATCGCGTTCTGGCTGCGCAACGACCGTGTCGTCGCCGGCATGAACGTGAACGTCTGGGACGTGCAGGACGACATCCAGCGCCTCATCCGCGGCGGTGAACGGGTGGATGCCGACCGGCTCGCCGACCAGAGCGTCGACCTTGCCGCCGTCTGAGGCGCGGAGCGCGGAGCCGTACCTCCCTCCGCTGCGCGTCCCGGTGCGGACCATCGGCGCCCGCACCTTCGACTTCTCCCGCCGGGTGGCGGTGATGGCCGTCGTCAACCGCACGCCCGACTCGTTCTTCGACCAGGGCCGCACGTACGCGTTCGACCGGGCGGTGGACGCCTGCTTCGAAGCGGTCGCGCTCGGCGCCGACTGGGTCGACATCGGCGGCGCGCCCTTCGCGCCGGGGGAGCCCGTCCCGGTCGAGGAGGAGGTGGAGCGGGTGGTCCCGGTCGTCGAGGCGCTGCGGGCGGGCTCCGACGTCGTCATCTCGGTGGACACCTTCCACTCGACCGTGGCCCGGCACGCGATCGCCGCGGGTGCGACCGTCATCAACGACACCACAGGGCTCAGCGACCCCGAGCTCGCGCCGGTCGTCGCCGACAGCGACGCCACCCTCGTCATCACCCACAGCCTGGCGGAGCCGCGGCGGCCGTACCCGCGTCCGCACTACGACGACGTCGTCGCCGACGTGTCGCGGTTCCTGCTGGAGCGGGTGGACCGCGCGATGGCGGCCGGAGTTCCGGAGGAGCGCATCATCCTGGACCCCGGTCACGACCTGAACAAGAACACGCTGCACTCGCTGGAGCTGACCCGGCGGCTCTCGGAGATCGCCGACCTCGGCTTCCCGACCCTCGCCGCCGTCTCGAACAAGGACTTCGTCGGTGAGACCCTCGACGCCCCGCGCTCCGAGCGGCTGGAGGGGTCGCTCGCGGCCGCGGTCATCAGCGTGATGAACGGTGCGCGTATCGTGCGGATGCACGACGTGCGCGCCTCGGTCGCCGCCATGCGGATGACGGAGGCGGTGCTCGGCCTCCGTGCGCCCGCCTACCTCAAGCACAACATGGGAGACGTGAATGACTGACCCTGCGGTCCCCGCCATCCACCGGCTGTCGCCGCTGCCGTCGCAGACCGGCTTGACCGACGAGGAGATCGCGGAGCTGTACCGCGAGGGCGCGGGCGACCCGTGGCTGCGCGTGAACTTCGTCACCAGCGTGGACGGCGCCGCCACCCACCAGGGCCTCTCCGGCGGTCTCTCGAACGACGTCGACGCCCGGGTGTTCGAGATCCTGCGCCGGCTGTGCGACGTCGTGCTGGTCGGCGCCGGGACCGTGCGCGCCGAGGGCTACGGGGCTATGCGGGTGGATGCCGCGTCGGCGCGGGCGCGCAGCGGCGCCGGGATGACCGCGCACCCCGTCTTCGCGATCGTCTCAGCCGGACTCGACCTCGACCCCCGCAGCAGCATCTTCCAGGACGCGCCAGAGCGTCCGATCGTGCTCACCACCGAGCTTTCCCGGCCGGAGGCGCGCGAGGCGCTCTCCGAGGTCGCGGATGTCGTGATCTGCGGCCGGGAACGCGTGCAGGCCGAGCGCGGGCTCGCGGTGCTGCACGAGCGCGGGCTGACGCGCATCCACTGCGAGGGAGGCCCGCACCTGTTCGCCGACCTCATCGCGGCGCGCGCGGTCGACGAGCTGTGCCTGACCGTCAGTCCGCGGCTGGAGGGCGGCACGTCGCCGCGCATCGCGACCGGCGCGGCCCCCATCGCACCGCTCGGGCTGCGGCTCGCCCACACGCTGGCGGGAGACGACACGCTGCTGCTGCGGTATGTCCGCGGCTGAGCTGCGCCCGGGGATCGACGCCGCGCTGGTGCGGCGGCTCGTCGACGCGCAGTTCCCGCAGTGGCGGGGGCTGCCGGTCCGGCCGGTCGACCACGACGGCTGGGACAACCGCACCTTCCGCCTCGGGGATGCGCTGAGCGTCCGGCTGCCGAGCGCCGAGGGGTACATCGAGCAGGTGGCGAAGGAGCAGCGCTGGCTGCCGCGGCTCGCGCCGCTGCTGCCGGTGGCGATCCCGCAGCCGGTCGCGCAGGGCGAGCCGGGGGAGGGATACCCGTTCCCGTGGTCGGTCTATCGCTGGCTGCCCGGCACGCCCGTCGTGCTCGCCGGCGATGTGTCGCGGGATGCGGCGCTCGCCGACGCGGTCGGCCGGTTCCTGGTCACGCTGCGGGCCGCGCCGACAGCGGGAGCGCCGGCTCCCGGGACGCACAACTTCTTCCGCGGGGCGCCGCCTGCGGTGTACGAGGAGGAGGCGCTCGCGGCGTTCGACCTGCTCGATGGGCCGTGGCGCGGCCGCGCGCGGGCGCTGTGGAAGGAGGCCACCGACTCCCGGTGGCAGGCCGACCCGGTGTGGTTCCACGGCGACGTCGCACCGGGCAATCTGCTGCTGGATGCGGCGGGCGCGCTGTCTGCGGTGATCGACTTCGGAACCTCGGGCGTCGGCGACCCCGCCTGCGACCTGGTGCCGGCCTGGACGATGTTCGAGGGAGAGGCCAGGGAGGCCTTCGTCGCGGCCGTCGGCCTCGACGAACCCGCGTGGTCGCGCGCTCGCGGCTGGGCGCTGTGGAAGTCGGCGATCACCGTGCGCGACCGCCCGGCCGACGCCGAGGCGCGCGCCACCCTCGCGCGCATCCTGTCGCACGGCTACCCGCAGTACTCCGGCGCCGGGTAGTCGCTGCCGCCGACGAAGATCGCGATGACCCGATCCCCGTCGTTGGCGATCTCGAAGTCGATCCAGCTTCCGTCCGCCTGCCGCAGCGAGTACCACGGGTACCGGTTGGGTGCGGGAGGCTGGATGTCCGGGTAAGCGCCGAGGATCTCTGCCACGGTGGAGCCCAGGCCGATTCCGGCTGACGTCCGGGGAGACGGCGAGGCGTCGTCGTTCGACCCGTTGATGAGGATCGACGCGATGCGCGTGGATTCGGCATCCGGAGTCACGACGATGTTCATTCTCGAGACGGTCGACGCGTACACGTCGACATCGCACTGATAGGGCGTGGTCGTGAAGGCTCGGCCGAGCGCAGCTGCGGCGCTCGCGCGGTCATCGCCGACGACGACCGGTCCGACGCGGTTCTGCTCGATGATCCACGTCTCCGGTGCCGACAGATCGACGGTCGGAGTCGGAGTCGGAGTCGGAGTCGGGGTCGGAGTCGGGGTCGGCGGGAACGTCGGTGTCTCGGTCGGCACAGGGCTCGGGCTGCTCAGGGCCGGGGGCGCCTGCTGCGGAAGAAAGGGGATGTTGCCGGTCAGCGCAAGCGCGACTCCCCCACTCGAGAGGAGGAGAGCGGCCACGATGAGCGACACCAGCAGCGTCACCCGCTTGGCGAGCCCGTTCCCGCTGCGGACGTCGTTCCGGGCCTCCGAGACGAGCATCGCGCGGATGTTCCTGCTGCGGCGAGGGTCGAAAGTGGGCTGTTCGGTCATTTCACGCCTCCGGAAACGGACCCTGCGTCGGTCAGGTCGGTGGTCAGTCGAAGTAGGCGCGCCTTCGCTCTGGACAGACGGGACTTGACCGTTCCCGTCGGTATGCCGAGGGCCGCGGCGGCCTGCGCGAGCGACATGTCCTCGAGGACGCAGAGGGAGACGACATCCTGATCCTTGGGCGAGAGCCGCGCGAATGCCTCCATCACCGCCTCCCGCCGAGCTGCGCCGTCGAGGTGAGCGTCGGACTCCGGAGCGAAATCGGGGAGGTCGCGTTCGGGCGAGACTCTGGCCATCGCCCGCTGATGCCGTCGTTGGGTGCGTGCGTGGTTCCGCGCGACGTTATTGGCCGTGACGAGGAGCCAGGGAAGAGGCGACCCGTCGACGACTCTGACTCGCACCCTGTTGCGCCACGCTTCGAGGAAGACGAGGGCAGTGATGTCTTCCGCATCGTGCGCGCTGCCCGTGTGCCGGAGCGCCTGCCAGTAGACCCTGTCGCGGAACCTGTCGAAGAGCTCGCCGAACGCTTCGGCGTCCCCCGCGCTGACCCGGGACCACAGTTGCGGTTCGCGATCATCGAAGCTGAGTGCTGTCACACTCCATCATGTCCGCTGGTCCGGAAAGGTTCCGTTCTTCGCAGGCGTGCCGCCGCTACGCGGCCTCGAGCGCGTGCGCGTCGAGGATCGTGTACGAGTAGCCCTGCTCGGCCAGGAAGCGCTGCCGGTTCTGCGCGAAGTCCTGGTCGACCGTGTCGCGCGCGACGAGCGTGTAGAAGTTCGCCGACAGGCTCGACTCCTTCGGGCGCAGCAGGCGCCCGAGGCGCTGAGCCTCCTCCTGCCGGCTACCGTACGACCCCGAGACCTGGATGGCGACGGTCGCCTCGGGCAGGTCGACCGAGAAGTTCGCGACCTTGCTGACCACGAGCACCTTCGTCCGGCCGTCGCGGAACTCCTGGAACAGCCGCTCGCGCTCGTCAACGGGGGTCGCGCCGGTCAGCTGCGGAGCATCCAGCGCCTCCGCCAGCTCGTCGATCTGGTCGAGGTACTGCCCGATGATCAGGATGCGCTCGCCCTCGTGCCGCGCCACCAGCTGCCGCACGATGTCGAGCTTCGCGGGCGCCGTCGCGGCCAGGCGGTAGCGCTCGTCGTCGGGAGCGGCGGCGTAGCTGAGCCGCTCGGAGGCCGGCAGGTCGACGCGCACCTCGTAGCAGGCGGCGGGGGAGATGAAGCCCTGCGCCTCGATCTCCTTCCACGGCGCGTCGAAGCGCTTCGGCCCGATCAGGCTGAACACGTCGCCCTCGCGGCCGTCCTCGCGCACCAGCGTCGCCGTCAGCCCGAGCCGGCGGCGGGCCTGCAGCTCGGCCGTCAGCTTGAACACCGGCGCCGGGAGCAGGTGCACCTCGTCGTAGACCACGAGGCCCCAGTCGAGCGCGTCGAGCAGCGCCAGGTGCGCGTACTCGCCCTTCCGCTTGGCCGTGAGGATCTGGTAGGTCGCGATCGTGACCGGCTTGACCTCCTTCACCTGTCCCGAGTACTCGCCGATCTCCTCCGCGGTCAGCGTCGTGCGCTTCAGCAGCTCGTCGCGCCACTGCCGGGCGGAGACCGTGTTGGTGACCAGGATGAGCGTCGTCGTCTTCGCGGTCGCCATCGCGCCCGCGCCGACCAGGGTCTTGCCCGCGCCGCAGGGGAGCACGACGACGCCCGACCCGCCGTCGAAGAAGTTCATGACCGCCTTGCGCTGGTAGTCGCGCAGCGCCCAGCCGTCCTCCAGCAGCCCGATCTCGTGCGGGGTGCCCGGCGTGTAGCCGGCCAGGTCTTCCGCCGGCCAGCCGAGCTTGACCAGCTCCTGCTTCAGCTGCCCGCGGGCCCACGCCTCCACCACGAACGTCTCGTCGTCGCGCCGCTGCAGCAGCAGCGGGGCGATCCGCTTCGCGCTCGCGACCTCCGTCAGCACGGCGAGGTCGGTGGAGCGCAGCAGCAGCGTCCCCTCGTCGTCGCGCTCGATGACCAGCCGGCCGTAACGGGCGACGGTCTCGCTCACATCCACCGAGACGGTCTGCGGGATGGGGAACTTCGAGTACCGCTCCAGCGTCCCGAGCATGTCCTCGGCGGTGTGGCCGGCGGCGCGCGCGTTCCACAGCCCGAGCCGGGTGATCCGGTAGGTGTGGATGTGCTCGGGCGCCCGCTCCAGCTCGGCGAAGACGGCGAGGTCGTGGCGGGCGTCCTCCGCGGCCGGGTGCGCCACCTCGAGCAGGACGGTGCGGTCGCTCTGGACGATCAGGGGGCCATCGGACATAGCTCACCAGCCTACGCCCTGCCGGTGTGCACCCCGCCCAGGATACGGGCGTTCAGGATGCGGACGTTCAGGATGCGGGCGTTCAGGATGCGGTGACCGACCCGCACAGCGGGCACGACGGCATCGCGTCGAGCGGCGCCTCGAACAGCGGGTGGCTGCGTCCCTCCGCCGCGAGCCACGGCACGTCGGAGCGCGACGCCTCCGCGATCAGGGCGCGGTCGGTGAACAGCCGCACGCGCGACGCCAGCCAGACCCGTGCGGAGCCCCGGACCTCGGCGCGGCTCAGCGCGAGCACCATCCGTGCGACGCCGTGACGGGATCCCGTGGCCAGGTCGAGCCGGTCGAGCAGCTGGTCGATCGTCACGGCGACGATCTCCAGAGCCGGGCCGGCGGGATCCGCGTCGGGGACGACCGTGGCGAACAGCACATCGCCGAGCTCGTCGTAACCCCAGAAGCTCGCCGCGGAGTAGCCCGCGATGTCCAGCACGTACCCGTTCACAGGCCCCCGTCTCTCTCCGCGCTGGACAAGCTATTCCACCCTCGCGGGGCGGCGAAAGAGAGTCGGGAAAGGAATGCTGGCATACCTTTCCGGAGCGTGTTCCGGACCCGGACCCGGACCGTGGATCAGGGCGCCGGGCGCACCCCGCGCACGCTCGAGAGCGGCAGCGTCCGCTCGATGTCGGCAGCCCGGTCTCGCCCGCGCAGCCGGCCCCCGCCGACCCCGGTCGGCTCGAGCAGGTAGTCGACGACACGGCCGTCCGGCATCGCGACCTCGATCACGATCGGAGACCTCGCCCGCACCGCCAGGTCGAGCTGGCGTGCCAGCCAGCGCTCGCCGGTGTCGTCTCCCGCCTCGGCCTCCGCGGCCCGCAGGCGCTGCACCAGCTCCGCGTCGCGGTCCTCGACGGATGCGGACCGCGCCCGCGCCACGCGCTGGCGGCGCAGGATCACCTCGCGGCCCTCCGCATCCTCCGCCACCACCGGGTACCGGGCGTCGCTGAGCGCCCAGAACACGACATCCCGTGCGAACCGGCTGAGCAGCTCCCCGTCGCCGCCCTGCGCGAGCCTGAGCGACCCGAGCGCCTGGTCCACCTGGATGGTGCGCAGCAGCGTCGCGTCCGCCGACCGCACAGCCGACCGCACCCCGTCGGCGCCCTCCGCCTCGCGCACGCGCACCCGGCCGTGCCGCTCCGCCGCGTCGGTGACGAGGTAGTCGAGCGGCTGCGGGAGGCCGGTGAGCGAGATCGAGGAGAGGAACTCCCGGATGCCCTCGGCCGTCTCGCCCGCCGTCAGAGCCCGGTCCACCGACGCGGCCGAAAGGCGGAACGTCGACGCCAGGGCGCGCGACTCCAGGTCCGCGATCCCGCGCAGCCGCGTCTCCACCTCCGGCGCCAGCGGGCCGGGGGAGACGATGGTCAGGTCGTGCTGCAGGTAGACGCGGTCCACCTCGGCCGGGAACAGCTCCGCCATCGCCGCGGTCGCCGCCTCCGGTCCCTGCTCCACCAGCGCGGCCCCCGCGGTGCTGGGGGCCTGGTGGGCCGTGATGCCGAGCCAGTCGGCGAGGCGGGTGTGCGCGTCC
Organism: Leifsonia virtsii; assembly: GCF_030433675.1. Lineage (GTDB taxonomy): Bacteria > Actinomycetota > Actinomycetes > Actinomycetales > Microbacteriaceae > Leifsonia > Leifsonia virtsii. The sequence continues at coordinate 927,014 of NZ_JAROCB010000002.1, forward strand.
ACCCGCTCCTGTGCCTCCTCGACGGCTGCGGGATGGAGCCACGCGACGTGCTCGCGCAGACTCTCGCCCCACGCGGCCCTGCTGCGGAGCGCGAGCAGCGCCCGGACGTCGTCCGGCAGCGCCTCCAGCCACGCCGCGGCCAGGGCGCGCCAGCGGTCAGGGGTCGGGGCGTGCGTCCAGGTGGCGGCGCGGTCGGTCGGCAGCCACATCCCGTCGTCCACCGCCGCGAGGTCGGCGCGCTCGGCCGCCGAGAGGGCGACTGGCACGATCTCGGCGTCGACCGAGAGGGCCTCGGCGAGACGCTTGATCGCCGGGAGCGCGAGGCCGCCCTTCTGCAGCCGCCGTGCGCCCTCTCTGGCAAGCTCCGCGAGCAGCTCGGACACGGCCGTGACCGCCTCGAACGCGCGTTCGGCCGCGAGCCGGTCGGTGAACCGCCGCTCGGTGTCGGGCACCGGCGCCAGCGCGGGCGGCGGCGGGGTGTGCAGCAGCTCGTCGGGGGAGGGAAGGCCGAGGTCGGGCCAGGCGGCCAGCTGGGCGGTGACCGCGTCGTAGACGGTGAAGCGCCGGGGGTCGCCGTCGCCCGGATGCGCGAGCAGCAGGCCAGTGAGGTCGTCCAGGGCCGCGACGACCGTGTCGACGGCGATGCCGGCGGTAGCCGGCTCGGCGGAGAGGCGTTCGGCGACCTCCTCTGCGCTCAGCGGCTCGTCGGCCCGGCCCAGCACGACGGCCGCGGCGAGCCGGGGCCGGTCGAGCGGGACGAGCGCGCGCTGCACCGAGTCGGCGTCCAGCAGGGCGTCGGCCAGGTCGAAGAAGTCGGAGACGCCCGTCCGCCGGTAGGTGCGGCGATGGAGCGCGCCGACGAGCGCGGCGTCGTCCGGCTCCCGCAGCCGGGCTGCGAGAGCGAGGGTGGTCGTCATCGCGCGGACCGCCGCGATCGCGACTAGCGCCGGCCCTTGGAGTCGCCTGGCCGAGAGTCGCCGGACCGGTTGGCGGCCCTGTTCCGCACAGCGCTCACGATCAGCAGCACGATGATCAGCACGAAGGCGATCGGCAGCGCGATCAGCGGGAAGAAGAAGACCGTCGGCCAGATCCCCTGACCGGAGCCCTGCGACGCGAACTGGCCCGCCGCGGTGCCGATGAGGATGGCCGCGATGCAGACCAGAGAGACGATGACGAGCGCCGCGACGATGTACGACAGGATGCGCTGGAGCCGCGATGCCGGCGGCGGGGTCTGCTGGGTCACGAAATCAAGGATAATTGAGGCTGGTCATTCGATCCCCCATGCGAAGTGAGGTTCCCATGCCAACCGGCAAGGTCAAGTTCTACGACGAGGAGAAAGGCTTCGGCTTCATCAGCTCCGATGACGGCCAGGAAGTCTTCCTGCACGCCTCGGCTCTTCCCGCCGGCGCCGTCGTGAAGTCGGGGACCCGTCTCGAGTTCGGCATCGCCGACGGCAAGCGCGGCGCCCAGGCGCTGTCCGTGCGCGTGCTCGACGCCCCGCCGAGTCTCGTGAAGCTGAAGCGCAAGTCGGCCGACGACATGGCGATCATCGTCGAAGACCTGGTCAAGCTGCTCGACGGCATCGGCGCGAACCTGCGCCGCGGCAAGTACCCGGACAAGGCGCACGGCGCGAAGATCGCGGCCGTGCTGCGCAAGGTCGCGGACGACCTGGATGCCTGAGCTCGGCGACGAGGTCGACCCGGCGGCGGAGACGCCGGCCGGGGAGACGGGCGCGCCCGCGGACGCTGCGGCTGAGGGGGCGGAGGCCGCTGAGGCTGCCGAGCCCGAGGTGGAGCTGGTCGCCGACCCCGAGCTGGTGGCCGCCGTTCCGCTGGCGCGGCAGGCGCTCGCCGAGATCACCCCGGAGCGGACGATCGGCGAGCCCCTCGGCCACGTCGTCGAGGCGCCGGGCGTCGTGTCCCTGCTCTTCGCGAGCCTGCTGCCCGGCTACCCGGACTGGCGCTGGACCGTGACCGTCGGCCGCACCGGCGACGACGAGGAGCCGACCGTGCTGGAGGCGGAGCTGATGCCCGGCGACGGCTCCCTGCTCGCGCCCGACTGGGTGCCGTGGTCGGAGCGGCTCGCGGAGTATCAGGCCGCCCAGGAGGCCCTCGCGGCGCAGGAGGCCGAGTCCGCCGAGGACGAGGACGACGACGAGTCCGACGACGACGAGTCGGGTGACGACGCGGACGCCGAGGACGACCACGACATCCACGACCTGCACGCGGGCGACGACCTGGACGGCGTCGACATCGACAGCGTCGACGTCGACTTCGACGAGGAGACCGACGTCGACTCCGACCTCGACCTGGAGGCGGAGGAGGCCGCGGCGCTCGCCGACGCGGACGACGACGAGTCGGACGAGGGCGACGAGGACGACGACTCCGACGACGACGAGTCCGACGAGGACGAGTGACCCCTCACCGCCGCCGGGCGGTCACCGCCGCCGGCGTGTGATCGTCAGGTAGCCCATCCCGAGCGCGCCGAGCGCCAGCCCGACCACCACGGTCCACATCGCGGTGGTCCCGCCGCCGCCGACTGCGAGCACGACGATGAGCGCGACCACCCACAGCGCGAGGCCGACGAGCACGGCCCGGCGGTCGTCCGTCTTCGCCGGGACCGGGTCGGGCCTGCGCTCGTCGTCCCGCAGCCAGAGGCGCATGCGGTCGCTCAGCCCAGCCGCTCGACCACGTACTCGATGCAGCCGATCAGCGCGCGCACGTCCGCCGGCTCGATGGCCGTGAAGGTGGCGACGCGCAGCTGGTTGCGTCCGAGCTTCCGGTACGGCTCCGTGTCGACCACGCCGTTCGCGCGGAGGGTCTTCGCGACGGCCGCCGCATCCACCTGCTCGTCGAAGTCGATCGTCACGACCACCTGCGAGCGGTGCGCGGGGTCGGTCACGAACGGGGTCGCGTAGTCGACGCTTTCGGCCCACGAGTACAGCGCGCCCGACGACTCGCGCGTGCGGGCGTCGGCCCAGGCGAGGCCGCCGTTGCCGTTCATCCACTCCAGCTGGTTCTCCAGCAGCACGAGCGTCGCGATCGCCGGGGTGTTGAGCGTCTGGTTGAGGCGGGAGTTGTCGACCGCGTTCTTCAAGCTCAGGAACTCGGGGATGTAGCGCCCGCTCGCCGCGATGCGCTCCACCCGCTCCAGGGCGGCGGGGGAGAAGAGCGCGAGCCACAGGCCTCCGTCGGAGGCGAAGTTCTTCTGCGGTGCGAAGTAGTAGACGTCCGCCTCGCTCACGTCGAGGTCCACCCCGCCCGCGGCGCTGGTGGCGTCGATCACGGTCAGTGCGCCCTCGTCGCCGTGGACGCGGCGCACCGGGGCCATCACGCCCGTCGAGGTCTCGTTGTGCGGCCAGGCGTAGACGTCGACGCCAGGAACGACCTCCACCTCGCTGCGCGACCCGCCCGGCGCCTCCAGCACGTGCGGCGCCTCCAGCCAGGGAGTCGTCGCCGCCTTGGCGAACTTGCCGCCGAACTCGCCGAACACCAGGTTCTCGCTGCGCTTCTCGATCAGCCCGAACGCGGCGGCGTCCCAGAACGCGGTGGAGCCGCCGTTGCCGATGACGACCTCGTAGCCGTCGGGCAGGCGGAACAGCTCGCCGAGGCCCTCGCGCACGCGGCCGAACAGGTTCTTCACCGGCGCCTGGCGGTGGGAGGTGCCGAGCAGTTCGGCGCCGGGACCGGCGAGGTAGGCGACCTGCTCCGGGCGGACCTTGGAGGGTCCGCATCCGAATCGACCGTCGGCGGGCAGCAGCTCAGAGGGGATCGTGACGTCCGGCATAAAGGAAGTGTATTGGCTGTTGAACGCTCCGGACGGCGGGTTGTGCACAGGCGGTGGCCGCCTGCCGCCGCCTGTCGGCCGCACCAAGTAGGCTGATATCCGGCACTCGCGCGCCGTCATGTGGAGGGGTAATGACCGATCTGATCGATACGACCGAGATGTACCTTCGCACCATTCTGGAGCTGGAGGAGGACAACATCGTCCCGCTGCGCGCGCGCATCTCCGAGCGGCTCGGTCACTCCGGCCCGACCGTCTCGCAAACCGTGGGCCGCATGGAGCGCGACGGCCTCGTCGTCGTCTCCGGCGACCGCCACCTCGAGCTGACCGACGAGGGCCGCCGCAAGGCCGTCCACGTCATGCGCAAGCACCGCCTCGCCGAGCGCCTGCTGAGCGACGTCATCGAGCTGGAGTGGGAGTACGTCCACGAAGAGGCCTGCCGCTGGGAGCACGTGATGAGCGAGCAGGTGGAGCGCAAGCTGCTCACCATGCTCGGCCACCCCACCGAGTCGCCCTACGGCAACCCGATCCCCGGCCTCGGCGAGCTCGGCGCGCCCGACTCCTCCGTATCCACCGAGAGTCTGGTCAACCTCGTCGACGTCGTCCGCGGCAACGATTCCGGGGTGACTGCCAGGATCCGCCGTCTCGGGGAGCCCGCGCAGGTCGACCCCGAGCTCCTGCTGCAGCTCAAGCAGGCGGGCGTTTTTCCCGGCTCGACCGGCACTTTCTCTCCCGCCGGCTCCTATGTCGCCGTGCAGATCGACGGCTTCGAGCCGGGCCTCGAGCTGCCCAACGAGCTGGCCGCGCACATCTTCGTCGACGCCTGATCGCCGTTACCGATTCGTTAAAAAGCGGCCAAAACGTGTGACAAACGGCGGCGCTTCCCCTAGGCTCTAACGAGTCCGAACGGGCCAGAAGCCGGCCCATCAGGACCCCGGATCGTGACGCTCCACCCTCCTATGACCCGTCTCGCGATCCGTGAAGCCGAAGCCACCCAGCTTGGGACGGGGGCAGCATCCCTAGTGCTGCCGGAGCGCTGGAGGTCACACTTGGCACTGTCGAGCACGCCCGGTCCCGACAAGGACCGTACGAACCCGGACCAGAGCACCACGGACATCTCGTCTTCCCCCGCCGTCTCGCGTCGCGTCGCGCGTGCTGCGTCGCGCCCCGCCGCAGTCTCCACCGCGACCGGTTCGACCGCCGCGCAGAAGAAGAAGCGCAAGGGCGGCTGGATCCTGAACGCCGGCGTCATCACCGTCGCCACCGGGCTCATCGCGACCATGTCGCTCCCCGCCTTCGCGTTCAACCCGGACGGCGCCGAGAACGCCGCTTTCGGCCCGAGCGCCGCCGACTCCATGAAGAAGGCCCAGTCGCAGACCGTCGAGGTGGGCGGTGTGGCCTCCTCCGCGGTCACCCGTGACGCCGCGTCGGCCACCAGCGAGGAGCAGCTCAACGCTCAGAAGGCAGCCGCCGCCGCTGCGGCAGCCGCCGAGGCCGCCCGCCGTCAGGCCGCCATCCAGCTCACCAGCTACGCGAGCAAGTCGTCGTCCGGCCCGTCCGTCTCCGACTTCCTGGCCAACCCGCCGTACCCGAACTTCAGCCTCTCGCAGGTGTTCTCGGTGGCGCAGCAGTACATCGGCACCCCGTACGTCTACGGCGGCTCCAGCCCGGCCGGCTTCGACTGCTCCGGCTACGTGATGTACGTGTACGCCCAGTTCGGCATCTCGCTGCCGCACTCCGTCTCCGGCCAGGCCGCCGCGGGCAAGCGCATCTCGATCGCGGACGCCCAGCCGGGCGACCTGGTCATCATGTCGGGCCACGACGGCTTCTACGCCGGCAACGGCAACATCCTGGACGCGCCCACCGAGGGCAAGTCGGTGTCCATCCGTCCGATCTGGACCAGCGACTACTACATCGTCCGCCTCGGCATCTGAGCGAGGTTGTCGAACCGGCGTCGAGCCGGTGAACATTCAGCACCACAGCACCAGAACGGCGCGCCACGAATAGGTGGCGCGCCGTTTCTGGGTTACCCTTGCGTTCTGACGCTGCGTCACCGCAGTTGCTGATCGGAGGATCCGATGGCCGGAACTTGTTCCGCCGGGTCGCTGAGTGCGACCGGGTGGGACGAGCGCGGCCTCCGGCCGGGATCGAGCATCACGCTCTCCCGCTGGGGGGACTTCCTCGCCTGCCGTCACCACGTCGAGGCCTGCCACCGCCACCATGTGGCGTGCCGCCACCATGCCGCCTCCTCCTTGGGCGCTGTCCGCACGGACAGTGCCCTTTTTGTTTCCCCATCCGTCGGTTCCCGCCTTTTCCCGGAAGGTCGCCCATGAAGACTCTGGTTCTCAACGCCAGCTACGAACCCCTCGGCGTCATCTCGACGCGGCGGGCGGTCATGCTCGTGCTGGCCGGCAAAGCGTCCACCGTCGCCGGGAACGGTGCGCAGCTGCACAGCCGCTCCCTGGTGCTGGATGCGCCGAGCGTCGTGCTCCTGAACCAGTTCATCAAGGTCCCGCACCGCCGCATCCCACTCACCCGCAAGTCGGCCCTGGAGCGCTACGGCCACGTCTGCGCCTACTGCGGCAAGTACGGCGACACCCTCGACCACGTCATCCCACGCGCCCGCGGCGGCACGCACACCTGGGACAACGTCGTCATCGCCTGCTTCCGCTGCAACAACGTCAAGTCGGACCGCCTGCTGACCGAGCTCGGCTGGAAGCTCCCCTTCGAGCTGAAGGAACCGCACCTCAACATGGCGTCCCTGATCAGCATGCGCTGGAACGACCCCAACTGGGAGGAGTTCACCGAGCCCTGGCGCCGCCACGAACTGCAGCTGGCCGGGTAGCCGGCGGTCGTTCGCTAGACTTGCGGGGCCAGCCTCTGTAGCTCAATGGAAGAGCAGTTCCGTCCTAAGGAAACGGTTGGGGGTTCGAGTCCCTCCAGGGGCACTTTGTCGCTCCAAGGTAATAGCCGGTCAGGGCTAATTTCCCAAGGGCCTAAGTTACTCTCTTTTTGGATTTGCCCACATTTTGCCCACAGCAACGCCGAAGAATCTCAAGAAGCTCAAGTGTTTTGCGGCGGCGCGGCCGATCGTCACGGACACCGCTAAAGCATTTGCTGCGCCATGGCGAGCTCGTTCGCGGGCGTCTCGCGGGGCCGTCCATCTGTTCACGTCGCGATGTATCCCCTGGGGTCGGTCATCTCGAGGGGCCGTTGTCCGACCGGCTAGCGGGAGCCTCCGCCCACTGATGAGGGCGGCCGGAGAGTCAGGGATAATTCGACATTGATAGTTAGTACAGCCCCGCGCCAGAGAGCCGCTCGCCTGGCAGTTCGCCGAGCAGCCGGAGCGCGAGTGGTCGATCTCTCTCGAGCGCACGCGCGAGGGTCTTCTCGTCGTCGTCGAGGTCGGCCAGGAAGGCGAAGTAGTTCCGCAACGCTTCGCTGAGCTCGCTCGCAGTCGGGACCGGCACAGCCAGCGCTCCGATGTCCTCTTCGTCGAACTCGTCGTGACTGCGATCGCGGAGCCACAGGTCCGGATCGAACGGCGGCCCCTCGTGCCCAGGCTTCCAGAAGGTGTCCCCGGCGTGGACGCCGTTCGCGTCTACCCAGATCTTCAAGACGGCGAGGCGCCGCATGAGCGCGAGGTCCAGCTCGCCGGTCTCGGCCATGTTCGTCATGACCCAGCGAAGGTCATACATGTCGCGGGCGGGAGTGGCGCGGTTGAGGCGGGCTATCTTCTCAGCGATGTTTTCCTCGAGACGCACCACCTGTAATTCGGGTAGGGCGGGTTCTCCGTATTGCTCGTGAATGGTAAGCGGGCGCCAGCCACGGCGGACCGGTGGGAGCCATGGTGGTGGATTCATATCGAGCTTGCTCTTGAGGTCTGTGTCGCCGCCGAAGTCGTGAGCGAAGGTGAGAGACCATTTCCCGCGGTGCTCAGTAGTTCCGTATCGGAACGGACCGACCTCGAGGCCCTCGATTGCGGTGAGCAGCCCAAGGAGGGCGTCGTCGGCTGTGGCGCCGATTTCCGAGGTTGAGAAGTCCAGGTCGAGCGAGAAGCGGCCGGCGTTGCCGGCGTAGAGCTTGCGTAGCGACGTTCCGCCCTTAAAGATAAGGGGCTCGAGGACTCCGATCCCGTGAAGATGACGCAGAAGGAGGTCCTGCGCGACGTCGATGATGGCCGCGTCTCGCCCCTGCGCGCCAGCGCCAACCGGTGTGTGGCGGGCGATGTGTCCGGCCGTCAGTTTGAGCTCGACAGTCACGAGACGCGGAGCCCCTTCGGGTCGAAGGGCAAGATCGTGTCCGCGACCTGCCAGTTAGAGTCGTGGCGACGGAGCTTTCCGCGAGGACCGAACCAGGTCTTGGTAGACGGGCGCACCTGATCATGAATCTGGTGGGCGAGGTCGGGACGCAGCCCTTGAAGAAGGTAGCCGGTACGCATCCAAACCGACGAGGGCCTGTCGGCAAGCTCCGTGCGGAGCGCGCCCAGATCGAGCCCGTTTGTGAGATCGGGAAGCCATTCGAGCGCACTGCTCCAGGAGCGGACCGCGGCGGGCCGTGTGCTCATGTGGACGACGATGCTCTCAGCAGCAAGCACCGGAACCCCACGCAGACGCGCGTAGGCCAGGGAGGGCGCGAACACGCTTCCGGAGAGAGCTGAGGGAAGCTGTCGGGCGAGTTCGGCGGTCGCAGCCGCGACCTCGGGATGTAGGGGCACTCGGTCCGCGGCGCCATGCGCCCATGCGGCAGCTTGGAATGTAAGTGCGACCTGAGCATCGGGGCGGCTCGCGAGAAAGGCTTTAAGAGGGGTCGCCGGGTCGTTACGTGAGTATGGCCCCGCAACGGCGGCGGGTGCGAACTCCCAGACGCCGCGGCGCCCTGTTGGAAGCAGCCAGCCGCGGTCGCGCAGGCGCGAGGCAACCACTTTCGCCGGAGTCTTCAGCCCATGCCGGATGACAAGTTCGGACAGATGGTCGCTGGTGACCATCGGGGTCTGATCGAGTTCGAGGTCTTCGAGGATGCCACTCAAACCAGGAGGAATGGATCGTGTCAAAACGTCCTTCTTGGTATCGTATTTGGTTACTTACCTTTTTATTTTGACACCATTTCCGATCGGTGTCAAAGATGGTGGAAAGTTACAGAATTAGTAACCATTACACATGTACGACACCGCGCCGAACCCTACACCGCAGCCACTCAGAGATGGGAGGAGCATCGCTTGCGCTTTCGAACGTCATGCTTCTCGTAGTCGCCCTCCTTAGATGACCCCGATCGCATGGGTGCTATTCGTCGAAAACACGCCCTGCAGGGCGGCCAAACTGCTGGAGCGGAGCACCGAGCTTGGGTGACCTTCGTTGGTGCTTGCCAGCTAGATCGTGGCGCGGTCGTGCACACCGGTGATCGCGATAGGTTCGGCGTGACGAGTGCGCACTGACGGACTCCGAGCAGAAGGGGCTGAAAAAGTGAAAGCCAGCGGGCTTGCGAAGGCTCACCGTGGGTACCAGTATCAGGACCTGATCGCGGCGCTCGCACTTGTGGACGCCCTACTTCAGCGCACCGTCGACACGATCATCGATCGGAAGCTATTCGCCGGGGATCTCTTCGACGACTTGACGATTACGAGCTCGAGCGGTCGTCAGAGACTTCAACTCAAGCATTCCGCCGGCCCGAACACCGAACTCAATCTGACGACCTTCACAGGGAACTCTCGAGGCATCCGAATCGACCTCGTTATCTCCTCCGTGCTCCAAGACCGTGCGACCTTCCCTCAGGAAGCCGACGCGACGCTATACCGACTCGTGTTCACTGAGGCGCTCTCCAGCTCGGGCGAGCTCGCCGGCCTCCTTCGCCCTGCCACGTTGAGCCACAGCTCTCCGCTTGTGGGACTCTCGAACACCACTCGACGCTTCGATCCGACTCGGCTCTGGCAGATGAAAGCACAGAAAGCAGAGGGCGGGAGTCTCGGGAGCGTCCTGTCTGGTCTCCCGTCTCTCACGGAAGACGACCTCCATTGGGTGTGCGATCACCTACTCGTCGAAACCTCGGCTCTCGAATTCAGCGGTGACTTAACTGCACCTGGACCCGCCGAGGAGCTGCTTTTGGATCGCGTTCGTGATGAGGTCGGCGCCGGCTCATATCCGAATGCAGACCTCACCCCTGTCGATGTAGCTGCGCAGCTGATCATGGCGGCAGTCTCGGCGCGCACGGGCCTCGACGACACGACCGCCGCGACCCTCATTCGGCGGACTAGGCTCCGTACGGACTTCGGCGCTGTAACCGCCGCGACCCCAGTCACGCCCGGACGAGAAGTCGGCCGTCACATGCTCGTCACCGACTTGGTCGGCAAGATAAAATCGCGAAGCTCGTCCGGGGGCGTGCTCGTTATTGTTGGACCGCCCGGCCAGGGAAAGTCCTGGGTCAGTGACCAGGTCGGTGAACGCCTCGAGGCGGAGGGATGGCTCGTCGCTGAGCACTATTGCTTCCTCGGGGAAGCCGACCTCGAGCGCGACGATCGTGTTCTCTTGGATGCCATCTTCGGTAGCCTGATCGCTCGGCTGGCTGACCGTGATGGGAAGTTAATTCTCGAGAATTTTCCGCGGTTCGCCGCCGATCGCAACACTCTCCAACAGTCGCTTCGTACCGCGACTCGCGACGGCAAACGCAAAGTAGCCCTTGTTGTCGACGGCCTTGATCACATTTCCCGTGTGATGCGGACCCACCGGTCGAGCAATCCGTCACTGGTGGTTTGCGAGGCGCTCGCGCAGTTGGAACTGCCCGAGAACGTCGTTCTCGTCGTACTCAGTCAGCCCGGCGAACATCTCGCACCGTTCACGGAGGCGGAGCGGTCGGAACTTCCTGGAATGACGCGCGCTGAGCTCGACGAACTGAGCAACCTTCTCCTGGGGGAGACGACGGAAGGGGAGACGGAGCAAGGGCACTACCTTGACGAACTCGACGCCCGTTCGGGCGGCAATGCGCTGTACGCGACCTACCTGGTATTCGAAGCATCCCGCCGCGACGTAGGCCGGTACCCGACCCGCGCCGACCTGATCTCCGCCCTTCCCCCATTCGATGGAACGTTGAAGAACTACTACGAGTACCTGTATGCGGAAATGGATGCTGAGGGCTGGGTCGTAGCCGAAGAACTCGCTGTCGCTAACTTCGCGATGACGCGAGAAGAGCTCGAGCAGCTGCGAAACCCCTCTCGTGTGGAGAACGCGCTCCGGGTTATGGCGCCGGTGCTCAGAGTGCAGGTCAGCTCGGGCATCAGGTTCTACCACGAGTCGTTCGGTCGGTTCGTCCGAGAGCGTCTTGCCGAGCATCCCGCTGAGGTAAGTGCGCTGCTTGAGACGATCAGCACCTGGCTCATGAAGCGGGGCATCTTCGAGGACTCTCGGGCGTATCGCTGGTTGCTCCCGACGCTAGCCGAGCAGGAGCGACACGATGAGCTGGTCGCGTTGATCGACGACGCCTTTGTCGAAACCTCGATCGCGAACGCCTTTTCGGCCCGAGCTATCAACGCCAATCTTGCACGTGCGTCGGAATCGGCAGCGATCCTCATGGACTGGCCTGGACTTGTTCGCCTGATCCAGATGGCTGCCGCCGTGAATACATACGATTTCGATCGTTTCGAGACGCTCGTCGATTTCTCTGATGTGCAGGCGGCATTCATTGATCCTCAGCACATCGCCGATCGGCTCAGCGACGGCGATCGTCTGGTCGTGAGCGGGAGGCAGGGCTTGCTGCGCTGCGCGGCGCTCGACGCAGCTGGCGCTGTCGCGCCTTGGACAGATTGCTTGTCGGCCTTCGAACGCGACGACCACAACGTCCGCCGCGGTGGTGCGGATGACCAGCAGGTTGGCCTGGCTTTGCTCCGAGGACGTCTCCGACTTGCAACGCCGGATCATTCCGTTGACGGGCTCAAGTGGAAAGCCATCGCAAAGTTCGTCGACAGTATCGGGGCGCCTGTATCGGGAGTGGTCGACGTGATCAGCGATGTCGTCGGGCTCGAACAGATCCCGGCCCTCGCAAAGCACTCGAAGGATGGCACGCGTCTGCTCATCGAGCTCGCACAGCGACTCCCTGAGTATCGCGAGATGGCTTTGGAGCGACTTCGCACCACGCCCCAAGAGAGTACCGGGTTGGCCAACATTGCGCTGGCCTTCGGCTTGAATCCAACGGAGATGTGGCCAGAGATCTCTAAGCTCCGGGATCACCTCCTTATGCTCACGAGGACAGTCATTGGCGGTACATCAGCTTCGCAACTCGACCATCTGGACCGTTGGTTGGACTCCTGCGCGTACGCCGCACGACTCGATCCTGTAGGACTCGCAACCGCCGAGGCGCTCGTGGGCGGCGATGGTTGGTACCGATGCTGGCTTGAGTTCGCCATCGCCCTAGTCAGAGCCGAGTGCGAGGAACCCACCTTGCGTGGCGGCCTTGCGTTGGACGCGATTCGGATCCTCGAAAACGAGACAAATCCGTTCAAGGGAAAACCGCGGGCCACCGACCTTTATTCAGCACATGAGACGATCGCTGCAACGATAACTCGAGCGCTCCACCTCGTCGACGCAGACCAGTTGGCTGACGCGCTCGACATCCTCGGTCGTGTGAGCAACTTCACCACCACGATTGGAATGGGATTCCAGGGCGGCCCGCTACTCCCTGAAGTTCTTGCGAGCATCGCTGAGAACGTCTCGCCCGAGAATGGGCGCAGTATTCTGCGATCCCACCTTTTGAAGGCGGTCGCCGACGTCGGTGCGGACGTCATGTATCCCGAAGTAGCCGTCTACCACCTCCGTCTGGCACGCCTTGAGTTGCGAGACGGCGCGAAGGACGCGGCGGCAGAGCACTGGAATCGAGCGTTGTCTCTCTTGACCGCGTATGGATCGCACAAAGATCCGACAGTCTACGAGCTGACCGAACCGCTCGAGGGCTTGATCGAGATAGACCTATCGGCGGTGCGGGAATTCATCCAGCGACTTCAGCCCATTACTCTCGCTGTCGAGCATCACACCGACGGCCGTGGCACCAGCCGGACGCATGCGGACTGGTGGAAGGAAGTGGCGCGCGCCGACCCCACATGGCTAATCGACCTGGCGCTGCCTGAACTCGCTGACCACGTCAACTCATCACACTGGGCTCTACATCGCGCGGTGGAGGAAGTATGGACATTCCACCACGGCAAGGCTGACCCGCGAATCTCAGCGGCCGTTCGAGTCGCGGTTGAGACACCACTCATCGACGCGGACCCGGCCGACCTCTCGAGGTACCTCGAAAGCAAGCTTTTTGACGAGCCTGGTGGTCCGGATCTCCTCAGGGCGATTCTGGCGCGATTCGACGAGCGCGCCACAACGTCGGTCTACACCAACGGCCAGCAGATCCTCGACGCGAGCGAGAGACTGGTTGGTCGAGCTAACGACGCTGTCGCTGGGACCCCGCTCCCTCGGGTATCTAAGGTCCGGCCACAACTTCCCGCGAAGAACAAGGACGACCGATGGGGTATGGAGTCTCGGTATCAGAGCGAGGCAATGATTGTTGACTGGTCGCGCTCGCAGCCTTCTGCTCCCGGCCTGCCGGGCGTGTACGAGATCATTCAGACCATCCGACATCGCCGCCGCGACTCCGATGGCAGCGGGCTCGGACCGGACGGATTTGAAAACGCGCTCGGGTTCAGGCTTCTGGAGCTCGATGAGACAGGGCGCGGGGGTGATGCCGAACAAGCCGTATTCGAGTTGGCCGACGCTCTACCGTTTGGCGAGAGTCCGGTGCTACTGACGTACCTCTGCGAGGGGTTTCAGAGATATGGTCGAGCCAGGCTCGCCGCCACGACAGGCGTCCTCGTCTGGACCCGCACGCGGCAGCGGGGCGGGTGGGGAGCGTTCGGAGCCGAAGCGAACCTGGAGTACCTCGCAGGCGCGTTCGCGGTGGATGCAACCGTCGCCAGTGAGGTTCTCGGTCGGGAAGCGGCGCGCACCGCGATCACATCAGATTCGTCGGGGATTTCGCAGGCCCTTATCCAGGCAGCGAAAGCCGGCGCACTCCCATGGTCCGATGGGCCGCGGGACGCTGCCATCCAGTGTTGGTCAGCGGCATGCGACGTAATCGATCGGCGGACGCCGCGGTTCCCGCCATCCGATGTCCCTGAGTTCCCATACGTGCCCAGCGTCGACGTCGAGATTTCTCAAGCTGAACTAGATCGCTGTGTCGCGGCTGTCGCACTCGCACGAGTGTGCGCATCGAGTCGGGAAGGTAAACGCCGAGCACTAATCGCCCTCGGCGATCTGCTTGAGTTCCGGCCAGAATCGATTGTCCGCGATCTGGACCAGATCGTCGGACGGCTGAGCGACCCCATCACGCAACATGCCGTGCTGTCGGCTGCGCTCGCGATAAGCGGGGTCCCCGACAAGCTGCAACGTGGTCTTGCGGAGACTGCTGGGTCTGAGCTCTTGGACATCCGGAGCGTCGCTCGCGGGCACCTCGAAGTTCTTCCCGAACTCCCGGCGAGTAGCCCTCCGCCGGAGCTGCTCGCAGCGCTCCGCGACGCCGATTCTTATCCGACACCGAGCCGGGAGGCGCAGGAACTCGTAGGACAGTTCCTCGCTCACCGCATCGCAGAAACTGAATGGCTCATGCCTGAGTTGGCGGACGCCATCCTGGCTCGGTTGTCCGACAAAAACATCTCTGCGGCCATAAAGAAGCGGGTCACGTCTCAGCTCGAGGCTTCGGCGAGTCGTTCTCGCTTGCGATGGCCGGATGCCATCCTGTCCCATGAGGAAGAGGCCGAGCGCCAATTCCAGTCTCTGGCGGGATCGGCGCGGATGGCGCGCATCGTGGTAGGAGACCCCATCCCGGACCCCGCCAATTGGGAGAGACTGGTCGGGATGAGCCTGGAACCCGACGCTCAAACTGCTTTGGCCATCGAGGCCGTTCGCATCCCGCGACCTGATATCCAAGCCGCTCCCGATCCCTCCGACCCCGGCTGGGGTGACGACGTCTACGGGGAACGTAATACGATCCGATCAAATGGTGATCTCGCGGATCTCAAGATTGACGGATGGATCTGTCTCGGACTGATCGAGCGACGAGAGTACGAAAGTGTGCGCCCTGACAAGGGCAGCCGAACGAGTTTGACGATTGCCGGCGTCCACGCCGGGGAGCCCGACTTCGGCAACATTCCTCTCGCGGCAGGAAGCATTCGATGGTGGCAAGACTCTGGGCGAGGGGGCCTTCTCTCTCCCGAACCGTTCCCGCTGGTAGCGATGACGGAGGACGGTCCGGGCCCGAATGGGCTCGGCGCACCTCGCTTCATACTCGCCCCGACCCCCGCCCTGCGCGGCGCGCTCGACCTTCGGGCGGCCGACCCCGAATTCGCGATGGCAGACGGGTCGGGTGAAGTCGCCGCTCGGCTGGTCGTGTGGCGCGCCGAGTACGAGGTCAGCGACTACGAACTCACGTACCCTCGCATTCAAGGCCAAGCTCTCCTAGTCCGACCCGATCGAATGGCGAAGCTCGCAGAGTCGATGCCGTTCGATCTGACTTCTGTGATGATCCGAACGCTTTTTGCTCAGAACGATGCCGATATCGAGCCCGACGAATGACCCAGCCCACATCTTGGATCTCGGCGTGCAGTGCGCACCAACTGTCGGCGGGGCCGGGGTCGCACAGATGAATGGCAGGTTCAGTTACTCCACGACGTTCCGCCGCTCTCCGACAGCACTCGCTCGTTGAGCCGATCTGCGACGGACCCGAGATCGTCTTCGAAGAGGTCCGCATATGTGTCCAACGTCATTGCAGCTGACTTGTGTCCGAGCATTCGCTGGAGGGCTTTGACGTTGGCGCCGGCACTCACGGCCAGGCTGGCGGCACTGTGTTTGAGGTCGTGCGGGGTCATGTGCTCGAGCCCAGCATCGCGGAGCGCACTGAGCCACCAGGATTGCCGGTTCCAGGCAGTGTCGGGCCGGGCGAGGTAGCCGCCAGCGCGCGCCGGGAACACGAGATCGCCGCCCTTCTTCCCATCGATGAGCGCTTCTAGGCGGGGCGCGAGGAAGGAAGGGAACGGTACAGAGCGAGCTTCCCAGCTCTTCGGTGGCCCGACGTGGATGAGCCCGTCTACTTCTGTCGCGGTCTGGTGGATGGCCAGACGGCAACGGTCGAGGTCGATGTCGTTCACGGTGAGGGCGACGGCTTCGCCCCACCGGATGCCGGTGTAGGCCAGCGTCAACACGAGGACGCTTCGCTTGTCATCGGGCACCGCTCGAGCGAAGCGGAAGACCTCCTCGTTGGTGAGATACCGGCGACGCTTCTTGGTTCCCTTGCGTGGAAGGTTGCTCGCGCCCCGAGCCGGGTTCGCTGCAATCCTGCCATCACGTACCGCAACATCGAGAATCCCGGCGAGGATCCCCACCGCGCGCAGGACGACGCCGGCCGATCTGGGCTTGCCGCCGTTGCCCACGCGGACCCGCACAGTGACCGCTTTGCCCTGGCTCAGTTCTCGGATCCATTTCTCGACCGCGGAGGGGCGAATCGCGCCGATCGGCGTCGCCGCCCAGCGCGGCTCGACGTAGACGCGCCAGGCGATGCGGATGGGGGAGAAGCTAGAGGGTTTTAGGGCTTGCTCCTTGTTGGCGAGCCATTCCTCGGCGAGCTCACCGACGGTGATCCTGGATTGAGATGCCTCGAAGTAGGTCCCCTTCATCATCGCTACTTCGACCGTCGCGTTATAGAGCTCGGCTTCGCGTTTGGTGCGGAACCCGCGCTTCTCGCGTTGCTGGTGTTCGGGGTCGCGCCAGCGCACGCGATAGCGCCGGCCTTTGGCCGACTCGTAAGCGTCGATGCTTCCCACTCGCAGAACCTAACTCTCGCCACCGACGACGCCGCGCGGCGCTATCCAGGAACTCCAGGTTCGACGGCTATCTGAGGATGGGTGCACTCTGGACCTGTGCAAGCGCCACCAGAACCAAGACCGCGGGGAGCATCGGACGACGAAGCGGTCGAGCTTTGCGCCGAGTGGATGCGATACCTCGGTGAGATAGACGCCGTCGTGGCCAGAGGTGAATCGCACCGGGTCTGCGATCTGTATGGTTCTCGTTACCTCGGGTGGGTAGAGAACGGGCGGGGGAACATTGGCTCGGAACTCGTTGAGCGTGCGGCGTCGCTCGTCACGTCCGACGGACGTCGGGGACTGATCTTTGTTCGTCGCGGCGTTCGTCCCGGAGCGATTGATCGCGCCGATCAGCTGGGTATCGCGATATTCGGGTTCGATCCGCGGGGCGGGACATTGGACGGCGTCAATTTCCTGGGCCGCCAACTGTGGGCGACGGGGCTCGCCCGGTAGAGCCCTCAGCTTGATCATTCGATGCCAACCGAAGCGGCGTGCCGCACAGGAGCCTCGACGATCGGTCCAGCGGATGACTGGGCAGCGCGCCGCAGTTCCGATCTGGCGGCCGCTTGAGACTTCTCCATCGTTTCTTCTATCGTTCGGCGTTGCATCAGTTCGACCAGTTCTGCTCTCGCAGCGTCTTCAGTCGGGGCAACGAGCACGACGGAGTTCTGCTCCTTGCCGCGAGTAAGACCGACATAGAGGCCCGCGGCGTCAACTCCCGGACCAACGAGGGAGCGGTCGGTCGTCTCGCCTTGAACCCCGTAGACCGTTGTGGCGTAGGCGAGGTGGATGTGCGACTCGGCGTAGTCGAGGCTGACCTTCCTAAGGTCGGTCGTATCGGTGCTGGCGGCAAGGATGACGCTGTCGTTGCTGATGGTCTTTACGATCCAGTTCTGGCGGTTCTGCACGTCGGCGACTGAGTCATTCCGACGCGATTGAACTACGTCGCCGACAAAGATTGTCTGTCCACCCTGTCCGGAAACCGAGCGGCCCACGGAGATCGAGCCAGAAGCGATCCGGCGGGCCTGGATCGCTTCGCTAATCTCCTGCGCTTCAGCGTGAGTCGCCGTGACCAGGGATATCGTCTCTCGATCGCGTGCGGCGTCGAACCATCCTTCGACCATCGCCGCGCGCGCGGCGAGGTCGCTATCTGCCATCACAGCGCGCTCGGTACGAATGATGTCGGTGGCCACGCCCCACATGGCTGCCTGGTCTACGGGATCCCGTAGTCGAAGCATGAGTTCCGCCCACTCGGGATCTTTGAATCGATGCGTAGTCGTGAGCTCAACACGCTGAGGTGACCGGCGCCAGAAGAGCGCCATGGCGCCCGAGTGCCCGACCGGGAGCGCTTGTTGCTCGTCGCCGACGAGAGCGACTCCCGCGCCAGAGGCATGGGCGATATCGAGGAGGGCTGACGCGGCGTCGAGGTCCAGCATGCCAGCCTCGTCTACGACGATGCGGTCACCAGGATCGATGCGGATCCGTGGGCCGTTGTAGATTGCGCCCGTCACCAGATCCCTCTCGCCGATCGAGAGGCGCTTCCACACGGTCGCCCCGGACGCGTCAGCTGCCCAGCGCCATCCAAAATCGTGAAGGAGCTGGTGGAGGGACGACGACGAGCTCATCGTTTCGCGTCCGGCGACAGCGGAAGCCTTTCTGGTTGGTGCAACGATGATCATCTTGCGGCCGCGTCGCCGCAAAGCGGCGCCCGCGACCTTGAGCATGGTGGTCTTTCCCGTGCCGGCCGGGCCGGAGACGACGACGCTGCTTGACGTGCCACCTATGGCCGCAGCACCATCAAGCTGCCCGTCGTCCAGAACTCGGTCAGGCTCGATTGCGCGACCAATCGCGACGACCTCGTCCGTATCCAGGATCTGTCCGGGCGCGGAGAACGCGTCGACCTTCTGGGCCAGTGTGGCCTTTAGCGTTGCGGTGGAGACCGCCATGAGGTGCTTGACGTGCTTTGGCGCGTCCGTTTCGGAGATCAGCGTCACGGTGCGGGATCGCGCTACGACTTCCTCAGCGAGCTTCGCGAGCGCATCGCGGTCGGCGACAACGCCGGTCCCGGCGATAGCTCGGAGCGCACCGGCCCGCACATCCATCCAGCTGAATCGACCGCCGCTGCCGGTCGAGCGAGCGTCCGCGTCAACAACGGCCTTGGCTGCCAGCAACTTGATGTCAAGGTGGTCAATGGCGACGGGTGGCACTGAAATTGGCGAACCATGCGTACCGAGCGCGGGGTCGGCGGCGAGGAGTTCTTCCCGGACGAGTTCGGCCCATCCGTCTTCGTCCAGGTCGCCGGGCTTGTTGGGTCGGCCGACCGCCCACGCCCAGTGGTCGATCTGACTGAGCACATCGTGGGACGGCTCCTGCCCGGGGTGCTGCTGCTTCCACCAGGCGGAGCGGACGCTCTTGTTGGCTTCGATCTGCGCTGACCGCTTGGACAGCGGCCGCACTAGGTGCTGCAGCTGGGTGATCTCCCCGTCTTCGTTGAGTGTGAAGCCCTTCGCGGCAAGCGCGGTGATCCAGGTGGGGTCGGTGCGGGAGGCGAGGTCGCCTTCTGCGTTGATCACGTTCTGGAACCTGAGCGCGACCCGGGTGTCGATGTTGGACCACTTGCCGTCCACGCCTTGGACCTTCACATTCAGCCAGAGGTGGCGGTGCTTGTGGGGATCTAGGGACCGGGAGCGTTCGTGTCGGAGTTCGACGACTTCGATCCGCGCCAGGTTCTCGCGGATGGCTCCGCCTTTGCCGCGGCGGGCGTTGAGCTCGCACTGCCACAGCTTGATGATTCGATCGCGGAGTCGGTCTTGGAGATCTTCGTAGGCGGCGGCGAGGTCAGTGTCGATCATGGCGGCGATGGAGAACGACTTCGGGGCGTTGATCGTCGCATCCAGAATCAGATCCGCCACGGGCGACTCGAGGTCCCGGCCGCGGCGCTCACCGATGAGGGGGTCGAGCCCGTCGACCCAGGCTTTTAGCTGGTCGCGGGTGAGGAGGTCGTCGCGGATGGCACCGTTCTCGACGATGTACCGGGTCATGACCGCGTCGGCGTAGCCGGCGGCGGCGATGATGCCGTCCGCGGTTTTGGCGGTGAGGGTGGCGTCACAGACGCCGCTGAAAGCGTAGTTGACCGCTTGCTTGACCCCGTGAGACTGCTGTCCCCGCTTCCATCTGGCTACTCCGCCTCGCACCTGCACTCACCTCCTTCGTCTCCCGAACCTGGACAGCCTTGTCCTGGTCAGAAAAGGGGTCCTCTACTTAGTACTTCCGGTTCGCCGGTTGTTTTTGCACGCTTTGAGCGCGCACCGGCGCCTATCTGGCAAATCACGGCTTCGCCGTGCCCCATCGCACCGCCAGGCTCCTGCATGCCACCGACACCGTCGGCGACGTGCGCCGCGTTGTCGTGGGTCGGATCGAATGCCCTCATACCTACACGTTGTGTTTCCCAGCCGGTTTTGACGCGCAAACGTGAAATTTGCAGGAATGTTTTCGTGCTTGGAGACACTCGCGGCTCCTGTCGCCGGCCACGGAGTACTCCTGCGAGACGGCCGAGATCCGCTCGCTGCTCTACGTCATTGGTGCGTTTCCTGAAGCCGGGGCGCGTGCAACTCAAGCCGGCTCAGGTTGATGAAGGGCACGCATGCCGTCTCCGCGGTGAGTGCGGCGAGCCAGCCGATCGGGGTGTGGGGGTCGGCGGCGATTGCCCACCCATCCTTCACGTAGCTGCTGACGGTCTCCACGCACTCCTGCTTTTCGCTCGCGTCCAGGTTCGAGGGACCTTCCACGCCGATGAGTCCGCCGTGCAGTTCTGGGCCCATGTTGCTGGCGTCGATGATGAATACCCGCATCTCGCTCACTCCCAATGTCGATCATGTTTGAGTGCCTTTTCGGCGAGTGATCGAGAGCGAGTGGAAGGTGCGCAGTGCCGGGTCCGTGGAGTATCGGGGGAGCGTAGCGGAGGAGGCTACGCCGCGAAAGCCCGGCACGGAGCACCGGGAGCGAGCTACGATCGGGCGGCGGAAAGGCCCTCAAGCCTCAATCGGCCGCGCCGTAATGCTGGCGCACCTAGTCCGAATCGGACGCTGCTCAATTTGGCGCTACGGTCGACCCGACGGGGCCAGGTGAGCGAAAGGCGTTATGCCAGCCGCACCGGACGGTGGCCATTGCTCCATCGCTGGGGCGCCGGCGTCGACGAGGACTCTCCCGAGATCGTTCAAGCCGCGCAGCAAGGCCGCTGCGACGTCGTAGTGGATGACCGCGACCGGTGCAGCCAAGCAGAACGACTCGGCGTCGCGGGTTAGACCGCCGCTGGTCATCAGCAGCGCCCGGCGTCCTTGCGCGACCGCGACTCCGAAGATCTCGCGGCACGCGATGACATCGACGGTGCCGGCGTAGTTCTTGACGCTGACGGACAGCCTGTGCGCGTCCGAGTAGATGTCCTGGCCTCCGTCGGCCGACTGTCGGGTGACGACAGCGTCGTGTATGCCGAGCGCGAGGAGCGCTTGCTGGCACCATAGCTCTGCGCCGCGGGCTGAGACCCCGAACTCCTGAGCCGGGGGCATGGGAGGGCGCGGCGCTGCGCTGAGCGTCTCCTGCCGCGCCGCAAGTTCAGCCTCGGCGGCCTCGATCCGCCGTCGCTGTTCGTCGGCGACCGCTGCGAGCCGCGCGTTGAGAGCGGAGGCCCACGGCTCGAGGAGCTGCAGCGCGGTACGCAGAGCGGTGTCGGTGTGCTCCTTGCGCAATGCGATGCGTCGCTCCGCCTCCGCCTCGGCCTTGCGGGGGTCGGACGGGAGCGCGCCCCCGGCGGGAAAGTCACGCAAGTAGTGGTAACGGGCGTCGCGGAGCGCCGCCTCGGCAGCCCTCTCGGCCACCTCTCCTGGGTCGAGGTCGCGCCAGCTTTCGGAGACGACGTTGAACTCCCGCCAGCCCTCGGCCCGGTCTACGACGACTGTCTTGACGATCGCCAGAGCCTGAGTCAACGCCTTCGGCCGCTCCTCGTACCGAGAGGCGCCGAGCAGCGGACCGATCAGCCGCCCGACTTCGCCGGCGAGCAGCTCGCCCTCTACCCTGCTCAGGACGAGGTTCGGCTCCGCGGACAACCGCTCAGTGAGCGCGACCGCCTCGGCGCTGATCTCCCGCCGCGCGCGGGCGCGGGCCTCCACTGCCTGCTGGAGGATCCCGGAGTTCAAATCCGCGTGTTTGTAGTACTCCAAGTAGCGTGCCGCTGCCTCCCGTGTAATCACCGGCTCCTCGCCGAGCCGCGCGACGACCGCCCGGTACTCTTCGCGAAGTGTTCCCTCGGCGGAGCGCTCCGCCAACTCGATTGCGAAAGCGCGGGCGTTGGCCTCCGCCGTCGCCTCGTCGGTCACGGCGGCCGCGTGCGCCGCCGCCTCGAACTCGGCCATGAGCGCTTTCGCCGGCTCTCTGGGGACGCCAAGATCGCGCCGCGTCTCCAGAGTCTTCATTGCGGAGGAGTACTCGTAGGTTGTCGTCAGGTACACAACCATCGTCAACGCGAGGTCGGGCCGCGGCTCGCCGCGAACCCAGATCGCTCCTGTCCGTTCCCCCGCCTCACGATAAATCTCGACAAAATCCTCATAATGCACCCGTCAAGTCTTTCAGTGGGCGGCCGTCCGCTCATCACCGCGTTGTGGGGGTAGTAACTGAGCTCACCGTTTAAAAGGCTCACGGCCGACACCACTTTCCAGATCACCTCTCCTTGGTGCGGGTGCCAGCGCGATCAGCAGTCGGCGGCCAGGTAGCGGCTCATGGCGAGGATCAGCAGGCTGGACAGGGTTCATCCCTTAGGGGATGGAGAGAAGGGTCCCCACCTAGACAGCCCGTGGTGTCACCGATCTATCGAGGCAGAGGGATTGGATCTCCTGAGACATGAGTATCCGTTCCACTTAAGTGCCTACGTGCATTGACTCTTCGTTCATTGACTCTTCGTTCATTGACTCTTCGTTCTATCTCTTGATTCGCTCTTTGTTCCTATCTCTTGGCCTACGTCTCTTCCATCGCTCACCCTTGGCATCTTGTCTCTGTAGTCCTCCGTCATTGGTCTCTTCCTGTTCTGGTCTCGCTTCGTTCGCTCCCTCACTGTGTTCCGTCGCCGCCCCATCGATGGGTCGCGGCGCATTGGTGGATTCGAGCCGACACACAGTGATACGTCGGAACACTGGACTTTGGGCCCATCTAGGTTGGTTTATTTCTTACGTTGAGTTCCTTAGCTCCGCGCCAAGTTAGGGAGCCGCAAACTCTGACTCTGCCGGGCCCCACCACCCGCACGACCCAGCGGCCGGACGACTCTCGATCGATGTCGGCCGTCCCCGGTAAGGTAACGAAACGCGCTGAATCGACGCGGCGACGGTTGCCGAACCGGCCTGCCCTGTAGCCTGACCGTACCCGGTGGAGCGCATCCCGGACGTAGTACAGGAGACTTCAGAATGTGGGCGATCGACCAGGAGGTGTTGGTGAAGTCGCGCGCTCGAGTCAAGGCACACGGCGAGGTGTTCACACCGCGCAGCATGGTCGACCAGATGCTCGATCTGGTCAGCGAGGATCTGCAGTTCGTTGACAAGACGTTCCTCGAACCGGCGGCAGGCGACGGGAACTTCCTGATCGCGATCCTTCAGCGGAAGCTCCGGCTAATAGAACGGCGCCTGGCGAAAGATCTGTGGGGTCGCGAGTCCTTGTTTGCCCTCGCCTCGATCTACGGCATAGAGCTGCTTGAAGACAATCATCAGGATGCCAAGGCCGCGATGCTTGAGGAGTTCGCGCATTTCCACACCAGCCGCGATGTCTTTTTGAGTCCCGACACCGACCTGATGCGCGCTGCGACCTTCCTTGTCAACTCGAACATCGTCTGTGGGAACACGCTAACCGGGCTGGACTGGCTCGGCGAGGAGATAGCGCTGTCCTGGTGGATCCGCGACGAAAGCGACCCCGGCATGGTCGTGCGAGAGCCTTTCACATTCAACTCCCTGCGCGCGAGCGCACCCGCGCCAGACCTGTTCGATTACCTGGTTGAACCTGTCCGATATGTTTCCTGCCGCATTGACCATGTGCACGAAGAAGTGAGAGCCGGTGGCTAGCCCGAATATTCGTACTTTCCGCGAGATAATTCCACTCATCTATTCGTGGCGGACCCCGGACATACCGAAGTATGAGGGCTGGGAAAAGATCGGCTACACCGAGCAGGAATCAGCTGACAAGCGCATTGCGCAGCAGGCGAGTCAACTCGGTATCACGAAAGAAAAGGTCTGGGCTTACCAGGCGGTATTCGTGACCGAGGATGGCGGCACATTCCGCGATAGCGACTTCCACGAGTTCCTGCGCCAGCAGGGAATCCAGCGCGAGCTGAGTCCGCGCACCGAGTGGCACGAGTTCGCAAGCGCCCCTAAAGCCTCTGATGACTATTTCAGCGACTTCACCAAGAAGAAATTCTCAGCACCGCAGAGCGTGGTTGCCCGAAATTACGATCTTCGTCCGGAGCAGCAGCGGGCTGTGGCCCAAGCGATAAACGCGTTCGGCGCGACGGTCGGCGCCAGCGAGGTCCTGTGGAACGCCAAGCCGCGATTCGGCAAGACGCTTACGACCTACGACCTAATACGGAAGATGGACGCTAGGCGCGTTCTGATTGTTACCAATCGGCCAGCAATCGCCAACTCGTGGTTCGATGACTACCAGCGCTTCATAGCGCATCAAACCTCCTACCAATTCGTCTCCGATTCCCCGTCGCTTGGACAGCGCACCCCGATGACTCGGGAACAGTGGCGGGCTTATGGCGCGGAACACCTGGATCAAGATCCGCGCATCATCGAGTTCGTCTCGCTGCAGGATCTGAAGGGCTCGCAGTACTTTGGCGGCTCGCTCAACAAGCTCAAGCACATCGCAGATGCCGAGTGGGACCTACTTGTGATCGATGAAGCCCACGAGGGGATCGACACCACTAAGACGGACGTTGCGTTCAAACAGATCAAGCGCACCCACACGCTCCACCTGTCGGGTACACCGTTCAAGGCGTTGGCATCGGGGAAGTTCAGCAACCCAGAACAGATATTCAACTGGACATACGAGGACGAGCAGAGCGCGAAGGAGTCGTGGGCACACCACTCCAACAATGTTGGCCAGGACAACCCCTACGCCGAGCTTCCGACCCTCAACCTGCTGACCTACCAGCTCTCTCGCATGGTCAGAGACAAACTCGCCGCGGGAGTGGCGCTCGAAGAAGATGCCGGGAATGTCGACTATACGTTCGATCTGGCGGAGTTCTTTTCCACCAAGGACAATGGTTATTTCACCTACGAGGCCGACGTCATTAGGTTCCTCGACGCTCTGACGGCGAGCGAGAAGTATCCCTTCTCTACACCAAAGCTGCGCGACGAAATCAGGCACTCGTTTTGGCTACTTAACCGCGTCGCGTCTGCCAAGGCACTCGAAAAGCTTCTCAAGGCCCACGATGTGTTCCGCGATTACACCATCATCCTTGCCGCCGGCGACGGTCGACCCCATGTCGATGACGACGGCGGACTGGACGAGGACGCCGATGACCCGGTGACTGTCGGAAAGTCACTCGACAAGGTCCGCGCCGCGATCGCCAAGGCAGAGGCCGAGGGCGGCAAGACGATCACCCTGTCGGTCGGCCAGTTAACTACCGGCGTTACGGTGCCCGAATGGACGGCTGTCATCATGCTGTCGAACCTTGCCAGTCCGGCGCTCTACATGCAGGCGGCGTTCCGGTCGCAGAACCCGTGCACGTTCACGCGGGGCAATAAAGTGCTCCAGAAGGAAAACGCCTACATCTTCGACTTCGCACCGGAACGCACCCTGACGATCTTTGACGCCTTCGCAAACAACCTTGCCCCGCATCCGCCGATCGATGGCGGACAGCGTAGACAAAATATTAAGCGGTTGCTCAACTTTTTCCCCATCCTGGGTGAGGACACCGAGGGCCGGATGATCGAGCTCGACGCCGATCAGGTACTTACGTTTCCGCAGGTATTCAAAGCGCGGGAGGTCGTGCGACGGGGATTCCTCTCGAACCTCCTGTTTGCAAACGTTGCGGGCATCTTCCGGGCCGTCGAGCACTTCAAAGACATACTCGATCAGCTGCCCGTCGCCAAAGAGAAGAAGGTCGATAAGGGCAAAGCGGTCGAAATGCCGACTCCGCCGCCCGTCACTGACCTCGAAGGTAACGTGGTGGTGAATATCGAGACGGTTATCAACCCAAAGGTGGCCCAGCTCGGCAAACCGATCTATTCGACTGTAGACGTGCCCGAAGTCGACCCCACCGCAGTAAAGGCATCCGAGGCGGCTAAGCAGATCGCCGCAATCGTGACAGAAAAGGCCCGCCCGACACGCACCGCAGTGGCCGCTGAGTACAGCATGACGGCCAAGCAGGTCGAGAACGATGAGAAGGCCACGGAAGCCCTGGTGCAGGCGAAAGTCGAACGCGCCTACGTCGAGCACCAGATCGCTATCAGCCACATCGACGATGAAGCTAAGGCCGCGGCAAGTGAGGCTGAATTTGACGCGGTTCAGTCCAAGCGAGCTGTGGCAAAAGTCGAGTTCGACGCCAAAGTTCTTGATATCCTTCACGACACTCTCGAAACGTTGACGGAAACCGTCGTCAAGCGTGAGGAGACGAAGAAGGCGCAAAGAGTGGTCGATAAGACCCTCGATGACGCTCGAGATCATTTGCGCGGATTCGCCCGTACTATCCCGATGCTTCTCATGGCGTACGGCAAACGGGAGACCACCCTTGCGGACTTTGACGATTACACCCCCGACGACGTGTTCGCTGAGATTACCGGGATCAGCGAAGAGGAGTTCCGCAAACTCCGCGACGGTAGGGATGTCATTGACCCGCAGACCGGCGAGCTTAGCCGAGTCCCAGGACTGTTCGATGAAGCGGTATTTAACCAGGCGATCCAGGAGTTCCTGAACAAGAAGGCTGAGCTCGCAAACTATTTCGATCCAGCGCTGACCGAGGACATCTTTGGGTACATCCCGCAGCAGAAGACTTCGTTGGTATTCACTCCGAAGCGTGTCGTGCAGATGATGTGCGACGTGCTAGAGACGGAGAATCCAGGGATCTTCTCCGACTCCAGTAAGACTTTCGCCGACCTGTTCTCTACAGCTGGCATGTTCTGCATGGAGATCGTCCGGAGACTCGACGCTGGACTGACTGAAGCAATGCCGGACTCAGACGAGCGGCTCCGACACATCCTGACCCGCCAGGTATTCGAGATGAGCCCCAATCAGATCTTGCACGACATCACACTTGAGGCCGTCAGTGGTGGTGTGGCGGAGCGACGGATGTGGCTAGAGAGCTCGGGTCATTTCCGGGTCAAAAACCTCGCCACTATGACCTCCGAAGAACGCGAGCGAGTAGTGGATGAGATGCTGGAAGGCAACTGAAATGGCCAAGAAGTTCGATGTCGTCATTGGCAATCCTCCTTACCAGGAGGAAGCCACGGGCTCTGCGACACACAACATGCCGATCTACAACCGGTTCATGGATGCGGCCTACGAGGTCGGGGAAAAGGTTGTGCTTATTACGCCCGCCCGATTCTTGTTCAATGCCGGCTATACACCCAAGGCGTGGAACGAGAAGATGCTATCGGATCCACACCTGACGGTACCGATATATGTTCGCGACAGCTCTGAGCTCTTCCCCGGTACAAAGATCCGAGCAGGTATTGCAGTCACCTACCGAGATGCTGCCCGCAAGGGCGAGCCCGTCGGCACATTCACTGAGTACCCAGAGCTAAACAGGATTGTCCATAAGGTTGCAGAGCATGGCTTCAAGCCGCTGGAGGCCCTCAACATGACTAGCTCGCGCTCCTACCGCTACACCGCCGCAATGCACGAAGCCTTTCCGCAGGCGCTAGGGCTGATGCCGTCAGGGGAACAATTCAAGATCAATACCAAGACATTCGAGAATCTTTCTTTCTTGTACTCCGAAGAGCGGCCCCAAGACGGTCACGAGTATGTCCAACTCCTCGGTGTAATCAAGAACAAAAGAGTGCTCCGCTGGATTCGAAGCGCGTTCGTCACCGGACCGGAGGGATTCAACAAGTTCAAAGTCGCCGTACCTGCTGCGAACGAGTCAAAAAAATTGGGGCAGATGGCGGCTCCCCAGGTCCTCGGTCCCAAGATCGGTGTTACGCAGACGTTCCTGACTATCGGCGCGTTCGACACTGAGTCAGAAGCTCAGGCGTGCTTTGCGTACGTGAAGACGAAGTTTGCGCGCGCGATGCTATACGTGCTGAAGGTGACGCAGCACAACCCGCGAAGCACCTGGAAGTTTGTCCCCGCAGAAGACTTCACGAAGGCCTCGGACATCGATTGGACCAAGACGGGCGCGGAGATCGATGCGCAACTCTACGCGAAGTATGGCCTCGACACCGACGAGATCTCGTTCCTCGAGAACCAGATCGTGCCAATGTCATGACGCGAGCGCCGGCGTTTGCCCACGTTTTTTGCCCGCAATCGTACGAGGTTACGAGTGATTCGTGGAGATCTAATGTCGCTGAAATCACTCGACTGATCAGCACTTTTGCTGAAGCCAGCTGATGTTTAACGAGCAGTATTCGGGTCCAAACGCCGTAGCATTTGCAGGCTAAGGTTGTCCCCATCGGCTGGCGCGCGCTCGCGCTACGATCTTGCGCGCGCCGGTCGAGTTCATCCTCCAAGCGGCGGCGCGCACGCTGATCCCGAAATCACGGGCGACGATTTCGTCCGGCGCGTTTTGCCACGCGAGTTTCACGGCGGCATCGTACGGGAGGACGAGTTCCCCGGCGAGGTAGGTGGCCTCGTCTTCTTGGTCGCCGACGCGGGTGCGACAGCCCTTTTCGTCGACCAGTGACGCCGGGAACTCATGCTCGAGGACAACATGCGACATCTCGTGGCTCGTGGTGAGCCGGCGTCGGGTTGACGGTTCGAAGTCGTTATCGATGATGACAGCACCGGTGCCATTTGGAACGAGCGCACCGGAAACAGCGTCCTTTGGGAGGCGCTCGGGAAGGAGGGCACTGGTTGCAATCACTTGGATGCCGTATAGGGCCGCCAGTTCGTATGGGTCGAAGGGATCCATAAGCTTGAGGCCTAGTTCGTCACGAACCTCGAGTGCGAGCCGCTTCGCATGAGCCTTGAACCCGTGGATCATTCGTTGACGGCGGCTCGTGCTCTCTTGAGCGTGAGGGAGATGATCTCTTCGATGTACTCGACATCTGCCTCTTTCAAGTCTTTTCGTGCTCGAAGTAGCGGTGCGAGTTGTGCGACTAATTCCGGTTCTTCGCGGTCTGCGTTGTCGTCCCGGTCGGTGAAGAACTGGTTCGCGTCAAGGTTCAAATAGTCCACTATTGTGGCGAAACTGTCTGCATCTGGTTTGTAGCCGTTTGCCATGCGGGAGAACAGCGATGGGCCAACGCCCACTTCCTTCGCGAGAGTGCGCCACGAAAGGCCGTTAGCGCGACGGGTCGCATCGAGCGCCGCGTACAGACCTTCTACATCGATGCGTGTTTTCACTGGATCCGCTCTAATCTGCTCTGCTCTGATCTGCTCTGTTGGATACGCAGGACGGTTCGCTTACCGGGCCGTCGGGCTAATTTAACTGGCTATCTGACTGTTCCAATTCTGCAACAGTAACTCGGTTTAGTGACAGGTCCCTGTTGGGGGCTCCGCGATCCGCATCTTCTCGGGAGTGCTGAGCATGCCGAAATCAAATCCGACCCACCGCGTTCGATGTGTTGCACGTTTCGAACAGTGAAGCTAATCTGGCACAGACAGGAGTGTTGGAAAGATCCAACACTGTTCGAGAATCTGCACAAGTGGGTATGGAACCGGGAGTGTTCCGGAGAGGGAGAAGGTCATGACGAGGAAGCGGTGGGACGTCGTCCCAAACGGTACGCAGTGGAGACTCACCCATCTCGGGGCGACGGTGTCCAACCACCTGGCGAAGCAGGCGGCGATCGATGCAGGTGTCGCCGCTGCTCGGGCGAACCAGCCGAGCCAGCTGCTCATCCACCGGCAGGACGGGGCCATCGAAGACGAGCGGACCTACGGCGACGACCCGTTTCCGCCCCGCGGCTAAGCGGTCTCAAAATGGCTGAGATCTTCGACCGCGCCCTCCAGGCGCTTGCTGTCCTGGTGCCGATTTTTGCGCTGATTCAGGCGCGGCGGATGCCTGGCCGGAAGTACGCAGACCGAGCACGTACCTCTCTCGAGCTGGCCACCGCGCTCGAAGCCGCAGGCGCAACCGCAGTTCCGGCCCTCCGTCCGGCGACCGCTCAGGCAACGCCAGCTCGACTGCGTGACGACGCTCGGTTCAACGCCGCCCGCTACCTACAGAGCGGGGCACCCCTTGGACTGCGAGCCCCGCTGATCGGGATGGCGACCTTCTACGTGATCGCGTTCGCCTGGATGGGCGTTAGCGATGTCATCGCCCCGAGCTCCCGAGTCGAACTATGGGCAGGGACCATCCTCCTCTGGCTGAGTGTCGCCGCCCTGATCGTCGCGCTCGTCGCCCTCTACCGCCGGCACCTCGATCACACCGCGCGACACGGCGCTGGCCTGCCCGTAGTCACCACCGTCTCCGAACTCCGCGACGCCGTCAAGATCATCCGGAACCGGATCGCGCTCATCCGTCATCGGCGACGAACCGGTGGAAGCAGACATCCTGCCCCTTCTCGGGCGGCAACCATTCAGCAGACCGACCGGTCTGCAGATCATAGGGCAGCACCGCGCCGCCCACTTGCGGCCTCAATCGTGGAGCCGCACACCTCATGAAAGGAACACAAACACATGACCCACACCGAGCAGGTCGGAAACAAGGCGCACGCGAAGGACGTGACCGTGCTGTTCAACAAGCAGCACATCACTCTCCAGCAGCGCAGGTACACCGGCATCGAACTGAAAGAAGCGGCGATCGCTCAGGGGGTCGCCATCCAGCTGGACTTCGTTCTCTTCGAGGTCAAGCACAACGGCCGTCGTGACGTGGTCGGCGACCACGACACCGTCGAGGTGAACAAGGAGTCCGAGTTCGCTGCGATGGGCAACGACAACAACTCATGACATTCACTTCCGATGTCAGCCGTGCGATCGACGAGCTGCGCGCTTCGTTCCCGGATTCCTCAGTCGTCGCGGAGGAGACCGGAGACGGCGGCGCGTGGGTCCTCATCGACCCTGTCAGTATTGGGGCTGCGTTCACGGTCGAACAGACGTGGGTGCGGTTCCGGATCCCGTTCACCTACCCGGAAGCGGACATTTACCCGCTCTTCATCGCCCCTGATCTGCGCCGTAGGGACGGCGCTGAACTGCGGGCCGAGCACGGTTTCCAGCAGGTCATGTGTGGCCCGGACGGGACCATCCCGTCGACACAGCTGTCCCGTACCACCCGTGGCCTTCAAAGCGGGTGGAACAACGCTGCCGGGAAGCTCCTCAAAGTGCTGCGATGGTTGGAGCAGCAATGAGCTGGACAATGACCATCAGCGGAGCCCACTGGGCCGAGCTCAACGCTCACATCTTCCCCGGCGATCGCGACGAGCACGGAGCTGTTCTCCGCTGCGGTATCGCCGGAAGCCGACTTCTCGTCCGTGAGGTGATCCGTGCCGTCGACGGCCGCGACTATGTCCCCGGCACGAGCTCGTACCGACGGCTTACCGCAGACTTCATCACGGGACAGGCCCTTCGGTTCGCTGAGGACAACTCCGTCTACGTCGCCGTCCACAACCACGGCGGCGACGACGAGGTGGAGTTCTCGGACATTGACCTGGGATCCCATGAGCGCAGCTATCCGGCACTGCTGCAGATCACCGGCGCGCCAGCCGTCGGCGCGCTCGTATTCGCCAAAAATGCCGTCGCCGGTGACATTTGGACAGCTGACGGGGCAAGGCGCCCGCTCGAGAAACTGGTTATCGCCGGCCCCTTCCGCCGAGAACTGTACCCCGCCCCGCGCGCCCGGCAGGCGGCGCTGCCGGCGTACAACCGGCAGGCGCTCCTGTTTGGGGCTGCTGGTCAGGACATCCTCCGCCGCCAGAAAATCGCCATCATCGGGCTTGGCGGAGCCGGATCGCTCATCAACGAGGAAGTCGCCCGCCTCGGCGTCGGACACCTCATTCTGATTGACGCTGACCGGATCGAAACCTCCAACCTCTCCCGCGTCGTCGGCGCTACCAGATTCGATGCGCACACGTGGCTTACCGGCGAAGACCGTCCAGCCTGGATGCGCCAGCTCGGCGGGCGCCTCACCGCCCCGAAGGTGAGGATCGGGAAACGAGTCGCGAAGCAGGCATCGCGGCACGCCCGCGTCGACATCGTCCGCTCCAACGTCGAAGATGCCGGCGTGTGGAAACAGTTGACTGACTGCGACCATATCTTTCTCGCCGCCGATTCTCATACAGCCAGGCTCCTCGTCAACGCGATAGCCCATCAATACCTGATCCCCGTGACCCAGGTCGGCGCGAAAGCCCAAGTAGAGGGCGCGGGCGACGTCGCGGCGGTGTACTCCGTCAGCAGGCTCATCGAACCCGGCCAAACCTGCCTTCGCTGCAACGGGTTGATCTCATCGACCAAACTCACCCAAGAAGCCACTCCTCCGGCCGAACGCAAGCGTCAGAGATACGTGGACGACGCAGACGTCCACGCCCCCAGCGTCATTGCGCTCAACGCCGTGGCCGCAAGCATCGCAGTCAACGAATGGCTGATGCGAACCGTTGGACTGGCGCGGCGAGCGATTACTCCCGACTGGGTCACCGTCGACGCCCTCCACGGCGAGTACAACTTGGATGGTGCTCGGCAGGATCAAGACTGCCCCTGGTGCGGGCCGCGACGTTACGGGCAAGGCGACGCTCTTGAGCTACCGGTCAAGATTCGGTGATCTGGCGGAAAGCAAGTGTGGTCGCGGTGCCGGCTCCCAGAACGGTCTGGGTGAAGC
Organism: Leifsonia virtsii; assembly: GCF_030433675.1. Taxonomy (GTDB): domain Bacteria; phylum Actinomycetota; class Actinomycetes; order Actinomycetales; family Microbacteriaceae; genus Leifsonia; species Leifsonia virtsii. The sequence goes on from NZ_JAROCB010000002.1 coordinate 959,623, forward strand.
CTAGAAGCGACCCCGGCAGCCGAGCAGGGTCATCTGCAAGGGATGTGGTAGGCCAGTCGTTCGGAGGACGCTGGCTTCCCCGAACAAACGAGCGAGTGAGATGCTTAGTTATGTCATCCGCCCGAGCCGAAAGATTGGCGCCCGACGTTCGCCGCGTCGCCCAGTCGCGGTCGAGTAGCCAGCGCATCGGCTTGCACATGGCAAAGGCCGCCTCGGATCCGTTAGCGCTGGGGCGCCTGAGGTAGCAGCCTGGTCACGACTAGGCCTCACCAAATCGTTCGCCAAGTCGCAAGTACTAGATTTCGGCAGGACGAAATTTGCCCACAATTTGCCCACAACCGAGTGAGTTTCTATGTGATCGCAGTCATCTCTCCGGGGTCGAAAAGCGCGGAATTCCGCGGTTTTTGGCACCAGGCGAACGGTGATTAAAGGGTGGTCGCAGTTTTCGAGTCCCTCTAGTGGTGATCGTCGCCGCACATGACAGGAGATGCGGCTTGGTGTTTTCGGGTGGCAATGTAAGGACCTGCATTCGTCGTGAGCGTTTCCCGTGGCTTGACGCGGGACCGCGGCGACTCGGGCACGCCCGCTTGGTCGGCTAGCATTCCGGCATGACTAACTCTGGCCGCATCGAAGACGTACCGATCGGCGGCGACGTCATTCGCCTCGGCCAGTTCCTGAAGTTTGCTGGGCTCCTCGACTCGGGAGGGAACGTGAAAGAAGCCATCATCGACGGCTTCGTCACTGTAAATGGGGAAGTAGATCGTCGACGCGGGCGTCAGCTGCATGTGGGGGACGTCGTTACGTTCGCGGGGCGGAGCGTGCGAGTTCGCCCGTGAAGGCGCGCACTCCAGTCCTCCGAGGCTGACTATCGATCCTTGCGCTCAATATGGAGGAAGACGAGCCGTAGGACGAGAGCGACTACGCCCAGCCCGGTGAGCGAGCCTAAAACCCGGACGACACGATCTCGAACTCGTCGTCGTGTCGAACAACCAACGTGATGCCGTGCCGCCCCAGCAGCTCCACGAGATCCGGCGTCGGGCGAGAGGGCAGCAGCACTACAGGCGTCGCAGACCTTCCCGCCTGCTCGGCTACATGCACGTAATCGAGTACCTGGCCGATCGCGGTTCGTACGTACTCCCGGCCGGAAGACTTCTTGGCTTCCACGATCCATCCGCGGGACTCCACGTATAGATCCGGCTCGATCGTCGCACCGTGCGAGGTCAGCCTCAAGCGCCGAGGTTCGTCACCGCCGGCCCGCAGCCAGGTGCCAAAGTCTGACTGGAGGGCGAATTCCAGGCGTGAGACTACTCGATCAGCTGATACCTCTGGAGCTGCAACAGCGACCACAACGTCGCTAGTTTTCGGAGGCGTCCATGCTTCAATATCCGCTCGTGGAGCCTTCAGTGCGGATTCCGGCGCAAGGAGAGTGATGGCCGCGTCCACCGGAACCAGGTTGAAGATCAGGCCGGTGCGCGGGTTCCCGTCCACGTCAGGAATGGTTCTTTCCCAGTAGGTGGGATCGCCGGTCGCAAATTCCCCGACATGCGTAACCGACGTGCCCTGGACGGTGAAGAGGCGAATCGGTCGCCCGCTGGACCCGGATTCGGCTAGCGCGCGGTTGCCGCGCGTGAGCTGCTGATCGCCGCGCTGGCCTTCCCCCGTGTATGAATATGAACCGTCTTCTTGAAGGCCTTCGAACAGGTGGTAACCGAAGGCCGAGCCGCTTCTAACATCGGTGAACACCAAGATGTCGGGCAGCGTCTTGAGAGTCACGATCCCGTTCTGGCGGCTGCCGTTGTACGCACCGTGGAGCGCCCGGCGATGGACGGTGTCTCCGGGTTCAAGCGTCCAGACGGCCGGCTCCGCGCGGGCCGATCGTCCGATGCGCGCCCTTACCTTTTCTGCTTGCTCATCTGTCAGCATCCATCGCGTCGTAGCCTCCGGCAGCGTCCCGTAGAGCTCGCGCAGGATGCCTCTAATCCGCTTCTGGCTGACGTTGAGCTCGAGAGAAAGTTGCGCAGGTGTGATGTTGGGCATGCTTCGACGCTATGAAATGCAGGTAATGCCTGCAATCCCCACGACAGGGCACTGGAAGCATCGCTCGTGCCTCGAATTAGCGCCGTCCGGCACGGCCTGGACACGGTCTCCAATCGATGAAACCCTGCCCACATGTCTGCAGCCGACCTCCAGACCCTCCGCATCCTCGACGGCCGCTACGTCCTCGAGCGCCTGACCACCGACGCCCCGCAGACCGAGGTGCTCGCCACCGTGCACGGCCCCGACGGCGGCGCCCGGATGCGGCGCGACGACTCCGCGGCCGCGGACACCTGGGTGGCCCTCTGGAACGGCGACGCCGCGCATTCGCCGGAGGCGACGGGGATGCTCGCCGTGATCGTCACGCCGCTTGCGGCGGGAGGTGTGCCGGTGTGGACGGCCGCGAGCTACGACGGCGACATCGTGCTGGTTCCGCAGGACCGGTTCGCCGATGTGCAGCAGCTGCTCCGCGACGCCGGCCACGCCGTCCACTGACGGGCGGCCTCACACCTCCAGCGACATGTCCAGCACGTTGCCGTGCCCTGGGTCGCCGCCGCGCACCAGCACGTACCGGTGCAGGATCCGCGCCTGGTAGAGCTCCATCGGGCCTCCCGCGTCGACGTCAGCCGGTGAGAGCGCCCGACCGAAAGGGAGGCGGTCGTTGAGCGCGCGCAGGGCCGCACCCACCTCGTCCGCCGGGACACGGGAGGCCGCGGCGTCGAAGTACGCCGCCTCCGCGCTCCCCACCGGGACCGTCGAGTCGAAGACGGTGACCGCGACCGACGAACGAGACGCGATGTTCCGGGAGTGCCGCGCGTCCGCGCCGGACACCCAGCGCAGCCGGTCGTCGCCGAGCGGGGCGACGAACACCGGCGTCGCCCACGGGCGTCCCGAGGCATCGGCGGTGGCCAGCACGCAGTAGCGGTTCGCGGTCAGGATGCGGTCGATGGTGGCGCGATCGGTCATGGCGACCTCCGGAGAAGGATCAGCGGTGCGGGGCGCTTAGCGCGTGGGCCAGCGGCGGAACCGGGCGGCCCGACGGGCGGGCGAACAGCGTCCGGATGGTGCGGGCGACGGTGCGCGTTCCATGATGACCTCCACAGAGACGAGACGGGTGAATTCAGTGCGCCGGCACCGCGGCCAGCTTCCGCACCAGCAGTGCGAGCGCGATGACCACCAGCGACAGAACGCCGCCGGCGACGAACGCCAGGTGCGCTCCGGCGGCAGCGGCCGACGCGGACGGCGGGCCCCGGTCGGCGGCCCGGCGGCCTCCTGCAGGGTGGATGGTGGCGCTGCCGTGCGATCACAGGGCCGGCGGGAGCGAGCCGAGCGAGGAGTTGAAGGCAGGCTCAAGCTGGACGAGGACGCATCCCTCTTCGGCGGCTTGCCCGACACCCCGCGGGTGCTGTACAGCGCGCACGTGCCCGCGTAGAGACGACGACCGCGGCCTGCGGGCCCGAATCCGCAGACCGCGGCCGGCCCTCAGGGCATGAACCGCAACCACTCCTGCCTCGGCAGCCTCAGCCGGCGGCCGAGGTGCTCCACCTCCCACTCCTCGGGGGTGGAGGAGAGGTAGACGGCGAGGATGGTCTGTGCCGTCCACTCGTCCGTCCCGCGCGTCCAGCGCACCAGGTGGAACTCCGCGCCGATGCGCGGCGTGAGGCCGATCGGCAGCTCGATGTCGGTCATGTCCCCCTCCGGTTCCGGGGTGCGGCGGTCGATGGCCCGATCCTTCGGCGGCTCACCCCTGTGCGCAGCACGTTAGGGGGCGGCCGGCGCCGGCGGCGTCACCCGGCGAGGGTGACCCTGCGGGTGATTCGGGTGACGGGAGGGCGCACCCGCGCTCAGAGCGCGTCGCCGGTGCCCAGCGGCTCCAGCAGGCCCAGGTCGGCGGCGCGGTCGACGGCGGCGGAGCGGGACTGCACGTCCAGCTTCCGGTAGATGCGGGCGATATGGGTCTTCACGGTGTTCAGCGACACGTACGCGCGCGCCGCGATCTCGGCGTTCGACAGCCGGGTCGGCAGGTACGCCAGGATGGCGAGCTCGCGGCGGGTGAGCGGCTCCGGGAGCTCGTCGGCGCCGCCGTGGCCGACCAGTCCGGCGGTGCGGACGACGTGGCGGCGGAACGCGTTCGGGGCGCCGGGGAGGGACTCGATGAGCGCTGCGACCGGACGGCCCGCGGCGAGGAAGGGGCCGAGCAGCTGCTCCGGCTCGGCGAGCGAGAGGGCGCGGACGAGGTGCCGCTCCGACGCAGCACGGTCGCCGGAGGCCGCCTGGAACCAGCCGAGCGCGAGCTCCTGCTCGACCTGGCCGATCAGGGTCGGCGACGGGTCGGAGTGGAGCGCATCCCGGAGGCGGCGTCCCGCGGCGGTCACGTCGCCGCGCGCGAGCCGGGCGGCGACCTCCTCGAACGCGACGGAGGACCATCCCTCCGGTGTCTCGTGGGCGGGCTCCGGCTGGCCGGACTGGCGGGCGGCGCGCAGCCGGACGGCGTCCAGCTCCACCTGCACCACGGGCGGCGCGGGGGTGGGCGGCTCCTCCACTTCGGTGGCTCCGGATGGGGCGGACAGGCGCTCCGCGAGCACGGCCAGCCAGAGCAACTGGTGGCGGGCGTTCCCGGTGGCGCGCAGCACACCCTCCCGCAGCGACAGCGCCCCGGACTCGGGCGCGCCGCGGCGGGCGGCGACGAGGGCGAGGGCGAGGTGCGGGTCGCCGGTGGACTGGTGCTCGCGCAGTCCCGTCTCCGCGGCCAGCTGCAGCGCCTCGTCGGCGCGCGCGGTCGCGGCGGCCAGCCTCCCGCTCAGCGCATCGACCATTGCACGGCTGCCGAGCGCGTGGATGCGGTAAGGCGCGTAGAGGGCGCCCGGCGAGGCCAGCATCCGGTCGAGCCGCTCCTCTGCCTGCGCGAGCCGGCCGAGGAACAGCTCCGCACGCGCGACGGAGGCCAACGTGAGCGCATACAGCGGCTCGCGCTGGGTCAGCTGCATGATGTCGGGCAGCGTCATTCCGGGATCCGCGTCGAGCGCCGCCAGCGCCATCACGCCGTCCGCCAGCAGCGTCTCGGCGGCCGGGACGAACTGGACCCCGGCGGCCAGGTAGCCGCGGGCGATCGTCCGGATCCCGTCGTCCAGGTCGGTGCGGTCGGCGACGATGCGGAGGAGCTCCACGGCCTCTCTGGCGTGGCCGCTGATACCGAGGGCGATGCCGTACAGCACCTCCGCCTGCGGGTCGGCGCGCCGCACCTCGGCGGGGACGGCGGACAACCAGCGCACGAGGGTGGCGGAGTAGCCGACCTCGAACGCCTCGCGCCCGGTGGCGAGCACGAGCCGCAGGGCGTCCTCCCACTGCCGGGCGCGCAGCAGTGCCTGCACGGCGGTCACCGAGTCGTCGCGCTCCCTCGACCACTCCGCGAGCCGCACGAGCAGCGTCTCCTCCAGCCCGGGATGCTCGACCCGCAGCCTCAACCGCATCAGGTTGCGGAAAAGGGGATGGAAGGCGAACCACCCGGGCCGCTCCGGCCGCGCCGTGAGGAACATGGACTCGCGCTCCAGCTCGCGCAGCAGGTCCGGCGCGAGGCCGTCGCCGGCGAGCAGGGGGACGAGGTCGGGGTGGAGCTCGTCCGGCACCGACAGCCGCAGCAGGGCCTCCCGCAGCTGCGGCGGCTGCGCGTCCAGCACCTCCTCGCCCAGGTAGTCGACGATCAGCCGGTCGCTCTCGGCGATGCTCGCCAGCAGGTCGTCGTCCGGACGCGACCGCAGCGTGAGGCCGGCGAGCTGCACGCCCGCGGCCCAGCCGTCCGTGTGCTCGCGCACCAGGGCGGCCGTGCGGGCGGGAACCTCGCCGCCGCTCAGCAGACCGAGCAGGCGAGCGGCATCGTCGTCGTCGAAACGCAGATCGCGTTGCCGGATCTCGACCAGCGAGTGGCGCAGGCGGTGCTGGGTCAGCCGCATCCCGGTGTCGACGCGGGAGGAGAGCACCAGGTGCGCGTTCGGCGGGAGGAGGTCGGCCAGCTTCCACAGGTCGTCGACGAGTGCGGGGTTGCGCAGCCTCTGCACGTCGTCCACGACGATCACGACCTCGCCGTCGACGTCCGAGAGCGCGCCGACCACCGCATCGAGGTAGGCCTCGCCGAGGCCTCCGGTCGCCTCCGGTGCAGGCAGCAGGGAGGCGATGCCCGGGTGCGCGTGCGAGAGCGCGGAGGCGAACCGGCGGGCGAACCGCACGGTGTCCCGGTCGATGTCGGACACCTCGAACCAGACGAAGGCGAGATCGGGACGCGACTGCACCCACTGCGACAGCAGCACCGTCTTGCCCGAACCGGCCGGTGCGATGACGACGGTCAGGGGCGAGCGGACGCCCGCGTCCAGCAGCTTCAACAGGCCGGGCCGGGAGACCGCGTGCACCGGAATTGGGCTGCGGTCTGGCATCCGGGCTCCCGTGATCGGACTTCGGGATACGTGAATAGAAGTCATCCTATAAGGGTGACGACAGCCTCCTCCCGATGCCGGATCATGCGCAAGAGAGCACACGGAAGGACGAGGTTCCGGATGGCGGGTCGGCGCGTGGAAGTCGTCGTGGAGGGCAACCCCGGCTGCCTCTTGCAGCAGGTCGGCGAGCTGCACGGCTTCTCCTGCACGGCCGCGCGGCACGGCTGCACGCGGATCGTCGGCGCCGTGGCCGACCAGGCCGCGCTGCTGGGCCTGCTCGAGCTGCTGGACGAGCTCCACGTCGAGGTCGTGTCGGTGCGGCGGGTGGAGGGGGCCGGGGTGGACGCCCGGTGAGGTAAGGGCGCAGGCGCGCTCGCCGCTCGCGGCCGGCCGCCGCGTCCGCTAGACAGGAGTCATGCTGACCGGCACCACGGTCGGGCTGCGCGCCCGGCACGAAGAGGACATCCCCATCCTGCTGACGGAGCTCTACGAGGACGTCGCGGGCTCCTCGCGCGCGGAAAGTGGACCCTGGCGCCCGGTGGTGCCGTGGGCGGACGACCCGCGGCTGAAGCCGGACCCGTCGAACGACGGAGTCGTGGCGTTCTCGGTGGTGGAGCTCGGCAGCGGCGCCCTCATCGGCAGCGCGACGGTGTGGGGGATCGACACGCACAACCGCAACGCCCATCTGGGCCTCGGGCTTGTGCCCGCCGCGCGCGGCAAGGGGTACGGCACCGAGACGGTGGCGCTGCTGTGCCGGTACGGCTTCGTCGTGCGCGGGCTGCGGCGGCTGCAGCTGGAGACGCTGGAGGACAACCACGCGATGCTGCGGGCGGCGGAGCGCAACGGCTTCGTGCGCGAAGGACGGCTGCGGTCGTCGTCGTGGGTGATGGGCGAGTTCCTGGACGACATCGTGCTCGGGCTCCTCGCCGAGGAGTGGAGCGAGCGGGCGGCGGACTGACGTTCCGGCCCCTCCCGCATTTCCAGGATACCGGACGGGCGGGGGCTTGCGGCAAGGGCCCCCGCATCCACCAGAATGGCTGGTCGCGGCCGGAATCCGACGATCTTCCGGCGCGAGGAACGGGGCAAGGATGACGGAACACGTGTACGACACGATCATCGTGGGCGGGGGCCCGACGGGGATGATGCTGGCCGCCGAGCTGCGGCTGCACGGCGCCGACGTGCTGGTGCTGGAACGGGACGCGGAGCCGACGCAGCTGGTGCGGTCGCTCGGGCTGCACGCGCGGAGCCTGGAGATCATGGACCAGCGCGGACTGCTCGACCGGTTCCTGGAGCTCGGCACCCGCTACCCGGGCATCGGCAGCTTCGCGGGCATCCCGGCGCCGCGCCCGGTCGTGCTCGACACCGCGCACGGGTACACCCTGGGCCTCCCGCAGCCGGTCACCGACCGGCTGCTCGCCGAGCACGCGGCGGAACTCGGCGCGCAGCTCCGCCGCGGTGCGGAGGTCGCCGGTTTCGAACAGGACGACGAGGGCGTCACCGTGTCGCTGGCCGACGGCGAGCGGCTGCGCGCGCGGTGGATGGTCGGCTGCGACGGCGGCCGCAGCCTCACCCGGCGCACGCTCGGGATCGGGTTCCCGGGTGAGGCGCCGACCACGGAGTGGATCCTGGGAGAGGTGGAGGTGACGGCGTCGGCGGAGGAGATCGCGGCGATCTCGGAGGAGGTGCGGAAGACGCACCGCGGCTTCGGGATCGGGCCGGCGGGGGAGGGACGCTACCGTGCGGTCGTCCCGGCAGCAACCGTGTCGGAGGACCGGACGACGCCTTCGTCCCTGGAGGAGTTCCGGGAGCAGCTGCGCGCCTACGCGGGCACCGACTTCGGCCTCCACTCGCCCAGGTCCCTGTCGCGCTTCACCGACGCGACCCGGCTCGCCGACCGCTACCGGGTGGGCCGCGTGCTGATTGCGGGCGACGCCACGCACGTGCACCCGCCGCTCGGCGGGCAGGGGCTGAACCTCGGCATCCAGGACGCGTTCAACCTCGGCTGGAAACTCGCGGCCGAGCTGAGCGGCCGGGCTCCGGAGGGGCTGCTCGACACGTACTTCGCCGAGCGACACCCGGCGGCGGAGCAGGTGCTCACGGTCACGCGCGCGCAGAGCGAGCTGATCGACCCGGCGCCCGGCCCGCAGGCGGTGCGGCGGCTGCTCACCGAGCTGATGGAGTTCGACGACGTCGCGCGGTTCTTCGCCGAGAAGATCGCGGGAACCGGGGTGCGCTACGACCTGGGCGGCGACGGGCTGGTCGGTCGCCGGATGCGCGACCTCCCGCTGACCCACGGCCGCCTCTACGAGCGGATGCGCGACGGACGCGGGCTGCTGCTCGATGAGACCGGCGCGCTGTCGCTCGACGGCTGGACGGACCGCGTCGACCTGGTCGCCGAGCCGGCGGAGGGACTGGAGGCGCCGGCCGTGCTGCTGCGGCCCGACGGCCATGTGGCGTGGGCGGGCGACGACCAGGCGGGACTGGTGGAGGCGCTACAGCGGTGGTTCGGGCGGTCCGTCGCCTGAGGGTCAGCCGCCGTAGGACGAGTTGACGATGATCGGCGTGCCGTTCGACTCGCAGATCTGACCGGCCAGGCTGTCGGCGGCGGTGAAATCGCCGAGCGGAGCGTGCAGGAGCCCGCCCGGGTGGTCGCCGTCGCCGGTCAGCCAGGCCGCCAGCTGCGGGATGACCGGTCCCAGTAAGCCTGCGGACGCGCCGTCGCGCTGCGTCGACTCGGACAGGGTGGCGAGTCGTGTTTTGGCATCGGCGGTCTTCTGGGCCCAGCCCGCATCCGTGAGATCGCCGTGCTCGTGCGCCTGGTCGGCGTTCCAGAACGCCTCGGTGATCGTCGAGAGCTCTGCGCACTGCTTCTTGGTCGCCTGGTCCGGGACGAACGGGCGTGGGCTGAACGCGAGAGTGGCAGCGAACCGGCTGTCGTCGGGTACGGTCAGGTCGACCCGCACCCGGGTTCCGGGATACGTGTGGCCGAGATCGAAGTCGAAGGTCTGCGCGCCGCCGCACGTCCCCGAGCGGGTGTCGATGCCGCCGAGAGCAGGAGCCACCGCGAAGAGCCCGGCGGTGCAGGAGAAGTCGACCCGCAGCGACCGCGCCCCCGTCGGCATCTCCAGCTCCATGGTCGCGCGGCCGACGTGGAAGAGCCGGGCGGTCGGCCAGTCGGCCGTCGAGACGGAGGCCGCCGGTGTCGGCGTGTGCGCCGTCGCGGTGGTGGTGCAGGCGGTCAGTGCGACGCTCGCCAGCGCGACCGTCCCCAGAGCGGCGGCAGTCGCCAACGCTCTGGCGAGAGGGTGCCGGCTCACGGGGTGACGCTCGCTTCAGCGCTCCGCGTCAGCTCGGCGATGAGCACCTCGTCGGCGCCGTCGGTCCACGTGTCGGTGCGGCCGACCGCGAAGCCGGCGGGTGCGACGGTCGCGGAGAGGTGCTCGACCGAGTCGAATGGGATGTGGTCGATGAAGGCGGGCGGCGGCGCGGCCTGGTGGCGCGACCGGTCGAAGGCGAGGAACGTCGCCGTGATCGCGCGTCCGCCGGGTCGCAGCACGCGCGCCCACTCGGCGATGGCGGCGCCGGGATCCGGGAACAGCTGCAGGCCCGTAACGCAGGTCGCCAGGTCGAAGGTGTCGTCGGCGAACGGGAGGCGCGTCGCGTCGCCGACGAGCAGGTCGGCCTCCGGGAGGTGGCGGCGGGCCTCGTCGATCATGCGCGGCGCCAGGTCGACGCCGGCCGCGGAGCCGTCGTAGCCGCGGTCGCGGAGGGCACGAAGCACGAGCCCGGTGCCGGTCGCGACGTCGAGCACCGCCTCCACGCCGTCGAGGTCGGCGAAGGCGGCGACGGCCGCGGCCAGGCCGCGGTGCATGGCGCTCTCGTCGTAGGTGGGCGCGCGGTCGTCGAAGCGTTCGCGGACGACCCGGAGGTGCTCGTCATCGGTCACCCGCGTCAGCGTAGCGGGGAAGAGGAGGCGCTGGAAGAAGGTGCGGCGGTCGGCTCCACCCGAAAGAGCCGACCGCCGGCGCACCGGGAATGCAGTACAGCTGCCCGCCCCCTGCGGTTCAGCCTGCCATCCGGTTGCTTAGTGCACACATTAAACGGATTCGGCACGAAGTCAACCGGGTGCCCCAGTTCGTCTCCGGACGTTCACGTCGGGTTCACCGTCGGCGGCCGAGCGTAGGCTGAAGGCATGGCCCGCAACCGCGACGAGCAGCGTCGCGCGGCCGGCGAGTCGGATCCCCTCGTCGAGGCCGCGCGCTACCGCCTGCGCCGTGATGCGGAGGCGCGGGGCGAGACGGTCGAGGAGGCGAACGCGGGCCAGCCGAGCATGGACCAGCGCGCCCAGATCGTCGAGACGGCCATCCAGCAGGCGATCCGCCGCGGCGACTTCGACGACCTGCCCGGCGCGGGCAAGCCGCTTCCCGGGCTGACCGGCACGCACGATCCCGACTGGTGGATCCGGCGCAAGATCGAGCGCGAGCAGCTGACCGGGCTCGGCCCGCCCGCGCTCCTGCTGCGCACCGAGGACAAGGAGCTGGAGGACCGGCTGGACCGGCTGGGCTCCGAGGCGACGGTGCGGGAGCACCTCGAGAGCTTCAACCGCCGGATCGTGGAGGCGCGCCGGCAGCTGCAGGGCGGGCCGCCGGTCGTGACCCCGACCCGTGACGTCGACGCCGAGGTCGAGCGCTGGCATGACCGTCGCCGCGAGCGCCTCCGTCAGGCGGAGGAGGCCCGCCGCGCCCAGCAGGAGGCGTACGCCGCGCTGTCCCGCCGCGAACGGCGCCGGCTGCGGCGGGAGTCCGGCCGCTGACCCTGCGAGCGCGCATCCACGGGGCGCAACACGCCGTTATGGCTGGGCGCTGACGGCGTGTCGCGACCCATGGATCGGCGCTACTCGGTGAGGTGCTGGTGCGGCGCGGTGAAGTGGATGCTGTCCGCGGTCACTCCGACGAGGCCCAGGGTGACGCGCAGCAGCTGCGGCGGCAGTCCGTCGGCCGGGGGAGGGGTGGAGGCGCCGAGCGTGATGCCCTTGCCGTCGGGTCCCGTGGCGGTCACCGAGTCCAGGTAGACCTGCACGTTGCCGCGCAGCGCCATCTGGTCGGCGGTGGTCGCCAGCTTCGGGCCGGTGTCCTTGCGCACGGTCAGACTGAACCCGTCGATGGTGATGCTGTCGGCGGAGATCTTCAGCACCGGGATGCGGCTGCCGTCGGCCAGCGGGACCGTCACGACGCTGATCCCCTTCAGACCGGAGAACGACAGCGAGCTGCTGCCCAGCTGCGCCGGGGGCTGGGTGAAGACGGGGGCGCCGGCGTCCGGGCCTGCCGGGGCCGCGGGGGCGGTCGGGGTGGGCGTCGGGGTCGGCGCGCCGGGCACGGCGGGGGAGCCGGGCAGAGGGAGCGTCGGGACGCCCGGGACACCGCTCGTCGGAGTGGGCGTCGGGGTGGGGGTCGGGCTCGGCGAGCTGCACGACATGAACAGGGGGATGCACCAGGCGGTGTGCGCGGTCGTGGGCACGCGCGCGGCGCCGAGGCCGGCGAGCGACGCGGCCACGCAGGCGATCAGCGCCCCGGCGACGAACCCCGAGCGGCGGCGCCTCACGCGATCGCGCCCTTCGCCGGGTCGGCGGGCTCGGCGGCGTCGGCGGCGCCGTCGTCGCCCGCGACGGTGTCCGCGGCCGCGGCGTCCAAGGCAGCATCGCCGTCGAGCTCGCCCGGTGATTCCGGTTCGGCGTCCAGCTCTGCCTTCGCCGGCATCCACGCGACGGTCAGCACACCGCCGACGCAGCTCAGCAGCATCCCGATGAAGAAGCCGCCGAGGTTCACGCCGACCAGGGAGTAGACCGCCACCGCGAGCGCGATGATGCCGTAGAAGATGCGGTGCGCCGGCATCGCGATCACGAGCACGCCGAGCACCACCAGAAGGACCGGGATGATCGTCGCCTGCAGCCCCTCGATCCCGAGCTGCACGTGGATCTTGCCGATGTCGAGCTGCCCGGAGAAGAACATCTCGACGCCGCCGAGCGCGGTGAGCAGTCCGCCCCAGAACGGCCGGCTGCGGCGCCAGGCGCGGAACCGCGCGCGGGCGCCGGGGGCTGGGGCGTCCGTCCCGTCCGCTGTGCCCTGCCGGGTGGCGTGCGCGGCCACGATCAGAAGCATCCCTTCGAGCCGTCGGTCAGCTGCACGTGCATGCCGTTGAGGGTGAAGACGGAGGCCTGGGTGCTCCACGCGGTCTGCTGGAGGTTCGTGATGGTGACGGTGTCGGCATCCTGTGCGAAGTCGCCCGCTGCGCCCTTCGCCGTGGTGTTCACGGTCGAGGCGTCGACGCCGATGCGGATGTTGTGGAACTCGGAGTCGCCCTTGAGGTCCGTCATCCCGATCTGCAGGTCGGACGCGGAGGCGGGGGTGCCGCCGCCGCCCGCGGTGATGAGCATGCCCACCTTGCCGAGCGGGGTGTCGGTGACGACCGCCTGGCAGAGGTCGGAGAGCGTCGCCGACTTGATGTTCGCGATGGCGACCTGGTGGTCCTTGCCCGCGGTGTCCGGCGCGACGCCGGCGTACTGCGAGAAGCCGGTGCCGTCGAGCTTGGTCGCGCTGATCTGGAACTGGCTGCCGGAGACGGCGAACGACACGGGCACGGCGCCCTGCGCGACGCCGGTCATGAGAACCGTGGAGACGATCGCGACGGGGACGGCGGCGAGAACGATCCGTCCGGCGTGCGAACCGGCGAGCTTTCGGAACTTCATCGATCCTCCTGTTCGGGGGACTTGACAGCAACGCCGCAGTCAGGTCCAGATGCGAGCTTAGACGTTATTGACCGTGTGTCAATAGTTGCGGGCGCACACCGTTCGCTTGAGCGAAGTGGATAGGGTCGATGCATGGAGAACGACCGGCGCACGCGGTTGACGCCGGACGAGCGTCGAGCGCAGCTGGTTGCGCTCGGGGTGGCGTTCCTCGCCGACAACCCGCTGGACCAGCTGACGATCGACGACCTGTCCGCGCGCGCGGGCGTCTCACGCGGCCTCCTGTTCCACTACTTCGGGTCGAAGCAGGGGCTGCACCGGGAGGTCGTGCGCACGGCTCGCGACGCCATGCTGCACGCGACGGAGCCGGTCGACGGCCTCCCGCCGCTCGACCGGCTGCACGACACGCTGGAGCGGATCGTCGCGTTCGTGCGCGAGCACAGCGGCACCTTCTACTCCCTGGTGCGCGGTGTCGCGTCGGGGGACACGGAGGTGCGCCAGGTGGTCGAGGAGGCGCGCGCCGAGCAGGCGGAGCGCGTCGTGGCCGTGTTCCTGGAGCTCGGCGCGGCGGACACCCCGATGCTGCGCATCGCGCTGCGGTCGTGGATCGCCTTCGCCGAGGAGGCGCTCGTCGAGAGCGCGATCGGCACCGACCTGCCGTCGGAGGAGATCGTCGGTTTCCTGGAGCGGAGCGCCCGCGGCGTCGTCGACGCGCTGGGCTAGATCCCCTCTTCCTCCACGTCGTCCTCGGTCAGGACGCCGTCCTCCTCCGGCTCATCGCCGTGCTCGTCGTAGACAGGCTCGGCCTCGCGTGCCTGGCCGCCGGTCGGGCCGTCGTTGCCGTCGCCCGGGCCGGACCAGATCGTCTCGCCGGCGACCGCGTCGTTGGTGACCAGTTCGTCGGCGAAGTCGGCCTCGGCCTCCGGGTCGTTCAGCGCGTAGTCCACGTCGCCGTCGGCCGGATCGGACCAGCCGGGGGTCTCGCCCGCGTCGGTCTCGCCGATCTCGACGTCGTCGACCCCGTCCTCCGGAATCCGCTCCATGCGCAGCCTCCCTCTCGCCGCCTCGCTTCCCCACGCACCCTACCCCCGCCCCCACGCAAACAGCTCCGGAGTTCTTCGAGCGAATCGCGGGGATTCGGTCGAAGAACTCCGGAACTGATGGCTGGGGACTTCGGTCAGTTGGAGGTCGGGAAGGTGATGGTCTTGCCCGAGCCGGCGTCCTTGACCGCGGCGTCCTTGAAGGCGGCGAACTGGGCCGCGTCGGTGAAGCCGCCCTGGTAGCGCTCGCCGTTCACGAACACGGTCGGAGTGCCGAAGCCTCCGGACGTGGGGTTCTTCAGCTGCGAGTTCTTCGTCGCGTCGGACGTCATGTTGGTCACGAAGTCGGCGAAGGTCTGCTTGTTGACGCAGTCGGTGACGGCCTTCGAGTCCACTCCGGCATCCTTGAAGATCGAGAGGATCTCGGAGTTGGTGAGCCCGGTGCCGGTCTGCTCGTCGGGCTGCTTGGCGAACAGCGCCGAGTTGATGTCCCAGAACTTGCTCGGCTCGGAGTTGGCCACGCACGACGCCGCGGCTCCCGCCCGGGTCGAGTACTGCTGGTTCTGCGCGCTGTCGAGGATCGCCACGGGGTGGATCTCGAGCGTCGCCGAGCCGTCGCTCAGCCACTGCTTGATCTGGTCGTCGTTCGTGGTCTCGAACTGGTCGCAGTAGGGGCACTGGTAGTCGAGCCAGATCTGGATGTGCGCGGTCTTGCCGTCGAGCTCCATCTTGGTCGGCGTCGGCTGTGCGCCGCTCTTGATGGCGGGGGTGGAGACCGCCTTGTCGGGGGCGGTCAGCACGATGCCGCCGCTGGCCATGTTCTTCGGGTTGGCGGCCGCGCCGCCCCCGGTGCCGACGGTCGTGAAGATCACGACGCCGATGATGGCGAGCACCGCGATGACGCCGACGATGACGGAGCTCTGGACGACGATCTTGCGCCGCTTCGCCTTCTTGGCCTCTTCTTCGCGCATCCTCCTGGCGGTCTCGCGCGCCTCCTCGCGGCGGTCGCGTTTGGTCGGACCTGTCGATCCCCTGCCAGTTGCCATTCAGCTCATCCCATCGAACAGTGGACAGTTCTCCCCACGATCGTAGGGGGGATTTGCTTTGAACCCGCTGTGCCGGCGCTGCCACCCCCTGTTCGCGGGATAGGCGAGGACTACTCAGTTTCCCTAGCATCGGCCTGACGGCCAGGGGGACTGGCGACGAGAGAGGCGGACCAGGTGGCGCGACCGGGGGCGAAGACGTGGGCGGCGATCGGACTGGGCGGGGCCCTGGTCCTGGGGGTCGGGATCGCGGCCAACGCCGCGAGCCACCCGGCGGCCTCGACCTCGGAAATTGCCGCGACGGCACCCGCCAGCCCGAGCCCCACCCCCACTCCGATGCCCACTCCCGAGGTGCGAACCGAGACGGCCGACGAGGCCATCCCCTTCGCTGCGACCACCGTCGAGGATGCGACGCACGACGTCGGCTGGACCGCCGTCACGACGAACGGCCAGAACGGCGTCAAGACCAAGACGTACCGCGTCACCTACGTCGACGGCGTCGAGACGGCCCGCGAACTGGTCTCGGACGCGGTCACCACGCCTCCCGTCGATCAGGTGACGAGCGTCGGAACCCGCCAGCCCGCACCCCCGCCTGCCGTGGCGCCCGCACCTGCACCTGCACCCGCGCCGGGCGGCAATTGCGACCCGAACTACTCGGGAGCCTGCGTGCCGATCGCGAGCGACGTCGACTGCGCGGGCGGCAGCGGCAACGGTCCCGCCTACGTGCAGGGACCCGTGACCGTGGTGGGCACCGACATCTACGACCTCGACCGCGACGGGGACGGGATCGGCTGCGAGTAGGGCCGCGCGGCTGTGGGCTTGGAACCCGGAGGAGGAGGCCCTACCGTTGAGCCCATGAAACGCACGCGGGGGCGACGCTGATGTCCGAGCGGTCCGAGCGCGCCGAGGGCGCGACGAACGACGGTCGCGGCACTGCCGGCTCCGACTACGCCGAGCGCCTCCGGCGCCTGGACGCGTCGTGGTGGCGCCGCACGCTGAACGTGCAGGCGCCCTACCGCTGGAACATCCGGCGGCACCACCTGGGACGCGTCCTGGACGTCGGCAGCGGTCTGGGCCGCAATCTCGCGCACGTGGGCAACAACGGCGTCGGGGTGGACCACAACCCCGAGTCGGTGGCGATCGCGCGGGCGCGCGGGCTCACCGCGTTCACCAGCGACGAGTTCCCTACGAGCGGGTACGCGGTCCCGGGTGCGTTCGACTCGATGCTACTGGCGCACGTGGTGGAGCACGTGGATCCGGACTTCGCGGTCGAACTCGTCCGGACGTACCTGCCGTACATCCGGCGCGGTGGCCGGGTGATGTTCATCACCCCTCAGGAGCGCGGCTACGCAAGCGACCACACGCACGTGTCGTTCACCGACTTCGACGGCCTGCGCCGGCTGGCGGACCGCGCCGGACTGGCGGTCGAACGGCAGTACTCGTTCCCGCTCCCGCGGTTCGCCGGGAAGGCGTTCACCTACAACGAGTTCGTGCAGCTGACCCGCATCCCCACCTGAGCTCGCTAGGTCTACCGGGGCCGGCTCACTCGGCCGCGGCCTGCGCCCTCCCGAGCTCCACATCCTCCACGCGTGACCGCGGCATCGCCAGCCCGGCGACGATGGTCAGCACCGCCGCGACAGCGACCGCGACGAACACCGCCGTGGACGCCGCCTGGATGGTCGCAGCATCGTGCGCGCCGGCCGCCGACGAGCCGATGATGGCGTTGGCGATCGCGCCGAACACGGCCACGCCGACCGCGCTGCCGATCGACCGGGCGAACATATTGCTGCCGGTGACGACGCCGCGCTCGTTCCACGGCACGCTCGACTGCGCGGCGATGAGCGTCGGCGCGGCGATCAGACCCATCCCGAGGCCGACGACGAAGCAGCTCACGGCGACGAACAGCACCGACGGCGTCAGGGAGGTCAGCGCGAGAGTGCTCGCGCCGACGATGGCGATCACCGTCCCGAGCAGCGCCGTGTTGCGGAACCCGATGCGCAGGTAGAACCGGCCCGAGAGGCTGGCGGCGATCGGCCAGCCGAGGGTCAGCGCCGCCACGGCGAGACCGGAGACGATGGGCGCGGCGCCGGTCGTGCCCTCCAGGTAGGTCGGCACGTACGAGGTGAGCCCGATCAGGATGGCGCCGACGCCGAGCGAGATGAGCGTCGTCGTGACCAGCAGTCGGCGGGAGAACACCCACAGCGGAAGCACCGGCTCGGCCGCCTTCCGCTCCACCAGCACGAAGGCGACGAGCAGCGCGCCGCCGAGGGCGAACGAGCCGATGCTCCAGACCGAGTCCCACGCCCAGGCCTGGCCGCCCTCCAGCACCGCGAGGATGAGGAGGGTCATACCGCCGGTGAGGAGGGCGGCGCCCGCGTAGTCGATGCGGTGCTTGCGGCGTTCGATGCTCTCGTGGAAGGTGCGGATCAGCATCCACGCCGCCAGCAGGCAGAGGGGCACGTTGACGAAGAAGATCCACCGCCACGAGAGGAACTGCGAGAAGACGCCGCCGAGGGTCGGTCCGACGACGGAGGAGATCGCCCACACGCTCGCCAGGTAGCCCTGGGTCTTGGCGCGCTCGGCGACGGTGTAGATGTCGCCGGCGATGGTCATCGACATCGGCTGGATGGCGCCGGCGCCGAGCCCCTGGATGGCGCGGAACGCGATCAGCGCGGGCATGCTCCAGGCGAAGCCGCAGAGCACCGACCCGATGAGGAACAGCGCGATGCCGATCAGCACGATGGGCTTGCGGCCGACCGTGTCGGCCAGCTTGGCGTACACCGGCACCGAGACGGCCTGCGCCAGCAGGTAGACGGAGAACAGCCACGGGAACTGCGCGAAGCCGCCCAGGTCCTGCACGATCGAGGGGACCGCCGTCGCGAGGATCGTGGAGTCGATCGCCACCAGCCCGGTCGTCAGCATGAGGGCGATCAGGATGGGGCCGCGTTCCGATCGGAAGCCGACGCTCGCTCGGGTGGGTTCGTTCATATCCATCAATAAGTCTCCTCCTTCGGCGGGCATTCCCGCTTGACGTGAAAGAGGGGCCGCGCGACAATCTGAAACATGTCTTTCACATCGGGCAGACCGGAGCGCCGGACCACCGTCACCGACCCGCGTGCGCTGCGCGCCCTCGCGCACCCGCTGCGCCTCGCGCTGCTCGACCACCTCATGTCGTTCGGCCCGCGCACCGCGAGCGAGTGCGCCGCGGTGGTCGGCTCCACCCCGTCCAACTGCAGCTACCACCTGCGCGCGCTCGCCAAGGTCGGGCTGGTGGAGGCGGTGGATGCGGAGGACGGCCGCGAGCGCCCCTGGCGGTCCGCCTCCACCGGGCTGACCTTCGGGCGGTCGGAGGACCCGGAGTTCGCGATCGGCTCGGACACCGTCGAGCGCGCCCTGGCCGATCAGCAGGTCGACGACGAGGCCGCCCTGATCCACCGGTCGATCGCGCAGCGCGACGACCAGCCGGTCGAGTGGCGCGAGGCGAGCATGCTCTTCGGCTACGCCCTTCGGTTGACGCCCGCCGAGCTGCGCGAGCTGGGGGAGAGGCTGGATGCGCTCATCCGCCCCTACATCGCCCTCACCCGCGACGACGCCCCGGCCGAAAGCGATGTCGTCGCGCTGCACCTAAACGCCTTCCGCCACCCCGACGCCGACGCCGCGGCCCGCGCGGCCGATGCCTCCGCGGCTGACGCCGCGGAAGGGGATGACGTGCCGTGACCACCGCCCCCGCCCCCGCAGCGCGGCCGACCCGCTCGCGCTCGCCGCTGTTCCGCCGCGACTTCGCGCTGATCTGGACGGCGGGCCTCGTCTCCGACACCGGCGACTGGCTGCTGATGATCGCGCTGCCGCTGTTCGCTCTCTCGGCGACCGGCTCGGCCCTCGGCGCCTCCACCGTCTTCCTGGTGGAGCTCGTGCCGATGCTGCTCCTCGGCAGTTTCCTCGGGGTCCTGGTCGACCGCTGGGATCACCGGAAGACCATCATCGTCGTCGCGCTGCTTCAGGGTGTGCTGCTGCTGCCGCTGCTGTTCGCGACCGCCGACACCATGGGCATCGTCTATGCGGTCGCCGGCGTGGAGGCGGTGCTCGGCGCGATCATCAACCCGGCCAGGCAGGCGATGATCCCGCAGCTGGTCGGCCCGGACCAGCTCGCCCGCGGCAACGCGCTCGTCGCCGTGAGCGACAGCCTCGCCCGGTTGATCGGCTCGCCGATCGGCGGTCTCGCGTTCGCGCTGTGGGGTCTGCCTGGAGTCGTCATCGCCGACGCCGCGACCTACCTCGTGACGGCGGTGCTCGTCGCGATCAGCAGGCCGCATCCACCGGCCGCACCCGACGCGGAAGGGGAGGAGCCGGTCGCGGCGGAGCGCCGCATCCTGCGCGAGTGGGTCGAGGGCCTCGCCCTGATCGCCCGCTCGGGTACGCTCCGCGTGCTCGCCCTCATCGCCGCGCTGGGCGGCGTGGCGCAGGGTCTCTTCCTGGTGCTCTTCCTGGTGTACGTCACGCAGAACCTCGGCGCGGGGGACACCGGCGCCGGCATCATCCGCGGCGTGCAGGCCATCGGCGGCGTGCTCGGCGGTCTCGTCACCGGCTGGCTCGCGCGACGCCTCGGACCGCGGTCGCTCGTCGGCGGCGGCTACCTGGTATTCGGGATCCTGTCGCTGCTCGCCTGGAACCTCGCGCCCTTCACCACCGCGCTCTGGGTCTACGCCGGGCTGTTCATAGCGATGGGGCTGCCGTCGGTGACGACGGCCACCGGCGAGATCACGCTGGTGCAGACCATCGTGCCGCCGCGTGCGCTCGGCCGGGTGATCGCGGCCATGACCACGGTCGACGGGGCCGCCCAGGGGCTCGGCCTGCTGCTCGGCGGCCTGCTCGCGGACGGCGGCGACATCGTCCCGATCCTCGACTTCCAGGCGTCGCTGTACCTCGTGTGCGGCGTGATCGGGGTGCTGGCGCTTCGGCGTGAGAAGCGTCTTCCATAACGGGGCGCGGGGCCAGTAGTGTGGCGCCACCGAGGTCTCGCCGGAGGTGAGTGATGACGTTCCGCATCCCGCTGGTCCGCCGTACGCCGGCGCGGCGCACGGTGACGGCCCTCGTGCTCGCAGGCGCCGCGTTCACGGGCCTCACGGCGTGCACGCTGTGGGCGCCGCAGGACACCCTCTACATCGAGGAGGCGAGCGTCGGGCCGAGTGCGACCGTCGGCGACGTCTTCGTCGGCAACGCGGTGCTGGTCAGCGGCGGCGACGACACGGCGAACCTCGTGGTCACCCTCGTGAACGAGGGGAGCGACACCCAGCACGTGCAGCTCTCGCCGCAGGGCGGCCAGAGCATCTCGGTGACGCTGAAGCCGCGGCAGACCCGGCAGCTGGGCGATCCGCCGGACGACCTGTCGTCGGTCACGGGCCTGGACGCGAAGCCCGGCTCGCTCACGACGGTCACCGTGACGAGCGCCGGCAACACGGTCGGCCTCCAGGTGCCGGTCGTCACCGGCTCCCTGCAGCCCTACGGCACCCTCACCCCGTCCCCCTCCTCCTGACCGCAGGGCGTCCGCTTGCGGGATGGGGACGTTCGCGTGCCGACATTGCGCACGTGATATTGACGCGAAACCCCTCAGGAATCCCGGCGATTCCGCGGAAGTGAACGTAGGGTGTCCGTGTGTGGCGACTGGACAGGAAGACCGAGGATGACGACGCGACGTCGGACATCCCAGAAGACGACGCCCTGAACCCGCGCACGACGACCGCGCCCCACACGCTCAGCCTGGGCGATCCGGCGCTGGTCGCCGGCAACATCGCCGACCCGGTCTGGAGGCGCTGGCGCGAGGAGATCGCGGCCGTCGGCGGCGCCTCGCCGCTGCTCCACTTCGAGGACAGCCCGCGCACGCGCATCGAGCTCAGCACCACGCACCCCGGCGGGCTCCCGCAGTTCATCACGGGCAAGAGCACGCTGCTGTCGAGCCTCATCCGCGACGAGCTGGCGCTCCGCACGGCCCGGGCGGCCGCCAATGCGATCACGGCCAAAGGCATCGAGCTGCGCTCGGTGCGCGGCATCGAGTCCATCCACCTCGCCATCGGCCTGGCGCAGTGGCGTCACGGCGGCGACGAGTTCATGGCGCCGATCCTGCTGCGACCTCTCGCCATCCGCCGCTACGGCCGCGACTTCGAGCTGAAGCTGAAGGGCCACACCTTCCTCAACCCGGAGCTCGCGCGCGCCCTCAACGACCAGTTCCAGATCACCCTCGACGCCGACGCGTTCGTCGCGCTCGCCGTGGAGGGCGGGGTCTTCAAGCCGCAGCCGGTGATCGACCGGCTGCGCGGTCTCACCTCGCACCTGCCGTGGTTCAACGTGCAGCCGCGGCTCGTCGCCTCCTCCTTCGCCGACGTCGCCCCGGCGCTCACCGAGGAGGCGCGGGACCTCGACACCGTCCTGCTGGATGCGCTGGCCGGCAACCCGACCGCGCGCACGACCGTCGAGAGCGCCTTCAACCCGGTGGAGCCGATCCGCCAGGACGAGCGCCCGCCGGCGACCGACACCCTCCTGCTCGACGCGGACGAGGCGCAGGAGAACGTGGTCGCCCAGATCGCCGCCGGCAACTCCCTCGTCGTGAAGACGCTGCCGGGCACCGGCGGCACGCAGACGATCGTGAACGCCATCGGCGCGCTCGTGGCGCAGCACAAGCGCGTGCTCGTGGTGAGCCCGCGGCGCTCCAGCCTCGACGACATCGCGCAGCGGCTGGCGAAGGCCGGCCTGCCGGGGCTCGCGGTGACGCCGCGCACCCTCCGCCGCGACCTCGTGCAGTCCATCGGCCGCAACGAGAAGGCCACGCAGCCCAAGGTCACCGACGTCGACGAGGCGCTGGTGCGTCTGCGCAAGGTGCTGGTCGACTACCGCGCGGCCCTCACCCGCCGCGACCCCGTGCTCCGGGTGTCGGTGCTGGATGCGCTGCGCGAGCTGTCGCGCCTGTCGCTGCTGCCGTCGCCGCCGTCCACGACCGCACGCCTCGGCCGCCGGGCGATCGAGGCCCTCGCGCGCGACCGCGCCGCCTCCGCCGACGCCCTCATCCGCGCGGCCCGCCTGGGCGAGTTCCGCTACGGCCCCAACGACTCGCCCTGGTACGGCGCCTCCTTCTCCACCACGGAGGAGGGCAAGGCGGCGCACGAGCTGGCCAAGAAGCTCAACCGCGCCGAGCTGCCGCGCCTGATCGACCGCGCCAACGCGCTCATCGGCCAGACCCGGATGCGCCCCTTCGCCTCCATCGCGGAGCTGGGCGTCTACCTGCGGCTGCTGCTCGACATCCGCGAGACGCTCGACAAGTTCACGCCGTCGGTGTTCGACCGGTCGCTGACCGAGCTCATCGCGGCCACCGCGTCCCGTCGCGAGTCGCCGTCGATGTCGAGCGCCAACCGCCGCCGCCTGCGCAAGCACGCGCTCGAGTACGTGCGGCCCGGCGTGCACGTGACCGACCTGAACGAGAGCCTGCGGCGCATCCAGCAGCAGCGCATCCTGTGGAACCGGTTCGCCGTCGCGGGCGTGGTGCCCGAGGTGCCGGTCGGCATCGCAGATGTGCAGGTCGCCTACCAGCGCGTCGCCGAAGATCTGGCCCGCCTCGACATCCCGCTGCGCCGCACCGGGACGCCGCAGTCGCTGGCCGCGCTCCCCATCGACGAGCTGAGCAGGCAGATCGCCGGTCTCGCCGCCGAGTCGGAGGTGCTCGCCAACCTGCAGGAGCGCACCTCGCTGCTCACCCAGCTGCGCGAGCGGGAGCTCGACCCGCTGATCTCCGACCTCTCCGTCCGCCATGTGCCCGAGACGCAGGTGAGCGCCGAGCTGGAGCTCGCCTGGTGGCAGTCGGTGCTGGAGTCGCTGCTCGCCTCCGACCGAGCCCTGCTGAACGCCAACACCGCGGTGCTCGACCGGCTGGAGGCCGACTTCCGCCTGGTCGACGAGGCCCACGCCTCCGCCACCGGCAAGCAGCTGGCGTGGATGCTCGCCGAGACCTGGAAGATCGGCATCGTCGACTGGCCGGACGAGGCGGCCGCGCTGAAGCGCCTGCTGAAGAGCGCCGTGCCCACCGCGACGACCCTCACCGAGGCCGCGCCGCACCTGGCGCGGCCGCTCGCCCCGGTCTGGCTGATCTCGCCGTACGAGGTGTCCTCGATCGGCCGCGAGGTCGGCTTCGACGCGGTGCTGCTGGTGGATGCGGGCGCCTCGACCCTCGCCGAGAACGTCCCCGTCATCCGCCGTGCACGGCAGGTCGTCGCGTTCGGCGACCCGGTGACGCAGACGCCCTCGCGCTTCGACATCGGGGTGCACGAGTACGGCACGACGGTCGAGCCGGCCGACGTGGACGAGCTGCACGCCGACTCCGCGCTGGCACGGCTCTCCGAGCTGCTCCCGGTCTACACGCTCAGCCGCAGCTACCGCGCCGGCGGGGAGGACCTCGCCGAGCTCGTCAACCGCCGCTTCTACGGCGGGATGATCGACTCCCTCCCGTGGGCCGGCACCTACCTCGGCCACGGCAGCCTCGCCCTGCACTACGTCTCCGGCGGCCAGGGCATGCCCGACAGCGACACCGGCGCGGTCGAGTCGACCGACGCCGAGGTGGCCAAGGTCGTGGAGCTCGTGCTCGCGCACGCCACCGAGCGGCCGCGAGAGTCTCTCATGGTCATCACCGCCAGCGAGCGGCACGCGGTGCGGGTCAACCAGGCCGTGCTGTCCGCGTTCGCGAAGCGGTCGGAGCTGGCCGACTTCATCCTCGGCGACCGCGCCGAGCCGTTCACGGTGGTGACGCTGGACCAGTCGGTCGGCCAGAGCCGCGACCGCGTCATCTTCTCCATCGGCTACGGCCGAACCCCGCACGGCCGGCTGCTGTCGAACTTCGGCGCCCTGGCGGAGCCGGGCGGCGACCGCCTGCTCGCCGTCGGGATGACCCGCGGACGCCGTGGCATGGACATCGTCTCCTGCTTCAAGCCGGAGGACATCGACGAGTCCCGGATGCGCCACGGCATCGCCGCGCTCGCGCAGGTGCTGGGGGAGGCAGACCAGCTGCAGGCCGCCGCCCCCGAGTATCTGAGCCCGGACGCCGACCCGATGGTGGTCGACCTGGCCAAGCGCCTGGCGCGCCGCGGGCTGGACGTGCACCTCGGCTACCGGGGCAAGCTGACCCTGGTGGCGTCGAACGAGGGCCGTGCGGTCGTGGTCGAGACGGACGCGGACGTGTCGAAGGGCAGCCTCCGCGAGTCGCTGCGCCTGCGGCCCGACGTGCTGCGCCGTCTCGGCTGGCACTACCTCCGGGTGCACAGCTTCGAGCTGTTCGCCGACCCGGACGCCGTCGCCGGCCGCATCGCGAAGCTGATCGGCAAGCCCGAGCCGGAGCCGGAGACGGCTCCGATCACGCTGCCGACGCTCTAGGTTCTCGCTCTAGGCTGGAGGGGTGAGCGAGACTCCCGGACGACGCAAGCACCGGCGCGTGCAGCGGCCAGGCGCGCCCGGGACCGACCCGGCGCCGAAGGTCGAGCCGCGCGAGGACGCCTCGCGTCCGGCCGACGGCGACCGCCCGACCTGGTCCTCCAACGACGACCGCCTCCGCCGGGACGTCCCACCCCACTGGTGAGTTGCACCTTGTGGTCGCTATCGCGGCGCTTTAGCGACCACGACGTGCAACTCGTTGGGAGGGACGGCTCAGGGAAGCGGGTCGGCGTGCTTGCCGGCGGCCTGCGGCGGCGACTGCTGCGCCTGGAGCAGGTCGCGGATCTCGGTGAGGAGGTCGAGCTCGGTGACCGGCGCCTCCGGCTCGACGACGCCCTTCTTGCGCAGGCGCTCGGCGCGCTGCTTCGCCATGTTCATCGGGAACACGAACACGAAGTACACCACGACCGCCACGATCAGGAAGTTGATGATCGCGCCGATGATGGAGCCGATGTGGAACTCGGACTTGTTGATCGTGAAGACCAGAGCCGTGTCGAGCGACTTCGCGTCGAAGAAGCTGTTGAGCAGAGGGTTGATCAGGTTATTGACGATCGAGGTCACCACCGCCGTGAACGCGGCGCCGATGACGACCGCGACGGCCAGGTCGATGACGTTCCCGCGGAGGATGAACTCCTTGAAACCTTTGATCATGGCCGAGACGGACCCTTCTACGCGGCGGAGCCCGACGACGGCGTCGACGGGGTCGAGGAGGTCGAGGAGCTGGAGGAGCTGGACGAGGACGACGAAGACGACGAGGAGGTGGAGGACGACGAATCCGCCTTCTTCGTCCCGCCGCGCGAGTCGGTGCGGTAGAAGCCGGAGCCGTTGAACGTCACGCCGACCGTGCCGAACACCTTGCGGAGCGAGCCGCCGCAGGTGGGGCAGACGGTGAGGGCGTCGTCGGTGAAGGCCTGCTGGATGTCGAAGGCGGTGCCGCAGTCGCGGCACGAGTAGGAGTAGGTGGGCATTCTTCTTCCCGCTGGGAGGTCAGGTGAACTGGACGATCCTGGTCGGGGTGACCGCGCCGTCCACCGGCTGGTCGTGGCGCTCGCGCGGCACCTCGTCCACGAGTTCGCCGTCGAACAGGACGGCGTACACCGGGGGACATTTTTCCATGCTCCCCAGGGTCTTGTCGAAGTATCCCCGGCCCCACCCCATCCGCATCCCGGTCACGTCGACCGCTGCCGCCGGGACCAGGATCAGGTCGACGTCGTTGATCGCGATCGGACCGAGCAGCTCGCCGACCGCCTCCGGGAGGCCGAACAGCCCCTCGGTCTCGGACTCGCCGTCGCCGGTGGTCCAGTCGAGCAGGCCGTCCTCGCGGGAGACCGGAAGCAGCACGCGCAGGCCCTGGGCGTGCGCCCAGTTGAGGAACGGACGCGTGTCGGGCTCGATCTGCGTGGAGAGGTAGGCGGAGACCGAGCGGGCCGACAGGTCGGTCGCGAGGTCGACCAGGTTGCGGGTCAGACCCGCCGTCGCTGCCTGCCGCTCGGTGCTGGTGAGGTTCTGCCGGCGCTCGCGGAGCTCGGCGCGCAGGGCGCGCTTGCGATGAGCGGCAGTGTCCGAGTCCATAGGGCAATCCTAGGAGATGCCGTCGGTGTGCTCCGCGGAAATGCGGATACTGTAGGCGGCATGGCTAATCACGACCGCGTCACGAAAGCAGTGATCCCCGCCGCAGGACTCGGCACCCGCTTCCTCCCGGCGACCAAGGCGATGCCGAAGGAGATGCTCCCGGTCGTGGACAAGCCCGCCATCCAGTACGTGGTGGAGGAGGCGGTCGACGCCGGCCTGCACGACGTCCTGATGATCACCGGCCGCAACAAGAACGCGCTGGAGAACCACTTCGACCGCAACGCCGAGCTGGAGGAGACCCTCGTCAAGAAGGGCGACACCGACCGGCTCGAGAAGGTCAACTACTCGACCGCCCTCGCCGACATGCACTACGTGCGTCAGGGCGACCCGAAGGGCCTCGGCCACGCCGTGCTCCGCGCCAAGATGCATGTCGGACGCGAGCCGTTCGCGGTGCTGCTCGGCGACGACATCATCGACGCGCGCGACGACCTGCTCAAGCGGATGCTGCAGGTGCAGGCCGAACGCCACGCGACGGTCGTCGCCCTGCTCGAGGTCGACCCCGACTCCATCCACCTGTACGGCGCCGCCGCCGTCGAGGAGACCGATGAGGACGACGTCGTCCGCATCACGGGCCTGGTCGAGAAGCCCGACAAGGAGCACGCGCCCTCCAACTACGCCATCATCGGCCGCTATGTGCTGCGCCCCGAGGTGTTCGACGTGCTGGAGCGCACCGAGCCTGGCCGCGGTGGCGAGATCCAGCTGACCGACGCCCTCCAGTCGATGGCCGAGGCGCCGGACTGGACCGGCGGCGTGTACGGAGTCGTGTTCCGCGGCCGCCGCTACGACACCGGCGACCGGCTCGACTACATCAAGGCGATCATCCGCCTCGCGATCGACCGGGAGGACCTCGGCCCTGAGCTGCGGCCGTGGCTGCGCGAGTTCGCGAGCGAGCTGGAGGACGAGCCGGTGGAGTTCGTCGAGGAGATGCCGGCGGACCCGACCGGTCCGATCCAGACGCTCTCCGCGCGGGACAACTGACGGACTGCTGAAGGGAGAGCCCGTGGCGATCGTGATCCCGACCCTCGCCGAGGGTCGCGTGGGGTTGCGTCCGATCCGGTTGCGGGACGCGCGCGCGCTCGAGCGCTCGCTGCTCGACAACCGCAGCTGGCTGCGCCAGTGGGAGGCGACGAGCCCGTACGCGCCCGGGTCGTTCGACACCCGTGCGAGCATCCGGTCGCTGCTGGCGAACGCGCGAGCCGGGCACGGCCTCCCGTTCATCGTGGAGTGGGACGGGCAGCTCGCCGGGCAGCTGAACGTCTCGTCGATCGCCTACGGGTCGCTGTCGAGCGCCACCATCGGCTACTGGATCGCGGAGGAGTTCGCCGGGCGCAACATCACGCCGACCGCGGTCGCCCTCGCCACCGACTACTGCTTCTACCAGCTGGGCCTGCACCGGATGGAGATCTGCATCCGTCCCGAGAACGGCCCGAGCCTGCGCGTCGTGGAGAAGCTCGGGTTCCGCTACGAGGGGCTGCGCCGCCGCTACATCCACATCAACGGGGACTGGCGCGACCACTTCTGCTTCGGCCTGGTGACGGAGGAGCTCAGCCAGGGCGTGCTGCGCCGGTGGCTCGACGGGAACGTCCCGGCCGACGCCGCGCACATCCCGGCGGAGGATCGGGCCGCCGCCGCGGTCCCGCTCCCGGTGGCCCGGCACCGCTGAACCCGTGACACACCCCCGCAGGTGACACGGGCCCGGTGTCCCCCGCCCCTACCGTAGAGGCATGAACGGGGATGTGATGGGCGGTGGGGTCGTCGTCGCGATCGCGGCCGTGCTCTGGCTGGCCTATCTGGTCCCGGTGTGGCTGAGGCGCCGCGAGTACCTCGCCACCGAGCGGAACGCCGTGCGACTGCAGCAGACCCTGCGGATCCTGGCCGAGACGAGCGAGCTGCCCGACGAGGTGCGCATGGAGGCGACCGCGCGCACCGTGGCGGAGCAGCAGCGCATCCTGCGCCGCGCGGAGGAGCGGAAGCTCGCCGCCGCCCGCGCCGAGGCCGCCGCGCACGCGCGCCGCGAGCAGGCGATCGCGGAGGAGCGCCGCCGCGCAGCCGAGGAGGCCGAGCGC